>CBDFNA010000001.1:0-15400 GCA_965249845.1 Alphaproteobacteria bacterium
GCACCTGGTGCGCCGCATCCGCCGGCACTGGCCGCGCACCCGGCTCACCTTCCGGGGAGACAGCCACTACGGACGGACCGAGGCCATGGCCTGGTGCGAGGACAACGGCGTCGACTACATCTTCGGCCTGGCCGGCAACAGCGTGTCGCACCGCCTCTCATACGAGGTCGCCGACGACCTCAGGGGGCGCCGCGCCGAGGCCGGCGCGGGCAGGATGCGGGGCTTCGCCGCGTTCGCCTACGCCGCCCGGTCCTGGGGCCGCCAGCGCCGGGTCGTCGCCCGGCTGGAGGCAAGCGCGCGGGGCTTCGACGCCCGCTACATCGTCACCTCGCTCGGCGGAGACGCCCGCCATCCCTATGAAGATATTTACTGCGAAGATATTTACTGCGCCCGCGGCCAGGCCGAGAACCTCATCAAGCTGCACAAGGGCCAGCTCGCCTCGGACCGGACCTCTTGCCAGAGCCCGATCGCCAACCAGTTCCGCCTCGTCCTGCACACCGCGGCCTACTGGCTGATGCTCGCCCTGCGCGATGCCGTGCCCTGCGCGATGCCGTGCCCCGCAGCGATGCCGTGCCCCGCGATGCCGTGCCCCGCAGGATGCCGTGCCCCGCAGGATGCCGCTCGCGCCTGGGCCGAGTTCGCAACCCTCAGAAAGAACCTGCTCAAGGTCGGCGCCCGCGTTGTCGAGAAAGCCTGCCCTGAGCTTGCCGAAGGGGCCGCCCGCATCCGCATCCACTTCGCTTCGGCCTGTCCGGATGCCGCCCTGTTCCGCCTGCTGGCCGGGCGTCTCGCGGCCTCGGGCCCCCGATCGCCGGGGCGCCGTGCCCCGAGAACCCGAGCCCGTTCAACCCCAAACCCAGACACCGCCAACCTCAAATCCCGGCACCGCAAGGCGCCGAACGCAAAGCCACGCGCACACAAAATCAACCGATAAACTCCGCCTCCGATGAATAAGTCAGGTTAGCGACCTGTCCGATTTTCCGGCGCCACCTCACCGCCCGCTTCGGGCGTGTGCCAGTAGTGGCTGGCCCGGTTGGCATAGAGCGAGCAGAACAGCCCGCGCTCCCGGATCACCTCGGCAAGGGCCCGGAAGCTCGACATTGTGCCCTCCTCCTCGACGAAGAAGGCCGAGTAGATCTCGCTCGTGGCGTCGTCCATGGTGACGATCAGGTCGAGCGGCGGCCGGCCGGCGAGCCACTCATGCCGTGAGCCGTCCTGGTGCGCCATCATGCCGGGCAGCGCGCGACGGGCGCGTTTGCGCCGGCGCGCGCCACGGCGCGGCGCTACGCGCCGGCGCCCATGGACCTGCAAGGTCAGCCGCACCCAGTTGTTGCTGCGCTCACAGCCATGCTCCGCCACCAGCTCCTCGTGGAAGTGCTTGGCGGTGAAGTCCCAGTAGCGGGTTTCGAACAGCTCAAGCACCCGCGCCACCTCGTCCACCGGCACGCGGCGCGCCGCGACCCGAACCAGACGGCGGTCTCGTACAGGCCCTCCGCCCCCTCCGCCTCGTAGCGATCCCGTCAGCGCCGGAAGGTGCGCTCCGAGACGCCGAGGATCTCCGCCGCCTCCGCCTAGCCCAGCACACCGTAGCGGGTGCGACCGTACACTTCTTCGAACTTCATCAATCTCAGCCCCTGTGCCTGCTCCGTCCGACGCATCCAGACCCGCCATGGCCTGGAAACCTTCTAAAACCGGACAGATCATCTGGTACATGGACCGGACATATCCCGTGTTACCGACAGCGAGCTAGCGTGCGTTGACCCAAGCCAGGGATCGAACTTAGGATGTCTCCGCTCCGTATGGTCCCGATAGGTTCAGGTACCGGAGTGGATTGATGACCGGACCGTCGGGCTTGGCTCATGGCGAGGGGAAAATTCGATGAATCGACTGACGAACCTACTTGTCTTCCTGCTGCTCGCTGGCGCGCTTGCCTTGGTCTCCGTCCCCGCGTCCGCCCAGAGTCGCTACGGCTCGATCGTCTTCAGCCAGGAATCCGGCGGCCGCTATGCCTGGGGGATGGCTTGGAGCTACAACAGCCTATCCGCGGCCAGGAACAGGGCCGTTGGAGAGTGTCGCAGGAGGGGCGGCCGCAACTGCAGAGAAATCGTCTGGTTCCGCGACGCCTGCGGCGCATTGGCCATCGGCGACAACAATGGCTATGGCTCGGGGTGGGGCACATCGCCATCCATTGCCCAGAGATATGCGATGTCGACATGCAGATCCGCCAACCGCAACTGCCGCATCGCCGACACCCGGTGCGCAAGGTGATCAGTAAGCGGTGCGAGCGGCCCACCTAGATTTCAGTTTGACGTGGCGTTATAGGCCCAGGGCAGCAGTTCGCGGACGCGCGATTATGGATGGCCGGCGGCGATATATGGCGGGCGGTTCAACAGGAGGGGGACGGAAGCCCTCTACACGGCGCTGGCGCCCGAGACGGCGATCCGCGAAGCCAACCAGGCCGGGCACCTCCAGCCGACGCTGCTTCTTGCCTACGAGGCCGAAATCCGTCCGATATTCGATACGCGCGATCGGGACGCCCTGGCTGCCTGGACCATGACGCCTGACGAAATCGGCGATCCGGGCCGGCGGCTGAAGATGAATGCGGGCGAGAGGGTGACGACTCAGGAATTCGCAACGAAACTTTTCGATAGCGGCTATGCCGGCCTGCTCGTCCGGAGTTTTGCACCGGGCGCAACGCCCGCGAATCTCGTGCTCTGGCGATGGAATACAGGCGACGAGAACCGCCTTTCGCTCATCGACGACGAAGGGAGGCTACCCGGCTGAGCGGGGAAAAGCGTTGCGACGGCAGCGCGGCGCCAGGCTGCAACAGGAAACGGCCCAGACAAGAAAAGGGCCCGGCGAGCCGGGCCCTTTCTGTGTCGCTCGGGAGAGGGGCGCTTATTTCGGCAGCGACCCCTCGATGCCCTGGACGTAGAAGTTCATCCCGCTGAGCGCGCCGTCGGCGATCTTCTCGCCGGCTTTCAGGAACGGTTTGCCGTCCTGCTTGTTCAGCGGGCCGGTGAACGGATGAAATTTGCCGCTGGCAATATCGGCCTGGGCCTTCGCCGCCATCTTCTGCACATCGGCCGGAACCCGGGCGTTCATCTTGGCAATATTCAGCATGCCGGCGCCGAGGCCGCCCCATGTGTCGGTCGACTTCCAGGTGCCGTCCATTACCGCCTTGATCCGCGCGATATAGTAGTCCCCCCAGTTGTTCACCAGGGCCGTGAGCTGGGCCTTCGGCCCGAAGGCCATCATGTTGGAGGCCTGGCCGATGGCGCTGATGCCGCGCTGCTCGGCCAGCTTCATGGCGGCGGGCGAATCCGTGTGCTGGAAGATCACGTCGGCGCCCTGGTCGGCCAGCGCCTTGGCGGCGGCGGCCTCCTTGCCCGGATCGAACCAGGTGCTGACCCAAACGATCTTGAATTTGACCTTCGGGTTGACCGATTTCGCGCCGAGATACGCCGAGTTGATGCCCCTGACCACTTCCGGAACCGGGAAGGACGCGATGTAGCCGATGGTGTTGGACTTGGTCATTTTGCCGACGACGATGCCCGCGACATACCGGCCTTCGTAGAAGCGGATGTTGTAGGTGGCGACGTTCTTCGCCCGCTTGAATCCCGAATTGTGTTCGAACTTAACCTTCGGGAATTGTTTTGCGACCTTGATTGTCGGGTTCATGAAGCCGAAGGACGTCGTGAAGATGATCTCGTGGCCCTGCTGTGCCAGCTGCCTGATCACACGCTCGCTGTCCGGGCCCTCAGCGACCTTCTCGACATGGGTAGTCTGCACCTTGTCGCCGTAGGCTTTCTGCACGGCAAGCAGGCCCTGATGGTGCTGATAGGACCAGCCGTGATCGCCGATCGGGCCGACATAGACGAAGCCGACCTTCATTGTCTTGGCCTGAACGGCGGCCGGCGCCGCAACGATGGCGGCGGCGGCCAACGCGACCGCAGCAAGTTTGGTGAACGATTGATACCTCATCGGGTGCCTCCCTTTTGTCTGGTTGTAAGGATCGAGGTTGCGAACCGGCGGCGATTCAGGTCGCCGCGCGGAAAGGTTGGGCAAGACAGGCCGGCGCGTTCAGCTTTACCTTCAGCCGGTCGCTGGAAATCATAACCAGCACCGCGATGGTCGCCAGATAGGGCAGCATCGCAAGATACTGGGCCTCCACACTAACACCGAATCCCTGGCTGTGCAGTTGCAGAATCGTGATCCCGCCGAACAGGTAGGCGCCGAACAGTGCCCGGCCCGGCCGCCAGGCGGCGAACACCACCAGCGCCAGTGCGATCCAGCCCCGGCCGGCGGTCATGCCCTCCACCCAGAACGGCGTCTGCACCACAGAAAGATAGGCCCCGCCCAGTCCGGCGCAGGCGCCGCCGAACAGCAGGGCCAGATAGCGGTAGAACACCACCGGATAGCCGATGGCGTGGGCGGCGTCGTGGTTTTCCCCGATTGCCCGGAGAATCAAGCCGCCGCGGGTTTTTCTGAAGAACCAGGATACACCGACGACCAGCAGAACGGAGAGGTAGACCAGATAGTCCTGGCCGAAGATCAGTTTGCCGACCAGCGGCAGGTCGCTCAGCACCGGCAGATCCAGTTTCGGGAAATTTCCGGCGGCCTTGCCCGAATAATCCTGCCCCCACAGGGCGGCAACGCCGAGCCCGAATATGGTGAGTGCCAGGCCGGTGGCAACCTGGTTGGCGAGCAGACTTTGAGTGAGAATTCCGAAAAGCAGCGCCATCAGGGCGCCCGTAACCAGGGCAGCGGCGATGCCGGCCAGATAGTTGCCGCTGTCGATGGTGACCGAGAATCCGGCAATTGCGCCGACGATCATCATGCCCTCGAGGCCGAGATTGAGCACGCCGGCCTTCTCCACCACGAGTTCGCCGATCGCGGCGAAGACCAGCGGAGTCGCGGCGACGATGATGCCGAGCATGATGTTGACGACCAGGTCCATGCCGCCCTCAGCCCGCTGCCTGCCGCGGGCTCCAGCGGATGCGCGCGCCGACCAGCACATCCATCGCCAGCAGGAAGAACAGCAGCATGCCCTGGAACACCCGCGTCGTCGCGCTGGGCAGGCTCATAGCGATCTGGGCCCCCTCGCCGCCGATATAGGTGAGCGCCATCAGCAGGCCGCCGAGCAGGATGCCGAAGGGATGCAGGCGGCCGAGAAACGCCACGATGATTGCGGTAAAGCCGTAGCCGATCGGCAAAGCCGGGACGAGTTGGCCGACCGGACCGGCGGCTTCGAATGTGCCGGCGAGACCGGCGAGACCGCCCGAGGTCAGCAGGCACAGCCAGACGATGCGCTTTTCCGAATAGCCGGCAAAGCGCGCCGCCGGCGGCGCCTGGCCCTGCACCTTGATCTGGAAGCCCAGCAGGTGCCGTTCCAGGAACAGCCAGGCGATGCCGATCGCCACCAACGCAATAATGAAACCGAGATGCGCGCGCGTGCTTTCGATCAGGAGGGGCAGGGTCATCGAATCTTCGAACAGGCGGCTTTCCGGGAAATTCATGCCTTCCGGATCGCGCAAGGGCCCGTGGACCAGCGCGCTCAGCAACAGGATCGCGACATAGACCAGCATCAGGCTGGTCAGGATTTCGTTGGCGTTGAAGCGGGTGCGCAGAAAGGCCGGGATCGCCGCCCAGGCCATGCCGCCCAGCGCGCCCGCGATGCACATCAGCGGCAGGACCCAGATGCCGGACGAGCCGTGCAGCGCCAGCGCCACGCTGCCGCCGGCCAGCGCGCCGATGACGAACTGGCCCTCCGCGCCGATATTCCACACGCCGGCGCGGAAGCCCATCGCCAGCCCGGTGCCGATCAGGATCAATGGCGTGCCCTTCACCGTCAGTTCGGCGAGCGAATAGGCGCTGGTCAGCGGCTGGAAAAAGATCAGCCAGATCGCCCGGAACGGATCTTTGCCCATGATCGCGAACAGGACGAGGCCGGCCAGTATCGTCAGGACGACGGCCAAGACCGGCGTCAGCACCTGCATTGTCTTCGAAGGCTCGCGCCGCGGCTCGAGCCTAAGCATGGGCGGCTTCCGCCGCCGGCGCGCCCGCCACCGTACCGGCCTGCCCGCCCGCCTGCCCGCCCATGCGCAGGCCTATCTGCTCGGTGGTAAGCGTATCGACCGGGTCGGCTTGCGACAGGCGCCCGTTGGCAATCACCGCAATGCGGTCGCTGATCGCGAACAGCTCGTCCAGATCCTGGGAAATCACCAGAACGGCCGTCCCGTCCCGGACCAGTTGGATCAGCGCCTCGTGGATGAAGGCGGCGGCGCCGGCATCGACGCCCCAGGTCGGCTGGCACGCGACCAGCACGCTCGGCGCCTGCATGATTTCGCGGCCGACGACGAATTTCTGCAGATTGCCGCCGGACAGGCTGCGCGCGGCGCGATCGACCCCGGCTGTCTTGACGCTGAAGCGGGCCACGACATCTTCGGCGTAGCGCGCGCAGGCGCGCAGGTTCAGGAAGCTGTTGCGCGACAGCTTCTTGCGCGCCCGGGCCGACAGGATGACGTTTTCGGTCAGCGTCATGTCCGGTACGGCGGCGTGGCCCAGCCGCTCTTCCGGCACGCAACACATGCCGGCCTTGCGCCGGCCATCCGGCGGCATGCGGCCAATCGGCCGGCCGTCGAGGAGGATGGCATCCGGCCGGCTGGCCAGCGACTCGCCGATCAGGGCCGAGGTCAGGAGCGTCTGCCCGTTGCCGGCCACGCCGGCAATCCCGACGACTTCGCCTGCCCGCACCTCCAGGCCGATCTCCTGCAGATCGGTGCCGAACTGCTTTTCGGCCGCCATCGACAGCCGGTCCAGGGTCAGCCTGACCTCGCCGGGGGTCCGGCGGCCGGTCGTCGGCGGGCTGAGGGTCTCGCCGATCATCATCTCGGCCAGGCTGCGGGCGGTCTCCTCGCTCGGCGTGCAGGTTGCAACCACCCGGCCGCCACGCAGGATGGTGGCGTGGTGGCACAGCGCCCGGATTTCCTCCAGCTTGTGCGAGATGTAGAGGATCGAACGACCTTCGCCGGCCAGCCGGCGCAGCGTCTCGAACAGGACGGCCACTTCCTGCGGCGTCAGGACCGAGGTCGGCTCGTCCATGATGATCAGACGCGGGTCCTGCAGCAGGCAGCGCACGATCTCAACCCGCTGGCGCTGGCCGACGGAGAGATCGCCGACCATGCGGTCCGGGTCCAGCTGCAGGCCGTAGCGGCCCGAGACGTCGATGATACGGCCGCGCAGGTCGCCCTTCGCCAGCTCCGGCGCGATGCCGAGCGTAATATTCTCGGCGACGCTCAGGGCTTCGAACAGCGAGAAATGCTGGAAGATCATGCCGATGCCTTCGGCCCGTGCCTCCGAGGGCCGGTGCGGGGCAAAGGGCCGACCGCGCAGCGTCATCGTGCCGGCGTCGGGCCGCAGGACGCCGTAGATAATCTTCACCAGGGTGGATTTGCCGGCGCCGTTTTCGCCCAGCAAGGCATGGATTTCGCCCTCGCCGACGTTGAACGAGATGTCATCGTTCGCCAGGACGCCGGGAAACGCCCGGGTGATGCCGTCGAGTTGCAGAAGGGGCTCAGGCACGCCGTTCATCCGACCCGCTTACGGCGTCCGTTGCGGAGAGTCGATGCAGAAGCTGCGCCACGACCGTGACGGCTATCGTCGCAGGCTCCTTGCCGGCGATGCCCGCAATGCCGATCGGGCAGGTCAGCCGGGCGAGCGCGGCCTCGCCGATCCCGGCGTCGCGGAACCGTTTGAAGAAGCGGGCGCGCTTAGTCTCGGAGCCGATCAGCCCGGCAAAACCGAACCGGTTATCGGCGAGCAGGGCGCAGCAGATGTCGAAATCCAGCGCGTGCGAATAGGTCAGCACCAGATGGAACGCGCCGTCGGGCGCCGCGGTAGCGACCGCTGCGGGATCGTCCGACACCAGGCGCCGGACATCTGCCGGAAGCCCTGCCGGAAAACGCGCCGCGTCGGTATCGATCCAGGTCACGGCGAAGGGCAGTCCTTCGAGCGTCCGCGCAATCGCGCGGCCGACATGGCCGGCGCCGAACAGGTAGAGCGGCCGGCCGGGCGCCTCGACCGGGTGCAGTAGCCAGCTTTCCGTCTCAGCCTCCATCAGCGCGGTCGCGCGCGGAGCCTGACCAGACAGGATCTCCGCCGCAATCTTGGCGACCGGGAAGGGCAGCGTCTTGGCCGTGCGCCGGTCGGCCACGAATTCGACCGCCGCGCCGCCCGCAACCGGATGCAACAGGAACCCGCCGGCGGGCAATGCTGCCGGCAACTGCGCCAGTTCCGCCGCGCCGACGCGCTCGTAGAGCAGGCGCACGAAGCCGCCGCAGCACTGCTCCAGGTCCGGCCCGAGGGGATAATCGCGCAGCGCGCGCCGCCACGGGGCGGCCGGTTCGTCGAGCATGGCGCGGGCTGTCCGGCTCGCTTCCCATTCCAGCCGGCCGCCGCCGACGGTGCCGCCCTGCCCGTCGCGG
Organism: Alphaproteobacteria bacterium; assembly: GCA_965249845.1. GTDB lineage: Bacteria > Pseudomonadota > Alphaproteobacteria > Bin65 > Bin65 > Bin65. Next base: position 8,487 of record CBDFNA010000001.1, read on the forward strand.
TCGACCAGCATCCAGGCGCCAGCCTCCCGGGGCGCGGACCCCTCGGCGGCGGCGACGATCACCGAGACCAGATCCCCGGCAACTTTCGTCCGCTCGCGCACGGCATCGAGCCATGTTGCGGTCATGACGCCGCTCCAGACTCCTGGCGCACCCGCTCGACCGCGAACAGCACCCGCTCCGGCGTCGCCGGCGTATCGAGGAACGGATAGGTCCGGTAGCCGCCGACGCTCGCCACCGCGTCGGACAGGGCCATCAGGGCGGAAATGCCCAGCATCAGGGGCGGTTCGCCGACCGCCTTGGAGCGATAGATCGTGTCTTCGACATTTTCGCCGCGGCTGAACAGGGCGATGTTCATCACCGGCGCGCGGTCCGAGCAGGCCGGGATCTTGTAGGTCGAGGGTGCATGGGTCATCAGCCGGCCCCGGTCGTCCCACACCAGTTCCTCCGTGGTCAGCCAGCCGGCGCCCTGCACGAAGCCTCCCTCGATCTGGCCGAGATCGATCGCCGGATTTAGGGACTTGCCGACATCGTGCAGGATATCGACGCGCAGCAGGCGGTTCTCCCCGGTCAGCGTGTCGATCGCTACTTCGGCGACGGCGGCGCCGTAGGCGCAATAAAAGAACGGCCGGCCCTGCGCCGTCGCCTTGTCCCAGCGGATTTTTGGCGTCGCGTAGAAGCCGGTGGCGGACAGCGAGACCCGCGCGGCATAGGCCTTGCCGATCGCCTCGTCGAACGTCAGCGATTCCGTGCCAACATAGACACGGCCGGCTTCGAAGCGGACATCGGCCGGTTTCGCCTGATATCGCTCGGCGAGGAAATCGGCGAGCCGGCGCTTGATTTTGCCGACCGCGTCCTTTGCCGCCATGCCGTTGAGGTCCGAGCCGGAGGAGGCGGCGGTCGCCGAGGTGTTCGGCACCTTGCCGGTCGTCGTGGCGGTAATCTTCACCCGGTCGAGATCGACCTGAAACTCCGACGCCACGACCTGCGCCACCTTGATGAACAGGCCCTGGCCCATTTCCGTGCCGCCGTGGTTCAGGTGGATCGAGCCGTCATTGTAGACATGGACCAGCGCGCCGGCCTGGTTCAGCGTCGTGTTGGTGAAGGAGATGCCGAATTTCACCGGCGTCATGGCGATGCCGCGCTTCAGGACCGGGCTTTTCCGGTTCCAGGCCCGGATTTCTTCCCGCCTTTTCGTATAATCGGAAATTTCGGTCAGTTCCGACCAAATATCCCCGATGATACAGTCTTCCACCACCATGCCGTAGGGCGCGATCTTTCCTTCGTCGCCCTCGCTGTCCTTATGAGGATAGAAATTGATGGCGCGGACCGTCGCCGGGTCCATGCCGAGAGTCGCGGCGATGTGGTCGATCGCCCGTTCCATCCCGACCATGCCCTGCGGCCCGCCGAAACCGCGGAAGGCCGTGTTGGACTGGGTGTTGGTCTTGCAGCGGTACGAGGTAATCCTCGCGTTCGGCAGGCTGTAGCAGTTGTCGGCATGGAACATCGCACGATCGGCGATCGGCCCCGAAAGGTCCCACGACATGCCGCAGCGCAGCGCCTGGTCGAACTCGACGCCCAGGATGCGGCCGGACTCGTCGAAACCCACACGATAGTCGATGCGGAAATCGTGCCGCTTGCCGGTGATGATCATGTCGTCGTCGCGGTCGTAGACGCATTTCGCCGGCCGGCCGGTGAGCCGGGCCGCCAGCGCTGCCGCGGCTGCCGGCAGATTGCCCTGGCTTTCCTTGCCGCCGAAGCCGCCGCCCATCCGGCGCACTTCCACCGTGACCGAATGGTTCGGCACACCCAGCACCTTGGCGACCGTGTGCTGGATCTCGCTCGGATGCTGGCTCGAACAGTGGACGGCGATGTCCTCGTCCTCGCCGGGGACGGCGAGCGCCGCCTGGCCTTCCAGATAGAAATGCTCCTGCCCGCCGATCTCGATCCGGCCTTCGATGGCGTGCGGCGCCGTCGCAATGGCTGCCGCCGCGTCGCCCTTTGCCATCGTGTAGGGCGGCTCCAGGAGACTCTCTGCCGCCATCGCGTCGTCAATGGTGAGTAAAGCCGGCAGGTCTTCGTAGACGACCGTAGCTTTCGCGGCGGCGGCCCGCGCCTGCTCGACGGTCTCCGCGGCGACGCCGAACAGCGACTGGCCGAAATATTCGACGATGGCGGCCGGGAAGAACGGATCGTCCCCGGCCATCGGGCTGACATCGTTGGTACCGGGAATGTCGCCGGCCGTCATCACAGCCGCGACGCCCTCGCTCTGCCGGACTGCCTCCAGGTCCATCGACACAACCCGCGCATGGGCGCGTTCGCTGCGCGCGAGATAGACCTGCAACGTGCCCGGCGGCTCCGGGATGTCGTCGGTATAGATCGCGGCGCCCGAGACATGCTTGGCGGCGCTGTCGTGCTCCCGCGCCGCGCGCACACCGCCCACGACAGTCGCCCCGGCGCTCACCCCGGCGTTCACCGCTTCCCCGCTGTCGGGGGCCGTCATGCGAAGGCCGCTTCCCGGCCGACCAGCCGGGTCTCCGCCAGCGGCCGCCGGCTCTCGTGGAAACAGCGCCGCAGCAGGTTCTGCGCCGCCAGCAGGCGGTAGCCGGCCGAGGCACGCATGTCGTCGATCGGTGCGAAATCCTCCGCGAAGGCGGGCAGGGCTGTGGCAATGGCCGCTTCGGTCCAGGGCTTGCCACGGAGCGCGGCCTCAACCGCGAGCGCCCGCTTCGGCGTCGCCGCCATGCCGCCGAACGCGATGCGCACGCGGGCGACCCTGCCATCTTCGATGCGGATGTTGAAACAGCCGCAGAGCGCCGAGATATCCTGATCGAAGCGCTTCGATATCTTGTAGCATTTCAGCTCTTCCGCACCGGTATCGAGCGGAATCTCGACGGCCTCGACGAACTCTCCGGGCTGCCGGTCCTGCTTGCCGTAGTCGAGGAAATAGGCCTCCAGCGGCAGGCGGCGCTGCGCCTTGCCCCTGCGCAGGACGAGCGTGGCACCGAGCGCGATCAGGGCCGGCGGGCTGTCGCCGACCGGCGAGCCGTTGGCGATGTTGCCGCCGATCGTCGCCGCATTGCGCACCTGGCGGCCGCCAAAACGGCGCAGCAGTTCGCCGAAGTCCGGCCAGCGCCCCGCGATGGCGTCGAAGGCGTCGGTACAGGTTACGCCGGCTCCGATGCGCATGGTTCCGCCGGTTACCGTCAGTTCGTTCAGCGCGCGGACCCGGCCGATGTCGATCGCCGTATCGAGCCGCCGGTGCTGCTTGGTCACCCACAGGCCGACATCGGTCGCGCCGGCTACGATGGTGGCGTCGGGATGGGCCTGGCACAGGTCGGCCAGCTCGTCGAGGCCGGTCGGCCCGAACCAACGCTGGCCGCCGAATTCGTAGCTCAACGAACCGGCATCCGATGCGTCCTGCAACTGCCGGGCCGCCTCTGTCGCCGCGGCGACTTCCGCCTCAGGCGACGCGGCTCCATTGAGGGCAAGCGTCGCATCGACGATCGGCCCGTAGCCCGTGCAGCGGCACAGGTTGCCGGCCAGCAGATCGTCCACGCTCCGCTTGTTCAGCGGCTCACGCTCCAGCCAGGCGGCATAGGCCGACATGACGAAGCCGGGCGTGCAAAAACCGCACTGGGAAGCGTGATGCTCGACGAAGGCGCGCGGCACCGGATGCATGTCGGCGCCGACCGGCACCGGCCCGGAGCCGCGCCCCAGGCCTTCGACAGTGGTCACCGACCGGCCATGCACCATCGGCAGAAACAGGATGCAGGCATTGGCAGCGCGATGGCGAATTTCTCCATTCTCCGCCGGATCGCCCAGCGCCACGGTACAGGCGCCGCAATCGCCCTCGGCGCAGCCTTCCTTCGTGCCCGTCAACCCCTTGTTGCGGCGCAGATACTGCAGCAGGGTCGTGGTCGGCGGGACATCCGAAACCGTTTCCACCGCGCCGTTCAGCAGAAAGGCGATCGTGCGCGCCATGCGCATCAGCTTCCGCGATAGGTGGAATAGCCGAAGGGCGAGATCAGCAGCGGCACATGATAATGTTGGTCCGGCGACGCAATGCCGAACCGGATGATCACCGCGTCCAGAAATGGCGGATCGGGCAGGTCCACGCCCCGCGCCCGGAAATAAGCCCCGGCGGCGAACGTCAGCTCGTAGACGCCGGCGGTGAAGGCGTCGCCCTCCAGCAGCGGCGCATCGCAGCGCCCGTCGCTGTTGGTGACGGTTTCGGCGCGCCGCGCCCGTCCGCCAGCCTCCAGCCGGTCCAGCACAATCGCGATACCGGCAGCCGGCCGGCCGGCGCTCGTATCGAGAACATGGGTGGTCAGGCGGCCCATCGAACGCCGGTCTCCCTGTAGCCAAGCCCGGTACTATGAGCCGGTTTGCGCTTTTAAGACAATCCGTTACCGGCCCGTGCGATAATTCGGCTTTACGTCGATTTTTTTGCTGCAGGCCACTCGATACGATCCTGCCTGCCTGCCCGGAACAAGCGAATATCCCATCCGACGCCCTTTGCGCGCCGTCGATCGCAGGTCGTGCCCGGCAGCAGGCAAACGAGGATTCCGGGAAGACTTCGGGAGAGCCGAAATTCGGCTGAACTTCTACCCGCCGCAGCCCGTTCCTGAGGGAGCCAGAGCAAAAAATCGACTGCTCATCCATACCGGGCGCCGCAATTCAAGCATCGATCAGAGACGCCGTCAGGTCTGTCTCAAATGATTTTCGCTGTATTTTCAAGCGGTACTCATTTATTGTTTGACAATGACTGGAAGTTGTGAGTGAATAGGCAATCGGCTTTACGCGATATCTCATCAATCCTCATTCGTTAGGTGATATTGTCTGTGACAGTTCACCATTGGAAGCAATGCCCATCGGGCATTTTTCCGTCACTCCTCATCAGCGACTCTATGGGCGGCCTTTGGTCGCCCTCTTTTTTCGTCCGCCCTCTTGTCCGGCCTGCCCACTCATCCGGCCTGCCGGGCAGCAGCGTCACGAACCGTGAGGCTTCGGCGCCTCGAGTTTGAGCGCGAGCGCGTGGACCGGACCGGCCAGTTCCGGAGCGAGGAGGTCGTAGACCCGCCGTTGCCGGTCCACCCGGCTCAAGCCGCCGAAGGCCGCTGCGGTCATGACGACGCGGAAATGGGTTTCCCCTTCCGGGCGCGCGCCAATATGGCCGGCATGCAGATGCGATTCGTCGATGACTTCCAGCGATGTCGGTGCAAAAGCCGCGGTCAGTTTGGTGCGGATCGATTCGGCGACACTCATGGACAGGTCCTTCGATTGAGACAAACAGGATATGGACGGCAGGGCCGTTGCATCGGCACAAGTGGGGTTTGTCCGGCCGTCCGGTCAAGATACCCTGCCCGCCGCCTCACATGCCCCCAGCGCACGCCGCGGCGTCGATCTTCCGATTGACCGACATGCCCGACCCCCTGCCGACCAACGAACCGGCCACCCACCCGGCCACCGACCCGGCCAACCCGCCCGCGCCGCATTCGGTGGCCGCCGCCTATGGGCTGCTCGCCGCCATTGTGTGCATCTGGGGCGTCAACTGGCCGTTCATGAAGATGGGCCTGACCTGGCTTCCGCCCTTCTGGTTCAATTTCCTGCTGCTGGCCTGGCAGCGCCGCCTCAGGCTGCCGTCGCGCCACGACTGGCCGATGATCGCGGTCGTCGGGGGCATCCAGATCGGCCTGTATATGGGCTTGGTGCATTGGGGCCTCCAGTATGTCCCGGCCGGGCGCGCCTCCCTGCTGGCCTACTCGACGCCGATCTGGGTCGTCCCCGGCGCCATGCTGTTCCTGGGCGAGCGGCTGACCGGCCTGCGCGCCCTCGGCCTGCTGACGGGACTGGCCGGGCTCGCCGTCCTGTTCACCCCGCTGTCCTTCGACTGGTCGGACGGCCAGTTCGTGAAAGGCAACATGATCCTGCTGGGCGGTGCGCTGTGCTGGGCGACTGGAATCGTCTTCGTCAAACGCCATGTCTGGCACTGCACGCCAATGGACGCGGTGCCCTGGCAATTACTGGTCGCCGGGGCGATGGCGCTTGCCCTGGCAATTGCGGCCGATTCCGGCAGGCCGATTATCTGGAACGGCCCTTCGATCGCGATCCTGCTCTACAACGGTTCGCTGGCAACGGCGCTGGCGGTATGGTTGGTGGTTTCCATCAACCGGGCCCTGCCCGCGGTCACTACATCACTCGCCATGCTGGGCGTTCCGGCCGGCGGCCTGATCCTGAGCGCCCTGATCCTGGGCGAAGCCCTGACAATCCCGCTCGTGCTGGGCCTTGTCCTGATTGTCGGCGGGGTCGCCATCGTCGCCTCGTCGGACCGGTGGCAAGCGCCGTCGGCAACCGGGACCTGACCTGCCGGCTCGACCGGGGAGCCTCCCCCAGAACCTGACCGGGAACCTGACCGGAAGCCCTACCGGGAACCCGGCCGGGCCGCGTCCTTCCATTCCTTGTTCCTGCCGGGCCGGCGCGCCATAATGCAGCATGCGCAAAATCCCGCTCGAATCCTTCGACAATCTCGGCGAATCGCTCGGCCTGAAGAAGCCGGCGAAGGGCAAGATTTGCGATCACCCGACCTGCACGGAAGCCGGCGAGCACAGGGCGCCGAAATCGCCGACGGCGCTGAACGACTATTACTGGTTCTGCTTCCCGCACGTCGCCGAATACAACAAGGCCTGGAACTACTACAAAGGCCTGACCGAGGACCAGATCGAGCGCGAGATCGAGCGCGATATCCTGGGCCGGCGACCGACCTGGCCGCTGGGAATGCGCGTCGGCAGCATGGCCGGCCAGTTCGGTGCGATCGATGACGGTTTCGGCGAAGCGAACGGATTATTCGGGCAAAACGGCAACCAACGGCGGCAAAGTCCCCAGGCCCGGCGCAATCCGGGTACGGCAGAACAGCG
>CBDFNA010000002.1:0-1389528 GCA_965249845.1 Alphaproteobacteria bacterium
CGCCGTCGCCACGCTGGTCATGCCGAGGCGCACGGTTGCCGTCGCCGTTCTCGGTGAACCAGATGTGATTCGGCACGTCGTAGAGCAGATCGTTCGGGCAGATGGCATCCGCGGACTGTCGGCATGGATCAAGCAACCTTTTGATGTTCCGGCTCGTCGACCGGCGCCCCGGCGGCATCCCCGTCGAGCGACCGCAGCGTGCGCGATGAACAGCAAAACTCGCCAAGCGCCGCAACCTGCATTTTGCCCGAGACGAACAGCAGCAGATGGCGGACCAGCATCGCCATCATGGCGGCGCGCGCGGCATTCTCCTCATGGTTCGGCTGCACGCGCAGCAGGTTGGCGCGGTAGGCGATTTCGCGGGCGGTTTCGCGGCAGGCGTTGAAGCTGGGCTCGCCCCGGGCGCCCTGGCGGTGCAGGGCGAGCAGCCGGAAGCCTTCGCGCTCCTCCAGTGTCGGCGCCTCATCGCGCGCCTCGATCCAATTCTCCAGCACCGCCTCGGCCAGGCTCAGCAGATGGCCAGCCGGATCGGTTGCTGCCGGATCGACCGTGTCGAGGGCGGCTTCTATGTCGGCGAACGGTCTCACGCCAAGCCCTTTTCTTTCAGGAAGCCGCGCGAATCCGAGACATTCTCGTGCACGCCGACCTTCCGGGCGCTCAGGCCCAGGGCCATGCCGAGCAATTGGGTGAAATAAAGGATTTTCACCGTCGTCTTGCGGCCCAGCCTCTTCTCGGCGCGGATCTGGTGCATCTCCAGGCCGGAATGGCAGGTCGGGCATTCCGTGGCCGATCACGTCCGCGCCGGACGCTTCGGCCGCTTCGAGGATATTCAATACCAGCCTGGTCGAGATATCGCTGTCCGACAGGGTGTGGGCGCCGCCGCAGCAGGCGGTCTTGAGCGGAAAATCGACATTCTCCGCCCCGGCCGCCGCCAGCAGGTCGTCCATGAAATGCGGCTCGAAGGTCGATTCGGAGCCGGATCCCCGGTCCTTCTCCGGAAAGATGTGGCGCGGCCTTGTATACATGCAGCCGTAATAATTCGCGATTCTAACGCCTTGCAGGCTGTTCTTGACTTTGGCCTTCAGCCCCTCCTCGCCGATTCCGTCCTTGATCCAGTCGAGCGCGTGGATGGTCTCGACCTGGCCGGCCCGGTAGGTCTCGTGGCCCGCTTTGGTCGACAGCCGGTCGACGACTTCCTTCGTTCCGTCGTCGTTTTCCAGATCGTATTCGGCTTTCTTCAGATTGTGGTAGCAGCCGTTGCACGGCGCCATGACGACATCGTGGCCCATCTCGTTGGCGGCGATCGACATCACCCGGGACGACAGATAGGTCTGGATCTTCGGGTCGATATTCTTGACCTCCATCGCCCCGCAGCAGTTCCAGTTCCTGACCTCGTCCAGCTTCAGGCCGAGCGCCTTACCGACCGCCTTGGTCGAGCGGTTGTAGGCGTGGCCCGTGCCTTCCAGCGCACAGCCGGGATAGTAGGCGACCCGGTCGTATTTGCGGTTTTCGCTCATTCCTGCTTCCCGTCGCCGAGGCCGAGCGCCCGGCGCTGTTCGTGTTCGCATTCCTCGACATATTCCTCGAGCGCCGCCCGCGCTTTCGACCAGCCGGCAGTGCGTGGCCGGAACAGCATGGCGAGGCCCATGCGCCGCATCAGGCCGACCGGCAGCTTCATCATCAGGTTGCGCGCCATCTGGACCAGCCAGTCCTGCATCAGCGGCTGCCCGGTACGCTTGAAAAAGCCCCGGATGATCGACGCTTCCTCGATCTTGCCGCGCGCGATCACCTGTTCGGCAAACAGTTCGTCGAAAATGATCGAGGGCGATTTCGGCGTGTGGCCTTTCAGTTCCAGCCAGTGCGCCGTCGCCTTCATCACGCCTTCGGGCTCGACATCGCGCGGGCAGGCATAGGTGCATTTGTTGCACGATATGCACTGCCAGATGATGTCCTTGTCGCGCAGCAACTCCGATTCCATGCCCGTGCGGATCAGGTAGATCCAGTAGCGCGGGTTGAAGTCCGGGTTGACGGCGTTGACCGTGCAGGAATTGGTGCAGGAGCCGCACTGCCAGCAGCGATGGATATACTCGCCGCCCGGCAGCGCCGCGATCTCGTCTTCCAGCGCTTCGTTGTAGTTGGTGACGACCCGGGATTCGATGAAGGTCGACCAGTGGCCCGACACATCGACGCCGTCGATCTCCAGCTTGTCGTGGGTCTTGATATTCTCCGGCCGGATCAGGGACTGTTCGTGGATCGGCATGGCCCGGCCTAGTTCAGCAGCCGGGGATCGCCGACGGCCTGCGCGTCGCCGTCGATCGCCTTGACCTTCGACCGGCCTTTGGCGCCGACGCCGTCCAGGCCCAGCATCCGGCGGGTGTGCAGCATCGGGTCTTCCGGAGTCGCGAAATCGGTACGCAGATATTGCCCGCCCTGCTCGCCGATATAGCCGGCATAAACATGCGCGGTCACCAGATCGCCATATTGCAGGATATCGCGGAACACACCGTTTTCCGTCAAAAACTGCGATAGTTCCTCGCGCAGCATAAGGAACGTGCCGTAGTTGTCCGGCACGTCGATCATGATGTGGTCGACATTGTCGGCCCACCAGATTTCGCGCAGCGCGCCGGTGTTGGTCCTGGCGTTCCAGACCCAGCGCTGCATCAGCGGATAGCGCTCCGGATCGATATTGTGCAGCAACTCGGCCGCGAGGTCGCGGACCCAGCGATGTTCGCGGTCGCGCGGAAAGGCGCGTTCGAAGGCGTCGAGCCGGGCATCGGCCGTCGTCGTGTCGGCCCCGCCCTCCAGCAGCGCCTCGATCGCCGTGCAGACAGCGGCGAAGCCCCGCCGGTCCAGATAAGGCGCGATGCGGCGGCGCACCGAGGGCATCAGCGAGCAGAGTTCCTTGAAGGCCGCTGGCTGCAGGCCGGCCGCGCCGTCAGCGAAAGCAGCCTGGAACGAGGCGGTCTTCAGCTTCAAGGCCTCGACATAGCGCTCGACGCCGCCCTGTTCCTCGCTGCCCGCGATCAGGCTTTCCAGCGCCTGGCGCAGGTGCGGGCCGGACAGATGCAGCTCCGGCCGTTCGAGGATCGGCTGGTCCCGCCCCGCCATTCTCCGCAAGGCCTGCGCGATCATCCGCTCAGGCCGCTTTGCCGGCCGGGATGTAGGCGGCGGACAGCGCGGCGATGGCCGCCGCATTGGCCTGGGCGATGGAGTCGTCGATGGTTTCCGGCCCGGTCGCCGCGCCGGCGACGTACACGCCGGGCCGGTTGGTCCGCCCCATGCCGCCATAGGCCGACTGGCGCGCGATATTTCCGTGCGGCTCCAGCTCGATATCGAAGATGCTGGAGAGCAGCAGGTTATCGACATTCGGGTCCATGCCGATGGCGTGGACGACCAGGTCGAAGGGAATGGTGATCGGCCGTTTGACCAGCGTATCCTCGCCCTTGACGATCAGGCGCTCGCCGTCTGAGGTCACTTCGGCGATCCGGGCCTTGATATACTTGACCTTGAACTCCTCCTGGCTGCGCCAGTAGTAGGTCGTCTCGGACAGGCCGAAGGTGCGGATATCCATGTAGTAGATGTAGACATGGCAATCCGGCAGTTCCTCACGGATTTCCATCGCGATGTTGCAGCTGACGGTGCAGCAGATCTTGGAGCACCATTCGCGGCCGATCTGGCGGTCGCGCGAGCCGACGCACAGCAAGATGGCCACCCGCTTCGGTTTGCGGCCGTCGGACGGGCAGCGCACGCCCCGCTCCGACGAGATCATCTGTTCGACCTGGGTCGTGGTCACGACATCGGGGAAGGTGCCGAAGCCCCATTCGGGTTTGTTGACCGAATCGAAATGGGTAAAGCCGGTGCACAGGATGGCCGCATCGGTCTCGACCGTCGCGCCGTCGGACAGGGTGGCCGCGAACGCGCCCGGTTCGCCCGTAAAATCCTTGACGGTACGGTCGGTGCGGACGTCGATGGCGGCATCGCCCTCGACCCGGCCGACCATGCCGCCGATCGCGTCCCTCGCCCATTCCCCGGTCGGCACGAGTTTGGCGTATCCGGACAGGATCGGCGCCCCGCCGAGCCGGTCTTCCTTCTCGACAAGAACCGCCTTCCGGCCGACTCCGGACAGCGCCGTTGCCGCGGCAAGCCCGGCCGGGCCGCCGCCGACCACAAGGACCGGCTTGGTCATACTCGTGTCTCAAGTGTCGCGGGCGCGAGTGTCCCGGGCTCGATCCGCTTGAAGCCGGGGCCGGAGGTAATCATCAGACGCGGATCGTAGAGATTCTCCTGATGGCCGGCCTCGACCTGCTTGAGATAGGCCTCGAATTCCGCTTTCGCCGCGCGCCAGTCGATGCCCAGCTTCTCCATCAGCGTCTCGGTCGAGGACGCGTGCCAGTGCGACTGGACGATCTTGAACGGATGGGCGCCGCAGACCAGCGCCGCGAACTGGCAGTCTGCCAGAATGGGCAGGTCGTAGTCCTTGCCGGCGGCCTTGCCGATCCACTGGTTCTTGTCCAGCGTCGTGATGCAGCCGGTGTCGTGGCCGATCATCACGTCGGCCCGCGCCTCTTCCACCGCGACCTTGATCTTGCGGTCGATGGCGAAGGAGCGGGTGAACTCGCGTTCGGAAATGATGTGGCGGAAGCCGAAACCGCAGCAGTCGTACCAGGTCGAATAGTCGATCACCTGGGCGCCCAGCGCATCCATGACACCGGTCGAGACGGCAACCCGGTTTCCTTCCAGGATATCGTCGTCGTAGATCGCGTCTTCCGGCACCATCTTGTAGACATGGCAGGCCGGATGGATGGTTGCGCGGATGCCGCTGGCGTCGACGGTCTGGCGCGCCGCGATCCGGTCGCGCACGACATGCAACCATTCCGAATAGTGCACGATCTCTTCCGGGATCAGCAGCTTGCCGTCGACCAGCCGGTCGAGTTTGCCGAGGATCTTCTTCACCCGGTCGCGCAGCTCGGCCGAGTGCAGCAGATACTGGCGCACTTCCTTGTAGTTGCCGAACGACGTGCCGCAATGGACCAGCGGATAATAGTAGGCGTCGGGCAGGCCCTGCGCACGGGCGCTGACATAGGCCTGATGGAAGTTGCGCAGGAAGACGGCGGACAGGCTCTCGAGATTGCCGATGCCCGAGCCGTGATAGTTCCAGGCGGTGCAGGAAGTCTGGTCGGTCTCGTCGAGATATTCCGTGCCGAACTCGTTCATCAGCCAAAGCAGCGAGGCCGGGTAGCCCGGGATGTTGCCGCACTGGCCGCAGGATTTGTGGTGCCAGAGCCGGGTCGTCGGAATCCGCTTGGTCCAGCCGTAGAGCGTCTTGACCTCGACAGGCCGGTGTCCGTCATCGAGCCGGTGCACGGCGATTTCGCCGTCCTTCTCGAGCTGCCACATGATATCGCGCACGTCTTCGACGCGATCCTTGTTGGTCAGCATGGAGCGCTTGTCGACCCTCGCCTCGACCCAGGACGTCGCGGTGCGCGCATCCTGCGCCGACAGGTTCGAATCCCGCCATTCGCTGCCGTGGCCGGTGAAGCGTTCGCCGCTGTCGCCGGCAGAGTTCGTCGTGCCCGTCATATCCGTGTCTCCTGCGTGAGCCGCCGGCGGCGGCTCAATCATCGTCGTCTTCGTCTTCCTGCTCTTCCAGGAAGTCTTCCCAGTCTTCGCGTTTCTCATCCATGATGTCAGTGATGACATCGAACAGATTCTCGTCGATCCCTTCGAGCTGATCGAGAACGCCGGTCATTTCCCAGATCGTGTAGAGCTCGACCGAGGTCTTCAGATTGACTTCCCAAGCCGTCGCCGTGGTGTTCAGCGTCGGCATCGGGATCGCCTTGCGCAGCAGTTTGAGCGGCGCATCGATCTTGCTGATGTTCGGGCCCCAGTCGGCGAAATGATCCGGATTGATCATGTCGGGCGCGAGCTGGTTGCCGGTCGAAATCAGCTTCAGCATGACCCGGCTGAACGGGCGCAGCACATTCTTCGCCGATTCCATGCCATGCTTGATCGCGACCTCGCGCATCAGCATGATAAGGCCGCCCGGGCTGTTGCCGAACGGGCAGCGCGCGGCGCAGGTGTAGCACTGGGCGCAGGCCCAGATCTTTTCCTGCATCGCGTCGTAGATGCCCTCGAGATTCTCCGTCCAGAGCAGCTGGACGATCTCGCGCGGGCTGAAATCGTAATAGTGCGCGGCCGGGCAGGTCGCCGTGCAGATACCGCAGTTCAGGCAGCCGTTCAGCTCGTGGTCGTAGCGCAGGTCGCCTTGGATATCGGCGAATATCTCTTCGAGATCGTCGCGGTCGAGCGGCGGCGACTCCGATAGCGGATCGCCGATATGCTCCTGAACGCGGGTGGCGGCGCCGTGATCCATTTCCCTTGTCGGAACCCTCTCCTCAGTAGGTCAGCACCTTGACGTCGTCTTCCATGATCTCCTCGATCAGATGGGCACCGCCGACAATGCCTTCGCATTCGGGGATCAGATCGTCCTTGGTCATGTCGAACAGGTCGAGGTTGGGCGAACAGCAGTAGAATTTCACGCCGGCTTCGTGGGCGTCCTTGATGAAGTCGTAGACCGATTTCGGCGAGCCTTCCTTGACAACGAGCTTTTCGGCGACGCCATTTTTCATCAGGCGGCCCGATGTGGCCGTGCAGATGACATCGACCTCATACTCCATCGCTGCGGCGACGGTGGCCTGAAAGATCGGGGCGCCGAGTTCCTCGCCGTTGCGGGGGTCCGTATTCGCCATCACGATGACCAGTTTGTCGGACACGACGCGCCTCCCTCACCATTCGCTGACCATCTGTCAGCGCAACGTATTGAAATTCACAACAGATAGCAACTTTTGAATATGTCGCGGGCCCTGCGCCCATTCATGCCACGGGGCCGAATCCGATTGTTCGACATCCCGTGGGGATGGACCAGCCGAAATCGGCGTGCCATCGAACTTTTCTGCCGCGCCGGCGGACGCGGATGCGGCTAATCCCGCGCCTCCTGCATCAGGCCGGTCATCTGGACCAGGCCGGTCATGATCGGCACCAGCGCATCTTCGATAGCGCCCTGCGCCGCGCGGAGATCGCGCAGGGTCGGAACCGGATCGGCCGGCGCTTCCTCGAACTCCATGATCAGGTCCTCGATCATCGCGACCTTGAGGCCGGGATGGCCGGAAAAGCCGAACGCGTTGGCGCCGACCTGCCAGAGCGCCGGTTCGCCGGCGCCGTCGCGCGCCAGGATCTGCGAATAGCCCGGCGGCACGGCCCGGTCCCGGCCGTAGACGGCGACGGGGTACGCATCCGGCAAGTAACCGTTCAGTGCCCCGTCCAGGCAGCGCCGCGCGGTATCGAGCGTGAAGCGCAGCGGTGTTGATTCGACAGTGCCGCCTGCCGCCAGCGCCAGAATTTGCGCGCCGAGACCGATGCCGATGAGCGGCTTTTCCAGCATCAGGCAGGTGCGGGCGATGGCAACTTCCGGCTCCAGGGTCGGCAGGTCGCGTTCCCCGGCCGAACCCCACGGCCCGCCGCCGAGCAGCACCAGTCCATCGGCGACGGAGTCCGGATCGGGCGGCGCGACGCCTTCGGTGAAAGGCCGGATATAGGTGAAGCGAATACGGCGGCCTTCGAAATGGTCTTCCATCAGGCCGAGATATTCGGCCGACGTATGCTGAATGACCGAGAGGGATTTCATGTCCCGGCTATATCAAGCCGAAGCGAATGCGGCGGCGATCGCCCCGGCAAACGCCTCCGGCGGCGCGGTCGTAATCTGGGGCGGTGTCTCGGCAAAATGGGCCGATACCCGGTCAGACGCGTCCCGGGATGAGGCGCCACGCAGGCTGCCTTCCAGATCCATCACCAGACGCGGCGGCACAACGACGAAGTCGCCGGTGAACAGCACTTCGCGTACCCGGTCGTTGCTGCGGCCTTCGACCCGCAGCCAGGCGTTGACCGCGCCGCTTTCGCCATGACGGACAGAGGCATCGGCACCCGGATCGTCGATTTCGCCGATGAATGCTTCGGTGCCGAATTCCTCGTCGCACAAGCGTTGCGCCAGAATTTCCTCCGCGTCGTCCGGCTGCGACGGCGTGCAGGCGATCCCAAGGCCCTGCTCGAAGCCGGCAACCAGCGCCGCCTGCAGCCGGCCGATCGAAAGGTCGGCATCCGGCAACAGGGCGCGCAGGGTCGTCACCCGCGTCGGCGGCGGCGCGCCCTCCTTCGGCGTTGCGACATTGATGGCGGCCATCATCGCCGGCAAATCGAGATCGACCAGCGTCGTGCCCTGATACATGACGATGTCGCCGTCGAAATAGCCGCCTGTCCCGCAGATCTTCTGGCCGTCGACCACAATATCCGTCGGCGGGCGGTACTCCGCCGCGATTCCGAGAGACGACAGGCCGGCCGCCGCCGCGGTACATATCCGGGCAGTCATTTCCGGCAGCGTCGCCGCGCCGATCCTGCGCCGGTCGCAGACGATTTCCCAGCCGAGCTGGCCCTCATCGAGATAGATCGCCCCGCCGCCGGTAATCCGCCGCACGATGCCGATGCCGGCCTCCCGGCAATGATCCAGCTTCAATTCCCGGCTCAGGTCCTGGTGCCGGCCGATCAGGGCGGTCGGCGGGAAGCGCAGGAAGCGGACGGTGTCCGGCACCGCGCCGTCCTTGCGCAACTCGACCAGCGCCTGGTCGAACGCGATCTGGTGGCAGCCGTCGCGCACCCCCGTGTCGATGACCCGGAACTCGGGCCGGTCGGCTGGATCGCTCAAGGTGCGCCAACCCCCGCCGCCGCGCGGCCGGCGGTCGGCTCATCGTCCGGATCCTCGAACTCTTCGCCCGGTTCGTAGGTCTTGCCCGGCTTCTCCATATCCAACTGGTGGCGAATTCGCCGGAGATCGGCGTCGGCCGGCTGGAACGGATAGCTGGCGATGTTGCTCGGCGGCGAATCGCCATAGGGCCGGTCGCAGGCCGAGATATCCTCCTGGAACTTGCCGGGGCAGCCGGAGGTGCGGAAGGCGATTCCACCATCGATAATCATGTCGAGTTCGGCCTGCGGCATTCCGAAGTCCGTCACCCTGCCCTCGCCGTCGAAGCCCATCCGTTCGACCCGGACATCGCAATAGTCGATCAGATAGCGCGCGAGCTGCACGCGCCGCCACTGGTCGCGCGGCGTCGCCGGCAGATGATCCATCAGCGAGCCTTTTTCCGGGAAGAAGCAGAACATGTGGCTGTGGGCGCCCAGATCGACGATCTGCTGGACCAGGCTCAGCACGTCGAACTCGGTCTCGCCCATGCCGACGATGATATGGGCGCCGAATTTCTGCGGTCCGAAGATGTCCCGGGCGTCCATCAGGATTTCCCAGTATTTCTTCCAGCTGTGCGGACTGTCGACGCCCTTGCCGCGGGTGCGGTCGAAGATGGCCGGTGTCGCGGCGTCGAGCGCCACGGTGAAGATGTCGGCGCCCAGATCCTTCAGCGTCCGGACGTCCGCGCGCTGCATCGTCGTCGGGTTGGACAGGATCGAGACCGGCACGGTCGCCGGATCGATCCGGTCGGTCCATTGTTTCAGCACCGTCACCGTATCGTCGTCCGAGCGCGGATGGGTGATCATGCTGATGCACATGCGGTGGAACGGCGTGTTCTCGCCGTCCGCCGCCACCTTTTCGACGATCTCCGCCATCGGCACCGCCGGCCAGTCGACCCGGATGAAATTGCGGTCGGCATAGTCCCGGTCGGCTTCCCGGTGCCGGGCGAGGCCGCAATAGGCGCAGTTGGCCCGGCAGCCTTCGGGATAGGTCAGCAGCAGGTTGAGGCAGCGGGTGCAGGCGCAGCGGTAGAGCATGCCGGGCATAATCCCGAGCGTGATCGCCGCCGCCGTCGACATCTGGACATATTCGGGCGAGCGCATCGCCGGGGTCATGACATTGTTGTTGGGCAGATAGACGCCGGCCGGCGCGACGTCGGCCGCTTTCACCCGGCCACCGTTGCGGAAATCCTGCGGAATGACATCGGGCCGGCGCGGCTGCATGACGGCGAAGGGGTTGAAATCCGCGCCGTTAGGCCCGGTGTCGGCGGGTGCTGCGGCTTCGGGCTTGAGACAGGTCATGTTGCTCC
Source organism: Alphaproteobacteria bacterium (assembly GCA_965249845.1). GTDB lineage: Bacteria > Pseudomonadota > Alphaproteobacteria > Bin65 > Bin65 > Bin65. The sequence continues at coordinate 10,101 of CBDFNA010000002.1, forward strand.
CATCGCGTTCGGCGGCGCGGCGCGGTCACGCGGCCCAGTATTCTGGATAGGCGATCCAGCCGCGCCGCAGGTCGGCGGGCTGCGGGATCGCGGCGGCGAAGGCCTGTTCCTGCTCCCGCCTCCGGCGGACGGCCCGGCGCAGCGAAGCGCCGAACAGGTCTTCGATTTCCTCATTATAGTCGTCCAGAGCATCCGCCGCGCCGGCAATCCAGCGGACAGCCGCTTCGCCCGCCATGGCGCCGGACATGACCGCGGCGGGAATCCCCGCGCCGGTCACCGGGTTAGTCAGCCCGGCGGCATCGCCGGCCAGCAGCACCGGCGTCCCGTCCGGCAGTGTGGCGGCCGGCCCGACGATGCCGTCGACCGGAATTGCGCCGCCGGTCCGGTCGAGGATCGCGTCGCCGATCCGGCCCTCGGCAATCAGTTGCTGGCGCAACCGTTCCAGAACCGGCTTGAGCTTTCGGCGCGCCGACGGACAGACGCCGACACCGAGATTGGCGACCGTCCCTTTTGGGAACAACCAGGCGTAGCCGCCCTCGATTTCGGCGGAGAGAAAGATGTCCGTCGCCCGGTTCCGGTCATTGAGCGGCACCGTGACCTGCCGGGTTTCGATCAGCCGCGGCTGCGCCAGGCCGGCCAGCGCGCGCACCCGGGAGCGCGGTCCGTCGGCGCCGATCGCCAGCCTGGCTTTGACATCCTGGCCGCCGTCCCAGGACTCGCCGAAACGGCACGCCGCGCCCGCGTCCTGCGCTTGCTCCGCCAGCAAGGCGTCGAAGCGGCTGCGGTCGATCATCGTGCCGGTGAAATGGTCCGTCGTGTCGAAGGCCCCCGTCTCGACGAAGGTGTGCATGGCCTCGATCGGCTGGACCGCGACCGGCGCCATGCCGTCGACTTCCTGGCCGATCAGCCGCGGCACGAACTCGGCGCACTGCACCGGCTCGCCGGCCGCGCGCTTGCGGTCGACCGCCAGCACGGAGGCGCCGCCCCTCGCAGCCTCCCGCGCCGCCGAGGCGCCGGCAGGTCCGAGGCCGACGACGAGAATATCGACGGAACCGGTCATGCGGCGCAACTCGCGGGAACGGTCACCGTCTCGCCACCGACTTTGATCGAACAGCAGGCATGCTGCTGCTCCATCGGCCGGCCGATGGCCTCGGCCACGGCAACCGCGCCGTCGGCCGGGAAGGCGATGCCGTCCAGTCCGGCCATCACGGCGTAGGCGTCGGTCACCCGCTTGTGCATGCCAGCCGGCCGGGCGCAGCCGAGCAATACCTGACGGTCGGGAATGCGGCGCCGCGCTTCCAGGAACAGGCGGCCGACCGCGGCGGTGTCCGGCGTCTCGAACGTCCCGGCCTTGGCGTAGAACGGCATGATGACGACCAGCACCAGGGCGTGAATGCCGTAGCGGCTGCAAATGTCCAGCGCATTAGTCTCGCCGAGCAACCGCCCGTAGTGCAGGCCGGCGACGATATGGGGCACAACCTCCATCGACGTGCTGCACAGCGCCGCCAGCGTCGCCTCGAAATCGTCGACCGGCCGGTCCAGACGATAGACCTGCTCGATGGTTTCCTGCGCGCCGATCACGTCCATCATCGCCGTGTCGACCCCGGCGCTTTCCATCAGTCGGGCGCGGCGCTCGTCGAGCAAGGCGGAATGGATGGCGATCTTCAGATGGGGGAAATCGCGCTTCAGCCCTTCGACGACCGGATAGAAGCGCTCGTAAGCGATCTCATTGCGCCTGTTGGAGCCGCCGGAGAGCAGGAAACCCTGCAAGATCCTGCAGCAGCACCAGATCGCGCACCTTGCGATCGAGCATGTCCGGGCCGGTTGCCGGGATCATCGGCTCCAGAATGCTGGCCTGGCAATGGTCGCACATCAGGGCGCAGCCGCCGGCGGTAATCGAGAAGGCCGGAAAGCTGTTCTTGCCACAGCCATCCAGTTCGTCGGACTGAAATTCCTTGAACGTCGGGGTGGAGAAGCGGATCGGCCGGTCGAGCACGGACGGCGCATTGCATTCCATCTCGGCGACGAGCCCCGGATCGAAACCGGCATCCTCCAGCGGCTCGATCGCGGCGAGGCGATCCAGCCAGTCGGCGGTCTGACCGAGGATCATGGAACCGTCCATCACAGGCGCCATTCGATATATTTGAGGCCGGCAATGCCGCCGGCGATAATCGCCAGAATGGCGATGACGGAGCCCAGCGCAAGGGTCGAAATGCCGGTCAAGCCCTGACCGATCGTGCAACCGAGCGCCATCACGCCGCCGAAGCCCATCAATGCCCCGCCGGTAATGTTGCGCAGCATGTCCTGAACATCGGCGAAAGTCGCCAGATGGAAATTCCTGCGCAGGACGGCGGAGGCGAACGCGCCGAGAACCACCCCGCCGACGCTCGCGATGCCGAAGTTGATCGTCGCGCCGGTGAAGGTCATCAGATAGACCAGCGCGTTGCCGGTCGGCGCCACATAGGTCAGCGAGGTCAGCGGCGCCGGCTCGAAATCGTCGAAACCGAGCACGCCGGTGGCGTACCAGCCGGCGACGATGGCGAGGCCGACGCCGAGGCCGGCGACGATATTGCGGGGCGAGGCCCGGAAGGCGCTGAATCCATGAAACACCAGCCCAGCAGGCCGAGCGACGAGGATGGCCGCGACGATCAGGTTCATGGTCTCGACCGCTGCGCCAAAAGCGCCGGCCAGCAAGGCGCCGATGCCCTGACTGTCGATCCCGGCGGCCTCCAGGTCGACATTGGTCGCGCCCTCCAGCCCGACGCGCACCGGCCCGGTCAGGCCGCGCAGCGTCATATAGGCGAAGATGCCGAGCACCAGGACCACGACCAGCGAGCGCAGGTCGCCGGCGCCGAAGCGCACAAGATTGCGCGTGCCGCAGCCGCCGGCGATGGTCATGCCGAAGCCGAACAGCAACCCGCCGACGATGGCGCCGAGCCAGCCGAAATTGGCGGTCAGATAGATCGACTGGCCGAGATCGATCAGGTCGCCGGCCTGCAAGGCCTGCGCGCCGACAATCGCGACCGCCATCGCCAGCATCCAGGCCCGGAAACGGCGGAAGTCGCCGAAAGTCGCGGCGTCCGAAATTGCGCCCATCGTACAGAAATTGGTTCGTTCGATGACGAAGCCGAAGCCGAAACCGATGACCAGGCCGGCGAGCGCCATCAGGGCGACTGTTTCCAAAGCCTGCGCCCTCCCCCAACCGTCGCGTTATGCCGCCGCCCGCGGCCGCGCGAGCCCGCTCCAGCAGCCGCGCCGCGGGATTTCCAGAGCATGCCGGGCCAGGGCCGCCGTTTCCGGCCGCGCCGATCCTTCCTGCGGCTCGTCGGCCAGTGTCGTCAACCAGCGCGAATCACGGTCTTCCTCGTCGACCAGATCGCAGTCCAGCGCTTCGAGCCGCCGGATCGACTCCGGGCCGAGTTTCTCCGCCATCGGGTAACCGTTGAGCACGCCCCACAGCCCGGCCCAGCAGCGCGCCACCGTCCACGGATTGTAGCCCCCGCCGCCCAGCACCACGCTGCCGGGCGCCTCGGCGACCAGGGCCTTCACGGCCGACCACAGCGCCCGGTTGGACAGGGACATCCGGGACAGCGGATCGCCGTCCAGCCCGTCTGCGCCGCAGGTGACGACCAGCATTTCCGGCGCCGTCTGCCGGACCAGCGGCAGCACGGCATCCGCGAGCAGCAGGTCCAGGTCGGCATCGGCGAAACCGGGTGCGACGGGCAGATTGCAGCTCTGCCCGCCGCCAGTGTCGTCCAGCGCGCCGGTATGCGGCCAGCGCTCCTGCTCATGGATCGAAATCGTGTAGACCCGTGGGTTATCCGCGAAAGCGTCCTGGACCCCGTCGCCGTGATGGGCGTCGAGATCGACATGGACCAGCCAGGCGACGCCGGCGTCCAATGCCGTCAGAATGGCGAAGACCGGGTCGTTGAAGTAGCAGAAGCCGCTCGCCCGGCCGGGGCGGCCGTGATGGGTGCCGCCCGCCGGATGATAGGCGATCCGGCCGGCGAGCGCCTGTTTCGCCGCTTCGATCGAGCCGCCGACCGAGGTCGAAGCGCGCCGGTAGACGCCCGGAAACACGGGGTTTTCCAAAGTGCCGAGATTGAAGCGCTCGCGTGTTTCCAGCGTAACCTCGCCGCCTTCGTCGGCCCGTCGCAGGGCCTCGACATAGCGCGGATGGTGGAACCGGCCGAGGGTCTGCGGGTCGGCAACCGGGCTTTCGATCCACGCCTCGGGATCTATCCAGCCGAGGTCGCGGCACAGGTCGACGGCGGTCTCGACCCGCGGAATCGCCAGCGGGTGATTGCCGCCATAAGCCGCGCGGCGGTAGACGTCGTGGCCGACGAAGACCGGTTCGAGCCCGGCGCCGGTCAACGATCGGGCCCCGCCGCAGCGCATCCGGCCGATCCCGTGGCCGATTCGATCCGGATCGTACAGTAATTCAGGTCCGTGGCCCCCGGGAGTCGCGCCGTCCCATTGACGGACTACCCGGTATTGTATTCAATAATTTGAATAAATGGCAATCGCCGCCGCGGCCCCGGACAATTTGTCGGTCCGGCTCCACGCCGGGCCGGATGACAGGCCGGCCGGGGCGACCTAGGTCACGACCCGCCACGCCCGAACCGACCAAAAAGGAAGACCTCCGCCGATGGCCGATGAGTTGTCCTCGACACCAAAGGACTGAACTGCCCCCTGCCCATCCTGAAGGCGAAAAAGGCCCTCAAGAAAATGGCGTCGGGCGGCCTGCTCGAAGTGCACGCCACCGACCCGGGCGCGACGGCCGATTTCGAGGCGTTCTGCCGCCAGACCGGATGCGAACTGCTGGAATCGGGCGAGGATGCCGGTGTCTACCGGTTCATCATCAAGAATGTTTGAAAAATATTTAGTAACAATATGTTATTGTTATAAATTGCAGTTTAAAATCAAGATTACAGCGCGCCGGTCATCGTCCGAATCGTTCTCCCTTGCCGCCCCGGACGAAGCGAAGATCCGGTAATTTCTCAGTTTGAAATCTGCGCGACTTATCGGAAATTCTCGTTTGCAGTCCAGACCTCCATGGGTGTCCCGCCGCTGCGCGGGTGAAGGTAGACCTGCGACGTTCCCGAAATGCTGGAGTCTTTCACCGTCACCCGCAATCCGCGCTCCATGGGGAAGCACCGCCCGGAATTGTAAACCTGCTCCATCCAAGTAGGGTCTTTTGTGCGGTGCGCGCGCAGCGCCGCTTTGCGATACTCGTCATATGCGTCTTTTGTGAAGCACGCCGCGCCGCCGGCCTTGTTTGTGGTGCGATAATCCTGAGCCCATGATCCATTCGCGGCGATCATTACTACCGCAGCGATCGTTAACGTCCCAAAGAGATTTCTCATGACGGCCTCCCTGTCTGTCGATAGACGGAGGCCCGCTCGGTTTGTCTGAGCACGGCATGGCGATGGCGACCGTCCATCGGTGTGTCAGAGGCGGCGCGGCCCTTGCCCGGTCGCCCGCCTCACCTGACCCAGCTGGCGCCGGGCCGTAGCAATCACCAGTGCGTTAGCGTGGTTCCCCGCCTATTCGCCAGGCACAGGGGCGTCCCGCGCCGGGTACGGCTGTTCTATTCAGCGGGCGACCCGACAGAGCGGGCTGCCTATGCGATTGCAGGGGTCAGCGTGCAGGCGGCCGCGGCGGCATGTCAACGATTTTTCATGGGATTTCATGGACGAATCGGGTGTCGTCCGGCAGGGCCAACGCACCGAAAGAACCTATATTCGGACTATGCCTAAGGCTCTCCCTGCGGTCGGCCGGGGCGACACTGGAGGTATCGTCGAAGAGTTGTGCGGACGAACAGCCGTAGGGGAGGGTTTCAAAATCCTCCCCTACAAATCTTCGAACAGCCGGCAGTCGGCCGCGGATACCAGAGAAATATCTACCCCGACCGCTTCAGCGCCGCGCGCAGATATTTTCGGAAGTTCGTATTTTCATACGCCTTTTCTTGCACGAAACGGAACATGATCAGGAAGGGCGCCGGCTTGAGATAGCCGGGCATGCGCGCGACTTCGAGAGCCTTGCCGGTCTTGCCCTCGGTTGCGGCCACCGTGGCCGGCAGGAACTGGATCGTCGGCGTGTAACGGACTCCGTAGCGGCGCGCCAACTGTTTCTCGCTCAGTTCCTTGCCGTCGAAATCGGTGACCGTGCGCGCGCCCCAGATATCCATCTGCAGGACGATGAAATTCTCCCGGATATATTTGCGGATCGCCGGGTCGACGAAATTCACCTGATGCAATTCCTTGCAATAGGGGCAGCCCTTCTGCTCCCACAGGACGATCATGCGTTTGCCGGAGTCGGCCGCTTCCTGAAGGTCTTCTTTCAGATCGAGAAAACTCTGGAGGAACCAGTCCTGATGATACAGGCCATCGCCGCCTACCTTTACTTCGCCGGCGTTGGCCGCAGCGCCCATAAAGAAGAGCGCCGCGAAAATGGGTACCAGCCTGCGCATGGGTTCGCTCCTACGATTTCGGCAGGGACAGCTTGTCGAGGCGGAACGGGTCGCCGCCGTTGTCATGGATGGCGCGGAACTTGGCCAGCAGATAGCGCTGGAAGCTCTGTTCCTTGTAACCCTCGTCCTTGACGAATTCCATGTAGGTCAGGAAATGCGCCGGTTTCAGATAACCGGGCATCCGGGCGACCTCGACGTCCCGGCCGGATTTTCCGGCAGTCTCGGCGGCAGTCGGCGGGAAAAAATTGACGGTCGGCGTGAAGTTCACGCGCCAGCGCCGCGCCAGCGCCTTTTCCGCCATCTCCTTGCCGTCGAAATCGGTCGTCTTGCGCGCGCCCCACATATTCAACTGCACGACCAGGAAGTTCTCCCGGATGTAGTCGTTGATCGCTTTCAGCGCCAGGTTGCGGGTGTGCATTTCCCGGCAATAGGGGCAGCCCTTCTGTTCCCAGATAACCGCAAGGCGTTTGCCGCTTCCGGCGGCTTCTTCCAGGTCTTCCTTCATGTTGAGGAAGCCGTGGTGGAACCAGGGCTGGGAGTGCAATCCGTCGTCCGTCAGGCTCGCGCGGTAGCCGGGCACCCAGTCCGGATTGCTGGCCTGTGCCGCGCCGGTCAGGCCACCCGCCCCCAGCGCCGCTGCCGCTGCGCCGCCGCCGATCAGGAATTGCCGCCGCCCGATCATCGCTCGAACCCCTGTCTCCACCCGGTTCGCATAAATCTATCATATTCGCGGGTCTGAATGTAATAATAGAGTCGGCCCGCCCGACTCAGATAGTCCGGAAGCGCGATATGCAAAGAATCATTGCCCCGGTTCTTGGCGCTCCTGCTCGCGGCAACGGCGGCACGGCCGCCGCCGCGCCGGTGCGCCTGAAAGACGGCGACCGTATTCTGCTCGGCAATCTCGCGGTTCCGGACGGCGCGGCGCTGTCGAAGGGCGCTGTCCTGATGGTCCACGGCACCCTGGCCCATATGGCGCAGGAGACCATCGCCGGGGTCCAGCAGGCGCTCGCCGAACGGAACATACCGTCCCTGGCGATTACGCTGTCGTTCGGCGAATCGGGCCGGACGGGTATGTATCCGTGCACGGCAGTGCACCGGCACAAACACAGCAACGCGGTCCGGGAGATCGCCCTCTGGCACGCCTGGCTGACCCGGCAGGGTGCCGGCAAAGTGGCTGTATTCGGCCATTCGCGCGGCGGCAACCAGGTCGTGAATTATGCGCGCGCGGCAGGCGCCGGAAGCCCTCGCTGCGGCAGTCGCGCTGGCGCCGGCAACCTGGAGCGCCGCCAGGGCCGATACGATCTACCGCCGGCGCCACAAACGCGACCGGCTGGCCGATGTCGAAGCCGCCGCCGCTTCGGGCGATGCCTTGCTGGAAGGCCATCCCTTTCTGAGCTGCCCGAACGCGAAAGTGCAAGCCAGCAGCTTCGTCGACTATCACCGCAACGATGCGAGCCGGGATACGCCCGGCCTGCTCAACGACTATCGGGGCGCACCGCTGCTGGTGCTGGCCGGCCGGGAGGACAAGGTGGTGCCCGATCTGGTCGCTGCGCATGCCGGCAGTGAAAAACCCGCGCGTCAGCTTCGCGGCGATCGAGGAAGCGGACCACATGTTCCTGGATTTCTTTGCCGAGGATGTCGCCGATCGGGTGGCCGAATTTCTGAAGGACAAATTGCGATGAGGGCACTGTTGCTCAGCCTGCTGCTGGCGCTCGCGGCCGGACCGGCTGCGGCCGATACGCTGCAGGACTATCACCGGGCCGTCGGCGCTGCGATGAAACATGTCCGGTTGGCGCAATTCTACCTGCGCACCGGCAATCTGGCGGTTGCCGGGACGGAACTGGACCAGGCGACGGAAAAATGGGCCGGGGTGACGGCGACCTTCGCGGCGAAACCGCCGGGTAAACTGGCCGGCGACGCCGCCTTCAAAGGCGATCTCGACGCCGTTGCCGGTGCGCTGGGCGCGGCCCTTGCGGCGGTGGACAAGGACGAACAGGACGCCGCGGTCCGTCATCTGAAGCCCGTCGCAGGCCGTCTGGCCGCGCTGCGCAAGCGCCACGGTCTGTGGATCTACAGCGACTGCATCGCGGCCATGAACCGGGCGATGGACGGCGCGTGGGTCTACCGCCGCCGGCGGCCGGACTTCGCCGACGCCGCGCAGGTCGCCGAAATGGACAAGCGCCTGGCCGCGCTGGCCCATTGGTACAAACGCTGCTTCCTCGAAGCCGGCCCGCGCGAACGTGCCGATCCCGCCTTCGAACGGCTGTTCCCCGGCAGCCTGGAATCGATCGGCCGCCTGTTGCGCTCAGCCAAAGACAAGAGTGCTGCACGGATCGTCAGCAATCTGCGCGAACTGAAATCCTTCGACCAGCTGATCTGGCTGTATCTGGGATAGAAGGGTTTGCCGGGGGCCGCGCACGGCTGCGGCGCCCCTACCCCAGCTTCGTCAGTCCGGGAAACAGCTCCTGGATCCAGAAGCCGATCTCGTTCAGCGAACCGGTGATGAACAAAATGCCGGTGAGGATGAGAAAGGCGCCCAGCGCGCGCTCGACCCACGGAATGAATCGGCGGAACCGTTTCATGAAGCGCAGGAACGCCCCGGCGAACAGGGCGGCGATCAGGAACGGCACGCCGATCCCCAGCGAATAGACGCCGAGCAGCAAGCCGCCTTCCAGCGATGTGTCCTTGGCCGCCGCCATCATCAGGATGCCGGTCAGCACCGGGCCAACGCACGGCGTCCAGCCGAAAGCGAAGGCGAGCCCGACGACATAGCCACCGGCGGCGCCCGCGGGTTTGCGATCCACCTGGAAGCGCGCTTCGCGGAACAGGAAGCCGATGCGGAACAGGCCGATAAAATGCAGACCCAGAACAATGATCAGGACGCCGGCGGCCGTCGCCAGCAGGTCGATATTGTCGCCGACGAAGCGCCCGATCGCCGACGCGGCCAGCCCCATGGCGACGAAGACTGTCGTGAAACCCAGAACGAAGAAGAACGCGGCCCGGAATACCCGCAACGCCTTCGCGCGGTCGGTCCTGCCCTCGTCGTCGAACTGGTCGAGCGTGATGCCGCCGAGATAGGCGAGATAGGGCGGCACGATCGGCAGGATGCAGGGCGACAGGAAAGTCAGGATGCCGGCCAGCAGAACGCCGGGATAGGTGATGTCCTCGATCACGGCGGGCGGGCCCTAGATGCCGCTGACGCGGATCTTGCCGCGTTCGGGCTGCGTAATGACCTTTTTGCGGGCGATATAGCCGGCGACGACATCGTAGATCGGCGGGCCCTGGGTGCCCGGATTGACCGAGGCCCAGCCGGCGACCGTGTATTCCTTCGCTGGATCGACCGGTTCGCCGTTGCGCATCAGCGTCATGTTGGCAATGCGGCTGCCGATCGGCTTGCCGACGTCGATGTCGTAGTTCAGCCCGCCGACACGCACCATGTCCCCGCCCTGCTGATAGTAGGGATCGGGATTGAAGATATTGTCGGCAACGTCTTCCAGCACGGTTTTCAGGAAACTGCCGGTGAACTTCAGGCGATAGGCCGCCGGATAAGTGATGGCGGTCTGGTTGTAGACATCGTTCAGGGTAATGACCTGTCCCGGAACCAGCGAGGCGCCCCAGCGGAAACCGGGCGACAGCGAGATCTCCGCGTCCCGCTCTTCGAGGAGGGCGTTGCAGATCAGGTCGTCGAAGGTGCCGTTGAAATTGCCCCGGCGGTAGAGCAGCGTATCCGTCCGCCCGATAACCTTATCCGTCACCGCCCGGTGCGGCGCGCGCAGCCCGTCCAGCACCGACTTCATCTTCGGATCCGGCGCGATGGCGTCGCTGAACAGCGGGATCAGCCGGTAGCGGAAGGCGGCGACCTTGCGGTTCTTCACGTCGAGGTCGAGCCGCGACAGGAATTTGCCGTGGGAGCCGGAGGCGATGAGCACGGTATTCCTGACCCTGACTGCCTCCGGCAGCGCATCGTGGGTATGGCCGGTCAGGATGACATCGATCCCGTCGACGCGCGACGCCAGCTTGCGGTCGACATCGAAACCGTTGTGGCTCAGCAGCACGACAAGGTCGGCCCTGCGGCGCGCGGCCGCGACTGCCTTGCGCACATCCTTTTCGCGGATGCCGAACGACCAGTTTTCCATAAGGTGGCGCGGATTGGCGATCGGCGTGAACGGAAAGGCCTGGCCGATCACGGCGATTCTCACGCCGCCGCGCTCGAAATATTTCGTGCTGTCGAAGACGCCCTCGTTCCATTCGGTGTCGCGCACATTGCCGGCGAGGAACGGGAATTTCAGTTCCTCCTCGACGATCTCCTTCACCCGGTCGGCGCCGTAGGTGAATTCCCAATGCGCCGTCATGACGTCGACACCAAGCGCATTCATGGCGCTGACCATGCTGCCGCCCCGGGACTTGAGCGAGATGTAGTCTCCCTGCCAGGTATCGCCGCCGTCGAGCAGCAGCGTCCTGCCCGGCCGTTCGGCGCGGACGGCGTTGACGGCCGTCGCCATGCGGTCGAGCCCGCCGAGCCGCCCGTAGGAACCGGCCAGCTTCGCAAAATCGACGCTGGACAAGGCGTAGGCCTCGGCGCTGCCCGGCTTCAGCCCGTATTTTTTCAGAAGCGCGGCGCCGGTGATGTGCGGCGGCAGCCCCTTGACCGCGCCGACGCCCAGATTGACCGACGGTTCGCGAAAATAGAGCGGCGAAATCTGCGCGTGAATGTCGGTGAAATGCAGCAGGGTCACCTGTCCGACCGGCTCGAAGGCCAGCAGCGCTTCCTGCGTCAGCTTCTGCCGCGCGGCCAGCCGGCCGATGGAGCCGGACCCGGCAATCAGGGCGGCTGCGGCGCCGGCTGTCGCGAAGTCCCGGCGGGTGATCATGATTCTGCCTCGCCCTGAACCGTCATCCCCAAGCCGCAATCGAAAAGGGCGGCCGGCCAACCGGCCCGGCCGCCCCTGAACGGCGTCTCGATACCGCTTACTGGCGGACCGACGGCGTCTCGACCTTCAGGCCCAGGCCGCGCCACGCCAGATACAGCTCGAGATTGGTGTATTCCGGCGAGCCCCGCTTGTATGGAATGGCCCGGATATTGTTGTTGCAGCCACGGAACCGGCGGTGCAGCGAGCCCAGCTTCTGCCATTTGAGACGGTATGTCGGGAAGCCGTTGGAGTGACCCTGGCTCAACAGATCGGCGCGGATATACTGGCCGAAATTCGCCTGATGGCAGTGCACGCAGGCCAGGTCGAACTGGCCGCGGCGCTCATGGTAGAAATTTTCGCCGGCCTCGAAGAACTTCTTCGCCGGGCCGTCGACCGACACCGCCACCGACATGCCGCGCGACTGCAGACCGATAAAGGTGGCCATGCCGAGCATCCGGTCGGATTCCCACTTCCACTTCTTGGCCTTCATGTAGTTTTCGCGGCAGTAGTTCACCTGGTGCTGCACGGCCATCATCTTCTTGTTCTTCGCGGAGTAGACCGGATAGCGGGCCGAAACGCCCTTCATGCTCTTCTCGGCCGTCTGATGGCAGCTTGCACAGGCCTTGCCCGCCTTGCCGTCGACCTTCGTCCACTCGTCAATTGCCTGTTCGACCCACAGGAAGGCCGGGTTTTCGAAATCGTCGTCCTGCAACTGCCGGGTCTTCGGAGTCCGGAACCAGTAGCCGGAGACCAGATAATCCAGCGGATGGTCCTTCGGCGCCTTGACCTGGACCTCTTTCCGCTCCCAGGGTTTTGCCGGCTTGTCGTCGGCGACAGCGCCGGACACGGCGCCAGCGGCGAACGCCGCGAAGACAGCTGCAGCGATCAATTTCCGCAACATGAATGTTTCCTGCCTGTTGTCGTTGTCGGGCGGGGTTCCGGAAGCGCCGTCAGGCGACCGTGAACTTCGCCGATTTGGTAAACGTCTTGCCGCCGTCTTCGGTCCAGACGAATTCGATGGCGCCGCTCTTCGTCGGGCTGATCGTAAACGAGATATACGGGTTGGCGGAAACCGCCGGATGTAGCGCCGCCTTGAACACCGTTGCGCCATCGATCTTCGCTTCGAAGCCGTTGATGATCTTGCGCGGGATCAGCTTGCCGGTTTTCTTGTTGCGGCGCACACCGGTTTCCATCTTGTGGGCGATCAGCGTCTTGATCGTCACCGTGTCGCCCTTCTTGATCTTGCGCGGAACGCGTACGCGGGGTCGTGACATGATTCGGTTTCCCCTGTGTCCTGATGTCGGTCCTGCGGTTGCAACGGCCGGTCAGCCGCCGCAGCCGCCGATCGTTACCTTCACCAACCGTTGGCCCATATAGACCTTGCCGTCGGCCATCTCGGCCAGGGCAATGATGTTCTGAGTCTTGGCCATGCGCATCCGGAACGAGCCGCGGGCTGCGCCGCTCTGGCCCGAGAACCAGAAGTTGGCGACTTCCGGCCGCGGATTGCCTTCGGCGAAGACATGGACGGCTTTGACCATATCGCCGCCGGACATCTTGCTGTCGACCTCGAATCCGATCGGCACGGTATTGCCGTTCTCGGCGATTTCGGGCCCGTCGATGCTCACCCTGCCTTCGATCTGTTTCTTGTCGCCGATCGCCTTCCTGATGGCCTCCGCGGTCAACGCCTTGTCGGCCAGGGCAATGCCCGGCGTAAACTGGGCGGCAGCGAAGGCCGCACCGCCGGCGCCGGCGGCAATCAGGAAACTGCGGCGATGGACGCCGCCGGATACTTCTGTCTGTGACATGGTTCCTGTCCTGTTACCTCGTTGGGCCGGCTTACGTCGGGCGGCCGGCGCAGATGGTTACTCCTTTTTCTCTTCCTTGAGCGTCAGAAGATAGGCGACGATATCCTCGACCTGCTGGGCGCTCAGCATGGTCTTGTTGACGAATCTCTTGGTGACCCGGTGCAGACCTTTGACCCTGTAGAAGGCGGGCATTGCCGTATCTTCGTTCACCACCTTGGGATTGACGATCAGCATCCGGAGTTGCCCGGCGCTATAGCGCGATCCGACGCCGACCAGAGACGGTGCGACCTCGCCCATATACGGCTGGTTGACCGGCATGACATGGCAGGCAATACAGTGGCCCAACCGGGTGTTGATCGACCATTTCTTGCCTTTTTCGGGGTCGCCCGGCTTGCCGGTCAGCGATTCGGGGATGCTGTCTTCGTCGACGATCTTGAATTTAGCCAGCGGGGCCTTGCCTTGGCCGATGGCCGGCTGCGCGGCGAATGGAAACACGGCAAACGCGGCCGCGGAAAGGGTTGCCAAGACAAGTCGTCGAAAATTCAAGCCTTCGTCCTCCCGAACATGCCTCGCACCGAAGATCGTCGGGCGGGACGTTGCTTCCGAGGCGGGGTTCGACGGCGCAGAAACAGCGCAAATCCTGTGTTCGCCCCGCCAGAGTTGCGGTATCATATTCAAACATTCTAATTTAACAAGCGCGAATCGAAGTCGACGATTTGCAGGGTCCGGGCCATGCGAACGCGGCGGAAATCAACGGGCGCCGATGCCGAAACTCCGGTCTGTGCTTCTCGTTCTTGCGGTTGCCGCCGGTCTCTTTGCGGGTCTCTTTGCGGGCGCTCCGGCGCCTGCGCGCGCGGCGGAATTACTGATGTTCGAGTCGGCGACCTGCGAATGGTGCGAGCGCTGGCACGAGGAGATCGGTCCGGCCTACGGCAAGACCGGGTTCGGCCGGATCGCGCCGCTGCGCCGGGTCGATATCGACAGTTCGATCCCGCAGGCCTACCGCAGGGTTCGCGGCATCGCCTATACGCCGACTTTCGTCCTGTGGCACCGGGGCCGGGAAGTCGGCCGCCTGGTCGGATATCCCGGCGAGGACTTCTTCTGGCCGCTGCTGGAACGGCTGCTGGACAAGCTGCCGGCCGCACCGGACGACCGGCCCCGCGGCACGAAAGGATGACCATGTTCCCGCTTTGGAAACGGCCCGTAACGATGGCTGCTGCCCTGCTCGTCCTGCTTACCGTGTCCGGAATCCCATCGGCCCCGTCCCGGGCCGAGGAAAATCCGCTGGCGACTTTCAAGGTAATGACGCCGAAGACAGCGCTCGATCTGGCGCAGGCGACACTCGCGGCGTGCCGTACAGCCGGGTATCAGGTCGCCGTCGTCGTTACGGACCGGTTCGGCGGCGTGCAGGTGGCGCTGCGCGACCGGCTGGCCGGTATTCATACCGTCGAGACTGCCCGCCGCAAGGCATGGACGGCGGTTGCCTTCCGCACGGATACGTTAACCATTTACGGCCTGATCAAGGACGGCACGGTAAATCCCGGCCTGCAACATCTCGATCAGGCATTGATGGTCGGCGGCGGCGTGCAGGTTCTGGCGGCGGGTTCGGTTGTCGGCGCGGTCGGCGTGTCCGGCGCACCCGGCGGCGCAGCCGATCACGATTGCGCGGTCAAGGGTATCGAGGCAATCCAGGATGCGCTCGATTTCTAGGAATTTCCCGGCACACGACTGCACCGTGCTGTCCGCGCACGCAACGTTTCACCACGGAGACTGAACGATGAAACCGATAGCTTCGACCCTGGCGCTTTGCCTGGTGCTGGCGTTCGCGCCCCTCTCCCTCGCTCCGGCCCACGCCCAGGCCAAGATGCACAAGGTGGCGATCCACGTCGACGACCGGGATCCCAAGCGGATGAACATGGCGCTGAACAATGCGCAGAATATCCGCAAATACTATGCGTCGAAGGGCGAAAAGGTGATGATCGAGATCGTCGCCTACGGCCCCGGCCTGCACATGCTGCGCGCCGATACCTCGCCGGTGAAAGGCCGGGTCGCGGCGATGAGCCTGGCCGACCCGGACCTGCGCTTCTCGGCGTGCGGCAACACCCACCGCAAAATGAGCAAGAAGGCCGGCAAGCAGGTCACGCTGGTCGCCGAAGCCAAAAAGGTACCGTCCGGCGTCGTCCGCCTGATGGAACTGCAGGAGCAGGGCTGGACCTATATCCGGCCGTAGCCCCGGCGCTGTCCGGTAACGAAAAAGGGCCGCCCCGATCGGGCGGCCCTCTTCGCTCGCGGTTGTCGTTCCGCGGATTGGCGTGCCGGGCTATCCCCAGATATCCGCCGCGATGCTGGCGTACCAGCCGCGGGCATAGCGCGCTTCCTCGGCGCGGAAGCTGGCGGGCGCGCCTTTCGGGCTGACGCCGCCGGAGCCCTTGACGCCGACCAGCTTGCCGCCCTGCCACGCATACACCTTGGCGACCGAGATGCCGTATTCCGGCGCCACCAGGCTGTAGCAGGTGTTGGCGAAGGACGGGTCCCCCGCCGCCTTGCCGCCCAGCGAATCGACCGCTCCGGCGGCGACGACCTTGCCCTGGCTGCTGGCGGAAAAGCCGGATTTCGGCATCGGCGATGCGATCGCGGCGTCGCCGATGACATAGACGCCCTTCTGCATCGTCGATTCGAAGGTCCGCCGGTCGACCGGAGCCCAGCCCGATTTGCTGGTCACGCCGGCGATCTCGGCCACCTTGCCCGCCTTCTGCGGCGGGATCAGGTTGACCACGGCGCCTTTGTGCTTGGCGCCGAACTCGGTGATGACCGTCTTGCCGGCGACATCGACCTCGGTCACCGGACCGTCCTTGGACTGCGGCACCCACTCGATCATCGGCCCGTAGACTTTCTTCCAGCCCTCCATGAACAGGGGCATCTTGGAGAATTTGTCCTTGGAATCGATGATCAGAACCTTCGACTTCGGCTTCTTGGTCTTGAGATAGTGGGCGATCATACTGGCCCGTTCATACGGTCCGGGCGGACAGCGGAACGGGTTGCCCGGCGGAACGAGCACGACGACGCCGCCGTCCTCCATCGCCTCGAGCTGTTTGCGCAGCAGGACGGTCTGCGGACCGGCCTTCCAGGCGTGCGGGATTTTCTCCGCCGCCGCCGCATCGTAGCCCTTGACCTTGCCCCACTGGAAGTCGATGCCCGGAGAAAGGATCAGCCTGTCCCAGCCGACCGAGCCGCCGCCGGCCAGCGTTACCGTTTTCTTGGCGTGATCGACCCCGGTCACCGTGTCGTGGACAACCTTGACGCCGCGTTTCTTCATGGCGTCATAGCCGTGGCCGATCGAACCGATGTCGAGCAGGCCACCCAGCACCAGATTGCTGAACGGGCAGGTGTAGAAGGTCTTGTTCGGCTCGATCAGCGTCACCTCGACCGCGTCGCCGCCGAACATCTTGGCGTATTTGGCTGCGCTGGCGCCGCCGAAGCCGCCGCCGACCACCACGATCCGCCCGCCTTTCGATTGGGCCACCGCCGGCGCGGCAACCGCGGCGGCCGATGCGCCGGCGGCCACAGCAAATTCGCGTCGTGTCAATCTGTTCATGTCGCGAACTCCTATTTCAGGCCGGCAATATAGCCGGCGAGCGAGCGGATTTCCGCATCGCTGTAGCCCTTGCCGATCCGCATCATCACTGACGATTTCCGTTTTCCGTCACGGAAAGCGATCATCTGTTCGGCGATGAAACGCTTTGCTCTTGCCATTGATCGCAGGAATCGAGTCCGGGCTCTTGCCGGCCGGGCCGTGACAGCTGAAGCAGGACAGGGCCAGATTGCGGCCGGACGATTCCGCCAGAGCGCCGGCCGGCGCGACGGCGATCAGGGCCGCGGCGGCGAGCCCGGCTGCAGCCGGGCCATATACCAGTTTCATGCGCGTCCTCCATCGGTTGCTTCGGACCGAAACTGGGACCGTTCCGGTCCGGTGAGCCTATGCTAGGCCGCGACTGCCGATGTTGGAAGCGAATTCGTTATGTCCGGGATACGACCGGCCGGTTCCGGCGGGGTCCAAACCACACTATTTTTTGCAAAATACCTTGTGGACGGCGCCGATGATCGCTTCGACCTTGGGGTCGCTGATCCGATAATAGATGTTTCTTCGCCGCCGCCGAGTCGAGACCATGCCGCTGCGGCGAAGCTGCGCCAGTTCCTGGGAAATACTGGACTGCCGGACATCGAGCAGTTGCTCCAGTTCCATGACATTGCGCTCGCAATTCACCAGATAACAGAGGATCAACATGCGTTTCGGATTGCCGATGGTCTTGAGAAACCGCGCCGCCTCCTCGGCGCTGCGCGCCATGGCCTCGGTATCGATTGTGTCGATGGCCACGCAACCGCTCCCCGGTAATTCTCGCTATCCGTCAAATGTCGGCCCGCGGACCCGTTGCGCTACCGCGTGCGAAAACAGGCCAAAACCGCTGCACAACATAGCCTGCCGCGCGAAATGTTCAAATTCTTGAATACGCCGGCGCCACCCGGAACGTCCGATCCGGCGACGGAAACCGGTTGATCGCGCCCGGAAACGGCCTTCCGTCACACCTTTTCGCACACCAGGTAGATGTGGACATAGTCCATGGCATGGCCCTCGGGGCCTTGCCGGACCCGGTCCTCGTAACTGTCGTAGAAGCGGTCGACGATCGCCTGTTTCTCAGCCGCGGGGCGGGCGGGCGAAAGGCCGGCGACGAAGGTGTGCTCGCTCCACGACCGCAAGGTCGGGATGTATTCGACGGCAAACCGGGCGGCGTCGCCGTGATCGGCGAAATCGCGTTCATAGGGGCACCGAACCACCCGAGTTTCGACATGCTTCAGGCGCAGGCCGGCTCGGTACACCGGATTTTCCTCGTCAATCAGCGGCGCGCAGAACTGGTCGACGGTGCGGTAGCATTGGGCAAAATTCGTGCTGCGGTATTCGTCGGACGCGATCGATCCGCGGTCGGCCAGTTCGCGCCACAGTTCGTTGTAGGTATCGAACATGCTGACGCCACCGGTATGGCCAAGATACCGGCCTTCCTCGTCGATGCCGAAATTGAACAGGGCGAGGTGGCCGCCGGGCACAAGTTCCCGGGTCCGTTGCAGCAGCATCGCCTCCCAGTCCCGCGCGCCCTGTGCTTCGTAGGCCTCGCGCACCGCGCCGCTCGCGCCGACCATATGGACGTGATCGGGAATCTCGCAGGGATTCTCGCTGATATAGTGCGAGGCCGTCGCCGAAAAGCCGAGATGCAGGCTCTCCGGCGGGAATATGCTCTTGTGAAACGAGGTGCCGCTGGCGAAGCAATAGACGTCCGGAATGTCGACCAGCGGGCTTTCCACATCGGTCAACCCGTGGACATTCTGGAACAGCTGGCTGAAATCGTTGCGCGGCAGATCGGTATAGATCATTTGGATCGGATGGCCGGGCGCGCGCTGGCGCAGGGCCTGCACCACCTTGCCGATCATTTCCATAGAGGTGCCGCCGTCGGCGCAACCCATGTCCGCCACCGTGATCGGCCGGCCGTCCTCCGGGATCGGCAGCGCGTTGGCGGCGTCCAGGACCATCGGCGTCGCATTGTCGATGACATCCTTGGCGCCGGCAGTCGCCCTGGAATAGTAGCCGGCGCCCTTCATGGCGACGTCGCGGATGATCGACGTGCTGGTCATAGCAGAATTCCCTGTATGGTTCGGCAGCTCAGGCGGCCAGGGCCTGTACCTTTTCCACGATAGCGGCGTCGACAGCGATCGGCCCGGCCGCCGCCCGGGTCCGCGCCGCCTTTCGCCCGGCGCCGTGGACCCGCGCGCCCGGCTGCTCGGCAATCGCAGCGACCAGATCGGCCACCCGCCCGGCGAATGCGCCGCCGGAGGTCGTATCGGCATCGACGGCGATGAAGAATTGCCCGGTCGCCGGCGGCCCGCCGACCGATCCGGAAAATGGGCTCGCATGTATGCCGAGCGTGGCGCCGGCCGCCGCAGCGGCGAACAGTTCAACCATGAGCCCGACGCCGAATCCTTTGTAACCGCCGCTCGGCACCATCGTGCCCTTGAGCGCAACCTCGGGATCTGTTGTCGGTTTGCCGTCGCCATCCAGCGCCCACCCTTCCGGGATCGCCTCGCCGCGGCGGGCAAACTGCATGATCTCACTGCGCGCGACGATGCTGGCGCTCTGATCGATCAGGACATGCGCCTCGCCATGCCCGTCCGGCGCCGCCACGGCGAAAGGGTTCGTCCCGACGACCTTTCGAGCGCCGCCCGCCGGCGCGATGGAGGCCGGCGCATTGGTGAACCCGATCGCGAGCAGGCCCTTTTGTGCGAGCCTGAAGGGATGCCAGCCTAGAACGCCGCAATTGTAGGAATTGCGGATGGCGAGGCAGGCAATGCCCTGCTCCTTCGCCAGTGGAACCAGCCGGTCGAAACCGGCATCGATCGCCGGATGGGCGAAGCCGTTCCCAGCATCGGCGACCAACGCTGCCGGTTTGGGCCGGGCCACGACCGGCACCGCTTCGCCTTTCACCTTGCCGCACTGAACATGCCCGCAATAGATCGGCACATAGGGCAGGCCGTGCGAATTGACGCCGTCGGCGTGGGCCGCCGCGGAGGACCGGGCAACCGAACGCGCGTTGGTCTCATTTGCCCCGGCGTTGCGAAGTGCGCGAAAGGCCAGCGCCTCGATTTCGCCGAGGGTCATGGCGACGGTTTCCGCAACAGCCATTACTGTCTCCTGGAGTGTCTTAGTCGGTTTCAATCAGATTGCTGCCGCCGGCGCCCCGCGCCTGCGATTCGGCGCTTTCCGGCACATAGGTTTTGCAGGCCCGGCGATCGAGGCGGGCATAGACCTCATTGTCGATCGGGATGCTGCCGTCAAGGCGCGACAGGCGGTGCGCTATTGGCCCGACGAAGCCTCTTTCGATTCGAATCGCCTCCACTTTCGCCAATTTCTCGATCTGGCGGCAGGATGCCGACACAAATTCGTTCCCGATGCCGATGACAGGCCGATCCGGGCCAAACGAAACGGTCAGCCGCTCGCCGCGAAGTTGAGCCACGCCGGCGAGAAACGGTATCGCCAGGAGCGGCCAGCGGACCGCGGCCAGAATGAGCGTGCCGTCGCCGGCGAACGGGCGCGATTGACCGGCCCGGTCCGCGATCGTCATTCCGGCAAGCAGCCCGTCGATGGCCTCGGATTCGGCGCGCCACGCAGAACCGGAAGGAATCGGGAAACAGCGCCGCCACTCGGGTGCGGAGAGGCCATCGAGCGCGCCGTCCAGAGCCGCCAGACCGGCCAGACCCCGCGCCTCCAGCCAGCGCGCCGCCCGGCCGGCTTCGTCCGCCAGACCCCAGGGCAGCCCGGCGCCGCGCGCTGCCTTCGTTGCCAGCATCTGGATTTCGTTGAGGGAGCAGAGCACCGGCTTAGGCGCCGGGTCGCGGATAGATCCAGTCGTCCGGCGGCTGACTGTCCAGTTCGTCCGGAAAAGGCGCGTGGCGGAACATGTTGATGCGCAACCAGCGGTCCGACTTCGGATCGAAATGCGTCGCGCCGAAAAAGGCCAGCTTGCAGCGCAGCAGGTTCAGCGGCAGCAGATCGGCGCCGATCAGGTTGTCGCGAATCTGGCCGTAGCGCCCCAGGTCCGGATCGCAGAGACGGCGGACGACGTGGCGGTGTTCCGGATGGCGGAGCAGGAAATCGGCAAGCGATTCGTCTCCGGCCGCTCTCCGCAGGTCCGCATGACAGGCGGCGATATCGCGGCCGGTCGCCAGCGGCATTTCCAGCGCGGCGCCCGGTTCCTCCCACCGTTCGCCCAGCCGTGGCTCCAGCTTGTTGGCCGAGACATACCAGAAGCGCGCCTGGGCATCGGGCGCCGTATAGTCCGGCTCCAGTGCCCAGGCGTACCGGTCCTCGATCCTTCCGAGAAAACCCCCGACATCCCCCGGCACGCCGACGGGCATCAAATCCGGTTGATCGATCGCCATCCTGTCGGCCAGATCGTCGACCAGCGCGCCGTGCGGCTCGATCACCAGCGATACGGTGAGCTCCTGGCCTTCGAGCGAGAGGGTCCGTGCCGCCCAGTCGCAAATCTTTGCCCAAGGCTCGGCTGAATCGGATCCAAAATCGTCGGTATAGGACGCAAGCCGGTCGAGATCGGCTGCCAAACGCGAGATTTTTTCGGCCTGAATCGGATCGGGGACAACCCAGCCGGCGACTTCCGCCCTGGCCCGTTCGATCCATTCCCGGAACGCGGCCCAGCTCTCTTCGGTAGCCGTCGGTTGCGCCCGAACCCGGGCGAGCGCCAGCTCGCGGCATTCGATCCAGCGCGCAAACAGGGCCGGATGATTGACGATGAACGGCCCGAGGCCCAGGCCGGTGGAATTGCCGATGCCCAGACGGCGCCGAAGCGCCCGGTCGAGCGGCACGGCGCTGGCGCCGCCCCCGACCCGCGCCATGCGATCGACCAGATCGGCGACGAACTGGCGGATCATCCAGACCGTCAGCATTTCCATGCGGAACGGGCCGCCGAAACCGGCCCGGCCGGCATAGCGATGCCGGTCGGCAATGCCGAACTTGCCGTTGCCGTAGACCGCCGTCGTGCGCATGACGTAACCGACATCGTCGAGCCGCGCCGCCTCCGGCTGCCGGCCCGCCGCCAGACAGCCGACGACATGATCGAACAGCCGCGCGCTCTTGTTGGTGCGGGACAGGATCAGGTCGGTATGGCGAAACCGACCGGCCTCCTGCTTCGGCGTATTGGCGCGCAAACGCTCGATCTCGCCGTGGTCGGGGATACCGTCATACAGGACATAGGTGGCGTCCCAGGCCTCGGCGATCACCCGGTCGGTGCGCATTGCCGGATCGAGGTCGTGGGCGAAGCAGACCAGGGAATAGGTCCGGTCGAGGCCTCTGGCCGCGTAGACAGCAACGCCCACGCCGTCGTCGCCGATCTCCCAGCGCTCGTAGCCGAACCGGAATCCGGCGGCCCGGACATGCCGCAGCATCGCCCTCAGGAAACTCAGCCGCGTCTGGTGAAACGCGCCGAGCCGGGCCAGCCGCATGACCTGTTCCGGCGGCCGCAGATGAAGGCGGCACCCCGTGCGTGCATCTTCAATGGGACCGAATTCTCCGAGCCCGTCCAAATCAGGCCGTCCGCGGCCCGAAGGCGCTGTTCATGAACCGAAACCAGTTGTTCCCCATGATCCCTGCAGTTTCCTCGGCCGAAAAGCCGGTGCCGCGGAGCGCCCGGGCAATGCCGGGAAAATCTTCGTTCGACCGGAACCAGACCGGCATTTCGGGAAACCGCACGTCCTTCACGCTTTCCGGCGGCGGCGTATTCTCGTCTTCCAGGACGCCACTGCGCATCCACCGGACGATCGAATCCGGCTGATCCTGACAGAGGTCGGAGCCGATGCCGATACGGTCCGCGCCCATCAGGTCGGCCGTGCGCGCGGCCATGTCGCAAAATCTCTGGAGGGTCGTGGACGGCCCGTCCTTCAGGTGATGGGGATAGAGGCTGAACCCCAGCATGCCGCCCGATTCGCCGAGCGCCTTCAGGACGTTTTCGGACTTGTTGCGCCCGGTGTCCCGCCACGACCTGGGATTGGCGTGGGACACGACAATGGGACGGTCCGACCGCTCGATTGCCTCCAGAGTCGATCTTTCGGCTGAGTGGGACATGTCGACAACCATGCCGACCCGGTTCATCTCGGCAATCGCTTCCCGCCCCTTCGCTGTGACGCCCTCGTCCAGCGCTTCTTCGACCCATCCGGTCGCCAGCGAACATTTCGCGTTGTAGGACAGTTGCATGAAGCGGACGCCGCGGTCGTAGAGATCTTCGATCCGCGCCAGATCGTCCTCGACCGGCTTGCAATTCTGCAGGCCGAAGAAGACGGCAGTCTTTCCGGCCGATTGCGCATGCAGGATATCGTCGGCAATTCGCCCCGGAGCGACATGGTCGGTGAAGCGGTCGAACAGCGCGGACCACTCGTCCAGCCGGTCGAGCGTGCCGGGATAGTCTTCGTGATAGGCGATGGTGGTGTGAACCGCGGCGACGCCGCCGGCGCGCATTTGGCGGAATATCTTTTCGGACCAGCGGCAATACTGCAGCCCGTCGATCACGACGTCGGAATTCCGGCCGGAAGCGATCCTTGCTCTCCCTCGGATCATAGCGTCCCTCGTTCCGGTTCAACCACAAGACAGCGGCCCTGACAAACCGGGGAATTCGCTACATCCGCATCTTCTTGCCGTCGGGATCGCAGGGCGAGGCCGGAACAACGACCGCGCCACGCTCGACACCGACGATGTGGGTCCGGAGCGCCGTGCCGGGCTCGGCGAATTCCGGCGCGACCAAAGCCATGGCGAGGCTCTTGCCCACGATATGGCCGTAACCGCCCGACGTGACGAAACCGACCCGCCGCCCGCCGCTCCAGACCGGCTCGAAACCGGAGGCATCGGCATCGGGCGACTCGACTTCGAGCGTCACCAGCCGCCGGGGCGGAGAATTTTTCTCGCGCTCGGCCAGCGCCGCCGTCCGGCCGACGAATTCGCCCTTGCCGAAGGCGATCCAGCGATCCATGCCGGTCATGCCGGGCGTGTATCCCTGGGTAAATTCGGCCGACCAGACGCCGAAGCTCTTCTCCAGGCGCAGCGAATTGAGGGCGTAGTAGCCGTATTCGCGAATTCCGGCCGCCGCGCCGGCGTTCAGCAGAATTTCGCGCAAGGCGATGTGCGATACCGCCGGGCAGTTGATTTCGTAACCCAGCTCGCCGGCGACCGAGAGCCGGCCGACCCTGGCCCGGATCAGCCCGACATCCATTGAACGGCAGCTCATGAACGGCAGGGCGTCGGGGCCGACTTCCTCATGGGTCAGCGCCGCCAGAACTTCGCGGGATTTCGGGCCGGACAGCGAGAACCCGACCGTGGCGTCGGAAATATCCCGCACCTGCACGTCGCCGTCCCGCGCCGGGCCGAGACGGTCGTGGAACCAGCGCATGTGCCATTCGCGCAGATAGTAGGACCCCATGATCCACCACACGCCGTCGTCCCAGTTGAAGATCGTGAGGTCGCCCTTCAGGCGCCCGTCCGGCGCCAGCATCGGCGACAGCCGCACCCGGCCAGGCTTCGGCAGGCGCCCGGCCATGACCCGGTCGAGCCAGGCTTCGGCGTCGCGGCCCGTCACCTCGTAGCGCGAGAAGCCCGCGATATCGAGCAAGCCGACACCCTCGCGCACGGCATGGCACTCCTCGGCGACAAGGCCGAAGGCATTGGACCGCTTGAGCGTCGGGGTCTCCTCGAAACCCTCGGGCGCAAACACCAAGGGTATTTCGAGGCCCCAGCTTACGCCCCACAACGCGCCGGCCGCCGTCATCGCATCGTGCGCCGGCGCCTTGTTGAGCGGCCGGCCCGCCGGCAACTGCTCGTTCGGGTAGGTCATCACGAACCGGCGGGAATAGAACTGGCCGGTCGTCTGGCGGATATATTCCCGGTTCGAGGCGAACGATCCGTAGCGTGCAATGTCCATCGACCAGGCGTCCGCCTCCGGCTCGCCGTGGATCATCCATTCGGCCAGGGTCTTGCCGACGCCCCCGCCCTGCAGGAAGCCCGCCATCACCCCGCAGGCCAGCCAGTAATTCTTCAGCCCGCGAACCGGGCCGACCAGGGGATTGCCGTCCGGCGAGAAGGTGAAGGCGCCGTTCACCCAGTTCTTGACGCCGACCCACTGAAGCACAGGATAGCGGGTGAAGGCCAGTTCGAGCTCGGTCGCGATCCGGTCGGTATCCTCCTGAATCAGATCGAAACCGTAATCCCAGGGCGCACCGTCGATATGCCAATGCCGATGGTCGATCTCGTAAATGCCGACCAGCACGCCCTTCTGGTCCTGGCGCAGATAGGTGAAGCCTTCGAGGTCCACCATCATCGGCACTTCAAAATCGAGCGCCTCGACCTCCGGGATCGATTCCGTGACCAGGTAATGGTGCGCCAATGGCGAGACCGGGAGTTCGAGGCCGACCATCCGGCCGACCTGCTTGGCCCACAAGCCGGCCGCATTGACGACATGCTCGGCGAGGATCGTGCCCTTCTCGGTGACGACCTCCCACGAATGGTCCAACCGCTGTCTCAGCTCCAGCACGCGATTGTGCTCGATCACCGTGGCGCCCCGCTTGCGCGCCGCGCCGGCATACGCATGGACCGTGCCGGTCGTGTCGACATAGCCTTCGCGGTCGGCCCACAGGCCGCCGATCACGCCGTCGACATCCATGATCGGGCAGCGCTCCCGGATCTCGGCCGGAGTCATCAGGTGGCAGTCTTCGATGCCGATGGTCTGGAAGATGCGGTAGGCGCTCTGGAGCCATTCCCAGCGCGCAGGCGCCGAGGCGACGGTGATGCCCCCGGTCATGTGGAGCCCGATATCATGGCCCGATTCCGGGCCGATCTCGCGCAGCAGATCGATCGTGTAGGCCTGGAGCGCCGCCATGTTCGGATCGGCATTGAGCGGGTGGATGCCGCCGGCGGCGTGCCACGACGATCCGGCGGTCAGCACGGAACGCTCGACCAGCGCAACATCGGTCCAGCCGAACTTCGCCAGATGGTACAGAACCGACACGCCGACCACGCCGCCGCCGATCACCACAACCCGATACTGGTCCATGACTTTCCTCTCCCACGGCCGCCGGCTGCGTTCCGGCGTCGGTGGCCGGCTCACTAACGGCAAATCGCCCGACAATCCAGAGTCGATCCGGTTCCGATCCGGCGCCCGCCCGGCCGTCGCGGTCCGGGGCGGCGGCGCGCGGCGAAATGACTCGACCGCATGCCGCCATTTGCGCGGCTTCGCCGGCCCCGGCATGGGATAGAGTTCCAAGCCGCAATACCGGGAAGGGAGGGTTTTGGCGATGCGAGGCCTTGCGGGGAAAAATGCCCTGGTGACAGGCGGCGGCGCGGGCATCGGGCGCGCGATCTGCCAGCGGCTCGGCGAGGAAGGAGCGATTGTCGGCGTGTTGGACCGCGACGGCCCGGCGGCCCGCGAGACTGCGGATACGATCGCCGCGAGTGACGGTCAGGCCGTCGCTTACGAGGCCGACATCACCGACTACGACGCGATCGCTGACGCCGTCTCGGCCTTCGAGGCAGCCGCCGGCCCGGTCGACATTCTGGTCAACAACGCCGGGGTCGATGTCGCAATGCCGTTCCTCGACACCGACACCGCCCTGTGGCGCAGGATCGTCGAGATCAACCTCTTCGGGCCGCTCAACCTGCATCATGTCGTGGTGCGCGGCATGGCCGAGCGCCGGTCCGGCAAGGTGATCAACATTTCGTCGGACGCTGCGCGGGTCGGATCCTCCGGCGAATCGGTCTATGCCGCCTGCAAGGGCGGCATCCTCTCCTTTTCCAAGACGCTGGCGCGGGAACTTGCCCGGCGCAACGTGCAGGTGAATTGCGTCTGTCCCGGGCCGACCGACACCAACCTGTTCCGGACCTTCGCCGGCGACGACGAGGCCGGGCAGAAACTGGTGGCCGCCCTCGAGCGCGCCATCCCGATGCGCCGGCTGGGCCAGCCTGACGACTATCCCGGTCTGGTGGCGTTTCTGGCCAGCAGCGACGCCGATTTCATCACGGGCCAGACGATCAGCGTGTCGGGCGGCTTGACCATGGCGGGATAGAGCGTTTACTGCGCGCCGATCCGCGGACACAAAGCGAAGAATTCGGCTGCTCAGGCGTCGGCGGGGCAGTGGCCCGAACCGTCGGCCAGGGATATTTTTCGCCGGGCACTGTTCCAAAGACCGGTCGCTATTGAGCCCGATCCGACGCTTTGGGTTTCCTCGCAGGCTTTCTGGCGGATTTCATATAAGGAACGAGCGCCTCGCGCCTGGTCCGTTTTTCTGCGACCTCTTTGGATGCCGCTTCCACGGCAAGGAACCGGTTGGCGCTCGACGGGTGGGTCGTGCCCTGCAGCCCGATCGCCCTGGGATGCGCCGCCGCCATCCGGCGCCAGAAATAGGCGGCCTTCTTCGTGTCGTATCCCGCCTTTGCGGCGTAGTAGACACCGACATAGTCGGCCTCGGCTTCGAATTCCTGACTGAAGGCAAGCGCGCCGACCTGCATCATCGGGTCCACGACGTTGACGCCGCTCAGCCCGGTGATAATTGCCCCGATGATGCCGCCGAGGATCATATTACCGGTCTTGGATTCGATATGGCCCATCGTGTTGTGGGCCAGTTCGTGTCCTACTACCAGGGCCAGTTCGTCATTGGTGTCGGTGAAACGCATCAGGCCTGTTGTAATGATAATCCTGCTGCCGTCGGCGAACGCGTTGACCTGGTTATCGTTGCGCAGGACGGTCGGGTAGCTGCAGGTCATTCTGGGCGTCAACGCAACCGGGGCCAGACTGCCGTCGCGGCGCACCATAAGGTTGAGCGGCCTGCCTTTGCTTTCGGCAATCTGCCCGGCCACCTGCGTCCTGCCCGAACCGCCGGCGGCGATGATTTTGCCGTTTATCGAAACGATTTCGTCCCCGACGGCAAGTTTCGCCTGCTCGGCCGGGCTCCCCTTGAAGACCGAGATCACCGTGATTTGCGGGGTGACGCCGTACAGTTTGGCATAAGCGGCCTTGTATTCGCCGGGCGCGCTTCCGAGATTCATGGTCATGAATCCGACAGCCGGCGCTTGCTTCTTGCACAGGTCGGCGTTGGCGGCGCGGATCGCAAAATCGACCTGGCGGAGGCGGTTTTGCACTTTCATCCGTTCCTGGATGACGATTTCGCGCTGCTTCCGGGCTTCGGCTTCGGCCGCGCTGCGGGAAATTGTCGGGACGCGCGACTGCGGCGCACAGGCGGCGACGGCGAGAGCGAGGAGTCCGAAAAGGATAATTTGCTTCATATCTTTATACTCGTTTGGTTCACCTAAATCTTACCCGATCGCCAGAGACCGTCAACCCGATCCGGTTATCGCCTGGTTCAGCTGAATTTCGCCCTCAGGGCCGACGCGGTGTTCGGCGGCACGAAGCTCCCGATTTCACCGCCCATGGCGGCGATTTCCTTGACCAGCCGGGACGCGATGAACTGCTGTTGTTCCGAAGCCATCAGATAGACCATCTCGACGTCCGGATTGAGCCGGGCGTTCATGCCCGCCATCTGGAATTCATAGTCGAAATCCGACACCGCGCGCAGGCCGCGGATAATCATGACCGCGTCGTTCTCTTCCGCAAAATGCATCAGCAGGTTGCCAAAGACCTTGACCTGCGCCTTCCCATTGCCGTTGGCGCCGTTGATGATTTCCAGCTCGTGGTTCACCAGAGCCAGGCGCTCTTCGAGGGTGAACAGCGGGTTTTTGCCGATGTTTTCGGCAACGGCAACGATCAGGCGATCGCAAATCCGCAGGGCGCGCCGAATGATATCGACGTGCCCGTTGGTGATCGGATCGAAGGTACCCGGATAAACGCCGATACGGTCGGCCATGGATGCGTTCCCCCTCGCGAACTGGCTGGCGACACGCCTAGGCGAGCGCGGTCCCGAATGCAACGGATAATCCGCGCGGCCCCGGCATGGCCGAAAGCAAACCCGTCCTCGATGAATTACATTAAAAACAAACTTTTATCTTTTGAAATGAAACCGTTTTCTTCGCGGAAATAGCTCCGAGGCGCCCCATTGCAACGGCGCAGACCTAACCGGAAATACCGCCCTCCTCCGCGTCGACCGCGGTCCCGGATTCGACCGGTCCGTCTTCATCCCGCAGGCGGGAGACCGAGACGACACGCTCGTCTTCGTCCAGCCGGAACACGGTCACGCCGCGAGTCGCCCGGCCGGCAATCCGGATGTCGCCGACCGGGACCCGGATGATCTGCCCGCCGTTCGTGACCAGGATCAACTCGTCATCCTGCTGTACCGGGAAGGCGCCGACGATCCGGAAGTCATTGCCGTTGCGATCCAGATCCATGGCCGTCAGGCCACCGCCGCCGCGCCCGGTGATGCGGTATTCGTAGGCGGATGTCCGCTTGCCAAAACCGTCATCCGCGATCGTCAGCACGAATTCCTCGACCGCATGCATACCGGACCACGGCGCCTCGGTAATCCTGACCGCAAGCTCCGCATCCTCCCGGTTCGGCCTTTCGCTCTGTTCGATCCGCAACCCGGCCCGCCTGTGCGCGTTGGCGATGCGGACATATTCATCGCGCGTTTCGGTATCGGCATCGACATGGCGCAGGATCGAAAGAGATATGACCCGATCGCCCGGCGCCAGCCGGACTCCGCGCACGCCCCGGGAATCCCGGCCCTTGAACAGCCGAACGTCGCCGACCGAAAATCGGATGGCCTTGCCGGCGGCGGTCGCCAGCAAAACATCCTGGGCCGCGTCGCAGGATTCGACGCCGACCAGCGATTCGCCCTCCTCCAGTTTCATGGCGATCTTGCCGTTGGACATGACATTGACAAAATCGGCCAGCGAGTTGCGCCGGACCGTGCCGCTGCTGGTCGCCAGCATGATGTCCAGGTTCGGCCACTCGGCCTCGTCGGGCAACGGAAGGATGATGGAGATCGTCTCGCCCGACTGGAGCGGGAGGAGGTTCACCATCGCCTTGCCGCGCGCCTGCGGCGTGCCGAGCGGCAGCCGGTAGACCTTGAGCTTGTAGACCATGCCGGATGAGGAGAAGAACAGCACCGGCGTGTGGGTGTTCACGACATAGACCTGGTCGACGAAATCCTCTTCCTTGGTCTTCATGCCGGCGCGGCCCTTGCCCCCTCGCTTCTGCGCCCGGTAGGTGCCCAGCGGCACGCGTTTGATATAGCCGCCACCGGTGAAGGTGAGGACCATGTCCTCGCGCTGGATCAGGTCTTCGATGTCCTGATCGAAGTCGCCGTCCTCGATCGCCGTGCGCCGCGGGTCGGCATAGGTGTCGCGCATCTCCATCAGTTCGTCGCGCAGGATTTCAAGCACCCGGATGCGCGAACCGAGGACTTCGAGATGGCGGCGAATCTCGTCGACGATCTGCCGGAGATCCTCGCCGATCTTGTCCCGTTCCAGGCCGGTCAGGCGATGCAGCCGCAGATCCAGGATGGCGCGCGCCTGGGCTTCAGAGAGCCGGTATGCGCCGTCTTCGCCGACCAGACGGCCGGGTTCCGCAATCAGCGCGATCAGCGGTGCGACGTCTTCCGCCGGCCAGGCGCGTTCCATCAGCTCTTGCCGGGCGGCGGTCGCGTCCGGCGCATGGCGGATCAGCGCCACGACATCGTCGATATTGGCGACCGCGACTGCCAGACCGGCAAGCGTGTGGGCCTTGCCGCGGGCCTCCTCGAGCAAAAAGGCGGTGCGCCGGACGATGATTTCCTCGCGGAACGCCAGGAAGGCCTTCAGCACCTCGAGCAGCCCCATCTGCTCCGGCCGGCCGCCGATGAGAGCCAGCATGTTGACGCCGAAGCTGGTCTGGAGCTGGGTGAAGCGGAAAAGCTGGTTCAGCACAACTTCCGGATCGGCGTCGCGTTTGACTTCCACGACCAGGCGCACGCCTTCCCGGTCGGATTCGTCGTTGGCGCCGGCGATGCCTTCGATCTGCTTTGACCGGGCCAGTTCGCCGATCTTCTCCAGCACCCTTTCCTTATTCACCTGATAGGGGACTTCGGTGAAAGCCAGAATATGGCGGCCGTTGCGGCCCTCCTCGACCTTATGGCGCGCGCGCATGACGACGGCGCCGCGGCCGGTGCGGTAGGCCTCATAGATGCCGGCGCGGCCCATGATCAGGGCGCCGGTCGGAAAATCCGGGCCGGGCACCAGCTCCATGATCTCTTCCAGCGGGGTTTCCGGCGTTTCGATCAATGCGAGGCAGGCGTCGATCACCTCGCCCAGATTGTGCGGCGGGATGTTGGTCGCCATGCCGACGGCAATGCCGCCGGCGCCGTTCACCAGCAGGTTCGGGTACCGGGCCGGCAGAACGACCGGCTCCTGGCGCGACTCGTCGTAGTTGTCCCGGAAATCGACTGTGTTCTTGTCGATATCGACGAGCAGGGACTCCGCCGCCTTGGCAAGCCGCGCCTCGGTATAGCGCATGGCTGCCGGCGGGTCGCTGTCCATCGAACCGAAATTGCCCTGGCCGTCGATCAGCGGCAGGCGCATGGAGAAAGGTTGCGCCATCCGGACCAGCGCATCGTAGATCGCCTGGTCGCCGTGCGGATGGTACTTGCCCATCACGTCGCCGACGATCAGGGCCGATTTGCGATAGGCCTTGTCGCTGGAATAGCCGCCCTCGCGCATCGCGTAGAGTATGCGCCGGTGGACCGGCTTCAGGCCGTCGCGCACGTCCGGAAGCGCCCGGGCCACGATCACGCTCATGGCGTAATCGAGATAGGAGCGCTTCATCTCCTCTTCGATGGAAATGGGCGCGATATCGCGTTCGGGCATCGTCGGCTCGGCCAAGGCGGGTCAATCTCTCGGAAATGAACGGGAATTCACCAGGTTTCGGCGATGGAATTCGCGGAAAACCGGCGATGTCGGAGGCGGAATCAACAAATGGCGGGGTGCAGCGGGTCGATAACGCAAGACACCACAAAACTTAGCATGCGAGGCGGATCGTTACAACAACATGATGTGGTTCCGGGGCGAACAGACTGCAGCGGCCGGCTGTGCCGGCGGATGTGGAAAAGCGGTTGCCGGAACGCCGTCAGGCCCGTTTCGCCCGAACGTAGGAGTCGATCTTCGAGGCAAGCTGCGGCGATACCGGGATGCCGGCGTCGGCCACCTTCCGGGCCGCGGTTTCCTCGTCCCAGTTTTCGCCGATCGTACAGACAGAGAGCGCCATCGCGGCGGCCCGGGCCCCGGAGGCGCAGTGGATCAGGATCGGCGCCGGCAGCTCCTGGAGTTTGCGGCTGAGTCCGTCGGTCTTCTCGACATCGCCGACCTCGGGCGGCGCCAGCGGGAAATGCAGCCAGGCCATGCCCGCCGCCTCGACCGCGGCGCCTTCGCTCTCCGGCGCCATCGTCTCGCCCCGTTCGCCCGCCATGCGCAGGCTGACGACGGCATTGAAGCCTTGCGCCTCGATGTCGTCGATCTGCCGGTCGTCGGGCGCCGCGTCGGCGATGGCGAAACGGCCGGTGAGGAAGCGAATGTTCATGTGGACTGCCTTAGATATTCATTTTTTCGAATATGATTGAACCGGGCAGCCGTCAACGGTTTTCCGTCCGGTAGCCCGCCTTTCCAACCAAAGTTAAGCCCCCGAGCAGGACCATTGCAAGTCGGTCGCCTGTCGGTTGGCGCGCCAGTTCGGGCGAGAGCGGCCCGCAAATTCCCCGGAAACATCTCCGGGGTTTTCGCGGGCCGTGCCGAACGACACCGCAGAACGGCGGCAGTCAACGCGCCGCCGCCGCCCTGCGGTTCCTCTTACAGCTTGTATTTGCGGAAGTCGTAGCGCGGCGGCAGCAGCGATTCCATCTCAGCGCGCGGGATCCGCTTCTTGACGACGAATTTCCCGTTCTGAACCTGGCTGATATAGCAATCGATCATGCCGCTGTGGTCTTGCGCACGCAACAGTTTGGCTCCTTGCGGATGCGCTATCGAATTTTCCATCTTCAGGCCTTCCAGCGCTTCGATCACGCCCGGCGTGTCCTTTTTCCGCTGCCAACCCGACGCCTCGATCGCCTGTTTCAACACGAAGAGGTTTTCGTATGACTGCCACGCATGGCTCTTTGCCATCACCCGGTCGGAGCCGTTTTCCTTCGCATGCACCGGATCGATATTCATCATTTCGATGAATTTCTTGTGGTACTCGTCGTCCTTGTACTCCAGAGGACGCGGGAAGTTTTCCAAGAAGAAAACGTTTTCCGCCGCGCCGTTGATCGCCGCGGGGTGGATCGCCTCGATCGTGCCGCTGACCGAGTACATCTTCATCTTCTCGTCCAGCTTCATCGACTTGGACTGGGTGTAGAACGCCACCGACAACGCGCCGAAGAAGACGGAGAACAGCACTTCCGTTTCCTTCGGGATTTTTGCCAGATACGGCACCAGGTCCTTCGTGCCGAGCGGGACGGCAATCGGATCGTTGACCTTGCCGCCCATCGCCTCGATCAGCTTGCGGTGTTCCTGGTGGTGACTATGGCCCCAGGCGTAGTCGGGGAAAATCATCGTCCAGTTCTTGCCGAGATTTTTGAACGCCCAGGGTGCGCCCGCCGCCGCCAGACCATAGGTATCGGTGCCGGTGCGGAAGCTGTAGCGCGTGCCTTTCGACCCGGTCGCTTCGGTCGCCTCACCGGCGGAGAAATACGGTGTCTTCAATTCGCTCGCGATCGGGATCGAGGCGAGCATGATGCCCGAATGGACCGAACCGACAACGAACTGTGCCTTCGAGCGCTGAATCAGCGAGCGCAATTTCCGCGCACCCGCAGCGGGGTTCGACTCGGTATCGGCCACCGGCACTTCGAGTTTCCGGCCCGCTATTCCGCCGCCTTCGTTGATCAGCGCCGCCGCGGCCTTGGCACATTTGTCATGCCAATAGCCCCAGGACGAGAATCCGCCCGTCACTTCGCATTGATGTCCGATCACAATCGGCCCGCTTTCCTTGGCGAGCAGATCGCGAGTCAGGGACAGATAGGCGGTCGACGCGACCGCGCCGCCGGCCAGCGCCGTCTGCAGGAAGGACCGGCGCGGTAGTTCCATCCGGATTTCCGGTTCAATGGGGCTGGCTGATTTGTCTTTGCGTTTCATTTGTCTGACTCCCTATGGTTGCTATGCGGCCATCCCGAGATATCGATGAACGACATCGGGCTGGGTCTTGAGGTCTGCAGCGCTGGATCGGTGAACGATGGTACCTTTTTCCATCAGGTAGATCGAACTGCAGATCTTGAATGCGGTAACCAGATTCTGCTCCACCAGAAGAATGGAGACGCCGGTCCGGTTTATCTTGCGGATTTCGGACCGGATTTCCTTGATCAGGATCGGCATGATGCCTTCGGTCGGTTCATCGAGGATGATGAGCTTTGGCTGCATGACCAGGCAGCGCGCGATCGCCAGCTGTTGCTGCTCGCCGCCCGACAATGTGCCGCCCTTCTGATCCATCCGATCCTTCAGTTGCGGAAAGCGATCGAAGACCAGGGCGCGCTGCGGCGCCGAGGGATCCTGCCGCAGACCGAGGAACAGGTTTTCCTCGACGGTGAGATTGGGAAAAATGCCCCGGCCCTGCGGGACATAACCGATGCCCTGGGCCGGCACCTTGTGCGCCGCCAGACCTGTCAGGTCGACGCCGTCGAAGGTCGCGCGACCCGTCGATGTCCGGACCAGACCCATGATCGCTTTGAGCGTGGTCGTCTTGCCGACGCCGTTGCGGCCCAACAAGCCGACGATCTCGCCGTCGCCGACCTTGAGCGAAACGCCCCGGAGCACTTCCACCTTGCCGTAGCTGGCGTGAAGATCGTGCACTTCAAGCATCGAAGCCGTCCTCGTCCTCTTCTTCGTCCTCGTCGCCCAGATAGGCTTCGCGCACCGCGGCGTTGTTCGCGATATCCTGCGGCGCCCCCCGCGCCAGCACGCCGCCCTGCGCCATTACGGTAATCCGGTCGGCGAGATCGAAGACGACCGGCATGTCATGCTCTATGATGATTATATCGACCGACTCCGCCAGATGGCGGATCTTCTCGACCGTCGCTTCCGTCTCCGCCGGCCCCATCCCGCAAATCGGTTCGTCCAGCAGCAAGAGCGTCGGCCCGGTTGCCAGCGCGATGCCGATCTCCAGCAAGGCGACATCGCCGTAAGACAGGGTGCCCGCCGACGAATCGCGCAATCCTTCGAGCCCGGTCTGCTCCAGTATCTCGTCGACGCGTTCGGCCGTCCGGCCGAAACGGCTTCGGTTCGAGAAGGGATGCATTACGCCCTCTCTCGCCTGCGCCGCGATCCAAATATTCTCCGCCACCGTCATGGAATCGAACACACTTTTGATCTGCAGCGACCGGCTCATGCCGAGACGGCTGATCCTGTGCGGCGCCATCCCCGAAATGTCGGTGCCGCGAAACCGCACCGTCCCGGAATCCGATTTGAGCATCCCGGATATCGCATTGAACAAGGTGGTCTTGCCAGCCCCGTTCGGGCCGATGATCGCGTGCAACACGTTCGCTTCGAAGTCGAGCGTAACATGATCCAGCGCCACCAGCCCGCCGAAGCGTTTGGTCAGGTCGGCGATTTGCAGCATCGGCGCGTTCACGGTCCGGCCTCGCCCTTGACCGGCACAGTTGCAGTCTCGATCGCCTCGCGCGGGCCTTCATCCTTCTTCATCCCGTCCGCAGATCGCGAAGCCAGGCGGTCGAGCAGCGCGTTCCAGATGCCCATCAACCCCTTCGGTGCGAAGATCACCGTCAGAATGACGACCACACCGACCAGTATAGGGTAATGTTCCCACATATTGGACAGTTCTTCGCGGACGACGATCAGCAATGCCGTGCCGATTACCGGGCCGAACAGCGTCCCTGCACCGCCGACGATGGTCCACACCACGCCTTCGCCTGACACATGATAGAACATGTAGGTTGCAGAGGCATAACGCCCGAACAGGGCGAACAGGCATCCCGCCAACCCGGCGAATCCGCCGGCGATAACGAAAGCGATCCAACGCAGAAAGTAAACGTTCAAACCGATCAGGGATGCGCGGACATCATTCTCCCGCACCGCCATCAGCGCCATGCCGAACGGACTTCTGATAATCAGATACTTGACGAAATAGGCGAACCCGACAACCAGTAGAATGAACAAATATTGCACCGTCGGATCGGTAAGGCCGAGTTCGAACTCACCAAGCGTCAGCATAGGCGGCATCGAGAAACTCGTCCCGTCGTCACCCCCGGTCAGCGGCTTGGCGCTCAACGCAATGAAATAAAAGATGAGCGAGAACACGACGGTGATGATCGCGAAATAGTGCCAGGTCAGCCGCACGGCGAGCGCACCTGCGACCGCGGCGGTCGCGACGGCAACGACCATGCCGAGCCCCAACGCCGGCCAAAATCCGAGCCCGAGTTTGGCGACGCCGATCGCGACACCGAACATGCCCATCCCGAAAAACAGCGCCTGCCCGAAAGACAGCAGTCCGACATAGCCGAACAGGAGATTTACGCTCGCCGCGAAAAGCGACCAAATCAGGATCTCGGCCAGAATATCGATCCAGTAATCGAACCCGATCGCCGGCAGCAGCCACGGCGCGGCAAGCAGAAAGGCCAGGGCCGTCAGCAGGACGCTTCGGTTGATTCGCTCCTTCAACGTGTCGCTCCGGCGAAAATGCCGTGCGGCCGCGCGATCAGCACGGCGCTCATCAGGCAGAGCGACACGATGCGGGCAACTGTCGGATCGGCGAAGCTGGTCACTATGCCTTCGGTTACCGCCAGCAGAACGGCAGCTGCCACAGTTCCGGGCAAATTACCCAGGCCGCCGATGATGACCGCCATGAAGCAGAAGGGCAGGACATCGACACCGGTCTGGAAATCGACGGTGGTGATCGGCGCGGCCACGGCGCCGCCCAGCGCGGCCATCGCGAACCCCAGGGCGAAGGTCACCATATAGACCGTGCGCGCCGGCACACCCATGGCGAGCGCGGTGTCCCGGTCGAACCGCACCGCGCGCATCCATGTCCCCAATTTCGTGCGATGCAGGAAAGCGAAGAATCCGAAGATGGCAATAACGGAGACCCCGGCCGCAAAGATCCGGTAGATGTCGTATTCGATGCCGAACAGCGGGATCGTGCCCTCGATCGGCGGCAGAATACGCTTTGGCGCCGCGCCGAAGCCGGCCCGGACGACTTCCTGGATGATGATCGACAGACCGAAGGTCGCCACGATGGAGAGCGCCGCGGTGCCGCGAATGGGTTGAATGACCGCCCGCTCGACCAGGGCCCCCATCAGGAATCCCATAAGCGGCACGATCAGAAAAGCGATCCAGTAATTGCCGGTTGCTTCGAGCACGAACCAGGTGAGGACCGTCCCCACCATGAAGAAATCGCCATGCGCCAAATTGATGATGTCGAGCAATCCGAAAATAATCGACAAGCCAAGTGCGATGAGCGCGATGATCAGGCCCCAAACCAGACCGTTAAATGCAAGGGCGACGACCAGATCCATGTTTAAGATGATTTACCTGTTATACCGGAGGCTGCCTGTTGTACGGCCGGCTATGCCTTGTAAGTCGCTGCACACCACGCAAATTGTCATTCAATTCAAAAAGCAGGCGTATGATAGTGCAGCATTGACGATTTCGCGATCGCAACCCGTTTCGGATACTCGACACCGTATTTGGATCAGACGGTTTCAGCTGCTGCGCGAACCGCCGCCGCACGTTCGGATTGGCGTGCGCTCGCAGCCGACCGGGCAATCGCCTCGATCTCCGCGCCCGCTTTTTCCGGGGATCCTGCTTCGAAGGGCGGCTGCGGATTGTATTCGATACCGAGCTGGATCGATTTTGCGACTTCGGCGCCGAACAGCTCGCCGGCAACGGTCAAAGCAAAATCGATCCCCGCGGTAACGCCGCCGCCCGAAATGATGTTGCCGTCCATGACAACCCGGGAGGGATCGGGAATCGCGCCGAAGGCCGACAACATCTCCCGCGACATCCAATGACAGGCGGCCCGCCGTCCCTTCAGCAAGCCCGCAGCCCCCAGAACCAGCGATCCGGTGCAGACCGATGTAACGTAGCGTGCGCCCTGCGCCTGCCGGCGAAGAAAATCGAGTGTCTCTTTGTCGGTCAACAAGGCGTTCATCCCGCCGCCGCCGGGCACGCAAACGAGATCGAGCTGCGGACAGTCCGCATAGGTGACATCCGGCAGGATACGCATACCGCCGCCCGCCTGTACCGGATCCAGGGTCTTCGAGATCAGCAGCACCTCTGTATCGGGAAATTTGGTGAAGACTTCGTGCGGCCCCGTCATGTCGAGCTGCATGATGTCGGGAAAGAGGAGCATGCCGATCCGAAATGCCATCGTTTAGTCTTCCATTTTGGTTGACCGGCCGAATGATTCCATGGGTCGGAACCGGTTGCAACGGATCAATCCACACTGAAGATGAAGCTTCCTAGGCTGAAGCGGCGACCTCATGGGTTCCTCGGCCATTCGCCGGACCGGCACCATTTCCCGACCGTCGCGCGGTGTCAGCTTCCGACCCGCTTCATCCCGGGAGGATCGACAGATTGACACGAGACTCAGCGCCGAACCTGGACGCCGAACGACGGCGCACCGCCTGGCTCGACGGGGTGCAGGAGATCGGCCTCGATGACCTCTCACGCTGCATGAAGGTCGGTACGCCGGAACAGGTCGCACGCAAAGCGATCAGGCAAGGCGCGTCGACACCCGGACGCAGGCCTAATGCCTGAGTTCCTTGATCGCGTCGTCGAGCCCCTGAAGGGTCAGTTCGTACATCCGGTGCTCGAAGGCGTCGCCGATCATGCCGATCGAAGGCGTGTACTGCCAGTGCCGCTTCGGCACCGGGTTCAGCCAGACGCAGTGGGTGAAGGTCCGGGCGATGCGGTTGAGCCAGGCTTCGCCTGCCTCCTCGTTCCAGTATTCCACCGAGCCGCCGGGCATGGCGATCTCGTAGGGGCTCATCGAGGCGTCGCCGACGAATATCACCTTGTAGTCGCTACCGTAGGTGTGCAGCACGTCCCACGTCTTCATGGGATCGCTGTTGCGCCGGCGATTGTCCTCCCAGACAAAGTCGTACAGGCAGTTGTGGAAGTAATAGTACTGCAGGTGCTTGAATTCGGTCTTGCAGGCCGAGAACAGTTCCTCGCAGACCTTGACGTGCGGGCTCATCGAGCCGCCGACATCGAAAAAGATCAGCACCTTCACGGCATTGTGCCGCTCCGGCACCATCCTGATATCGAGCCAGCCCTGCTTGGCGGTCGAGTGGATCGTGTCCGGCAGGTCGAGCTCGTCGTCCGCCCCCTCGCGGGCGAATCGGCGCAGCTTGCGCAGGGCGATCTTGATGTTGCGCGTGCCGAGCTCGACCGAATCGTCGAGATTGCGGAACTCGCGCTTGTCCCACACCTTGACCGCCGAGAAGTTGCGGTTGCCGTCCTGGCCGATGCGCACGCCTTCCGGATTGTAGCCGTAGGCGCCGTAGGGGCTCTTGCCGGCGGTGCCGATCCATTTGTTGCCGCCCTGGTGCCGGCCCTTCTGCTCCTCGAGCCGCTTCTTCAGCTCCTCCATGAGCTTTTCCCAGCCGCCCATCGCCTCGATCTCGGCCTTTTCCTCCTCGGTCAGGTGGAGTTCGGCCATCTTGCGCAGCCATTCTTCCGGAATGTTGGCCGGCTCGAACAGCTCGGACAGCATTTCCAGCCCCTTGAAGACATGGCCGAACACCCGGTCGAACTTGTCCAGATTGCGCTCGTCCTTCACCAGCGCCGAGCGGGACAGATAGTAGAAATCGTCGACCTTGTAGTCGGCCAGCCCCTGCTTCACCGCTTCGAGCAGCAGCAGATACTCCTTCAGGCTGACCGGCAGATGAGCCTTGCGAAGCTCAAGGAAGAAGTTGGTGAACATGCGTGCGACTGTCCTTACCGCTTGCAGGTCGGCGTCCTGGGCGAAATCGGTGTTGCCGCCGATGCCGCTCCGGCATTCCCTACGCTTTCGGCGCACCGGCAATATAGGCCAGCCCCATCTGCGGTGGGTAGATTCTCTTTAGCGCAGGCGCAGGTTTGCCCAATTCCGCCCTGTATCGGGTTGAAGTGCGAATAGTTTATATCTAAATTATTTAGTTCTAAACTAATCACGGCCTGCCAGACGTTTCCATCGGGAACGGGTCGGCTCCGAAGCCGGATGGCGGCCAGGGTGGCGTTGCGATGTGGAAACCGCCGGAACGGATTAGACACGCGCCGGAGCCGGGCGCCTGGCCGACGCGGGACCAGGCCGAAGGCTCGCTTTGGTTCAGCCCGATCCGCATTGGCCCGCTGACTCTGACGAGCCGCACCTGGGTGCCGGCGATGGTGCCCTGGCGTTCCAATGAGGAAGGCTGGGTCACCGACGATGTGCTGGACTGGTACGAGCAGTTCGCCCGCGGCAAGCCCGGCGGCCTGGTCATCGAAGCGACAGGAATTCGCGATATCCCGTCCGGCCCGCTGCTGCGAATCGGCCACGACCGCTACATTTCGGGGCTGAAGGAACTGGTGCAGACCGTCCGGCACGCCAGCGAGGGCCAGACCCGCCTGTTCATCCAGTGCATCGACTTCCTGGCGATCCGGCGCCGGCCGGACCCGGCGAAGTTCCTCGACCGTTTTCTTGTCGTCACCAACGAGATCAGGGCGGCGCTGGGCATGGAAGCTGCGGACGAGGCCGATGTCCGCGAAACGCTGAAGGCAATGCCTCAGGCCGATCTGGACGGCATCCTCGACGCCCGCCAGCTCGAGTCGTTGCGCACGGGCTTCCGCGAAAGGGTCGGCGATACCCATGTGCCACATATCCGCGATCTGCCGCAGGTGCTGCCCGATCTGTTCGCCGATGCCGCCCGGCGCGCGCAGGAATCCGGCATCGATGGCGTCGAACTGCACTACGCCCACGCTTATACGATGGCGTCCTTCCTGTCCCGGACCAACGACCGCGGCGACGGTTACGGCGGCTCCAGGGAAAACCGGGTGCGCC
Source organism: Alphaproteobacteria bacterium (assembly GCA_965249845.1). GTDB lineage: Bacteria > Pseudomonadota > Alphaproteobacteria > Bin65 > Bin65 > Bin65. The sequence goes on from CBDFNA010000002.1 coordinate 50,863, forward strand.
TGCCGCTGGAAGCCTTTGCCCGGGTCCGGGAGGTTGTTGGCGACGACTACCCGGTCGGCTGCCGGTTCCTGACCGAGGATATTGTCGACGGCGGCTCCGAAGTCGCCGACAGCGCCTTCTACGGCGCCGAATTCGCGAGAGCCGGGATGGATTTCCTGTCGCTCTCCCGCGGCGGCCGGTTCGAGGACGCCAAGCAGCCCAATGTCGGCGAGGCGGCCTATCCCTATACCGGCCGGTCGGGCTACGAATGCATGCCGGCCTATATCTCCGACGAGTTCGGGCCGTTCGGCCGCAATATCGAACCGGGCGCGGCGATCCGCAGGGCGGTCCGCGATGCCGGTTTCGAAACCCCGGTGATCGTCACCGGCGGGGTTCACGGCTTCGAAAAAGGCGAACGGATCCTGCAGGAGGGCAAGGCCGATATCGTCGGCATCGCCCGCCAGGCGCTCGCCGATCCGGATTTCTTCCTCAAGGTGCGCGCCGGCTGCGGCAGCGAAGTGCGGGTCTGCGAATACACCAACTATTGCGAGGGGCTCGACCAGAAGCACAAGCAGGTAACGTGCAAGCTGTGGGACCGCAAGGAACTGGACGAGCCCGGTGTGAAACGGACCCTTGACGGCAAGCGGCGCACAACGGCGCCGGCCTGGAGCGGCCCGGCGTAAAGGAACCGCCCTGCCCATTCTCCCCCCGCCCGTTCGCCGGGGTCGAGAAAGTCTTTGCCCGGAGCCCGGTCCACTCCTTAACATTGAGGGCCGGATAGCCCGGATGGGAAACACGTCATGCTACCAATGCCTGTAGGCGATCTGCACGCCATCTCCCGCGAGCTTGCCGAGACCGGCCGTCGGGTGCATGTGCTGTGGCAGGAGCCGGAAACCCTGCTCTTCGTCGCCCGCGGCCGCGAATACCGCAGCGAGTTCCACATCAACCCGAGTTCCGAGGTCATGTATATGATCTCGGGCGAGATGAACCTGCACTACCGCGACCCGGACGGGAAGGAATCCATCCAGGTTCTGAAGGCAGGCCAAGCGGTCTACACCGCGCCGCTGATCCCGCATTCGCCGCGCTTCCCGCCCGACGCCTTCCTGCTGGTCCAGGAACGCCGGCGCCGGCCCGGCGAGATCGACCGCTTCCAGTGGTTCTGCCCGGAATGCGACAGCTTCCTGCACGAGGAAGAGTTCGTCGTCGTCGACTACGCGCTCGATCCGGTCTCGAAGGCCTACAGCAATTTCTTCGATGTGGAGGCGCACCGCACCTGCACTTCCTGCGGCCATATCATGCCCGCGCCGTCCGAATAGGCCCCCGGGGAACCAACATGCCGAAGCAGATCGTCACCTCCGCCACCGCCCCCACGACAGGATTCACCGACCGCAAGACCGCCTCGCCGCTCGCCCAGGGCATCCGCTGGGGCAACATGCTGTTCGTCTCCGGCCAGGGGCCGCTCGACCCGGAAACCAGGCAAGTCGTGTCCGACGACATTCAGGTCCAGACGCGCCAGACGCTGACCAATCTTCAGGGCGTGCTCGCGGCGGCCGGGGCGACCTTCGCCAACGTGGTCAACATGCGCGTGTGCCTGCGCGATACGGCGGACTTTCCGAAATTCAACGAAGCCTTCACCGAATTCATGGCCGGCGAAAGAGTCACCCGCACCTGCATCGGCGGCACGCCGCACCGCAAGGGCGTGAATGTCGAGATCGACTGTATCGCGATGTTCGACTGAGGCCGGACGGCCCCCGGCCGTCAAACCGCCCTACCCTTTCTCCCGCATCAGCCGCGCCTTTTCGCGCTGCCAGTCGCGCTGCTTGTCGGTCTCGCGCTTGTCATGCTGCTTCTTGCCGCGCGCGAGGCCGAGGTCGAGCTTGGCGACGCCGCGGTCGTTGAAATAGACCGACAGCGGCACCAGCGTCAGGCCCTTTTCCTGGACCGCCGCGATCATCCGGGCCATCTCGCGCCTGTGCAGCAGCAACTTCCGCGGCCGGCGCGGCTCGTGATTGTTGTAGCTGCCGGCGTCGTATTCCGGGATGTAGCTGTTGAACAGGAACAACTCGCCCCGGTCGTCCCGGGCATAGGCTTCGGCAATATTGCCCTTGCCCGCGCGCAGGGATTTCACCTCCGTGCCGGTGAGGACGATCCCGGCCTCCAGGGATTCGTCGATGAAGTAATTGCGTCGCGCCTTGCGGTTTTGCGCCACAAAGCGGTGGGCATGCCTGTCGTTCTGCGCCATCGCGTGAAGGTGGCCTCTCCCGCCAGCTTTGTCATGAGGCAATTGCGGCCTGTGCCGCCCGCGCCGTGCCGCCCGTGTCGTGTCGCCCGTCAGGCCGCGCTGCCGAACAGGGAACGGGAAATCACGACATTCTGGATCTCGTTCGCGCCGTCGAGATACTGGGCGATCTTGGCGCCGGCCAGATGCCGGGCGAGCGGATGGTCGTGGGTCAGGCCCCAGGCGCCCATGACCTGCATGCAGTCGTTGAGCCGGTTGAACGCGACCCGCGTGGCGTATTTCTTGGCATGGGCGGCGAGCACCCTGCCTTCCGGATCGCCTGCGGCGAGCGCTGCGGCGGCTTTCGCGGCGAGCGCCGAGGCCGCTTCCAGTTCACTGGCGGCATCCGCCAGAATCCATTGTATGCCTTGTTTTTCCGTATTGCGTGTGCCGAACAGGGTGCGCTGCGACACGAAGGCGATAGCGGCGTCGAGGCCGGCCCGCAGCATGCCGCAGGCGCTGTAGGCGACGTTGACCCGCGCCAAATCGATGCCCTGCATCGCCGCTGCAAAGCCGCGCCCGGCCGGGATGAAATGGGCAGCTTCGTCCAGCTCCAGCCCGTCGAAACGGAAACCGCCGGCGCCCAGCGCGTGGCCCCCCAGCATGGCGTAGGCCGGCAGCCGCTCGACCCCCGGCGCGTCCGCTGCCGCCAGGAAACAGGCGATGCCGCGGTGGCCGGCCGCCGAATCGGTCTGGGCATAGATGCTCAGCAGGTCAGCATGGGAGCCGCTGGTCACCCAGGCCTTCTCGCCATCGATGCGCCAGCCGCTTTCCGTTTTCGTCGCCGTGGTCCGGACGTTGGCGGCGTCGCTGCCGCCCTGGGGCTCGGTCAGCAGAAAGGCGCCGATGCGCCGACCGGCGATCAGGTCGGGCAGATGGGCCGCGTGATGATGGGGTTCGCCGTTGCGCGCGATGTTGCCGGCCAGATTGTTATGGACGACGAGGCTGAAGGCGAAGGCCAGGTCGGCGGCGGCCAGCACCTCCATGATGCGCGCCATTGCGGCGAGGTCGAGGCCCGCCCCGCCCAGCTCCTCGGGCACCAGCAGGCCCATCAGCCCGGCTTCGGCCGCCGCTTGCAGCACTTCGCGCGGCGCGCGGCGCTCCCGTTCCCATGTCGCGGCATGGGGGGCGACTGCCTCGGCGGCGAAGCGGCGCGCGGTTTCGATGTAATGGTCGGTTTTGGCGGTGGACGCGGTGGTCACGACAGGCACCCATTGCGGCGAGAGGAGACGCGCAACAAACAGCCAAACGCGCCCCGGATCAAGACGCCGGCGGAACGAAACGCTGAGCCCAGGCCGGCGGCCGGCTTCGTGCCATGGTTGACCGGGGCGGCATGATCCTGGCCTTAGTCAGCCATCAAACCGACAACCGCGCCGTCCGGGTCGGCGATGATGGCGATCCGGCCGACGCCTTCGACATCGAAGGGTTCCTGCAGCACCGTGCCGCCGGCGCCGGCAACCTTCGCCGCCGCCACATCCACCTCGTCGACGCCGATATAGGCCATCCAGTGGCTCGGCATGGCCGGCTCGCCGGTCTTCGACTTGTCCATGATGCCGCCGACTACCTTGTCCCCGGACGTGGCGACCGTGTAGGTGAAGTTCGGCATCGGCACGTCGTCGTAGGTCCAACCGCAGACGGCGCTGAAGAACGCCTTGCATCGTTCGACATCGCCGGAGAGCAATTCGTTCCAGTGAAACTTTCCGTGCGTCGACATGGGCGCGATCCTTTCCGAGTCGGCGATTGAAGGTTGAGGCGGCGGCTTAACATGCGTTCACGTTTGGTGCCAACGCCGGCTGACATTGGGCGGACGGAAGCGTCAATCAGCAGCAGGCAAAAATAGTTTGTGTTGCAAATAGTCAGTATTACTGATAATCTAGTATCGAATAATCTCGGGGATGGTCCCGGGAGCCGCAGGAGCCCGTTCGAAATGGCCAAGCGACTGATCGGTTTCACCCTGAACGGCCGCGCGCATGACGGCGTTGCGCCGGACAATACGCTGCTACTGGATTACCTGCGCGAAGGGCTGGGCCTGACCGGCACCAAGACGGGCTGCGACGGCGGCGAGTGCGGCGCCTGCACAATTCTGGTCGACGGCCGGGCGCAGCTCTCCTGCCTCACGCTGGTCGGCCAGGTCGCGGGCAAATCGGTCGAAACCGTGGAGGGCCTGTCGCACAACGGCCGCCTCTCGGACGTCCAGGAAGGCTTCCACATGAAGCTGGGCGCCCAATGCGGCGCCTGCACGCCGGGCTTCGTCATGGCGACCGAGGCGCTGCTGCGCCAGAACGACCGGCCGAACGACGACGATATCCGCGAGGCGCTGGGCAGCAACATCTGCCGCTGCACAGGCTACATCAAGATTCTGGACGCCGTCCACCATGCTGCCGCCCGCCGGCGCGGCGAGGAACCGGCGTCCTACCCGCCTGTGCCTGAACGGGCGGCGGAACAAGCGGCGTAGCGGGGAGGCAGAGCGATGAACGAACAGGTCAAACCGGTCGATACCGCCGGCGCCGAACCGGTGCGCTCCATCGGCGAATATGTCCCGATGATCGACGGGCCGGAGAAGGTCTCCGGCGCCGCCCGATACACCGCCGATTTCGTCGAGGGCGACGCGCTGGAGGCGGCGATCCTGCGCAGCCCCTACGCCCATGCCGAGATTCTCGAGGTCGACACTTCCGAAGCCGAGGCGATGCCCGGCGTGCGCGCCGTCGTCACCGGGGCCGATTGCGACAAGACCTACGGCGTGCTGCCGATCGCCCGCGGCGAGTATCCACTGGCGCGCGACCGGGTGCGCTACAAGGGCGAGCCGGTGGCGGCGGTCGCGGCCGACGATATCCATATCGCCAAGGCGGCGCTCAAGAAGATCAGGCTGAAGTTCAAGGAACTGCCGGCCTACTACCGCTGCAAGGACGCCTATGCCGAAGGCGCGGTCGACCTGCACGAGCACCGGCCGGGCAATCTGGAGCGCGATGTCTTCTTCGAGCTCGGCGATGTCGAGGACGCCTTCAAGGGTTCCGATCTGGTGATGGAACGAAAGTTCCACGCCGCCGAGGTCTGCCAGGCGCAGATGGAAATGCACAGCGCGCTGGTATCCTACGATCCGCTGCGCGACCGGCTGACCTGCCAGTGCTCGACCCAGGTGCCCTATTACGTCCATCTGATGCTGGCGAAGGTGACCGGCATGGACCAGGGACGCATCCGGGTGATCAAGCCCCATGTCGGCGGCGGCTTCGGCTGCCGGACGGAGACCCTGCAGCCCGAGCTGATCGCCGCCCTGCTCGCCCGCAAGATCGGCGGTACGGTGCGGCTGCTGACGACCCGCGAGGAGACCTTCATCACCCATCGCGGCCGGCCGGAAACCGACCTGCGCCTCAAGATCGGCATGACGAAGGACGGCAGGATCGCCGGCGTCGAGCTGGAAAACGACCAGCGCGGCGGCGCCCATTCCAGCTACGGCATCGTCACGATCCTCTACGCCGGCTCGATGCTCTACGCGATCTACGATCTGCAGAATGTCCGCTATATCGGCCGGCGGGTGCTCACCAACACCCCGCCCTGCGGCGCGTTCCGCGGCCACGGCACGGTCAACACGCGCTTTGTGTTCGAATCGCTGCTCGACGAGATGGCGGAGGCGCTGGGCCTCGATCCGATCGAGGTGCGCCGCCGGAATTATCTGGAAGCGCCGACCTTCACCCAGAACGACCTGATGGTGAATTCCTACGGCCTGCCGGAATGCATCGACTGGGTCGAGCAGGCGAGCGGCTGGAAGGAGAAGCGGGCCAACGGCCTGCCCGACCCCGGACCCGGCAAGAAGAAGGGCATCGGTTTCGCCGCCTCCCACTATATCTCCGGCGCCTCGAAGCCGGTGAACTGGACCGGCGAGCCGCATGCGACCGTCAACCTGAAGCTGGACTGGGACGGCGCGATCACCGTGCTCACCGGCGCGGCCGAGATCGGCCAGGGCTCGTCGACCCTGGTCGCCCAGATCACCGCCGATGTGCTCGGCCTGCCGATCGACCGCATCCGGGTGATCGCCTCGGACAGCGAGGTGACGCCGAAGGACAATGGCTCCTATTCCTCCCGCGTCACCTTCTATGTCGGCAACGCGACCCTCGAAGCGGCGACCAATCTGCGCAAGATCCTGGTCGAAGCCGCGGCGCGCAAGCTGGAAGCCGATCCGGAAGACGTCGAGGTGCTGGGCGAATATTACCGCGCCGGCAGCCAGGACACCGGCATCCCGTTCCAGGAAGTTGTGATGGAGGCCTTGCGCGATACCGGCACGATCACCAGCAAGGGCATCTACAATACGATTCCGGAAAGCTGGGGCGGCAAGAAATACCGCGGCGCGGCGATCGGCGGCACGATGGGCTTTTCCTACGCCGCCCAGGCCGTGGAAGTGACGGTCGACGAGACCACCGGCGAAGTGACGGTGGACGATGTCTGGGTCGCCCACGATTGCGGCAAGGCACTCAACCGGCTCACGGTCGAAGGCCAGATCGAGGGTTCGGTCTGGATGGGCATGGGCCAGGCGCTGAGCGAGGAGACCGGCTTCTACAACGGCCTGAACCTCGCCAACAACCTGCTGGATTACCGGATCCCGACGATCCAGGATTCCCCGCCGATCCACACCCATATCGTGGAATCGAACGATCCCCACGGCCCCTATGGCGCCAAGGAGGCCGGCGAAGGCTCGCTCAGCAGCTTCATCCCGGCGGTCGCCAACGCGATCTACGATGCCACCGGCATCCGCTTCGCCGATACGCCGATCACGCCGGACAAGGTGTTCCTCGCCCTGGAAAAAGCCGCCCGGTTCGGCGCGAAGAAGAGGGCCGCCTGATGGACGCGCTGCACAGTTTCGAAGTCATCCGCCCGCGGACGGTCGAGGAGGCGCTGGCCGCCCGGCAGGCGCACCCCGAAAGCCGCATGATCGGCGGCGGCACCGACCTGCTGGTCAACATGCGCCGCCGGATCGAGACGCCGCCGGTGCTGATCGACACCAACGATCTGGCCGATCTCAAGTCCATCGAGGTCAGCGAGAACGGCCTCGTCATCGGCGCGTCGGTGCGCCTCTACGAGGTCGCCGAACATCCTGAAATCCGGCGGCTTTATCCGGCGGTCGCCAAGGCCGCCGGGTCCATCGCCGGACCGACCCACCGGAATATGGGCACCGTCGGCGGCAACATCTGCCTCGATACCCGCTGCATCTACTACAACCAGTCCGAATGGTGGCGCGAGGCCAACGACCACTGTCTGAAAACCGAACTGGGCGACATGTGCCATGTGGCGCCCAAGTCGAAAGGCGTCTGCTTCGCAACCTATTCCGGCGATCTCGCCCCGGCGATGCTGTTGTTCGACGGCGAAATCGACCTGTTCGGCCCGAACGGCGCGCGCACGGTCCCGATGCGCGACTTCTACATCGGCCATTCGAAGCAGGACGGCTCGACCGGCGACGGCATCGACTATATGGCGCTCGAACCGGGCGAATTCGTGCTGCGCGTGCGGGCCGCCGCGCCGGGCGTCCTCAAGTCGGGCTACGACAAGGTCCGCATCCGCCGCTCGATCGAATATCCGGTGGCCGGCTGCGCTGCGGCGGTGGCGCGCGACGGCGGCCGGCTCGCCGATCTGCGCATCGCGATCACCGGCACCAACCCGCGCCCCGTGTTCCTCGAAGGCGCGGCGGACCTGGCCGGCGGGGCGCTGGACGACGCGGTGAACCAGGGCATCGACGATCTGTGCAAGGACCAGCTCATGTCGATGAAAACCACCTTCACCCCCGGCCACTACCGCCGCCGCGTCGCGACGAAGATGGCGATCCGCCTGGTAAGGCAGTTGTTCGAGGAAGCGGCCTGACGGGAATATTGCCGATTCGATTTCGCGGCAACGGACGCTTCCAGACCACCCGGCATTTGTAGGGGAGGGTTTGAAACCCTCCCCTACGGCGGCGATCCAATGGCTATGGCAATTGCCGCGGTCGCAGCGGCGGAGCCGGAGGCGTCGCGTGGAAGAACACCCCTACCCCGAAGACACCCCCGTCCTGTGGCGGAACAGGGCGCGGTCGCGGGTCAGGCCGAAGATGCTGGCGAAGACGATGCCGGTGCCGACCCAGACCCAGATATCCGGCCATTCGCTGAACAGGATCAAACCGGCGATCGCCCCGAAGGGCACGCGCAGGAAGTCGAACGGCCCGGAGAAGCTGGCGTCGGCCGCGGCGATGGCGCGCGCCAGGCCGTATTGCGCCCCGGTGCCGAGCATGGCGATCACCGCGATCCAGGGCAGGTCGCTCCATTGCGGGACGTACGAATTGTAGACGAACGGGATCGCGGCGGCGGCGGCGATCATCAGGTTGGTCCAGCCGACGATCCGGCTCGCCGGCTCGGTGCGCGAGAGATATTTGTTCATCGCCGAGCTGCTGGCGAATAGCACCGCCGAGGCGAGCGCCGTCAGCGCGGCGATCTGGATTGCTTCCGCCCCCGGCCTGAGGATCACGACGATGCCGGCGAACCCCATCCCGATCGCCGCCCAACGGACCGGCGACACCTTCTCGCCCAGAAACATGCCGGCCAGCAGGGCGAGGAAGATCGGCGTCGTCCCGCTGAGCACGGTCGCTTCGACGATCGGCATCCAGGTCAGGGCGAAGTAGAAGCAGGTCTGGGCCGTGAAGATGAAAATGCCGCGCAGGGCGAACCAGGGTAACGCCTTGCGCAGAGGCCCGCCGTGCCCCAGCCGGCCCGCGCGCCGGATCAGCGGCATCATCACGGCGACGGACAGCAGCCCACGGTAGAAGGACAGGTCGGAGATCGGCACCCGGCCCTCCAGCATCCGGACGCAAATCGCCACACCGGTCCACAGCGTGACCGCGAGCATCATCCACAGGGCGGATTGCAGGCGCCGGTTCGGCGCGCCTGCCAGGGAAGGCTCAGCCACGGCAGGGAACGGTCAGGTCGAAGGGCCTTTCAGCTCGACCGTGTTGCCCTCGGGGTCCGTCAGGTAGATCGACGGGCCGTAGCCGGTGGCGCCGTAGCGGATTGCCGATTCTTCGACATGCAGGCCGTGAGCTTCGAGTTCGCTCCGAATCGCCGCCTCGTCCCACGGATCGACCAAGAGGCAGAAATGGTCCTGGTTGTGGCCGTCCCTCCCTGGCGCCGGCCCCTTCTCCCGGCCGATCGGCCCGTCGACGGTCGCAAAGTCGATCAGCGCGTCGCCGGCCCGCAACTGCCAGAGGCCGAGATCTTCCTGGATCTTCTCGACCTTGCAGCCCAGCACCTCTCCGTAGAAACGGAGCATCGTATCGATGTCCCGCACCCGCAGAACGATGTGGTCCAGCCCCTTGATCGGAATGATGCCATCGGACATTCGACACTCCCGTTCAGCACGCTGCCCGGCCGCCGGCGCCCAGATCGGCAAAGCGGTCGAGATGATGGTCGGCGTCGCCGAACAGGGTGCCGATCATGGTGATGCGCTTGAAATAGGAGCTGATCGGCATTTCCCTTGTCATGCCCATGCCGCCATGCATCTGGATCGCGTCCTGGCCGACCAGCTTGCCCTTCTCGCCGGCATAGGCCTTGGCCGCAGACGCCGCCCGCGAGGCCTCGCGCCTGTCCCCGGCCGCGGCCCGGACGACCGCCATATAGGCCATGGACTGGGTCTGCTCCTTGTGGATGAACATCTCCGCCATCCGGTGCTGCAGGACCTGGAAGGACGAAAGCGGCACGCCGAACTGCTTGCGGTTCCCGATATATTCCTGGGTCTGGCTCACCAGCGCCTGCATGACGCCGGCGGCTTCGCAGCACAGGACCGCCGTGGCGACATCGACCGCCGGTTCGAGCAGCGCCATGCCGTCGTCGACTTCGCCGAGCACCGCATCGGCGCCGGCACGCACACCCGACAGGGTCACTTCCGCCGCCCGGCTGTCGTCCATGGTCCTGTAGGAGCGCAGTTCGACGCCGCCGGCGTCTGCCGGCAGCAGGAACAGGGTGATGCCGCGCGTCTCGGCCTGTCCTCCCGCGGTGCGGGCCGGAACGATCAGCCGGTCGGCCGACGGCGCGTTGAAGACGACCGCTTTCCGGCCGTTTATCGACCAGTCGTTGCCGCTATTCTCCGCCGTTGTCGCAACATCGTTGAGCGCATAACGCCCCTGCGGTTCGGCGAATCCCGTCGCGAGTTGCATCTTTCCGGCGATCAGCCCTTCCAGCAGATCGGTGCGTCCGGCCCGGGCCAGCAGACCGCCGCCCAGGACGACCGTCCACAGGTAGGGCTCGACCGCCAGCCCCTTGCCCAGCGCCTCCGCGATAATGCCGGTTTCGACCGGCCCGCCGCCGTGACCGCCCGCCGCCTCAGGAAACGGCACGCCGAGCCAGCCCAGTTCGGCGAATGTGGCCCAGTTTTCCGCGCTCCAGCCCGGCTCGCCGTCGGCCAGCCGGGTCCGGATGTCGAAGCCGTAGTCCCGCTCGACAAAGCGGTCGACGCTTTCCTGTAACAGCTTCTGTTCGTCGGTCAGGGCAAAGGGCATGGAAGGGTTCCGTCAGCGATTGTCGGTCAGCGGCCGGGCGGTTTTTCGAGTCCACCCGCCTGCGCGGAAAATGGAGCAGCGAAAGACGCGGCCGTCTTGACTCGGCGGCTAGAAGCCCAGCACCATCTTGGAGATGATGCCGCGCTGGACCTCGTTGGAGCCGCCATAGATGGAAGTCTTGCGCAGGTTGAAATAGACCGGCGACAGGCTTGCCGCATAGTCCGGCCCGACCGAGGGTTCGTTCCAGCCGAACTCGCGGGCTTCCGGCGTGTCGGGATGGCTGTAGTAGCCGATCGCCTCCATCAGCAGCTCGCTCAATTCCTGCTGCAACTCGGTCGCGCGGATTTTCAGCAGCGAGGCTTCCGGGCCCGGCACGCCGCCGGCGCTCTCGGCCGAAACGATCCGCAGCAGCGTCATTTCGAGCGCCATCAGGTCGATTTCGGCCCGGGCGATCTTCTCGCGGAAGCGCGGATCGTCGAGCAGCGGCGCGCCGTTCTTCTGCTCGGCCGCCGCGATCTCCGTGAGCTTTTCGAGCTGCGCCTTGGAACGGCCGATCTCGGCAATGCTGGTGCGTTCGTGGCCGAGCAGGAACTTGGCGATGGTCCAGCCCTTGTTTTCTTCGCCCACACGGTTGCTGGCGGGCACAACGACATCGTCGAAGAACACCTCGTTGACCTCGTGGCCGCCCTCCATCGTGACGATCGGCTTCACCGCGATGCCGGGCGTGGTCATGTCGATCAGCAGGAAGGAGATGCCCTCCTGCTTCTTGACCGTGTCGTCGGTACGGACCAGGCAGAAGATCCAGTCCGCCCAATCGGCCGCCGTTGTCCAGGTCTTCTGGCCGTTGACGATATAGTTGTCGCCGTCGCGCACCGCTCTTGTCATCAGCGACGCCAGATCGGAGCCCGCGCCCGGTTCGGAGTAACCCTGGCACCACTGGATTTCCGAACTCGCGATCTTCGGCAGATGCTGCGCCTTCTGTTTTTCGTTGCCGAACGCCTGGATCACCGGGCCGACCATCTTGAGCCCGAAGGGCATCAGGCGCGGGCAGTGGTTGCGGCCGGTCTCCTCCTCGAAGATATGGCGCTGCATCGGCGTCCAGTCCGGCCCGCCATATTCGACCGGCCAGCCCGGCGCGCCCCAGCCGTTGGCGTGCAGGGTCCTGTGCCAGCCGATATGGTCTTCCCTGGTGAGTTTCAGGCCGCGGCGCACTTTTTCGCGCGTGTCCGACGGCAGGTTCCTGTCGATGAAGGCCTTGACTTCGTCGCGGAAGGCCCGGTCTTCGTTGCCGATATCGAGGTCCATGCATTCCTCCCTGCGGGTCCGGCTTCGGCCAGGCGCTCGCCGTGGCCGAAAAGGACCAATTGATTCGTCGGTGATCGGATTATAGGAAGCGCCTGACCGTTGCAACCGGACCCTTTGGCCCTCGCCGGACCGGGCCGGTTCAACGCCCTATCGACCGCCCGGACGACCCCGATGAAATACGACGACCTGTTCCGCCTCGACGGCAAGGTGGCCCTGATTACCGGCTCCTCGAAAGGCATCGGCCGGGCGACCGCGGAGGCCATGGCCGCGCAGGGCGCGAAGGTCGTCATTTCCAGCCGCAAGCTGGACAAGTGCGAGGAAATCGCCCAGGGCATCCGGGACGATGGCGGTGACGCCATCGCCATCGCCTGCAACATCTCCCACAAGGACCAGTTGCAGGAACTGGTCGACCGGACCAACGACCATTACGGCCGGATCGACATCCTGGTCTGCAATGCCGCGGTCAATCCCTATTTCGGCACGCTGCAGGACCTGCCGGACGAAGCCTACGAGAAGACCACCGGCGCCAACCTGCGCTCCAATATCTGGCTGTGCCAGATGGCGATTCCGCAAATGGCCGAGCGGAAGGACGGCGCGGTCATCATCGTTTCCTCCATCGGCGGGCTGAAAGGCACCCGCTACCTCGGCATCTACGGCATCACCAAGGCCGCCGATTCCGCGCTGGCGCGCAACCTGTCGGTCGAATGGGGCGACAGGAATGTGCGGGTGAACGCCATCGCGCCGTCGATCATCAAGACGGATATGGCCCGCGCCCTGTGGGAGAACGAGGAAATTTACAATTCCGCCGTGAAGCACTATGCGCTCAAGCGCATCGGTTATGTCGAAGAGGTCGCCGGCGCGGCGGTCTTCCTGGCCTCGAAAGCGGGCAACTTCACCACCGGCCACACCCTCGTCGTCGACGGCGGCGCGACGATCAGCGGCGAGTTCTAGCGCAGTATCCGATCGGGCCGGGCTGTGCCCGACGGCTTACCGAACCCGTCATCCAGGCTTTGCGCCACCGGGCGCCGGCGCCCCGGCCGCAGATGTCGCCATAGGACGGATTTCCTGCGTTCTTTTATGATCGTTCATTTTCACGTTCAGCGCAAACCCCGGATTTACGCCATTTTCCAGCCGAATGAAAATAGAAAGACCGGTCCATATACAGTGTTTTTTTCGCCGCCCGACAGGCCGCTCCCGCATCTTTTGTTCATATATTGTTCTTTGTCCCCCGTGTCAAGTGCGAAATGTGCAAATCGAGGGCCGGGGCGGGCCATGCCGTCCGGGGCGACAATCGCAAGCGCAATGCGTATCCGGTTCGGCAGCAACGGATCCTGCCCCAGGCGTATCGACGAAATGGACCGACCGCAGAATTTTTCTGAAACTCGCTATTTCACAATGAAAACAGTGAATTAAACCAACGGATTATCTAGCGTTTCTCCAGCATCGCGATCTCCCGGACCAGCTTGGAGAGGATGACTTCCTCGAACGGCGTCTCCTCGTTCGCCACCATGACGAAAGCGCCGGGACCGCCGATCACATCCTGTCGGTAATGGTCCTCCAGCGGCACGGCGAACGCGCTGCGGAAGCTGGTGCCGGTGCGAGTCTTGATCGCCAAGCCGTTGATGGTGATCCCGGCCTTGAGCGCCGCCGCTCGCACCACCGCCAGCGGCGGGCCGTTGATCTGCGGCCCGTCGCCGGAGATGTCGATGATCTTCTGCCTGCCGTCATAGGCGTTGGAGAGGAGCTGCTTCGTCGAATAGGCGATTGCGGCGCTGATCGAATTGTAGCCGAAGACCTGGCGCGGCGCGGCGATCAGCTTGTCGGCAAATACCTTCGCCGAGTCCGCATCGCGGACCACCGTCCAGTCGACGATGGTCTCGACCGATTCCGGCGCGCCCCATTCGACGAAGAGGACGGCGATCTTCTGGAATTCGCCGCCCCGGATCGCGTTGAGCACAAGGGGATGGGAGATTGCGCGGGCATAGCCCTTGCGCTGCAGGGCGAATTCGATGTCGTCGATCGAGCCCGAGCCGTCGACCGCCAGGACGAGCTCGACGTCAACCTTTTCCGCCGCAAAGGTCGGCCCGACGTCGTAAATAGCGAAGCAAAGGGCGAGCAATAGCGTGAATGGCCTCATTCCTGGAGCCTATCACGAAACGCCCCAGCCTTGTGCCGATTCCCTGAGGCCGGCCGGCGGCAATCGAACTCGTCCCTCGTTACGGCCCTTCGGGCCTACTCGGGATGAGGGAATCATAAGCCTCCCTCACTTTGAGTAGCTGCGAAGCGGCGTATCGAATGCCTGTCCTGAGCTTGTCGAAGGGGGCCGGCTGCCGGAATGTTGCAACAGCATTCCCGAATTACCGATAGCGCGACCCCGTTGAATACCCGCCGACGGCGCTCAGAGCGCCTCGGCCCAATCCCTGAAGGTGGCCCCCTGCCCGGCCACCTCGCGCAGCAATGGCGCCGGTTCCAGCCAGTCGGGATCGCGGGTCGCGGCATGGTGCTCCAGCCGTTCCAGGATATGCGCCGGGCCGGTCTCGTCGGCCCAGTGCATCGGACCGCCGCGATAGCGCGGGAAGCCGTAGCCGTAGATCCAGATCAGGTCGATATCGAGCGGCCGGGCCGCGATGCCTTCGGCAAGCAGCCTGGCGCCCTCGTTGACCAGCGGATACATGCAGCGCTCGAGGATTTCATCGTCGCCGATGTCGCGCCGCTCGATGCCGAGATCGGCCGACGCCTTCTCGATCAGCGCCGTCACCCCGGCGTTCTGCTGCGGCGTCCGGCTGCCCGACGCATAGTCGTACCAGCCCTTGCCGGTCTTCTGGCCGTAGCGGCCGAGATGGTAGATCGCGTCGCCGACCGTCGATTCGCGCTTGTTGGGCCGGCCGTATTTCTTGAGCCGCTCCTGGCGCACGAGATAGCCGACATCGACGCCGGCAAGGTCGCTCATGGCGAACGGGCCCATCGGCAGGCCGAACTCGAACATGACCCGGTCGACATCCTGGGGCAGCGCGCCCTCCTCGATCAGAAAGTTCGCCTGCCGGCTGTACTGGTAGAGCATGCGGTTGCCGACGAAGCCGTCGCACACGCCGCACATGACGCCGACCTTGCCGATCTTCGGCGCCAGCTTCATCGCAGTCTGCGCCGTCTCGTCGGAGGTCTCGGCGCCGCGGACGATCTCGATCAGCCGCATCACGTTGGCCGGGCTGAAGAAATGGGTGCCGACCACCGCCTCAGGCCGCGAGGTGGCGGCGGCGATCTCGTCGACATCGAGGGTCGAGGTGTTGGTCGCCAATACCGCGCCGTCCTTGCAGACCTCGTCGAGCGTGCCGAACACCTGTTTCTTGATGTCCATATTCTCGAACACCGCCTCGATGACGATGTCGGCGTCGGCCAGATCGGCATAGTCGGAGGCGCCGGTAATCAGCGCCATGCGCCGGTCCATCGCCTCCTGGCTCAACCGGCCCCTGGAAACTGTCGAGGCGTAGTTCCCGGCGATGATGCCCAAGCCCTTTTCCAGCGCTTCCTCGCTCGTTTCCAGCACCGTCACCGGGATGCCGGCGTTGGCGAAATTCATTGCGATGCCGCCGCCCATGGTGCCGCAGCCGAGGACTGCGGCTCTTTCGACGGTGCCGGCCGGCGTGTCCTTCGGGATCGAGGGATGGCGCGCGGCCTGGCGGTCGGAAAAAAAGACATGGCGCATGGCGCGGGCTTCCGGCGTGCCCTGGCATTCCCGGAACACCGCCCGCTCGGCTTCGACCGCCTCGTCGTAGGACAGGACGATCTTGCTGACGGCGTCGACGGCCTTGAAGCGGGCCTCGAAGCCGCGCCAGCGGCGGGCCATGCCCTTCTTGTAGTCGTCGAAAAAGCCGGCCGGGATGTCGCCGATCTTCGAATCGTCCTCGCGCAGCTTCTTCGGCGCGCGGGAAAGCGCAATCGCCGCCGCGGCCTCGATCGGGTCGTCCTCGATCGCCTCGATAATGCCCAGCTCCAGCGCTCTGGCGGCCGGAACCAGATCGCCGCTCACGATCATGTCGAGCGCCGGTTTGAGGCCGGCCAGACGGGGCAGGCGCTGGGTCCCGGTCGCGCCCGGAATGGTGCCCAGATTGACTTCCGGCAGGCCGAGCCGCGCCTTCGGACCGGCGATCCGGTAGTGGCAGCCGAGCGCAACTTCCAGCCCGCCGCCTGCCGCCGCGCCGTTGATCGCCGCGACCACCGTCTTGTTGCAGTCCTCGATGGCGTGGACGGCGGCGGTCAGGCTCGGCGTATCCGGCCGGTCCGGCTTGCCGAACTGGCGGATGTCCGCCCCGGCGATAAAGGCCCGCCCCGCCCCGGTGAGGACGACGCCCGTCACCGAATCGTCGGCGTCGATAGCCAGCATGGCGTCGCGCAACTGCCGGCGCATGTCCGCACCGATGGCGTTGACCGGCGGGTTGTTCAGCGTGACGACGAGCACGCCGTCCGCCCGGTCATGGGTTTGGACGACGACTGTTTCGGTTTCGGGGTCTGTCGTTTGGGTCATGGGTTCAGTCTCAGTTCAAGGTAGGTTCAGGCGCATCCCTTACCGTCATATCGACCGGAGCGGCCCGTTCGGCCGCGGAGTGGAGATATCTTTTCTGTACAGAGCGGCGTTCGATGCACCGCGCGGGAAAGATTTCTCCGCTCGCGTAGCTCGGCCGAAATGACGGATAGGTGCGGGACGAATACAGGCTCACACTACAGATGCTTGCCGATCTCCATGCGGGCGATCTGGGCCTTGTGGACCTCGTCCGGGCCGTCGGCGAAGCGCAGGATGCGGCCGGCCGCCCACAGTTTGGGCAGGATGGTGTCCTCGGTCAGGCCGCAGGCGCCGTGGACCTGCATGGCGCGGTCGGCGACGCGCAGCAGCATGTTCGGTCCTGCCACCTTGATTGCGGCGATTTCCATGCGGGCTGCTTTGTTGCCGACGGTGTCCATCATATAGGCGGCGTTGAGCGTCAGCAGCCGCGCCTGGTCGATGTCGATCCGGCTCTCGGCAATCCAGTCGCGGATCAGGCCCTGGTCGATCACCCTGACGCCGAAGGTCGTGCGGTCGGCGGCGCGCCGGATCATCAATTCGAGCGCCCGTTCGGCCATGCCGATCATCCGCATGCAATGGTGGATGCGGCCGGGGCCGAGGCGCCCTTGGGCGATCTCGAAGCCGCGGCCCTCTCCCAGCAGCATGTTCGAGGCCGGCACCCGGACATTGTCGAAGGTCACTTCCCAGTGGCCTTCGGGCGCATCGTCGAAGCCCATGACCGGCAGGAAGCGGTGGATGGTGATGCCGGGCGTGTCCGGCTCGACCAGAATCTGCGACTGCTGGTTGTAGCGCGGCGCCTCGGGATCGGACTTGCCCATCACGATCCAGATCTTGGTGCGCTTGTCGCCGGCGCCCGAAGCCCACCATTTGCGGCCGTTGATGACATATTCGTCGCCGTCGCGGCGGATTGCCGTCTGGATGTTGGTCGCGTCCGAGGAGGCGACATCCGGCTCGGTCATGCAGAAGGCCGAGCGGATTTTGCCGGCCAGCAATCGCTTCAGCCATTTCTCCTTCTGCGCTTCGGTGCCGTAGCGGGTGAACACCTCCATGTTGCCGGTGTCCGGCGCCGAGCAGTTGCAGGATTCCGGCGCGAGATGGGGCGAGCGGCCGAGGATTTCGCACAGATGGGCGTATTCCAGGTTGGTCAGCCCGGCGCCATAGTCGCTCTCGGGCAGGAACAGGTTCCAAAGGCCCCGCTTTTTCGCCTCGGCCTTCAGCTCTTCCAGGACCGGCGGCGCGTCCCAGCGGTCGCCGGCCTTGTGCTGCTCTTCGTAGACCGCCTCGCTCGGGTAGACGTGGCGGTCCATGTAATCGAGCAGATTGTCCTTCAGTTCCCGAGCGCGCGGCGTCAGATCGCGAAGCATGGGCACTTTCCTCCGGAATTCCCGTGTCTCGAATTTGCGCGGACCCTATCGCCAGCACCGGGCGATGGCCAGCGGCAAGGGCGCGCGGGCGGCCCAGCTCAGGCGGACAAAAAGGCTGCGCGGCCGGGCGTGGGCCGGGACGGACGGCGGGTTGCGCAACGCCCCGCAAAACGCAATATCCGATCGCCTGACATTGGAGATCGAGCCGGAACGCCCGACGCAACTCGATCCATGGTCGTAGCCGCCAGGATACAAGATGCTGAAGCGCGTTCCCCGGATACGGCCTGAAGGCCAAGAGGTCGGCTGGCGCGAGGTCCTGACGCGCGAGCATCTGCCCCGGCTTCTCGTGCTGTGCCTCGCCATCTGGCTGCATGCCGCCAACTCGATGCTGACGGCGACGACGATGCCGGCGGCGGTCGGCGACATCGGCGGCCTGCGGCTCATCAGCTGGGCGTTCGCCCTGTATCTGATGGGCTCGATCGTGGCCGCGACGGCGGTCAGCGCCTTCGTCGCCAACCACGGCCTGCGCCGCACCATGCTGGCCGCGACCCTGTTTTTCACCATCGGTTGCATTATTTGCGCCGCCGCGCCGTCGATGCCGGTGCTGCTCGCCGGGCGCACGGTGCAGGGGCTCGGCGGCGGCGCACTGATCGCGCTGGTTTATATCGGCCAGGACCGCTTCTTCCCGAGCCGGCTGGTGCCGCGGATCATGGCCATCCTGTCGGTGGTGTGGATGGCGTCGGCGCTGTCCGGGCCATTGATCGGCGGCGCGTTCGCCTCCGCCGGGTTATGGCGCTTCGCCTTCTGGTCGTTCGCGCTGCAGGGTCTGCTGCTCGCGCTGGCGGTGTATCCGCTGCTGGCCCGCGCCGGGTCGGGCGCGGCGGTGCAGGCGCGGCCGGTTCCGGCCGTGCGGCTCGCCCTTGTCGCCGTGGCGATCGTCGCGATTTCGTTTGCGGGCACGGTGGACGGCGTCATCCCGGCCGCGGCGCTCCTGCTCTCGGGATGCGCGTGCCTCGTACTGTTCGTCATGCGCGATTCCGTTGCCGACGCGCGCTCCCGGCTGCTGCCAGCCCACGCGACCGATCTCGGCCATCCGGTCGGCTCCGGCATCGCGATGACCTTCCTCCTCTGCCTGTGCATGATGTCGTTCCTGGTCTACGGACCGATCCTGCTGATCCGGCTCTACGGTCTGACGGCGCTCGAAGCCGGCCTCGTCGTTTTGAGCGAATCGCTCGGCTGGACCGCCGGCGCGTTCTTCCTGTCGGGATTAGCCCCGGCGCGGGAGAGCCTGCTGATCCGGAGCGGCAGCGCCCTGCTGCTCGCCGGGCTCGCGGCGCTGGCCTGGTTCATGCCCCACGGCCCGCTCTGGCTCATCGTCGTTTCGGCCTTCTTCGGCACGGCCGGCTTCGGCATGATGTGGGGCTACATTATCAAGCTGGTGATCGCGAATGCCGATGACGGCGATCGCGAACGGGCCGGATCGTTCCTGCCGAGCGCCCAGCAGACCGGCTTTGCGCTCGGCGCTGCGCTGACCGGCATCATCGCCAACGGCCTCGGTTTCGAGCAGATGACGCAGCCTGAGGAGTACCGGACGGCGGCGTTCTGGCTGTTTGCCGGCTTCGTGCCGCCGGCCTTGCTCGGCTATCTGATCGCGTGGCGTTTCAGCAACCGGATCGCAAACGGCCGCGGGCCAGCCTAGCCGGGGTAGACCAGCCGGATCTGCTGCCGGGTCTTGCTGAGGCTGACGCCCTTCGACCATTGCGCCGAATAGGGCGTCGCCGGGCGGAAGTCCGGCACCCGGAGCCAGAGGCGCCACAGCACCCGCTTGCGCTCGGGTTCCGGCCAGTCCTCGAAGCCGGTCCTGGTGTGCAGGGCCGTGTAGTTGTTGAGGAACTGGATATCGCCGCGTTTGAATTGCATGGCGGCGTGGTGTTCCTCGGCCAGGTCCTCGACAAAGTCGATGGCATCGCGCTGCCGGGGCGTCATGTCCGGCGCTTCCGGCAGGGCATGGCCCTTCATCATGTGCTGCGGCCCGAAGGCGGTGCACAGCCTGCCGTCGAGGAAATTGAACACCGGACTCTCGTAGAAGGGCCGTTCGTCCGCGTCCGTCTCGCCGTGCTTGGTCCAGCAATAGGGCTCGGTCAGCACGTCGAGCAGGTCCGGGCGTTGGCGCAGCACCTCATTGTACAGCCGGACCGAACTGACGATCTTGGAGAGGCCGCCGGACCTGGCGGTGCGGATGCACAGCAGACCGACTGCGTCCGTCTGATCGCAGTGATAGTCCATTGTGACATTGGTCTGGTAGCCGCGGTGGCGGGGATCGTCGTAGTCGCGGCCGGCGTCCAGCACATGGCCGATCATGTCGCCTTCGGGGTTGTTGGACTGGGCCATCCCCATGTGCAGGCCTATCGCCCAGTAGACGGCCGCGGCCTCCAGCGGCGACAGGTCGTCGAGCGGCAGGCCGCGGTAGAGCGCGACGCCCGCGCCGTTGCGCAACTGGTCCAGCATGACGGCAACCGAGCCACCGAAGGGGCCTAGATCGAAATCGGATGCAGAAGCTTTGAGCAGCCGGTTCGGATCGCCGTCTAATCGGCCGGCGGCGGCGCGGGCCATATCGACCAGATGGGCAGTCTCTGCGGCCGTCGCCGCAATTCGCCAGTCGCTCCGGGCGAGCAGGTCCGCGCCGGTCCAGTCCGCCGGATCGACGACCGGCCGGCCGCAAACGGCGGCGGGACGACTCGCAGCGGCGGATGCGCAATTCGCCAGTCGCTCCGGGCGAGCAGGTCCGCGCCGGTCCAGTCCGCCGGATCGACGACCGGCCGGCCGCAAACGGCGGCGGGACGACTCGCAGCGGCGGATGCGACATTCATGTTCGTTCCTCGCAAGCGGCCTGCCGGTTCAGTACAGCGTCAGAAATTGGCTTGCAACGCTGGCCGGCGCGCGGCACATGCCCGTCCACGACCTGCCCAACGAACCCCGCCATGCGCCTGACCGATTTCAAAGCCCTCACCTTCGATAGCTACGGCACCCTGATCGACTGGGAAACCGGCATGGTCGCGGGCCTGAAACCGCTGACCGACCGGGTCGACAGGCCTTTGAGCCGGGACGAGATCCTCGAAGCCCACGCTTTTCAGGAGTCGACCGCCCAGCGAATCAGCCCGGCCAAACCCTATCCGGAGCTTCTCGCCCTTGTTTACAAGCGCCTAGCCGAGGAATGGGGCGCGCCGGCAAACTGGGAAGAGTGTCTGGCCTATGGCGCGTCGGTGAAGGGCTGGCCGGCTTTCGACGACAGCGCGGCCTCGCTGCACTATCTGAAGCAGCACTACAAGCTGGTCGTGCTGTCCAATGTCGATAACGCCAGCTTCGCGCACTCCAACTGCAAGCTTCAAGTTGAGTTCGACGCGGTCTACACCGCGGGCGACATCGGCTCCTACAAGCCGGCCCCGCGCAATTTCGAATACATGCTGGAACAGCTTGCCCGGCACGGCATCGGCAAGGGCGATATCCTGCACACGGCGGAAAGCCTGTTCCACGATCACGGCCCGGCCAACGATTTCGGCCTGGCGAACTGCTGGATCTACCGCCGGCACGACAGCGAGGGCTCCGGCGCGACCATGGCATTGGCCGAGCAGCCGCGCACCGATTTCACCTTCCATTCCCTTGCCGACTTCGTCGCGGCGCACCGGGCGGAACTCGCGGCGGGGTAACGCGTAACACCGGCTGCAGTGTCGTTTCGCAAGCCTTGGGGTGAGCAGGTCGGATCGGTTGCATCAGGCGGCTCATTCAGCGCCGTCCCTCGATACGGCGCTTTCGCGCCTACTCGGGATGAGGGGCGTTGAAATCGTGTCTAAAGTTCAACATCGCCCCTCACCCTGAGTAGCCCCCGAAGGGGGCGTATCGAAGGGCTATTCCCGCGAAACCGAACCGGACTGCCCGCAATCAATTCCCGAGAGACCCAGCGCAACGCTGTGGTGCTGCGCCGCCGCGCGCCTGTTTCGTTTGACGCGCCGCGCCGAGGCGTTAGGTTTCCTTAACCTTAACCGCAGGGGAGCGAGGGCGTGACAGAATCGTTGGTCTTCGAGAAGGAACTGCAGGACGGTGTGCCCGTCGCCGATGCCGAGCCGTCGGCCTTTCTGGAGCCGACCTGGTATATGGATTTCGACGATCCGGCGGTGCGCGACTATGCCGAGCGCAACGACGGCGACGCCGCGGACGACCTCGGCAAGGCGGTGAACCTGTTCTACGCCATCCGCGACGATTTCCTCTATTCGCCCTACGCCATCCCGATCGACCGGGCGGAATACCGCGCCAGTGCCCTGATCCGGCGCGGCAGCGGCTGGTGCGTGCAGAAATCGCTGGCGATGGTCGCCTGCTGCCGTTTCCTCGGCATCCCGGCCCGGGTCGGCTATGCCGACGTCAAGAACCACCTGACGACGCCCAAGCTGCGCGACGCGATGGGGACCGACATCTTCTCCTACCACGGCTACGCCGATATCTGGCTCGAAGGCCAGTGGGTGAAGGCGACGCCGGTCTTCAACCGCACCCTGTGCGAGAAGGCGAAGGTCAAGCCGCAGGAGTTCGACGGCCGCGGCGACGCCCTGTTCCAGGAATACGATGCGGCCGGCCGCCGCCACATGGAATATCTCCAGGATCGGGGCATCTACAGCGATATACCGTTCCACGAGATCATGACCGATTTCGCCTGGCGCTATCCGAAATACCGCGAAGAACAATGGAATCTGGCGGATTCCGACCCCGAGACCTTCGCCGAGGATGCCGCCCGGGAAAAACAGCCGGACACCGGCGCCGGCAAGGCGGCCTGACCGTGCCGGACGGGCCCGCCGCTCCGATCACGGCCGCCGGGGTCAAGGCCCTCGCCGCCGACCTGGGCGCCGACCTTGTCGGCATCGCCAGCGCCGAGACCCTGAACGCCTTCCCGCCCGATCCGCGCTGGCCCCAGACGCCGGAAACCATCTCGCGCCACGTCAAATCCGTGGTCGCGATCGTCCAGCATATCCCGGTCGCGGCCTTCCGGGCCAAGACCAACATCGCGGTCCAGTATATCGACATGCTGGTGCTGCGCCGGATGGACAGGATCGCCTTCCGGATTGCCGAAGCGCTCGAGGACGCCGGCCATCCCTCCTTCGTCACCGCGGCGCAGGAGACCGACTGGAACCTCAAGCGCGCCAGCTACGGCCGGCTCTCAACGCGCCATCTCGGCATCGAGGCCGGGCTCGGCACTTTCGGGCTCGAAGTCAACATCCTGACGCCGGAATACGGGCCGCGGGTCTACCTCACCGGCATTCTCACCGAAGCGGAGCTGGAGCCGGACGAGATCCTGACCGAGCAGGTCTGCATCGGCGAAAGCTGCTCGCGCTGCCTGTATTCCTGCCCGTCGGACGCGGTGCGCCATTTCGGCATCGACAAGCGCAACTGCGCCACCGAGGCCCAGGAATTCGGCTACGCCCAGATCACCGGCTTCTTCGACCGCTATATCGGCCTCGACCGGGCGCAGAAGCGCGAATTCAACAAGAGCCGCGGCGTGTTCGGCTTCTGGCAGGGCCTGTTGCGGGTCGTCGGTTCGTTCGGCGATTGCCCTCGCTGCCTGGCGGTCTGCCCGGTCGGCAACGACTATCACGCCTATCTCGCCGACGTGCAGAAGTTCATCCCGGAGAAGACGCCGCAAAAGGTCGAGAAGGCCAAGGCCTTCAAGCAGGCGCGCAAGGACGGCGCGGAGATCGACGGGCTGAACGCGTGGAACGAACGCTGGGTCGGCCCGGAAGGCTACAAGGGCATGGTCGCGCGCCAGGTCCAGGCCTTCAAGAAGGCGCAGCGCGAGCGCGAGGCGGCAGTCGCCGGGGCGGAGGAATAGCCTGTGGCGATCACCGTCTTTCAGGAGGCCGTGACGGCCGATGGCGTCAAGGCCAAGGCACGGGAACTCGGCGCCAATCTGGTCGGCATTGCGGACAGCGCCGAGATCAACGCTAACCCGCCCGACCCCGCCGATCCGCGCATCCCGGCCGACATCTCCGACTACGACGCCGACCGGGTGATCGTGCTGGCCAAGCGATTGTCGGCCGGCGTCACCCGCATCCCGCGCTGGGACGAGCGGCATAAATACTACAACGACGAATTGACCATGACGGCGCTCGAGGAGACCGCCCTCGAACTGGTGCTGTGGCTGGAAAGCAAGGGCTGGCCGGCGCTGATCGTGCCGCCGACCCATGTCGACCCGTGGCGCTATCGGGGCGATCCGGACGAGCCGATGAAGCCGCTGCTGTCGCTCGACCATTGCGCCGTCGAGGCCGGGCTCGGCACGCTGGGGCTCAATCTGCAATTGCTGACGCCGGAATACGGCCCGCGGGTCATGCTGGCCGGTGTCCTGTGCTCGGTGCCGGTCGAGTGCGACAGCCGGATGGAAACGGCGCTGTGCCGGGGGCCGGAATGCGGGCGCTGCCTGCGCACCTGCCCGGGCGACGTAGTCGGTCACTGGAGCCGGGACTGGGCGGGCTGCGACAAGTTCCGCGCGCCCCACGGCTTCCACCATCTGACCGGTTTCATGGACAAGATGCTGGAGGCCGAACCGGCGCAGCAGAAGTCCATGCTGCGCTCGGAAGACACCTTCAACCTGTGGCAGTCCATTTTGCGCGGCGCCGGCGCGATCACCGGCTGCCGCCGCTGCCAGGATGTCTGCCCGGTCGGCGACGACTTCGAGCGCATGATCGGCGATTCGCTGGACGACATGCCGGAGGACAGCGCCGCGAAACAGGCCCGGCTCGTAGAATACGCCCGAGCCGAGGCGGCCGGCGAGATGCCGGAAGGCCACGAAACGCAGAAGCGCTGGATCGGCCGTTTCGAATGACCCTGCCGTTCCCGACGTCGCAGGCCGATATCGACGCGGTTCAACGCGAGCGGCTGCGCGCGGCGGCCGAGGCGGCGCTCACCGCACCGTTCCACCGCAAGCGCCTGCCGTCCGACCTCGATCTCGACCGCGTCCACGAGCCAGAGGAATGGCGGCGCATCCCGATCCTCGACAAGGACGAGCTGCGCGCCCTCTCCCCGCGCGAATTTATGGCGGATTTCAACATCGCGCCGCGCCCGGATATCCAGGAATACTGGCGCTCCGGCGGCTCGACCGGCAAGCCGCTGTTCTACCCGCGCACCTTCCGGGACATGGAGTTCATGTTCGAGGGCTTCCGCCGCGGCATCCAGCTCGCGGGTGTGAAACCGGGCGATACGGCGCATATCTCCTATCCGCTCGGCATTCATCCGGTCGGCCATGTCAGCGCCCGGGTCTGCCAGCAGATGGGTGTGGGCGTGAACTGGGCCGGTTCGGGCGCCAGCACACCGTCCGCGGTCCAGGTCGAACTGATCGATCAGATGCAGCCGACGGTCTGGATGGGCATGTCGGGCTACGCGCTCCATCTGGCGAACCTGGCCGAGGCGAAGGGCTTCGACCTGAAGAAATCCTCGGTGAAGAAGGTTCTGTGCGCGGCTGAGCCGATTTCCGACGCCAAGCGGATCAAGATCGAGGGCATGTGGGGCGCCACCCTGTTCGACGGCTTCGGCATGACCGAGATGTGCATGATGGGCGCGGAGGACGACCTGCACGACGGTTTCCGCATGTGGACCGACATGTTCTATCTGGAGGTTCTCGACCCCGACAGCCACGAGCCGGTCGACCCCGGCGAGGAAGGCGTGCTGGTTTCGACCGCGCTGTGGAATGTCAACGCCACGCCCTTCGTCCGCTGGAATTCCGGCGACCTGGTGGTCTGGCGCTCGACCGAGCCGGAAGGCGACGGCTACCGCTTCTTCCCGCGCCTGAAGCACGCCCACCGGACCGCCGGCTTCTTCAAGGTCCGCGGCGTCAACATCACCCACGGCGATTTCGAGGACTTCATGTTCGCCATGGCCGGCGTGCAGGATTTCAAGTGCGAGGCGCTGGCCGGCCCCGACGCGCTCGACGTCCTGCGCGTCTCCTACGAAGCGAAGCAGGGCGCGGACGCGGATGCGCTGGCGGTCGAACTGTCGGAGAAGATCAGGACGATTTTCGAACTGAGGCCCGAACTGGTCCGCCTCGAGCTCGGCACCCTGGCAAGAGAATTCGAAGGCGCGGTCAAGGCACCGCGGTTTCAGGATAACCGGTAAGCGGCGGCACGCATTGGAACACGGGCCAAATTATCGGCAATTGATTGGATAACGGTAACCATGCCGAAAACCGTAGAGAGCGTATTTAACGACAATCTTGGCAGCGTGTTGCGGCGGAAACACGCGCGCTGGCCAGATTTGATCGGCGTCGAACAGACAAATGTTTTGGATGGTTCGCCCGGGCTGCGCCCCGACATTATTGTGCGACATCCGGGAGGCCTTCCTGTTGCCGTCGAGACCGAATACACCCCAGCAAGGACCGTTGAACAGGATGCCCGTCGACGCTTGGGCAAAATTCTGCGCGAGACAGGAGATTCGATTGAACAGGCCATCGCGCTGTGCATTCCGGCCAAACTCGCTAACGTAAATCAAAGTGATCTTGAAACCGAGATCGAGAAAACGAGGTTGGAATTCTGCGTTCTTTCGGTAAACCCCGAACCGGAAAACCCTGAGCCGATTCGCTGGCCGGAAAGCGGTTGGATCGAGGGTGGCATCGACGATCTCGCAGCCTGCATTGAGCTCGCCGCACTGTCGGAAAAGCGCCTCATACAAGGTATGCGGACCCTTGAGTTGGGGGTCCACCAAGCCGCCGGGAAATTGCGCGAAGAGTGCGCCGATGCGCCGGACACACTTGAGGCGATTGCGAGCGCACTGCATCAAAGGGACGGAGTGCAAACATCGAGAATGGCAATGGCCATTGTCGCCAATGCGCTCACCTTCCACGCTGCTATCGCCGGCACTCGTAACATCCCGCCGCTCGATCAACTTCGAGGCGTAAGCGGGCTCGTCTCCAAACCGGAGGTGCTGAAAGCATGGAGATACATCCTAGAGAATGTCAATTACTGGCCGATATTCAGCATAGCCTCCGAAATTCTTCTTCCGATCCGCAACGGCACGGCCCACAAAATTCTCGACAGGCTCGCCGCCGTAGCAACCGAATTGGTCTCCCTCGGCGCGACCAGCCAGCACGATTTCAGCGGGCGGATTTTGCAGCGCCTGATTTCCGACCGGAAATTCCTGGCCACCTTCTACACCTTGCCAAGTTCGTCGGCCCTGCTCGCGGGACTTGCCGTTGCCCGTCTGGAAATCGACTGGTCGAAAGAGGATGAGGTTACGGGGCTGCGGATCGCCGATTTTGCGTGCGGCACCGGAGCTTTGCTCCACGCCGCTTATGAGGAGACTCTCGCTCGCTACCGCCGAACCGGCGGGGACGACAGCGCCATCCATCCCGCGATGATAGAACGCGCGCTAGCCGGAACGGATATCATGCCGGCGGCGACACATTTAACGGCCTCGGTGCTGTCGAGCGCCCATCCAAGCGTGACTTTCGAAAACACGTCGATCGTCACACTTCCTTATGGCGAACAACCCGGAGGGAGCGGACGCCGCATCGCAATCGGTGCTCTCGATCTTATCGAAGACGAACGAACGCTGTCGCTGTTCGGCACCGGACAAATGCGGCTGCGGGGCAGCGGAGACAGCGAAGAAGCCCATTTGGACTGGACCTGCCCCCATGGAGGATTTGACCTCGTTATTATGAACCCGCCCTTCACTCGGCCGACAAATCACCAGATTGCGGAAGTTCCAGTTCCTTCGTTTGCCGGTTTCGCCACGACAGACGACGAACAGCGACACATGTCGGCCCGCCTCAAGAATATCCGTAGTCCAGGCATGGCCGGTCACGGCAATGCCGGCCTCGCTTCCAACTTTATCGATCTCGCCCATGTTAAGGTCACGAGTCCCGGCGGCGTGCTGGCACTCGTTCTGCCTGCCGCTTTCCTGCAGGGCAAGGCATGGTCGGGGGCCCGTACCCTCCTCGCCGCACATTACAAGGATATCACCATTGTCAGCATTGCCGCTGTCGGGACGACCGACTGTGCGTTTTCGGCTGATACCGGAATGGCGGAAGTTCTGCTCATCGCGACCAGGAAGAGCAATGCAGAAAAGACGGCCGATACTGCGCTTTTTGTGAATCTCGTCCGCCGCCCACCATCCATTCTCGAAGCGGTAACGGTTGCGAGGGCCGTTCAGCGGATTCCGGCCGACACATCTGCCGACAGGATCATTATCGGCAGCGAAGAAAGGGCCGGCTGTTATATTCGGGGGGCATTATCCGACACGGGCTGCGCTGGGCTGCGCCAAGCCGGGCTAGCGGTGGCCGCAACTGGATTGGCGCAGGGCGAATTGCGGCTGCCGCGACGGACTGACGCCGTACCGCTTCCACTCGCCAAACTCTGCGCTCTGGGCAATCGGGGGCTTCTGCACAGAGATATCAACGGAACAGATGTCAACAGGGCGGGCCTCCCGCGCGGTCCGTTCGACATAGCCGAAGTCCAACCGGGAGAAATTCCGACTTGGCCGGCGCTATGGTCTCACGATTCCCGACGGGAAACGCGAATGACCGTCCTCCCGGACAGCGCGGGGCAAGTCCGGCCAGGATGCGAAGCCCACGCCTCCGACGCATGGCAGAAAACGGCTTCGCACCTGCATTTCAGCTTGGACTTCCGCATCAACTCGCAGTCGTTGGCTGCATGTTTGAGTCCCGAACCGTCGATAGGAGGAAGGGCATGGCCGAATTTCATCTGCCGTGACCTCCGCTGGGAGATACCCCTCGTACTTTGGGCCAATTCGACCTTGGGATTAATCTGCTTCTGGTGGATCGGCAGCCGCCAGCACCAGGGCCGGGCAATACTTACGATCTCGAAACTGCCTGCCCTCACTGCCCTGGACCCGCGGCAGTTCAATGCGGAACAGTTGGATCGAGCAAACGCAATCTTCGAGGCATTCCACGACCGCGAACTGCTGCCGGCCAACGAAGCTTGGCGTGATGAAGTGCGCCAAGCGCTGGACCAAGCCGTTCTGGTTGAACTCCTGGGGCTGCCGGAGGACATACTTGAGCCGCTGGCCTTGCTGCGCCGGCAATGGTGTGCGGAGCCGTCGGTCCATGGGGGAAAGCGAACCCGGCCGGACGGTTAGCCATCCAGGTCGAGGAGAAGGCGCCGCGGTTTCAGGATAACCGGTAACCGGCGGCGTCTCCGCCTACGCTCCGACATTCGCCCCATCGTCGATCAGGAACTGGACATCCTCCCGGCCCTTCCAATCGTCGGCGCGCAGCTTGCCGGCGAGATGGAGGCCGCCGCCGCTTGCGTTGAGCAGCGCATCGCCGAGCGGTTCGCCCAGGCTGCGGAAGGCGATGGCCTTCAGGCGCCCGCCCTGGGCGTCCGCCAGGAAACAGCGGACATGGTTTTCGCCGACGACATCGGCCTTGGCGATTCGCGCGCCGGTGAGCGCGAAACGCGGCTCCGGATTACCCGCGCCGAACGGCCCGACCCGCTCGATCTGTTCCTGTAGCGCGCGCGTTGCCGCCGCCGGCGTCAGCACGCCGTCGACGCTCAGGGTGCGGACCGCGCCGGCAGTCACCACCGCCGCCTCGACCCGCCCGGCCAGGAAGGTGTGCAGCGCCGTAACCGACTCGGCCTCGACGGTGAAGCCGGCCGCCATTTTATGGCCGCCGCCGTTGACCAGCAGGCCGGCCTGGCGCGCCGCGATGACGGCCGCACCCAGATCGACCCCGGCGATCGAGCGGCAGGAGCCCCTGCCGATCCCGTCCGCGATCCCGACCACGCAGGCCGGCCGGTTGGTCCGTTCGACGATGCGGGACGCGACGATGCCGATGACGCCGGCGTGCCAACCCGCCCCGGCGACGAGGATGAGCGGCAGGCCCTCTGCCGCCTGCGCCTCCGCTGTGTCCAATGCCGCGTCGAGCACGCCCTGTTCGATGGTCTTGCGCTCCTTGTTGAAGCGGTCGAGTTCTTCGGCCAGCCGCCGGGCCTCTGCCGGATTGTCCGTAGTCAGCAATCGCGCGCCGAGATCGGCCCGGCCAACCCGCCCGCCGGCATTGACCCGCGGCCCGAGCAGGAAGCCGGCATGATAGGCGCCCGGCGCGCTGGCCATCCGCGCCACATCGGCCAGCGCCGCCAGTCCGGTGTTGCGCCGCCGCGCCATGATCCTGAGACCCTGGGCGACCAGCACGCGGTTGAGGCCCTGAAGCGGCACGACATCGCACACCGTCCCGAGCGCGACCAGATCGAGCAGCGCGATCAGGTCTGGCTCGGGCCGGTCTGCGAAACGGCCGCGCTCCCGCAGCGCGCGGTTCAGGGCGATGAGCAGCAGAAAGGTGACGCCGACCGCGGCCAATGTCTTGTGCGGGCTGTCCTCGTCCAGCCGGTTCGGGTTGACCACGGCCACTGCCGGCGGCAGCGCCGGCTCGGCGACATGATGGTCGAGGACGACCACGTCGAGCCCGGCCGCCTGCGCCGCCGCCAGGGGCTCGTGCGCGGAAATCCCGCAATCGACGGTGAGGACCAGGCGGATGCCTTCGCCGTGCAGGCGCAGCAGAGCATCGGTGTTGGGACCGTAGCCCTCGGCGATCCGGTCCGGCACATAAAGGCGCAGTGGCACGCCGAGGGCGGCGAAATAGCGGTGCAGGATGGCGGCCGAGGTCGCGCCGTCGACATCGTAGTCGCCGAAAACCGCAATCGGCTCGTCGCCTTCCAGCGCCGCAACGATCCGGGCGACGGCGGCATCCATATCCTTCAGATGGGAAGGATCCGGCAATGCCGTCTTGAGGCTGGGTTCGAGGAAATCCCCGGCGGTTTCCGGCGTCACCCCGCGGTTGGCCAGCAGCCGCCCGACGATTTCCGGAAGTCCGAGGCGCTGCGCCAGCGCCATGCCCATGCGTTCGTCCGCTTCCAGGCCGCCGGTCGTGCGCGCCTGCCAGCGCCGGCCGCCGAACGACCGCTCGACTCCCAGGATTGCGGGCAGGGTCGCGCCGTCAGGCATCCGCATCGAATTTGGACATGGGGCTATAGATCCGGAGCCGCCTTGCGCTGGAAGTTGTGAGTCGCCTCGATAGTCCGGACAGTGCCGGATTTCGAGCGCATGACGATGGAATGGGTCGCGGCGCCCGCGCCCCAGCGGCGCACCCCGCGCACCATCGAGCCGTCGGTGACGCCGGTGGCGGCAAACATGACGTCGCCATGGGCCATGTCTTCCAGGCCATAGACCCGGTTCCGATCCTCGATCCCGGCAATGCGCGCCCGGCGCCGCTCGTCATCGTTGCGGAACAGCAGCCGCCCCTGCATCTGGCCGCCGATGCAGCGCAGCGCCGCCGCCGCCAGAACCCCTTCCGGTGCGCCGCCGATGCCGAGGTAGATATCGGTGCCGCTGTCCGGCTTCGAGGTGGCGATGACGCCGCTGACATCGCCGTCGGAGATCAGCTTGATGCGCGCGCCGGATTCGCGGACCTTCGCGATCAGTTCGGCGTGGCGCGGCCGGTCCAGGACGCAGGCGACCAGATCCTGGACCTCGACGCCCTTGGCGCCCGCTAGCGCCTTCAGGTTGACCGCCGGTTCGGCGTCGATATCGATCAGATCGGCCGGCAGGCCGCCGCCGACCGCAATCTTGTCCATATAGACATCCGGCGCATGCAGGAACCCGCCCGCTTCCGCCATGGCGATGACGGCCAGCGCATTCTCGGTCCCCTTGGCGGTGATCGTCGTGCCTTCGAGCGGATCGAGTGCGATATCGACCTTGGGGCCGCCGGCGCCGACCTTCTCGCCGATGAACAGCATCGGCGCCTCGTCGCGCTCGCCCTCGCCGATCACGACGACACCGTCGATCGCCAACACGTTGAGCGCCTTGCGCATGGCGTCGACCGCGGCCTGGTCGGCGGCTTTCTCGTCGCCGCGCCCCATCAGCCGGGATGCCGCCAGCGCCGCCGCCTCCGTCACGCGAACCGCCTCCAGCGCCAGGTTGCGTTCCAGCACGTTCCCTTCTGCCATGTTCGCCACTTTTCCTTTGCCGATGTTCAGGAGTCTTCGATGCGGATCAGACAGGGTTCTTCCAGCACCGTCCCCAGCCCGCCGATCCGGACCAGCGCCCGATTCAGCGCCGCCTCACCGGTTTCGTGGGTCGTCAGGACGACCGGCACCGGATCGTTCGGCGCCCGGCCGCGCTGAAACACGTTCTCCAGCGATACCTGCTCATCGCGCAGCGCGGCGGCAATGTCGGCCATCACACCGGGCTGGTCGCGCACGTTCAGCCGGACATAGAACGCGCCGCGCCGGGCTTCGGCGTCCGCCCGCTGCTGCGGCTTCAACGCCCCGGCCGGAATGCCGAAAGCCGGCAGCGCGCGGCCGCGCGCGATATCGACGATATCGGCGACGACGGCAGAAGCGGTCGGCCCGGCCCCGGCGCCCCTTCCCTCATAGGTCGTATCGTCCGCCGCATCCGACTGCACCATGACGGCGTTGTAGACCCCATCGACCGCGCCAAGCGGCGAGCCGCGCCTGACCATGCAAGGCTCGACATGCTGTTCAATCCCGGTCTCCGTCAAGGCGCCGATGCCGAGCAGCTTGATGCGATAGTCGAGATCCCCGGCAAACTGGATGTCGACCGGCGTGACCTTGCGGATCCCGGTCGTGGAAACCCCGGCGAAATCGACCGTCACGCCGAAGGCGAGGCTGGTCAGAATGGCGAGCTTGTGGGCGGCGTCGATCCCGTCGACGTCGAAGCGGGGATCGGCTTCGGCATAGCCCAGTTCCTGCGCCTCTTCGAGGACTTCCTCGAACGGCCGGCCGCTGCGGCGCATGTCGGTCAGAATATAGTTGCAGGTGCCGTTCAGGATGCCGACGACCCGGCCGATCCGGTTGCCCGCCAGGCCCTCGCGCATCGCCTTGACGATGGGGATGCCGCCGGCCACCCCGGCTTCGAAGGAAAGGGCGACGCCGGCGGTATCGGCGATGGCCGCGAGCGCGGCGCCATGTTCGGCGATCAGCGCCTTGTTGGCGGTCACGACCGGTTTGCCGGCGGCAAGCGCGGCTTCGACGGCCAGCCGGGCCGGACCGTCGGACCCGCCGATCAATTCGACGAAAACGTCATATCCTTCGGCGCGGGCCATTGCGACCGGATCGTCGTACCAGGCCGCGCCCGACAGATCGGCTCCCCGGTTCCTGGCGCGGTCGCGCGCGCATACCGAAGCTACCGTCAAACGGCGGCCGGCCCGGGCGGCGATCAGGTCGCCGTTGCGGTGCAGCAGGTCCACAACGCCCGCGCCGACGGTACCGAGGCCGGCAACGGCAAGTTTGATCTCGTCGCTCACTTCAATCCGTTCTCGCGGGACATCGTCTGGAAAACGCGGCCGGTCAGGTGGCGGCCGCATTGCCGGAAAGGAAAGCCTTGATGTTGCGGGTCGCCTGCCGGATGCGCTGGCGATTTTCGACCAGCGCCACCCGCAGATGACCCTCGCCATATTCGCCGAAACCGATGCCCGGCGATACCGCCACTTTTGCCTCGCTCAGCAGCAGTTTGGCAAATTCCATCGAGCCCTTGTTCGCAAAGCGCGGCGGCAGCGGAACCCAGGCGAACATGGTGGCGGGCGGGCTCGGGACGTCCCAGCCGGCCGCCGCCAGCCCCTCGACCAGAACGTCGCGCCGCCTGCGATAAAGTTCCCGAAACTCTGCGACACAGTCCTGCGGGCCGTTCAGCGCCGCCGTGGCCGCGACCTGGATCGGCGTGAAGGCGCCGTAGTCGACATAGGATTTCACATGGGCCAGCGCCTGGACCAGCCGCTCGTTGCCGACGGCAAAGCCGAGGCGCCAGCCCGGCATCGAATAGGTCTTGCTGAGGGACTGGAACTCGATGGCGATGTCCCGGGCGCCGGGCACCTCCAGAATCGACGGCGGCGGGTTGCCGTCGAAATAGATTTCCGCATAGGCGAGATCGGAGACGATGTAGAGATCGTTTCGCCGGCAGAAATCGACCACTTCCCGATAGAAATCGAGATCGACCACCTGTGCGGTCGGGTTGGACGGGAAGTTCAGGATGAGGGCGGTCGGCGGCGGCACCGAATGGCGCACCGCGCGCTCCAGTTCATGGAGATAATCGTGCGCCGGAGTCAGCGGCAAATGCCGGATCGAGGCGCCGGCAATCATGAAGGCGTAGCTGTGGATCGGATATGTCGGGTTCGGCGCGATGATCACATCGCCCGGCGCCACGATGGCCTGGGCCAGATTGACGAAACCCTCCTTGGAGCCGAGGTTGACGACAACTTCCCGGTCCGGATCGACCGTCACATTGTGCCGTCGCTCGTAATAGGCCGAGATCGCCCGGCGCAGGCCGGGAATGCCGCGCGAGGTCGAATAGCGGTGCGTCCGCGGGTTGCGGACGGTTTCGATCAGCTTGTCGACGATATGGGCCGGCGTCGGGCTGTCCGGATTGCCCATGCCGAAGTCGATGATGTCCTCGCCCGCCGTGCGCGCCCGGTGCTTCATCGCATTCACCTCGGCGAACAGGTAGGGCGGCAGGCGCTTCAGGCGATAGAACGGCTCGGCGGATTGCACCGTCTGGATTTCCCGTAGTGAAACCGGCCTGTACGGAAACCGGCCTGAATTGAAACTGACCTGAATTGAAACTGACCTGTGGCGGAACCGGCTGGCAGACTATTGTTTCGGCGCGCGACCGCCGGACGTGTAGATGTCGACCCGCGATGCCGAACCGTCGCCCTTGCGGACGCGGATCTTGCCGTCGGGGACGCCCAGCGTCGCCAGGCCATTGGCCACGGCGCGCGCGCGGGCCAGCGCCGAGGCCGCAGATTCGCCCTTCGCGGCCCGGCCGATCAGCGTGAGGGTGCTCCCGAGCACGTTCTGAAGCTGCGCGACGCGCACGATCTTGCGGCCGCTGCCCGGCGGCAGGGAGGTGGCGTCATTTGCGAATGTCACGTTAGCGACGAAACCCGAGCGGACGATGCGCACGCCGTCGACTGTCCTGACCTTGGCGACGGTCTTCGCGCTGCCCGGCCGGAATATCTCGGCGCGGACGTCGCTCTCCGTGACCTTGTCGGGCGCCTTGCCGTAGCCGGCTCTGGGACCGCCGCCTTCGAGATAGCGGGCGTTGCGCCGGTCGGCGAACAGGCCCTCCTGGATCTGCATGCGCTGACGCTGCGTCGCCACGTCGGGTTTGCCGGGCACCGTCGCCAGCTTCGGGAACGGCTTGTCGGCGCCCGGAACGTCCTTCGCCTGTTCCGCGCTCGAACAGGCGGCCAGGGCAACCACCACGGCGAGCAGGACCGGAGCCTTCAGCGCCACAGTCTTTATCCGGCGGCAAACGGACAAGTTCGGTTCGACGACGAACATGATCGAAACTCCCAATGGAGGCCGTTCAGGCAACCGCCTGCGGGCCCGGCGGCAGGAACTGGTAGCACATCCTGCGGGCGGCGCGCCAATGACCAGAAACGCCGCCCGGCAGCCCAGGTTGTGCGGCAACCCGTCGCCGCGGGCCGGACAACCGGTCAACCTGCCAAAACCGACAGGAAGTATATCTTTCGGATATCGCCCGTTTTCCGGATGTCCCGGCATCGGATCGACCCTTTTGTCTACGGGGCCGGATCGCTTGTTTGTGCGGCCGGACTTTATTTGCCAAGGGCCTGAAAGGACCCGCGCCATGACCGAACCGCATACCGAAGCGACTCCCGATATGGCCGCCGCTGCCGAACAGTTCGCGTCCATCGCCGAACGCAGCCGGAAAATCGTGCAGGATTTCATGGCCTCGCAGCAGGAGGCCGGCCGGCCGGACCCGGATCCGCTGAATATCGGCAGCGCATTCATGGAGTTGACCGGCAAGATGATGGCCGACCCCGCCCGCATGTGGGAGATGCAGACCCGGTTCTGGTCCGACTACACCGAACTCTGGAGCGAAGCGGCGCAACGCATGGTCGGCGGCGGAACGCCGGCGCCGAAGATTGCGCCCGAGGCGGGCGACCGGCGTTTCAAGGACGCGGCCTGGACCGAAAACGCCGCCTTCGAATTCATCAAGCAGTCCTATCTGCTGGCCTCGCAGCATATCCAGAAATCGGTCGCGGAAACCGAAGGTCTCGACGATCACACCGCCCACAAGGTGGAATTCTTCACCAGACAATGGGTCGACGCGATGGCGCCGACCAATTTCGCGGCGACCAATCCGGAAGTGCTGCGCGCGACGCTCGAATCCAAGGGCGAGAATCTGGTCAACGGGCTGAACAACCTGCTGACCGATCTGGAGCGCGGCAAAGGCAAGCTCGCCATCCGCATGACCGACGATTCGAAGTTCGCCGTCGGTGAGAATGTCGCCGCCTCGAAGGGCGCGGTCGTGTTCGAAAACGACCTGATGCAACTCATCCAGTATGCCCCGCTGACCGAGCAGGCCTACAAGACGCCGCTGCTGATCGTCCCGCCGTGGATCAACAAATTCTATATTCTCGACCTGCGCGAATCGAACTCCTTTATCCGCTGGGCGGTGTCGAAGGGCCATACGGTCTTCGTCGTGTCCTGGGTCAATCCCGATTCGGCGCTCGCGAGCAAGACCTTCGAGGATTATCTGACCGAGGGCCCGCTGGCCGCGATGGACGCTATCGAACAGGCGACGGGGGAACGACAGGTCAACATGATCGGCTACTGCCTGGGCGGCACGCTGACGGCGTGCACGATGGCCCATCTGGCCAACGGCGGCCGGGCCGACCGGGTGAAGAGCGTCACCTATTTCACCACCCTGGTCGACTTCGAGAATGCCGGCGACCTGTGCGTCTTCATCGACGACGAGCAGCTGAAGGGCCTCGAGCAGCGGATGGCCCGGCACGGCTATCTCGAAGGCAAGGAGATGGCGAACACCTTCAACATGCTGCGCGCCAACGACCTGATCTGGTCCTTCGTCATCAACAACTATCTGCTCGGCAAGGACCCCTTCCCGTTCGATCTGCTCTACTGGAACTCGGACGCCACGCGCATGCCGGCGGCCATGCACATGTTCTATCTGCGCAACATGTATCAGCGGAACCTGCTGGTCGAACCGGGCGCCATCGACCTGCTCGGCACGCCGATCGACCTCGGCGCGGTCGAGACGCCGACCTTCATCCTGTCGACCAAGGATGACCATATCGCGCCCTGGAAGGCGACCTATCCGGGGACGCAGCTCTATGGCGGGCCGGTGAAATTCTGCCTGTCCGGCTCCGGCCACATTGCCGGCGTGGTCAATCCGGAGGGCTCGGAGAAATACAGCTACTGGACCAACGCGCGAAACCCGGCGAGCCCGGACAAATGGTTCGACGGCGCCAGGCAACACGACGGCTCGTGGTGGCCGGAATGGCAACGCTGGGTCGCCCGGCGCGCCGGTGCGAAAGTGCCGGCGCGCGAACCGGGCGACGGTGCACTGCCGGTTTTCGAGCCGGCGCCCGGCCGCTACGTCAAGGTCCGGGCGACGGATTGAGGCAGATCGCCCGCGTCGAACGGCAGGCCTGTTCCCGATCGGAGGAAACCATGAGCGAAATCAAGGCGGTACCGACCGTGATGATCGAAGACGACCGGGTGCGGGTGACCGAGTGGCGCTTCGCCCCCGGCGCGGCGACCGGCTATCATCGCCAACTCCATGAGTACGACTATGTCGTCGTGCCGATTACCACCGGAAAGCTGCGCCTGGTCGAGCCCGATGGCACGCGCGACGCCGAACTTACCGTTGGCAAGCCGTATAACCGGGGGCGCGGCGTCGCGCACGACGTGATCAACGCCAACGACTACGAGTTCGCGTTCATCGAGTCTCATCGAGTTGCTCGAAAACCCCTGACCGCCCCGGCCGACCGCTTGCCGTTCGGAATCGGCCGTCCGGCCCCGTTACACCATCAGCCGGCCGCCGTTGATGTAGAGCGTCTGGCCGGTCATGAAGCGGGCCTTTTCGGACAGCAGGAACAGGATCGGCCCGACGATGTCGTCGGTCACGGCGATGCGGCCGAGCGGGATCGTCGCCAGCATGGCGCTGTTGTCCATGCCGGCGGGAAAATCCTCGTCGTTCGTCGGCGCGACATCCCCGCCGCGCCCGGTGCCGCCGCGCAGAAAGGCGGTATCGACCGCGCCCGGCCCGATGCAGTTGGCGCGAATATCGGGCGCATTCTCCTTCGCCAGCCCCTTGGCGAGCGCGATCAGGCCGGCCTTGGCCGCCGAATAGGTGCCGGTGCTCTTTTCCACCAGGGTCGCAAGGCCCGACGCCGCGAACACCATGCCCGACGCGTTGCCCGTCTCCCCGGCGCCCCGGCGCAGCATCGGCAACGCCGCCTTGACCGCC
Source organism: Alphaproteobacteria bacterium (assembly GCA_965249845.1). Taxonomy (GTDB): domain Bacteria; phylum Pseudomonadota; class Alphaproteobacteria; order Bin65; family Bin65; genus Bin65. Next base: position 89,148 of record CBDFNA010000002.1, read on the forward strand.
AGAAAGGCCGAGCGGAGATTGACCGACAGCGCCTCGTCGATCTCGCCGGCCGTCAGCTCTTCGATCGGCCGGGGCGGCGACATGTAGCCCGGCAGATGGACCAGCCCGTCGAGCGCGCCGTCCCAGGCGCCGGCCAGGGTCTCGAAAGCCTGCGCGGCGCTGTCGTCTTCCCGGGCGTCGTAGGGAATCTTCAGCACGCCCTCCGGCGCCGCATGGCGCTCCAGCGAGTCCGGCAGGTCGATGACGGCGACCTTCATCCCCTCGGCAACTGCCACCTCGGTCAGGCGTCTGCCGATGCCGCCGCAGCCGCCGGTGACGGCCAGGCGATAGCCGGCCGGCGGCGCCAGACGGGAAAAATCGGGAGTCGGCAGCGTCATCGTCGTGTCTTTCCGTCAGCCAGGAACGCTTTGTGCTGTTGTTTGTGCTCCTGGGCCAGCCGCGCGTAGTGGCGCACGCCTTCGAGCAGGGCTTCAACAGCCCGTTCGTCCAGCTCGCGCATGAATTTCGCCGGCCGGCCGGCCCAGAGCTGACTGCTCGGAATCACCTTGCCCGGAGTCACCAGCGAACCGGCCGCCACCATCGCGCCCGGTTCGATCGTGGCGCCGTTCATGACACAGCTCTGCATTCCGACGGTCGCACGGTCGCCGATCGTGCAGCCGTGGATCATGCATTGATGGCCGATCAGCACCTCGTCGCCGACGATCGTCGGGTATTTCCGGCTGTCGACATGGATCGTGCTGTTGTCCTGCAGGTTGCTGTCCCGGCCGATCCGGATCTTGTCGAGGTCGCCGCGCACGGTGCAGCCGTACCAGATGCTGCTGCCCGGCCCGATCCGCACATCGCCGATTATCGCAGCGTTGGCCGCGATGAAGGCGGTTTCAGCGATGTCCGGTGCGATGCCGCGGAACGGCAGGATGAGGGGCTGGTTCATATCCGGTTCGGGATCGGGTCGGAGCCGGGCGGTCTTGTAGCGCCGGTGTGTTACGCCGGCAGGCCGGTTGCGGCAAGCCCCGCGGCGGGAAATGCATTTTGTCGGAATGGCATGGCCGGCGAGCCCCTGTCGCAGGGCGCAGGGACGGTTTCGGGTAGACTTCCACATTTTATTCCAGTAATGTTCTCTAAATGTACTTTTCTGCGTGCCTGAAGCTATCGGCCCAGCCTTGCTGCGCCATCGGCGGCACGCAGCACAGGGGGAAAGCGCCCATCGATGCCGACCGCCGCCACGCTGCACCGGCTCCGCGACCGGATCCGCCGGCTGGAACAGGGGCGTCCGCCGGACAATGGAGCGGCGGGCGGCGACGCCCTGCCCGAGGGCGTTCCGCCCGCAATTGTTCCACTGGGCCTGCCGGCAATCGACCGGACGCTACCCTGGGGCGGGCTGCCGCGCGGCGCGGTGCATGAAATCCTGTGCGGCGACCCGGGCGACGGCGCGCCGACGGCCTTCCTGCTGGCGCTGATCGGGCGGCAGAAGGCCGCCGGCCATGCCGGCCCGGTCCTGTGGGTCAGCTGCCGCCGCGACCTGTTCGCGCCGGCCCTGCCCGTCTACGGGTGCGATCCGGCGGATTTTCTGTTCGTGCGCTGCGCCCGCGGCGCGGATGTGCTGTGGGCGATGGAGGACGGTCTGCGCTGTCCGGCATTGGCCGCGGTCGCCGGCGATGTCGGCAGGCCGGACTTTTCCGCCACCCGCCGCCTGCAGCTCGCCGCCAACCGGAGCGGCGTGCCCCTGTTCCTGCACCGGGCGGAACGGGAGGTGGAACGGGGAACGGAACGGGGAGGGCAAAAAGGCGGCGTCCTGGCCTCCTCCGCCGCCGTCACACGCTGGGCCACGACCGGCCGGCTGGCGGACCCGGCAAGTCCCGAAGCGAAAGCCGGCGACCCGGCCTGGACGGTGCATCTGCATCGCTGCCGGGGCGGCCGGCCCGGCCGCTGGCCCGTCATCTGGAACCGGGCGCAGCAGGCGTTTCAGCCGGCGGAAACGGTCGACGGGAATAAGACATCGGCGCCGATGGCGCGCGCGCCCGACCCGGCGCCAATGACCCGGGACACGGCCCGACCGGTAACGCGAGACGCGGCATGACCGGCGACAGCGGCCGCTTCGCGCCAGACCGGCAGCAGACCATCGGCGAAAACCCGGTCCCGGGATTTGGCATGGCCGCCGGCATCCGGTGCAAGTTCGAAGTCTACAAGGACTCCGATCGAAACCGGTCTGGCCGTTGGGGGCGAATCGGGACTTTTGTATGCAGGATTCAAAATTGCCTGGGCGGCTTTTGCCCGCTGACGATTCAAGCGGCACGGCGGATTGGGCCGGGGCGACCGCGCCGCCGTCCCTTCGTTGCGCCAGCCTGTATACATGATGCCGCGCCGCGGGGGAGTATCCGCCATGCCGCGTGACCTCTTCGGCGCCCGGCCCGGCCCGATGCCCGACCGCAGGCCTGACCGCAAGCCTGACCGCAAGCCTGACCGCAAACCGGCCCGCCGACGCATCCTGTATTGTTGGCTGCCCTGCTTCGCGACCGACCGGGTTGCGCGGCGGCGGCCGGCGCTGGCGTTGCAACCCGTCGCCATCGTCCGGCGCGAGCGCGGCCGGCGCTTTGCCGTGGCGGCCAACGGTCCGGCCCGGCGGAACGGGGTGCGGACCGGCCAGAGTCTGGCGGATGCGCGCAGCCTGTACCCCGCCCTGACGGCGGTCGACGCCGACCCGACGGCCGACAGCCGCCTGCTGCTCGATCTGGCGCGCTGGTGCACACGATATACGCCCTGGGTCGCGCCGGAGGCGTCGGCGGAAGACGATTCGTCCGCCCCTCTTTCTGCCCCTCGGTCCGTCGAGGCCGAAGCCGCCCTGCTGCTCGATATCAGCGGCTGCGCCCATCTGGCGGGCGGCGAGGCGGCGCTCGTAGAAGATCTCGTCAGCCGGCTGCAGGCTTTCGGTTTTACCGCCCGCTGCGCCGTCGCCGACACCCCGGGCGCCGCCCGGGCCTGGGCGCGCTACGGCGATCCGCTGTGTCCCGTCATTCCCGAAGGCGCGCAGGCCGGCTGGCTGAAGCCCCTGCCCGCCGCCGCCCTGCGCCTGCGCGAAGCGGACACCGAGACCCTGCAGCGCCTCGGCATCGCCACGGCCGGCGACCTGATGGCCCTGCCCCGCGCCGCCGTCGCGAACCGCTTCCAGGGCGGTTCTATCGCGAGCGTCCTCTACCGTTTGGACCGGGCTTTGGGCGCCGTACCGGAAAGCATCGCCCCGCTGCCGGCGCCGGCAGACTACAGCGTGCGCCAGCATTATGCCGAGCCGATCGGCACGCCGGAGGGCATGACCGCCGCCTTCGAGCGGCTGCTGCTCGCGCTGACCCGCAAGCTGGAAGCCGCCGGCATGGGCGCCCGGCAGCTCGAGTTCGGGATTATCCGCGCCGACGATACGCTGGACAGCGTGCGCATCGGGGTCAGCCGTCCGGCCCGCGACCCGGCCCATCTGGCGCGCCTGTTCGCGCCCCGGCTCGAAGGCCTGGACCCGGATCCGGGCATCGAAACCGTCATGCTGAGCGCCGTTTCGGTCGAACCCTTTACCATAGAACAACAGGTATTTCAGAAAGTTAGAGGACAAAGCGCAATAGAACAATTACCTGAGAACAGGCAAAACCGGCCAGCGCTGCCGGGCCGGACAGACAGCAGCGCCGTCGATGCGCTGATCGACCGGCTGGCCAACCGGCTGGGCCGCACGGCGGTTCTGCGCGCCCTGCCCTGCGAAACCGCCCTGCCCGAAACCCAGACCGGTTACGCGCCCGCCCTCGACATCCGCCCCGACGACCCGGCGCTCGACTGGGCCGCCTGGCAGGCCCCGGAGCGCCTGACCGGCCCGGCCCGGCCGGTGCGCCTGCTCGAAACGCCCGAACGGGTCGAGGCGCCGGTTGAGGCGCCGGGAGAGACCGCGTCCAACGACCCGGCAGTCACCCCGCTTCCGGCGCCGCCCGGTGCCGCGCCGGGCCGTTTCGCCTGGCGCCGCCGGACCTTTCGGACCGTCGCCGCCGAAGGCCCGGCCCGCCGCCTCGGCCGCTGGTGGCACGGCGAAACCGCCGTCCGCGACTACTGGCAGGTGGCGGCGGTTCCCGCCGACGCTGCGGACGACATTTCGGACGGGGCCGCGCCGGTCCGCCTCTGGCTCTGCCGCGACCCGGCGGCAGGCCCGGCGCACCGATGGTCGGTCCACGGGCTGATGGGATGAAACAGGTTGAAATGAAACCGTTTTGCTTTCATATTGCATACAAATTCTATGGGATGTTAACGATGGCCACGCTCACGATCCGCAACTTGGACGAAAAAACCGTCGAACGGTTGAAGCAGCACGCCCGCCAGAATGAGCGCTCACTCGAAGCCGAAGTGCGCCATGTTCTGAACAACGCCGCCCAAACCCTTACCCATCGGGAATTTTGGGCGCGGGCCGACGCGATCGCCGCGATGACGCCGCGCGATATCGCGCAGACCGATAGCGTAACCCTCCTGCGAGAGGACCGGGACCGTTGACGCCGCTCGCATCGACTCCTGCCGTATCGAATTCCCCGCCGTCGAATGTCGTTCCGTTCGCGCCGCGCCACTTTGTGATCGACGCCAGCGTGGCCATCAAATGGTATGTTGCCGAAGATCGCTATCGGGCAGCGCGCGCACTGGAACATTTCGGCAACCTCTTGGCGGCGCCCGACTTTCTTGCTGTCGAATTGGCCAATATCGCCTGGAAGAAGGCACGCCTGAAACAGATCGAGCCGCAGCACGCTGCCCTGATCGCAGCGCCCGAGGCCCTGTCGCGGGTCGCTCTCCTGCCCAACGGGCCGCTGACCGCGGCGGCTTTCGTGTGCGCCATGGAACTCGACCATCCCGTCTACGACTGCCTGTATCTGGCCTGCGCCGTGCATCTCGGCGGTGTGCTGATTACGGCCGACGACCGGTTCGTTCGCACTGTTGCCGACAGCGCCTATGCCCGTTTCGTGCGCCCGCTCGGCGACCTGCCGCCGGTCTAGGAGGCGGAAAGATGCGACGCTTCCGGACAGCTTCTTTACATTTCCTGACACTTGCCGACATTCCCCCGGCAAGCGGAGCGCGCCATGCCCTTTGACGGCCGCCCCGCCGCCCTGCCCGGCCCCCCCGGTCCGGTCCCTGGTCCGGTCCCTGGCCCGGTCCCTGGCCCGGTCCCCGTCTTTGCCCCCCGCTTATGCCGAGTTGCAGGTGACAACGAATTTCAGCTTCCTGCGCGGCGGCTCGCACCCGGAGGAGCTGGTGATGCGGGCGGCGGAGCTGGGCTACCGCGCGATCGGCGTGGCCGACCGCAACACGCTCGCCGGGGTCGTCCGGGCCCACAGCGCGGCCAAACGGACCGGGATCGAGCTGCTGGTCGGCGCCCGGCTGGATCTGCAGGACGGCGTCAGCCTGCTGTGTTTCCCGCAGGACAAGCCGGCCTACGCCCGCCTCTCCAGCCTGCTCACCCTGGGCAAGCGCCGGGCGGAGAAAGGCGATTGCCATCTCTGGCTGAGCGATCTGCCGGACTATGCCGAAGGCCAGTGCGTCGTCGTGCTGCCGCCCCTTCGAGACGGGGCTTCGCCCTTCGAGACGAGGTTTCGAGACGCGATCCCTTCGGATCGCTCCTCAACCTCTCCTCAGGATGAAGCTGTAAATGGCGTAACGAACACAACCCTTCATCCTGAGGAGGGCGTTGAGGAGGCCCGAAGGGCCGTCTCGAAACGCCCGTCTCGAAGGATGGCCGTCTCGAAGGACGGCCCGCCGGACTCTTCTGCGGCCAATGGAGATTTTTCCTTTATTCTCAAACGGATATCCGGGTTTTTTCCCGGCAATACCTGGCTCGCGGCAAGTTGCCTGTATCGCGGCGACGACGCCCGGCGGCTGGACCGGCTGGCCGGGCTGGCGTTGGCGGCCGGGGTGCCGCTGGTCGCGACCAACGACGTCCATTACCACATCCCGGCGCGGCGGCCATTGCAGGACGTGCTGACCTGCATCCGCGAACACTGCACCCTGGACGAGGCCGGCTTCCGTCTGTTCGACAATGCCGAACGCCATCTAAAAACCCCGCAGGAGATGGTGAATCTATTCCATACGCTGCCGTATGCTGTTCATCAACAGTCTGAAATCATTAAAAAAATAGATTTCTCACTCGATCAACTAAAATATGTCTATCCCGTTGATCCAATACCTGAAGGAAGCACCCCTCAACAAGAGCTCGAACGGCTGACCTGGCGCGGCGCGGCGGAACGCTACGGTCGTCATGTGCCGTCCCGGGGTCGTAGCGGCCGTGCGGCATGAGCTGGAATTGATCGGGCAGCTCGGCTACGCGCCCTATTTCCTGACGGTGCATGACATCGTGCGCTATGCCCGCGGGCAGAAAATCCTGTGTCAGGGCCGGGGCTCGGCCGCCAACTCCGCGGTCTGCTACTGCCTCGGCATCACTGCCGTCGATCCCGGCAAGGTCGATCTGCTGTTCGAGCGCTTCGTCTCGGCCGAGCGCAACGAGCCGCCGGATATCGACGTCGATTTCGAGCATGAGCGGCGCGAGGAGGTGATCCAGTATATCTACGGCAAATACGGCCGCCACCGCGCCGGGCTGACGGCGACCGTCGTCACCTACCGGCCGCGCAGCGCGATCCGCGAGGTCGGCAAGGCGCTCGGCCTGTCGGAAGACACGGTCGATATCCTGGCCCGGACGGTCTGGGGCTGGAGCGACGACGGCCTGAAGCCGGACTACGATCCGCCAGACCGGGCTCGACCCGGCCGACGCCACCCTGCGCCGCGCCCTCCTGCTGGCGCTGGAGCTGGTCGGCTTCCCGCGCCACCTGTCCCAGCATACCGGCGGCTTCGTCATCACCGACGGGCCGTTGCACGAACTGGCGCCGATCGAGAATGCGGCCATGGAAAACCGCACGGTCGTCGAATGGGACAAGGACGATCTCGACGCGCTGGGCATCCTCAAGATCGACGTGCTGTCGCTCGGCATGCTCACCTGCATCCGCAAGGGCTTCGACCTGCTGGCGCAGCATTACGGCCGGCGCCACGACCTCGCCACCGTGCCGGCCGACGATGCCGCGGTCTACGACATGATCTGCAAGGCCGACACGCTGGGCGTGTTCCAGATCGAGAGCCGGGCCCAGATGTCCATGCTACCGCGCCTGAAGCCGCGGGATTTCTACGATCTGGTGATCGAGGTCGCGATCGTCCGCCCCGGCCCGATCCAGGGCGACATGGTCCATCCCTATCTGCGCCGGCGCAACGGCGAGGAGGCCGTCGTCTTTCCGTCAAAGGAACTGGAGGACGTTCTGGGCAAGACCCTGGGCGTGCCCTTGTTCCAGGAGCAGGCGATGAAAATCGCCATCGTCGCCGCCGGCTTCACCCCGTCCGAGGCCGACCTGCTGCGCCGCGCCATGGCGACCTTCCGCAAGACCGGCAAGATCCACGGCTTCCACGCCAAGATGGTCGAGGGCATGGTCGCCCGCGGCTACGAGCGCAGCTTCGCCGAGCGCTGCTTCCAGCAGATCGAGGGCTTCGGCGAATACGGCTTTCCGGAAAGCCACGCCGCCAGCTTCGCCCTGCTGGTCTATGTCTCGGCCTGGCTCAAATGCCACTATCCGGCGGCCTTCGCCTGCGCCCTGCTGAACAGCCAGCCGATGGGCTTCTATGCGCCGGCGCAGATCGTGCGCGACGCCCGCGAACACGGGGTCGAGGTGCTGCCGGTCGATGTCAACCGCAGCGTCTGGGACCATACGCTGGAGCCGGGCGCGGACGGCGCCATGGCCCTGCGCCTCGGCTTCCGCCAGATCAAGGGTTTGCGCACGGAGGCGATGGACCGCTTGGTCGCGGCGCGCGGCAACGGCTATCCGGACCCGTGGACCCTGTGGCGGCGCGCCGGCCTGCCGGCGGCGGTGCTCGAGCGGCTGGCCCGCGCCGACGCCTTCGGCTCGCTCGGTCTGAACCGGCGGCAGGCATTGTGGGCGGTGCGGCGCTTCCGGCCGGCGGCGCTGCCCCTGTTCGCGGCGATGGACGAGGACGAGCAGCCCGGCGATCCGCCGGCGCTGCTGCCGGCGATGACCCTGGGCGAGCAGGTCGTCGACGATTACGCCAGCGTCCGCATGACCCTAAGGGCGCACCCCCTCGCCCTGCTGCGCGCCGAGGCGCCGTTCGACCGCGCGACGCCGCACCGCGAGCTGCTGAACTGCCGCAACGGCCAGCAGGTCGCGGTGAGCGGCCTGGTGCTGATCCGCCAGCGGCCGGGCACGGCCAAGGGCGTGGTGTTCATGACCCTGGAGGACGAGACCGGCGCCGCCAACGTGATCGTCTGGCCCCATGTGCTGGAGCGCTACCGGCCGATCGTGATGGGCAGCCGGCTGGTCCGGGTCGTCGGCGAAGTCCAGAAGGAGGGCATCGTCATCCATGTCGTCGCCCGCAAGCTGGAGGACCTGTCCTCCCGGCTCGACGGCCTGACCCGGCTCGACGCTCCCTTCGACCCAAAATTCGAAATCGCGCTTGCCCGGGCCGACGAGACCGCCCGCGAGGCCCGCGACCCCCGGGACTCAAAGCGCGACCCGCGCCGCGACCGGCTGCACAAGCAGATGTACCCGTCGCGGGATTTTCATTGAGCCCTTCGAGACGGGCGTCCTTCGAGACGGCCATTTCGAGACGGCGCTTCGCGCCTCCTCAATGGCCTCCTCAGGATGAAGGGGAGAAGTGGGGATTGCTCACCTCATACAGCTTCATCCTGAGGAGGGGCTGAGGAGCGATCCGTAGGATCGCGTCTCGAAGCCCCGTCTCGAAGGACGCCCGTCTCGAAGGGCTACAGCGACCTTGCGATCAGTTCCTTCATGATCTCGTTGGTGCCGCCGTAGATTTTCTGCACCCGGGCGTCGGCATACATGCGCGAGATCGGGAATTCGTCCATGAAGCCGTAACCGCCGAACAGTTGCAGGCACTCGTCGATCACCTCGTTCTGCTTCTGGGCGCACCACCATTTCACCATCGCGGCGGTCGTGACGTCGAGGTCGCCGGCGAGATGGCGCTGCAGGCAGTTGTCGACGAAGACCCGGGCGATATGCGCCTCGGTCTTGCATTCGGCGAGCTTGAAGCGGGTGTTCTGGAAATCCATGATCGATTTACCGAACGCCTTGCGCTGCTTGACATAGTCGGTCGTGAGTTCGATCGCGAGGTCCATCGCCGCGCAGGCGCCGACGCCGATGATCAGCCGCTCCTGCGGCAGCTGGTTCATGAGCTGGAAGAAGCCCTGGCCTTCCTCCGTGCCGAGCAGGTTGGCGGCCGGCACCTTGACATCGTCGAAGAACAGTTCCGACGTGTCTTGCGCCTTCAGGCCGAGCTTCTCCAGGTTGCGGCCGCGGGAAAACCCCTCGGCCTCGGCAGTTTCGACGACGATCAGCGAGACGCCGCGCGCCTTCTCCTCCGGGTCGGTCTTGGCGACGACGATGACAAGATCGGCATGCTGGCCGTTGGTGATGAAGGTCTTCTGGCCGTTGACGGCATACTGGTTGCCGGTCATCCGCGCGGTCGTGCGCACGGCCTGGAGGTCGGAGCCGGTGCCCGGCTCGGTCATGGCGATGGCGCCGACCAGTTCGCCGGCCGCCATCTTCGGCAGCCAACGGCGTTTCTGCTCTTCCGAGCCGTAGACCAGGATGTATTGGGCGACGATGCCGCTGTGCACGGCGTTGCCGAGGCTGCGGACATTGGCCCGGCCCTGTTCATACAGGATGACCGATTCGTGGGCGAAAGTGCCGCCGGCGCCACCGTATTCCTCCGGCACGCTGGCCAGCAGCAGACCGGCCTCGCCCGCCTTTTTCCACATCTCCCGCGGCATGATCCCGGCCTTCGCCCATTCCTCCTCGTGCGGGACGAATTCCCTGTCGAAGAAGCGGCCCGCCGAATCCTGCAGCATCGACAGTTCTTCGGTCATCCAGGGGGAAACATAGTCGCCCATCGATATTTCCTTTGTATCTCAGCCGCTAACAGTCGGTTCCGTACGCCCGCGCCCGCGGGTTCAGATCAGCAGGCCGCCGCCGGCGACGATCACCTGGCCGCTGATATAGTCGCTCTCCGGCGTGCAGAAGAGATAGACGGCGTCGGCCGCCTCCTCCGGCGTGCCGCCGCGGCCCATCGGGATGATATTTTCCATCATCTGGATCATGTGCGGCTGGACGCCGACGCGGATATCCCGGCCGCCCGATATCGAGCACCGGCGGGTCGTCCTTGTCCATCGGCTGGGTCATGCGGGTCTTGATATAGCCGAAGGCGACGCAGTTCACGCACACCTTGTAGCGGCCCCACTCCTTCGCCATCGTCCGGGTCATGCCGATCATGGCGGACTTGGCGGCCGAATAGTTGATCTGGCCGGCATTGCCGTAGAGCCCGGCGATCGACGAGATATTGACCACCTTGCGGATGACCTCGATGCCCTCCATCGCCTCCTTCTTGGCGGCGATGCGGATCGGCTCGGCGGCGGCGCGCAGGATGCGGAACGGCGCCTTGACATGGACGTCCATGACCGCGTCCCACTGTTCGTCGGTCATTTTCTGGATGACGCTGTCCCAGGTGTAGCCGGCGTTGTTGACGATAATGTCGATGCCGCCCCAGGCGTCCATCGCCGCCTTGACGAAACGGTCGGCGAAATCGTCGGCGGTGACATCGCCGGCGCAGGCGACCGCAGCGCCGCCCAGCGCCCGGATCTCCTCGGCGGTTTCGTTGGCGGGATCGGCGTCAAGATCGTTGACCGCGACCCGCGCGCCCTCACGCGCCAGCTTGAGCGCCAGCGCCCTGCCGATGCCGCGCCCCGAGCCCGAGACCAGGGCGACCTTGCCGTCGAGTTTAGCCATGCGTTTTCGTGCTTTCCGTTGAATTTCAGGCAGTTGAGAGAAAGTGTGGAGAAATTTCCGGCAGTTGGCGTCAGCCAACTGCCACCACGGCCTCGCCTTTCAGCTTCACATCGCCGTTTTCGTCCGTCGCGGTGATGTCGAGGCGCAGGCGTTGCTCGCCGTCCTGTTCAAATTTCTCCGTCACCGTGCCGTTGCAATGGATTTCCGCGCCGACCTGGGTGATGGCGGCGAAGCGGACGCCCCAGCTGCGCAGGGCCGATTGCGGCACGATGCCGGTCAGCGCCCGGCCGAGCCAGGCCATCACCAGCATGCCGTGGGCGAAGACGTCGCCGACGCCGGCCTGCCGGGTGAAATCGATGTCGATATGGATCGGGTTGTGGTCGCCGGAGGCGCCGGCGTAAAGGGCCAGCGTCTGCCGGGAGACCCGGTCGATCACCAGTTCGGGGATGGCGTCGCCGACGCCGAGGGCTGCTGCGTTCATTCTGCGTCTCCTCTATCCGTGGCGCTGGACGACGACGGCGGTCATCGTCGCGCACAGCCGGCCATCCTGGTTCACGGCATCTGTCTTCTGCACCATGAACTCCAGCAGGCCGCCCTTTTTCTCGTAGATGTCCTCGATCCTTGTATTCAGCGTGACGGTGTCGCCTGCGCAGACCGGGCGATGGTATTCGAAATGCTGCTCGCCATGCAGCAGCTTTGCCACGTCGAAGCCGAGCTTCACCAGCGCGTCGGTCGGCTCCGAATTGCGCTGGGCCAGACAGAACACGAAGGTCGGCGGCGCGACGACATCCGGATAACCCGCGGCGCGCGCCACCTCGCCATCGGTATGGATCGGGTCGGTCGCGCCGATGGCTCTGGCGAACTGGCGGATCGCGCCTTTCTCGACCTCGCCGACGATCGGCTCAAGCACCGTGCCGATCAGTTTCCTGTCCAGGCTGCGCATCTCTGCGTCCTTCGTCTTCGGGAACTGCTTTCCGTTGGGGCTATCGCCCGTGCCCCGGCCTGTCAACGCGGCAAACGGATAGAGGCGCGGAATTGGGCATCCTTCGAGACGGCCATTTCGAGACGGCGCTGGCGCGCCTCCTCAATAGCCTCCTCAGGATGAAGAGTTTGTTGGCTCACCGATTTCGCCTTCATCCTGAGGAGAGGCTGAGGAGCGGTCTGAAAGACCGCGTCTCGAAGCCTCGTCTCGAAGGACGGCCGCGGCTTGCATTCCCACAGCCAGACGCTAGGGTCGTAACGCGCCATCCGGAACCGCAGATCCCTTATGCCCGACGCCGAAAGCCCCGCCATATTCTTCGATCCGCTGTCGGCCGACGCGATCCGCGATCCCTATACGGCGATGGCGCCGTTGCAGGCGGAGGCGCCGGTTTACTGGTCGGACATCCTAGGCGCCTGGGTTGTCACCCGCTATCGCGATATTCGCGAGGCCTTCCGCGATCCGCGCCTGTCTTCGGACCGGATCCGCCCGTTCATCGAACGCGCGCCGGACGCCTTGCAGGAGACGCTGAAGCCGCTCGGCGACCATCTGAACCTGTGGGCGGTATTCACCGATCCGCCGGATCACACCCGCCTGCGCGGCCTGATGAACCGCGCCTTCACGACCCGGGCGGTACAGGCGTTGCGCCCGGAAATTACCCGTATCGTCAATCGGTTACTGGACGATATCGATGACAGGATCGAACGGACCGGCAAGCGCGAATTCGACCTGATCCACGAATTCGCCTACCCCCTGCCGGCCATGGTCATCGCGCAGATGCTCGGCGTGCCGATGAAGGATGTCGACCATCTGAAGCGCTGGTCGGACCTGCTGGCGAAATTCGTGCTGACATCCCGCAGCAATCCGGAAAAATACCGGATGGCGTCGGACGGCGTCGTCGAGATGGAGGCCTATTTCCGCCGCTTCCTCGAAGAACACCGCGCCAGCGACGCCGAGGATGTGACGACCGGCCTGCTCGACGCCCGCGACGACGATGACCGGCTGACAACCGACGAACTGGTGGCCTGCTGCGTGCTGTTGCTGTTCGCCGGCCATGAGACGACGACCCAGCTTCTCGCCAACGGCGTCCGCGCGCTGCTCGAAAATCCGGCACAGCTAAAGGATTTGCGCAGCAATCTCGACGACGTCGATCTGGTGCGCAACGCCATCGAGGAGATGCTGCGCTTCGACGGCCCGTCCATCTCCATGGTCCGCGTCGCCGCGGAGAATTTCGAGTGGCACGGCCAGCGCATCGCCAAGGGCGACCGGCTGTTCCTGATGATGTGCGTCGGCAACCGGGATCCGCGGGTCTTCGACGATCCGGATCGGTTCGACATCCGCCGCGATGACGCGAAGAAGAATTTCACCTTCGGCTACGGCATCCATTTCTGCATCGGCGCGCCGCTCGCCCGGCTCGAAGCCGAAATCGCCTTCCCGCTCCTGCTCCAGCGCTACCCCGGCCTCGAACTCGCGGAGGATGACCCGCCCTGGTCCGACAGCATTCTCACCCGCGGCATGCTGCACATGACGGTGCGGGTGTAGGTCCGTCCTTCGATACGCCGCCTGCGGCGGCTACTCAGGATGAGGGAGAGATGAGGAGGCGCGACCTTCTTCCTCATCCCGAGCAGGCCCCCGCAGGGGGCCGTATCGAGGGGCGTTCAATAAGCGTACTTCACCGAACAGCCGTAGGGGCGGGTCGCCGGCTGGCTGACCTCGCGGCCGGCGGCGATCTCGCCCAGCGCCGCCGTCACATAGTTCTTCGCCCGCGGGATATCGGCGGGATTGGCCGAGCGGATGCTGTCGATCGCGCCCATGTAGAGCACCGTGCCGTCCTTGCCGACAACAAACATTTGCGGCGTGTTGGTGGCTTCGTAGCGCCGGCCGATGACGCCTTTCGGGTCGAGGATAACGTGGCTCGGCGCGGCGGCGCGGGTCTCGGTCAGCCGGTTCGCCCCGGCCCCGTCGACATGTCCCTGGGTGCCCCGCGCGGAGGAGACGATCGACAGCCAGACCGCGCCCATGGCGCGCGCCGCCTTTTGCGTTTTCTGCATGTTGCCGGCGCCGTAATGCTTGCCGACGTACGGGCAGCCGTCGTTGGTCCACTCCAGCACCACCAGCTTGCCGCGCAGCGCGGACAGGGTCACCTTTGCGCCATTGCTGTCGATGCCAGTGAAGTCAGGCGCGGTCTTGCCGACTTCGGGCGCGGCTGCCGCCAACGCCGGAACCGGCGCAGCGAGGTAGGCCGCGGCGAATGCGGCAATGGTGAATGATTTCAAACGCTTCTTCATCGGTCTTTCCTCGCTTCCTGTATCGTTTTCCAGGGCTGCAGCGCCGCGCATTCTAGTTTCCGGACCTCCCGGCCCGTCTCGACTCGCCGGCCATCTTGCCGATCGCGCCGATCACAATGCCCTCCGTCAGGATCTGCGGCAGGATCATCGGCTTCTTCGCCGATCCTTGCGGCGGATAAATGACATAGAGCGGCACGCCGGAGCGGCCGAATGCCGCCAGATGCTTCGTAATTACCGGATCGCGCCGGGTCCAGTCGCCCTTGAGCATGGTCATACGCGCTTTCTCGATCGCCTGCCCGACGCTGTCGAGGCGCAGGACGACCTTTTCGTTCGCGATACAGGTGATGCACCAAGCCGCCGTGAAATTGACGAAGACCGGCCGGCCTTCGGCGCGGCGCGCTGTCAGCGCCGCTTCGCTGAACGGCTCCCAAACGAGCCCGCCGCCGGTTGTTTCGGCGGGTTCGCCGGCGTTCGCCGGAACCGGCGCGCCGCTGTCTGCGTACCGAACCATGGCAAAGGCGGCAATAACCGCCACAGCGGCGAGGCTGAGGCCGATCGGCCGCCAGAAGCGGGCGGCGCCGGCGCTGGCCTGCCAGAGCCAGACCGCGAAGGCGAGCAGGATCGCCCCGGCCAGCGCGCCGAGCAGGGCCGCATCGCCGGCCTGCAACGACAGCACCCAGATCAGCCAGGCTGCGGTTGCGAACATCGGGAAGGCCAGGAGTTGCTTGAACCGCACCATCCACGGCCCCGGTTTCGGCACCAGGCGCAGCAGGCCCGGCGCCAAGCTGAGCAGCAGGAACGGCAGGGCCAGGCCCAGCCCCAGCGCCAGCATCACCGCCATGGCGACCGCCGCCGGCTGGCTCAGCCCAAAGCCGACCGCCGCGCCCATGAAGGGCGCCGTACACGGCGTCGCGACGATAACCGCGAGCACGCCGGTGAAGAAGGAGCCGGAAAGGCCGGATCGCCCGGCCAGGCCGCTGCCGATCCCGACGAGGCGCCCGCCGATTTCGAACAGACCGGCGAAATTCAGCCCGATCAGGACCATCAGCCAGGCCATGAGCAGGACGAAGACAGGCTCCTGAAGCTGGAAGCCCCAGCCGGCCACCGCGCCTGCGCCGCGCACGGCCAGCAGCACCGCGCCGACGATGGCGAAGCTCGCCAGAACGCCGAGGGTATAGGCCGCGCCGTGCCGGCCCATGCCCCGGCCCTCGTTAGCGTGGCTGGCGAAACCCAGCGCCTTGACGGCGAGCACCGGCAGCACGCAGGGCATCAGGTTAAGGATCAGGCCGCCCAGCACGGCAAGAACCACCGCCTCCCAGAAGCCGATAAGCGCCGCCGGGATCGCTTCGGTCGCGGCAAGACGAAAGGCCTGGGTCGCCATCTCGCCGTCGACCAGTTGTTCCTTGATGACGAGCAGTCCGCCGACACTCGAGATCGGTTCGGTCGCCCTGCCGCGCTGCGCCTCCAGCGTCAGGCCGCGGTCCGTTACCGACAGTTTCTGCGCCGCCGCATATTTCACCACGCCGTGGCCCCAAGGATAGAACCAGGCGTCTTTTATGACTTCGCGTTTCAGTCCCGGCGCCGCAACATCGAGCCGGAACTTCTTGCCATTAAAGGTATATTGTGCGGTCCAAGGCGACGGTTTCGGCCGCGCCGCCCGGGCTTTTGCGAATATCGGCCCCGCTCGGAAATCGGCGATCGGCGGATCGCCGGCGACCGGAAGGTCGAGCTTCAAGACTCCCTCTTCCGGGATACAGACCTCTTCGCAGACCAGCCAGGAGGCGTTCGCCGTCAGGTTTGCATTCGTGCCGGGCCGGGCGTTCTCCGGCACCGCGATCGGCACCAGATGGATCGCCTCGTCGCTGTAACCGTAGTTGACCAGCGGACCGACCGGGAGGCGCTCCGGCGGCAGCCAGACGATTTCGCCGGCGGCATAGCCCTTGGGCAGCACCCAGTCGATCCGTGTCGCCTCGCCCGAATCGCCGGCGTTGCGCCAGTAGGTGTGCCACTTGGGAATGATCCGGAAATAAAGCGCAACCCAGGCGGTCGTGCCGGGCCGGAGCGTTACATGCTCGCTCAGCAGTTCCGCCGTCACATGCTTCGTCTTGAAGACCCGGCCGGCCGGAGCGGATTGCTGAGCCCCGCCCTGCGGCGCAAGGCCGGGCAGATCGAGGCCGCGCAACGTGCCCGGTTTCGATGTTTGCGCCGCAGCCTGGCCGGTAAGCGCAAGCCCGGCCAGTAGCAGCAGGCACGCCATCCGGCGAATGAAATTTCTAATCATTCCAGCGCGTTACCGGGCTCTGTTGGCGGGTGTCGGCGGCGGCTGTCCGAACATGGGCGGGCGGCCGCCGGGTGGCAAGGCCGCCGAGTTTCGCAGTCCATCACTTTCGCGCCATTGCGCCTCATGCGCCGCGGCGGCTGGCTACTGGCAATCGGGCCGGGCGCTGGTGTAAACAACCCGCAAGCGATTCCAGACAGTTCGGGAGGAAGATGCCATGGCCGGCTCGGTCGCCACGATCATGGATTATCCGCTGACGCTCAATCACCTGCTGACACGGATGAAGGATGTGTATCCGACGCAAGAGGTGGTCTCCCAGCGGCCCGACAAATCCGTCCTGCGCCACACCTATGCCGACATTTGCGACCGCGCGCAGAAACTGGCCCGGGCACTGGTCAAGGCCGGCGTGAAAAAAGGCGACCGGGTGGCGACACTGGCCTGGAACCATGCCTCGCACCTGGAATGCTATTACGGCATCCCGGCGGCCGGCGGCGTCATGCACACGCTGAACCTGCGGCTCGGCCCGGCGGACATCGGCTATATCGCGACCCATGCCGACGACAGGATCGTTATCGTGGATGACGTTCTGCTGCCGCTCTACGAGCAGTTCAAGGACCGGATGCCGGACCACCGGACCATCGTCATTCCCTTCGGCGGCGATGTGCCGGAGGGAATGGAGAGCTACGAGGATTTTATCGAGACCGGCGCCGGCGATATTGCGCTGCCGGCAATCGACGAAACCGACGGCTGCGCCATGTGCTACACCTCCGGCACGACCGGCGACCCCAAGGGCGTGATCTATTCGCACCGCGGGATGGTGCTGCATTCGATGGTCAGCGCCCAGCCCGACATGCTGAGTTTCAGCATGAACGACTGCATCCTCCCGGTCGTGCCGATGTTCCACGCCAACGCTTGGGGCATCCCCTACGCCGCGACGATGACCGGCGCGAAAATCGTCTTCCCGGGGCCGCATCTGGACGCCGCGAGCCTGATCGACCAGTTCATTGCGGAGAAGGTCACCTTCTCCGGCGGCGTGCCGACGGTCTGGCTCGGCATCATCCAGACCATCGAGAAAGACCCGGCGAAATACGAAGCATTGCGCGGGCTGCGCACGGTGGTCGGCGGCTCGGCCGCGCCGCCGGCCGTGATCCGGCGCTTCCAGGATTTCGGCATCACCGTGCTGCACGCCTGGGGCATGACGGAAATGTCGCCGCTCGGCACCGTCGCCAACGTCAAACCACATCTCGCGACCCAGGGCGAAGAAATCTATTTTAGCTACCGCGCCAAACAGGGCTACGCCGCGCCCTTCGTCGACCTGCGCCACCGCGACGGCGACGGCAACATTCTGCCCTGGGACGGCGACTCGATGGGCGAGCTGGAGGTCCGCGGCCCGTGGATCGCGAGCAGCTACTACAACTATCCCGAAGCGGACGACCGCTGGAGCGACGACGGCTGGTTCCGGACCGGCGATATCGTGACGATGGACAGCGAAGGCTATGTCCAGATCACCGACCGGTCGAAGGACGTCATCAAATCCGGCGGCGAGTGGATCAGTTCGGTCGATCTGGAAAACGCCATCATGGGCCATCCGGCGGTCAAGGAAGCGGCGGTGATCGCCCTGCCCCACACGAAATGGGACGAGCGGCCGCTTGCCTGCATCGTGCTCAAGGACGGCCAGTCGCTGACCAAGGCCGAACTGGATCGCCATCTGTTGAGCGACTTTGCCAAGTGGCAGCTCCCGGACGACCTCGTCATGATCGATGAGGTGCCCAAAACCTCGACCGGAAAGTTTCAGAAACTGACCCTGCGCAACCGTTTCGCCGATTGGCAATGGGGCGCGGACCAGCGGATGGCGGGTTAGCCATGGCTGCCGCCGCGAATTGCAGCGGAAGCGAGGCGCCGCCGACGGCGCTGTTCGCCGCCACCGACATCGCCAAACGGGTCGATACGCTGGCCGCCGCCATCTCGAATGCCATGGGGCCGGATTTTGTCCTGCTCTGCGTCTTGAACGGCGCGTTCATCTTTACCGCGGACCTCGCCCGCGCCCTGGCGTCGCGAGGCTGCCGGCCGCGCATCGAATTCGCCAGTTTCAAGAGCTACGGAGGCGCGACCGAAAGTTCCGGCCGGGTGCGGCTGGTCGGCGAATTTCCGGGAAACCTCGCCGGCGCCAAGGTTCTCCTGGTCGACGACATTCTCGATACCGGCCGGACGCTGCTCACCGCGCGCATGATGGTGGAAGACGCCGGCGCGGAAAAGGTCTCGACCTGCGTGCTGCTCGACAAGCCGGCGCGCCGGGCCGCGCCCGTGGAGGCCGACTATGTCGGCTTCTCCATCGACGATGTCTTCGTCGTCGGCTACGGCATCGATTACGCCGAGAAATACCGCTACCTGCCGGACCTGGCGCATATTTCGGAATAGCGCAAGGGCGCGCCGCGCCGGGGATGGCGGTCGTTATCCCTCCGCTACAGCTTCGACGATGATGAGGGTCGTGCCATCGACATCGACGACCGTGACGCGGGTTCCAGCGGCAAGGTCATTCCCTTGGGGCCTTACTGTGAACCGCCACATGCCGTCGCCGATGCGGACCCTGCCGCGGCCGCCGGACGACGCCGCTTCCAGCGTGTATTGCGAGCCGACAAGATTCCGTCCGCGCTGATTGAGCGTCGGGTGGTCGGTCGGCGTCTGGCGGGCCGAAACGATCCTGCGGCCGAGGAAAATCGCCAGCACGGAAAGGACGGCGAACAGGACCGCCTGTATCTCCCAACTCATGGAGGGGATCGCTGCAAACGCGAGGCCGGTCAGCACCGCTGCAATGCCGAGCCAAAGGAAGATCACGCCCGGCACCAGCACCTCGACCAGCATGACGAGCCCGCCGAACGCCAGCCAGTGCCAATAGGTAGTGCTCTCCGGCCATTCGATCATCGCTCGCTCTCCCGGCCCGCGCGTCAATCGTCGCCGGATTTCGGCACCGATCCGCCCGCCGGTTTCCCGTCCTCGCCGAACGCCTGTTTGGCGATTTCGGTGAGGCCGGCGACGGCGCCGATCACGCCGGAGGCCTCCAGCGGCATCAGGACGATTTTCTGGTTGCGGGCGCTGCCGATGGTTTCCAGCGCGCCGATATATTTCTGGGCGACGAAGTAATTGACGGCCTGGATGTTCCCCTCGCCGATCGCCTTTGAGACCATTTCGGTCGCCCGCGCTTCGGCCTCGGCCTCGCGTTCGCGGGCCTCGGCGTCGCGGAACGCCGCTTCCCGCCGCCCCTCAGCATCGAGGATCTGGGCCTGTTTCTGGCCTTCGGCGCGCAAGATCTCCGATTGACGGACGCCCTCCGCCTCGAGAATCGTCGCTCTCTTTTCGCGTTCGGCCTTCATCTGGCGCGCCATGGCGTCGACCAGTTGGGTCGGCGGCGTGATGTCCTTGATCTCGATGCGCGTGATCTTCACGCCCCAGGGCGATGTTGCCTCGTCGACCACTCTCAACAGTTCGGCGTTGATCTTGTCGCGCTTCGACAGCAACTCGTCGAGGTCCATGGATCCCATGACGGTCCGGATGTTGGTTATCGTGAGATTGAGAATGGATAGCTCGAGACGCCGCACCTCGTAGGACGCCTTGACGGCGTCGAGCAACTGGAAGAACACCACCCCGTCCACCGTTACCATGGCATTGTCCCGGGTGATGATTTCCTGCGAGGGAACGTCTGTAACCTGCTCCATCATGTTCTGCCGCCGCCCGACCCGGTCGACCAGCGGCACGATCAGTGCCAGACCGGGTGACAGCGTGCGCGTATAGCGGCCGAACCGCTCCACAGTGTATTCGAAACCCTGCGGCACGGTTTTTACGCCCATGAAGACAAGCGCGATCGCAAGGACGATGATGACGACGACAAAGATCGAGAATGGATCGAACATCTTCTGGGGCTCCGGACTTCGGTCTGTTTTCTGGGTATGACAGCGCGTCTTCGACTTATCGGAATATTGGAAGGTTCAACGCGGAAACAATAGGAACCGCCGCGACGCCCGAACGGGTTTCGGGCGCTGGCGGTTCCGGCGGACAGACGCATCCGGCGGACCCTGGCGGCAACGGATGAAGCTTCAGCTCCGCCAGCGCAGCACCGTTTCGGTTACCGGATTGCGGAAGTCGCGGCCTTCGGCGCGGGCGGCCGCCAGCTCTTTCTTCAGAGCGATATACCATTTCGCCGGTGTGTCGGCGTCCGGCAGCAGCATGGCGGCGTCCGATTTCTTGCGGCCTTCGCGCTGCAGGTTCATCGCCGTACGGTCCTGGTTCAGGAAATTGCGGGTGACCGGCACGACCAGCGGCTTCGCGAGCGTCATCAGCGGGTGCGACCAGTACATGACGTGATGCATCGCCGTCCGGTATACCGTGATCGGCGTCATGGCGGTCAGCCCGACATAGTAATGCCGGTCGCCCAGCGTCATATGTTCGATGCGCACGCCGGGCAGGCGGAAGCCGATTTCAACCGTTTTCTCGCCGCGCAACATGCGGATGATGCGGCTGTTGTCGCTCGGCGTGTGGCGCACCATGGTGAAACCGAGGTCCGACGGTGCAAAGCGCTTCGCCTTTTCCTTCAGCGTCTTCGACGACCGCCACAACCAGTTGCGGTGGACATAGGCGCCGTGGGCCGGATCGATCAGGCCGATGACGGCGTCGTCGAAATGGCATTCCAGATCGAGGGTTTCGGCAATGCCCGGCCGGCCGCGCACCGGCATCTCGGGAATCGGCGGCAGATCGTCGTCGCCGGACCCGGCATCGTCGCCCATATAGATCCAGATCAGATGCTGCACCTCGCGGCACGGGTAGTTCTTGACCTTGATCCGGTCGATCCTGACCGTCTTTTCGTAGTCCTCGACCAGCGAGGGGATACCGCGGCATACGCCGTCGGCGCCGAAGCGCCAGCCGTGATAGGCGCAGGTCACTTCTTCGCCGTCGAACCGGCCGGCGGAAAGCGGCATCGCGCGGTGCGGGCAGATATCGCGCATGGCGAAAACATTGCCACTGCGGTCGCGGCCGATCAGCACCGGCTCGTCGAGCAGGGTGCGATGGACCGTCTTGCCCCGCTTGAGTTGCGCACCCGGCATCGCGAGATACCACAGCCCGCGCGGGGGCGCCGCAACGCCGCGCCAGACCGTTTCGGCCGCCGCCGTCCCTGTCTCCGAAGGGAATATCGGCGCGCTGCTGCCCATTCACATCTCCGCCGTCGATCGCGCGGCGCCGGTCGGGGCAACGGCGCGAAGGACGGACATGACCCGGTCGGGCTTGCAGGACAACCCCGAAGCGGGTCTAGGAACCCATCTGCGCCTGCAGGCCCTCATCCAGTTTACCGAGGAACCCGTTGGTGGTCAGCCATTCCTGATCCGGCCCGATCAGCAGGGCGAGATCCTTGGTCATGTGGCCGTTCTCGACGGTTTCGACGCAAACCTTTTCCAGCGTTTCGGCAAAGTCCCCAACCTTGGGCGTCCCGTCCAGGCTGCCGCGGAATTTCAGGCCGCGCGTCCAGGCGAAGATCGAGGCGATCGGGTTGGTCGAGGTTTCCTTGCCCTGCTGGTGCTGGCGGTAATGGCGCGTGACGGTGCCGTGCGCCGCCTCGGCCTCGGCGGTCTTGCCGTCGGCGGTCATCAGCACCGAGGTCATCAGGCCGAGCGATCCGAAGCCCTGGGCCACGGTGTCGGACTGGACGTCGCCGTCGTAATTCTTGCAGGCCCAGACGAAACCGCCGGACCATTTCAGCGCCGCCGCCACCATGTCGTCGATCAGCCGGTGTTCGTAGGTGATGCCGGCTTCCTTGAATTTTCCGGCATACTCGGCGTCGAAGATTTCCTGGAACAGATCCTTGAAGCGGCCGTCATAGGCTTTCATGATCGTGTTCTTGGTCGACAGGTAGACGTCGCAATTGCGGTTGAGCCCGTAGTTGAACGAGGCGTGGGCGAAATCGCGGATCGAGGCGTCGAGATTGTACATCGCCATCGCCACGCCGCCGCCGGGAAAGTCGTAGACCTCGCGCTCGATCGTCGTGCCGTCGTCGCCGTCGAACCGGATCGTCAGTTTGCCGCTGCCCGGCACCACGAAATCCGTCGCGCGATACTGGTCGCCGAAGGCGTGGCGGCCGATGATGATCGGTTCGGTCCAGCCCGGCACCAGGCGCGGCACGTTCCGGCAGATGATCGGCTCGCGGAACACCGTGCCGCCCAGGATGTTGCGGATCGTGCCGTTGGGCGACTTCCACATCTGTTTGAGGCAGAACTCCTCGACCCGGGCCTCGTCCGGCGTGATGGTCGCGCATTTGACGCCGACGCCGTGTTCCTTGATCGCATTCCCGGCATCGACGGTGATCCGGTCGTCGGTCTCGTCGCGTCTTTCGATCCCCAGGTCGTAATAGTGCAGGTCGATATCGAGATAGGGCAGGATCAGCTTGTCCTTGATGAACTGCCAGATGATCCGGGTCATTTCATCGCCGTCGATCTCGATAACCGGCTTGGCGACCTTGATTTTGCTCATATCGAACTGTCCAGGAGTGGCGGATTCGGATTTGTCGCGAGGAGGTGCGGCCGGTAGCCGGCGACGCCGGCCGGACCATAGCGACGCGCGCCGACCGCGCAAGGATGGCGGTGCCGCACGGCCGGGCCGGCCGCGACCCGGTCAGTCCGGCGGCGTCACCCAGCGCGACCAACCGGCATGGCTGCTGCGCTTGTCCCGCATGCCGCCGGGGATGCGTTCGCCGCCATCGTTCGGGAAAACGAAGACCGCACCGAGCAGAATATGTTCGGTCGGGATGCCGAGATAGTCGAACGTCGCCGCGTCGCGCAGATAGCCACCGCTCGACCAGTATGTCGTCAACCCCCGCTCGGTCGCCGCCAGCAGGAAGGACTGGACCGCCGCGCTCGCCGCCGCGATATGTTCCATGTTCGCCATGGTCGGCTCGAACAGGCCGTCATCTCCGCCCTCGTCGCCGTTTTCTCGTGGATTGGGCAGCCAGGTCGCCAGGATCAACGCCTCGGCGGCGGCCAGCATCTGCGGTACGCGGCCGACCTTTTCCGCATTGGCCTGTACGAAACCGATCAGGCGGCGGCAAGTCCGGGCATCGGCCAGATAGAAGCGCCAGGGCTCGATGGTGCGCGTGCCGCGCCAGTGTTGCCGGTGCGCCGGCTTGTGAAACGGCGCCCAGCCCGCGAGTGCAATCAGCGATTCGATGGTGTCCCGGTCGGTTTCCGGCGCTGCCGGGCTATCGGGATCGAACATCACCTTGGTGGTCTTGCGGGCAGTCAGAATCTCGGCGACGGGAAATTGCGGCATGGCGACGGCACGGCTCTATGGAAAGGTCGAAAGACCGGTGGCGACTATATCGGTCGGCGGACCGGACATTTCGAGCGACGGTTCGGCGCGGGTCAACTCCCGGCAGCTTCGAGGGCGCCGGCGCTCTCGCCCGTTCCTTCCAGCGCGATGAAGATCTCGTCCACCGAACGGGCGATCGTCAGCAGCGACATATGCTCCGGGTCGACAAAGCCGCGAGCGACCTGGGCGTCCAGTAGATCGAGGAGCGGCTGCCAGTATCCGGCAATATCGGCCAGGATGATCGGCTTCTCGTGGAACCGCAACTGGCGCCAGGTCAGGATCTCGAAGGTCTCATCCAGGGTGCCGAGGCCGCCGGGCAGCGAAACGAAGGCGTCGGACAGCTTCGCCATCAGCAGCTTGCGTTCGTGCATCGAGTCCACGACATGCAATTCGGTCACCGCGCGGTGGCCGTGTTCGCGCACTTCCAGATCGTACGGGATGACGCCGATCACCCGCCCGCCGGCAGCCATGGCGGCATCGGCAGTCGCGCGCATAAGGCCGACATTGCCGCCGCCATAGACAAGATCGATGCCGCGCCCGGCCAGACCGGCGCCCAGCGCGGTTGCCGCCTCCAGCCACGCGGGATTCACGCCGCTGCGGGAGCCGCAATAGACGCAGACGGCGCAGGGATACCGGCTCACGGGCATTTTCCTTTCGAGGCGGAGGGATGAGTGGACAAAGCTGTGGCGGTTGCCCGATTCACACGGCGGTTCCGGCTCTGTCAATTGTGCGCAATTTCGCCGGATTCCTCGTCGTCGCCAAATCCCTGGAGAACCGTTCTTGTATAGATAATCCTTGGAAAACCGTTCTTGTATAGATACGGTGCGGATTGTCGATTTTCACCCTATATTGAATTGTTGTCTGCCGTTCGGCACGGCCGAATCGATCCCGGAGAGGAACATGGCGAAACTTTCTGACCTGAAACGTGCGATTGCCGGCCCGGTCCTGGCCGGCGCCGTCCTGATGGGCACGGTCATGTCCGGCATTGCGGCGGTACAGGCCCTAGAGCCGAGCGACTCGATCTCCACGCGCAAGGCGATCATGTGGTCGATCGGCGCGCATGTGAACGGCATCAAGGCCGGCCTGGGCGCCAAGGACGGCAAGTTGATCGCCGGCCACGCCGGCGCCATCGCCGCCCTGGCGGCGACTCTGCCGAAGCTGTTCCCCAAGGGCTCCGGCCCCGAAGCCGGCAAGACCCGGGCCAAGCCGGAAATCTGGCAGCAATGGGACAAGTTCGTTGCCGCGGCCAAGGCCTTGCAGACGGAAGCCGGGGAACTGGCTCAAATCGCAGGCTCCGGCGATGTCGCCATGGCCGCCCCGCAATTCGGGGAGATGGCGCGCGCGGGCTGCGGCGGCTGCCACCGCCCGTTCCGCGTCCCGAAGAAGTAGTCGGCGATTCGTACAAACGATCCTCCGTCATATCGACCGGAGCGGCCCCGAGGGGCGCGAAGCGGAGATATCTTTGGGGATTATATCGCTGACTATGCGGTGCCGGCTTTCCGCCGACGGTGCGGACAGTCCGGTGGAAAAGAGCGACCGCCGCACGATCTTCGCTGCCCCGGAATACCAATGGTGTCGCCCCGGATTAAAGCTGGAGCATCTTTTGCTCCCTTCTCTTAAATATCTATAAAGATTGACTATTTCGCCCTGTTCTTGATGATGTGCGGGTGCAATCCTTGGATCAGTCATCAAATCGAATGCAGGATTTTTCAATATCGGGACGGGCATCGGCAGCGCGTGGCAACGAATTGCCACTTTCGAGGGGCGAGACCACTTCGAAGCGTCCGTGCGAAGAACTCGCCGGGTGACCCATGGCATTGACGTATACGGGGCGGGAAGCGGATCGTCTAGCTCGTGGGGGACCTCGACACCGGACGGGGTCTTGCCGGGGCGCAGGACATCTGCCACAGGCTTGCCGCATCGCCGCGGGCGGAATTGGGAAGGAGCGGCAGAAGAAGTCGACCAGGGCGGTTGTCATGTGCACCACCTCGCTGCGCGAGGGCGCGTTCTCCAGCTGGCTCGCGGTGGGCTGTGAGCACAGCGCGCGGCCGGTCTCCGGCGCTCAACCTACGGCCAGCTTGAACAGGGGATTGCCACTGAGCGGGTCGCAATCGTCGACGTGCCGTGACCGCAGGGGGAGGCCCGGCAGGGTGGCGGTGCCGACGCCCGGCCCCGCGCGGAACTGGACGCCCGCGCCCGGCGCACACCATCCCGCGTTGGTGGCGTCTGGGTCGTCGCCTGCTTCCTTCGCCGCGCCGATGCAGTTCCAGGTCTGGGCGAGCAAGAAGGAGGCCCTGAAGCCGCGCGGCTGACGGCGATCCGGTTGCTGATGCTGACGGGCTGCCGACTGTCGGAAATACTGACCCTGCGCTGGGCGCATGTCGACCTGGGCGCAGGCGAATTGAAACTGCCGGATTCGAAAACCGGCGGCCGCGCCATACCGCTGGCGCCGGCAGCAGTGCGGCTCCTGGCCGCCCTCCCGCGCAAACCGGGCAATCCATGGGTCGTTCCCGGCCGGAAGCGGGGCGCCCATCTTGTCGGTATTCAGCACCCGTGGCAGCGCATTCGCGAGCGGGCCGGCCTGCCGGGCGTGCGGATCCATGACCTGAGCCACACCTTCGCCAGCAGGGCCCTGGCGCTTGGTGAGAGCCTGCCGATGATCGGCAAGATCCTGGGACATACGGAAGCGTATGAGCAGGTCCTGGAGCACAAGCGGGCCTGTTGATCGGCGCGCCCATTGGACGCCGATAAGCATGACAACTTGTTGATTTCGCTTAATTTAGAGGGGTCAAACGCCGGTGCCGAACAACACCCGGACAACCGGATCGTCGATGTCGACGGGTTCTCGGACTGGGGCAATCCCGGGTCCAGGACGGGCTACGCCGGGGCAGGCGCTGTCGGTGTGTTCGTGTCCGGCGGTCCGGCGCTGGCCCGGATCGTCAATTCGGTCACCGATACCGACTACAGCGGGAGCACATGCCTGGAAACGGATCTGCGCCCGGACGCCGACGACTCGTTCCGCCGCGTTTCGACGGAAGTCGGATGGGCGATCGGCGCCGGTTTCGAGATGCCGCTGGCCGCGCGCTGGGCGCTCCGGTTCAACGGTTCGTATCTGGACTTCGGCAGCGAGACCTATCACGTGAACCTGTCCGGCAACAATTCATGCGGGCCCGGCGGCGCCATGACGGCCTGCCGCTACACCGTCAGGAACAGGCTGGGTGTCGTCCGCCTGGGGATCGTCTATCTGTTCGGCGAATAGGGCATGCCAGTGCCGGCGGATGCGGCGCCGTACACGGCGCGCAAATTTGTTTGGAAGCTCGAAAATGGTAATCCGTTGCCAAACGCAGTCAGCGACGGTCCCGGTATTGAAAAATTCTGCATTCGGTTTGATGACTGATCCTGTGTTTTCGGTTTAGCGCTCTTGGAAGAAAGGTTTTTTCGTAAAGAATAACAATGCGTTACCGGAATAATCAGCGATTCACTCCGACTTTGATCCGAGGCTACCCAGGGTGAGGAACGCTGTCGGGTATGGCTCCTTCCTCCCCTCGTCCCGAGTAGCCCCGGATCAAGTCCGGGGCGTATCGAGGGGCGCGCCGAAGGGAACGCGATTTTCCCCTGAATCGGATCAGGTCTTTGTCGAAAAAGCATTTCCTCACGTTTGGAATGGCCAAGAACACGCCATTCGCGAATAGTCCGATCTAACCCGTCGCGGCGTTTTCCGCCTTGCCGCAACATCGCCGTAACCGTACCTCGCCGCGATGAAATTTCTCGACCAGGCCCGAATTCTCGTGTGCTCAGGCGCCGGCGGCAGCGGCTGCGCCTCGTTCCGGCGCGAAAAATTCGTGCCGGACGGCGGCCCGGACGGCGGCGACGGCGGCCGCGGCGGCCATGTCTACGCCGAATGCGCCGACGGCCTGAACACCCTGATCGATTTCCGCTACCGCCAGCATTTCAAGGCCAAGCGCGGCCATCACGGCATGGGCAAGGCGCGCACCGGCGCGGCGGGGTCCGACCTTGCGATTGCGGTGCCGGCCGGCACCCAGATTTTCGAGGAGGACCGGGAAACCCTGGTGGCCGATCTGGTATCGATCGGCGACCGCGCGCTGCTCGCCAAGGGCGGCGATGGCGGGCGCGGCAACATCCATTTCAAGAGCTCGACCAACCGGGCGCCGCGCCGCTGCGAACCGGGCTGGCCCGGCGAGGAACGCTCGCTGTGGCTGCGCCTGAAGCTGATTGCCGAAGCCGGGCTGGTCGGCCTGCCGAATGCCGGCAAATCGACCTTCCTTGCCCGGGTTTCGCGCGCGCGGCCCAGGATCGCCGACTATCCGTTCACCACCCTGCATCCGCATCTGGGCGTCGTCGACGCGGGCCATCACCACTTCGTTCTGGCCGATATCCCGGGCCTGATCGAAGGCGCCCACGAGGGCAAGGGAATCGGCGACCGCTTTCTCGGCCATATCGAACGCTGCGGGGTGCTGCTGCATCTGGTCGACGGGACGGCCGGGGACGCTGCCGCGGCCTACCGGACGATCCGGCGCGAACTGACGGCCTACGGCGCCGGTATTGCCGGGAAGACGGAGATCGTGGCCCTGAACAAGGCCGATGCGCTCGGCGCGGGTGAAATCGATGCTGGTCTGGCCGCGCTGCGCGATGCCGGCGCGGCCGAGCCCTTCGCCCTGTCCGGCGTCTCCGGCATCGGGATCGAGACTGCGCTCAACCGCATCGCCGACGCCATCGACACCGGCCGCAAAATGGACAGCGACCTGGCCCCTGTCGCCGCCGCATGGTCGCCGCTGTGACCGCCGACCGCACGAGCGCCGATATCGCCACCGGAATCGAAAAGGCCGGGCGGATCGTCGTCAAGATCGGCTCCGCCCTGCTGATCGACGACGTGACCGGCGCCTTGCGGCGGGATTGGTTGCGCTCCTTCGCCGCCGATGTCGCCGCGCTGCGCGAGCGAGAACAGGAAGTCGCCATCGTTTCCTCCGGCGCCATCGCTTTCGGCCGCCGGCAACTGGACCTGACCGGCCAGGCGCTGGCGCTGGAAGAGAAGCAGGCCGCCGCCGCGGTTGGCCAGATCCATCTCGCCCACGCCTGGCAGGAGGCGCTGGCCGCCCACGGGCTGACCCTGGCGCAGATTCTGCTGTCCCTGTCGGACACGGAAGAGCGCCGCCGCCACCTGAACGCGCGCGAGACGTTGACCGCGCTGTTCGGCTTCGGCGCCGTCCCGCTGATCAACGAGAACGATACGGTGGCGACGGAAGAGATCCGCTTCGGCGACAACGACCGGCTGGCGGCGAGGGTCGCGCAGATGGTCAGCGCCGACCTGCTGGTCCTGCTGTCGGATATCGACGGGCTGTACGACCGCGATCCGCGGCTGCACGACGACGCCCGGCATATCGCCGACGTCCCGGCCCTGACCGACGACATCCGCGCAATGGCCGGCAAGCCGCGGCCGGGCTACAGCTCGGGCGGCATGGTGACCAAGCTGGAGGCGGCGCGCATCGCGGTCGGCGCGGGCTGCGCCATGATCATTTCCGACGGCAGCGCGGAGCACCCGATCCGGCGGCTCGAAGCCGGCGAGCGCCACACAAGGTTCGCGCCGGCCGCCAGCCCCGGCACGGCGCGCAAGCGCTGGATCGCCGGGGCGCTGGGCGGCGACGCGCGGATTACCGTCGACGCCGGCGCGGCGCGGGCGCTGCGCCGGGGCAAGAGCCTGCTGCCGGCCGGCGTGACGGCGGTCGAAGGCCGGTTCCGGCGCGGCGACGCCGTGCGCATCCTGGGACCGGACGGCGCCGAAATCGCCATCGGCCTGATCGCCTACGACGCCGACGCCGCGCGCAAGATCGCCGGCTGCCAGAGCCGTGAGATCGAAGCCCTGCTGGGCTACAAGGGCCGCGACGTGCTGATCCACCGGGACGATATGGCGGAGACCCACGGAACCGATTAAGAACACTCGAACATAGATGGTCGGACCGAAGAGGTTAGACCGCCCCAGCGACCGGGCCGCCGGACAATGAGAAAGGAGAATGTTGTGGGTCTGGACCTCATACCGATGGGAAGGCCGAAGCCCGGCCATGAAGAGGAATGGCAGCGGCTGATGGAGACGCTCTACGAAGACCGGGAGGTATCGGACGAGGACACGTCCCGGCGATTGGAGATTTCGGAGGCTGCCTACGAGACGGCGGGGGCGCCCCGGGTCGGTTACGACGAAGAGGCCAACGCCTGGTACCGTGAACATTTCAAAAAACCGGAGGGACTGACCGACGCGGAATTTTTCGAGGAAGCCAAGGGCTATTACGCTCTCGGCACACTGGTTGGAAAATGCGACGGCGTTCCGCAATATTCCCATGGTTCGATAACCGACGAACTCGACGAGACGAGTTTCCGCGGCAAGTTTCTCGAATTTTACGAAGGGTTATTGGACGACGATTTGCTGTACCGGGCCTGGACTTCGGTCATGCCGCCGGAGGAAGCTGTGGAATATGGGCAGGTCCTTCTGGCCAGCGCGGAAAACCCCTGGGTCGAATCCCCGCCCCCGCCGCCGCCTCCACCGCCACCTGAGCCCGGCTTTTTCGGCCGGCTGCTCGGCAGAAAACCACCGGAGCCCGAGCCGCCGGAACCGCTGCCGACGGACGAAGACATCGAAGAGATGCGGAACATATTGCGCGCGGCCGGCCGCTGGTACATTTTCTGGGGCGAACGCGGACACCCGATCAATGCCTGGTTCTAGAACAGGCCGGCGCCGCACAAACCGGGTTGAAGAATACATGACGACGGCGGACGCTATCGAGAAGCAAATGCTCGCGCTCGGGGAACGCGCCCGGGCGGCGGCGGCGGTCATGACCGGCGCAAGCGAGGCGGCGAAGAATGCGGCGCTGGCGGCGGCGGCCGAGGCGCTGCGGGCGCGCGCGGACGATCTGCTCGCCGCCAACGCCCGCGACCTTGCCGACGCGGCCGGGCAGGATTTCAACAGCGCCTTCATCGACCGGCTGACCCTGACGCCGGAGCGGATCGCGGCCATGGCGGCGGGGCTGGAGGAGATCGCCGCCCTGCCCGACCCGGTCGGCAGCGTGGCCGCCGAATGGGACCGGCCCAACGGCCTGCGGATTTCCCGGGTGCGCACGCCGCTGGGTGTCATCGGCATCATCTACGAATCGCGCCCCAACGTGACCGCCGACGCCGGCGCGCTGTGCCTGAAATCGGGCAACGCCACCATCCTGCGCGGCGGCCGGGAGAGTTTCCACACCTCGCGCCTGATCGGCGACTGCCTGCGCCACGGTCTGGCCGCCGCCGGCCTGCCGGAGGATGCGGTGCAGCTCGTCCCGACGACCGACCGGGCGGCGGTGGGCGCCATGCTGCGCATGAACCGGCATATCGACATCATCGTGCCGCGCGGCGGCAAGGGGCTGATCGCCCGGGTGCAGGAGGAAAGCCGCATCCCGGTGATCGCCCATCTCGACGGCAACTGCCATGTCTACGTCGATGCCGCGGCCGATCTGGAGATGGCGCGGCGCGTTACGGTGAACGCCAAGACCCGCCGGCCCGGCATCTGCGGCGCGGCGGAGACCCTGCTGGTCGACCGCCAGGCCCATAACAGCCATCTGGCGCCGATCGTGAGCGACCTGCTCGAGGCCGGCGTCGAAATCCGCGGCGATGCGGCGACCAAGGCGATCGACGGCCGGATCGTGGCGGCGACCGAGCAAGACTGGGACACCGAATATCTTGACTGGATCATGGCGGTGAAGCTGGTCGACGGCGTCGACGGCGCCATCGACCATATCGAACGGCACGGCAGCAACCATACCGACTCGATCATTACAGAGGACGCTACGGTCGCGGAAAAATTCCTCGGCGCCGTGGACAGCGCCATCGTGCTGTGGAACGCCTCGACCCAGTTCGCCGACGGCGGCGAGTTCGGCATGGGCGCGGAGATCGGCATCTCCACCGGCAAGCTGCACGCCCGCGGGCCGGTCGGCCTGGAGCAGCTCACCAGCTTCAAATATGTCGTGCGCGGCGACGGGCAGGTCCGGCCCTGACGGCGGGAGAAGTGTCGGGGCGAAAAGCGCGATTCGGGGAAATCCTCATCCGCCCGAGGCGGAGTATAGCGGGCGCTTCCTGCCCGCCGGAGGCCGGAACCGGCGCCTCCTGCGATCCACGATCAGGCGGGCCGGTACCGTTGCACAGGAATCTCGTCGGCGCGCACGCGCATCCGCGACGCATCATGCCATGCCTGCATCCGCAGCAGCAGATCCATGCTTACATCGAACGCCTTCTCGACGCGTAGCGCCATTTCCGGCGACAGCGCGACCTTGCCGTTCAACAGGTCCGAAAGCGTCGCCCGGCGAACACCCAGAATCCGGGCGGCCTCGGTGACGCTCAGGCCCAAATCGTCGAGCACCTCCGTGCGAACGAAAGCACCGGGATGCGAAGGGTTCATTTTCACCTTGACGCTGCCGGCCGTCATCAGTGGTAGTCCTCCAGGTCCAGGCGCTCGATGGTTATACCGTACACCATGCAATACCCTCCTGCCGCACGATAGACAGGTGGCACCTTGACTTTCTGGCTTCCCCGTCCGCCCGGCGCTTTCGCCCGCCGCAGCGTCGGCCTGTTCGGCGGCTCGTTCAATCCGGCCCATGACGGGCATCGGCATATTGCGCTCGCTGCGCTGGCCGGCCTCGGCCTCGACGAGATCTGGTGGCTGGTCTCGCCGCAGAATCCGTTGAAAGCCGATGATGGGATGATGCCGCTGGCAGACCGGCTGGCCGGCGCGGCCCGGCAGGCCCGGCATCCGGCGATGCGGGTGACCGACCTCGAAACCGAACTGGGCACGAATTTTACTGCCGAAACACTGGATAGAATAAAGGCGATGTATCCGCGCAATAGATTTGTCTGGATCATGGGCGCCGACAACCTGATTCAAATACCCGAATGGAAAGACTGGCCGAAAATTTTTCACACGGTTCCCGTTGCCGTTTTTGCCCGTCCGTCCTATTCTGTCGGGGCGCTATCCGGCGTGGCAGCGCAGCGTTTCGCCCGCCGCCGGGTGCCCGAAAACCGGGCCCGGCGCCTGTCGCAGCGCAAGCCGCCGGCCTGGACATTCTTCCACTGCCGGCTCCATGCCGCCTCGGCGAGCGCGATCCGCGCCGGAATGGCGGCTTCTTCGGAAGCGGCGATTCCGGCGGAGCGATAAACCGGCATCCGGCGGGCATCCCGCCGGGCGCCACAGGAACGGGAGGCTAAAAGATCCGCCGTATTCTGCGTGACTTGCCCTCGGCCGCAGACCTGAAGACTGTCGCCGAAACCTCGCTCGACGATGACAAAGCCGAAGACGTTGTCGTCCTCGACCTGGCCGGACGGGCCGGGTTTACCGACTATATGGTCATCGCCACAGGCCGCTCGGACCGCCATGTCGGCGCGATGGCCGACCACCTGATCCGCAATCTGAAGCAGGCCGGCCTGCCGTCCGTCCCCGCGGAGGGGATGGAGCGCTGCGACTGGGTGCTGATCGACGGCGGCGACGTGATCGTCCATCTCTTCAAGCCCGAAGTCCGCAGCTTCTACAATCTGGAGAAGCTGTGGAACGAGAACTCACGCGAATGGGATGAAGCGATGGCGCTGGAAATGGCCGGCTAGGGCCGTTCCCGGCAGGCCGGCGCGGCTGTCGGTCACGCCCGGGGCCGGGGCCGCGACCGGTAGACCTGTAGACCGATGCGCCTCTGCCTGATCGCCGTCGGCAAGCTGCGCGACGGCGCCCCGAAAGAGCTGTTCGCCAGCTATGCCGGGCGTTTGCCTTGGCCGCTGAGCGTGATCGAGGTCGCCGAGCGCGGCAACGACCCGCCGGCCCTGCGTGTGCAGCGCGAGGGCGCCGACCTGCGCAAGCGCCTGCCGGGCGGGCCGCTGATCGTGCTCGATGAAACCGGCGCCGACCTCGCCAGCGAAGCCCTGGCCGAAGCCCTGGCCCGCTATCGCGACGTGGGCGCCGGCACGGTCACCTTCGCCATCGGCGGCGCCGACGGCCACGCGCCGGAAACCCTTGCCGCCGCCGACCTCGTCCTGTCCTTCGGCCGCGCGACCTGGCCGCACCAGCTCGTCCGCATCATGCTCGCCGAGCAGCTCTACCGCGCCTCGACCATCCTCGCCGGCCACCCGTATCACCGGCGGTAGGGCGCGCTTCTATCTCTCGAAACGCTATCGTCATTTCGACCGGAGCGTTGTGTTGAGAGCAGGAAAATACTGAACTGTGCGGCCCGCCCGATGCCGTACCCGGAGATATTGCGGGCACGCGCTTCGAACAACGGCACTTGACATCGGATTTTTCCCAACATAATTGTTGGCAACAAATTTGTTGGAAATATGGTCATGCTGAGAAAAGGCGGAAGCAACTGGGTTGAGGGAGACCGGTTCTTCGATCGGGAAATTGAGCTCGAAGCGCTCGAAGAGCGGGTGCGCGACGGAACCCACACCCTGCTGACCGCGCAGCGGCGCATGGGCAAGACGAGCCTCGTTCGTGAACTGCTGAGACGGTTAGCGGAGGGCGAGGAATTCGAGACGGTCTTCGTCGATCTGGAAGCCGCCGCAGACCCGGCCGACGCGATTGCCGAGATATGCGTACAGGCGCGACCGCTAAGTGGGGTTTGGGGCCGGATCAAAGGCAGTTTCGCCAACATCCTGAAAGAGGCCGGCGAACATTTCGAGGAATTGGCCGTTGCAGACATGAAGGTGAAGCTCCGCGCCGGGATCGACGCGGGCAACTGGCCGCAGAGAGGCGATGCGGTCTTTGCCGCGCTGGGTTCGAGCGAGCGGCCGGTGTTGCTCGCAATCGACGAACTGCCGATCCTGGTCAATCGGCTGCTCAAGGACGACAGGGATCGCATCACGCCGGAAGGAAAGCAGGCGGCGGATGCTTTCCTGAGCTGGTTGCGCAGGAACGGCCAAACCTATAACGGCCGAGTGTCGATGATTCTGTCCGGCAGCGTGAGCCTCGAACCGCTTCTGGAGCAGGCCGGGCTCAGTGCCCACGCTAACATCTTTTCGGCCTACGACCTGAAACCCTGGAACCAAGAAACCGCCGTTTCCTGCTTGGGCGCGCTCGCCAAATCCTACGAGATCGGTCTTCCGCCCGCGATCCGTCGGGATATGTGCCGGCGGCTGCGCTGCTGCATCCCGCATCACGTCCAGATGTTCTTCGACAAGATGCATGAATATCTGCGGCCCGCGGGCCGCGAGGAAGCGTCGCAAGAAGATGTCGAGTGGGTCTATGTGCATGAGATGCTGGGCGTCCGGGGGCAGGCAGACCTGCAGCACTACGAGGGCCGGCTGGGGACGATTCTCGGAAGGACGGGTTATCCGGTCGCCCTCGAGATATTGACGGCGACGGCCGTCAAAGGCCGTCTCGATGGCGATGCCGTAGAACGCTATCGCGCCTATTACTCGGCGTTGGACGGGCAAGAGGGCGAGGGCGTCCCGTCGGTCCCGAACGTCCTGCATGTGCTGCAGCATGACGGCTACCTGGAACGGCATGACAACATCTATCGGTTCGTATCCGGCCTGCTCGAAGACTGGTGGCGCAGCCGCTACGGCGAGAACTTCGTGCCCGTTGTCGAATCCGATTCGCGCGGCGGGGGAGCAGGCCGATGACCGTCACCGCCAGGAAGTACAATCCGGGGTTCCTCTCGGACGACGAGCTTGTCGCTTCCTTCTGCGTGCGGACCGGCGAGTTCGCCTCGATGGTCGAAGTGCTGCGGGACAGCACAGGCAAGGCGAACACCCATCAGATCGTGATCGGTCCCCGCGGCAGCGGCAAAACGAGCCTTCTGTTACGGGTCGCCGCGGAGATACGCCGGGATGCCGACCTGTCGTCGCGCTTCTTCCCGATCGTCTTCGCGGAGGAAAGCTACGAGGTCTCGACCGCCGGCGAGTTCTGGCTCGAATGTCTCTCCCGTCTGGCGGACCAGGCGCCGCGCGGGGAAGACGGCCCGGACCTGCGCCGCACCTATGACGAGCTGCGGCAAATCCGGGACGACAGGACGCTCGGGGACCGCTGCCTCGGCGTTCTCCAGGATTTTGCGGATCGCGAAGGCAGGCGTCTCGTAATGCTGGTCGAGAATCTGAACATGATGTTCAGGGATATCGCGGACGACGATGCCGGATGGCGGCTGCGCCAGACGCTCCAGAACGATCCCCGGTTCCTCTTGCTGGCGAGCGCAACCAGCCGGTTCGACGAAATCGACAAACGGGACCGCGCTTTCTACGACCTGTTCCGGGTGGTGGCGCTCCGCCCGCTCGATACGGACGGCTGCGCGGCTCTGTGGCGGACAGTCTCTGGCCGCGAACGCGCGAAGAAGACGATTCGGGCGTTGCAAATTCTCACCGGAGGCAGCCCGCGACTGCTCACCATTGTGGCGCGCTTCGGCGGAAAACTGTCGTTCCGCGAACTGATGGCCGATCTTCTCGATCTGGTCGACGACCACACCGAGTATTTCAAGAGCCATCTAGAAACGTTAGCCGCGCAGGAACGTCGCGTTTATCTCGCTCTCGCCGATCTTTGGAAACCGGCGACGACACGGGAAATCGCTGAAAGGGCGAGGCTCGACACCAGCAAGTGCAGCGCGCATCTCGCCCGGCTGACCGAGCGGGGCGCCGTGGAAGTGGCGGGGGGAAGTAAGCGGCGCAAGCTCTACTACCTCGCCGAGCGGCTTTACAACATCTACTACCTGATGCGCCGCGCCCGCGGCCCGGCCCCGATGATAGAAGCCCTGATCCGATTCATGGAGGGGTGGTACTCACCCGACGAATTGAAAGAATTCGGGGCTCGACTGGCGCGTGAGGCGACGGGCTTCGATGCCATGACGCTGTCGCTCGGTCGGACAGCATTCGCGCGACTCGTCGAACTGCCGTCTTTGGCGGCGCACCGCGATGAACTGCTTTCGCTTGCGCCATTTACTTTCGCGGGCGCAACCGGTGGTCTTGCCAGCGAATCTGCAGAACTATCGGCGGCGAACGAGATTTTTAGGGAAGCCCTTGCGCTGACGGAGAATAGTCGAGCGCAGGAAGCACTGGATGCTTGGGACAAAGTCTTGCGGCACTTAAATTCGAGTGATGTTGCGCCTGTGCAGGACATGATTGCAATCGCTCTCTTCAAAAAAGGCGATACACTTGCCCAAATGAATCGAAGCGAGGACGGGTTTGCCTTCTGGGATGAAGTTGTCCAACGCTTTGGATCGGACAATGGGCCGATAACTCGAGTAGTAGTTGCTCTGTCCCTCATCAGGAAGGGCTTTGAACTCGCTCAGTTAAACCGGCCAGAAGAATCGGTCGAAGTATTGGATGAGGTTGTCCGGCGTTTCGGTCCGAGCGAATCACCGCAACTGCAGGAAGCGGCAATTATCGCCGTCTATTGCAAGTGCGTTGCCCTCGTTAAGTTAAACCAGCTGGAACAAGCCGTGTCGATCTGTAACGAAATCCTGAATCTCAACCAGAACAGCGCCACGCCTCATTCGCTCGAAATTGCTGCCTCAGCATTGATCGGCAAAGGCACGATACTTGTCGGTTTGAACCGACCGGATGAGGCGTCGGGCGTGTGGGATGAGGTCATACAGCGATTCGAAACGAGCGATATACCGCTAGTTCGCGACGCTGCTGAAACCGCAATGTTCAAGAAAGCGGCGTTCGAATTAACGAAGGGCCGGGCCAAATCAGCCGTTGCCGCAGCTAGTCGAGTGCTTGAGCAGGAGGGTGCCGGATTAGTGGAAACCCGGTGGCGAGGTCATCTGATCCGTGCGCGGGCACATTTAACTGAAGGCAACAACGCGGCGTGCGCAGAGGACGTCGAGGCTGTGTTGGCGACCCTTCCAAATCTCAATCCGTTCCCTAAGGATGCTCTCGACGGCTTGATCGAGCTGGCCGTCGAACTCGGGCTGGAGCAAATGCGCGACCTCATCGTGGCATCGGCAGCGGCCGATCTCCTGCTGCCGCTGACGACGGCGCTGGAGCTGGAGCTCGGGCTGGAACCGCGGGTGGCGAGGGAAGTCGAGGAGGTTGCCGAAGATATCCGGCGGGATTTGGCGGAGCGGCGAAAGGCGAAGAGCGCCTGATCCGGCGGATCGAACGCCGGCCGCCTCTACCCGGCCGTGTGCCCGGATCGAACGCCGGCCCCCGCCCCCTACCGCTGCCGTGCCGCGCCGCTCACGTCCAACGCGGCTTCGCGGACGGCTTCGTTGTAGGTCGGGTGGGCGTGGAAGCAGCGGGCGAGGTCTTCGGCGCAGCCGCCGAATTCCATGACGTTGACCACCTCGTGGATCGTGTTGCCGGCCTCCGGCCCAACGATATGGGCGCCGAGGATGCGCTCGGTCTGCGCGTCGGCGACGATCTTCACCATACCGTCGGTCTCGCCGGTGCAGATGGCGCGGCTGTTGGC
Source organism: Alphaproteobacteria bacterium (assembly GCA_965249845.1). Lineage (GTDB taxonomy): Bacteria > Pseudomonadota > Alphaproteobacteria > Bin65 > Bin65 > Bin65. The sequence continues at coordinate 127,315 of CBDFNA010000002.1, forward strand.
GCCGAACGGGAACCTGCCGACCTTGTAGGCGGTGCCGGCCTCCTTGAGCTGCTCCTCCGTCCTGCCGACCGAGGCGACCTCGGGCCAGGTGTAGACGATACCGGGCACCGTCTCGTAGTTCACATGCCCGGCCTGGCCAGCCAGCATCTCGGCCAGCGCCACGCCCTCCTCCTCCGCCTTGTGGGCCAGCATCGGGCCGGGGATGACATCGCCGATGGCGTAGACGCCCTCGGCCCCGGTGCGGAAATGACCGTCGACCGCGATGAAGCCGCGCGCGTCGGTCCCGATCCCGGCCGCCTCGAGGCCGAGATCGTCGGTGAAGGGCCGCCGGCCGATCGCGACCAGCACCCGCTCCGCCGTCAGGGTTTCGGCGTCACCGCCCCCCAAATCGCCCGGGGCAGGTTCAACGGTCAGCGTAATCCCGGTTCGCGTCGCCCTGGCGCCGGTCACCTTGCGGCCGAGGCGGAAATCCAGGCCCTGTTTCTTGAGGATGCGCTGGACCTGTTTGGCGATCTCGCCGTCCATGCCCGGCAGGATGCGGTCGAGATATTCGACCACGGTGACCTGCGCGCCGAGCCGGGCCCAGACCGAGCCCATCTCCAGGCCGATATAGCCGGCGCCGATCACCGCCAGGGTCTTCGGCACCTTGCCGAGCGCCAGGGCGCCGGTCGAGGACAGGATGCGCTTCTCGTCGATCTCGACGCCGGGCAACGGCATGACGTCGGAGCCGGTGGCGATCACGATGTGCTTCGCCGAATATGCCGTGCCGCCGACCTCGACCGCGCCGCTGCCGGCGAGCCGGCCGCGGCCCTTGAGGTGGTCTATCTTGTTCTTCTTGAACAGGTAGGCGACGCCGTTGGTGAGCTTGTCGACCACGCCGTCCTTGCGCGCCATCATCGCCTTGAGGTTCAGCGTCGCCGAGGCGTCGATGCCGTGTTCCGCCAGGCCGTGCTGCGCCTCGGCGAATTTCTCCGAGCTCTGGAGCAGCGCCTTGGACGGGATGCAGCCGACATTCAGGCAGGTGCCGCCCAGGGTCTCCCGCTGCTCCGCCACCGCGACGCGCATGCCGAGCTGGGCGCAGCGGATGGCGCAGACATAGCCGCCGGGACCGGCGCCGATGACGATCACGTCGTAGCTGTTGGTTTCGGTCATGGCAGCCTTCCGGGTCTCATTGCAGGCATTTCGGGATACAGGCGCCGCGGCGCGGTCTTCGCGCAGATGGCGATAGGGTAAAAAGATACAAGGGCGGCCCCGAAGACAAGCCGGCACAAAGGCCGGCGGTCCGGCACGGCCGGATTTGCGGGCCGCCCCGCCGCTGGCGCCGGCCGGGGCGCGCGCCTATGTTAGAGCCGCATCGAACAGGCAACCCCCGGAGGATCCATGGAGGCGGTGTTTCAGAGCATTCTGAGCGGGGCGCCCTTCCTGCTGCTGCATGCCGGCGTCACCATCGCCATGCTGGTCGGCGGCGTCACGCTCTACATGTGGATGACGCCCTACGAGGATATCGGCCAGATCCGCGCCGGCAACAGTGCCGCCGGCATCGCGCTTGGCGGCGCCATCCTCGGCATGGCGATCCCGCTCGCGATCACCCTGCGCGGCAGCGTCAACCTGTGGGACATCGTGCTGTGGGGCGTCCTGATCGTGATCCTCCAGATGGCGGTGTTCAAGGTGATGGACCTGATCCTCAAGGACCTGCCGAAGCGGATCGAGAACGGCGAGATCGGCGCGGCGGTCCTGCTCGCCTGCGCCAAGATATCCGTGGGCGCGATCAACGCTGCGGCCATCGCGGTCTAGCCACGGCGGCGCCTGCCGATGTCGCGCATTTCACTCGCCGTTATCCTGTTCATCGCCGCCGCCGGCCTCTTCGACCTGACGCTGTTGCCGGACAGCGGCGGCCATGCACGCGACGACAGCCGCATGCGCCGGCCGGACCCGGAACGGTCCAACCCGCCTGCGGACCGGGCCGGGCGCGAGGCTTGGAAGCCGCCGCAGGATTCGCCGGGCGGGGGCAACCTGGACGCGCCTTCGGCCGGCGACCCGGCGTTCAGCATCGCGGTGCCGGCTGAAAAGGGCAACTCGATCGGCACAGCCTTCTCGCTCGACCGGCGCGGCGTGTGGATGACGGCGCGCCATGTCGTCGACGGCTGCGCCCGGGTGCTGATCGTGACCGCGCCGCGCCGCGGCGTGCGGGTCAACCGGACCTACATCCATCCGCGCGCCGATCTCGCCGTACTCCAGACCCGCGGCGGCGCGCCGGCGGTCCGCTTCACGCAGCAGACGCTGCGGCACGGCCAGACCGGCTATCATTTCGGCTTCCCCAAGGGCGAGCCGGCGGCGGTGAAATCCGTCCTGATCGGCCGGCGGCGCATGCGCTCGGTCGGGCGCTACAACGTTATCGAGCCGGTCGTCGCCTGGGCCGACCGGGTGCGGGTGCCCGACAGCTACGGCGGGCTCGGCGGCATCAGCGGCGGCCCGGCAATGGACGGCCGCGGCAACATTATCGGCGTCACGGTAGCCGGCTCGAAACGGCGCGGCCGCATCTACACCACGGCGCTCACCTCCATCGCTGCGGCGATCGAGCGTTCAGGCGCGCGGGCGGAACGGGACGGCGGCCGGCGCGGGACGATCGACGGCCGCAACTTTGCCGATTTCGGCGCGTCCCTGCGCAAGCGCCTGACCGTGGCGCTGGTCTATTGCGCCGCATCGGCATGAGGCCCGGCCCGTGACGGACCCGTCGCCCCCTGCCCCCGAGCCGCCCGGCCGCCCGATAATCGGCGTCGGCGTTGTCGTCTGGAAGGGCGAGCGGCTGTTGCTGATCCGGCGCGGCAAGTCGCCGATGCGCGGGCGCTGGAGCCTGCCCGGCGGCCGGCAGGAGCTCGGCGAGACGGTGCGCGAAACCGCCGTCCGCGAGGTCAGGGAAGAGACCGGCGTCGAGATCCGCCTCGGTGCGCTGCTCGATGTCGTCGATACGATCCGGCGCGACGAGACCGGCGCGGTCACCCTGCAATACACCCTGGTCGATTTCGACGCCGACTGGATTGCCGGGGAGCCGGCCGGCGCCAGCGATGCCGAATGCGCCGAATGGGCCGACCCCGACGACCTCGCACCCTACCGCCTCTGGAGCGAAACCCTGCGCATCGTCGCCCTGTCGCGGGAGCGGCGGGGGTAGCGCCCGGCTGCCCCCCTTCCCGTCATTTCGACTGGAGGCGCGTCCTTCGAGACGGGACTTCGAGACGCGATTCTCCGAACCGCTCCTCAGCCCCTCCTCAGGATGAAGCTGAGAGTGTGGAGCCAATAAACTTCTTCATCCTGAGGAGGCCATTGAGGAGGCGCGCGAGCGCCGTCTCGAAATGGCCGTCTCGAAGGCCTCTACGGCCATTGACCACGCATCCGGCGATCCGCGAGGCCTTGCAGGCGACGCTGGACGGCGGCATAGCTTTTGGCGCGACCAGCCCCTACGAGGCGCGGCTTCATAATATTTCCTAGATTTATGAACAAAATCATAATTCGAACATTGGAGTCTCCCCATGGCCTTTTGCATTCCCGTGCCGGCCTGCGTGCCGTGGCCGCGCCATCCAGCACTATCTGCCCGGCAAGAGGCGTTCTGCCGCCGCCATGCCGCGTCGGGCAATGCCGCCTCACGGCACCGCCGAAATGCCGGCTCATGACAAAGGCGCCACATGACATTCCCGGACATGACCACAGTATTTGCGCCGGCTGTTTCCCTTCCCGTCATTTCGACCGGAGCCCCGGATTTTGTCCGGGGCGGAGCGGAGAAATCTGCCCGACGCTCCGTCGACGCCGAAGCGCAGTACGTACGGCCGGCGCCCGTCGCCAGCCGGATTTCTCCCCTTCGACTTCGCTCAGGGCAGGCTACTGCGCGGCTTCGCATCTGGACCTGATCGACAAGGGGTTCGAAATGACCCGGCGCGGCTACATGGCGATCTCGGGGCAACGGCGAGCCCGATTGCGCCGGAATCGAGGCGGTCGACGATTTCCTGAGCCACCACGGACATCTGCTGGACGCCAAGCCCGCCGAGTGACCGATCTTCGCCGAGCCGGCCCTGCGAAGGGTCCGGCGAAGCGGCAGGCTTTCGAGCGCATACCGGGGCCGGGCGTATCGGGCTATGCTCCGGCGCGACCGGCCTGCAACGGAGGACTATCCGACCCATGCCCTATGCAACGACCGATGACAGGGTGCGCCTGTATTACGAGGAGGCGGGGGCGGGGACGCCGGTCGTCTTCGTGCACGAATTTGCCGGCGATATGGGCTCCTGGGAGCCGCAGTTGCGGCATTTCGCACATCGCTACCGCGCGCTGGCCTACAACGCGCGCGGCTACCCGCCCTCGGAGGCGCCGGAAGACCCGGCCCGCTACGGCCAGGCGCGCGCCGCCGACGATATCGCCGCCGTCATGGACGCCGCCGGGATCGACCGGGCGCATGTCTGCGGACTCTCCATGGGCGGGTTCGCCACGCTGCATTTCGGCTTCCGCCATGCCGGGCGCGCGCGCTCGCTGGTCGTGGCCGGATGCGGCTACGGGGCGGAGCCCGACAAGCACGCGCAGTTCAGGGCCGAGGCCGAGGCGACGGCGGCGCTGATCGAGCGGGACGGCATGGCGGCCTTCGCCGACATCTATTCCCGGGGGCCGACCCGCGTGCAGTTCGAGAACAAGGACCCGCGCGGCTGGCGCGAGTTCCGCGACCGGCTCGCCGAACATTCGCCGGCGGGCGCGGCCGCCACCATGCGCGGCGTCCAGGCGCTGCGGCCCTCGCTCTACGACCTCACCGACGAGATGGCGGCGCTCCGCGTGCCGACCCTGGTGCTGACCGGCGACGAGGACTGGCCCTGCCTGCTGCCGGGCGTGCTGATGAAACGGACCATTCCCTCGGCGGCGCTCTCGGTCATGGTCAATTGCGGCCACACCATCAATATCGAGGAACCGGACGAGTTCAACCGCATCTGCGGCGCGTTCTTCGCCCAAGTCGATGCCGGCCGCTGGCCGGAGCACGATCCGCGCGCTGTGACGGCCTCGATCCTCGGCGTCGAGACGAAATAGGGAAAAATGCGCAGTCTGCGCGTCGATTTTTTTCTATTTACAGACCGGTCGTTCTATTTTCGGTCGGACAGCCGGTATGCCGGCGCCCTTCGAGACGGGGCTTCGAGACGCGGCCCTGCGGACCGCTCCTCAGCCCCTCCTCAGGATGAAGCTGGAAAAAGCAAAACAAACACAACCCTTCATCCTGAGGAGGCCATTGAGGAGCAGTGCGCAGCACTGCGTCTCGAAATGGCCGTCTCGAAGGACGATTGACGTCCGCTACCCGCCCCTACCCGCTCGGCACGGTCGCCTGCATGGCCGGGCGTTGGGCGTAGGCCGCGAACCACCCGGCGAGCGCCGGACGCCCGCCGCGCCAGTCCCGGTCGGCGAAACGGAAATCGAGATAGCCGAGGGCGCAACCGAACGCGATCGCGCCGAGGTTCGTTTCGGCGGCGGCCGGATCGCCGAGGTCCGCCGCTTCGGCGTTCATCGCGTCGAGCGCCCCGTCGACCTTGCCCATCTGGGCCGCAAGCCAGCCGTCCCACTGCTTGTCCGCCGGCCGCACGAAGGTCTCGTAGCGGCACAGCACGGCGGCGTCCTCGAGACCGTCGGCCAGCGCCTCCCGCCGTTTCGCGGTCCAGCGCGCCGCGCCCCCGGCCGGCATGACCTTGTGGCCGCCCAGATCGTTCAGATAGTCGGAGATGACGCCGGAATCGTAGAGCACCGCCCCGTCGCCGGTCACCAGGGTCGGGATCTTCTTGACCGGGTTCGCCGCCGCCACCCCGGGATCCGGCTGATGCGGCGCGGTCGCGATGATTTCCAGATCGATTCTGTCGTCGAGCCCGCTTTCCATCGCGACGATGCGAACCTTGCGGACGAAGGGGGACGCGAGGGCGGTGAACAGTTTCATGGCTTTGTCCTGTAGGGGCCAGTCAGATTTGCGGGAGGGGCCGCTCAGCCCCGGAACACATCCTTGCGCTGCCGGACTTCGGCAAAGACCTCGACCGGCGATCCGCCGGCCAGCCCGACCGTGGCGGCGACCCCGGCATCGTCGGCGCGCAGGAACGGATTGGTGCGCTTCTCGACGCCGAGCTTGCCCGGCACGGTCGCAATGCCGGCGGCGCGCATCCGGTCGATCTCGGCGGCCCGGGCGGTCAGGTCGGCATTCTGCGGATCGACCGTGACGGCAAAGCGGGCGTTGGCCTGGGTGTACTCGTGGGCGCAATAGACATTGGCGCTGTCCGGCAGGGCGCGCAGCTTGCCCAGGCTGGTCCACATCTGCGCCGGCGTGCCCTCGAACAGGCGACCGCAGCCGAGCAGGAACAGGGTATCGCCGCAAAACAGGGCGTCGCTGGCGGCGAACCAGTAGGCGATATGGCCGCGCGTGTGGCCCGGCACGTCGAAGACCTCGGCGCGGGCGTTGCCGAAATCGTAGCTGTCGCCGTCGCCGACTTCGATATCGATGCCGGGGATGCGGTCGCGGTCGGCGCGCGGCCCGACGACGGTGCAGCCGGTCTCTCCTTTGATCTCCCGGTTGCCGCCGGTGTGGTCGCCGTGATGATGGGTGTTGAGGATATGGGTGATCGCCCAGCCGCGTTTCGCGGCCTCGGCCAGCGGCGCGTCGGCGACCGCCGGGTCGACCACCGCGGTCAGCTTCTGTGCCGGCTCATGCGCCAGCCAGACATAGTTGTCGTTGAGAACGGGTATGCGGACGATTTCGAGCCGGGACATGGCGGGCGGATCCATCGGCGGAACGGGATGCTGCCGCTATCTAGCATCGCGCCCGGACGCGGCCAACCGTTACGGGCGCGATGCGCGACGGAGGCGCGCGCCTCGTATTTCGTCGAATCGCCACCGGCGCGATTGCTTGACTGTACCATTCGTTCAGACCAGCCTGTGGCTAGTCCAGCTGCGACCCGCATCCCATCAGGAGGTTGGCCCCGTGTCCGAAAACGGCGCATTCGAAGCGAATACCCGTCGTGCCGGGCCGCGCGATGCCGAAAGTGTGCGGTCCGCAATTGCCGGCCTGAAGGTGTTTCAGGAGACACACAGTCTGGATGGACTGTCGGTCCGCCGCATTATCGAAGACGCGCGCCAGTATTGACGACATTCGCTCTCGATTGCCCGGTCGCCGCGAATTAGCGCGATTCTGGCGACGTGCAGCACGAATCTCCCCGGTGCCGCCCCGGACGCTGCGCAGCAGCGATCCGGGGCCCAGAGCCACGGGCGCGCGCTTATCGGGACGGCACTGGACCCCGGACTTCCGCTTCGCTCCATCCGGGGTGACAAGTTTACGTTATTGAAAGAAGATTCGCCCTGATGAGGCAGCGGAAGCTTCCCTATATGACCGCCCATGTGGACTGACGTCGCCGACCTTCATGCGTTTTACGACTCGCCGACCGGCCGGATGGCGCAGCGGATGATCCGGCGTAAATTGCGCCGGATGTGGCCTAATGTCGGCGGTGCGACGGTGCTGGGTTTCGGCTATGCGACGCCGTATCTGCACCGGTTCCAGAGCGAGGCGGTGCGAGTCTGCGCCCTGATGCCGCCGCAGCAGGGCATCCTGCAATGGACGGTGGACGGCAAGGTCGCCGTCGGCCTCGCCGACGAGACCCTGTTCCCGCTGCCCGACCGCTGCATCGACCGGCTATTGCTGATCCACGCCATCGAGGCGAGCGAAGCCCTGCGCCCGATGCTGGCGGAATGCTGGCGCGTGCTGGCCGACGGCGGCCGGATGATCGTGGTGGCGCCGAACCGGCGCGGCATCTGGGCCCGGCTGGAGCGCACCCCGTTCGGCCAGGGCCGGCCCTTTTCCGAAGGCCAGATCCGCCGCCTGCTGCGCGAGACCCAGTTTACTCCTGTGCGCAGCGAGGCCGCCCTGTTCGCGCCGCCGGTGCGCCGCCGCATGATCCTGTCGACGGCCAATGCGTGGGAGCGGATCGGCGAGCGCTGGCTCGGCCTGATCGCCGGCGTGACTCTCACCGAGGCGACCAAACAGGTCTATTCCGCCGTCCCGCTGCCGGCGCGCTCCCCGTTGCGCATGCTCGCCGTCCCGGCCCACCCGGCGGCGGCAAGGGAGCCGGTGTCCGAATGAGGGAGGGAGGGAGCGGTTACGCGCCGGACCTGTCAGGGTGAGGGCCCGCCCTTTGATACGCCGCCTTCGGCGGCTACTCAGGGTGAGGGCGGGTGTTGTCGGGCAGGAAATTCCCTATAAAATTCCCTCATCCCGAGTAGGCCCGTAGGGCCGTATCGAGGGACGCCGTTACTTGCCCCGCCCGACCTCTTCGATGTCGAACGGCGCGGTCTGGTAGAGCTTGTTGATCCAGTTGCCGATCAGCAGGTGGCCGTGCGCCTTCCAAATGTTGCGCGGGGTCTTGGACGGATCGTCGTGGGGGAAATAGTTTTCCGGAATGCGCACCGTATCCGGCCGGGCCTCCGTATCGCGGACATATTCGTTGTAGAGGGTGCGCGACTCGTATTCGAGATGGTTGAACATGTAGACGGCGTTCAGCGCCTTGTCGGTCACCATGCACACGCCGGCTTCGTCGGACTCCAGCACGATCTGCAGCGCCTCGTGCTTCTCGATGTCCCGGGCCCGGCATTCGGTGTAGCGCGAGACCGGCACCGGCAGCACATCGTTGAAGCCGCGGACCATGGGATCGGTCCGCCGCGCCACCCGGTGGGCGAAGACGCCCGAGATCTTGCGCGGCAGCAGGTATTTCGGCACCCGGTAGTGGTGGTAGAGCTGGGCCTGCGCACCCCAGCAGATATTGAAGCTGCTGTGGACATGGGTTTTCGACCAATCCATGATCGCTTCCAGTTCGTTCCAGTATTTTACCTCTTCGAAGTCGATCTCCTCGACCGGCGCGCCGGTGACGATCAGGCCGTCGAACTTCTCGTCGCGGATATCCTGCCACGGCTTGTAGAAGGCGAGCATGTGCTCCTGGGGCGTGTTCGACGGGATATAGTGGGACGGCGAGACCAGCGTCATCTCGACCTGCAGCGGGCTCGCCCCGATCAGGCGCGACAGCTGGGTCTCGGTCTCGATCTTCTTCGGCATCAGGTTGAGCAGCGCCAGGCGCAGGGGCCGGATATCCTGCCGGACGGCATCCTGCTCGCGCATCACATCCACCCCTTCCTTCTGCAGGATGTGGGCAGCGGGCAGGTCGTCGGGAATCTTGATCGGCATGGGCGCGCTCGGTTGCTGCAACGGTTCCGGAGCGCTGATATGGCATCCGGGGGGCAGTTGTCGAGATGGCGGAAACATGGACGCCATGCCCCCGGCCGGTGTAGGGGAAGGAGAGAGCCCTTTTCCTGCGATCCCGCAATACCGCCAGCGCATGCCTCCCGAATCCGACGACACCCTCGCCGCCTTGCGGGCGCAGATCGACGCTGTCGATGCGCGGCTGCTCGCCGCCATCGCCGAGCGGATCCGGATCGCCCAGCGGGTGGGCGCGGCCAAAGGCGCGGCCACGGGAATTGGCGGCGCTGCGTCCGATAGCGTGCCGGTGCACCGGCCGGGGCGCGAGGCGGCGCTGATCCGCGCGCTGATCGACCGCTATGAAGGGCCGATGGACCGGGCCGCGCTCCACGCCGTCTGGCGCGAACTTATCGGTGCGTCGATCGCGGTCCAGAAGCCGCTCGCGGTCGCCACGGCGGACAGTGCGGCGGAACAGGCGGCAAAGCTGCATTTCGGCGCCAGCCAGAACTACCGGTGGGCGGCGAGCCCGGTCCTCGAGGTGGCGGGCGACCGGGCGGACATTGCGCTCTTCCCGGTCGGCGACGGCGAAGGCTGGCTGGCGGCGGCGGACCTGCTGGCCGCGCGCGCCGATTGCGCCCTGCTGTGGCGCCTGCCTTTCACCGTGCCGGGCGGCGGCTGGATCGCGGCCGGCCGCGGCATTGCCGAGGACAGCGGCGACGACCTGACCGTCGCCATCGCGCCCGCAGCGGCAGTGCCGGAGGATCCGGCAATCGAAACCCTGTGCCCGCTGCCCGACGGCCGGGCCGTCCTCGCCATCGACGGCGAACTCGACGGGGCGGACGCCGCGGTGCTGCAATTGGGCCGGTTCCCCGCGCCGCTGGAAATCTGATTTATACCGGATGGCTATGACCTTACGAGACATGATGAAAGATCTCCCGGCAGGGCGGCGGGCGCGCATCGAAGCCGAGGCCGACCGTTTGCATCGGGAATACAAGGCCCTGAGGGAACTTCGAGGCTCGGATTATAACGATCGCGACGCCGCAATCTGTTGGGCAGGCACGGAGAATTTCCACCCTGGAACCCCGGACCGGAACGATTCTTCACCCTCTTCAGAGGGGGAAGTGGCCGAGCGCAGCGAGGTCGATGGGGGTGCCTTGCCGGGCCGATGTCGAAGCCTTCCCTGAGACCCGCGTCTGGCGACGCGGCACCCCCACCTGACCTCCCCCTCTGCAGAGGGGGAGGAATCGCGACATGGATTTGCCGAGTCCATTTATGCAATTGGTGAGAAATTCAGTCTGGTTCGTTTCCCTCCCGTTTCCTGCATGGAGCATGCGCCATGAGCGCGCCTGAATCGCGCCCGCAGCCGAGGCCGGGCATTATGAAGATTTCCGTCTATGTCGGCGGCGACGGCAGCCTGCCCGGCATCGACGAGCCGATCCGCCTGGCGAGCAACGAAAGCGCGCACGGGCCGAGCCCGAAGGCGATTGCGGCCTACGAAGCGGTCGGGGACGGCCTGCACCGCTATGCCGACCGCGGCGCGGCGCTTCTGCGCCAGGCGCTCGGCGCGCAGCACGGCCTCGACCCGGACCGGATCGTCCTCGGCAACGGCAGCGACGAGATCATCGGCCTGCTCGCCCGGGCCTATGCCGGGCCGGGCGACGAGGTGCTGTTCAGCCGGCACGGTTTCGCCATGTATCCGATCGCGACGCTGGCGGCCGGCGCGACGCCGGCGATGGCGCCGGAGATCGACTACCGCACCGATATCGACGCCATGCTCGACCTGGTGACCGATCGGACCAGGATCGTGTTCCTCGCCAACCCCAATAACCCGACCGGCAGCTACGTCACCGCCGGGGAGGTCGAGCGCCTCCACGCCGGCCTGCCATCGGATGTCCTGTTCGTCGTCGACGCCGCCTATGCCGAATATGTCACGCGCAACGACTATACCGCCGGGCTGGAGCTGGCGCAGAAGCACGACAATGTCGCGATGACGCGCACTTTCTCCAAGATTTTCGGGCTGGCCGCGCTCAGGGTCGGCTGGTGCTACGCCGCGCCGGCGGTGTGCGACGTGCTGCACCGGACGCGCGGGCCGTTCAACGTCAACGGCGCGGCCCAGGCGGCGGCGCTGGCGGCGCTGGACGATGTCGCCCATATCGACCGGGCGCGCGCCCACAACGATATCTGGCTGCCCTGGTTTTCCGAACAGGTCCAGCAACTCGGCCTGAACGTCCTGCCCAGCATCGGCAATTTCGTGCTCGTCGGCTTCCCGGCCGAGGCCGGCAAGGATGCCGTGGCGGCGGAAGCCCATCTGAAGAAGGACGGCATCATCCCGCGGCCGGTCGCCGGCTACGGCCTGCCCGAGTTCCTGCGCATCACCATCGGCCTGGAAAGCGAAATGCGCGCCGCGGCGGCCTCGCTGCGCAGCTTCGTCGGCCGATGAGCGACGGCGCCCCGCAATTCGGCCGGGTCGCGGTTATCGGCACCGGCCTGATCGGCTCGTCCCTGCTGCGCGTGCTGCGGCGCGGGAAGCTGGCCGGCGAGCTGGTCGGCTGCGCCCGCCGCGCCGAGACCCGTTCCCGCATCCTGGAGCTGGGCATTGTCGACCGGGCGGTCGAAGACCCGGCGGAGGCGGTCGCGGACGCCGATCTGGTCGTCGTCGCCATCCATCTCGGCGGCTATGCGGATCTGGCCGAAGCCATCGCCCCGCATCTGAAGCCCGGCGCGATCGTTACCGATGTCGGCTCGGCGAAGCAGGCGGCGATCGCCGACTTGGGCGCGCCGCTGCCGGACGGCGTCCATCTGGTGCCCGGCCATCCGATCGCCGGCACCGAATTCTCCGGCCCGGACGCCGGCTTTGCCGAATTGTTCGAGGACCGCTGGTGCATCCTGACGCCGCCGGACGGGACCGACCCGGCCGCCGTCGAGACCGTCGCCGGCCTGTGGCGCGCCGCCGGCTCGCAGATCGAGATCATGGACCCGCGGCACCACGACCTGGTGCTCGCCATGACCTCCCACCTGCCCCATTTGATCGCCTACACCATCGTCGGCACGGCGACGGAGCTTGAGGCGGACGTGCAGGCCGAGGTCGTCAAATTCTCGGCCGGCGGCTTCCGCGATTTCACCCGCATCGCCGCCACCAAGCCGGACTTCTGGCGCGATGTGTTCCTGACCAACCGGGAGGCGGTGCTGGAAATGCTCGACCGTTTCACCGAAGACCTCTCGGCCCTGCGCCGCGCCGTCCGGCGCAGCGACGCCGACGCCATCATGGCCCACCTCGCCCGCACCCAGCACATCCGCGCCGACGTGATCGCGCTCGGCCAGGATACGGAATGGCGGCGGTGAGGGAGCGGCGTTGCCAGGATAGAGCAGTGCTGAACAGAGCGGTCAGGCTTATTCCAAACCCTTCTTTCGACCGATTCACTACCCGTCATTTCGACCGAAGCGGCGAAGCCGCGTAGCAGCCTGCCCTGAGCTTGTCGAAGGGGAGAAATCTTTCCGCACGGTGGTTCGACCCCTGCCCTGCGCGGGAAAGATATAATCATGCTCCTCCGGTTGCGCCATTGATACCCTGTAGGCGCCAAACGTCGACTAACCTATTGCATTATTGAGTATTCTCCTTTCCTGCCCTGGCCTGTTGCCCTTTAATCGCAGCCACGGATGGCCACATAATAGTCCCCGATTTGATGCCGCTCGTATGCGGTTTGATAACGGATTTGGGGACCGGTGCAGAGCGATGGAGGGGCCATGCCGAAGCGCAACACGTTGCGACTGACCAAGCGCATTGTGGACGGGCTGAGCGTCGACGACAAGGACGCGGTCTTCTGGGACCGCGACCTCGCCGGCTTCGGGGTAAGGGTCCACGCCACCGGGCGCAAATTCTATGTCGTCCAGTCAAGGAGACCGGCCGGTCTGAAGCGGGTGAGCCTGGGGCCGGTTGCCGGCCCATCGATCGAGCAACGTAGAAGGGAAGCGGCCGAGGTCATCGACCGCATCAAGCGGGGCGAGGATCCGCTGCCGCCGGTCCCTGCGCCCGAACCGACCGTCACCGATCTGGCGGCGCAGTATCTCGAGGCCCATGTCGCCGCCTCGGCGTCCTCGTCGAAGGCGCCCGCATCGTACTTGTCGACCCAGATCCGGATCAGGTTCCGGGACAGGTCGTGGCGGCGTGCCAGGCCGTGAAGCGTGTCGCCAGCCAGATACTCCTGAACGACCTGGCGCTTGAACGCGATGCTGTGGGTGCGGTGCTGTGCCATGGGCGGCGATCCTTCGAATGCCCGACGCACCGATCAAATCATTTCAATCCAATTGTCCGACCCCAGGGGCCCACTCCAATAGTCTATCGAAATTTGTTCGGGTCGGCCCCGGTTGGCGTGAAATTTCCGAACGATATTCAACTCTGGACCGCCATGCCTGGCCAAAGAGGCGATCGGCACGCTTGCTTCGACGAGGCACGGCGTCCCGATGCATCGGATAGCCGGCGACGAAACTGGGTCTCGTTCATGCGAGTTGTACAGTGTGTCGCCGCCCGAGCCTGTTGGTCGGCGTCGGTGCTTGACCCCTCCAGGTCAAATGGATTCAGTACTTTGACACGCATATCGGTATCGAATCCGCGCGCCGAACGACACGCGAGCGCCCGGTTCAAGCACGGCCCGATCCGATCATCTCATCACACGCTCGGATTCCAGCATGGCCGGAAGGCTCTCGTCGACACGATTCCGGGTCGGCTCGATAGCCGCGCCTCGACTCAGAGAATCCCGAGCGACGAGAAGATTTGACGGATATCGCTTGCGTACCTGCCGAACTCGGGAGTCTCGCGCACCGAGTGATCACGCGGACGGGGCAGGTCGATGTCGAGAATCTCCTCGACTGTGCAAGGACGCGGCGACATGACGACGACACGGTCTGCGAGGAAGACCGCCTCGGTAATCGAGTGTGTGACGAAAAGGACCGTTTTCTGAGACGTCAGCCAAATCTGCTGCAGGTCGAGGTTTAGCTTGTCGCGCGTGAGCGCATCCAGCGCGCCGAACGGCTCGTCCATGAGCAGGAGCGGCGGATCGTGCAGGAGTGCGCGGCAGATGGAGACGCGCTGGCGCATCCCGCCCGAGAGCTCGAACGGGTAACTGTCCTCAAAGCCGGTAAGACCCACGAGGTCGATCAACTGCTGGGCGCGCGATCGATATGCCTTCTTGTCGAGGCCGCGCATCTCGACCTGGAGCAGCACGTTGCTCATCACCTTGCGCCAGTCGAGGAGCACGGCTTCCTGGAAGACCATCCCAAGGTTCGTGTACGGCTTCGAGACATTGGTCCCGCCGATGGAGATCGTCCCGCCGGTAAGCGGCACAAGCCCCGCGACCAGCAACAGGATCGTGCTCTTGCCGCAGCCTGACGGGCCGAGGATGGCGATGAACTCGCCGGGCTTGCACGTGAGCGAGACTTCATCGATTGCCTGCACAGGCTCGCCGAGGGTTTCGTAAAGCTTCGAGATGCCGTCGAGCACCACCGGGACACCGACACCGTCCGTTCGCGCAACATCCGGCGCCGCGGGCCTAACCCTTGCCGACCCAAAGACTTTCATGACTTTCCTCGTGGAGACCGCGAGACGGTGCCTTCCGCCGCGGCGGCGAGTGTACACAATTGCCCGAATTGGCTCAACGCGATGCCGTCTTTCGTTTCATATCAGACAGCGATGTTTCTATGGCTGCTCGTAAAGCAAGGCACTCGGCGGGGGTTTGTCCGAGGTGGTCCCCGATAACCTGCGTCGCTTGCCGCTCATCTGCATTCCTCCGTCACACGGTGTAATACACCTTAACGACCTGTCCGATTTTCCGGGTCCACCTCGCTCTTTACAAATCGCTTTTGATTGTGTGACATGTCCCGCTTTCTCAGACATTGGATTCGCAATGGCTTCTGCACCTCGATCGCCAATCGGTTCATTCAGATCGGACTGGATTCGCGAATGGATGTCGGCGGCGGCTGGAACGTCCGTGACGCCCCCCAGTTTTGCGTCTGTCGAAGACGTCGTTGCGTTCCGCGAATCCATGAAGATCGACGCGGGGCCCGTGGCCGAATACCCGAAGATGGCCCGGGTCGAGGAGCGGGTCATACTCCGCGAGCGCAACGGAATACCGTTGACTGCCGAAATCTATGTTCCGAAGGGTGCGGGTCCGTTTCCGGTGTTGCTGTATATGCACGGCGGGGGCTGGGCGGCGGGGTCGGCCATACAAAATCAGCCATGCGCTTGGCTGAGGTGGGCTACGTCGTCGTCAATCTCGATTACAGCCTGGCGCCGGAGCACCCCTTCCCCCGCGCGCTCGAGGATTCGATCTATGCCTGTCGCTGGATCGCCAAATCCATCGCCGAGTATAACGGCGACCCGAGCAGTGTCCTGATCGGCGGCAGCTCGGCCGGAGCCAACCTTGCCGCGGCCACCCTTGTCGCGTTCAAGGATGATTTGCTCTCCGACCTCGACGAGGGCGAATACGCCGGCATACCGATCGATTTCGCCGGCGCGCTTTTGATCTACGGGATATACGACCTCTATCTTTTGAGCGAGGAAGAGCCTGAGACCTGGAGCGGCATGATCGAGTGGATGTTCAATGCGGCATACTTGGGGCCCCATTATCTGAGCCAATACCGAAATCCTCTCGTCAGTCCCGTATGTGCCGCCCACCTGGAGCGGTTTCCGCCGACGTACATTTCCTGTGGCGACCAGGATCTTCTTGTCGGCCAGTCTTTGGCGATGGCTGCCGCCCTTACCAGGGTGCGGGTACCGACGACCCTGTCCGTGGTCGAAGGTCTGAGTCACGCGTTTGTCCATATTTCGCACATCTTGCCGGCAGCAGAGTCCGAGGTGCAACGCATGTGCCGGTGGCTGGAACATCGGGCACGCCCCGCCGGGAGAAATCAGGACCCACCCGATCGAGTGCGAGACGGGCCCGGCCGCACTGGACAAGTGTAAGGCGATACAGCATGCGCTTCGGCCTGTTTCACGAGTGCAGTCCGACATCTCCCCAACGGTACCATCAGCGATACAAGGAAATGATCGCCGAAGCCGTGCGCGCCGAGGAGGTGGGCTTCGACATCTATCTCCTGTCGGAATCGCACTTCAGTCGACACTACGGGATCTCGTCGCCGGAGGTTTTCCTCTCGGCCGTTGCGACCCGAACGAGTCGAATGAAGCTTCGTGCGGGCGGTGTCGTCGTGCTGAGTTTCAATCATCCGATCAGAGTAGCCGAGCAGCTGGCTACCCTGGATGTTCTGTCGGACGGGCGCGCTGAACTCGGAGCGGTGCGGTCGAACAATCGGGACGTGATCGAGGGATTTGAAATCTCGCCGAAGGAAACGCGGGCCCAATCCGACGAGGCCCTTGAAATCATCGCGAAGGCTCTGAGCAGCGATCCGTTCGAGCATCGTGGCACGTTCTGGAACATCCCCCCTCGCAGCCTCGTTCCACGGCCCGTACAGGATCCGCATCCGCCCATAGTGTACTGCTCGACGGGATTGGAGGGTCATCGGGTGGCGGGTCAAAAGGGACTCGGCGTGATGAGCGGAGGCAGCCTCGTTCGAGGATGGGACTTCGTGGAGGAGGCCATTCCGACGTACAAGGAAGCGTTGAAAGATGCGGACCCGATCGGCGCCTTTGTGTTTGACAGTCTCGGGGTCTACGTAAATCGAGCGTATTGCGCCGAGACAATGGAAAAAGCGATCGGTACGGCCCGCCAGTCCGCGGTCGAGACTGTCGAGCTGGTCCTTGGCTTTTATAAGAAGCTGGCGTCGGCGAGCCCCGATTACGCCTATATGGGGCAGCTCGGCGATATCGAGGAGCACACGCAGGATATCGGGTACCTGAACGAAAAAGGACCTTTCGTTACCGTCGGAAACCCGGAATTCTTCATCGAGCGCTTCATGAGACTCAAGGAACTCGGCGCCGATGAAGTAATTCTGTGCATCGATGGCCTCGAGCACAGTTCGCACATGCGGGCCATCGAGCTGATTGGCGAGCGGGTGATCCCTGCCTTGCGTGACCGGCAAGACACCCGCATCGAGCCATCGGCGCGGCGTTGATGCCCAGCGAGGGACCGAGCCGGGTGTGGCACGGGGAAGGTGAAGAAGAGGAGCTTGACGCCTATACGCATCGACGGAGGCGTGTCGCTCTGGACAATGTCCAGTCTCAGGCCAGCAGCTACGCAGGGATGACGACGGAGAGCGACCCGGCCGAGGGTCAGCGACCGAAAGATAAGTAAAGCGTGAAGCTACCGAACAGGAAAACGCAATAACCGGACTTGGAGGAAAAGCAGATGAGAAAATACCTTGGATTGAAGACAGGTCGACTTTATCGCCGCTGGGTCTCGACAGCAGCAGCGAGCGTAATTTTCGCGATGGGCGGCGCTGCCATTCTGGGCACACTCACGACGGCACAGGCGCAGTCCGAGACAAAAATCTCGGTCCGTCTCGATTACTACGCCGGGCCTGAGCAGGCTGGGTTTTGGGTTGCCAAGGCAAAAGGCTGGTACGCCGCTGCGGGTCTAAAGGTCGACGTAAAGGAGGGCCAAGGCTCGGATTCCACCGCTCAGCTCGTTGCCGCCGGCCGAGAAACATTCGGTTTCGTTACCGGGGATGCCCTTCTGCGAGCGAACAGCAAGGGTGCCGAGCTGGTGATGGTGGCAATGCCAATTCAGGATTCCGGCCTTGGATTGGCGGTCCGGAAGGACTCCGACATTCGTATGCCGAAGGATCTCGAAGGGAGATCTTACGCGGATTCGCCCGGGTCGGCAGGCATCGGGCTTCTCCATGCAATGTGCGAGATCAACAAGATCGACTGCGGCAAGATCAAGATCGTAACCCTTCCGACACAGGCGGTAATCCCCGGCTTTCTCGAGGGGAAGTTCGACGCCGTGGTTTCCAACGATTGGTGGCCGTCCGGATATAGCGGGTCCGGGCCCGTCCGCTTCATCAACTATCGCGACCATAAGGTGCCGTCGCTTGGATGGGGCATCGTTGCGACGAGGAAGACTCTGAGCGGGAACGATTCAGCGGCGCGGAAATTTGTCCAGGCGACGATGCGGGGCTTCGAATACGCATTCGCGAATCCGACCGAACTCCACGGCATCATCTCAAAGCAGGTGAAGACGTACTATTACGACGCGGCGGGAAATGTCGCGGCGCTTGCGGCATTCGTGAAGCGCACTCCGAATGCCAAGGGAAAGGCGCTTGGATGGATGTCGCTCGAGGATTGGAAGAATGCCATCGCCATCCTGACGAAGTACGGGAATTTGAAGAATGCACCGGCTGCCAAGGATATTTTCACGAATCGATTCATTCAGGGCAACTGACGTGTTGCCAGCGTCAAAGCGGTAAAGCGTCATGCACGCGCGGCGAGCGGACAGGGGGAATCGGCCCCGCGCTCGTCGCGCGTGCGTGCTGACACCGGGCGACGGGCTCTGAAGAGGTTTGGGCAAGGATGGTAACGGGAGCCAGATCTGCTGCAGGTCCGCGCCAGATTTCTTCGGGACGAAGGCGATTGGCATGGTGGCGCCAGCGGATTGCGGACCTGGCCTGGCCCATCTTCACGATTTTGCTTGTGTTGATCGCGTGGGAGTTCTGGATTCGTCTGGCCGACGTCCCGCTGTACGTTTTCGCGGCTCCTTCCGACGCGTTTCTTGCCGCGGTTACCGAGTGGTCGACGCTTGCCCGTGAGGCGGCGGTAACCATGAAGGAAATGGCTCTCGGCTTTGCCTTGGCCGTCGTCGTGGGAATAGGGCTCGCGTTGCTCATCGACACGTCGATGAAGCTTGAACGTGCCGTCTATCCGTACCTTGTCGCAACCCAGGTGGTCCCGATCATCGCACTTGCGCCGGCGATCGTGATCTGGTTCGGCTACGGGCTTCTCTCGAAGGTCTTGATCGTCTCGATATTCGGAGTCTTCGTCGTCACCATCGACACTTTGACCGGCCTGCGCTCGATCGAAGAAGAGAAGCTCTACCTCGCCCGGTCGATGGGAGCCAGCACCATCGCAATCTTTCTCAAGATCCGGATTCCCCACGCGATGCCCAGTATCTTCGGAGGCATCAAGCTCGCGGCGGCATTCTCGGTGATCGGTGCCGTCGTCGCTGAATTCATGGGCGCACACAGCGGCCTCGGTCGTCTCATCATCGTGGCTCAAACCCGTCTCGAAACCGTCACCATGCTTGCCGCGATCATCTGGCTCGCAGTGTTGGGGGTCGGTGTCTACTTTCTCATCGAGTTTATCGAACGGCGTTCCATTCGGTGGCACGTCTCCAGGCGGCTCGAAGAGACCCATTTGACGTAGGCAGATGTCAGAAGCAGGTAAATCGGGCGCTGGAAGCACCGCTCCCGAAAATGACGGGAGAGCGTCCGTTGTTGCTCTTCGTAAGCCGGGAGAGAGAGCGTGGCGCCTGCCGATCGGAAGGCGTCGGTTGGGCGGGTTTCCCTATTCCGTCGCCGGAATCGTCATGGGTCTCGTGGTCTGGGAGGCAGGCGTACGTCTTGGAGACGTCCCTCACTATGTGCTGCCGCCGCTGACCGAGGTGCTTCGGACGGCGGTCGAAGAGAGCGGCTACCTGCTCGCCGAGACCTGGGTGACGTTTCAGGAAATCATCGCCGGGTTCTTGTTGAGCGTCGTCGTCGGGATTTCGCTGGCATTCCTGATCGTTTCGGTTCGCACGATCGGCAAGAGCATCTATCCGATCCTCGTCATATCCCAGGTAATTCCAAAAATCGTGTTTGCCCCGGTGTTCCTGGTCTTGTTCGGATTCGGAATGACCTCGAAGATCCTCATCGCGTTCCTGCTTTCCTTCTTTCCGGTCGTGATCGACACGGTCCTGGGGTTGCGTTCGACGTCCGTCGAGGCACTGCATTTTGCTCGCTCGACGGGCGCGGGATCGATACGCACATTGCTTTTGATTCGCCTGCCGAACGCGCTGCCTCAGATGTTTGCAGGGCTGAAGCTTGCTGCCACCTTTTCCGTCACCGGCGCGGTTCTCTCCGAGTTCATCGGCGCCGACCGGGGAATCGGGCGTGCCATGCTGAAAGCGAGTGCGGGCCGCGAAACCGATGTCGTTTTTGCGGGCGTGCTCTACGTCAGCGCGGTAGGATTCGGGATGTTTCTGCTGATGCAGTACATCGAAAGTGTGGTCGCCTATTGGCATGTGTCGCAGCGCCGCCGACGGGCGCCGGCGGGGTGACGGACGACGGATGTTGTTCGGCGTGGCTGTTGGACGCCGATCGGCATCCTAACCCATTGACGTTGCTACAATCCGGGCGGTCAAAGAGGCGCGCCGAATAACAGAGGAGATCGATCACGAATACGAGGTCCCCAACGGCCTCGAGACAAAAACCTCAGCTCCTGCACGCCAAGCCAGATAATCCAGCACCTCTCGGACTTGACCGCAGTAGAGCGCCAATTGTACTCGGAAACGGTCAAGACTTCGATTAAATCTGCATTCGATTTGATGACAGAATTCGAATTCCGGATCAAATTCTGCGAAAAATGGACAATTTCTCTAGAAATTTCGATAAGCGCAGGAAAGATATCTCCACTCCGCGGCCCCTTCAGGGCCGTTCCGGTCGATATGACGGGTTAAGGTCAGAGATGCGGATATTCGTGGGTCGCGGCACCTGTAGGGACTCAGGCCTTCGCGGCGGTCTCGCGCTGCGACAGCAGCATGAGCCATACAGTGGCGGCGAGCACGATCAGGAGCAGCGGCAGCACGCCGATCGCCAGGTTCTGCCAGCCGTAGATGTGCAGGGTCACGCCGGAGAAGAATGTTGCCGTCGCGACGAAGCCGAATACGAGAAATTCGTTCAATGCCTGGGTCTTGGCGCGCTCGGCCAGGGTGTAGGTCTCGGTCAGCAGGGTCGTCGCGCCGGTGTAGAGGAAGTTCCAGCCGACGCCGAGCAGCAGCAACGCAACCAGGAAATTCTCGAAGGCGATATCCACGGTCGCGATTGCGAGACAGACGATGTTGAGCAGCCCGCCGATCAGCATGATGCGCTGGGCGCCGTAGCGCTTGATCAGATGGCCGGTGAAGAAGGCCGGGACATACATGCCCAGAATGTGCCACTGGATCACATGGGTCGCCTCGGCGAAACTCAGGCCGCACATCTCCATCGCTTTCGGCGTGACCGACATCAGCAGCACCATGACGCCGTAGCCGATCACGCCGCCGGCAACCGCCAGCATGAATTTCGGCTGCCGAGCGATCTCGATCAGGGGACGGCCGCCGCGCAGCGCCATCCGGGGCGGCTTGGGTATCTGTACGGTCAACAGGATTGTCATGATCATGGCCTGAATGCCGATGGCCGCGACATAGGCGCCGGCGAAGTTTACCGGCGCCAGCCAGTCGACCGAATAGCGCGACAGGGTCGGACCGACGATCGCCGCGACGACCCCGCCGGCCAGAACCAGGGAAATCGCCCGGCTGCGGAAGAAATCCGGCACCACTTCCGCCGCCGCGAAGCGGTAGTACCATTGGAAGCCGGTCGCGATGCCGACCAGCAGGCTGGCGAAGCAGAACAGCGCGAAGCTGCCCTCATAGACCGCCAGCATCGATGTACCGGCGCCGACGGTCATGGTGATCACCGCCAGCAGGAAGCCGTTGCGCCGGCCGATCCGCGCCATGATGAAGGAGGCAGGAATCGTGAAGAAGGCCGAGGCGTACCATTGGATCGCGATGGGCAGCGCCAGCAGCGCCTTGTTCTCGGCCAGGCTGGCGCCGACCAATGTGGACACCGTGATCAGCAGCATCATCGACGTGCTGGTCAACGCCCAGCAGGCCGACAGCAGGCCGACATTGCGCTTGTAATGAGGAAAATCGGCGGCGGTGGCGGTCGATGCAGCGGGGGATGCGGTCAAGGGGCGTTCTCGGTGCGGGAAGGTCGGCGATGCTCTATCACGGACAATACCGATCCGCTATGCGCCCGGCGCATCCGCACCCCCACGCCGCCCCCTACTCCGCCGCGATGGCGCGGCTGATGATCATCTTCTGGACATCGCTCGTGCCTTCGTAGATCTGGCAGACCCGGACGTCGCGCCAGAGGCGCTCGACCGGGAAATCCTGCAGATAGCCGTAGCCGCCGTGGATCTGGATGGCGTCGGAGCAGACCTGCTCCGCGATCTCGCTGGCGAACAGCTTGGCCATGGCGGCTTCCTTGAGGCAGGGCCGGCCGGCATCCTTGAGGCGCGCGACATTGAGCGCCATCTGGTGCGCCGCCTCGATGCGGGTCGCCATGTCGGCAAGGCGGAAGGCGACCGCCTGATGTTCGATAAGGGGCTGGCCGAACGAGACCCTTTCCTTCGCATAGGCGACGGCCTGGTCGTAGGCCGCCCGCGCCATGCCGATGGCCTGGGCGGCAATGCCGATCCGGCCCGCTTCCAGGTTGGCGAGCGCGATCCGGTAGCCCTCGCCCTCCTGCCCGACCAGCAGGTCCGGCGTCACCGCCATGTCTTCCAGGATGAGCGCGCAAGTGTCGGACGAGCGCTGGCCGAGCTTCTCCTCCTTGCGCACGACCTTGTAACCCGGCGTATCGGTCGGCACGATGAAGGCGCTGATGCCGCCCTTGCGGGCTGCCGGTTCTGTCACCGCGAACATCAGGTTGATGTCGGCCGTCGCGCCCGAGGTGATGAACTGCTTGGCGCCGTTCAGGACATATTTGTTGCCCTGCTTCTCGGCGCGGGTCTTCAGGTTCGAGGCGTCGGAGCCGGCCTGGGGCTCGGTCAGCGAGAAGGCTGCGTTGATCTCGCCGCGCGCCAGCGGCTTCAGGAAGCGCTCCTTCTGGTCGGTCGAGCCGTAGCCGTAGAGGGCGGCGGCGACTGGCGAATTGTTGACGCTCATAATGGTGGAAATGCCGCCGTCGCCGCCCGCAATCTCCTCCATCGCCAGGACATAGGCGACGGTATCGGCCCCCGCCCCGCCCCATTCCTCGGGAATCGTCATGCCCATGAAGCCGAGCGCGCCCATCTCGGCGAGCAGGCCGCGCGGCGTTTCCCCGCTGCGGTCGCGCTCCGCCGCGGTCGGGGCCAGCCGTTCGCGGGCGAACTGCCGGGCGGTATCCCGGATCATGATCTGGTCGTCGGTCAGCATGGTCGGCCCCTCGATACGCCCCGGATCAAGTCCGGGGCTACTCGGGATGAGGGCGGCTTTTTGATACCGTCGCCCATCATTCCAATTCCCTCACCCTGAGTAGCGGCGAAGCCGCGTATCGAAGGGCGGCTCCTCAATTCGGCGCCGGCGCGCCTACCACGGGATCCGGCTGCCATCGTGGTTGATGAAGCTGCCGGTATCGCGCAGGCGGACCTTGTCGATCACCTTCATCAATCCGTCGACGCTCTGCCCGACCGTCAGCGCCGCCGAGGGACCGCCCATATCGGTCTGCACCCAGCCGGGATGGACGACGATCGCCGTGACGCCCCGGCCTTTCAGATCGTTCGACAGGATTTTCATCGCCATGTTCAGGGCGGCCTTGGAGGTACGGTAGGAATAGTTGTTGCCGCTCGCCTCGCTGATCGAACCCATCCGGCTCGAGATGTTGACGATCAGCTTGCGCTGCGAGCGCGCGACATTGCCGGCCAGCGCCTGCATCACCCGCACCGGCGCCACCGTATTGACCCGCAGCGTTTCCTCCAGGTCGGCAACATCCAGCGTGTCGAAGGTTTCGCCGCGGCCCCGCAGAATGCCGGCGTTGTTGACCAGGACATCGAGGGCGCCGACATTGCCGGCCAGCGCCGCATGGGGGTATCGCCCAGCGATGGGGGTATCGCCCAGCAGGTCGGCCAGGGCGCCGACATGGGCGTCCGAGGTGACGTCGCAGGTGTGGATCGTCGCAGAGGCGCCGAGCGCGCGCAGGCCGTCGGCCCTGGCGAGATCGCGCACCGTCGCATGAACATGGGCGCCGGCGTCGGCGAAACGGCGGGCGAACTCCAGGCCGATGCCGCGGCCGGCGCCGGTAATGAGGACGTTATTCATGAAGCGGCATTCCTCCGGACGGTGACTTCGATCTCGATCTTCATGCGCGGGTCGATCAGCCCGGCGATCACCGCGGTCGCCGCCGGACGCGCGGCGGCGAACCATTTCGCCACCACCGGGGCGACCGCGACCATGTTCGCCCGGTCGGTCACCGTGTATTGCACCCGGACGGTGTCGTCGATCGAGGCGCCGGCCTCGGCCAGCACCCGCTCGATGTTGCGGAAAGTCTGCTCGGCCTGCTCCACGACATCGTCGGACATCTCGCCGGTGTCGTAGTTCATGCCGGTCGTGCCGGCGACGAACACCCAGTCCCCGTCCACGACGGCGCGGGAAAAGGCATAGTCGGTCTCGAATCGGGAACCGGTGGAGATCGTCCTGCGCATGGCGACTGCTTAGCGGCGAACGGCGGCAAGGGGAATGGGCAAATTCCCTACTGCCCCGAATCCGCCACGGCCCGGCGCCGCGCCAGCTTCAAGCGGCGGACCGGCAAGGGCGGGCGGCTGACCCAGGGCCGGTCGCCGCGCACGTCCCGGTCGGTGCGGATCGTCACCCGGCCGCCGGCGAAGTGGATCGTGTGGCTGCCGTTGCGGGCCAGCGCCCGCCGGTCGACCGTCCACGGGACGGCGGGGCAATGCTGCCGGACATCGAAATCCGCCACGATCATCAAGGCCCGCCCGCAATCCTCGGCCAGCGCCGCCGGATCGGCCGGGAAGGCGATCAGGCGGCCGTCGAGCCGGTAGATGCAGCCCAGCGTGTCGCAGCGCACCCGGCTCAGCCGGTCGCTGTGCCAGAAACGGGGCTGGCGCTGCGCCTCGCCTTCCCGCCACACTTTTGCGATGAACTGTCCGCGCCGCGCCGACGACACGGCGAGCGCCCCATCGGCGGTGCGGGTGGCGACGAGCCGGCCTTCCGGCGAGATCAGGATATCCGGCCGGGCGGCGAACAGGCCGCTGGCGAGACCGAGAGCGATAACGGCGACGCCGGCAACGCGCCAGGGCCGCTGCCAGATCGCCAGCCAGAGGCCGCCGGCGACGATCATTGCCATGCCCCAGGCCAGCGGCGCGGGCGCCAGCGCCAATGCGCCCGGCAGGCCGGAGACGCCGTGGGCGACCCACAGCATCAGATGGATGCCCTGGGCCATCAGCCAGAGCGGACCGGCTTCCAGGCCGAACGGCATGGCGAACAGGGCAAGCAGCCCCATCGGCAGGACGAAGAAGGAAACGATCGGCACCGCGGCCAGGTTGGCGGCGAGGCCGTATATCGCCAGGCGCTGAAAATGGTACAGCGCGAACGGTCCGGTCGCCGCGCCGGCGATGAGGCTCGTCGCGCCGACTCCGACCAGCGCGCGCACCGGCCGGGGCAGGCGCGGCGCCTGCGCCCGCAATCGCCAGCGCGACCAGGCTTCGTAGGCCGCGACCAGCGCCACGACCGCGGCGAAGGACATCTGGAAACTCGGCGTGGGCAGGCTTTCCGGCGACAGCAGCAACAGAACCGTGGCCGCCGCCGCGACCAGCCGCATCGAAATCGCCACCCGGCCGATCAGGACGCCGGCCATCACTACCGCCAGCATCAGGAAGGCGCGCTGGGTCGGGATCGTCGCGCCGGTCAGCAGCAGGTAGGCCGACGCCACCGCCAGCGCGCCGAGCGCCGCGATCTTCCGGGTCGGCCAATGCAGGGCCGCCCCCGGCGCCAATGCGAGCCCGAACCACAAGGCAAAAAAGACGATGCCGGCGACCATGCCGATATGCAGGCCCGAAATCGCCAGCAGGTGCGCCAGGCCGGCATTGCGGATCGCGGCCATGGCCTCGGGCGAGATGCCGCCGCGGTGCCCGGTCAGCAGGGCTACCGCAACGCCGCCGGCATCGCCGGGCACCACGGCCGCAATCCGCCGCATCGCGGTATCGCGCGCCTGCTCGATCCACGCACCGAACCATCCGCCGCCGGCGACCTCAATCACAGTGGGTGCGGTGATGACGAACCCGCTGGCGCCGATGCGCTCGAAATAGGCCCGGCGCTGGAAATCCGCGGCGCCGGGCGCGACCGGCGGCCGGACCGGGAGCAGAACGGCGCGCATCGTGACGACCTGGCCGGGCCGGAGCGTCGCCGCGCCGATGCGCACTGTGAGGCGCACCCGCGCCGGCGTGTCCGCGGCAGACAACCGGCCGACGGTGAGATCGTCGAGAACGATCCGGACGCCGTGCTGGCGGGGATCGACGGCGAGCACATGGCCGGTCACGGTCACGGGCCCGATCTTCCGGCCGATGACCGGCGCATCGACACTGTGCGTCCTCACGGCGCCCGCGGCATAGCCGATTGCGCAGAGCAGGAGCAGGAGCGCCGGGAAGCGCAAGGCCGGCCGGCGCCACATTGTCGCCAATCCGATTGCCGCCAGGACAGACGGCCCGAGCACCGTCAGCAGTGCGGGCTCGTCCGTCCCGGCGAAATAGAGATAGACGCCGAGACCGACGGCGACCGGCGCCCAAAGCAGCCAGCGCTCCTGCTCGTCGGCCAGCCACAACGCCAGTCCGCGACAGACAGACATTGCGGCACGGCTGAACGCACCGCCCGCGACTGTCGGCGGGCGGCACCACAGCCTGACCGTTCGGCTGATCCACCCCGGGATCGGGCGCACTCCTCTACACGTCCGTTCTTCTTGTTGCGGGCGCGTGCATGGCGACAGAGGCTGTGCTATGCGACGCACCCGTCCGGCCTGTTTCGTTGCGCCGGCCGCCCGAGGCCCGGCGCTTTGGCCGTTGCTGTAAAATCTACATGAAGCCCCGATGACTGTCGTTACCCGTTTTGCCCCCTCGCCGACGGGCTTCCTCCATATCGGCGGCGTCCGGACCGCCCTGTTCAACTGGCTCTACGCCCGGCGGCATGGCGGGCGGTTCCTGTTGCGTATCGAGGATACGGACCGGGCGCGTTCGACCGAGGCAGCGAAACAGGCGATCCTGGACGGGCTGGAATGGCTCGGCCTGGAATGGGACGGAGAACCGGTCTACCAGTCCGGGCGCGCCGAACGGCACGCCGCGGTGGCCCGGGAATTGCTCGACGCCGGCGAGGCCTATCGTTGCTATTGCAGCCCGGAAGAACTGGCGGCGATGCGGGAGGCGGCGCGCAAACGCGGCAGCGCAAGGCTCTACGACGGCGCCTGGCGCGACCGCGATCCGGCCGACGCGCCGAAGGACATAGCGCCGGTCGTGCGCCTGAAAGCGCCGCTGGACGGCGAAACCGTCATCGACGACGCGGTTCAGGGCCGGGTGACGGTGCGCAACGACCGGCTCGACGACATGGTCCTGCTGCGCGCCGACGGTACGCCAACCTACATGTTGTCCGTGGTGGTCGACGACCGCGACATGGAAATTACGCATGTCGTGCGCGGCGACGACCACCTCACCAACGCGTTCCGCCAGACCCTGATCTACCGGGCCATGGGCTGGGACACGCCGGCCTTCGCCCATATCCCGCTGATCCACGGGCCGGACGGCGCGAAGCTCTCCAAGCGGCACGGCGCGCTCGGCGTCGAGGCCTACCGCGACATGGGATTTCCGCCCGAAGCGATGTGCAACTATCTCGCCCGGCTCGGCTGGAGCCACGGCGACGACGAAATCTTCTCCATGGCGCAGGCCACAGAGTGGTTCGATCTCGCCAATATCGGCAAGTCGCCCGCCCGCTTCGACCTTGCGAAGCTGACCAGCGTCGGCGCCCGGTATGTCCGGGAAATGGCGGAAGACCGGCTTGCCGGCCTCGTCGAGCCGCCGATCGCGGCGCGGCTCGGTGCGGCGCTGTCTGCGACGCAGCGTGCACGGCTGGCCGCCGGGCTGCCCGGCCTGAAATCGCGCGCGAAGACCCTGGTCGAGCTGGCCGATGCCGCCCTGTTCTACTGCCGGCCCCGGCCGCTGGAGCCGAACGCGAAGGCGGCGAAACTGCTCGGTGACGACGGCAGGGCGCAGCTCGCGCTTGCCCGGGCGGCACTGGCGGAGGTCGACACCTGGTCGGCCGAAAGCGCCGAAGCCGCTGTCCGGGCGGCGGCCGAGGCAGCCGAAGAAAAACTCGGCAAGATCGCCCAGCCGCTGCGCGCGGCGCTGACCGGCAGCACGGTTTCACCCGGCATTTTCGAGGTCCTGGGCGTCCTCGGCAAGTCGGAGAGCCTCGGCAGGATCGACGACATCCTCGGACCGGCAGCCGCCTGATCCGCTTCTCTATCGCGCCAGTGAACCCCCTTCCGAGGTTGCATTTGCCCAAGGGAGCCGGACGGTCTATTTTCCGGTTGATGTTGCGCTGCACCACGGCCCGGCCGGGGTCCGGCGCGTGGAAAGCCTGATTGCCCGCGCGGGTACGCCGGGCGCAATCGCACACAGAATTTCGGGAGCATCATGAACGATATGTCCGAGAAAGCCGGCACCGCCACCGCGCACACCCTTACCGTGACCGACAACGCGACCGGCCGGACGCTCGAATTGCCGGTTCGCCGGGGCACGGAAGGGCCGCGGGTCGCCGATATCCGCCGGCTTTACAGCGACCTGGGCATGTTCACCTACGACCCCGGCTTCACCTCGACCGGCAGCTGCGAATCCAAGATCACCTATATCGACGGCGACGCAGGGGTGCTGCTGCACCGCGGCTACGCCATCGAGGAACTGGCCGAGCACAGCGATTTCCTGGAGGTCTGCTTCCTATTGCTCTACGGCCACCTGCCGGACAAGGCAGAGAAGGAGGACTTCGAGCAGACCATCACCATGCACACGATGGTCCACGAACAGATGCGAACCTTCTTCAGCGGCTTCCGCCGCGATGCGCATCCGATGGCGATCATGGTCGGCGTGGTCGGCGCCATGTCGGCCTTCTATCACGACAGCACCGATATCGACGATCCGTATCAGCGGATGGTCGCCTCGCACCGGCTGATCGCCAAGATACCGACCATTGCGGCCATGGCCTACAAATACTCTATCGGCCAGCCCTTCATGTATCCGCGCAACGACCTGCGCTACGCGGAAAACTTCCTGCACATGACCTTCAACGTGCCGTGCGAGGACCTGCGCGTCTCGCCGGTTCTGGCGCGCGCCATGGACCGCATCTTCATCCTGCACGCCGACCACGAGCAGAACGCCTCGACCTCTACGGTGCGCCTTGCCGGATCGTCCGGCGCCAACCCGTTCGCCTGTATCGCCGCCGGCATCGCCTCGCTGTGGGGACCGGCCCACGGCGGCGCGAACGAGGCGGTGCTGAACATGCTGAGAGAGATCGGCTCCAAGGACCGGATACCGGAATTTCTCAAGCGCGCCCGGGACAAGGACGATCCCTTCCGCCTGATGGGTTTCGGCCATCGGGTCTACAAGAACTACGACCCGCGCGCGGCGGTGCTCAAGCAAAGCACCGATTCGGTGCTCGATGAACTCGGCGTGCGCGACGAACCGCTGCTGGAACTGGCCCTGGAGCTGGAGCGGATCGCCCGGGAAGACGACTATTTCCAGCAGCGCAAGCTGTTCCCGAACGTCGATTTCTATTCCGGCATCCTGCTGCAGGCGATGGGCTTCCCGACCTCCATGTTCACCGTGCTGTTCGCGCTCGCCCGCACGGTCGGCTGGATCGCCCAGTGGAAGGAAATGATCGAGGATCCGGTCCAGAAGATCGGCCGCCCGCGCCAGCTCTACACCGGCGAAGCCCGCCGGCCCTTCGTGCCTCTGGACCAGCGGTAGGGCGACTTCGAATACTGCCGCGCGCCTGGAGCGGCGAGCGCCCAGGCAATTCGCTCACAATGGGCCACACTTCGGTTACTTCCTTCATAGCAGCCGATCGTCATTTCGACCGAAGCCCCGGATTTATTCCGGGGCGCAGCAGCCTGCCCTGAGCTTGTCGAAGGGGAGAAATCCTTCCGCACCGCGCTTTGATCTTCGCTTCGCGCGGGAAGGATATGGGGACTATGCATGTGACTATGCGATTGCGTCCCGCCGCTGTCCTGATAGCCGACACCGTTATCCGCCCCTCGGTGCCGCCCCGGATGGAGAGAAGCGGAAATCCGGGGACCAGAGTGGCCCGGCACGGCCTTGCCTTGTGGTTCTGGGCCCCGGATTAAATCCGGGGTGGCACCATCGGTATTCCGGGGCAGCGAAGATCCTGCGGCGGCCGCTCATTTCCACAGGACTGTCCGCGCCGTCGGCGGGGAAGCCGGCGCTGCATGGTCAGCGATATAATTCTCCGCTTCGCGTCCCTGCAGGACGCTACGGTCGATATGACGAGAGAAATTTTAATGAACGGGACAGGGCATCGGCGAGCATGGGTGCCGCCGCAAACCCAGCGCGTTACTTCTCGATCAATTCGACCTTATAGCCATCCGGGTCTTCGATGAAGGCGATCACCGTCGTGCTGTGCTTCATCGGGCCCGGCGGGCGCGGAATGGCGACGCCGGCGGCTTCCAGCTTCTCGCAGGTGCCGTAGATGTCCGGCACGCCCAGCGCGATGTGTCCGTAGCCGGTGCCGGGATCGTAGGCCTCTTCCCGGTCCCAGTTGTGGGTCAGTTCCAGCACGGTATTGCTGGCTTCGTCGCCGTATCCGACAAAGGCGAGGGTAAACCGGCCGCCGGGAAAATCCCTCTTGCGCAACAGGCTCATGCCCAGATGGCCGGTGTAAAAGGCGACGGACTTGTCCAGATCGCGCACCCGCAACATGGTGTGCAGCATGCGGAAGGCCGGCTTATCTTCATTCATCGCGGGGCCTGTCCTGAATAATCCTGAGGATGGCGTCGGCCGCAATGGCGCTGGGCTTCCGGCCCGGGACCGACATCGTCTGCGCCACCGCACGGATACGCGCTGCCTGCGCGCGGCGCAACGCCGGATCGCGCAACAACGGCGCCAGCGCGTCGGCGATCGCTGCCGGCCGGCAACGCTCCATGACAAATTCCGGCATGATTTCCTCACCGGCTGCAATGTTGACCGCGGAGACGTAGGGCGTATTCAGGAGCAGCCGGGCAAGCAGGATCTGGTGCCACGCCACCTTGTACGTCACCACGGCCGGCGTGCCGGCGATCGCCAGTTCCACCGTGACGGTGCCCGAGGCCGCCAGCGCCGCATCGGACGCCGCGAAGGCCAGATATTTGCTGTCTTCCGCCGGCAGGAGGTCGAGCGGAGCGGGCCATTCCGCGCTCAGGGCCGCCGCGAGGTCCCGCACCTGCGGCACAGTGGGCATCACGCAGACCGGCGCCAGGCCATCGCCTTTCAAGCGCTCGACCACGGTGCGGTACAAAGGCAGCTGCCGGCGGACCTCCTTGCGCCGGCTGCCCGGCAGCAGGCAAAGCAGGGGACCGTCGCGACCGTCGAGGCAGCGCCGGCGGAAATCTGCCACGGCGGCGGCATCCGGCGGATCGGGCTCGGCGGCCGGGTGGCCGACAAAGGTGACCGGCAGGCCCAGCGGCTCGAACCACGGCGCCTCGAACGGAAAGATGGTCAGCAGATGGTCAAGGCGCCGGGCGATCACCCGCGCCCGCCCGGGGCGCCACGCCCACACCGTGGGCGCCACATAATGCACCAGGGTTACGCCCCGCCGCGCGAGACGCCGGCCCATATGGCCGGACAAGGCCTGAGCGTCGATCGTGACGACGCAATCGGGGCGGCGCCGGGCGACGTCGCGCTCGAGCTGGTTCATGCGGCCGAGAATGCTGCGCAGGCGCGGCACATAATCGAAGCCCATGACCGAGAACAGGTCGATGGGGAACAGGCTCTCCAGACCTGCAGCTGCCATCGCCGGGCCGCCGATCCCGGCCAGCTCGACGCCGTTTGCCGTCTGCTCTTGCAACGCGCGGATCAGATGGCCGCCGATCTGATCGCCGGACGGTTCGCCGACGATAAAGTAGATCAGCGGGCGGCGATCGCCGGGCCCGCCGGGTTCAGGGGGCGCCGCCGGCATCCGCTTCGCTGCCGTCCAGGGCCAGCCCGACCAGAAAGAGCTTCGCCTTGTCAGCCGCCGCGATCACGGCGTCGCGCCGTGCGATCAGCGTCGCCCCGGCCTGGATGGCGATGCCGCGCAGGCCGGCCGCCGCCGCCTTTTCCACCGTCGCCACGCCGATCGTCGGCAGATCGATGCGGCGGTCCTGCCGTTCTTTCCTGATCTTGACCAGGACGCCGCCGGGCCCCTTGCGCTTGAGGCCGGCGCACCGTTCGAGCAGGGCGTCCGTGCCCTCTATCGCCTCCACGCCCAGCACCAGTGTCTGCTGCACCACAACAGACTGGCCAACATCCAGTTCGCCCAGTGTCCGGGCAACCTCAAGTCCGCGTTCGATATCGCGTTGAGCGTCGCTGTCCGGCTTCGCGCGGGTCAGATTGCCGGCGGGCGCCAGCAGGTCCGCAACCACGTCCTGGATGCCGATCACGCGAAAGCCGAGCCGCTCGATCTCGACGACGACCGCCCGCAGCAAACCATCGTCGCCCAACGCCTTCACGGCAGCTCGGGCCATGAAGGCGGCCGCTCTCGTATCGGGACGAAAGTCGCGCAATGACGGCCGGCGGACGCGGCCGATCATGACGATGTCCCCGATCCCTTCTTCCCTCGCTTTCTTTTCGAAACGCGCTACGGCGCCGATCCGGACGATGTCGTGCGGGGCGGCAAAGACGGCGGGATGATCGGCATGCCCCTTCAGTGCGAAGACAAAAAATGGCCGGCCGGCCATTTCGCAGGCTTCTATGGCCAGCGCCGGCATCTCTCCGCCACCGGCTATTATGCCGAGCGTGCCGGACGCCGGCTCAGCCACGGGTTGCCGGCGGCTGACAGATCGGCCGCGCCGGATCGGCCCGGATGAAGTCCACGATCTCCTGCACCGCGGCGCTGCCGTTGAACATTTCGGCCACGTCGTTGGTGCGCTCGGTCAAGGTGCCTTCGGCCGCGAACAGCAGCCGGTAGGCCCGGCGCAGTTCGTGGATCTGGTCGCGGGTGTAGCCCCGGCGGCGCAGGCCGATCAGATTCAGGCCCGACAGGCCGTCCCGTACACCGATTACCAGGCCGTAAGGGATAATATCGGATTCCGAAGCCGACATTCCGCCCATCATCGCGTGCCGGCCAACCCTGGCGAACTGCTGGATCGCCGAGTTGCCGCCCAGGATGGCGTAGTCCCCGACGGTGACATGGCCGCCCATCACGGCGTTGTTGGCCATGATCACGCTATTGCCGACGGTGCTATCGTGCGCGACATGGGTGTTGACCATGAAGAGGCAGTTATCGCCGACCGTCGTCACGCCATGACCTTTTGACGTTCCGGTGTGCAAGGTGGCGTGCTCACGGATGATGTTGTTCCTGCCCACGACGAGGCGGGTCGGCTCGCCCCTGTAGCTCAAATCCTGCGGCGGCAAGCCGACACAGGCGTGCGGGTAGATCACCGTGCCGGCGCCCACCGCGGTATGGCCGTCGATGACTGCGTGCTGCATCACGGTACAGCGGTCGCCGAGGACGACATGCGCGCCGACCGTGGCATAGGGACCGACACGCACGGTGTCCGCCAGCGTCGCAGACGGATCGACGATGGCCGTCGGGTGGATATCGGGCATATTCGGCGCTGCCGCTCAGCCGACTTCGTCAACGATCATCGCGGTAAAGGTCGCTTCGGCCACCACCTCGCCATCGACCTTGCACGTGCCGTCGAATTTCCAGACCAGCTGCCGGGCGTGGCGCTTGCGGACATGAATGTACATCCGGTCGCCGGGATGGACCGGTTTTCGGAAGCGCGCGCTCTCGACCGACATGAAATAGACCAACTTGCCTTCCATTTCCGGGCCCAGGGTTTCGATGACCAGGATACCGGCAGTCTGGGCCATCGATTCGACCATCAGCACGCCGGGCATCACCGGGGCGCCGGGAAAGTGGCCCTGAAAAAAGGGCTCGTTGATCGATACATTCTTGATCCCGATGGCGCTCTCGCCGCGCACCACCTCCTCCATCCGGTCCACCATCAGGAAAGGATAACGGTGCGGCAGCACCGCCAGGATGCGCTGGATATCGAGGGTCGAAGGAAGCGATTTGTCGGTCACTGTCGTCACCGGTCTGCAGCAACAGCCATGCCGCGCCGTCGAGTGGAACCTTACCCGGCCGCGTAGCGGCGTTTATTTCTTCTTTTCTTTCGCTTTTTCGCGCCGTTTCCGCACTTCTTCCGCGGCGCCGCTCACCGGATCCTCGAAGTTCAGCGCCAATTTAGGCAGGCGTTCGTTCAACCGGGCGACCACCTTGTCGGTCATTTCAAATTGCGGCGCCGCGTGGATCAGCGTGACCTGATTCAACACGAGAGTAAGGCCTTCTTCCACCGCCATCGCCTTCACCACCAGAACCAATTCCTGGCGGAATCTGGCGAATGCCTTCTGAAAGGCCTGGCTCAGCGCATCGCCGCGCGCGCGGCTCTGACGCCGCAATTTCACCAGATCGGCCTGGAGCGCACGAACGCGGCGCTCATATTCGCCGCGCGACATTTCCTTGTCCTTGCGCAGCCGGTCGTATTCCGACTGCATTTCCTTTTCGCTGGCTTCGAAGTTCTCGTTGTACTTCGTGCGCAACGCCTGCAGCGCCTTGCGGACACCGATCATGGCGCGCGACTGGCTCTGCACTTTCTGAACGTCGACGACA
The DNA here is from genome assembly GCA_965249845.1 of Alphaproteobacteria bacterium. GTDB lineage: Bacteria > Pseudomonadota > Alphaproteobacteria > Bin65 > Bin65 > Bin65. The sequence continues at coordinate 162,139 of CBDFNA010000002.1, forward strand.
CCGATCCTGGTCGGTACCTTCTTGACTTGCGCGAATGCGCCGGACGTGACGCCGAGAACGACAACGGCAGCCAACCCCAACAGTCTGCACCTGATCATGATCTAGAACCTGGTCCCAAAGCTGAAGTTGAACAACTGTGCGCGGTCGTGGGGCTGGCGCAAAACAGGGAAGCCGAAATCGAAGCGAAGCGGTCCGAGGGGCGAGCGCCAGGACAAGCCCACCCCTGCCGAAATGCGCGGCGCCGCTTCATCGATCAAATCGGGTCCACTGCCGTCGATGCCGAACGCGCTGCCCATATCGGTGAATACCCGGCCCTTTATCCCCAATTCCTTCGGCAGACCTGTCGGGAAGATCATTTCGGCGGTGACAAGCCAGTAATTGTTGGCCCCCAGCGTTTCACCGGTACCCCGGTCGCGCGGACCGACGCCGCCGTATTCGAAGCCGCGGAGTTTATTGCCCCCCACGAAATAGCGTTCGCCGACGCCAACATCCTGGCCGAACCCACCGACATGAGCCGCTTCGCCGAGCAGCGCCAAGACCCAGCCGGGACTGACAGAGAGCCAATAGCCGGTTTCGGCGCCAAGCTTGTAGAATCTCTCAGACCCGCCGAGGCCGGCGACGGACCCGCTGCCGCCGACCACGAAACCGTCCGTCGCCTCGAAACGATTGTCGCGCGTATCCCACGTTATACTGGTGCCGACTTCGGATTTGTTCGAACTGCCGCCTCTGAGGTAACGAGAACTTCCCGTTTCGACGCCTGTTACCCGGCGGTGCGACAGTTCATAGAAAAGGCCTTGCGTCACGTCTTCCGCCAGCGGGTAGCCGAAGCGAACGCGACCGCCCGTGGTCGCGACCTCGGCGATGGAAGATTGCGAGAAATCCCGCTGGATCCCGCGATCGATCCGAAACAGGTCGGCGCCGAAGGAAACATCGCGGCCGAGGAAATGCCTGTCGGTGAAACTGGCGTCGATCTGCGAAGACCGGGCGGACAACTGCCCGGCCAGCCGCACACTGTAACCCCGGCCCAGAAAGTTGGATTCCTGCACCCCGATTGTGGCCAACGCGCCGTCCTGCGTGGAAAAGCCGCCGCCGATGCTGAGCTGGCCGGTAGCACGTTCCACTACGGTAACGACCAGCCGCACCTGGTCTAACGCCGAGCCGTCCTTCCGCTCGATTTCGACCTGCTCGAAGTAGCCGGTATTGATCAGACGGCGGCGGGAGCGGCGGACCTTGGCTGTGTTGAAGGCATCGCCTTCGGCCACCAGAATTTCACGTCGGATCACCGAATCCCGCGTCCGGACATTGCCCAGTATCTCGATCCGCTCAATGAAGATCCGCCGGCCCTGCTCGATCACGAACGTAACGTCGGCCGTCCCCTTACTGCGGTCCAGGTTGACTTGAGGCGAGACGCGAGCGAACGCGTAGCCGTGGCTGCCCGCGACATCTGTCAGGGCAACTATCGAACGCTGGATCTTCGCGGCGCTGTAGCGGTCGCCCGTTCGCGCCTTGATCGCGGCTGTCAGCTGGCCGGAATCGATCCGTCTGAGCCGGGAATCGACCGTCAGCTTGCCGAACCGGTAACGGGGGCCTTCCCGCACCGTTATGGTGATGAAGAAGCCTTCGCGGTCGGGCGCCAGTTCGGCGACTGCCGACAGCACCCGAAAATCGGCGAATCCCCGATCCAGATAATACTGGCGCAGAATTTCCTTGTCCGCCTCGAGTTTTGCCGGATCGTAGACATCCGACCGGCCCAGGAAGCGCCAGAAGGCCGTTTCCTTGGTAATAATCGCGTCGCGCAGCGTACCGTCGGAGTAATTCCTGTTGCCGATGAAGCTGATGCGCCTCACCAGCGTCTTGCTGCCTTCATCGATCTCGAACACGACATCGACGCGGTTCTGCGACCGCGGAATGACCTTGGGCGTCACGCGAGCCGCGTAGTAGCCGGCCGCGCGATAGGCCGCCAGCATCCGCCGGACCGCTTCTTCCACCTTGGCGCGCGAGTACACGCTGCGCGGACTGATATTGGCTTGCGAAGCCAGATCGTCATTATCGATCTTGGCGTTGCCCTCGAAGGCGACCCGGTTGACGATCGGATTTTCGACGACACGGACGACGAGATCCTGGCCGCGCCGGCGGATCGAAACATCGCGGAACAGGCCGCTGGCAAACAGCGACTTCAGCGACGCATCGATCCTTGCCGGATCGAAGGGGTCGCCCCGCTTGACTGTCAGATAGCCGGCAACCGATTGGGGATCGATACGCCGGGCCCCCTCGACGACTATGTTGCGGATCGTTCCGCCTCGCGCCTGGGCGGTTGCGGGGCTGACGGACATCGCTTGCGCGACTCCGGCAAGCAGCGCTACGCCCAGCAACAACACCGTCAATATTCGCACACCGATCCCTTTCGGTCACAAGCCAGCGCGACCGCCAATGTCCCCGCCGGCGACCGCACTACTCCACAGGTTTACGAACCATGAGCTCCGAACAGGCGGAGCAGATCGTTCCAAGTGACAACGACCATGAGCGTTAATACCAAAGCCATGCCAATTCGGAAACCATATTCCTGAGCCTTTTCGCCCAATGGCTTACCGCGAATTGCTTCGATGCCGTAGTACAGCAGGTGGCCGCCGTCCAGCATCGGGACCGGCAGCAGATTGATCAGGCACAGCGAGAGCGAAAGCGCCGCCATGAACCACACGAAAGCGTAAGGCCCGATCTGCGCCATGTCGCCGGACATCTCGGCAATGCGCAGCGGGCCGCCGATATCCCGGAACTCCCGTTTCCCGGCGAACATCTGCCCGATGGCGGTGGCGGTGATCACGGTGAGCGACCAGGTCTCTTCGACCGCCGCCCACAGCGCGGCGACCGGACCGTGGCGTTTCAAGGGCGGCTGGGCGACTCCGATCCCGATCCGGCCGACGGTCCGGGTGACTCCGTTGCCGTCCGTGTAGGCGAAATTTCGCGGCACGACATTCAGCGCCGCGGTGCGGCCCTCGCGCCGGACCTGCAGACGGACCGGCCTTTCCGCCCGGGCCATGACAATGGTGCGGACTTCCTGGAAGGTCGATACCGGGCGGCCGTCGACGGCGACGATCCGGTCGCCGGTCTTCAGCCCGGCTGCAGCCGCAGCCGAGCCTTCCAGAACCCGGCCGACGACCGGCGCCACCATCCGCACCGCGCCGAGCATACCGAAAACCTCGGTATTGCCGTGCCTGTCCCGCACGGTCCGCGGTTCCGGAGTCAATGTGAATGCGCGCTGCGCGCTGCCGCGCCTGACGACGATCGGCAGGGCTTCGCCCGGATGCAGCATTGCGATCTGTTCGGCCTCTTCGAAGCTGTCGATGGCGCGCCCGGCGAACCGCACGACCGTATCGCCGGTGTGCAGTCCGGCGCGCTCCGCCGCGCCGCCGGGAATGACAAGACCGACGATGGCCGGCGTGTGGCGCTGGCCGGCGGTCATGAAAAGCAATGCCAGAATGAGGACCGCGAAAAGATAGTTGACAGCCGGGCCGGCGAACACGATGGCGGCGCGCTGCGCCACGTTCTTGTGGTAGAAACTGACCTTGCGCTGCTCGGGGGTCAGCCGATCCACAGCCTCGCCGGGACGGCTCGCCGCGTCAGCGTCGCCGAACATCTTGACGTAGCCGCCGAGCGGGATGGCGCAGAACCTCCACCGGGTTCCCCACCGGTCGTCCCGGCCGAACAGTTCGGGGCCGAAGCCGATGGAAAAGACCTCGACCCGCACGCCGTTGCGCCGGGCGACGGTGTAGTGCCCCATTTCGTGGACGAAGACGAGCAGCGTGAACAGGACCAGAAATGGCAGGATGTAGTTCCAGAGGACTGAAATGAATTCCATGAATCCGCAACCTGAGCCGGGGCGCCGTCCTACAAAGTCCGAACCATCGCCCGCTCGCGAATGTCGTCATTCGGACGGGAATGGTCGTCGAGGCAATTCAGAAGGTGGTGGGACCGATCCGGCATTTCGAGTGGAGCGACATAATTCTTCCGCACTGAACGGTCGCCGGGACGTGTCTTCCGCCTTCCTCGTTCCGGCCCTGAAGACGCGCGCCGCCGGAACGGCGATAGCGCCTCCGGCAACGGCGGGCGCGCCTTATTGCATCGTCAGTTCTTCCGCGATCCGCCGCACCGCCCGGTCGACCGCGAGGACGTCGTCGATCGACCCGATCGGATGCTGCGGCCCGCGCGCCAGTGTCTCCTCGACAACTTTGGCGATTTCAAGGAAGGCGATCCGCTCCCCGAGAAAGGCTGCGACGGCAATCTCGTTGGCGGCATTCAGCACCGCCGGCGCTGCGCCGCCGGCCTCCAGCGCTGCAGAGGCGAGCGCAAGAGCCGGGAAGCGTTCGAGGTCCGGCATTTCGAAGGTGAGCGGCCCGGCCGCGGCCAGATCCAGCCTCGCGGATGGCGACTCCATCCGCTTCGGCCAGGCCATGGAATAGGCGATCGGGGTTCGCATGTCGGGCGTGCCCATCTGGGCCAGCGTGGACCCGTCGACATAGTCGACCATCGAATGAACGACCGATTGCGGGTGAACCACGACGGCAATCTGGTCCTTTGCCACGGGAAACAGATGCCACGCCTCGATCACCTCGAGACCCTTGTTCATCAGCGTGGCGGAATCGACTGAGATTTTGGCGCCCATGTCCCAGTTGGGATGAGCGACAGCCTCGGCGGGGGTCGCCGCCGCCATGCGCTCGCGGGTCCAGGACAGGAACGGCCCGCCGGATGCCGTCAGCACGATCCGCGCCACCCGCTCCGGCTGGTCGAAATCGAACACCTGGAAGATCGCGTTATGCTCGGAATCGACCGGGAGCAGGGTCGTGCCGCAGCGCCGCACCTCGGCCAGGACGAAATCGCCGGCGCAGACCAGGCTTTCCTTGTTGGCCAGCGCGACGATCGTCCCCTGCCGGACTGCGCGCAGCGTGGGCTCCAGACCGGCGGCGCCGACAATGCCAGCCATCACCCAGTCGACCGGCCGGGCCGCCGCTTCGGCGATCGCCTCCGGGCCCGCCGCCGCCTCGATGCCCGATCCGGCAAGCCCGTCTTTCAGCGCCGCGTACAAGGCCGGGTCGGCGATCGCGGCCAGCTTCGCGCCGGTTTCGCGCGCCTGCCGGATCAGCCGTGCGACGTTACGGTGAGCGGTCAGCGCCTCGACCGCAAAGCCATCCGGCTGGCGCGCCACGAGATCCAGCGTGCTCTGGCCGATCGAGCCGGTCGCGCCGAGGATCGTGATGCGCCGGGGGCCGTCCGTTCGGGCCGACTCGGACCGGCGCGGACCGGCACCGGGCCCGGCCGGGCGCTGTGCCTCTAGAGCCATGGCGTTTCCACGCCGCCGCGCAACGAGGCCAGACCGGCAGCCAGGATCATGGCCGGAACCACGCCGTCGACCCGATCCAGCAAGCCGCCGTGCCCGGGGATCAGACGCCCGGAATCCTTGGCCCCGAACCGGCGTTTGAACAGCGATTCGAACAAATCCCCCGCTTGCGCCACCAGACTGACGACCAGCGCCGCAGCGATATGGAAACCGGCCGCCTGCCGGTCTGCAACCAGGGCGAACGCAAGCCCCGCCAGGGCCGCACAGGCGAGCCCGCCGAAAAATCCGGACCAGGTTTTCTTCGGGCTGAGCCGGGGAGCGAGTTGGGGTCCGCCGGCCATCCGGCCGACCAGAAAGGCGCCGATATCGGTCAGCGCCACCACCGCAAAGATCCAGGCGACCGCCCACATACCGTCCCGGAACAGGTCGAACAGGGCGACTGTCGCCCAGGCCGCGCCGCCGACATAGAGCACACCGGCGCCCAGCCAGACCGCGTCCGACGGCCTCTCCGTTCGCGCCGCGAGTCCGACTGCCGGCGCCCCCAGGATCAGCACCAACGATGCCTCGCTCGTCATTGCGAAAGAGGCGAGGGCGACGACGATGACGCAGACGACGATCAGCGCGAAACCGCCCGAACCGGTCCTGCCCCGGCCGCACAACCGGGCCCATTCCCGGGCCATCAGCCCGGCAGCGGCCAGGATCAGCAGGTGAAAGAACGGCCAGCCGAGATACAGACAACCGGACAGAAGCGCCGCCAGACCGATCGCAGACAGGATGCGAGCCAGAACCTCGGCCGATCTGCCTTCTGCACCCGCCATTTCCGGGGGAGCGATAGCCGGTTTCGACGCGGCGGCCCGGTCAGCCGACAGCGCCATAGCGGCGCTCCCGCTGGCAATATTCCGAAACCGCCGCCCGCAGCGTCTCGGCGTCGAAGTCCGGCCACAGGCATTTGGTGAAGACCAGTTCGGCATAGGCCGACTGCCAGAGCAGGAAATTGCTCAGCCGCTGTTCGCCACTGGTCCGGATTACCAGGTCGGGATCCGGGATGTCGCTGGTCAACAGGTGACGGGAAAACTCTTCCTGCCCGATGGCGTCGGGATCGAGGTCGCCTTGCGCAATCATGGCCGCCATCCGGCGGGCTGCGCCCAGTATTTCGTCGCGGCTGCCGTAGCTCAGGGCAATGACCAGCGTGAAGACGGTGTTGCCGGCAGTGCGTACTTCCGCGTTGTCGATCAGTGCGACGATATCGGCCGGCAGACGCGACCGGTCGCCGATAAATCGAAGCCGGACGCCTTGCTGGTGAAGTTCGGCAATCTCGCTGCGCAGGTAATAGCGCAGCAGTTCCATCAGTTCCCGGACCTCCGGCTCCGGACGGCTCCAGTTTTCGGACGAAAACCCGTACAGGGTGAGATAGCCGATGCCGTCGGCGATGGCGGCCTTGACCGTCCGGCGCACAGCCTCGATGCCCTGCCGATGACCCGCGGTGCGGGGCAGGCCACGGGCCTGCGCCCACCGGCCGTTGCCGTCCATGATAATGGCGACGTGCCGGGGCGGCGGATGTGAAATCGCGCGGGGCGAAATAGCTTCCATATCCGGCAAACTCTAAACCTGCATGATCTCGCCCCTTTTCTGGGCGAGCAATTCGTCGATATCCTTGATGTGGGCGTCGGTCACCTTCTGGATATCGTCCGACCGGGCGTGATGTTCGTCCTGCGAAATATCACCGGCTTTTTCGGCTTTCTTAAGCTGTTCCATGCCGTCGCGGCGCACATTGCGCACGGCGACCCGCGCCGCTTCTGCATAGTTGCCCGCGACCTTGACGAGCTCCTTGCGGCGCTCTTCGGTCAGCTCCGGCAACGGTACGCGGATCACCTGGCCTTCGGTCTGGGGGTTGAGCCCCAGATCGGACGCGCGGATCGCCTTTTCGACCGCGCCGACCAGATTGGTGTCCCACACCTGCACTGTGAGCAACCGGGGCTCCGGCGCAGACAGGTTGCTGACCTGGTTCAGCGGCATCTGCGCACCATAGGCCTGAACGGTTATCGGCTCCAGCAGCCCTGTCGACGCCCGCCCGGTGCGTAGACCGGCCAGATCGCCGCGCAGGGAATCCATGGCGCCGTCCATGCGGCGTTTGATTTCTTTCAGAACGGGATCGATCATGGTCCGGCCCCTCGTTCCGGTTTATGCGACGGCGTGCCGGCATCCGACCGGCCTACCCTGTCGCGGGTGGCGTATGCCACCTGTTTTATCAGAATGTTCAACGCGGGAAATGCCTTATTCGGCAGTGCCCCGCTCCGCAGCGGCCTGATCGGAAATGATCGTGAAAGCGCCCCTGCCGTGCACGACCTCGGCAATCGAGCCGGCTTTCTGGATCGAAAAGACCAGGATCGGGACGCCGTTTTCCCGCGCCAGGGCGATGGCGGTCGCGTCCATCACCTTCAGATCCCGGCTCAGCACATCGGTGAACGTCAGGGTCTCATAGCGTTCGGCCGCCGGATTGCGGGCCGGGTCGTCGCTGTAGACTCCATCCACCTTGGTCCCCTTGAACAGCGCGTCGCAGCCCATCTCCGAGGCGCGCAATGCCGCCGCCGTATCCGTGGTGAAGAAGGGGTTGCCGGTTCCGGCGGCAAAAATCACCACCCTGCCCTTTTCCAGATGGCGGACGGCACGGCGGCGGACATAGGGTTCGGACACGGTCGACATCGGGATCGCCGACTGGACCCGCGTATCGACGCCGAGCTGCTCCAGCGCGCCCTGGATCGCCAGCGAGTTCATGACCGTCGCCAGCATGCCCATATAGTCGCCGGTCGCCCGCTCGATGGCGTGGGCGGCGGACTGGATGCCCCGGAATATGTTGCCGCCGCCGACGACCAGACAGATCTCGATCCCGATATCGTGGATCGACTTCACTTCCTTCGCGATGCGTTCCAGCGTGTCCGGGTCCAGGCCGAAAATCCGCTCGCCCATCAGGGCTTCGCCGGACAGCTTCAGAAGGACGCGCCGGTATTTCGGTTCGTCCTTCATGGGCCCGTGTCCTCCTGTGGCGATCGGGTGTCGGAGGGCGTGCCGTCAGCCGGCAAGCTGGGCGACTTCGGCAGCGAAATCGTCTTCCTTGCGCTCGACGCCTTCGCCAAGCTGATAGCGCACGAAGCCGGTAATCTCAATCGGCGCGCCCAGCTCTTTCGCGGCGGCGGCGATGACCTTTGCGACCTTCGTTTCGCCGTCGATCACCCAGGTCTGGTTCAGCAGGACGACCTCCTCGTAGAATTTGCGGAGCCGTCCTTCGATCATCTTCTCGACGATTTCCGGGGGTTTACCGCTGGTCGCCGCCTGTTCGCGGAGAATTTCGCGCTCCTTCTCGACGGTCGAAGCGTCGAGGTCTTCGGCCGTCACCGCCCGCGGGCTGCTTGCCGCGACATGCATGGCGACCTGCTTGCCGAGCTGCTGCAGCGCTTCGGCGTCGGCGGCGGAATTCATGCCGACCAGCACGCCGATCTTGCCGAGGCCCGGCGCCGCCGAATTGTGCATGTAGGAGGCGACGACGCCTTCATCTACGCTGAGCCCGACCGACCGGCGCAGTTTTATGCTTTCGCCGACGGTTACGATTAACAAAACGAGTTGTTCGTCGACCGTACCCCCTTCTTCCGGATATTCGGCTGCGCTAAGCGCGTCGAAATCGCCGCCAACGCTAAGCGCCACATCGGCCACGGCGCCGACGAAAGCCTGGAAGTTCTCGTTACGCGCCACGAAATCGGTCTCGGCGTTGACCTCGACGAGCACGCCTCGGGTTCCATCGGTGCGCAGCCCGACCAGGCCTTCCGCGGTCACACGGCCGGATTTCCTGGCCGCCGCCGCCAGGCCTTTCTTGCGCAGCCACTCGCCGGCCGCATCGACATCGCCGCCGGATTCGACCAGCGCCTTCTTGCAGTCCAACATGCCGGCGCCGGTGCGGCCGCGCAGTTCCTTGACCATGGACGCACTGATTTGAGCCATCTCGTCCTCTCGATTGCTGGCTATCGTTTACCGGTCACCCTGCCGCGGGCGGCGCCCGACGGCGCGCGCCATTCGGCATCTTTTCAGCCGTTTGCGGCGGAATGTCAGCCGGCGGTGGCCGTCTGTTCGGCCGCTTCCGAGGCTGATTCCGGGGCTAATTCCGGGGCTGATTCCGGGGCTGATTCCGGGGCTAATTCCGGGATTGCTTCCGGGGTTGCTTCCGGCGCCGGGCTTTCGCTCTCGACAGGCGTTTCGCCCGAGGATGCCGGCCCGGCAACCGGCTCAGCCGCCACGTCGGCCGCCGCCTCCTCAGCCGCCGCGGGCTCGTCCGCCGCCGCAACTTCCGGCAGTTTTTCCGGCATCGGCACATCGGCTTCGCCCAGGTCGCCGCCCGACAGCGCGACTTCCTGCGCCAGACCGTCGAGCACCGCGCCCCAGAACAATTCCATGTAGGTTTCGATGGCGCGCAGCGAATCGTCGTTGCCAGGCACCGGATAGTCGATGCCTTTCGGATCGCTGTTGCTGTCGATCACGGCGATCACCGGGATCTTCAGCTTGTTCGCCTCCGCAATGGCGATCGCTTCCTTGTTGGTGTCGATGACGACGATGATGTCGGGCAGCGCGGACATTTCCTTGATACCGCCCAGCGCCTTGTCCAGCTTGTCGCGCTCGCGGGTGAGCTGGAGCAGTTCCTTCTTGGTCAGACCCTGGGTCTCTTCCTCGTTGCCGAGCTGGGCGTCGAGCGCCTTCAGACGCGCGATGGAACGCTGGATCGTCGCCCAGTTGGTCAGCATGCCGCCGAGCCAGCGGTGGTCGACATAGAACTGGCCGCAGCGTTCGCCGGACTGGGCGATCATGCGCGAAGCCTGGCGCTTGGTGCCGACGAACAGCACCCGGCCGCCGGCCGCAGCCACCTCCCGCACCGCATTCATCGCGCGGTGCAGCATCGGCACGGTCTGCTGCAGATCGATGATGTGGACGTTGTTGCGCGCGCCGAAGATAAAAGGCTCCATCTTCGGGTTCCAGCGGCGCGTATTGTGTCCGAAATGGACGCCAGCCTCAAGCAGCTGGCGCATGGTGAAGCTCGGCATCGCCATGGCATTTTCCTTTACCGGTTGGGCCGCCGCGGACGTTTATCCGGACGCCGGCGCGTGTTATGCGCTCCCGTCCGGACACCGGATCGACAAGGCCGGAATTCCCGGCTGCCGCAAATCCGCGTGAGGAGTTAACGGGCCAAGACCTAGAGCGGCCGGCGCCGAAGGGCAACGGCCAACGGCGGCATGCGGCAAATCTCCTGCTTCCGGTTCCAGCACCGAATCGCCTTCGGGCCGTGTTTCGCGCCGGTGGTCTCGGCGGTTTCGAGAAATCGATGCGACGCTGCCAGAGGGCGCTGCCGCCAAGCATCCATTTGTGTCACCCCGGCCGACCGGAGGGAGAGCCGGGGACCACAGCCGACCCGAAAGGGCTTTGCCTGTGGCTCTGGTCCCCGGATCGTCGCTTCGCGCCGTCCGGGGTGACAGGGAAGGGGTTTCGGCAGCTCCGGTCAGCATATTCCTCGGGCCGGCCCTCGACCGCCCTGCCAATTCGCGATTTTTACAAAATCTTGACGATTTATTTGTCGCACCACAAAATCTGGTTGACAAATATTCCTGTCGCCGATATGGAGACGGTGCACAGGTGCACAGACGCGGACATGTCCTGGCACAACAAACCCGGCTGCACTCCGGTGCGGCCGGGCTTTGTTTTGGGCTCTGCAGTCAAGCGATACACGCTATGGACGCCGCAGTTCCGGCCGCGTTCGGGCGATTCCGCCGCCCGAACGCAAAGAAGGCGCCAGGTGCTTCGACGCGGACGTCCCTGCATGGCTCCGAAGAGCCCCCTGACACCTTCTCTGCGGTCCGCCCCGAAGGGCTTCCCACGGCGGTCTCCAGCCCGAAGGCCTGGACCTGTGGGCGCGCCCTTGCGGGCGTCCCTGCCAGTCCGCGTCCCCGAAGGTCCGTTTCCTGGCTGCCGGTCCGCCGGCCTGCGTATCCGAAGATCCGCGCCCCGCTTCCCGGCTGCCGGCTCCCCCGAAGGTTCCCCGGCTCCCGACCTCGACGGCCGAAGCCGCCTGGCCGTTCCGCCTTCGATCCGGTCCCGAAGGTCCAGCTCTCCGGCTCAAGCGCTTTCCGCCCGAAGGCTTCCGACGCTTCCGCGACATGCTTCCTTGCGGTTGCCTATCGCGTGACTGAATAGTGCGTATCTCCAGTCGACGAAGCAACAAGAAATTATTGCGAGTATTGATCGAATCGGTGGATAAGAAAGTAATTGCTGCGCGAATACCTGAAAACTTTTCCACAATTCGAGGCGCCAACCGCCTATTCCTGCGGTTTCCGGATGTGGATAATGTTATCCCCAAGAAAATTGCGGCAGACCGAAAATGCCGGCGAAGCGAGCGGCAGACGAGTTTTCCGTCCCGGTCCGGGCGCCGCGCGGTGGACCGCCCTAAGCCCCGGTACGATTGACGAGCGGGCGGCGGTACAGCGGATGGCACAGGCTCCGCACCTCGTGCTCGAGGGAGAACAGCACCTTCTTTCCCTTCGGCGCGACGATATCGATGAAGCGGTACTGGTCGGGGTTGTCCTCCGCGGTGACCAGGCTGCGTTCGGCCAGCGCGCAATAGGGCCCGGAAAAGTCGGCGACATAGATCGCGATGTGGTGCCCGTCGTAGTCGGCCTCCGGCTCGTCGGTTTCCCGAAACACGAAGCGCTGCCCCGGGCCGACCGTCACCCGCACACCGTCGCCGTCGACCTCTGCCGGCGCGCCCATCACCGAGCGGTAGAACCGCGCGATGCCCGCCGCCGCGCCTTTCGCGACCGGCATCTCGACATAGGGAACGCCGAGCGGCCCGCCATAAGCGCCGCCGGCCGGGTGCGCCCGGAACCGGTTGCCCCAAGGGCATGTCAGTGCGACCTGCGCGCCGTTTCGCCGCCACGAGAAGTGCGTGCCGTCGAGCCTCGGCGACACCCTGCGCAGCCGGGCCTCCAGCGCCTCCAGATCCGGCACCGCGAGGCCGATGACCCCGCGGAAGCGCTGCGGCCTTCCTCTCGGAAGGTGGAACTGCTGCTTGCCGGCGTTGATCCACATGTTGTCGGTGCCGACCATCATGTAGGGGTCGCGGGTCAGCCCGAGCCCGTCGACATAGAAGTCGGTCGCCGTTTCCTGGTCCGGGACCGTCAGGTTCACATGCTCGAAGAAGACGATGTTGCCGACGTCTTTCGCAGCGGGATCGAAGCGCATCCCGGGCACCTCGCTTTCGAGTGGACGCACCGACCGACCGCAAGAACGGCGCCCGGTGCTATTTACCGGTGCTATTTACCGGTGCTATTTTACAGCGCCGATCCGGCTGAAATCCGTCGATACGATATGGGCGAACAGGGTCGTCCGGTCCGCGGTCCCGAAAAACAGGACCGAATAGCGGTCGGCGACGATGGTCATGGCCGTGTATTCGCCCTCGATCTTCAGGATCGAGAAGCGCTGGCCGGCGATCTCCCTGAACTCGCCCTTCTTGGCCTGGACCAGCCTGGGATCCATGAACGTGGCGCGGCGTTTGCCGAGCGTCTCGGGGGTTTCGCTCCGCACCACGATCGCGATAACGGGCTTGCCGTCTGCGAATCCTGATAGACCCGCTGGACGCGCACCTGTCCGGTTTCGGCATTGTCTTCGACCCGCTCGCGCGCCGAGTGTCCTTCGAGCGGCGCCGGAAGCGCTTTGGCCAGTTGTTCGCCGCGGGTCGGCGCAGCGTCCTTTCCCGATTGCGATTGCGCCTGGGCATTGGCAATCGCCACCGCGCCGATTGCAAGGGCGGCGGCAAGATGCAAGAGCAGCAGCCGGAACCAGCGGTGCATGCGGTTCCCCGTCGGTGGCGGATCGAATGGGATTTCGGCCGGCGGTATAGCATCGCCTCCCGCGCGACGCCACAACCGCGCGGCAGCGTTTTGCCAGTGGCCGGGCACCGGGAAAACGCTGCCGGAGCCGCCCGGAATATTGCACGCTGCCGTTTCCCGGCCTACGTTCGGTTCGAGCGGTCTGGCCACGGGCCGTATACCGACCGGCGTTGGCTTCACACAGTCCGAAAAAGACCGGAACGGCCGGAAGATCATGGAGGTTCGCTCGAAAAACCTTTTATGGAGCGCGAGGAAATGCGGATCGTATCGGGAATTTTTTCGATTATTCTTTTGGCCTTCACTGCCGGCGTTGCGACGGCGCAGTCCGCTATCCCCGACACAATGGAAAACCGGCACGAACTGGCGAAGCGTTATGCCGCGATAGCGTTTCCGTTAATGCTGAGGGATATCGAAGCGGCCTCCGCGAGAATATCGAGAATATCCCGGCAGGCCCGCAGCGTGACGCGTATAGGCAGAAGATCAGAGGGCTACAAACCACCGAGAATATGAACGAAACCATGGTGCCGGCTATGGTACGGAATTTCACCGCGGATGAAATCGAGGCCTTGGTGGACTTCTATTCTTCCCCGATCGGAATCTCGATTATGAAGAAATTTCCCGGCTATTTGGCCGATGTACAGCCGGGCATCGTGAGACTTGTCCTTCAGTCGCTGCAGCGCCAGTAAGACGATATCCGCATCCGGAATCGGCAATGCGGGCCCCGGACGACAGCGACGACAGGGACGAAAAGCCTGCGGCGGCGGCCGTCCTTCCGGTGTAGCATCGGCTTCCAGCCTCCGACCGGAGCCCGCGCATGATCCCGCGTTACACCCGTCCCGCCATGGCCGCCATCTGGGAACCGGCCAGCCGCTTTCGCATCTGGTTCGAGATCGAGGCCCATGCCTGCGAGGCGCTGGAAAGTCTCGGCGCGATCCCGGCCGGCACGGCTGCAGCCGTGTGGCGCAACGGCGACAGGCCCTACACGCCGGAGCGCATCGCCCGCATCGACGCCATCGAGGTCGAGGTCAAACACGATGTCATCGCCTTCCTGACCGAACTGGCCGAGCAGGTCGGCCCGGAATCCCGTTTCGTCCACCAGGGGCTGACATCGTCCGACGTTCTGGATACCTGTCTTGCCGTCCAGCTCACCCGGGCGACCGACCTGCTGCTGGTCGATCTGGACGCCCTGCTGGCCGCCCTGAAGCGCCGCGCCGAAGAGCACAAATACACTCTAACGATGGGGCGCAGCCACGGCATCCATGCCGAGCCCACCACCTTCGGCGTCAAGCTGGCCGGTCATTTCGCCGAATTCGCCCGCTGCCGGGCGCGGCTTGAGGCGGCCCGGGCGGAGATCGCGACCTGCGCCATCTCCGGCGCGGTCGGCACCTTCGCGACCGTCGATCCGCAGGTCGAGGCCCATGTCGCGGCAAAGCTCGGCCTGACGCCGGAGCCGGTCTCGACCCAGATCGTCCCGCGCGACCGCCACGCCATGTATTTCGCCGTTCTCGGCGTCATCGCCGGCGCCATCGAGCGGCTGGCGGTCGAGATCCGCCACTTGCAGCGCACCGAAGTCCGCGAAGCCGAGGAATATTTCTCCGAGGGCCAGAAAGGCTCCTCGGCCATGCCCCACAAGCGCAACCCGGTGCTGACCGAGAACCTGACCGGCCAGGCCCGGCTGATCCGCGGCATGGTCATGCCCGCGCTGGAGAACGCCGCCCTGTGGCACGAGCGCGACATTTCCCACAGTTCGGTCGAGCGGCACATCGGCCCGGACGCCACGGTGGCCCTGGATTTCTCCCTCGCCCGGCTGACCGGAGTCATCGACAAGCTGGTCGTCTATCCGGAGCGCATGCAGGCCAACATCGACACCCTGGGCGGCCTGCACAATTCCCAGCGCGTGCTGCTCGCCCTCACCCAGGCCGGCATGAGCCGGGAAGACGCCTATCGCGCGGTCCAGCGCAACGCCATGACGGTGTGGCGGGACGGCGGCGACTTCGCCGCGGCGCTCAAGGCCGACGCCGGGATTGCCGCCCATCTGACGGCCGACGCCATCGATGCCCTGTTCGACCCGAACTTCCATACCCGCCATGTCGACACGATCTTCGAGCGGGTGTTCGGGGGCTGAATCCGCTGCCGGCCGGCCGGCCGCCGGTTACACGCCACGCGTTCGACGACCCGGCCAGCGCAGCGTCGATCCAGAATTGCACCTCGCGCCCGAGCCGGCCCTTCTCCACCAGCATGGCGATTTCCCAGGGTGCGATCGCCGAAACCGCGACACGATCCGTCTGCGTTGTCTCTTCTATGGCGGCCCTCGCCGCCTCGCCAAGACGCGCGTCGTCGGCGATGGCCCATATCAGGGCATGAGTGTGCAGAACGATCACCGGGCGGCGGCCCAGTCGGCCGGATCGGCCGCGGGCCGGAACGGGCCGTCGCAATCCATGACCGAACCCCGCATCGCACCGACGATCAAGGCGGTTCCATTCGCCGGCGGATACGGCGAGAGCACCGCCAACGGCCGGCCGTGTTTGGTGATCGTCACCGGCTCGCGATCCTCGCACATCTGTCCGATCACACGCAGGCATTTGGCCTTGAATTCGGCCGCAGCTATCGTTTTCACTGTCTCCCCCATCCCTGCGAGGACGTACATTTTACCAGTACATTATGCAAAAGAAGAAATTAATGGGGATAATTTCGCTGACCATGCAGTGCCGGCTTTCCCGCCGACGGCGCGGACAGTACGGTGGAAACGAGCGACCGCCGCCTGATCGTCGCTGCCCCTGAATACCAATGGTTCCACCCCGGATTTAATCCGGGGCCCAGAGCCACAAGGCGAGGCCGTGCCGGACGACTCTGGTCCCCGGATTTCCGCTTCGCTCCATCCGGGGCGGCACCGAGGGGCGGATTACGGTGGCGGCTATCGGGACAGCGGCGGGACGCAAACGCATAGTCAAATATATATTTCCCAAATTAATCCCGATCTTATCTTGGTAATGCCTCAATCCTAGTCTCTGCCCCCTGTAGGCAACATAAATTCTTGCCAATTTTTGCCAAAGCCGCTAGTCTCGCTGCATGAGCACGATGAACATATCGCTGTCCGAATCCCTCAAGTCCTTCGTCGAGGACCAGGTCGGCGCAAACGGCTACAGCACTTTTAGCGAGTATGTCCGCGAACTGATCCGCAAGGACCGCGATCGGCAGCGCTTGCGCGCCCTGGTTCTCGAAGGCGCTGCCTCGCCGAAGGCCGGCATGGCCGATGCGGACTATTTCGGCAGGCTCCGTGACCGGGTCCGTGAAGCCGATCGGCGGTGAGCGGAAAACCGGTTGTTCTGCGCGAGCGCGCGCGGCGCGACATCGACGAGGCAGTCGGGCATTACCTAGCCGAGGCAGGACCGACCGTTGCGTTGGATTTTGTCGATGCACTGGAAGACGCCCGCCGGAGTATCGACGAAATGCCGGCGATCGGCTCGCCCCGCTACGCGCATGAACTGGATATTCCCGGCCTGCGCGTCCGGTCGGCCGGACGGTATCCGTACCTGATCTTCTATCTAGAGAAGGAAACGGAAATCGAAATCTGGCGCGTCCTGCACGGGGCGCGGGATATTCCTGCCAGGATGCTGGAGGCGCGCGAGAACTGACCCGCAAGGCGCGCAGGCGGCAAACCGCTGATGCGGCCGGATTACGGTGCATCGCGGACACGAAGGCAACCGGCCGGTTTCCTCCGCCCGGGGGTCGCGCGCCGATCACGCCGAATTTGCGTGCATTCGCGCCGGTTCTGCATAGTATCCCGCGCCTCCGCCGGACGCCGGGCAGAAAAATAGCGGACGGCGGATGCGACGGGCGGCGAGATTGGGGAGGCCCCGCGGATGAAGAACCAGGCCCGTGTCGTCGTGATCGGCGGCGGCGTTGTCGGCGTCTCCACCCTGTATCATCTGGCCAAGAAAGGCTGGTCCGATGTCGTGCTCGTCGAGCGGACGGAACTGACCGCCGGATCGACCTGGCATGCCGCCGGCCTGCTGCCGCTGTTCAACATGAGCTATTCGGTCGGCCAGCTTCACCAGTATTCGGTCAACCTGTACAAGACGCTGGAGGCGGAGACCGGCCAGGACGTCAGCTTCCACGTCAACGGCAACCTGCGCCTCGCGACCAACCGCGACCGCATGGACGAATACCGCCTCTACCAGTGCACGGCGGAGACCATAGGCGTCGAATGCGAGATTATCGATGTCGAGCGGATAAAGAAGCTCTGGCCGCTGATCGACGCCGAAGGACTGGTCGGCGCCCTGTGGCATACCACGGACGGCCATATCGCGCCGGTCGATGTCACCATGGCGATGGCGAAGGGCGCGCGCAACCGCGGCGCGGAGATTTACCAGCACACCACGGTCACCGGGATCGAGCGCGACAAAAGCGAGTGGATCGTCAGGACCGACAAGGGCGATATCCGCTGCGAACATGTCGTGAGCGCGACCGGCAACTATGCGCGCGCCACGGCCCGGATGGTCGGCCTGGAAATTCCGGCGATCCCGGTCCAGCACCAGTATATCGTGACCGATGTCGATCCGGTGCTGCAGGAATACCGCGACGCCGGCAACGCCGAACTCGCCGTGCTCCGGGAATCCGACGCCTCCTATTATCTGCGCGAGGAACGGATGGGCTGGATCCTCGGCCCCTATGAGCGCCACGCGCCGGCCTGCTTCGTCGACGGCGTGCCCGAGACCTTCGAGAAAGACCTTTTCCCGGGCGAACTCGACCGGCTGCTGCCCCATGTCGAGGCCTGCATGAAGCGGGTGCCGAGCTTCGAGCACGCCGGCATCAAGGATATCGTCAACGGCCCGATCGCCTACACGCCCGACGGCAACCCGATGGTCGGCCCGGCTTTCGGCCTGGAGAATTTCTGGCTGTCCGAAGGCCACAGCTTCGGCGTGACCGCGGCCGGCGGCGCGGGCTGGCAGCTTGCCGAGTGGATCGTCGACGGCGAGCCCACCGTCGACATGATCGGCGTCGATCCGCGGCGCTTCGGCGTCGTCTCGAAGAATTTCGCGAAGATCAAGAACGAGGAAGCCTACGAGCACGTCTTCGTCAACCACTATCCGATGGAAGAGCGCGGGCTCGGCCGGCTGGCCAAGGCCCCGCCCTGCTACGACCGGCTCGACAGGGCCGGCGCGGTCTGGGGCGCGCGCTTCGGCTGGGAGCGGCCGAACTGGTTTGCGCCGGCCGGCGTCGCGCGCAAGGACGACTACTCCTACCGCCGCTCCAACTGGTTCGCGCATGTCGGCAACGAAGTGCGGACGATGCGCGAGCGGGTCGGCCTGATGGAACTCAGCAGCTTTGCCAAATATCTGGTCGAAGGCGCCGGCGCCCGGGCCTGGCTCGACGGCATGGTCGCCAACAACGTGCCCCGGAAGCTGTCGCGGATGACGCTGGCCCACGCGCTCAATCCGTCGGGCTCGGTGCGCAGCGAATTCACCATCCTGCGCCTGCCCGACGGCCGCTATGGCGAGCGCTTCTATCTGGTCGGCCCCGGCGCGGCCCACGATATGGACTGGGATATCCTCACCCGGTCGGCGCCGCGCGACGGTTCGGTCTTCCTGCAGGATCTGACGACGCAATACGGCGTGTTCGTCCTCGCCGGACCGCAGGCCCGCAAGGTGCTGGAGAAGCTGGCCGACGCCGACGTCTCGAACGCCGCCTTTCCGTGGCTGACCGGCCGGGACATTCCGGTCGGCTACTGCCCGAACGTGCGGGCGCTCAGGGTCAACTTCGTCGGCTCGCTCGGCTGGGAGCTGCACCACCCGATCGAATACCAGAACCACCTCTACGACGCGCTCATGGACGCCGGCGCCGAATTCGGGATCGGCCCGGTCGGCATGCGCGCGATGGATTCGATGCGGCTGGAAAAGAGCTACCGGCTGTTCGGCACCGATCTGAACGCCGAGAACAGCGTTCTGGAAGCCGGGCTGGAACGGTTCGTGCGCTTCGGCAAAAACACCGAATTCACCGGCCGCGCCGCCCTGCTCAAGCAGAAGGAACAGGGCGTGCCGAACGTCTACTGCACCATCGAGGTCGATGCCGACGATGCCGACCCGTTCGGCAACGAGCCGGTCTATATCGATGGCGCGGTGGCCGGCCGCGGCACCGCCGGCGGCTACGGCCACCATGTCGGCAAAAGCCTGCTGCTCGGCTATGTGCGCAGCGACGTGGCGGAGATCGGCCGCAACTGCGAGGTCCGCGTCCTAGACCAGCGCCGCCCGGCCCGGATCGTCGCCGAAAGCCCCTACGACCCGGAAAACACGGCGCTGCGAGCGTAGGCTGTTTTTCCTTGAAAAAAAGGTTTTCATGCCTTATATTCACCGTAGCGGACGATTCGGGACTTTGCGGCCATGGCCCCACGATTCATGACGAATCATAACTTTCATGACACTCCCGAACGCCTGTCCCGGCGCCTCATACCCCATCCGTCATCCCGACCGACCGGAGGGAGTGGAGGGATCCCGGCTCGATCCGAAAATCAAACACCGGGGTCCGGCGACGAGATTCCTCCGCTCCGCGGCCTTACGGCCGCTCCGGTCGGAATGACGGACAGGGCGAGAGGGGGCGCGCGACGAATCATGACATTTCATGACATCCCGAACCCTCTCCGTGTCACCCCGGATGGAGCGAAGCGGAAATCCGGGGTCCAGAGCCACAGGCGCAGGTTCTCCCGGCGCCACTGGACCCCGGCTCTCCCTGCGGTCGGCCGGGGCGACAATCCGGGATGCGGTGACGATTCATTACAATTCATGACATTTCCTGACACCCCGCTATCCGGCACGGAGACCCGGCCATGACCGACGAACGCGGAAGCAAGCGCGGCGAGGACCGCTCGGGCCGGCGCGCCGGCCGGTCGGGGGGCGGCCGGGAGAGCCGGCGCGCAGCGCGGACCGGCGGACCGGTCGAGCAGTTGCGCGCCATCCAGCGCAAGATTCCCAAGGTCGAACTGCTCTCGGCCGAAGGGATCGAGCTGATCGAGCACAATGCCGACACCATCCTGGAAGAGGTCGGCATCGAGTTCCGCGACGATCCGGAGTGCCTGGCAATGTTCCGGGATGCTGGCGCCGACATCCGGGGCGAGCGGGTCCGCTTCCCGCGCGGCCTGGCCCGGCAGCTATGCGCGAGCGCGCCGGCGCAGTTCACCCAATACGCCCGCAACCCGGCACGCTCCGTGGAAATCGGCGGCGACCACACGGTTTTCGCGCCGGTCTACGGCCCGCCCTTCGTGCGCAATCTGGACGAAGGCCGGCGCTACGGCACGATCGAGGATTTCCGAAATTTCGTGAAGCTGACCTGGCTGTCGCCGGCCCTGCACCACTCGGGCGGCACGGTATGCGAACCGGTCGACGTGCCGATCAACAAGCGGCACCTCGATATGGTGTATGCGCATATGCGCTACTCGGACAAGCCGTTCATGGGCTCGGTCACCCATCCGGAGCGCGCCGCCGATACCGTCGCCATGGCGAAGATCCTGTTCGGCGAGGACTTCGTCGACAACAACTGCGTCTGCACCAGCCTGATCAACGCCAATTCGCCCATGGTTTTCGACGCCACCATGCTGGGCGCGCTGAAAACCTACGCCAAGGCCGGCCAGGCGACGGTTGTGAGCCCCTTCATCCTGGCCGGCGCCATGGCGCCCGTGACGGTCGCCGGCGTGATGGCCCAGACCCTGGCCGAGGCGATGGCCGGCATCGCCGTGACCCAGCTCTGCCGGCCGGGCACGCCGGTGATTTTCGGCAGCTTCTCGAGCTCGATCTCGATGCAGTCCGGCGCGCCGACCTTCGGCACCCCGGAGCCGGCGCTCGCCCTGTTCGGCCTGGCGGCACTGGCCCGCCGGCTGAACCTGCCCTTCCGGAACGGCGGCTCGCTCTGCGCGTCGAAACTGCCGGATGCGCAAGCGGCCTACGAGAGCGCGAATACGCTGATGCCGACGCTGCTGGCCGGGGTCAATTTCGTCCTCCATGCTGCCGGCTGGCTGGAGGGCGGTCTGTCCTCAAGCTATGAGAAACTGATCATGGACGCCGATCAGCTCGCCATGCATCAGGTAATGGCCGCAGGCTACGACCTGTCGGAAAACGGCCAGGCGCTGAGTGCGGTGCGCGAGGTCGGGCCGGGCAGCCACTATCTCGGCTGCCAGCACACCCAGGACAATTTCGAAACCGCCTTCTGGCGCTCCGCCGTCGCCGACAACAACAGTTTCGAGCAATGGCAGAGCGACGGGTCGAAGGATATCGTGGCGCGCGCCAACGAGCGCTGGAAAGCCATGCTGGCCAGCTACGAGGCGCCGCCGATCGATCCGGCGATCGACGAGGCCCTGACCGACTTTATCGCCCGGAAGAAAGCGAGCCTGCCCGACGGCATCGGCTGAGGCGGCGCGTCCCTCGATACGGCCCGTCGGGCCTACTCGGGATGAGGAGGGGTTGGAATGAATTGGACAATTTTTCCAAACACCCCTCACCCTGAGTAGCCGCCGCAGGCGGCGTATCGAAGGGCGGCTGTGAGCTTGTCGAAGGGGGCCGGTTGCCCTACCGGCGCCGGCGGCGTCCCCTGCGGCCGGCGCCTTCCGCCGAAGTGGCGTTATCGTCGGCCAGACGCGCCGGCAGGGTGACATGCTTGCCGAGATGCGGATAGTCGGCCGTCGCATGGGGCAGCGCCATCGCATCGACGAAGTGGCGCTGGAAATCCGCCTCGACGGCGGTTTCGACCTTTTCGATGGTGCGCACGACCTGCTCGATCTCGTCCCGCGCCGTCTGGTTGAGCAACGCGATCCGCGCCCCGGTCCCGGCGGCATTGCCGGCCGAGATCACCTTATCCAGGGCGCAGTCCGGAATCATGCCGAGGACCATGGCGTATTTGGGCTCGATATGGGTGCCGAAGGCCCCGGCCAGCACGATCCGGTCCGGCGCCGCGATGCCCAGCCGGTCCATGAGCAGCCGGGCGCCGGCATAGAGCGCCGCCTTGGCAAGCTGGATCGCCCGGACGTCGACCTGGTAGATGCGGATGTCGCGCTCGCCGGCCCTGTGCAGCCGGTAGCTGAAGGTCCGGTCTTCGGCCTGCAGCCGGTCCGTCCGTCCGCTCAGGCCGCCGTCGATCGTGCCGTCCGGCCGGATCAGGCCGGCGAGATACATTTCGGCCAGCGCCTCGATGATGCCGGAGCCGCAGATGCCGGTGACGCCGGTATCGCCCGTCGCCGCCTCGAAGCCGGCCTCGTCGGACCACAGATCGCAGCCGATCACCCTGATCCGCGCTTCGAGGGTCCCGGGATCGATACGAACCCGCTCGATAGCGCCGGGCGCCGCCCGCTGGCCGCAGATGATCTGCGCGCCCTCGAAGGCCGGCCCGGTCGGCGAGGAGGCCGCCAGGATGCGCTCCTTGTTGCCCAGGACGATCTCGGCATTGGTGCCGACATCGACGATCAGCACCGTATCGTCCGACAGATACGGCGTTTCGGAGAGAATGACGCCGGCCGCATCGGCGCCGACATGACCGGCGATGCAGGGCAGGAAATAGACCCGCGCGTCCGGGTTGACCGCCAGTCCGATTTCCGACGCCCAGAGCGTCTGGGCCCGGTTGGTCGCCAGCGCAAACGGCGCCCCGCCGAGTTCGACCGGATCGATCCCCAGCAGCAGATGATGCATGATCGGGTTGCCGACGAAGGTCGCGTTGAGGATATCCTCGGCAGCAACCCCCGCTTCCGCCGTCGCATCGGCGACCAGCCGGTTCACGGCCTCCCACACCGCCGCGGTCAGCTCGGCTTCGCCGCCGGGGTTCATCATGGCATAGGAGACCCGGCTCATCAGGTCTTCGCCGAAGCGGATCTGCGGGTTCATCACCCCGACCGACGCGACGACCTCTCCGGTCGACAGGTCGGCGAGATGGGCGGCGACGGTCGTCGAGCCGACGTCGTAGGCCAAGCCGTAAGCCTGGTCGCGAAATCCCGGCCAGATCGCGATGATGCGCTCACTCCGGTGAATTGCAACGGTCGCCCTCCAGTCGCCGTCGCGCAGAATTTTCTGCAACCCTTGCAGGATCCGGATGTCGCCTTCGAGTTCGCCGAGGCCCCACTGGTCCCGCAGCGCTGCGGCGAGCCGTTCGAAATCGCCGGTCGGGCGGTGCATGTCGGGCTTCTCGACCTCGACATAGTGCAGGCGGACCGCCGGGTTGATCGTGATATCGCGGACTTCGGCCCGCTTGCGGACGACCTGCTTGTGGACCTGGCTGTCCGGCGGCACATCGATCACCAGATCGCCCTGGACCGTGGCATGGCAGCCCAGGCGGCGCCCGTCGGCCATGCCGCGCCGGTTCTTGTAGCGGTGCTCGTTGGCGCTGAAGGCGCTCAGGTGATCGGCTGTGCTCTCAATGCCGAATTTGGCGAAACGGCCGGTGCTGATCGTGATCTGGCAACGGCCGCAGATGCCGCGGCCGCCGCACACCGAATCCAGATCGACGCCGAGATCGCGCGCCGCCTGCAGCAGATTGGTGCCGACCGGAAACGTCCCGCGCTTGCCCGACGGCGTGAAGACGACCTTCACCGCCGGCCCTGCGGTCTCGTCGTTCACAGTCTCCCGGCCCTCAGGCACGGCGGCGGCGGCGCCCTTCCCTGCCGCGGCGGCTTTCGCCTTCGGCGGCGGGGTCGCGGAACTTCTTCAGCCAGCGCCGGCAGTCGGGATCGTTGCCATTCATCACATCGGCGGCCATCACGGCATCGACTTCGTGTACATGCAAGGGATTCATGATCGCCGACGTCATGCCCGAACAGGCGGCCATGCTCAAGAACGCACCATTGAGCCCGGGCCGGTTCGGCAGGCCGAACCCGACGTTGGAGGCGCCGCAGGTGCTGTTGACACCCAGCTCATCGCGCAGCCGGTTCAGGATATAGAACACCTGCCTGCCGGCCTGGTTGATCGCACCGATCGGCATGACCAGCGGATCGACAACGATGTCCTCTTTCGGGATGCCGTAGTCGGCCGCCCGCTGGACGATCTTTTTCGCGACCTGGAAGCGGACGTCGGGATCTTCCGAAATGCCGGCTTCGTCGTTGGATATGGCGACAACGGCGCAGCCGTATTTCTTGACCAGCGGCAGGACCGCCTCCAGCCTCTCGTCCTCGCCGGTCACCGAATTCAGCAGCGGTTTGCCCCGATAGACATCGAGCCCCGCTTCCAGCGCTGCAACGATGGAGGAATCGATCGAGAGCGGCACGTCGACCAGCGACTGCACCAGCTTTATGCAATCGGCCAGGATTTTCGGCTCGTCGGCCAGCGGCACGCCGGCGTTAACGTCCAGCATATGCGCCCCGGCCTCGACCTGGGCGACGGCATCGGCCTCGACCCGGCTATAGTCGCCGGCCCGCATCTGCGCCATCAGGAGCTTGCGCCCCGTCGGGTTGATGCGCTCGCCGATAATGCAGAAGGGCCGGTCGAAGCCGATCACAACCTCCCTGGTCGCGGAACTGAGGACGGTTCGGCTCATATCGGGCGAAATTCCTTTGTCGGGCGTTCAGGAGGCCGGATCGTCGAGGCCGTTCGACCGGACGATCCGCTCGACCCGGTCCTCGGGATAATCCTGTTCGCTTCTATTGGCGGCCTGTTCGGCCGCCGCTTCAAGATCGTCGCCGCAGGCGATCGGTTCGCTGCGCCGCCACTGTTCCAGATAATCTTCCGTGCCGTGCAGTTTCGCGCGAATGGCCGCCCGGTCGATCGCCTTCTCGAACCGCACATTCAATTGCCGGCGCGCCTTCTTGCGCCCGGCCGAGACAATGATCTGGGCCGGGATATCGCGCCAGTAAATGATCTGCAGCTTCGCCACGGTTCAGGCACCGCCTTCCTGTCCGGGCCCGGCGGCGCGGCGCAGGAAGCCTTCAAGCTCGCCATAGCCGACATAGCGGTAGGCGTAGGCCAGACCGAGCCGTGCGGCAGCCGTTCGCGCCTTGACCTGGAGAGCGGCGTCGCGAGTCTGGGCGATATAAAGACAGCGGGTGTAGTGCGCGAAATAGTCGTCCCGCAGATCGGGATAACGGTCCAGGCCGAGTCCCTCGACGATCAGCCGGTCGAAATGCCGGACCATATAATCCGTCAGGTAGAAGGTGCCGGTTTCCGCCTCAGCCAGGTCGGCGAACGCCGTCTGGCCGGTATAGAAGGCGTAGCAATGCGGGCCGTCGATCCGCTCGATGCCCTCTTCGGCCAATACCTTGTCGAGCAGGCCGCCGGTGCCGCAGTCGGCGAAGGCGACGAGCACACGGTCGTAGGCGGCGCGGTGTTCGCGGATTTTCTCGCGGACCCGGTCCGGTATGAGCTGGGGCGCGTTATGGAGCCATGCGGGGATGCAGGCGACATCGAAAGCGGGAATCGCGTTCATGTTCCGGAAATGGACGATCTCCCGCGCGAGCGCGCCGCAGGCGATCACCATGGTGCCGGCTTTCCGCCGTCCGGCAACGGTCGGCGCACCGTCCGGCGCCACATCGAGCCCTTTGCCCGGCGGGCAGGCGACCGCGGGCGCGGCCGTTACGCCTCGGGGCCGGCCACTCCTGCCGGTTCGTGTGGTCGGGCGACGCGCCAGCGCAGCCTCCATCGGTCAGTTGATCACCGCGCCGCCAAGCTGGTTGTGCTTGCGCTTCATGAATTCCTTGGCGATTTCCACGGCGACTGCGGCGTCGGGGCAATAGGCGTCGGCCCCGACCGCCTGGGCAAATTCCTCGTTCAGCGGCGCACCGCCGACGAGGACCGTGTAATCGTCGCGGATGCCCTTCTCCTTCAGCGTCTCGATCACGACCTTCATATAGGGCATCGTGGTCGTAAGTAGAGCGGACATGCCAAGGATATCGGGCTCATGCTCCGCGATCGCGTCCAGATAGTTCTCGACCGGATTGTCGATCCCGATATCGACCACCTCGAAGCCGGCGCCTTCCATCATCATGGACACGAGATTCTTGCCGATG
Organism: Alphaproteobacteria bacterium; assembly: GCA_965249845.1. GTDB lineage: Bacteria > Pseudomonadota > Alphaproteobacteria > Bin65 > Bin65 > Bin65. The sequence goes on from CBDFNA010000002.1 coordinate 188,357, forward strand.
TCGTGGATATCGCCCTTGACGGTGCCGATCACCATCTTGCCGACACGCGGCGCACCGGTTTCGATCAGCAGAGGCCGGAGAATGAACATGCCGGCCTTCATCGCATTGGCCGATTGCAGCACCTCCGGCACGAACAGGATGCCGTCCCGGAAATCGATCCCGACGATGCGCATGCCTTCGACAAGCGCTTCGGTGAGGATGTTGTAGGGCTGCCACTTTCGTTCGAGCAGTATATTGACGGCCTCTACGATCTCTTCCTTGAGACCGTCGTAGAGATCGTCGTGCATCTGCTCGACCAGTTCCTCGTCGCTCAGTTCGCTGAGAACAAGATCGTCATCGTCGGACATGGCGGTACCATCCCTGAAGGTGCGCTGCTGCGCAGCACCATCGGCCGGCCCCGGCGGTTATGGATCCGTGGAGCGCGACGGCGCGGGAACATGCACATAACCGTCTGCCGCGTCACGCAAATTCGGTCGCGCCGCAATGACATTTTCGTGCGTCGCGCTGTCGCTGGCGCCGGGCTGGCATTTGCCCTCGCGAATGGCGGCTTTCCAGGTCCGGCGCTGCGGTGCTACAGGCGGAGCTTTCGAAACCTGTCGGAAGGGAAAATACCATGTCCGGAAACCGCTACGACGGCTACGAACGCCTGAAATTCGACTGGCCGGCCGATGGCGTGCTGCGGGTCACGATGCACAATCCAGACAACCCTCTGAATTCCGCCGATATCAGGATGCACGAGGAAATGGCCGCGGTCTGGCTCGATATCGATGCGGACCCGGATGTCGGCGCGGTCATCCTGCGCGGCTCCGACAGGGCGTTCTCGCCCGGCGCCGATTTCAGCATGATCGACGCGATCATCGCCGACCACGGCTACCGCATGCGCGCACTGAAAGAGGCGCGCGACATCATCTACAATGTCATCAACTGTTCCCGGCCGACGATCGCCGCCATGAACGGGGTCGCCGTCGGCGCCGGCCTCGCCGCCGGCATGGTCTGCGATATCACCATTGCCACGAAAAGCTGCCGCATCATCGACGGCCATACCAACCTGGGCGTGGCGGCGGGCGATCACTCGGTCATCTGCTGGCCGCTGCTGTGCGGCATGGCCAAGGCGAAATACTACCTGATGACCTGCGATCCGCTCACAGGCGAGGAGGCGGAACGGATCGGGCTGATCTCGCTGGCGGTCGAGGACGACGCCCTGGAGGCCGAATCGCTGCGGGTCGCGCGCCGGCTCGCCGGCGGCGCCCGCACTGCGATCAGCCACACGAAAATGGCCCTGAACAACTGGTACCGCATGAACGGCCCGAGCTTCGATGCGTCGCTGGGCCTGGAATTCCTGGCCTTTGACGGCCCGGAAGCAAAGGAAGGCCTCGCCGCACTCAAGGAAAAACGCAAGCCGAAATTCGGCAAAATGCCGGTGTAGTCCGCCCCGCTGCCGGCGGCGAAGCGGGCGCGGCGCCCTGCGCCCGCCCCGGCCGGTCTCAAGGCTTCCGTTCCGGATCAGGCCGCCATCGCCTGCGGAAACGGGTTCTCCAGATGGCCGCGCAGCCAGGCGAGCATCGTATCGGCGTCCGAGACTTCGAACGGGTCGGCCGGGCATTCGTCGTCGAAGCCGGGCTCGACGAACATCTTCACGATCTCGCCGTCGTCGACGAAGACGGAATAGCGCCAGGAGCGCATGCCGAAGCCGAAATTGTCTTTCGACACCAGCATCCCCATCCGGCGGGTGAAGGCGGCGGAGCCGTCGGGCAGTATCGTGACCTTTTCGACGCCCTGATGCTGTCCCCAGCGGAACATCACGAAGGCGTCGTTCACGCTCAGGCAGATGACTTCGTCCACGCCCAGCGCCCTGAATTCATCGTGCAGCTCCTCGTAGCGCGGCAGGTGGGTCGAGGAACAGGTCGGCGTGAAGGCGCCCGGCAGGGCGAACAGGACGACCTTGCGGCCCTTGAAGATAGCGTCGCCGATCCGGTCATCCCATCGGTAGGGATTCGGCCCGGCGACGCTCTCGTCGCGGACCCGGGTCTTGAAGGTGACATTGGGTACGCGCATGGATCGGGTCCTTCGGAATGAATTGACCGGAGATAATTAGAATTATTCTAATTAATATCAAGCCTGCATCTAACAGTTACATAGGATTTATCGTGACGGAATCGCCAAATTAAATATCGAGAAATTTCGGTCGCCACCGGGAGGGACCGAGGTGCGAGCGGCCGCGCGACAACAGGCGAACCGGCCGGAATGCGCCGCGCGCCGGCGGCGTCCGCAACCTGACTGAAAGGTACAAGGGCCGGCGGCGGGCTGCCGGTCAGGCCGTCAGCGGCATGCCCTCGGCGCGCCGGCTTTCGCGCAGCCAGAAGAATGCTGCAAACAGGCCAAGCAGGGTCCAGGCGACCAGACCGACACCCAGGGCCCGCGCGGCGAACAGGCTCGCCAGTTCCGGCGGCGCCGGGCCGACGAATTCATCCGGGTGCGGCGCGCCGATAAGGTGCGGCGCCACAAGCAGCGCCGCGGCGACGGCCCAGAATGCCCGGCCGCGCCCGAATGCGATAAGCGCAAGGCCGGCCACAGTCGCGCCGACAGTCCCGAACCACCAGATTTGACGCAGATCGTAATCGGCGGCGGCCGAACCCGGCAGTTCCGGCGGGGCTCCGAACGCCGGGGCAAGCTGAAACGCCAGAAATCCGGCCACACCCCAAACCAGCCCCTGCCGGACGGTAATCCGGAAGCCGCGGTCTTCGGCCAGAGCCATCGCGGCGACCAGCAGAAATGCAAAGCCGGTATAGGTCAGGGTCGTAAACAGCACGCTCAACCCGTCCCGCTCCAGATCGACGCCCTGAATGGCCGCCTCGGCGCCGCTCGCCTTGGCTTGGTCGAAATGGTTCAGCGCGCCGCTCTCGTACAGCTCGGCATGAAGCAGCACCGGCTGGACAAAGACCAACTGCAGCAGGGCTGCGATCAGCCCTGCCAAGAAGCCAGCGAAAAGGGCGCTGACCAATATGCGGGAAAACATGGTCTAGTGGCAGGGAAAGCCCATGGCGTGGCGCGTGTCGTGCGCGGCGTCATGCAGGGCGGAAGTCTGCACATGGCCGGCGATCGTGACGATCGCAAGGCCGATGAAGGCAGACAGTGCAATCGCGGCAATTTTTGCCGAAATGCCTGTCCGGCTCTGAGTCTGGGCAGTCATTCACTTCTCCGTCGTATCACCCGACAACGATACCTTCCCGGTTGCGTGGCAGGTTTCCTGGCTCACGGTTACCGGCCTGTTTGCGCCCGCCTTTCCGGTCGTTCGTCCAGTGGCTTCCGAGCGCGGCCAACCGACTACAGTTGCGGGGACAGCTCCGGACTTGATCTGCCGATCGCACCGGATTCCCTATTAAGCCCCTCCCCTTCGGGCTCGGGGCGCCAAGCCCGCAAGCATTTGCCCCATGTTTCGAACGCCGTCAAGCGTCTGTCCCCGTTCGGCGGCGATGAGGCGGCGGAGGCCTGCCGGTCCGGCATCGCGGCGTACCCGGCCACGCTGGCCGTAGGCGAACCCGATGAAAATGATGTCTGCGCCAGGACAAGCATGACGAAACACGACATGGCGATAGCGCGCCCTGTCAGCCCGTGCGCAGCATCCTCACGCCCTCTTCGCGTTCGAACAGGTAAAGCAGCGTGCGCAATGCCTCGCTCCGCGGGCCTTTCAGCTCCGGATCGCGGTCGAGGGCGAGCCGGGCGTCGGTCCGGGCGATCTCCAGCAGGTCGCCATGTTCGGGGAACTGCGCCAGCCGGAACGCCGGCATGCCGCTCTGCCGGGTGCCCAGGGCCTCGCCGCCGCCGCGCAGGCGCAGATCCTCCTCCGCGATGACAAACCCGTCGTCGGTATTGCGCAGCACGTCGATTCGCGCCCGCGCCGTTTCGCCCAGCGGCGGCTCATAGAGCAGGACGCACGACGATTTGCGGCTGCCGCGCCCGACCCGGCCGCGCAACTGGTGTAGCTGGGCGAGGCCGAACCGTTCGGCATGTTCGATCACCATGACGCTGGCGTTCGGAACATCGACGCCGACTTCGACCACCGTGGTGGCGACCAGTACGGCCGTTTCGTTGTCGATGAATCGCTGCATGGCGGCGTCCTTCTCCGCCGGTTTCATCCGGCCGTGGACCAGTTCGACGCGATCGCCAAAATGCTGCTTCAGCCAGGCATGCCGCGCGGTCGCCGCCGTAAGTTCGGAAACATCGGATTCGTCGATCAGCGGGCATACCCAGAAGGCCTGGGCGCCGCTGCCGATCGCGCGGCGGAGGCCGGCGGCAATGTTGTCCAGCCGGTCCGTCGGCATGGCGCGTGTGTCCACCGGCTGACGCCCCGGCGGTTTGTCGGTCAGTTTCGAGGTGTCGATGTCGCCATAGGCGGCCAGCATGAGGGTCCGCGGAATCGGCGTGGCGGTCATGGCCAGCGTATCGACGCCTTCGCCTTTGTTGGCCAGCGCCATGCGTTGCTGGACGCCGAAGCGGTGCTGCTCGTCGATGACGATCAGGGCCAGATCCCGGAAACTCACATCCTCGGAAAACAGGGCGTGGGTGCCCACGACGATGTCGATTTCCCCGGCTTCGATGTCCGCTGTGAGCGCCTTTCGTCCAGCACCCTTGCGTCTGCCGGTCAGGATATCGAAGCGCAGACCGGCCGGTTCGCCCAGCCGTTGCAGCGTTTCGAAATGCTGTTGGGCGAGAATTTCGGTCGGCACCATCAGGGCCGCCTGGCCGCCGGCCTCGACTGCCGCGGTCATCGCGAGCAGCGAGACCACCGTCTTGCCGCTGCCGACATCGCCCTGCAGCATCCGCGCCATGCGTGCCGGCGCCGCCATGTCCCGGAGGATCTCCGCCAGCGCCGTCTGCTGGGAACCGGTCAGGGCGAAAGGCAGGCCATCGACGATTTTCCGGCGCCGGCGACCGTCGCCGGCCAGCGTCCGGCCCCTGAGCCGCCGCTGCCGTTGCCGCACCAGCAACAGCGCGAGCTGGGTGGCCAGCAGCTCGTCATAGGCGAGGCGGGCGCGTGCGACGGACTCCGGCAGCAGATCCGGCCCGCTTTCCGGCCGATGCGCCCGCTTCAGGGCAGTGCGCCAGTCCGGCCATTGCCGCTGCGCCAGCAGGTTTTCGTCAACCCATTCGGCAAGTTCGGGCGCCCGGTCCAGCGCGCCGTCGACCGCCCGCTTGATGACTTTCTGTGTCAAACCCTGGGTCAAGGGATAGACCGGCTGCACCGTCCTGATGCTGTCGGCGTTCTCGAGGGTGGCGACGAAATCCGGATGGGTCATCTGCCGGCCGCCGCCGAATTCGTCGACCCGGCCGCTGACGACCCGGATCTCGCCGACCGGATAGGTTTTTTCGAGCCAGTCCGGTTTCGCGTGGAAGAACACCAGGGTCATGAAGCCGGTTTCGTCCGAACAGATCACGCGGTAAGGCCGTTTCGGCGCGCCGGGCGCCTCGTGCGCATCGATCCGTACGGCGATCGTCGCGATTTCGCCGAACACGGCCTCGGCTATTTTCGGCGCGTGGCGGCGATCGACCAGGCCGGTCGGCAGGGTCCACAAGAGATCGACGATCCGCGGCCCCGCCACCCGCTCGACCAGCTCCTGCAGCCGGGGGCCGATGCCGGGCAGGGCATTGATATCGCCAAAGATCGGGAACAGGGACGGGGGACGCATAAGGCGGAGTGTCCGAAGCCTTGGCCGGGAGTGCAAGTCTCAAGCGCGCGCCAGCCGAGTCGGGACAATGCGCGCCGGATCGCGGGCGGAATTTCGGGCTATGGAAGCCGGACCGCACCGGCCCCGCCGGTCCCGCCAATTCCGCGCGGCGTCGGGCGGTCGCTGCCGCATTCGTCGATGGATTGCTGCCGCATATGCGCGAACAAAACCTAAATATCGAGACATGGCGGCGGCGTCTGGCGTTCCGCTCGTGGCACCGGGGCACCAGGGAACTGGACCTGTTGTTCGGCCCGTTCGCCGACGCACGACTCGCGGCGTACGGCACGGAATCTCTGGCGCAATACGAAGACCTGCTGATGGCGCCGGACCCCGATGTCTACAACTGGATCGTCGGCCGCGAAACGCCGGAACCGGCCTACGATACGCCGGTCCTGCATGATGTGATTGCGTTTCACGGTTCGCGCCATGCCTGACGCCGAGGCCCTCGAAGGACAGGGCACAGCGCACACTGCCGTCCTGCACGGTGCGCCGGCCGGTGTCGACGCCCTTATCCTTGCCGCGCTTGCCGCCGAAGGCGATGTCATCCACGTCGCGGCCGACGACCGCCGCCTCAGCCGGATCGTCTCGCTGGTCGAATTTTTCAGGCCGGAAGCGACCGTGCTGGCGTTCCCGGCCTGGGACTGCCTGCCCTACGACCGGGCTTCGCCCAATGCCGAAATTCTTGCGACCCGGGCCTCGACCCTGGCACGGCTGGCCGGACGCAGCGGGGGCAAGCCCCGGCTGATCGTGACGACGGTGAGCGCCGCGCTGCAACGTGTACCGCCGCCCGAAGCGTTCCATAAAGCCCTGGTCGCCTTGCAGAAGGGCCGGCGCACGCCCATGGAAGCGGTGCTGCGCTATCTGCGCCGGCAGGGCTACCGCCGGGTCGGCACGGCGCGGGAGCCAGGCGAATATGCCCTGCGCGGCGGCCTGCTGGACATCTACCCGCCGGGTCTCGACCATGCCGTACGGCTGGATTTCTTCGGCGACGATCTCGAATCGATCCGGCGCTTCGATCCGATGACCCAGCGCACGATCCGGACCAGCGGCCGGGTCGTCCTGCGGCCGGTGTCCGAACTGGTGCTGACCGATGAACGGGTAACCCGGTTCCGCCAATCCTACCGCGCGGCCTTTCCCGGCGATCCGACCCGCGACCCGCTGTACGAGGCGATCTCTGCCGGCCAGGTTTTTCCCGGCATGGAGCACTGGCTGCCGCTGTTCTACGACCGGATGGCGACGCTGTTCGACTATGCGCCCGAGGCGCGGGTGACGCTCGATTTCCAGACCGGCGATGCGGTCGCCGCCCGGCTCGACACGATTACCGATTACTACGACGCCCGGCGCTCGCTGATGCAGGAAAAACGCAGGGAATCGAATCAATTCGTCTACAAGCCGGTTCCGGCCGGCCGGATTTTTCTTCAACCGGCGGAATGGGCCGACCTGCTCCGTCAGCGGGAGGCAATAACGTTTTCGCCCTTCGCCGCCCCGGAGGGGTCCACACCCCCGAGACTCGGAGACACACCGACCGGCAAAGCCGGGCGAATCTTCGCGGATGTGCGGGCGACCGAAAGCATCCCCGTCGCCGAAGCGGTATGCCAACACATCGCCGCGATCCGGCGATCCGGCCGGCCGGTGGTTCTGGTCGCCAACAGCAACGGTTCGGGCGACCGGCTGGCCCACCTGCTGAATGAGGCCGGGGGCTTTTCAGCCAAAAAAATCGACCGGTGGGACGGACAGTCCAAAGGCCTTTTTCTGACGGTTGCCGAACTCGACCGCGGCTTCGAGACCGACGATCTCGTCCTGATCGCCGAGCAGGACATTTTCGGCGACCGGCTGCGCGGCCGGGCCCGGCACAATCGCAAGGCCGAGGCATTTCTCACTGAACTATCGGCGCTGAACGAAGGCGATCTGGTTGTCCATCGCGAGCATGGCATCGGCCGCTACGAAGGGTTGGAGACCGTCACGGCCGCCGGGGCGGACCACGATTGCCTGCGCCTGACCTACCACGGCGGCGACACGCTCTTCGTACCGGCGGAGAATATGGAGGTGCTGTCCCGCTTCGGCAGCGATTCCGAAACCGCCGTTCTCGACCGGCTGGGAACCGCGGCCTGGCAGGCGCGCAAGTCGAAGGTCAAGGACCGTATCGCGGCGATGGCCGGGCAGTTGATCGCCATCGCCGCCCAGCGCGAATTGCGGAAGGCGCCGGTCGTCGACGGTTCGGAAGGCCCGACCGACGAGTTCGCGGCGCGCTTTCCGTTCACCGAGACCGACGACCAGAATCGCGCCATCGACGAGACGCTGGCCGACCTCGCGTCCGGCAAGCCGATGGACCGCCTGGTGTGCGGCGATGTCGGTTTCGGCAAGACGGAGGTCGCCCTGCGCGCCGCCTTCGCTGCCGTCATGGCCGGATTGCAGGTCGCCATCGTCGTGCCGACGACCCTGCTGGCGCGCCAGCATTTGCGCACCTTCAGGGAACGGTTCGAGGGATTTCCCGTGCGGATCGGCCAGCTCTCCCGCCTGGTCGCTGCGGGCGAGGCAGCGCGGAACCGCAAGGATCTGGAGGCCGGGACACTCGACATCGTCGTCGGGACCCATGCGCTGCTCGGCAAATCGGTCCGGTTCCGCTCGCTGGGCCTGGTGGTTGTGGACGAAGAACAGCATTTCGGCGTGGCGCAGAAAGAACGGCTCAAGGAATTGCGCGCCGATGTCCATGTCCTGACCCTGACGGCCACGCCGATTCCGCGCACGCTGCAACTGGCGCTGTCCGGCGTTCGCGATCTCAGCCTGATCGCGACTCCGCCGGTCGATCGCCTCGCCGTCCGCACCTTCGTGCTGCCCTACGATCCCGTCGTCATCGAAGAGGCGATCCAGCGCGAGCTGCTGCGCGGCGGACAGGTATTCTGGGTCTGCCCGCGAATTCGCGACCTGGAGGGCCTTGCCGAACGCGTGACGCGCCTGGCGCCGGGCGTGCGCTACGCCGTTGCCCACGGGCAGATGGCGCCGGCCGACCTGGAACGGGTCATGGAGCGCTTCTACGACGGAGAGGTGCGCATCCTGCTGTCGACCAATATCATCGAATCCGGCCTCGACATCCCGACCGTCAACACGATCGTCCTGCACCGGGCGGACCGGTTCGGCCTGGCCCAGCTCTATCAGTTGCGCGGCCGGGTCGGGCGCTCCAAGACCCGCGCCTACGCCTATCTCACGTTGCCGGAGGATCGGAAGATCACCGGGACAGCGCTGAAACGGCTGGAGGTCATGCAGACCCTCGACACACTGGGCGCCGGTTTCTCCCTCGCCAGCCACGATATGGATATCCGCGGCGCCGGCAACCTGCTGGGCGAGGAGCAGTCCGGTCATGTCCGGGAAGTCGGCATCGAACTCTATCAGCAGATGCTGGAGGAGGCCGTCGCCGAGGCGAAAGCGGGCGACGACGATGCGCCGGGGGCGGAGCGCTGGTCGCCGCAGATCAACCTGGGCGCTTCGGTGCTGATCCCGGAAAGCTATGTGCCCGATCTGGCGGCACGGCTGGCCCTTTACCGCCGCGTTTCGGAACTGGCCGATCCCGGCGACCTCGACGGCTTTGCCGCCGAACTCGTCGACCGGTTCGGCCCGATGCCGCCGGAGGCCGAGAACCTGATCGAGACGGTTTCGATCAAACAGCTTTGCCTTGCCGCGCATGTGGCCAAGGTCGACGCGGGGCCCAAGGGCGCCGTGCTGGCCTTTCACGACGACAGCTTCCCGAACCCCGAAGCGCTGGTCGGCTACATCGCCGGGGAGCCCGGTAGGGTAACCCTGCGGCCGGACCAGAAACTGGTGTTCCGCCGCAACTGGGACGATGCCGCCGCCCGAATGCGGGGCACGAAAATCATCCTGAAAATCCTGGTGGAATTGGCCGCACAATGACCCATTGCCCGATCGGCGCGCTGCCGCATAGGTTGCAGCGCGGCTCTTCGAGCGCCGCCCGCTGCGCGCTGTTTTCCGAACGACAGGCCCGTCAATGACCGAACAGATCCGTTTCACCGGCACCGACAGCTACGTCGCGACCGAAGACCTGATGGTGGCGGTAAACGCCTCCGTGACCCTGCAGCGGCCGTTGCTGATCAAGGGCGAACCCGGCACCGGCAAGACCGTGCTGGCCCATGAGGTGGCCAGGGCGCTCGGTAAAAATCTGATCGAATGGCACATCAAATCGACGACCAAGGCGCAGCAGGGCCTCTACGAATACGATGCGGTGGACCGGCTGCGCGATTCGCAACTCGGTGACGAGCGGGTGCACAACATCGCCAACTACATCAAGAAGGGCAAGCTGTGGGAAGCCTTCGAGGCCGACGACGCACCGGTCCTGCTGATCGACGAGGTCGACAAGGCGGATATCGAATTCCCGAACGATCTCCTGCTGGAACTCGACCGCATGGAATTCCACGTCTACGAGACGCGCGAAACCATCCGGGCCCGGAACAGGCCGATCGTCATCATCACGTCGAACAACGAAAAGGAACTGCCCGACGCCTTCCTGCGCCGCTGCTTCTTCCACTATATCCGCTTCCCGGACAACGACACGATGGAGCGGATCGTCGATGTCCACCATCCCGGCCTGAAGAAGAACCTTCTACGGGCCGCGCTTAAGGCGTTTTACGATATCCGGGAGGTCCCCGGCATCAAGAAGAAGCCGAGCACATCGGAACTGCTCGACTGGATCAAGCTGCTGGTGGTGGAGGATATCCCGCCCGAGGTGCTGAAGTCGGACGATATGAAGACGATCCTGCCGCCGCTCTACGGCGCCCTGGTCAAGAACGAGCAGGACGTCCACCAGTTCGAGCGCCTGATCTTCATGGCCCGGCGCGGCCAGTAGCGGCGCTCGCCGCCCTGTCGGGCAGAGAGCGTCGGGCACGGTCCAGCACCTTCGCCAATTCCCATAGCCCTTCGGGCCGCTTACGATAGCGGACATTCCTCGCATCACGGGGCGCCGCCGACTCTCATGACAGGCCGACACGCCGACCCGGACTCCGATTTCGATAGGACCGTCCGGGACATCATCGACAACAAGACCAAGCCGCAAGGCGCGCTGGGGCATGTCGAGGCCATCGCGCTGCAAGTGGCGCGCGCGACACAGACGACGGCGCCGCGCCTCGCCTCGTGCGAGCTGACGATCTTCGCCGCGGATCACGGCATCGCCACGGCGGGCGTTTCGGCTTATCCCCAGGCCGTGACCCGGGAAATGGTGCTGAACTTCCTGAACCGGGGCGCGGCGGCCAATGTGTTCGCCGTCGCCGTCGGCGCCTCCGTCCGGGTCGTGGATGCCGGCGTGGCCGGCGAGCCGATCGACCATCCCGACCTCCTGAACCGGCGCATCGGGCCGGGCACCCGCAATTGCCGCGTCGAACCTGCCATGACCGAAGCACAGCGCGACGACGCCCTGCAGGCCGGCCGCCGGATTGCAGCGGATTGCGCAGCGGATGTTTTGTGTTTCGGCGAAATGGGGATCGGCAATACTTCGGCGGCGACCCTGATCGCGCACAAGCTGCTCGGCCTCCCCGTGGCGGACCTCGTCGGGCGGGGCACAGGGCTGGACGATACCGGTCTGGCGCACAAGACAGCGGTTCTTGAGGCGGCGTCGGCGCGCACCGGAGCCTCCCTGAGCGCCGCGGAGGCGCTGGCGGAATATGGCGGCTTCGAAATCGCGATGATGGCGGGCGCCATGCTGGGCGGCGCGGAGTCGAAACGGCCGGTCCTGGTCGACGGGTTCATTTCGACAGCAGCAGCCCTCGTCGCGCTCGGCATCGAGCCTGCCACGAAGCGCAACCTCATCCATGCCCATCGCTCGGCCGAGCACGGGCACCGCAGGATGCTTGAGGCGCTCAACGCGCAGCCGATCCTCGACCTGGGGATGCGCCTGGGCGAAGGCACCGGCGCGCTGCTGGCCTGGCCGGTCGTCAAGGCGGCGGCGGCCATGCTGACGGATATGGCGAGTTTCGAGAGCGCCGGCGTCAGCGGCCCGGCCTAGAATTCCGGTTGCCCGATGCGGTCCGCAGTCGCCCGGCAATGGATCCTGTTCCGGATCGCCTGTCAGCTGCTGACCCGGCTTCCGGCGGCGCGGAGCATCGACTATGCGCCTGCGCTCGATGCTGCCGCCGTGCGATACTATCCCGCCGTCGGGATCGTCGTCGGGCTGGCCGGCGGCGGAGTCTTTGCGGTAGCCCACGGCCTGTTCGGACAGCCGTTGGCGGCCATACTGGCGCTCGCCGCCACCGTGCTGCTGACCGGCGCGCTGCACGAAGACGGCCTGGCGGACACGGCGGACGGAATCGGCGGCGGGCGTTCGGCGGAACGGGCGCTGGAAATCATGCGCGACAGCCGCGTCGGTGTGTACGGTATGCTGGCGCTCATTCTGCTCGTCGCGGCCAAGGTCTTCGCCTTGGCCAACTTTCCCCTTTGGACCGGGTTCATTGCCCTGATCGCCGCGCACGGGCTCAGCCGGTGGAGCGTTCTTCTCGTCATCGCGACCGCACGCTACGTTCGCTCTTCGGGAACGGCGACCCCGGTCGCCGGACCGGTCTCACAAGCCGCACATCTTGTTGGCGGGGGAACGGCGCTGGCCTGCCTCGTTCTTGTCGGAATTGCGGCGGCGCCGGCGGCGGCGCTCGGCGCCCTTGCCGGGCTCGCCTGCGGGCATGTTGCGATCAGGTTCGCCTTCCAGCGCAAACTGAAGGGCTATACAGGCGACACGCTCGGCGCGACCCAACAGGTAAGCGAGGTCGGCGCTTATCTGGGCCTGCTGGCCTGCCTGTAGCGCAAGCGGTCACGGCATTGCCCGAAGAACCGTCACGAAGGCGGCGTCGAGCCGCCTCCAGGCGGATTCGTTCGGCGGCAGGCCGAACCGCAGCCAGTCGGGACGTTCAGGGAAATCCCGCACCAGAATCCCGGCGCGCGCCAGCGCCTCCGCGACAGCCGGCGCATCGTCGTGCTTCACGAGGCGGAAGAGCGAAGTTCCGCCGACCGCTTCCAGCCCATAGGCCGAAAGGAGCGAATCGAGCCTGTCGCCGCTGTCCGCCAGCTTTTCGGTCGTCGCCTGCCGCCAGGTCGCATCCTTGAGCGCCGCACAGGCGAGGTGAATCGCAATGCCCGAAACCGGCCAGGGCCCCAAGGCTTCTTCGACCCGCCGGACAATAGCGCGTTCGGCGATCAGGAAGCCGAGCCGGACGCCGGCCAGCCCGTAGGCCTTGCCGAACGATCGCAGGACGATCAGCCCCGGCTGCGGCACAGCCGGAACCGCGCTCAGCTGCGCCTCGCCGAATTCGGCGAAGGCCTCGTCGACGATCAGCCGGCCGCCGCGAGCCATGCGGCGCTGCTGAAGCGCCTTGATCTCCCCGCTGTTCATCGAGCGGCCATCCGGATTATTGGGATTGCACAAAACGGCTACATCGCCGGATTCCAAGACTTCCGGGGTCGCGCCTTCCAGAACCTCAGAGCCGGCGGCCGACCAGACGGCGGCATGCTCGCCATAGGTCGGCGATAATATGGCGACCTGCGCCGCCGGAAAGATTCGCGGCAGGGCCGAGATGAGAAGCTGCGTTCCGGGCGCGACGGCGATCAGGTCCGGATCGCGCGCGCCGTAGGCCGCAGCAGCCGCGTCCTTAAGCCGCCGGATGTGGTGTTCTTCCGGAAGGCGCGTATAGGCTGTCTGCGGAATTGACGGCACAGGATAGGAAAAGGGGTTGATGCCCGTCGAAAGATCGATCAGTGGTTCGGGCGCTTCCGGGTATCGCTGCCGCAGCTCGAACGTCTTGCCGCCGTGGTGGATCATGCGGCAGCAGGCGCCGGCGCGCGGCGCACGGCGCGGATCGTGACAAACCCGATGTGGCTCGAGACCAATCTGCTTCTCCTGGCTGCCGCCCTTCTGATCGAGGCAGCGCTCGGGTACCCGAAGGGCCTGTTCGGCCGGATCGCCCATCCGGTGGTCTGGATCGGCGCCCTTGTGGACCGGATGGAACGCCGCTGGAACCGGCCGACCTTGCCCGATCCGCGGCGGCGCCTCAACGGTGTGTGTTGCGTCCTGGCGCTGCTGATTGTCTCGGCCTGCGCCGGCGTTTTCCTGCACGGCGCTGCGGTCCTGTTCGCACCGTGGTGGATCGCGGCATTGGCGATGGCCGTCCTCGCCTCGTCCCTGTTCGCACAGCGCAGTCTGCACCAGCATGTGGCGGCGGTCCGGGACGGGCTGGCAGCCGGCGGCCTGCCGGAAGGCAGGAAGCAGGTCGCTCAAATCGTCGGCCGCGATCCGGAAACGCTCGACGAAGCCGGTGTCGCGCGCGCCGCCATCGAGAGCCTGGCCGAGAATTTTTCCGACGGCGTCGTGGCCCCGGCCATCTGGTGCGCGGTCCTGGGGCTGCCGGGCGCGGTCGCCTGCAAGGCGGTCAACACGGCGGACAGCATGATCGGCCATAAGAACGAGCGATATCGTCATTTCGGCCGGTTCGCCGCGCGCCTTGACGATCTCGTCAATCTGCCGGCGTCACGGCTTAGCGCCGGCTGGTTGGTCCTGGCAGCGATGACAATGCCCGGCGCGTCACCCGGCGGCGCGCTCGGCGCTGTCCGGCGCGACGCCCGCCGCCACCGCTCGCCCAACGCCGGCTGGCCGGAAGCTGCCATGGCCGGGGCATTAGGGCTGCGCCTCGGCGGGCCGCGCCAGTATCCGGAGCTTTTTGTCGACGATCCCTGGATGGGCGACGGCCGAGCGACAGCGACCGCAGAAGATGTCGGCCGGGCGCTCGGCCTGTATCGCCGTGCTTGCGCGATCCAGATCGCGGCGGCGGTTGCGCTGTTCCTCGCTATCGCGCCATAGAGATCAGGCGGTCGATATCGACATGCGCTTCCAGATGGCCAGCCAGGTCGTCGAGGGTCCGGTCGACCAGCGCATCGTGACAGTCGATGCCGCTGGTCGCGCCGAATCCGCGCAGCCATTCGCCGCGATGGCTGTCGCTGATAAACAGGCCGTGCACATAGGTACCGGCGACCCGGCCGTCGGCCGAGCGGGCGCCGTCGGGCCTGCCGTCCGACAGTCGATGGACCGGCCTGCCGCAGTCCGGGCCGGCGGTCCTGCCCATGTGAATCTCGTAGCCGGCGAAGCGGCTGCCGCCGTCGACGGATTCGCCGCTGACCTCGGTGACCGTCTTCGGGCCGGTCAATACCGTATCGACCGCCAGGAGGCCGAGCCCATCGACGGTTCCCGGCGGGCCTTCCAGGCCGTCCGGATCCGCGATCGTCCGTCCGAGCATCTGGAAACCGCCGCACAGGCCCAGAACATGGCCGCCGCGGCGATGGTGCGCCAGGATATCGATATTCCAGCCTTCCCGGCGCAGGGACGCAAGGTCGGCGACGGTCGCCTTGCTGCCCGGCAGGATGACGAGATCGGCATCTGCGGGCAGCGGAGCGCCGCGATCGACGAGAATCAGGTCGACATCCGGCTCTGCGCTCAGCGGATCGAGGTCGTCGAAATTGGCGATCCTCGGCAAATGCGGCACGGCAATCCGGACGCGCTTGTCCGAAGCGTCACCGGCGGCCGCGTCCCCGCGCGAGCCGGAGAGATCGTAGGAGTCCTCCGCCGGCAGGAAGCGGGCGCGGTCGAAAAAGGGCACCAGCCCGAGCGCCGGCCAGCCGGTGCGCGCCGAAATGTCCGCCATGCCGCGCTCGAACAGGGAAGGATCGCCGCGCATCTTGTTGACGATGAAACCGCCGATCAGGGCGGCGTCCGACGGGGCGACGACCGCCTGCGTGCCGACAATGGCCGCGATGACGCCGCCCCGGTCGATGTCGCCGATCAGCACGACGGGAATATCGGCGGCGGCAGCAAAGCCCATATTCGCGATGTCCGCCTCGCGCAGATTGGTTTCCGATGCGCTGCCGGCGCCTTCGACGACAACGAAATCCGCCATCTCGCGCATTCTGCCGAAACTCTCCAGAACCCGGGGCATCAGCCGGGGTTTGATGCTCTGGAACTCGCGCGCGCGGGCGTCGCCGGCCACCTTGCCCTGCACCACGATCTGGGCGCCGGTTTCGGAACTCGGCTTCAGCAATACCGGGTTCATGTGAACGCTGGGCGCGACCCGGGCCGCCTGGGCCTGAAGCGCCTGCGCCCGGCCGATTTCGCCGCCGTCGGCGGTCACGGCGGCATTGTTCGACATATTCTGCGGCTTGAACGGGCTGACAGCATGACCGCGGTTCGACAGGGCTCTCAGGAGGCCGGCGGCGAGAATCGATTTGCCGACGTTCGATCCGGTGCCCTGCAGCATGATCGCCCGTCCCGTGACTGCCCGTCCCGTGATCGACAGTCCCGTGATCGCCCCATGCACAATCGCCCGCCCGGGCATCAGTATTCGATCCCCTCCTGGGTTTTGACGCCGGCTTTGAAATGGTGCTTGACGAGGGTCATCTCGGTCACGAGATCGGCGGCGTCGATCAGCGGCGCCTTGGCATTGCGGCCGGTCACCACGACATGAAGGTTTTCCGGCCGACCGGCCAACCCGGCAATCACCTCGTCCAGCGGGAGATAGTCGTAGCGCAGGGCGATGTTCAGCTCGTCCAGGACGACCAGGCCGAATTCCGGATTGGCCATCATGGCGCGCGCGGTTTCCCACGCCGCGCGAGAGGCAGCGATGTCCCGCTCCCGGTCCTGGGTCTCCCACGTAAATCCTTCGCCCATGGCGTGCCATTCGACCATGTCCGGCGCCATCGCCTCGAGCGCCAGCTTCTCGCCGGTCGACCAGGCGCCCTTGATGAACTGCACGACGCCGACCCGGTGGCCCCGGCCGATCATGCGCAGGGCGAGCCCGAAGGCGGCCGTCGACTTGCCCTTGCCGGGCCCGGTGTGGACCATGAGCAGGCCCTTCTCGAGTTTCTTCGAGGCGACCTCGGCGTCCTGGACGGCCTTCCGGTTGGCCATCTTCGCCTTGTGACGGGCCTTTTCTTCCGTGTCGTCGGTCATTGCGTTCCTTTGACGATCGTGGGGATCCCGGCGACCATGAAGTGCACATGTTGCGCGGATGCAGCAACCCTGCGGTGCAGGATGCCGGCTGCGTCGCGGAAATCCCGGGCCAGCCGGTTCTCGGGGACGATCCCCAGGCCGACCTCGTTGGACACCAGCACGGTCAGCCCGCGCCGACGTTCCAGTGCATCCATCAATTCATCGACGACCGGCCCGACCGTGCGCTCCTGCAGCATCAGGTTGCTCAGCCACAGAGTCAGGCAATCGACCAGCACCGGCGCATCGCTGACGCAGGTATCGAGGGCGGCGGCGAGTTCGAGCGGCGCTTCGACAGTCTGCCAGCCGGTCCCGCGCCGGCTTCTGTGCTCTTCGATGCGCCGGCGCATTTCGTCGTCGAGGGCCTGGGCCGTCGCGATATAGCGCCACGGCTGCGGCGCCGCCTCGATCAGGGCTTCGGCATGATGGCTCTTGCCCGACCGGGCGCCCCCCAGGATCAGATAGAGGTTGTCCACCGATATCGCGCTCCCTGCCTGTCGATAGTGCTGGATAACCGCTTTCGCCCGCTGGTGTGCGGGTTTATTGGCCGCGTTGGGCACGCCGGATGCTCCGGCCGCTGACATACCGGCGTCGAACCGGCCATTTTCTTGACTCCCGCCCCGGCGCACGCCAAAGAAGCCGCCAAGATGCCTGTGACCCAGGCGCAACGTAATGGCGGTCAGCGCCGTCGATCCCGAACCGTGGCTGTCCCGGCGGCAGTCGGCGACGATCGTCGGCAGATGCTGCAGATCGAACCGCGCCGGCAGCCGGAACCTGCCGGCAGTTTTCTTGTTCTCGGCGGAGTATAGCAGGGTGACCGACCGGCGACCGGTGCTTCATATCTGCCTGACCTGCAAGCCGGCCGGCGAGGACGCCAGCCCGTCGGAGGAGCCGACGGCGGGCTCCCGACTGCACGATGCCGTGGTGGAACGGCTGCGCGCGCGCGATCTGGAAGCGTCGATCCGGGTCAATCCGGTCAACTGCATGGCCAATTGCGAGCAGGGATGCAGTCTCGCTATCGCGTCGCCGGGCAAATGGGCGTATCTGGCGGGTTTCCTGAACGCCGATCTGGCCGACGACGTGATCGACTACGCCCTCGTCTACGACAAGTCCCGGACCGGGGTTGTCATGCCGTCGAAGCGCGCGGCCTCGCTGCGCGACGTCATGGTCGCCCGCGTCCCCGCCCATCCCGACGATCTGTTTGAACCGCGAGACAGCGCATGAGTTTTACCGCCGCCAAGATTCCCGCCACCATCATTACCGGCTTCCTCGGCGCGGGAAAGACGACAATGGTCCGCCATCTGCTGAGCAACGCGAATGGCCGTCGCCTGGCCGTTATCGTGAACGAATTCGGCGCCGAGGGCGTCGACGGCGATACGCTCAAGAACTGCGGGATCGAGGATTGCCCGGAAGAGAATATCGTCGAACTGGCCAACGGCTGCCTGTGCTGCACCGTGGCGGACGATTTTGTGCCCACCATGCAGGCGCTCATCGACCGGGATGAGCCACCGGAGCATATCGTGATCGAGACCTCCGGCCTGGCGCTGCCCAAGCCGTTGATCAAGGCCTTCGAATGGCCCGAAATCCGGTCGCGGTTGACCGTCGACGGCGTCGTTGCCGTGATCGACGGGCCGGCGGTCGCCGAAGGCCGCTTCGCCGACGATCTGGAGGCCATCAACGCGATGCGGGAGGAGGATCCGTCGATCGACCACGATAACCCGTTGCAGGAATTGTACGAAGACCAACTGATGGCGGCGGATATCGTCGTTTTGAACAAGACCGACCTGCTGGGGGCGCACCGGCTGCCCGGACTGCGCGAGGAAATCGCTGCCTCGGCGGGGCGGCCGATCCGGATGATCGCGACCAGGGAAGGCGCGGTCGACCCTGCGATCCTGCTCGGCCTGGGCGCTGCGGCGGAAGACGATCTCGACGCTCGGCCGTCGCACCATGACGATGAAGACGACCACGAGCACGACGATTTCGAATCGTTCGACGTCGCGTTGGGTGAGATCGGATCGCCGGAGGCGTTCGCCGAAAGCCTGTCGCGGGTTGCGGCCGACCACGACATCCTCCGCATCAAGGGGTTTGCGGCCGTGGCCGGAAAGCCGATGCGGCTGGCGATCCAGGGCGTCGGCCGGCGGGTCAACCATCACTACGACCGCCCGTGGGCGGCCGGCGAGCGCCGCGCGACGCATTTGGTGGTGATCGGACAAGCGGGCCTGGACCGGCAGGCCATAACGATGACGCTTGCGCCCTGAACCATGCACCTCCTTTTCCGCGAAGCGCACAGCCTCGACGAAATCGACACTGCCGTCGATCTCGGGCAGAGCCCGGCCGACATGGTGTTCCTGTCGTTCGCGGATACTGATCTTGCCGCCGCGACCGTGGCGTGCCGGGCGCAGGGCGGGACGCTGCCGACCCTGCGGCTGGCCAATATCGGCAAGCTGCGCCACCCGCTGTCCGTCGATGTCTATATCGAGGAGGTGATCGCCAAAGCGCGCATCGTCGTGGCGCGGCTCCTGGGCGGGCTGGAATACTGGCGCTACGGCATCGAGGAAGTTGCCCGGATCTGCGCCGATTCGAGGATTCTGCTGGCGCTGGTCCCGGGCGACGGCCGGCCCGATCCGCGGCTGGCCGAACTGTCGACCGTCGCGCAGGCGGACCTCCAACGCCTCGACCGCTGCTTTGCCGAAGGCGGGCCGCACAATGTCGGACTGGCGCTGGCGCAGATGGCGCATCTGGCGGGTCTGGGGCCGGCGCCGAAGGCCGACCTCCGCCCGGTCCCGCCCTTCGGCGAGCATGAACTGGCCGCATGCCCGGAGCCGCATACGGCCACGGCGGTCATCACGTTCTACCGGGCCTATCTTCTGGCCGGCGATATCGCGCCGCTGACCGATCTGGCGCTGCAGCTCGCCGAGCGCGGCATCCGCACGGCCGGCCTCTATGTCGGGAGCCTCAAGGATCCCGAAACCGCGGCCTGGGTCGCGGCGCGGCTGCGGGCCATCGAACCCGATCTCGTCCTCAACGCGACGGCATTTTCTGCGCGGCGCGACGACAGCGGTTCGCCGCTCGATGCCGCCGGCGTTCCGGTGCTTCAGCTGATGCTGGCCGGATCGTCCCGGGACGCCTGGACGAGTTCGTCCCGAGGCCTGTCCCAGTCCGACCTCGCCATGCAGATCGTTCTGCCGGAGCTGGACGGCCGGCTCTCGACGACCGCGATTTCCTTCAAATCGGAGGACGATCGCGAAGATCGGCTGGAATTTTCCCGGACGAGCCACGCCGCTGACCCGCGAGGAATCGCATTGGTAGCGGAACAGGCCGCGCGCTGGATACGGCTGGCGCAACGTCCGCGCGGCGAGCGGCGCATCGGCATGGTGCTGTCCGACTACCCGGCGGCCGGCCAGCTTGCCCACGCCATCGGCCTCGACACCATCGAAAGCGGCGTCGAGATCGCGGCCCTGCTGGGCGAAGCCGGCTATGATGTTCAGGCCGACGTGTCGGCACTCGATCTGGTCGCAGCCCTGTGCGAGGGCCCGGCGCAGCCGGTTCTCGACTTGAAAACCTATCGCCGGCTGTTCGCGGCGCTGCCGGAAGAGGCCCGGGCGCGCATCCTCGAAACCTGGGGCGAGCCGGAAGACGATCCGGCGGTCGAAAACGGCCGCTTTCTTATCCGGTTCGGCCGCTTCGGCCGCCTGGTCGCCGCAATCCAGCCGAACCGGGGCCAGCGTCTCGATCGCAAGGCGCTGTATCACGATCCGGATGTCCCGCCGCGCCACGCCTATGTTGCGTTCTATCTGTGGCTGCGCTGCCTCGAAGACATCGACGCCATGATCCATCTGGGCGCGCACGGCACGCTGGAATGGCTGCCCGGCAAGGCGGTTGCGGTGTCCGAGGCCTGTTTCCCGACGGCGCTGCTGGGCGGCATCCCGGTGGCTTATCCCTTCATCGTCAACAATCCCGGCGAAGCTGCAGCGGCCAAGCGCCGGCTGGGCGCGGTGACGATCGGGCATCTGACCCCGCCGCTCAAGGCCGCCGGTTCGCACGGCGCGGCGCTGGCACTGGAACGGCTGATCGACGAGTATGCCGGCGCCGACGGCCTCGACAAACGGCGCACCGCCCTGTTGCGCGCCGAAATCCTGGAGCGGGCCGAGGCGCTCGGCCTGCTTGAGGAGTGCGGCGCCAGTTCCGGCATGTCCGAAGACGACCGGCTCGCGCGGCTCGATACCTATCTGTGCGACGTCAAGGATCTGCAGATCAGGGACGGGCTGCACATATTCGGCCAGGTTCCGGCAGCGGGCAGGCGCACCGCGCTTCTGTCGGCGCTGCAACGCGATGCGTCGGCGGATCGAAGCGCCGATCTGGAGGCGCGGCTGGACGCCTGCGCCGCGTCGGAACGGCAGGCCCTGCTCGATACGCTCGACGGCAGGTTCGTTCCGCCGGGCCCCTCCGGCGCGCCGACCCGGGGCCGGGGCGACGTGCTGCCGACAGGGCGCAACATGTTCACCATCGATCCGCGCGGGGTGCCGACCGGTTCCGCCATGGTGCTGGCCCGGCGTACGGCCGACGAACTGATCCGGCGCCATCTTCAGGAAATGGGCGACTGGCCGCGCGCGCTGATGATCGACCTGTGGGGCAGCGCCACGATGCGGACGGGGGGCGAAGACCTCGCGCTGGCGCTTGTGCTGGTCGGGGCCGAGCCGGTCTGGAACGAAGGGTCCAGCCGGGTGACCGGCTTCGAGATCGTGCCGGCCGACCGGCTGGGCCGGCCTCGGGTCGATGTCACCCTGCGCATCTCCGGCCTGTTCCGCGATGCATTCGAAGCGCAGATCGCCATGTTCGACGCCGTGGTGCGGGCAATCGGGCGGCGGCAGGAAAGCGGCGACGTCAACCCGCTCGCCGGCGCGGCGGGCGATCTGGACGAAGCGGCTTTCCGCAAGGCCACGACCCGCATCTATGGCGCGGCGCCCGGCGCCTACGGGGCAGGCGTCTCCGCCCTGATCGAGACCGGCGCCTGGACCGGCCGCGACGAGCTGGGCGACAGCTATCTGGCGTCGTCGGCCAACGCCTACGGACAGGGGCTGGACGGCCGGGCCGATCCCGAAGGATTTTCGGATCGGGTGCAAAACGCGGACGCGCTTGTCCACGGGCAGGATCATCGGGAAGTGGATCTGCTCGATTCGACCGATTTCGCGGCGCACGAAGGCGGGTTTATCGCCGCCGCGAACCGGCTGGGGGCGGAGCCAAGGGTCTACCACCTCGATACCGCCGATCCGGAAGCGCCCCGCGCGCGTACCCTGCGCGAAGAAATCAACCGGATCGTCCGGGGCCGGGCGTCCAATCCGGCCTGGATTGCCGGCATGATGCGCCACGGCTATCGCGGCGGCGCGGAGATTGCGCGCTCCCTGGAAGGGGTGTTCGCTTTCGCGGCGACGATGCCGGACCGGCTGGACCGCCAGTTCGACCGGATATTCGATGCCACGCTGGGCGACAACGACGTCGATGCGTTCCTGAAACAGGTCAATCCTGCGGCGCGCGGCGCCATGATCGACCGGTTCAACGAAGCGGTCGAGCGCGGCCTGTGGCAGCCGCGCCGCAACTCGACCACCGCCATATTGCGCGGGGATGTCGAATGACCGGCTCGGCAAAAAAGCGGGCGGTCAGGGGCTGGTGCCCGTCCTTGATGACGCCGATGGCGTCCGGCGACGGATTGCTGGTGCGGGTCAAGCCGCGGGCGGCAACGCTGACCGCCGAACAGGCGGAGACGGTGGCCGCGGCGGCCGGGCGATACGGCAACGGCATCGTCGACCTCACCAACCGCGGCCATCTCCAGGTCCGCGGCCTGTCGGAAGCCGGTGTTGACGGCTTTGCCGGACAGATGGCGCAGGTCGGGCTCGCCGCGGCGCATCCGCGGGCAGAAGCGGTGCGGAATGTGCTCGCAGACCCGCTGGGGCGAGACGATCCCGCCGCGGCCTTCGACTCGCACGATCTGGCGCGCCGGTTGAGCGCCGCACTGGAAATCGATCCGGCCTTTCACGAATTGCCCGACAAGTTCGGCCTGCTGGTCGATGCCGGCGTGACCGTGCCGCTAACCGGCTGCTCGGCCGACATCATGGTCCGGCCCGATGGCGATAGCGCGGTCGTCGCCTTGGCCGGCGGCGATTGCCGGCTCAGCCTGCCAGTGAGCGAACTGGAAGACTCGGTCTGCCGGTTGCTGGCGGCGTTCCTGTCCTGGATGAAGGGGCAAGCGGGGTCGGACGGTTCCCGCCCCGCCGAGTCGCCGTCGTGGCGTATGAAGACAATGGTTGCCGCACGCAGCGCTCGCGAGATTTACGATGCCGCCGCGCTTGAAGGCGAGCTTCGGCCGGCAACCCGGCCATGTCGGGAAGCGGGTCGGCCGCCTGCCGGGTTCCTGCCGGTGGCGAACGCGGCACAGGGTTGTTTTGCGATGGCCGCCCCGTTCGGCAGCCTCGAATCTGCAGCGCTCGCCGATCTGGCGACTCTGGCGCGCGACTATGCCGATGGCACGATCCGAGTGACGCCGTGGAAATCCGTTATCCTGTGGGGCGTCTCGCCATCGAATGCCGCAACCCTCCGCGACGCGGCGTCGGATTTGGACCTCATCGTGGAACCCGGCGACCCGCGCAGCCGCATCGTCACCTGCGCCGGCCGTCCGCGTTGTCGCAGCGCCGAGGCGGACACCCGCGCGGACGCGGCTTTCTTCGCTGCGGCAGTTCTGGCAGGAACCGGGCTGCTCCATATCTCGGGTTGCACCAAGGGCTGCGCGCATCCGGCCCCGGCCGCCACGACCCTTGTGGCGACGCCGGACGGTTACGATCTCGTTTTCGACGGGCTGGCGGGCGATCCGCCGGAACGCACAAATCTGGCGCGCGAGGCTGCGGCAGCGATACTGGCGCAGGCAGAGGCACCGATACCCGATGCCATCGGGCCTGCCTCCAACTGAAGGTCAAGTCGATGACACGGTATTACGACTATAGCCGCGACGGCGCAGAAATTTACGAAAAATCTTTCGAGACCATACGGTTAGAATCCGATCTTTCGAGATTTTCTGAAATTGAGGCGCGGGTCGCGGTCCGCATGATCCACGCTTGCGGTATGGTCGATCTGGCCCGCGATCTCCGATTTTCGCCCGGCTTTGCCGATGCGGCGCGTGACGCGCTGCGTGCCGGAGCGCCGATCCTGTGCGACGCGAATATGATCGCCAGCGGCATCACCCGCTCGCGGCTGCCCGCCGACAATGAAGTGATCTGCACGCTTGAGGTGCCGGCGGCTCGGGACCTGGCCCGCCGCATGGAGACGACCCGGTCGGCAGCCGCCGTCGACCTGTGGCAAGACCGGCTGGCGGGCGCCGTCGTCGCCATCGGCAATGCGCCGACGGCGCTGTTCCGGCTGCTCGAATTGCTGGACGAGGGCGCGCCCGCGCCGGCGGCCGTGATCGGCGTGCCGGTCGGTTTCGTTGGCGCCGCCGAATCGAAGGAGGCGCTGGCGGCCAGGGCAGACCTGCCCCATGTCATTGTGCGCGGCCGGCGCGGCGGCAGCGCCATGGCGACGGCGGCGGTTAACGCGCTGGCCAGCGACCGCGAGTGATTGGCCCGGACCGAGCGGACCGCGATGAAGGCAGAAGGAAAATTGTTCGGCCTGGGGGTCGGTCCCGGCGATCCGGAATTGCTGACAGTGAAAGCGGCCCGCCTGCTTCGCAAGGCGCCGGTCGTCGCCTGGTTCGCCAAATCGGGAAAGACCGGCCACGCCCGGCGCATAGCGGACGGCTATCTTGCGCCGGATGCCGAAGAATTGTGCTTCACTTATCCCTACACGATAGAGGTTTCGAAGCGCTCCGCCGAATACCTGGAAGGGATGGCGTCCTGTTACGACGAGGCCGCGAGAGACATCGCAACCGTCCTCGACGGCGGCCGGGACGTTGCGCTGCTCTGCGAGGGCGATCCCCTGTTCTACGGGTCGTTCATGTATGTACATGACCGGCTGGCGCCGCGTTACGATACCGAGGTCGTGCCGGGCGTGACGGCGATGACCGCCTGCTGGAGCCGGGCCGGCGTGCCGATGACCCGCGGCGACGATTCCCTGTCGGTCCTCGCGGGCACCCTGGACGAAGCCGCACTGGTCGCGCGGCTGCAATCTGCAGATGCGGCGGTCATCATGAAGGTCGGGCGCCATCTGCCCAAGATCCGGCGGGCGCTCGACCGGTCCGGGCTGCTCGAGCGGGCGATCTTCGTGGAAGCCGGGTCGACGCCAGACGAACGGATCGTCCCGCTGGTGGATAAGCCGGGCGACGACGCACCCTATTTCTCGCTGGTGCTCGTGCCGACCGGACGGGCGACGTCATGAGCGGGCGCATTTATGTGGTGGGGCTAGGTCCGGGCGACGAATGCCATCGCACGCCGGCCGCAGATGAGGCCCTGCGGCAAGCCCGCCATTTGATCGGCTATGGCCCCTATCTGGCGCGGGCGCCGGTGCGCGACGATCAGATCGTCCACGCATCGGACAATCGGGAGGAACTGGACCGCGCCCGCCACGCGCTGCAACTCGCGGCCGACGGCGCGACTGTCGCCGTCGTCTCCTCGGGAGACGCTGGCGTGTTCGCGATGGCCACAACCCTGTTCGAGGCAGTCGAAGAGCGGGGCAGCGCCGATTTCGATATATCGATCGTACCCGGCGTGACGGCCATGACCGCCGCCGCGGCCCGGATCGGGGCGCCGCTCGGCCACGATTTCTGCGCCATCTCGCTGTCCGACAACCTGAAACCCTGGGATACGGTGCTGCAGCGGGTGCGCGCCGCCGCCGGGGCCGATTTTGTGCTGGCCCTGTACAACCCGGTCTCGAAGGCCCGGCCCTGGCAATTCGGCAGGGTGCTGGACCTGTTGCGGGACGTGCGTGCGCCTGACACGCCGGTCATCTTCGCCACGGCGGTCAGCCGGCCGGACGAAGAGATTGTCGTCGTACCGCTCTCCGCGGCCGAAACCGGCATGGCGGACATGCGGACGGTGGTGATCGTCGGTTCCAGCGCCACGCGCAGCATCCCGCGCAATGGCGACGACGTCTGGGTCTACACGCCGCGCCGGGCGGAAGCAGCCTCATGACGCGCCAACAGCCAGCGCCAGGCGGCGTCGACCGTCGGGACGGATTGTCCGGCCGTCGGCGGGCGCTCGACCATGACGACGGGCAGGCCGTGCTGCCGCGCCGCGACAAGCTTCGCGACGGTCGCCGAACCGCCGGAATTCTTGGTGACGATCATGTCGATGCGGCGCTGCCGCAGCAGGCGCGCTTCGTCCGCCACGGCGAACGGGCCACGGGCCGTAATGACATCGGCATCGGGCGGCAGGAATTCCACCGCCGGCGGATCGACGCTGCGGACGATGTAGCGGTGCTGCGGCGCGGCCCGGAACGGCGCGAGATCCTTGCGGCCGACCGTCAGGAACACGCTTCGGGGTTCCTGGCCCAGTGCGGTCGCGGCGCCTTGCATGTCCCGCACGCGGATCCATTGGTCGCCGGGCATCTCCTCCCAGGCCGGACGGAGCACGGCGAGACGGGGCACGGCAGCGGCTGCCGCAGCGGCTGCGGCATTGGCGGAGATGGTAGCGGCAAAGGGATGGGTGGCGTCCAGCAGGGCGCCAACGCCGTGTTGGCGCAGATAGCGGGCGAGGCCGTCTGCGCCGCCGAAGCCGCCGATCCGCGTTTCCAGCGGCGACGGGTTGGGCAACCGGGTAACGCCGGCGAGCGACAGGGTACCGTCGAAACGGCTGTCGCCGGCGATCAATCGGGCCAAGGCGCTGGCTTCGGCGGTGCCGCCGAGCAGAAGGACTTTCAGTCGTGACACCGTCCGGCTCCCCCGCGCCGATCGAAACCGCCGGGTGCGGCCGGCGCTGGCTGTCGATTATCGGAGTCGGCGAGGACGGTGTCGAGGGATTGGGTGCGGCGGCCCGGCAGGCGGTCGCAAATGCCGAAACCGTCTTCGGCGGCAAACGCCATTTGCGCCTGATCGAAAATTCGATCCGCGGCGAAGCGGTCGCGTGGCCGAGCCCGATCCGTTCCGTCATCCCGAAGATCGAAGCCCTGCGCGGCACGCCGGTCGCGGTTCTGGCCTCCGGCGATCCGTTCCATCACGGCATCGGCTCGGTTCTGGCGGAAAGCATCTCGGCGGCCGAATACTCGGTTTTTCCGGCGCCGTCTTCCTTTGCCCTCGCGGCCGGCCGCATGGGCTGGGCGGTCCAGGATGCCGACCTCCTGTCGTTGTGTGGCCATTCGGTCGAGACGCTGCTGCCCCGGCTTCAGCCGTCCCGGCGCTTGCTGGTCCTGTCCGCCGATGAGACGACGCCTCAGACGGTCGCGCGGCTCTTGACCGACAACGGGTTCGGCGCGAGCCAAATTACCGTGCTGGAAGCATTGGGCGGCCCGGCGGAACGAATTCGCGAAAGCAGGGCCGAGGGTTTCGATCTGCCCGATATCGCGCGGCTGAACCTGATGGCGATCTGCGTCGCCGCAGCGCCGGAAGCCCGGGTGATTCCGGCTGGCGCCGGTCTGGACGACCGGCTGTTCGACTCCGACGGCATGCTGACCAAGCGGGAAATCCGGGCGGTGACGCTCTCCAGCCTCGCGCCGCGCGCCGGCGAACGGCTCTGGGATATCGGCGCCGGCTCGGGCTCGGTCGCCATTGAATGGCTGCTGGCCCATCCGGCCAACCGGGCGGTCGGCGTGGAGCGGCGGAACGACCGGGCGGCGCGGGCAAGAAAAAACGCCGCTGCGCTCGGCGTGCCCCATCTGGAAATCGTCGTCGGCGAAGCGCCCGGCGCAATGGCGTCCCTGCCGGCGCCGGATGCTGTCTTCATCGGCGGCGGGATCGCCGGCGAGGGCGTGCTCGAAGCAGCGTGGCGCGCGCTGCCGTCCGGCGGCCGTCTGGTCGCCAACAGCGTGACGCTGGAGAGCGACCTGGCGCTCGGCGCCTTCGTCGGGCAGACCGGCGGCACGCTGACCCGGCTGTCGGTCGAGCGGCTCGACCGGATCGGCGGCATGCAGGGTTTCCGCCCGGCGATGACCGTCACCCAGCTTCGGGCAACCAAACCGTGATCGTCGTCGGGATCGGCTGCCGCCGCGACAGTCCGGCCGCCCGGATCGCCGCCGCGGTCGATCAGGCGCTGGCGCAGATCGGGCTGCCGCCGGAACGGATCGACGCGCTTGCCGCGCCGGCCTTCAAGTTGGACGAAGCGGGCGTTGCCGAGGCCGCCGCGGCAATTGGCGTGCCGTTGCTATGGGTCGGGCGATCCGATCTCGAGGCCGTTCAGCCGCTCTGTCGCACCAGGTCGTCGCTGGCGGAGGAGGCAACCGGCCTCGCTGCCGTTTCGGAAGCCGCCGCGCTGGCCGCCGCCGGGCACAATGCGCGCCTGCTGCTGCCCCGGATCGCCCGGAACGGTGTCACCTGCGCGGTGGCGCGGGGTGAGGGCCCATGACCGTGCATTTCATAGGCGCCGGTCCGGGCGCGCCGGACCTGATCACCCTGCGCGGCCGGGAACTGCTGGGCCGCTGCCCAGTGTGCCTCTATGCCGGCTCGCTGGTGCACCGCGATATTCTTTCGCATTGCCCGGCGGGGGCGAAAATCGTTGATACCGCGCCGATGAGCCTGGATGAAATCATTGACGAAATTTGCGGCGCCGGCGCCGAAGGGATGGATGTCGCCCGGCTGCATTCCGGCGATCTCTCGGTCTGGAGTGCGGTCGGCGAACAGTTCCGCCGGCTGGACCGGCTCGGCATTCCCTACACCATGACGCCGGGCGTTCCGGCGTTTGCGGCCTCGGCGGCTGCCTTGAAGCGGGAACTGACCCTGCCGGGGGTCGCGCAGTCATTGGTCCTTACCCGCACCTCCGGCCGGGCCACCAAAATGCCGGAGCGCGAAAAACTGGAGACCTTCGCGGCCTCGGGCGCCACCCTGGCGCTGCACCTGTCGATCCATGTGCTCGACCGGATTGTGGCGGTGCTGCTGCCCCATTACGGCCCGGATTGCCCGGTCGCCATCGTCTGCCGGGCGAGCTGGCCCGACGAACGAATCCTGCAGGGCACGCTCGGCACCATCGAGGCGCTGGCCGCCGCGGCGCCGATGGAGCGCACGGCGACGATCCTGGTCGGGCCGGCTCTGGCGGCAGAGGATTTCACGGAAAGCGCATTGTACGATCCGGAATACCGCCGCCGCTTCCGGGGAGGGCCGGCCGGATGCGCTTAGCCCGATTTTCCGACGAGTTTGCTGTCGCGGTCGAAGATCAGCACGTCGATCTCGATATCGGCGCCGGCGACGACCGCCGCCGCTTCGCGCCGGGCCGCGCCGGCAATCGCATCGCCGAGCGCCAGCCCTTCGGCGGCGGCGATCTGAAAGGCCTGGGCCGTGGTGTTCGCCGCGCCGATTGCAGCGATGGCGGCTTCGCTTGCCCCGACCTCTTTCGCAACGAAAGCGAGCGCCGCGCGGTCGACCGCGCCCTTGCCGGAATGGAGATCGAGCCGCCCCTGGGCCAGCTTGGTCATTTTCGCGACGCCGCCGGCGATGGTGACCCGCGGCACGGGACGTTTGCGCAGATGTTTCAGCATGCCGCCGACGAAATCGCCCATGTCGATCAGCGCGCTCTCGGGCAGGTCGTAGTAGCGCTGGACCGCGGCTTCGGAGGTCGATCCGGTTGCCCCGGCGACATGGGTCAGCCCGGTCGCCCGGGCGACGTCGATCCCACTGTAGATGGAATGGATCCAGGCAGCGCAGGAATAGGGGACGACGATCCCGGTCGTGCCGAGGATCGACAGGCCGCCGAGGATGCCGAGCCGCGCATTCATCGTCTTTTTCGCCAGTTCCTCGCCGCCGGGAATCGATATCTCGACCTCGACATCGCCGGTTGCATCGTGGGCTTGGGCGACCTCGGCGATGGCGGCGGCGATCATCTGCCGCGGCACCGGGTTGATGGCCGGCTCGCCCGGCCCGACCGGCAGGCCCGGCTTGGTCACCGTGCCGACGCCGGGACCGGCCCTGAAACGCAGCCCGCCTTCGGCCCTGCGTACCGTGGCCTCGACCAGTGCGCCATGGGTCACGTCCGGGTCGTCGCCGGCATCCTTGACGATTGCGGCCGTCGCCGAGTCCGGCGCGAGTTCATGGCGCGCCAGCACGAACGCGGCACGGTCGCCGCGCGGCAGCGCGATCGTCACCGGGTCTTCGAAGGTTCCGGTCAGCAGGGCGGTATAGGCCGACTTGGCGGCTGCCGTGGCGCAGGCGCCGGTCGTCCAGCCGCGCCGGAGGGGTCGTTCGGTGGCCATGGTGGGAGAAATAAGGATTCGCAGCGCCGCTGTCATCCGGGGAGGCGAGGGCGATGATCGGTGCCAAACTGGAGGGGATGATGGACGGCAGCCCGGTGTTCGAGCCCGGCAGCGTCTGGCTGGTCGGCGCCGGACCGGGCGATCCGGGCTATCTGACCGTCAATGCGATCGCCGCGCTGCAGCAGGCCGATGTGATCCTGCACGATGCGTTGATCGACAACCGGATCCTCGATCTCGCGCGCCCGGAAGCCAGCAGGATCTTCTCCGGCAAGCGCGCCGGGGTCCATTCCATCGACCAGGCCACGCTGTGCGCCCGGATGGTCGCTTTCGCCCGGTCGGGCCAGCGGGTATTGCGGCTCAAGGGCGGCGATCCGATGGTGTTCAGCCGCGGCGGCGAGGAAATGCTGGTACTGGCGGAAGCCGGCATCCCGTTCAGGATCATCCCCGGCGTCACGGCCGGTCTGGCGGCGATGGCGGTGGCGGCGATCCCGGCCACCCAGCGCGACGTCAACAGCGCGGTGGTGTTCGCGACCGGCCACGCGGCGGCCGACACGGGCGAGACGGACTGGGCCGCACTCGCCCGGCTGGGGCAGCCGCTGATTTTGTATATGGCGCTGCGCCGGCTCAACGGGATCGCCAAGGCGCTCATGGACGGCGGCATGGCCACGGAGACACCGCTCGCCGTGATCTCGTCGGCGACCAGATCGGATGAAGATGTCCTGATCTCGACATTGGGCTCGGTATCCGAAGACCGGAAACGCCAGCCGATCGAACCGCCGGCGATCGTCGTTGTCGGCGACATTGTGACGATGCGCGACCGGCTGTTGCGGGTGGCGCCAGCGGTTGCCGAGGCGCTTGCTTGACTGCGAAAGCCCTGCTGGTCGGCGCACCGCGGTCGGGGGCCGGCAAAACCACGCTGACCGTAGGCCTGATCGCGGCGCTGACACGGCGCGGGCGGAGAGTGCGTGCCCTGAAATGCGGGCCCGACTATATCGATGCCGCCTTTCACAGCGCCGCCAGCGGCGCCGAGTGTGCGAACATCGACAGTTGGGCCATGTCGCCGGGCCACATGGCGGCGATCCTCGAGTCGGCCGCCGAACCCGACGGCATGGTGATCGTCGAATCTGCCATGGGCCTGTTCGACGGCGTGGCCGGACAGGCCGAACGCTCCGGGGCGGCGGCAGATATCGCGATCCGCTTCGGCATTCCGGTCATCCTCGTCATCGATATCGCCGGCCAGGCGCAATCCGCCGGCGCCGTCGCCAAAGGCTTTGCGGCATTCGACCCGGACCTGGCGCTCGGCGGGGTTATATTGAACGGGGTCGCCAGCGAACGCCATCTGCGGACGGCCACGGAAGGATTGGCCGCTGCCGGCATTTCCCTGTTGGGCTGGGTGCCGCGGCGGGCGGACTTCGCGTTTCAGGACCGGCATCTCGGCCTGGTTCAGGCGCGCGAGCGGCGCGATCTGGCGAAAGAGATCGCCGCCCTCGCCGATCAGGTCGAGCAAACCGTCGACCTCGACCGGATCGAAGCCCTCGCCCGGCCGCCGCTCGACAAACGCAATGCCGCGCAAGAAGCCGATGCCGACGCCACCCGTCCGCTCGATCCGCCCGGCCAGCGAATCGCGCTTGCCGACGACGATGCCTTCTCGTTCATCTACCCGCACATGACGGCGCACTGGCGCCGGCAAGGCGCCGAGATTGTGCGTTTTTCGCCGCTGAACGACGAGCCGCCGGCGGCGGATTGCGACTGCTGCTGGCTGCCCGGCGGCTATCCCGAGCTTCACGCGGGCAGGATTGCAGCGGCCGGCCGGTTTATCGACGGACTTACGGCGTTCGCCGGGACAAAGTCCGTACATGGCGAGTGCGGCGGCTATATGGTCCTCGGCCGGACCCTCGAGGATGCCGAAGGCCGGGGCCACGTCATGGCGGGCCTGCTTGCGCACAGAACAAGTTTCAAGGACCGGAAGCTGCATCTGGGGTACCGGCGCGCGGTGATAACGCGGGATTGCATCCTGGGGAATGCGGGCACAGCGATTCGCGGCCACGAATTTCACTATGCGACGGTGCAGAACGATGCAACGGACGGCGCCTTCTTCACGGTTTACGACGGGGAAGGCCGGCCGCTCGGACCAGGCGGCGGCCGGCGCGGCGCAGTGAGCGGGACATTCTTTCACGCCATTGCCCGGGAAGCCTGATACCGGCGTCCCGCACCGCCGATCCCGGGTCCGGAGTCTCAGGCATGGGCCTTTCGCGATGGCTCTGCGCGCCTTGCCCGGATTTCTCACCACAGTCACGGTCTGCGTCGCGTCCGGACGTTCGCTCCGCCAGGAGCGGGCCGAAGAGCGTAGCGGGGCCTACGGTCGAGGCCCGCGACGCCGCGGGCGGGCGTCCGGTCGCGACCCGGAGGGCGGCGCTGTCGGGCCGTGACTGTGGTGAGAAATCCGGGCTAACCGCGACAGGCGTGATGCTGCGGTGTGCGGCTCTCGACGGCCGGCCTATACCGAACGCGTGATGCCGCCGTCCACGCGGATGTTCTGCCCGGTAATGTAACCGCCGCCCGGCGAGGCCAGGAAGGCGATCGTCTCGGCAATCTCCCCGGTCGTGCCGTAGCGCTTCATGGGTATTTTCTGCCGGAATTCCTCCTGCTCGGGAAAGCTGTCGATGAAGCCAGGCAGCACGTTGTTCATCCGGATATTCTCCGCTGCATATTTGTCGGCGAAGAGTTTGGTGTAAGCCGCGAGGCCGGCCCGGAACACGCCCGACGTCGGAAACGTCGGAGACGGTTCGAAGGCGGCGTAAGTCGAGATGTTGACGATCGATCCCCCACCCTGCCGCTGCATGATCGGCGTGACCATGCGGGTCGGGCGCACGACGCACAGGAAATAGACGTCCATGCCCGTGTGCCAGTCGTCGTCGGTCAGCTCGAGGATGGGCGCGCGCGGGCCGTGGCCGGCGCTGTTGACCAGCACGTCGATCCGGCCCCAGGCCGCCATCGTCTTGTCGACCAGCGCCTGCAGATCGTCGTTCGACTGGTTAGAGCCCGTCACGCCGACGCCGCCGAGTTCTTCGGCCAGCGCCTCGCCCTTGCCCGAGGAAGACAGGATGGCGATCCTGTAGCCCCGTTCCGCCAGCTTGCGCGCCGCGTCTGCGCCCATGCCGCTGCCGGCCGCCGTCAGAACGGCAACTTTTTCGTCGGCCATCTTTACCGCCTTGCAAGAATCGTTGATCGGCCGCCGGTTGTACAGACTCCGGCCGACCTGTCACGGGATTTGTCAGCCCGGGGAGAAAAACGCGCGCAGGGCCGCGCAGGTTTCATCCGGCGCTTCGCAGTCATCGAAACGGCTGTGGGTGAAGCCGTCGAACATCCCTATTCCGCCGGAACCGGCGCTCCGGCGCCGTGCGGATCGCGGCGCGAGAAGATACGGGCGATATCGACCTGGATGGCGATCAGCGATGGCACGACGATCAGGACCAGAAGCGTCGCGATCATCAGGCCGAAGACCATGGTGATCGCCATGGGGATCAGGAACCGCGCCTGAAGGTCGGTCTCGAACAGCAGTGGCGTCAGGCCGCCGATGGTCGTTGCCGAGGTCAAAATGATGGCGCGCAGCCGGTCGCGCGCCCCGTTGGCGATGGCGTCGTAGGCCGGTTCGCCGGCGTCGGTGCGTTCCTTCACCGTCGACACCAGGATGATCGAATTGTTCACCACGATGCCTGAAAGTCCGATCAGGGCGATCAGACTGAGGATGGTCAGGTCGTAGCCCATCAGATAGTGGCCCAGCACCGCGCCGACAAAACCCATCGGGATGACCGACATGACCACGAGCGGCCGCATGTATCCCGCGAACACCCACGCCAGAATGACGAAGATGAGGACCAGCCCGATGCCCGCGCCGATCGCCATGTCCGTGAAGGTGCGTTTCTGTTCCTTGTCGCGGCCTTCGAAGCGGTATTGAAATCCGAATTTGCCGGCGAGATCGTCGAGCCCGGCCTTCTTCATTTCGACGATAGCCTGCTGGGTCGTCATGACACTGGTGTTCAGGTCGGCCGTCACCGCCACCTCGCGCGCGCCTTCCTCGCGTTTGATCCGGGCGAAACCCTGTTTTTCCCGGATGCTGACAATGGCGCTCAACGGCACGAAGCCGCCGTTCGGTGCGCGAAGATGCAGATTGTACAGCGCTTCGGAGGTCAGCCGGTCCTGCGGGAACCGCACCCGGACGACGACTTCTTCGTCGCCGCGGGCGAAACGCTTGGCGATCGCGCCCTCGAAAGTGTTGCGCACCTGGCGGCCGACGCTCTCCGTCGTGAAGCCGAGCGCCCGGCCCCGGGGGGTCAGTTCGAGGATCGATTCGATCTTGCCGTAAGGCTGGCTGTCCTCTATCGCCCGGACGCCCGGAATCGTTATCAGCAAGGACTTCAGCTCCTGCGCCGCCTGTTTCAGCTGCGCAGTCGACGCGCCGGTCAACCGGACATCGACATCCCGGCCGGGCGGGCCGCCGGTCGCCGCCTTGATATTGACCTGTTGCAGACCCGGCATATTCCGGATCTCTTTCCTCCAGGCCGAGATGAACTGGCCCGACACGACAGTCCGCTGGTCCGCCGGAACGAGTTGTATGAACATGCTGCCGACATGGTTGCCCGTGACCGGCGATGAGGCCGGTCTGGTCCCTAAAGGCGCGCCGATCAGGCTCAAGTTGAAGCGGACCAGGCCGCCCTTGCCGCCGGTCAATTTGCGGTCGGCGGCGTGCAACGCCCGTTCCAATTCCGCCACCATCGCCTGGGTCCGCGCACGGGGCGTCCCGGCCGAAAACTCCGCTGTTGCGAAAATATTGTCCACTTCGGGGTTGGGGAAGAAAACGAAGTTGATGCGTCCGCCCGCCACGACGGAGGCGGCGCCGATCAATGTGGCGATGGCCAGCGCAGCCGTCGTATAGCGCCACCGGATCGTCAGGCGGACAAGCGGCAGGAACAACCGTTCCCGGAACCCTTCGAATGCACGGTCAAACCCGCGCTTGAACGGCATGACGACGTGGCGGCCGACGAGAATTGCGGGGATCAGGGGCCAAATCCACGCGAGGCCGATACCCAGCAGCGGCGAGAACGAACCGGACCGTTCGCGCCGCCCGCTGCCGGTCCCGAGGGCATGGCGCATATGGCCGGGAAGCACGAGGAAACACTCGATCAGACTGGCCAGAATCACAGCGATCACGACTAGCGGAATTGTGCGGATGATCGATCCGACAACGTCGGTAATCAGCAGGAGGGGCAGGAACGCCGCAATCGTCGTCAGCGATGCGCAGAGAACCGGTGTCGCCATGCGGCGTGCGCCGGCTTCTGCAGCCAGCGAATTGTTGTAGCCCTGCCGATGCAGCGATTCGGAATGCTCGCCCACCACGATGGCGTCGTCCACGATGATGCCGATCGTCATGATCAGGGCGAACAGGCTGACCATGTTGATCGACTGGTCGGTCAGCCACATCGCCATCATCGTCGCCGCCAGCGAAATCGGTATGCCGACGGCAACCCAGAACGCCACCCACCCGTTCAGGAACAGGAACAGGACGACCAGCACGATAATCAGACCCGTCGCGCCGTTCGACAGGAGCAGGCTAATGCGGCTGCGGATCAGGTCGGCCTGGACATCGTAGCGCTCAAGTTTCAGGTTGGGCGGCAGGGTCGGCTTGATCTCCTCAAGATATTTTTCGACCTCGTCGGCAAGAATCAGCGCGTCGTCCGCCGGCGTGCGCTTGGCGTGCAACTGGATCGCCCGGTTCTTCCCGCGCCAGTAGGTCCGGCCGTCGCTGTCGAAAGCTTCGCGCACCGTTGCGATATCGCGCAACAGGATTTTCTCGCCGTTCGCCAGCGATTTGATCTCGATCCTGCCGAGTTCCCGGGCCGTCTTGACCCCGCCGATGCTGCGCAACTGCCGCTCGGCCCGGCCGGAGACGTCGCCGGACGGCACGTCCTGCGTGGTCTGCCGGATTTTCCGGGCAACGTCGTTCAGGGTGAGTTCGAGTCGGCGCAGCGTTGCCGGCCTGATCTCGACCAAAAGCTCCTCGTTGCGGGCGCCGCCGATATCGACCTTGTCGACACCCCGCCGCAACAGGCCGTCCCTGATTTGCTTGGCGTAGGCCTTGAGCGCCGTTTCGGAAAACGGTCCGGACACCAGAATGCGCGACAGGGTATCGTAACGGAAGATCCGCCGGATCGTGGGCGTCTCGGCATCTTCCGGCAGCGTCGTGACCTGGCCGACCGCCGTCTCGATATTCGACAGCGCGCTCTGCATGTCCGAACCGGCTTCGAACTCGATGGCGACCGAGGCCCGCCCCTCGAAGGCCGATGACTTTACCGCTTTCACGCTGTCGACGAAGCGGACCTCCCGTTCGATCGCCTGAACGATGTTGCCGTCGACGTCGCCGGCGCTGGCGCCGGGCCACGATACCGTCACCAGGACGACATCGATGCCGAAATCCGGAAAAAACTGGGTAGTCATCCGGTTCAGGCCGAAGAAACCGGCGATGATCATCAGCACCATCAGCAGATGGGCTGCCGTCCGATGACGGGCGAAAATGCCGATCAGGTCGTTCTTGCTGCGGATATTGCGCGGGCCGAATGCGATATCGGACCGGGTGCCGCCGGATTCTCCGGATTTGTCTGCCGACGCACGCATCGGGAGCGGATTACCGACGGTTGCGGACAGAGCCCATAGGCACGTTGACCTTCAGGCTCGGGCCGATTTCCGGGAAGGTACGAGCCACGATCCGGTCGCCGTCGGCGATTTCCCCGCGCACCAGGATATCGTTGCCGACACGGCCCGCGACCGATACCGGGCGGCGGTCCAGGCGTTCATCGACCACGACATAGACGAAGCGGCCGCTATCGAGAGCGTCGTCCGGCAGCCGGAAAACATTCCGGTAGGGCGTGTCCGCGATTTGAACCTCGACGAATACTCCCGGCCGCAACAGGGTCGTGGTGTCTGTCGCCTGCAATCTTGCAAAGAGGTTGACGCCACCGCTGGCGCTCGACACGCGGCCGGAGACCCGGGCGATTGTCGCGGGAAAAGTAAAGTCCCGGCCGCCGGTCTGCCAGACGACCGAAGCCGGCCGGCCGATCACCCTGCCGTCGCGGACCAGGCGCCCATACTGGGCGTCGCTGACCTGGAACTC
Organism: Alphaproteobacteria bacterium; assembly: GCA_965249845.1. Classification (GTDB taxonomy): domain Bacteria; phylum Pseudomonadota; class Alphaproteobacteria; order Bin65; family Bin65; genus Bin65. Next base: position 225,582 of record CBDFNA010000002.1, read on the forward strand.
CACTTCGAAGCGGCCGGCATCGGTCAGGCGGGCGATCTTGTCGTTGACGCCGACCTTCTTGCCGATCTCGATGGAAATATCGCGCAGAAATCCTTCGAACGGGACGACCAGCCGGGTATCGCGCAAATTCCGTTCGGCCCGGGTCAGCGCCCATTCGGCACGCACGATCACGGCCTTCTGCTGGACCAGCCGCGCATCCAGTGTCGCGGCCCGGCGGATGCGCTCATCCAGCCGCTGCTGCTGAGCGCTCAACGCAAGCTTGGAATCGTCGAGCAGTTTCACCGTACCGGCGCCGCGTTCGACCAGCGACGTGCGCCGGGCGAGATCGCGCTGGCGCAGTGCGATCTGGTTCCGTTCGTGCCCGATCAGGGCTTTCTCGCCCTTCAGGTCTGCCTCGATCTCGGTCAGGCGCGCCTGCGCTTCGGCCAACTGGGCCTTTCGTTCCGTTACCGCGATCCGATAGTCGAACGGGTCGATTTCGACCAGCAGGTCGCCTTTCCTGACAATGCCGCCATCGGCGAACGTCCGGGCGACGCGGATAACGCGGCCGGAGACCAGGGGGCGCAACTCCACTTCCCGCCCGGAGACGATATTGCCGTACAGCACCAGTTGCGGTGAGACCGTGCCCCTGGATGCCGTAACGGTGTCGACGAAATGGACCTTCTCCTCCACCGGCTTGCGGATGACCGGCGGTTTCGTCGCCACCATAAACTGAAAAACCATCGCGGCGCCGCCGAGAACAGCCACCGGAACGGCCATCTTGAACAACAGGATCGTGCCGCGGCCGAGCGCCCGGAGAAATCCGCCCTTCCTTGCGGGCGGCGATGCGCCCGCAACCGTCCGGACATCCACGGACGGCGGCGCCGACGGACCTTCTCCTTGCGCTTCGACAGCCATGGGCGCGAACTTTCCTGAGACCGACGGCCTGCGATCGATCGCGGACCATAACGCGATCATTTAGTTAAACGGCGAACGGATTGCGAGTCCGTCGCAGGATTGTGCGGCAAGTTCGTTTATTTTCAGCATTTTTCCTGGCTGCCGCATTGTGCAATACGGTTGCGTGGCGCGGCGGGCTGCGCGTAAGGGCTTGACCTCTGGCGCACGGCGGGTTCCGTCTGTCCCTACAGGAAACGCGGCGCAACAGGCCATGACCCGGGCAGATTTCGACGACAGATTCCGAAAGCACATGACCTGGCTGCTGACCGGCGGCCGGAACGGCGAGCGCGGCGATTTTCGCGGCGCCGTTCTCGACGGCTTCAATCTGCACGGCCACACACTGGAAGGCGCAGATTTCGAAGGATGCTCGCTGCGCGGCGCTGAACTGATCCGGGCGGAACTGTCGCGCGCCAACCTGAAAAATGCGGATCTGTCAGGCGCCTTCATGCACCGGGCCCTGCTGGTCGAGGCCGATCTGACCGGCGCCAGCCTGGCGGGCGCCGAACTCCATCACGCCGATCTGGAACGGGCGATTCTGGCCGGCGCTGACCTCGCCGGCGCCGACCTGTACGACGCTCATCTGACAGATGCCGACCTTTCGGACGCCAAACTGGACGGCGCATTGGGTCTGCGCTGAAGAGGGACCGGATACTCGCATTGTCGAGTAACCGGCGCGTCGCCGGTCAGGGAGATTGCCTGCCATGACGCTTTACAGCCTGAACGATATCGCGCCGGCCTGCCACGACGAGAGCTGGGTAGCGCCGACCGCAGCCGTTATCGGCAAGGTAACGCTGGCCAGGGACGTCAGCGTGTGGTGGCAGGCGGTGCTGCGCGGCGACAACGAGCCGATCGCCGTCGGCGAAGGCAGCAATGTTCAGGATTTCGCCCTGCTGCATACCGATCCCGGCTTCCCGCTCACCGTCGGCCGGAATGTCACGGTCGGTCATCATGTGACCCTGCACGGTTGCATTATCGGCGACGGAGCGCTGATCGGGATCGGCGCAACGATCCTGAACGGCGCGAATATCGGTCCGAACTGCCTGGTCGGCGCCGGCGCGCTGGTGACCGAGGGCAAGAGTTTTCCGGAAGGGTCGCTCATCGTCGGCGCGCCCGCGAAGGCCATTCGGCAAATGGACGAACAGCAGATCGCCAGCCTCCGGCTCAATGCGCTGCACTATGTCGCCAACGCCAAACGCTACCGATCCAGCCTGAAACAGCTTGGATAGCCCGGCGGGCAGCCGCGCGACCCCCTACCCCCAAACCTCCCGCGCCACGTCGACGATCAGGCCGAGCTTCGCCCATTGCTGCCCGACGCTGAGCGCGTTGCCGTGGTGGGTGCTGGAGAAGCCGCATTGCGGGCTCAGGCAGAGATTGTCCAGCGGCAGGAAAGCGGCGGCTTCGTCGATCCGCCGGAGCAGATCGTCCCTCGATTCGAGCGCGCCGGTCTTGGTGGTCACCAGCCCCAGCACGACATGCTTGTCGGCGGGCACATGGCCGAGCGGTTCGAAGCCGCCGGCGCGGTCGCTATCGTATTCCAGGAACAGGGCGTCGACGCCCAGTGATGGGAAAAGCGTCTCGGCCACGCGCCCGTAGCCGCCTTCGGCGACCCAGCTGCTCTTGAAATTGCCGCGGCACATATGGGTCGTGACGGTCAGGCCGTCCGGCCGGTCGCGCAGCGCTTCGTTGGTGACGTCGCGATAGAGTCGCAACACATCGTCCGGCTCTTCGCCCCGCGCGCGGAATGCGGCCCGCTGGCTGTCGTCGCAGAGATAGGCGAAGCTGACATCGTCGATTTGCAGATAGGTGCATCCGGCAGCGGCCAGCGCGGCGATCTCCTGCCGGTAGGCCGCCGCGAGATCGGCCCAGAACAGGTCCATATCGGTGTAGGCCGCCGGATCGACCGCCTTCCGGCCAGCGCGCAACTGCATCATGCCGGGGCCGGGGATGGTGATCTTGGGCGTCGCGCCGGGCGCGACCTCGTCGACAGCCGCCTTCAGCCGCCGGAAGGCCTCGACGAAGATACCGCCATCCGGCCAGCCGACTTTCCCGGTGCAGCGCACCAACGGCGGTTGTTCGGCGACCTTGAACCCGCCGCCCATTTCGGTCTGCCACATCTCCATGCCGTCGAACCCGGACAGGAAGTCGAGATGCCACCAGTCGCGTTGGTACTCGCCGTCGGTGATGCCCTGCAAGCCGGCATCGCGCTGGCCGGCGACCGCATCGCGGATCGCCTCGGTTTCAACGGCGCGAAACTCGCCCTCCGGCATCTCGCCGTCCTGCCAGCGCCGCCGGGCATCGGCCAGCGCCGGCGGCCGGAGCAGGCTGCCGACCTGATCGGCGCGGAACGGCGGTCTCGTGCGCCGGGTCATGATGCCTCGTTTTCGATTTCGGAGCCGGTGTCATAGCGGTACAGCCCGGCCAGGGCCGCCTTCTGGGCCGCCAGGGCGTAGATTATGTCGACGGTGGGTGTGTCGATCCCGGCGATGTCGCCCATTTCGCGTACCGCGTTGACGATGACGTCCAGTTCGACCGGCCGGCCCTGTTCGTAATCCTGCAGGGTCGAGGTCTTGAAGTCGATCAGGGAACCGCCCAGGTCGATCCGCGCTTCGGCGGTCATGCCGGGCCTGAGGCCGAAATTTGCGCCGACTGCAACCGCCTCGTCGAACATCGCCAGCATCGTCCGGCGAATGTCGGGCGTGGCGGCCAATACATCGTTGGTCGCTCCGGTAATCGTGCTGATCGGCGCGAAAGGCAGGTTGCCGAGCAGCTTGATCCAGATTTCCTGCTGAATTTCAGCCGTCGCTTCGGCGCCGATGCCCGCCGCCTGCATGGCTTCGACCAGGCCGGTCACGCGGGCGCTGACTGCGCCGTTCGGCTCGCCCAGGATAAAGCGGTTCTGGCTGTTGTGCCGGATCAGGCCCGGCTCCGGCACGTCGCAGGCGATATGAATGACACAGCCGATCAGGCGCTCCTTGTTGCCGAACCGGGCGAGCGCGCCGTCGCCGTCGACCGACCGGAGGGTCAGGCCGTTATGCGCGCCGAAACCGTCGAACATCCACCAGGGCACGCCGTTCATCGCAATCACGATCGGCGTTTCCAGCCCCAGCAGCGGCATCAGCATCGGCAGAACGCCCGGCAGGGACGGCGCCTTCACCGATACGATAACGACATCCTGAGCGCCCAGATCGGCCGGATCGTCAGAAGCCCCAACTTTCGTTGATATCCGGCGCCCGTCATAATCCAGGCGCAGGCCGCCGTTGCGAATGGCCTCCAGGTGCGCACCGCGAGCAACGACCGAGACGTCGTGGCCGCTGTCCGCCATCAGGGCGGCGATGAAGCCGCCGATGGACCCTGCGCCGACGATGCAGAGCTTCACGCTATGTCTCCTGCTCCGAGCCTTCGGCAAGGCCAGTCCCTTCGATCGGAGGGTCGAGGGAGCCGCTACCCATCGTACTTGTCGGGAACGCGGAAATACTCGACAAGCGCCGAGCGGCCAACAATATCGACGATCCGCACCCGCACTTCAGTTCCTTCGGCATCGGTCAATCGAAGTTCTTCTCCCGGCAGAAAGTGGACGGGCTGTTGTTTGCCCTCGTCGATCGCGATGTTCGAGGCGTAGAGATAAGTTCGATCGTGGCTGTCCCGGATCGGATTGAGCCTGCCTTTCAATCCTGGAATGTGACCGGTCGCCTCCGGAAAGATGACGCTCCCTCCTCTGGGCAGGGTGTTGAGTACTATCGCGAGCGCCCTCTCGCTAGGTGTCCATTGTTGCTCCAGATGCGCGGCATGTCCGGGCGCCGACGCGAACACGGTCATTGGAAGCTGGGTCGTGTGAAGATCGACTGCCGCCTCGCCGATCTCGTCAGTGGTTGCGTGCTTCCAGGTCTTGTTCGGATACAGGAGAAGTAGCTCGGCACCGGACATGGGTCGGTCGCCGGACCGTACCAAAATGACCGCACGGGCAGCACTCTGTTCTTGCCTGGCTGCGGGAATGACGAGAAGCACTTCCGAATCGTCGATTACCCGGTATTTGGGAAACTTCCCGCACAGTTCCTGCGTTTCGCGGAGAATAATCAGAACCCCGTCGCCGCGGCGTTCCATGAAATATTGCCTGTCCCCGCCTCCCTTGGTTCCTCCTATCGGCATCCGCGCCAATATCGAAGTCAGGGCCTCGTTACGCGTCGACTGCCGTAAGGTCATGCTCTCCACTGTCAGATTGTTTGGCAACGACCCCGGGGAAACGATCTCCAGTCGATCATCGAACATGGACAGGCGAATCTTACCTCCCCTTATCGAATAGTCGCGGTGTACTACTGCGTTGACCACCGCCTCGAACAGGGCTTTTTCGCTGTATTGAGGCAGATCGGTGCGGGCCGGTTCCTTCCGTGCCGCGACTTGCATGTTTCTCGTGGCGAATGCGACGGCGCCGGCCACCTGGTCGTTCAGCGGGCCGGTAATCTCCTGCGCATCGATCTGGCCCGAGGCACGGTCTCCGCCTCGGTATAGCGTCGCAGTGATACAGGCATTGGGAAGCCATTGTTCCGGATTTGAAGTGCACAACAATACGCCGGCGACAGTGGCGCGCAGGACTCCCGCGCTGTCGTCGTCCAGGAGCGCCAGTTTCCTGAGCGCGGCCTCCGGTTCGGCCGCGCCCTCGGCGCTGAGCAACGGTTTCCAGAGCGGTTCGGCCAGTGTCTTGAATCCGGTCCCCGGAACGGTCTGCTTGTCGAACCACAGAAAGCGGGCCTGCGACCGCCGCTGCGCCAGACGCAACCGCTCGTCGCCGCCCATGGGCCGCTTCGTGGCACCCACGCGTATGTAAGTTCCACCGGGACTCTCATGGACGGAATCGCTCTCGGGCACCTCTGCCAGCAGCACCAGCTTTCCGTCAGACAGTTCTTCGTGACGAGTGCGGATGCGAATGGGAGGCTTGATGGAGTCGGTACTAACCTCGACCAGCAGAGAGTCGAGACCCGAGATTTGCTCGCGGGACAGACCCATGACCTCGCCGCTGTCGGTCACACCGACGAGCAACACGCCCCCCGCCGCGTTGGCGAAAGCCGCGATTTCATCGGCCCAATCGTTGCGGGTCGACCGTTTCGCGACCTCGCCGGCCAACTCGACCTGCTTAAACTCCCAACCGCTATCCTCGCCGGAACGAAGCTGGCGTTCTATGTCTTCAGCGGAATAGTTCATGCCTTACAGATTCGGCGCACATTAACCATTGCAGCGCATGTCGGCGGCCTTAGGCCATCGGAACGGCTTGGGATCGCTGTTGGGGGTCTCGATGCAAGCGGCAACGGCGCGCTCGAGATCGGCGGTCCGATCGCAAACCCCAGCATGCCTGCAATCTGCATACTGGTCAGCCTATCGGCCGCCGACGACACGATCTGCGCCAACCATTTCAACTCGCTGCGCTCGGCATTGGACAGTTCGACCTCCGCCAAACGCCGCATCGCAACGCCTCCCAAATGGAATAGTCCTTTCTCAAGTGTACTGACATTGCGAACGGGACGCTATGTCCTGTAGGACGGGTCGGCAGCGTCGACGATCCGGCGCAGCGCGTCGAAGACATTCTGGCCGCCGCCATATTTCCGGTCGAACTGCAGATTGACCCGCGCGCATTGCTGCCGGACTTCCTCGGACAGCGGAATGGACGGCCCGGGTATGCTTTCGGCCGCCAGCTGAATCTCGCAGGCCCGGTTCAGGGTCCACAGCCGGGCAAAGGCTTCCGCGATGGTCTCGCCCCAGCTCAACAGGCCGTGGTTGCGCAGGATGAGCTGCCGCTTGTCGCCCATGCTGGCGAGCAAACGCACCTTCTCGCCGGGGTTGACCGTGATGCCTTCGAAATCGTGGTAGGCGACCTGGTTGTAGATCTGCGCGGAATAGAAATTGTTCCAGTCCAGCCCGGCCTCCTTGCACGCCACGGCCATGCCGGCGGTCGTGTGGGTGTGCATCACGCAATGGGCGACGGGATAGTGTTCGTGAATGGCGCTGTGGATCGGCAGGCCCGCCGGATTGATGCCCCAGGCGCTGTCGCCGACGATATTTCCCTCGAGGTCGATCTTGACCAGATTGGAGGCCGTCACCTCCCGGTACATCAGGCCGAACGGATTGATCAGGAAGTGGACCGCGTCGCCGGACGCGCTTTCCGGAACCCGGGCGGTAATATGGTTGAAGATCAGCTCGATCCAGCCGAGATGGTCGAAGATGCGGTAGCAGGCCGCCAGCTCGACCCGCATCAGCCACTCATCTTCCGGGATATGCGCCGGCCGGTTGGCCAGGTCTTCCGTAGCAACGGCGCCGTCCATCATTACCTCCCTAATGAACGGTTCCTATTGAACCGCCATCGTCGCGACCGTGCACCCGACGGCGAAAATCGGGATCGGCGCGTAGAACCACAAATCGCCGGTTGCACCCTCGGTCGCCGCTGCGATGGCAATGAAGGTCCGGATCTCGAAGCCGCCGTGTCCGGCCTCGCGATACACCTCCTCGTCGGTGTAGGCGAGCAGGTCGTCCTTGCGGTTGTTGACGAACTTGTCGAGAAAATCGCGGTCCCAGGCTTCGTTCACCGTACCGCTGTCCGGCGTGCAGGGCCAATGGGAGATGCCGCCGGTGCCGACCATGGCAATCCGCTCCGGCATGGCGTCGCAGGCCTTGCGCAGCGCCTGGCCGAACGCCCAGGTCCGGTGCAGCGGCGTCAGCGGCGGCTCCTGGCAGTTGATGTTGACCGGGACGACCGGCAGGTCGTAGCGCGGCGTCAGGAAATGCAGCGGCACCGAGATGCCGTGATCGAACTTCCATTCCTGGGCGTAGGCGACGTCGCAATCGTCCATGACCCGTGTGATCAGCCGCTTCGACAGGTCCGGCGCGCCGGGAATTCGCTGGCGCTGGATGCCCAGCCATTCCTCGTCCTCGATCGGGCCTTCGTAGAAGTCGGCCATGCCGACGCAATAGGCCGGCATGTTGTCGAAGAAAAAATTGGCGAAATGCTCGGCGCCGACCACGATCAGCGCGTCGGGCCGGGCCGCCTCCAGGGCTTCGCGCAGCCGATGGTAGTGGCTGTAGAATTCGTCGCGAATCGCCGGGTCGGCCAGATTGGCCCGGCCGGTGATCCCGGGGGCGTGGCTGCAAACGCCGGCAAAGACCAGCGGCATCGCCCTATTCCTCCAGCATGGCGTACAGGCCTTCGCGGACCTTGCCGTATTCGTTCACACCGTCGCGCATTGCCTGGATATAGTCCGCCCAAGGGTACCGGTGCATCGCCGCATAGTGCATGAGGAGCTGGCCGTTGACACCGAGAACGAAGAGCAGGCCGATGTCCGGCTTGCGGATGGCCTCCAGTTCCTCGTCCGTCAGTTCGTAGTCCGCCAGCACGGTCTCGGGGTCGGCCTCGAAGCGCGCGCGCACCTGCGGATCGCGGTTGAGCTGGTAGAGCAGCTTCTGGACATAGTAGAGGCTCATGGCCCTATGCTCCGAGCTGCGGGATGCGATGGTCGCCCAGGGCGATGCAGATATTCTTGGTCTCCATGTAGAAATCGAAACTGTAGTCGCCGCCGTCCCGGCCGATGCCGCTCGCCTTGGTGCCGCCGAAGGGCGACGGCAAGTGGCGGACATTCTGGGAGTTGACCCAGATCATGCCGGCGTCGAGCGCCTGCGCCACCCGGTGGGCGCGGCCGACATCGCCAGTCCACAGATAGCCGGCGAGGCCGTAGCGCACATCGTTGCCGATGCGGATGGCGTCGTCCTCGTCGTCGAACGGAATGACGGTCAGGACCGGCCCGAAGATCTCTTCCTGGGCGATGCGCATGTCGGTCCGGGCGCCGGTAAACAGGGTGGCGCTGACGAAATTGCCGTCGCCGGAAAAGGCGGAGCGCGTGCCGCCGGCCGCGATGGTCGCGCCGTCCTCCGTCGCGATATCCATGTAGCTCAGAACCTTGTCGCAATGGACCGGATGGATCAGCGGGCCGACCTCGGTTTCCGGGTCCAGCGGATGGCCGACGCGGATATTGCGCACCCGCGCGGCCAGCTTTTCGACGAAGGCATCGTGAATGCTGCGCTGAACGAGCAGCCGGCTGGAGGAGGTGCAGCGTTCGCCGTTCAGCGAATAGATCATGAAGACAGCGGCATCCAGCGCCCGGTCGAGGTCGGCATCGTCGAACACGATCACCGGGTTCTTGCCGCCCAGTTCGAAATGCACGCGCTTCAGCGTCGACGCGCCCTGGGCCATGATCTTCGAGCCGGTCGACGATTCGCCGACGAAGGCGACCGCCTTGATTGCCTCGTGCTCGGTAAGGGCGACGCCCGCATCCTCGCCGAAGCCGTGCACCAGATTGTGCGCGCCTTCCGGCAAGCCGGCTTCCTGGCTGATTTCGGCCAGGACGGTGGCGGTCAGCGGGCTCCATTCCGCTGGCTTGTGGACGACCGTGCACCCCGCCGCGAGGGCGGGGGCGATCTTCCAGGTCGACAGCATGAAGGGCGTGTTCCACGGCGTGATGACGCCGACCGGGCCGATCGGCTGCCGGGTCGTGTAGTTCAGATGCTCGTCGGACGGCAGCGCCAGGCCGTCGGCCGCATCCGGCGCCCGGTCGGCGAAATAGCGATAGTTGACCGCCGAGCGTTCGGCCGCCGCCTTCATGAAGCGGATCGCCTGGCCGGTATCCAGGCATTCGAGCAGGGCGATCTCCTCGCGGCGCGCCACGATCAGGTCGGCGATCTTGTGCAAAATCTGCTTGCGCGCCCTGCCCGACGCCTTGCGCCAGTCGTTGAACGCGGCCTCGGCGGCTTCGGCCGCCTTGCCGATCTCCGCCGCCGTGCCGCGGGCGACGTCGCACAGTTTCGAATTGTCGACCGGCGTCAGATTCTCGAAAGTCCGGCCGGATGAGCCCGGGTCCGGCGCGCCGCCGATATAGTGGGGCAGGATGCCTGAACAGATCCGCTGCCGGTAGGGCTCCAGCTTCTTCAGATGCTCGTTCAGCATGTCGGTCATTCGGCCGCCTCCGCGGTTTGCATCCGCGCTTTCATATAGTCCCGGATATTGCCGGCCTTGAAGTTCAGGTCCGGATGAATCTCGGCAATTTCGAAGGAAAGAGCAATCGGCCGCTCCGCGAACAGATCAGCCATATGGTCGTTGAGCGCGGCGAATACGGCTTCGCCGGCGCGGCGCAGCGTCGGTACGTCGCGCCCGGCCCCGACCCGCAGCTCGACATGGACGAAGCCGTTGTCGGGATGCCCGTCGGCGACGCGGTACGAATCCCGCGGCAGCGCCCGGCAGCGGATGCCGGGCAGCGGGAACACGCCGGTGCCGGCCGCAACCTCGGTCAGTTTTTCGAACAGGTCCGGCAGGCCCAGCGCCGCTTCCAGATTGCGCGAATACTCAACCCTGAAATGCGGCATGGCGGCGTTTCCCGGCAGTTGCAGCGGCGGCAATTGACCTGCCGCCGCCAAACCATTAACATGTTAAGTATTATGGATCGCCGGCCCCGTTGTCAATCGGATGGGCCGGTTGCATGGGTCGCATGAACACACCCGAAACCGGAGCGATGGCGCCTTGAAACTGTTGAGCTTCCATGCGGACGGAGTGGACCGTTGGGGCGCCGTGGACGGCGCCGGCGCGATCGATCTGGGCGCCCGGCTGGGCCGCTATCCCGATCTGCTGTCACTGCTGCGCGCCGAGGCGCTGGGCGAGGCCGAAAAGGCGGCGCGCGGCGCGCCGGCGGACTATGCGCTGGAGGATATCGCCTTCCTGCCACCCATCCCGTTTCCGGAGAAAATCCTGTGCATCGGCGTCAACTACGCAAACCGAAATGACGAGTACAAGGACAACTCCGACCTGCCGAAATATCCGAGCGTGTTCATGCGTACGCCGGGATCGCTGACCGGCCACCGGCAGACGATCCTGCGGCCGCCGGAATCCGAACAGTTCGACTATGAGGGCGAAATCGCCATCGTCATCGGCAAGCCGGGCCGGCGCATTCCGCAGGACCGCGCCGAAGACTTCATTGCCGGCCTGACCTGCTTCAACGAGGGAACGGTGCGCGACTGGATGCGCCACGGCAAGTTCAACATCACGCAGGGCAAAAATTTCGAGCGGTCCGGCGCCGCCGGCCCCTGGCTGGTGACGGCGGACGAGTTCGACGGCTACGACGACCTGCGCGTCACGACCCAGGTGAACGGCGAGCGCCGGCAGGACGACACCACGGCCAAGCTGATCTTCGGCTTCCGCTACCTGATCAATTACCTCTCCACCTTCACGGCGCTGAAACCGGGCGACGTGATTTCGACCGGCACACCGACCGGCGCCGGCGCCCGCTTCGATCCGCCGAAATGGCTGGCGCCGGGCGACGTGGTGGAGGTCGATGTGGCGGGCGTCGGCACCCTCGCGAACACGGTGGCGGACGATCCCGCCGCCACTGCCCAATCGGCCGCCCGATCCGCCGCCAGGCCTGGCGGGTGAGCAAAGGGGACGTTTCCCGAACGCCGATGCGGGACTTCTCCCGCTCGCTCCCCATGGCGCTGCTGCGCGCGCGAGAAGCGGTGATGGACCGGTTCCGGCCGTCATTGCGCGACTTCGGCATCACCGAGCAGCAATGGCGGGTGCTGCGCGCCCTGTACGGCCGCGGCGAGGTCGAGACCGGCGCGCTCGCCGGCCTGTGCTGCCTGCTGACCCCAAGCCTGAGCCGTATCCTGAAACATCTCGAAGCGACCGGCCTTGTCGTGCGCCGCCCGGCCCCGTCCGACCAGCGCCGGACCCTGGTCGCGATCGCGCCGGCCGGGCGGGCACTGCTGGAGCACCGGGCACCGCTTTCCGAAGCCCAATATCGCGCTATCGAAAGTTCCGTCGGCAAGGAGCGGATCGCGACGCTGTATCGGACACTGGAAGAACTGACCGCTGCACTGGAAAATTCGAAATTGTGAATTGACAGGCGCAAAGAGAATACAAATAATGATTACTCGCCACCAAAGCTGTGGCGCGGTGACACCTTAACAGGAGGCGCCGAATGACGAACGAACCGCCGTACAATATTTCGGGCCGTCAGGTCCGCTGACACTCAAACCGTTCGACGGACAAAGCGGCCCGTTTTCGAAACAATCTGAACTACTGACGCGACTTTTCGATTTGAGTCGCTGCTATCGGTCCTAGCGACCGTTTCGCGCAAAGGCGCTGAACCCCGCCGGACTTCACGCCGTTCCCGCATCGGGCAACGGGCGTTGGAAGTGGCGGGGTTTCCCTTCTTTGAGGATAAGGTTTCCGGAATAATACTTTCAATTCAGCCGGTATTGAGCCAAATGACGTCGGATTTCGAAAAAAACACTTGGCCAAGGGAGATAGATTTTCTCAGTGAAGAGCGCCAAGGCCGACCGGGCTGGCTTACTCAGAAAGTTCAATGTCTGCGAACAGGTTTGGAAATATACGCTCACGATAATCGAGTGGGAATGCCAAGCGCACGGGCGTCTTTGGCGACGCTGATGCCAGGAAACCGGCATCGATGAGTTTCTTCAGCGTATTCCGCGCCGTACGTTCCGAGGTGCCGAGAGCCTTGCGCGCCTGACCCCGCTCCAGCTCGCCCTGACGAAGCACCGCGACAGCCAGATCCGGCGCCCGTTTGTCATCCACAACGTCCCCGACCAGGCGGCGATACCGCCGCTCCAACCCCGCAAGATCGAAGAGTTTCGTCGAAAAGACAATCTGGTCGAGCATCGCATTCAGGAACCAGACGCAATATTCCATGAGCGCTGCCTCCGAGAGGTTGCCGCGCCCGTCGCGCTCGCCCCTCCGTTCGCTGTCGGCATGGTCCATCATGCGTTTGTATTCGCCCCGGTCTTCGAGACCGCGCGCGAGTCCACGCGAAATCGACCAAAGCCCTTGGGCGCCGATCCCTGCGTTCAGCGCCATCGCGTGCGACATCAGGCGGCTGACGCGCCCGTTTCCGTCCGGAAAGGGGTGGATGTAGTTCAGCCGGTGATGCGCAGAGGCGATCGCAATAATCCGGCCGCTGGCCGAACGCTCGGCGGTCCGAAAGCGCCTGTCGAAATACGCCATGAATGCCGGCACGCGGGCGGACGAGGGCGGCCGATGCCGGCCGACAGCGACTTCGGCATCGCCTTCTTCGCGCATCCGACCCGGAACGATCTCCTCGCGCCTCCCATCGGGATGGTCGACGAACCGGAAATCTTCGGGCATCTCCTCGTAGAATGCCTCGTGGATCCAGGTCAGAAACGCCGTCGAAGTGGGCGAAGGCAGCTCCTTCGCCCGATGCATGTCATCGATGCGCTGCTGGACAATGACATGAGCCCGCGCTTCGAGCGCCAGAGGGCGGGTCGTGTCATCCAGTTCGGCGCCGGCGAGCGCGCGTTCGATTTCGCGCAGTCGCGTGTTGTGACCTTCGATCAGGTTGGAATAGTAACAGTTCATCACCCTGACGAGGCCTGCCAACTCCGCGGCGCTGCACGGATGCAGGCCGGCCCCCAGGCCGTGCGCGGCCCGTTCGATCTCGACCGAAAGGTCGGCGAGTTCGGCCGGAATATGCTCCTCGAATAGGCACGGTTCGATTCTGCCTGGCGTTTCGAGCATTTTTTGCCGATCTTCATTGTCTCAAAACACTTGAAAATTAAAGAATTTCACAACGCTTTTCAAGATTATTGCCGATCATCGCTGCCGATCCTACATGCCTGTCTCCAGCCCGGCGACCCGACCGTCTCCCGCCGGGAAGGCGCCTTTGCCTGTTGTTTGTTGACAGGCGTGGCCCGACTTGCTTGCTGAAACGGCTGAATGCCGCAGCCAGGGCGCCGGCCGCCGATGATCGAGACAGGGAGTGCATAAGATGTCCGTGCCCGAAGGCCGCATTCCGGTCACCCATGTCGGCAGCCTGCCCCGGCCGCACGACCTGCTGGACATGATGAAGGCGCGGCTGACCGGCGAAGGCGACAAGCCGGATGAAACCTTTTACCGGCAGCGTGTCACGGAAGCAGTGGCCGAAATCGTCGCCCGGCAGGCCGAATGCGGCATCGATATCGTGACCGACGGCGAAATGTCGAAGGCCGGTTTCTTCGCCTATGCCGAGCAGCGGCTATCCGGCCTCGAGCCGCGGCCGGATGCCAAATACGACATCTATACTGCCGAAAGGGAGGCCTTCCCGGAATATTACGAAGCCTACATGGCGCGAGCCATGCTGGGCGGCAATGTCGCCAAAGTCGTTCCGCTCTATTGCGTCGGTCCGCTGGAATATGCCGGCAAGGACGAGCTAGACCGCGATTTGGCCAACCTGCGCACTGCCGTTGACGCAACGGACTGCGCCGGCGCATTCGTCCCCGCAACGGCGCCGAGCGGCATCGGCTGGAACGAGTACTACAAATCCGAAGAGGAATTTTTCTTCGCGATCGGCGATGCCATGCGCACCGAATACCAGGCGATCGTCGACGCCGGTTTCTATCTCCAGGTCGACGATCCTTTCCTGTCCGACATTTTCGGCGACAAGAAGCTGGACGACAAACAGCGGGTCCGAAAGGCCGACATGTATGTCGAGAGCATCAACCATGCCCTGAGCGGCCTGCCGGTGGACCGAATCCGCTTTCACACCTGCTACGGCATCAACGAAGGCCCGCGCATATTCGAACCGCAGCTTGGCGATGTGATCGGCCACATGCTGCGGATCGACGCCTCGGTCTATTCGTTCGAGGCCGCCAACCCGCGCCATGAGCACGACTATCATGTATTCGAATCGGTCACGCTGCCCGAAGGCCGGAAAATCATGCCCGGCATGATCACCCACGCCAGCAATATCGTGGAACATCCGGAGCTGATCGCGGAATGGCTGGTCCGCTTCGCCGGCCTGGTCGGCAGGGAAAACCTGCTCGCCGGCGCGGATTGCGGGTTTTCCTCCCAGGCCTGTTACCACACGGAGGTCCACCCGACGGTCATCTGGGCCAAGTTCAGGGCGCTGGCCGAAGGCGCGCGGCTGGCGAGCGAAAAACTCTGGTGAGACGGAGACGGAAAACCCCGCCTGCGTCGGGCGACCGCCCGGCCCCGGCGGCCGCTCCGTACGCCTCACGCCGGAAAGATATCGCGGCGTAAAACCCCGGCTATCGAGGCTATCCCGGGGCCGAACGCCTTGCTCTGCGCCGGATCGGGTACGAATTCCCGGACTGCAGCCTCGAGCCTGGCGAGTCGCGACGGAACCTTCCGGCCGGTGATGTCGAGGGCGCGCAGGGCTATCGGAACGAGACTGGCCAGCGCCATGTCGAGACAACGGCCGGCGCGGTCCTGCTTGGTCCAGGCCAGAAACACCGGGCTTGCCACATCGTTCTGGCCGAACCCGCCGGATTCGCTGCCGGGCAGCAGCGTGGCCTGGGCGTAGAGGCGCGCTTCCTCCTCGTAGCCGGTCTGGGCCATCGGCAAACATCCCATATAGGCGCGGCGGATATCCTCGCCGGCTTCAGGATCGACAAGCTGATCCGGCAAGAGCGAGACCTTGCCGTCCAGCAGCTTCGCGCCGTGGCGCTCGGCAAGAACGCAGAGATTGGCGCAGGCCGCTGTAAGGGCGTCCATGGCGAGCACGGCATGGGGGTTGTGATAGCCGCCGGTCGATACGAAACGGCCGAAGGGATGATCCTCGTCTGCATCGTCGATCCAGACCGGATTGTCCGTCACGGCCTGGAGCGATTCCGCCGCGACCTCCGCGGTCATGACAGCGGCGCGCCGGGCCTGGCCCAGCATCCGCGGCAGGATGCGGTAGCTGACCGGCGCCTGATAGGGGCGCCGGTTGCCGTCGCTGCCTTCTCCGACAAGATCGCGAAGCCGCCCGAGCGCCCAGGAATCGTGGGGGTTGTTCCAGTAGTCTTCCAATGCGGCATCGAGATGGCCGAGCGGCGCGTTGAAAGCCTCGAAGGACAGGGCAAAAACCCGCGCCGCTGCATCGAGCCGCCGCTCGGCGACCAGCGCGGCGTCGGTGACCAGCCCGGTCGCCGACGGCGACCCGTTGATCAGGCACATCACATCCTTGAGCGCCGGTTTCGCCTGCTCCGCCAGACCGGTGAACAGGTGGCTCAGCGACAGGATCTCGCCCGCCCCGCCATGGCCCTGTGCCGGGACAACGGGCAGTTCGTCCTCGTCCAGCATGGCGGCGACACTCTGGGCGATCTCCGGCGAAACGGCGGCATGGCCCTCCACAAAGTTGGTCAGCCGCGCCAGGACGATGGCGCGCACGACACGTTCGGGCAGCGGATCGCCCCAGGATGCCGCGGCGCCGGCCGGCGACATGCCGGCCCACCGCTCGCGCTGCTCGGGCGTCAGTTTCGTGCGGGCGAGCTGGCCCGGTCCCGTTGTCACGCCGTAGATCGTGACCTCAGGATCGTGATCGAGAATGCGTTCCAGCCGGTCCCGGCCCTGCGCCATTGCCGCCAACGCTCCGGCACCAAGCTCGACGCCTTCGCCGTCCCAGGCCACCCGGCGGGCGGCTTCGAGTGTAAGGTCGGCCCGGGTTTCCACCAGTATCGTCATAATCCAATACCTTTTCCGGCGCATTGCGCGCCTCTTCGGGGCCGGTCGCAGCCAGATGCAACCTGCTGCAGGTTGGTCGACGGGCGGGGCCGGGCGCGGCCCGGCACAGCGGGAGGGGAGAGCCGGCGCGCGAACGGCGCCGCACCCGATCGAAACCTACGTTGCCGGATCGATCTTGTTGCAGGCCAGCGCGGCGTCGATGGCGCCGACGATGGCGTCGGAATCGGGCCGTTCGATGACCAGCGGCGGCGACAGGATCATGATATTCCCGGCAGTCCGGGCCAGGGCGCCGTGCTCGTAGGTCAGGTTGGCCAGTTCGCCGGCATATTTCTGTCCGACCGGCGTTTTAGCCTCCCGGTCGCTGACGAACTCCAGGGCCAGCATCAGCCCTTTGCCGCGCACGCTGCCGACGGTTTCGTGCCTGGCCTGCAGATCGCGCAAGCGGGCCAGAAGATAGTCCCCTTCGCCCTGCGCATTGCCGGGCAGATCGTGCCGGAAGGTCTCTTCCAGGCAGGCCAGCGCGGCGGCGCAGCCGACCGGATGGCCGGAATAGGTGTAGCCGTGGAATATGGCGCCCAGCATGTCCTTGTTGTTCCTGAACGCTTCTTCGATCCGGGCGTTCACCACGCAGGCGCCGAGCGGAAAATAGCCTGAGGTGATCGCCTTCGCGATACACATCATGTCAGGCTTCACGCCCCAGCCGCGGCTGCCGAACCAGTTGCCGGTGCGGCCGAAAGCGGTGACCACTTCGTCGGCGATCAGCAGGATATCGTAGCGGTCGAGAAGCGCGCGCAGCTTGGGCCAGTAGGTCGGCGGCGGCACGATAACGCCGCCGGCGCCCTGCACCGGTTCGGCGATGAAAGCGGCGACAGTCGCCGGATCCTGGAACTTGATCTCGTCGTCCAATGCAGCCAGGCACAGGTCCGCCAATCTCTCCGGATCGGTTTCGTCGAAGGGGTTACGATAGGCAAAGGGCGCGGGCGCGTGATAGCAGCCCGGCATCAACGGCTCGTATGCCCGGCGGAAGTTGCCGTTGCCGTTGACCGATGCGCCGCCGAAATGCGTGCCGTGATAGCCCTTCTTCAGAGAGAGGAACTTGGTCCGGTCGGCCTGCCCCTGCACCTTCCAGTATTGCCGGGCGATGCGCAGCGCGGTTTCGACAGAATCTGAGCCGCCGGAAGTGAACAACGCCCGGCGCATATCCTCCGGCGCCAGAATCTCGACCAGCCGGTAGCCCAGTTCGATCAGCCCGGGATGAGTCGTCCCGCGGAAGCCGGAATAGAACGGCAACCGGGCAAGTTGATCTGCCACGGCCTGCTTTATCGGCTCGCAGGAATAGCCCAGGTTGACATTCCACAAGCCGGCGACCGCATCGACCACCGTCGCGCCATCGACATCCGTAACCCGCACCCCTTCGCCCGAGACGATGATCCGCGGCGGGATCGCCTCCATCTCGTTGGGATGGGCCATGGGGTGCCAGACTTGCTTGGCGTTATTCTCTTTCAGGAAATTCGAATTCGGAATGTCGAGCATCGGATCGGGTCTCCCGCCTGCCATGTTCGATCGCGAGTCGACTGCCGCACCGTTGCAGCGGTCCTTGCCTCGGCTTCGATTTGTTTAATGCTGCAGCTTGTAGCGCGGTTGTCCGTGCGCCGTCGATATTGCTCTGCCGGCCGGCCGGGTCACGGAAGGACGGTCACGGATTGGTGCCTACATCCCATTCGACTTCCAGATTCTGGACGCCCCGGAATGTCAGGGTCGGAATGTAGCGGAATTGCCGGTCCGGTTTCAGCCGCATGTGCGGCAGGCGGCGAACCAGCTCCTCCAGAATCACCTTCATCTCCATGCGCGCCAGCGGCGCGCCCATGCAAAAATGGGCGCCGTGGCCGAAGCCGAGATGCCGCCGCGCGTTCCGGCGCGCCGGGTCGAAAGTTTCCGGATCTTCGAAGACCTCGGGATCGCGGTTGCCGGAGCCCATCAGGATCAGCACCTTGCCGCCCCTGGGAACCGGCATGCCGGCGATTTCCGTGTCCTTTGTCGCGATGCGCCGCCAGGCGAAGATCGAACTGTCGTAGCGCAATATCTCTTCGACGGCATTCGGGATCAGGGAGGGATCGGCGACCAGCCGTTCCCAAAGCTCCCGCTCGCTCAACAGTTTCTTGATCCCGTTCGCCGACGCCTGGGTCGTCGTCTCGTGCCCGGCGAACTGCATGAGGAACATGACGTTGCGCAGATAGTTGATCGAAAAGCGCGACGGGTCTTCGCGATACAGGCGCACCATATCGCCCAGATAATTGTCGCCCGGATTCTTGAGCGCATTGTCGACCAGTTCGACCGTGAAGTCCCAGGACGCGCCCATGTCGGCCATCATCGCGACCTGCTCCTCGTCGCTCGGGAAGCCCCAGTTGACGATGGCGCGCTTGGAACCGAGCTCCTTGACCATGACGGCCTTGTCGTCCGGCGCGCCGAGGAAAATGAAGATTGCCAGGGCCGGGATCTCGTAGAGCATCCGGCCGACCAGTTCCGCCTCGCCGTCATCGATGAATCGGTCGATGTAGCGGCTCACGATTTCGCGCACCCGCGGCTCGACTTCGTTCACCCGTTTCGGCGTGAAGGCGTCGCCGAAGATCTTGCGATGCGCCTTGTGGGTGTCCGATTGCTCATCGACCAGGGACGGTTCGACCCCGATATCCTGCGCATCCCGTACCCGCGCCGCTTCCGGGCAAAGCGACCGCACCGGATGCCGTGCGACGACCGGTGAGAAAGTTTCCGGATCGCGGAATACGCGGACACAGTCGGCGTATTTCATCACGACCCAGCAATCCATATCCGGGCTGTAGAAAACCGGCTCGGCGTCTCGCGTTTCGGCGAAAAAACGGTAGGGATCGGCAATATAGTCGTCGGAAAACGGCAGGAAGGCCCGGCCCGCCGCCGTCACCGGGCAGCCGGCGCCGGCCGGCCCGGCGCCGTCGTCCGGATCGGACTGGAACATGCCGAAATCCGGTTTGCCCTCCATCTGCGCCATTCCGCAGGAGCGGTTTCCGCCCCTACCCCTTGCCGCGCCAGGGGATGAGCTTGCGTTCGAGCACGCGCATCAGGATTTCGATGGCGAAGCCGATCAACCCGATGATGACAATGCCGATCACCACGATATCCGTATTCAGGAAGTTCTTGGCGATCATGATCATCGAGCCGATGCCCCGGTCGGCCGCGACCAACTCCGCCGCCACAACCGTGCCCCAGCAGACGCCCATCGATGTGCGCAGGCCGGTGAAGATTTCCGGCAGCGCGTTCGGCAGGATCACCCGGAGCAGAACCTGGAGCTTGGACGCGCCCAGGGAATAGGCCGCATGAACCTTGGATACCCGAACGCTGCTGACGCCGGCGCGCGCGGCGATGATCATGATGAACAGGGCGGCGAGAGCCAGCAGGAAGATCTTCGCGAATTCGTCAATGCCGAACCACAGGATGATCAGCGGGATCAGCGCCAGCGGCGGGATCGGGCGAATGAATTCGACGATCGGGTCGAAGATGCCCTTGGCGACCGACCAGAGCCCCATGGCAAAACCGAGCGGTATGCCGATCAAGGAACCGTACACGACGCCCGACAGCACCCGGTACACGCTGATCCAGATATGGTCCCACAAGGCGACGTTGCGGAAGCCTTCGTCGGCCAGTTTGCCGACCCGTTCGAACACCGCGCCGAGCGGCGGCCAGTAGATCGGGTTGATCCAGTCCGCAGCCGTCGCCACCCACCAGAGCACTACAAAAGCGAGCACGGAGATAATGCCGTAGCCGCGCCCGGAATTGACCGCAGAGGCGTCGCCGAATTTGACGGTTTTTTGCCGCGTAAAGCTGTTGTCGGCCAGACCCAGCCAGACCATCCAGCGCCGCGGTTGTTGCTGGCCGTTCATGCCGCTTCTCCCGCCTGGCCCATGATCTCCTCTTCCATTTCCCAGATCATGGAGAGGATTTCTTCGCGTTTCTCGATGAAGTCGGGCGAGGCCTTGATGTCTCGCGGGCTCTCATGCAGGCCGCGTTTTGCGAACGGCAGGCGGTATTCACGCTCGATCCGGCCCGGGCGCGGCGCCATCACGATCAGGCGCTCGCCGAGAAACAGCGCCTCCTCTACAGAATGGGTAATCAGGATGATGGTCTTGCCGGTTTCTTCCCAGAGCTGGAGCACAAGACCCTGCATCTTTTCCCGGGTCAGCGCATCGAGCGCGCCCAGCGGTTCGTCCATCAGGATGACTTCGGGGTCGTTCGCCAGACAGCGGGCCAGGGCGACGCGCTGCTGCATCCCGCCGGAGAGCTGATAAACCGGCTTTTTCGCAAAATCCTGCAGGCCGACGATCGCGAGCAAACGCTCGACCGTCGACTTGATTTCACCGGAAGGCCTGCCCGCCATTTTCGGTCCGAAGGCGACATTCTTTTCGACCGTGAGCCATTCGAACAGGGCGCCCTGCTGAAAGACCATGCCGCGATCCGCCCCCGGCCCCGTGACGACGGAGGCGCCGGCATCGGCGATCAAGCCGCGATCCGCCCCCGGTCCGGTGACAACCGACGCGCCGCCGTCGGGTCGCGGGTCCTGGAGGACAACCTGGCCGGCCGTAGGCGACAGAAATCCGGCGACGATGTTGAGCAAGGTTGTCTTGCCGCAACCGGAAGGGCCCAGAACGGACATCAGTTCCCCGGGCTGCAGGTCCAGCGACACATGGTCGAGCGCACGCACCGGCTCGCCGCCCGGCACGGCGAAAACCATGGAAACGTCTTGAATTGAAAGCGCTTTCATCGCCTCTCCCCTAAACTTGCAACAACGGAGCCATGCGGGAGAAAAAGGCGCGGTCCCGGAGGACCGCGCCTGCTTCTGCGTTACTTGAGGAAACTGGCGTCTACGGTGCCGCTGTAGTCCGCGAGCGCCTTGTCCATCTGCTTCTGCTTCACGAAGAAATCGGCGACTTCCTTCATGAATTTCTGGACCGTGCCGCCCATCCATGCCGCAGAGGCCTGCGCCTTGTTGGATGGGAAAGAGAAGGGGATTATTTATAAAGGTTGACTTACTCCGGCGGGTCATCTCCGAACGTCATACATTTCGTTGTCGATACAGGCCTTGAGGCTGGAGCCGTTGGACATCACTACTATGTCCGGGTGATATGCATAAGAGTAATTATATTCAGAACATGTGACTCTTTTTATGTAATCCACAATCAATACACGGCCGTATTCACAACCTTCGAAATCATCCTCTTTTTTACCATTATCGTCAATGTAGCCTGTTACGGTGCCGGAATAGATGATCTTCCAACCAACATAGTCGGAAATATCGACTCCACATCCCGCTTCTGCTGTCGCCGGAAGAGCGGTGGCCAGAACTGCCGCCAAGACAATCGTTTTGCCGTTCACTTTGCGGCCTCCGGGGCCGGAAGTGCCGCGAGAACCCGATCCAATGGCGCGATAGCCTTCGCGTCGCGGCTCCCAAAGTATTTGCGTGCGCGACCATCTCGCATCCAACGTTCAAGTTGCTGGTTGAATTCAGTGATCAGTTCATTGGGATAAAGGCGCGCCCATACGTTTGGTCTATGGTCTAGGAATTCATGATTATAGGTCTCGAAACTATCAGGGCCATACCCGCGGTCACGCAGCCAATTCGAGAACATGCTCCCCAATGCGATGTCAGGCATCAGCTTTGCTGGCAGTGTATATCCATAGTCTTCGAGCGGGGCCAACAGTCGGAGCGTCATCTGATCGAGCATGGAAAAGTGTGTTGCGGGTATCTTCGGTCGGTTGACCAAGTATCGCCGAACGTGGTCCGGCAGCTTGTCCTGGCGGGTTGCATGGCCGCTGAACCATTCGAACACCCATCGGCTCACTTGGACGGCAAAAGCGGGAGAAAGCCATTGTGCAAGATGGATAGCGACCTGCGGGTGTACCCATGTCCCCTGAAGCTCCGGCTGACCGCCTCTAAGTATTTGAATTAGTTCCGTTGCGCTAATTCGCGTATCGGTTTCAAGAGCTTCCAAGAAAGCCTTTGTTGTATCGGAGCGCAGGTAGTTGTTGAGCCTCTTCCCGGTCGCCTGACACATGGCAGTCGCGTTGATATAGCCGTCAGCAGCCCTTTGCTGGATCAATCGGTTCTGCACTTCATGCTGAATGATGGGTAATTCGCTTTGGTACATGGGGGTTTCTGAATCAGGCATTCTCTGGCACTTCCTTAACAATGCGCGGGCAAGGGATTCAGGTGTGGCGTCAGTTGCGGGCGGGTATTTCATAGTAAATCTCACGCGGCGATGAGGTCATGATACATGAGCCGCCGCCCAACCATACCAGCAACGACCGAGCGCATCTGGTCTATGGTGTTGGCGTCCCTGATATTGTGCCGACCGGCAAATTCGTTGACGTAGCGCTGCAAGTGCTTGGCGCTGATCTTGTGGAACGTTCCCTTGTGCGCCCGCTTCAGCATGGACCAGAAACTCTCGATCCCATTTGTATGGGCATCGCCCCTGACGTATTCGCCGTCAACATGCCGGACGGCCTCATGGTCAAAGGGTATGCCGCGATAAACGACATAATCGTCGGTGTACACTTTTGCGCCGGGCGCCGCGCGTTCGGCGATAAAGCGATGTATGGTCGCTTTATCCGCGGTTTCGACAACTGCCGCGCTCACCTTGTTGGTCGCGCGGTCCTTGGCGCCAGCGACAACCGTCTTGCCGACCGGGCCGCGGCCTGACAGACGCTTGCGCTTCGCCTTGGGCATATTCTCACGCTTGCCGCCGAAATAGGCTTCATCGGCTTCTACAGGGCCGTCGAACGGCCCGGCCTTGTCTTGCGCCCATGCTTCGCGAAGACGATGCAACATGAACCACGCTGTCTTTTGCGTAACCTTCAAGTCGCGATGCAGTTTCATGCTGGACACACCCTTGAGGCTGGTCACTTCAAGGTAAATGGCGAACACCCATTTCCGCAGAGAAATTTTCGATCCTTCTAGGGCCGTCCCGGTCTTGACCGAGAAATAAGACCGGCAATCCGAGCAGCGGTACGGCGATTTTGCGTGACTGGCTTCGTGAGTGCGGACGCTACCGCAACGCGGACAATGGCGACCGTGCGGCCAAATATGCGCCTCAAACCACTTGCGAGCCGACTGTTCGTCTGGAAACATCTCGGCAAGCTCCATCAGGGAGATGCCTTCGCGATGGGCTTTGCCGGGGGCCTTTTGGGACATAATGCGTTCCTTCTTGTGTCCCTATGTATATAGTTTATCGCTACAGAATGTCAACCTTTATATATAATCACCAAAGAGAACATCCGGATCATGTTGGCGGTGGCGGCGCTATCCATGCCCGCAGCCTTGGCGATCTTCGGCAGCGCCGCTTTCGGATCCTTCCCGTAGGCGGCGTTGGCGCTGTCCGTCACGTCCATGAACTTCTGGACCAGCTTCGGATGCTTCTTGATGAAGTCCTCGTTGGCGGAGATGACGTCGAACACGCGGATGCCGATGGCTTCCTGTTCTTTGGCCGTCATCAGATATTCGCCCTTTTCCTTCATGCGCAGCATCGGTCCGCCGAAGGCGCAGCCCATGACGATGTCGCCCCGGGTAAAGGCAACGGCGGCATCGGCACCGTTCATCTGCACCATCTTCACTTTCGAGGCGTCGACGCCGAGATGGTCGAGCGTGCGCAGAAGCTTGTAGTGGGTGACGTTGCCGATCGGCGTGCCGATCTTCTTGCCTTCGAGTTGCTTGGCGTTGGCCTTGGTGATGCCGGAGGCCTTGCTGACCACGCAGTTGTCGGCCTCGGCGTAGGACACGGCGACGCCGATCAGTTTCAGCTTCAGGCCCTTGGATACCGCGACGACGAACGGCACGAGGCCCTGACTGTAGGCGATGTGTACCTTGCCGGAAGCCATGGCAGCCGACATTTCGTTGCCGTTGCCGAACGCGCGCCAGTTGACTTTAACGCCCATTTCCTTGTCGTAGACCTTGTCGAGCTGGGCGACCTGGTTCGCCGTCGGCCATTCCTGGAAATAGGCGACCGTGATTTCTTCGATCTGGGCGTTTGCGGCAGATGCGGCGACTGCCGACGCAACGGCGCCCAAGGCGAGATTACGGAGAATTTTCATGAAGTTATCCTTTCTTGTCGGTGCTTTTCCGAACACCTTTGCACGGTGTCCTTCCCTGATAACGCCGGGCTTCGGGTCGATTGTCCGGCCCGGCACTGTAACCGGTATCTATCGGTCGGTCAGTGTTTAATCGCCTCTTTCGGATCCCAATGGTCGAGCCCCAGGCTCTCGGCGACGGCAGCATGCGTAATCCGTCCGGCGTGGACGTTCAGGCCGTTCAACAGATGCGGATCGTCGGTCAGCGCCCGGCGCCAGCCCTTGTCGGCGATGGCCAGCGCGTAGGGCAATGTCGCATTGTTCAGCGCCTGGGCCGAGGTGCGCGGCACGCCGCCGGGCATGTTGGCAACGCAATAGTGCACAACGTCGTCCACCACATAGACCGGATCGTCATGGGTGGTCGGCCGGGAGGTTTCGAAACAGCCGCCCTGGTCGATGGCGACATCGACGACGACCGAACCGGGCTTCATCCGGCTGACAAGCTCGGCCGAAACCAGTTTCGGCGCCGCAGCGCCGGGCACCAGCACGCCGCCGATGACCAGATCGGCCGCGATGCAATGCCGCTCGATCGCATCGCGGGTCGAGAATACGGTGTTCAGCGGCCGGCCGAATTGCCGCCACAGCCGGCGCAACTGATCGACATTGCGGTCAAGCACCCAGACATCGGCGCCCATGCCGAGCGCGATATGGATCGCGTGGGTTCCGACGACGCCGCCGCCGATCACCACGACCTTGCCCGGATCGACGCCCGGCACGCCGCCCAGTAGAATACCCAACCCGTAGTGAGTCTTTTCCAGGAAATACGCACCGGCCTGAACCGACATCCGGCCCGCCACTTCGGACATCGGCGCCAGCAACGGCAAGCCGCCGGCTGGCGATGTCACGGTCTCGTAGGCGATGCAGGTCGCTCCGCTCTCTATCAGGTCGGCCGTCTGCTCCGGATCGGGCGCGAGATGCAGATAGGTGAACAGGATCTGCCCCTTGCGCAGCATGGCGCGTTCCGGCGCCAGCGGCTCCTTCACCTTGACGATCATTTCGGCTTCGGCGAACACCTCGGCGGCGGAAGCCACGATGGACGCGCCGGCCTCCTCGTAATGCGTATCGGTCATGCCGATTGCCGCACCCGCCCCGCTTTCGACGACGACCCGATGGCCATGCTCGACGAGTTCGCGAACATTGCCGGGAATCAGCCCGACCCGGTATTCGTGAACCTTCGTTTCCTTCGGGACGCCAATCAGCATGTCTCTTTGGGCCGCAACGCCCTTCTCCTGTCCGATCGGTGCAATTGCATTTCCTCGAACCGTTAACCCTGAACCACGACCGCAATGAAATCAATTACTCGCGATGCGATCCGCTGCCGGACGCTGTGGAGTTTTGGTCTTTCCCGCGTTGCATCGATATGTCTCTATAGGATTTCGACAGATATCCGCGCCGCCGGTATATGCGGGCGGCTGTCGGGTGTGGTTTGGGATTCGCCGGGTTCGGCAGACATTTTCCCTGCTGGAGGGACTGGAGATGGATTTCACGACCAATTCGCTCGAAGAACACTGGATGCCCTTTACGCCCAACCGCGAGTTCAAGGAAGAACCGCGGCTGGTCGAAAAAAGCACCGGCATCCATCTGATCGACCACCGGGGCGGCAAGGTACTGGACGGATCGTCCGGTTTGTTCTGCGTGCCGGCCGGACATGGCCGTCGGGAAATCGCCGACGCCGTGCATGCGCAACTATTGAAGAACGACTATACCCCGCCCTTTAATCTCGGCCATGCCGGCTCCTTCCAGCTTGCGAAGATGGTGACGGCGATCACGCCCGAGCCGATCAACCACGTTTTCTTCACCAATTCCGGCTCGGAATCGGTCGATACGGCACTGAAAATCTGCATGGCCTATCACGGTGCCCGCGGCGATCACCGGCGCCAGCGTTTCGTGTCGCGCGAGCGCGCCTATCACGGCGTCAACATGGGCGGCGTCTCGCTCTCCGGCATGGTGAAGAACCGGGACATTTTCTCTGTCTGCATGCCTTATATCGTCAACATGCGCCACACTTGGCGCCCGGAAGACCGATTTACCCGCGGCCAGGCGGAGAATGGCGAAGAGCTCGCCAACGATCTGCAGCGCTTCGCCGATACCTATGGCGGCCATACCATCGCCGCCTGTTTTGTCGAGCCGGTCGCCGGGTCGACCGGCGTGCTCGTCCCGCCGAAGGGCTATCTGGAGCGGCTGCGCGAAATCTGCGACGCCCACGGCATCCTGCTGGTGTTCGACGAAGTCATCACCGGCTTCGGCCGGCTCGGCCCGGCCTTCGCCGCCCAAGCCTACGGCGTCACGCCGGACATCATGACCTTGGCCAAGGCGTTGACCAACGGCTGCCAGCCGATGGGCGCCGTGGCGGTGAAGGACGAAATCTACGACACGGTGGTCGATGCAGCACCGGACGGCGCGATCGAGTTTTTCCACGGCTACACCTATTCCGCCCATCCGGCGGCCTGCGCCGCCGGCATCGCGTCCCAGACGCTCTATCAGGACGGCAAGCTGTTCGAGAAGGGCGCCGCGCTGATCGACCACTTCCAGGACGCGGCCTACGCCCTGCAGGATATGGACATCGTTACCGATGTCCGCGGCTACGGCCTGATAGCCGGATTCGACCTCAAGCCGGGCAGCAAACCCGGCGCCCTCGGTCCGGAAGTCCAGAAACGCCTGTTCTGGAATGGCCTGCATGTCAAGTTCACCGGCGACGCCGGCATCCTCGCGCCCCAGTTCATCGCAACGAAGGACGATATCGACGAGATGATGGCTATCCTGCGCCGGACGCTGAAGGAATTTTCCTGAGCCGTTTGCGCGAGGAAGCGCACAAAAAAGGTGGCCGCTTGGCCGCCTTTCTTTTTCCGGTTCAGACCGGACAGCCGTCAGCCGATCGGCCTGCCGTCGTTGCGGTTGATCGCGATGACGGCCGACCGCGGCACCGAATCGCCGCCGCCCGGCCAGTGGCTGTTGCCCCGCTCGCCCGGATGCTGGATACCGATGAAGACCGTCCGGCGGTCGCTGCTGAAAGCAGTACCCGTGATCTCGCACTCCCTGGGCCCGACCAGGAAACGCTTGATCGCGCCGGTCGCCGGATCGCCGATCAGCATCTGGTTGTTGCCCATGCCGGCAAAGTCGTTCTCGTTCGAGTAGTTGCCGTCGGTCTGGATCCACAGCAATCCCCTGCTGTCGAAGGCCAGCCCGTCCGGCGCGTTGAAGAAATTTCCGGCATTGACGTTCTTCGAACCCTTGCGGTCGTCCTTGTGCACCGCCGGATTGCCGGCCAGCACGAATAAATCCCATCCGAAGCCTTTGGCGGTATGGTCCGCGCCGGCCGGCCGCCAGCGGACGATCTGCCCGAATTTGTTACCCTTGCGCGGGTTCGGGCCGCCGACCGGAGTCGCGTCGCCGCCGGCATTCGGCTTCTTGCCGCGGTTCTTGTTGTTGGTCAGCGCACAATAGATTTCGGCCTTGTGAGGGTTGGCGGCGACCCATTCCGGGCGGTCCATCGTCGTGGCCTTGACCGCGGACGCGGCCATCCGTGTGTGGATACAAATCTCGGCCTGGGACGCCATGCCCGTCGTCTGCGGTGTCAGCGCCAGCCATTCGCCGGTGCCGCCGGCGTTGAAACGGGCGGCATAGAGCGTGCCCTTGTCGAGCAGCGAGCCGTTGCCGCCGCCGGCCGCATACACGCCGTCCGAGACATAGCGGTAGAGATATTCGCCGCGCTCGTCATCGCCCATGTAGACGACAACCCTGCCGTTGGCAGCGACCGCAACTTCGGCATTCTCGTGCTTGAAGCGGCCGAGAGCCGTACGCTTCTTCGGCGTCGACCTGGGATCGAGCGGATCGATTTCGACAATATAGCCGGCCCGGTTCGGTTCGTTGGGATGCCTGGCGATATCGAAGCGTTCGTCGGCTGTCGCCCAGGCGTAGCCCCAGTCCTTGTGCCGGATGCCGTAGCGCTTGAATGCGGGCGAAAGGGGCAGCGCCTCATCGCTGGACGAGAAGTAGCCGTTGAAGTTCTCCTCGCAGGTCAGATAGGTGCCCCACGGCGTGCGGCCGTTGCCGCAGTTGTTCCAGGTGCCAAGCGCGCGGACGCCCATCGGATCGGCCTTGGTCTTGAGCAGGTCGTGGCCGGTGGCCGGTCCGGCGATCTCCATCGGCGTGTCGGCCGTGATGCGGCGGTTGAACGGCGAATCCTTCACGACCTGCCATTTGCCGTCCGACTGCGCGACTTCCATGACAGAGACGCCGTGGGCCGCCTTGCCCTTGCGCACGTCGTCCGCGTTCTCCGGCTTCATCGTATCGCGCATGCCATAGGCGATCGATCGGTTGGTATATTCGTTGTTGACCGCCAGGATGCTGCGCCCGCCGGCCGTGAACAGGGCCATGCCGTCGGTATTGTCGCCGAACGCCAGTTCCTGGGAGGCGCCGGTGCCGCGGGTCGCCGGATCGAAGGCTTTGCCCTTGCTCCACAGCGGATCGCCCCAGCGCACGACGATGTGCCAGCTGTATCCCTCCGGCACGCGCACCGTGTCCTCGGTGCCGGCGGCGACCGCCTTGAACGCCAGACGGCTGCCAGCGGCGCGCGCCTCGCCGGCGGTCAGCGCCGCTGTACCGCTCAGGAACGCGCCCGTGCCGACGGCGACGACGACGCCCAGAAAGCCGCGGCGGGATACGGAGTTTTCGACCACCCGGTCGAATCCGGTCTCTTCCGGCCTCGGATCGTTAATTTCGTCGAGCCCATCGAACGAGAGTTCTGCGCTGTCTCGCGGCTCCTCGCGGCAATTCTGACGATCGGTCATTCTTGCTCCTTGCTTCGCAAAAACGGCGGTGTCTTCCGCCTCGACCGCCGCCCTGGCGACAGGGTGTGTCAAATGCGTGACAGATCGGCGATCGGTGTTTGAAACCCGGCCGACGCCGGCCGGATGCGGCATCATGCCAAAAAATCCAGCCCCCAGTCCCGGTAGCGCTCCGGATCGTCCTGCCACTTGTCGCGCACCTTGACGAACAGGAACAGGTGGACGCGGCGGTCGAACAGCATCTCCAGTTCCTCGCGCGCCGCCGCGCCGATCTTTTTGACCTGCTGCCCGCCCTTGCCGAGCACGATGCTCTTCTGGCTGTCGCGCCGAACATAGATGACCTGTTCGATCTTGACGCTGCCGTCGCGCCGCTCTTCCCAGGTTTCCGTTTCGACGGTCAGCGCGTAGGGCAATTCCTGGTGCAGGTTGAGATAGAGTTTTTCCCGGGTAATTTCGGCGGCGAGCAGCCGGTCGGGCATGTCGGAAAGCTGATCTTCGGGAAACAGATGCGGCCCGGCCGGCAGACGCGCCGCGCAGTGCGCCAGAAAGTCGCCGATGCCGCTCCCCTTCAACGCCGAGATCATGAAGATGTCGGTGAACGGCCCTTCCCCGCTCAGCCGCTCGGCAATGGCGAGCAGCCGGTCGCGCTTGAGCAGGTCGATCTTGTTGAGAAGCAGGACAGCCCGGCGGTTTTCGCGCTCCAGTCCGGCGACGATGCGCGCTGTGTCGGCGTCGGTTTGCCGCTCCGCTTTGCGCGCATCGACCAGCAGCGCAATCAGATCGGCATCCGCCGCGCCCTTCCAGGCGGCGGCGATCATCGCCCTGTCCAGCCGGCGTTTCGGCGCGAATATACCCGGCGTATCGACCAGAACGACCTGGGCGGCACCGGGGCCGTCTCCGACCATCGTTATGCCCAGCACGCGCGACCGGGTCGTCTGCACCTTGGGCGAGACGATCGAGACCTTGGCGCCGGTCAGCGCGTTGGCGAGCGTGGATTTGCCGGCATTGGGCGCGCCCAGCAAGGCCACGAACCCGCAGCGCGGTCCCGCCGGCGCGGTTTCGCCACTCACGGCAAGTAGCCCGGAAATGAGCCGCAGCGCAATGCAACCCTAGCGTTCATCGGTCGGTCCGCTGCGGATCAGGTCCAGCAAATGACGGGCGGCCGTCTGCTCGGCAGCGCGCCGGGAACGGCCTTCGGCCCGAACCGGCGGCAACCCGCGAATACCGCATTCCACTTCGAAAACCGGCGCGTGCGCAGCCCCTTGCCGGCGCAAGACCGTGTAGGCCGGCAGCGGCAGCGCCCGGGCCTGCGCCCATTCCTGCAGCGCGGTTTTCGGGTCTTCGGGCGGGTTGGCGCTTTCGCGCATCATGGGGCGCCAGTAGCGCCGGATCATCTGGCTGGCGGCGTCCAGCCCACCGTCCAGATACAGCGCCGCGATAACCGCCTCGCAGCAGTCGGCCAAAGTCCGGGGTTTGTCGCGGCCGCCCTGCTCCTGCTCGCCCCGGGACATGGCGATATTGGCGCCGAGGCCCAGTTGCTGGGCGACGCGGGTCAGCGATTCGGCACGAACCAGCGCCGCATGGCGGCGGGCCAGCTGGCCGACTCTTTCTTCCGGAAACTCCTCCATGAGCAGATGCGCGATAACCAGGCCCAGCACCCGGTCGCCGAAGAACTCCAGCCGCTCCAGATTGCGCTTGCCACGGCCCTCGCCGTCCGTGGCGCTCTGGTGGGTCAAGGCTTCTTCCAGCAGTTCGGGCCGCCGGAAATCGTGCCCCAAATCTGCCAGCAGACTGGCCAAACAAGGTTCGTCGACGCTCACTTGATTGCCGCTCATCCGTTCATGACCACTTGAGAACGGCAGCGGAGCCCTGATTCGAGTGCACCGAAATGTCTTGAAACCGGACTCGACGATTGCCGCAGAATGTTCGGCCGCTCCCGTCTCGATCCTGTCGAGGGGCGTTCCATGTTTCGGGTCGCCGGGGTCAGTCGATCCCCTTGAAGAGCCGGCCCCAGCGAATCGAGCCCGGCCATTTCCAGACTTCCCAGAAACTTGCCGAACCGTTTACGGAAAAGAACAGGAATTGCGCCCGGCCGATAAAATTCTTCAGCGGCACCATGCCGACTCCCGAAAAACGGCTGTCGCTGGAATTGTCCCGGTTGTCGCCCATCATGAAATAGTGGCCCGCGGGTACGGTATAGATGCCGGTGTTGTCCGACCCGCGCACGCGGTCGCTGCACTCGTAGATCAGATGGCCCCGGCCGGACGGCAGAATCTCGCGATACAGTTTCGCCGGCGCCGGCAGGCCGCTGGGCGCCGTGCATTCCCGGCCGGTCAGCGCGTCGTAGGCCTTGAGGTCGCGGATATCGGAAAGGTCGTTGCGCGTCAGCGGCCCTGCCCGGCGCACCTGCTTGCCGTTCAGGTACAACCGGCCGTTCCGGACCTGGATGCGGTCGCCCGGAATCCCGATGACCCGCTTGATGAAATCGACGCTTGTGTTGTTCGGCTGCCGGAAAACCGCCACATCGCCACGCTTTGGCGACCCCGCCAGGATTCGACCGTCGGTGACATCCGGGCTGAACGGGATCGAGTAGTTCGAATAGCCGTAGCTGAATTTCGAGACGAACAAGTAGTCGCCCTTGTGCAGGCCGGGATACATCGAATCGGAGGGAATATTGAACGGCTCGTACAGGAACGTGCGCACGACCAGGGCGATCAGGACGGCATAGAAAATCGTCTTCAGCGCGCCGCCGGTATCGGATTTTTTTTTGGCAGACTTTTGCGCTGCTTGGGCTTTGCGCACAGAACAACTCCTTGCAACCTTCAGGTTCCGGATACCGCTCAATGTGGAAAAAATCGGCGCCCGCGCAAGCGGGCCGCCGCCGCAGCGCCTGCACGCTGTACCCCGTCTCCCCTGCCGCTACAACCGTTCGCGTCGGCAGCCGACTCTTGCCTCTGTCGCGGGCGGCGACGCACCCGGGGCGATAGGTCCAAATCGTGCGGTCCGGATCGTGCGTTCAGGCGCCCGTCCCTCCCGGCACTGCAGAAATAACGACGATCACCTGCGCCAGGGGCGGTTCGTCGGTGATCGAAACGTCGATCCGGCCTTCCATGCCTTCCGGCAGCAGGTCCGCCAGCCGCTGCGCCGCGCCGCCGGTGAGCGCCATGGTCGGCTTGCCGCCGGGCAGGTTCACGACGCCCATGTCTTTCCAAAATACGCCGCGGCGCAAACCGGTGCCCAATGCCTTGGCGCAGGCTTCCTTGGCGGCGAAACGTTTGGCATAGGTCTCGGCCCGGCGGACCCGGCGATCCGCCCTTGCGCGTTCGGTTTCGGTAAAGCAGCGGTGGGTGAACCGGTCGCCGAACCGGTCCAGCGTGTTGCGGATCCGGCGGATATCGATCAGGTCGCTGCCGATTCCGACAATCATGGCGCCTGGACGAGCAGGCTGGGACGACCGGCCCATAGCTTATGCACTGCGCGCCCCGGCAGCATCGGCGCGGGCCTTGTCCATCAGGCTGCGCATCCGTTTGATGGCGCTTTCGAAACCGCCGAAGATCGCCTCGCCGACCAGGAAATGACCGATATTGAGCTCGACCAGGGTCGGAATGGCGGCCACGTCACCGACCGTATCGAAGGTCAGGCCATGGCCGGCATGGCATTCCAGCCCGAGCCGCTCGGCATAGGCGGCGACATTGGCCAGACGGCCCAGCTCGCGGGCGCGGGCCGCCGCATCGCCATCGAGATCGGCTTCGCAGAACGAACCGGTGTGCAATTCAATAACCGGCGCACCGAGCACTACCGCAGCGTCGAGCGCCGCCCGTTCCGGCTCGATAAACAGCGAAACGCGGATTCCGGCGTCCTGCAGCGCACGAACGAACGGCGCCAGATGGTTGTGGCCCTCGACGACATTGAGGCCGCCTTCCGTCGTTCGCTCCTCGCGCTTTTCCGGCACGATGCAGGCCGCATGGGGGACATGGCGCAGGGCGATCTCCAGCATCTCGTCGGTCGCGGCCATTTCCAGATTGAGCGGCAGATCGATCTCGTCGACCAGGCGAACGATATCTTCGTCGGCGATGTGGCGCCGGTCTTCCCGCAAATGCGCGGTGATCCCGTCCGCACCGGCCCCGGCGGCAGACTGCGCGGCGCGCACCGGGTCCGGATGCCGCCCGCCCCGCGCGTTCCGGATCGTCGCGACATGATCGATATTCACGCCCAGCCGCAGATAACGCATTTCCTTGGTCCCGCCCTTTGTTCCGAACTGTGTCCCGGCAGTAGCGCCTAGCCTCGCGCCCGTTCGACCGAAGTGATGATCGGGCTCGCGCGCAGCGCTGCGATGATCTCGGACAGATGGCGGACATCGTCAACCTGGATATCCAGGTGGATCTCGAAAAAGTCGATAGAGCGGTGGGCGAATCGCAGGTTGGTGATGTTGCCGCCGTTCTTGCCGATGATGGTGGACAGATCGCCCAGGGTGCCGGGCTCGTTCGACAGGAACACCTTGATCCGCGCGACATGGCTTTCCTCAGCCGTGCCGTCGACATCCCAGGACAGATCCAGCCAGTGGCTGGGCATGCTGTTGAAGCGCTGCAGCGTATCGCACTCGACGGTGTGGACGGTGACTCCCTTGCCGGTGGTGACGATGCCGACGATCCGCTCGCCCGGCAGCGGATGGCAGCAGCGTGCGTAGTGGACCGCCATTCCCGGGATCAGGCCGCGGATGCTGATGCCGGTTTCGCCGGATGCCGCGCCATTTGTTTTTTTTCGGCGCGCGGCCGGTTTGGCCGATTGCTCGGGCTTGTCTTCTTCGACGCGCGGCGGGAACAGCTTGTTGACGATTTCCGAACCGGACAGGCGCCCCTCGCCGATGCGGATGAACAGATCGTCCTCGTCCTGGGCCTGAAAGGTCTCGATAGCGCGTCCGATTGCCTTTTTGGTCAGGCGCCGATGCTCTTGCCGGAAGGCCTTGTCGAGGATACCGCGGCCCAGTTCGCGATACTCGTGCCGGTGCTGGATGCGGATGAAGCGCCTGATTCGCGCTCTGGCCTTGCCGGTCGCCACGAAACGCAGCCAGTCGGGCGACGGCTTCTGCGTCTTCGAGGTCAACACCTCGACCTGATCGCCGTTGACGAGGCCGGTCTGCAAAGGAACCATGCGGCCGTTGACCTTCACGCCGGTGCAGCGGTCGCCGACCTCGGAATGGACCGCGTAGGCGAAATCGACCGGCGTCGCCCCGTGGGGCAGCGCGATCAGGTCGCCGCGCGGGGTGAAGCAGAATACCTGGTCCCGGAACATCTCGAGCTTGGTGTGTTCCAGGAATTCGTCCGGTCCTTCGGCCTGCTCCATGATGTCGAGCAGTTCGCGCAGCCAGCGATATTGCGGCGTATCGGCCTCGCCCTTCCCGTTTGCCGCCCTCTGCTTGTAGGACCAGTGCGCCGTCAGGCCGTTCTCGGCCAGATTGTGCATCTCGCTCGTGCGGATCTGAATCTCGATCCGGTGGCCGTCAGGTCCGATCACGGCCGTGTGGATCGAACGATAGCCGTTCGGCTTCGGCAGGCTGATATAGTCCTTGAAACGGCCGGGACTGACCCGCCAGGCGCTGTGAATTGCGCCGAGCGCCCGATAGCAGTCCTCGACCGTGTCGAGCTGGATGCGAAACGCGATGATGTCGCTCAGCTGTTCGAACTCGACGTCCTTGCGCTGCATTTTGCGCCAGATCGAATAGGGCGACTTTTCCCGGCCGTTGACATCCGCCTTGAGGCCGGCGTCTTTCAGTGTGCTGCCAAGCGATTCGATGATCCGCGGCACCAGCGAGTGACCGGCGGTCCGCAGAAATTCCAGCCGTTTGCTGATCGAGGTGCGCGCGTCGGGGTTGATCTGCTGGAAAGCCAGATCCTCCAGCTCGTCCTGCAATTCCCGCATGCCGATCCGTTCGGCAAGGGGGCTGTAGATTTCCAGCGTCTCGCTGGCGATGCGCTTGCGCTTTTCCGCGTTCCCGAGAAATCCCAGCGTGCGCATGTTGTGCAGCCGGTCGGCCAGCTTGACCAGCAGGACCCGAAGATCCTCCGACATGGCGAGCAGCAGCTTGCGGAAGTTTTCCGCCTGCTTCGATTCCGACCCGGCAATCTCAAGCTGGGACAGCTTGGTGACGCCGTCGACCAGTTTGGCAACCTCCGCGCCGAACAATTTTTCGATTTCCGGCAGGGTCGCGTGCGTGTCTTCAACGGTATCGTGGAGCAGTGCCGTGATGATCGACGCGCCGTCCAGCCGGTAGTGTGTCAGGATACCGGCAACTTCGACCGGATGGGAGAAATAGGGATCGCCGCTCGCGCGTTTCTGGGCGCCGTGCGCCTGCATCGAAAAGACATAGGCCCGGTTGATCGCCTGCTCATCGGCCGACGGATCGTATTTCTTGACTGTTTCGACCAGTTCGTATTGCCGCATCATCGCGAAGTTCTCCGCAACGATGCCGGTTCAGGCGAATACCGGGCCCAGACGCCCGGCCTGCGGCCTTCCGGGCAGGGCCGGTCTCGGCGGGCGCGCCGCCGACTTCGGCAGGAAGCGCGCGATCGACCCAGCGTCAGCCCTCCGGTGTCTCCGCATCGCTGC
Organism: Alphaproteobacteria bacterium; assembly: GCA_965249845.1. Lineage (GTDB taxonomy): Bacteria > Pseudomonadota > Alphaproteobacteria > Bin65 > Bin65 > Bin65. Next base: position 261,561 of record CBDFNA010000002.1, read on the forward strand.
CGAGCAGAACGCCGGTATCCGCTTCGGCTGCCGCGCTGGCCGCCATATCCTGCATCACGCCTGCCGTCTCGGCATCGGCGGCCGTCGTGTTCTCGGCCTGCCGGTCGGCGATACCGCCGTCCACCGGCGTAGCGCCCAAAACGATCGATTCCCGGGTCAACGCCTCGGCGACTTCCATATCTTCTTCCAGATCGTCGCTCGGCTGCTGTTTCTGCAACCCGAGAATTAGCGATTCCTGGAGTTGCTCGAACGACAGCGTGTCCTCGGCAATTTCGCGCAGCGCGATGACCGGGTCCTTGTCATTGTCCCGGTCCACCGTCTCTGCGGCGCCGGAAGAGATATCCCGGGCACGCTGGGAGGCATACATCACGAGATTGAAGCGGTTCGGCACCTTGAGGATGCAGTCTTCTACGGTTACGCGCGCCATACGGCGGTCTCCCGGTCGTGAAGGTCTCGGGCGCCGGGGATCGCAATCCGGCGCGGCCCCGGCGGAACCGACCCCGTCAATGGTCCCGTCTACGGTCCCGGCGGCGCGGCGGCGTGAGCGTGCAAAGCCGCACGGGGTTGCAGCGCAATATATTTTGCCACCGGCGCGAAGCAAGCGCCCCGGCTGCCGCAGGGCTGAAGGATCGAGCCCCGCCCTATGCCGGCCCGCCCAGACGTCGGCAGCCGTGGTCGTCCGGCAGCGCGGCGACCAGATCGGCCACCGACCGGCCGCTGACCGGATGGCGCCATGCCGGCGCGATTTCCGCCAGCGGCAGCAGGACGAAGGCGCGATCCTGCATTCGCGGATGCGGCAGGACGGGCCGGCCGGCAGACACCGCGCCGCGGTAGTCGATCAGATCGAGATCGAGGGTGCGGGCCGCGTTGGCGACGAACCCGTCGCGCCGGCGGCCGAACCGCTTTTCCGCAGCATGCAGCAGTTCCATAAGGCTTCGGGCAGACTGTGCGGCGCCGGACCGGCCGGTATCGACCCGCCAGATCGCGTTCAGATAGTCGGGCTGGTCCGACGGCGGCCAGGCGGGAGACGAATAGAGGCTGCTGCGCGCCGCCGTCCCTACGCCGAGCGCATCGAGCCACGCTGCGGCTTCGGCGAAGGTCTCCGAAACCGTTCCGCCGCCGGGCCGCGGCAGATTCCCGCCGACGGCGACGTAAATCATATGCGGCTGCTTGCCAGGTTGCACTGTAACGCCAATCGCACTAACACGTGAAAACGCTCCACAACATGTGATTACCCGGCCCGACCGGGCCTTGTATAAGCACAAAAAAATTAAGGAAGTGCCAATGACTGTACGCAACCTCAGTATCTATACCGACGAAAAGATCGCGATCTTCATCGACGGTTCCAATCTCTACGCTGCGGCACGGACCCTCGGTTTCGATATCGACTACAAGCGGCTGCTCGAATTCTTCCGCTCCCGGGCCATTCTGCTGCGCGCGTTCTATTACACGGCCTTGATCGAGGATCAGGAATATTCGCCGATCCGGCCGCTGGTCGATTGGCTGGACTACAACGGCTACACCATGGTGACCAAGCCGACCAAGGAGTTCACGGATTCCCAAGGCCGGCGCAAGATCAAGGGCAACATGGATATCGAGCTTGCCATCGACATGATGGATCTCGCCGAGAAACTGGACCATGTCGTGCTCTTCTCCGGCGACGGCGATTTCCGCCGGCTGGTCGAGGCCGTGCAGCGCAAGGGCGTGCGCGTGACCGTGATCAGCACCGTCAAGACCTCGCCGCCGATGGTCGCCGACGAACTGCGCCGCCAAGCCGATATCTTCCTCGAACTGGCCGATCTGGCCGAGAACATCCAGCGCGATCCGCGCGACCGGCCCCCGCCGCGTCGCGACCGCTTCGAGCGTGACAGCGAAAACAGCTATGGCGACGGAGATTTCGACAGCGAGGACTGATCGGATCGACGCTACCGTCGCCCGGACGGTCGATCCCTGAAAACACGAACGACACGCCTCCGCCATGGCGGGCCCCACCGCTCCCGAACGCGACTGTCCGCTATGTCCGCGGCTCGCCGCCTTTCGCGCGGAATGGCGAGACCGGGAGCCGTCCTGGCACAATGCGCCCGTCCCGTCCTTCGGTCCGCTCGATGTCCGGCTGCTGATCGTCGGCCTGGCGCCGGGATTGCGTGGCGCGAACCGGACCGGCCGGCCCTTCACCGGCGACTGGGCCGGCGACCTGCTCTATGACACCCTCGCCCGCTACGGTTTCGCCACCGGCGGCTATGACCGGCGGCCGGACGACGGGTTCGCGCTGACCGATTGCCGGATCACCAACGCCGTGCGCTGCGTGCCGCCGGAAAACCGCCCGACGACCGCCGAGAGCCGGGCCTGCCTGCCCTTCCTGACATCGGAAATCATGGCCATGCCGCGGCTCGAGACAATCCTGGCGCTGGGCGGTCTCGCCCACGGCATGGCGCTGGCGGCGCTTGGAATGAGAAAATCCGCCTTCGCGTTCCGGCACGGCGCCGCGCACCCGGTTGCCGACGGGCTGATCCTCGCCGACAGCTATCATTGCTCGCGCTACAACACGAACACCGGCCGCCTGACGCCGGAGATGTTCCGGGCTGTTTTCGACGGAATCCGACAGCGCCTCGCCTGAACCGGCGGCAGACGAAAGAGCGAGGGGCACCGGGCAGCCGGCAACCCCGCCCCTCTCAGTTGGGCGACTTGTCAGGCCGCGGCCTGCATCATCGAACCGTAGACCGCAGACTCGAACTCGACATAGCCGCCGACCGAGGCCGGATCGGCGAACGGGAATATCTGCGTCGCCCAGAAGCCGCCGATCCCGTTCTGCCGGTCGATCCAGAAGTAGAGGTTGGCGAGCCCGGCCCAGGCGAGCGCGCCGGCCGGGCGCCCCGTCGGCGCTTCCTCATCGTTGATCATGAAGGTCAGCGCCCAGCTCTTCGGCATGCCGGGGAAGAATTCGGCATAGTTGGAGAGCGCCGGTATCACGCCGGGCAGGCCCTTGATCTTCATCTCGCCGAGCCCGTTCTGCACCGCCATCCGGACCGTTTCCGGCTTCAGCACCCGGCCGTTCGGGCCGTCGCCGTCGTTGAGCCACATGCGGATGAACTTGACATAGTCGAGCGCCGTTGAGTGCAGCCCATGGCCGCCCATATGGATCTCGGGCTCCTGCGGCAGCATGAAATCGTCCAGCGGCGTCAGCGCGCCGCTGTCGTCGCGCTGATGCATCGTGACCATGCGCTCCTGCATCGAGGGCGTCATGGCAAAGGCCGTGTCTTCCATGCCGAGGCGCTCGAAGACGCCTTCCTGCATCAGCTCGCCCAGGCGCTTGCCGGTGATGCCCTCGGCGACCTGGCCGGCCCAGTCCATGTTGGAGCCGTATTCCCAGGCCTCGCCCGGATCGAACAGCATCGGGGTGTTGATCGAGGCGTGGGAGGCCGTGATGACGCTCGGCTGGCCGTGATTCTCCGCAAGACGGTTGTAGGTCTCGTTGAAGAAATCGTAGGCGAAGCCCGCGGTGTGCAGAAGCAGCATCCGCGTCGTCACATCGCGTTTCGGCGCGCGCAGCTTCGGCTGGCCGTCGTCGTCGAAGCCGTCGATCACCTGCAGCTCGCCGATCGCCGGCGCATACTGCTTGGCCGGCGCGTCGAGATCGAGCCGGCCGTCCTCGACCAGCTGCAGGCAAACGGTGCCGGCAATCGCTTTCGTGGTCGAAAAGATGGCGCAGACGCTGTCGGCGGTCATGTCGACATCGCCGCCGAGCCTGCGCTTGCCCACGGCGCCTTCGTAGATATTGCCGTTCCGGTCGGTCGCGACCGCTGTCACGCCCGGCACGCCGGGCGTGGAACCGACGGCCTTGTTCAGGACCGCATCGCAGGCGGACTGAAGATTACTCATGGCGGATCTCCTCCGGTTTCGCCGGGAGCAAGGCCGCAGTCCGCAGGACGGACGCCCCTTCGCTCCGGGCCGAACTCGCTTATGGTCTAGCGCATCCCGCCCTCGATCTTTCGGGTCGAAGGGGCGCAATGCAGGTTTGTCTAGCATGTAAGGCGCTCGCGAAACATCAAGGCTCGATGACAAATTCAGCGGCCCGGACAACGTTCCAGCGGTATGGCGCTTACGAATCCGGAACGACTCGCACGTTAGGGGAATGTGGCCGGGATTTTCCGGGCTAATGCGGGATGTTCCGGGACAGGTTTCCGGCCTGTGCGACCCGCGGCACAGGGGGGGGTACAGCGGCTTTGCCCGGCGCGCTCCAATGCAAAGGCGGCCGGTTTCCTTGAGGATACGAAGCCGGTACCCGGCGCTGAACCGGCGCCGCTTCGGCTTGGCTGCAACCTCCGGGTCAGGCGCCGCGCGCGGCGCGCCGACCACGCGCTCGCTGCAGCGTGGCTGTCGCGCCTATGTGCAGGCCGATTCAGTCCGAAGGCGCTTCCTGCACGGCGTCCGCCTGGACGAGCCTGTCTGTACTTTGACCGAACTTCACCAGGTTGCCGCTCGGGTCGTACACATACAGTTCGTCCATGCCCCACGGCGTTTCGACGACCTCACCGACATCGAAGCGCCTGGCGAAATCTGCGTGCAGCGCATGAATGTCGTTCACACGGACGTAGCAGGAGGTGTTCTCGGCGACGTGCCTGTCCGCGCAAAGCCAGAAGTGGATCTCGATGTGTTCGCGGATGGCGATGCCGTAGTTGTTGTCGCCAAAGTCGTGCGTTTCGAAACCGAGCTTGTGGAAGTAGTCGAGCGAGGTCGCGATCTCCAGCGAAGCGAGCACGGGAATGGCACGGTCGAACATGGATGTCTTATCTGGCATCGATTCTGGCATCGGTCATTTTCCTTCCTTTCGGCGTGTGGCTGGAGCGCGCCACCGTCTTTTCAGGCTAACCAAGATCGAAATTTTATTGTAATATATCTGTAACATTTTGAGATTGGTCCCGATGCTGACCCTTGGCGAGGAAATCCTGCTGCTGACACTGGACGACGAGACCGGGCGGCCGAACATAGCCCTGTCCGGCGATAGCGTGAACGCCGCGCTCGCCGGCGCCGTCCTGATGGATCTGTCCCTGGAGAACCGGATCGACACCGACCTCGACCGGCTCTTTGTCGTGAATCCGGAACCGCTGGACGAGCCTGCCCTCGACGGCGCCCTGGCCCGCATTGCTGCCGACGGGGAAGACCGGCCGACCGAATTCTGGGTCGGTGCGTTCGCAGAAGATTGCGACACCCTGCGTCCGCAACTGGTCGACCGGCTGGTCGCGCGCCGGATCGTGCTCCGCGACCGATACGACCGGCTGCTCGCCATGGGCGGATATAACGGCGCAGCCGTCAACGGCCGGCCGATGCGCGACGTGAAACGGCGAATTGCCGGCGAACTGCTGAACGACGAAATCCCGGATCCGCGCGACATCATGATCGTCAGCCTGGCCGACATCTGCGGCATGTGGCCTGCTCTGATCGGCGAATCCGCGTTCGACCGTCTGAAACCCAAGATCCGGCAGATCGCGAAAATGGACCTGATCGGCCAGGCGGTCGCGCGTGTCGTCAACGGGCACTGAGGGTCCGATCCAGAATTTACCTGTCGGCGTCGAAACTCCCTATCGGCCCACCGTTCGCGGGCCGCCTGCCGGTAATCGCCCGGATGCGGCGCAGGCGGCGAGGCCGGCGAGCAGGGCCGCAAGCACCGCCCAGCCCTGCCAGGCGCCCATCGTGAAAAGCGTGAGCGCGGAAACCGCAAGCCACAGCGCGGGAACGACGCACAAGAGGATCGTCCATCGGCTGCGCGCCGCGAACGCAAGCAGGGCAAGCGTGGCGGCGGCGGTCGGATCGGGCGCGAGAGCGAAGACCTCGGCCTCGTGCCAGGACCGCCCGTCGAGCGGCGCGAAGAGCGGCCAGGCCAGAAACGCCATCGCCAGCAGCCCGATGCCCGCTCGATCCCCTGTCCCGCGCCCGGCGAAGGCCAGCCGGCCCGAGAGGCCCAACGCCGCCAGCAGCGCGCCTTCGGCATAGAACCCCCAGGCGAGCGTCGGCGCAGCCCAGTTGACCGTCCCGTAGCGCAGCGCCACGAACTGCCACCCGGCCCAGAGCCACGCAGCCCCAAGCGCGAGGCCGAGCCACCGATCCGACGGCCGACCGGATGGCCGCCAGCCCCGCAGCAGGCAGAGGACAAGCAGCGCGCCCGCCGCCAGCAATAGCGGCTGGGCCGGCCAGACGGCCGCGTTTTCCAGCGCGAAGAGCCGCCAATAGACTCGCGGCGAGAACAGCAGCAGGTCCTCCAGTGCCCAGGACCCCGCCATCGCCGGCCGCTATTCCGTCCCGGCGTTTTGCAAGCCTGCCGGCCGGAACGGCCCGGTCGCCGGGGGCCTACAGGTCGCGCACATGCGCTGCCATGCGCCGGCGCATGGCCGCGTCCGGCATCGGGCCGAAGGCGGCGGACTTGTTCTCGCGCAGATGGTCGACCCGCCGGGTCGCAGGGATGGCGGCCGTGACCGCGGGGTGCGAGAGGATGAATTTCAGCAGGAATTGCGGCCAGGTCGACACGGCGATCTCCTGCGCCCAGCCGGGCATCGGGCTGCCCGCCAGGCGGTCCGGCAGCCGGCCGCGCTGGAACGGCCGGTTGCAGATGACCGCGATCCCGCGCTCCAGGGCGAGCGGCAGCAGGCGCCGTTCCGCCTCCCGGTCGACGATGTTGTAGGTGAGCTGGACGAAATCGGGCGGCCGGCGCCGCATGACCGCCTCAAGTTCGCCGTGCCGGCGCCCGTGCGAGGTGGTGACGCCGGTGTAGCGCAGCCGGCCGGCCGCCTTCATGGCGGCGAGGGTGTCGAGATTCTTCTCCCAGTCCCACAGATTGTGGACCTGCAGCAGGTCGAAGCGCGGCACACCCCAGCGCCGGGCCGTTTCCGCGATCTGCGCCGGGCCGTCGGCGGCCCCGGTCCAGACCTTGTCGGCAGAGAACAGGCCCGGCGGGCGGCCCAGCTTTTCGAGCGCGTCGCCGATCACCGCCTGCGAGGAGCCGTACATGGGCGAGGAATCGACGATGCCCCCGCCCGCCGCGAAGAAAGCGGCCATGACGGCGCGGCATTCGGCGCGCAGCAGTGGATCGTCGCCCACATTGAAGGTGATCCAGCTTCCGATCCCGACCGCCGGGACCGCCTCTCCAGTCGCCGGAATGCGCTTCGAGAGCGCCTTTGCGGCCGGGTTTCCGAGCGCCGGCGCGGCAAACGCTGCGCCCGCTCCGGCCAGCACCGCCCGACGAGTCACAAGCATCGTGTCACGAGCATGAAAAGCCCTTCCCCTTCCTGCCGTGCGCAAGACTCGAGCGTCGTTCCACCTGAGCGATTCGCGTGCGGATCCCGAACTTGAACGATTTGTAATTCAAGATTCTAGATGTCCAACGGGTCAAGAGGCCGGCTGTTGTCCGGCGTCGGTCGTCAACTCCTCAGAAACGACCGGTTTCAATATATAGTCATGCTGTTCGGCAGCGAAGCCCGCGCGCCGGGCAACAGACATGCTTGACGGCGCTACGGAAGGTCGGCCGCGATGCTGCCGGCGATCCGGTCCGCTGTTGTTCGGCGCCCCGCAGATGGAGTCTCGCGCCGGATGGGCGTTGCGCGCCGTCGTCTCGATACCGCTGCGGCCCGGCAAATTACCGGTCGGCCCGGCGCGGTCCATTGACAGACGGGTATCGACCCCCCCACCATCGCATCGGTTGAATCTTGTGGAGAGTGCCTTGCTCATGGCCGACGACCGTCCCACCCAGGCCGAAAAGGCCGAGCGGTTCCATGTCCTGCACCGGGGCGCGGAACCTTTCATACTCGCAAATGCGTTCGATGCCGGCTCAGCCCGCATCCTGGCCGGTATGGGGTTCGCGGCGCTGGCGACGACGAGCGGCGGCTTCGCCGGCACCCTGGGCCGGTGCGACGGCGAGGTCACGCGCGAGGAGGCCCTGAACCACGCGCGCGCCGTCGTGGACGCGGTCGACATTCCGGTATCGGGCGATCTGGAGAACGGCTTCGGCCATGAACCCGCCGCCGCCGCGAAGACCCTGACGCTGGCGGCCGAGGCGGGACTGGTCGGGTGTTCAATCGAGGACTTCACGGGCGACATGGACCGCCCGTTCTATGACCCCGATCTGGCCGCAGCACGCATTGCCGCAGCGGCCGAAGCCGCACGGTCGGTCGGTTTCCGCTTCACTTTGACCGCACGGAGCGAATGTTTCATTCGCGGCCGTCCGGACCTCGATGAGGTCATTGCGCGGCTGCAGGCCTACGAACGCGCCGGGGCCGATGTCCTGATGGCGCCGGCGCTGCCCGACATCGCAGCGGTCGGCGCGGTGTGCCGCGCCGTGTCGAAACCGGTCAACTTCATGGTCGGCCTTGCGGGCAAATCGTTTCCCGTGGCCGATGTCGCGGCCGCCGGCGCGCGGCGCATCAGCCTCGCGACATCGCTGTACCGCGCGGCGATGACCGGTGTGGTCGCGGCGGCAACCGAAGCGATGGAGAACGGTACGTTCTCCTATGTCGACGACGCGATGTCGACGCCGGATGTGGCCCGCTATATGCGCCGGTAGCCCCGGAAAAGCCGGCTTGCCGGATTCCTCTGCGAAAGCCGGACAAAGCGAAAAAAGGGGCGGCGGCGCGGCCCTTCCCCTTTCGCAGAGGAATCCCCAAGCCGGAACCCGAACGGAGACGGCGCAAAAAAAGCGCTTGACGCACGCACAGGAACATTATATGAACAAAATTGCTTTTTCGGCGGGCGGCGGTTTGCGCCGGCCCGGGCCGGCGATGCAGCTTCGGGCAGAAAGGCCGGTGTGCAAAAAAAACATTTTTAACAGAATAGTCTGTCTATTCCGGAAGCCGGCGCAGCATAGCGAAGCGAGAGGCCATCGCGACGAATCATGACATTCCATGACATGCCGAAACCGCGGCCGCCGCGGGGCCGTTCCCGCCGCCGCTTTCCCCGGTGTCCGGGTTTCGCAGAGGAATCCTCTGAAGAGAGGGAAGCGGTCTCGCGAAGCGAGGTTGCCTGTCCTGAGCGCAGTCGAAGAGATGGGGGTGCGGCGGGCGGACGCCCCGCCCCTTACCCCTTCCCGAAGGGGATGGCGTATCGAAGGGCCGGGACGGCGGCCCGAATGCGACCGCGGCGGAAGCAGCCTTCGATATCGGCGTTGCGAATCGGGCCGCAATCGCAGAACATGCCGCTGGTCCATCGGCTTGCGCCAGCTATTGGGAGGTGACGATGATCGCGAACAGTTTGATACTGAACGCCTGGTATGCGGCCGGACTGACCCCGGAGTTCCCGGTCGGTGAGCTGCAGGGTCACATTATCGGCGGAAAGCCGATCGTCATGTGGCGCGCAGCGGATGGTGAGGTTGTCGCCTTCGACGATCGCTGTGTGCACAAGCGCATGCCGCTATCGGCCGGCCGATTGCTGGACAATGGCCTGCTCGAATGCGCGTATCACGGCCTTTGCTACAATACCGAAGGAACATGCGTGAAAATTCCGTCCCAACCCGATGGGCCGATCCCGGCACGGGCAAAACTGCGCCCCTATATCGTCGTCGAGCAGGAGGGGCTCGTTTGGCTGTGGCCCGGCGACCCGGTAAAGATCGGCAACTGCCGCCCGCCACGGACGCCGGAAATCGACAGCGACGACTGGGATACGGTCAGCTCCGAAGCGATTCGGGTGAACGCGAATTACCGCCTGGTCATCGAGAACCTGCTCGATATCACGCACTTCTATCCGTTGCATGCCGGCAATATCGGCGACGAGGCAAACAGCCTGATCCCCGTTACGTTCGAAGAGGAGATCATCGACGGCAATCATACGATCAAATCGACAAGACACGCGGAAGGCTACAGGCAGCCGCCGATGATGGCCGACTGGTTCGGCCATGAACTCGTCGACCGCGATCACACCCATCACATGATGAACCCCGGGCTGACGCGGGTCGAAATCCGTCTGGCGCCGCCGGGAAAACTGGGTGCCGGAGAGGATCGCGGCTACGTCCTTTATCACACGCATCTCCCCATCGATCGCGAGAATTTCGAGTGGCATTGGATCGTCAACACGCCGGCTCACTACAAGCATGCCGGCAATCCGTCGATGTCGGTTGCCGAACACTTCTCAGAGACTTTCCCATCGGTACTGGAAGAGGATCGGTGGGCGCTCGAGAAGCAGCAGAAGATGTTCGAGTACGACGACGATGGCTATTCGGAGGTCCCGCTCAAGACGGACAAGGCGGTGCTGAGCATTCGCAAGTTGTTCACCGCGCTGGAAGCAGAAGAATCCGGAGCCACAGCAGCGTAAGAAGAATATTGTTGTCCGGCGCTGGTGCTTGACCCCCTCAAAATGAGCGAAATCAACGATTCGACATGCTGATCGGCGTCCGATGGCCGCGCCGACCCCGACAGGCAGGCCACGACGAAGCGCCGGCGGCCCGATGGACAGCCCGGATACATCTAGGTCAATCCGCCAGACTGTCCGAACAGGCGGGGCCACCCTATTTCAGCAGGTCCGGCGGGCCGGATGATTCAAGATCGCAAACGGGTCCGGGTGGTCCAATCCCGCATAGAACAAGGGGGGATAGGGGGGAGAATGCTTGAACCTCCACGGCACAGACACAAGGGGTTGCCCAAGAAGCAGGGGCTCTACGACCCGCGCAACGAGCACGATGCGTGCGGGATCGGTTTCGTTGCGAACATAAAGAACCGGAAAAGCCACCGGATCATCGATCAGGGTTTGCAGGTTCTGAAAAACCTCACTCATCGTGGCGCGGTCGGCGCCGACCCGTTGGCCGGCGACGGCGCAGGCATTCTCATTCAAATGCCGGACACCCATCTGCGCGCCGTTTGCGGCGACATCGGGATCGATCTTCCGAAGCCGGGCGATTACAGCGTCGGCATGATGTTTATGCCGCAGGCCGAAGGGCCGAGGGCGGACTGCGTTCGTGTCGTCGAAGAGCTTGTCGAGGCGGAAGGACAACACGTCCTGGGTTGGCGCGACGTGCCCGTCGACAATTCGGGACTGGGCGAGAGCGTCATCCCGACCGAACCGTTCGTGCGCCAGGTGTTCGTTCGCCGGGGCGACAACTGCGCCGACCAGGATGCGTTCGAGCGCAAACTGTTCGTCATCCGCAAGCAGGTGGAGCACCGGATCGATGCCTTGGGTGAGGCTTACGACGACTTTTATGCGTCGTCCTTCTCGTCGCGCACGATCGTCTATAAGGGGATGCTTCTGGCCGGGCAGGTCGGCGACTATTATCTCGACCTCAAAGACGAGACGATGGTCTCCGCGCTGGCCCTCGTTCACCAGCGGTTTTCCACCAACACTTTCCCTTCGTGGCGGCTGGCTCATCCCTACCGGATGATCTGCCACAACGGCGAGATCAATACGCTTCGCGGCAACATCAACTGGTTGGCGGCGCGCCGGCACCTGATGAAGTGCGAACTCCTGGGCGACGATCTGGAAAAACTGTGGCCGCTGATTACCGAAGGCCAGTCCGATTCGGCGAGCTTCGACAACGCGCTCGAACTCCTGGTGCAGTCCGGCTATTCGCTGGCCCACGCCATGATGATGCTCATTCCCGAGGCGTGGACCGGCAATCCCCTGATGGACGCAAAGCGCCGCGCCTTTTACGAATACCACGCGGCGCTTATGGAGCCGTGGGACGGTCCGGCTGCCGTGGCGTTTACCGACGGTCGCCAAATCGGCGCGACTTTGGATCGCAACGGGCTGAGACCCGCGCGCTACCTCATTACCGACGATGACTTTGTAGTGATGGGTTCCGAAGTCGGCGTTCTGCCGATCGACGAGAAGCGCATCGTCAAAAAGTGGCGCTTGCAGCCGGGCAAGATGCTGCTGATCGACCTCGAACAGGGCCGCATCATCGACGATGACGACATCAAGGCTCACTTATCGTCGGCCCAGCCGTATCAGGAGTGGCTGGATCGCACCCAGATCGTGTTGGAGGACCTGCCCGGAACGGACGGCCCTGTCGCGACGCCCAACCGACTGACGCTTCTCGATCGCCAACAAGCCTTCGGTTATACGCAGGAGGACCTCAAGTTCTTGATGTCTCCGATGGCGTCTACCGGACAGGAAGCTGTCGGCTCGATGGGCAACGACATTCCGATATCGGTGCTGTCGTCGCGTCCCAAGCTGCTTTATTCCTATTTCAAACAGGTTTTCGCCCAGGTCACCAACCCGCCGATCGATCCGATCCGCGAGGAGTTGGTGATGTCGCTCCTATCGTTGATCGGCCCGCGGCCGAACCTCCTGGGCATCAACAATACGACGCCGCAAAAGCGTCTCGAGGTGCGCCAACCCGTCCTCACCAACCAGGGCCTGGAAAAGATCCGCTCGATCGGCGAGATCGCGGATAACGCGTTCAGAACCCTCACTCTCGATCTGACCTATCCCGCGAACGATGGCGCCGAGGGTATGCGTCCCGCGCTCGATTCGGTTTGTGTCCAGGCCGAGAGGGCGTGTCGGGAAGGCTACAATATCCTGGTGCTCAGCGACCGTGCGATCGGCGAGGAAAGAATCGCCATTCCGGCTCTCCTGGGCACGTCGGCGGTTCACCATCATCTGGTGAGGGCCGGGCTCCGGAACTTCCTGGGGCTGGTCGTCGAGACCGGCGAAGCGCGCGAAGTCCATCATTTCTGTACTCTGGCCGGCTATGGCGCAGAGGCGATCAATCCCTATCTCGCATTCGAGACCCTTTCGGCAATGCGAGACGATTTGCCGGAGAAGCTCAGGGAACGTCAACTTTACCGGCGCTACATCAAGGCGGTCGACAAGGGCATCCTCAAGGTGATGTCCAAGATGGGCATTTCGACATACCAGTCGTATTGCGGCGCGCAGATTTTCGACGCGGTCGGTCTGGGCGAAGATTTCGTCGAGCAGTATTTCACAGGGACGGCGAGCGCCATCGACGGGGTGGGATTGGCGGAGATCGCGCGCGAGACCGTCGAACGCCACAAGCTCGCCTACGGCGACGTGCCGATCTATCGCAACGCGCTCGATGTCGGCGGCGAATACGCCTACCGTCTGCGCGGCGAGGAGCACTTCTGGACGCCCGACACGGTCACGAATTTGCAGCATGCCGTGCGTGGCGAGGTGCCTGAAAAATATCGCTCCTTTGCCGAGCAGGTGAACGATCAGGATCGGCGGATGATGACCATCCGGGGCCTGTTCGAGTTTGTCCCGGCCGAGACACCGGTGCCGCTCGACGAGGTCGAACCGGCGAGCGAAATCGTCAAACGGTTTTCGACCGGGGCGATGTCGTTCGGCTCGATCTCGCGCGAAGCGCATTCGACCCTGGCTGTCGCCATGAACCGGATCGGCGGCAAGTCGAATACCGGCGAGGGCGGCGAGGAGCCGGATCGGTTCCGGCCTTTGCCCAACGGCGATTCCATGCGTTCGGCCATCAAGCAGGTGGCCTCGGGCCGCTTCGGCGTGACCACCGAATATCTCGTCAATTCGGACATGATGCAGATCAAGATGGCCCAGGGCGCAAAGCCTGGCGAGGGTGGCCAGCTGCCAGGCCACAAGGTGGACGCGGTCATCGCCAAGGTGCGCCATTCGACGCCGGGCGTGGGCCTGATCTCGCCGCCCCCGCATCACGACATTTATTCGATCGAGGATCTCGCCCAGCTCATCTACGACCTGAAGAACACCAATCCGGATGCCGGCGTGTCGGTAAAATTGGTTTCCGAGGTCGGGGTCGGAACGGTGGCAGCAGGGGTTTCCAAGGCACGGTCCGATCACGTGACCATTTCGGGATTCGAAGGCGGCACCGGCGCCAGCCCGCTGACATCGATCAGCCATGCCGGTTCGCCGTGGGAGATCGGGCTCGCCGAGACGCACCAGACGCTCGTGCTCAACCGGTTGCGCGGCCGCATCGCAGTCCAGGTCGACGGCGGCCTGCGGACCGGGCGCGACGTCGTTGTCGGCGCTCTCCTGGGCGCCGACGAATTCGGATTTTCCACGGCGCCGCTGATCGCCGTAGGCTGCATTATGATGCGCAAGTGTCATCTCAACACCTGCCCCGTGGGCGTCGCGACCCAGGATCCGGAGCTGCGCAGGCGATTCACCGGCGAGCCCGAGCACGTGATCAACTATTTCTTCTTCGTCGCCGAAGAGGTCCGCGAGCTGATGGCGTATCTCGGTTTCCGCACTTTCAGTGAAATGATCGGCGAATCGCAGCGTCTCGACCAGCGCCTTGCAATCGAACACTACAAGGCAAAGGGGATCGATCTGTCGCGGGTCCTCGCCAAGCCCGAAGCTGCATCGGGCGTTGCGACCCATAACAGCGAGCGCCAGGACCACAAATTGGAGAAGATCCTCGATCGCCGGTTGATCGAAAAAGCGCAGCCGGCGCTGACCGAGCGACAACCCGTCCGCATCGACCTGCCGATTCGCAATATCGACCGCACGACCGGCGCGATGCTCTCGGGCCAGGTCGCAAAGCGTTTCGGCCACGACGGCCTGCCGGATAGTACGATCAGCGTGACCTTCCGCGGCACCGCCGGCCAAAGCTTCGGGGCCTTTCTCGCGAACGGCGTCGCATTCGAACTGATCGGCGAAGCCAACGACTATACCGGCAAGGGTCTGTCGGGTGGCCGTATCGTGGTCTATCCGCCGCCCGAGAGCGGAATCGTCGCCGAGGAGAGCATCGTCGTCGGCAACACCGTCCTCTACGGCGCCATCGCCGGGGAATGCTATTTCCGGGGGGTCGCGGGCGAGCGATTCGCGGTGCGCAATTCCGGCGCAGTCGCCGTGGTCGAAGGTGTCGGCGACCATGGCTGCGAATACATGACCGGGGGCGTCGTCGTGTGCCTCGGGAACACAGGACGCAATTTTGCCGCCGGCATGAGCGGCGGCATCGCCTACGTCCTGGACGAATCAGGCGACTTCGAACGCCGCTGCAACCTGGCCATGGTCGAGCTCGAACCCATCAAGGCGGAAGACGATTCGCTGGAACGTCATGCGCATCAGGGCGGAGATCTCGAAGCCCACGGGCTGGTCGATGTCATGCGCGACATGACCCGCTTCGACGCTGAACGCCTGAACCAGCTCATCGAGAAGCACGTCCACTACACCGACTCCGCACGGGGGAGGCGAATTCTGCAGAACTGGGATTGCTATCTGCCGCAATTCGTCAAGGTGATGCCGGTCGACTACTACCGTGCGCTCAGGGAAATGGAACTCGTGCAACCGGTCGAACCCGCCGACGTCCCGGTGGGCGGCAGCTGAACCATGGGGAAGATCACCGGTTTTCTCGAAATCGACAGGCACGAAGAGCGTTACGCGCCGGTCGGCGATCGAATCCTGCATTTCCGCGAGTTCCTCGTCCCGCTGGACAAGAACACGCTGATGCAGCAGGGCGCGCGATGCATGGATTGCGGTATCCCGTTCTGCCACACCGGCTGCCCGGTCGACAACATCATTCCCGACTGGAATGACCTCGTTTACCGCGACCAGTGGCGCGAAGCCATGGAGGTGCTGCACTCGACCAACAACTTCCCCGAATTCACCGGTCGTATCTGCCCGG
This sequence comes from Alphaproteobacteria bacterium, assembly GCA_965249845.1. Classification (GTDB taxonomy): domain Bacteria; phylum Pseudomonadota; class Alphaproteobacteria; order Bin65; family Bin65; genus Bin65. The sequence continues at coordinate 277,099 of CBDFNA010000002.1, forward strand.
CGCCGTGCGAGGAAGCGTGCACGCTCAACATCGATGACGCTCCGGTAACGATCAAGTCCATCGAGTGCGCGATCGCCGATCGCGCCTGGCAGGAAGGGTGGATAGTCCCGGACCCCCCCGCGACCAGGACCGGCAAGCGCGTCGCCGTCGTCGGATCGGGTCCCGCCGGGATGGCCTGTGCGCAACAACTGGCGCGCGCCGGGCACGACGTTACGCTGTTCGAGAAGAACGCCAAACCGGGCGGATTGCTCCGATACGGCATTCCCGACTTCAAGATGGAAAAGCACTATATCGACCGACGTGTCAGCCAGATGGAGGCTGAAGGCGTGACTTTCCGCAACGGCGTGAATGTCGGGGTCGATATACCGGCGCAAGAACTTACTCACGATTATGACGCCGTCGTACTGGCGGGTGGGTCGGAGAAGGCGCGCGACCTGCCGGTCAAGGGAAGTGATTTGCGCGGTGTCGAATTCGCGATGGATTACCTGCCGCAGCAGAACCGGCGTGTCAGCGGCGAAACCCTCGGCGATGTGGAAGACATTCTCGCCCGCGGCAAGCATGTCGTCGTGGTCGGCGGCGGCGATACAGGCTCGGATTGCATCGGGACGGCGTTCCGCCAGGGCGCGGTCTCGGTGACGCAGCTCGAGATTCTGCCCATGCCGCCCGGGAAACCCGACAAAGCGACCACATGGCCGTTATGGCCGCTGCGTCTCCGCACGTCCTCCTCGCAGGCGGAAGGCGCGCAGCGCGATTGGAGCGTCGGGACCAGGGGCCTTTCAGGCGCCGGCGGGGCGGTCTCCAACCTTCACGCCGTCCGGTTGGATGAAAATCTGAAGGAAATTCCCGGAACCGAGTTCGACCTGAAGGCCGAACTTGTGTTGCTGGCGATGGGTTTCGTCCATCCGGTCCATGAGGGCATGGTTGAGGAATTGGCGGTCGAGCTCGACGCGCGCGGCAATGTCCTCGCCGATACCGAGAGATACGTCACGTCGCTGCCCAACGTGTTCGCCGCGGGCGACATGCGCAAGGGCCAGTCACTGGTGGTCTGGGCTATCCGCGAGGGCCGGCAATGCGCCTGCGCCGTGGACGAGTTCCTGATGGGTGAGTCGTCGCTGCCGCGATAAGGCGGAGATGGAGGTTATTCGGCGCGCCTGCCGGACGCCGATCAGCGGCTCAACTTATTGATTTGGCTTGAATCATGGGCGTCGAAGTTTGACGCCTGACAACACCCGGCCTGCCCGGCCCCTTACGCCAACCCAGCGGTCGCGCCGCCTGTTGGACGGCCGGCTGCGTCGTCGGGGCCCAACTATGGACCGGCCCATGACGCGGCCATGCGCGCGTGGGCGCGGATGGCGCGGGCGGTCGTCGGGTAGACTGCGATGCCGTTCTCGAGCAGACGCGGCCGCGCAGCGCGCAGGATATCGTCCTGGACTTTGTCGCCCGCGGTGCGGAGGACGGCCGACAACGCAACGCCCGCCGTGTCGGCGCGCATCAGCGATCGGATGATGGCTTCCATTTCGGCCTCCCCCGCCGCGACGTCGTCGGAGAATTCGAAGATGGAGTTCATCTCCACGTAGGCGATGATGGAGTCCACCTCGACGTCGGCGGCCAGCAACTCGACGATCTCGTGGAAGATGAAGGTGTCATCGCTCTTCAAGCCCCACACGGGGATATCGATGGGGTTGTCGACGCTTGTCCCCGGGACGCCGAACTTCTCGAGGCGTTGCCGCGTCTCATCGCCAAAGACCGCGAAGGTCATGCCGTTGGCCTCGGCCACATCGGCCGAGACGACGCTGACCCCGCCACCGGACCCGAACAGCGCCAGCCGCCGGCCGCCGACCTTGCCGAAAGCGGCGTGGGCCAGCAGGACGTCCAGGAGGTCGTCCATGCTGTCGACCACCGCCGCGCCGGCCTGGCGGGCCGCCGCCAGCCACAGGTTCCCGTCGGCGGCCAGCGCGCCCGTGTGACTGGTCGCGGCGCGCGCGCCGGCGGCCGAGCGGCCGCCCTTGAAGAGCACCAGCGGCTTCTCGATCTCGCGGGCGAGGCGGAAGAAGCGCCCGGCGTCCAGATCCGTTTCCAGATACATGGCGATAATGTCCGTGTCCGGATCCTCGGCGCCGTAAAGCAGGTAATCCGTCGGCGTCACGTCCCCGCAGTTGCCGCAGGAAAGGGACTTGCCCAGCGGCAGCCCCAGGACCTTGGCGCGGTGGATCATGTCCCAGGCGTAGGTGCCGCTCTGCGAGATGAAGGTGATTCCGCCTGTGGCCTCCGGCGCATGGCGCGGCGTGCTCATGGTGATCTTCGCCACCCCGCAATAGGCGCCGATGGTGTTGGGCCCGACGATGCGCATGCCTGTGGTCTCGGCCACATCCTTGATGGCGTTCTCAAGCTTCGCGCCCTCGTCGTTCCATTCGGCGAACCCCGCCGTCAGCACCTGAGCCGCTTTGACGCCCTTGGCGGCGCATTGGCGAAGCGCTGCCGGGACGCCCTTGGCGCCGATGGCGACAATCGCCCGGTCGACCGCCTCGGGCAGATCGTCGACGCTGGGGAAGGCTTTGCAGCCATATATGCTCTCCGCCGTCGGATGGACGGGATAGAGCTTCCCCTCGTAGCCGAAGTCGACCAGGTTCTGGACGATCCGGAAGCCCAGCTTGCCGGGCTTCGCCGAGGCCCCGACGACGACGATACCCGCCGGGTAAAAGATCGGGCGCAGGGCGTCGTGGAGGTCCTGTTGCAGGGCCTTGCGCACCGCAGGATCGAGACACCCGAACGCCGACGGTTCGACCGGTCCTTCTTCGGACAACACCACATGGGCGTCCACGGCAACGGCGCCGGCCTCGGAAACGATGACCGGGTTGATGTCCAGCTCAGCGATGTTTTCCTTGAACAGCAGACCGTCCGGACCGCCGACAGCCGACAGGATCGCCATCAGCACGTCGGCGCCGTCGGGATATCCTGCCGCGTGCGCCAGGTCCCGGACCTCCGCCTCGCCGAGAGGCGCCAGCCGGAATACCACGTTCGCCGTTTCCTCGACCCCCGTCCCGCCGACCCCGCACATGACCACCGGGCCGAACACCGGATCCAGGACGGCGCCTACGATCGCCTCGCGGCCCGGTAGCGCCATAGGCTCGACGACAACTCCCTCGACGTTTTCGGTATCTGCTGCCGCCGTGAGTTCTTCGAACACCGCTGCGGCATCCGTCGCTTCGACGTTGAGGCGAACCCCGCCGGCCGCGGCCTTGTGGACGATGTTCGGCGCCGCGATCTTCATGGCCACGGAACCGCCGGCCTCGCGGGCCAGGGCCGCCGCCTCTTCGGCGTTCCGGGCCAGACGGGCATCGGTCGTCGGGATGCCGTAGCGACGCAGCAAATCCTTGGCCTGGTGTTCGAGGAGGACGGCCATCGGGCGCGGAACCCTACGCGACGCGGTAGCGCTCGATGACGTCAGGGTCCGGCTCGAGGCCGAGCCCGGGGCCCTGGGGGACCTTCAGCCGCCCGTCCGCGGGCAGGGTCGCGCCGCCGTAGAGTTCGGCCTCGAAGTCGCAGTAGAGGCGTTCCAGCATGGGCGTCGAGCGATGGGCCGCGTTGAGATGCACGGTCGCCACCTGGCCGGGGCCGAACAGCGCGCAGTGGGGCACGTATTCGACGTTCGCGGCATCGCAGAAGGCGGCGATCTTGACCAGTTCCGTCACGCCCCCGGTCTTGGCCACGTCGGGTTGCGCGATGTCGATGGCCCCGGCGTCGACCATGGCCACGAAATCATGGAGGCTGCCGGCATTCTCGCCGCTGGCGATGCGGTGGCGGCCCGTCGCCCGCACCCGGGCCAGACCGCGGTAGTTCTCCGGCGGCCATACGGGCTCTTCCAGCCAATAGAGGCCAAGCGGCTCCAGTTCGGCGTCATAGCGCAGCGCCTCCTCCACCGACCACGGACAGTTGATGTCGAGCATGACGACGGCGGCGTCGCCGGCCGCCTCGCAGGCGGCCGCGATCTCAGGCATCGTCACCTCGTGGAGCTTGATATACCGGTAGCCCCGCTCCATGGCCTGGCGGGTGATGCGCACGACGTCGTCCACGTTGCCGTAGCGCAGAAGGCTGGCGTAGACCTCGATCTCGTCGGCAAACGGACCGCCCAACAGGTTGACCAGGGGCTCTCCGCAAGCCTTACCGCGGATGTCCCAGAGCGCCGTATCCACGGCCGAAACCCCGTAGATAATGGGCCCGACGCGGCCGAAGTTTTGCAGCTCGAACTCCAGTTCGAACTTGATCCGGGCGATCTCCGCCGCCTCGCGGCCCACGACCAGCGGCAGCACGCGGGTATCGATGAGGCTCTTCAGGGCCGTGTCCTCGTTGCGCGAAAAGGCCTCGCCCCAGCCGACCAGGCCGGTATCCGTTTCGAGGCGCACGAAAAGGGTGTCGAAGGCGCACTTGGGGTCGCCGCCGAAGCTCCACGGCGGGATGCCGCCGGCCTCGAAGGGGACGGAAACCAGGATCGTCTCGGCCTTGGCGATCTTCATGCCCTGGGCACCTCGTGGTTGAGCACCGTCACCCGGTGCATCAGCCGGTGCCGCGGGTGATAGTCGGCGACGGCGTAATGGACCGTCACCCGGTTGTCCCAGACGACCAGGGTCCCGGGTTCCCATCGATACCGGATCTGGTACTCCGGCGTGCGGATGTGCTCGAACAGGTAGTCGAGCAGGCTGGCGCTCTCGCGTTCGTCCAGATCCTTGATGTTGCGGGTGAAGGACTCGTTGATGAACAGCGCCCGGCGACCGGTCTCCGGGATGGTCCTGACCACCGGGTGGCCCACCGGCGGGTGCTCGAGCCTGGCCGCCTCCATGTGTTCGAACCGCTCGCCCTCCCAGAGATGCCGTTTGAACGGCCGCTCGTAGAGCTTCATGAAGTCGTGGGTCGCCACCCGGCCCGCCAGATGCGCCTTCATGGGGTCGGTCAGGGCTTCGTAGGCGGCGTACATGTTGACCCAGATGGTGTCGCCGCCGACGTCGGGGATGGACTGGGCGTGGAGGATGGACAGGAAGTCGGGCTCGGCGGCGAAGGAGTAGTCGGAGTGCCAGTTGTTGACCGTCGGCGGGTGCTCGGCATCGTTCTCGAGCACCGAGACGCAGGGATCGTCGGCGTGAACCCGGAACATGGAATCCGGGACTTCCGGCACGTCGCCGAAATGGCGCGCGAAGGCGGCCTGCTGGTTCGGCGTGATGTCCTGTCCCGGAAAGAACACCACCAGATGGTCGAGGATGGCGTCCAGGATCTCGGCCGCTGTCGCCGGGTCCAGCTCCCGGCTGAGATCGACGTCCGTGATCTCGGCGCCGATCACCGGGTTGATGGGCCTGACGGAGATGTACTGGCAGATCCTGGCTTCGGCAACGCCCGCCATGACGTGACCTCCTTGAACGGCTTTCCCTGGGCCAGTCGATGCCGCCGACTGAAATGCGTTCATTGAAACGTTCCAAATAAATTCTGGTCCCACAAAAATGGGAAATCAAAACCACTATATATCGAGTTGCGATTTGGGGTCAGCGTTAACTTTTTTGGGCCCCGGGGCGAAGTCCTGCGATTGCCGGAAATTTTGTCGGGGGAGCATCCTCGCTGAGGATTCACGAAACTGACGCCTGTTGCCGCCGGTCCGACACCGCCACCGGCGGCAGCATCGGACCGGCGGATCGAGATCGCGCTGTCGAGCGGCCGCCGGGCGGATCGCCGACTTGGACCAACGCCTGCCGGAGGCTCCAAGGCGCAAACCGAATCAGGAGTACGAGGCCCAAAATGGCCTCAGCGCCAATCCCTCGGCCGATGCAAACCATCCTGCGAACTGGACCATCAACCGGCTCGGGAGCCTGCTCAACGTATCGCCGATCGCCAGCCTGCCTCCTCGGTAGCGCCATACGCCGCCATCTCTGCGCAAAGCACGCACGCAACCATGCCCGAGAAAAATGGGACAAACCAAAAGTCATCCAAACACTTGTACCGGTTCGAGTGTCGGCCAGCCGCGCCGGATGCAGTCTTATAACGACATCGGAACTCGCCTTGTTTGGATCCGCCGGCTGAGATCCAGCTGTTGCCTTTCAGGTCACGACCCTAACGGTCCTCTTATGCCAACGGATGCCACACCTGCGAACGGCCGCTTCCGAGCCGGGGCCGGCGCACGCCGCCGACTGCTGAAATTCATACACAATTCGGGTTTCATCCCGAGCCGGTCGGTCCGTCGGGCAACGACTGCCAGCCCGGTCCGATAACTCGGATGGCAGCGCACGCGCTGCCGCGGAGGGTTCCACTTGACAATCTGCGTAATTGCCAATCGCTTGCCACGCCAGTTTTCCGGCACGCATAGTGAATTAGAAAAGTCCAGAAAAATACGATTAACCAAATAGTTAATGGTCGGAGCGGCGGGACTCGAACCCACGACCTTCTGACCCCCAGTCAGACGCGCTACCAGGCTGCGCCACGCTCCGGACCGCTGCGGAAAATAGAATGGCGCGGCGGCGGTTACAACCGGCCTTCCGCCCGGCCTGCCCGCCAAATCGGCGCGGCAGCCGGCCGCCGGCAAGGGCGGCTCAGGACGCCGGCAGGTCGGGGCGCCGGCGGATCGAAGATTGGATAGCTCAGGGTTCGGGTGGAGGGCCGCGCAGCTTGTCCCGGATCTCCTCCAGACTCTCGACCAGGCCCGCCAGGCTTTCCCGCTCCACGGCAATTCGGTCTGCCGATGCCGGTTCCGACACGCCGGCCGCCGCACCGGCGGCGCCGGCTTCGTTCCGGCCATGCCCGTCTTCGTCGATTGCCGAAGCGCGGCCGGCGGCGGCGCTCGTCTCCCCGGCGGGCACGGCATCGTCCCGTGCGTTGTCCTGCGGGCGCAGCACCGGCGGAACCGGCAAAGCCCTGACCTTTTCCGGCCCGGCCGGAGCGGCAGAGGCCCGGCTCCCAGCGCCGGCCGGCGCGCGGTCTGCCGCGGCCGCTGCACGGCCGGGAGCGGAGACTGCCGCCGCGCCGCCTTCGCGCAGCAGTTTCTGCACGCCCTTGATGGTGTAGCCATCCTCGTACAGCCAGGCGCGGATCCGGTTGAGCAGCTCGATGTCTTCCGGCCGGTAATAGCGCCGACCGCCGCCTCGTTTCAGCGGCTTGATCTGGCTGAATTTGGTCTCCCAGAAGCGCAGCACATGCTGCGGAACGCCGACTTCTTCCGAAACTTCGCTGATGGTGCGGAAGGCGTCCGCCGATTTGCGGCGGCGGCTCGGCCCCTGGTCCACACGCCGGGTATCGACATGCGGGGGATCGTCATGCGGGGGGTCGTCATGCGGGGACGCCATGAATTCTCTATCCTGTCAGCGGCGCCCGTCCCGCCCGGCGCGATACGGCGCTAGCCGTTGTCCAGCCGGTTCAGGCGCTCCTTCAATAGGTTCGACGGCCGGAAAACCAGAACGCGCCGCGGCGAAATCGGCACTTCCTCCCCGGTCTTCGGATTGCGGCCGGTTCGCTCGCCCTTGTTGCGCAGCATGAAACTGCCGAAGGAAGAAATTTTGACATTTTCACCGTCGACCAGGGCGTCGCAAACTTCGGCCAGCACGGATTCGACCAATCTTGCGGAATCGTTGCGCGACAGCCCGATTTCCTCATAGACCGCCTCGCCCAGATCTGCCCTCGTTATTGTGTTAGCAGCCATGGCCGTCTCCCCAGCAGGCGACAGATGTAGCCGCTAACCTCCTCAAACGTCAAGAAAATCGCCGGATTTCTTTCCGCGCCGCCAAGCGGCCGGCCGCGCACCCGGATCGAGACGCCGCGACAGCCCGTTTCCGACCGGCCGGAAAGCGGACCGGGCCGCCGTCCGGTGTCAGTACGGGCCCGGCGCGATGGCGCTGCCGTCGAAGAAGCGCTGCAGGCGGAAGCGGTCGAGATCGTGTCCGGGCGGAACGCCGCGCACAAGGTCCGCCACGATGCGGCCGATCGCCGGGCCGATGCCGAAACCGTGGCCGCTCAGCCCGGTCGCGACGAACAGGCCCGGCACCGCTTCGGTCTCGCCCAGCACGGGAACCGCGTCCGGCGTCACGTCGATCATGCCAGCCCAGGCTTCGGCGAAGGTGGCGTCCCTGAGCGCCGGAACGCGCTGCGGCAACCGCGCCCGAATACGCCGGACAGCCGCGCGCGACGGCGCGGTATCGAGCACACGCATCCGCTCGAATGGCGTTTTCTCGTCCGGGGTCCAGCGCCGCGCCGAACCCCAGGCGCCGGGATAGCCCCGCGGCGCGGCGGGCAGCAGCCGCACGTCGCGCGCCGATAGCTGCACAAGCTTGCGATACCGGCGCACGTGCCGGAACGAAGGCGGGCCGAGAAAGTGGTCCGTGAGGTCCGTCGCAACCGTGTAACCGCCATCGTCGCGCCGGCGAAGGGTGAGGCCGGCCAGCGACACGTTCGGGCCGACGACCGGCGGCGCCGGCCCGGTGCGCACGACTGTGGCGCGGACCAAAAGCTGCGGAATGTCGATGCCGGCGTTGCCCGAGAACAGGCCGGACCACGCGCCGCCGGCGAGCACGACCCGCGCGCAACGGACCCGGCCCCGCTCCGTGACGATGCCGGCGAGGCGCCCGCCTTCGAGGTCGAGGGACCGCACGGCGCAATCTTCGGCAATGGCAACGCCCAGCCGGCGCGCGGCGCGGGCGAGCGCCGGGACCGCAACGCCGGGCTCGGCGCGGCCATCGCCCGGCGTCGTCATGCCGCCGATCCAGTCGCCGGCAACGCCGGGCAGCAGATCGGCCACGCCGCTCCGGGTCAGCATCCGCGTATCGAGCTGATGCGTGCGCGCCGTCTCGCACCAGCGCTCGAACGTTGCCATTCGCTTCGCGTCGTTAGCGAGATGGACGCAACCGGAGGCGGTGAAGGCGAGATCGGCCTCGCCGGTTTCCGCCGCCAGCCCGCGCCACAGGCGGTTGGCCTCCATCATGATCGGCAGTTCGGCTTCGTCGCGCCCCTGCTGCCGCACCCAGCCCCAGTTGCGGCTGGACTGCTCGCCGGCGACCCGCCCCTTCTCGCAGAGCAATACGGAAACCCCGGCGCGCGCCAAGAAGTAGGCCGTGGCCGTGCCGGCGATACCGGCGCCGATCACCGCGACATCGACCATTTGGGGCACCGGATCGCTGAACGTCGCGGGCGTTTTGTCGGTTATCACGGGCTGCTCCGGCCGCCGCACGCTCGCCAGGCCGGGCCGGCCGCGGCGCCTACCAGCGGATGACGCTGGCGCCCCAGGACAGGCCGCCGCCGATGGCTTCGAGCACCACCAGATCGCCCTTCTTGATCCGGCCGTCCGAGACGCCCTGATGCAGTGCGAGCGGAATCGAGGCGGCCGAGGTGTTGGCGTGCCGGTCGACCGTCAGGATCACCCGGGCAGGATCGATGCCCAGTTTCTTCGCCGTGCCGTCGATAATCCGCTTGTTGGCCTGGTGCGGCACGAACCAGTCGACATCGTCCGAGTCCAGATCGTTGGCGGCCAGCGCTTCGCGCACCGCTGCCGACAGCTTGTTGACCGCATGCTTGAACACTTCCGGCCCCTGCATGCGGACATGGCCAGTGGTGCCGGTGGAGGACGGCCCGCCATCGACATACAGCAGATCGTAGTAGCGTCCGTCCGAGTGCAGATGGCTCGACAGTACGCCTGTGCGGTCCGCGCCGTTGGACACCTGGCCCTCCAGCACAATGGCGCCGGCGCCGTCGCCGAACAGCACGCAGGTCGACCGGTCGTTCCAGTCCAGCAGGCGCGTAAAGGTTTCGGCGCCGATCACCAGGGCCTTCGCGGCCTGGCCGGCGGCCATGGCGTTCGCCGCCACGCTGATGGCGTAGATGAAGCCGGCGCAGACCGCCTGAACGTCGAAGGCCGCGCCCTGGGTCATGCCGAGCGCCGCCTGCACTTTCGTGGCGGTGGCCGGGAAGGTGGAATCCGGTGTTGTCGTCGCCAGGACGATCAGGTCCAGCTCAGCGCCATCGACCCCGGCATCGACCAGCGCGGCGCGCGCTGCCGCCAGCGCCAGGTCCGAGGTCAGTTCGCCGTCGGCCGCCACATGGCGCTGCCGGATGCCGGTGCGCGCCTGGATCCAGGCGTCCGACGTTTCGATCCGCATTTCGAGGTCGGCATTGCTGACCGCCTTTGCCGGCAGATAGGCGCCCACCCCGGTGACGATGGCATCGATCCTGCCCGTCATGACGAAGACACCGCCTGCGCGCCCATCCCGATGACGGCATCCGGTGCGGCCGACTTGCGGTTCCTGTCCGCGTCCACGGCCACGGGTCCGTGGAATTCCCGGGCCATCTTGTCGATGAAGCCGTTGCAAATCATGTCCCGCGCGACTCCGACTCCCGTGGCAAAGCCCAGCGCGTCCGAGCCGCCATGGCATTTCACCACAATGCCGTTCAGGCCGAGGAAGGTCGCGCCGTTGTAGCGCCGGGGATCGACCCGGGCGCGCAGTTTGATCAGGGCCCGGCGGGCGAACAGATAGCCGATCCCGGCGAGCAGCGAGCTCTTGAAGGTCTGGCGCACGAACTCGTTGACCAGTTTTGCCGTGCCCTCGGCGGTTTTCAGCGCGACATTGCCGCTGAAGCCGTCGGCGACCACGACATCGACCGTACCGGCGGCGATGTCGTCGCCTTCGACGAAGCCGCTGTAGGCGAGGCCGCTTTCCTTCAGGATCGCGTGCGCCTCGCGCAGTTCCTCATGGCCCTTGACCTCTTCGGACCCCACGTTGAGCAGGCCGACGGTCGGACGCAGCGAACCCAGGACGGTGCGCGCGAAGGTCTCGCCCATCATGGCGAACTGGACCAGGTTGTCGGCCGAGCATTCGATATTGGCGCCCAGGTCGAGCATGGCGGTCTCGCCCCGGAGCGTCGGGAAGAAGGAAGCCATGGCCGGCCGGTCGATGCCCGGCACGGTCTTCAGCACCACTTTCGCCATCGCCATCAGCGCGCCGGTGTTGCCCGCCGAAACGACGCCGGCAGCCTCGCCGTCGCGGACCGCGTCGATCGCCTTGCGCATGCTGGATTTCCGCCCGCCGCGCAGTGCCGTCGCCGCCTTCTCCGCCGGCGAAACGACATCGGGCGTGTGGACGATCGTGGACGAACGGCGCAGGCGAATCATCCGCTTCATCATCGGCGCCAAGCGCGCTTCGTCCCCGAAGATCAGGAACTCGAGGTCGGGATGGCGGCGTTTGGCGATGGTCGCGCCGCGCAGCACGCTCTTGGGAGCATTGTCGCCGCCCATGGCGTCCAGCGCGATAATGACCCGATCGCTCAATGTCTCGCCCGTATCAGCTCTTGTCCGGCGGAGGCGGCAGGTCGCCGATGCAACCGTTCACCCGCCGTCTGTTAGCACAGGCGTACCGTGAATGTCCTAGGCTTCCGCCGCGTCGGTCACCTCGCGGCCGTCATAATGGCCGCACGCGCCGCAGACATGATGCGGACGCTTGATCTCGCCGCAGTTCGGGCATTCGGCGACATTGGCCGCCGTGAGGCTGTCATGCGCGCGCCGCATGTTGCGGCGGGACTTCGATATTTTCGATTTCGGTACGGCCATGATCCACTCACGGAAAAGACGCCCCCGGCCGGGGCCGGGGCGGTTTCGATTGCTGGCGATACTTAGCGATTTTCCCCGGGAGCGACAAGGACCAACGGTCGCACAACCGGCGCTTGCCGCCGGCGACGCCGGACCGATCAGACGCCGTCCTCGTCTTCATTCCCACCGCTGCGGGGCGCGCCCTGCGCCCGGGCGGCAGGCATGCCCAGCCGGTCGCCCAGGCCGGCAAATGGGCCTTGCGCCGCATCCGCCGCATCCGCCGCATTTTCGCTCCGGGCCCGGAGCGCCGCCCCGAATGCTTCCAGCGCGTCGTCGGCGCCCGGACCCCGCGGATAGGCGGCCATCGAGACCGCCAGATACTGGACCGCCAGCTCGGCCAGATCGACCCGGCCGTCCGGCGCAACTTCATAGTCCGGTTCTTCCGTGCCGTCTTCGTCCGGAGCCGCCGGTTCTTCGGCAACCACCAGACACTCGACCGGTTGGTCGATCGTCTCCGCCATCGGATCGCCGGTCACGACGCAGCGCCGGACCAGCCGGGCCGACAAGCGCCCCTCGACCGCGATCCCGCGGCCGGCTTCCGGGCGCAGGGCGAAGGTCGCCGTGCAGGCATCGACGCCCGGCAGCCGCAGGCGGTCGGCAATGGCGCGCCTGTCCCCGGCTTCGGCCGCCAGGCTTACCGACATGCCGCCGGCCGAGACGGCGGCGATTTCGACCGCCGCATCGCTCCAGCGCCGCGTTGCGGTCATGCCGCCGGCTCCGGGAATTCGACGGCCGCCGCCGCGAGGGCGGACAAAGGCTGACAGTCGAGCATCTGCGCCGCCGCCTCGACATAGTCCGCCGCCCAGGCGACATCGTCCTGAACCGGCGCGACGGTGCCATAGAGGTTCCGGGCGACGGCCTGTTCGAGCGCGCTCCGGTCGCCGCCGTCAAGCGCGGCGGCATAGGCGTCGCGCCGGCCGTAGAAGGCGCGGGCCATTTCCTTGATCCGCCGCCCGAGCGACGGATCGTTGACGCCGAGTTCGCGCAGATTGACTTCCAGATCCTCGATCATGAGGTCGAACACATGCTGCCCCAGCGTCGCGCCGGCCTCGGCCTCGGCAGCAAGACGTCGGCAAACCAGTATCGTATGCAGCGCCAAAAGCTCGAAGCGGCCGTCCAGCGTATCGGGAACCCCGCGCATGCGGTAAAAATGTTGGCGCCGCGCCGCCCTGACGATCGTCGCGTAGAGCGCGCGGACCGCTTCCCGCTCGCGGCGGCGCTCTTTGCCGAATATCGTTTCCAGTCGGTGAATCAGGCTCATGGGCTCAAGCTGCAGTTCGGCTTCGGCTTCTGCTTCGGCTTCCGCTCCGGCTTCCGGGGCCAACCGGTGCGGCGGCGGACTCGATTGACTTCCCCGGACGCGGCGCGATATCGAGTCGGGGATACCGACAGGTATTTTCGCTGATGCGGCCGGCAAGTCAGTGCGCAAACCGGTCGCGCAACTGCGGCAGGGTAGTCCTTACCGGGGCCACGAACGATCGGATGGAAACAATGGCGAACACTCGTAACGGAGACAACCGGGCACCGGCCGCCCGGCAGCGGCCCGGCCAGGCCGCGCGCCCGTTCGCCAGGCCGGCGGCGAAGCGCCTGATGCTGGCGGCCGGAATCGGGGCGGTGCTCGTGCTGGCGGCCTGTTCGCCGCGCGTCGACATCCGCGGCAACGCCGCCGAAAAGGAAGACATGATCCACATCCGCCAGGGGATCACGAAGGCTCCGGATGTGCGGCGCGTTCTGGGTCCGCCGTCCACCGTGTCGGCCTTCGACAACAAGATCTGGTATTACATAAGCAAACGGGAAGAAACCAAGGCCTTCTTCAAACCGACCGTAGTCACCCAGCAGGTCATCGAACTGCAGTTCGACGAGGCGCAGGTGGTTCAGCGCATCCAGACCTATGGCCTGAAGGACGCGCGCAAGGTGGAGCGGGTGTCGCGCACGACGCAAGTCGTGGGCGGCGAGCCCGGCGTCTTCCGCAGCATGATCGACCTTATCGTCCGGCGCCGCGCCGTCACCGGGAAGAGCAGAAAACAGTACGGTCTCTGAGCCTGACCGCCTCAGCGGTCCGAAGCAAAAACCCCCGGCGCAGCGCACCGGGGGTTTTTTGATGTCGTTGCGGTGGGCGCGTCCGCGAGCCCGGATTTCTCACCACGGTCATGGTCTGCGCGGCGCTGTCCGGCCGTTTGAACAGATACTGGCACGCCCTGACCCCTCGTGTCGCCTCATGTCGTAGTTAATCTCTTGTTTCCAGTCAACTATGATGCTTGCGTCCTCGCTCATTTGGGACAAATGCAGACAGGAACGGTCATGAGATCGCTTTAACGTGTTGATCATGGCTTGACATTTTGGCACGATTCTTACATCCTTCCGATATGTCAACACTCACCGGCAAGCGAATCGCAAGCCGAAAAGCCCACATCACAAAGCGCTCCGTCGACGCCCTCCAACCCGCCGAAAAGCCCTACATCGCATGGGATGACAGGCTGACCGGCTTCGGCGTCCGTGTCCTGCCGTCCGCAACCAAGTCCTTCATCCTCAACTACCGCCCCGGCCCCGGCGGGCGCAAGGCACCCAACCGGCGCATCGTCCTCGGACGCTGCGGAATCATCACCCCTGATCAGGCCAGGCGCATGGCGCACGAGATGCTCGGGCGCGTAGCCGCTGGCCAGGACCCCGCCGCAGACGCCGTGCCGACCCTGCGCGAGGCCTTCGAGGAGTATCTCGGCGCCGGTCCCGAGCGCAAGGCCAGCACGATCGCCTCCTACCGCAGCACCGTCTGCAAGGATCTGGCGTCGTGGCTCGCGCGTCCCCTCGACACCATCTCGCGCAAGGACGTCGAGCAGTGCTTCAACCGCCTTAGCGCCGAGGCCGGATGGGTCCAGGCCAACAACGCCGTCAAGATGCTGCGCGCCCTCTACCGGCGCCAGTGCGTGGATGTCCAGGGCCTGCACAACCCCGTGGACCAGTGGCGCGCCGCGGGCGGGCGGCTCCACCGCGAGCGCCGCCGCCGCATCCCGCCGCCGGCGGAGGTGCTGCCCCGCTGGCACCGCGGCATCGAGGCCGCGGTTCGCAATCCGGTCGCCCGCGACGCCTTCCGGCCTCTACACCGGCATGCGCCGCTCCGAGGTGTTCGGGCTGCGCTGGACACAGGTGGACTTCGCGGCGATGACGCTCAGGGTCGAGGAGACCAAGACCGGCGAGCCGCTGGAGCTTCCGCTCACGCGCCAGCTCGCCGCCATCCTCGAACGCCGTTTCGCCGAGCGCGAGCGCTTTCCCGAGCACCGCCGGGTCTGGGTGTTTCCGTCGGAGACCAGCCGCTCGGGCCAGATCAACAGCAGCATGCAGCACCTGAACGCGCGCATCGGCGAGGCGGGCGGAGCGAAGTTCTGGTTCCATGCCCTTCGCAACTGCTTCATCACCGTGGCCGACCGCGAACTGATGCTGCCCAACAATCTGACCAAGCGGCTGGTCAACCATGCAAGGCCCCAGGACGTGACCGAGGGCTACGCGGCGGACTGGACCACGGAACAGCTGCGCGAGGGCGCGCAGCGCATCGCCGACCGGATCGACGAACTGACCAACGCGTGAGCCTGTCGGCCGGGGCAGGCGATCGTTCGATATGCCGATGTCAACACAGACCCGAAAGAACACCGCGCGCATCAAGCGGACGATCGCCAGGCAAACCGTCGACGCCCTCCAACCCGCCGAAAAGCCCTACATCGCATGGGACGACAGGCTCACCGGCTTCGGCGTCAGCGTCCTGCCGTCGGGAACCAAGTCCTTCATCCTCAACTACCGCCCCGGCGGCGGGCGCAAGGCCCCCAACCGGCGCATCGTCCTCGGCCGCTGCGAAAGGACCAGTCCCGACGCGGCCAGGCGTATGGCCGAGGAGATGCTCGTGCGCATCGCCGCCGGCGAGGACCCCGCCGCAGAGCGCGCGAAGGCGCGCGCCATGCCCACCCTGCGCGAGGCCTTCGAGGAGTTCCTCGCCGCCGGTCCCGAGCGAAAGGCCGGCACGATCGCGGTCTACCGCAGGAACTTCCACCGCCATCTCGGCTCCTTGCTGGAACGTCCCCTGGACACTATCACGGCCAGGGATGTCGAGCAGTGCTTCAGCCGCCTCACTGCCGAGGCCGGATGGGTCCCGGCCAACAACGCCGTCAGGATGCTGCGCTCCCTCTACCTGCGCCGGTGCATCGATATCGAGGGTCTGCACGACCCTGTCGACCAGTGGCGCGCGACGGGCGGGCGGCCCCACCGCCAGCGCAGCCGGCGCATCCCGCCGCCGGCAGAGGTGCTGCCCTGCTGGCACCGGGGCATCGAGACCGCCGTGCGCAACCACGTCGCGCGCGACGCCTTCCGTTTCGGCCTCTACACCGGCATGCGCCGCGACGAGGTTCTGGGGCTGCGCTGGGCGCAGGTGGACATGAACGCGATGACGTTCAGGGTCGAGGAGACCGGGACCGGCGAGCCGCTGGAGCTGCCCGTCACCCGGCAGGCGGGGGCGATCCTCGAACGCCGCCTCGCCGGGCGCGGTCGCTTTTCCGGGCAGTGCCGGCTGTGGGTGTTTCCGTCCGAGAGCAGCCCCTCTGGCCGTCTCCACCGGATGCAGCACCTGAACGCGCGGATCGGCGAGGCGGGCGGGGCGCGGTTCTGGTTCCACGCGCTTCGCACGTGCTTCATCGCCGTGGCCGAGCACGAGCTGGAGCTGCCCGGCAACCTGACCGGGCGGCTGGTCAACAGCGCCCGGCCCCGGGATGTGACCGGGGGCCATGCGGCGGACTGGACCATGGAGCAACTGCGCGAGGGCGCGCAGCGCATCGCCGACCGGATCGACGAACTGGCCGGGGCCTGAAGCCTGTCGGCCGTCCGACTGCCGGAACTGGGGCCTGCTGCTGCTCGCCGAGATGATACCCGGCGGGTTCGGGCGGCCCGACCTGCACACGCCGCAGAACATCGCCATGGCCGCCCGTCTCGGGGCGGAAGTCGGCGCGGACGCGATCAAGACGGCGTATACGGGATCGGCGGAGACCTTCCGAGAGGTGACGCAAGCCTGTTACTGCCCGGTCCTGATACAGGGAGGCGAGCGGAAGGATCGCGATGCCGAGGTGCTCTCTGCTGTGGCGGACGCCGTCCGGGCCGGCGGGGCCGGCGCCGCGGTCGGCCGCAACCTGTGGCAGCACGCCGACCCGGCCGGATTCGCCACGGCCCTGAGCGCCGCGATCCATGACGGCGCTTCGATCGGGGAAGCGCCTGGCATTCCCGGATGCGTCCGCCCGGCGACAGGCGGGGATCGGGAGGACCGCCGTGGCTAGTTCCGCAGACCTGATCGCCAGGCGCCTGGCCGCGGCCGGCTGCCGCTACGCATTCGGCATACCGGGCGGCGAAGTGCTGGCGATCATGGACGCGCTCGAACGGGCCGGCATCCGGGTCGTGCTCGCCAAGCACGAGAATTGCGCCGGCTTCATGGGCGAAGGCGTCCATCACCGCGATCTCGCCCCGGCGATCCTGGTCGCGACGATCGGCCCGGGCATCGCCAACGCCGTAAACGTCATCGCCAATTGCTTCCAGGACCGCGTGCCGATGGTGGCCCTGACGGGCTGCGTTTCCCCGGTCCGCGACAGCAGCTCGTTCTTGCCGCCCGACGCCCCCGCCCCGAGGCTCTGGCTTAGGGTCAGCTTCGGACCGCGTCCCGTCGACGGGGGCGGGTCCCAGGCGAGCGTTCCGGCAAAGCCGCGCTCCCTGAGGCCCGCCGCCTCGTGAGTCAGCACGCCCCGGCCCTCCAGCGAGACCGTGAGGCCCTGCGCCGGCGCAGCCAGCGTCACCCCGCCGCCGATGTCGGCGCCGAAGCCGGTCTCGGCGTCGCCGCCGTCATGGCGCACCCCGACCACCAGGCGCGGCGTCACCGTCGCCCCCTTCGAGATGCCGCTGGCCGCGCGCTGGGCGCTCCGGGTCGACGGTTCGTATCTGAACTTCGGCAGCGAGACCTATCGGGTGAACCTGTCCGGCAACAATTCATGCGGGCCCGGCGGCGCCATGACGCCCTGCCGCTACACCGTCAGGAACAGGCTGGGCGTCGTCCGCCTGGGGATCGTCTATCGGTTCGGCGAATAGAGTATGCCGGCGCCAGCGGATGCGGCGCCGTGCACGGCGTGCAAATTTGTTTGGAAGCTCGAAAATGGTAATCCGTTGCCAAACGCAGTCAGCGACGGTCCCGGTATTGAAAAAATCTGCATTCGGTTTGATGACTGATCCTGTGTTTTCGGTTTAGCGCTCTTGGAAGAAAGGTTTTTTCGTAAAGAATAACAATGCGTTACCGGAATGATCGGCGATTTACTCCGACTTTTCCGGGGCGACAATGCCGGCCTGCCCTCAAGCGAAGTCGAGGATCCGCCGCGCCGTCCCGGTTCGACCGCGCAGCGTGTGTCTTGCCTGTTGCGGCCGTTCCGCCGGGATCAGGCGAGGTCGAAGCGGTCGAGATTCATGACCTTGTCCCACGCGGCGACGAAGTCGCGAACGAACTTCTGCCCCGCGTCGTCGCTCCCATAGACCTCGGCGAGCGCCCTGAGCTCGGAGTTGGAGCCGAAAACGAGATCGACGCGGCTGCCGGTCCATTTGAGTTCGCCGGTCCCGCGATCGCGGCCCTCGAATACGTCCTCGGCATCCGAGGCCGCCTTCCACTCCGTCGCCATGTCGAGCAGGTTCACGAAGAAGTCGTTGGTCAGCGTCCCGGGCCGGTCGGTGAAGACCCCCAACCCGGACTGCCCGGCGTTCGCGTTCAGGGCGCGCATGCCGCCGAGCAGGGCCGTCATCTCGGGAGCGGAGAGCGACAGCATGAACGCCTTGTCCACCAGCAGGTGCTCTGACGAGAGCGCGTGGCCGTTTTGCAGGTAGTTGCGGAACCCGTCGGCGGTCGGCTCCAGCACGTCGAACGACTCGGCGTCGGTCATCTCCTCCGTGGCGTCGGTGCGCCCGGGCGTGAAGGCGACCTGCACGTCGTGCCCGGCCTGCTTCGCCGCCGCCTCGACGGCCGAGCAGCCGCCCAGCACGATCAGATCGGCGAGCGAGACCGTTTTCCCGCCCGTCTGCGAGCCGTTGAACTCCCGCTGGATCCCCTCCAGGGTCTCCAGCACCTGCGGCACGCCGGACTTCAAATTGACGTCCCACCCCGCCTGCGGCGAGAGGCGGATGCGCGCCCCGTTCGCGCCGCCGCGCTTGTCGGTGTTGCGGTAGGTCGAGGCCGACGCCCAGGCGGTCGAGACCAGCTGGGAGACGGACAGGCCGGAATCGAGGATCTTGCCCTTGAGCGCGGCGACGTCCGCGTCGTCGATCGGCGCGTGCGTGACTGCGGGCAGCGGGTCCTGGAAGGGCAGCGCCTCCTCGGGAACCCACGGGCCGAGATACCGGGCGACGGGGCCCATGTCACGGTGCAGCAGCTTGTACCACGCCCGGGCGAAGGCGTCGGCGAGCTCGTCCGGGTTCTCGTAGAAGCGCCTGGAGATCTCCTTGTAGGCCGGATCGACGATCAGCGCGAGGTCGGTCGTCAGCATCGTCGGAGCGTGCCGCGTCGACGGATCGTGCGCGTCCGGCACGGTCCCCTGCGCCTCGGTGTTCTTCGGGGTCCACTGGTACGCGCCGGCGGGGCTCTTCGTCAGCTCCCACTCGTAGTCGAACAGGTTCTCGAAGTAGCCGTTGTCCCAGGCGATCGGATTCTTGGTCCAGGCGCCCTCGAGCCCGCTGCCGATCTGGTCCCCGGCCTTGCCGCTGCCATAGCTGCTGGTCCAGCCGAGGCCCTGGTCCTCGATGCCGGCACCCTCGGGTTCGGGGCCCTTGTACTTCTCCTCGGCGGCGCCATGGGTCTTGCCGAAGGTGTGTCCGCCGGCGATGAGGGCAACCGTTTCCTCGTCGTTCATCGCCATGCGGCGGAAGGTCTCGCGGATGTCCCTTGCCGCCGCCATCGGGTCCGGGTTGCCGTTCGGCCCCTGCGGATTGACGTAGATCAGGCCCATCTGGACGGCGCCGAGCGGGTTCGCCAGCTCCCGGTCGCCGCTGTAGCGCTCGTCGTCGAGCCACACCCGCTCCGGACCCCAGTAGACGTCCTCGTCGGGCGCCCAGATGTCCTCGCGGCCGCCGCCGAAGCCGAAGGTCTTGAAGCCCATCGTCTCCAGGGCGCGGTTGCCGGCGAAGATCAGAAGGTCGGCCCACGAGATCTTGCGGCCGTATTTCTGCTTGATCGGCCAGAGCAGCTGGCGCGCCTTGTCGAGGTTCACATTGTCGGGCCAGCTGTTGAGGGGAGCGAAGCGCTGGTCGCCGCCGCCCCCGCCGCCGCGCCCGTCATGGATGCGGTAAGTGCCTGCGGCGTGCCACGTCATGCGGATGAACAGGGGCCCGTAGTGGCCGTAATCGGCCGGCCACCAGTCCTGCGACAGGGTCATCAGCGCATCGACGTCCTTTGCCAGGGCATCGAAGTCGAGGCTCATGAACTCCTCGGCGTAGTTGAACTCCTCGCCGTTGGGATCGGCCTTGGGGTGGTTCTGGCGGAGGATCCGCAGGTTCAACTGGTTCGGCCACCAATGCTGGTTCGCCGTGGCGCCGACAGCCTGGTGGGCCGCGCTCATCACCGGGCACTTGGTTGCGGTGTTCATTTTCCCTCCGATCAAGTTCCGAATTCGCCCGCTCCGTTCGGCTCTGTTCCCTTGAGCGCAGGCATCCGATCCTGTTCATCATGCATGCACGACAGCCCCCAAGGATCTCAGCCTCGCAAAGGCGCTCCCCGGGAAGCTGTCGGCGGCCGCACTTGTAGGGTGCCGGTCCGGGTTAGTCAACAAGTTAGAATAGTTCTAACAATCCCTGTCCGCCGCCGCCGGCCCCGCAGGACCGATTCCGGATTGCGGCGTCTTGGAAGGTCGTTCCCCCGGCCTGGAAGACCCCATGCGATGTGTCATGAATATGCTTGATTTTCCAGGGCGGCCGCGGTCAAACGCCGACCGTTCTACAACCCGCTAAATCTGCTGACTTTCCCAGATCGCCCGGCACCTGAGCCCGACGACCCGTCATCGCACCGCAAGCGGTTGGATTCAATCTGCTGTCCCTGGCCGGCGTCCTTTGGCACCTTGCCGGGCTCCCACCTCGCCGATCTGCAGCGACCCTGGCGGCGCATCCGCGAGCGCGCCGGGCTGGAAGATGTACGAATTCACGATCTCCGACATTCCTTTGCGTCCCGGGCCCTGGCGCTCGGCGAGACCCTGCCGGTAATCGGGAAGCTGCTCGGCCACAGTGACATCGAGACGACCGCCCGCTACGCCCATCTGGCGCAGGATTCCATACACGAGGCCGCGGAACGGGTCGCAGGAAGTATTGCGGCGGATATATTGTAGGGGCGCAGATATTGTTCGGCGTCGGCACGAGACCCCTCGAACATGAGAAAAATCAAGAGGTTGTCTTGCCTATCAGCGTCCAACCAGCGCGCCGAACAACACGCGCAAGCTTGGGCGCTCCGCAGGACGATGAACCGGCGCCTCGTTGCACATCCCTCAGGTATGCCGCGTTTCCGAACTTTCCATCACCAACTCGCCTGAAACCCCGCGCACGGCATGAACTGAGATGGTGTTCACTTGAATGAGGATCGAAGCCTGCTGGCCGCGAGCCTGCATTCAGTGAATTATCCGACGTTCAGAACCGCGAGCATTGCGTGGTTTCCCGCATAGGGCTGCTCAGTCCCGAAGCCCTTGCCGTGCTCGCATCTCTACTTCGTCAAGATGACGACCTTCGGGTTATCGCCGGCAGGCTGAGCGGCCTCAGAAGCTACCGCTTGGACGGGCCCGATATCGCTTACCAACAGCGCGCGCTCCAACCCCACCGAAGGCCCAAGAGTTCCGACCGCGGTCCCGAACAATGCTGGGCTCCACCGCTTCAACACGGCAACACACATCTCTTGCGTTCCGCAAACTGAGGTGGCCTCGCCCGGAACCGCCCGGTCCGGCGGCTAAACGGCTCCTGCGCAGACTCAACGCTCGTGACGGCACGCGCCACCACCTCAATGCGGCTTTGCCCTCATGGGCGCAGATTGTGGGTCTGAGGGTTTGTCTGGGACGATGCTGCAAAAACTGGAAAAACTACACAGAAGCTCTCATGGAAAACCATGCCACATCACGAGACATGAATAGTCACGCTGTGAATAGCATTGCGCTGACCATCAACGGGCTGACAGGTTCCATCTGCGCTCTTAGCTTTGGAAGACAGAATGTGCTTCCCTGTTTTCGTTGCGCGCCACACCAGCGAAAACCGTTGCCAAGAGCGGCCAGACCTCGACTCAAGGCTGGCCGGCAGCCATTCGACACCGTTGTCCGCGCTGACCGTCACTTCAGCTATCTCACCATCGGCCCATGCCCAACCCCAGATCTCCAGTTCTTCACCCAGTTTCAATACTGCCTCCGGGGCAGGACTGACAATTAGGGATTCAGGCGCAATCGACCAGACCGGCTGCATGCGTCCGGTAGAATTTCCTGAATCATCCAAGATCGGGTCGTTGTACCAGCGTACGACAAACGGTCCTTTTGCTCGCTTGTTTGCGACCGTGATCCGTGTAAGCCACTTTACACTATTGGTTCCGTAGTACCCTGGCACCACTAGGCGAGCCGGAAAACCTTGCTCTGCGCGTAACGGTTTCTTGTTCATCTCGAATGCAATGAGGACGTCATCCCTGACTCGTTCGATTGGAAGATCTTTCAAGTACGCATCGCATTCGACGCCGTCAAACTCTCCATAATCCGCCCCGTAGGACCAAAGAAATGTCGCTGAGACTTCGGGTTCTAATTCGTCAAGTACCTCTGCCAGCTTAACGCCGCTCCATAGCACGTTGTTGATGCGGCGTGTCGGTACGCTTGGCCGGAGAGGACTGCCGGCACACTCGTGGATGCTCATCACATCGGTCATCGGAAATTGCATCAGATCAAAGAGGCTAAAATTTCGTGGCCGACGTACGAGGCCGTCGATCTGCAACGACCATGACTCGCTGTCGATCTGCGGTACCCCAAGATGACAAAGCACTATGGTGTCCTCAGTCCTTGTTTGCCTCTCAAGCAACTGATGTGGCTGCAGCGGAATACGCCCGAAAAAGCCTTGAGGATTCATAGTAGGCTTACTCATGATGCTTCCTTCTGATCCAGAGTGATAAGGGCACTACAACGTCCATCTCGAATTCCGTATCACAAGACTCCGCAAATGCCAGTACAACAATTCTAACCGACCCCGCTCACAGCTCGTTTAAATAGTCATTATCTTTCTCAAACTGCGCTTTCAAGAAATGAGTGACTGCACGCACACGCCTCACATACTCGATATTCTCGTAGACGGCGATAATAATATCCCGTTTGACGGAAACAAGCTCTGGCAAGACCGGTATCAGACGCGGGTCCTTCTTTGCCGAGAACAGGGGAAGGAGAGCGATTCCCCTACCAACCGCAACCGCATTTTGCTGCGCCGCGATGCTCGTGCTTCGAAAAACGACACTTTCCGGCTCCAGAATATCGGGCAGCCAATGGACGCCTGGGATAGACACGAGTTCTGTCACATAATCGATGAAATCATGCTCCTGGAGTTCGTCCAACGAACGGGGCGTTCCGCGCTTGGCGAGATAATTCTGAGTCGCGTACAGACATAGCTTGAATTGACCCACATTGTGGATGTCGAGGTGAGTCCCAATAGGTGGAGCAAAACTTATCGAGATATCGGCCTCTCTCTTGCTCAGATTGATCAAATGGCGTTCCGTTACCAGCTCAATCATGATCTCGGGATATTGGGTGCTAAACTCAGCGAACTTGTCGGCAAGGTAGAACGCAGCAATGCTCTCCATGGACGTAACCCTTACGCGTCCACGCGGCTCACTTGGTGCATGCACAATAGTTTCTTGAACAGAGAGTGCGAGAGCCTCAATCTCTTCTGCGAGGGGGAGCAGCCTATGGCCTTCTTCAGTTAATACGAAGCCACTCGGCTTGCGCTCAAAAAGGGCGACGGAAACATACTTTTCCAATTCCGAGACGCGTCTGCTGACTGTTGTGTAATCGACACGAAGATGCCGCGCCGCCGGCATCAAACGACCCCGTCGAGCAAGCTCGAGAAAGATGATCAAGTCGTTCAAGTTAAACATCTGGTCACTAGTGGATTTCGCGAATCTGCGCTGTGTGAGGTGGCCCCGGTTTGTCAGACAGCCTGACGGCTGACTTAGGTGTATTCCGGTTGTGGCTCGCGCCGCCAGACTCTCCTTGAATCGATCTCCCTATCGCTGTTGTTGCGCCTGTGGGGCAGTCGGTAAGGCGTGTTACGGCTTGTCCATCATATCCGCAGGCGGGTCGCCGCGATAGGCATCTACTAGCGTTCTCCCGCCGAGCGCCGAGGGTGGCCTCTCGGTATTGCATGTCAATTGGCGTTCAATATTGCCCCCCGATTGGATTGGGCAATATTGACGCCTTCAGGAGGCTGGATGGAGGTTGTCCCGGCACTTCACAGGGGGGATGTCACCCGATGACGGCTCGACAACGCGATCCCGATCCGCCCGTCCAACGCCGCAGGCGCCGCCGGCGGGGAAAACGGCTTCGGCACCACCTCCACCGTCAGGAAGGACGGCGCGTCATCGGCGACGGTCTCCGGCCGGTAGCGGGGATCACGGCGCCACCTGAAGATGAGGTTGGCGTTCAAGTCGTAACGACGCGCAACCTGCGACACCGAAATGCCGGGAGAATGGGTCTCCGCCGCGATCCGGCGCTTCTCGTCGTCCTACCAAAACCGGTTTACACGACGCGGCACCGGGACCCCTCCTCCGATGGTGTCCACTGGCCGATGGCGGACACCATCGACCTCTCGAACACGGAAAAACTGCGGCTAGGAACGGACCCCTCACAAGGGCTGAATGGCCGCGTGCATACGACCGATCGGCGCCGGGGTCGCCTGGCCCCCGATCGAGTGCTGCGAGATTACGCTCGCGGCCTTAAAGGCGCGCTGACCGGACGGCCTAGCCGGTTCGGCCCAGGACAGCGCTTAGGTCTCACCAGAGCGACAGCCCCTCGTCCTTGCCGGCCATAAGATGCGGCAGGATCGCCTCAAGGCTTTTCAGGTCGAGCTTGTTAGCCTCGATGAACTCACGCGAGTCCTCGATGGCGGCGGAGATCTCGGCGTGGAGCTTTATGCGCTTGTAACGATCCTCCTGAGCGGGAAGCCCCAACGCTTCGGCGACGATTTCCGTCCAGTTGTGGACTTTGATCGGGAATTGACCTTCGAACACGCAGAGATCGCGATGACAGGTGTGGTAAAGCGTCGCCAACGTATCGGCGCCCGCATTCACCGCTGAGCGCACAGTCTGCTGGTGGGCCGCACGGCGCATGTCCTCGACGTTGTTGAGAGCGCCGGGGCCGCAAGAATATGCCCAGTGCTCGTGTTCGTCGAAGGCGAGGAGCTCAAGCTCGGGGATTGCCGTGAGGATCGTCTCGACACTCCGATCAATCCCGAGCCCGCCGTCGTGCCGGTGGAGCGCCACCCGACGGGGAACCGGCTGGTAACTCCCCTTGAAGTCGTCGAGGCGGCTCAACAGGAAGCGAGCAAAATGCTGGAACTCGAACGGTTGCGGCTTGAAACCTTCCACCGTCTCACCGAACTGCAGCACACAGCTTGGGCACCAGTGCAGCACCTTTTCGGGCTCGAAGGCGGCAAGCTTGTCGATCGTATTGCCGCCGATCTTTCCGGCACCTTCGGCATCGCCATGGAACTTGAGATGGACGATCCCACAACAGTTGGAAGCCCCGCCCAGCATGGCGTAGTCGACGCCGAGCCGATCAAGAATATCCATCGCGGTGAAGACGATCACCGGCGTCCTAAGAACGTTGCATCCGAGATAGAACACGATGTCGACGTGCCTGTTGTCGCGCACGCGGCCTGTGATGTGCTTGTACCGCTCGGGCGACATCTGCATGCCGGCGGCGAGCTTGATGATTTGGGACATCCGACCGTAGAAGTCGCCCACCGGGTTCTCGCCACGTGCCGACTGCGCAACTCGAACGCGATTGAGCGCAATCGACAGCATCAGCCGTGGATTTATACTTTCGGGGCAGTGGGTGATGCATTCCCCGCTGCCTGTGCACATCTCGGCCCAAGTCGAAGCGTAGTCCGACGCGGCTCCCCCTCTCAGGAGGCGGACGACGTCGCCGATCACCTTGGTCGGCTCTGCCTCCGCAAGCAAAGGCGATGCTTCGTGGACCACGGGACACACCTCGACGCACTTGCCGCACTGCGTGCAGAGATTGGTGAGCCTCTCTGCCTGAGCATCGAGATGCGTTTCAAGCGGAATCACGCCGATCTGCTCGTTCATCTACGGTCCTCCATTAGGGGATCGTCCGCACGTAGGGGATCGCCCGCACGAGCCCATGCCGACACGGGAGGCGATTGCCACCATCTCAGGGTCGCTGGCCTGCATTGTCGAAGCGGAAGATACCACAAATCCCGGACGGAAAGGAACAAAACGTCCGTCCGACAAGGGGCGGCGGGACAGCCGCCAAACGGGGCAGAATCCACTCCGCCGTGTCCTGTCACTGCCACCGGGGCTGACTCACAAGATTTTTCGGACCCGGCCGTTCGATCAGCCATATATGGTCTTCACCAATTCTTTGTTTTTAAGGAATTGATCTGGCGTTCCGTCAAAAATTATTTCCCCGCGATCAATAGCGTACATTCGGTCCGCGATGCGCGAGGCCACGCGCAGGTTAGACTCCGCTAACAAGAGGGAGATTCCCATTTCTTTAATCTTGAACACCGCGTCAATGAACCTTGACACAACAACCGGCGCCAAGCCTTCCAAAGCTTCGTCTAAGACTAGCAAAGACGGGGACAGGGTCATTGCCCGGGCAATAGCCAACATCTTTTTCTGACCGCCACTCAAATTCACTCCGGGCCGCTTCAAGAATTCTTGAATTTCCGGAAAAATCGAAACTATCTGGCGTTTCCGGTCCAGTTTCCCTTGCTGAGAACTCTTATTAACCAGTTCGCTTATCATCATATTCTCGGCCACTGTAAGGCTCGGGAAAATGCCACAATAGTCGGGTGCATAGCCTATGCCCCGCCTAACTCGCTGATACGGAGGCAAGAGGCCAATATCTTCACCGCGGAATACGATCTGGCCTGATCTCATGGACAAGTGGCCCATGATGGTTTCCGCCACCGTGGTTTTGCCCGCGCCATTACGACCCACCAAACAAACGACTTCTTGCTCGTAGACTTCCAGGGTGACGTTGTGCAGAACATCGACCACACCTCGGCGAGTATGAACGTTTCTTATTTCAAGCATGATGGACGCTTTTCTTTCTCAGTTTAGATGCTGATCGCAGCGCCAATTAGGTTGTCAACTACCTTCTCGTTCTTTCGAATTTCATCCGGTGTGCCATCAGCAAAAATAATTCCCTGATTCATTGCAATAATCCGGTCCGAGTATTTGAATACCACGTCCATATCATGTTCAATGATTGCCGCGGTGATTTTACCTGCACGTACTACCGACGTAATTTTATCCATAATTTGGTTCTTATCTCGGCCGCTGATTCCGCTAGTAGGCTCGTCGAGAAACAAAAGAGTGGGGTGAAGAGAATAGGCTACCGCGACATCGAGAAGTTTTCGATCGCCATGGGAAAGTTTGCCCGCTGCAATTTCCGATTTTGCCTCGAGACCGAATTGGTGAAGCACATCCTGGGCCTCATTCCTCGCTTCGGTGTCGTTGTCGGCCAAAGTGGCTATTCTTCCAGACTTACCGTCTCGAGAAAATAGTGATATGGCGACGTTTTCGCGAGCGGAAAGATCGTCAAAAAGACTTACGAGCTGGAAACTTCTGGCAATCCCAGCTTTTATTCTTTGCCTAGGTGACCAAGAGTTTATACTTTGACCCTGGAATAGTATCTCGCCTTCGTCCGGCTTCAGGTAGGCGCTAATCAAGTTGACTAGTGTCGTCTTACCTGCTCCGTTTGCCCCAATCAGTGAAACAAACTCGCCTTCTTCAATGCTAAGATCGACGCCATCGACGGCGTGTGTGTCGCCAAAACTCTTTTTCAAGTTCACTGTCTGTAACAACGACACGTCAGGATCTCCAACCGATCTTCAACCTCGATGACAGCAATCTGAATGCCCCCACGATACCTGACGGCAGGGCAAGGACAAGAACTACAAGAACAATACCCAGCACCATTTGCCAATATTCCGTCAGAGCAATGGCATAGGTCTTAAGGTAGTTGAAAGAAATAGCTCCAACGATGGGTCCCATAAAGCTCTTATATCCCCCAAGGACAGTCAGAAATACGATCTCTCCCGAGAACGGCCAGTGAAGAATCTCTGGAGTAACGTGCCTGTTCAGCGGAAGCCAGAGAACCCCAGCTAGCCCGGTGAACGACCCGGAGATCACGAAAGCGATCCAACGGTACAGCCGAACCGGCAGTCCAATAAATACGGCCCGGGTTTCGTTATCGCGAATAGACTGTAGTGCCTTTCCAATCGGTGAATGTACGACTATCCACATCACAGCAGTGCTGATTACGAAGAAAAATAGGATGTAGTAATAATAATGGTAGATAAACCTTTGATAAGCACCGCTGCCGGAATATGTAAGTAGCCCACCAAGTAACGAGGGGAAGGAAATGTTAATGCCATCCGATCCATTGGTTGCCCAGTAAAACTTGTAAGCTAGACTCCACAGAACTTGGGAAAGCGCCAACGTTAGGATGGCGAAGAAAATCCTCTTGTGCCTGATGCATACAAGTCCGAATAATGCAGAGATCGTTATCGTCACAATCAGCCCACCAGCGATGAACACCTCCATCGAGTTCGTGCCTACATACTTTGACATCAGCGCCGCGGAATAGGCACCTGCACCAAAATAGGCGGAGTGACCAAACGATAAGAGCCCACTATAGCCAAGCAGAAGATTGAAGCCGACCGCGGCAATGGCTATGATAAGGCCATATGAGAGCAGTAGTGTCTGATACGGGCCTACAAGGAGGGGAATCGCGAGAAGTACAACGATAGCAGTTGCAGAGAAAACTCCCATTCGTACCATCGAGGGCACTTCGCGTAGTTTAGCCGCAACCCTCATCCGTCTTCCCCGAAGATTCCAGTAGGCCGGATAAACAGGACCAGAGCGGCGATGATGTAGAGCACCGCCAGCTCAATTTCTGGGAAGTACTGAATACCGAGAACTTTTACAATGCCCACAATCAGCGCGCCAACGAATGCGCCTTTCATGCTCCCAAGACCGCCAATCACGACAACGACGAATGCAAGGATTAGAGCATCCATGCCCATGCCGAGGGTCGCCGACTGATACGGAACAATGACGGCGCCTGCCAGTCCAACCATGAAGCAACCACCCGCAAACGCCATGTTGAAGACACGCCTGACATCCAGGCCAAGGCCGGACGCCATTTTCATATCTTGAGAAGTTGCCCGCAAAATCAGGCCGACATTGGTGCGGTATAAGAACACCCACAATAAGAGACTCGCTACTATTCCGACGCTGATCACGAAGAGAACGTAGATCGGATATAGAGATCCAAGGACGGACATGCTGCCCAAGTATTCAACCAAGCGGCTCGCGGGGAGGGGATTGCCTCCCCAAATTATCCGCATGCCGTCTTCGAGGATCAAAAGCAATCCGAACGTAATGAGCAACGGGTACTCTTCGGCGCCTCGAGCGTAAAGCGGGCGCAGCAGGATTGGCTCGACCACATACCCCAGAATGCCCACTACGATCGCACCGAGGGGCAGCAATACGAACAGGAGAGGGACTGGGACGGTACCAGCTGACAGCTGAATAGTCGTGGCAGTCACATAGGCGCCGATCGCGAAAAAGCTTCCATGCGCAATATTGACGATTCCCATGACGCCGTAGATCAGGCTCAAGCCCGCGGCGATCAGGAATAGAGTCGACGCATAGAACAGCGCGTTCAGCCCGTGGACTACAAAAATTTCCATCAATTCCTACCTTCCGCTACCCGCGGAAATCGAAGTGATGTCTCGTATTTCGACCGGAATCGTGCCAAGGCTCCCGAACATGTGCTGTGCCTCGACGTCATGGATCGAAAGCAAGGGTCCTGGGCTCAATCGTCATTCAGGTTTCCCAACGACTTAGGGTGGCGAAACACGGCAATGGGATGAAATTTTCGGTGTTTCGATCGCAGCGAGCGGCGAAAAGTCGGAGCAGATTGAGCATCCGACAGCCCGTTTGATGATGTTGGGTCGCTTGTAAGTTTGCGGAACTAAGGCGCCTTGCGCATGCGTACAGAGGAGTGATCGGTTGGTCGCCGCTATCCTCAATAGCATCCCAACGCGCATACGTCAGGGGGGAGGTCACGTGTGTTCCGATCAGGCAATGGAAGCAGGAGAGAGAACCGCACCGTAGAACCGGCGCGGTCCCCTCCGCCACCTGCATCGCCAAACTAGGCTGGCCGTGTCGGCCAAGTTTCCTTGATCCAGTTGTAGGTCGCCGATGGGTCATCATGTCCATCGCCCGGCTTCGGCCAATTGGGCGGCGCAGTCACGCTGCGAACATCCATCGTAATGATGTTGTCCGGGTCCCATATGGGGAACGGGTATTCCGGCACATTCTTGCTAAAGCCGACGACGATCGGTTTGAATCCCGAGTGATCCTCGGGCCGGATAAAGAGGTAACCTGCCGGCGTCGCAATCACCATGCCCTCCAGCATAGTGGTTATCTCCTCGGGTTCTGGCCAACGGGCAACATACTGATTGGCCTTCTCGATCGCGAACTTCAAACAATATACCGCCGTGTACGCGCCTTCGGCCGCGTAATTCGGATGTTTGCCCCAGCGTTTTCGATACCGTTGGACGAACTGGCTGTTGAGCGGCCATTGGTTCCCCGGCGGGTACGTGAAGTGGTAATTGGAATGCGCGCCGGCCAGAATTCCCTCGGGGTGATCCTTTTCTAATGCTTCCGGTTCAATCCCGAATGCGATATTGGCGATGACCTTCATTTTGTCGAACAAGCCGAAGTTCAGAGCCTGCTTGTAGAACGCCACGTAGTCGCCGCCCCACAGCGTGGTGACCAGAAGATCGGGCTTTGCGGCAAGTATCTTGGTAATGTGCGCCGTATAGTCGCCCAGAAAAAGCTTCGGCCATCCCTCCGAAACGATCTTGCTGCCTGGATAAAGTTTCTCTGCAGCTACCTTGGAGTGAATGTACTGAACTCGCCCAAAATTGTAGTCTGGGTGGATGTGGGCAATTCGGCGCACACCTGGCCAAGCCTTGGACGCGGCGAGCATGCACGACACCGCATCGGACGAGAGAATATTGGTTACACGGAACACGTATTTCGGATTCTTTACCACCTGTTCAAAGAGGTGGTCGGTACAGCCGTCCGTGAAAATGGTCGGAACTCCCAATTCTTCCGCGACCGGGCCGAGCGCGACCGTATCGCCGGCGGAAATCACGCCGGTGAACCAGTCGATATCCTCGACGAGTTTCATCCTTCTAAGCTCTTTGACACTTGCTTCGGTGCCGGCCGCCTCGTCCGCCGTGATTATTTCTATCTTCCGCTTGCCGAGCAGACCGCCCTCTGCGTTGATCTCCTCCACGGCGAGAGTGTGCCCCTTCAGTGAAGGCGCTCCCAATGCGGCGCCGGGGCCAGAAAGAAACGTCATGTGGCCGGTCTTGAACGGCGTGGTGGGAATCTTGCCCTTCGGCTTTTCTGCTGCCTCTGCAGCGCGAGGGCCGGCGACATACGCGGCGGCACCCAATGCCGCAGCACTGCCCATGCCACCGATGAAACCGCGACGATCCATATGTTTTTCCATCACTGCCACCCCCTTTCAAAGGTCGTTTCACAATTATTCATTACCCAAACATTTTCTCACGCCTTCACCGCGAGTACGCCAGTTCACCGCGAGTACGCCAGTGATTTTCGTTGCCTATCAACGATAGTCTGATGATGCCGGACCGATTTGACGTGTCCACGGCAAATCCTCGCGAGTGCTCTTGCAGAATTGCACGAGAGGTGGCAGCTGGTGTCTGGATTGAGGAACAGAAGGGAGAAATCGAAGCCGCGGATCCAGGTGCGGGCGCTTTTGTCGTATACTAGGTTGTCCGGCGTGACCTTTCCTCCCCTTTAGGGCCACGTCGTATGCCACGTCGTATGAGAGTTTTCGTTTGCGATCATAGCGCTCAAGGGCAGCTGATTGGAGCCCTTGCGTAGCTTGAGCGAAGCTGTCCGTGTTGCCAGCCAGGATGCCTGTCCGGTTTGTAACGACCTGACACCATCAAAGTCAGGAACAATCGAACGACGAGCGCGCCCTTGTCACTCATACCTTCGATGACGGTAGATCATCGCAGGCAGGGTGCCGGCCTTCGCTATCGCCATGAAATCGACCATCGATTCCATCCTCCGCCGGGAACCGCGTTCGCCAATTTGCGCTTCCGAGAATGCGGCTAGTCCGGATATTTCATGAACGGGCGAGAGTTCAGGCATTGGCGTGTTTTTCGGGCGCTGGCGCTGGGGTGAGCGGTTTTCTGGCGGAGATATTGCCGCCGGGGTGGCGTTGTCGGTCGGTTTCGGGTGATTTTCGCCGATTCCGGGCGCGGGCCGGGGTTGCCGGTTGCGATGCCGGCGTCGGGCCGACCGGGCCGGGCTGGGAGGTTCGGCGTTATCCGGGTTTCAGCCGGGCGGCGACCAGGCGGAAGAGGTTCTGCTCGGGGCAGGCGGAGGCCAGGTGGAAGCGCACCCGCCTTGTATTGCGGGTGATCACGGCGCCGATCTTCAGGAGCTTGAGGCGGATGGTGGCGCATTGGGCGCGGGCCATGTCGGTGCCCGCGAGGCCGCGGCGGCGGATCGCGTTGAGCAGGGTGTAGGCGAGGCTGGCGAGCAGCAGGCGGAACTGGTTGGGCCACCATCGGTGGCACGAGGTGCGGTCGGCGAAGAGCTGGAGCTGCTGTTCCTTGATGCGGTTCTCCATCTCGCCGCGGGCGCAGTAGAGACGCTCATAGAGATCCCGGCCGTCGCCCGCCAGGTTGGTGACCGTGAAGCGCGGGTTGGCGCCCTTGGGGCCGTGCTCGATCCGGGCGATCGCCCGGCGATCGCGATCCCAGCTGCGGGCGCCGTAGGTGAGTTCGGCGAAGCGGCGTTGCTTCAGCCCGCTCGCCGCGAAGCCGGCTTCGGCCAGCGCCATCTCGGGCGCGGCCAAGGCCGCCAGCCGGGCGTTCCTGGCCAGGCCGAGGATGTAGCCGACGCCGTGACGCTCGCACCAGCGCATCAGTCGCCAGCGGCAGAAGCCGGAATCGGCCCGCACCCCGATGCGCACCCCGATGCGCACCCCGATGCGCACCCCGATGCGCACCCCGGGCCAGGCCCGGCGCAGGCCCGGCGCAGGCGCGCGACCAGAAGCTTCAAAATGCCAAGCGAATGCTTCGCCGGGTCGATGTCGGCCGGCCGCAGATAGGCCACCAGCAGGTGATCGCCGGCGAACACATACAGCGGCAGGAAGCATAGCGGTCGTAATAGCCGTGGAAGAAGCGCCCCTCCTGATGGCCGTGCACCGCATCGTCGGTGGCATCCATGTCCAGCACAATCTCTTCGGGCGGCCGCTCGAAGGAGGCGATGAAGGTCGCGGCCAGAACCTCGTGAACCGCCCACGCCCAATCCCGTTCGGCCCGGTTCTCGAAGCGGCACAGCGTCGCCGCGCTGGCCAGAGCCCGGTCCGCGCCCGGCCGCCGTCTGCAAGGCAAGGTCATGGCGCAGGGCCGCGTGATCGTTCAGATCCTCGTAGCCCAGCGCAATCCCGAATATCCTTTGGCGCAGCAAATCCGCCACGCCATGGCGCAGCTTGCCCCGTTGACGCGTATCGCCAAGCCGGCGCGCCACCGCCGCCGTCAGGCCAAGCCGGCGATCCGCCTGACGCAACAGCAACGCACCGCCATTGCTCGTCACCTCACCGCCGTCGAAACCCGCCTCGACCCGGCGCCCGCGACAGGCTGGAAAAGAAAGCCGACCAGAGATACAATCCGTCACCGCCGCGCTCCCGTGTCAGATTCTGCTTAACCAACTGAATCATAACATAAAACGGAACGCAGCGGTGCCTACTTCATGAAATATCCGGGCTAGCAGGGTGCTGAAAAAGTCTCTGGAGTGATTCTCTGTGTCGTGATTCTCTGAACCTGCGGTGATTGGTGCTGGAGGTTGGGATGCGGGGCGAGGACGAACGCGTCGGCGGGCTGTTCAGCTACGTGGATTTGGAGGCGCGGGTACCGGCGGACCATCCGTTGCGGCCGATCCGGGCGCTGGTGGACGAGGCGCTGGTGGTTCTGTCGGCGGATTTCGAGCGGCTCTATTCGCGGACCGGCCGGCCCTCGATCGCGCCGGAGAAGCTGCTACGGGCGCTTCTGCTGCAGGCGTTCTACACGATCCGTTCGGAGCGTCAGCTGATGGAGCAGCTGGACTACAACCTCTTGTTCCGCTGGTTCGTCGGGCTGTCGATGGACGCCCCGGTGTGGGACGCGACGGTGTACTCGAAGAACCGCGACCGCCTGGTGGCAGGCGAGGTGGCGGCGCGCTTCCTTCAGGCGGTGCTGCAAGGCGAGCGGGTTCGGCGGCTTTTGTCGGACGAGCACTTTTCGGTCGACGGCACCCTGATCGAGGCCTGGGCGTCGATGAAGAGCTTCCGGCCCAAGGACGGCGGCGGCGATGACGCGCCGCCCGCCGGGCGCAACGCCGAGCGCGACTTCCGCGGCGAGCGGCGCTCGAATGCGACCCACGCGTCTGCGAGCGATGCCGATGCCCGGCTCTACCGCAAGGGCGACGGCCAGTCGAGCCGTCTGTGCTTCATGGGCCATCTCTTGATGGAGAACGGCAACGCCCTGATCGTCGATGCCGCGCTGACCCGGGCCAGCGGCACCGCCGAGCGGGAGGCGGCGCTGGCCATGCTGGGGCGCCGCGGGACAAGGCGGCGGATCACGCTCGGCGCCGACAAGGCCTATGACGTGGCCGAGTTCGTCTGACGTGGCCGAGTTCGTCGAGAGGTTGCGCGACCGCGACGTCACCCCCCACATCGCCGTCGACGGCCGCCTGAGCAAGACCGGCAAGCGGCGCAGGACCCTCATCGACCGGCGCACCACCCGGCATTCGGGCTACGCCGCGAGCCAGCGCCTGCGCAAGCGCATCGAGGAGGGCTTCGGCTGGATCAAGACCACCGGCGGGCTGGCCAAGACCCGGCATCGCGGGCTCGACCGGGTGGGCTGGATGTTCACACTCACCGCCGCCGCATACAACCTGGTCCGACTGCCCAAACTACTGGCCGAGGCACCAACATGATGCCGGCGAGCCGCCGAACGCACCCCCAACCCCGTCGCCAGAGGATCTCGAACTCCTAACCGCGCCAGCGACAACCCGCACGAGACAACCGATAGACCGCAAATGGCGGGTTTTTCAGCACCCTGCTAGAGCGGTTCCGTGTGAAACGGAAACGCTTTAGGCGTCATGCGCCCGGCACGATGACGCCGTCGGTACTTCGGGCGCCCGGATTTGGAACGGCCCGGGCATCCAAGCCGGACGGGCTTCAGTCGCCGCTATAGTATTCCGG
Source organism: Alphaproteobacteria bacterium (assembly GCA_965249845.1). Taxonomy (GTDB): domain Bacteria; phylum Pseudomonadota; class Alphaproteobacteria; order Bin65; family Bin65; genus Bin65. The sequence continues at coordinate 312,304 of CBDFNA010000002.1, forward strand.
GAAGCGCGCCTTGATGACCGGTCCGTCGCTGGCCATGGCGTGGCAGGTGTCGATCGCCAGGGGTTTGCGCTTCGGCTTGTCCGGATCGTGCATCGGCCTGCCCTTCACCCGGCTCTTCGCGACATGGGTCTGGTAGGCGACCGTGCCGAGCTGGGCGAGCATCTCGACGAGATGGGTGCAGCCCTTGCGCCCGCCGACCCGTTGCCGGACCTCGCGCATCCAGCCAACGCCGATGCGGATGCCGGCCAGCGCTGCAAAGGCCGGGGTAATCGCCGGGCAGACCGCATAGGGATGATGGTCGGTCGACGCCTCGCAGGCGCGGATAACGAGGTCGTCGTCCACCGTCAGCCGGATCCACATATCGTGGACTGGCGTCTCCGGCTCGACCCAGCCGCGGAAATCGCCGTCGAAACCGTAACTCTTGATGTCCGTGAGACGGCCTTCGATATCCCACAGCCCGTCGTCGCGGATGTAGCCGCACATCTCGATGACACGGGTGTGGAGCGGTTCGCGGGCGACCGGTTCGGAAAGCGGCATGGCGATCTCGGATTTTGCGGGACGGACCGGCCTTGTATGTGCGACGGCGGCACGGGCGCCGCCACGGGAGAGTTTGTCGCGACAGGCGGCCGGGCCGGCTCAGGCGCCGTCGGGCTCGGCGCCGGCGTCCTCGAGCCGGGCCACCCGGATCGACGTGACCCGGTGCCCCCGGCGGCGCAGGATCTCGAAGCGGAAGCCGTGAAAGGCGAAGACCTGCCGCACCTCGGGAATGCGCCGGGCTTCATGCATCACCAGGCCGGCGATGGTGGCGGCGTGTTCGTCGGGCAGTTCCCAACCGTATTCCCGGTTGAGATCGCGGATCGTGACGTCGCCGTTGACGACCAGGGAGCCGTCGCGCCCGACGCGCACGCCCGCGACTGTCCGGTCGTGCTCGTCGGCAATGTCGCCGACGATCTCTTCCAGAATATCTTCCAGCGTCACGATGCCCATGAAGGCGCCGTATTCGTCGACCACCGTGGCGAAATGCTCGCGCCGTTCGCGGAAGGCGTGCAACTGGTCGAGCAGCGCCGTCGATTCGGGAATGAACCAGGGCGCGGTCGCGATCTTGCGGATTTTCAGCGTTTCGACATTGCCGCCCGCGCGGTGCACGGCGCGCAGCAGGTCCTTGGCGTGCAGGACGCCGACGATGTTGTCCGGATCGCCCTTGAACACCGGCAGCCGGGTATAGGGGCTGGCCAGCACCTCTTTCACGACCTCCGGCGCCGGCTTGTCGGCATCGATCATCGCCACGCCGGATCGGTGGGTCATGATTTCGTCGACCTCCAGGTCGCCGAGATCCAGAATGCTCGACAGCATCTCCCGCTCGGCATCGACCTCCGGATCCGGCTCCGGCGCCGCGTGCAGCCGGATCACCCCGCGCAGTTCTTCCTCGCTGGAAGCAGGCGAGAAGTGGCCGTCGAACCGCACGCCGAATATCCGGAAGGTGCCTTCGACGACAAGCTGGATCGCCCGGGCGGCCGGCCCCAGCACAATCACGACGGCGCGCAACACCGGCGCGATGCGCAGGGCGGTGCTGTCGGCGTGATTGATGGCGTAGGCCTTCGGCATCACCTCGGCGAAGATCAGCACCACGAGGGTCATGACAATCGTGGCGTAGAACACGCCGTTCGCGCCGAACCAGCCGATGAACAGGCTGGTGGCCAGCGCCGACGCCAGGATGTTCGCCAGGTTGTTGCCGAACAGGATGGCGCCGATCAGCCGGTCGGTCCGCGCCCGCAGCCGGTTCACGATGCCGGCGGCAGCGACCTCCTGGTGCTCGAGTTCCAGCATCCGGGGCTGCGAGACCGCTGTCATCGCCGTTTCCGATCCGGAAAAGAAGGCCGAGAGCATCACCAGCAGGAGAATCGGGAGGATAGCGAGAAAGATTTCCATGGGAGTCAGCAGGGTGCCGGAAGGAGGGGTCGATCAGGAAATTTGCGCAACCGGGCCGGCAGGATCGGTCAGCCCAAAACCTTCGAGAGATAGGACTCCAGGTCGTCCGGTTCGACAGCGGCCGTGACGAAAGCCTCGCCGATGCCGCGGACCATCACGAAGACGATCCGGCCGTCGGCCACTTTCTTGTCTTTGCGCATCAGGCCGGTCATTGCGGCCGGGGTCAGGCCAAGGCCGTCGATGGCGGCGGGCGCGGTCGGCAAGCCGACGGCGTCGAGATGGGCCCGGACGCGCATGGCATCCTGCCCGGTCGACCAGCCGATCGCGGCCGACAGGTCGAAGGCCATGCACATGCCGATGGCGACGGCTTCGCCATGCAGCAGCCGGTCGCTGTAGCCGGTCGCCGTTTCGAGCGCGTGAGCGAAGGTGTGGCCCAGGTTGAGCAGGGCGCGCTCGCCGGCCTCGCGCTCGTCCCGCGCCACCAGTGCGGCCTTGGCGGCGCAGGCGGTCTCGATGGCCCTGACGCGCGCGCCGCCGGCGGCGTCAACCCTGTCAACCACGCTGTCAACCACGCTGGGGCCGTTCGCTTCCAGCCATTCGAAGAAGGCGCGGTCGCGGATCAGCCCGTATTTGACGGTCTCGGCATAACCGGCCAGCCGCTGCCGCCGGTCCAGGGTGTCGAGCATTTCCGGGTCAATCAACACGAGTTGCGGCTGATGAAACGCCCCGACAAGATTCTTGCCGCCCGGCATATCGATGGCCGTCTTGCCGCCGACCGAAGAATCGACCTGGGCGAGCAGCGTTGTGGGAAGCTGGATATAGCCGACGCCGCGCAACAGGATGGCGGCGGCAAAGCCGGCAAGGTCGCCGATCACACCGCCGCCCAGCGCAATCAGCGTGTCGCGCCGCTCCAGGCCGAGCGACAGGCATTGTGCGGTTAGCCGCTCCAGATCGGCGAACGACTTGGTTTCCTCGCCGGGCGGCAGGACGACCGAATCGACCGAAACGCCGGCCGCCGCAAGGCCGGCCTCAAGCGGCGCCAGATAATGTCCGGCAACGGTTTCGTCGGTCACGACGATGGCGCGCGGGCGCGTCAGCACGGCTGCAATTTCTCCGGCAAACCGATGCCGGAGGCCCTCGCCGATCAGAATGTCGTAGCTGCGCTCGGCCAGGGAGACCCGGACTCGCGCATCCGGGCCAGCCGGCACATTTTCAGGGCGGTTCATGGCTACAATGCCGGGCGCCGCGCCCGTTCCGGATTGGCGGCGATCCAGTCGAGCAGCGCGTCGGCCACCTGGACGGTCATTTCGCCCAACGGCTGATCGGCGCTGGCGACAACGATGTCGGCTTCGGCGTAGATCGGATTGCGCACCGCCATCAGGTCCGACAGGGCTTGCCGCGTGTCGCAGTTTTTCAGCAAGGGCCGGTTGTTGCGGCGGCTCACCCGCTCCACCAAGGTGTCCAGATCGGCGTTCAGCCAGATCGACACGCCGCGCGTCCTGACGAGGCTGCGGGTCTCAGGGTCCATGAACGCGCCGCCGCCGGTCGCCAGAACATGGGGCTCGCCTTCAAGGAGGCGGGCGATCACCCGGCGTTCGCCGGCGCGGAACGCCGCTTCTCCATGTTGCTCGAAAAATTCCTCGATGGAGCTGCCGGCTGCAGCCTCGATCTCCAAATCGGCATCGACGAACGGCAGTTCGAGCCGCTTGGCCAGCCGTCGTCCGACGGCAGACTTGCCGGCGCCCATAAGACCGACCAGGACAACTGTCCGGTCGAGGCGTGAGAGGGATATTTCGCTATGTGCCGTCATGCTCTGTGCGATACTGCAACTATGACGCGTCCGGCATCCCGGCAATGCCGCCCGAAGACAATCGCGCTGTTGTCCGGAAAGAGGGCCGGAAGAAGGGCCGGGAAAAGAGAAGGTGCAACAAGGGCCCGCCGCGCCGCAATATCGCCGTAATAAGTTGGTCGTTTATTCTTCCGGCGCCAGCTTTTTCTTTGCACCGGGCCAGGGAAGCGCCGATCCCGGCGCGATCGAGGCTCGCAGCGCCGGCACAAACGACTGTTCCATGGGCCGCTTGAATACAGAACCCGAATTCCGTCGATCCCTCTCCCGCCGGTGCGCACCGGGGCTGCCGCTGTTGGCCGCCGCTTCGATCGGCCTCGCGGTCGGCACGGCCGGACCGGTCCAGGCGCAGGAGACCGGCGCGCCGACCCGGATCGACAGAGCCGACCCGGACGACCGGCCGGCGCGCCAGCCGACGGTTCGCATCGAGGAACTCGGGCCTCCGGGCGCCGGGTCGATCGGCATCCTGGCAGACCGTACCGGCGGCCTCGGGGCCGAGCTGTGGCGCGATGCGTCCTTGCGGGAGGTCGTCGCCCAACTGGCGCAGCTGCCCGCGGCGAACCGCTCGCCGATGCTTCACGATCTCCAGCGCCGGCTTCTGCTGACGGTGGCGCTGCCGCCGGCCGGCAAGGCGAAGACAGGATTCACGCAGGCCCGCCTGCACGCCCTGCTCCGGATGGGCGCGCTTCGCGATACGATCGAGCTGGCGGCGCGCGCCAAAATTGAACCGCAGGAGCCCTTCCCGGTTATCCGCGCGCGTTTCCTGTCCGGTGACAGCAAAGCGGCCTGCACCGCAGTCGCCGCGGTCGCCGCGGTCGGAAGCGGGGCAACCCCCTTCATCGAACAGGCGCGGATCGCCTGTCACGTCCTGAGCGATCATGGCGAGCGCGCCGAAATTGCGCTGCGTCTGCTTCACGAGCAGGGCGCGCCGCCGCCCCGGCCGTTCGAAAGGGCGGTCCTGGCCGCCGCGGCCGGGCGCGCGCCCCGGACCCTGGCCAAGCCGTTTGCGCTCACCCTCGCCTTGCTCCGCCACAGCAAGGCGCGATTGAAATCGGCAGATTTCAAGCCGCTGTCCACGGGCGCGCTGATCGCCTTTTCGGCCAACCGAAAATTGAATCGTGGGTTGCGGATTCGCGCCCTGGAACGCGCCTCGATGCAAGGCGCCCCGGTGCATCGCGAACTGGCGGCCCTCTACGCCGGCGTCCGCGCCCCGGCAAAGGAGATCGCCGGGGCCCCCGCGACCCGCCTGCGGGATTTCGATTCCCGCGCCCGGACGCGGCTCTATCTCGCGGCCAAGTCCGCGAAGGACAGATCCCGGCGTCTGCGCATTCTTGCCGCCTGGTGGCGACTGGCAGCGGGCGCGGCGGCCCGGGGCGACGATGGCGCCGAGATGCTGGCGGCGCGGCAAACCGTGCCATTCCTCGGGAACATCGATCCCTCGCCGGATAGTCAGGACCATGCAGCGCATATCGCCCGGGCCTGGTTCGCGACCGGCCGGAACGCTCAGGCGCTCGCCTGGTACCGGTTCCTGAAGGCCGCGCCGTTCCGCAATCCGGCCGATCTGCACCGGATCACCGTGCCGGCCATGCTGGCCGGGCGGTCGACCCCGGCGATTGCCGATACCATCAAATCCTGGATCGGGTTCAAACGCTGGACGGACAAGAAAAGCGCGACCGCGCATCTCGCCGATCTGAAGGCGCTGCTCGATGGGCTCGGCCGCCTGGACGACATCCCCCGCGTGTGGCGCCGCGAAACGCCGGAGGAAAGGGCGGCCGCGCGCACGACCGGGGCCGGCCGCGACGCTGCCCTGTTTAACGCGGCGGCGGCCGGGCGGCGCGGCCTGACGGTCCTGCGCGTGCTCACCCTGGTGAACGGCCGGCCGCTCCGGCGCGTGCCGCGGCGGCTCCTGCGCGACGCCGTATTCGGCCTGCGGGCCGTCGGGCTCGACCGCGAAGCGCGCCAGCTTGCCATCGAAGCCGCCCTGGCGCGCCGGCTCTGAGCGCGACCGGGACCGCGCACAAGCACATGACCGCCGTCCTGCCGCCTTCGGTCGACCTGTTCGAGGAAATGCTGCGCGCCGAGCGCGGCGCGTCGGACAATACCGTGATGGCCTATCGGCGCGACCTGGCGCATCTGGCGGCATTTCTGGCAGGGACGGCCGGGAGCCTCGACAGCGCCGTCGCCGCCGATCTGCGCGCCTATCTGGAGGCGCTCGACCGCGCCGGAATGGCGCCGCGGACGGCCGCGCGCCGCCTGTCCGCCCTGCGCCAGTTCTATCGCTTTCTGCACGCCGAGGGCCGCCGGCAGGACGATCCGACGTTGACGTTGGAATCGCCGAAGCAGGGCCGGCCGCTGCCCAAACTCCTCGCCGAAGCGCAGGTCGACGAGCTGCTGCAGGCCGCCGGCGTGCGCCCGGGGCCGGACGGCGTCCGGCTGGCCGCCCTGATGCAGCTGCTTTACGCGACCGGCCTGCGGGTCAGCGAACTGGTAAGCCTGCCGCTCGCCGCAGCGGTGCGCGACCCGCGTCTGATCGAGGTGCGCGGCAAGGGCGGGCGGGAGCGGCTGGTGCCGCTGAACGAGGCGGCGCGGGAAGCCGTCCAGGCCTGGGTCGAGGTGCGCGCCCGGAACCCGCGCCTCGCCGCCTCGCCGTTCCTGTTTCCGTCCCGCTCCGGCGCCGGCCACCTGACCCGGCACCGGTTCGGCCAGCTGCTGAAGCAGCTGGCGCTCGCCGCGGGGCTCGATCCGGCGAAAGTGTCGCCCCACGTCCTGCGCCACGCCTTCGCGACCCATCTGCTGAACCGGGGCGCGGACCTGCGCAGCGTGCAGCAGATGCTGGGCCACGCGGATATTTCGACGACCCAGATCTACACCCACGTTCTGGACGAGCGTCTGCGCCAGCTGGTCGAAAGCCACCATCCGCTCGCCAGGCCGCCGGCGGAATAGCTGCCCGCCCGACGCGGCGGGATTCGGCGCGACAATTTCGAGGTTCCGGGCGCCGAAGCGCGCCACCTATGGTGCGCCGCCCCATCCCCGTTCGAGCGGAGCCCCGCCATGTCCCACACCCAGATCGCGCCCGCACCGGCGCGGCTGAACCGCAGCGAACTGGCCGTGCCGGGCTCCAGCCCGCGCTTCTTCGAGAAAGCGGCGGCCGGCCCTGCCGACATCGTTTTTCTCGACCTCGAAGACTCGGTGGCGCCGGACAAGAAGCCGGAAGCCCGCAAGAACGTCATCCAGGCGATCGGCGATTGCGACTGGGGCGACAAGGCGCTGTCGGTGCGGATCAACGGGCTCGATACGCCCTACATGTATCGCGATATCGTCGACCTGCTGGAGAACTGCGCCGAACGGCTCGACCTGATCATGATCCCGAAACTGGGGACGGCCGCCGATGTCTACACCGTCGACGCGCTGGTCACCCAGGTCGAGATGGCGATGGGGCGGAAGAAGCGGCTCGGTTTCGAGCTGATTGTCGAGACGGCGCTCGGCATGCAGAACATCACCGGGATCGCCGACGCCAGCCCGCGCAACGAAAGCCTGCATTTCGGCGCGGCCGACTATGCCGCCTCGACCCGGATGCGGACCGTGCAAATCGGCGGCGCCAACCCGGACTACGGCGTGCTGACCGACCCGGACGAGAGCGGCCGGCGCGATTTCCACTGGGCCGACATGTGGCATTACGAGATCACGCGCATGGTGGTTGCCGCACGCGCCAACGGGCTCAGGCCCTGCGATGGGCCGTTCGGCGATTTCTCCGACGCCGAGGCTTTCGCCGCCCATGCAAAACGCGCGGCTGTGCTGGGATGCGACGGCAAATGGGCGATCCATCCGAGCCAGATCGGCCTGGCCAACGATATCTTCACGCCGCCGGCCGGGGAGGTCGAGAAGGCGCGGGCGATCATCGCCGCCATGAAGGAAAGCGAGGCCGCCGGCGCCGGCGCCGCGGCGCTGGACGGCAAGTTGATCGACTACGCCTCCATCCGCCAGGCCGAGCATCTCGTGGCGATGGCGGATGCGATCGCGGCAAGAGCGTAGGGCGACGGCCCTATTCCTCCGGCTCGGTGGTGAACTTCAGGGGATAGCCGGCCTTGCGGCCTTCTTCCGTGCCCTCGGTCGCCTTGCTCTCGGCGACGTCCCTGGTATAGACGGCGACGACGCAGGCATCGCGCCGATGGGCCGTCATCATCACCCGGTAGGCTTGGTCCTCGCTCATCCGGAACACCGCCTTCAGAACCTGCACCACGAATTCGCGCGGCGTGTAATCGTCGTTGAGCAGGATGACCTTGTGCAGGCGCGGCCGCTGGGTCTTCGTCCGGGTCTTCGGGCGCGTGGCGGTGCGGGGTTTTGTATCGGTGTCGCTCATCGACACGGTCTCCGTCCGGGCGCACGGCCGCGATTGTAGCACAGGTTCGGGCGGCTTTCCCCTATCGTCCGGTCCAACGTTGCCGGCGCAAGGGAAAATACCCGGCGCATACCGGGTCTGCGATATTCGGTTCCCGTTTGCCCGGCGTTGCGACTAAGGTGGCCGCCCTGAGTTGCCGAACGTGGGTCGCCGAACGTGGGTCGCCGAACGCACGCTACCGGGCGGCGGCCCGCCCGAACGCGGCTTCAAGGTAACCGCATCCCCATCGACCCCGCCGCCCGCCGCCGCCTTCCCTGTGAAGCGGCAGAAGCCATAAGCCAGCCGCGATCCCGCCGATGCTCGTCAATTATCTCATGCTGCTGACACTCGGCACGGTCTGGGGCTCGTCGTTCCTGTTCATCAAGCTGGCGCTGACCGGGTTCGATCCGGCGACCCTCGCCCTGTGCCGGACGTTCCTGGGCGGAACCTTCCTGATCGGCGTCACGATACTCTCGCGAAAGCGGCCGCCGCAGGAACGCAAATTGTGGCTGGCGCTGCTCGCGCTCGCGCTCATCGGCAACGCCCTGCCGTTCGCTATGATGAACACCGGCCAGCAGTTCATCGACACCAGCCTCAGCGCGATCCTGATCACCACCGTGCCGCTGTTTACCCTCGGCCTGGCCCACTTTTTCTCCGACGACAAGTTTACCTGGCGCAAGCTGATCGGCGTGGCGCTGGGCTTCGCCGGCGTGTCGATCCTGATCGGCCCGGCGGCGCTCGAAGGGCTGAGCAGCGCATTGACCGGCCAGTTGCTGATGATCGCGGGGGCAGCCTGTTTCGCCATTGCACTGGTCATCACCCGCCGGACGATGGCAAAGGTCGACCCGGCAGTGAGCGCGGGCTGGTCGCTCGCCATGGCGTCGGCCCTGCTGCTCCCCGTTTCCTTCGCGATCGGCGACCCGCTCGCTTCGACAATCACACCGGTTTCCGGCTTTGCATTGCTAGCGCTGTCGCTGCTCAGCACTGCCTTGAACATTCTGCTGCTTTTCGTGCTCGTCAAAAGGACCGGGCCGAACTTCGTCGCCATGAACAACTATATTTCGCCGCTGGTCGGCGTGACCTGGGGCACGATTTTCTTGGCCGAGCCGGTGACCTGGGCGAAGATCGGGGCGACGCTGGTGATCCTGATCGGCGTCGCCGTGGCGACCTGGCAAACCCCGAGCGCGCTGAAACGGCGGGGCCAGGTCAATTCGCGCTGAAGCGGGGGAAGACGATCGCGGTGCCGGGCATCTTTCGAGGCAGCCATTTCGGCCCGGCGCAGCGCATACTCTGCGAGGACGTAAACGCGCGTCAGAACGGGATTTCGTCGTCGAAGTCCGGCGCGCCGCCGCCCTGCTGCCGGTCGCCATAGCCGCCGCCCGACCCGCCGCCCGACCCCTTGGACGATCCCGAGTCGTAGGAGCCGCCCTGGTCGTGGGTCTCGCTCATACCGCCGCCGCTGCCGCGGCTGTCCAGCATGGTCATCTCGCCGCGATAGGGCCGGATGACGACTTCGGTCGTATAGCGTTCCTGGCCCGACTGCTTGTCCTCCCATTTGCGGGTCTGGAGCTGGCCTTCGATATAGACCTTGGCGCCTTTCCGCAGATATTTCTCGGCGATCTCGGCGGTGCGGCCGAAGATGACGATGCGGTGCCATTCGGTTCGTTCCTGCATCTCGCCGGTGTTGCGGTCCTTCCAGCGCTCGGAGGTCGCCACGGAAAAATTGGCGACCTTGTCGCCGTTCTGCATCGTGCGGACTTCGGGATCGCGCCCCAGATTCCCGACGATGATGACCTTGTTGACGCTGCCTGCCATGATGTTCCCCATTCGTTCGAGACGCGGCTATTCTTAAATCGCGTAGCGCGCTCCGGCAAGCGGTTATAACCTGCCCCGAACCCGTTCCGAAAGGCCCGCCATGCTTCTCGAAGGCTCCTGCCATTGCCGCGCGGTGACGTTCAGCGTCAACAGCCGCACGCCCTGCCCGTTCAACTACTGCTACTGCTCGATCTGCCGGAAAACGACCGGCGGCGGCGGTTACGCCATCAACATCATGGGCGAGACGCCGACCTTGCGCATCGAGGGCAGCGAGCATCTCGCCGTCTACCAGGCCACCATCGACGGGCGGACGAGCACGGCGATGCGCCATTTCTGCCGGCGCTGCGGCAGCCATCTTTAGCTGTGGGACCCGCGCTGGCCGGAACTTGTCCATCCGCTGGCCTCGGCGATCGATACCGAGCTGCCGGCAACGCCGGAGCGCGTTCACCTGATGCTCGGCTCGAAGCCCGGCTGGTGCCCGGTCCCGGAAGCGTCGCCCCAAGAGCGGCATTTCGACGGCTATCCGGAAGAATCCATCGAGGACTGGCACCGAAAGCGCGAGTTGTTTGAGGATTGAGTTGCGGCGGCTGGTACTTTCGTTTCATTACTTCGTTCAGGATAACAGAAATGCACTTAGAACTAAAACACCCCCACCTTTCAATTAAAAAAATTAATGCGTTCAGTTTACCTGAATTTTCCGTCTTGATCGGCCGAAATGGAGTCGGCAAAACACAAATTCTCGATGGGATCGCCACTGGGAATATTTCTGTACCGGGTATTGAAACGCCGGAAATCGAAAAATTTGATATCAGTTCTTTTCAAATTAAGGATTCAGGTTCTGCTGGCTGGGGAAACGCATATTTTGCATTAGTTACTGCGGATCATTATTTTTCGACGGCCGGTAGCCCCAGTCCGTTCGAGATAGCGAAGCAAGTATTTACAAAATTGATGGAGGAGCTTATCGAAGAAGGAAAAGTCGACCAATCACACCAGAAAGAACATCAATTTCGTGAGCAACTTTATTCAATTCCTGATTTCTCCGGACTGGAAAATATTAAAAAAGACAGTCCTGCTTTTGGCTATTTTAGATCAATTAAGGAAAATGTTCTAAATAAGTTACGGAGCAAAAGTCAAAATCGTGGATCGTCGACTAATTTTCCAAAGAATAGCCTTCGCAACGATCCTGCTATTCTATTGACAATGGCAATGAAAATTAATCAGAAACTCCCGCATGAATTGAACCGAGAAGATATACTACGAGCAGCAAACTATGAAGGAGAGCTTGTCGAAAACAAAATCAGTCAGCTATTCGCAAGATATAAATTTGAACAATATGTATGGGCTCATACGCAGAGTGAAGAAACAAGAAAGAGCGTCGAAACGCTAATGGAAGAATATCGTAAAGCAATGCGACCACCGTGGGAGGTGCTACGCAAGACGCTGAACCAGCTACGAGAGTCATCCAGTGAACCTAGCTTATTCAATTTTGAATTTTCGGATCCAGAGTATGATAGACTTGAATTTTCGAATTATCAACAGTACACGTTTCAAACCGAATTTACAAACCGGTCTACGGGTGATAGTTATTCTATTCAACATCTTTCTTCCGGAGAAAAAATTCTACTTTGTCTAACTCTAGCGATGTTTAACAAATACATTGGTCGTCGACAGCCTAGACTTGTGCTATTGGACGAAATTGACGCTCTTCTTCATCCCTCAATGATTTCCGCATTGATTGCCGGTCTAAAGAACTTGTTTGTCAACAACGGCACACGAGTCATCATGGCGACGCATTCGGTAACCACCGTCTCTATGCTTGACGAAGGTGAAACATATGGCGTCTCGAGGATTGGCAATGCAGTCAGTGTCCAACCTGTTTCTCGGAGTGAAGCCGTTTCACAGTTGTCTGAAGGTCTTGCTACGATTGACACCGGATTGAAAATCATCGCAACCGAAACTGCTACACCAATCACAATTCTCACGGAAGGTTATAATACGCTTCATCTAAAGAAATGGGTGAGTCTGTTTTTTCCGGGAAAAATACATGTATTTGAAGGACTGGAGGACGGTAAATCAAATGACAAACAACTCTTGCAGTATGGCCGAATAATTTCCAGAATGAACACTAATACGCAGTTTTTGATAGTGTGGGACTGTGACGCTGAAGAGCAAGCCAAGATATTGTCGAGAGAATTGTCTGAGGGATCGGTAGTATCGGTATTTTCATTTACTCGTAGAAAGAATAGAATAACGTCAAAGGGTATTGAGAACAAATATGACGAAGAAATTTTGCAAAAATATTCTAAGAGAACGGTCGACGAATCAGATGGAACTGTTGTGGCACGTGAATTTAATGGCAGAAGGAAGACAGAGTTTGCGCAGTATATTTTCGCTGAAGGGTCACGAGATCATTTTATGTTTTTCGACGACTTAGGGACCGCTGTTCAACAGATTTTGGACAGACTGGAAAATGAATGAAAGTCATACTTTTACTATCAATGATTGGTTTCAGTCGTGGAACTTTCGCTGTTGCAGAGCAACTCTGCATATGAAGAGATTGCGGTTCAGTTCTGAAACGTTTTTTCGCAATGTGACTTCCGCCCAAATCCGAGTCGCTTTCCGGGCCGCTCCGCACCATATTGTCGGCAGGCCGGACGCGCCGCCGGCCCACCCTGAAGACCGCCCGATTTTCCGCCTGCCGCGGTGCCCGACCGTATGACCCGGACTTTCCCTGCCACCGTTTCCCAGCCCGCGCCGGATGCCGCCGGGCTGACCCATATCCGGGTGAGCGGCGCGCGCGAGCACAATCTGAAGAACATCGACGTCGAGATACCGCGCAACGCGCTGACGGTCATTACGGGCCTGAGCGGCTCGGGCAAATCTTCTCTCGCCTTCGACACGATCTATGCCGAGGGCCAGCGCCGCTATGTCGAGAGCCTGTCGGCCTATGCCCGGCAGTTCCTCGAGCTGATGGAAAAGCCGGACGTCGACCATATCGAGGGCCTGTCGCCGGCGATCTCCATCGAGCAGAAGACGACCTCGCGCAACCCGCGCTCGACGGTCGGCACCGTCACCGAAATCTACGATTACATGCGCTTGCTGTGGGCGCGGGTCGGCATCCCCTATTCGCCCGCGACCGGCCTGCCGATCGAGAGCCAGACCGTCTCCCAGATGGTCGACGCGGTAATGGCGATGCCGGAGGGCAGCCGGCTCTACCTGCTCGCGCCCATCGTGCGCGGGCGCAAGGGCGAATACCGCAAGGAATTCCTCGACCTGCAGAAGCGCGGCTTCCAGCGCGTCAAGGTGAATGGCGAGATCTACCTGGTCGACGAGGCGCCGGCGCTGGACAAGAAGTTCAAGCACGATATCGACGTGGTCGTGGACCGCATCGTGCTGGGCGGCGACCTGGCGAGCCGGCTGGCCGATTCGATCGAGACGGCGCTCGAACTGGCCGACGGCCTGCTGTTCGTCGAGAATGCCGACAATGGCGAGCGCACGACCTTTTCCGCCAGGTTCGCCTGCCCGGTCTCCGGCTTCACCATCGACGAGATCGAGCCCCGGCTGTTCTCCTTCAACAACCCGTTCGGCGCCTGCCCGTCCTGCGACGGCCTCGGCGTGCAGGCGGAATTCGATGCCGAACTGGTCGTGCCGAACCCGGCGCTGAGCCTGGACGAGGGCGCGCTTGCGCCGTGGGCCGACACCAGCTCGAAATATTACGGCCAGACCCTCAAGAGCCTCGCCGCCCATTACGGCTTCCGGCTGTCCACACCCTTCGCGAAGCTGCGCAGGAAGGACCGGGAGGCCGTCCTGTTCGGCTCAGGCGGCGTCCCGATCGCGATGCGCTACGACGACGGCCTGCGCAAATACGAGACGAAGCGGCCATTCGAGGGTGTGATCCCGAACCTGGCCCGGCGCTGGCGCGAGACCGATTCGAGCTGGGTGCGCGAGGAGCTGAGCAAATACCAGACCATCGCGCCCTGCTCGGCGTGCGACGGCTTCCGCCTCAAGCCCGAGGCGCTGGCCGTCCGGGTCGCGGAGATGCACGCCGGCGAGGCGGCGCAGATGTCGATCGCCGGGGCGCGCGACTGGTTCGCCGGCCTGCCGGAGCGGCTGAGCGCCAAGCAGATGGAGATCGCCGGGCGCATCCTGAAGGAGATCAACGAGCGGCTCGGCTTCCTGGTCAATGTCGGCCTTGAGTATCTCACCCTGTCGCGCAATTCGGGCACGCTCTCCGGCGGCGAAAGCCAGCGCATCCGCCTCGCCTCCCAGATCGGCTCCGGCCTGACCGGCGTGCTCTATGTGCTCGACGAGCCCTCCATCGGCCTGCACCAGCGCGACAACCGCCGGCTGCTCGATACGCTGGAGCGGCTGCGCGACCTCGGCAACACCGTGATCGTCGTCGAGCATGACGAGGAGGCGATCCGCGCCGCCGACTGGCTGATCGATATGGGGCCGCGTGCCGGGGTGCATGGCGGCGAGGTCGTCGCCATGGGCCCGCCGGCCAAGGTATTCCAGGCGCCGGACAGCCTGACCGCCGCCTACATCACCGGGCGGATGGAAATTCCCGTGCCGGAGCGCCGCCGCGCCGCCCCGCACGGCCGGGCGGTTGCGATCGGCGGCGCGGCTGCCAACAACCTGCAGAAGATCGACGCCGTGTTCCCGCTCGGCGTGTTCACCTGCGTGACCGGCGTGTCGGGCGGCGGCAAATCCACCCTGGTGGTCGAGACGCTGTACAAGGCGGCGGCCCGGCGGCTCAACGGCGCGCGCGCCGTGCCCGGCGCCCATCGCGGCATCGACGGGCTGGAGCATCTCGACAAGATCATCGATATCGACCAGTCGCCGATCGGGCGGACGCCGCGCTCCAACCCGGCGACCTATACCGCCGCCTTCGGCCCGATCCGCGACTGGTTCGCCGGCCTGCCCGAATCCGGCGCGCGCGGCTACCGGCCGGGGCGCTTCTCGTTCAACGTCAAGGGCGGGCGCTGCGAGGCCTGCCAGGGCGACGGCGTGCTCAAGATCGAGATGCATTTCCTGCCGGATGTCTATGTCCAGTGCGACGTCTGCAAGGGCAAGCGCTACAACCGCGAGACGCTGGAGATCGCCTTCAAGGACAAGTCGATCGCCGATGTGCTCGACATGACGGTGGAAGAGGCGGTGGACTTCTTCCGCGCGGTGCCGGCGATCCGCTCGAAGATGGAGACGCTGCAGCGCGTCGGCCTCGGCTATATCAAGCTCGGCCAGCCGGCGACCACGCTCTCCGGCGGCGAGGCCCAGCGCGTCAAGCTCTCCAAGGAACTGTCGAAGCGCGCCACGGGGCGGACCCTCTACATCCTCGACGAGCCGACCACCGGCCTGCATTTCGACGATGTCCGCAAGCTGCTCGACGTGCTCCACGAACTGGTCGACGCCGGCAACACGGTGATCGTGATCGAGCACAATCTGGAGGTCGTCAAGACCGCCGACTGGATCGTCGATCTCGGCCCCGAGGGCGGCGACAAGGGCGGCCGGATCGTCGCCGCCGGCACCCCGGAAGACGTCGCCGCCGTACCCGAAAGCTACACCGGCCAACATCTGGCGCGCTTTCTCGAGACCGCCGGCGAGGCGCGCAAGAGCGCTTGATCCGGGGCGGACCGGCACCCTTCGATACGCCGCCTTCGGCGGCTACTCAGGGAGAGGGGAGTTTGTTGCTTGTAGTACAGTGAACATTTCCCGCTCATCCTGAGTAGCCCCGGACCAAAGTCGGAGTGAATCGCCGATCATTCCGGTAATGCATTGTTATCCTTGATGAAAAAAATTTCTTCCGAGAGCCCTGAAGCGGAAACGCAGGATCAGCAATCAAACAGAATGCAAATTTTTTCAATACTGGGAGTGTCGTCAGCTGCGTTTGGCGACCGATTGCCATTTTATGGATTGCGGGGTGCATCCATTCCGTAAGACCGTGATGGTCCGGACGGGCCGGGGTAGTGAACGGCCATTATGGCACGAACGGCGCGGTTGCGCGTTCCGGCCTATCCCCCAGGGGCGGACATTTCCACGATCTGACGGACTTTCAATTACCCATATCTTGACAGCGGTATGTGCGCCCGTCGCAATTTCTTGCATTGAGGGAATCGGCCGTGATTCCTTGTCTGGCACCGAATCGGCAGCGAGAGGGTGCAGGGCGTGGAGGGTCGGTGGTTTGACGAGGAGCTCGCGGGCGGCCGACATGGCGACGGTCTGCTGGACAGCCGGCTTTGCCAACTGGTGGAGCGCATGGATGCCGGGTTCGGAGAGACGATTCCGCAGGCCTGCCAAGACTGGGCCAACACGAAAGCAGCCTACCGCTTGGCAACGGTCGAGCGCGAGCTGATGCTGCCGCGCACGCTGACCTGTTACTCGGCGCGCCCATTGGATGCTGATAAGCATGTCAAGTTGTTGAGTTCGCTTATTTTAGAGGGCTCAAACACCAGCGCAGAACAACGACGAGAATGTCAAAATCCGGCATCCGCCCATCTCGGCTTCTCGGGTCAAGTCATGGCTTCGGCCTTAATCGACCACGGCAACCAGATCTTCTGGACTTGTTGGACAATCTGGTAGAGCACCACGCTCATCAGCGCCAATACCACAACCGATGCGATTGCCTGAGCCAGATCGAAATTCGTGGTAGCGGACACGATGAGGAAGCCGAGACCTCTATCTGCACCCCCATCGTTTGGCGGCGCTGTCGGCCTCAAGCCTGATCGATTGAGATACGGATCGGATGCAGCGATGACCGGTCGGAATTCCGCAAGGTTGATCGAATTCCATAGACCCGCAATCAGCGCGACGCGTTTCCGGACCGGGGACCGGCTGTCGTTGCCGATGCCCCGCAGGGCTTGACCGTTTAGGCAAACTGGGTTGTGCGATTGCCGAGGCACCGCAGCATATCGAAAATCTTCCCGGAATAGTCCGATGTCGACAGGCTGGCTTCGTGAGGCAGCGGTTTGCCGTTGTTCGGCGTTCTGCTTGGACGCCGGTCGGCGTTGCAACCTATGAATTCCAACTGATTCCGAGAGATCGGCTATGGCTGCCGGACGGCAGCCGGGCGGTGCTCCATCCACAGGGTCACGGCGGGCACCATGGCCGGTCCGTCATGGGCAGCCCCTTCGACAAGATCGAACCTTGTCGACGAGCCGCGTTCCTTGAGCCCCTGTTGCAGCCGTTTCAGCCGCACGATCCTGTTCGTCGCCTCGTCATTGACGCCCGCGATATACACGGGGTCGCCGGGATCCTTGGCGATTTCCCAGGTTTCGGTGTCTGCCGATCCGACAACCAAATGAATCGGGACCGCCTGCACCGCCTCGTTGTCGAAACCGATGCCGAAGCGCTTTTCAAGTCCTCCAACGCCGGCCGGCCAGGCGACAGCTGGATCCGGCAGCGTGACGTTGCCGGGGGCGCCGACCGACAGCGCCGCCAAACGATGCGGGTGCAGATAGAGGAAGCGGTGCGCGAATTGCCCGCCGCCGCTGTAGCCGAACAGGGCGAAACGGTCGCTGGCGAGCGGCCAGATTTCAGCGGCCTGATCGATCATGTCGAGCAAAAGCAGGTCGAACCGTACCCCGTGGCCATCGATCCACTTGTAGCCGTGAATGTCGTCTGCGGCGGCGGCACCGACCGGGAACAGGGGCGCCAGAAGCACGGTGCCCGTGCGTTCGGAAAATTCGCGGAACCCGTCGCGGAAGCTGTCCTTCCGGGTGGTGCCGTGGATCAGGACAAGCACGGGTGAGAGACTGTCTTGCGAAACGGATCCGGGCACATAGAGAGCGAAGGAGAACCGCGGGTCCATACGGCTCGCCATCCAGGGCGTGAAACCCGAATCGTAGGGAAAAAGATCCGCGCGGTTCATCGGCTTGCGTTGGGATCCGATGCGGCTGGAGTGCGGCAATGCTGGCGCCGATTCCGGCCGAAACCCGGCAGTCGACGTTTAGACTTGCAGGACCGCCTGGCGCCGGGCAGGGGGCACGGCTGCGCGTAACGTCTCGCGACAAGCGCTGAATTCCCCCATAGTGCGAACTTGCCTCGACCGAAGTGCGCAGGGGTGTCCGTATGGAAATCAAGTGGCTCGAGGATTTCCTGGTGCTCGCGACCACGCGGAGCTTTTCCAAAGCCGCAGAAGAGCGGAACACGACCCAATCGACGCTCAGCCGCCGCATCCAGCAGCTGGAGGACTGGCTGGGCGTCAGGTTGATCGACCGAAGCTCCCAGCCCGTCGGCCTGACCCGGGCCGGAAGCCATTTCTACCGCCAGGCAATCGAAATTCTTCGCATCGCCTACCGGGCGCGGGCCGGCGCCCGCCGGATCGGCCTGCAGAGGGCGGAGCCGCTGCGCTTCAGCGCGCAGCATGTGCTGGCGCGCCATTTCCTGCCCCGGCTGCTGACCCAGATCGAGGCGCGCATGGAGATCGGCGGCGTCACCCTGAGGTCCGACAATCTCTACAACTGCATCGACGACCTGCTGAGCGACGCGGTCGATTTCCTGGTCTGCTTCCATCAGCCGGCGATGCCCGACCTCGTCGATCTCAGCGGCTACGACTTCCTGATCGTCGGCGCGGAAGAAATGATCCCGGTTTCGCTGCCCGACGAAAGGGGCAACCCGAGATTCGCGCTGCCCGGCACCGCCGAAGCGCCGGTCCCCTGTATCGGGTTCTCCTCGGAAAATCCGCTCGGCTGGCACCGCCAGGCGCGCATGACGGCGCGAGATGTCGAACTCCATATCAACCCGGTCTACGAATCGACCATGGGCGAGATCATCCGCGACATGGTTCTGAGCGGGCGGGGCATGGCCTGGCTGCAGTCCATGCTGATCGGCGACGACCTGGCTTCCGGACGGCTGGTGCGCGCCGGCGACGAGACCTGGGACCAGTCCATCGAGATCAGGCTCTTCCGCACCCGCGCCGCCGGGCGGGACAATATCGAGCGCATCTGGGACATGCTGTGCGACAACGGCCCCGCGCATAGCCCGCCGGATCGGGGCGCGGCCTAAATTATGCAAATTTTGCATAACATAGTGCAATTCGCCCGGCGAACTCCCGGCGTCAGGCCCGGCCTGCAATCCAATTTTGTTATAAAACTTTCGGTTTGTAGAAATACCGGCATGTTTGTATGATTTGAGCAACAGGCATTGGCGTTGGCGCTATTCTATCGAAATTTCGCATAACATCAAGCGCGCCGAACTCCGCACAATGCCAGTTTTCGTGGACTCGGGATGAGAGGAGGAAATCATGTCCGCAATCCGCAAGAGCATCGCCCCGACCGCCGTCAAGGCGGCCATCGCCGCCGGCCTCGGCGTGGCGCTGGCGGCCGGCGCCGCCGCCGACACGCCGAAGAAAGGCGGCACGCTGGTCATCGGCTCCCCGCAGACGCCGCGGCATCTGAATCCCGCGGTGCAGTCCGGGGTCGCGACGGGCATGCCGGGCGCCCAGATTTTCGCCACGCCGCTGAGGTTCGACGAAAACTGGAACCCGCAGCCCTATCTGGCGGAGAGCTGGAAGGTCTCGGCCGACGGCATGAGCGTGACGCTCAACCTGCGCAAGAACGCGAAGTTCCACGACGGCAAGCCGGTCACGTCGGAAGACGTCGCCTTCTCGATTGCCACGATCAAGAAGAACCACCCGTTCAAGTCGATGTTCGCGCCGGTCGCGAAGGTCGACACGCCCGATCCGCACACCGCCATCCTGCGGCTGAGCAAGCCGCACCCAGCGATCCTGCTGGCCATGTCCTCGTCGCTGTGCGCGATCATACCGAAGCATGTCTACGGCGACGGCACGGACGCCAAGCGACATCCCATGAACCTGAAGCCGGTCGGCTCCGGCCCGTTCCGGTTTGTCGAATATGTCAAGGGTCAGCACATCATTCTGGAGCGCGATCCGAACTTCTTCCTGAAAGGCAAGCCCTATCTCGACAAGATCATCTACAAGATCAACAAGAACTCCAATTCCCTCGCGCTCGGCCTCGAGCGGGGCGACATCCATCTGCGCGCCTTCAACACCAAGTCGCGCGAGCTCGGCCGGCTGAAGAAGAACGAGAACCTGGTCGTCACCGCGCAGGGATATGCCGCGATCGGCCCGATCGCCTGGCTGGCGTTCAACCTGAAACACCCGATTCTCGGCAAGAAGGCGGTGCGCCAGGCGATCGCCTACGCCGTCGACCGCAAGTTCATCAACGAAGCCCTGCACAGCGGGCTGTCGAAGCCGGCCCTGGGCCCGATTGCCATGGGCAATCCGCTCGCGGACCAGAATGCGAAACGCTACGACCTCGACCTCGACAAGGCGAACAAGATGCTCGACGAGGCCGGCTATCCGCGCAAGGAGGGCGGCATCCGCTTCAAGGTTACGCTCGATACGCTGCTGTCGCAGCGGGGCGTTGCCGAATACCTCAAGCCGCAATTGAAGAAAGTCGGCATCGACGTGAATCTGCGCATTCCGCCGGACTTCCCGACCTGGGCGAACTGGGTCAAGAGCCATGAATTCGACATCACCGTCGATGTCGTGTTCAACTGGGGCGATCCGGTGATCGGCGTGCACCGCACCTATCTGACGTCCAACATCCGCAAGGGCGTGATCTGGTCGAATACGCAAAGCTACGCCAACTCGAAGGTCGACGCGCTCCTGGAAGCCGCAGGCGTCGAACTCGATCCGGCGAAGCGCAAGCAAATCTATCTGGAGTTCCAGAAAATCGTGACCGACGAACTGCCGGTCTACTGGATGTACGGGCTGCCCTACCACACGATCTACAACAAGAAGGTGGGCAACCCGCCGCTGACGATCTGGGGCACGATGGGGCCCATGGATAACGTCTATCTGAAATAATCCGTCTGCCGGGAATAGCCCCAGGTCAGGGAACGGGCCGGTTCGCAAATCGCGGACCGGCCTCTTTGGTTCCTGCTTGACCCCTTGCTTGACCGGGCGCGGCGAAACATGGCGAATAGGCACAGAGGTGAACCGGACGAAAGGTCGTAGGCGACGATGCCGGTCGTGAGAATGGTTCTTGAGAGGATCGCTTACGCCTTTGTCCTCGTTACGGCCGTCCTGGTTCTCAACTTCATTCTCGTGCGCCTGGCGCCGGGCGATCCCGCCGAGGTGATCGCGGGAGAATCCGGCGGCATCACCCAAGAAATTCTCGACGCCATCCGCCGCGACTACGGGCTGGATCTTCCGATCCACGAACAGCTCTGGATCTATCTGGGAAACGCCCTGCAGGGCGATCTGGGATATTCCTTCTATTTCAACTCGCCGGTCGTCGATCTCGTCGTCTCGCGCATGGGGCCGACGATCCTGCTCATCCTCGCGGCCACGGTAATCGCCCTGTTTATCGGCACGACGCTGGGCGTTCTGGCCTCGCGCAACCCGGAGGGATATTTCTCGAATTTTCTCACGGTGTTTTCACTGATCGGATATTCGGCGCCGGCCTTCTGGTCGGGCATGATGCTCATTATCCTGTTCGCCTTCGTTATCCCGGTGTTTCCCGTTGCCGGCCTTTACGACGTGACCCTGTCGGTAGGCTTTTTCGGCCGTGCGCTGGATATTGCCCATCATCTGGTGCTGCCGGCCTTCACGCTCGCGATCATCTATATCGCACAATACAGCCGCCTGGCCCGGGCCAGCATGCTCGAAATTCTGGGATCGGATTACATCCGCACGGCCAGGGCGAAGGGGGTCGCCGAGAATGTCGTTTTCTTCAAGCACGCCCTGCGCAACGCCATCCTGCCGATCATCACGATAACCGGGCTGCATTTCGGCAATCTTCTGTCGGGCGCGGTTCTGGTCGAAGCGGTGTTCAACTGGCCCGGACTCGGCACGCTGGCGTTCGATTCGCTCCTGCGGCGCGACTACACGACGATCCTGGCCCTGCTGTTCTTCTCCGCCCTGATGGTCATCGTCGCGAATCTGGCGACCGACTTCTGCTACCGGCTGGCCGATCCGCGGATCAAGGGCAAGCGGAGCTGAGGCCGATGGCCGACCGTCCCTCCGGAACGGAAATTCCCGTCGCCAGCGCCGAGAGCCCGGCGCGCGAGGCCTGGCGCATGTTCCTGCGCAACCGGTCTGCCATACTCGGCCTGATCCTGTTGAGCGCCATCGTTCTCATCAGCCTGTTCGGCCCGCCGCTCTACGGCGTCGACCCCTTCGAAATCAGGGGCGCGCCCTTTACGCCGCCGGGCGTCGATCCGAATGTCCCGCTGGGCACAGACCATGTCGGCCGGGACATTCTGGCGGGCATGATCGGCGGCGGCCGGGCAACGCTCGCGGTCGGCGCGTCGGCAGCGCTGATGACGGTCGCGATCGGCGTGCTGGTCGGCGCGATGGCCGGCTATTACGGCGGGCTGGTCGACGAAATCCTGATGCGGATCACCGAATTCTTCCAGGTCCTGCCATCGCTGATCCTCGCCATGGTGCTGGTGGCGCTGTTCACGCCGTCGCTCTACATGATCGCGATCGCCATCGGGGTAGCGAGCTGGCAATCGACGGCCCGGCTCACGCGCGCGGAGTTTCTGCGCCTCAAGGAACTCGAATACGTCAAGGCCGGCCGGACCATCGGGGCGACGGACAAGCGCCTGATCTGGGTCGTCATCCTGCCCAACGCGCTGCCGCCCCTGATCGTTTCCGCCACGCTGATCGTCGGCGTCGCCATCCTGTTCGAGGCCGGACTGAGTTTTCTGGGGCTGGGCGACCCGAACATCATGAGCTGGGGCCTGATGATCGGCGGCAGCCGCGAATACATCTTCGATTCCTGGTGGTCGGCGACCTTCCCGGGCGCGGCGATCTTCCTCGCGGTGCTCAGCGTGAGCCTGATCGGCGACGGATTGAACGATGCCCTGAACCCGAAGCTGCGGGAACGGTAGTGCCGGCGCCGGACCCATCGTCGACCCTGTTGGAGGTCCGCAACCTGCAGATCGATTTCCGGACCCGCGCCGGCGTCGCGCACGTTCTCGACGGCATCGACTTCAGCCTGTCGAAGGGCGAAATCCTGGGGATTGTCGGCGAATCCGGATGCGGCAAGAGCATGACGGCGCTGGCGATCATGGGCCTGATTCCCAGCCCGCCCGGCAATGTCTCCGGCGGCGAGATCGTCTACCGCGGCGAGAACCTGCTGAAAGCCACGAAGGAGCGTATGCGCCGGATCCGCGGCAACCGCATTTCCATGATCTTCCAGGAGCCGATGACCGCGCTGAACCCCGTCTTCACGGTGGGAGACCAGATCGCCGAATCGGTCGTGCTCCACCAGGGGCTCGCCAGGCGCGCCGCGCTCGACCGGGCGGTCGAACTGCTGCGCGAGGTGCACATCCCGGCGCCGGAACGGCGCATCGGCGAATTTCCCCATCAGCTGTCCGGCGGTATGCGCCAACGCATCATGATCGCGATCGCCCTGGCGTGCGAACCCGATATCCTGATCGCCGACGAGCCGACGACCGCACTCGACGTGACGGTGCAGGCGCAGGTGTTCGATCTGCTGATGGAACTCCAGCGCGACCGGGACATGGCGATAATCCTGATTACCCACGACATGGGCGTCATCGCCGAAATGACCGACCGTGTCCTTGTCATGTATGCCGGCCGGATCGTCGAAGCGGCAGCGGTCGACGACCTTTTGCAGAATCCGCAGCATCCCTACACCCGGGGCCTGATCGCCTGCGTTCCGCAACTGAACGACGATCCGGAAGAGGAGCGGGTGCCGCTGATGGAGATAGCCGGCGTCGTGCCGCCGTTGACCGAGCTCGGCGTGGGCTGCGCCTTCGAGCCGAGATGCGGCTCCCGGATGCCGGTATGCGCGCGTTCGAGACCGTCTCCGGTCGAAGCGAGCGGCGGCCACTCGGCAACCTGCTGGCTCCTGGAAGAACAGGACCGGCCGTGAGCGATCCGGGGCGCCAGCCATTGCTCAGGGTTCGGGATCTGAAGGTCCAATTCAGGACCGGATCCAGAGGACCGTTCCGCAAGCCGACCGTCGTGCATGCCGTCGATGGGATCAGTTTCGACGTGCCGAGAGGCACCACCTTCGGCATCGTCGGCGAGTCGGGGTCGGGCAAATCGACGACGGCGCTCGCCATCATGCGCCTTGCGCCGATCACGCACGGGACCATCGAACTGGCCGGTGCGCGCCTGTCCGAGGCGGAGGGCAGCGAGCTTCTGGCCCTGCGCCGGCGGGCCCAGATCATTTTCCAGGATCCCTATTCCTCGCTCAGCCCGCGCATGCGCGCCGGCGCGATCGTTCGCGAGCCGCTGGACCTTATGAATATCGGCGATCCGGATGGCCGCGACGACCGGGTCGCCGACCTGTTCCGGAAGGTCGGGCTGCGCGCCGAACAGCAGGCACTGTTTCCGCACCAGTTTTCCGGCGGCCAGAGGCAGCGGATCGGGGTCGCGCGTGCGCTCGCCAGCCAGCCCGACCTCATCGTGTGCGACGAGCCGGTGTCCGCGCTCGACGTCGCCATCCAGGCGCAGATCCTCAATCTCCTGCGGGCGCTGCAGCGGGAAATCGGCCTGACCTACTTGTTCATCTCGCACGATCTCGCCGTCGTCCAGTATATCTGCGACGAGATCGCCGTCATGTATCTGGGCGAGATCGTCGAACAGGCAGACCGTATTTCCCTCTTCAGGCGGCCGCTCCATCCCTATACTTGGGCGCTCCTGTCCGCGGTTCCGTCGGCAGATTCGAAACGGCGCCGGCGCGGCAAGCGGGTCAGCCTCGAGGGCGATCCCCCCAGCCCGATCGACCTGCCTCCGGGATGCCGCTTCGCCGGCCGGTGCCCGTTCGCCGAAGACATCTGCCATGCCGAAGCGCCGCGGCAGCGCGAGATATTCCCGAAGCACTGGGTCAATTGTCACCGGGTCAGCGATGACGGAGTCACGCCGCAGGATGCCCAGCCATTCTCCAATCGCCAGATCGACCCGTGAACAGGATCTACAGCGCCCGGAAAATCATCACCATGAACCCGTCGCGGCCGCTGGCGAGCCATGTCGCGGTGCGGGACGGGCGCATCGTGGGCGCAGGAACTGTCGACGAACTGGCCGGTTTCGGAGCCTACGAACTGGACGGGCGGTTTGCCGATAAAGTGCTCATGCCCGGCCTCGTCGAAGCGCATTGCCATGTCATGGAAGGCGCGTTCTGGCGCTTCGTTTACTGCGGATATTCCGACCGGCGGTCGCCCGACGGCAAGATCTGGGCCGGGCTGAAATCGATCGACGACGTCGTCGCCCGGCTGCGCGGCGCCGAAGCGCAGATCGGCGATGCGGAAGCGCCGCTGGCCGGATGGGGGCTGGACGCGATCTATTTCGGCGCCCGGCGGCTCGACCGGCACGATCTCGACCGGGTTTCGACGCAGCGCCCGATCGGCGTTCTCAACGCCTCCTGCCACATCCTCAATGTCAATACCAAGGCGCTCGAAAGGGCCGGCCTGCTGCGGCCGG
Organism: Alphaproteobacteria bacterium; assembly: GCA_965249845.1. Lineage (GTDB taxonomy): Bacteria > Pseudomonadota > Alphaproteobacteria > Bin65 > Bin65 > Bin65. Next base: position 337,690 of record CBDFNA010000002.1, read on the forward strand.
GCATCAACCACCCCGGCGTTCCGCTGGCGGCGGACGGGCTGCCGGCCGGCGAACTCAGGGGCCACGACGCCATGGGGCCGGCCAATCCCCATGTCGGCTTCGACCGGGCGAGCCTGGCCTGCGACGAGCAGGGCTTCCGGCAATTCGCCCGGCAATGCGTGCGCAGCGGCGTAACTACGGCGACCGACCTTGCCGGCCTCCTGCCGCAGGAAGCCGTCGACATGATGCTGCGGGTCACGGGCGAGCCGGACTTTCCGGTGCGCATCGTCGCGATGAGGAAATTGCAGAAAATCGGCGTCCCGGACCTGATCGCGCGCGCAATCGAACTGAGCCCGATGAGCACCGACCGGCTGCGTCTGGGGTCCGTCAAAATGGTCGTGGACGGTTCGATTCAGGGCTTCACGGCGCGGCTGCGCTGGCCGGGCTACTACAATGGCGCGCCGAACGGGCTCTGGTACCTGCCGCCGGAACATATAGGCGAGCTTTATCGCTCGGCCCTGGAACACGGCATCCAGGTCCACACCCATACCAACGGCGACCAGGCGACGGAACTCGCGCTCGATTGCATCGAGGATGCCCTGCGGCTCCATCCCGCGCCGGATCACCGCCTCACCATGCAGCATTGCCAGCTCGCCGACGCCGCCCTGTTCCGGCGCATGCGCGCGCTCGGACTGTGCGTCAACCTGTTTTCGAACCACATCTTCTATTGGGGCGACGAGCATTATGCCCAAACCGTCGGGCCGGAGCGTGCGGAGCGAATGAACGCCTGCGCGACCGCGCTGGCCCACGGCGTGCCGACGGCGATCCATTCCGACGCACCGATCACGCCGCTGGGGCCGTTGTTCACCGCCTGGTGCGCCGTCAACCGCAAGACGGCTTCCGGGCGCACGCTCGGGGAACGGGAATGCATCGGGGTCGATGCGGCGCTACGCGCGATCACGTTGGGCGCCGCCTATACCCTCAAGCTCGACGGCGAGATCGGCTCCATCGAATGCGGTAAGCGCGCCGACTTCGCGGTGCTGGAGGACGATCCGACGGAAATCGGCGCCGATAGACTGAGGGATGTCCGCGTGTGGGGGACGGTCCAAGACGGCCGGATCTTCCCTGCCGCCGGAATCTGAACCCAAGCCCCATGCAGACCCAAGCTGAATTGCCGGTCACCGTCGTCGCCGCATCCGGCTGCGCCGTGCCGCCGGAGATCGTGTTGGGGATCCGGTCCGAAGCCGAGCGGTCGCCGAATGGTCCGGTTATGCCGCATGCCGAACTATACGCGAGCGTGAGCTTCGATCTGGAGCGGCCGATGGATGTTGGCCAGTTCGTACGGCCCCGCCGTCGCCCCTTGAAGGTATCGAGTTTCGCGCGATTTACGTTTTGAGCATCGAACCCGCTGACCCGCAATCTGTCCGTGCCCAGGGGGCACTCCAGCGCCGCTACATAGTCCCGTCGCCGTTGACATATCGGGCCGCACCCCTGTCTCGATGCGGAAAGAACCGGGATCGGTCACGGCACCGCGCTGCGGTCGATCGTTTCGGGCGGCTTCGGATAACTTCGTGCGCCGAAGCCGAGATCGACCGTTACGATCGTACCGTTGATCGCGCTGGCCCGGTCCGAGGCGAGGAACACAGCCAGATCGGCTACTTCGCGTGGCGCAATGAGCCGATCGAGCGGCCAGGCTGCCATAACCTCGCGCCAACGTTCGGGATCGCCGAACCGCGCTTCGGCCCGCTCGCGCAGTAAAGTCAACGCACGATCGGTATCGACCCAGCCGGGGTGAATTCCTACGACGCGCACGCCACAATCCATGCTCGCGCCGCCAAGCGCGCGGGTCAGTGCGGCGAGAGCCGCGTTTCCGCTCGCGCCGGCAGCGTAGTCGAAATCGACTTTCTCGGCGGCCATGCCGATGATGCTGACGATGACGCCGCCGCCTTGCGCGGCCATGCGCCGATAATATTCGCGGGTCATGTTGATGTAGCCGAACACTTTCGGCTCCCAGGCCGCGCGCCAATGGGCTTCGTCGACGTCGACAAGACTGCCGAACACGATGCCGCCGGCGTTGTTGACGAGAATATCGACATCCGAGAAGGCCGCTGCGACAGCCTGCGTTGCGCCGGGTTCGCCGATATCCGCCGCTAGGGTGTCTATCTCGACGGCGTATCTGCCAGCCAAAGCTGCTTTGGTCTCGGCGAGAGCTTCCCCGCTCCGGGCCACCAGGCAAAGCCGGCATCCTTCGCGGGCGAATCCCTCTGCCGTTGCACGGCCGATTCCGCGTGTCGCGCCTGTCAGCAGAACGCAGCGGCCTTTCAGGCCGAGTTCCATTGGAGGGTCTCCCGCGCCGGGCGCAACCGGGTTCGGCGCCCGCCTATTCGACTTCTACGGTGTCGAACTCCGCCGGCATCACAATTTCGAGCAGTTCGATGTCTTCGGACGATTCCAGGACCGTGTGCTTGATCCCGGGTGGCTGAATCCAGCAACTTCCCGCTTCGAACAATTGCTCGCCCTGACCCTCGAATTCCGACCGGACCCAGCCCTTGAGGACGTAGACCATCTGGAACCGAATGTCGTGAAAATGCCGGCCCGACTCGCGGTCCGCGGGCGTTGTGCCCGGAGCGTGCCGGATAACATGCGCTGTGACCATGCCATTCGTCGCGTCCTTGATACCGAGATCGCGATAGGCTGCATAGGGACGCAGTCCGTTGACCTTGAAGTCGTCTTCCCGCAAGTGGCTGACGGTGAATCGCTGGTCGTTTTCTTTCATTGTCGTTCCCGCTTCGGTGAAGAAACAGCCGGCTATGCAGCGCCCGAAGGGCGCATCTCGATCAGATCCGTGGCGCAATTCGGCGGCGCACCGACGGCGTGGACAACGGCCTCGGCCGTTTCTTCCGCGGTCAACGGCGTGTAGTTGCGTTCGCGGAATGCGGCAAGCACGGCAGGATGCGTTATCCGATCGCGCATGGGAGTTTCGACCATGCCCGGACGGATTTCGATCACCCGGATTCCGTAGTCCTGCAATTCGAGCCGCAGACCCTGGGTCAGCGCCGTGAGCGCATGCTTCGTCGCGCAATAGCACGAAGCGAAGCGATAGACACCGCGCGCTGCCGTCGATGACATCATGACGATGTCGCCGCGCTTTCGCTCCACCATCGCACGGGCGATCTGCTGGGTAAGATCGAAAGTTGCCAGGACGTTGACCCGGAACATGTCTTCGAACTCGGACCCGGTCAGTTCGAGGACAGGCGCATAGCTCAGCCGGCCGGCATTGTTGGCGAGAATGTCGACATCGGCAGCGCTTGCGGCCAGTGTGCGGACGAATTGGGGATCGCACAGGTCTCCGGCGATCCGCCGTATCCGGCCGCCGAACGCATCGCATTCGGCCTGCAGGTCGGCGAGTGCGGCTTCGCGCGTTCCGGTCGCGATGACCGAGGCCCCCTCGCGCGCAAAGGCAACGGCAGTTGCACGGCCGATACCGGAACTTGCACCGGTGACGAGCGCCGACCGGCCGGCTAACCGCTGATCGCCCACTGATGTCTTCTCCGCCTGCCTGCACATCCTTCGGCGGCGGACGATATTGATTTCCGCAATGGAAGTAAATGCGCCCGGGAAATGCATCCGTCCGGTCGCGCCGGCCATGGCTTGCGCCGGACTTGCCGGTGGGAAGGAGAACGGGACGGTAGGAAGATGGCGGACCGCCTGACCGTTCAGCGGGTCCCTTTGTAGAGGCCGCCGTCAACCGGAAGGGTGACCCCGGTAACGTAGCGGCCGCGCGGGGAGACCAGCAGCGCCACGACCGAGGCGATATCCTCGGGCGCGCCGAACCGGCCGAGGGGGATATCGCGCGTCAGGTCTTCCATCGCGGCGCCGGACTGTTCGGTAACGGTTCTGAGCCGCGGTGTATCGACGAGCCCGGGACACACGGTGTTTATGGAAATTTCGGGCGCAAGCTCGAGAGACAAAGTCTTGGCGAGCCCGATCACGCCGCCCCAGGTCGCTACCGATAACCCGAATCCCGGTATCGGCTGTATCGCCGACAGGGCCGCGATATTGACGATGCTGCCGCTTCCCCGCGCCCTCATCTCGGGCACGACGGCGCGGATGCAGCGCACCACGCTCATCAGGTTCTGATCGACGGCCCTGGCCCACGCTTCGTCGTCGAATCCGGTGAAGTCGCCCAGCGGGGGCGCACCATCGTTGTTGACCAGGATATCGACACCGCCGAAATGCCGGACGGTCTCGTCCACGATACGGAGGCAGTCTTCGGCGCGGCGGATATCCCCCTGGACGGCGCGAATCTCGCCCTTCGTCTCGGAGACCAGGCGGGCGGCCGCTTCGTCAAGGGCCGGCTGGCGCCGGGCAGAGACCGAAACGCGGGCGCCCTCTTCGGCGAGGATCCTGGCGATCGCGTAGCCGATGCCCTGGCTGGCCCCGTTGACGATCGCGATCTTGCCGTTGAGTCCGAGATCCATCCTACTGTCTCAAATCCGATAGAAAGGTTTCCGCATTACGGCGAAACACTTTCTCCAACACGTCATCCCCGAGTCCGAGATTTTGCCAGTCGCCGATCAACCGCTCATAGCTCAGGAGGGGGTAATCGGCGCCGAACATGGTCCGGTCCTGCAGGCGCCTTGCGATCTCCCGCTTCAGGTCGTCGGTGAGATATTTCGGCGACCAGCCGTGCAGTTCGTACCAGACATTGGGCTTGTGAAGCATGATGGCGATCATTTCCGTTTGCCACGGCCAGGCCGGGCGTCCGGCGACGATTTTCAATTCCGGAAAGTGCGCCGCGACATGGTCCAGGTGACGGGGATGGCAGTTATCCAGCACGATTCCGCTGCCGCCGGGCAGTCCGGCGCCGAGCCCGGTCGTCCCGACGAAAATGAGCGCCGGGACATTGGCCTCGATGCAGGCATCGTAGAAGGGCCGATAGGCCGGGTCGCTGGCCGGAACGCCGCCGGAGCCCGAAACCGCGAGGCCGACAAATCCGGAGCCGACCTCCAGACAGCGCTTGAATTCGTCCAGCGCCTCGATGCCGATTTCGGGCTGGAAATGCAGCCAGTTACCGAGAATGACGTCCGAAAACCGGCGCTGGGTGTCGAAGCCATAGTCGTGCAGTTCGCGCGCCTCGGCGACGGGAATGTATTTGGTGAAACCGAAATCGAGGATGGTTTCGACGCCGGCTCTCCGGAAATCCTCGGCCATTTCTTCCTCGGTGGCGTATTCCGGCTCCGAACGAAAGGTGTGCTGCTGAAACGCCAGTTCCGCTTCAGTCTGGAAGACATAACCCCGCCTGGTTTTCCAATGCGAATGCATGTCGATGAGCCGCATGAGTCTTCTCCCCTTGCCGGAAGTTCCAATATCCCGATTCGCTAGCCGGTCCCGGCGCCGAGCCGTGCCACGACGATGTCCCTGAGCGGGCCCTTCTGTACCTTGCCTGTCGGCGTTCTGGGCAGGTTTTCCAGAATCTGGAGGAATTCCGGCAACTTGTAGGTGGCGATCCTGTCACGCAGGAAATCCACCATTTCATCGAATTCCATGCGTTCTCCGGCCTTGGGAACGATGCAGGCGCAGACCCGTTCGCCGAGCCGATGGTCGGGCACCCCGACGATGGCGGCGTCCATCACTTTCGGGTGCTGATAGAGCACTTCCTCGATTTCGCGGGGATAGATGTTGGCCCCGCCCCGGATCAGCATTTCCTTCTTGCGCCCGACGATACGCAAATTGCCTCCGGCGTCGAAGGTGGCCAGATCGCCGGTACGGAACCATCCGTCGTCGGCGAAGCTCTCATTGTTGACGGCGGGGTTGTTGTAATAGCCGATCGTCACCGACGGTCCGGAGGTCAGGATCTCTCCGACCTCTCCCGGACCGAGGTCGTTACCGCCGTCGTCCACGACGCGAATGCCCATTTCCGGAACCGGCCGGCCTACGGTGCCGCAGACCGCCGCCGGATCGTCGCTCAGGAGCGTATGCGCCTGGGTCCCGCACTCCAGCATTCCGTACATCTCCAGAAGATGCCCGGGCATGCGGTCCTGGACCTCGCGGATGACTTCGATCGGGCACGAAGCGCCGCCGGTCATGATCACTTCGAGGCTGGAGAGGTCGTATTCGCCGAAGGTCTCCACGTTCAGCAAGGCGACGAGATGGGCCGGCGCGCAGCAGATGTGGGTGATCTTCTCGCGTTCGATCAGGTTCAGCGCCTCCTCCGCCCTGAAGATGTCCTGGAAGACTATCCTGCAACCGGCCTCGATCGCCTGCAGGGTATTGAACAGGCCCCAATTCAGACCGACGGGGAGAAAGACCAGGAGCGCGCTCTCGGCGGCGATCCGCTGGCCGCGGTTGAGAAACCTGAGCGCGCAGTTCGTCGTATTGTGGGTATGCAGAACGGCCTTCGGATTGCCTGTCGTGCCCGAGGTGAACGCCGTTCTTGCCAGCCGGTCGGCATCCGGGCGATGGCTGAAGAGCGCTTCCGGCGGGATTTCGGGCGCTGAGTCGCCGTCCAGGAAACGGCGCAGATCGAAGCAGTCGGCCGGAATGTCTTCGCCGACCGCGAACACATGCCTCAGCTTCGGCAGCTTCGGCCGCAAGGGCTCGATCATGGCGAGATAGTCGAAGCCGCGAAATTCCCTCGGGACGATCAGGGCCGAAGCTTCGGTAAAGCCGAGAATGAATTCTACTTCGCGGCTGCGAAAATCGCTGTGATACTGGCAGAACGGCACCCCGACGAACATCGCGGCGTTGACGGCTACGGCAAATTCGCTCCAGTTCGGCAGCTGTATCGCAATGACGTCATCGGGACCGAGACCGAGGCTCGCGAACCGGGCGGCAAGCCGTTCGACACGGCGGCGGTATTCGGCATAATCGAGCGCGACACGCGGATCCCTCAGCGCAATCCTGGCGGGATAGGCGTCGGCCGCGGCGTCCAGCCAGTCGTTGCTGGTTTCCCTGCGCCAATGCCCGGCCGCCCTGTATTCCTGCATCCGCGACGGCGGGATCTGCGGATCGTCGATGCGCAAGGTTCGTCTCCCCGCGGTTCGGCCGCGCTTGGCGGGCCCGGCGACCGCGCTCAGTCCGTCGACCGGTTCGCGACCCACTCCACCAGTTTGTGGCGCTGCAGTTTGCCGGTGGGCGTGAACGGCAACGTATCGAAAATTTCCAGCGATTCCGGAAGTTTGTAGTTTGCCACCTTGCCGCGCAACAGCGCCAGCATGTCGTCGAGCACAACCGATTTTCCCGGCCGCGGGACGACGCAGAGGCAATTCCGTTCGCCGAGTCGCGGGTCCGGAACGCCGACGATCGCCGCAAGTTGCACGCTGGGGCTGGTGTAGAGAATCTCTTCGATCTCGCGAGGATGGAACTTCTTGCCGCCGCGATTGATGATCTCCTTGCTGCGTCCCGAGATCACAACGTTGCCCTCGGGATCGAAGTACCCCAGGTCGCCGGACCGGTACCAGCCGTCGGCGGTAAAGGCAGCGGCATTGGCGGCCGGGTTGTTATGGTAGCCGAGATGGATCGACGGGCCGCGACCGGCGATCTCGCCCTCCGCGCCGGCGGGGACGTCGTTCCCGTTCGCGTCGAGTATTCGCAGTCCGAGGCCCGGGGCCGGTTTGCCGACGGTGCCGTTGACCGCCTCCGCGTCGTCCTCCGGCCGGGTGTAGGTGTGAAATCCGGATTCGAGCATGCCGTACAGCTCGATGAAGTGGCCTTGCATCTTCTTCCGGTACTCGCGAATGGTCTCGACGGGACAGGAGGCGCCGCCGCTTACCATCAGACGCAGCGAGGAAAGGTCGTATCGCTCGAGGTCCGGCTCGTTCAGCATTGCGATGATCGCCGCCGGCGAGGTCGGGATATAGGTAACTTTCTCGGTCTCGATCAGCGACAGCGCGTCAGCGGCGGAAAATTTGTCCAACAGTACCGCCCGGGCTCCGGCGATGACGGTCTGCAGCAACGCCAGATATCCCCAGTTGAGACCGAGCGGCAGGTAGAGGAGGAAGACATCGTCGGCACGAATATCGAGATCGTCGTTCTGGATCCGGCATGCCGACAATGTCGTGTTGTGGCTGTGGATTACCGCCTTGGGGTTGCCTGTCGTGCCGGACGTGAAGGCCATCCGATAAACCTCGTTGGCCCCCATCGCCACCGGCGCCAGTCCGGCAGCCGAAATGTTGCCCTGCACTGCATCGTAGAGCGACACGATACCGTCGCGATCCACCGGATCGGTGCACGCTACCACGCGCAACGACGGCAAATCGGGACGCAGATTTTCGATCATCGCCATATGATCGAAGCCGCGGAAATTCAGCGCTGAGATAAAGGCGGCGCTTTGCGAAAATTTCAGGATGAAGTTGAGTTCGTGCTCGCGGAAATCGGTGCTTACCTGGATGGCGATGGCGCCGAGACGTTCGATGGCAAAAAAGGCACAGGCGAACTCGATCCAGTTGGGTAGTTGAATGGTGACAACGTCGTGCCGCCCGATACCGTGCGCCTGCAGCACCGCCGCCACGGCATCGACCCGGTTCGCCAGTTCCTTGTAGGTGATGCGCGCACGCCGGTCGTAAAGCACTTCGCGGTCGGGATGTTCAGCGGCGCGCCTGGTCAGGATGTCGTGGAAGGTATCGTCGCGCCAAAATCCAGCCCGCCTATACGCTTCCGCCATATCGGCATTAAGCTGCGTCTCGAATACCGTCATTTCTTCGCCGTGACTGCTGAGCGTTCGACAACGAACGGGATTGGCCCGCGAGCGCTTGCGAGACCTCCGATGCAAACGGGATTGTTGCCCGAATCGAATCGAGCGTCCAGAGACAGGCCGGCGCTTGCCCGGCTTCGCGGGAATCCCCGATACCGCGGCTATTTATTCGAGGGCAGAGTGCGTTTATAGTTCCGTTCCGCGGCGGGATGGGAATCGGGTCATGCTGCTACAACCGGGGAGTCTGAGGGCCCGGCCCTGACTTTGGCGCGGCGTGACAAGGTCCGTATTGAAGCGGTCTCGGCGACTATGGCGCGGGTCCGCAGAATTTTCCATGGGAGGAAGCCATGTACTCAAAGAAATCTTTCATCATGAGGCCCGCGCTGGCGCTTATGTGTGCGTCCGCCTTCGGTCTCTTCGCGGCGAACGCGAACGCCGCCGATCCGATCAAGATCGGGTATGTCGGCGGCATATCCGGCGCCTGCGGAGGCCTCACGCATTCGGCGGTGAAGGCGATGAAGATCGCCCAGCAGGAAATCAATGCCGCCGGCGGGGCGGCCGGGCGGAAGATCGAGATTATCTGGCGCGATTCCAAGACCAAGCCGGACGAGGGCGCCAAGCAGGCGCGCGATCTCATCCTGACCGAGAAGGTCCACCTGCTGACCGGCGTCTGCTCGAGTTCGGTGTTCATGGCCTTGAACCCGGTCTCGAAGCAGTATGGCATCCCGCTGATCAGCGCTATCAGCGGCACCCACAAGGCGACGGTCGATTTCGGTCACCCCAGCGTGTACCAGACCCAGCCGCACACCCTGATGGAAGGCAAGGCGATCGCCGAATATGCCGCCAAGAAGGGGTGGAAGAAAATCGTGACCGTCGCTCTCGATTACGAGTGGGGCCGCACCACCGTGGCGGTCTTCTCCGAAGAGCTGGCTAGGCTGAACCCGAATGTGAAGATCAGCAAGAAGCTCTGGCCCAAGTTCGGCGAGACCAATCTGACGTCCTACATCACGGCGGCGCTGGCCGAAAAACCGGATGCCATCGTCGGCGTAATGTTCGGCAGCGGCACGAACAGCATGATCAAGCAGGGCAAGTCGTACGGCCTGCTGAAAAGGACCCAGCTACTGACCTTCCTCAGCACGGAGAGCTACATTGCGCTGGGCAAGAACATCCCCGACGGCGTCCACGGCTGGGCCCGCGGTCCGTTCTATGCGCTGACCACGGCGAGGGCCAAGGCCCTGGTCGAGAAGTACCGCAAGGCCCATGACGGCGAGTATCCGAATGACTGGGGCATGCTCGGCTACGACGCCATGTACATCATCAAAGCCGCGATCGATAAAGCGGGCGGCACAGACCCGGCGAAGTTCCGCCAGGCGATGGGTTCGATCACTTTCGACACCCTGCGCGGCCCACTAAAGATGCGGCTGATCGACAACACCTTCAATGCGCCGAGCTTTATCGGCGTTACGAAAATGACCGGCAAATATCCGTTCCCGACCATGGTCGACGTAAACGTCATCCCCGGTGACGTTACGCTGCCCACGGAGGCAAGGGTCAAGGCTCTGCGAGCGGCGGCCAAGAAATAGACACCGGTCTGAGTCTGCGAGGCCGGACGGGAAGTTAAATCGCGCAAAATGCCGGATAAACTTTTCCCGTCCGGCCTCCGGACCGTCGCCGCCGACTGACGGTTAGCGCCAAATGGTCCTGGTGCAAGTCTTGCAGGGCGTGATGGAAGGGGTCTTCCTGTTCCTGATCGCTTCCGGCCTGACGCTGATTTTCGGCGTTTCGCGGATCGTAAACTTCGCGCACGGTTCGTTCTACATGGTCGGCGCGTTCCTGACCTATCAGATCTATCCCCATATCGCTTTCGGCACGACCTTCGGCTTCTTAGTTTCGATTTTTCTCTGCGGTCTCCTGGTCTCCCTGCTCGGCCTGCTGTTCGAAGTGTTTCTGCTTCGACGGGTTTACCATGCCGAGGAGTTGATGCAACTCGTCCTCACGCTCGCTGCCGTGCTAATCATCCGCGATACCACCAAGTTGATCTGGGGACTGGATGACGTCACCGTGCAGCTCCCGGATGCGCTTGCCGGCGCCGAGGTCATCGGTGACACCTATTTGCCGACCTACCAGCTCGTCATAATCGGCCTTGGCGTCACCGTGCTCGCCATCGCCTGGGCATTCCTGAAGTTTACCCGAGCGGGGATCATCCTCAGAGCGGCCACCGACGATCGCGGAATGGTCGCCCTGCTGGGTACGAACCAGGCGCACGTGTTTTCCTGGGTTTTCGCCGTCGGATGTTTTCTGGCCGGCATCGCCGGCGGGTTCGCCGCGGCCTTCGAGAGTATCAACTACCTGCTCGATACGCGCGTTATCGTGCTCGCCTTCATCGTGGTCGTCATTGGCGGGCTGGGTAATTTTTATGGTGCATTCTTCGCGGCGCTGGCTGTCGGCATTGTGAAGGCGCTCGGTATTCTGTGGGCGCCGCAACTATCGATGGTGATCGTATTTTTGTTGATGGCTGCCGTGCTGCTGACCCGGTCGCTCCGCAGAACCGCAGGTTGATCTTGGCCGATAATCCGGCACGTCGGGATACTGCGGGCGGCGCCGATTTCGGCGCTCGAGCCATGGATGTCTACGCGATCGACTGGCGGCTCGCGGCCATCGTTGTCGTGGCGGTTGTCGTGGCCCTCGTTCTGGCGCCGCCCTCCGTCGCCTTCGCTCTGATCGAGGTGATGATCTTCGCGCTTTATGCGAGCGCCCTGAACCTGCTGCTCAGCTATAGCGGCATGGTCTCCTTCGGCCATGCGGTATATTTCGGCCTCGGCGCATACGCTCTGGCAATTACGGTGGCAAAATTCGACTGGCCGATTGCGGCCGGCATCGTGGCCGGGCCCATTGTCAGTGCCCTCTTCGGCCTGATGTATGGCGCACTCTGCGTCCAGCTGACCGCCATCTATGCGGCGATGCTGACCCTGGCTTGCGCCGAAGTAACCTTTGCCGTGGTTTTCCAGTGGTTCGACTTTACCGGCGGCGATTCCGGCATTTCCGGCCATGTTACCGCGATGCTTGGGCTCGCGCCCTATCAGTTCGGACTGATCGTGCTCGCCGTTGTCACCGTGTCGATTCTGATGCTGTGGCGGGTGGTGCATTCTCCTCTGGGCCTGACGATCCGGGCGGTCGGACAGAATGCGAGTCGGGCCGCTGCCCTCGGGCACGGCCGCAAGCGCGTGCAGTTGATCGCCTTCACAATTTCGGCGTTCTTTTCCGGTGTCGCAGGTACCCTGTTCGGTCTTTTTCACGGCAACGTGTTCCCGGACTATGTCGGTATCCTCTTCACCGTAGACGGCTTGCTGATGGTGGTCCTGGGCGGGCTTTACAGTTTTGCCGCCGGTATTTATGGCGCCATCGTCTACAAGATTCTGGACAACCTGGTGGCCCATTATTTCGAGTACTGGCAGTTGGCGATCGGGATCGTCATCGTTCTCGTGGTGCTTGTCTCGCCGACCGGGATCGCCGGCTTCGTCCGGCGCTTTACGGAACGGTTGGGTCGGTAGGCGGCAATGTCGACCTCGACCCGGCATCCGGCCCTCGCGGTTCGGGGATTGCGTAAGGAGTTTTCCCGCTTCGTCGCACTGGACGGTGTCGATTTGAGCGTTGCACAGGGCGAGATTCGCGCCGTCATAGGCCCTAACGGCGCCGGCAAGACCACCCTCATAAACGTGCTGAGCGGGCAGATCGTCGCCGACGGCGGAGAGGTCGAAGTCGGTGGCCGGCGCCTGACCCGCCAGTACCCGCATCAGATCGCCAAACTGGGTGTCGGCCGCACGTTTCAGATTTCCAGCACCTTCCGCCGCATGACGGTGTTCGACAACATGCTCTGCGCTCACAACGCGGCCTCGCCGAATTGGTCCAGCCTGCGCGCGGGCCGTCTCAGAAATCTCCGGGATGCGGTGATGGCCGACCTGGAGACGATCCAGATCGGCGGAATTGCCGACCGTGTCGTCGACGACATCTCGCACGGCGACCGTAAACGCCTGGAATTCGGCATGGTGCTTGCGACCCGGCCAACCCTGTTGTTACTGGACGAACCGACTGCCGGCATGGGGTTGCAGGAGCGTCACGAACTGATCGATCTCGTTCTGCACGAGACGCGCAGCCGCGGGATAACGCTGCTGTTCGTCGAGCACGATATCGACATCGTGTTCAAAGCTGCCGGGTACATCACCGTCATGGCGCTCGGCAAAGTCTTCACCGAGGGCACGCCCGACGAAATCGCCAACAACGAGGCCGTCCAGGAAATCTATCTCGGCGGGCATGTCTGATGTTGGTGCTGGAGCAAGTGCGCGCCGCCTATGGCCAGAGTCAGGCGCTGCATGGCATCGATCTTGAAGTGAATGAGGGCGAAGTCGTCTGCATCGTCGGGCGCAACGGAGCCGGCAAGACCAGCACCATGCGGTGCGTGGTGCAGGATATGATCCAGGTCACCGGAGGCTCCGTCCGCTTCAAAGGTGAAGAGATTGCCGGCCTGGATCCGCATCTCGTTGCCCGCAAGGGGATCGGCTATGTGCCGGAAGACCGTCGGGTGTTTCCGAGCCTGACGGTGCAGGAAAATCTTACGGTGCCCCGGTCTCTGGCCGCTGCAGGCGCGGGATACTGGACCCTGGAGAAGGTGACGGACCTGTTTCCGCAACTCCAGGAGTTTCGCTCGCGGCTTGCGGGTAATCTGAGCGGAGGGCAGCAACAGATGCTGTCAATCGCCCGGTCGCTGCTCATCAACCCGCAACTTCTGCTGCTCGACGAACCGCACGAGGGTCTGGCGCCGATTGTTGCCCGCGATGTCGTCAACGCCATCGGTCAACTGAAAGCCCTCGGCGTATCGATGCTTATCTCGGAGCAACAGCTTCTGCTTGTGCACGACACTGCCGACAGGATCTATATTATCGATCGCGGTCGAATCGTATTTTCTGGAAATATGGACCAGTTCGAAAGCGATCCCGAAATAGCCCGGCGTTATCTGATGGTGGTGCAATAGGTCGGGTTCGGTGTTGGATTGCGGTCCCTTGGAACCGGGAAACCCGATCCATGGTATTGCGGATCGGCGCCCGATCGGCGCGCCGGACAACGGCAGGGCCGACGCGGACATTTCAATGAACCGAAAGCGCAAGAACGAATCGATCCCTTCCGCACAAATCCCCACGCGGCATCTTCCGCCCGGCGCCGCCGATTTTCCGCTGTGGACATGGCGGCATCGACAATGAACTGATAGCCGGTACAGCTGCATATATTGCCGCCGAGATATTCGCGAACCTCGAATTCGGTCGGATTGAAATTGCCGGCGAAAAGCGCCTGTGCGGCCATGAGGAACCGGGGGTGCAAAAGGGCGTGGTGCGCCTTGAACGCCTGTTGAAGATCGGTGAGCCGGCCTTCTGACGCCAACCATTCGACCGTGTCAGCCCGGTCGTCGGTCCGATCTGAGATGGCCCCGCCTTTTCGGACAGTCCGGCGGTTGCCCAAGGTGTATTCCGGTTGTTGACCGGGCCGCCGGGTTCCCGTCGTATCGATCTTCCCGTTGCTGCTAGAGCATATCCGTTATTGATTGAATCCGGGGGATTCCCTTGTGTTGGGGTTTGTGATTCAAGCTGGCTACTGGAGAAGGAGGCCAGCATGGATGACCCGACCCTATTCGACTGATCTTCGCGAGCGCGTTGTCCGGGCGCATTTGGCGGGTGAGCCGATCCGTTCTGTGGCGGCTCGTTTTGGCGTCAGCGTTTCTTCGGTTCCGAAATGGACGGCGCGTTACCGGGCGACCGGGAGCGTGGCGCCGGGCAAGATCGGCGGCCACCGTCCGTGGCTGCTGGCGGCGCACCGGGATCTGGTTCTCGAGCTGATCCGCAATACGCCGCGTCTGACGATCGACCGGCTTCGGGAGCTTCTGGCGACCGAAGGGGTTGCGGTGTGCCGGGACACGATCTGGCGGTTTCTGAAGCACGAGGGTCTGCGCTTTAAAAAAACGCTGTTCGCCCTGGAGCAGGCCCGCAGGGCGGTCGGGAGGAAGCGGGCACGCTGGCGGGCGCTCAAACGCCGGCTCGACCCGGACCGTCTGGTGTTCGTCGATGAGACCTGGATCAAGACCAATATGGCGCCGTTGCGCGGCTGGGCGGAAAAGGGCCGCCGCCTGACAGGCTTCGCCCCCCACGGCCATTGGCGGACCATGACCTTCCTGGCCGGGACCTTCCTGGCCGGCCTGCGCACCGACGGACTGTGGGCGCCTTACGTCTTCGACGGCCCGATCAACGGCCGTTGCTTCCGGGCCTGGGTCGAGCAGCTTCTCGTCCCGACACTCAGGCCCGGCGATCTCGTCATCCTCGACAATCTCGGCAGCCACAAGGGCAAGGCCGTCCGCCAGGCCATCCGCAACGCCGACGCCCATCTCTGGTTCCTCCCGGCCTACTCGCCCGACCTCAACCCCATCGAACAGGCCTTCGCCAAGATCAAACACTGGATGCGCGATGCCCAGAAACGCTCCGTCGAAGACACATGGCAACACCTCGGTCGCCTCATCGACACCATCGAGCCGCAGGAATGCCAAAACTACATCCGAAATGCCGGATACGGTTCCGCCTAAAACGGATACGCTCTAGGGGCCGCTGATCGGCGCCGAACTGTTGCGCTGATCAACAGGCTGCGCCTATGCGCGACGCGGCACCGGCTTAGACACCAGGCTGACCGTCCTCGACCGCGAGGCCCGCGCCGCCGATGCCGCCGAACTGCTCAATGCGGTCACCGCGGGTGTTCCGGCGCGCCTGCCGGTCGAGTCCGTACCGATCGGTAAGCCTTTGAAAGCCGGGTTGCGGGCGGTCGCAGAGGGTCGCTGGCGGCGTAGCGTCGCCCGGCCGGCTGCCGGCCGCCTTACCAGGTCTCCGCCGAAGGGGCGCAGTTCGACGCGGAAGGACCAGGCGAGCGGTCCTGGTGGGCGACGCGGTACAGCTCCTCCGCGATTGCCGGGGGCCTGGCGAAGAAGTCGTCCGGCCTGCCGGGGGCCAGCACCTCGCGGGTGCGCGGCGTTTCGATCGCGGCGTCGATGATGAAATAGGCAACGTGGATGCCCTGCGGCCCGAATTCGCGGGCGATGGACTCCGCCAGTATCCGCTGCGCCGCCTTGGTCGAGGCGAAGAAGCCGTAGTTCTTCCCGCCCCGTGTGGCCGAGGTGTTGCCGGTCATCAGGATTGCGCCCTTGCCCGCTTCCAGCATCGCCGGGATCGTCTCGCGGGCGAGATAGAGCAGCGCCGTCGTGTTGACGCGGAAGTTCTTTTCCAGGTCGTCCGGGTCCAGCTCCAGGATACCGCCCCGCGCCGAGCGCAGGGCGTTGTGGACCACGACCGAGGGCGCGCCCATCTCCGCCCTGATGCGCGAGACGGTTTCGACGAGGGCGTCGAGATCGGCGACGTCGCACGGATAGGCGCGGGCGTCCTCATACTTGCCGGCGAGCGCGTCGAGATTGTCCGCATTGCGGGCCAGCATGGCGACCCGATAACCGCCCTCGCCGAAGCGTCTGGCGGTCTCGGCGCCGGTGCCGCCTTCGGGCCCGACGCCGGTGACGAGGCAGACCGGTTTGCTCATGCCTACCATCTAGATCTGGAAGGCCGGCCGCGCCGACACCTTTGCGAACCAGGCGGCCACGGCGGGCCAGGACGCGTTGATGTCCATCTCCAGCGCGTAGGCCATGCGCAGGGTGAAGAAGCCGGTAATGTCGGCGACGGTGAACTCCGGCCCGGCGATAAACTCGTTGCTGGCCATGTGCGGCTCGACCCGGTCGAGGAAGACTTCCATCATCTCCTTGCCCCGGGCGACCATTGCCGGCGATTGCGGCAGGTCGGAGCGCGTGCCCGGCACAACCCTGCCGGCAAATGTCGCCACATGGTTGCGCAGCGCGTGCAGCAACGGGATGAAGCCGTCCAGTTCGAAGCGGCGCAGCCACATGTCGATGACGGCGCGCTCCTCGGGCGTGCGCCCGAACAGCGCCGGCTCCGGGTGCAGCTCCTCCAGATAGCTGCAGATCGACATCGATTCCGCGATCACCGTGCCGTCGTCCAGTTGCAGGAACGGCACGCAGTGGAAGGGGTTCATCGAGTTGAACGGCTCGGCGAACTGTGCGCCTTCGCGCACATTCACCTGTTCGGTCGGGACCTCCAGCCCTTTCTCGGCCAGATAGACGCGGACGCGCTGGGCGCTGGGCGCCGGCGCGAATTCGTAGAGCTTCATCGTCGATTCCTCTCGCGCCCGTGCCGGCGCGTTCTTCGTCGGGAAATGTCAGTCGAACATGTCGGGGTTGGTCCGCACCAGGTGGTCGTAATCCGTCTGGAAGCCGAGCCAGGCAGTGTATTCGCTGCCGACATGTTCGCGGCTGTAGCGCGCACGCTCAGCCGGAATCTCGATCGGCTTGTGGCCCGAGGCCTCGACCATCAACTGCTGCTGGCAGCAGCGCTCCAGCGCCATGAACAGGAACGCGGCCGCATCGATGCTGTGCCGGCTCACGGTAAACAGGCCGTGGTTCTGGTGGATTGCCGCCCTGACGCCCTTGAAGGCGGGGGCGATATTGGCGCCTGCACCGCGTTCGACCGAGACCTGCCCCGCCTCCTCGCCGATCACCGCATGGTCCTCGAAGAACTGGCACGCGTCTTGGGTGATCGGCGCAAGCGGCCGGCCCTGCGCCGCATAGGCGGAGCCGTAGAGCGTGTGGGCATGGCACATCGCAAGGATATCCGGATGCTCGGCATGGACCGCCGAGTGCAGCACGAAGCCCGCCCGGTTGACCGCAAAGTCGCCCTCGACGACCTCGCCGTCATGGTCCACCAGAATGAGGTTGGACAGCTTGACCTGCGCGAAATGCACCGCCATCGGATTGGTCCAGTAGAACTCGGGATATTCCGGGTCGCGGATCGTCAGATGGCCGGCGAAACCGTAATCCAGCCCCCACCGGGCGAAGGCCCGGCAGGCGCCGACCAGATGCCGCTTGCGGTGCTGGCGCAGCACTTCCGGATCGTTCGTGTTCAGCTCCCGGGGAAACTTGAGTCCCGCCTGCTGCGGTTGGTAAACGGAAATGCGATCTCCGAGATCGAGCATGGCGAGCCCTCCAGGTGTTGCGAACCGGCATGCGCAACGGCCCGGGATTGCCGCGCGCGGCCGTGGAACCATAGACGAGCCGATTCCCAAGTCCAAGCCACTCCCTCCGGCCCGGCGCGAATCGCCCGGTCCGCCGCGCGGTCGCGCCCTCAGGCTTGATCTGGGCGATACGCAGGTGAGACTCATTCAGCAAGACAACGAGCGCCGACTGCGCTCTGCGACGAAGAAACAGGAGGCAAATCGCTCAATCGCTGAAACTCTGCTCATCACCGCAGGGCGGAAGGGTGACCGCCAGACATGCGCCCGCCTGCGCTGGAATTGGATCGAATCCGTTTGCTGATTGCTTACGGAAAAATCCGACCGGAAAATTGGCGGATTCCATTATGGAAAAAATATAGAAATATTCTTAATTTACAATTAGTTATATGCCTCATGTCCGAACAATCCAGCTATAGGGAATTTCTTGAAAACATGATTTCATGACACAGGCCGGCACGCGGCGCCGGACGGACCGGCTGCCGCCGCCCTCCGCCGCTTGCGGCGGCGCACCGCCTTGTGCAGACCGGCAGCGGCCCGTACACCGGCGCCATGAGCATCTGGGGCAAAATCCTGGGCGGCGCGGCGGGCCTTGCCATCGGCGGGCCGATCGGCGCGCTGATCGGCGTCGGCGCCGGCCATGTCGCCGACCGGACCATCCAGACCCTGTCCGGCCGGGCGCCGGGCGGGCAGATGGCGCGCCAGATCGCGTTTACAACCGCCGTCATCGTCCTCGGCGCCAAGATGGCCAAGGCCGACGGCGTCGTGTCCCGCGACGAGATTGCAGCGTTCCGGGAAGTGTTCCAGGTGCCGCCCGGCGACGTGAAAGAGGTCGCGCGCCTGTTCGATCTCGCGAAGAAGGACGCTGCCGGCTACCAACCCTATGCGAAGCAGCTCCACGACATGTTCCGCGGCCAGCCGGCGATGCTGGAGGCCCTGCTCGACGCCCTGTTCCACATCGCCAAGGCGGACGGCCAGTACCATCCCGGCGAGAAAGCGTGGCTGGAAAACGTCGCCGCGCTGTTCGGCTTCTCGAAGGCCGATTTCCGGCGCATCGAAGCCAAGCACACGGTGCGGCCGGAGGACGATCCGTACCGCATTCTCGGCATCGAGCCGGACGCGAGCGACGACGAGGCGCGCGCCGCCCGGCGCGCCCTGATCCGCGAACATCATCCGGACAAGCTGATCGCCGAAGGCCTGCCCCAGGAATTCATCGATGCCGCCAACGATCATATGGCGAAGATCAACGCGGCCTGGGATGCGATCGCCCGGGAACGGGGGCTGACCTAGCCTATGGCGCCGCCGCCGCTGCTTTCCCTGCGCGACGCCGCGATCGGTTTCGGCGGCCCTCCCCTGTTCGAGGGCCTGACCCTGCATGTGCAACAGGGCGATATCGCCTGCCTGGTCGGCCGCAACGGCTGCGGGAAATCGACCCTGCTGAAGCTGATCTCCGGCGAACTGGAACCCGACGCCGGCGAGCGCTACGAGCAGCCCGGCCTGTCGATCGGCCACCTCTCCCAGGAGCCGGCGATGAAGCCGGGCACGACCGTGTTCGACTGGGTCTCGCTCGAGATCGCGCAAGGGCGCCCGGCGGGAAAGCACCCGCCCTATGCCGTCGATGCCGCGCTCTCCCTGCTCGATCTGGACGGCCAACGCGATATCGCGAGCCTGTCGGGCGGCGAACAGCGCCGCGCGGCGCTGGCGCAGGTCTTCGTCGATCCGCCGGACCTGCTGCTGCTCGACGAACCGACCAACCATCTGGATATCGCGACCATCCAGTGGCTGGAAAAAACCGTGCGCCGGTTCAAGGGCGCGGCCCTGATCGTCAGCCACGACCGGACTTTCCTCGCCAACGCCACCAACAGCATCCAGTGGCTCGAAAGAGGCCGCCTGCGCCAGACCGGCCAGGGTTTCGGCGCCTTCGACGACTGGTGCGAGCAGGTGCTGAACGAAGAGGCGCGCGAGACGCAGAGGCTCGATAGCCGGCTGCGCGACGAAGCGCGCTGGCTGTTGCGCGGCGTGACCGCCCGGCGGCGGCGCAACCAGGGCCGCCTGCGCAAGCTGGAGGAGATGCGCGCGGCCCGGGCCGCCCTGCTCAACGACACCGGCCGTATCCGCGCCAGGATCGACGACGGCGAAGTGCGCAGCAAGCTGGTTATCGAGGCCAAAGAGATCGCCAAATCCTTCGGCGCGAGCGGCACGGGCTGCGGCGAGCGGGACGGCCGGGACAAGAGGGATGACGGGGGCGGCGCGCCTCTGACCGTCGTGGAAGATTTCTCGACCCGCATCCTGCGCGGCGACCGCATCGGCATCATCGGGCCGAACGGCGCCGGCAAGACGACACTGCTCCAGATGCTGATCGGCGAGATGAAACCGGACAGCGGCCATGTCCGGGTCGGCAAGGCGCTCACCCTGGCTTATTTCGACCAGCAGCGCAGCCTGCTGAACCCGAAAGCCACCCTGAAGAGCACCTTGTGCGAATCCGGCGGCGACCTGGTCCGGGTCGGCAACGCGGTCCGGCATGTGCGCGGCTATCTGAAGGACTGGCTGTTCGACCCGCGCGAGGCCGAGGCGCGGGTGGCGACCCTGTCGGGCGGTCAGGGCAACCGGCTGATGCTCGCCAAGATCCTGGCGACGCCGAGCGACCTGCTGATCCTGGACGAGCCGACCAACGATCTGGACATGGACACGCTGGACCTGTTGCAGGGCCTGCTTGCCGACTATGCCGGCACGCTCATCCTGGTGAGCCACGACCGCGACTTCCTCGACAAGACGGTGACCAGCACCATCGTTCTGGAGGGCGACGGCCGGGCAAAGGAATATGCCGGCGGCTATGCCGACTATCTGGCCCAGCGCCGGGACGGGCCGGCGAGAGCGCCTGCGCGGCGGGCGGGCGCAGCGAAGAAGGCCGGCGGCAGGGTGGCGGTCGTACCGCCGTCGAAACCGCAGCCTGCGGCCCGGCTGAGCTACAAGGACCAGCGCATGCTGGACCTGCTGCCCGGCGCAATGGCCGCGCTGGAAACGGAGATCGCCGCGCTGGAATCCGAACTATCGGACAGCGGCCTGTACGGCGCCGACCCCGACCGCTTCGCCCGGGCGGCGGCGCGGCTCAAGGCGGCGCGGGCGGAGCTGTCCGCCGCCGAGGAGCGCTGGCTGGCCCTCGAAGCCCGGCGCGAGGAAATCGAGGCCGCGAGAGGGGCGACGGAGGCAACCGCGGCGTGAGTCCTGTCCGATGCGTTTGAGCCACGCCGCCATCCTGTGCGGCGTCATGGTGCTGTGGGGCCTGAATTTCGTCGCCGCCAAATTCGGCTTTCGGGACTTCGAGCCGATGTTCATGTTGAGCTTCCGGTTCCTGGCGATGGGCCTGGTGCTGATCCCTTTCGTCAGAATACCCCGCGGGAAGATGGGCCATGTGCTCGGCCTGTCCTTCACGCTGGGATCGCTGCATTTCGGGTTGATGTTCACCGGCGTCGCCGGCGTCGACGCCGCCGTGGCGGCGATTGCGATCCAGCTCCAGGTGCCCTTCGCCTCGATCCTGGCGGCGATCTTTTTCAGGGACTATCTGGGCTGGCGGCGCATGCTCGGCATGGTCGGCGCCTTCGTCGGCATTGTGCTGATCGCCGGCGAGCCGCGCATGGAATCCGGCCTGTTCCATCTTGGGCTGATCGTCGTCGCCTCGCTGGTCTTCGCAATCTCGAATATCCAGGTGAAGGCCATGGGCGATGCGCCGCCGCTGGGCGTGCTGGGCTGGAGCAGCCTGTTCGCCGCGCCGCAACTCTTCCTGCTCTCCCTGATGTTCGAGGATAACCAGTGGCGGGATTTCCAAGCTGCCGGAGTCTACGGCTGGGGCGCGGTGGCCTATATGACCGTCTGCGTCGGCCTGATCGGCTACGGCATCTGGTATTCCCTCATTCCGCGATACGCGATGAACCAGATCATGCCCTTCACCCTGCTCGTGCCGGTCTTCGGCGTCATGGGGGGCGTCGGGATCCTGGGAGAGCAGATGAGCTGGCAAATGATTCTCGGCGCGGTGCTCACCGTGGCCGGTGTGACGGTCATCATCCTGCGCCGCCCCGGCACGGCGGATGCGCCGCTCAAGTCCTGAGCGGCCCGGTCTTGCGACATGCGGATTGTCGACCGCCCCTCCCCCAACCATAACGAACGGCCCGGCGGCCGCGCGCCGGATATGCTGGTCCTGCACTATACCGGTATGGCGAGCGCCGCGGCGGCGCTGGACCGGCTGTGCGATCCGGCGGCGCAGGTCAGCGCCCACTATACCGTCGACGAAGACGGCACCGTGTTCGCCCATGTGCCGGAGCACCGGCGGGCCTGGCATGCCGGGGTCGGCTTCTGGCAGGGCGAAACCGATGTGAACGGAATCTCCATCGGCATCGAAATCGTCAATCCGGGCCACGAATTCGGCTACCGCCCGTTCCCGGCGGCGCAGATGAAGACGGTCGCCGCCCTCGCCGGCGAGATCGTGGAACGGTATCGCATCCGGCCGCTGCGCGTGGCCGGGCACAGCGATGTTGCGCCCGAACGCAAGACCGATCCCGGCGAACTGTTCGACTGGCCCTTGCTGGCGGTGGCCGGCGTCGGCTACTGGCCCGATGCCAGCGCCGTACGGGCGCGGATCGAAGCGGATAGCGCAGCGAACCGGATTGCAATCGGCCAGAACCTGCGGCGCATCGGCTATCGCTGGCCCGAAGAGTCTGCCGCCGCAGCGGACCAGAACGGGGAGAGCGGTGCGGGCGGGCAGGCGGCAATCCTTGCAGCTTTCCAGCGCCATTTCCGGCCGGCGTCGGTAACCGGCGCAATCGACTCCGAAACCGCCGCGCTGGCCGCCGTCGTCGCCGCAGCGGCGGACCGGTAACGGGCGGATATCGCGTTGCCGACACCTTGACCCGGGCCGTCCGGGCGACGATGTAGTCAAGGCCAGACGGCCGGATGGCCGCGCTTTGCCAATGGGGAAACCCGGCAGGGTGAGGAAAGTCCGGGCTCCACGGAAACACGGTGCCGGGTAACGCCCGGCGGGGGCGACCCCCGAGACAGCGCCACAGAAAGCAAACCGCCCCGCATCGGGCGGGGCAAGGGTGAAAGGGTGCGGTAAGAGCGCACCGCGCGGCTGGCAACAGGCGCGGCATGGCAAGCCTCACCGGGAGCAAGACCGAATAGGGACGACACGGGCGGCCCCCGGTTTACCGCGGGCGCGTCCAGGCGGGTTTCCGGGCCGCCGTCCGGGTAGGTCGCACGAGGCAGCCGGCGACGGCTGTCCCAGATGAATGGCCATCCCCCCGGCTTTCGGGGAACAGAACCCGGCTTACAGGCCGTCTGGCGCCGGCCCCGCCGGCCGGTTCTGCCGACAGCCGATTGCCCGCCAAACCCCGTTGCTCCGGCAAGCGGGACGCCTGACAGCGGCCGACTGCACTGTCCCGGCCCTGTCATAAGCCAGGCCGGTAGTGCCAAGCGCTTGATTTCCCATGAATTTTATGGCCTGACAGCGTTGACATCCACAAAATCCCATGATATCCCATATATGACCATGGATGATCAGACCAGTGCGACCTGGCTGACGCCACGGAAACGATAAACCAGGCAGGCCCCGCAACCGGCGGCGCTGCCGAAAGCGGGGACAGGGTTCGTATGGCGTCGTTTATCGGCACGTTTACGAACAGGATGGACAGGAAAGGGCGGGTTTCCGTGCCGGCGCGGTTCCGCGCGGCGCTCGCCGCCCAGTCCGCCGCCCAGTCCGCTGCGGGCGCCTTCAACGGCGTCGTCGTGTCCCCGAACACCGGGCTGGGCGCCATCGACGCCTGCGATCACGGGCGAATCGAGGACACGATCAGCCGGGTCGACGCGCGCGACGGCCTGACGCCCGAACAACAGCAGGCCATAGAACTGGTCCTGTCGCGGTCCGAAGAAATACCTTTTGACGGCGAGGGCCGGATCATCCTGCCCGAAAACCTGATTGCCCTTGCCGGAATCGGCGACAAGGCCGTGTTCGTCGGCATCGGCAGGGTCTTCCAGATCTGGTCGCCGGAGCGGCGGGAAGCGTGGCAGGCCGATGCGGCGCAGGGACCGCACGGCCAGATCGGCCTGAAGGATCTGTGGTCGTTCGGGGCCGGAGGCGCTGCATGACCGCCGCCCATATCCCCGTTCTGTTGAATGAGGTGATCCGGGCGCTCGCACCGAAGCGTGGCGGCGCCTATGTCGACGGCACATTCGGCGCGGGCGGCTACACGGCCGCGATCCTCAGCGCCGCCGACTGCCGGGTTACCGCCATCGATTGCGACCCGGACGCCATCGAACGCGGCGCAGCGCTGTGTGCGCGGTTTCGCGACCGGCTGACCGTGATCGAAGGCCGTTTCGGCGGCATGGACCGTCTGGTCCGCGCCGTCACGGATGCGCCGGTCGATGGCGTTGCACTCGACATCGGCGTTTCCTCGCCGCAGCTCGATACCCCGGATCGCGGGTTTTCGTTTCGCCGCGACGGGCCGCTCGATATGCGCATGAGCCTTTCGGGGCCGACCGCCGCCGACGTTGTCAACCGCACCGCCGAAGCGGACCTGTCGAAGATCATCTTCACCTTGGGCGAGGAGCGCGCAGCCCGCCGGATCGCCAGGGCCATGGTCAGCGCGCGCAGCAGCGGCGCTATCGAAAGGACGGTTCAACTCGCCGATATCGTCCGGGCGGTCATGCCGGCGGCGCGGCCGGGCGGCATCGATCCGGCGACCCGCACGTTCCAGGCATTGCGCCTGTTTGTGAACGGCGAACTGGAAGAGCTCGACCGGGGCCTGCGCAGCGCCGAGTGTTTGTTGCGGCCCGGCGGAAGGCTGGCCGTTGTCTGCTTTCATTCGCTGGAGGACCGGCGCGTGAAGCGGTTCCTGCGCGAACGCAGCGTCGAGGCGCCGCGCGGCTCGCGCCACCGGCCGGAACCCGCAGTCCGGCGCGCGCCGACATTCCGGCTGCTGCATCGCCGCGCAATCGTGCCTTCTGCCGGCGAAATCGCTGCCAATCCACGCGCCAGGTCGTCCCGGCTTCGGGCGGCCGAACGGACGGACAGTCCGGCATGGGCCGACAGCGAGGTCGGCGTTCCGGCCGGGGGCGCCGTATGATCCGCTGGTCCACGATTGTCCTGCTCGTCCTGCTGAGCGGCCTCACCGGCACGCTGTTCCTGGTGAAGCACCAGGTGCAGAATCTGGAGCGGCAGGTTACGCAGATCGAGGAAAGCGTCCGTTCCTACCGGAACAACATCCGGATACTGCAGGCCGAGTGGACCCTGCTGACCTCGCCGCAGCGGCTCAAGGGATTGCGGCGGCCGGACGGTCTGGCGCCGCTTACCGGCGGCCAGTTCAAACGCTTCTCAGACCTGCCCGATAGCTTTGTGGCCCAGTTTGCTTCCACTGAAGAGGGCCGGGCGCCGGAACAGAGAGCGGGGCGTACGGGCGCTCCGGCAGGGAGGCCGTAGTGAGCCGCCGTCTGCGCGATCTGTGCCGTCCGCATGCAAAGTCCGCCCGGTGCCGACCGGGCGAAATGCATTTGGAAGGCAGGGCCGGCAAGGCGCTTTCCATGGCGCGCCGGCGGTTGATGGTGACGGCTGCCGTCTTCCTGCTCGCCTTCGGGGCCATCGGCTATCGCCTGTTTGACCTGAGCGTCATTCAGGCCGGCGCCGAGGCCGAAAAGGCCAAATCGGTGGCGCGAAACCTCCTGCCGGTCGGTCACCGGGCCGACATTGTCGATCGTAACGGTGTCGTGCTCGCCACCAGCATCCGGTCATGGTCGATCTTTGCCGACCCCTCTCTGGTCGGCGACCCCGGCCGGACTGCCCGCATCCTGGCCCATATTTTCCCGCAACTGAACGTCCGTACGCTCGCGGCAAAACTGCGCCGGAAAACCCGCTTCGTCTGGATCAACCGGCACGCATCGCCGGCCGCCTATCAGCAGATCCTGCGCTTCGGGCTGTCCGGAATCCACGCGCGCCCCGACTTGCGCCGGATTTATCCGCAACGCGCGCTGGTCGCGCATATCGTCGGCAGCAGCGATGTCGACAACAAGGGGATTGCCGGCGTCGAAGCCAAGA
Organism: Alphaproteobacteria bacterium; assembly: GCA_965249845.1. Lineage (GTDB taxonomy): Bacteria > Pseudomonadota > Alphaproteobacteria > Bin65 > Bin65 > Bin65. The sequence continues at coordinate 363,600 of CBDFNA010000002.1, forward strand.
TGGACACACGTATCCGCACCCGCGCCCGGCCGCTCACGCTGTCGATAGATTTGCGCGCCCAGGTTGCGATTCGTGAGATTCTGGCTCGCTCGATCGAATATTGGCGGGCGCTCGGCGGCGCGGCGCTGGTGATGGACGTTCAAACCGGCGAAATCGTCGCCATGGTCTCGCTGCCGGACTTCGACCCGTACAACCTCGAGCGCGCCCCGAAAAACGCCCGATTCAACCGTAATACCCTGGGCGTCTACGAACTCGGTTCGGTCTTCAAGGTCCTGAACACGGCGATGGCGCTCGACTATGGCATCACCCATCCGCGCGAAATGTTCCGGGTCCACAAACCGCTTCCGGCCGGAAGGCGCTTCATTCGCGATTCGCATCCCATTTCGAAGCCGATCGATACAAGCGCCATTCTTGTCAAGTCGTCCAATATCGGCTCCGCCATGATCGCCCAGCGACTTGGCGCAAAACGCCAGAAAGCCTTCCTGCGCCGTGTCGGGATGCTCTCGAAAATTCCGCTCGAACTGCCGGAGGCCGGGCAGCCGCTGTATCCGCGACCCTGGCGGCCGGTCAACACGCTGACCATTTCGTTCGGCCACGGAATCGCCGTCACGCCGGTCCATCTGGTGGCCGCAGTTGCCGGCGTCGTCAATGACGGCGTCATGGTGGCGCCGACCCTGATTAAGCGCCAGAACGGCCGGCCATTGTGGAGCCGGCGGATCGTATCCTCGAAAACCAGCAGGATCCTGCGCGATCTGATGCGCCGCGTTGTCCAGAAAGGCACGGGCAGGCGGGCAAACGCTGAAGGGTACCGGGTCGGCGGCAAGACGGGCACGGCAGAAAAGGTGGGGCGCGGCGGCTACCGGCGCAAGGCGCTGTTGTCGTCCTTTGTCGCCGCATTCCCGATGAACCGGCCCCGCTACGCGCTGCTGGTTTCGCTCGACGAACCGAAAGGCAAGAAAGAGAGCAACGGATACGCAACCGCGGGCTGGGTCGCGGCGCCGGCGGCAAGGGAAATTGTCGAGCGGATTGCTCCGATCCTGGGCGTTGCACGCCAGGCCGAAGAGAGTCGCGCGACACGAAAACAGCTGTTGGCCAGTGCAATTTCCGACGCCCGGAAAAAGGATCGCGGCGGTACGGACGCAGGTCGGAGCCGTCGATGAAGCTCGCCGCGTTGATGGCCGAACGCCCCGACCGGAACGCCACGGCGCATTGGGATCCGGCGTTCGGCGACCTCGACATTGCCGGCCTCAGCGCCGATTCGCGTCAGGTGGCGCGCGGTTTTTTGTTCGCCGCCCTGCCCGGCGCCCGGCTCGACGGCCGGCGCTATATTCCCGGCGCGCTGAACGCCGGCGCTGCGGCGATCCTGTCGACGATGGATGTGACCCGGGAAATCCTGGACGGCGCCGCCGCCGCATTGATTACCGATCCGCAGCCGCGCCGACAGCTGGCCTGGATGGCGGACCGGTTTTTCGACGCGCAGCCGGCGACCCAGGTCGCCGTGACCGGGACCAACGGCAAGACCTCCGTCGTGTCCTTTCTGCAGCAGATCTGGTCGGCCGCGGGCCGCAAGGCGGCGGGTTTGGGTACGCTGGGCATTCGCGGGCCGGGCGTCGACCGCGACGGCGCGCTGACGACGCCCGATCCGGTTTCATTGCATCGGGAACTTGCCGCGCTGAGCCGGGCCGGCATCGAGTGCCTGGCGATCGAAGCATCCAGCCACGGACTGGATCAGTTCCGGCTCGACGGGCTGCGCCTTCAGGCGGCCGCCTTTACGAATTTCGGCCGCGACCACATCGATTATCACGGTACGACGGATGCCTACCTGGCCTCCAAACTGCGGCTGTTCACCGACCTGCTGCCGGCCGGCGGGACAGCCGTCGTCAACGCGGACAGCCCGGTATTCGGCGAGGTGCGCCGTGCCTGCGAACGCGCGAAGCTGAAGGTTGTCAGCTACGGGCAGGCGGGCGGCAACATTGTCCTGCGCGACATCGCGCCGGCAGCCGGCGGCCAGCGCCTCGAAGTGACCGTGCACGGTGAAGACGCGACCGTCGATCTGCCTCTGGCCGGTGAATTTCAGGCCTGGAACGCCCTGTGTGCACTGGGGCTGGCGATGGCGACCGGCGTGGAGACCGCGGTAGCGTTGCGCGCTTTGGGAAGCCTGCGCGGTGCGCCCGGGCGGATGGAGCATGTCGGCTCCCGGCGCAACGGCGCGGCCGTCTATGTCGACTACGCCCATACGCCGGACGCGTTGGAAACGGTTCTGAAGGCCGCGCGGCCCCACACCAAAGGCGCGCTGACCGTCGTGTTCGGTTGCGGCGGCGACCGGGATGCCGGCAAACGGCCGTTGATGGGCGCCGCCGCGCGCGAATTCGCCGAACGGGCGATCGTGACGGACGATAACCCGCGCAGCGAAAACCCCTCGGCCATTCGTGCAGCCATCCTGCCAGCCTGCCCCGACGCCATCGAGATCGGCGACCGGCGCGAAGCGATCTTCACCGCCGTGTCGTCACTGGTCGGCGCCGACATGCTGGTGATTGCCGGCAAGGGCCACGAGCGAGGTCAAATCGTCGGCGACGCGATCCTGCCCTTCGACGACGCGGCTGTCGCCCGCGAGGCGATTGCCGCGGCGGACGGTGCGGCATGACCGCGATTCTCTGGACAGCGGCGGAAGCCGCCGCGGCCACCAGCGGCCGGGCGCTGGCGGCCGGGACCGTCTGCAGCTGGTCGGCCACCGGCGTGTCGATCGACAGCCGCACAATCGCGGCCGGCGATCTGTTCGTCGCGCTGAAAGGCCCGGTATTCGATGGGCACGACTTTGCTGGCAAAGCCCTCGCGGCCGGGGCCGCAGCAGCGCTGGTGCATCGCAGCGTCGACACCGCGGGACCGGCGCTGTTGGTCGGCGACACCAGGACAGGCCTGGAAGATCTGGGCCGAGCGGCGCGCGCCCGATGCGGTGGAAAGATCATCGCGGTGACCGGCAGCGTCGGGAAGACCGGTGTCAAGGAAAGCCTGCGCAATCTGCTGTCGAAGCAGGGCAAAACCTACGCGACGGCCGGCAACCTGAACAACCACTGGGGGGCGCCGCTATCGCTCTCCCGCCTGCCGCGCTCGGCGATCTATGGCGTGTTCGAGCTGGGCATGAGCAACCCAGGCGAACTGGCGCCGCTCTCCCGGATGGTCCGGCCGCATGTGGCGCTGATCACCACGGTGGCGCCGGTGCATGTCGAGTATTTTGACAGCGTCGAGGCGGTGGCCGAGGCGAAAGCCGAGATATTCCACGGCGTTATCGAGGGCGGCGCCGCGGTGCTGCCGCGCGACAACGACCATTTCGACCTGCTCCAAGCCCGCGCCGCGGGAGCGGGCATCGCCCGCCGGGTTTCGTTCGGCCTTCATCCGGATGCGGATGTGCGGCTGCTGGCCTCGATGATGGACGCCGACGGCAGCGAGGTGACGGCCTCGGTGTTCGGAAAGCGCCTCAGCTTCCGGGTGGGTGTACCGGGGCATCATTGGGTAACCAATGCCCTCGCCATGCTTGCCGCGATTCACGAGGCCGGCGCAGGCGTCGACGCCGCAGCCGCAGCGATGGCGGGCCTGAAAGCGCCGGCGGGCCGCGGCGCGCGCCGCACCGTTCATCTGGCGGAAGGCAGTTTCGACCTGCTGGACGAAAGCTACAACGCCAGCCCGGCGGCCATGCGCGCGGCGTTCGAGACGCTGATGCTCGCCAACCCGCGCAGCGGCGGGCGGCGCATCGTCGTGCTGGGCGACATGCGTGAACTGGGGACAGAGGGGCCGGCCCTGCATGCCGGCCTCGCCGGCGATCTGGCCGACGCGAAGATCGACCTGTTGTTCGCCGCCGGACCGCTGATGCGTCACTTGTTCGATGCCGTGCCGGCGGCGCGGCGCGGGGGCTATGCGGCCGATTCGGAAGCGCTGATCCCGGCGGTCACGGCCGCCGTGCAGCCCGGCGATGTGGTGTGCGTCAAGGGTTCGCTCGGCAGCCGGATGATACCGGTGGTCGACGCGCTGGTCGCGCTGGGCAAGGGCGACGGGGAGGAGAGCAGCCATGCTGTTTGAATTCCTGCTGCCGCTGTCGTCGGAGTTCAGCCCGCTGCGGCTGTTCCAGTATCTGACCTTCCGGTCGGGCGGCGCGCTGATGACGGCGCTGATCATCGGCCTCGTGCTGGGGCCGGCGACGATCCGCTGGCTGAAGCGGCGACAGGCCGAAGGACAGCCGATCCGGGATGACGGCCCCGAGTCTCATTTCAAGAAACGCGGCACGCCGACGATGGGCGGCGTCCTGATCCTGCTGTCGGTCGCGATCTCCACCCTGCTGTGGATGGATTTGGGGAACGGCTATGTCTGGAGCGTGCTGATCGTCACGCTCGGCTTCGGCCTGCTCGGCTTCTACGACGACTACCGGAAACTGACCAAGCGATCATCCAAGGGTATGCCGAGCGCGCTGAAATTCGCCGGGCAGATCTTCATTTCCGTCGTCGCGACCTACTGGATCATGCGCCTCGGCTGGGACGCCCAGTTCAAATACCAGGTCAGCGCGGACCTGCCGCTGGCCACCGGACTGTCGATCCCGTTCCTCAAGGGCTATCTGCTCGATCTCGGCAACTTCCTTTTCGTCCTGTTTGCCGCCGTCGTCATGGTCGGCGCGTCGAATGCGGTGAACCTGACCGACGGGCTGGACGGTCTGGCGATTGTCCCGGTCATGATCGCAGCCGGCGTATTCGGCCTGATCGCATATATGGCCGGCAACGCCGTATTCTCGAACTATCTCCAGATCACCTTTGTCCCCGGCACCGGCGAGCTGGCCGTATTCTGCGGTTCCCTCGTCGGCGCTGCGCTCGGCTTTCTGTGGTTCAACGCACCGCCGGCGATGGTGTTCATGGGCGACACCGGATCGCTTTCGATGGGCGGGGCGCTCGGCGCCATCGCGGTGGCCGTGAAGCACGAACTCGTCCTGGCGATCGTCGGCGGCCTGTTCGTGCTCGAAACCGTCTCGGTCATCGTCCAAGTCGCCTCTTTCAAGCTGACCGGGAAGCGCGTGTTCCGCATGGCGCCGATCCACCATCACTTCGAACAGAAGGGTTGGCAGGAGTCGACCATCGTCGTCCGGTTCTGGATCATCGCCGCGGTGCTGGCGATCGTCGGCCTCGCAACTCTGAAACTGCGGTAGCCGCGATGATCCCGCTGCCCTCCTTCGCCAACAAGCGGGTTGCCGTCATGGGCCTCGGCGTTGCCGGGCTGGCAACGGCGCGCGCGCTCGCGGACAGCGGGGCGGAGGTGCTTGCCTGGGACGATGGCGAAGCGGGCCGCAAGGCCGCCGCCGCCGGCATCGCCGCCACCGACCTCGGCGCGGTGACCTGGTCGGCCGATCTCCCGCTGATCCTTAGCCCCGGCATTCCGGACCGATTTCCCGCACCGCACCCGGTCGCCGCCGCCGCCCGCGCGGCCGATGCCGAAATCCTTTGCGATATCGAGTTGCTGGCCCGCGCCGTCCCGGCCGCAACCTGCGTGACCGTAACCGGAACCAACGGCAAGTCGACCACGACCGCGCTGATCGGCCATATCCTGCGCTCAGCCGGCCGCAGGGTCGAGATCGGGGGCAATTTCGGGCCGCCTGTCCTTGGCCTGGAACCGCTGGGCGCGGGCGAAATTTACGTTCTGGAGCTGTCCTCGTATCAGCTCGACCGGACCTACAGCTTGCGGGCCCAAGCCGCCGTCTTGCTGAATATCGCCGAGGACCATCTCGACCGCCACGGCGGGCTGGACGGCTATATCGCCGCCAAGCGCCGTTCCTTCGATCTGTCGGCGCCCGACGCAACCATCGTCGTGGGGATTGACGACCCGATGGCGGCGGCGCTCGCCGACGAGGCCGAAGGCGCCGGCCGAACGGTGATTCGGGTTTCCGGCCGGACGCCTGTCGACGGCGGGGTCGGCGTGCTGGACGGCGCATTGCGCGACGACACGGCAGGCGATGCGGCCGAGCAGGTCGATCTGGGCTCCGCCGCGGGCCTGCGCGGTGCCCACAACCACCAGAACGCGGCAGCCGCCTGGGCCACCTGCCGCGCACTGGCTGTTGAGCCGTGCATTGTCGCGGCGGCCTTCGCCACCTTCCCGGGCCTGCCCCACCGTCAGGAACGGATCGGCGTGGCCACGCGCAACGGCAGAACCGTCACGTTCGTCAACGACAGCAAGGCGACCAACGTCGCCGCAGCCGCCCGGGCGCTCGCCGCCTATGACGGGGTTTACTGGATTACCGGCGGCCGCGGGAAGGAAAGCGGCTACGAGGCGCTGGCGCCGAGCCTGGGCGCCCTGCGCGGTGCTTTCCTTATCGGCGCCGAAGCTCCGGCGATCGAACGCTTCCTGGCCGACAGGGCGCCGGCCGTGCCGGTCACGATTTCCCAAACCCTGGAGCGCGCAGTCGCCGACGCCTGGATAGCCGCCACGACCGCCGACGCACCTCAGGACCCGGTCATCCTGCTCTCACCGGCCTGCGCGTCCTTCGACCAGTTCGCAAACTTCGGCGCGCGCGGCGACGCCTTCCGCAAGGCCGCCGGTCTCCTCATAGCCCAAGCGGGAGGCACGGCATGAGCTACGCCCCTTCCCGCATCGACACCAGCGTTATCGGCCGCTGGTGGTGGACAGTCGACCGCTGGCTGCTCATCGCGGTCGGCCTCCTGCTCGTCTACGGCATTGTCCTCACCCTCGCCGCCAGCCCGTCGGCAGCGGCGCGGGTCAATATCGAGAGTTTCCATTTTGTCCGTCAGCAGCTTTTGTTCATCCTGATCGCCATCGGGTTGATGCTGCTGACATCCCTGCTTACCCCGCCCTGGGTGCGTCGGTCAGCGCTTGTCGTGCTGGCCGGCGCACTCATTTTTTCCGTATTCGTCGTTTTTGCCGGAGCGGAAATCAGGGGCGCGCGGCGCTGGCTCTCGGTCGCCGGTTTCGCTTTCCAGCCGTCGGAATTCATCAAGCCGGGCTTCGCCGTCGTGTGCGCCTGGCTTTGCGCGGCATCCCGGTCGGAAGAACGCTTCCCGGGACGCGTTCTCGCCACCGTCCTATGCCTCGCGACACTCGGCGTGCTGGCCCTGCAGCCTGACATTGGCATGGCCTTTGTCGTTTTTTCGATCTGGTTTTGCCTGATGTTTCTGGCCGGCCTGTCGCTGTGGCTGATCGGCGCCGGCATTTTCGTCGTCGCGGGCGCCGCGGTCGCCGCCTATTTCAATTTCTTCCACGTCGCCAAGCGGGTCGATCTGTTCCTCAATCCGGGTAGTGGCGACAACTACCAGGTCGACCGCTCTCTCGACGCTTTCATCAACGGCGGCATCTTCGGCAAGGGGCCCGGCGAGGGTACCGTGAAGGTCAAGCTGCCGGACGCCCACAGCGACTTTATCTTCGCTGTCGCCGGCGAAGAATTCGGCCTTCTTGCCTGCCTGCTGATCGTCGGCACCTACGCCTTCATCGTGCTGCGCGGCTTCATCCGCGCGATGGCGACCAACAATATTTTCGTGCTGTTCGCCACCGTCGGCCTGCTGGCCGCTTTCGGCCTCCAGGCAATCATCAATCTGGCCTCCACCCTGCACCTGATGCCGACCAAGGGCATGACCCTGCCGTTCATATCCTATGGCGGTTCGTCGATCATGGCGCTGGCGTTCGGCACCGGCATGATCCTGGCGCTGACCCGGGACCGGGCGGGAGGCGCCCTGTGAGCGGCCCTTCGAGCCGAACCGTCGTCCTGACAGCCGGCGGCACCGGCGGCCATCTGTTCCCGGCCATCGCGCTGGGCGCGGCGCTGCTGCAGCGCGGCTACCGGATTCGCCTCTATACCGACATCCGCGGCGCCGAGTATGCCAGGCGGACGCCGGGTATCGAGGCGCACGTGGTGCCGGCGGCCTCGCCCAACCGCGGCGGCGCGATCGCCAGGTTCGCCTTCCTGTTTATCCTGGCGCGAGGCGCCCTGGCGGTCAGCCGGCTGCTGCGCAAACACAATCCCGCGGCCGTTGTCGGGTTCGGCGGCTATGCCGCTTTCCCCGCGACCTTCGTGGCCGTACGGCAGAAGCGCCCGGTCGTCCTGCACGAACAGAACGGATATCTCGGTCTTGCCAACCGCAAGATTGCCCGGGCAGCGAGCGCCATCGCGCTGTCATTCCCGACCATAGAGGGCATGCCACGATCCGGCGCCCGCACGGTCGAGACCGGCAATCCGGTCCGGCCGGAGATCAACGCCCTGCACGGCCACGCCTATCGGCCGCCGGAATCCGACGGGCCTTTCAACCTGTTCGTCACTGGCGGCAGCCAGGGAGCGACCGTATTCAGCGAGGTGCTGCCAGAGGCCATCGCAGGGCTGGAGCCGGCCGAACGCGCCCGGCTCCGCGTGACCCAACAGTGCCGGCAGGAAGACATCGATACGGTGCGAGTCGTCTACCGGGATACCGGCGTGGCAGCCGACTTGGCGAGTTTCTTCGACAATATCCCGGAACATCTTTCGGTGGCGCATCTGATGATCTGCCGGTCCGGCGCTTCGACCTGCGCCGAAGCGCTGGTCGCGGGTGTGCCGGCCATCTATGTGCCCTTTCCGTCGGCCGCAGACGACCACCAGACATTCAATGCCCGCCACATCGACCGGGCCGGCGCCGGCTGGCTGGTGCCACAGCGCGCCTTCACGCCGGCAGCGATCTCCGAAAAGCTGTCGCGTTTCCTGGCAGACCCGCAGCCGTTGGCCGCCGCTGCGCGGGCGGCGGCCGGAATCGGCCGTCCGGACGCCGCGGAACGGCTGGCCGATCTGGTGGCCGGCGTCGCCGAGGGGAGGCCCGCCGCATGATGGCGAAACCTCCCTTCGACCTGGGCACGATTCATTTCGTCGGCATTGGCGGCATCGGGATGAGCGGCATTGCCGAGATTCTGCACAATCTGGGCTACCGGGTGCAGGGCAGCGACATGGCGGCCAACGCCAATGTCAAACGGCTTCAAGGCCTGGGCATCGACGTAAAGATCGGTCATGCCACCGAGAATATCGGCGATGCTGCGGTGGTCGTCGCATCGACGGCGGTCAAGGCCGGCAACCCGGAAATCGCGGCGGCGCGCGCGCGCCTGACTCCGGTCGTGCGGCGGGCTGAGATGCTGGGCGAGCTGATGCGCCTGAAATGGGGCATCGCGGTCGGCGGCACCCACGGCAAGACAACCACGACTTCGCTGGTCGCCGCCGTGATGGACGCTGCGGGCATGGACCCGACGGTGATCAACGGCGGGATTATCAATGCCTACGGCACCAATGCGCGCCTGGGCGACGGCGACTGGATCATCGTGGAAGCCGACGAATCCGACGGTTCGTTCCTGAAATTGCCGGCCACCATCGCCATCGTCACGAATATCGATCCCGAACATCTGGACCACTACGGCAATTTCGATGCACTGCGTCTGGCCTTCGAGAACTTTGTCAGCAACATTCCTTTTTACGGATGCGCCGTGCTGTGCCTCGACGACCCCGAGGTACAGGCAATGGTCCCACGTCTGTCGGACCGCCGGCTGATCACCTATGGCCTGTCGCGCCAGGCGGATGTCCGCGCCGTCAATCTCCGCTACCGCGCCGATGAGACCGTCTTCGACGTCGAGATCAAGGAGCGGATCGACGGCCGCCAGGTCAGGTTTGCGGAAATCGGGCTGCCTATGCTGGGCGAGCACAATGTTCGCAACGCGCTGGCGGCGCTGGCCGTCGGCTGGGAACTCGGCCTCGACGAAACGACGATCTGCAACGCCTTCGCGGAATTCGAAGGGGTCAAACGCCGGTTTACCCGGACCGGGGTGGCCAACGGCATTACCGTTATCGACGACTACGGCCATCATCCGGTCGAAATCGCCCATGTCCTGAAGGCCGCCCGCGCGGCCTGCCGCGGCAAGGTGATCGCCGTTGCCCAACCCCACCGCTATACGCGCCTGAACGATCTTTTCGAAGAGTTCTGCACCTGTTTCAACGACGCCGACAAGGTGGTCATCGCCGATGTCTATCCGGCTGGCGAGAACCCGATCCCCGGCGCCGACAGGGACAGTCTGGTAGACGGCCTGCGCAATCACGGCCATCGCAACGTGCGCGGCCTGAATTGCGAAGAAGACCTGCCGAACGTCATTGCCGACATTGCCGGCGAGGGCGATTTCGTCATCTGCCTCGGCGCCGGCAATATCACCAACTGGGCGCATGCCCTGCCCGGCCGGCTCGAAGCCCTGAACGGGGGCGCCGGATGAACGCCGCTGTTCGCCCCGGCAACGAATTGATCGGCCGCCTGCCGCCGGTCCGCGGCCATGTCTCGGCGAATGCGCCGCTGGATCGGGAGACCTGGTTCCGGGTCGGCGGCGCCGCGGAGGTTCTCTTCCGTCCGGCCGACCGGGACGACCTGGCACTGATGCTGCGCGAAATGCCGAAAGGCACGCCGGTCACGGCGATCGGTCTCGGTTCCAACCTGCTTGTGCGCGATGGCGGCGTCCGCGGCATCGTCATCCGGATGGGCCGCGCGATGGCCGGCATCGACGTGGACGGCGAGGATATCAGCGCCGGGGCCGGCGCGCCGGACCCGGCCGTTGCCGCCGCGGCGCGGGACGCCGGCCTGACCGGGATGGAATTCCTCTCTGGCATCCCTGGCTCGATCGGCGGTGCACTGCGCATGAACGCCGGCGCCTATGGCGGCGAAATTAACGACATTCTGGTGTCCTGCGAAGCTGTCGATCCGAAAGGCGACGTCCACAGGCTCGGACGGAACGATATGGGCTTCGGATATCGGCAATGCGGCATTCCGGAAGACTGGATCTTCACTGGCGCCCTCTTGCGCGGCGCATTCGGCGACAGGACGGCGATCACGGCGCGCATGGGCGATATCCGGCAAAATCGCGAAAAGAGCCAGCCGATGCGTACACGCACCGGCGGCAGCACTTTCCGCAACCCGAACGGCCACACCGCGTGGCAACTGGCAGACGAGGCCGGCTGCCGGGGCCTGAAGCGCGGCGGCGCCATGGTATCGGAAAAACACACCAACTTCCTGATCAACACCGGCAGCGCTTCCGCCGACGACCTTGAGGGTCTGGGCGAGGAAATGCGCGCCCGGGTGAAAGCCAGCAGCGGCATCGACCTGCATTGGGAAATCCGCCGGGTTGGCGAGCTGCTGCCCGACGATCCGACCGATGGTGGCCGGCCATGACTCGCGTTGCGGTCCTGATGGGGGGATTTTCGTCCGAACGCGAGGTCTCGCTGTCGTCCGGCAAGGGCTGCACCGAGGGCCTGCAAAGCGCCGGATTCGAGGTCACGCCGATCGACGTCACCCGCGATATGGATGCCCTGCTGAAGGCGCTCGATCCGGCGCCGGACGCGGTGTTCAACGCCTTGCACGGCCCGTTCGGCGAAGACGGCCGCATCCAGGGCCTGCTCGACATCCTCGAAATTCCCTACACGCATTCTGGCGCCATCGCTTCGGCCATGGCGATGGACAAGTCCGTCAGCCGGGCGATGTTCGCGCTGAAGAAGATCCCGCTGGCCGAGGGCTGGGTTGTGCCGCTGGCCGATCTCAACGACTTCCCGGAGCCGGCCCGGCCCTACGTTATGAAGCCGTTGTGCGAGGGCAGTTCCGTCGGCGTCGAACTCGTCTTCGAGACCGATAACAAGCGCTGGCCGGAGCTCAAGCAGGCTTACGCGAAATACCGCGATACGCTGATCGAACGCTACATCCCGGGGCGGGAAATTCAGGTCATGGTCATGGGCGGCGAAGCCCTCGGCGCTATCGAAATTCGCACCGACCGCCGCTTCTACGACTATCGCGCCAAATATTCCGAAGGCGAATCCGTCCATCTGATGCCGGCGCCGATCCATCCCGACGCCTATGAACGGGCGCTCGATCTGGCGGTCCGGTCGCACGCCGCCCTCGGCTGCCGGGGCGTGAGCCGGGTCGATCTCCGATACGACGATACGAAGGGCGAACCGGGCGACATGGTCGTCCTGGAGGTGAATACGCAACCCGGCATGACGCCGACGTCGCTGGCGCCCGAGATTGCCGCCCATGCCGGCTGGCCGTTCGAGAGATTGCTGACCTGGATGGTGGAGCACGCGGCATGCGACGCCTGAACCTCACCGCAAGCAGCCGCCGCGCGCGCGAACGCGAAGACGGGGCTGGCCTCAGCGCCGGAGCGATCATCGCCCGGGCCGCCGCGACGTTGCCGGGAGACCTGCCGGACGCCGACAAGCGCCTTACACCGACGCTGCGGGCAGATCCGGCGCCCGCCATACCACCCGATCCGCCTGTCCGCCGAAACCGCCGGGCGCGGCAGCGCCCCCTGCGCCTGATCGGTGGCGCAGTACGCGCACGCTCTGCCTCGATCGTTCGGATCGTCCTGTTGATCGGCTTGTTCGGATTTCCGTTCTGGCTGTGGCAAACCGGACGGATCGACAAGGCTACGGCCCTGATCGAGCGCAGTGCAGGGCGCACCGGCGTGGCGTTTCGCAACGCCCTCGCCCTGCGTCTTGAGCATCTCTACGTCTCGGGCCGCCACAGAACCCCGCGCCAGGCCTTGTCGGCTGTCCTGGGTCTCGATCGCGGCGCCTCGCTGACACGGATCGACATTCCGGCGCTGCGCCAGCGGTTGCGTGCGCTGCCCTGGGTCGAGGACGCAACCATCGAGCGCCGCTGGCCCAACGCCCTGTACGTTCGCCTGCATGAACATGCCGCCATCGCGCGCTATGAAGACGGCGGCCAGATGAAATTGATTTCGCACAGCGGCGCAATTATCGAAAAGTCGGCCCACCGCAATCATTGGAACAAACTGCTGGTCAAGGGCGCGGGTGCGCCGGAACGGGCGCCAGCCCTCGTGGCGCTCCTGCGGACCCGGCCGGTGCTGGCCAAACGTGTCGTTCTGGCAACCCGTCAGGGCAAGCGGCGCTGGGATCTCAGGTTCGATAACGGCGTCTTCCTGAAATTGCCGGAACACCGGCCCGACGCGGCATGGCACCGGTTCGCCGATCTGGACCGCACCTACAATCTGCTCACCAAAGGCGCTTTGGGTTTCGACATGCGCTCCCGGACCGGATTTGTGATCCGGACGCCGGATGGAGAAGCCGGAAAAAACGCCGGAAAAGACGCTGGCGCGACCGGCCACGCCGTCGGCCGCAACGGCGATCGCGGATAAGGGGGCCGGTAGCGGAATGGCCAAGCGAAACGGCACGTCCGGCGCATCGAGAAGCCAGCTGATTGCGGCGCTGGACATCGGAACCAGCAAAGTCACCTGCATCATCGCGCAGCCCTTGCCAGCCGGACAACTGCGTGTGGTCGGCATCGGCAAGCGCGACATGAAAGGGATGGCGCGCGGGTCGGTCGTGAACGTGGACGCGGCGCGCGATTCGATCGCCAGCACCGTGCATATCGCCGAGAACATGACCGGCGATACTGTGAAATCCGTAATCGTGTCGGTGAGCTGCGGCCGACCGAAATCGGAAATTATGTCGTTCGAGGCGCCGATCGCGAATGGGGAAGTCGGTCCGGCCGATATCCGGCGGGTCCTGCAGCGCGGGCAACGCATCGAAAACGAACTGGACCGCGCCCTGATCCATTCCATTCCGGTCGGTTTCCGGCTGGACGAGGCGCGCGGCATCCGCGACCCGCGCGGCTTGTTCGGCGATACCCTGGGCGCGGAGGTCCATACCGTCACTGCCGAGGCCGGCCCGGTGCGCAGCCTGGCGGCCTGCGTTCGAGGCTGCCATCTGGAGATCGACCATTTTGTCATGTCGCCCTACGCCGCCGGCCTCGCGACCCTGGTCGAAGACGAGCGGACGCTGGGCGCAACAGTGATCGACATGGGCGCTGGCGTTACCGGCGCAGCGGTTTTCATGGATGGAGAGATCGTTTTCGCCGACACCGTCCCGGTCGGCGGCAACCAGGTCACCAAGGATCTCGCCCATGGCCTGTCGACACCGATCGAACAGGCCGAACTGCTCAAGGTCCGCCACGGCAGCACGATCAGCGCGCCGGGAGACGACCGGGCGATCATCGAAATTCCCGCAATCGGGGCCGAGGAAAACACGCCGCTCCAGCCCGCCCCGAAAAGCCTTATGACCGGCATCATCCGGCCGCGCATCGAGGAGACGCTGGAACTGGTGCGCAGCCGGCTGCAGGACACGCCCTATCTGGCGCAGGCCGGGCGCCGAATCGTCCTCAGCGGCGGCGCCTGTCAACTGAAAGGCGTGCCGCAACTGACCAGCACAATTTTCGACAGTAAGGTAAGGATCGGCCGCGCAATTCCGATGGACGGCCTCGCCGAAACCGCGATGGGCCAAGCGTATACCACATGCACCGGCTTGCTGCGCTTCGCTGCAGAAAACCGTGCCGATACCGACGGTATCGGCAGTGCACTCGGCGCCCTCGCCGCGTTGCAGGCGCGCAACCCCGGCCTGATCGGCCGCTTCGGCGGCTGGCTCAAAGAACATTTGTGATGATCCGTATCCTTCAATCCACCCCCAGCCGAATTCCAACGACCCGCCCTTCGCCCTGTGCCGCAACGGTCGCGGCCCGACGCAAAGGCTCACCAAGGAGGCCATCATGACCCTCAATCTTTCCTTGCCCAAATCACCTCCCGAACTGCGACCGCGCATCGTCGTCTTCGGCGTTGGCGGCGCCGGCTGCAACGCAGTCAACAACATGCTCAACTCCGACATCGAAGGAGTCGTGTGCGTTGTTGCGAACACGGACGCGCAGTCCCTCTCCCAATCCGAATGCGAACGGCAGATCCAGCTCGGTTTGAATATTACCCAGGGCCTTGGCGCCGGCTCGCGGCCCGAAATCGGCCGGGCATCGGCCGAGGAGGAAATCGATCAGATCGCCGAGCAGCTGAACGGCAGCCACATGGTGTTCATCACCGCCGGCATGGGCGGCGGCACCGGAACCGGCGCGGCACCGGTGATCGCGCGGGCGGCCCGGGATAGCGGCATCCTCACGGTCGGCGTGGTGACCAAACCGTTCCATTTCGAAGGGGTGCAGCGCATGCGCCTTGCCGACTCCGGACTGCAGGAACTGCAGGATGTCGTGGACACGTTGATCGTCATCCCGAACCAGAACCTGTTCCGCGTCGCCAACGAGAAAACGACGTTCGCCGACGCCTTCCGCATGGCCGACGAGGTGTTGCATTCGGGCGTGCGCGGCATCACCGACCTTATGGTCATGCCCGGCCTGATCAACCTTGACTTCGCTGATATACGCTCGGTGATGTCGGAGATGGGCAAGGCCATGATGGGCGCGGGCGAGGCCGACGGCGACAACCGCTCAATCAAGGCGGCCGAGTCGGCGATCTCCAATCCGCTGCTGGACGACGTCTCGATGAAAGGCGCGCGAGGATTGCTGATCAATATCTCGGGCGGCCCGGATCTGACCCTGTACGAGGTCGACGAAGCGGCGAACCGTGTGCGCGACGAAGTCGACCCTGCGGCGAGCATTATTTTCGGATCGGCCTTCGATCCCGCCCTGGAGGGCAGGGTTCGGGTCTCGGTCTTCGCCACCGGTATCGACAGCCCGATGGCGTTGCCCCACCGTCCGACCGAAATCAAGGTTCTGAAGCCGGCAACGCACGAGATCGAACAAGACCCGTTGCAGGATCAGGTCGCGGGCGTTGCGGCCGAAGCCCTCGAAGAAACGCCGATCGCGTACGCTGAGGACACGGCCGGAGCCGAACCGCAGTCCGAGATGTTCGCAGAAACTGCCGCTGCAGAAACTCTTACAGCGACGGAATCCGGCGACATGGCCTACGGCGAAGCGACGGCCGAAGCAGATGTCACTGGCGGCCTCGAACCGATCGAACCGTCACGGCCCGAGTCACTGCGGGCGGAAAGCACCGCAGCAGAGGCGGCCCGGAGGCCAACCGAGCTTGCCCAGACCGTAGAGGAAATGCTTACGCCGGGCCGGCCGGCCGGATCGGAAGATACGCCGAATCTGCGCCCGGAGTTGCGCGCGGTGCTGCGGCCCGAAGGGCGGACCCCTCCCGGATCTGCACCTGACGAAGCGGAGGTTGGCGCCGGTAAGCGCGACTCGATATTCTCATTCCTGCGCAACCGGCGTAAGGAAGGGGAGAAGCCCCGTAACGGCTCCACCAATGCCGTCCGCGACGACGACAAGGACTCTTCCGATCGAAATTCAGCCGAAAACGGACAGCCGGAATCGACGGTTCGGCTGATTACCGACACCGATCGCTCGCGCCGGGAGCCGGCCGAACGGACCGCCAGGACCCACCCGCCGGCAATCGGACGCAATCGGACCGATGATCGGTCGGCCGAGGACGATCTCCTTGAAATTCCGGCATTTTTGCGCCGCCAGGCGAACTGATTCGGATTTGGACGGAAATATGTAACATGACGTAACAAAGCGTGATTTGAGTGCTTGATAGTCAGGTTGCTAGAAATTGGGCCGGCGACTCCTTGGGTTGCCGGCCCAATTTATTGGTGCCGCTGAATTTTGGGGATGTGCCGGCTGCCATACCGGCGAGGGCTTTCGGGAAATCCCACCGGAGATGCTCACAACAATAACGGGGAACATTCTGCATGGCTGCAATTGACAGGTCGGGAAATTTCCAGGCGAACGGTTTCGCCCGGCGACCGGCCAGCCGTGACAACGTCCGCCAGACGACGTTGAAGGGCGCCATTTCGTGCGCAGGCCGCGGCTTGCACTCCGGCGCGAAAGTAAGCATGGCACTACTCCCCGCTGAAGCCGATGAGGGAATCGTTTTCCGCCGGACCGATTTTGCTGGCCGTGGCGCGGAAATCGCGGCGCGGTGGGACAATGTCGTCGACACAAGGATGTGCACGACTGTGGGCAACGCGGACGGTGCCGTCGTGAGAACGATCGAACATCTGGTGGCGGCGCTGGCCGGCCTTCAGGTCGACAACGCGATCGTTGAGGTGAATGGCCCCGAACTGCCCGTGATGGACGGCAGTGCCGAGCCGTTTGCCTTCCTGATCGAATGCGCCGGAATTCGACAAGTCGATGCGCCGCGCCGCGTTATCGAAATCCTGAAGCCGGTGTCGATCGGCAACGAAGAGAAATCTGCGGTTCTGACGCCGGGCGCCGGCAGCACATTCAGTTTCGAGATCGAATTCGCGTCCGAGGCGATCGGCAGGCAGGTACGTAGCTTCGATCTGTCGAACGGCGCCTTTCGCCGAGATCTGGCTTCCGCGCGCACGTTCGGCTTCCGCGATGAGATCGAAGCGATGCATGCCGCCGGTCTGGCGCGGGGCGGATCGCTGGCCAATGCCGTGGTCATCGACGGCGGCGAAATACTCAATTCGGACGGATTGCGGTTCCAGGACGAGTTTGTTCGCCACAAGCTTCTGGATTCGCTGGGCGACATGCGGCTGGCCGGCTATCAGGTAGTCGGCCACTTCCACGGTTATCGGTCGGGCCATTCCCTGAACAATCAATTGCTCCGCCGTTTGTTTGCCGACGACGGCGCCTGGCGGCTGGTGGACGCGTCCGGACAGTCCGCCGCGGCAGAAAGCGCCGAAGCGCGTAGGCGCGCAGCCAGGGCAATCGCCTGAATTTCTGGTGCGCCCGCGTTAGGGACAGGCGAGCCTCTCCGGACGCGATTCTCACGAGACCGGTCAGTCCGATCGCGCGGCGAAAGGCACATGGCGCCGCCGCGACTCTATATGCTATGAAATTACCGCTTTGATTCGATTGCGTTTATCGCGTCGCGAATTAGGCAGTGCCCAGCGTGAGAACAGGTTTCATGATCGCCAGAATCGCCCGGGCCTTGGCCCGATCCAGTGCACGGACAGCCGTTGTCGCCCCCATTTGCGCGGCGCTGATGATCGGCGGATGTAGTTCGTTCGACCTGTTCGGCCCGGATGCGGATGAAACCTACATCGAAGGCACGGTCCAGCAGCTCTACAACCGGGGCATGGACCTGATGGAGGAGAAGGAATACACGGAAGCCGCCAAATTTTTCAGCGAAGTCGACCGGCAACATCCCTATTCGGTCTGGGCCCCGCGTTCGCAATTGATGGTGGCCTATGCGAACTACAGGGCCAGGGATTACGAAACCACCCGCCTGACGGTAGACCGGTTCCTTCGGTTGAACCCGGCGCACCGCGATGTTCCGTATGCCCACTATCTGAAGGCGCTGTGCTTTTTTGAGGGCGTCCGGGACACCAAGCGCGACCCGGGTCCGACCGCAGCGGCCTACGAGGAATTCACGCTGATTGCCGAACGCTTTCCATCATCGAGATACGCCGACGATTCGAGACGCAAGGCCGCCGTGCTGCGGGATCACCTCGCCGGTCATGAGATGGAGATCGGCCGCTTTTATCAGGGCAAGACCCAGCATCTGGCAGCGATCAACCGTTTCAAGACGGTGATGCAGGAATATCAGGGATCCCGCCATGTTCCCGAAGCGCTGCACCGCATGACCGAGAGTTACATCGCTCTGGGCCTGCGCAACGAGGCGCAGCGGACGGCCGCGGTTCTGGGCCGCAATTTCCCGAAAAGCCGCTGGCATGCCGACAGCAACGCCCTATTGGAGGGCAAACGCTCCTCGCCGGTCAGCCAACCCTCTGCCACCACGGTGTCGAGCCAGAGTTCGGGCAAAGAGCAGAAGAAGGACGAACCGCAAGATGAGGCGGTCAACGGCGGCAAGAAATCGTGGTTCGGCCGTTTGTTCGACAGGCTATTCTGATGCCGCCGGGCTATCGCGCCATAGCCTTGTAACCGCCGATTCGCAGGAATGCTCACCAGCCTGTCGATCCGCAACCTCGTTCTGATCGAAGCCCTCGACTTGTCGTTTGAGGCCGGGCTGACGACTTTGACCGGCGAAACCGGCGCCGGCAAATCAATCCTGCTGGTATCCCTGGGCCTGGCGCTGGGTGGGCGTAGCGACGCGCGCTTCATCCGGCACGGTGCCGAACGGGCCAGCGTATCGGCCAGCTTCGAAATCGGCGCACGCCATCCGGTCTACGCCTTGCTTGCAGACCAGGATCTGGACGGCCATGACGGCGAGTTGATCCTGCGCCGCGTTTTGGGTGCTGACGGGCGCAGCCGGGCCTTCGTCAACAATCAACCCGTGAGCGTCAGCCTGCTCAAGTCGATCGGCGTCCGGCTGGCTGAAATTCATGGCCAGTTCGACCAGATCGGGCTGCTCGATACAGCGACCCATCGGCAGGTGCTGGACAGTTTCGGCGGCCACCGGGAGCTGTTGACCGCGGTAACCGGCGCATGGGCGCATCTGAAAGAGACCCGCAACGCGCTGGATCGCGCCGAGCGTGAGGCCGAAACGGCGCGCCGGGACGAAGACTATCTGCGACACGTCCATCGGGAATTGTGCGATCTGGCGCCCGCGTCCGACGAAGAAGAAAAGCTGGCAACCGCGCGCACGCGGCTCGCCAACAGCGGCAAGCTGATCGAAGCCGCCCAGGAAGCGATTGCCGCAATCGGGCCGGACAGCCGCGTCGACGAGGCTTTGGGCACTGCTGCCAGGGCGCTGGAGAGGGCCGCCGCGCTGGCGCCGGATCTGGCTCAACCCGCGGCGGCCGCGCTGGACCGCGCCGCTATCGAGCTCAGCGAAGCCTGCAGCGCAGCGGTCGATCTTGCCGCTCAGGCAAATGCCGAACCGGAGCGGTTACAGGAAATCGACGACCGGCTCGCGGCCCTGCGCGACGCGGCGCGAAAGCATCGCTGCGAGGTCAGCCAGCTACCCCTGCTGCTCGACCGGGTGACGCAGCGGCTGTCGTCGATCGACGACAGTTCCGGTGCGCTCGCCGAGTCGCGCAAGCTGGCCGACGAAGCCGGCATGGCCTATAGCAGCGCCGCCCGGGCCCTGAGCAACGCCCGCCGGGCCGCAGCCGAAAGACTCGATGCGGCTATCGCGCGTGAGCTGCCGCCGTTGAAACTGGACCGCACGCGTTTCGTTACGCGGCTGTCTTCGCTCGACGACCGACAAGCCTCCGCCAACGGCCTTGACCGGATCGCTTTCGAGGTTGCGACAACTCCCGGCGCCGAACCGGGCCCGATCGGCCGCATCGCCTCGGGCGGCGAACTGGCGCGAATCATGCTGGCGCTGAAGGTTGTGCTCGCCCAGGACGACGGCGCCGAGACCGTGATTTTCGACGAGGTCGATTCCGGCATCGGCGGCGCGACGGCCGCCGCGGTCGGCGCGCGGCTGGCGCGACTGGGCGAGCGTGCCCAGGTGCTGGTCGTTACCCATTCGCCGCAGGTCGCCGCCAAGGCCCGGCACCACTGGCGCGTTGCCAGGACCGACCGGGACGACGGCGCGGTCACAACGGTCTCGCTCCTGAAAGCGGCGCTGCGGCAGGAGGAAATAGCCCGGATGCTTTCGGGCGCAGCCATCACCGACGAAGCCCGCGCTGCCGCCACGGCCCTGATGGCGACGGGATCATGACTGCAGAAATTGCCGTCGAGGCGCTGACCGAAGCGGAAGCGAAAGCCGAACTCGCCCGCCTCGCCGCCGAATTGAAACGGCATGACGAGACCTATTACGGTGACGACGCACCGCAGATCGACGATGCCCAATACGATGCGTTGCGCCAGCGCAACCGCGAAATCGAAGCGCGGTTTCCGGCACTCCGGCGCTCGGACAGCCCGGAAAACCGGGTCGGTGCGAAACCCCGCGAGGGATTTGCACAAGTCGAACACCGCGCGCCGATGCTCTCCCTTTCCAACGCCTTTTCGCGCGAGGATGTCGAGGAATTCGTCGAGCGTGTACGGCGGTTCCTGTCCCTAGGCGAAACCGAACCCGTCGAGATCGTCGCCGAACCGAAGATCGACGGCCTGTCGGCCGCGATCCACTACCGCAACGGCGCGTTCGTTCTGGGCGCGACCCGCGGCGACGGCGCCGTCGGCGAGGACGTGACGGCCAATTTGCGGACCGTGGTCGACCTGCCGGAAAGCCTCAAAGGCGCGGAACCGCCGCCCTACATCGAAATCCGCGGCGAAGTCTATATGCGCAAGGACGATTTCGCAGCGTTGAACGCCGGCCGGGAAGCGGCCGGACTGGCGCTCTATGCCAACCCGCGCAATTCCGCGGCCGGTTCGCTGCGCCAGCTCGACCCGGCGGTTACGGCGGAGCGAAAGCTGCGCTTCTTCGCCTATTCCTGGGGCGTGCTCGAGGACGGCGGCGCCACCGCCGATATCGGCGAGACACAGTGGGATTTTCTCGAGCGGCTCAAGGGCTGGGGCTTCAGCGTCAATCGCTTTGCCACCCTCTGCCGCTCGGTCGATGAAGCGATAGCGCTGTACGATCGGGTGCAGGCCGAACGCGCGGCCCTGCCCTATGATATCGACGGCATCGTCTACAAGGCGAACCGGCTCGACTGGCAGGCGCGCCTCGGCATGGTCAGCCGTGCGCCGCGCTGGGCCACCGCCCACAAGTTCCCGGCGGAACGGGCGCAGACCGTGCTGAACGAAATCACCATCCAGGTCGGCCGCACCGGGGCACTGACGCCGGTCGCCAACCTGGAGCCGGTGACCGTTGGCGGAGTCGTGGTCTCGCGGGCGACTTTGCACAATGAAGACGAAGTCGAGCGCCGGCAAATCCGCGAGGGCGACACCGTCGTCATCCAGCGCGCCGGCGACGTTATTCCGCAGGTCATCGAGGTGCTGCTCGACCAGCGACCGGCAGGGTCGAAGCCCTTTATTTTCCCGGAAACCTGCCCGGCCTGCGGCAGCCACGCCGTCCGGCCGGAAGGCGAAGCGATCCGCCGCTGCACCGGCGGCCTGATCTGCCCGGCCCAGAATGTCGAGCGGCTGAAGCATTTCGTATCGCGCAACGCCTTCGATATCGAGGGTTTCGGCGCCAGGCATGTGGTCGCCTTTCTGGAGGATGGGCTGATCGCCACGCCGGCCGACATCTTCCGCCTGCGCGACCGTGCGGCAGAACTTGCGGTGCGCGAGGGCTGGGGCGAGCAATCTGTCGACAACCTGATGGCGGCGATCGAGGACCGACGCCGAATTCCGTTGCACCGGCTGATCTACGCCCTCGGCATCCGCCAGGTCGGCGAAGCAAGCGCCAAACTGCTGGCCCGGCACTACGGGTCGCTCGACGCGTGGCGTGGCGCGATGCTTCAAGTGGCGGCGGAACGGGAACAAAGGCCCGAAGCAACCAAACCGGAAGAGATCGGCGAGGCTTTCGCGGACCTGTGCAACATCGATCAGGTCGGCCCCGGCATGGCGGACGATCTGGCCGCCTTCTTCGGCGAGCCGCACAATCTTGCCGTGCTCGACGACCTGGACGGCGAACTGGATGTCGAAGACGCAGAAGCGGTCGTCGCGGCGTCGCCGGTCGCCGGCAAGACCGTCGTCTTCACCGGGACACTGGAGCGGATGGGCCGGAGCGAGGCCAAGGCGCGGGCCGAAGCACTCGGCGCCAAGGTGGCCGGATCGGTCTCGAAGAAAACCGATCTCGTGATCGCCGGACCGGGCGCAGGTTCCAAGGCGAAGCGGGCCGAAGAACTGGAAATTGACATCCTCACCGAGGACGACTGGTTCGCGCTGACCGGCGGTTAACCGCCCGATCCTGCATGGGCCGCCTGCCAATCCGTCGCTTTGCTTCGGCGGAGCGGCGCGGCACACTCTGCGCCCTGTTTCAAGGCTCTGACCGGACCCTCTCCTCTTGCGTCTCAAACTCAAGCCATTCGGCGGTGTTTCGCGTGCGCTCGCGCATCGGGAATACCGCTTCTATGTCAGCGGACATGTCGTCCATGTCATGGGCTGGTGGGGCAACCGGATCGGCCTGGGCTGGCTGGCCTGGGAACTGACCCGTTCGCCCTCCTTCCTCGGCATCATCGCCTTTGCCTCGCTGATCCCGGTGATGATTATCGGGCCGTTTGCCGGTGCGCTGGCCGACCGCTACGGCCATCGGCGCGTCACGCTGCGCTCCGGATTCGGCCTCTTCCTGACGACCTTCGCCATCGGTGCGATCGCGCTGTCCGGGAATATGACGGCGCCCCTGCTAGTCGCGCTTACGCTGCTTCAGGGCCTCTGCTTCGGGATCGACTTCCCGGCGCGCCAGTCCCTTATTCCGCAACTGGTGGACCGGGCGTCCATTTCCGCCGCGGTCGCGCTCAACGCCAGTTCGTTCCACATGGGCGCATTCGTCGGGCCGGTGATCGCCGGGGTGCTGATCACCGGGATCGGCAGCGGCGCGTCGATCCTTATGTCCGCCGCCACCACGGCCTGGATGCTGACGATGATCTGGCTGATCCGGCGCGATCCCGTCCGGCCGCGCGATCCCGGTGCGCCGGGCATTGTTGCCGATCTGCTGGAAGGCTTCCGCTATGTCGGTCAAACGCCGTCGCTGCTGTTCCTGCTGGGAATGTCGTTTGCCGGCGGCTTGCTGATCCGGCCCTTCCACGATCTGCTGCCCGGCTTTGCCGATTCGGTCTTCGGCCGGGGCGTGGAAGGGCTGGCGACGCTCAACGCCGCCGCCGGCCTGGGCGCTCTGGTCGGCGCGCTGTTCCTGCTTGCCCGCGGGCGCACCGAAGGACTCACGCGGATCATGCTGACCGGCGCCTTCCTTGCCGGCGCCGCCCTGTTTCTGTTCACGCTCACCGACCGGTTCTGGCTGGCCGCCGGAATGATCTTCACGGTCTCCCTGTCGCTGCTGACGGTGCAGGTGGGGTCCAACAGCCTGCTGCAGACCATCGCCAGGCCGGACATGCGCGGCCGGACAATCAGCATGAGTTCGTCCATGTCCGTCGGCGGCCCGGCGCTCGGCGCCCTCGCGATGGGCTTCCTGGCCGACCGGTTCGGCCTGCAATTCGTTCTGGGAATCTCCGCGGTGGCCGGCATGCTGATCTATCTGGCCATGGCGCCAGCCCTGCTGCGGCGCCGGAAAAACATGGAAAAAGACCAGCACCGCCACATCGACGTCGCCCCGGCTAGCTGACCGTCAAGACCACCTTTCCGACCGCCTCGCGCTTTTCCAGCATGGCAAATCCGGTTCGGTAGTCTTCCAGCGGCAATTCGGCATGGACGGGCATGCGGGTCTGGCCGTTCCGCGCCAGCGCCCAGATGGCGTCGAGATTCTCCCGGCCCCGCTCTGGAAAACGGCGGCCGTATTCGCCAGCCCGCACGCCGACCACGCTGAACCCCTTGATCAGCGGCATGTTGGTGGCGACCTCGGCGATCCGGCCCGAGGCGAAGCCGATCACCAGCAGGCGGCCGTCGAAGGCGATGCAGCGCACCGATTCGTCGAACACGTCGCCGCCGACCGGATCGAAGATGACGTCCGCGCCGCGCCCATCCGTCAGCGCCTTGACCGGCTCGCGAAATCCCTCGCCGACCGGCAGGACATGATCGGCGCCGGCCGCCGCCAGCGCGGCGGTCTTGCTGGCCCGGCCGGTGGTCGTGACGACCTGAGCGCCCAACGCCTTGCCCAGGCCGATCGCCGCCATGCCAGTGCCGCCGCTGGCGCCGTGGACCAGCAGCGTTTCGCCGGGCTGGATAGCGGCACGGCGCACCAGCGCGACATAGGCCGTGAGATAGGCAACCTGATAGGCCGCAGCCTCGGCAGCGGACATGCCGGGCGGTTTGCGGCGCAGTTGCCCGGCCGGAACCTTTACAAATCCGGCAAAGCTGCCGAAGCGCGCGGAGCCCGCCACTGCATCCCCGAACTCGAATTCAGTCACTCCGCGCCCGGCGGCGGCGACCGTCCCGGCGACATCCATCCCCGGCGTGAACGGCAATGGCGGCTTGAGCTGATAGCCTCCCCGGCACATCAACAGGTCCGGAAAGTTGATGCCGGCCGCCCGGACCTGCACGAGCACTTCGCCGGGGCCGGGTTCGGGCAGGGCAATGTTGCGGACCGCGGTGCCGGAAAAATTCTCGCTCAAGCGCTCGCAGACAACCGCGCGCATCTATTTGCCCAACACCGACTTGTCCGACAGTCCCGGCTTGCCGCCGCTTAGCCCGCGGCCTGAGAGTTGAGCGCCGCCCACACTTTGTCGGGCGTGATCGGCATCGAGATATCTGTCACACCGGCGTCCGCCAACGCATCGACGACTGCATTTACGATCGCCGGGAGCGCGCCGACCGTGCCGCTTTCGCCCGCGCCTTTGATCCCCAGGGGATTGGTCGCGCAGGGAATATGCAGGTGGTCCAGCGCGAAATCCGGCAGGTCGTCGGCCCGGGGCATGCCGTAGTCCATGAAGCTGCCGGTCAGCAGCTGGCCGCTGGCATCGTCGTACAGCGCCTGTTCCAGCATCGCCTGCCCCCAGCCCTGGACGATGCCGCCATGGATCTGCCCGGCGTAGAGCAGCGGGTTCAGCACCACGCCCGAGTCGTCCACCGAGGTGTAGCGGTCGACCGATACATGGCCGGTGTCCGGGTCAAGTTCGACCTCGACGATATGGCAGCCGTTGGGAAAGTTCGGCGTCGTCGGCGAGAAGCTGCCGATCGCCTCGATGCCCGGCCCGAAAGCGGCCGTCGGGCCGCCGCGCATGAAAGCGGCGTGGCAGATCTGGCCCCAGCCCGCCTTCTTGTCGGTGCCGGCGACGGAAAATTCGCCGTTGTCGAAGGCGATGTCCTCATGCGCTGCCTCGAACAGGACGGACGCCAACAGCTTGCCGCGCTCGATCACCTTGTCCGCGGCGTCGCACAGGGCGTTGCCGCCGACCGTCATGCTGCGGGCGGCGTAGGTGCCGCGGCCGAAGCCGACCTTGTCGGTATCGCCCTGCTGGAAGCGAATCTTCTCCGGGTCGATGCCGAGCCAGTCGGACACCAGTTGCGCAAAGACCGTCTCGTGGCCCTGGCCGTGGCTGTGGGTGCCCGCCAGGATGGTCACGCTCGCGCCCTCGTCGAAGCGGAGTTCCATCCGGTCATTGAAGACGCCGCAGGTCTCGATGAAGTAGGCCAGTCCGCGCCCGCGCTTCCGGCCGGCCTTCGCGCTCTCGGTGGCGCGTTCGGCAAAACCGTCCCAGTCTGCGGCGGTCAAAGCCTTGTCCATCAACGCCGCAAAATTGCCGGTGTCGTAGGTCGGCCCGAACGGCGCGGTGTAGGGCAGCCGGTCCGGCGTCAGCATGTTGCGACGGCGCAGCTCGACGGGATCGATGCCGGTTTCGCGTGCTGCAAGATCGACCAACCGCTCGATGACATGGATCGCTTCGGGCCGTCCGGCGCCGCGATAGGGGCCGACCATCGCGGTGTTGGTGAAATAGGCCGTCACCGAAAGATAGGCCGCCGGGATGTAGTAGACGCCGGTATACAGCAGCGATCCCAGCAAGGCCGCCGCCGGCGCCGCCGACGACAGATAGGCGCCCATGCCGTAGCGGGCGCGGACGCGCAATCCGGTGAATCTGCCGTCCGCATCCAGCGCCAGTTCGGCATCCGCCAGCACATCGCGCCCATGGGTGTCGTTCAGCAGGCCTTCCGAGCGGCTTGAGGTCCAGCGCACCGGCCGCCGGAAGACTCGTGCAGCATGGCAGACCAGGACATCCTCGTGGAAGGCATTGTTCTTCATGCCGAATCCGCCGCCGACATCCGGGCTGACAACGCGGATTTCCGTTTCGGGAATTCCGAAGACGTCGGCCGCCAGGACCGGGCGAATGCCGTGCGGATTCTGCGACCCGGTGTAGACGATCAGCCGCCCATCCGCCGGATCGACAGTCGCGACGGTGGCGCGCGGCTCCATGCTGTTGGGCGAAACCCGGTTATTGTAGACCTGCAGCGAGACCGTCATGGCGGCCGTCTCGAATGCCGCGTCGGCTTTCGCTGCGGTTCCACGCTCGAAGGCGAAGCAGACATTGTCTTCGGCCTCCTGCCAGACTTTCGGCGCATCGGGCGCTTCGGCCTGGGCAATGGTCGCCGCCGGCGCTGAATCCTCGTAGTCGACCAGGACGAGATCGGCGGCATCTTCCGCCGCGCTGCGGCTCTCCGCGACAACGAAGACCACCGGCTCGCCGACATAGCGGACGTCGCCGCGCGCCAGGGCAGGCCGCGCCGGCCAGAATTTCGGCGGCGGCGCGCCCATGGCGACCGGCGAGAAATGGCACGGCACATCGCCGATGCCGGTCGCATCGAGATCGTCGATCGACCATACCGCCTTCACGCCCGGCGCCGCTCGCGCCGCTTCGATATCGACCGCGAGAATTTTCGCCTTGGCATGCGGCGAGCGCACAACCGCGCCATGCAGCGCGCCGGGCAGGTTCATGTCGTCGACATATCTGCCGCGGCCGGTGAGAAAACGGCGGTCTTCGCGCCGGGGCGCCGGTTGGCCAATTCCGAATTGCATCGGCAAGGCTCCTGGAAGTTGCGGTATCGGGGCGGCCGCCGCTCAGAATTCAAGCAGCATTTTTCGGACGATACTGTTGAGCACCACGCGGGATCGCCAGGCCCAGCGGGCCCGGTTCAGACGCTTGTATCGCCGACCCGCCTTCGCGGCGGCACGAAGCGCGCGGTCGTCGTCGATCAATACGGCAAAGACGATCTCGCGGTTCGACCGGGTTGTCATGTAGCCGGCGAGGGACCGGGCGTGATTGAGCGTGCCGGTCTTGCCGCGCACCTGCATCGCGCCGGTATCCCTGGCGCCGGGTGCGGGCCGGCTCGCAGGACGCTTGGAACCTTGCCCGGAGCGCGCGGCCGGTCGGTCGGCCCCGGGCCGGCGTTTCGCGTTGCCGGCTGTGCCGGCGCCGACCCAATAGGGCTGGAGAAGATCCCGCATCCTGTAGCCGGCATAATCCCGGTCGCGCGCCCATCGCAGGATCGCGGCCATCTGCCGGGGTGAAATGCGTGTCTTACGGGTCAGCCCGGAATGGTTGCCGATGCGCAGGCCGGACCAGTTCGCGGCCGGGATATGCTGCCGGTACCAGGCCGCCATCGCCGCGCCGGATTGCGCAAGGCTCAGCGGTTTGCCGGCAAGCCGGCGGGTCGTCGCGTGGCCGACGATCTCGGTGGCAACATTGTTGCTGTATTTCAGAAAGTGGCGCACAAAACCGATCAACGGAGCAGAGCGGTGGCCCGCGACCTCAACGGCGCCGGCCGGCCGCACCCCGCGCTCCGGGTCGGGCACCGAAACGCCATGTTTCCCGGCAAGTTTCTGAAACACATGGGCGGCGACCAGTCCGGGACGCTTGACCGGCACCCACATGGCGCCGCTGCGCCGGACCGTCGGCACGACCAGCCAGCGCGGCGTCGGGCCGTCGCCGTTCCGGACCACGCCGTGGCGCGCCCTGGTTCCGGCCGGCGCGATCCCGCTGGTTACCATGTCGACGGGCACAACCATCCTGTCGGTCTTCGAATAGATCCGGACCCGCAGGCCACGGTCGGACCTGGTCCAACTCAGGCGCAGCCGGTTGAAATTCAGCGACAGCGCGCCGACTCCCCCGTTATAGCCGACATCGTCGTAATGGGCGGCGCTGATTTGCCGGGCCTCGGGAAACAGGCTGTCGTCATAGAGGAAACGGCCGCTCACCCGCTCGATATCCTGCGCTTTCAGCGCCCGGATCATCGGCAGAAAGTCCTCGGTGTACAGTTCCGGGTCGCCGCCGCCGACCAGAACCAGGTCGCCGTTCAGGACGCCGCCCTTCACGGCCCCGGCCCGGTACAGGCTCGTGACCGCCCGATGCTCCGGTCCCAGGACGCTCAGCGCCATGATCGCCGTCGGCGCCTTGATGGCGGAGGCCGGGGTAAAGCCTCCGTCCGGGTTCCGCGCCGTCAGGAGCGCCCCTGTCGCGGCGTCGACGGCGATATATCCCACGCTGCGTTCGTCGATCAGAAACCGCTTGAACAAGGCTTCGAGGCCCAAGGGCTTCGCCGCGTTTGCCGCCGTGCCTTCGGACAGTTTTGCGCCGCTCGGACGGCGGGTCGTGCTCTCATCCTGTTGCTGACCCGCAGACGCGCCGGACTTGTTGCCGTCGACCTGGGCCGCGGCATCGCCTGTCGGTAACATGCTGGCCGCCAGAGCCAAAATGCCGGCCGCAAGGGCTGCCACCATTCCACCCGACCGCCTCACGACAGACTCATTCGCGGATTCCGCTGCTTACGATGAGTGTTTTGGAGCCGACCCCGCTCCGGAGAGACCGAACCGATCGGACAATTCCGGACGCGAAATCGCCGCTCCTCGAAGATTCCGTCACTATAGCCCCCGGCGTTCGGAATTGCACACCGGACAGCTTCGTCCCGTCATGTCCTGTCGGCAGATGCGCCTTGAAGTATTTTAGGGACAGACCTGAGTAGCGACGCGCCGCCGCGCCGGCGAGGACCTCAGCGCCGGGCGCAAAACGGCCCTGTTGCGCAGCGACTTGCCTTTCTGCCCCGACGCTGGAACATTGCCGCCGCATCGCTAGGGAGGCGCAGCGTGTCAATACTCGACGGCAAGACCGCTATCATCACCGGCGGCGGGCAGGCCATCGGCCGCGCCTATGCCCTGGCTTTCGCGCAGGAAGGCGCCAACGTCGTTGTCGCGGACCTGGACGGCGCCAATGCCGAGGCGGTCGCCGGCGAAATCGCCGCCGCAGGAGGTTCGGCAATCTCCGTTCAGGCCGATGTCGGCGAACCGGCCTCGGTCGAAGGCATGGCAGCGGCGGCGCGCGAGGCGTTCGGCGGCACGGACGTGCTGCTGAACAACGCCGCGATCTTTACCAGGTTGGGCCGCTGCGGCTTCGAAGACATCCCGCTCGAGGAATGGGACCGTGTCATGCGGGTGAACGTCACCGACGGGATGCTCTGTGCCGCCGCCGTGTTGCCGGACATGCGGGCGAAAAAGCAGGGCCGAATCATCAACGTCCCCTCGAGCACCGTGCCGATGGGCCTGCCCTGGTTCATGCATTATGTGACGTCCAAGAGCGCGGTGATCGGCATGACTCGCGTAATGGCCCGGGAGCTCGGGCCGGACGGCATCACGGCCAACGCCATCATGCCCGGCCTGATCGAGACCGAAGCGGAGAATCCCGGCCGGACCGACGCCATCCGCGCAAAGGTCATCGACCTGCAATGCGTGAAGGAATTGGGCACGCCGGGCGATCTCACCGGCCTTGCCGTGTTCCTCGCATCCGACTCCAGCGGCTACATCACCGGCCAGACCATCGCTGCCGACGGCGGTTCGGTTCATCTCTAGGAGGCCCGGTGCGTGGCCAAGAAACCGAACTTCCTGTTCATCGTCACGGACCAGCAGCGGGCGGATCATCTCGGCTGTTACGGCAACCCGATCGTCCGGACGCCGAACATCGATTCCCTGGCGCGGCGCGGCCTCGCCTGCGGCGAGTTCTACGTCTCCTGTCCGATCTGCATGCCGAACCGGGCGACCATCCTGACCGGCCGGACGCCGACGGCCAACGGCGTGCGCCAGAACGGCATTCCCCTCTCGCTGGACGCGGTGACCTTTGTCGATCTGCTGAAGGCCGACGGCTACAGCACCGGATTGATCGGCAAGGCGCATTTCCAGAATTTATCGAAATTGGACGTCTCGCTCGAAGCGCCCGGGCCGCCGAGCGTCGAGACGGCCGTGTCGGCGCCGCAGCAGGACGCGGATCCCAACCGCTCCCGCCCGACCCGGGGCGTAGGCTCCGCGCCGGTCCGCCGCGAAGACGTCCTGTGGAACGCCACCCGCGAGTGGCGCACCGGGCCGGGCTACGACCGGGAATGGCTCGGCCAATGGCTCGCCAACCCGGACTACAGGGTGCCGACGCCGTATTACGGTTTCGACCATGTCGAGATCGCCAACGGACACGGCGACTGGGTCGGCGGCGACTACGCCGTGTGGCGGTCGCGGCAGGACCGGGACATCGCTGGCAAGGTCGGCCCGGCGAACACGGCCTCGACAAAGGTGCCGTCACCGCCCCGCAGGCCTGGCGGACGGCTGTGCCGGAGGAATTGTGGTCCAGCACCTGGGTCGCCGACCGGACGATCGACTGGCTGGCGGACAGGGCCGGATCGGACGAGCCCTTCTTCCTGTTCTGCAGCTTCCCGGACCCGCACAATCCCTTCTGCCCGCCGGGCAAATACTGGGATATGTACGATCCGGCGGAGATTCCGCTGCCCGAATCCCATGGTCATGTGAACAGGGACGAGCCCCGCTATCTGCAAACCCTGCGCGCCCACGACGCCGATGGCAGGAGCCACGACCAGTTCATGTGGGGTTTCCTGGCGGGCGAGCAGCACACCAAGGAAATCCTGGCGCTCACCTATGGCCTGATCGCCTGCCTGGACGACCAGGTCGGCCGGATCCTCGCCAGGCTGAAGGCACTGGGCCTGGATGAGGACACGGTGGTCGTCTTCACCTCGGATCACGGCGACTTCATGGGCGACCACGGCTTGATGCTAAAGCAGGGCCTGCATTATCAGGGCGTTATCCGGGTGCCCTTCGTCTGGGCCGATCCGGCGGGGCCGTCTGACCGGCGCACCGATGTTCTGGGCGGCTCGGTCGATATTGCGCAAACCATCCTTAACCGGGCCGGCATCGATCCCGTTGCCGGCATGCAGGGATTCGATATCGCCGGCGCCGCGGAGACCGGCAAGGAGCCGGCCCGCGCCGGCCTGACGATCGAAGAGGATTGCCCCGCCAGCTATATCGACATTGACTTCAGCCTGCGCACCTGGACCCTGATCCATGACGGCTGGCGTTTGACCCGGTTCATGGGCGAGGAGACCGGCGAGCTGTTCGACCGGAACACCGACCCGCACGAGATGAACAACCTGTGGTCCGATCCGGCGGCCCGCGCCAAACTGGATGAAATGAACGACCGTATGCTCGCCGAACGCATGCGGCTGGCCGACACGACAATGCTGACGCCTTTCATGGCGTGATCCAACACACGGAACCGAACCTGGGGAGGAAACCGATGGGTCGAGTTGACGGCAAGGTGGCGATCGTGACCGGCGCGGCGCAGGGGATCGGCGCGGTCTATGCGAAAGCGCTGGCGGCCGAAGGCGCCAACGTGGTGATCGCCGACATTCTCGACGGCGACGCGCTAGCCGCAGAAATCGGCGACGCGGCCCGCTTCATCGAGACCGATATTTCGAATATCGAAGCGATCCGGGCCATGACCGATCTCGCCGTACAGGAATTCGGCACGGTCGACATTCTGGTCAACAATGCCGCCATCTTCGCCAGCCTGACGCCGAAGCCCTTCCTCCAGATCACCGCCGACGAGTTCGACCGGATGCTGCAGGTGAATGTCCGCGGCCAGTTTCAGTGCATCCAGACGGTCGCGCCTATCATGATGGAAAAGAAGGCCGGCAAGATCGTCAACATCGCTTCCGGCGTCGTCCATGTCGGGCCGCCGATGATGCCGCACTATACCGCCTCGAAAGGGGCAGTCTGGGTCATGACCAAATCGCTCGCCCGCGAACTGGCCGAACACAATGTACAGATCAACAGCCTGTGTCCGGGTTTCGTCCTGAGCGACCAGGTTCTCGCCAATACGGACAAATGGGGCAGGTTCATCGAAATGGCGCCTCAGGCGCGCCTGATCAAACGGGACCAGCAGCCCGAGGACCTTATCGGGGCGCTGTTGTTCCTCGCCTCGTCGGACAGCGATTTCATGACCGGCCAGTCGATCACGATAGACGGCGGCACCACGCTTCGCTGACGGCTGCTTCGGCGACACCCGGACGGCGGCGCGCCGTCCCGACTCGACGGCAGTCTGCAAGCCGTGCTTTGTTGCGGGCCCTTGCATCTTCCTCTGCCGACAGCCGGACAACCGTCGCTTCCGGCCCTTGGGTCGGGGATGATCGGACCGCCGGTTGAGCCCCCTCACAGCCAGAACCGATACGCACCGGGAGAACGCTCGCCAGAGCAGCGCATGAACGACGACGCCACCCCACCGCAGCCGCACACCGTCGCCCTGCCGAAATTGCTGACCATCCCACTGCTGACAGTCGTCAGCCTGTCCGTATTCGGCATGATGGCGCTGGTCTTCGCCAATGTCTTCAGCCGCTATCTGTTGAACCAGCCGATTGCGGGCGCCGAGGAAGTCATCAAGTTCCTGATGGGGCTGACCATCTTCGGCGGCCTGCCGATCGTGACCTGGAACAAGAACCACATCACCGTGTCACTGTTCGAGGAATTCTTCCGCGGCCGCTCGAAACAGATTCAGGTCTTCTTCGTCACCCTGTGCTCGATGGCGGCGCTCGCGCTGATCTGCTACCTGATGTACCAGCAGGGCCTGTTGCTGGCCGAGGCCAAGCAGATCACCAACTATCTCGGCTGGCCGTTTGCGCCCATTGCCTACGTCATGTGCGGCTTCGCCGGCGCGACCCTCATCATTCAGCTGTTGCTCGCCTGGTTCCTGGCGCACGGCATCGCTACACGTCCGGCCGGCGTGTCGATGATGTCCCAGGTCGACTGAACCGGGCCGGCAGGATGGACGCGACCCTCCTCGGCTTCCTGGCGCTGTTCGCCATCTGCTTTTCCGGCGTTCCGCTGGGTTATACGCTGATCATCGTCGGCACGATCGGTTTTGCGTATGTCCGCGGCGAAAGCGACGACGCGGGCTTTTTCGAGGCCATCGTCGAAGGCGCCGAACCGGCCATGAACATGTCGGGGCAGCAGATCATCGACATGGGCCTGAACGACGGGCTCGCCGTGCTGCCGCTGTTCGTGCTGATGGGCGTGTTCATCCACCGCGCCGGGCTGTCCGACGGCCTCTATGCCGCCGGCAACATGGTGTTCGGCCGGGCGCCGGGCGGCCTCGCAATGGCGACCGTGGGCGCCTGCGCCGGATTTGCCGCCGTGTCGGGATCGTCGCTCGCCACCGCCGCGACCATGGCCAAGGTCGCCATGCCGTCGATGAAACGCTACGGCTATGCCGACAGCCTGGCGGCGGGCTCGATCGCCGCCGGCGGCACCCTCGGCATCCTGATTCCGCCCAGCGTGCCGATGGTGATCTACGGCATCCTGACGGAAAGCGATATCGGCAAGCTGTTCATCGCCGGCGTCATCCCCGGCGTCCTGCTGACCGTCCTGTACATCGTTGCCATCGTGGCCGTGATCCGGATCAAGCCCGGCCTGGCGCCGCCATCGGAGGTCGAGCGGCCGGACAACGTCGCCGAATTGTTCATCAGCGTCGGCGGGGTCATCGTCCTGTTCGCAATCATTCTGGGCGGCATCTATCTCGGCGTATTCACGCCGTCGGAAGCCGCCGGCATCGGCGCTGCCGCCAGCCTGCTGTTCCTGCTCATCGCCCTGTTCAACCGCAGGGATTTCAGTTGGCGCGCTATCGTCGAACCGCTCATCGAGGCCGGGATCACGACGTCCATGATTTTCGTCGTGGCGTTCGGCGCGCTGATCTTCGCCAACTTCACCAACCTGGCCGGCATGGTCGACGGCATGGTCAGCTTGATCGAGTATTTCGAACTGTCGCCTGTCGGCGTCGTGGTGGCGATGTGCGTGATCTATCTGCTGCTCGGCTGTGTGTTCGACAGCCTGGCGATGCTGCTTCTGACCATCCCGATTTTCGTGGCGGTGATCGAGCCGATGGGCGTGGATCTGATCTGGTTCGGCATCGTCGCCATTATCATCGTTGAAATCGGCCTGATCACACCGCCGATCGGCATGAACGTCTTCGTCGTGAAGACGGTGCTCGTCGACGTCCGGATCTGGTCGATATTCGCGGGTGTCTGGCCGTTCGTCGTCGCCAGCCTGATCGGATTGGGGCTGATTATCGCCGTGCCGGAAATCGCCCTGCTTCTGCCCGGCCTGATGGGCTGACGAATCTTGCGCCGCTGCCGGTTCGCCCGACGGCCGGGCCGAATCAAATCAAAAAGAGAGTCCCGAAAACCGTAGTTTCGGGACTCAGGAACAGGGAGGCTTCACGTCTGGGAGGACGCTGTGCTTTCGACGATTACCCTCCGCCGACAATAGGACACAAACTTTACAGGCCGGCGGAGAGATGCAGCGTTGCACCACACGTCCGCAATACAGATTATGGGGCCAATTCAGCCTGTGCAGTAGAGTCGATGGAACAGCTTCACCATGCAAGATTTGCATGGCTGGCGCGTCCGGCCGGTGGCGCCACGCTTCAGATCAGAAGCGGGTTTCGCTGATCTTGTGGATCAGGAAATCGCGGAATACCGCGACGCGCGCCGATTTGCGCAGGGTCTCGGGATAAACGAAATAGGCCGTCATCGCCGGGCCGTCCGTCTCCGACAGCACCCGCACCATGTTGGCGTTGCCGTCGACCAGATAGTCAGGCAGCAGCGCCAGTCCGACGCTGCTGCGCACGGCCCGGAAAATTCCGTAAATACTGTTGACCCGCAGGATTGTTGCGCGCCGCCGGGAGCCGTTCGCACCTGCGGTAAGGATCCAGTCGGCGTTCACAAAGACGGGCGGCGGGGGATGGTCCGTGAAGGTTATCAGCCGGTGATTGTCCAGATCGGCCGGTGTCTTCGGCATACCGTGCCGGCGCACATAATCGGTCGAACCGTAGACATGGTTGTTAATCGTCATCAGCGACCGGCGGATCAGGTCGGGCTGCGTCGGTTCGGTCAGGCGGATCGCGACGTCCGCTTCACGCATCCCCAGATCGAGCTCGTCGTCGGCGAATATCAGGCTGACGTCGATATCCGGAAATTTCTTCAGAAATTCGCCGATGCGCGGCGTCAGCCAGCTGGACCCCAGACCGGTCGGCGCCGTGACAACCAGCGGCCCTTCGGGCTTTTGTTTGCTTTCGGCGATCAGCGCTTCCGTTTCGTTCAGCCGGCCCGCCATCTCACGGACATTGCGGTACAGCAACTCGCCCTGTTCGGTCAGGATCAGGCCGCGGGCATGCCGGTTGAACAGGGCTGTTTTCAGAGACTCCTCCAGAGCGCCGATCTGGCGGCTGACAGCGGACTGGCTCAAGTGAAGGGTATCGCCAGCATGGGTGAAGCTGCCAGCATCGGCAACTGCCAGAAAGACCCTTAGTTTGTCCCAGTCCATCATCTTTTTCCGCCCCCGGGCCGCGTCACGGCCCGGCAACTGCTCCGGCGCTTGTTCCGGCGACTATTCCGCCGCCATCGGCGTTGCCATTACCCGTTCTGCCAGAAATTTCTCGGCGTCCAGCGCCGCCATGCAGCCCAGACCGGCAGCGGTCACTGCCTGCCTGTAGATCTTGTCGACCACGTCGCCCGCCGCAAAAACGCCGGGAACGCTGGTTACCGTGCTGTTCGGCTCCACCAGGATGTAGCCCTCGTGGTCCATCGCCAGCTTGCCCTCAAACACGGCTGTGGCGGGGTCGTGGCCGATGGCGATAAAGACGCCGTCGACCGGCTGTTCGCTGACTTCCCCGGTCACGACGTTGCGCAACCGGGCGCCCGTCACTCCCGGCGGGTCGCTGTCGCCGACCACTTCCTCCAGCACGCTGTTCCAGACCGGCCCGATTTTCGGGTT
Organism: Alphaproteobacteria bacterium; assembly: GCA_965249845.1. Lineage (GTDB taxonomy): Bacteria > Pseudomonadota > Alphaproteobacteria > Bin65 > Bin65 > Bin65. The sequence goes on from CBDFNA010000002.1 coordinate 399,936, forward strand.
GGCGAACAGGCGGTCCTGCAGGATTTTCTCCGCCCGCAGTTCTTCGCGTCTGTGCACCAGGGTGACCTTCGTGGCGTGATTGGTGAGATAGATCGCCTCTTCGACGGCCGTATTGCCGCCGCCGACGACGATCACCTCCTTGCCGCGGTAAAAGAAGCCGTCGCAGGTTGCGCAGGCCGAAACGCCGAATCCCATGAATTTTTCTTCGCTGGGCAGGCCCAGCCACCGGGCCTGGGCCCCGGTCGCGATGATCGCGGTATCGGCGAGATAGACATCGCCGCCATCGCCGACGCAGCGGAACGGCCGCTGCGTTAAATCGACATCGACGATCAGGTCGTGGGTAATGCTCGTTCCGACATGTTCGGCCTGGGCCTGCATCTGTTCCATCAGCCACGGTCCCTGGATCACGTCGGCGAAGCCGGGGTAGTTCTCGACATCCGTCGTGATCGTCAGCTGGCCGCCGGGCTGCATGCCCATCACCATCCGCGGCGCCAGATTTGCGCGCGCTGCATAGATGGCGGCGGTGTAGCCGGCCGGGCCGGAGCCTATAATCAGAACGCGGTCGTGGTAGGTCTGTGGCATGGATGGCGATCCGATACGGGGATTTACGGGCGGCGGGAGCGGTCCGACTCCAGGAAGGAATTCGAAAGAAAAATACGGCGCGACCGGCGCAGAGGCAATGCCAGGGTCAACCTGAGCGCATAGCGGGCAGGGCCGCCCGGTGCGAACGACCGGCTTCGCTTCGGTCAGGCGTTCTCCACCGTAGCGCGGCGCTCACGCAAGCGGGCGCGGATTGCCGCTGCAGCAGCAGCCGTATCGTCCGGCGGCTCGTAGGTCCAGCGATCCAGTTCCCCGTCGAACACGCGGGTATAACCGTCTTCCTGCAGACCGGCCTGAAACCGGTCGATACGCCGGGACCTCCCTTCGAGCGGCAGGACATAGACCGGCTTGCCGGTCGCCAGCGCCTCCGAGGTCATCGAAACCGAATCCCAGGTGACGACGACGGAATCCGCGATGGCCAGCCAGGCGAAATACGGATTGTCGCCGGAGCCGTCCCAGATTTCGGCCCCGGTGCCGGCCAGTTTCCCGGCCAGAATGCGGACGATTGCCGGATGGGTGCGGCGAGACGGCGTGAGGCGCAGGTCGATGGGCCGGCGCCGGCACAGGGCGGCCAGCCGGTCGCCGAGCCTTGCTGCGACCGCCTCGGTAAATCGGTGCCGGTTGTTCGATCCGCCGATCAGGACGGTGACGGCGTGGCGGGCCGGGTCCGTTCGGAGGCCGGCGTCGCGCCGGCCCCGTATCAGGCGCTCCGGGGTGATGCGATGGACAGCGGCGCGGGTGATATGAACATTGGCGCCGTGCAGGTTGTCATGCCGCGGTACGACAACCAGGTCGAACCGGTCGCTGGGCATATACGGCCGCTGGATGTGCACCGAGAGAGTGGCGCCGCCGCTCCGTTTCCGAACGGCCAGGTTCGGCGCGGCGGCCCGTCTGCCGCAACTGATAAGGACGTCCGGCCAGGGCGGCGCCAGCGGATCGCTGTCGCTGGCAACCGCCGACAGCGGCGCAGGCCACAGCGCCGGCGGCAGCCAGCGCCACGGTGCGCGGAGCGCGATACGTTTGACGACAATGGCGCCGGGCCCGTCGCCGATCAATGCCTCCGCCACGCCGCGTGCCTGGTTTTCGGTACCGATATGCCCCTCGGTCACCGCCCATACGGTGAGCGGATTCGTCATCGTTGGCACGCCCGCGCATTCGCGAATGATTCGGAAATCATTGAAACTTTATTGCGTGTCTGGCATTGGACAGGCAATCCCGGCAGGAAAACCGATTGTCACAGGGAAATTTCCGAATCCGCCATTGAGCCTGGAGCGGCGGAACGCAGGGAGGATAGCGACTGTCCATGCCAACACGCCTGATGATGGAAAACGGCAAACGGGTTCGCCTGGACGCCATCGACCTGAAGATTTTGCGCGACCTGCAAGAGCACGGTCGGATGACCAATGTCGAGCTGGCGCAGCGCGCCGGGATTTCCGCGCCGCCCTGTTTGCGCCGGGTCCGGGCGCTGGAGGAAGCCGGCTATATCCGCGGTTACCATGCCCAGGTCGACCCGGAAGCCCTGGGCTTCGAAGTGCTGTTCTTCGTGCTGGTCGGTCTGGACAGCCAGGCCCAGGAAGTGCTGAGCGCGTTCGAGGTCGAAATGGGCAACTGGCGCGAAGTGCGCGAATGCCACATGGTGCGCGGCGCCGGCGATTTCCTGCTGAAGATCGTGGCGCGCAACACGGCGCACGAAAACGAGATCACCACCCGCCTGACTTCCGCCCGCCACGTCACCACGGTTCAGAGCATCCAGGTCATCCGCAGCGGCAAGAAGCGGCCCGGCGTGCCGGTCGATATGGAATAGGCGGGCCCGGGGTTTCGGTGCCGCGCCGGAGCGGGCTCGCCTTATTGCGCTTCCGCATGCTGGATCACCGCTTCTTGCGGCCTCGCTTCGCTGCCGCTGCCGGCATACCGCCCGCCGCCCCGGCCGCGGATATGATTATAGAGCCGCGTGTTGGCATGGCCGCTGGCGCACAGGCCCTTGCGGCTCTGATAGCGCTGGATGGCGCGCCGGCTGTTCTTGCCCAGAATACCGTCGGCTTTCAGGCGGCCGTAGCCCATCCGGGTGAGCCGGCGTTGCAGGTCTGCACGCTCCCGCTGGCTCAATGCGTAGTCGTGCCGGGGCCAGGGTTTGCGGATCTGGAAACCGTGCTTGATCTTTTCCGCCAGCACCGAAACGGCGAAGGCGTATTCGATCAGGTTGTTATAGCGCATAATGGCGCGGAAGTTCTTCGTCAGCAGGAACTTCGGCCCGCGGCAGCCCGCCGGCATGTAGATCGCGGCGCCTTCGCGACTCCTCGGCAGGGATCGGCCGTCGATCCGGCGAACGCCGGCGCGCCGCCAGGTGTCCAGCGGACGCAGGTTGTAGAAGCCCGTCCGGCTTACGCTCAGGCGGCGCGGCAGGCGCACTTCATAGATTGCACTGCCGAGACGACTGTCCCATCCGCCGCGTTTGATATTGTAATTGGCCATCGAGGCGAGAACGTCGGCGTTGCTGCGCCAGATGTCGCGCCGACCGTCGCCGTTGTGATCGACGGCATAGTAGATATAGGCCGAAGGCATGAATTGCGTCTGGCCCATGGCGCCGGCCGCGCTGCCGTACATCCGGCTGAGACGCGCAAAGCCGCGATCGGCGATCAGGAGGGCGCCGAGCAGTTCGCCGGAAAAGAAACGCCGTCGATGGCTGCGATAGCCGAGTTTGGCGAGGGTCGGCACGACGCGATAGCGGCCGGTTACCGCGCCGAATTTGGATTCGATGCCCCAGTAGGCCACCAGGTAATGGGCCGGGACGCCATATCGCCGCTCGATTCCCTTGAGCAATCGCCGGTGGCGGGACATCATCCGCCGCCCCCGGTAGACGAGGTCCGGCGTCACGCGGTAATCCACATAGTCGCGCACGGCGTTGCCGCCGCGTCGGCGGGCAAACAGCACCCCGGCGGCGCCCGAGGCGTCGGCCACCTGCTGTTCGGCGGCGGTCCGGCCGGCATCGGCGATGTCCGGCGCCGCGTTGTTTCCGCTGTCCAGGCCGCCCAGCGCCGCATGCAGTGTCGAACTGCTGATGCCGCACCGGCGCCCGACTTGCTTCACCCGGCGCAGATAGTCGTCGAAGCCGCCGCGCGACCGGTACAACGCGTGGCTCCGCTTCAGGCAAGCGCGGTACTGGCCCGACGCATCCTTGCCCGACCCGAAATGTCCGCCGCCGCACGCAGCGAGGACAGCGCCGGCGAACGCCAAAAGCGCGCCGTTTCGGAGGCCTGGCCACGATCCGGCCGGCCGGTTGTCGCGATGAAGGAACAGCATTTTCGACCTACCCTGTTTCAGCAATCCGCGGGCCTTCGGCGCCGCGGATCGACCGTCTGCTCTCTTCTCACCCCGCCGTTCAGCGAGAGACGGTCTTGCGGACCGCCTCCAGCAATGCATGGTTGGCGTAACCGTCGGCCGGTCTGCCGGCCTTTTTCTGGAAGGCCCGGACCGCCTTCCTCGTTTCGAGACCGACCTTGCCGTCGACCGGCCCGGGATCGTAGCCGAGCGCGGTCAGCCTCTGTTGCAACTCTGTCTTCTCCGCCCGCGTCAACAAGCGGTCGCCGGAAGGCCAGCGGACGACGAGCCGGCCCCGCCCCTCAAGCCGTTCCGCCAGCAAGCCGACCGTCAGCGCATAGGCGGCAGCGTTGTTGTACCGCAGGATGGCACGGTAGTTATCCGTAACCAGAAAGATTGGTCCATTCCATCCAGCCGGCACAATCAGACTGACTTTTCTATCTCTTTCGGAAAGCCGCTCGCCGTCGGCGCGACGGACGCCCAGCGCCTGCCATTCCGCCACGGTCCTGCTTTCCCCGATATGGGCCTGGCTGTAGTCGAACCCCGAAGGCAGCGCCGCCTCCCAACCGAACGGCAGGCCCGGCTGCCAGCCGGACTTTTTGAGATAGTTGGCGGTCGAGGCAAAAACGTCCGGCAGACTGCGCCACATGTCGCGGCGGCCGTCACCGTCGAAATCGACAGCGTGGGCAAGAAAGGTAGTCGGAATAAACTGGGTATGGCCCATGGCGCCGGCCCAGGAGCCAACCAGCCGGCCGAGCGGGGCGTGCCCCCGGTCGACGATCTGCAGCGCGCCGAACAATTGCCGACGCCAGAAAGGCCGGCGTTTCGCCGTGCCGGCATAGGCCAGCGTTGCCAGGGTCTCGACCACCGGAAAGGCGCCAAAGTTGGCCCCGAAGTTGGATTCCAGCCGCCAGATCGCGAGGATATAGCGCGCGGGCACGCCGTAGGATCTTTCGATCCTGCCAAGCAGGTCGGCGTGAAGCCTGCGTTTCTCCCTGCCGGCATCCAGCGCCTCCTTGGTCGTCAGGGCCGCAACATAGGCGCCGACAGGCGTGGCGAACTCCGGCTGACGCGACTCCAGAGCGAGGGTCCGCCGGTTCAGGCGAAGACCGTCGAGCGCCGCAGCCAATGTGCGTTCGCCGATCCGCTTCTTCCGGGCTTCGGCTTTCAGCCCCGCAATCCACTCGGCAAAAGACCGACGCGCGTCCTGTCCGGTTCCGCCCGGGGGATTCACATAATCCTGTCCGGCTGCGGAGGCTCTTGAAAGAATCGCCGACGGATCGGCAAGCGCCGTAACAGCATTCGCCGCAACGAATACAGTTACTGCCGACATAAAAACTCCGGCTCGTCTCAAGAATTTATCCATCCGGTTTGCCCTTCGACACCGGAGATTCCGATTTCATATCATTAGTTTACAACAATTCTTTCGAATCCTCAATTCAGATTGCCGCGATATTTCGGCCGGCGCCTTACGCGTCGGCGCACCATAGTCGGATCCGACGCATCGCTTCCGATCTGGTGCGCCTTGTCGTGCTGGTTGCTTTCCCCGATCATCGTGCTGTGGCTGCCGAACCAGATGTAGCGGCGCAGCCCGATCCGCCGGCTACAGGTCTATGCGCATGCCGTCGTGGGCGAGGCGCAGGTCGCCTGGGTAGGATCTGCGGATATCGGCAACGACGTCTTCCATGAAGGCGGGGCCGATCAGGTCGCGCGGCATATGCACCGACATCATGTCGCGAAGCACCGGATAGGTGGTGTCGAAGCTGCCGAAATGGGTCGCGACCAGGCTCTTGCAGCGCGATGCAGCGGCGATCTTTCCCAGTTCGACCGGGCTGGTATGAGCCCAGGTGCCGACATTGGCCCGGCGGCGGAATTCCAGCGCCTTCTCCGGGAAGGTGCATTCGTGGATCAGCAGGTCGCAGTCCTGCGCCAGGTCGATCAGCCGGTCGCACGGCGCGGTATCGCCGGAGAAGACCACCGATTTGCCGTCGACGGAATCGAGCCGCAGGCCGAAACAGGGTGAGATTTCGCGGGGAATGTGCTCGACATAGCAGGCCGAGACCTTGACCAGCTCATCCTCGAACACAACACCCGGCTCGCACTCGCGGACATCGGGTTTGAGCACATGCATATTGCCTTGGCGGTTCCGGTAGGCCGCCCGCGCCTCGATATCCTTGGCGAAGGCGCCATCGGCGAACTGGTGGTCGACGAAGCCGCGCGTGCCCGGCGGGCCGACCACGACCGGCGGGTTTTCCCGGTCGGTGATCCAGGTGGTCAGCAGGAAGAAGGCGAAATCGGCAATATGGTCGTAATGCAGATGCGACAGGAATACCGCGTCGACATGGCCGGGATTGACGTTGCAGCGGATCAGCTGGTGCGTCGCCCCGTGGCCGCAATCGAACATGTAGTGCCGATCGCGGACCGTGATCAGAATCGCCGAATGGTTACGGTCGGGATCGGGCGCGGCGGCGGCCGTGCCGAGCATGAGAATGCGCATGGTGCCTCGCAAATGGCGGTTGATATAAGTGAAATTCCACCCATATTTCACCTATTGGTGTATCAACCTGCCCTGATCGATGTCACCTGGAAATTCGTGTCGTCGACGCAGGAAAGAGGGAGTTGTCCCGCCGTTGCCCGATGACGTGACCTCCGCGCAGTTCTCCGTCACCGAGTTCCCGACCTACTACATCTACACCATCCAGTCTGGGAACTTTGCCGCGCTGAATCATGCCCTGCGCCCCTTCGGCATCTCCGTCATGTTCTGGCGGGTGCTGGCGGTGCTGCAGGAAAGCGACGGCCACAATATCAGCTATCTCTCGGCCAAGCTGGCGATCGACCGGTCCAATCTCAGCCGGATCATCGACCTGATGGCCCGGGACGGGCTGATCGAGCGCAGAACACCGCCGCACGACCGGCGCAACGTGCTGGTCTGCATCACGCAAGCCGGCCGGCGCAAGGTCGACGAGGCCTATCCCAGCGTCATGCGGATCGTCGAATCGACCATGGACGGCTTCTCCGCCCAGGAAAGGCGGACGCTTCTGTCGCTGCTCAAGCGCATGCGCAACAACGTCCTCCAGCAGAGCGGGAGTTAGTCCCGGTCGGCCTGCACCGGCGGAATACCGAGACGTTCCAGAACGCAGTCTGCAATCGACAGGGCCGCGGTTACACCGGGCGTTTCGATGCCGAGCAGGTTGACCAGGCCGGGCACCCCATGATCCTGGGGGCCGGAAATTGTCCAGTCGCCGTTGCCCTCTTCCGGCCCCCAGGTGCGTGGGCGGATGCCGGCATAGTCCGGCGACAGGCGGCTCTCGTCGACATCGGGCCAGTAGCCGCGGATCGCCTCGGCGAATTTGGGAGCGAGGTCGCCGGGGACCTGGTAGTCGACCTCGTCGACCCACACGAGGTCGCCGCCGAACTTGCCCCGGCCCGCGATGTCCAAGGTGAACGCGCCGCCATCGGCGAGGCGATCGCCCAGCGGCACGACAATGCGACCGAACGGCGGCGGGCCACTCCACGACAGAAATCGCCCAAGGGCGTAGCGTACCGCTGGTGCGAACCTGTCCGGTAGACCGGCAAACGAAAGCGCGATCTGCCGGGCGCCGAGGCCGGCGGCGTTGACGAAGACACGGCAGCCGACCGCCGATTCGCTGCCATCGGCGTCGGCGACGCGCAGCCGGATGCCATCGCGCACATCGCCGCCCGTTACTGCGCTCGAAAAGGCGATCATCGCGCCATGGTCCTCGGCATCGCCGCGATAGCCGAGCATCAGCGCATGGGTGTCGACAACGCCGGTGAAGGGCGAATAGAGGGCGCCCTTGCAACGCAGCGCCGGTTCCAGGCGCGCCGCTTCCCTGCCATTCAATAACACCAGTTCAGCGGCGCCCGCGGCGTGTCCGGCTCCAACAAGTTTGGCCAAAATTCCGAGTTCGGCGTCGTCCACGGCCGGCATCAACTTGCCGAGGCGTCGGCAGGGGATGCCATGAGTTGCGCAATAGCGATAGGTACGCTCCGCACCGCGGCGGCACAGGGCCGCTCTCAATGAGTCCGGCGTATAAAGAAATCCGGCATGGATGACCTCGTTGTTGCGCGAGCTGGTTTCGTTGCCGATCCAGGCATTGCGTTCCAGAACGATGACCTCGCGCCCGGCCATCGCCAGCGCCCGGGCGATCGCGAGGCCGACAATACCGGCTCCGGCGACGATGCAATCGACGGTTTCTGTCATGGCCTCCGGTCAAACATTTTCCTGGCCGGTTCCGGAATGGGCACGGGATTGCCGGGCGCCTTGCCGCCGGATTTTCCGCCGGGCTCATTCCGTTCGCCCGTCATAAGATACATGCATATTCGAGTGATCTGCGTGGAATTTGCTTCGACGGCCGGATCCTGACATCGTAGCATGAGTGGATCCGCACCCTGCGGCATGAACCGACCGGCCGGTTAGCGAAGATGTCTGCCGAGCGCAAGCTGGTGCCCGTATACTGCAATCAGTGCGCCGCGGGCCCCGACCTGATGAAGGTCGAGGTGCGGGACGGCGTAGCCCTGCGTGTCGAGCCTAACTTCGACATCGCCGAGCACCCGGCCGGCGGTCGGATCTGCGTCAAGGCTTATGGCCTTATCCAGAAGACCTACAATCCGCACCGTATCAAGCAGCCGATGAAGCGGACCAATCCGCGGAAAGGCCGCGGCGAGGATCCCGGCTTCGTCCCGATCTCATGGGACGAAGCGTTCGACATGGTTGCCGGGAAACTGAACGTCATCCGGGCCCGGGGGTTGCGTGACGATTCCGGCTACCCGCGCCTTGCCTTCACTCTCGGCGGCAACGATTCGCCGCCCAAATATATCGGCACGCTGCCGGCCTTTCTCGCCGCATGGGGGCCGGTCGACATGGGCTACGGCGCGGGCTCGGGCGCCAAATGCTATCATTCCGAGCATTTCTACGGCGAACTGTGGCATCGGGCCTTCATCTGCGCGCCCGATACGCCGCGCTGCGACTACATCGTCAACTGCGGCAAGAATATCGAGAACTCGTCGGGCGTCACCGGCGCCTGGCGCCAGGCCGATGCGCGCGCCGCCGGCCTCAAGCGCGTACAGGTCGAGCCGCATCTTTCGGTCACCGCGGCCTGCTCGTCGGAATGGTTGCCGATAAAGCCGAAGACCGACGCAGCCTTCCTCTTCGCGCTGATCCACCGGATTCTGCACGAGAACGACTGGCGCGCGGTGTGCGATGTGCCGTTCCTGCGCGACGACACCAGCGCGCCCTATCTGGTCGGGCCGAACGGCTACTATCTGCGGGACCCTGAAACCGACAAGCCGCTGATCCAAGATCTGGCGGCCGGCGTGGCAAAGCCGTTCGACGCGGCGATCGTCGAGCCGGCGCTGGACGGCGCCTGGCGGGCGAGCGGTATCGAGCGCGGCGCGGACGGGAAAACCTGGCAGCATGACGGCGCGGTGGCCAAACCGGCGTTCCAGTTGCTGCTCGACCATATGGCGGCGTTTTCGCCGGACTGGGCGGAAGGCGAATGCGATATCCCGGCCGAGCGCATCCGATGCGTCGCCGACGAGTTCCTTGCCCACGCCCGGGTCGGGGATACCATCGAAATCGACGGCGAGACGCTACCGCTCCGGCCGGTTTCCATCCTGCTCGGCAAGAGCGTGAACAACGGTTGGGGCGGCTATCACACCTGCTGGGCCCGGATTGTCCTGGCGACGCTGGTCGGCGCGCTCGAAGTACCGGGCGGCACGGTCGGGCCGGCGGTACTCAAGCTGAACGAACCGCCGGACGACCGCTTCGCCAGCATTACGCCGACCAATGACGGCTTCATGGATTTTCCCTTCAACGACACCTCGCGCCAGGGCTGGCAGGCGCAGCCCAACATCCGTAACGCCTACAACACGCTGGTTCCGCTCGCCGGCGATTCGCCGCGTTCGCAGGGGCTCGGCCCAACGACGCTGCCGTGGATATTCCATAACAAGAAACCCAAGGGGATGCCCCGGCAGACCCATCCCGATGTCTGGATCACCTTCCGCACCAACCCGGCAATCTCCATGTGGGACGGGCCGCGCGTCGCCGACATGATCGCGGACTTTCCCTATCTGATCAGTTTCGCCTACACGCTTGACGAAACCAACTGGATGGCTGACCTGCTGCTGCCCGAGGCGACCGACCTCGAAAGCCTTCAGCTCATCAAGATCGGCGGCAGCCAGTTCATGGAGCAGTTCTGGCATCACCGCGGCTGGGCGATCCGTCAGCCGGCCGTCGAGCCTGCGGTCGACTGCCGCGACATAACCGATATCGCCAGCGAACTGGCGCAGCGGACCGGGATTGTGCAGGCCTATCACGGCGTCATCAATGAGGGCCGGCTGGGCGTGCCGCTGGCGGCGGAGAATTACGACTACAGCCTCACACCCGACCGGCCCCATACCACCGACGAGATCTGGGACCGCGTGGCGCGCGCCGGCACCCACGCGCTGACCGGGGGCGAGGAAGTCCGCGGCATCGACTGGTTCCGGGAGCACGGCTATCTGTTGCGCGAGACGGCCCAGCTCGACTGGTATCTCTATCCCTTCTTCAAACGGCAGGGGCTGCGCTTCGAGATGCCCTACCAGGAACGTCTCAAGCGGCATGGCGAACAGCTCGCCAACCGGCTGCGCGAAGCCGGAATCGACTGGTGGGAGAAACAGCTTGAGGAATATGAACCGCTGCCGACCTACCGCAGCTTTCCGGACTACTGGATCGACCATGTCCGCGAGGTCGGCGCGGACCCCGACGACTATCCGCTTTGGGCGCTGACGGCGCGCAGCATGCAATATTCCTGGGGCGCCAACGTGACCATTCCGATGATCCACGAAATGGCGGAGAATGTCGCCGGCCACCGCGGCGTGGTCATGAACCGCTCGGCGGCGCACGCGCTCGGCATACGCGATGGCGATCCGGTGCGCATCGAATCGGCGACCGGCGCGACCTCGGGGATCGCGGAATTGCGCGAGGGCATCCGGCCGGACACGGTCCTGATGATCGGTCAGTTCGACCATTGGGTTACGCCCTACGCCAAGGACCTGAACCTGCCGAACCTCAATGCCGTTGCGGCGATGTCGCTCTCGCTGACCGACAACACCGGCAGCGGCGCCGACTTGGTGCGGGTCCGGGTTGTGCCGGATCGACAGCCGGCGAACGGTTCCTACGAAAGAGCGACCGGCTAGAGCGGGACGGCGAGCGGGCGCTCGATATTGAAGGTGTCGGGCACGACGATCTTTTCCCGGAACCGGGCGTCGCCGTTCGTCAGCACGACCTTGTCGCGATACTCGCCGGCGCTGAACACTTCGCTGCGGCCTTCGACGTCGGTCTGGATCACGCAATAGTTGGTCCGGACGTCGTAAATCCCGTCTTCCGCGCCGACAATCTGGCTGCCGCCGACGATGTGCCGGTCGTAGTGGATGTTGTAGATGTTCGCCTTGCGCAACGCGACGATGCGGTCGCGCATCATCGGCTTGTTCCCGCAATACATCCAGTAGCCCTCGAGGCCGTTGTCGGCATTCTCGCGCGGGTGGATCAGGTAGCGCGCGTCCTCGCCGTTGAAGAAATCGACCCAGCTTTCCAGCCGGTCCTCGTCGATGCAGCGGGCATATTCCTGGTTCAGGCGTCCGATGCGCATTTCGGTCTCCAGAAAATCCATCGCCGCCATCCTCACGCCGCCGCCGATCCGTCGGACACCGGGATATCCATGATATCGCAATAGCCTTTCCAGAATGCCCGGATGGCGCCTTCGCTCAACATGTGATCGATCCGATCCTCGGTGCCCCGTCCGCCGAATTCGAGCAGCGCCCGGCCTTCCAGGGCGCCATCGGAAATGCGCTGCTGGATCAGCTCCATCGCCTCGGCATCTTCCATGGCGACATAGCCGGCAGGTCCGAACAGGTTGTTCTGCATCCGGCGGCGCTGGAGCATCTCCTCGTCGTCGTCCTCGAACGCGTACCAAGTGTACAGGGTCTCGACCTCATCGACGCTCTTGGGTCGGATCTGCCGGACGCTGAAGGTATTGCCGGGCAGCGTGAACAGGCAGCTGGGAAAGATCGAGATAATGGAAATCGCGAGGCCATCCGGGAATTCCGGAACGCCGACGGCGACGCTCGGCTCTTCGAGGACAAGGCCCTTGGACGGTCGCGGCCGTGCCGGCTCGGCCTCGCCGGGCGGCGGCCGATAGCCGGAAAGCAGCGAGTTCAGGCCGCCGCGCTCGTTCATTTCCATTGTCGCCTTCATGTTCGTGTCAACGATTCCGAAGACCGGCAGGAACGGGTGCAGCATGGGCGCGTGATACATGTCGCGGGTGTTCTCGACGAACAGTTTCCAGTTCGCGCGCATCGTGTGGCGGTGATAGCCCGTAACCTTGATGGGCCGGCCGCAGACCATCCTGAGCCGCGCGCAGATCGACGGGCCGAGATAGTCCTCGAGCGGCGGCGCCGCATCGCTGAACGTGCCGAATACGATGCCGGAAATCGTTTCGATCTTCAGTTTTCTGAGCCCGTGACCGTCGACGGAAAAGTCGTCGGGATAGCCGCCGACGCCGCCCATGCCCTTCATCAGCGGCACGCCGATCAGGTCGCCGTTCAGCGCATAGCACCATTGGTGATAGATGCAGGTGAAGTTACGGGCATTGCCGCGCAGGTTGCGGACGACCGCAACGCCCCGGTGTGCGCAGCGGTTGACGAAGGCATGAAGCGCGCCGTCCTTGTCCCGGGTCAGGACATAGGGCGTCGTCCCGACATAACCGGTGATGTAGTCGCCCGGTTCCCTGACCTCGTTCTCGAAGCCGAGATAGCTCCAGGTGGGCCCCCGGAATATCCGCTCCTGCTCCAGATCGAAGACCGCCGGGTCGGTATACAGATGATAGGGTATGCGGGAAAAATCACTGCTCGGCCCGACGATTCGCGCAGCAGGGTCCAGAGATTCCAGCCCGTCCATTGTCATTCCTCTCGAATGCATATTTCAAAATTATCTGCACATGCAGATATATCGCGAGGCAACACCGCCGAAAAGCGTAATCTCTTTACGGAAGATTCCGACTATCCGTCGGAACCGGAGGCCCGGCGGCGCGCGGTCTCGTCGGCGGTTTGCGAAATTCGCAGGAGATAGGCGTTCAGGGTCCGGACATCCTCTTCCGCAAAACCGTCGAGCAGCCGGTTGATCTCCGCCACGACGACCGACTTCAGCTCTTCCATCCGAAGCCGCCCCTCGGGGGACAGGCTGACCTGCGTGACCCGGCGGTCTCCGGGATCGCTTTCCCGGGCTACCAGACCGTCCCGTTCCATCCGGGCGACGGCCCGGCCGACCGCGGAGCTTTCGACGAAGGTCGCCGGCGCAAGCTCGCCGATGGAGAGCGCTCCCCGCTCTGAAAGCGTGATCAGCACCCGCCACTGGGTCTGCGAGAAACGGGTCGCCCCGAGCGCGGCGTCGATGTTGCGCGTCGCCTTCGAGATGGCGCTGCCCATCAGGTAGAACGGGCTGTGCTCCAGCCTGAACGGCAGGCCGCGGATGGTCGCCTCGCCCCGGTCGTCCATTGTCAAAGCGTGCGGCCTCCGCCGCGCCGCCCCGTCTGCCTGCGCGAAGCCATCGATGAGGGTTTCCCTGCTTGGCGGTTTATCTGCATCGGCATATGTTTCCGAAAGCCAGCGGGCCATCGGGAAAAGGACATGGAAAGCCAAACCGTATCGATAGACGGGCCGGACGGCAAATTCGATGCCTATCTCGCCGTGCCGTCGCAGCTTCCGGCGCCCGGCCTGGTGCTGATGCAGTATATCTGCGGCGTCAACAACGTGATGCGCCGGCTGGCGGACGAATTCGCCGGTCACGGCTACCTGGTTGCCTGTCCCGATCTGTTCTGGCGGCAGGAACCGGGCGTCCAGTTGATCCAGGATCCGTCGAAGCCGGACCCGGCCGAACAGCAGCGCGCGCTGGAACTCAACGCCGGGTTCGACGATGCGGCGGCGACGGCCGATTTGAAGGCGACGCTGCGCTATCTGCGCGGCCGTCCCGACTGCACCGGACGGGTCGGGGCGCTCGGCTACTGCCTGGGCGGGCGGCTCGCCTTTCTGACGACGGCGCGCAGCGATGCCGACTGTTCGGTCGGTTATTACGGCGTCAACATCGACGGCTATCTCGGCGAAGCCGGCGCGATCTCCAGGCCGCTGATGCTCCATATCGCCGGCGCCGACGAGCTTTGCTCGAGAGAGGTGCACGACTCGATCGTCGATACCCTGGCCCCGATCGATTGCGTCACCCTGCACGAATACGAAGGGGCGGGCCACGCCTTCGCCCTGAAAGGCGGCCACAACTATCGCGCGGACGCCGCCGCGCTTGCCAACGAGCGCTCACTGGCCTTCCTGCGGCAGAATCTGTACGGCGCCTGATGGCGCAACGCTCCTTCGACGAACTGGTCGGCGAGCCGCCAACGCTCGTCATTGCGGACCGGGTCGTCGCGATTACCGGCGCCGGTCAAGGACTGGGCCGCGCCTACGCCCATCTGCTGAGCCGTAGCGGCGCGAACATCGTCGTGGCCGATATCGATGAGGCAGCGGGCCGGCGCGTACTCGCGGAGATCGTCGAATTCGGCGGCCCACACCTTGCTGTTTCGACCGATGTGACCGACCCGGACGCCACACAGGCGATGGCGGAGCGCACGTTTGACGCCTTCGGCCGCATCGACGGTCTGATCGCCAATGCCGGCCTGAACGCGGCGCTTGCCCGCCGGCCGTTCTGGGAAATCCCGGCCGAGGAATGGGACCGGGTCATGCGGGTCAATGTCGGCGGCGCCTTCAACGCGGCCAAGGCGGTCCTGCCGGCGATGCGCGCGGCCGGCTGGGGCCGCATCGTTACGATTTCCTCCGCCGCCTGGCACCTCGGCCTGCCGAACTACCTCCACTATGTCGCGTCGAAGGCGGCGCTGGTCGGCATGACCCGCTCGATGGCGCGCGAACTCGGCGGCACGGGCATCACCGTCAACGCCATCAGCCCGGGGCAGATCCTGACCGAGGTCGATAATCCGGGGCAGACCGAGGAGAGCATCGCCGCGGTCGTCGCCCGCCAGATCGTGCCCCGTTCCGGCGTGCCGCGCGATATCGCCGGGCTGCTGATCTACCTGCTCTCCCCGGCCAGCGATTTCGTGACCGGCCAGTCTTTCCTGATCGACGGCGGCCTGGCGCACCAATAGCCCCGCCGATAGCCTCGGCAATAGCCCCACCATTAATTGGGCCAAGCAGTCAGCGGCCCCGGCATGCGCTGCGCGCTGTCCGGGAGGGCTGCACGATAGGCCGCGCGTGCCTGCAGCCGGTCCACCCAGGCGCCGGTGCTTGGCCGTGCCTCCCACAGATGGCCGAGGCCGCAATACTGGATGCGGTCGATCACGCCCGCCATCGCGATATCGGCCAGCGAGAAGCTGTTGCCGGCCAGCCACGGCCGGCCATCCGCAAGCCCGCGCTCCAGCCGGTCCAGCGCGCGGCCGAGCGCGGCTTCGGCAAGCGCCAGTGCGGCCGGCGGCGCCGATGTGCGGCCCATCTGCCGGAACATGGCGAGCCGGTTCGGATCCGGATGCTTCGCCAGCCGGGCTTCCATTTCCTCATTGGACAGGCGCGCCATCGGGCTCTCGGGATGCAGCAGGATCAGGCTGAAGGTGTGGGGCCGGGTCGCCGGATGGAGGACATCGTCCTAGAACTTGACCCACATCCGCATTTGCGCGCGTTCGGCAGGGTCGGCCGGCTTGAGCGGCGGGCCGGGGCCGATGTCGTCGAGATACTCGTTGATGACCGAGGATTCGAAAATGACCCGTTCGCCGTCGACCAGCGTCGGAACCGTGCCGTTCGGATTGATCGCCAGATAATCCGGCGCCAGATGCTCGAATGCGGCGATCGAATAGGGCACCGACTTCCAGGTCAGCCCTTTTTCCGCAAGGCACATCCGAACCTTGATGGGACAGACCGCATCCCAGGCATGATGCAGGACAAGGGTCATGGCGTCGTTTCGGGTTTCCGGATTCGACCAATGGAATTGGCGGCCGTGCTCGCCGCCTTGCTGCCATATGTTCCGTTCGGCGTGAGAGCCGGGTTTCCCGCGCTTTCTACCGCCGCATGTAGCCGCCTATGCTTCATCTTGATCCAGAGTTTCCGCAATGCAGTCCTGTGCCAAGTCTCTTCCGATAGCCCACGGAGGTGCCATCGCTCGACGCATCACCGCTGGTTCCGGATCGCTGTTCCGTCGTTGATCGCCCGCCGGAGTCCGAAAGCAATTTATACTTCCTTGAGCTAATTTTTGAGCAAGCAGAACCAAATTCCGACCAAAAATGTAAAACCCGTTGTTCGGTGTGTTAACGGCGAAGGAATAATGCTCCACGCGAGGCGTCCGGGCGGTCCGGTCGCGGCGGCGCAAAAATGCACTACCTATTAGCCCCTTGTCTGTTTCGCCGCGGGGCGGGGGATGTAAGGCGTGGAGCTCTATGCGGTGGTTCGTCTGGCGGTTGTCGATGAGGGTCTGAGCCATCACGAGGCGGCGCGGCGGTTCGGCATCGACCGTCGGACGGTGAAGAAGATGCTGAGCTATTCGGCGCCGCCGCGCCGGCAAATAATCCCGCCGCCGTTGACATGCAGGACCGAATCTCAGTCTGCCGCCGCGACTTCCGGACAGTCCCGATACAGGCTGGCTTCGATCCGGTCGGATACGCGCCGCGCGGCCTCGTGCACCGAATCCCGCGCCAGATGCGCATAGCGCGCGGTCGTCGCCACCTGGCTGTGGCCGAGCAGGCGGCCGATCATCGGCAGGCTCTCTCCGAGCGCCAGCGCTCGCGACGCGAACGAATGCCGGCAGTCGTGAAGGCGCATGTCCTCCAGTCCGGCACGGTTGCGGATCCTGACCCAGTGCCGTTGCAGATTGCTCATGCTGTTGTCCCGCCGCGTGCCCGGGATGACGTGGGGATTGCCCTCGACCCGCGGGACTCGGGCCAGTACCGCCGCTGCGGCCGGCGACAGCTGCACCGTCCGGGGGCCGGTCTTGGTATCCGGGAGCCGCATCTCCCGCGCCTCCAGGTCGATATGGTCCCAGCGCAAATTGAGGATCTCGCTCTTGCGGCAGCCGGTCAGCAGCAGCAGGCGGATCGCCATCGCCGCGTGCGCCATGCCGCCGCCGCTCCGTTCCGCCTCGTCCAGCACCCGGCCGAGGCGCCGGAACTCCTCGTCGGTCAGGAAGCGCTCGTGGCGGCGCTGCCGGTTCATCGCGATCTGCCGGCAGGGGTTGCTGCCCTCCGGGATCAGCTCACGCTCCTCGGCGGCCCTGTAGATCCGGAACAGCATTTCCACCGCCCGGTTCGCCGCCGCCGGCATCTTGCCAAGCCCGTGATGCAGCGCGATCACCGCCGCATGATCCACGGACAGTGCCGGTTTGCGGCCGAGCGCCGGCAGGATGTGCTTCTCGATTACGCCGCGATAGGACTTCGCCGACGCCGGCTTCAGGCGCACCCCGACCACCTCTTCGAGATAGACCGCCGCCAGCTCCGCCACCGTCGGTCCGTTCGCCAGCGTCATCGCCATCGGCTCAGGGATGGGCTCCTCTCCGGCCTTGATCCGGGCGACGATCAAGGCCGCACGGCGGCGCGCCTCCTCGGCCGTGATCACGCCGTGGCGCCCGACCGTTACCCGCTTGCCGTCCTTGCCGCCCGCGCGGGTCTGCACGACGTAGACCTTGCGCCCGGTCGGATAGACCCGCACCCCGAAGCCCAGCAGCTCGCTATCCCAGAACACCGTGTCCCTGTCGGCCTTCAGCGCCGCCACGGTGCGCCGCGAGATCGTCGTGTGCTTGAGATTCGCCATGTCTTGTCCTCTTGCCCCGTGCGGACCTACGCGGCTTCGGCTGCGTCCTCCGCCGGCTTGAGGATCAGGAGATCGTTCCCGATGCTGTCCCCGACCTTCGCCGCCGACGCCTTCTCGGTGTCCCGCGCGAGATGCGCATAATTCACGGTCGTCATCACCGTCTTGTGGCCGAGCAGCCTGGCGATCAGCGGCAATCCCTCGCCGAGCGCCAGCGCCTGCGACGCGAAGGAATGCCGGCAGTCGTGAAGGCGCACATCGTCCAGGCCGGCGCGCGCCCGCAGCCGGTACCAGAGCGGGTCGATGCGCTTGAGGCGGTTGCCCGGCTTCTCGCCGGCGATCACCCAGGGATTGCCTTCCATGCGCGGTATCCGCGCCAGCACCCGTTCCACCGCCGGCGTCAGCGGTACCCGGCGCGGACCCGTCTTTGACTCCCTGAGCCGCAGCTCGCCCGCCGTGCGGTCGATGTCGTCCCACCGGAGCGTCAGGATCTCGTTCCTGCGGCACCCGGTCAGCAGCAGGAGGCGGATCGCGGCGACCGCCGCGGCCATGAGCGGTCCCTCGGACTCCGCCTCGAACAGCACCCGGCCGAGCCGGGCGTATTCCTCCGTCGTCAGGAAGCGCTCGCAGCCGCGCGGCGCGTAGCGCTTCACCGACCGGCACGGGTTGGGCCGCGCCGGGGTCATGCCCCAGGCCACGGCCAGCTTGAACATCTTCGAGAACACCCCCACCGCCTGGTTCGCCTGGACAGGCTTGTCCCGGAGCTTGTAGTGCAGCCCCGAAACATGCGACCGGTCGACCTCGGACAGCTTGAGACCGCCCAGTTCCGGCAGGATGTAGAGCTTGAGCAGGCGCCCGAAGACCTCCACTGTCGCCGGCCGGCAGTTCACCTCGACATGCGCTTCCATGAAGCGCTCCGCGAGATCGGCCACCGTCGGCTCCTTCACGGGAGGCGGCGGCACGGCATCCTCGCCGCGCCGGATCCGGTCGATGATCTCCGCCGCCCTGCGCCGCGCCTCCTCGGCAGTCATTTCCACAAACCGGCCGATCGTCGCGCGCTTCGGCAGTCCGCCCGGGGTGCGCGCCTGGGCGACGTAGATCTTGCGCCCCGTGGCATGGACCCTTATGCCGAATCCCGGCAGTTCGCGGTCCCAGAACACCTTGTCGCCGCGTTCGACGGAAAGCGCGTCTATGGTTCTCCTGCTGAGCTTGACAGCGCCCACAGCCGGATTCTCCGACATCGTTCAACCCACCGTCAGCCTACCAACTCCGTCTTCAATCCGCAAGCGACTGGTGGTCAAATCCATGTCCCTCACCGTCGCCACTCGTCTGCATTTGACGCAGTCCGGGGAATCGGGTGAAAACGAAAAGATAGCTGTAACAACGATTTATAATACCTATGTCCCTTTTTCGATCACGCTTGACATTGTTTGTCGTGCTGGCCGAAAGATGGTGTCATGTTTTTATAAAATCAGATCCCTCCCTGTCCGGGGTCCGCGCCATCCACGCCGGCTGTTGCGTCCGCCGGATGTAAGGATTTGTCATGATTCGTCAATTTCGATGTCAAGCCGGGCACCGTTGCTGATTACAACAGACCGATAAATATAAAATGAAATAAAATCATACCGTTCTGTCTTATAGCAGCGACCGGAGCGTCCGTGGCGGCAGCGCGGCATAGGTCATGAAAAGTCATGAAATGTCATGATTCGTCATGATTTGTCATGGCGATATCATTCCGCGCCTCATGTCACGCCGATCGCCGCCAGACGGACGGAAAACAGCAATGTTCATTTAATGTTCCTGATCATCGTTTCAAGCCTCTCAGCCATTTTCCCGCTCTGCGTTGCGGTTGATCGCCCGCAGCCATGCAGGGTGAACGCAGGCGTAAGCTGCGCCGGGGATGCCCCGGCGGGCGAAAGCCTGCTATGAACGGCCCCGCCGCTTCGCCCGGCGACGTTGCCCGACGCCGCCCGGCTCCCTTCGAGGATATTCCCCTTGGCTGAAAACCCGATCCGGATCTCGCCCTCAGCCTCGGCCGCTGCTGCCGCGGCCGGCGGACCGAGCCGAGACGGCGCGGTGATCGGCCTGGTCTGCTCGGCGCATTTCTTCAGCCATTTCTATATTTTCGCGATCCCGCCGATGCTGCCGCTGATCAAGGCCGATCTGGGGGTCAGCTATACCGAGATGGGCTTGCTGCTCACCCTGTTCAGCCTGGCGTCGGGCGCGGCGCAGTATTTCATGGGTGTGCTGGTCGACCGGGTCGGCGCGCGCTGGGTGTTGACCGGCGGCATGACATTGCTGGCCGCCGCCATCGCCATGATGGGCGTGGTGCCGGTCTACGGCGCCCTGGCGGCGTTTGCGCTGGCGGCGGGCCTCGGCAACAGTGTGTTCCACCCGGCGGACTACACCATCCTCGGATCCCGGGTTCGGCCCGGCCGGGTCGGCCGGGCGTTCAGCCTGCACACCTTCTCGGGCATGGCCGGTTTTGCCGCGGCGCCGCTGGTCATGACCTTCCTGGCGACGGTCTGGAGCTGGCAAACGGCATTCGTCATCGTCGGGGCGGCCGGCCTGACGATCGTCGCAGTGTTGCTCAGCCAGATGCACCTGCTGGACGATCGGCAGGGCGAAGAGCCGGCCCTAGCCAAGGCGCCGGCCGGCCTCGGCCTGCGCGCCATCGTTTCGCCGCCGGTCATGTTCATGTTCCTGTTCTTCTTCGTCGTTGCCATGGTGGCGATGGGCATGAGCGGCTTCATGCCGGCGGCCCTCAAGATCCAGTTCGGCATGAGCCTGGTCGATGCCAACCTGATCCTGACCGGCTTCCTGGCGGCCATGGGGGCCGGCGTGTTGTTCGGCGGATTCGTGGCGGACCGGATGCAACGGCTGGACCTGGTCGCCGGCATCGGATTCGCCGGCGCCGCGGCTGCGCTGGTGCTGGTGGCGCTAACCTGGATGCCTTACCCGGCGGTCCTCACGGTCTTCCTGTTCGCCGGTTTCATGATCGGCATGATTTCGCCGTCGCGGGACATGATGGTGCGCAACATTTCGCCGCCCGGCGCCAGTGGTCGGGTCTTCGGCTTCGTCAGCGTTGGCCTCGACCTGGGCGGGGTGATGGCGCCGATCTTCTTCGGCTGGCTGATGGACCGCGGCCTGCCGGAGGGAGTCTTCATCGGCGCCGCGGCGGTCCTGTTGCTGGCGATCGTGGCCGGCATCGGGGCCAACAGATACGCGCCGCGCCCCGCCGCGGCGGAATAAGGCCGCGCAACGGCGTTTCCCGTCCGGCCTGCGCGAGATTACCCGGCTGACGCCCGCACCGCCGGACGCGAGGCCGAAACCGCCGTCAATTGGCGGTTCATGCCCATGTTCCACAGGGCGGCCAGATGGCCGATGGTTTCGTCTTCCGACGGGAAGCCGGTCTCTTCGGCCGCCGCCATCGCTTCGTCCTGAACCGCCGCCCGCCGGCGGTCGAGGATCGCCGCAAAGCGCCGCCGCGTCTTCACCCGGGCGAAGGCCGGATCGCTGCCGATCCGGGCGCGCACGACCGCCAGATCGTGGTCCAGGCCAAGCAGATCGCCGAGGCGCCAGAGCGCCAGGATGCGCGCGTCGAGGGTCGTCGGCGCCAGCTTTCTCAAGATGCGCAGATGGTTGCGGTGATATTTGATGCGCTTGCGCCATTCGTGCAGCGCCAGGACGGTGCCGGTGCACTCTACTTCTCCGGCGGCGGCGAGCACCCGGCCGTAAGTATTGCGCAGGCCGGACTCCAACGCGCCGAAACCGTCGGCCCGGAAGCTCCAGTCGGCGATCCCGAGCCGGAATTTCAACAGCAGCCAGTGCGCCTCGTCGAGCCGGGTGGCGAGGTCTTCGCCCTCCCTGGCCAGCAGGGCGCACCGCAGGCGGGTCATGCTGGCGCGGAGAGGGCCGAACCGGCGCCCGTCGAAGCTGCGCGGCGCAGCACGGGCGAAGGCCGCCATCTCCCGGTCGTAGACCGCCAGGGTGACGTCGGCGTCGCGCAGGCCGGAAAAGGCCGCCGCGATAACCCGGAGCGCCGCGTTGGCCGGCCTGTACAGGCCGGCTTCGTCCAGCGGGCCGCGCGCCAGCCGCAGCACGGCGCGCACCTTCTTGCAGCGCTTGCGCAGGGCGTAGACCGCTTCCGGGCGCGGCACGGCATCGTTCTCGATCGTGGCGGCGGCACGGTCGAGCTGTTCCAGCGCGATCCGCTGGACCGCGTCGGACACCGGTTCCGCCGGGAGGATGGCGTAGGGCAAGGTCGCGTCGGGGGTCGTTGACAGGCGGTCAAAGCATATCACACCGGCCGGGCGTTGCCACTGCAGCCCCGGAACGGCCTTCGCGATCACACCTCGTGCCGGACCGGCTGCTCGATTTCCGGATACAGTTTTTCGAAAGGCACCGTCGATCCGCCGGTCACGATCCGGCAGTGCCGGCGGCGCAGCATGCGGGGGTCGTGCACGCCGCAGGCATGGGCGATGATGCCGACCTCCTTTTCGATACTCTCGTGATAGCGCCACACCCGCTCCGCCTTGTCGGTCGGGTCGAGACCCCGTTGCAGGCGTTTCTGGTGGGTCGTGACCCCGGTCGGGCAGGTGTTGCGGTTGCATTGCAGCGCCTGGATGCAGCCGAGCGCGAACATGAAGCCGCGGGCGTTGGCGACGAAATCGGCGCCGGCGGCGAGCGCCCAGGCGACCGGGCCGGGCGTGATCAGCTTGCCGGAAGCGATCACCCGGATGCGCTGGCGCAGGCCGTATTCGTTGAGTTTGTCGACGACCCGCGGCAGGCTCTCCTGAATCGGCAGGCCCAGATAGTCGATCAGGGGCAGGGGAGCGGCGCCGGTGCCGCCATCGGCGCTGTCGACCGTGATGAAATCCGGCGCGCAGCCCTCGCCGCGCTTCGCGATCGTCTCGAACAGCCGGTCGAGCCAGCGCGGCTCGCCGATCACCGTCTTGAAGCCGACCGGCTTGCCGGTCAGGTCGCGGATCCGGTTGATGGCGTCGATCAGTTGGCCGTCGTTCGCAATGTCCGGATGGCGGTTCGGGCTGATCGAGTCCCGGCCCGCCGGGATGCCGCGGATCGCGGCGATCTCGTCCGTGACCTTGACGCCGGGCAGGATGCCGCCTTTGCCGGGCTTGGCGCCCTGGGCGAGCTTGATCTCGAACATGCGCACGCGGTCGTGGTTGGCCAGTTCCTTCAGCCTCTCGGGGCTCAGCGCGCCGTCCTCGGTGCGGCAGCCGTATTTCGCCGTGCCCATCTGGAAGACGATGTCGCAATCGCCCTCCAGATGCCAGGGCGCCAGGCCGCCCTCGCCGGTATTCAGCCAGCAGCCCGCCTTTTTCGCGCCGCTGGAAAGCGCGCGCACGGCCGGCTTGGAGATCGCGCCGTAGCTCATCCCGGAAATATTGAAGAAGCTTTGCGCCGCATAAGGCCGCCGGCAGCCCGCGCCGATCACCAGGGGCGCGGCATCGGAGCCGTAGGCGTCGATATCCGGATAGGCGGCGTTGGCAAACAGGATCGTGTCTTCGGGCTGCAGGTTGCGGGTCGAGCCGAAGGGCACGGTGTTGTCGCCGCCGCGGGTGGCCCGGTTGACCCAGTTGCGCTGCTCCCGGTTGAAGGGCATCTCCTCCCGGTCCATGGCGAAGAAATACTGGCGGAAGAATTTGCCGATTTCGGTGAAGAAATGGCGCAGACGGCCGATCACCGGGAAGTTGCGCCGGATGGCGTCCTTGCGCTGGGTCACGTCCATCACGAAGACGACCGCCAGCAGCAGGAAGACGAGGCCGATGACAAAAATGAACAGGACGGCCGCGCCGGAGAGGAATTCCAGCAGCCAGTTCGTCTTGTCGGCGATATCGGTCATGAAAGGCGCAATCGGAAATATGCTTCAGGGGATGTAGCGACGACCGGGCGGCAGCGCCACAGATTTCGCGATGTCGTGGCCCGGAAGCCTCGGAGCCGGCGCGCACCTCGTTCAGGAAGGCGCCTTGGCGAGGAGCGCCGCGGCCTGGGCCGGGTCGGCGGCGATGATCCGCAGCAGGGCGCGCGCTGCAGCTTCCGGCCGGCTTCGGTTCTGTTCCCAGTTCTGGACTGTCGTGAAGGAAAGGCCGTAGCGCCGGGCGAAGTCGCGTTGCGATAGGCCGGTTCGCGCCCTGACCGACCGCACATCGATTTCGCTGCTCCGCGCATGCGAGATGGCGACACCGGCTTCGAGCAAGGCCGCCGACACCGTCCGGTCGGGAACCATGTGCGCTGTCGATGCACCGCATTCGGTCAGGTCTTCGACAATCTTCTTTGCCAGCCGCGGGCCGACGCCGGCGCGAACCAGCGCCCTTGCAACGGCAAGGGCATTCATTTCGTCGCCGGCGACCCTCTCCAATCGCACCGTTTCACGGTCGGCGCCGGAAGACGAGGTCGTCGACGGCCCGGCCCGGGTGGGCGCCCGAAATCCGGCGCGCCTGTTCAATTCTGATACAATCGACATCGAAATGCTCCATGGCGTCTTGCGCGAGCTGTCGTATGCCTTGGAGGCCTAGGCGTCCCTGCATGTCCCGGCGTCTCACCGCGTCGAACCCGCTGATGAAGGGTTGGCGCAGGATCGCGGTTCTGCCGTCAAGGTCGATTTCAGCCCAGACGGTGATGGCCTCGCCTTCCGATCGCTCCGCTGCAATCGCTACAAGTTTGGCTTCGGAAAGATCTTCCAGAAGCGAAAACCGGAATCGACTCGAAGCGTTCATGGCATTCTATACGCAAATTGCGTAGAGTTGTCGAGATAGGCAATGGCCGGCGCCCACGAAAAAGGCCCGCACCGGAGTGCGGGCCTTTGTCTTCGAGCCGTCTTGCGACAGCGCCGGAGGGCAGGATCCTAGAAATCCATGCCGCCCATGTCCGGCATGCCGCCCGGCGCACCGCCGGCAGCCTTTTTCTCCGGCTTGTCGGCGACCATGGCTTCGGTGGTGACCAGCAGGCCGGCGACCGAGGCCGCATCCTGCAACGCCGCCCGGACCACCTTGGTCGGGTCGATGATACCGGACTTGACCAGGTCTTCGAACTCGCCGGTCTGGGCGTTGAAGCCCCAGTTGTCGTCGTCGCTCTCCATGATCTTGCCGGCAATGACCGAGCCGTCTTCGCCCGAATTGTCGGCGATCTGGCGGACCGGCGACTGGATCGCCTTGCGGACGATATTGACGCCGACGCGCTGGTCTTCGTCTTCCACCTCAAGAGCGTCGAGCGCGGCGATCGAGTTGATCAGGGCCACGCCGCCGCCGGCGACGACGCCTTCCTCAACCGCGGCGCGGGTCGCATGCATCGCGTCGTCGACCCGATCCTTGCGCTCCTTCACCTCGACCTCGGTGGCGCCGCCGACCCGGATCACCGCAACGCCGCCAGCCAGCTTGGCCAGCCGCTCCTGCAGCTTCTCGCGGTCGTAGTCGGACGTGGTCTCCTCGGCTTGCTGGCGAATCTGGCCGCAACGGCCCTCGATCTGGGCCTTGTCGCCCGCGCCGTCGATGATCGTGGTCTCTTCCTTGTTGATCTCGACCTTCTTGGCCGTGCCGAGCATGTCGAGGGTCACCGACTCGAGCTTGATGCCGACGTCTTCGCTGATGACCTGGCCGTCGGTCAGGATCGCGATGTCCTCGAGCATGGCCTTGCGGCGGTCGCCGAAGCCCGGCGCCTTGACCGCGGCCACCTTGAGGCCGCCGCGCAGCTTGTTGACCACCAGGGTGGCCAGCGCCTCGCCCTCGACGTCCTCGGCGATGATCAGCAGCGGCTTGCCCGACTGCACCACGGCTTCCAGAACCGGCAGCATGGCCTGCAGGTTGGAGAGCTTCTTCTCGTGGATCAGGATGTAGGGGTCGTCCAGCGCCACCTTCATCTTTTCGGCGTCGGTGACGAAATAGGGCGAGAGGTAGCCGCGATCGAACTGCATGCCTTCGACGACTTCCAGTTCGGTCTCAAGGGACTTGGCTTCCTCGACGGTGATGACGCCCTCGTTGCCGACGGTCTCCATCGCCTTGGCGATCATGTTGCCGACCTCGCGGTCGCCGTTGGCGGAAATGGTGCCGACCTGGGCGATCTCGTCATTCGACTCGATCGTCCGGGAGCGCTTGTGCAGGTCTTCGACCACCGCCGTAACGGCGAGGTCGATGCCGCGCTTCAGGTCCATCGGGTTCAGGCCCGCGGCCACCGCCTTGGCGCCTTCGCGCACGATGGCGTGGGCGAGCAGCGTCGCCGTCGTGGTGCCGTCGCCGGCTTCGTCATTGGTCTTCGAGGCGACCTCGCGGACCATCTGGGCGCCCATGTTCTCGAACTTGTCTTCCAGTTCGATTTCCTTGGCGACCGTCACGCCGTCCTTGGTGATGCGCGGCGCGCCGAAGGCCTTGTCGAGCACAACGTGGCGGCCTTTCGGGCCGAGGGTGATTCGCACCGCATCGGCCAGGATCTCGATGCCGCGCAGCATCCGCGTGCGGGCGTCGGTCGAGAATTTTACGTCTTTCGCAGCCATGGCTGACGATTTCCTCCTTGAGAGATCGTGTTGAACCGTTCAGCGGCCGTGCGCAGATCGCGCCGCCGCCGGCCGGAGTGTCGGGTATGAGGCGTCGGTCGCCGGACCGGGGGTCAGGCGGCCTTCTGGATCTGCGCGCCTTCCTCGATGATGCCGAGGATGTCGCTTTCCTTCATGATCAGCAGCTCGTCGCCGTCGATCTTGACCTCGGTGCCGGACCATTTGCCGAACAGGATGCGGTCGCCGGCCTTGACGTCGAGCGGGAATACCTCGCCCTTGTCGTTCTTGGCGCCGGCGCCGGCGGCGACGATCTCGCCTTCCATCGGCTTTTCCTTGGCCGTATCCGGAATGATGATACCGCCGGACGTCGTCTCCTCTTCGTCGAGACGGCGCACCAGTACACGGTCGTGCAGGGGACGGAAGTTCATGAATTGCCTCCTTTCAGAAACAATGTTGCGTTGCATCGCAATTGCGTTGATGTCGGTAGAACCGCGGGGACGGCGTCTCTGCAGCGCTGCCGGGGGAGCCAGAAACTGGCACTCCTCTCCGGCGAGTGCTAACGCCGTTGCAAGGGTCATTTAGTGGAACGCCCCGCCCTGTCAAGGCGGTGATTGGCAAATATTCGCCGAATCGGGCAGTCCGTCGCATCCGCGTCCGGCCGGCCATGCGCTGCGGCGACCGGAGATATCTCCCGGGTTCGAGGCCGATTGCGGCGGCCATCCTTCGAGACGGCCACTTCGCAAAGACGCGTAACCTGCCCCGAAAAGAGTCGAGGAGCGGTCGGCAGACCGCGCCCCGAAGCCCCGTATCGAAGCCCCCTATCGAAGTCCCGTATCGAAGGCCACTGCGGTTCGGGTCAGGCGCTGAGCCGCATGCCGACGCGGTTCATATCGGGTTCCTTGTGGAACTTGCCGTCCTGCATGATGGCGATCAGGCGGGAATGGTCCTGAAGCACCTTGATATCCGTCAGCGGGTCGCCGTCGACCAGCAGGAGATCGGCCAGACAGCCCTCCCGGATCACGCCCAGTTCGTCGCCCATGCCCATGATCTGGCCGCCATACATGGTGCCGGCCTTGATCGCTTCCATCGGCGAAAATCCGACCATGTCGACGAAATATTCCAGGTCTTTCGCGTTGGTGCCGTGAGGCGTCCAGGCAAAGCCGTAATCGCCGCCGATCAGCACGCGGATGCCGCGCTTGTGCATGGCCAGCATCGTCGCGCAGGCATTCTCCAACTCGCGCTCGTAGAGGTCGGTGATCGGCGTGCCGGGCTTGATGCCCCATTCCGCGGCGTTTCGCGCCACGTTGATCAGCCAGGCCAGGCCGGGCGCCACGAAATGCCGGTCCTTGGCGGCTTCCAGCATGTCCAGCGTCTCCTCGTCGGAGAAGGAGGCATGGTAGATAATCTCGATGCCGAATTTCACGCAGCGCTGGATCGATTCCTTCGAGCGCGCATGGGCGGCGAGGCGGCGGTTGCGCCCTTTGGCCTCGGCGACGGCGACGGCGATTTCCTCGTCGGTGAACTGGTTCTCCTCCGCGCCCATCTGGGTAATCTCTTCGCCCGACAGATTGATCTTGATCGTATCGACGCCCCATTTCATGAGCTTGCGCACTTCGCGGCGCATCTCCTCTACGCCGGAGACGACGATGCCGAGATTGAGCGCATTGTGGTCGATATGCGGCAGCGTGGCGTCGCCAAGCCCGCCGACGGCCGTGAGTTCGGGCCCGGCGGCGGTGTAGCGCGGGCCCGGAATCTTCCCTTCCTTGATGGCGTCGCGAATCACCACGTCCAGCCGCGGCTTGGCCGCCGCCGCGCCATAGCCCGCCGTGAAACCGGCGTCGATCAGCAGCTTCGCCATATAAACGCAATTGAGCGTGTGCTCTTCGAGCGGCATGAGCTGGATCGGGTCGATGCCGGGCGCGTTGTTCCAGCTCAGGTGCAGGTGGGCATCGATCAGGCCGGGCATGAGGGTCATGCCGCGTCCGTCGATCCGCTGGGCGCCGTTCGGGGCGCCCCAGCCGCCGTTGCCGTGGCCGCCGCCATATCCCGCGCCGAAGCCGCCGCTGCCGGCCCGGACAACGGACTTGATCCGGTTGCCGGCAACCGTCACGTCGCCCGAGTATGGCGCTTCGCCCGTCCCGTCCAGAATGCGGACATTGGAGAAAACGGTCTCCGGACTCGTGCGCCCGTTGCCGTTGGAACCGGCCCATCCGCCGAAAGTGACTTCCGCCATCGTATTTCTCCCTCTCGTGCCGCGCTACGCTGCGGACTTGTCCAGATGCGCCCGCAGCAATTCCGCCGAGCGCCGGGGCATCTCCATCGTCATCCAGTGGCCTGAGCCGGGCAGAACCTCAAGTTCTGCGCCACGAATTCGGCTTCTCAAGGCCTCGGCCATGGCAACCGGCGCCACCGGGTCTTTCTCCCCGGCGATCAGCAGCGTCGGACAACCGATCGCGCTGTGTTCCGCCGCCGCCGCCGACGCAAGCGCCAGGCAATGCGCGGCATAGCCGGCCGGGCTCTGGCGCATCAGGCTTTCCCGTACGAAGGCTTCGGCCACCGGATTGGTCTCCCGCGATGCCTCTGCCAGGCTCGCCCGCGATACCGCGTCGGCGATTCCGGCCATGCCGCTGCGGCGCGCCGCTTCTGCGCGTTCCCGGAGCGCCTGGCGCGCAGCCGGCGTCGGTTCCAGAATGGGCCCGAACAGCGCGAGGCTCAAGACAATTCCGGGTGTTTCCGCGGCGAGATGCTGGCAGATCAGGGTGCCCATCGAATGGCCGGCGAAATGAGCCCGGTCGAGCCCGGCGGCGCGCAGCGCATCGCGGACTGCCGCGGCGAGGCCTTTCAGCCCCGGCCGGCCGGGGCGCAATGCCGAGCGGCCGGCGCCGGGCAGATCGGGGCGCAGCACGCGGTAGCCGTCGAGCGCCTCCATCAGCGGCGTGAAGCTGTTCGAGTCGCCGCCGAGGCCGTGGATCAGGACGACGGCCGGCCCGGCGCCGCCGCTATCCTCCGTCACCATGCCGCCGAGCCGCAGGTCGGCCATCGCTCAGATCTCCGCGACCGGGTTTTCGAGGGTGCCGATGCCGCCGATCTCCACCGCGACCCGGTCGCCGGCCTTGAGATATTTCGGCGGCGTGAAACCGATCCCGACGCCAGCCGGCGTGCCCGTCGCAATGACATCGCCGGGCATCAGCGTGATCCCGTTGGAGATGGCGGCGATAATCGACGCTACGTCGAAGATCATCAGCGCGGTGTTCGACTCCTGGCGCAACTCGCCGTTGACCAGGCAGCGGACCGGCGTATCCGACAGGTCCAGTTCATCCGCCGTCACGGCGAGCGGCCCCATCGGGCAGAAGGTGTCCTGGGATTTGCCGATCAGCCACTGGCTGTGCCGGCTCTGGAGGTCGCGCGCCGTCACGTCGTTGACGATGGTGTAGCCCCAGACATGGCTCATGGCCTCGGCGCGCGGGATGTTCCGCCCGCCGGTTCCGACGATGACAGCCAGTTCCGCTTCGTAGTCCACCGCTTCGGTCACGCCCGGATCGAGCAGAATTTCCGCGCCGTGTGGAATGACAGTCTCCGGCAGTTTGGAAAAGACGATCGGCGCCTCGGGCACGACGCCCTGGGCCGCGGAGCTGTCGAAGCCCGAATGGGCGAATTCCTTCGCATGTTCGCGGTAGTTCTTGCCGACGCAGAAGATGTTGCGGCGCGGCCGGGGAATCGGCGCCTGGACTGCGATATCGCCAATCGGCACGACGTCTTCGACTGCCGGCAAATCGCGGCCGATCAACGCCACGACCCCGTCTGTGTCGGCGGCGCCACGCGGCAGGGCGAATCGCAGAACCGCTTCGCCGTAGTCCGCGACCCGGCCGACATGCCGGCTGCCTTGCCAATCGAAGACAATGAGCTTCAGGACGCCGCCTCCCCCTCGTGCGGTGGGATCAAAACCGTCGATCCCGTGGTGGCCCGGCTCTCCAGGGCGCGGTGCGCGTCGGCCGCATTCTGGAGGTCGAAGCGCTGGCCGATCTCGATTGTGACGATGCGCCGCTCGATGGCGTCGAACAGCCGCTCCGCGCTCGCGCGGAATTTCTCCGGTGTATTCGTGTAGTGCACATAATTCGGGCGCGATAACGTCGCCGATTTTTCGGCCAGCATGCCGATATCCCGCGGCCCGATATCGCCGGAGGCCTGGCCGAAACTGACCAGATGTCCGCGATCGGCGAGGGCGGCGACGGAATGGGCGAAACTGTCCTTGCCGACCGCGTCGTAGACGACGTCTGCGCCGTGCCCGTCCGTCAGGTCGCGGACCTGCTCCTCGAGGCTCTCCTCGCCCGGCAGGATGACGCGATGGGCGCCGGCGGAGCGCGCGACCCGGGCTTTCTCTTCCGTCGAGGTCGCGCCGATGACGGTGGCGCCGAGCCGGTTTGCCCACTGGCACAGGATCCGCCCGACGCCGCCGGCCGGCGCGTAGACCAGGACGGTCTCGCCCGGTGCGACCGCATGGACCCGATGCAGCAGGAACTCGGCGGCCACACCCTTGAGCAGCCCGGCGGCGGCAAGCTCGTCGCCGATACGCTCAGGCAGCGCGATGACGAGCGCGGCGTCCATCGTCCGGACGCTCGCATAGGCGCCGAGCGGCGGGCAGGCATAGGCGACGCGTTGGCCGGGGGCGAGATGGCGAACCTCCGGGCCGACATCGACGACGATGCCTGCCGCTTCCATGCCGAGCACACCCGGCGGTTTCAGCAGATCGAAATATCCGGTCCGGCAATAGACATCGATGAAGTTCACGCCGATGGCCGTCTGGTGCAGGCGCACCTGCCCCGGCCCCGGCGGCGGCGCTTCGGCAGGCGCGGGGCGCAGTTCTTCGGCGCCGCCATGGCGGTCGATCACGATGGCGGTGCCGGCGATACGCGCACTTCCGACAGGATGGGCGGCAGGCGCCGCCCGTGTGGCCTCGCCCCGGGGCGGCCCCTGCCCGGCGGACGGGCGTTCGACGCGCCGGCGAATCGCTTCGAACCCCGCTTCGTAGACCTCCGTAGCCACCAGCGCGGCCAGTTCTCCTTCCTGGCCCGGCGGCGTGTTGAAGCTGGACGACCAGCGCCAGAAGGTCCGGTCGCCGTCGGTCACCGGTTTCAGCTCAACCTCGGCGACATAGTCCTGAAGCGGAATATCCGCGTCGACGATGGTGTAGCGGAAGCGGCATTCGCTGTCGGACAGCGAGAGCAGGCGTTCCCGGACATTCGCCCCGTCCTCAAGGTCGAAATTGCGCACGCAGCCGATCTGGTCGGTGCGTTTGGCCTCCTCGAGCCTGCTGCGCCGGACGATCGGGTGCCACCGGTCATGGCCGTTGAAATCGCGCAGGATTTCCCACACCGCCGCAACGGGGGCGTCGATTACCGTGCTGCGCACCACCTGGACCATGGCGTCAGGCCCCGAAGCGGGCCTTGAGCGCGTCGAAGGCAGCCTGGAAGACGTTGTTGCCGATGTTGTCGGTGAGTTCGGCTTCGTTCGCGGGATCGCAATCGAACTCGGCCGTCCATTCGGCGAAGGTCCGGTTGCCGTCCGTAATCGGCGCGAGTTTCAGCGTGGCGATATAGTTTTCCACCCCCATCGGGCTTTCCAGAATCGCGTAGGTGACACTGAAATCGTAGTCGGACAATGCCAGCAGGCGCTCGCGCAGGAAGCCGCCATCCTGCAGTCGGAAGGCCCGGACGCAGCCGACCTGGTCGGCGGGCTGACCGCCCTCGATCCGGCTTTCCCTGACGGCCGGCACCCAGTCCGGCAAGGCGTTGAAATCCCGGATCGTCTGCCAGATCCGGTCGGCCGGCGCCCCGATCACGGTGGAGATATAGACCCTGGCCATGACCTAGCCGTCCCCGTCATCTTTCTTCTCGGCGTCCTTGGCCAGGCTGGCGGCTTCCTTGGCGGAGCGGAAGACATCGCCCAAGCGCGCGACGTTGGAATTCTCGATACCGATCTCCTTCATCATCTCGTCGATCAAGGGGCTCTGCACGCGATAGCGCAGGACGCTCTCGATCACTTCGTCGGTCGGGCTGCGCCCGCCGCTGCCCCCACCGCCCCCGCCACCGCCGAGGCCGTCGATATGGAGAATCTTGATACCTTCTATATTCTCTATCGGACGGACGCTTTCGCGAATGATCCCTTCCAGACGGTCCAGCATCCGGGCGCGCAGGCGTCCGGTGCGGGCATCCTCGGTCAGCATATTCTCCGCCTCGTTGCGCAGGCGTTCGGCCTCGGCGGCCACAGCCGCCGTCACCCGGTCGGCCTCCGCAGCGATCCTTGCCGTATCGGCGTCCTTGCTCGCGACGATCCGGTCGATGGCGGCGATGCGTTCGGCGATCTCGGTCTCGCGGACGGTCGCCACCTTTTCCTCAGCCTCCACAGCGTTGGCGCGCACGGATTCGGTTGCAATGCGCGATTCCGCTTCCTCGGACGTCTTTTTCAGCACCTCAATCTGCCGTCCGATCTCGGCGAGCTCGACCGCCATTTCCCGTTCGACCTCGAGCCGCCGGAGATCGCGCTGCTGAACGATGCGCGCTTCCTCGATGCCGCGGTCGGACAGGATGCGCGACCGCTCGACCTCCTCGCGGGCGGCGATTTCGGCCTCCTCAAGCGCCCGGCGCTGGTCGATCTGGTGCGCCTGGAGCAGCCGGTCCCGTTCGGTGCGTGCCTTGTCCAGCGTCTGATCCTGGGCGATCCGCGCGGTCTCCACCGCCTTCTGGGCCTCGATACGCGCTGTCTCGGTCTGTTCGTTACGCGTAATCTCGCGGGCCTCTGTCTCCGCCTCAGACAGGATTTGCGCCTCGCGCAACTGGCGCTGGGAGGCGATCCGCGCCCGTTCCAGATCCTCATTGGCCGCAATCTCGGCGGTCTCCAGATCGTGGCGCTGCCGGATCTGTTCCTGACGCACCAGACGTTCCCGCTCGATGCGTGCCGATTCCAGCGCCTGCTCCTGGGCGATCCGCGCCCGCTCGACTTCCTCATGCGCCTTGATTTCGGTTTCTTCCAGCGCACGGCGGCGTTCGATCTCGAAGCCGCGGGTTTCCTGCTGGCTCGCGATCCGGGCCTGCTCGGTTTCGCTCTCCTTCGCCGCCTGGATCCGGGCGATTTCGGCGCGCTGGTCGGCGCGCAGGGTTTCCAGGGCGCGCTGCTGGTTCAGGCGCGCATCCTCGCTCTCCTGTTCCAGCATGAGGGTCTGCTTCTCCGCTTCGAGATTCTGGCTGCGGATGGCGACCATGGACGACTGCTCGATCTCGTTGCGCAGCTTGCGGCGCGCCTCGATCGTTTCGATGAGCTGGGTCAGGCCCTCGGCATCGAACCGGTTCGACGGATTGAAGAATTCGAGATTGGTTTGGTCCAGATCGGTGATCGCGACCGATTCGAGCTCGAGGCCGTTCTGCGCGAGGGCGACCGCCGCACGCTCCGCTACTTCAGCGACGAAATCCCCGCGCCGTTCGTGCATCTCGTCCAGCGAGTGCTCAGCAGCGACGGAGCGCAACGCGCCGACGAATTTACCGGACAGGAGTTCCGCCAGCCGGTCCGCTTCCAGTGTGCGCCGGCCGAGGGTCGACGCCGCAGCACCGACCGCCTTCTTCTCCTGCAGCACCCGCACGAAGAATTCGGCTTCGATATCGACACGCACCCGGTCGCCCGTGATGACGGCCGCTTCCCGCGTCCGGGAAATGGGAAT
The DNA here is from genome assembly GCA_965249845.1 of Alphaproteobacteria bacterium. Classification (GTDB taxonomy): domain Bacteria; phylum Pseudomonadota; class Alphaproteobacteria; order Bin65; family Bin65; genus Bin65. The sequence goes on from CBDFNA010000002.1 coordinate 433,916, forward strand.
GCGCACGACATTCAGATTGACCGGCGTCACCTCGTGAACGATCGGCAGGACCAGCGCGCCGCCGTTGATGACCACCTTCTCGCCGCCGAAGCCCGTCCGCACGAATGCGACTTCCTTGGTCGAGCGGTGATACAGCCAGTTGAGCAGGTAAACGGCCACCACAATGACGATGATGGCCACGATGAGCCACAGGATGATGCTCCCGATCAGGCTTCCCGTCATGATCCGCCCTCCCTATTGTCCGATTCTGACAGCCTTGAAGGCCTTTGTCTGTTCGGTCAGCGCCACTTCCGTCGGCAGGCGCTCCATGGATGAGGCGCCATAGAAACCGTGGCAGTTCTCAGTCTCGTTCAGAACATACCGGGCATCGTCCGGCATCGAGACCGGCCCGCCATGAACCAGCACGAGGATCTCCGGATTGGTCCTGAGCGCGGCGGCCGCCCAGGCATCCACCAGCGCCGGGCAATCCTCCAGCTTCAATGCCGTTTCCGCGCCGATGCTGCCGCCCGTGGTCAGGCCGAGATGGCAGACGACGATATCGGCGCCGGCCTGCGCCATGGCCGTGGCGTCCTCCTCGCCGAAGATATAGGGCGTGGTCAGCATGTCCTTCTCGTGGGCGAGGCGGATCATATCCACTTCGAGCCCGTAGGACATGCCGGTCTCCTCCAGGTTGGCCCGGAACACGCCGTCCATCAATCCGACGGTCGGAAAGTTCTGGACGCCGGAGAAGCCCATGCCGCTTAGCCCGTCCAGGTAGGAATCGAACAGGCAGAACGGGTCTGTGCCGTTGACACCGGCGAGGACGGGCGTCTTCCGCACGACGGGCAGCACTTCCCGCGCCATCTCCACCACCACGTCGTTGGCGTTGCCGTAGGCCAGCAGGCCGGACATGGACCCTCTGCCGGCCATGCGGTAGCGGCCGGAATTGTAGATGACGATCAGGTCGATACCGCCGGCTTCCTCGCATTTGGCCGACAGTCCGGTCCCCGCGCCGCCGCCGATAATAGGGATACGCGCGGCCCTCATGGCCTGGAACTTTTCGACCAGCGCCTGTCGTTCAAACCGTGGCATAGCGGGCTATTCTCGGTAGGGGGCTGACATCGTCAAGGGCATTCGCGGCTGCCCGGGCGAAGGCCGGGTCGTTGATGTGGTGCGGCAGGCGAACCAAGCGGCGGCTTGCGGATTCGCGCAGGGTGCCGGCGATGGCGTCGAACAGGGCGGCATCGGCTTCCGGCGCGTGGAAGGGCTGGCCCGGCGCGTCCAGGGCCGAGACGCCGCCTTCCGGGATCAGGAATCGGACCGGACCGGCCATCGCGTTCAGGCGTTCCCCGATCCAGGCGCCCATGCGCGCGTTTTCCTCCGGCGTGGTCCGCATCAGCGTGACCTGCGGATTGTGCTCGACAAAAACGCGGTCGCGGTAGCGGTCCGGCACCGAATTGCGCGGGCCGAAATTCACCATGTCGAGGGCGCCGACGGAGCCGACATAGGGCAGGCGCGTACGGATGAAGGCGCCGAAACGGTCTTCAGTCGCCGGGAAAACACCGCCCATCATCAGGTCGCAGACTTCGGTGGTCGTGAGATCGACGGCAGCGGTGAGCATCCCGCTGTCCGCCAGTTTCTCCATCGACCGGCCGCCGGTGCCGGTGGCGTGGAAGACCAGGCAATCGTATCGGTCCTCCAGCAGACCCGTAATCTGCTGCACCGCGGTTGTCGTGACGCCGAACATGGTGAGGCCGAGGCAGGGCTTGTCGGCCTGTTCCGCTTCGGGCTTGCGGCGTTCTGCCACCATACCGGCGATCGCGCTCGCGCCATTGGCAAGCACGGTGCGACTGATCCGGTTCAGTCCCTGCACATCGGTGACCGAGTACATCATCATGATGTCGGCCGCGCCGACATACCGGCCGACCTCGCCCGAGGCGACCGTGGAGATCATCACCTTGGGAATCCCGACCGGCAAGGTCTGCATCGCCGGTGTCGCGAGCGCCGTTCCGCCCGATCCGCCGGCCGCGATAATGCCGCCGATATCGCGCTGCCGGACCAGCCAGGCCTCGAACGCCTCGGCCATGGCGCCCACGGATTTTCCGCGATCGCCGGTGAAGACGTCGGCCGGTCCGCGGGGATGGGACGCCGCCACGATGTGCGGCGGCACATCGGCCGACGATGCTTTGCCCGAAGTCGAAAGATCGACGGTCTTCACGCTCGTGCCGAGGGCGATCAGCCGGTCGCGGATAAAACCCAGTTCGGCGCCCTTGGTATCGAAGGTGCCGGCGACGTAGACGGTTCCGCCGGATCGTGCGTCGACGGTCGCCGCCGGTTCGCGGAACAGCGGCTCCGGTTTCGTATCGAAGGGCCGTTGGCGGCTCGCTCCGGCCGCGGCCGGACTCTGCCGCCAGGTCGCGCCGGCCCAGCGGGTCGGCGGGATATAGATCAGCCCGCCGCTGTCCGGTCTTGCCGGTCGTTCCGGCGCCGACGGCGTCTCGATCCGGGTGACCGATTCGTCTTCCGCCGCGGCCTCGCTGACCGCGGGCTCTTCAACCGGGTCGTCGAGTTCCAGATCGACGTCCTCGTGGGAATGGCGGCCGACGCCCAGCAGCCGTTCCTGGAGCGCCCGGTCGGCGGCCAGTTCGCGCGCCGGCATGGTGCGCCGGATTCGGCCGTTCACCATGATCGAGATCCGTTCGGAAATCGCCGTGGCGACCGAGATATTCTGCTCGATCAGCAGGATCGCGACCTGGCTCTCTTCCGCCAGCGCGACCAGCAGCTTCTCGACCTGATCGACGATGACCGGGGCAAGCCCCTCGGTCGGCTCGTCGAGGACAAGGAGTTCGGGATCGCGGAGCAGCGCCCGGGAAATCGCGAGCATCTGCTGCTCGCCGCCGGAGAGCTGGCCGCCGCCATTGTTGCGGCGCTCGGCCAGCCGGGGAAAGGTGTCGTAGATCCGGTCGACCGTCCAGGCGGCGCTGCCGGTCCAGGCCAGCCGCAGATGTTCGTTGACGGTGAGCGACGGCCAGAGCCGCCGGCCCTGGGGCGTATAGCCGACGCCGCGGTTGGCGATCCTGTAGGGCGCCAGTCCGACCAGTTCCTCGCCGGCCATTCGAATCGATCCGCGCTGCACCGGCAGCAGGCCCATGATGGCGTTGCACAGGGTCGTCTTGCCCATGCCGTTGCGACCGACGACGGCGTGTACCCCGGCGCTCAGTTCGAAATTGACGCCCTGCAGCGCGTGGGATGGCCCGTAAAAGACATGGAGATCCCGGATCTCGAGCGCGTGGGGATCCGGCATCCGCCTGCGGCCGCGGTCACGCACGGTCGCCGCCATTGTCGCCGTGGCCCAGGTAAAGCTCCTGGACCTCGGGATCGTTCTCGATTTCTTCGGGCGTGCCCTGTTTGAAGATGCGCCCGTTGTGCATCATGGTGACCCGCTCCGCGACGCGCAGCGCGACATCCATGTCGTGTTCGATGATGATGAAGCCGACATGCGGCGGCAGGGATTGCAGGATATCCACCAGGTCGGCGCGTTCGCTCGGCGACAGTCCGGCTGCCGGCTCGTCGAACAGGATCAGGCGCGGTGCGCCCGACAGGGCGAGCGCGACCTCGAGCTGCCGCTGCTGGCCGTGGCTGAGTTCGGCCACCGGCGTATCGCGCCGGTCGTCCAGATGGACGGCGTGCAGCAGCGTTTCCGCCATCTCCATGGCGCCGTCGTCGCGCCGCGGCCGGAGCAGCGAATGCCGCCCGCGCCCGACGCCCCGGCATGCCAGGAAGATGTTCTCGATAACCGTGAGACCGCTGAACAGCAGTGAAATCTGATAGGTCCGGCGGAGGCCGCGACGGATCCGCTCGTGCACGGGCAGATACGTCACGTCCTCGCCGAACAGTCTTACGCGCCCCGAGGTCGGCGGAAAATCGCCCGTGATCGCATTGAACAGGGTGGTCTTCCCGGCGCCGTTCGAACCCAGCACCGCCCGCCGTTCGCCGGCGCGGACGGTCATGTCGATGTCCGCCATCGCCACCAGCGCGCCGAAATGGCGGCTGACGGCGTTCAGCTCCAGCGCAAACTGTCCGGCTTGCGGAAGTGCGGCGCGGGCGGCGGTGCCGGGTTCGTTCAACGGTTCCCTCGGTTACGTAAGGTTGGCCCTGCTCTAGTTGCAGGGCGGGTTGGTGCGGCTGACCGGGCCGTATTTCAGGAACTGCTCATAGGGCAGCCCGAAGGTCTGGGAGACCTGCTTGGTAACCGCGATCGTCTTGTTGACCAGATTGCCGTCCGGGCCCTCGACGACTTCCGTGAGGAACATGTCGGCGATGGCGTTGCGGCGCGCATCGAGCGACACCGTGCCCGTCGGCGAGTCGAACTTGAGCGAGGAAAGCGTCGCGCGCAGCTTCTTGCCGCCGTCCGACAGATCGCCCTTCACCTTGTCCAGGGCCAGCAGCGCGGCCTTGGTGTTGAGGTAATAGCCATGGGCGAACAACGACGGCGACGGAAACCCGCCCTTCTTCGAGTACAGCTTCTTGTACTGCGCGACGAAGGCGGCCCAGCGCTTGTCGTTCCAGGTATCGGAAATCGGCCCGGCCGAAGGCGTACCGATCACGGTCTTGCGGATCTTGCCCTTCGAGCCCAGCACGGTCTGGTCGACGGTGATCGACCCGCCGATCAGCGGCAGTTCGCCGCCCGACCGCTGATACTGGGTCAGGAAGTTGACCGCGTCGGCGCCGCCCAGCGCGACATAGATCGCGTCGACATCGTCAGGCAGGGCCGCAATGACCGAGGAATAGTCCTTGTTGCCGATCGGCACCCAGAACCGCGCTTTGACCGGCGCCTTGCCGCCGAGGCGGCAGAACGGCTCCAGGAAACCGAACACCTGGGTGTAGGGGAAGGAATAGTCCTCCGCCAGAACGGCGACTTTCCGGTATTTCTTCACCTTGTAGGCATATTCGCCGAGGCCGGCCATCCATTGGGCGCCGTCCGTGGAGAAACGGAAGAAGTTCGGGGCCGGTTTACGCAGCGTCGTATCCTGCGCCGCCGACGTTCCGTTGAGGAACGTGACGTTGGGCTTGGTCTTGGCATAGTCCTTGACCGCGAGGCCTTCGGAGCCCGACAGCGGACCGATCATGACCTGGACGCCGTCCTGTTCGACCAGCTTGCGGGTCGCGCGGATGGCGCTGGCGGGCGAGGCGTCCGACGAACCGGTGATCAGTTCGATCTTTTTGCCGCCGGCCGTGTACTTGAACTCCTCCAGCGCCATCCTCATGCCGCGCATGCTGTCCTGTCCCAGCACGGCGAAGGCGCCTTCGAGAGTCGCAAGCCCGCCCATCTTGATCGTGTTCTGTGCCGCGGCCGGGCCAGCAACGGCAAGGACCGCGGCCGCCATCAAGGTTGTTCGTGCAATGTGCAACATGCTCATTCTCCCTTTCATGTACGTTCGGGCGAACTGGCGGGCTGCCAGTCGCCTCGGGTGTCGCGCGTACGCCATCGGGCGTTCGCGCGGGGTAGCCGGATCCTGGACTCGATCCGGCGGAAAAGGCCAAGCAGGCCGTCCGGGGAAAACAAAACGACGAGGAGGAAGGCCAGGCCGATGACGGTATTGAAACGCTCCCGGTCGATCAGGTCGATTGCGAAATTCTCAAGCAGCACGAAGGCAATGGCGCCCAGGAAGGGACCGATCGGCGACCGCATGCCGCCGACGACCGCAATGACCAGAATGTCGATGGCCATGTCGACGCCGACAATGCCCGGCGAGACGCGGCCGTTGAACCAGACCAGCAGAACGCCGGCCGTGCCCGCAATAATGCCGGCGTAGAAGTAGGCGACGACGCGATGCACGAAGACGTTGATGCCCAGCGCGCGCACGCGCCGCGGATTGTCCCGGACCGCCTGGAGCCCCAGGCCGAAGGTCGAACGCGCTCCGTAGCGCACCGCGAAATAGAAGAAGGCCGCGACCGCCAGGGCCAGATAATAGAACGGCGTGGGATCGCGCCAGTACAGGCCGAACAGGACCGGCGGCTCGATGCCCGCGAACCCGGTGAAGCCGTTGAATATCTGGTAGTTCTGGCGGACGAAGTAGAAGAAGGCGACCGCGATCGCCAGCGTGATCATGATGGTGTAGATGCCTTCGGTCCGCGCGGCGATCGCGCCGATGAAGGTGCTGAGCAGCGCTCCACCGAGGATGGCAACAATGACGGTCAGCCACCACGGCCAGCCCAGCCCCATCACGCCGACGCTGTTGGTGCCCAGGATCGCCATGATGTAGGCGGCGAATCCGGCGACCGTCATCTGGGCGATGCTGACCATGCCGCCGTAACCCGCCAGCATCACGAGCGAGAGCGCGATGGTGCCCAGGATCAGGGAATAGGCCCCGACCTGAAAGGTGAAGAAGTCCGACGCAAAAAGCGGATAGGCGATCAGGAATACGACGCCCAGCAGTGCCGCCGGATTGACGCCCAGCGGATAGCGGCCCGATTTTCGCTCGATCCCGAACATGTCAGCGCGTCCCCATGATGCCCTGGGGCCGTATGGCGAGGACGCCGACCATGATCAGGAAGGCCAGGACGACGCCGTAGGTCGGGAAATAGGCCAGGCCGAACTGCTCCGCGAGGCCGATCAGAAGCGCGCCGATCGCGGCGCCGGTCACAGAACCCAGGCCGCCGACGATCACGACAACGAGCGACGCCAGCAGGTAGCGGATATCCTCGCCCGGCGCGATGGAGAGCGCCGTGCCGCCGACCACGCCGGCGAAACCGGCCAGCCCCGCGCCGATGGCAAAGACCAGGGCGAAGACGAAATGCACGTTCACCCCGGAGGCCGCCAGCATTTCCCGGTCGTTGACCCCGGCCCGGATCATCATGCCGATCCGGGTGCGGTTCAGGAACAGCCAGAGGCCGATACCGACCGCCACGGCAACGCCGAGCACCGTCAGCCGGTACATCGGATATTTGATGAACACGGGCGCGCCGGACGACTTGACGACCGAAATCACCGGCAGGACGACGGCGCCGTAGAGCCCTTCCGGCGGATCGAACTGGTAGGTCGTGCCGGTCCAGGTCGCCAGCATCAGGTCCGCAGCGATGATCGAAATGCCGATGGTCACCAGGGCCTGCCGTAACTCGTCCCCTTCCATTCGGCGGAAGACGGCAACCTGCAACGCGATGCCGCTGACCGCAATCGCGAGGAAAGCGACGGCCAGGCCGATGTACCAGCTGCCGGTCGCCTCGGCCACCTCGTAGCCGATATAGCCGCCCAGCAGATACATGGACCCGTGGGCGAGATTGACGTTGCGCATCAGGCCGAAAACCAGCGTGAAACCGCTGGCCACCAGGAAATAGAGGCCGGCGAGGGTGACGCCGTTGAGCAGCGTGATGACGAAGGTTTTCTTGCGGCCAAGGGTGTCGACAAGCCAGCCCGGCCAGACCGCAAAGATCATCCACAGGAGCGCGGCGGCGAACAGGACGACCCCGAGGATCAGGATCGTGCGGCGCTGCATCGGTTTGCGCACGGCGGATCAGACCCCGATGCGGATTCCGGTCGAGAAGATCGTCGCGATGGGCGTGCAACTCGCGGCCGGAACGGTCCACGACACTGTCATGATCGATCCTCCCTGCGGCGCCTCGGCAGCGCTGAGCCCGACGACCCTTTGATGAACCGGTTGAATCCCGTTCCCGGCGCCGGTTTTTGAATTCAAATTCCCCGGACAGTCTGTCCCAACCGGCTGAATCCCGCAACCGCGTATCTGCCGGAAGGCGGCGCCGGCAAACGGCACATCGGGTCATGCCCTGAACCGGGACACTGTCTTCCGTCGCCCGCTGGACAACGGCACACTGCCGGCAATCCGTACGGATTGCCGTTTCAGGCTCAACCAACGGATCGAAATGGAGGATCGGGAAATGGCAGGATCGAACATTCGGCGGGCGGGTACGGCTGCAGTCTTCATCGCGCTGGCGGCCGGAACCGGTGCGCCGGCAAGCGCCGCGGAACTCAGCCTGTCCTATTTCATGGGACCTAAGCATCCGATGAACCGGGCCGTCTTCACGCCGTTCGCGAAGAAACTGGCCGAGGTCTCCGGCGGCAAGCTGACCGTCAAGCAGTATCCGGGCGGCGCGCTGAATTCCTCGCCGCCCAAGCAATATTCGATCCTGCTGAAGGGCGTGGCCGACATCGCCTTCGCCCTGCCCGGCTACACCGGCAACCTGTTTCCGGTGACCAATACGGTGACGATTCCCGGCGTCTGCGCCGATGCGCTGGACTGCACCAAGGCGATGTGGCGGGCGATGCCGCTGATCGAGAAGGAGTTCAAGGCCAAGCTGCTGGCGGTCTGGGCCAACGATATTCCGGTGCTGCTGACCCGGAAGAAAGCGGTCCGGTCGGTGGCCGACCTCAAGGGCATGAAGGTCCGGGTCACCTCGAAACAGGATGTGCCGTTCATGGAGGCGCTGGGCGCCTCGGCGGTCAGCCAGCCGGTGACGGTGATCAACCGCAATCTCGCCAACGGCACGATCGACGCCATCGCCATCGATCCTTCGGCGATCCGGTCGTTCAAGCTGTGGGAGCCAGCCAAATACGCCACCGTCGGCCTGCCCGGCTCGGGTTCGGCCTTCGTGCTGATGATGAACCGGGGCGTCTACAATGAAATGAGCGCGCAGGAAAAAGCCTGGGTGGACGAGGCGTCCGGCCAGTGGCTTTCGCTCTCCGGCGGCGGAACCTACAAGAAAGCCGCCCGGGGCGGGCTCGCCTTCGCGAAGAAGAACGGGGTCGAGGTCATTACCCTGTCGGATGCCGAACGGGCCAAGGCGAACGCCGCCATCGCGAAAGCCATGGCCAATTTCCGCAGCACGAAGCTGCGCGGCGGCAAGACCGGCGGCGAGGTCTATGACACGATGGCCGGGAAGTAGCGCGCCATCGCCCGATCCCTCCTTGTCTGGCTGGACCGCTTCGCCGGCGGCCTGGCCATAATCGGCGGGGCGGCCGTCATCTTCCTGGTCGGGCTGACGATCGTCTCGGTGATCTGGCGCTATATCCTGAACGACCCGCTTTTCGGCATCACCGACATCTCCCGCATGTCGCTGGCCGTGATCGTGATGGGCGCGCTCGCCTATGGCGGCCGGCGCGGCGGCTTCGTCTATGTCGATATTCTGGCTGCGGTCGGCGGCCGCCGGGTGACGCGCTACACGGATATCGTCGTGCGGGTGGCGAGTATCGCGATCCTCGCACTCGCGACATACAGCCTGCGCGAGGAGGCGCGCTGCGGCTTCGAATGCGGCGAGTTCACCGACAATCTCGAAATCGTCCACACGCCCTTCTATTGGATGCTGACCGTCGCCATGGCGACCTACGTGCTGATGCTGGCCTGCGAGCTCGCCATCGGCCTGATGCATTTCCACGCCCCGCGCGATCCCTTCGAGCATGAGTGAGCCGGGATGAGCAGTCTCGAGATCGGGATCCTCGGCTTCTTCGTCCTGTTCTTGCTCCTGGCCATCCGCATGCCGGTCGGGACGGCGATGCTGGCGGTGGGCGTGCCGGGCATCTGGATTATCCACCCGCGCGGCGACGACGCGGCCATCGCCACGCTGGGCGGCGAGATATTCTCGGTCTCGACGGTCTATTCGCTGACCATCCTGCCGCTGTTCATCCTGATGGGGAATCTGGCCGGCATCTCGGGCATGAGCCGGGATCTGTACGATGCGGCGCATGCCTGGTTCGGCCATCTGCCCGGCGGGCTGGCCTCGTCCACCATCGTCGGCTGCGCCGGCTTCTCGGCATTGTCCGGCTCGTCGCTCGCCAGCGCCGTCACCATGGGCCGGGTCGCCCTGCCGGAAATGCAGCGCTACCGCTACGACGACGCACTCGCCACCGGCGCGATTGCGGCCGGCGGCACGCTCGGCATCCTGATCCCGCCCTCGGCCGGCTTCGTGATCTACGCCATCCTGACCGAGGAAAGCATCGGCCGGCTGTTCATGGCCGGTGTGCTGCCGGGCATCCTGCTGTCGGCGCTCTTCATCGCGACCATCTGGATCGGGGTCAGGCTGAAGCCCGAGATTGCGCCGGCCTCGGCCCGGGCGCTGTCTTTTTTCGAGCGGCTGGCCGCAATCCGCCGGGCGGCCTGGATCATCGGTATCGTCGTCGTCACCATCGGCGGCATCTACGGCGGCGCGTTCGATGCGGTGGAGGCCGCCGCCATCGGCGCCTTCCTGTGCTTCCTCGTGTGCATCCTGCGCGGCACGGTGCGCCTCGCCGAAATGAAGGAAGCCATTGCGCATACCCTGCGCTCGACCGCAACGACCTTCTACATCCTGATGGGCGCCTTCGTGTTCACGCCCTTCGTGGCGCTCTCCGGCATACCGTCGGCGCTCGCCGACTGGCTCAACGCCCTGAACGCCGATCCCTGGCTGATCCTCATCCTGTGCCTCGGCTTCTTCATCCTGCTCGGCACCTTCCTCGAAGGCTTCGCGATCCTGATCCTGGCGCTGCCCCTGGTCCAGCCGATCATGGAGGGCTACGGCTTCGACATGATCTGGTTCGGCGTCCTTATGGTGATCGTGCTCGAAATGGGCCTGATCAGCCCGCCGGTCGGCATCAACGTGTTCGTCGTCAAGGGCATTGCGCCCGACGTGCCGATGAACACGATCTTCCGCGGCATCTGGCCGTTCTGGTTCGCGATGATGCTGGCGATCGCCATCCTGCTTCTCGCGCCGGACATCGCGCTCTTCCTGCCCGACACGATGTTCAACTGACCGGTGCCGCTTGAGCCGCCGCGACCGGACGGCGCGTGCCGGCCCGGCGGTGCTGTGGTTCGGCGCCGGCCCGGCGGCGCTGTTCGCCTGCGTCGCCGCCGGCCTGTTCAGCTTCGGCGCCCTGCTCGCCGCCTCCCTGTTCGGCCGGATCTGGAAGCCAGTGCCCACGGTGGCGGTGGCGGAGGGACAGCGGAAAAGATCGGGCCGGGCCGCCGGACGCGCCCATTGACGCCCTATTGACGCCCCATTGACGTTCAGTGCGGCGAGGCCGATATTCGGTTCAGTAAGTACTTAAGTAAGTAAGAACATTTGATGGGGTTCGTCATGGCGACAGTACGGGACCGATTGGTCCGCGAGGCAGCGGCGCGGGGTAAATATGCGCCGCTCTACCGCCATCTGAGCGGGCTGGCCGGGCCGGACTGGCGCACCAGCTTTGCCGAGGTCGAGGCCCTGCTCGGCTTCGGCCTGCCCGATTCGGCCCGTCTCCACCGGCCCTGGTGGGCCAATTCGGCCAAGGGCAACGGCCACAGCCACGCGCTCGCCTGGCAAGCCGCCGGATGGAAGACCGAACAGGTCGATCTCGACGCCGAGACCCTGACCTTCGCCCGCACGGACGGCGCAACGGCCCACCGCGCCCCGGCGGCGCGGAAGAAGCAGTTCGACGTCGACCGGGACTGGCCGGTGATACGTGGCGGTTCATGGCCTCCGGGGTTCACGGTCAGCCGGGAGCAGATATACGACGAGTTCGGGCGCCTGACCGGCGGGCCGCAGGACGATATCCCGGAAGATCGCTGACGGGCGATGTTCTTCGACACCAATGTCCTCGTCCGATCCCGCTTCGAAGCCGCCCCGAGCAACCCCGTTGCCCGCCACTGGATGAAAGAAATGAGCGACAGCGGCGAAACGCTTCGTATAAGCCGGCAGATCATCCGGGAATACCTGGCCACGGTAACCCGCCCGCAATCCTGGTCGCCGGCGGTATCGATGGATTCGGCGCTGGCACAGGTAGCTGAACTCGAAGCGAAATTCGAGATTCTGGAGGACGGGCCGCAGGTTGCGGATAGGCTGGTTATGCTGTGCCGCGAAGTGCCGCTGGGCGGCAAGCAGATCCATGACGCCAACATCGTCGCCACCATGCTGGCCCACGGAGAGCGACGGCTGCTGACCTTCAACGCCGCCGATTTCCGCCGCTACGGCGCGCGGATCGAACTGGTCGATTTGGCGACGCCGTAATGACCGATCCAGCCTCGTCCCTCGCGGCAAACAAAGGGGCGAGCAAGGCCTCGAAGCGTTGTGGACCGCGCTTGCCCCCTTTTGCCGCCCGGCACATGCAGAAGCGTCCGGCAACTCTTGGCGACGCCAGAGAGTCGGGCGCAGGACAACGATGCCAATTCGGGCGACGGTGGGTGCGCCGCGATCAACCGAACAGGTCGGCATGGGTGCCGGTCCGCACCAGAATGAGGGCGTCGTCGTCAACGTGCCAAACCAGCAGCCAGTCCGGCTCGATGTGGCACTCCCAGGCCCGGGACCGGTCGCCCGACAGACGATGTGCCCTGTTGCGCGGGTCGAGCGACTTTCCGGCCAGCAGCCGCTCGACGACCTGCCAAAGCTTGTCGAGATCCTTGCCGCGCTTCCCGGCCAGCTTGAGATCTTTCTCAAACCGCCTGGTCGTCTGCAGGCGCATCCGTCAGCCGTGCGCAGTCCTGAGATCGTCGAGACTGTCGTATTCGGTGAGGTCTTCGCATTCCGCGGCCTGGCGGAGCGCTTCGCGGGTCGCGGCATTGGGGATTTTCACCGCAAACGGCAGGCCGTGCTGCAGCGTAACCTGTTTGTAGAACAGTCGGATCGCTTCCGTCGCCGTCAGTCCCAGCGTCGAGAACACGGCCTCGGCCTCGCGCTTGAGCCCAGGCTCGACCCGGGCGCGGATCATATCTGTCTTCGCCATTGCCTTGCTCCTTCGCCCGTCACTGTACCACAAATGGGGAACGCATCAAGATGGCGGCGTACAGGACCAGACGGAACCTGACGGCGCTCGCCGCCCGGGAACCATGTCGCTGGCCCGACCGCTACTCCCGGCGCAGTGCCCGCCCCGCCCGCTTCAGTGGGCGGCCTCTTTGCGGAATTCGTAGTGGTCGCCGCCGAAGGGGCCAAAAATGGATTTCACCTTCGGATGGCCGACCGGTCTGCCGCTGTCGTCGGGCAACAGATTCTGCTCGGAGACATAGGCGGTGTAGGTGGTTTCCGCATTCTCGGCGAGCAGATGGTAGAAGGGCTGGTCTTTGCGCGGCCGGACCTCTTCGGGGATCGACTGCCACCATTCCTCGGTATTCGTGAACTCGTGATCGACATCGTAGATCACGCCGCGGAACGGGTAGATCCGGTGTTTGACGACCTGGCCGATGGCGAATTTGGCGGTGGTGAGCATGGATTCCGGGAAAATGATGCGGCAATGCTGCTGTCAATCGACTGTACCGCGCCCCGGCCCCTAGCGGACCCGGGCGCCACGCCATTGTGACCGAGAGCGCGCCCGTACGCAAACGCTGAGGCGCGGTCCACGCCTAAAACGCCGAGTCGGCCATCGCCATGACCGGTTTCTTGCCGGCCTGGATCGAGAGGCCGAGGGACGCTGTCTCGGGCAGGACCTTCTTCATGTAGAAGCGGGCGACATCCAGCTTGCTGGCGTAGAAACCGGCCGGGTCGCCGCCCGATTTCTCCGGGGCGGCTCTCTCAAGGGCGGTTTTGGCGATCCGGGCCCACATCCAGCCGACGGCGACGAGGCCGAAGAAGCGCAGATAGTCGCTCGCCGCCGCGCCGGCTTCCTCCGGGTCGGTGAGGCCCTTTTGCGCCAGCAGCAGCGTGACCTGCTGAAGCTGGGCAAAAGCGGCCATGAGCGGCCGGCAGAATTCCTTCATCTCCTCGTCGCCCATGTTGGCGAGCAGGAATTCCTGCATCGGATGGAAGAAGCGGCGCAGCAGCCGGCCGCCGCCCTCCGGCATCTTGCGCCCGATCAGGTCGAGCGCCTGGATGCCGTTGGTGCCTTCGTAGAGCTGGGCGATGCGGGCGTCGCGGACGAACTGCTCGACGCCGTGCTCGTGGATATAGCCGTGGCCGCCATAGGTCTGGACGGCAAGGTTGGCGGCCTCGAAGCCGTGGTCGGTGAACATCGCCTTGACGACCGGCGTGATGACCGCGACGAAATCCTCTGCCGCCTGCCGGACCGCCGGATCGGCGTGGCGCTCGGCGATGTCGATCTGCATGCCGGTCCAGTAGGCCAGTACCCGCGCGCCCTCCGTCACCGCGCGCTGTTTCAGCAGCATCCGGCGCACATCCGGATGCACGACGATCGGGTCGGCCGCCCGGTCGGGATATTTCGCGCCGGTGAGCGACCGGCCCTGCGCCCGCTCCTTGGCATAGGCGGCGGCGTTCTGGTAGGCGACCTCGGCCAGCCCCAGGCCCTGCATGCCGACGCCGAGGCGCGCCGCGTTCATCATCGAGAACATGGCGCGCATGCCCTTGTGCGGCGCGCCGACCAGCCAGCCCGCCGCGTCGTCGAAATTCATCACGCAGGTTGCCGAAGCCCGGATGCCCATCTTGTGCTCGATGGCGCCGCAGCGCACGCCGTTGCGTTCGCCCGCCGTCCAGCCGTCGCCGTCGCCCTCACGCCGCGGCAGGAATTTCGGCACGATGAACAGGCTGATGCCCCTGATGCCGGGCGGCGCATCGGGCAGGCGGGCGAGGACCAGATGGACGATGTTCCCGGTGAGATCGTGTTCGCCCGCCGAGATGAAGATCTTGGTGCCGGTGAGGGCGTGGCTGCCGTCGTCCTGCGGCACGGCGCGAGTGCGGATCAGGCCGAGATCGGTGCCGCACTGCGGCTCGGTCAGGCACATGGTGCCGGACCAGGCGCCGCTCGCGAGCTTGGGCAGATACAGCTCCTTGAGGTTGTCGCCGGCCCACCTTTCGATGGCGTTGTAGGCGCCGTGGGACAGGCCGGGATACATGCCGAAGGCCATGTTGGCCGAGCAGATCATCTCCTCGACGGCGAAGCCGATCGTCTTGGGCAGGCCCTGACCGCCATAGGCCGGATCGCAGGTGAGCCCCGTCCAGCCGCTCTCGGCATAGAGGGCGTAGGCCTCCCGAAAGCCCGCGGGCGTGCGCACGACGCCGTTCTCGTAATGGCAGCCCTCCGCATCGCCGGACAGGTTGAGCGGTAACAGCTCGTTCTCGCACAGCTTCGCCGCTTCTTCGAGGATGGCGTCGACCAGATCGGGCGTCGCTTCCTCGTAACCCTCGAGGCCGGCGACGGCGGCTTCGTAGCCGAGCACGTCGTTCAGCACGAAGCGCATGTCGTCGAGGGGAGCTTTGTAGACGGGCATGGGGGTGGGTCCTTCTCGCCGGGGCGCCGGCCCTTCGATACGCCGTGGAGCCTGTCCCGAGCGAAGTCGAGGGGCGGCTACTCAGGGTGAGGGTGTTGTGTCTATTGCAACTCAAACCCTCATCCCGAGTAGGCGCGTCAGCGCCGTATCGAGGGACGGGTAGGCAGGGAAAGAGTCAACACGATCTCGAACAACTCAATACAGCCTAGTTGCGCAGCGGTTTGCCGGTGTCGAGCATGTGTTCGATCCGGGCGAGCGTCGGTTCGGTCCTGAGCAGGCGCACGAAGCTCTCGCGCTCCAGTTTATAGAGCCGGTCTTCCGATACGGTCTGCGTGACGTCGGTATCGCCGCCGGTCAGCACGGTGGCGACCTCGCCGGCGACCGTTACATCGTGCGGCAGGGCCTTGCCCTGGAGGCGGAAGCCCTCGACCGCGAGATCGAGCGCCGCCTTGCCGTTCGGCCCCGGCAGGCTGAGGTCGACCGGTTCGGGTTTTTTGTAACCGTCGATTAGAGACAGGGCTTTCTGTTTAGCGTCGTATAGCAGCCGGTCGCGGTTCATGGTGATGCCGTCGCCGTCGCGCAGGATCAGCATGTCCCGGGCCTCCTGGGCCGATTTGGCGACCGCCGCGGTCGAGATATGCTCGAACGCCCTGGCGACCGGCGGCATCGGCCCGGACGGGCGCTTGCCGTTCAGCGTATGGCGGGTCACCATCTCCTTGCAACCGCCCCAGCCCGGTAGGACGCCGACCCCGGCTTCGACCAGCCCGGTATAGGTCTCGGCATGGGCCTGCACCGCCGCGGCGTGGAGCAGCATTTCGCAGCCGCCGCCGAGCGCCATGCCAGAGGGCGCCGCGACGACCGGGAAGGCGGCGTATTTCATCGCCTTCATCGCCTTCTGGCCGCTTTCGATCATGCCTTCGATCATCGGCCAGACGCCGACATTGGCGGCGAACAGGGCCAGGCCGATATTGGCGCCGACGGAGAAGTTGGTCCCTTCGTTGTAGAGCACCAGCGCCTTGAATTCTTTTTCCACTTGTTTCAGTGATTTCTGAAGCAATGTTATAACGTCGGGATCCAGCGCATTCATCCTGGTGTGGATCTCGAAGCAGGCGACCCCGTCGCCGATATCCCACAGGCTGGCCGAGCCGTTGCGCTCGATCGGTTCTCCCGCGCGCTCGATATCCTCCAGTAGCAGCACGCCGTCCGGCCGCTCGACCGGGCGATAGACGCCGTCCATGACGAACACCTGCAAGCGGCCGTCTTCGACCCGGTAGAAACGCCCGTCGCCGACAAGATCGAGCAACGCCGGCACCTCCCGGCCCTCGACGCGCAGCCGACCGGCGACGTAGTCGGGCCCGATCCGGTCGGCGAGTTCGAACGGGCCCCACTTCCAGGCGTAGCCCAAGCGCATCGCGGCATCGACATCGGCGACCGAGTCCGCGATTTCCGGCACGAGCGCGGCGCTGTAACCGATCACATTGGAGAGCACCCGCCAGGCCCATTGCCCGCCCCGGTCCTCATGCTCGACCAGGGCGCGCAGGTCCTTCGCCCCGGCCCGCGCGCTCTCCAGCTCGGACCCGCGCGACGGCGCATATTCCCCGGTCGCGAGGTCGATCGATTCCTTCACCCTCGACTTCTTTTCAGGGCCGCCGCCCTCGCGGTTGAGCCGGTAGAAGCCGCCCTTGCCCTTGCGGCCGGTGTAGCCGCTCTCGATCATCCGGCGGACCAGATCGTGCTCGCGGAAATCCCGGACATAGGGATCGTCCGCCGGCAGGCTGGCGATCATGCTGGCCGCGACCTGGGGCATGAGATCGATGCCGACCAGATCCATCAGGCCGAAAATGCCGGTTCTCGGCACGCCCATCGGCCGGCCGCCGACGGCGTCGGCCTCCTCGACCGTCAGCCCCAGATCCATCGCGCCGTTGATCGCGGTCTGGATCCAGTAGCCGCCAATACGGTTGGCGATAAAGCCCGGCGTATCGTTGCAGGCGATGACCGTCTTGCCGAGGGCGACATCGCAGAAGCGGCGCACCGCATCGACCGTTGCCGGGTCCGTCTGCGCGCCGGAGACGATCTCCAGCAGGCGCATATAACGCGGCGGATTGAAGAAATGGGTGATGAAGAAGTTCGCCGCGAAACCGTCGTCCATGCCGTCCAGCAGTCGGGCCAGCGGAATGGTCGAAGTGTTCGACGTGACCGCCGTACCGGGCTTTTTGTATAACTTAATTTTATTGTATACGGTATTCTTTACGCCTAAATCTTCTAATACGGCCTCGACGATCCAGTCGCAGTCGCGCAGCTTGCCCAGATCGTCCTCCAGATTGGCCGGTTCGATCAGCCGGGCGTTGCGCTTGTGCATCAGGGGCGCCGGATCCTGTTTCAGCAAGCGCGCAATGGCGCCTTCGGCCAGCGCATTCCGGCTCTCCGCGCCTTCCGGCACGATATCCATCAGCACCACCGGCACGCCGGCATTGGCGACCTGGGCGGCAATCCCGCTGCCCATCGTGCCCGACCCGATCACGGCGACTTTCTCGATTTCCATGTCTTCCTGCCTTTTTTCGGCGGCGGATTCGCGCCCGCCCGCCTAGACCGCTTCCAGAACCGTCGCGATGCCCTGGCCGCCGCCGATGCACATGGCGGCGACGGCGAACTTCCCGCCTTCCCGTTTCAGCACGGCGGCGGCTTTGCCGGTAATCCGCGCGCCCGACGCGCCGAGCGGATGGCCGATGGCGATGGCGCCGCCGTCCAGGTTCACCTTGTCCGGATCGATGCCGAGCTCATGCATGCAGGCCAGCGCCTGGGAAGCGAAAGCTTCGTTGAGTTCGAAAATGTCGATATCGACAGAAGAAAGGCCTGCCCGGTCGAGCGCCTTGCGCGTCGCCTCCACCGGGCCCATGCCCATGATCTCCGGCTCCAGCCCGGTGGTCGCGATGGCGCAGATGCGCGCCAGTTTAGACAGACCGTTCCGGTCGGCATACTCCTCGGTGCAGATCAGCGTCGCCGAGGCGCCGTCGGTCAGCGGCGACGAGGTGCCGGCGGTCACCGAGCCGTCTTTCAGGAAAGCCGGCTTGAGCCCGTCCAGCGCCTCGACCGACGTGTCCGGCCGGATGCCGCCATCCTCGCGCACCGTACTCCCGTCCGGCGTTTCGACCGGCACGATTTCGTCCGCGAACCGGCCGTCCGCGCGCGCCTGCGCCGCCTTGCGGTGGGAGGCGACGGCGAATTCCTGCTGGCGCTCGCGGGTCACCTGGTAGCGCCCGGCCACGGTCTCCGCGGTCTGGCCCATGGAATGATAGGTCTCCGGCCAGCGCGCCATCAGGCCGGGATTGGGGGCCGGGTTGAAGCCGCCCATCGGCACCCTTGTCATGCTCTCGACCCCGGCGGCGACATAGGCCTCGCCGGCGCCCAGGCTCAGCATCCCGGCGGCGTTGTGGATCGCCTGCATGGAGGAGCCGCACCATTTGTTCACCGTCGTGCCTGCCGTCGCCACCGGCAGGCCGGCCAGGAACACGGCGTAGCGGCCCATATTCATGCCCTGCTCGCCCTCCGGCATCGCGTTGCCGAGGATGACGTCCTCGATAGCCGCCGGGTCGACGCCCGTATCGGCGACCAGCCCCCGGATCGCGGCGGCGGCGAGATCGTCGGGCCGGACCTTCGCCAGCGCGCCCTTGGTGGCGAAATGGAAGGGCGAGCGCTTGTAGCCCGCGATTACGATGCTTGTTTCCATGGTTCCTTGCGTTCCTTTACGGATTCCTTTGCCGGGCCGGGCCGGCCGGTCCCGGAAACTTCGGTTTCGGATGCCTCGGTTTCGGATGGGTCGTCCAGCAGGGCGACGGTGT
Source organism: Alphaproteobacteria bacterium (assembly GCA_965249845.1). Classification (GTDB taxonomy): domain Bacteria; phylum Pseudomonadota; class Alphaproteobacteria; order Bin65; family Bin65; genus Bin65. The sequence continues at coordinate 452,850 of CBDFNA010000002.1, forward strand.
CGCGGCAGGCGCGCCGGAACACCGCCGGATCCCCGGTGACCTCCATGAGCAGGATGGCGCCCTGGGCGCGGGCGATGGCGTCCTCGGCCAGTTCCTCGGCTTGCAACCGGCCGTAGCGGCCTTCGAGCACGCTCGTGAGCGCCGCCTTCCAGTCGTCGAAATAGAGCCGCACCCGGCTGCAGAATTCCGGGATCGAATCGCCGACCTCGAGGGCCAGCGAGCCCATCAGGCAGCCGCCGTCGCGCCCGGCGAAGAAGCGCTCGACCGCGTCGGCGAGATTCTGCAGGCGTGCGGCCGGCGGCGCGGCCGGATCGTTGGCCAGGCCGAAAACGGTCTCGCGCGACTCGGCGATCACCCGGTCGAGCGCCGCCATCGCCAGCGCCTTCTTGCCGGCGAAATAATGATAGACGCTGCCCTTCAGCAGCCCGCACGCCGCCGCGATATCCGCCACCGTCGTGTGGTGATAGCCCTGGGTGCGGAACAAGGTCAGCGCCGCATCGATCACGGCATCCCGGTCGGTCTTTCTGGCGGCCATGGGTGCGGGTCCGGGGGTGAGGGGGTGTTAGGTGCGGTGCCGGAAAGGCGGGCGTCGCGAACTTCTACCAAACGTTCGTTTGAAAAAGTGGGGCTGAAGGACCGGACTGTCAAGCCGGTGCCAGGAAATTTCTGCTGGAGGCGGAACCGGCGCGCAAAGAGCGTGCATCGACCAGGCAGAAAGAGAGAACGGAAATGGCGGGCGTCCTTCGAGACGGGGCTTCGAGACGCGGTTCTGCGAACCGCTCCTCAACCCCTCCTCAGCCCCTCCTCAGGATGAAGGAGGGAGAAGGGGAGAACCAATCCTCTCCCTTCATCCTGAGGAGGCCATTGAGGAGGCGCTTTAGCGCCGTCTCGAAATGGCCGTCTCGAAGGACGCTGCGCCCGCCTTACGCCCCCGCCACCTCCTTCTTGCTGGCGAAGTAATGATAGACCCTGCCCTTCAGCAGCCCGCACGCCGCCGCAATGTCGGCCACCGTCGTAAGGTGATAGCCCTGGGTGCGGAACAAGGTCAGCGCCGCATCGATCACGGCATCCCGGTCGGTTCTTCTGGCAGCCATGGGTGTGGGGTCCGGGGTGTGGAGGTGGTAGGTGCGGCGCCGGAAAGGCGAGCGTCGCGAACTTCTACCAACCGTTCGTTTGGTATATGTGAAGGCACCGCATGCGTGTCAAGTCTGCATACAAGATAATTGACAGCCTAATAGAACACTGATTCATCAATGAACACATGAATCAAGAGTTCACCAAAGATACTGGTACGGAACCTATTCACCCTCGAATGGAATGAGCTTGCTCAGCTCGCGCTGATAAGGCATTAGCCCATCGTCCTCATAAAGTTCGATAAGCTGTTTTTTTCTTTGTTCCTGTCTTGCTAGAATTCGTTGACCTGCCTCCAATTCTTCCAAAGAAAGGTCTGCCGCCATAACTTCGGTATATTGCTTCTGTAATAGATCGCCAACCCCTTTGAAAGAGAAATCATTCTGATATCCCCTTTTGAGTATATATCTCAAAAGCAATGCAGAATTTTCTGGAATTTTATTATCCGATAGAAGTTGGCGAACCAGCCAAAGCATTAGATCAGCAATCTGGATGCCTGCGCTATCATCGGATGCCGATACTTCAAAGGTTGATCCAGCGACCCTCTGAAGTACATAGGCTTCGCCGGGACGATGGATTGGCTCGTGTGAGGCGTTCGAAAACATACGATGCCATTCTGCAAGCGATGACTCAAACTGTGATTGCCTATCGTGTACAATTTTCTTCAGCGGTCTTTTCCGACGTTTTGAGAGGCGCTCGAGACCTTCCAAGAGATTTGCGAATGCAACCATGTTCGGCATGTGACCATTTTTTGCCTGCCGTCTGTTGATGAAAATGTCAAGGGCTTCTGGGTGGGAGCGGGACCAAGAAAGTGCCTCGGTTATGAGGTCACGTGACCTCTGATCCACGACCAGCGGTACTCTTGCCAGAATGGAATCACAAATTTCAGGAATTTTAGACCGTGCTTCTTTCTCAGTCCGGGCCATTAACATATCCCAGAAATCTCGGGAAATTTCTTGAGTCAATAAAGTAGCAACTTTGAAACAAAGAACGAGTTTAAGAAACTTGATATTATACACGTGCCACGAAGCTGCAGGGTTCTCGCCAGAGTCAAAAAATGTGTCAAAGACTTTAGTAGCGACAAGGTATTTTTTCTCCACTCGAGAAACAATGAATCTTGCATCGGCTCGTTTTAGAAGGGAAAGAACATCCGGTGCCGACCTTTCTATTGGTTCGAACCCTAAAGCTGAGGCGTGCAGAAAATTGAAGCCGTTACGCTGACAAATATCGCGAAGTGTATTGGCATGGAGAATATCAAAATTAGAATTGGTAACGAACGCACCTGTAAAGAAGTCCGGCTGCTTACTGTCAAAAACATTTTTTCCTGTGTTTCCAGTCTCATCAACAAAAGCGTACATATTAAACCCTCAACTGCTCTCGAATTATTCCAAATTTCTTTTTCAAAATATATGAAATCTCACGCCCCCGCCACCTCCGCATGCTGCTGCATCAGCGCCGGGATCGTCTCGGGCGGGCGGCGGGCGAGGCCGCATTCGGTGGCGACGCCGAAATCGGGCGCGACCGTTTCCGCGGCGGCGATGCGGCGGCGGGTGCCGTCGATCCCGCCGGTCATGTGGACCAGGCCGAGATAGAGTTCGCAGCCCGGCTTTAGGCTGAGCCCGGCGAGCGGCGCGAAATATTCGTCGTCGTCGCGCTCCTTCGGCACCGGCATATGGATCCAGTCGATCGCCCGGCCGGCCTTCGCCGAGACGCCGTTCGCCACGGCGACCAGATGGCCGGCGTCGGCCGGCTCGCAGAAATGCTTGTGCCCGGAATCGCCGTAACACAGATGGATGCCGGCCTCGACGCCCGCCGGCACCGTATCGACCAGCCCGGCCAGCCGGCCGTTAATGCCGTCGAGCATGTCGTCGCCGAGATGGCCCGGCACGATACCTTCGAGCAGCGCGAACTCGACCGCCGCCTCCCACTGGATCGCCAGCTTTTTCGCCGGGATCGCCGCCAGGATCTTCTCGAGCTCCCGGCCGAGCGCGCGGGCGTAGGCGGGCTCGAACAGGGCGCGCGAGCCCGGCACGATGTAGACGCTCGTCACCGAAAGCGGCGTCGGCAGGCCGACCTGGAAGCGCCGGTCCGGTGCAATGACGCCTTCCCCGGTCAGGCGCCGGAACGTCGCGAAGGAGTCGATCGCCGCGGCCGCGTAGCCGAGCTCAGGCAGTTCGATCTCGTCGGCCGACGCCACGCCCTCGACGGCCTCATACGGCGGCACCGGGACATAGACGGGATCGACTTCCACGAGCCGGAACTGCGGGCTTCGGCCGATGCGCGCATGCTGCCACTTGATCCAGCTGTCGCGCTCGCCGACCTCGCCGTCGGGCAGGCGCTTGAGATGCGGACCGAGATGGGCCTCGGCGGCGCGGAACATCTCCTCGGCGGTGGCAAACGGCGCGCTGCCGACGAGATGAACCGTGCTGCGGGCGCTGCGGGCGCTCATGCGATTGTCCTTCCGAAGTTCCGCGCCTTCCCGGTTGTACCGGTGGCATGGAGCACGGGCAACGGGCGTCCTTCGAGACGGCCATTTCGAGACGGCGCTTCGCGCCTCCTCAATGGCCTCCTCAGGATGAAGCTGAAATAGTCGAGTCAACAAGACCCTTCATCCTGAGGAGGGGCTGAGGAGCGGTCCGCAGGATCGCGTCTCGAAGCCCCGTCTCGAAGGACGCCTCAACCACCGACATCAAGCGACGCTTGCCAGCCGTCTGGAAGTTCGGTTGGATTTCCGGTATCTGCCTATCGAGCTGGCCAACCAGAAAGAGACAGAGCCATGTGGAGCCTCCGAGACGCCAGAAACCGATTCAGCGCCGTGGTGGACGCTGCGCTCGCCGGTACGCCGCAGGAGGTGTTGCGGCGCGGCAAGCCGGCAGTCATCGTGCTCTCCGCGTCGGAATATCGCCGCCTGCTCGCCGACGCGCAACGCGGCCGGGGCTCCTTCGTCGATCATCTGCTCGCCTTTCCCGGCATGGACGAGCGCGCCGAAAATCCGTTCTAGCCAGCGCGCCCGAATCCTTCGAGCGCACCTTCCCCAAACTCCAGCAGCAGGCTTGCAACCGCCGCCGGGTGGCTGACCGGGGCCATATGGCCGGCATCGGCGATCGCGGCGAAGGCTGCGTTCGGCAGGGCATCGGCGATGCGCTGTGCCATGTCCCGCGCGGCCGGGGTCGTGCGTTCGGCGCTCAACACCTGCGCCGGGCAGCCGAGCGCAGCGAGGGCGTCCCGGCCGGTGCGGTCGGCCCAGGCGAGGTCGACATCCGCCGCCATCTTGGCCGCCCGGGCGAAGAAGGGCAGCCGGGCAGCCGCCGGAATCGCGTCCCAGGCGCCGGGGCCTTCCCAGTATTCGCTGAAGGCCCGCATCGCGGCGGCGCTGTCTTCCAACGCCATCGCCGCCCGGAACGCCGCGATCATGGCGCCGATCTCGTCCAGGCTGCGCCCTGCCGCGCCGTCGCCGGCGGCAAGATCGGCGTGCAGGATACCGACGATCACCGGCTCGATCAGGCTCAGCCCGGCGACCGTTTCGGGGTGCTGCGAGGCATGGTGCAGCGCCACCAGGGCGCCGAGCGAATGGCCGACCAGATGGACCGGCTGCCCCGCGACGCGCGCCATCTCCTGCACCACGGCGGCCTCTTCGTCGAGCGGCGGCGCCGCGGGGTCGGGCGGCGGAGTCCGGCCGTAGCCGCGCAGGTTGGGCATGAGCAGGCGGCGCCGGCCCTCCAGCCGGTCGGCCACGCCGCGCCATTGCGAGGCGCCCATGCCGGCGCTGTGCAGCAGGACGAGCGGCGGGCCGGAGCCGCGGTCGCGATAATGAATGAGCAAGGCTATGAGGCGCCCTTTCCGGGAGACATGCCGCCGGGGCCGAAGGGAAGCGCCCGCAATCCGGGCTCAGGCCATGCCCTGCATCGCGAGCGCGCTGTGGACGCCCGGGTCTTCCTTCATGCGCGTGCTGAAGGCCTTCAGGTTCGGAAAAGCGTTCAGCCGGTCGGGCATGAAACCGGCCCACAGGGTGAAGACGAACAGGTAGGGATCGAGGATCGACCGGCCGTCGCCCATCATCCAGTCCCGTCCGGCCATATGATCCTCGATGATCTTGAGCTGGAAGGCCACTTCCCCGGCCGCGTGGGCCTTTACCTCCGCCTTGGCTCCGTCGCTGTCCGCGAAGCGGTGGGTCATGAAGTAGGGGGTGAAGCTGGTGTGAACATCGCCGTTGAAATGCGACAGCCAGCGCTGCATGGCGCGCCGCTGTGCGGCGCTGCCGTCCCCGTTCGATCCGGGGTCCAGCCCGGCCTCGGGCCAGGTCTCGGCGATGAATTGCAGCACCGCGTTCACCTGGGCGACGCAACGGCCGTCGTCCAGTTCCAGCACCGGCACCTTGCCGGCCGGGTTCTTCTTCAGGAATTCCGGCGCGCGGGTTTCGCTGCGCTTCATTTCCGACAGTTCGTAGTCGGCGCCGGCCCATTCCAGCGCGATATGGGGCGCCAGCGCGCAGGAGCCCTGGAAATAATGCAGTTTCATTCGTCCATCCCGGCGCGTGCTGTTCGTCGGTGATCCAGACAATACCCGGTCCGCGAATCGGCTAACGCGGGGTCGCGGTCCCTCGATACGGCGCTGGCGCGCCTACTCGGGATGAGGGGAATGTTGCAAACTCCCTCACCCTGAGTAGCCGCCGCAGGCGGCGTATCGAAGGGCCGCTGCCGCGAAACCCAAACCGCTCTAGGCGACCTTGGGCAGGCCGGCCAGCGCCATGGCCAGTTCCTGGTCGTTATAGTCGTCGTCGGTCATCTGGCCCGAGGCGTAGTTCTGATAAGCCGCCATGTCGAAATTGCCATGGCCGCACAGGTTGAACAGGATCGCCTTCGACCGGCCGTCGCGCTTGCATTTGAGCGCCTCTTCGATCACGCCCTTGACGGCGTGGTTGGCTTCCGGCGCCGGCAGGACGCCTTCGGCCTTGCCGAACGCGACGCCGGCGGCGAAGCACTCGGTCTGGTGATAGGCGGTCGGCCGGACATAGCCTTCGTGAACCACCTGGCTGACCAATGGCGACATGCCGTGATAGCGCAGCCCGCCGGCATGGTTGGCCGGCGGCACGAAGCTCGAGCCCAGCGTGTGCATCTTCACCAGCGGGGTCATCTTTCCGGTGTCGCCGAAATCGTAGGCGTACTGGCCCTTGGTCAGCGACGGACAGTTGGCCGGCTCGACAGCGACAATCTCCAGATCCCGGCCGCCGCGCAGCTTCTCGCCGAGGAAGGGGAAGGCGATGCCGGCGAAGTTGGAGCCGCCGCCGGTGCAGCCGACGACGATGTCGGGATAATCGTCGGCCATTTCCATCTGCTTGATGGCTTCCTGGCCGATCACCGTCTGATGCATCAGGACATGGTTGAGCACGCTGCCGAGCGCGTATTTGGTGTCGTCGCGCTGGACCGCGCGTTCGACCGCTTCGGAGATCGCGATGCCGAGCGAGCCGGAACTGTCCGGGCTGTCCTTCAGGATGGCCTTGCCGGATTCGGTCAGGTTCGACGGGCTGGCATGGCATGTGGCGCCGAAGCTCTCCATGAACGCCTTGCGGTAGGGCTTCTGGTCGAAGCTGATCCTGACCATGAAGACCTCGACCTCGAGGCCGAAAAACGCGCCGGCAAGCGCCAACGCCGAGCCCCACTGGCCGGCCCCGGTCTCGGTGGCCAGCCGCGCGACGCCTTCCTTCTTGTTGTAGAAGGCCTGGGCCAATGCGGTGTTCGGCTTGTGGCTGCCGGCCGGGCTCACGCCTTCGTATTTGTAGTAGATCCGGGCCGGGGTATCGAGCGCCTGCTCGAGCCGGCGGGCGCGATGCAGCGGGCTCGGCCGCCACTGGCGATAGACGTCGCGCAGCGCGTTCGGGATCTCGATATACCGCTCGGTCGAGACCTCCTGCATGATCAGTTCCATCGGGAACAGCGGCGCCAGATCGTCCGGCCCGCAGGGTTGAAGCGTGCCCGGATGGAGTGGCGGCGACGGCGGATTCTTGAAGTCCGCCATGATGTTGTACCAGTCTTTCGGAATGTCGTTTTCGTCGAGCAGGTATTTGACCTGATTGGACATGAGGCTTCTCCCTGAAGTCTGCGGGAACCGGCGTTCCGGATTGCCGGCCCCGCAGGGAACCCGGCCAGCCGCAAACGCCGGCGCGATTTCGTACCCGGCGGCGTTTGTATCGGATATGTTGGCGCTGAGAAACCGGGAATCTTGGCGCGCCCCGGCAGGTAAACGGCCCTGGGGCGCGGCGGCGCATGGCAGGCGTGTGACGAGAGGAGGAACCATGGCCGAAGGCGACAACGACACCGCGCGGCCCGGCCGCGCCCAGACCCGCGGCGCAACCGCGCTGGGCGAGGAATTCGCCGGCGAATCCTATCACGCCGACCTCGGCGGCCAGCGCAACTATCACGATTTCCTCGAGTTGGACAAAATCCTCAACGCCCAGCCGGTCATCACCGGCGAGCATGACGAGGCGCTGTTCTTCATCCTGCACCAGGTCAAGGAACTGTGGATGAAGCTGATGCTGCACGAACTGGAGGCCGTGTTTCCGCATATCCGCAACGACGATCTGCGCCCGGCCTTCAAGATCTTCGCCCGGGTCAAGCGCATCCAGGAAAACCTGATCCAGGCCTGGCAGATCCTGACGACGATGACGCCGGCCGACTATCTCGCCTTCCGCGACGGACTCGGCCAGTCCTCCGGCTTCCAGTCGTTCCAGAACCGCTCGATCGAATTCATTTTCGGCAACAAAAACCGGTCGATGATCCGCACGTTCGAACACCGGCCGCCGGTCGCCAAACGCCTCACCGAATTGCTCGAACGGCCGAGCCTGTACGACGAGGTCATCATGCTGCTCGCCCGGCGCGGCTACGAAATCGACGCCGCCGTGCTGGACCGGGACTGGTCGCTGAAGCGGGAGCCCGAAGAGTCCGTCATGGCCGCCTGGCGCGACGTCTACCTCACCAGCGACAAGCATTGGGGGCTCTACGAGCTGGCCGAAGACCTGATCGACATGGACGACCTGTTCCAGACCTGGCGCTTCCGCCACCGCAACGTCGTCGAACGGGTGATCGGCCACAAGATCGGCACCGGCGGCACCAGCGGCGTCGGATATCTCACCAAGGCGACGACCATCCGCCTGTTCCCGGAACTGTGGGCGGTGCGGACGGTGTTGTAAGGGGACGGCGTCTTTCGATACGCCCCGGATCAAGTCCGGGGCTACTCAGGATGAGGGAGAGGTGAGTCGGGCGCCCCCACCGCCCTCATCCCGAGTAGGCCCCGCAGGGGCCGTATCGAGGGGCGTACTTTGGAGCAGTCCCTCATGGCAGATGCTTTCTTCGAGCGTGGCTGGGCCGCCTTCCCCGTCGATCCTGCGATCCTGGATTGGCTCGACACCGCCGAAGAGGCCGCCCGGCGCGCCGTTGCCGACCCCGCCCACAGCCAGTGGCATCGCTGCGGCGGCACCTGGTTCGCCGGGGTGAATGCGCTGGACAATGACGTAACCGGAACCGTCGCCGACGGGCTGCCGCTGCAGGGCGCGGCGATCCGGTTCGCGGAAAAGCTGGTGGGGGAACGGTTCGACTGGGACCGGGCGCAGGTCTCGGTCTGCTATCCCGGCTATCCGAAGCAGGGCGAGGGCGAGAGCGACGCCGCCTTCTTCTATCGCCGCGACCGGGACGCCGCCCATGTCGACGGGCTGCTGCCGGTCGGGCCGGCGCGCCGGCGGTTCCTGCGCGAACATCACCGGTTCATCCTTGGCCTGCCGACCGGCCCGGCCGATGCCGCAGCGTCGCCGCTCGTCGTGTGGGAGGGCTCCCACCGCATCGTGCGCGAGACCTTCGCCAGGACCTTCGGCGACACATCGCCCGCAACGTGGCGCGATGTCGACGTTACCGAGGTCTATCATGCGACCCGACGGCGCATTTTCGCGGAATGCCGGCGCGTGACCGTCACCGCCGGAAAGGGCGAGGCCTGTCTGGTGCACCGGCTCGCCCTGCACGGCATCGCGCCCTGGGGCGCCGGCGCGACGGCCGGGGAGCGGATGGTGATTTATTTTCGCCCCCAATCGGGCGACCCCACCGCCTGGCTGCGTGCGCCGTAGGCCAGCCGCCCTTCGATACGCCCCGGATCGAGTTCGGGGCTACTCAGGGTGAGGGGGAAGTGTTGAAATATTCTCCGTCATTTCAATACTCCCCTCATCCCGAGTAGGCGCGCCAGCAGCCTGTCCTGAGCCTGTCGAAGGGCCGTATCGAGGGACGTGACCGACGCAAATCCGGCGGCTGCGCTTCCTCTACTCGGCCGCCACCGCCACGGCGCTCTCGGCCGCGACCATCCGTTCGATCTTGCGGCGGGCCTGGATGCGCGCGCTGTCGTGCTTGATGTCGACCAACGGGCGCTCGGGATCGGCCTCCAGGCGGGCCTGCTGCCGTTCGACGAAATCGATGTCTTCCAGGAAAGTGTCCCAGATCTCCTGGAACAGCTTGTCGTTGTCGGCCTCGCTGCGCGCCATGCAGCCGTTATTGATCGCGAAATAGTAATGGCAGCTCGTCTCGGTTTCCGGGGTCGCGCCATGATAGATGCGCAGCGAGAAGCCGCCGTCCTGGGCGCGGTTTTCCCGCGCGCCCCGGCCACTCTCCAGGGCGCCCGTCCATTGCAGCACCGTGATCGGCGCGACATATTCGAATTCCTGCCAGCGGTCGACCAACGCGCCGTCGGCGAAACCGGCCGCCTTCACATAGGTCGGCGGCGGCTGGATGCCGTCCATCCAGCGGATGTAGTGGACCCCGGTGTCCGTCCTCTTCGTTATCATCTCGGCGTTGACCTGGCCCATCTGGTTGCCGCCGCCGATGGTCTTGCGATGGATGTAGGGGATGTGGGTCAGGTCCATCAGGTTTTCCATGACCAGCATGTAGTTGCACTTTATGTGCATCCTGCCGTAACGCACCGGCCAGTTCTCGTAGTCGTCGTTCCACGGCCAGTCGATCAGGGTCGCGTCGTCCATCTGCGCCGGATCGCCCATCCACAGCCACACGATGCCCTGGCGCTCGATAACCGGATAGGCGCGGATGCAGGCCTGGGGCGGGATGCTGTCCTGGCCGGGAATGAAGACGCACTCGCCGTCGCCGTTGAATGTCAGGCCGTGATAGCCGCATTGCAGGCCCTTCTCGGTGACTTCGCCGAGCGACAGCGGCGTCGCCCGATGGCTGCACCGGTCTTCCAATGCCGCCGCCTTGCCGTCCGGGCCGCGGTACAGCGCGACCGGTTCGTTCATGATGGTCCGTGCCAGCGGCTTCTCGGTCACTTCGTGCGTCCAGGCGCCGACATACCAGGCGTTGCGCGGGGCCGGCAGCGTCGCGATGTTCGTCATGGCGTTCCCTCCGGAGAAAATTTTACCGGTAGCCTATACCAACGCGCGGCAGGGTCAAAGGGGGCGAAGGCGGCCGGAGCGAACAAGCCCGCCCGGACGTTCTACGATGCGTCGCCGGAACCGGTTCACCGCCGGGCCGGTGCGGGTTACAAGCTGCGCGACCCAACTCCCCATCAGCACGGGCGAAGGACGATGGCCGACAAACCGCGAATGCGCACGGAATCCGATTCGATGGGCGCCGTCCAGGTGCCGGCGGACCGCTACTGGGGCGCGCAGACCCAGCGCTCGCTCCGGAATTTCCGCATCGGCGACGAGCGGATGCCGCGCGAGGTGATCCATGCCTATGGCGCGCTCAAACGGGCAGCGGCGGAAGTGAACACGGATCAGGGCGCGCTGGAGAAGAAGATCGGCAAGGCGATCGGCGAGGCCGCTACCGAGGTGATGAAGGGCAAGCTGGACGATCACTTCCCGCTGGTCGTCTGGCAGACCGGCTCCGGCACCCAGTCCAACATGAACGCCAACGAGGTGATTTCGAACCGGGCCATCGAACTGATGGGCGGGGAAATCGGCTCGAAGGATCCGGTCCATCCCAACGATCATGTCAACCGCAGCCAGTCGTCCAACGACACCTTCCCGACCGCGATGCACATCGCCGCGGTGGTCCGGATCGAGACATTGCTGCTGCCGGCGCTGCAACGTCTGCACGATGCGCTGGACGAGCGGCGCCGGGCCTTCGCCAGGGTCATCAAGATCGGCCGGACCCACACCCAGGATGCCGTGCCGCTGACCCTGGGGCAGGAATTCTCCGGCTATGTCCAGCAGATGAAATACGGCATCGACCGGGTGAAGCAGACGCTGCCGCGGCTTTCGGAGCTGGCCCAGGGCGGCACCGCCGTCGGCACCGGCCTGAACGCACCCAAGGGCTTCGACAAGGCCTTCGCCGCCCGGGTGTCGGAGATTACCGGCTTCCGCTTCCGCACGGCGCGCAACAAGTTCGAGGCGCTGGCGGCGAACGACGCGGCGGTCGAGGCGTCGGGCGCCTTGAACGTGCTGGCGGCCTCGCTGATGAAGATCGCCAACGATATCCGCTTCCTCGGCTCCGGCCCGCGCTCCGGCCTCGGCGAGTTGATCCTGCCGGCCAACGAACCGGGCTCCTCGATCATGCCGGGCAAGGTGAACCCGACCCAGTGCGAGGCGCTGACCATGGTGTGCTGCCAGGTGATCGGCAACCACACGGCGATCACCGTCGCCGGCTCGAACGGCCATTTCGAGCTCAACGTGTTCAAGCCGGTGATCATTTATAACCTGCTGCAGTCGATCCGCCTGATCGCCGACGCTTGTGTGTCCTTCGCCGACAATTGCGTGGCCGGCATCGAGGCGAACGCGGCGCGGATCGACCGGCTGATGAGCGATTCGCTGATGCTGGTGACCGCGCTCAACCCGCATATCGGCTACGACAACGCCGCTAAAATCGCCAAGACGGCCCATGCCGACGGCTCGACCCTCAAGGAGGCCGGGGTCAAGCTGGGCCTGCTGACGGCGGAACAGTTCGACGCCTGGGTCCGTCCCGAGAAGATGACCAGGCCGGGTTGAGGATCGCGCGCGCCTTCAATCCGGGAGCGCGGTCGGTTCAGGCGGCACAGCCCTCCGGCTTGAACACGCGCTCGGTCGAGGCCGGAAACTTCGCCAGCTTGTCCGCCGGGCGGATCGGCCGGGGCACCAGGTTGCCGCCGCAGTTGGGGCACCGGCCGTTCAGCCGCGTTTCCGCACAATCGGTGCAGAAGGTGCATTCGAAGCTGCAAATGCGCGCCTCGCCGCTGTCCGGCGGCAAGTCCCTGTCGCAGCATTCGCAGCCCGGTTTCAGGATCAGCATGGCGAGCGTTCTCCGATGACAGACCGGATCGAGAAGCGTTCGGTGACGATCCGGGGGCACCGGACCAGCGTATCGCTGGAAGCGCCGTTCTGGGAAGCGCTCAAAGAGAAAGCGGCGGCGGAAGGCCGCTCGCTCGGCAGCCTGATCGCCGAAGTCGACGAAACCGCCGACGGCAACCTGTCCAGTGCCCTGCGCCTGCATGTCGTGACATGGCTGCAAGGGCGGCTGAACGGATAGTCGAAAAATTGCAATCGGTATTGGGATAACCGAAACGCCTGTGCGGTAGCCGGCCCCCTTCGACAAGCTCAGGGCAGGCTTTCGATACGCCGCGGAGCCTGTCCCGAGCAACGTCGAGGGGCGGCTACTCAGGGTGAGGGAGAATTATTAGTGTCCCTCATCCCGAGTAGGCCCGAAGGGCCGTATCGAGGGGCCTCATCCGGAGTAGGCCCGGAGGGCCGTATCGAGGGGTGCGCGCGCGGACTACTTCAGCACTTCCGGCCAGTTCTTGTTCGCTTCCCGGATATAGCCGGGGATATCCTGCTTCCAGGTTCGCTGCACGCTGCGCGAATAGTTGAGATAGAGCTTGCCATCGACGACCGACCATTGGTCGACCTCGATCTTGACGGCATAGCCCTGGGCCACCCCGTAGGCGCAATAGCCGCCGTATTGCGGCGCCCAGCGTTCCGGATTCTGTTTGAACCGGTCGCGGTTGGCGGCGCTGGAAAAGTACCAGGCCGCACCCTTCCATTCGTGGGTGTAGTCCGGGCTGCCGGCGACCGGCTTGCCGTGGGTGAAATAGGCCACTGGATCGTAGCCTCGGATCGCCTTGCCGCCGGGCGAGAAAATCTCCGGCTTGGCGGCCGTGGCCGGCGTTACGGCAAAGAAACCTGCGACTGACGCAACCGGAACGGCAAGCGCGGCAGCAAGAATGAAGCGGCGGGTGAAGGTCATCGGGGCCTCGGCGTGCGACAGGGATCGGAATCGTCCCTTATCTGGGTACGACGATCGGGAAATTCAGCACAAATCGCCATAACGCGGCCGTGAAGCGGATCGGCCCGGGCAAGATCGGGCAGACGCGAGCGACGCGGCGTCAGGGTTGATCCGCCGCCGGCCGCCTCTAATAAGATAAGCCGTTGAACGATCTTTTTCGCCAGATGCGGGGCGCAAGGGAAAAGCCGGGTTGAGAATCCTTCGCTGGGCCGGCGCCGTGAAGGCCGGGATCTGGGAACCGATAGCCCTTTCGGGGCAAAAGCCATGACCGCGCTGCCGGAGCCCAATTCGCCGTTCAACCGGCTGCGCCGCCGGGTCGGCCTGTTCATGGAAAGCCGGGGGACGACGCGCTTCATCACCGCGATCATCGTCTTCAACGCGCTCGCGCTCGGCCTGGAAACGTCGGACAGCGTTATGGAGCGGTTCGGGCCGCTGCTTCAGTTCCTCGACCGGGCCGTGCTGGCGATTTTCGTGGTGGAGCTGCTGGCCAAGCTGTTCGCCTTCGGCTGGCGCTTTTTCGCCAGCGGCTGGAGAATATTCGATTTCTTCATCATCGCGATCGCCCTGGCGCCGGCAACCAGCGATCTGACGGTCCTTCGATCGCTGCGCATCCTGCGCGTGATGCGGCTGGTCGCCATCGTGCCGTCGATGCGCAAGGTGGTCATGGCGCTGATGACGGCGATACCGGGCGTCACCAGCGTGATCGCGCTGCTGCTGCTGGTCTATTACGTGTTCGGCGTGATGGTGACGAAGCTCTACGGCAAGGCTTTCCCCGACTGGTTCGGCACGGTCGGCGAGAGCATGTATTCGCTGTTCCAGATCATGACCCTGGAAAGCTGGTCCATGGGCATCGTCCGCCCGGTAATGGAGCAATACCCCAACGCCTGGCTGGTTTTCGTGCCGTTCATCCTGATGACCAGCTTCGCCGTCATCAACCTGTTCATCGCCGTGATCGTCAACGCCATGACCGAGCAGAGCCAGGCCGAGTCCGAGGCTCTGAAGGAGGAAATCCACGCCGTGACCGAGGCCGAAGCCTCGGCCCTGATGCAGCGCATGCAGGCCCTGCAACGCCAGATGGACGAGATCAAGGGGTTGCTCGAGCGGCGTTAGCCCGCCGCTTCCAGGAGCAGCGCAACGGTCTCGGCCGGGTGCGAGATCATCAGGTCGTGGGGGCCGGCGATCCGGCGGCACAGCCAGCCCGGTTCAGACGCCGCGCGTTCGTGGAACGGCGACGGGTCGTTGGCGGCCGCCAGAATGTGCATCTTGCAGGCGACGGTTGCCCAAGCGCCGGTCAGTGCCAGGGGGTCGGTGAAGCAGCGCAGCGGATGCGGCGTCACCTTCGGCTGCACCCAGGCCTGCTGCGCCGGATCGTCGAGCCAGACGCTCGCCGGCAAGGGCGGCACCTTCCAGCCGTCGCCCCGTTCCGCGGCATCCCGGAGCATCCCGTCGACGCGTTCCGGCGGGGCCATATCGGACAGGCTTCGCCCGTCCGCCGGCACGAAGGCGTCGAGATAGACCAGCGCCCTCAGCCGTCCGGCCGCCCGGTCCGCCGCGCCGGTCACGACCATGCCGCCATAGCTGTGGCCGCACAGGACGGCATCGTCCAGTTCCTCCCAAGCGAGGAGATTGACGATATCGAGGATATGGGTTTCCAGGCCGGTTTCGCGCGACAGCAGATGGGAGCGGTCGGCGAGGCCGGTGAGCGTCGGCGCAAACACCCGATGGCCCGCCGACTGCAGCCGGCCGGCGACCTCGCGCCAGCACCAGCCGCCGTGCCAGGCGCCGTGAACCAGAACGAATGTCGTCATCGGCCGTTCCCCGTTCCGGTTTCCCGTTCGCCCGCCGCCAGATCGTCGGCGATGAAGCTGCGGACGATCTCGTCGATCGAGCCGTCCGGCGCGATGCCCAGCCCCTCGGCCCGGGCGCCGCGGGACTCGCCGGGCCAGCCGCCGACGATCCGCATGGTCGCCGGGTCCGGCTTCCAGCGGATCGCGCCGACGCGGCGGTTGCCGGCGTTGCGCGCCACGGCGTCCGCCATTTCCGCTGCCGTCGCCCGGATGCCGGACAGCAGCAGCGTCCGCTTCAGGCCGAGCCGCTCGGCGGGCAGATCGTGGACGGCGACGAAGGCGTCGACCGTGCGCCGCGGCGACAGGCAGGCCATCGCCACCTGCGGTTCGACCGGGCAGTCGTAGTCCTTGCCCTGCAGCGGCTCGCGGATGATCGAACTGGCCCAGGTCGAGGCCGCCCGGTTCGGCGCCGGCCGCACCATGATCGTCGGCAGGCGCAATGCCCGGCCGTCGATATAGCCCTTGCGGGTGTAATCGTTGACGAGCTGTTCGCCGACCAGTTTCTGGATGCCGTAGGAGGTCTGCGGCAGGGGCGGGGTATCGTCCTCGATGACATCCGGCAGGTCGCCGCCATAGACCGCGATGGACGAGGCGAACACCAGGCGCGGCGGGCGCGCGAGCGCGCGGCAGGCCTCCAGCACATTGCGGGTGCCGTCCAGATTGACCCGGTAGCCGAGTTCGAAGTCTTCCTCCGCCCCGGCGCTGACGACGGCGGCCAGATGGAAGACGCTGGCGGTACCGCCGCCGACCAGGTCGCGCACCGTCGCCGCATCGGCGATATCGCCGATAACCGCTTCGGCCTGTCCGCCGAAATCGTCCGGCTGGACATTGTCGAACAGCACCAACCCGCTCACCGGCGTCTGCGCGCCATCGGCGCCGGCGAGCGTCCCGCGGTCCAGAATCGCCTTCGCCAGCTTCCGCCCGATAAACCCGGCCCCGCCGGTGATGATGACGCGCATGGGAGCCGCCCCAGTTCCTGAAACTATCGTTGCGGCTTTCTCCGACACGGACATCGCCCGGTCAACCGTGCAAGGGAATAGCGTGAAGCGCGCGTCGGATCGTCGTCCTGCCCCGGATTGTAAATTGTCACTTGACAGGCGACAGACTAGATCTGTGCCATGATCGCTTCGTTCCGGCATCGCGGGCTAAAGGAGCCGCTGAAGGGGCACAACGCGGTTTCGGTATCGGGCAACTGGCGCGTGACGTTCCGATTCGAGGACGGTTCGGCGGTCGATGTCGACTATGTGGATTATCACTGAGGAGACGCGGACATGGGCATGCATAACCCGCCGCATTCGGGCGGCATCGTGAAGCGGCAATGCCTCGAACCCCTCGGCTTGACCGTGACGCGGGCCGCCGAAGGGCTGGGCGTCACGCGGCAGGCGCTTTCCGAGCTGGTGAACGAGCGCACGGGGATTTCGGTGGAGATGGCGATCAGGCTGTCGAAGGCCTTCGGTTCGACGCCCGAGACCTGGCTGGGGATGCAGATGGCCTGGGATCTCTGGCAGGCCCGCGACCGCGCCGGGCAGATCGCGGTGGAGAATTTCGCGGCGGCGTGACCGGCGCGCCCGAAGGCGCGGGGTTCCGGCGACGCCGGCCTGCGCCGGTCTCGCCCGGCGCCGCTCCGGTGCTCTGCAACGAACCGGCCGGCATCGCGGCCCGGCAATATTTTCCAGAAAAAATACTTGACAATCTACCGTTAATTCCTATACTGAGGAAATCATAGCCCTAAATTGGGCGCAGACCGCGCCTTTTTGCCGGCCCCGGCCACCCCCCTGCCTTTTGAGCCGGCCGCCTGCAATAGACATAGACCGATATGCAAAAAAAACGATAAATATAGACCGTTCTGTATATTGCGATCGCGGTCCGGCGGCGGTCGGGCCGCCGCGCGCCGTTTCCTTTGCGCCGGCCCGGCCCGGCGGTCTATTCGGTAGCCGGGCCGGGCCGCTACGGGATATAGCTGCCGAAATCCCGCGCTTCGATCGCCGCGGGCGCTTCGGAGTCAGTGCATGTCGACCGTCAGTCCGCCGCCCCTCCCCACCGACCGCATCCTGACCACCCATGTCGGCAGCCTGCCGCGGCCGGACGACCTGATCGACCTGCTCGTCGCGAAGGACCGCGACCGGCCCTACGACCCGGCCCTGCTGGAGCGCCGTGTGGCCGAATCGGTCGTGGAAATCGTGCAAAAGCAGGTCGAGTGCGGCGTCGACATCGTCAGCGACGGCGAGATGTCGAAAATCTCCTACACCAACTATGTCAAGCACCGGCTGAACGGCTTCGGCGAGCCGGAGCCCCTGCGCTGGATGCCGTCGGACCTGCTGGCCCATCCGGGTTACGCCGCCAGCATGCGCGCCAACGCCAAGCTGCCGAACCTGGACCCGCCGGCCTGCCGCGCGCCGATCGAGCCGGGCGATACCGGGCCGCTGGAGACGGATCTTGCCAACTATCGCGCTGCGGTGGACAAGGCGGCGCCGGCCGGCGCCTTCATGAATGCCGCCTCGCCGGGTGTCGTCGCCCATTTCATGCCCAACGCCTTCTATGAGACCCGCGACGACTATGTGATGGCGCTCGGCGAAGCGCTGACCCACGAATACGAGGCGATCCACAACGCCGGCTTCCTCTTGCAGATCGATTGCCCGGACCTCGCCATGGCCCGGCATCTGGAATTCGCCGACCGGACGCTCGAGAAATTCCGCCGCACCGCCGAGGTCGGGGTCGAGGCGCTCAACCATGCCACGCGCAATATTCCGGCCGAAGCGATGCGGCTGCATGTCTGCTGGGGCAACTATCCCGGGCCTCATACCCACGACGTCCCGTTCGCCGAGATCGCGGATATCGTCTTCCGGGCGAAGCCGGCGGTCGTCCTGTTCGAAGGCGCCAATCCCCAGCACGGCCACCAGCACGAGGATCTGGCGGGGCTCGCGATACCCGAAGACAAGATCCTGGCGCCCGGCGTGATCGACACCAACACCAACCATGTCGAGCACCCGAAGCTGGTCGCCCAGCGCCTGTGCGCCTATGCCGATATCGTCGGGCGGGAGCGAGTCCAGGCCGGCACGGATTGCGGCTTCTCCACCCTCGCCAGCCTGCCGCGGATCTGGCCCAGCATCGTCTGGGAAAAACTGCGCGCGATGGCGGACGGCGCGGCGCTGGCGACCGAGCGGCTGTGGGGCCGGAAGGCGGCGTAGCGCGTTGGAAACCCCTCCTTTCAAAATCCACGTCTGCGAGCCCGGCCGGCGCGAACCCGGTTTCATCGTCCTGCCGGTCGGCAAGGCGGTCCGGGCGATCTCGCGCGATTCGGCCTTCGAGGCGCTGGTCGCGCTGGACCGCGAAGGCAACATCGCCTGGCAATGGCGTTCGCCGGGCAACCGCTCCCTGATGGACGTCAGGTGGACGCCGCGCGAGACGCTGCTGGTCATGACCACCGACGGCTGCATCTGCGAGGTCGCGCAATCGGGCGAGACCCTGCGCGCCTGGTCGTCGCCCGGCCGCGATCCGCAGGCGGAGAACGCCGTCCCGGTCGACACGATTTATTTCCACCATTCGGTCCAGGAGTTACCGGACGGCACCTTCGCCGCCCTGTCGCTGGCGAAGCGGACCTTCGACGACTACCCGCTGTCGGAAAACGACCTCGGCGGGCCGCGCGGCCGCCGGGAGCTGGTCGGCGACACGGTGGTGGAGTTTACGGCCGACGGCACGGTTGTCCGCGAGCACGATTTCTTCGGCATCGTCGACCCGCACCGCATCGGCTACGGCCACGACGCGCCGTTCTGGACCAAGGCGGAGGTCGTGCCCGGCGGCGCCGACTGGACCCACGCCAACGGGCTGATCCACGATCCGTCCGACGACAGCTTCATCGTCACGATCCGGCACCAGGACTGCGCCATCAAGATCGGCCGGCAGACCGGCGCGCTCAAATGGATCCTCGGCACGCCGGACGGCTGGCGCGAGCCCTGGGCATCGAAGCTGCTCAGGCCTGTCGGCAAGCCCGACTGGTTCTGGCATCCGCACGACCCGAGCATTCTGGCCGACGGCAGCCTGATGCTGTTCGACAATGGCGAAAGCGGCGCGTTCCCGCCGACGCCCAAGCCGGTTCTCGACACGCTGGTCAGCCGGGCCCTCGCCTACCGGATCGATGAACGGGCGATGACCTGCGAGCCGGTCTTGTCCTTCGAGGGGCCCTATTCGATGTATGTCAGCGGCGCCTGCGAGCTGCCGCAGACCGGCAACGTCTTCATCGCCTTCGGCGGCATCACACTGACCCGGCCCGAGGGCGCGCGGACCGATCTGCCGCCGGCCGGCTACGGCAGCGCGGAGGTGTTCGAGGTCACCCGGTCCGACCCGCCCGAAGTAGTGTTCCACGCCGAACTGAACGACCGCGACGGCGACGCCGAGACTGGCTGGGCAATCTTCCGGGCCGAATGGGTTCCGCCCGACTGGTTCGGCGGCAGCGGGTGACGCGCGCGGCGACGGCGGCAAATCGGCGGCACGGGAGGCGGCGATGACGACCGGCCTGGTCTGGGACGAACGGCTGATGTGGCACGATACCGGCACGCGTTTCGGGCCGGTCGGCGCGCTCGACTGGATGGAGCCGATCGAGCCGCCGGAGAGCGCGCCGGGAAAAAGGCGGATCAAGAACCTGCTGGACGCCAGAGGCCTGTCCCGCTCGCTGGTCATGCTCGCGCCGGTGCCGGCCGGCGACACCGACCTGCTGCGCGTCCACACCCAGGCGCATCTCGACAATGTTGCGGCGGTGAGCGAGTCGGGCGGCGGCAATGTCGCCCGCCGTTTCGCCGCCACGCGGGTCGGCGCGGACGGGGAAAAGGTCGCCCGGCTGGCGGCCGGCGCCGGGATCGCCGCGGTCGATGCCGTGCTCGCCGGCACGGTGGACAACGCCTATTGCCTGCACCGGCCGCCCGGCCACCATGCCGAGCCGGAAGAGGCCATGGGCTTCTGCATCTACAGCAACGCCGCCATCGCCGGCCTGTATGCGCTGGATGCCGCCGGGCTCGGGCGTATCGCCTTCGTCGATTGGGACGCCCATCACGGCAACGGCACCCAGGCGGCCTTCTGGAGCGATCCCCGCGCGCTGACGGTTTCGCTGCATCAGGACGGCGCGTTTCCGCCCGGCAGCGGCACGGCGGACGAGATCGGAGACGGCGATGCCATCGGCACGAATATCAACATCCCGCTGCCGCCGGGCTCGGGCGAGGGCGCCTATCTGGCGGCGTTCGAGCGCATCGTCCTGCCGGCGCTGCGCGCCTTCCGGCCGGACATGATCTTCGTGCCCAGCGGCTTCGACGCCGGCGGTCACGACCCGCTCGCCCGTATGATGCTGACCAGCGAGAGCTTCCGCCGGATGACGTTGGCGCTAATGGCAGCGGCCGAGGAACTGTGCGGCGGACGCATCGTCATGCTGCACGAAGGCGGCTACGCGCCGCACATCGTGCCCTTCATGGCGCTCGCGGTGTTCGAGGAGTTGTCGGGCGAAACGACAGGGGTAACCGACCCGTTCCTGCCGGCCCTGGCCGGCAGCCCATGGCAGGCCCTGCAACCCCATCAGGACCGGGCGATAACCGAAGCCGAGAGTGCGGGGCTGGCGGCGCTTATGGCGCGGTGAGCGGCGGACGTTACGCGTCATAGCGCCGGGGCGACCGTCCGAAGCTCCGCCCGCTTCGCGGTGCAATCAGTACCCCGCCAGTCGTCATTTCGACCGGAGCGACGAAGCCGCGCAGCGGAGAAATTTGCACCTCGGTGTGCCTGGGCCCCACCCACCGCGCTTCGGCGATCGCACAGCGCGGTGCAGATTTCTCCACTCCGCCGCCCTCTGGGCGGCTCCGGTCGAAATGACGGGTGGAGTTTCGTTGGAGTCTACGGATCGGATTGGCAGGCCCGCTCCAACCGCCCCGCACATCCGGGCATTGCACTCCGGCGCAAAAATCGACACTCTCCGGGCGACAGCGAAATCAGCGATACGTCGGGGGACGAGGACGATATGAGCGACGACAGGAACCACGATTCGATACGGGCGGCGCGCCAATCCGGCGGGATCGGGCCGCGCTACCAGCCGCGTTCGCTACTCGACAAGCCCGGTGGCCCGCCGGCCGGGGGTCCGCCGCTGGCCGCGCCCGCCCGCCCCGCACCGGCGGCTTCGGGCGGCGGCAAGAAGGATATCCTGTGCGCGATCGGGGTCGATGTCGATGCGGTCGCCGGCTGGCTCGGCTCCTATGGCGGCGAGGATTCGCCCTGCGATATCTCGCGCGGCCTGTTCTCCGGCGAGATCGGCTCGCCGCGCATGGTCCGGCTGTTCGATAAATTCGGCATCAGGACGACCTGGTTCATCCCCGGCCATTCGATCGAGACCTTCCCGAAGCAGATGCAGATGGTGGTGGACGCCGGCCACGAGATCGGCATGCACGGCTATTCCCACGAGAACCCCATCGCCATGACGCCGGAGCAGGAAGAGGCGGTCCTGGACAAATGCATCGAATTGATCGAGCGCGTCGCCGGCCGCCGGCCGACCGGCTATGTCGCGCCGTGGTGGGAGTTCAGCCCGGTCACCAACGAACTGCTGCTCAATAAGGGCATCAAATACGACCACAGCCTGATGAACAACGATTTCCACCCCTTCTACGCCCGGGTCGGCGACAGCTGGACCAAGATCGACTATTCCAAGAAGGCGGAAGAATGGATGAAGCCGCTGGTCCGCGGCGTCGAGACCGATCTCGTCGACATTCCTGGCAGCTGGTATCTCGACGATTTGCCGCCGATGATGTTCATCAAGTCGGCGCCGAACAGCTTCGGCTTCGTCAATCCGCGGGATATCGAAGACCTGTGGATCCAGCAGTTCGACTGGGTCTACCGGGAATACGAATACGCCGTGTTCGCGATGACGATCCATCCCGATGTCTCGGGCCGGCCGCAGGTTCTGCTGATGCTCGAGCGCGTGTTCGACTACATCGACCGCCATTCCGGCGTGCGCTGGTGCACCTTCGACGAGATCGCCGACGATTTCATCCAGCGCTACCCGCGCGAAGGCGCGGCGCGGCCGGAATCGGTGCTCGCCTGACCGCGGCAGTTCGCCCCGGACCGGCTCTGAGACCGGCAGAGCCGCCATGTGCAGCCTGTGCGGCGTTCTCGGCGGGCGCGGCCACTGGACCGAGAGCAGCAGCTCGCCGGAGGCCTTCGCCAGCCGGCAGGAGGCGACAACCCGGCGGCGCGAGCGCCAGGAGCGGACCCGCCTCGCCAACCGCGTCCTGCAGCATTACGGCCTGAAGCTGTCGGATTTCAGCGGCGGTTCCTATGTCCTGTCGACCCGGACCGGCCGCTCGAAGATCGTCGACAACATTACCGAAGTCTGGATCGCGGCCGAGGACATGACCGGCCGTGCCTGCGATCCGCTGGACCCGGCGCTGCTGGCCGGCCTGTCCGCACGATGACGCCGGCGCAATGACGGCCTACGACACGCTGATCCCGATCAATATCGTCACCGGATTTCTCGGCAGCGGCAAGACGACGCTGCTGGCGCGGCTGCTTAAATCGCCTGCCCTCCGGGACACCGCGGTGCTGATCAACGAGTTCGGCGAAGTCGGCCTCGACCATCACCTGATCGAGCATGCCGAGGAAAGCGTCCTGCTGATGGACAGCGGCTGCCTGTGCTGCGCCATCCGCGGCGATCTGCAAGGCGCGCTGAGGCGCCTGTTTTCGCAGCGGGAGCGCGGCGAAATCCCGGCCTTCCGGCGCGTCGCCATCGAAACCTCCGGCCTCGCCGACCCGACGCCGGTCGCCTACACGATCCTCGCCGAGCCGGTGTTGCAGCATCATTTCCGGCTCGGCAACGTCGTCACCGTGGTCGATGCGGTCAACGGCGCGGCGCAGCTTCAGCGCCACCCGGAATCGGTCAAGCAGGCAGCGATCGCCGACAGGCTGGTGCTGACCAAGACCGCGATGGCCGAGGATGCCGGCCGGGCCGTGCGCGCCGCGGTGCGGAAGATCAACGCCGCCGCGCCGGTCGTGGATCTGAATTCCGATCCGCTCGATCCCGACGCCCTGTTGACGGGCGATCTCTATGCGCCGGAAGGCAAGCGGCGCGAGATCGCCGGCTGGCAGGACGGCTTCGCCGAAGCGGCCAGCAACGGGGACCACGATCACAGCCACGGCGTCAGTTCGTTCTGCCTCTGGTTCGACGGGCCGATGGACTGGACCGCGTTCGGCCTGTGGATGAGCATGCTGCTGAACCGCCACGGCGAGCGCGTGCTGCGCATCAAGGGCATGCTGAACGTCGCCGGCGTGGCCGATCCGGTGCTGATCAATGGCGTCCAGCATATCGTGCATCCGCCGACCCACATGAAAGGCTGGCCCGACGGCGACCGCCGCTCGCGCATCGTCTTCATCGTGCAGGGGATCGACCGGGCGGCGATCGAAGGTTCGCTCCGCGCCTTCAACGCGCTGGCCTCGGTCTAGCCCGGATTTCTCACCACGGGCTCGGCTTGCGGCGCGCAGCCGCGCGCCTACGCGTTCGAACCGCGGCGCGGCGGGGTGCGGCCGGGGCGCCGGCCGAGGCGGAAGGCGCGCACCATGCGGTGGAGCAGATAGAAGCCGATCGACAGGATCACCATGACGATCATGGCGAGCAATTTGCGCCCGAAGAACGGGTCCAGAATCGTGCCTTTGTCGATCAGATGCACGCTCAGCATCTCGATGACCTGGAGGATGCCGCCGGCGCACAGGATAAGCGCCACCAAAAGCGCCACCTGCAGGGTGTCGAAGACCAGGCCTTCGGCGTCGAGATCGTTGACGCGGCGGAAGAAGTGCTGGCGGAAGGACTGCCAGTGCGCGATTACATAGGCGACGACGCCCACGAAGGCGGCGAACCAGAAAACGATGGTCGACGACGCCAGGCCGCGGATGCTGTCGCTGACAAGCTTTTCGAACGGTGGATAGAAGTAGACGAAGACCGCGAGTATCACGAGGCCGACGACAACGATCCAATATCGAAGGGAACGCACGCCCTCGGTTTCTTGCGCCATGGTCCGAACGGGTTTCGTTTGCTGAAGCGGCGACAGTACAGCATACAAGGTATCGGAAAAAAAGACCCGACGCAGACGCCGGGTGTGCGCGAAGGCAAAGGCGCGGCATCGGTTGACGGCGTGCGCCGGGTTGGGAATTATCGCGCCTGCGCACCCGCACAGCAGGCCCGCGCAACAAAAACACGGGAAACCCTATGGCCCATCGTCTGGGGATCGATGTCGGGAATACCTTCACGGATCTGTTGCTCCTCGACGATTCCGGCGCGGCGCATGCGCTGAAAACGCCCAACCGGCCCGACGATCCGGTTGCGGCGGTCGCCGGCGGCATCCGCCGGCTCGCAGACGAAGCCGGGGTGGCGCCCGGCGACATCGGCACGGTGGTTCACGGCGCGCCCGGCCTGAATCCGGCGGCGGCCGATGGACCGGGCGTTGGCCTTCTGGTTACCGCCGGCTTCGAGCACGTCCTTCTTCTGGCCCGCGGCCAGGGCGCCAGCCCATTGGCCGGCCGGGTCGTCGCAACGCTGGGCATTGCCGAACGCATGAACGCCGAGGGGCAGGTCCAGCAGCCGCTCGACGAAACCAGGGCGCGGGCGGCGATTCAGACCCTGCGCGACCTGGGCGCGACAACCATCGCAATTTCCCTGCTGCACGCGGCGGCGAACCCGGCGCATGAGAAGGCGGTCAGGGCGCTGGTCCGCGATATCGCCGGCGATATGCCCGTGACCCTTTCCAGCGATGTCGTGAAGGAAGCGGCGGACTACGAGCGAACGGTCGCCGCGGTGTCGGCGGCGGTCCTGCGCCCGGCCTTGACCGGCTATTTCGATAACCTTGCGGGCACGCTGCGGTCTCTGGAACTGGCGGCGGACATCCGCGTTGCCCGTGCCGATGGCGGTTTCATGTCGGTCGCCCATGCCGGCGACGCGCCGGTCGATGCGCTGAACGCCGGCCCGGCGGCGGGCGTGGCCGCCGCCGCGGCTGCCGCGTCGCGGGCCGGATACCGGGATGCGCTCGCCCTCGATATGGGCGGCGGCGCCGCGACCGTCGGGATCGTCCTGGACGGTGCGCCGGTCGTGACCCGCAAGACCCGGGTGGCCGGCGCGAACCTCACCCTGCCCTCCATCGCCATCGCGCGGGCCGGGGCCGGCGGCGGCGCGGCGGTGCGGATGACCGGCCACGGCGCGTTGCGCGTGGGACCGGAAAGCGCACCCGGTGGACCGGCCTGCTTCGGCGGGGATCGACCGACCCTGACCGATGCCAATCTGGTGCTCGGCCTGATCCCGGCCGGGGCCGGCGGCGGCCCTGCGCCTGACCGCGCCGCGGCGGAAGACGCCATCGCCCGTATCGCCGACCGGCTGGGTGTGAGCCCGCATCGCGCGGCCCAGGGCATTCGCGATTTGGCCAACGAGAAGCTGTATGGCGCCTTGCGGCAGACCGCGGCGGCGCATGGCGTGGACATCGCCGCGATGCCGCTGGTCGCCTATGGCGGCGCCGGGCCATTGCACGGCAACGCGCTCGCCATCCTGTGCGGCGACGGGCCGGTCATCGTCCCGGCGCGGCCGGGCATGATGTCGGCCCGCGGGTATGTCGAGGCGCTGCCCCGGCAGGAATTCGGCCATAGCTGCCGCCAACTGCTGGACGATACCAACGCGGCGGCGGTCGGAGACATTCTGGAATCGCTGGGCGCGAGGGCCAATGCCTGGCTCGGCGAAGAGGGGGCGCCGGCGACCGGCAGCCAGCTACGCTACGAAGCCGATGTAGGGTATCGTGGCCAAGGGGCCGATATCGCCCTTGAGATCAATCCGGCCAACCTGCCGAACTGGGGATTGCGCGACCTGGCCGACCGTTTCCAATCCGCATTCGAACAACAGCATGGCGTGCGCCTCGGCGCGCCGGTCGAACTGGTTCGCCTGCGCGCGATTGCCGGCGGCCGTCAGGCAGGCCGGCGCAACGGCGCATCGCAGAGTGGGGGGCCGCGCCAGGTAACGGGCCGGGCAACGGGCCGGGGCGACGCTTCGGCCGCCCGTATCGACGAACAGCGCATCTATCTCGACGGCAGCTTCCACAGCGCCCCGGTTTACGCGACCGGGAAACTGGAAGCCGGCAGCCGCGTGGCCGGCCCGGCGCTGGTCGCCGGGGATGCCTGGACGGCGGTTATTCACCCCGGCTATGCCGGCGTCGCCGAGACCGACGGCGCGCTGGTTATCGCACCTGACCGGACCGGGATGGACGGCCCATGACCCCGCCCCGCCCCACCGTCTCTTCGCTCGACGCTTTGCTGCAATCGACCCGCGAGCAGTTCGACCGGACCTTCGCCGATGGGCGGCGCCAGGCGGACGCCGCCGGGCTGCGCAATCGCCAGCGCCCGTCTTCGACACCGGCAGGAGGCCCGGCAGCGCCGGCGGCCGAACCGCGCGCCGCAGCGGCGCCCGATATCGATGCCGAGCTGAACCGGCGCTTCGGCAGCGACTGGTCCGCTGAACTGGTCGAGACCCAGGTCACCGGCGGCACTCTGTCCGCGCTTTACCGGCTGATGGCAGACGGGCGCTCGGCGCTCGAATTCGGCGACGCGCCCGAGGGCATGGACCGGGATGCCGCGCTGGAATCGGCCCGGCAGTCGGCGCTGGCCAAGGCGGCCGACACACTGGCCCATGGCGCCCAGCCTTCGGCGACCGCCGCCGACCGCGCCCTACCGCGGACGCCGCAGGCTGCGCCACGCGCTGCGCCAGCGTCGAGCGGTGCCCTGGACGCGCTGACTCTCGACCGGATCGAGGCAGCCTGGCGCCAGATTCGCAAGGAAGCGGGCGCGGTGCTGGCGCACGCCGCCCTGGCGGATTCGGTACGCCAGAAAGCGGCCGACGCCACAACGCTGACAGATGCCCGCGGCGCGGCGCTGATCGGCAAGCCGGTGCCGGCCGTCGCCGCGCTGGCGCGAGAGAGAGCCGACGACCTCCGTCCAGGCGACGTATTCCTGCTCAACGACCCCTATGCCGGCGTTGAGGCCGGGATGTGGACCGTGATCGTTCCGGTCTTCGGCCCGGATCCGGGTGGAGACCTTGTTGGCTTCAGCGCTGCAGCCGCGCCGGTGGGCGACAGCGGCGGCTCTGGGCCGGGAAGCGCCCCGAACAGCGCGACTTCGGTATACAGCGAGGGCATCCGGGTTCCGCCGATCCGCATCTTCGAGCACGGGGCAGCGAACCGGGCGGCGCTGGACGTGATCCTGAACAATTCGGCCGATCCCGATGCGGCCCATGGCGACCTTCGGGCGCTTGTGGCCGCGGCGGAGACCGGCGAACAGGGAATCGCCGACCTGTGCGCCCGCTTCGGTGCTGAAGCCTGCCGGCAGGCCTGCAAGGCGGCGCTGGACCGGACCGAGCGCGCATTGCGGAAAATCATTGCCGCGCATCTGCCCGAAGAGCCGAAGTCCTTCGAGGACCGGGTCGACAGCGACGGCTGCGGCAACGGTCCGTTCACGCTCAAGCTGGCGGTGTGGCGCGAAGGCGACCAGGCTTTCTTCGACTGGACCGGTACGGCTGCCCAGGCCGAGGGCCCGATCAACCTGCTCCTGGACGACGCGGCCTCCGCTCATCTGGCCGGCAGCCTGCTGATCAAGATTTTCGACCCCGAAATCGCGGTCAACGATGGGGTACTGGCGCCGTTCAAAGTGACCATCCCGCCGGGCAGCCTGTTGCGTCCGCACTTCCCGGCGCCGCTCGGCAACCGGGCGCAGACCCTGGCGCGGGTTTACGATGTTTTGAACGGGGTGCTCGGCCAATTCGCCGGGGAGGCGACCGTGGCGGCCGGCTACGGCGCCAGCCCGAACCTTGTTTTCTCGGGCCGCGACGCGCGCGGCCGGTCCTTCTCCCTGACCGACCGGGTGTTCGGCGGCATGCCGGCGCGCCGGGGACGGGACGGTCAGGACGGCCGATCGCTTTCTTCCGGCGGCAAGACACGGCCGGTCGAACAGCTCGAAACCGATTACCCTGCAATCGTCGAAAGTATGACGGCGACGGCCGACAGCGGCGGCGCCGGAACGCAGCGGGGCGGCGACGGGGTCGAAAAAATCTACCGGTTCCTGGCCGCAGGGCAGGCGAGCTGGCGCGACGACCGTGAGCAATCGCGGCCCTGGGGCCGGGACGACGGCGAGGCGGGAACGCCCTCCGCCAAAATCCTGGTCCGGGCCGACGGCACGCGCGAACAGGCGGAATCGAAAGCCGACAATGTGAAAGTGGCGGCCGGCGACCGGCTGATATTCCGGACGGCCGGCGGCGGCGGATGGGGCAACCCGCTGGACCGCGATCCGGAACAGGTTCAGAAAGACATCCGGCGCGGACTGGTCTCGACGGCTGCGGCCCGGGATCGGTATGGTGTCGTCGTCACGGGAAACCCGGCGGCCTGCGAAGTGGATCCAAGAGCGACGCGCGACCTGCGCGATACGCTCGGCCGGTCGCGCGGCAGGCCATCATCCTACGGGTTCAGGGGCTGAACGAATGACAGGCCCGGACCGGCCGGGAATGGAAAACAAACGGCAGGCCGCAGGCCGCCGCAGAAGGATGCGCGACGTGAAGGGGCGGAAGCATGGTTGAGAACATTATCGTCGGCATTGTGCTGGCGGTCATCGTCATCGCGATCATCTACATCCTGTCGATCTGGGTGTATAAGCGCGCGCCGTCGAACATGGGCTTCATCCGCACCGGCTTCCTCGGCACCAAGGTGTGCCTGGGCCGCGGCGCGATCGTCCTGCCGGTGTTCCACGAGGTGACCTGGGTATCGCTGGAGACGATCAAGCTGATCGTCAGCCGGTCGCGCGACCAGGCGGTCCTGACCCACGACAACGTCCGTGTCGACGTCGCAACGGAGCTCTACACCCATGTCGGCCGCACCGAGCAGGAATTGCTGACTGCCGGCAGGAGCCTGGGCGAAAAGACCTTCGATCCGGAGAAAGTGCGCAACCTGCTGGAAGCGAAGGTTGTCGGCGCCCTGCGCAGCTATGCCGCCACCAAATCGCTGCAGGAACTGCACGAAAACCGCGAGGCGATGGCCGAAGCGATCAAGGCCAACGTGACCGAGAGTTTCAGAGCCAACGGACTGACCCTGGAGGAAGTCACGATCGTGGTCCTGGAACAGACCGGCAAGGAGCATTTCAAGACGGATAATGTGTTCGACGCCGAAGGCCTGAAGATCATCACGGCGATCACCAGCGAAGCGCGGCGCATGGTTCACGACACCGAGAAACGCACCACGGTCGCGATCCGCCAGAAGGATTTGGACACGCAGCTCGAACTGCTGGAGATCGAGCGTCAGGAAGCGACCGCCCGCGCCAACCAGGACAAGGCGATCTCCAACGAAGAAGCCCTGCAGATGCGCGAGAAGCAGGTGTTCATCCTCAACCAGCGCAAGGCGGTGGAAGAGCGGGAGATCGGCAACGAGGTCGAGCTCGAGAAGATGCGCACCGAGCGCGAACTGGCCATCACGCAGGAGGCCCAGAAGCGCGAGGCATCGGAAATCCAGAAAGCCCTGAAGCTGGAGCAGGAACGCCGCGACAAGGAAATCGCCATCATCGCCAAGGCCAAGGAAGAGGAGCTGGCCGAGATCGACCGCTCGCTGGCGCGCGAGAAAGCCGAGAAGGACAAGCAGATCGGCCTGATCCATAAGGAAATCGAACGCCAGAAAGCCGATATTGCCCAGACGACCGCCGTGGCCGCCGAGGAAGAATCGGGCCGGATCGAGCGGCACAAGGCCGCTGAACGGGCGGCGCTGGAAACCCGCAAGCTGAGCCTGGCCACCAAGCTGAACCTGCTGGATCTGGACAAGGAGGAGGCCTTCGCGGCGGCCAACCAGGAACGCGAAGTCTCCAACGAAAAGGCCAAGGCGATGAGCGAGACCCAGCGCTTCGTCATCGAACAGCGCTGGACCGTGCAGCAGGAAGAACTCGAGAAAGCGCGCGCCTACGAGGCGGCGCAGATCGAGAAGGAAGCGGCGATCATCGACGAAAGCACGAAGAAGGAAGCCGCCGAGATCAAGCGCCAGTTGGCCATCGAACTGGAAGAACGGGAGCGCGAGATCGCCCTGATCGGCAAGGAGCAGGAACGCGAAATCGTCGATATCCGGCGCTATCTGGCGCGCGAACAGGAAGAGCGGGACCGCGAAATCGCGCTCGAGGAAAAAACGCGCGAACTGGAGGCGGCCGAAGCCAACCGCCTCGCCACGACCGCCGACAAGGTCCGTGCGGCGCACGCCGCCGAGGCGGCCGGCCATCTGGCCACCGCCGAACGGGACAAGGAAATCCGGCGCATCGAGGCCGAGAAGCAGGCCGGGGCCGAGCACATCGCCGAAGAAGCCAAGGCGCAGATCGCCAGCATGCACATGGTGACCCAGTCCGAGGCGCGCCAGCAGGCGGCGGAGCGGGAGGCCGCGGCGACGCTGACCCGGGCCAACGCCAACAGCGAGGCGCAGAAGATCACGGCCGAAGGCGTCGAGCGCGAGGCCGGCGCCCGCGGCCGCGCCGAGATGGAAGTCGAGGGGCTGCGCGTCCAGCGGGTCGAGGAGAAACTGAAGGCCGAGGCCGCCGGCATGGAAGCCAAGGCCGATGCGCTGAAAAAATACAACGAAGCCGCGATGTTCCTGGAATTGTCCAGGCTGTTCATCGAGGCCGAGCGCGATGTCCATATCGACCAGGCGAAGGCCATGGGCAACGCCCTGGAAGGCGCGCATATCCGAATGTATGGCGGCAGCAACGACGGCACGATGGACACGATCCGCGGCCTGTTCAACTCCGGCTTCGGGCTGGGCGAGGCGATGGAAGGCCTGGCCCATTCGATGCCCGACGGTCTGCGCGAGCGCTTCAACGCCAACGGACTGCGCGGCCTGTTCGGCCGGCCGGCGGACAGCGGCATGCTGTTGCAGACCCACGGGCAACTCAGGGTTCTGGTCGACCGGGAGCTCGGCAGCCGGGATGCGAAGCAGGCGCCACTCGGCGAGGCGATCGGCAAGCTGGAAGAAGCCGCCGGCAACGATCCGGCGCAGCAACGCGCCGTCGGCATGCTGAAGCAGTTGGCGGCCCAGGGCGATTTCTCGGACGTGCCGTTCGAGACGATCTGGTCGCTGCTGAGCGCGCTGACCGAGAAAACGGACTGACCGGGCCACCGGAACGGCCGGAAGGATCGCCGGCAAACCGACGGCGGGACTGCCGATGAGCGAAAATGACGTCGTCCTGGAGGGCGTCAACAAGACATTTCCGGGCGGCGTCCGCGCGGTGATCGATTTCGACGCCGAAATCCGGCATGGCGAGTTCGTCGCGCTGCTGGGGCCGAGCGGTTGCGGCAAGACCACGATGCTGCGCATGATCGGCGGCCTGGAGGAAGTCACCAGCGGCAAGATCTGGCTCGCCGGCACGGATGTGACGGACCTGCCGCCGTCCCAGCGCAACACCTCCATGATGTTCCAGAGCTTCGCGCTGTTCCCGCACCGCAACGTTCACCAGAATGTCGAGTTCAGCCTGAAGATGCAGGGCGTCCCGAAGGAAGAGCGGACGCGCCGGACCCGGGAGATGGTGGACATGGTGGGCCTGGGGCCGCTCGCCGACCGTAGGCCGCACGATCTTTCCGGCGGCCAGCAGCAGCGCGTGGCGCTGGCGCGGGCGCTGATCAGCGAACCGACGGTGCTTCTGCTCGACGAGCCGCTCGGCGCGCTGGACTACAATTTGCGTCATTCGATGATCATCGAGCTGAAGAAGATCCAGCGCGACACCGGCATCACCTTCGTCATGGTGACCCATTCCCAGGAAGAAGCCATGTCGATGGCCGACAAGGTCATCGTGATGAGCGATGCGCTGATCCAGCAGACCGGCACCTCGCGGGAAATCTACGAATCGCCGCGCACCAGCTTCGTCGCCTCCTTCATCGGCAACAACAACCTGTTCAGGGGCACCGTGCGCTCGCGCTCCGGCTCCATCGTCCTGGTCGAATCCTACGGACAGATCTTCTATGTCCGCGTGCCGGAGTATATCGCGACCGTCCATGTCGGCCGCGAAGCGCATTTCTCGGTCCGCGCCGACCTGATGCATACCGGCGAGCATCCGGACATGGCGAACCGGGTCGAGGGCACATATGTGACCACCGAATTCAAGGGATCGCTGGAGACCGACGTGTTCGAGATCGCGCCGGACGCCTATGTCTCGGTCGAGCAGCACCGCGGCGTCGCCGACCGCCTGTACGAACCCGGCGAGCGCGAAACAATCTGCTGGCCGGCCGACGGCGGCGTGCTGCTGGAACAGACGCCGTCTCCCGTCCACCTCCACCGCCGGAACTGCAACTTGGTTTTCGCACCAGCAGTGATCCCCTCGAAAAGCGTCGACAATGCCCAGGTAGGTACTGCAACACGGCTCTGGTCAGCTAATTCTTTGCTATTCACAACGGAATCAAGCAGAAGCTGTAATGTCCGAACTAGGTTCAAGCAGGATTCTTGAAAATCGGAAATTGTCACGCTAAGAATTTGCGTTGGGAACGAAATTATCCAATCACGGTGAACAATTAGAGGATGGACAACGACTACTCAGTCTATAAGAATTAATTTTTCGACTAGACAGGTAATCTCAACAGGGCAGCCGCACTGCTATTTAACTAAGCTCTAGTTTTTCGCGTCTAAAATTATTTTTTTGTCTTCCGAGGTTATCATTAACCCAATTAAATTGCCAAATTTTAAAAAGATGGTCATTGTGGCCCAAATCCTTCCGAATTGCCCTAAGGAATTTTTCCATAACAACTACTATCTCGTTAGAATCTCCATTAGATTCCTGAGAAACCATCTCAAATTTATTCCAAGTTTCAATGACTTCTGATCCACCCCAGATCATCAATTCTTTTTTAAATTCAATCATCTTTGAAGTCAGAATACCCTCCAGGATATTTTTTTCCAACTTTGTTGACATAGCTATGTCATATACGAGATCTATTATTTTTCTATAGGCTTCGCGTTTTTCTGAATAATGTCTTGCGTTAATTTCACGTCTCTTTGTATAAAAATGTGTGAGAATAGCGGTAAGAAGTAAGCTAAACAATCCAAAAATTCCCGCCTTTACATTTGCATCTGCGGCTTGTATATTTGAGATGAAATACCATATTATCCAGCCAAATATACCAACAATTGCGAGACCTAATAAAGTATTGAGAACATTTGTCTTGCTCACAGCATCACTCCTTATTCAGTTGGATTAGCGCCTGTGATTCACGCGACGCCTAGTCTTCAGTGGTCACCGTGTTCCAGCCTTAAGCTTTTCTTCAGTTGGCGAGCGCGTTAAATGGTGAAGTAATCGCCCAGTATCATGTCGGCGCGTATCCGCCGGTTCGCAACGGCCGCGTACTCTATCCCAGATATGTAGCCGGCTTGCAGCACCAGGCTCATCCACCCGCCCACGGGTCGATCATCTCGGCTCCCGTATCGGCGAAATCCCGGACGTTCCGCATCGCCAGGGCTATGCCGCGCGAGCGCCCGATCGCCGCGATCTGACAGTCTGCCTCGGCGATCGGCCGGCCTTTGCGGCGCCGGCCTCCCGCCGTCGCGGCGCAAGAGTCTACAGGCGAGCCATCCCGCCCTACCGCGAGCGCCGGTACAGGATGGTGTAGACGACGATAAACAGCCCGATCAGGCAGAGCGAAAAGAGCGTCGAGGCGGTGCCCAGCGCGAACAGGGTCGGGCGGATGCGCTGGGTCATCGACGCGTTGATATCGAGCGGCAGGGTATTGTACTCGCCGGACAGCAGGGTCGTCCGGGCGAACTCGTCGTAGGAGAGCGTAAAGCCGAACAGGCCCGCCGCCACGATGCCGGGCAGGATCAGCGGCAGGGTGATCTCGCGGAACACCGTCCACTCGCCGGCGCCCATATCCCGGGCGGCCTCCTCCAGACGGCTGTCGAAGCGGTTGAACACCGCCATCATCACGAGGAAGCCGAACGGCAGGGTCCAGACAACGTGGACGCCGAGGCCCGACGACCACCAGGCCGCCGGAATGCCGATCTGGCGCATCAGGGTGGCAAGGCCGAGGCTGAGCAGCACGCCGGGCACCATCAGGCCCAGCATTACCGTGTAGAACAGCAGGTTGGAGCCGCGGAATTTCTGCCGGAACGCCATCGCCAGCATGGTCGAAAACAGCGCCGTGATGGCCATGACAACGAGCGCCAGGATCAGCGAGCGGGCGAGCGCGCCCTGCAGGTCGCCGATCGAAGACGGCTCCAGCAGCTTCTCCCACCAATAGATGCTGAAGCCGCGCATCGGAAAGCTCGTGCCGCCGCGCCGGCCCTGGAAGGACAGGGTGAACATCGCGATCATCGGGCCGAAAATAAAAACGATGAACAGGACGTAGTAGATGCTGAAGCCGGTCTTCACGGCCAGCGCCCGTGTCCGCCGCGGCGTCCAGCGCGCCATCGCCTACAGCTCCTTCCGGATGTCGACGACGCGCAGGATGAAGAACACGCCGATCATCATCGCGATCATCAGCATGATCGCGTTCACCGCCGCGAACGGATAGTTCGCGATCGCGTAGTAGTTCAGGATCACGGTGCCGGTGGTCGATGTCTTGCCGCCATAGACCACGACGGCGGTCGCGAACTCGCCCATCAGCATGACGAACAGGAAGATCATGCCGATGGCGACGCCCGGCAGGGAGAGCGGCAGGATGATCTCGCGGAACACCTGGAAATTGCTCGCGCCCATGTCCCGGGCCGCTTCGATGATATCCTTGTCGATCTTGGCGAGCGAAAAGAAGATCGGCCCGATGCTCAGCACGACATAAAGCTGCGCCAGCGCCATCGTGTAGCCGAACTCGGAAAACAGGAAGAACGAGCTGGGCTTGTCGATAATGCCCAGATTCATCAGCAGTTTGTTGAGCAGGCCGCGCCGTCCCAGCATCGGCAGCCAGGA
Organism: Alphaproteobacteria bacterium; assembly: GCA_965249845.1. Taxonomy (GTDB): domain Bacteria; phylum Pseudomonadota; class Alphaproteobacteria; order Bin65; family Bin65; genus Bin65. The sequence continues at coordinate 488,008 of CBDFNA010000002.1, forward strand.
GACAGCGCGGATCAGGTAGCTGGTCCAGAACGGCACCATCGCCACCAGGAACAGAGCCAGCTGCCATTTGAAATTCTTCACCTGCATCGCCAGGAAATAGGCGATCGGGTAGCCGATGATGAGGCAGAACACCATTACCGTGAAGGTGAAGCGGAAGGTCGTCCACAGGGTGGTGACGAAGATGCCGAGCTTCAGGAAATTGCGGTGGTCGGGGTCGATTATCCCTTCCTGGCGGAAGAAATTGGCAAAGTTGGCGAACGAGAAGTCTGGCGTCATGCCGCCACTTTTCGGTGTCCAGAAGCTGAACACGACGATGCCGATGAGCGGAATGACCAGAAAGACGATCAGCCAGATCGACGCCGGCGCCACCAGCCAGCCGGGATGAACGGTCTGGTCGCGCTTGCTCTTCCCGAGGCGGGCGATGTCCTGCGCCGGCGGCGCGGGCTGGTCGCCGATCAGGCCGCTGTGATGCCGTTTTGTGTGCGGTGGCGCGGTCTGAAGCATGTCGGCGTCACGCAGCGCCGGCCAGGGCGGCCGGGCAGACGGTAAGATAAGGAACGGGGCGGCATCGCAAGGGCGGGATCCGGTCCCGCCCTTGCTTTGCCGCTACGGCCATCGAGGCCGGGGTGCAGCGGGCCGTCAGGCGCTCAGGAACTCCGTCCAGCCTTTGACGAGGTAGTCGTTTTCCTTCATGAGCGAGTTCCAGACGGCAATTTTCTTGAAGCGCGCCTCGTAGGAACCGCCGTCGCGTATCTCGCCATTCTTGACGATCGGCGTGCCGAACGGATCGGTCAGTTCCTTGGCGGCCGGCTTGCCGAGATACCAGAAGTCCCATTCCTCCTTGGAGAGATGGTCCTTCGCAGTCTCCGACGCCGACATGTAATAGCCCTGCCGGGCGACGAAGGCGCCGGCCCAGCCGTCCAGCCACCAGTTGAGATACTCGTAGGAAGCATCGAGCTTCTTACCGGTGACCCTGGCGGAGATAGCGCAGCCGCCATGCCAGCCACGCATGCCTTCCTTCGGCGCCGCGTAGATACAGGGCACGCCTTCGGCCTTCACGGCGGTGACCGCCGGCGACCACATGCTCTGAAGCACGACTTCGCCGCTCACCATCAGGTTCACCGACTGGCCGAAGGTTTCCCAGAAGGCGCGGAAGTGGCCTTCCTTTTTCTTCTCGATCAGGAAGGCGATCAGCTTGTCGATCTCGGGCCTGGTCATGTCGCCCTTGTTGGCGAACTTCATCAGGCCCATCGCCTCGACGCCCATGGCGGCGTCCATCGTGCCGATCTGCGGCGCGTTCACCAGCGCGACCCTGCCCCTGAAGTCCGGGCTGAACAATTCGGCCCAGCTTTCGATCTTGCGACCGGTCTCCTCCGGGTTGTAGCCGATCGAATCGGCGTTGTGCCAACCCGGCAGCATGGAAATGTAGCGCGACGGTCCTTTGGCCGGGTTGCCGTCCTTGTCGACCCAGAGGTGGCGGAACGGCGCATCGCCGTCGCCCAGGCTCGAACCCGGCGTCAGGCGGCCGGTCTTCGTCAGGTTGCTCACCTTGCCCCAGTTCTTGATACGCTTGGTGTCGATGGCCTGGAAGACTTTCGCCGGGACCAGCACGTCCATATCGTTGAAGTAGCCTTCGGCGACTTCGTACTGGTCGTTCTGGTTCAGCATCTTGCCGACCATGGCGCCGTAGCCCAGCGCCTGGCCGCGGATCTTGTCGCCGGTGTCTTTCGACGCCCGGCTCTGGATCTCGTTGATGATGCTGACGCCGAGGCCGATGGTCCGGAGCGTCTCGGCGCCATAGACGATGGCCGGCGCGCCGGTCAGGGTTCCGGCCGCGGCGGCGCCAGCGGTGGTGAGCACGAAGCGGCGGCGCGACAGCCCCGTCTTCATCTCGTGCAATGTCGGTTGTGTCGGCATAGTCATTGTTTCAATCCTCCCCTAGAGGTCTACGAAGCCGGCGCGTCCCGCAGCACCGCCCCTCCCTGCGGTGGGGCGGTGCTGCGGCACGGTGCAACTTGTCACACCATACCCGTCAACGGGAAATCCGCAATCCCAAAAGCTGCGCAGCCAGGAAGCGGGCGCCCCGGGTTCAGGCGCGCTCCCGGCATCGGCGCGTCAGGCGCGTTCGGTGTGGAAGCGGACCAGCTTCAGGAGCCAGAAGATGATCGAGAACACGCCGGTCAGCACGATCAGGGCGAGGACGGCGGCGATCCGCTTGCCGAGGTCCGGCCCCAGCACGACCGGCTCACGCACCAGATAGACGATCAGGGTCTGGACCGACTGCAGCGCGGCGCCGGCGCCGATCAGGATGGCGATGAAGGTCGAGCCGCGCAGCGAACTCAGCACCATATTCTCCATGCTGCGCTGTTCGACGATGTGCAGCCGGTAGGCGCGCCAGTGATAGCCGCAGAATCCGGCGATGCCGGTGAGCAACGCCGCCCAGAACACGACATTGTCGAACGTCGTGTCCTTGATGATGAACGTGAACAGCTCTTCGAACGGCTTGTAGAAGAACAGGAAAATCAGGACGACGATGTAGACGAGGAAGCCGACGAGCGTCCAGAACCACCCCCAACCGCTCATCGCTCACCCCCGTCGTTGCCGAGTCCGGCCGGCCGCCGGCATGCCGCCCGCGCCGGTTCCCGCTCAATAGCCGAAGACGGAAGGGTTAGGCAAATCGCCATTGCATCTCCCGTCATTCTTGCCCGTCCGCCATCGGGGGATGCCGCCCGCCCCAGCCGCTCGCCGCTTCGTAGCAAGCCGCGATTTCGAGCAGCGCCTCGTCGGCGTTCCAGCCGCCGATCAGCTGCAGCCCGGCCGGCAAGCCGCCCGCTGTCAGACCGGAAGGTATCGAAACCGCCGGCTGGCCGGTGAAGGACGCAAGGCGGGCCAGACGCCCGAGCGCCGTTGCGCCGTCGACGCGCGCGCCGTCCAGTTCGCCCTGGCCATCTGCGGCATCGACCGCCGGGATCGGCACGGTTGGCAGGACCAAGGCGTCGAACCGCTGCATCGACTCAGAGACCTGCGCCTGAACGGCTTGCCGGACCTCCAGCGCCTTCCCGATGTCCGCCGCCGAAATATCCCGGCCGGTCAGCACGCGGTCGCGCACGCTGGGCGCCAGTTTGCTGTCCGGCGCCTCGGCGCGCTCGCCGTGGACGGCATAGGTCCGGCCGAGCGTGATCGTGTTCCACGCCGCCGTCGCTTCGGCGGCGAAGGGCAGGTCGAGCGCCTCGATCTCTGCGCCGAGGTCATGCAGAACCGCCGCCGCGGTGCGGGTCAACCGGTCGATATCGGGATCGACGCCGCTATCGAACAAACAATCCAGCACGCCGATCCGGACACCGTCCAGCGACGGCCTCGCCCGATGCCCGGCAAACCCGCCGGCCGGGTCGAGCGCCGCCATCATCAGGGCGGCGTCGGCCACCGAGCGCGTCATCGGCCCGCCGGTATCGAACTCGCCGGCCAGCGGATAGATGCCCTGCTGGCTGACGCGCAGATGGGTCGGTTTCAGCCCGACGATGCCGCACAGCGCCGCCGGGATACGCACCGAGCCGCCGGTGTCCGTGCCCATGGCGCCGGCGGCGAGGCCCGCGGCCACGGCGCAGCCCGATCCGCTGCTCGACCCGCCGCACACCTTGCGCCGGTCCCAGGGATTGCGCGCCGTTCCGAAATGCGGGTTGATCCCGGTCGGGCCGAAGGCGAACTCGTGCAGGTTGGCCAGGCCCAGAACGATGCCGCCGGCCGCGCGCAGTGCCGCCACCGAGTCGGCGTCGGCTTCACCGGGGCCTTCGTCGATCAGGCGCGAGCCGCAGGTCCGCATCATGCCGCGGACGGCGAACAGGTCCTTGATCCCCAGCGGCACGCCGTGCAGCGGGCCGAGTTCGTCGCCGGCCATGACCGCGGCCTCCGCCGCGCGGGCGCTCGCCAGCGCCTGCTCCGGATAGACCGAGATAAAGGCGCGCAGATCGTCGTTCAGGCGCTCGATCCGGTCGAGGCAGGCCTGCATGGCCTCGACCGGCGAGACCTGCCGCTCGCGGATCTTTTCCGCCAGTTCGGCAATCGACATCCAGGCCAGGTCGGTCATTGGAGATCTATCCCTCGGCAGCGGGGACCGCCGAAATCAGCGTTATCCCGACCAGAACCACATAGAGGGCGTCCTTGATCGCCGGGACGGCCTGTTTCTCCCGGTCGCTCGACGCGATGACGGCGATCAGTTCCAGCACGAAGAAGATCGCGCCGAGGAAGAAGAGCGGCCAGATCGTGCCCCACCAGTCCGGGTCCTTGGCGGCCGGCACCCCCTCCTGCACGGCGCGCCAGATCAGGAGCAGGATCGGCAGCAGCATCAGATAGAGGTAGGCGGCGAGGAAGCGGAGGCGCGCCAGCCGGCGATCCAGCAGCCAGAAGACCAGCAGGAACGCAGCCAGATGCAGCATATCCCAGATCAGCGCCTCGTATTTGGCGCCCACCTTCGATTCCAGCAGGTTCAGGAAACCGAGGATCAGAAAGAAGACCAGCAGGTCGCAGAGCAGCCATTCGCGGAACGATTCGCCGCCATTCTTGGTGCTCCACGACCGGCTCGCCTTGTCGAACAGCATGACGAGGGCAACTGCGAACGTCGCCGGATACAGCAGGTACAGCACCAGCGCGTATTGCAGATCCGGCTTCAGATAGATCCAGCACAGCAGCAGGATCGCCGCCACGAGCAGCAGCAGCCCGAACAGCCGCGCCGCTGACGGCGCTTCGATCGTCGCCGATCCGGCTTGCGCCGCCGCGTCATCCTCGTCGGCGGGCCGCGCGGCCAGTTTGGGATTGGCCCGGATGGCCAGGGACGCCAGAAAGACAAGGATCGCGCCCGCCGCGACCGCCAGCATGATGATGAAGAAAATCCGGGCGTCGGGATCGCTGCGCCACCTGCCGCCGCCCGCAGTCTTCGAGTCGCCGTCCAGCGGCGGGAACTGCCACAGGATCGCCAGCGCGACGACGATCAGCAACACGACCGCCAGCAGGATCTGCGGCCAGCGGATATTCAGTTGCCGTGCGCCGGCGGAGGTCGCCATCCGGACGCGACCGGCGAAAAACAGCACCACAAAGGCCAGCACGCCGATGATGGCGATGCCGATCATGACTTCGAGAAAGGCGGCTGACCTGTCGTCCATCGGTATCCCGCTTCGGAAGGGCCGCCGGCTCCCGGCCCGAAGTATCCGGCCGGGAGCCGGCGGCCGGACGTTAGCCTGTTCGGATGCGATTGCCAAACGGCTTGGACTCGGCCACCGGAATCTGGTTTGCTGCCGGCCATGACCGACGCATCGACGGAAACCTACGACGCCCGGACCTACGGGACTTCCGAAATCGGCTATGGCGACCGGCCGGGCATTGTCGTGGTCGATTTCCAGGCCGCCTTCACCGATCCGCAATTCGCGCTGGGCGGCGCGCCGCTGATCGAACGCGCCGTGGGCAATACCGCGCGATTGCTGGAAGTGGCGCGCCGGGCGAACGTGCCGGTCGCTTCCTGCTACACCGCCTATTCCGAAACGGGCCGCGACCGGCCTTACTGGAAGGTCAGGGCCGTCATCGACGATCTGGTGCATGGGCATCCGGCCGCGCAGCTCGATCCGCGCATTCACGATCCCGGCTACGATGTCGCCTTCTGCAAATCCGGCGCGTCGATCTTCTTCCAGACGCCGCTGGTGCCCTTCTTCGTCAAAGAAAGGGTCGATACAGTCATCGTCACCGGCTGCGTGACCAGCGGTTGCGTGCGGGCCTCGGCGGTCGACAGTTTTCAGTGGGGCTATCGCACGATCGTTCCTGAAGATTGCGTCGGCGACCACCACGAACGGCCGCACTACGACAATCTCCGCGATATCGGCCGGCGTTATTGTGATATTATCGACGCCGATGCGGTCATCGGCTGGCTGGAAGACTGGCGCGGCCGCAATCGCCGCTAGGCGCCGAAAGACGGGAAACGCCCGATGAGCAGTTCCGATAGCGATCTGACAAGCTGGTTCGACAGCAAACTGGCCGATCTGCAGGAGCAGATCGAAAAGCTGGGCAACGGCGATGTCGCTGCCCGCGCCCCGGAACCCGGCCAGCCCGCGACGCCGGCCGCCCGGAGCACACCGCCGTCGGCGCCGACGCCCGCCGCCCGCACGAACGGCGGCATGGAGGCGCGTAGGCCTTCGGCGCCGGCCCGCGAGCCGGTTCCGGAGATCGCCCGCGACACGGACCGGGGCAACGGCGACGCGGCTGGGATCGAAGCTCGAGAGGCCCGTTCACTACCCGATAGCGCCACGACGACCCGGCGGCCGGCCCCGATGGTGCGGCCACGGCGGCGGACCGTTACTGGCGGCGGCTACCGGCTCGGCGTCGATGTCGGCGGCACCTTTACCGACCTGCTGCTGATCGAGGAGGAAACCGGCCACGCCTATACGGCCAAGGTGCCCTCGACACCTCAGGATTCCTCCCAGGGCGTGATGCACGGCATCGAGCGGATCTGCGGCATCGCCGGGATCGAGCCGAGCGACATCGGCTCGGTGATGCACGGCACTACGGTCGCCACCAACACGATCCTGACCCTGAGCGGCGCCCGGGTCGGCCTGGTGACGACCAAGGGTTACAAGCAGACGCTGCAGATCGCGCGCTCTTATGTGCCGGGTGGCCTGGGCGGCTGGGTGATCTTCAAAAAGACCGATCCGCTGGCGCCGCTCGAACTGACTGTCGAAGCCGACGAGCGGGTCGGCGCGAAGGGCGAGATCGTCGAGCCGCTGAACGAGGAAGCGCTCCGGCGCGAATTGCAGAAACTCGCCGGCGAGGGCATCGAGGCGCTGACCGTCTCGCTGATGAACGCCTATGCCAACGGCGTCCACGAGCAGCGCGTCCGGCGCATCGCCGAGGAAATCCTGCCCGGCGTGCAGATCTCGATTTCCTCGGAAGTCGTGCCGGAAATGTACGAATACGAGCGGACCGAAACGACGGTCGTCAATTCCTACATCCGGCCGGTGGTCTCCCGCTATATCGAGAATGTGAAGGCCGAACTCGACCGGCGCATGAACGGCGTGCAACTGCACATCCTGCGCTCCGACGGCGGTCTGGCGAGCGCCGACGCGGCCAAGGCGACGCCGGTCAACCTGCTGATGAGCGGCCCGGCCGGCGGCGTTTCCGGCGCTATCTGGATGGCCCGGCAGGCCGGTTACGAGAATCTGCTGACCTTCGACATGGGCGGCACCTCGACCGATGTGGCCCTGATCCAGAAAGGCGTCGCCCAGACAAGGCGCGAGACCCGGGTCGGCGACGTGACGGTGCGGGCGTCGTCGGTCGACGTCCGGACGGTCGGCGCCGGCGGCGGCTCCATCGCCTATGTGCCGGAGCTGACCAAGGCGCTGCGCGTCGGGCCGCAGAGCGCGGGGGCGGAGCCGGGGCCCGCCGCCTACGGCAGGGGCGGCGACGATCCGACCGTCACCGACGCCAACGTCGTGCTGGGCTATCTGCCGTCGGGCGCGAAACTCGGCGGCGACATGCTGCTCGACTACAAGTCTGCCGAAGCGGCCGTCGCCAAGGTGGCCAAAGGGATGGACCTGCCACTCAAGGCCGCGGCCGAAGGCATCGTCAATATCGTCAACGAGAATATGTTCGGCGCCTTGCGGCTGGTCTCGGTCGAGCAGGGGTTCGACCCGCGCGATTTCGCCCTGATCGGCTTCGGCGGCGCCGGCCCGCTGCACGCCAATGCGCTGGGCCGGCTGATGAGCTCCTGGCCGGTCATCATCCCGCCCGGCCCCGGCGTGCTGTGCGCCTATGGCGACGCGACCACAAGGGTGCGCGACGAGGCCTCCCGCACCTTCGTGCGCCGCTTCGACGAGACGACGGACGCCGAGGTCGCCGAGGCGCTGGAGGCGCTGGCCCGGCAGGCGGCGGAGGCGCTGAACGCCGAGGGTGTGCCGCGCAACGAGCAGACGACTTTGTACCAGATCGACCTGCGCTACCACGGCCAGGGCATGCAGCTCACCGTCGATGTCACGCCGGAGGATTTCGCCCGCGGCGGCCTGCGCGACGTGGCGAGCCGCTTCGACGAACTGCACGAACAGCTCTTCACCTTCCGGCTCGATACGATGCACGAGAGCTACAATCTGCGCGCCCTGGTGCAGGGAAAGGAAAGCGCGGCGACGGCCCAGGAACTGCCGGAGGGCAATGGTGATCCGTCCGGCGCGGCCCGGGAGCAGACCCAGGTCTATATCGAAGGCCGCGAGCACCCGGCGCAAATCTACGACCGCGCCCTGCTCAAGGCCGGCGATCGCATCGCCGGCCCGGCCATCGTCACCGAGATGGATTCGACGACGATGATCCTCAGCGGCCATACCGGCGCCGTGGACGAATTCGGCAACATCCTCATTCGCCCGATGAACGGCCGATAGAGGGAGGACAGCAGCCATGCCAGCCCGCGTAATCCAGACCAACACGACGCCGTTCAAGAAGGTCGATGTCGATCCGATCACCCTCGACATCATCGAGAACGCCATGCGCAACGCGCGCACGGAGATGGACGCCGTCCTGTTCCGCACCGCCATGTCGCCCGGCATCCGCGAACAGCACGATGCCTTTCCGATGATCGCCAACGCCGAAGGCAAGATGGTCGTCGGCCAGTTCGGCTCCTTCTTCTGGGGCTTCCAGCAGGGCTATGACGGCACGATCGAGGAAGGCGACGTTTTCCTGACCAACGATCCCTACTCCTGCAACGGCGCGATCAGCCATCTGAACGACTGGCTGACCATGATGCCGATTTACAAGGACGGCCGGATCGTCGCCTGGGCCGCCATGTTCGGCCATATGACGGATATCGGCGGCAAGGTGCCGGGCAGCCTGCCGACCGACGCGGCGCAGATTTTCGAGGAAGGCATCCAGATCCCGCCGGTCAAGATCTACCGGAAGGGCAAGCTGAACGAGGAAATCCTCGAACTCATCCTGCGCAACTGCCGCCTGCCGCACTGGAACCGCTCGGACTTCAACGCCGTCGTCGCCGCCCTGCGCCTGGCCGAGCGGCGTGTGCTGGAGATGGCCGAGCGCTTCGGCGTCGACGAGCTCGCGACGGCGATGGACGAGATGCTGGACCGCAACAAGCGGGCGATGAGCGCGATCCTCAAGATGGTGATTCCCGAATCGCGCCAGTATTTCGAGGACTTTATCGACGACGACGGCCTCGGCATGGGGCCGTACAAGATCGCCTGCACCATGTGGCGCGAGGGCGAAATGGTGATCTTCGATTTCGAGGGCACCGATCCGCAGTCGATCAGCTCGGTGAACTTCCTCCTCAACGAGGAGATGTTCAAGATGTTCCTCGGCTCCTTCTTCATCAACATCTTCGATCCGCAGATTCTGTTCAACGACGGCTTCTACGACCTGGTCGACGTGCGGATTCCGCGCGGCACCATCCTGAAGCCGATCCGGCCGGCCGCGCTCAGCTCGCGCACCCATATGCTCGCGCGCATCTTCGATATCATGAGCGGCCTGCTCGGCCAGGGCTCGCCGGACGCGCTGTGCGCCGCCGGTTTCTCCGACAGCCCGCACTTCATGTATTCGGGCTACGACAAGACCGGCGAGTGGTACCAGCTCTACCAGATCGGCTTCGGCGGCGTGCCGGGCCGGCCGGTGGGCGACGGGCCGGACGGCCATTCCCTGTGGCCGTCCTTCACCAATGTGCCGAACGAGTTCCTGGAGGCCTATTTCCCGCTGCGCATCGTGAAATACGAGACCATCGCCGACAGCGGCGGGCCGGGCCTGCACCGCGGCGGCAACGGCCTCTCCATGGGCTACCAGTTCCTCGAACCCGGCGAAATCTCGATTCACGACGACCGCTGGCTGACCCATCCCTGGGGCGTCAACGGCGGCCTGCCCGGCCAGCGCAGCGACAAGCTGATGGTGCGCGCCGACGGCTCGGAGCAATGGATGGTATCGAAGTGCGACCGCATCGCGGTGGCGCCGGGCGACACCCTCTACTTCAACACCTGGGGCGGCGGCGGCTGGGGCGACCCGCTGGAGCGCGACGCCGAACAGGTGGCGCTGGACACGAAGCGCGGGCTGGTCACCAAGGACGGCGCGCGGCGCTACGGCGTGGTGCTGACCGAGGACCTGAGCGTCGACGAGCGCGCCACCGCCGACCTGCGCAGCCGCATGGCGTCGGAACGCGGCGATGTCGCCCTGTTCAATACCGGCGGCACGGTCGACGAGCTCAAGGCGCGCTGCAAGGCCGACACCACCCTCGACCCGCCCCGCCAGCCCGTCTTCCAGAAATGGATGCAGGCCCAGCCGATGAAGCTGGCGGCGGAGTAGGGGGCGGGGAACGACCCTTCGATACGCCCCGCATCAAGGTGGGCGACAATTGGTTATTGTCGGTCTGTCAGCGATCAAGAAGGAAAGAAGCGCGCGTAGCAATCTCCACAGCCTTCATGGCGCCGAGCCTTATTCTTGGTGACTTCGCGCTTTGTCGTGCAAGTCGCGCAGTTGATTGGTGGTCAACCGAGTGGTGTTGGCGAATTTCTTCCTTCCCAGTCGCACTGCACCGCCTTTAGCGGCCTGAGCATTAGCAATTGGTAGTCGCAGTCTTTGCTTGGGTGTCAACGATCTAGCTTGGGATTCGACGACAGCCATGGCCTCGCTTCTCTTAGCTATGGCGTAAGTTAAGGCGATCGAAACAAAGAGGATAAAATCATCGGCGGCATCGAGTACGGGACCAGAGTACGCCATGAGCAAGTTGCCAAGACCTAAGAAATCGCCATTGTTCTGGTCTACGAGTATGGCAGCTGAGGTTTGGCGGCTGGCGCCGTGTCTGTGTGCGATCCAAGTATCTCGAATTGCGGATAACCACTGAAAGTACTGGCCTCCACCTCCGTACGACCGGTACAACGCTTTAGCGTCGAGGCTGACGGCATTGTTCTTGTCGAAGCAAGCGACGAAGCTGACGACAGCATCCCTGAATAGGCTGACCGCTATTTCGGTGTCTCTGTCCTTTTCGATGTCCTTCCACAGTCGTGCCACACGAAGACACCTGTCTAGGTCCAGAACCATCAGACACCATTCGGCGTAGTTGCGCGCTTCGGGGGTGTCCAAGCGACGCAGGGGATGCTCGTGTCCGAAGGACGGCGATTCCGATCGGTCGTTCATGATGAGTGCTGGGAGGTTGTCGTCTTGAATCGAGACGGTTGTCGCCTGATAGTGGGCCAATCGCGTACGGGCACGGGCGCTACGTATTCCTCCATTTCTCTAACTCCACGTTCTTCTCCGAATTAATTTCCTGAAATAGGAAAGCCAATCGAATTCGACTCAATTAACTTCAAGGCAGTTTCAATTCCCGTAGCGACGAGAATTCCGGAGTTTCCTTCCGCCCTTCCGATTGTGCGGCCCATCGCACCTCTTTTACATCTACGCTTTCTATTTGATAGCCACTTATTACACCTGCTATCTTCCAAACTCTTTCTTTGTTACTAAGCGGATGAAATATTATAGGTCCGCCACTGAATCCTCCATTATTATGTCCATCGACAAGCAACCACGATACCTTATTCTCGAATTTCAAGCCACTGAGTATTCCTCCTTTAACCAGCGGCAATCTCATACCCCCACTTTCTTCGATGAAATACATCAGGAAGAGGGCAATCGAATTTGTCATCAAACGCTTCATTCAACAAGATATCTTTTCTCGAGTGCTTCTCCAAGTAAGCGTCTCAAATTTTCCGAATGTCACCGTCATCTAAATTTCTTGCCCAAGAAGCATAATCCAACGCTTGAGCTGTAACATCTCGCGGCGTCTGATCTTTCTTTAGCTCGATGACTACAATATCACCCTCACGGTCGAGGCAGAGTAAATCAATTGCTCCACCGAAGTCGGTCCTTACCTGTCGACTTCCAACTACCAAAAGGTCGGGATCGAGTATCGAGATGTCGCTCTCAAGCCAGTTCAGGTCCAACACCCGTCTCTGATTCTACTTTGCATTCACAATTTGATTACTCATTTCCGCCACGGCTTGCTATTCCGACGTAACTGCATTACCACTACCTACGAACTATTTCTGAGGCATAAATTTTCTCCCGATATTGTTGATCTTGGGTGTTTCGACCGACATATCAGAGTCTCGCGTCGGGACGCCCATACCCCCTCAATCGTTCCGGAAATTCACCGAGTTTAGATACGCCACACACGCATCCACCGGCTCCACATCGCCGAACTTGGCGTCGATATCGAACAGGTTCCATTCGACGGCGCCGGGGATGCGGTCGCCGATGGCTTCGCGCACGGCGATGGGGCGGAAGCCCTCGGCCAGCCCGTCGGTGATCGTCGCGCGGACGCAGGCCGAGGCGGTGACGCCGGTCACCAGGATGGTATCGACGCCGGCGGCGCGCAGGTAACCGGCGAGATACGTGCCGTGGAAGGCGCTCGCCCGCTTCTTGATCATCACCTGCTCGCCGTGGATCGGCGCGATCCGGCTGTCGATCGCCCAAACATCCTCATTCTTCTGGTCGACGATCTCGATCGGGATCTTCTTGTGCCACAGGCCCATATCGGTGTGCGGGTCGTCCGGGTCCGGGTTCTGGAAACAGACCGTCGTGTAGACCACCGGATGGCCGTTCGCGCGGCAGGCCTCGATCAGCTTCTGCGCCGCCGGGATGATCCGGTCGTCGATGCCCTCGCAGGTGAAGGGATAGCCCGGCCGGGTCCAGGCGTTGGCGAGATCGACGTTGATCAGCGCCGGCTTACGGCCGAAGCCGATGCGGCGTTGGAAGCCGCGCTTGCGGTAGATCTCCGTCGCGGCGGCGAAGGCGTCTTCGAGTTTGGTCTGCAGATCGGCCATTTCGCGGTCCATGGTCATTTTCCTTTCGCTGCCGTCACGGCCTTCAGGTCGATATCGAAGCCTTCGAGCAGGATGCGGCAGATGTCGTCATAGGCGGCGCCGACCCGGATGGTCTCCCAGGAGATCAGGTCGACGATCGAGCTGCCCAGGCCCCGGTCGTTGTGAAACGGCGTCAGGCCGTAGTCTATCGCGATGTCGGCCGCGGCGGTCACCTGATCCTCGATATCCCCGAACACGAACTTGCTGCCGGTGCCGGAGCGGTTGGCCGACGACCCGACCACGGCATAGCTGTTTTCCCGCGCCAGCCGGGCGATCTCGTCGTGCAGCGGGCCGGCGTTGAGCAGCATGTCCATGGTGCCGGCGAGCGTCGCATTGTCGAGCGCGAAGGGCGGCAGGCTGCGGATCGCCGGGTGGGTCTCGTCGAACGGCGCGACGATGGAAAAGGGCAGGTCGCGGTCGTGGACGATGGCGCTGACGGCATCGCGCGCCCGGTCCGGCACCCGGACGGCCTCGGTGAACAATTGCCAGTCGCAGAAGTTGCCGCAGGGCTTGCTGAACGGCCGTTCCTTGGCGCGGTACATGCGCTGGACGGATTCTTCCTCATGGCCGACAATGGCGTAGCCGACGCTGACCGGAAAAATCGCGACGCCGCCGGCGCATACGGTATCGAAGATGCGCCGGGCGTCCTCCGCGATGGGTTGGCCTTCGAACACGCTGTTCCTCCCTGTCCTCTCGGCGGCGGCCAGAATAGGACCGCGGCCGATTTGCACAAGGCTTGCATTCGGCGCGGCTTCGGGGATTGCTGCGGCATCGGTGCAGGCGAGGGAGATGAGCAATCATGGCGAGACCGGATTTTGCCGGCGATGCGCGGCGCGCGTTCGATGTCATCGGGGCGGGCGGCGTCGGCATCCTGCCGATGGATGTCGGCTATACCGCCCTCGGCGGCTGCGCCGAAGCGTTGAAACGGATTTTCGACGCCAAGCGGCGGGCGCCGTCCAAGCTGAACGCCATGGTGGCGGACAGGGAGATCCACCGGGATATCCATATCGTCGACGAGCGCGGAGCCGGGATCGTCGCCTGCATCACCGAAGATTACGAGCTGCCGCTCGGCGCCATCGCGCCGGCCCGCATGGACCACCCAATGCTCGCGAAGCTCTCCGGCGCGGCCATCGAGGCCAGCCAGAAGGACGGCACCATCGTCATGCTGCTGAACGCCGGGCCGTTCCATCGCGAAATCTGCCGGCTGAGCCGGGAAGAGGGGCACCCGCTGTTCGGCTCCTCCGCCAATCTGTCGCTCGCCGGCACCAAGTTCCGGATCGAGGACATCGAACCTGAGATCATGGACATTGCGGACATCGTCATCGATCACGGCCTGCGCAAATATCATCCCTACAAGGCGTCCTCGACATTGCTGAACGTGATGACGCTGGAGGTCGTCCGGTTCGGTTCCTGCTATGAGTTGATTGTCGATATCCTTGAGCGCCATTTCGGGATCGAACTGCCGCCGAACCCGACGGAAGTCTAGGAGACGGGCCAGATGAAGGGCCAGATGAAGGGGCAGACAAAGAGAGTCGAACGATCCGGCCCGCATGCTATGTTCGGGTAACCGAGCGAAACCGACGACCGGGGGAATGTTCCCATGTCAGCGATCCCAGCCATCCCAGCCATCACCCGCACCGCGGCGGAATTCGCCGCCGGCCTGACCTACAGCGATCTGCCGCCGGAGGTCGCGCGGCGCGCCAAGCTGCTGATCTTCGACACCCTCGGCATCGCGCTACGCGCGCGGTGGGACGCGGAATCGACCGAAAGCCTGATCGCGGCGGTCAACCGCCTCGGCATGACGGGCGATACGGCGACGGCGATCGGCGACCCGAACCGCTACACCGCGGCCGGCGCGGCGCTGATCAACGGTGCGCTCGCCCATTCGCTCGATTTCGACGACACCCACGCCCGCGGCTCGATCCATGCCAGCGCGCCGATCGTGCCGGCGGCGCTGGCCGCGGCGGAAGAGGCCGGCGCGAGCGGCGACCGGGCCATCGCCGCCATTGTCGCCGGCTACGAAATCCAGATCCGGCTCAGCTTGGCCCTCGGGCCGAGCGATCATTACGAGCGCGGCTTCCACCCGACGGCGACCTGCGGTGCCTTCGGCGCGGCGGCGGCCGTCGCGAACATCATGGGGCTCAACGCCGGGCAGATCGAAAGCGCCTTCGGCATCTGCCTGAGCCAGGCCGCCGGCTCGATGCAGTTCCTCGCCGACGGCGCCTGGACCAAACGCTCCCATGTCGGCAACGCCGCCATGACCGGCCTGATCGCCGCGACGCTGGCGGCCGAAGGCTATCGCGGCCCAGCCCAGGCCTTCGAGGGCAAGGCCGGCTTCCTCGCCAGCCACGCGCCGAACCCGGATCCGGCCAAGGCGGTCGCCGGCCTCGGCGAGGTCTGGGAGACCATGGAAATCGCCGTGAAGCCCTATCCGTCCTGCCGCTACGGCCATGCCGCCATGGACGCCACGATTGCCCTGCGCGCGCGCCACGGCATCCGGCCGGACGATGTCGAGACCATCGAAGTCGGCCTGCCGGAGACCGGATGGAGCATCGTCGCCGATCCGCTCGCCGACAAGCAGAACCCGCAATGCATCGTGGACGGCCAGTTCTCGCTGCCGTTCGCCGTCGCCGCCGCCCTGATGAACGGCGGGCTGGTGTGGGACGATTACATGCCGCTGCTGGCCGACGACAGGGCGAAGGCGCTGTTCCGCAAAGTCGGATCGGTCGGTCGATCCGCGGGCCGAGGCGGAGTATCCGGCCAATCTGGCCGCGGCCGTCAGGGTGACGACATCGGCCGGCACCTTCGAAGAGTTCGTCGCCGTGCCCAAGGGCGAGCCGGACAATTTCCTGACCGAGGACGAATTGCGCACCAAGTTCGACGGCCTTGTCGCGCCGTATCTCGAACCCGCCGCCCGCACGGCGTTCGCCGACGGCCTGCTGGCGCTGGACCGGGCGGAAGACGTTTCGGCCGTGCTCCGGCTTTCGGCCCGCCAGCCGGCGGTACGCGCGGTGGCCGGGTAAGCGGCATGATCGCGACGATGGAAGAGGTAGGCGGCCGGGCGGTTCCGCGAGTCCGCCGGGCGCTACTATGAGGATTTCACGGTCGGCGACATCTACGAGCACCGCCCGGGCCGGACGATCGGCGAGGCCGACAATACCTGGTTCACGCTGCTGACCATGAACACCCACCCGATTCATTTCGATGCCGAATATGCCCGGCACAGCGAGTTCGGGAAATTGCTGGTGAACAGCGCCCTCACGCTTTCCATCGTCGCCGGGATGAGCGTCAGCGACCTCAGCCAGAAGGCCATCGCCAACCTGGGCTGGACCGATATCCGGCTGACCGCGCCGGTTTTCGTGGGCGATACGATTTACGCCGAATCCGAAGTGCTGGAAAAACGCGAATCGCAATCGCGTCCGAACCAGGGCATCGTCACCGCCAGCACCACCGGCATGAAGGCCGACGGCACGGTGTTCATGACCTATCGCCGCTCCATGCTCGTGCCCAGGCGCGGCTTCGGCGTCGACGACAAGGTGGCCTGAGCGCCCCATGACAATGGCCATGTCCGCCCCCCAGGCCGAACGGCGATGCCGATGGCGACGGCGCCATCCTCGACGCCATAGACCGCTTCGTCGAACGCAGCATCCTGCCGGTCGCCCACGATCTGGAAGCCAGGGACGAATACCCGCACGGCATCGTCGAGGAGATGAAGGATCTCGGCTTGTTCGGCGCCACCATCGCGCCGGAATATGGCGGGCTCGGCCTGTCGGCGGTGACCTATTCGGCGATCATCGAGCGGATTACGGCGGGGTGGATGTCGATCTCCGGCATTATCAATTCGCACCTGATCATGGCGGCGGCGGTCCAGCGCTTCGGCACCGAGCAGCAGAAGGCGCGCTTCCTGCCGAAATTCGCGACCGGCGAGTTGCGCGGCGGCATCGCCTTGACCGAGCCGGACTGCGGCACCGATCTCCAGGCCGTGCGCACCCGCGCCGAGCGCCAGGGCAACGCCTATATCGTCAACGGCACCAAGACCTGGATCACCAACAGCGTCGAGGGCGATATCCTCGCCGTGCTGGTCAAGACCGATCCGGCGGCCGAGCCGCGCCACCGCGGCATGAGCCTGCTGCTGGTCGAGCAGGGCGAGGGCGTCGCGACGAGCAAGCTCAACAAGCTGGGCTATCGCGGCGTCGATACCGGGGAGGTCGTGCTCGACCGGTGCCAGGTGCCGTTCGACAATCTGGTCGGCGGCGAGGAAGGGCATGGGCTGCAGCAGATCCTCGCCGGTCTCGAACTCGGCCGCATCAACGTGGCGGCCCGCGGCGTCGGCATCGCCCGGGTCTGCCTGGAAAAGGCCGTCGAATACGCCCAGTTGCGCAAGACCTTCGGCAAGCCCATCGCCGAGCATCAGGCGATCCAGATCAAGCTCGCCGACATGGCGACCCGGGTGGAGGCCGCGCGCCTGCTGACCAGCGCGGCGGCCGAAGCCTACGACCGCGGCCAGCGCTGCGACATGGAAGCCGGCATGGCCAAACTGTTCGCCACCGAAGCGGCGGTGGATAACAGCCTGGAAGCCATGCGCATCCACGGCGCCTACGGCTATTCCAAGGAGTTCGATATCGAGCGCTATTACCGCGATGCGCCGTTGCTCGCGATCGGCCGAAGGCACCAACGAATTGCAGCGCCTGATCATCGCGAAGCAGTTGATCGCGCGCAATCCGGTGTAGCCGCCATGCTGCCGCTCGAGGGAGTCCGCGTGCTCGCGGTGGAGCAATACGGGGCCGGGCCGTTCGGCACCATGTTCCTGGCCGACCAGGGCGCCGAGGTCATCAAGATCGAAAACCGCACGACGGCGCGACATGTCCCGCGCCGTCGGCCCGTACTTCTTCCCGTCCGGCGACAGCCAGTTCTTCCACAGCTTCAACCGCAACAAGAAAAGCCTGACGCTGGACCTGACCAAGCCGGAGGCGCGGGCCGTCCTGCACGATCTGGTCCACTCGGCCGATGCGCTCGCCAGCAACATGCGCGGCGACGTGCCGGAAAAGCTGGGCCTGACCTACGCCCATCTGAGGGGCGCACAACCCGAAGATCGTGTGCGCGCACCTGTCGGCCTACGGCCGCGACGGGCCGCGGGCGACCTGGCCGGGCTTCGACTATGTCATGCAGGCCGAGGCCGGCTATTTTTCGCTGACCGGCGAGCCGGACGGCGCACCGTCCCGCTTCGGCCTGTCCGTCGTCGACATGATGACCGGACTGGCGATGGCCTATGCCCTGCTGGCCGCGCTGACCGGCGCCCGCGCGGCCGGGCAGGGGCAGGATATCGATGTCAGCCTGTTCGATGTCGCGCTGCACCAACACGAGCTATCTGGCGACCTGGTATCTCAACGAGGGCTTCAACCAGCCCGCGCCTGCCGCGCTCGGCCCATCCGTCATTGACGCCGTGCCAGCTCTACAAAACGGCGGACGGCTGGATATACCTGATGTGCAACAAGGAGAAGTCTGGCCGACCCTGTGCGGCGCCGTCGGGCGGCCGGAGTGGGCGGAGGACCCGCGCTTCCTTCGTTTCAAGAACCGGCTGGAGAACCGGGCGCTCATAACCGAAATTCTGGACGAGGCGCTGCAGGCCCGCACCACCGCCGACTGGCTGGCCCGTTTCGCCGGCATCGTCCCGGCCGCGCCGGTGAACGATATCGCCGGGGCGCTCGACAATCCCTTCGTGGTCGAGAACGCCGGCTCCAGACCGTCCCCCACCCGGCCGACGGCCCCTACCGGCTGGTCGCGCCGCCGGTCCGCACGGCCGAGCCGGCGCCCGCCCGCCCGGCGCCGGACCTGGGCGCGGATACGGAGAGCCTGCTGGGCGGGCTCGGCTACGACGCCGCGAAAATCGCCGCCCTGCGCGCCGATGGCGTGATTTAGGGGTGTTTCTTGCGACCGGCAGGAGAATCGGGACTTTGAAGGCGACAAAGGTCGCCGCATTTAAGACCGGGCATGCGCCACAGGCGTTCTGCCATGCCACTGGCCTGTCCCCCGCCCCCACTTCCGTGTCACCCCGGACGGAGCAGAGCGACGATCCGGGGTCCAGAGCCACAGGCGATGGACCTGCTGGCTTCTCTGGACCCCGGCTCGCCCTTCGGTCGGCCGGGGTGACAATTCAGGTTTCTTGAGACGGCGCGTGCCGCCCATGATGCCCCGTCTCAAGGCGGCGATCTGGGTGGATGCGGAAATCCGGCGCTGCCGGGTCAACGGCATCGACGCCTACCTAGTGCGCCGGGGCGACGAACATGCCGGCGCGATCCTGATCAAGCACAACCGGTTCGAGGCGGGCTGCACCGTCTATGTGCCCACGACATCGCCGGACGGCGGCCGGGCCTGGCGCCGCGGCACCGGCGACGCCCCGGTCCCTGAGGCCGACGCCGACGCCTACATCGCCCGCCAGCGCGGCTACGACCCAGACCTCTGGGTGATCGAAATCGAAGACCCGCGCCGCGCGTGGGAACTGGCGGAGCCGGTGCTGCCGTAGGCCGGCCGGGCTGCAGCATGCGGCGGCGGGCCGTTGATCGGGCCGCCGCGATGGGGCAGTTTGCCATCCCGTTCGATGATCGCTTCCCGCCTGTTCAACGCTGCCCGGTCGATCCGGAAATGGAGACCAAATCATGTCGAAGAACGATCTCAGGGTGTGGGGAATAGGGACCGCCCGCACCATGCGCGCGCACTGGATGCTCGCGGAAATGGATATCGACTACGACCTGCGCCCGATCGGGCCGCGCACCGGCGAGACCATGACCGAGGAATATCTGCGCCTGAACCCCAGGCACAAGGTTCCGGTGATCGAGCACGGCCCCTTCGTTCTGGCGGAGAGCGCGGCCATCGTCAACTATCTGAGCGAGACCTTCCCGGCTCCCGAAGGCTTCTACGTGCCGCGGGAGACGACGCGCCGCGCCGCGCTGAACGAATGGTGCTTTTTCGTCATGACGGAACTGGACGCGCATCCGCTCTACCTGATCCGGCGGCACTTGCAACTGTCACACATCTACGGCGAGGCGCCGCGCGCCGTCGAATCGGCCAGGGAATATTTCTGCGAGCAGATCGACGGCATGATGAAGAAATTTCCCGACGGCATGGAAGCGCTCATGCCGGAGGGCATGAGCGTCGCCGACATCCTGCTTGTGACCTGCATCGATTATGCGCTAACGCTGGAAATTCCGATTCCGCAGCCGGTCCTGGCCTATCGGGAGCCGCTGATCGAGCGGCCGGCCTACCGGCGCGCCCGCGAACTCAATTTTGCCTGACGCTTGCCGCGGGACCGGGCTGACGGCCATCCCCGCGACTACGGAATACTGACCCGGAAAACATCAACGGACGATAAAGACAGATGGCAGGACCACTGAACGGCGTGCGCATCCTCGATCTGACCACAATGGTCTCGGGGCCCATGGCGACGATGATGCTCGCGGACCAGGGGGCCGACGTCATCAAGATCGAATCCCCCCGGGGCGACCACATGCGCCACGTCAGCGCCATGAACAAGGGGATGTCGGCCTCGTTCCTGTCGTGCAACCGGAGCAAACGGGGACTGGCGCTCGACATCAAGAAACCCGAGGGGCTTGCGATCGTCAAAGATCTCGTCGCGACCGCCGACGTTCTGGTGCAGAACTTCCGTCCCGGCGCGATCGAACGGATGGGACTGGGCGAGAACGTCGTTCGCGAAATCCGGCCGGACATCGTTTTCGTGTCGATCAGCGGCTTCGGCGAAACCGGCCCGTATGCCGGTCAGCGGGTCTATGACCCGGTGATTCAAGCGCTGTGCGGGCTTGCCGACATCCAGACCGATTACGCGACCGGCCAGCCGCGCATGGTGCGCACGATCATTCCCGACAAGACGACGGCCGTTGCGGCGGCCCAGGCGATCACGGCGGCGCTGTTCGCGCGCTCGCAGACCGGCGCGGGGCAGCATGTCCGCCTCGCCATGCTCGATATCATGGTGGCCTATCTCTGGCCGGAGGCGATCTCCAGCCTGACCTTCGTCGGCAAGGAGATCGACCCGGCCGAGGGTCAGATGGGGCTCGATCTCGTCTACCGGACCGGGGACGGCTACATCACCGCCGGCGCGGTGTCGGACGCGGAATGGACGGGCATGTGCCGGGCGCTCGACCGCGAGGATCTGCTCGAGGACGAACGCTTCGCGACTGCCGGAGCGCGCGCGCAGAACCGGCCGGAGCGCCGGGATATTGTCGGTGCGGAAATGGAGAATTGGCAGACCGCGGAGATTCTGGCGCGGCTCGACCGCGAGGATGTCCCCGCTGCGCCGGTGCTGACCCGCTGGCAACTGCTGGACGACGCGCAGATCGAAGCCAACGGGACGATCGAGATCCACGAGGACGATCTGCTCGGCAAGGTGCGTCAGCCCCGGCCAGCGGCACGCTTCGACCGGACTCCGGCCGCGGTGCGCATGCTCGCGCCCTTCCTGGGGGCCGACAACGCCGCCATCCTGCGGGAGATCGGATACTCGGGCTCGGACATCGAGCGCCTGGCCGAAGCCGGCGTTCTGGCCAGCCGGGGGCCGGTTACGGATCGCTGAGCAAGCGCATCAGGCTCGACGTGTCCCAGCGTCCGCCGCCGCGCGCCTGGACCCGGGCATAAAACTCGTTGACCAGCGCGGTGACGGGCAGGAGCGCGCCGACCCGGTGGCCCTGCGCCAGACAGATATCGAGATCCTTGCGCATCCAGTCGACCGCGAAGCCGAACTCGAACTCGTCGTCGGCCATCGTCGTTCCGCGATTCTCCATCTGCCAGGATTGCGCGGCGCCCTTCGAAATGACGTCGAGCACGAGCCTGGCGTCGAGCCCCGAGCGCTGCGCCAGGTTCAGCCCCTCGGCGAGGCCCTGCACCAGACCGGCGACGCAGACCTGATTGACCATCTTGGTAAGCTGGCCGGAGCCGACCGGGCCGAGCAGGGTGACGGCGCGCGCATAGGCGTCGATAACGCTCTTGCATCGATCGAAAACGGCCCGCTCGCCGCCGGCCATGACCGTGAGCATGCCGTTCACCGCGCCCGCCTCGCCGCCGGACACAGGGGCATCGATGAAGCCGAAACCGCGCTCCGACGCCACCGCTGCCAGCTCCTGCGCGACGTCGGCCGATGCGGTAGTGTGATCGACGAAGACCGAACCGCCGCCCATCCCCCCGAACGCGCCGCCTTCGCCGACCGTCACCGCGCGCACGTCGTCGTCATTGCCGACGCAGGCAAATACGATCTCGTTGCCGTCCGCGGCCTCGGCCGGCGTCGCCGCGCTGTTCCCCGCGAACTCATCCGACCACCGCGCCGCTTTCGATGCGGTCCGGTTGTAGACGGTCACGCGATGGCCCGCCTTCGCCAGATGTCCGGCCATGTGGTAGCCCATGACCCCGAGGCCGAGGAAGGCAACCTTCCGTGTTTCCGCTTTCGCTGCTTCGCTCATGCTCAACTCGCTTTCTGCCGATCCGGGCCCGGCGCCGGTCGGGGGCGGGGGCGGAGGCGGATTATCGGGGCCGGTCCGGGTCCGGTTCAACGCGCCATAGCGTCCGATCGGCCCCCTGCCCGGCCGGACCGCCGGTGCCTCGGTCCTGGGCCGGCCGCCGGGCGCGCGGCAGGCTGGCCCGTGCAGCGGCCGGGCTGTATACTCGGAATTGGCACTTCCTCAGGAGACACGGATGAAGTTCAGGATCGAATACTGCGTCGTTTGAAACTACGAACCCAGAGCGCTCCG
Organism: Alphaproteobacteria bacterium; assembly: GCA_965249845.1. GTDB lineage: Bacteria > Pseudomonadota > Alphaproteobacteria > Bin65 > Bin65 > Bin65. The sequence goes on from CBDFNA010000002.1 coordinate 510,629, forward strand.
TGTGAGCGACAGGTTCTCGAAGATCGACGGCGCCGAGATCGAACTGGTCAAGGGCGGGGGCGGCGTTTTCGAAATTTCCCGCGACGGCGACCTGCTCTTTTCCAAGAAGGCGAGCGGCCGTTTCCCGGAGGAAGCGGAAGTGGAGGCGATGGCAGCGCAAGCCTGACTCCGGTTGCCGCGCCAGACCCGGCGCCAGGTTCGTTCAGCCGCCCCGCGCCGACCCGGCCGCCATCTCGTCCGCCACCTGCTGCAGGCGCGCGATGACGGTGTCGAGGATCGCCGCCTCGGTTTCGGTGAGGCGGGCCAGCAGTTCGCGCTCCCACTCCAGGGTTGCCGGGGCGACATCGTCATAGACCGCCCGGCCGCGGCCGGTCAGCCGCAGATGGGCGCGCCGGCGGTCGGCGTTGTCGATCTCCCGCGCGATATGCCCCAAGTCGAGCAGCCGTTTCACGGCGCGGCTCACCTGTACCTTGTCCATGCGGGTGCGGGCGCACAGCGCCTTCTGAGTCAGCGGGTGTTCCGGCGCCATGCCGAGGATCGCCAGGATCCGCCAGTCGGCGACCGACAGGCCGTAGCGGGTTTCGTAGATCGCCGCGATGGCGCCGGAGACCGTGTTCGACAGGATCGACAGGCGATAGGGCAGATAGATTTCCAGATCGAGGCGACCGGCCGGAAGAGCGCTTGCCGGGTCGGCCTGGTTCGGAACGGGATCGGTCATCTTTTTCCTTGCAGTAGTTTCAAATGAAACTAATATCGTGGCTATGGAAAATCAAGGAATTGGGATCATGGCCCAGGCAACGAATCCGGCCGCGGACAGCGGCGGCGCTTCCGTCAACCCGATGGGCAACCCGATGGGCAACCCGATGGGCACCGACGGCTTCGAGTTCGTCGAATATACCGCGCCGGACGCCAGGGCGCTCGCCGGCCTGTTCGAGCGGATGGGATTCCGCGCCGTCGCCCGGCACCGGCACAAGGACGTCACCCTGTACCGCCAGGGCGACGTCAATTTCATTCTGAACGCCGAACCGGACAGTTTCGCCCAGTCCTTCGCCCGGGTGCACGGCCCCTCCGTCTGCGCCATGGCCTTCCGGGTCACGGACGCCGCTAAAGCCTGGCGGCGCGCGCTCGATCTCGGCGCCGAGCCGGGCCCGAGCCAAGCCGGGCCGATGGAGCTAAACATCCCGTCGATCAAAGGCATCGGCGGCTCGCTTATCTATCTGGTGGACCGCTACGGCGACCGCGGCGCCATCTACGACGTCGATTTCGAGATCGACGGGTCGCTCGACCATGACGGCGTCGGCTTCGCGGCGGTCGACCATCTGACCCACAATGTCCACCGGGGCCGGATGGACAGCTGGGCGGCCTTCTACGAGCGTTTGTTCAATTTCCGCGAAATCAGATTTTTCGATATCGAGGGCAAGCTGACCGGCCTCAAATCCCGCGCGATGACCAGCCCGTGCGGCAAGATCCGCATCCCGATCAACGAGAGTTCCGACGACAGCAGCCAGATCGCCGAATATCTCGAGGCCTATAACGGCGAGGGCATCCAGCATATCGCGCTCTCGACTGCCGACATCTACCGGACCGTCGAGGACATGCTTGGCCGCGGCACCGAATTCATGGCGGCGCCGGACACCTATTACGAAGGCATCGACGCGCGCCTGCCCGGCCATGGCGAGCCGGTCGGCGAACTGAAGCGCCTGCAGATCCTGATCGACGGCGCGCCGACCGAAGACGGCGGCCGGCTGCTCCAGATCTTCACCGAAAACGCCATCGGCCCCATCTTCTTCGAGGTCATCCAGCGCAAGGGCGACGACGGCTTCGGCGAGGGCAATTTCCAGGCCCTGTTCGAGAGCATCGAGCTTGACCAGATTCGCCGCGGCGTGCTGAAAGCCTGACACCTGCATCCTGCCGCCCTTCATGCCACGAAGGGCCGCGGCGTCTCTCCGAAAGGTCTCCCCGCATGAAACTCGGCACTCTCAAGGACGGCGGCCGGGACGGCACGCCGATCGTCGTCTCGCGCGATTTGAGCCGTGCGGTCGAAGCCACTGCGGTAGCGCCGACCCTGCAGGCGGCGCTCGACGACTGGGCGGCGATGGAAGCGCCGCTGCAAAGCCTCTACGACGACCTGAACGCCGGCCGCGCCGCCGGCGCGTTAGATTTCGATCCGGCGGCCTGCGCCTCGCCGCTGCCGCGCGCCTACCAGTTCGTCGACGGCAGTTCCTACCTCAATCATGTCGCGCTGGTGCGCAAGGCGCGCGGCGCCTCCATGCCGCCCGAATTCCTCGACGATCCGCTGATGTACCAGGGCGAGAGCGACGCCTTCTACGGCCCGCGCGACGACATCCCGATGGCCAGCGAAAGCTACGGCATCGATTTCGAATCCGAGGTTTCGGTGATCGTGGACGACACGCCGATGGGCGCGACGCCGGAACAATGCAATGGCCGCATCCGGCTGGCGATGATCCTGAACGATGTCAGCCTGCGCGGCCTGATCCCGGCCGAGCTGGCCAAGGGCTTCGGCTTTCTCAACGGCAAGGGCAGCACGGCCTTTTCGCCGGTCGCCGTGACCCTGGACGAGCTTGGCGGCGCCTGGCGCGACGGCAAGATCCATCTGCCGCTGGTCACCCACTGGAACGGCGCGGAATTCGGCCGGCCGAACGCCGGGGTGGACATGAATTTCAATCTGCCGCGCCTGATCAGCCACTCGGCCAGGACCCGCCGGCTCGGCGCCGGGACGATCGTCGGCTCCGGCACGGTTTCCAACGTCGATCCGAAGGACGGCTATTCCTGCATCGCCGAAATCCGCGCCATCGAGACGGTCGAGCACGGCAAGCCCACAACGCCCTTCATGGCGTTCGGCGACACCGTCCGGGTCGAGATGTTCGACGCCGCCGGCGCCTCCATCTTCGGCGCGATCGAACAGCGGGTAGTGCGCTACACCCCGCCGGCCTGAGCGTATACCGCCGCCGGTCCGCGAACTCACCGTTGCGGCGCCGTACCCGAAAGATACCGCCGCTCCACCTATCGTCGCCCCCCGGCCGAAACCGCGGATCGGGATTGGCGGCAGAAGGCGGCCCGGTCTGTCATGAAATGTCATAATTTGCTGCGCGCCGCGCCGGGCGACACTGCGGCCGTGTCATGTTATCGTCCCCGCCTCAATCAGTCCCGATAACGGAGATCATCGTGATCAAGACCCACAATCCCGCCGGCATCGCGGGACCGTTCGGCCATTACGACCAGGGCGTCGAGGCCGTGAACATTTCGCGCCTGCTGCATGTTTCGGGCCAGGTCGGCGTTGCGCCGGACGGCTCGATTTCCGACGACATCGAAGCGCAGATCGAGCAGGTCTGGTTCAATATCGAGGCCGTGCTGGCCGAAGCCGGCATGACGACCGCCAACATCGTGCGGACCATAACCTATATCCTCGACGCCGATCCCGTACCCGTGCTCGCCGCCGCCCGGCGCAAGCATCTCGGCCCGGACTGCAAGTCCGCCTCTACGACCTTCATCGTCGCCGGCCTCCTGCGCCCGGAATGGAAGGTGGAGATCGACGCCGTCGCCGTTGCGTGAGGGGGCGGGGGCGGCCGTCCCTCTGCCCGGCCTCAACCGTCGTTCCGACCGAAGCGATCCACCGAGCCTGCCCTGAGCTTGTCGAAGGGATCGCGTAGCGGGGGAATCCCGTCGCCGGCCTGTTCAGGCTGATCGTCGATGGCACGATCCGGGTCCGCGCCCGGCGGGACCTGGCCGCTGGAGCAGGTCGCCGAAGCGCACCGGGCGCTGGAAAGCCGCAAGACGACGGGCTCGACGGTGCTGAGGGTGTAGGGCTTGGGTACGGCCCCTCGATACGGCGCGGAGCCTGTCCCGAGCAGCGTCGAGGGGCGCCTACTCGGGATGAGGGTGAGTGAATTGCTCGATTACCCTCACCCTGAGTAGCCCCCGGAAGGGGACGTATCGAAGGGCCCTATTCCTCGATCGCGTCCTCGATGGTGCGCAGGCCGGGGCGTTTGGACGTCACCAGCACGGCCATGTTGCCGGGCTTGTGCTCGTTGCGGCGCATTTTCATATGCGCTTCGGGGATGTCCTCCCAGGCGAAAACCTCGGACATGCACGGGTCGATGCGCCGCTCGATCACCAGCTTGTTGGCCTGGGCGGCCTGCTGGAGATGGGCGAAATGGCTGCCCTGGATGCGCTTCTGGTGCATCCAGACATAGCGGGCGTCGAAGGTGATGTTGTAGCCGGTGGTGCCGGCGCAGAAGACCACCATGCCGCCGCGCTTGACCACGAAGGTCGAGACCGGGAAGGTCGCCTCGCCCGGATGCTCGAACACGAAATCGACATTGTTGCCCTTGCCGGTGATGTCCCAGATCGCCTTGCCGAACTTGCGGACCTCGCCGAACCAGGCGCGGTATTCGTCGGTGCCGACCTCCGGGAGCCGGCCCCAGCAGCTGAATTCCTTGCGGTTGATGACGCCCTTGGCGCCGAGCGACATGACGAATTCCCGCTTGTCCTCCTCCGAGATCACGCCGATCGCGTTGGCGCCGGTCGCCGCGCAAAGCTGCACGGCCATCGAGCCGAGGCCGCCGGAGGAGCCCCAGACCAGCACATTGTGGCCCGGCCGCAGGATGTGCGGCCGGTGGCCGAACAGCATCCGCCAGGTCGTGGCGAGCGTCAGTGTGTAGCAGGCGCTCTCTTCCCAAGTCAGGTGCTTCGGCCGGTGCATGAGCTGCTGGGCCTGGACCCGGGTGAACTGGGCGAAGGAGCCGTCCGGCGTCTCGTAGCCCCAGATGCGCTGGGAGGTCGAGAACATCGGGTCGCCGCCGTTGCATTCCTCGTCGTCGCCGTCGTCCTGGTTGCAGTGGATGACGACCTCGTCGCCGACCTTCCAGTTGCGGACCTTCTCGCCGACCGCCCAGACGATGCCGCTGGCGTCGGACCCGGCGATATGGAACGGGGCCTTGTGGATGTCGAAGGGCGAGACCGGCGTGCCGAGCGCCGCCCAGATGCCGTTATAGTTGACGCCCGCCGCCATCACGAGGACCAGCACCTCGCGGCTGTCCAGCGCCGGCGTCTCGACGACCTCGACCTGCATCGCGCTTTCCGGCTCGCCGTGGCGCTCGCGCCGGATCGCCCAGGCGTACATCTGCTTCGGCACATAGCCGAGCGGCGGGATCTCGCCGACCTCGTAGAGGTCCTTCTTTTCGCCGCGCATCAGCGGGTTGGCCGGCGTCGCGTGTTCGGCCAGTTCAACCACGGGAGAGGTTCCGCTCATCGATCGGTCTCCTTCGGCAATCGGGAGTCGGCATAAGGCAGCCGGCACCGTGGAACAGGCCGGCGCCGGGGCGGGAGTCATACGCTTCCGGCTGCGATGCTGCAACGCAAAAACGACATAAAATTGCGCAAATGACCGAAAAATTTATTCAATGTTTCGTGAGCGGGCGTTCAAAGCAATATATGTGCGAAAGGGGATGTTTCGCCGCTCGATTCCAGCTTGATTCCGCGGGCGGCGCGGGCGCATTCTTGATGCAGTGCGGCGAAAGCCGCCTCCCGCCGGATGCGACCGATGAATGACACAGCGCCGACCGACCGACCCGATAATGTCCGTTCGCAGGGCGACCGTCCCAGGGATCGGCCCCAAAAGGATCGTCCGTGGATCATGCGGACCTATTCGGGCCATTCCTCGGCCGCGGCGTCGAACGCGCTTTACCGGACCAACCTGGCCAAGGGGCAGACCGGCCTGTCGGTCGCCTTCGACCTGCCGACCCAGACCGGCTACGACGCCGACGATCCGCTGGCCCGCGGCGAGGTCGGCAAGGTCGGCGTGCCGGTGTCCCATCTCGGCGATATGGAGACCCTGTTCCGGGATATCCCGCTAGCCCGGATGAACACCTCGATGACGATCAACGCGACCGCGCCCTGGCTGCTCGCGCTCTATATCGCGGCGGCCGAGCGGCAGGGCGCGACGCGGGCGGAACTGACCGGCACGACCCAGAACGACATCGTCAAGGAATACCTCTCTCGCGGCACCTACATCTTCCCGCCCGAGCCCTCGATGCGGCTGACCGCGGACACGATCGCCTTCGCCTGCCGCGAGGTGCCGAAATGGAACCCGATCAACGTCTGCAGCTACCATCTGCAGGAAGCCGGGGCGACGCCGGTGCAGGAACTGGCCTATGCGCTCGCCACCGCCATCGCGGTGCTGGACCGGGTGCGCGCGGCGGTGCCGGCGGCGGCTTTCCCCGCCGCGGTCGGCCGGATCAGCTTCTTCGTCAACGCCGGCCTGCGCTTCATCACCGAAATCTGCAAGATGCGGGCGTTCACGGAACTGTGGGACGAGATCTGCGAGAGCCGCTATGGCGTGGACGATCCGAAGCTGCGCCGCTTCCGCTACGGCGTGCAGGTCAATTCCCTCGGCCTGACCGAGCAGCAGCCGGAGAATAATGTTTACCGCATCCTGCTCGAGGCATTGGCCGTCACCCTGTCGAAGGATGCAAGGGCGCGCGCGGTGCAGTTGCCGGCCTGGAACGAGGCGCTCGGCCTGCCCCGGCCGTGGGACCAGCAATGGTCGCTGCGCCTGCAGCAGATCCTGGCCTATGAGACCGACCTGCTGGAATACGGCGACATCTTCGACGGCTCGACGGAGATTGCGGCGAAGGTCGCGGAACTGAAAGACGAGGCGGGCGCGGAGCTGGCGCGGATCGAGGCGATGGGCGGCGCGGTCGCCGCCGTCGAAACCGGCTATATGAAGCAGCGGCTCGTCGCGTCCAATGCACGGCGGGTGGCGGCGATCGAGGCCGGCGAGCAGGTCGTGGTCGGCGTCAACCGCTGGACCGGGAGCGCGCCCTCGCCGCTCACCGAAGGCGGGAAGGAAAACGGCGGGGACGGCGGTTTCCTCGCCGTCGATCCCGCCGCCGAGGCCGGCCAGATCGAACGCCTGGCGGAATGGCGCGCCGCGCGGGACGAGGCGAAGGCTAGGGCGGCGCTCGCCGACCTGGAGCGCACGGTGCGCGAGGGCGGCAACGTCATGGAACCCTCGATTGCCTGCGCCCATGCCGGCGTCACCACCGGCGAATGGGGCGCGGCGCTGCGCGGCCTGTTCGGCCTCTACCGCGCGCCTACGGGGGTCGGCCGCGGGGTCGCGACGCTGCCGGTAGCGGACGAGTCGGGCGCGCTGGAGGCGGTGCGCGGCCGGGTCGAGGCTCTGTCCCGGCGGCTCGGCCGGCGCCTCAAGATGCTGGTCGGCAAACCGGGCCTGGACGGCCACTCCAACGGCGCCGAGCAGATCGCCGTCAAGGCGCGGGACTGCGGCATGGAGGTGGTCTACGAGGGCATCCGCCTGACCCCGGCGCAGATCGTCAACGCCGCCTTGCAGGAGGACGTGCACATCGTCGGCCTGTCGATCCTGTCCGGCAGCCATGTCGCGCTGGTCGGCGAGGTCGTCGAGCGGCTGGCGGCCGAAGGGCTGGGCGAGGTACCGGTGGTCGCCGGCGGCATCATCCCGCCGGCCGACGCCGAAGCGCTCAAAGCCGCCGGCGTCGCCGCCGTCTACACCCCCAAGCACTTTGACCTCACCGCCATTATGGGAGAGATCGTCGAGATCGTGGAGCGGGGCGCGCGGGAGGCGGCGTGAAAGGCGGCCGAAGCCGTTGGCACATTCCCTCAAACAAGTCTTGTCCCGAATTCATTGTTTCCTTACATTTCGATTGTAAGGAGAAAACCATGCTCGCCAAGCTAACCGCAAAGAACCAGTTGACCTTGCCCAAGGCCGCAATAGCCGCCGTCGACGCCGCCGAATATTTCGACGTTTCTGCGGAGAACGGACGCATCGTGCTGACGCCGGTGCGTGTGAACCGCGCCGGCGCCGTCCGGGCGAAACTTGCCGAACTCGGCCTGTCCGAGTCCGATGTGGCCGACGCCGTCGCCTGGGCACGTTCTGGGGCACGTTCCGGCGAATGACGCCACCGCGCCTGGTTCTCGACACCGACGTCCTGGTTTCCGCACTCCTGTTCCATTCGGGCCGGCTGTCGTGGTTGCGCGGCGCCTGGAGCTCCGGGCGCATCCGCCCGCTCGCCGGCCGCGAGACGACGGCCGAATTGATCCGCGTGCTCGGCTTTCCGAAATTCAGGCTGAGCGAAGCCGACCGGCAAGACCTGCTTGAAGACTATCTGCCCCGGTGCGAAACCGTCGCCGTTCCGAACCCGCCGCCCGCTGTCCCCGAATGCCGCGATCCCTTCGACCGGCCGTTCATGGAACTGGCGATCGCCGGCCGCGCCGACGCGCTGGTGACCGGCGACGCCGGCCTGCAAGTGCTGGCGGACGTCTTCACCGTGCCCATCCTGACCCCGGCGGGACTCAAGCGGCAGCTGTATGACGACGACCGGACGGGCGCGTGAAGAGCCGCTTCGCGTGCCGATAAATTCATTCCCGGGATCCGAACTACGGAGACAAAGAAAATGATCCCCACCTTCACCACCCGCGGCGATATCCCGGTCGTCGGCCTGGCGCAGCCGTTCCGGAAGAGCGATGGGGTGGACGGGCCGGCGGTGTGGCGGCGCTTCCGGCCGTTTATCGAGCGCATCCCGAACCGGGTCGGGGATCGCACTTTCGGGCTCAACGAAGTCGTGGATATGGAGGCCGGCGAGCTGATCTATGCGCCGGCCGTGGAGGTCAGCGCCATCGGAGACTTGCCGGACGGACTGTTCGGCAAGACCCTGGAAGGCGGGCGTTTCGCCGTTTTCGCCTTTCCGCTCGCCGGCGGCGATATCGGCGCCGAATTCCGCCGCGCTTACGAGTTCATCTACGGCGAGTGGGCGCAGCAGGATGGCGTGTACCTGCGCGCCCGGTACGATTTCGAGTATTACGACGAGCGCTTCGATCCGGCGACGTTGAGCGGCGAGGCCGAAATCTGGGTGCCGGTGGAATAGCGCCGCGGTGCGTCCCCTTCGACAAGCTCAGGGCAGGCTCTCGATACGCCCCGGATTAAATCCGGGGCTACTCGGGATGAGGGCGGTGTTGTTGCCCTTCCATACCCCTCCCTCGTCCTGAGTAGCCCCCGCAGGGGGCGTATCGAAGGGAGCAGCGCCACCCCCCCTACTGCTCGCCCTACTTCCCGCCCAGCGCGCGATACAGCCTCTGGGCGGCGCGGCCGGTGACGGCCAGGCCGAGATTCTTTTCGGCCTCGCGGATCGCGGCGCGGCTTTTCGGGCCGATCTTGCCGTCCGGCGCGCCGGGATCGTAGCCTTCGACGATCAGCAGTTCCTGGAGCCACTTGCGCTCGATCCGCGACAGGCCGGGATCGTCGGTCGGCCATCTCGCGCGGAACCGGCCGCGGCCGGCGAGGCGGTCGGCCAGATGCGCGACCGCCAGGGCGTACGACTCGGCGTGATTGTACGCGTACAACGCGTCGAAATTGCGGAAGGTCAGGATGGCCGGGCCGTCCGGACCGGCCGGGCGCAGCAGCCCGGCGCGCAGCGGTCCCTTGAGGCGCCGCCCGTCCGTCCGCTTCAGGCCCAGCAACGCCCATTTGTCGAGCGTCGCCTTGCGCTGCCGTCCTTCCGGCCCGGCATAGCCCTTGGGCACCCGCACTTCGATCAGCCGCGGCTGCCCGGTGCGCCAGCCGGCGCGGCGCAGATAGTTGGCCGCCGAGCCGAGCGCGTCGGGCACCGAGCTCACCAGATCCTTGCGGCCGTCGCCGTCGAAATCGACCGCGAGGCGCCGGTAGGTCGAGGGCATGAACTGGGTCTGGCCGAAGGCGCCGGCCCAGGAGCCGTAGAGCTTGCCGAGCGGAAGGTCGCCGTCGCCGACGATCCTGAGCGCCGCCATCAGCTCGCGCCGCCAGAACTTCGCCCGCCGGCCGCCGGCGCAGGTCAGCGTCGCCAGGGCGTGGGGCAGGAAGTTCCGGCCTGCCGTCCGGCCATAGTCTGTCTCGACGCCCCAGATGGCGGCGATGACATGGCGGTTGACGCCATAGCGTTTCTCCGCCCGGCGCAGGGCGGCGGCGTGTTTGCGCATCGCCGCCTTGCCCTCGCGGATGCGCTGCGCATCGACCAGGAAGGCCATATAGTCCCAGATATCTATGCGGGTTTCCGGCCGGACCTTCGACAGGCGCAGCACCCGTTCGTCGGGCTCGGAGATGTTCAGCGCCTTGCGCACCACCGATCGCGGGATCCCGGCCTTCCCGGCGGCCCGCTTCAGCCCGCCGACACAGGTAGTAAAGCCAGCAGCTTGGCCCACAGACAATAGGGATAGTTTGACGGAAAATGCCATCGCTATCAGAAACAAAATTCGACAAGGAAAGACCATATTCTCGTTAGACCGCTGTTAAACGAGCCAAATTCAACGCACCGTTGCCAAATAATACTGATTCATCTCGTATGCTTAGTAACGTCCGCACTAAAGGAACTTAATATGCTAATCAACGAATTGCAGACACTTCTCATTTGAGAGATCCTTTTTCGGACTTCCGCATGGGTGTACCTTCGACCAATGTCCTCTGCCTTTTCGCCGCCGTGCGCAATTGAATTCCGATGACGAACAACTTCATCAATTCTTCGCTCGTGAGCCCTACGACGGACGGGAGCACGACTAATACCAAATACTTCAAAAATCAATAGCAGTTGAGTATACCTGTAATGTGAACCATCCGAAGGAGGGCGTGTTTCACTTGACAAATCCAATACATTATTTGAAAACGCTCTATTAAACAGCTTCAGTCTATTTTCCCACGCATTCTTTCTCTGCCCATCACTAATTGAACTAAACTCCGGGTCCAAAAACAAAGTAAGAAGCGATGGTGTGATATCTCGTAATTGGTGATTATGAGATTGAATTGAATCTATCGCTGCGCTAACTGCACTATTCACTATGAACTCGTAAACTGCATAAATTTGAACAAAAATTAGACCTTTAATTGCTGCGGCTTGATTTCCTTTCAACTTCTTTGTAGCAGTAATCAAATTTTGGATTTCGTTGAATCGAACATCCACTTCAATTTCAAGTGCTGGGAACATATGGCTCCCCAAGAAATCGATCGCGGCAAAACTCAATTCGACCCTTAACCGCACGTCGGTTATTTGTCGCTCCTGTGGTAAATCCACGCAATTCATTCGAGTTCATCCAAGTGTGCAAATTTTTGGTTACCAATTTATCACGTTCCCTAAGTGCTAGAGCAGCGCCAACCGCAACACCCTCATAGAGATTTAATGGTGTTAATCCCTTACGCCCCGGTCGCCGGATGCCGTCTTTGAATGTCTCTGCTAGTGCTGCAAACACATTATCAAATTCTTGTTCACGAGAATCATAGTCAAATTTTTCTGTCGCATATTTCATATAATCCGTCAGAAATTCTTCAACGCTGTGGTCAAATTTACTGTATCGGTCTAAGAACGCAAAAAAACGCAATACGCACTCCTCCATTGTTCCATCTTTCTTATTATTATTCGATAATCTAACGACAGTATTAAAATCTTCCGTGGAAGCTAAATCATCAAGCAGTTCCGCAAATTCTCCTTGGAATACGCAGTCCCGGATTTCTTGATTTGTGAGCAAAACTCCTCCAGTGTTTAAACGCTCAAAAAGATCAAAACGAATAATTTTGTCACTCTTATCATTTAATGTAACGACTCGCAGCGGCCTTGTTCGAACATGCTGCTGAATAAGTGTTGGTAAAGTATCGAACCGATGTTTGTTGAAGAAACTCAATTTTTTTAAGCCCTCCAACTTTAACACTTTTTCCAACCCAAGTTTTTTTCGCAATTCTTCATCCCCGGCAAATTTGACAATTGCACTTAGGCGCTGAACCCCGTCAACCGTTTCCCGTGTGTTATCATCATTTGTTGCCATAAATAAATTTGGTACTGGAATGCCAAGCATTAGTGATTCTATAAGTTGGGAACAGCGCTCGTCATTCCACCTAAATTGACGTTGGTACGCTGGAGCAACAGAAATTTGACCTTCTGACAACATACGTAACAGTTCTTGAAACTGAATGTCAAAAGTATCAAAATCGACTGTCCGGCGCTGGTTACCCAGTTGCAGCGAAAGTTGGTCTTGGACAGTCATTGGAAATGTCGCCTTTTTCTTTTGTGGTTCGGGTTCGCTTCTAAGATCTGCCAGCAGGGTGAGGCATTTCATTTTGACGCTACATTTACAGCTTTATGAGTCATTGTGTCAATCTGCTATATTCGGAGGTGTCCTTTTTTCTGTCTGGTAATATCAAGTTGCGCCACTGGAATCTGATTCGGTTGCAAGAGTGAAGCTCCAAACCATTCGTGCTGGTGATCGAATCGTTCGACGCTTCAGGTGGCGTAGGAAATTGATCGCTGGTAAATCGAAGGTGGTGATAGGGACGGTCGCGATTCTATCCTGTTTTGGCAAATTTCGCCATTGCCGGCCGGCCCGGTTGTCCGGTAGAGAATCGATCATGGTTGCGCTCCTCCGGCAGCGCGCGCACGATGCCGCGCGCCATGTCAGCTGCTGTTCGCTTGTCGCCGTTATCCTGTTCGCCGTTTCCCTGCTCGGAGCCGCGGCCGGTCCCGCGGCGGCGCAATCCTGCGCGGCGCCCGGCAACAGCATGACCGGGACAGAGGGCGCGATCGCGTTTCGGGGCGGGGCCGGGCCGTCGGACCTCGTCACCGTCGCCGCGGTCGGCGATGTGCTGCTGCACGACGCGGTCCAGAAATTCGCCATGACCCGGCCCGACGGTTTCCAGAGCCTGTTTCATCCGGTCGCCGATCTGATCCGTGGCGCCGATATCGCCTTCGCCAACCTGGAGGGGCCGGCGGCGGCCGGCATCACCAAGACCGGGCGCGCGACCGCCCCGCCGGACCGGCTGTGGGACGACTGGGTCTACAGCGGCTATCCGATGTTCAACTATCATCCTTCGGTCGCGCCCGCGCTCAAGCAGGCGGGATTCGACGTGCTGCTGACCGCAAACAACCATTCGCTCGACCGCTATGCCATCGGCGTCGAGCGGACCATCGACGCCATTGAGGCTGCCGGCCTGAAATTCACCGGCACGCGCCGGCGCGGCGAGACCGAGCGGCCCTGGTATACGGTTACCGAAACCGCGAAAGACGGCGAGACCCGGCGGATCGCCTGGCTCGGCTGCACCTATGGCACCAACGGTCTGCCCGACCGGCACGGCCAGGTGCTGCTGTGCTACAAGGACAAGGCCCGGGTGCTCGGCATCATCGAAGCGCTCGCCCGGCGCGACGATATCGACGCTGTAATGTTCGCGCCGCACTGGGGCGTGGAATACGAACACGCGCCCGAGGCGCGGCAGCGGGCGTTCGCCCGCGCAGCGATCGAGGCCGGCGCCACTGCCGTGATCGGCACCCATCCCCATGTCATGCAGCCGGTCGAAAAGCATGTCGCCGCCGATGGCCGCGAAGGGCTGATCGCCTATTCGCTCGGCAATTTCGTCTCCAACCAGATCAGCCTGGCGCGGCGCAGTTCGATGATCCTGCTGCTCGGCCTGATGCCGGACACAGAGCCGGGTTCAAAGCCGGATTCAATGCCGGATTCGGGGGGCAAGCTGCGCCTCGCCGCCTTCGGCTGGATCCCGATCTGGGTGCGCAACCAGGGCGGCCGGATGCAGGTCGAGGCGACCGATCGCGCCGGCCCGGCCGCGCTGCGCCACCTGGAGCATCTGGGCCAGCATCTTCCGGCCGGCAACCGGATGCCGGCAAGCCCGGACTACTGGCGGCAAAATGACTGCCGCCCGGCCCATCGACAGGACCGGCCGACCGAAGAATATTGAGTCGGCGCCGCCCGGCCTGCCTGCCGGCGCCCGGACAATGCGACCTCGCACGGTGCGACAGGATCGGACACGGTCTGCGATGAATGAGATGTCCTTCCCCGCCGCGGCCGGCAGCGGCCTGCTTCCCGACCTGCTGCCGCGGTGCCGCGAGGCCCTCGAAGCGGCGGAAGCGCTGAAAGACGCCGCCCGCCGCGCTGTCGCCGGGCTGGTTGCGCCTTCGGGCAAGGTCGATCCGGCACTGCTCGAGCAACAGCAGTTCGCGGCCCACGGCCTGGCCTGGTTCAACACCTATGTTGCGGCGCTGGAACAGACGCTGGCCTGGGCCGAACGGCTCGAGGCCGCCGGGCGGTTCGGCGAGGCCGAACGGCTGATCCTCCAGGCCGGCTTCGGCGAATATCTGGCCCAGTTGAAGGGCGGCATCGCGATCAGCCAGGGCGAAATCCTGCGCACGGCCGATATGGGCGTGCCGGAAGCGGCGCTCGCGGCGTTCGAAACCCCGGCGGTGCAGGCGCTGATCGCCGATGGCAACAGCAACGCCGCCCGGATGCGGCTGGCAGCCCTGATCGCCGAGAGCGGCTTCGGCGACGGCGGGCTGGACGACGAGATGCTGGTCATGATCCGCGACCAGTTCCGCCGCTTCACCGACGAGAAGGTCGCCCCCTACGCCCATGGCTGGCATATCAAGGATGTGCTGATCCCGATGGAGGTGGTCGACGAACTGGCCGGGCTCGGCGTGTTCGGCCTGACAATTCCGGAAGAATTCGGCGGCCTCGGGCTCGACAAGGTCGCCCTGTGCATCGTCACCGAGGAGTTGTCGCGCGGTTATATCGGCGTCGGCTCGCTGGGCACGCGCTCGGAGATTGCCGGCGAATTGATCCGGCTGGCCGGCACCCAAGCCCAGCGCGACCGATGGCTGGCCAAAATCGCCTCCGGCGCCGTGCTGCCGACCGCCGTGTTCACCGAGCCCAACACCGGCTCCGACCTCGCCAGCCTGCGCACCCGGGCGGTTCGCGACGGCGACGTCTACCGGGTGACCGGCAACAAGACCTGGATCACCCATGCGGCGCGCGCCGACGTCATGACCCTGCTGGCGCGCACGGACCCGGACCGGCCGGGCTATCGCGGCCTCTCCATGTTCATCGCGCCGAAGCCGCGCGGCACGGATGCCGACCCTTTCCCGGCGCCGGGTATGTCGGGCGGCGAAATCCACGTTCTCGGGTATCGCGGCATGAAGGAATACGAGATCGGCTTCGACGGCTTCGAGGTGCCGGCCGCCTGCCTGCTCGGCGAATCCGAAGGCGAGGGCTTCAAACAACTCATGGCGACCTTCGAGAGCGCCCGCATCCAGACCGCGGCGCGCGCCGTCGGCGTCGCCCAGAACGCCATGGAGCTCGGCCTCGCCTACGGCCAGGAGCGCCTTCAGTTCGGCAAGCCGATCTACGAATTCCCGCGGGTCGCCGGCAAAATCGCCTGGATGGCGGTCGAGACCATGATGGTGCGCCAGCTCACCTGGTTTGCCGCGCGCGAGAAAGACAGCGACCGGCGCTGCGATATCGAGGCCGGCATGGCCAAGCTGCTCGCCGCCCGCGTCGCCTGGGCGAACGCCGACAACGCCCTGCAGATCCACGGCGGCAACGGCTATGCCCAGGAATACGAGATCAGCCGCGTCCTGTGCGACGCCCGGATACTCAACATTTTCGAAGGCGCCGCCGAAATCCAGGCCCACATCATCGCCCGGGGGTTGATCGAACGGCGGAACTGACGGCAGCAGAACCGATAAATCGAAGCGCCAAGGGACTTGAACCGGCGCTATTTCTCCTTACTCTTTCAAAAAAGTAAGAATTTCTTCAAGGGTAAGGACTATGGAACCGTTGTCGACCGCCAAAGTAACCAGCAAAGGTCAGATAACCATCCCGAAGGCTGTGCGCGACAAGCTCAATCTCCGGCCGGGCGACAAGGTTCGGTTCGAGATCGAGGACGACGGCGCCGCCCGGATGCGGGCGATAAACCGGTCGCTGGACGACATCATCGGCATGCTGAAGCCGTACACCAGTGTCTCCGCCACCATCGAAGAAATGAACGACGCCGTCGCCGAAGCCGCGGTGGAGCGGGCCGAGCGGGCTCTCGGGCCGCTGCCACGCCGCGGCGTGGCGGGCGATGACTAAGGCTCTGGACACGAATGTCCTGCTCCGTCTTGTCATTGCCGACGAGCCTGAGCAGGCGCGCGCCGCGGAGAAAGTCGTCCGCAGCGCGGCGAACGCCGGAACGCCCCTGTTGATTAACCTCATGGTGCTGTGCGAGTTCGCTTGGGTGCTGCGCCGGTCGTACGGTTATTCGAAGGCAGAAATTGCCGACTGCATCGAGACGCTCGCGGACAGCCCAGCCCTGATCTTCCAGGAACCGTCCCTTGTCGCCAGCGCGACGCAATGGCTCCGGGCTGGCGGCGACTTCGCCGACGTGATCATCGCGGGACTCAACCGCGATTTGGGCGCGGAAGCGACACTGACCTTCGACAAATCCGCCCTGCGCCTCGACGGTTTCGAAGCCGTTGCCTGACAGAGCCGCCATGTAGCCTTCCCCCGTATCCGACCCATCGACGCCCAATCCATCCCAAGTGCGGCCCTGCCGCTGGTTGCCGGGCTGCGCCGTGTTGCCGGATAATCGCCCCATCGCCGCTGCGTCACCGCCACGGAACTTCCAACATGAAATTCACCCTGTCCTGGCTGAAGGAGCATCTGGAGACGGATGCGCCGCTGGACGAGATCGCCGCGAAGCTGACCGCCATCGGCCTTGAGGTCGAGAGCGTCGAGGACAAGGCCGCCGAATTCGCGCCGTTCCGCATCGCCCGGGTCGTGGAGGCGCGGCAGCATCCGGACGCCGACCGCCTGAGCGTCTGCATCGTCGACACCGGCGAGGCGCAGGTCCAGGTGGTGTGCGGCGCGCCCAACGCACGCACCGGCATGAAGGGCGTGTTCGCCCCGGCCGGCACCCATATTCCCGGCACCGGGCTGGACCTGAAGAAGGGCGTGATCCGCGGCCAGGATTCCAACGGCATGCTGTGCTCGGAGCGGGAGATGGGCCTGTCCGACGAGCATGAGGGCATCATCGACCTGCCGGACGACGCGCCGGTCGGGCATCCCTTCGCCGACTGGCTCGGCCTCAACGACCCGGTCATCGAAATCGCCATCACGCCGAACCGGCAGGACGCGCTGGGCGTCTACGGCATTGCGCGGGATCTGGCCGCTGCGGGAATTGGCCGGCTGAAGCCCTTCGACGCCGCGCCCGTGGCCGGGACGTTCGACAGCCCGCTGGTCTGGCGGCGCGACCTGCCGGCCGGTCTGGCCGACGCCTGCCCCTTCGTGGTCGGCCGCTTCTTCCGCGGTGTGAAGAACGGGCCGAGCCCGGACTGGGTGCAGCGGCGTCTGCGCGCGATCGGGCTAAGGCCGATTTCGGCATTGGTCGATATCACCAACCTGGTGACCCACGATCTGGGCCGGCCGCTGCATGTGTTCGACGCCGGCAAGCTCATCGGCGACCCGACCATGCGCATGGCGCGCGAAAGCGAGACGATCCAGGCGCTCGACGGCAACGAATACACGCTGACGTCCGAAATCACCGTGATCGCAGACGACCGGGCGGCGCACGCCATCGGCGGCCTGATGGGCGGCGAGGAAACCGGCTGCCAGCCCGAGACGACCGATGTGTTCCTCGAAGTCGCCCTGTTCGACACGCTGCGCACCGCGGCGACCGGCCGGAAGCTGGGGCTGAGTTCCGACGCCCGCTACCGCTTCGAGCGCGGGGTCGATCCGGAATCGGCGCTCTGGGGCGCCGAGGTCGCGACGCGCCTGATCCTCGATTTCTGCGGCGGCGAAGCGAGCCATGTCTTCAGCGCCGGTGCGATGCCGGACTGGCGGCGCAGCGTCGCCTTCCGGCCGGCGCGGCTGGAGAGCCTGGGCGGACTCGCGGTGCCCGGCCGGGAAATCGAACGCATCCTCGAAGCGCAGGGCTACACGATCCGGGACAAGGCGGCGGCGAACGGCGAAGAGACCTGGACCGTCGCCCTCCCCTCCTGGCGCATCTTCGATATCGACGCCGACGGCGAGGCGGACCTCGTGGAGGACGTGCTGAGGGTCTACGGCTATGACCGCATTCCGGCCGTCTCGGTGACGCCCGACGGCGTCGCGGCGCGGACGGTGACGCCGGCCCAGCGCCGCCTGCGCATGGCACGGCGGGCGCTGGCGGCCCGCGGCATGCTGGAAGCCGTCACCTGGTCGTTCATGGATGCCGGCCATGCCGGCCTGTTCGGCGGCGCGACGCCGCAGACCACGCTGGAAAACCCGATCACGACCGATCTCGACGTCATGCGGCCGTCGATCCTGCCGAACCTCATCATGGCCGCGCGCTGGAACGCCGACCGCAGCTCGCCCGACGTCGCCCTGTTCGAGATCGGCCCGCAATTCGCCGGCAACGAGCCGGAGGACCAGGCGACGGTTGCCGCAGGCCTGCGCGCCGGCAACCGGGACGAACGCCAATGGTTCGACGCGCCACGCGCCGTCGATGCCTTCGACGCCAAGGCCGATGCCCTGGCGGCGCTGGACGCGGCCGGCGCGCCGGTCGCCGGCCTTCAGGTCGCGGCCGAAGCGCCGGGCTGGTACCATCCCGGCCGCTCCGGCGTGCTGAAACTGGGCAACCGGGTGCTGGCGGCGTTCGGCGAGTTCCATCCGCGGGTCTTGCGCGCGCTCGACGCCAAGGGGCCGATGGTCGGCTTCGAGGTCTTCTTCGACCGGCTGCCGCCGCACAAGGACCCCCGAAAGAACAGGGGCACCAAGGCCCGCCCGCTGCTCAATCCGTCGCCGTTCCAGCCGGTCGAACGCGATTTCGCCTTCGTGCTCAACCGCGATACGCCCGCGGAGAAAGTGGCCCGCGCGGCGAAGAACGCGGAAAAGACGCTGGTTTCCGATGTGTCGGTTTTCGATGTCTACGAGGGCGCGGCCATCGGCGAAGGCCGGAAATCGGTCGCCATCGCCGTGACACTGCAGCCGACGGAAAAAACCCTCACCGATGCGGAAATCGAGGCCGTTGCCGAGAAGATCGTCGCCGCTGTCGCCAAACAGACGGGCGGCGAACTACGCGATTAGCGCGGATTTCTCACCGCGGGCGCCCGGCGGCCCGGCACTGTAAGGTTCGCGCAGGCCGAAGCGGCCGGAGAACAGGCGCCTACTCCGCCGCCACGGCGGCGCCGACCCTCGCCTCGGTCATTGCCACAATCGCTTCGCTCAGGCTTTCGCCTTCGGGATCGGCGAGCGCGGCGGCGCGGGCCTGGGCGATGTCGCCGGCCCGGTCGATGCCTTCCGCCAGGGCGGGCGCGATCACCTCATTGGCAATGCGGCGGTAGTTGCCGACGCCGCGCTTGTGGGTCTCCGAATAGCCCTTGATCAGCCGGGCGCATTCGATGGTCTCCAGCGCCATCGGCTTGCCGATGGCCGCCGCCTTGCGGACCAGGTCGAGCCAGCCTTCGATCAGTTCCTGTTCCTCGGCATAGCGGTAGCCGCGCCGGCGGAAGCGCCGCATCGCGGCCAGCATCCGCACCCGGCCGAAGCCCCACAGGGTATCGGTGCGGATATGCAGGCCGAAATGCCATCTGCGCGCCTTGTCCGGATTGCGGTCGGCCCAGTCGACGACCCGGCGCCCCAGGCCTTTCGGCAGCACGGAGGCGAACTCGTACGGCCCCGGCTTGAAATGCTCGGTCGTCCGGACGAGGTGGTCGTCCTGCGCCTGGACATCGCGGCGAAGCCGTTCGAAGCGCGATTTGCGGGTCTTCAACTGGGCGACCCGCATGATGTCCTCGAAGGTCATGCGCAGGCCGAGATGGCGCGCCGCCTCGTTGGTGATCTTGTAATCGCCGTCGCCCCGGCCTTCGTCGATGGCGCGGATCGTGTCCAGCCGGTCGAGATACAGCCCGGCATAGGCGGCGTCCTGAAAATCCAGGCACCGGCCGCAAGCTTCCAGCACGACGGCATGGGTTTCCGACGGATAATCCCGCTCGATCCGCGCCTTCAGGGCGCCGACCGTGTCGCTGGGCCTGACCTCCGGCGCCTTCCGGGCCGGCAGTTTGGCCTGAAGCTCGACGATATCGCCCGTGGCGTAGGCGAAGCCGACATCGAAGCCGGCCAGGTTGGACTCGACCGCCTTGCCCGATTCGCGGATGCCGTTCTTGAAAACCTCGGCGTCGATCGGCAAGACGCCGGAGCCGGCCATGGCGCCGAGCAGAACGGAATTGACGATCGTGCCGGCGTCCTGGGCGGCGCGCTCGATATCGAACAGGATATGCCGCTTCGCCATCTGCTTGGCGGCGCCCATAATGGTGTCGCCATCGTAGCGGCCGTCGCCCATCGCCATTTTTTCGGCCAGCGTATAGACCCGGTGGGTCGAGCCGATCAGCGTGGTCTTTTCCGGGCTTATGAAGCCCTTTTCCATCGCCCGGCCGATTTCCATCAGCTCGGTCGCGATCATCATGTCGATGTCGCCGGGGCCGGGATAGAGGTCGAGCACCGGTTCGGCTGGCCCGGTCTCGGCATAGGGCTTGGGCACGATCTCGACATAGTAGGTCGTCGCGCCGGTGCGCTGCGCCACGCCGGGCACCGAAGTGGCCTGAACCGGCAGGCCGGTTTCGCGCGCGGCGTTGACCAGCCAGCTTGTCAGCACGCCGCCGCCCTCGCCGCCCATGGCCGCGATGACGACGGTGACGGGCCGCTCCTCCGCCGGCTTGCGGCGGCTCGCCTTGCGCCTGGGGGCAGGTTTGGGCGCAGTCTTGCCCGCAGTCCGGGCCGCCGCCTTGGGCGCGGCAGCAGGCTTTTTCGATTCGGCCATCGTCAGGCTGCCTTCGCCGCGTCTTCCTGCTCCATCGCGCCTTCCCGGCGCGGGGCGAGACGCAGCTCTTCCGGGCTGTAGAACATACCGATGAAGCGTTGGCGCATCCCGGCGACCCAGCGCTCGAACCGGCCGGCGTTGTACACGATGTCCGCCTTGTAGAAGGACGGGCACAGGATCGCCGCGTGGGCGACCTCGCCGCACAGGCCGCACCCGACGCAGCCGGTGTTGACATGGGCGATCGGGTCTGTGCGCAGCGGATCCGGGTTCGCCTTGATGGTGAGCGACGGACAGCCGGACAGGCGGATGCAACTGTGATCGCCGGTGCAGACATCGTCGTCGATGCCGAAGCGTGGCCGCACGGCGCGCCTGCCCTCGCGGATCAGCTTCGTCCGCTCCGCCTTCACCCGGCGCTGCTTGGCCAGCATGCATTCGCTCTCCGCGATGATGACCTTGAGGCCCTTCTGGGTCGTGGTCATCGCCTGTTTCAGGGTCTTGACCATTTTGGCGACATCGTAGGTGCGCACCTTGCGCTGCCACTTGACGCCGAGCGCGCGCACCGTCTCCTCGATCGACATGTCGGACTGGTCGAAATTGCCCTCCTTCGGCGTCGACGGCACCCATTGCCAGCCGGTGGCCGAGGTGTAGCCGTTCTTCATGACGATCAGGATCGAATCGTTCTTGTTGAAGACGGAACTGGCGACGCCCGTGGTCAGGCCGTTATGCCAGAAGCCGCCATCGCCCATGATCGAGATGACGCGCTTGTCGAAATTCGGCGCGATGCCGGTCGAACTGGCGAGGCCGAGGCCGTAGCCGAGCACCGTCTGGCCGATGCTGAAGGGCGGCAGCGCCGAGAAGGTGTGGCAGCCGATATCGCAGCTGATGTGGGTTTTGCCGAGATCCTTCTCCATCAGCTTGATGGCGCTGAACACCGGCCGTTCCGGGCAGCCGGTGCAGAAGGTCGGCGGCCGCGGCGGGATCGGGCTGCCGAGATATTTCGTGGCCTTGGTCTTGAGGCCGACAATGTATTTCACCCTTGCAACGGCGCCTTCCCGGTTGGTGTCCGGCAGGCCGATGTCGTCGATCCATTTGGAGACGCCGGTCTGGACCACGTCCGACGTATACTGGCCGGCCATCGGCAATGGGCCCTTGCCGTGTACCTTCGTCTGGACGTCGGCCTTGCGCAGGATGACGTTGACATCGTCCTCGATATAGGCCGGATGGCCTTCCTCCACGACCAGGACATGCTTCTTGCCCGCGCAGAAACCGGAGATTTCGTCCGCCACCAGCGGGTAGGTGACGTTCATGCAATAGATCGGCACCCGGGAATTGCCGTAGAT
This sequence comes from Alphaproteobacteria bacterium, assembly GCA_965249845.1. Classification (GTDB taxonomy): domain Bacteria; phylum Pseudomonadota; class Alphaproteobacteria; order Bin65; family Bin65; genus Bin65. The sequence goes on from CBDFNA010000002.1 coordinate 532,598, forward strand.
GTCGGCGAGGCCCAGATGGTTCAGCGCACGCTGCACCGTGTTGTACAGGCCGCCCTGGCAGATAATGCCGATATCGCTCAACTCGCCGTCGAATACCTCGTTCAGCTTTTCCTTGCGGATAAAGTCGATCGCGGCCGGCAGGCGCTTTTCCCACTTGTGCTTTTCCTGCGCATAGGTGCCCGGCGGCAGCGCGATCTTCATCAGATCGAATTTCGGCTTTTCGAGCTTGCGGTTGCCGGAGAATTCGCCGTGCCTGTTGTCCTTGGCCTCGAACCGCCCCTGGACATGGCAGGCCAGGATCCGCAACTGGACCATGACCGGCTGGTTGGAAGCCTCGGAAAGCTCGAAGGCCTTTTCCGTCAGGTTCACGATTGAGGTCAGGTTCGGCCGCGGATCGAGCAGCCACAATGTCGATTTCATTGCATAGGCGTGGCTGCGCTCCTGAATGATCGAGGCGCCCTCGCCATAATCCTCGCCCAGAATGACCACCGCGCCGCCGACCACACCGACCGAGCCGAGGTTGGAGAGCGCGTCCGACGCGACATTCGTGCCTACGGTGGATTTCCAGGTGACGAGGCCGCGGATCGGATACTGGATCGACGCGCCGAGCATGGCGGCCGCGCCCGCCTCGTTGGCGCAGATCTCCAGATGGACGCCGTATTCGTCCATGATGTCCTTGGCGTCGTTCAGCACATCGACGAGATGCGACACCGGCGAGCCCTGGTAGCCGCCGACATAGGAAACGCCGGATTGCAGTGCCGCCTTGGTGACGGCAAGAATGCCTTCGCCTTCGAAAAGTTCGCCGTCGCCTTTTTTCAGCAACTGCACTTCTTTCGCAAATGACCGTTCCATGATTGCGACTTTACCTGATTCGGGGAATTTTTCGGGATGTCTGCGGTGGCGTGAGCCAATCAGGCATATTAGGGTAATTCGGCCGCCAAGACCAGCCGCGCGTATTTCTGCGCACGCGAACGAGGTATGCGCCCTATACATGCACCGCAATAGCGGACGCCGCGTTTCCCGTGCCCGGCGCGGAAGCGTCCGACGCCCAACGGGGACACCTGCCATGATCCGCCGCTTCGCCGTCCTATCCGTTTGCTTCCTTGCGCTGACGGCGTTCTCGGACGGCGAGAAGAAACAACTTGCCGCCGCCTGCGCCGACAGCCTGGCCAACCGCCAGAAACGCGGGCAGGAAACACCCGAAGCGCTGGTTGCAAACCGGACGCCGATCTGCGCTTGCGTTGCCGACGGCGTCGCCGACGAAGCCGAAATCCCCGACGGCGACAAGCCGAAGGTAACGAAGGTGTTCGCGCTGGTCGCCGCCGGCGACATGGACGCCGCCCGGGAATTGCGCCTGGCCCTCGATCCGGCGATCCACAAGGCCTTGCGCCGGCTGACCGGCGACTGCGCCGGCAGCTATATGAAGCCGGCGAAATAGGCCGATCAGCTGCCGGCTGCCGACGCCATCGGCAGGAAATCCGGCTTAGTACCCGTAGACCCTGGCGAACAGCTCGATCGGGTGGGGCGCCCGGTCCGGCGGCTCGGCGCCGTCGATCCGCGCCATGCCCTGCAGGAGGTGCAGGCCGGCAAGCGGGCATTCGGAGGCGACGTATTCGTTTCCGGCCTTGGCGGCGTCGCGCATGACCGGCTTGCCGATCTTCATGCCGGTCTTGAAATTCTCCTTCATCACGCCCCATGAGCCGCCATGGCCGGAACAGCGCGCCAGGATCTTCGGTTTCGTTCCCGGGATCAGGCGCAGCAGCTCGGCGGCCTTCACCCCCATATTCTGGGCCCGGGCATGGCAGGCGACATGCAGGGTCACGCCGCCGTCGAGCGGCTGCAGGCCTTCGGCCAGCCCCTCCTTCTTCGCGATATCGACGACAAATTGAGCGGCGTCGAAGCAGTTCTCCGACAAGACCCGCACATCGTCATTGCCCGGCAGCAGCAGGGGCCATTCGAATTTCAGCATCAGGGCGCAGGACGATACCGTCGTGACGATGCTGTAGCCCTTGTCGATCCAGAGGCGCAGCGCCGCGGCCGTACGGGCGGCGCCGGCCGCAACTGCCTTCAGGTCGCCCTGTTCCATCTGGGGCATGCCGCAGCAGCCCGGATAGACGACCTCGGTCTCGACACCGTTGCGCGCCAGTATCTTGAGCAGGGCGACGCCGATCGCGGGCTGGTTGTAGTTGCCGTAGCAGGTCGCGTAGAGCGCCGCCTTGCGGCCGTGGGCGGGCGCGTCCTCGTTAAGCTCCGGCCTCTCCGCTCGCGCCCGTTTCTCCAGGGTCCGGCCTGCAAAGGGCGGCAGGGCCGCCTCCCGGTGGACACCGGCCACGGCTTCGAGCGGGCGACGGGTCAGGCCGTTGCCGGATCGGGTCGCCCAGTTGGCGAGGCCGGAGACCGAACAGCCCAGTCGGTTGTTACGGTCGGTCCTGGTTAGCTGCCGCTCCCAGAAGCCGCACTTGCCGGCTCGGTTCTCGGCCGCCCGGTAGCGCAGCATGAGATGGGGGAAATCGAGATTGAATTCGTGCGGCGGCACATAGGGGCACTTCGTCATGAAGCACATGTCGCAGAGCGTGCAGCCGTCGGCGACCTGCTTGAAATCCCTGCTGTCGACGCCCTCCAGTTCCGCATCGCCGGCGGCGTCGATCAGGTCGAACAGGGTCGGGAAGGAATCGCACAGGTTGAAGCACAGGCGGCAGCCGTGACAGACGTCGAACACCCGGCGCAACTCGGCGTCGAGCGCGGCGACGTCGTACCAGGCCTCGTCCTGCCACGGAATGGCATGACGGACCGGCGCCTGCAGGCTGCCTTCGGACATGGCTCCTGGTTCGGATATCGAAATCGGGTGCGGGAATGACAAGGCGCGGACCGGCGTCCGGGGCCGGGCCGTCGAGGCCCGATCCCGCAAACCCGGGCCCGGCGGACCCTGTCAGGTCAGAAGGTCAGTCGATGTCGTCCAGGGCTTTCTGGAAGCGGCCGGTGTGGCTGTGCTCGGCCTTCGCCAGGGTCTCGAACCAGCCGGCGATCTCGTCGAAGCCCTCGTCGCGGGCGGTGCGGGCCATGCCCGGATACATATCGGTATATTCGTGGGTCTCGCCGGCGATGGCGGCTTTCAGATTGTTCTCGGTGTCGCCGATCGGCTTGCCGGTCGCCGGGTCGCCGGTCTCTTCGAGGAAGGCCAGATGGCCGTGGGCGTGGCCGGTCTCGCCTTCGGCGGTCGAGCGGAACACGGCGGCGACATCGTTGTAGCCTTCGACATCGGCCTTCTGCGCGAAATAGAGATAGCGGCGGTTGGCCTGGCTCTCGCCGGCGAATGCGTCTTTGAGATTCTGTTCGGTCTTGCTGTCTTTCAGGGATATGATGGCTCTCCTCTCCTGGGCCGGTGCGCCGCCGGGACGGATCGCCCCAGCGTTCGCGGATTGTCGATAGCAACGCTTTGGACGGCGCTGGCGCCTATCTAGGTCAAAGGTGCGGCGGATGTCAACAGATTAGAGTCGCTCTAATCTAAATCGCCGCAGGCGCGTCGTTACGGTGCGACGGTGTTGCTTACTGCGGATCGCGCAGGCGCACGATGACCTCGACCCGGTCGATCTCCGTACCGGCCGGCGCCCTTGGCACGCCCTCGACCTCCAGGCCCTCGGCCTCGAAATCGGTCAGCGCGCCGGTCGCCTCGTGGAAGAAATGGTGATGCTCTTCCAGGTTGGTGTCGAACCAGGACCGTCCCGAATCGACCACGACCTCGCGCAGCAGGCCGGCTTTGCAGAACTGGTTGAGCGTGTTGTAGATCGTCGCCAGCGAGACCGGGATCTGCTCGCGCCGCGCTTCGGCGTGGAGCTGTTCGGCCGTGACATGCCGGTTGCCGCCCTCGAACAGCAGGCGCCCCAAGGCCAACCGCTGCCGCGTCGGCCTTAGCCCGGCATCGCGCAGGCGCTCCAGCATCGGGGTGAACGGACGGTCTTTCATAATGCCGAGTATATGGTACCGGCTAGTTTAGAATCAATCTTGAATTTGCCCGGCGAAATTGCGGGCGATTTTTCGGGGCCGCCGGCGCGGCGGGAAATCCTAGTCCACCACCCCCATGCCGATGACGTTGTAGCCGCAATCGACATAATGGACCTCGCCGCTGACCCCGCTGCTGAGCGGCGAGATCAGGTAGAGGCCGGTGTTGCCGACCTCGTCGAGGGTCGGGTTGCGGCGCAGGGCGGCGTTGCGTTCGACCCACTGGTAGAGATAGCGCGCATCGCCGACGCCGGCGCCGGCGAGCGTCCGCATCGGCCCGGCCGAGAGCGCGTTCACCCGGATGCCGGCGCCGCCGAGATCGTTGGCGAGGTAGCGCACGCTGGCCTCCAGCGCCGCCTTGGCGACGCCCATGACATTGTAGGAGCGGAAGACCCGGTTGGAGCCGTCGAAGGTGAGGGTGAGCAGCGCGCCGCCATCGTTCCCGTTGGCCGTCATCAGCGGCTCGGCCCGCTGCGCGAGATCGGTAAAGGAAAAGGCGCTGATCTCCAGCGTCTGGCGGAAATTGTCCCGGCTGGTGTCGATATAGCGGCCGGCGAGTTCGTTCCGGTCGGAGAAGGCCAGCGAATGGACGACGAAATCGAGCCGGCCCCACAGGCTGCCGATGCGGTCGAACAGCGCGTCCATCATGTCCGGCCGGGTGACGTCGGCGGGCATGACGATGGGCGAGCCGGTGCTCTCGCACAGCGGGATGGCGCGGCGCGAGATGGCCTCGATATCCTGGTAGGTAAACGCGATCTCCGCGCCCTGGGCCGCCGCAGCGCGCGCGATGCCCCAGGCCAGCGAGCGGTCGTTCGCCACGCCCATGACCAGACCGCGCCGGCCGGCCATCAGGTCGCCGGTTTTTTCGATCGGCTGAGGAGCCGCTTGCGGCATGCCCCGTTCCCTCTCGGCTCGATGGAATACCGGCGCGGTTAAACCATGAATGGGCCGGCCGCGGAAGCCGCCCGTCGGCAAGGGGAAGGCACGGCAGGAAGGAAGCGCGCGATGGCCACACCGACCACACCGGCGACTATCTCGTCGGCATCCCGCTGCTCGGCACCTGTCTCGAAGAAGGCCTCAACCAGTTCGGCCTGAGCTGCGAGTGAGGGAAAGGGGAGCGGCGCGGTGTTGTTATTCCTCCCCTTCTGCAGAAGGGGAGGCCAGGTGGGTTGGCGCGGCGTCAGCCGCGCATCGCGGCATGGCAACGCTCGTAGGTCAAAATGACAGGGTTGGGCCGGGTTAAGGAGACCCTCCTTCGATACGCCGCCTGCGGCGGCTACTCAGGATGAGGGGAGGGAGGAGTGCGGATGGAATCGCTTTCTCAATTCCTCATCCCGAGTAGGCCCGGAGGGCCGTATCGAGGGGCGCCCCCTTACGCCGCCACGTCCGCCGCGCCGGCCTTGGCGACGCGGTTGGCGGCGCTGACGATGGCGCGCAGGGAGGCGGCGACGATGTTCGGGTCGCGGCCGACGCCGAACAGGGTGCCGCCGTCCGGCGTGCTGACCTCGACATAGGCGACTGCGGTGGCGTCGGCGCCCTTGCCGACCGCATGCTCGTGGTAGTTCTGGATCGCCATGGTGAGGTTGAGGCCGTTCTTCAGGGCGTCGATGAAGCCGTCGATCGGGCCGTTGCCCTTGCCTTCGACGATGCGCGGCTCGCCGTTCCAGGTGATCTCCGCCGTCATGCGCCGGATTTCGCTGGCATGGGCGTCCGGCACCGTGCGGTAGTTGCCGAAACCGATCGGGCCGTCCTGCTCGAGATATTCCTTCTCGAAGATCGACCGGATTTCCTCCGACTCCATTTCCTTGCCGGTGGCGTCGGTCACCGTCTGGATCACGCCCGAAAACTCGACCTGCAGCATGCGCGGCAGCTTGAGGCCGTAGTCGGTCTCCATGACATAGGCGATGCCGCCCTTGCCGGACTGGCTGTTGATGCGGATGACCGCCTCGTAGGTCCGGCCGACATCCTTCGGGTCCATCGGCAGGTAGGGCACGTCCCACAATTCGCTGTTGCTGGTCTTGAGCGCCGCGAAGCCTTTCTTGATCGCGTCCTGGTGCGAGCCGGAGAAGGCGGTGAAGACCAGTTCGCCGCCATAGGGATGGCGCGGATGGACCGGCAGCTGGTTGCAGTATTCGACCGTGCGGATGATCTCGTTGATATCCTCGATCTCCAGTTCGGGATCGACGCCCTGGGTGAACAGGTTCAGCGCCAGGGTGACGAGGTCGACATTGCCGGTGCGCTCGCCGTTGCCGAACAGGGTGCCCTCGATCCGGTCGGCGCCGGCCATGACGCCCAGTTCGGCGGCGGCCACGGCCGTGCCCCGGTCGTTATGCGGGTGCAGGGAGAGGAGGTAGCAGTCCCGGTTCGCGATGTTCCGGTGCATCCACTCGATCTGGTCGGCATAGATGTTGGCCGACGCCATCTCGACCGTCGCCGGCAGGTTGATGATCGTCTTCCGGTCGGGCGTCGGCTCCCACACGTCTATGACCGCGTCGCAGACATCGCGGGCATAGTCCAGTTCCGTGCCGGTGAAGGATTCCGGCGAATACTGGTGGATCACCTCCGTTTCCGGAACGGTCGGCACCAGATCCCGGATCAGGGCCGCGCCGTCGGTGGCGATCTTCATGATCTCCGCCCGGTCGGCGTTGAAGACGACCCGGCGCTGGGTGGTCGAGGTCGAATTATAGAGATGGACGATGGCGCGCCGCGCGCCCCGGATGGCGTCGAAGGTGCGCCGGATCAGACGATCGCGCGCCTGGGTCAGCACCTGGATGGTGACATCGTCCGGGATCATGTTCTGCTCGACGAGCAGGCGGCAGAAGTCGAAATCGGTCTCCGAGGCCGACGGGAAGCCGACTTCGATTTCCTTGAAACCCATCCGGCACAGCAATTCGAACATGCGCCGCTTGCGCTCCGGACCCATCGGCTCGACCAGCGCCTGGTTGCCGTCGCGCAGGTCGACCGAGCACCAGATCGGCGCCTTGTCGATAACCTTGCCGGGCCAGGCCCGGTCGGCCAGGCCGATGGGCTCGAAGGCCTGGTATTTGTGGATCGCCATGGTGGACATGGAGATATCTCCGGTGTGGCGGGACGGAAGGAGGGCGCGGCTCATCCGGCGGCGGCGCGGCACTCATTCCGTTTCGTCTTGAAGGATCCTGCCTCGGGGCCTCTTGCCGGTCGGGCTTTCGGATCAGGGGTGGCACATGCGGCGGGCGGCTGGCGCGCGCCCTTGTCCCGGCGTCCTAGGACGCCGGGTCGCTAAGCAGAAGCAGACCGGTAATGGTGCGCGGCATGTGCATATCGGGTCGAACGGTAGCGGGGGCCTTCCCGCCGGTCAAGCCGCATCGCGCCGGAGACGATGCGCGCACCAGAGCAGAGGCAGCCCTTGAGGGCTGGCTTGCCTCGCCCCGCCTTCCGTGCCAACTTTTTCCTTTGCGACCCTGCCGCAGGCTCCGCTCCAGCGGGCCGGCAGGGCATTATACATACCTGTGGATGGTCGCAACGGCCCGGCGCCCTGCCGGGCCGGCACGCCCGGCAAGGAGGGAAGAGATGCCAATGCGTAGCCTGGCCACTTCGATCGCGGTCGCTCTGCTCGCCGCGCTGCACACGCCTGCAAAGGCGGCCGACGAACAGCACTCAGCGATGGTGGTCTGGCTGACCTACGCCAAGACCGCCACTCCGAAATTCGGAAGGGCCTTGGCCGTCAGGCTCTTGAACCGGCACTTCCCTTTCTACGAATCCTGTCAGCAATGGGCCGACGCGCGGAATTCGAGTGTAAAAGAAACCTTAAGCTTACTCAACAAGACCTACAAATGGCAGATTGTTTGCCACAAGCGAAGCGCCACTACGTTGGCTGACCTTTCCCTGGATATCTGCGGCAAAAGCGGAATTCTGTACAGGCAGACCTGCAGTTTCCTGACTTACAAGAAGCCGCAGATCAAGAAGTACGAGCGTGGCGAAGCGGTGCGCTTTCAATGACGCCACTCAAGCGGAAGTAGAACAACGGGAAAGAGGATAGCCGGGAAACACAAGCCGGAACCGGAGCTCGTCAACCCGCGCTGCACCGGCGCCCTATCCTAGATCGCCCCCGCGTCGCGTAACGCCGCCAGTTCCTCGCCACTATAGCCAATGGCCCCGAGCACTTCGTCGGTGTGCTGGCCGGTCCGGGCCTGTTCGGTGGGCGGCAGGGCCGGGGTCTCGCTCAGCCAGACCGGGGCCTGGGGCACCATGGCCGGCCGGTCCATGCCGGGCCAGGTCACCGGATGGAGCAGGCCCATCGCCTGGACCTGCGGATGTTCCAGCGCCTCCTGCGGCTTGAGCACCGGGCCGGCCGGGACATGGGCCGCCGCCAGGGCTTCCAGCGCCTCGTCGCGGGTCCGCTCGGCGCACCAGGCCGCCATGCGTTGCGACAGGACCTCGCCGTTGTCGCCGCGCCCGTCGTCGGTGGCGAAGCGTTCGTCGTCCAGCCATTCCGGTTCGCCCAGCAGGTTCGCCCAGCGCCGGAACAGCGGACCGCCGACGACATGGCTCACGATGAAGCCGTCCCTGGTCTCGAACAGATCGGTCGGACCGGAGTTGAAGGCGCGGTTGCCGATCGCGACACGGTCCGGCGCCACGGCCGATTGCTCGACCAGCGTCGGCCCGTTGAGCGCGACAGCGGTCGCCAGCAGGGCGCCGACGACTTCCTGGCCCCGGCCCGAGCGCTGCTTTTCGATCAATGCCATGGCGACGCCGAACGCTGCGTGCAGGGCGGTGCCGAAATCGACGAGGGCGATCTGGGCGCGGTAGGGCCGGCCCGGCTCGCCGGTGAGATAGACCGAACCGCACATGGCCTGCCCGATGCTGTCGAAGCCGGGGCGGGCCGCCCAGGGCCCGTGTTTGCCGAAGGAGGACAGGTTGGCGAGGATGATGTCGTTCTTGACCTTGCAAAGGCTGTCGTAGTCCAGCCCCATGCGCGCCATGGTCTGCGGCGGCAGGTTGGCGACGACGACATCCGCGGTGGCGGCCAGCCGGTCCAGCACGGCACGGCCTTCCGGCTTCATCGGGTCGAGGGTGACGGACCGCTTGTTCCGGTTCATCTGGAAAAACAGGGCGCCTTCGCCGGGCCGGCCGTCAGCGCGCCTCGAGAGGGGCAGGACGTAGCGGTCTTCGCTGCCGCCGCGCTTCTCGACCCGGATGACGTCGGCGCCGAAATCCGCCAGCAGCGCGCCGACATAGGGGCCCGCGATATAGCGCCCGAAGTCCAGCACCCGAATTCCGTCCAGCACGCCCGCCATCTGCTACGCCCTCCATTGTCCGGCCGGCAGAATGCGTCGCCGGCCCGAACCGTTCCAGCAGTTTTTCGGCCGGCGCCCGCCGAACGGGGCCAGACGAGGGCAGCAGACACGGTCGCACCTTGCAAACGGCACGGGCGCCGCTATGTTTTCCGCCCGGCGCGCCGCGACGACGATCGAGGGACAGGCGATCGGTCCCGGCCGGCGCGCTGCATGGCCCCTGTGGCGGAATTGGTAGACGCGGCAGACTCAAAATCTGTTGCCGGCAACGGCGTGGGAGTTCGAGTCTCCCTGGGGGCACCACGAGTCGACAACTGCGGAAGCAACCGTTGGTAAATCCACGCCGGTACCGTTCTCTCGGCCCCAAGGATCGGGGCAAGGGTGCGAATCGGCCGGACGCATGATCCGATAGGGACGGAGGAACGGAAAATGTCTCAGATGGCCGAAGTGTCGCTGGTCGGCGACGGGTTGAGGGTCGAAGGCAACATCGCCTCCGAGGGCGATCTGCTGGTCGAGGGTGAAATCCAGGGCGATGTGGCGGTCAGGAAGTTGACCGTCGGGCCGGGCGGCCATGTCGAAGGCAAGGTGACCGCGGAAGAAATCATGGTCCATGGCCGGCTGACCGGCGGGCTTGCAGGAAAGACCGTAACCCTCTGCAAGACGTCGCTGGTCGATGGCGATGTCGAATACGAAAACCTTTCGATCGAGAGCGGCGCCGAATTCGAAGGCCGCTGCGTCCGCCGGGGCGGCAAGGCCAAAGCCCCTGCGCAGCCGACCCTGCTCGAGGCGGCGGGCGGCCGGGCCGGCGTCCGCTGACTGGACGGATGCGCGGGCGGCTCCTGTTGACAGTTCCGGCCCCGCCGCCAAGATACCGCCGCGGGACGGCCCCGTAGCTCAGCAGGATAGAGCACAGGATTCCTAATCCTGGTGTCGCAGGTTCGAGTCCTGCCGGGGTCGCCAGCCCGCAAATCCGCCCGGACCGGGCCCTGCCGAAACGAGCCTTCCATGACCGGACCCGAAAAAACCGGATCGGGGCGCCGGCTTCCCGGCCATATCTTCCATCCGGAAATTCTGCGCGAATACGATGTGCGCGGCATTGCCGGCGAGACGCTGTTTCCGGCGGATGCGCGCGCCCTGGGCGCCGCCTTCGGGGCGCTGGTCGGCCGGGAAGGCGGCACGACCGTCTGCGTCGGCTGGGACGGGCGGCACAGCTCGCCGGCCCTGCGCGATGCGCTGATCGACGGGCTGACCGCCAGCGGCCGGCATGTCCTGACGGTCGGGCGCGGCCCGACGCCGATGCTGAATTTCGCCGTGCATGACCGTGGCGCGGACGCCGGGATCATGGTCACCGGGTCGCACAATCCCGGCGCCCACAACGGGTTCAAAATGACCTTCGGGCCGGGCTGCGGCGGCGGCCGGCCTGTTTTCGGCGCCGAAATCCGGAAATTGGGCAGGGCCGCTGCCTCGGGAATCGGCCTTGCCCGGCAACCGGGCGAGAGCGCCGCCATCGATGTCGCGGATGCCTATACCGACCGCCTGATCGCCGAACTGGACGGCGCCGACCTGTCGCCGCTGACGGTCGTGTGGGATTGCGGCAACGGCGCCGCGGGCGAGATCGCGGCCCGGCTCACCGCCCGGCTGGCCGGCACGCACCATCTTCTGTTCGCCGAGATCGACGGCGACTTTCCGAACCACCATCCCGATCCCACCGTCGCGGCCAACCTGGCCGATCTGCAGGCGGCCGTCGGTGAGAATGGCGCCGATGTCGGGATCGCCTTCGACGGTGACGGCGACCGCATCGGCGCGGTGGACGACAGCGGTGCGATCCTGTGGGCCGACCAGACGATGGTCTACTATGCCGCCGACTTGCTCCGGCAGCGGCCCGGCGCCCGGGTAATCGCCGATGTCAAGGCGAGCCAGGTCTTTTTCGACGAGGTCGCGCGGCTTGGCGGCAGGCCGGAGATGTACCGCACCGGCCATTCCCCGATCAAAAGCCGGATGCTGGAAACCGGCGCGCTGATGGCCGGCGAGATGAGCGGCCACCTGTTCTTCCGCGACCGCTACTTCGGCTTCGACGATGCGCTCTACGCTGCGGTGCGCCTGCTGCGGATCATGGCCGGCGACCCGGCGCCGCTCTCGGCCTTTCGCGCCGCGTTGCCGGCCGCGTTCAACACGCCGGAAATTCGCCTCGATGTCGATGAGGCGCGAAAGTTCGCGATTGTCGAAGCGGTCCGCGCGCGGCTGGACCGCGAGTGCACGGACTTCACCGCGATCGACGGGGTCCGCGCGCAAACCGCCGACGGCTGGTGGCTGCTCCGGGCGTCGAACACCCAGGCGGCGCTGTCGCTGCGCTGCGAGGCTTCGACCGAGGCGGGCTTGGCGCGGCTGGTCGATAATCTACGCGAAATTCTGGCGGCCGAAGGCGTCGACCTGCCGGCGGTTTAGCTGTTGTTTCCACGGGGTCGTTCAGCCGCCGATATCCTCGAAATATACCAATGCCGGCATGTTGCGGCGCTGATGCACGATTCGCAGGATCACCGGCTCATCGTCCGCAGCGGCTATGCGGGCAAAGAAAATGACGTGCCGTCTGTAGTTCACCGAGCGCAAGCCTGCAGCAAACAGGCTTCGGTCGCGTCCGCCGTCAGGATCGGCCGCGATGCCCTCGAAAGCCAGTACCAGACCCCGATAGTAGTTCAACCACTGACCCCGACCCCAGGTATCGACCGTGTAACGGCGAATTTCGTCCAGATCCTGCCGTGCCAGGCGGGACAGCCTGATCGTCATCTTGTAGCCGCTATCTCGTGCCGGCCTCGGGCTCGTAGGCGATGGGATCGAAGTCGCTGAAACCGCCGGCCTCGGCCTCGCGGACAGCCTCTTCCAGATCCGCTTTCAGCGCATAGAACTGGCGCGCGCCGTCCCGTTCCATCAGCAACCGGATCCCGGCACGCACGACCTCGCTCAGATTGGCGTAGGCGCCGGACGCGATCTGGCCTTGGACATAGGATTCCATCTGTTTGGTAAAATGTACGTTCGGCATCGGGCTACCCGATGATATGTCAGATAATATCAGATACTGATATATGGTCTCGGCTCCGTCAAGTGCGGGAGGACCCCGGTCGATCGCAATTCTGGGCGCTCGGGACCGTACTGAAACACAACAGTCCCGCACATCGAAACTTGCGCTGCCAGCGATCGCCGGCGACGACTAGCTTGGGCCCGGCCGGCGCAGCTTGACCGAGACTGCGAGGCCAAAGGCCAGCAGGGCGCCGCCGGCGAGGTTGATCCAGCCGGCCTCGGCAAAGGCCGGCGGCGGCAGTAGCAGGCCGAGGCCGCCGGCGCCGACGAGAAGGCGCGCGGGCGGGCGCAGGGGTTTCAGGGCATAGCCGGCCAGTGCGGCCGTCACAGCGGCGACGCCGACGACGGCGGTCGCCGCTGCGAGCAGGATCGCCAGCGCATCGCCTTGCATCAGCAGGGTCGGCGAGAGCACGAACAGGAAAGGGACGACATAGGCCGGCCAGCCGAACCGGACCGCGCTCACGGCCGTCTCCATCGGCCCGGCGCCGGACAGGTTGGCGGCGGTGTAGGCGGCGATCGCGACCGGCGGCGTGATCATGGAAAGCATGCCGAAATACAGGACATACATATGCGCGGCGATCGGTTCGACGCCCAGCTTGATGAGCGGCGGTGCGGCGAGCGCGGCAAGCAGGAAATACACGCCGGTCGTCGGCATCCCCATGCCGAGCAGGATCGACACGCCCGCCGTCAGCAGGAGCAGCAGGAACAGGCTGTTCTCACCGAACTGGACGAGCACGAAACCGAGGCCGAAGCTCAGGCCCGAGCGGTCGAGGATGCCGATGATGATGCCGGCGGCGGCCGTGATGACGATGATATCGACGACTGCGTAGCCAGTATCGCGCAGGGCGGCGACGATGGCCACGGGCGTCAGCTTGCGCGCGCCGTAGCCGAACACCAGGGCGATTGCTGCCAAGCTGCCGCAGGCCGCCAGCGCCGCAGTTTCCGCCGGCTGGTTCAGACTGAACAGCACGACGATCAGCACGGCGAAGGGCACGATCAGGAACCAGCCGCCGGCCAGCACCTTGCGCGCCGCGGGAATCTGGTCCGGTTCGAGCGCGGTTACGCCGGTGCGCGCGGCTTCCAGGTCGGTATGGACGAACAGGGCGACGTAGAACAGCAGCGCCGGAATGACCGCGGCCAGAACGATATCCTGATAGGGCATCTGCAGAAACTCGGCCATCAGGAAGGCCGCTGCGCCCATGATCGGCGGCGTGAGCTGTCCGCCCGTTGACGCGACGGCCTCGATGGCGCCGGCGGCGCGCGCGCTGTAGCCGCCGCGCTGCATCAGCGGGATGGTGATGACCCCGGTCGAGGCGACATTGGATACAGCGCTGCCCGAGATCGAGCCGAACATGGCCGAGGCGGTGACCGCGATCTTGGCCGAGCCGCCCCGGCTGCGCCCCATCAGCGCCGCGGCGATATCGGTGAAGAAGTCGGAGCCGCCGGACAGCAGCAGCAATCGGCCGAGCAGGATGAAAACGGTGACAATGGTCACCCCGATCACGATCGGCCGGCCCAGCATCGCGGTCGAATCGAGGCCGACATACCGGATCATCTCGGCGGCGGTCATGGTGCGGGCCTGCAGCTTGCCATCGAATATGTCGCCGTACAGGCCGTAGAGGATGAACACCGCCACGACGAGCAGCAGGCTCAGGCCGGTGGCGCGGCGCAGGGCTTCGATGGTCAGCGGCACCAGCACAAGGCTGATCGCCAGGACCTCGACCGGATAGTAGAAGGCGTCTTCTGTCAGCACCGGAAATCGGATCGCGAGCCACAGGCCGGCCGCGAGGCTGGCAGCGGCGATTGCCCGGTCGGCGACCGGCACAGTCGGCCGGGCGCGGCCGCGCCGGAACGGCCGGCGCAGGAAGATCAGCGCGTTGGCAGCGCCAAGAACGACGGCAATCATCTGCTCGGTGTAGAGCGACGACAGGCCGACCACGCGCGGCAGGTCGGCCGCCCAGGCAACGGCGAGCGCCGTGATCATCGCGGCCAGGAAAGCGCAGATTCGCCGGGCTGCCGGAGCATCCCGCAATACGGCCCCGGCGGCCTCATCCGACAAACGGGCGCCGCCGCCGGGGCGCATCTCCCGGGCAGGTCCTGGACGTGAATTCTGGGGGAAAGCCGGGGCCGGGACGTCAGGCCCTTACTGCCGCCACAGGCCCTTTTCGCGATAGTAGCGGATCGCGCCGGGGTGGTAGGCGATGTCGACATTCTTCGCCATGCCGGCCGCCTTGAAGCTCCGCCACAGCGGAGCGGCGGCGTGCAGGTCGGCAGCGCGGTCGTGCATCGACCGGGCGACCCGGTAGACGATGTCGTCCTTCACATCCTTGTGCGCCCACAACGTGTAGTCGAACGCCATGATCTTGACGTCCTTGCTAACGCCCGGCAGCTTCGGATTGGCCTTCATCGCGACGACATAGGATTGCGGCAGATGCCCGCGCATCCGAGCCACCGAATCGCGGTCGTCGTTGATCGGCAGGATGCGCAGGTTGCCCTGGGCGGCTTTCATGTCCCGCGTCGGTTTCGAGCCGACCGCAGCGATCGCGGCATCGAGGGTGCCGCGTTTGAAGCCGTCCCACATGCGCGGGAAGTTGGGCACCTGGACGAATTTCCAGCCGGCGGTGCTGACATTGAGGTTGGCGGCGGTGCCGAGCATCAGGTAGGTGCCCAGTGCCCGCTTCTTGAAGCCGGGAAGGCGTTTGCCCTTGAGATCGGCGAACGTGCCGATGCCGGATTTCTCGCTGACGAAAAAGGCGACGCGGAAGGGCATCAGAGTCGCGACCATGCGCAGGTTCGGGTTGGGCCGGCCTTCCGACATGCCGGTGCCCTTGAGCGCGAAGGTGAGCTGGAAAATGTTCGAGGCGGCGAACTCCAGTTTTCCGCTGTTGACGACCGGGATGTACTGCGAGGTGTTGGCGTAGGGCTGCGGCCGCATCTGCAGGCCGGCATGGGCCGAAACGACCTTGGCGATGGCCGCCGTGACCTGCGCGGTGGCGCCGCCCTTGGTCGTGCCGATACCGACGCTTTGGGCCTGGGCCGAAGCCGAGAGTGCGATTGCACCAGCGCCGACGAAACCAAACGCAGCAAGGATCGATCCGGCAGGGCGCAACGACGATACAATCCGCATGGTTTTCTTCCTCGATCCTCGGCGTTTCCCGCCCGAATTTCCGGGCAGTGTTCCTCGCAGGATATCGCCATGTCCGGCCTTCGCCAATGGCCTTCGTACCGACAGATCGATGGACCGTTTTGCCGCAATTTCATCGGCCAGGCGGCTGGCGCGACAATTTCGGGTACAAAAAGCCGGGTAGATGCACTAGCTTCCGCCGGTTCGACCAGGCGGAACAAGCCGGGCGGGCATCTGTGGAGAAATAACGGTTGTTGTGCGTTGATTCGATATCTGCCGTCCTTGGCGGGCGCGGTTGTGTTCATCGCGTTGAATGCACCGCCGGCCCTCGCCGCACCGGTCGACCATAGTTGCCACGCAGGCGCGCCGGGTCTGCCCGCCGCCAGCGACTGGAACGGCCGGCGCATGGAAATGCGCCATCTTACCAACTGGCAATCGTTCCGGGACAGTGTCCCCTGGCGCTTGACGCCCGGCGGAATCCTGACCGACCGCGGCCCGGTGCGCGTCGAGCCCCGGGAACGCTACCGCGTCGAACGTGTGGCGGAGGCCTGGCGAAAATACGGCTCCCTGATCCGCGCCGCCGCCCGCAGATATCGCGTTCCGGCCGAGCTCTTCCTGGCGATCGTCATCAATGAATCCTCCCTGGACCCGAAAGCCTTTCAGAAATATCGCGGCTATGTCAGCGACCGGGAGACGCCGGACCGGATTTCCGTCGGCCTCGGCGCAATCCTGATCGGCACTGCGCAGTTCATGCTGAAGAACCCGTCGATCGACCGGGCCTGGTTGCAGAACCCGGCGAACAATATCCGCATGGTCGGCCTCTATCTGCATCGCCAATACCGCCTGACCGGCTTCGATCCGCCGAAGGTGGCGGCGGCCTACAATGCCGGCGGTCTGTACCGGCAGAACGGCCGGAAGAACCGCTGGAAGCTGCGCAACCATCCGCTCGGCCACTCGGTCTATATCGATCTTTTCGTGGCCGTGTTCGACGCGTCGATGCGCTTTCTCGCCAATCGGCCGGACCGGCCGCGCGAGAGTTTCGCCAGCTTGTTCGCCTGGGACTCGATCGCAGCGGCCTGTGTGCGGATCCCGGATTTCCGGTCCGGGAATCCGATTGCACGGGCGGTCGTCCGGCAGCCCCTGGCGCATGAAATCGGCAACGACGTCGTTCTGGCGGGCGACCGGGCCCGGAGCGGGGTCGAGGTCGGGAACGGTGCGGACCGGATGCATGGCTCCGAAGATTTTCTGACCCGGCTTACGCGCCACCAGCGCGCGCGCATTTCCCTGCAATCGCGGATTCCGGGCCGGGTTCCGGACGATCCGGGCTTTCGCACCGTCTCTGCGAGCACCGGAGTCCGTTAAGGATCCCAGGCCGGCTCCGGGCCGCTCGATGCCCGGCTTCCTTCGGCGGCACGCGCCGATCGCGCCGGCTTACGCGCCGCACGCCCTGTCCCTGCCCAATTTCACGAGACGCATCCGCTCGCGCACGATGCGCGCCTTGCGCTCGATCCGGCGGGTCGGCCGGTCCGGTCGCCAGCGCAGCGGGCCAGGCAGGGTGCTGGCAAGCAAAGCGGCCTGGGCCGGCGTCAGGCGAGCGGCGCTGCGGCGGAAATAGGCGCGCGCGGCCGCTTCGGCGCCATAGATGCCCGGGCCCCATTCGGCGACATTCAGATAGATTTCGAGGATGCGCCTCTTGCCCCAGACTGCCTCGATGAGCACCGTGAACCCGGCCTCCAGCCCTTTGCGGATGAAGGAGCGGTGCGGGGTAAGGTAGGCATTCTTCGCGGTCTGCATGGATATCGTGCTGGCGCCGCGGCGGATTCCGCCGGTTTCCTCCAGGGTTTTCAGCACCCGGCGAAGCTCTATCCAGTCGAAGCCGTTGTGGAGGCAGAACCGGCTGTCCTCGGCAGCGATCGCCGCGCGGACGAGGTGCGGCGAAATCCGCTCCAGCGGACGCCACCGCCAGCGCGCCGGATAGGCGTCGCCGCGTTGCACCGCCCGCAGGATCATCAGCGGCGTATGGCTCGGCGGAACGGCCCTGTGTATCAGAACCGAGACGACAGCCGACAGGCAGAGGACAAGCCCGGCGACGGCGGCGGCCAGCAATATCGCGCCGGCGGTTCGCAGCATCAGACGGATCCGGCGCGCTTGCGACCCGGCCCGCAGGGACCGCCGCGGCGCGGCCCATCCCGGCGCAAGGCGCCCGGGGCCGCCCTAGAGCGGGCGCCCGGAACTGGAAACTGAAGACCCGTTTCGGCCATGGCCGGCATTATCGCGGCGCGGCGCCGGAAGTCATCACCGAAGTGGCGCCGCCGGCGTTGCTCCGGCAGGGGCCGGCCTCACCAAGCTGTGAGCAACTGTGGATTGCCCATACTGTGGCGGCCTATTGAATTGCTGGAGGGAACCGGCGCCGCGAACCGCGGGAACGCGCCGGAGAAGGAGTTCGCCATGATTAGCCTTCGCCCCGGCCGCCGGCCGATCGCGCTCGCTGCGCTCTTTGTCCTCGCCACCGGCTTCATCCCGATCGACGAAAGCGCCGTCGCCGATGTGCCGTCGTCCTGGAAGGCAGCATGGCCGAAGACGGATTTCTCGAACGCAGTCGTCGATCTCTCGTCCATCCGCTCCGGCGGCCCGCCCAAGGATGGCATCCCGTCGATCGACAAGCCGCAATTCACTACTGTCGGCCAGGCCGCCATGAAAGGCCTGGCGGGGCGCGAGCCGGTCGTGTCCGTCGTCATCGGCGACGAGGCCCGGGCCTATCCGCTGCGCATCCTGATGTGGCACGAAATCGTCAACGACAGCGTCGGCGGAACGCCGGTCTCGGTGACCTATTGCCCGCTGTGCAATTCAGCGGTCGTGCTTGACCGGCGGCTCGACGGCAAGGTTCTGGATTTCGGCACGACCGGCAAGCTGCGCAATTCGGACATGGTGATGTACGACCGCCAGACCGAAAGCTGGTGGCAGCAGTTCCTCGGCAAGGGAATTGTCGGCAAACTGGCCGGCAAGAAGCTCAGGATGCTGCCGATGCGACTGGAAAGCTTCGAGCGGTTCGCCGGACGATATCCCGGCGGCAAGGTCCTGATCCCGACCAACGAGGGGATGCGGGCCTACGGCCGCAATCCGTATTTCCGCTACGACAGCCGCAGCGCCCCCTATTTCCCGGTCGGCAGCCTGCCGGCCGGCGTACCGCCGCTCGAGCGGGTCGTCGTGATAGGCAGGCAGGCCTGGACCTTCAGCCTGCTGCGGGAGAAACGCAAGGTGATCGCCGGCGAATACATTATTGTCTGGGAGAAGGGGCAGGCCTCAGCCCTCGACAGCGCCGTCATCCGGGACGGCCGCGATGTCGGCAACATTGTGGTGCAGCGCAAGGGCGCACGCGGCCAATGGCGAGACGCCGTTCACGACGTTTCCTTCGCCTTCGCCTTCCATGCCTTCCACCCGGACGGGAAAATCCACAGCCTGGCGGCAACGCAATAGCGCTCAGGCGGCGCTCGCCCGCGCCGACGCGGCCATATTGCTGCTCCGGTTCACCAGATCGTCGTAGTCGCTGACCAGCGTGCGGGTGATCTCGCCGACGCTGAAGCGGTAGTCGTCGATCTCGCGCACCGGAGTCACCTCGACTGCCGTTCCGGTCAGGAACACTTCGTCGGTCCGGGCGAATTCCTCCGGCATGATGACCCGCTCGACGATTTCGTAGCCACGCTTGCGGGCGAGCCCCATCACCGTGCGGCGCGTGATGCCGTCCAGGAAGCAGTCGGGAATCGGCGTGTGCAGCACGCCCTTCTGGACCAGGAAAATGTTGGCGCCGGTCGCCTCTGCGACCT
The DNA here is from genome assembly GCA_965249845.1 of Alphaproteobacteria bacterium. Taxonomy (GTDB): domain Bacteria; phylum Pseudomonadota; class Alphaproteobacteria; order Bin65; family Bin65; genus Bin65. The sequence continues at coordinate 551,893 of CBDFNA010000002.1, forward strand.
GGCCGCGCCAGTCGAGCATCAGCGCGTCGTTATAGCCGGCGGCTTCCGCGGCGTGCTTCGACAGCGTGCAGATCATGTACAGGCCGGCGGCCTTGCTGTCGGTCGGCGCCGTCGCCGGGTCCGGGCGGCGATACTTGCCGACCGTCATGCGAATGCCCAGGAGGCGCGCTTCCGGCGTGAAATAGGCCGGCCATTCCCAGGCGGCGATGGCAAGATTGGTCTTGGTCTGCTGGGCCGATACGCCCATCATCTCGGAACCGCGCCAGGCTACCGGACGGACATAGCCATCCACGATACCCTGCTTTGCGACGACCTGCCGGCAGGCTTCGTCGACTTCCGCCACCGACCAGGGGATTTCGAAATCCAGCTGTCTGGCCGAATGGTGCAGCCGTTCGGTATGTTCGGTCAGCTTGAAGATTTCGCCGCCATAGACGCGTTCGCCTTCGAAGACGCAGCTGGCATAGTGCAGGCCGTGGGTGAGCACATGCACATTGGCGTCGCGCCACGGAATCAGTTCGTTATTGAGCCAGATCAGGCCGTCGCGGTCGTGAAACGGCGGCATGGACATTGGGAGTGCCTCTCGGGATCGTACCGTCGCGGCGTTGCCGGGCGGCGGCGGAACGGTTCCCGCTGCACCGCATGGCATTTACCGGCGATTCGGGTTAGATTATTTCAACAAAAGGGCGCGCTGGGTAACATTGTTAGGAAAACGAGTCAACAATGGCCAACGTCACACCGTCGAAAAATCTGCGGGCTATAAATCTGCAGGCTATAAATCTGCAGGCCAGCCAGGGGGGCAATTCGCTTTTCCTGCACGAGGAGGAACTGCGCGCGGGCGTGGAGGACCTGTTCCGCGTGTGGCGGGCAATTTCGGCGGCAGATCCCATCCTGGCGGCCGAAGGTCTGGGCCGCGCGCATCAACGGGCGCTGTATTTTATCGGCAGCTATCCCGACCTGACCGTGTCCGACCTGATGGCGCACCTCGGCATCACCAAGCAGAGCCTGTCCCGGGTGATCAACCGGCTGGTGACCGACGGTCTTGTTGAGCAGCGTCCCGGCCGGCGCGACCGGCGCCGGCGGCAGTTGCGCCTGACCGAAGCGGGTCGGGCGCTCGAACACCGGTTGACCGCAGCGCAGAAGGAGCGGCTTGCGCGGGCCTACCAGCAGGCCGGCGCCCAGGCTGTGCATGGATTCCGGCTTGTCCTGGCAGGGGTTGCCGGCGCCGGGATGCGCTCGTAGCGGGGCGGGCGGGGCGACAGCGATGGAAGTCGGTACTCCCCACATTCTGGTTGTCGATGACGACCGGCGCCTGCGGGATCTGCTTCGGCGCTTTCTCGCCGAGAACGGCTTCCTGGTCGATACGGCGGCCAACGGCGGCGAGGCCCGGCGGAAACTGGAATCTTTCGAGTTCGATCTGCTGATCGTCGATGTGATGATGCCGGGCGAATCCGGCCTGTCGCTGACCGAGGGCCTGCGCCGCACTTCCTCCGTGCCGATTCTGCTGCTCAGCGCGATGGGCGAGGTGGAGGACCGAATCGCCGGGCTGGAGCGCGGCGCCGACGATTATCTGCCCAAACCCTTCGAACCGCGCGAATTGCTGCTGCGCATCAAGACGGCGCTGCGGCGGCGGCCGACGGACTCGGCGAATGTCCAACTCGCGCTGTCCTTCGGGCCGTGCCGCTTCGACATGCGCCGGCTCGAACTGACACGGGGCGGCGTGCGGGTCCGGCTGACCGAGACCGAAGCGCGGGTGCTCAGGGTGCTGGCCGGCCGGGCCGGCCAGCCGGTGGCGCGGGATACTTTGTCCGAAGAAGGCGAACTGGAAGGCAGCGGGCGGGCGATCGATGTCCTGATCACGCGGCTGCGCCGTAAAATGGAACCCGATCCCCGGGATCCGCGTTATCTGCAAACGGTCCGGGGCATAGGATATGCCCTGATGCCGGACTGACGCCGGACTGACGCCGCACTGACAGGGGCCTGCGCCGCGATGCCGATATTCGGAAACCGATCCATGTCTCCGTTCCGCAATTTCCTGCCGCGGAGTCTTCTCGGCCGTTCGCTTCTGATTCTCGGGCTGCCCGTCATTGCGGTGCAGTTCATATCGCTCTGGTTCTTCTACGACCGCCACGTCCAGAATGTGTCGCGGCGGATGGCCCAGAACCTCGCCCACAACATCCAGTTGACCATCAACCACATGCGCTATTTCCCGGCGGCGAAGGACAGGGCCTGGATCCTGTCCGCATTGCAGTCCGGGCGGGGGATGCGCGTGACCTTCCGCGAAGCGCAAACCCTCGAAGGTCTCGAAAGCCGCAACATGGGCGGCCAGGTGGGACGCGAGGTGCTGCGCCAGTTCCACAGCATCCTTTCGGAAGATTTCGTAATCGACGGGGACCATGACGACCGGAATATCCGAATCCGGGTGACCGCGCCGGGCGGCATCCTGGACATAACCGCGACCAAGAAGAAAATCCGGCCGATCACGACCGAACTCTATGTGGCCTGGTCGATCGGCGCCGCGGTCGTGCTGCTTATCATCGGCGGCCTGTTCATGCTGAACCAGGTGCGCCCGATCCGGGAACTGGCGGCGGCGGCGGACCAGTTCGGCAAGGGGCGCGATGTACCCGGATTCAAGCCCTGGGGCGCCACGGAGGTGCGCCAGGCCGCCACTGCCTTCCTGATCATGCGCGAGAGGTTGCGGCGCCAGATCGCCCAGCGCACCGAAATGCTGGCCGGGGTGTCCCACGACCTGCGCACGCCGATTACCCGCCTGAAACTTGCGCTGGCCATGGAACGGGACAGCCCCGAGACCGATGCGCTCCGGCGCGATGTCGCCGAAATGGAGCACATGGTGGAGGATTATCTCGCCTTTGCCCGCGGCGAGGGGTTGGAGCAGGCCGTCGAGGCCAATCTCAGTCTGCTGGTGCGCGACGTCGTCGCCAAAGCCCGGGAAGACGGCGCCAGCATCGAACTGGCGTTACCGTCCAACCTGAAAGCGACCGTCCGACCGAACGGATTCAAGCGCGCCCTGACGAATATCGTGCGCAACGCCATCCGCTTCGCCAGTGAAATCAGTGTCCGGGCCAGCCGCCGCGCCGGCATGATCCTCGTGATCGTGGACGACAACGGCCCCGGCATTCCCGAAGACGAGCGGGACAACGCTTTCAAGGCTTTCCACCGGCTGGACGATGCGCGCAATCGGGAATCCGGCGGAACCGGTCTGGGGTTGACGGTCGCGCGGGACATCCTGCGCGGCCATGGCGGCGACGTTATCCTGGCCGAATCGCCGATGGGCGGCCTGCGCGCCGTAATGCGGTTTCCGGTATAGCCCGGATTTGCGTCCTGTTCGGCTTCGGTGGTTCGTCGCGTATAGTGCGGCATGACCGGAACCGGCGGATGGGGAGCGCGCCATGCGGATCGAAGGGCGATGCCACTGCGGCAACCTCGGCTTCGAGTTCGAAACGACCGGAACATGGGACAGTATCGCACCGCGCGAGTGCGACTGCTCCTTCTGCCGCGCCCACGCCACCCGCTGCGTATCTGACCCGGAGGGCCGGGCCGCGATATTCGTCGCCGACCCGGAACGGCTCAGCCGTTATCGGTTCGGGCTGCGCACGGCGGAGTTCCTCGTCTGCGGCGACTGCGGCGTCTATATCGGCGCCTACGCAGACGAAGCGGAGGGCGGCTTCGCGACCCTCAATCTCCGCGCAACGCCCCACCATGACCGCCCCGGCGGCGCAACCTCCTATGGCGAGGAGACGGCCGAAAGCCGCCGCGCACGCCGCCGCGACCGCTGGACTCCGGCCGAACTCCGGCTCGGGGTTGCACCGCCGGCAGCGACTGTACCGGCGGCGACTGTAATGGTGTAGCCCGCCCCTATTCGGCAGCGACCGCTATGCCATCCGGCGTCAGGCCCTCCTGCTCGCATGTCGGCGCAACGTCGAGCGCCGTCGCCCTCTGGGCGTCGCGCGGCCAGCGCAAGTCGTCGAACGCCAGGCCGCGATGCATGGTGCACCGGTTGTCCCACATCACGAGATCACCGGTGCGCCAGCGATGCGTGTACACGAACTGCCGCTGCGTGGCGTGATCCATGAGCCGCTGGATCAGGGCGCCGGCTTCGTCATCCGCCATGCCGTCGATCCGGCCGGCATGGGCCGCCAGATAGAGGCCTGTCCGGCCGCTGTAACCGTGATGACGGACCATGGCTTGCGGCACGGTCGGGAACTCGGCGGTTTCCGTCTCGGACATCTCGTGACCCAGGCGCGCCCGCGAGAAGGCAATGGCGTGGCAGGCGATCCGCCCTTCGACCCGGCATTTCAGATCGTCCGGAAGGACATCCCAGGCAGCGCGCATGTCGGCGAATTCGGTCTGGCCGCCGACCGGCGGGATCGACCGCATGTACAGGAGGGAGGCCTTGGCCGGCACCTCCTTGAAGGAACTGTCGGTATGCCAGAGCCGGTTGCCCATCTGGAAGCCACGGAGGCGGCTGTTCTCGTCGTACGGCTTTGCGTCGGCCGTCAGGTTCGAGACGTCGGCTATATCGACCGGCACGCGCGGTGCCACGCCCGCCACGAATGTCTTCACGGGATCGATCGGCCCGAAGCGCAGCGCGAAATCGACATGTTGTCGTTGGGTCAGCCGTTGATCCGGAAAGATCAGGACGGCGTATTCGTGGAACGCCTCCTCGACGGTCCGCCAATCTTCCGCCGAAAGCGGCTTCGACAGGTCGGCATCGCCGACCTCGGCGGCAAAGGATTCGGTGACCGGCCAGATTTCAACCGCCATCGCTCAACTCCGAAGGGCTCGCTTTTCCTCTTGGCAAGGGCAACGATAGCGTTTGACGCGCGCCGACGGCAAGAGCGGCACAAACGACCGCCGTGTCGGAGCAAGACATACGGGGGCCATCCTGTCCGTGACAGGCTTTCCGGCCTTTCCTAGAACCGGCGGCAGCCCTATGCCCGAACCGAAGGCCGGAACATGACCTCACTCCCGGAAAGCGCGACCGTTTCCGTTATCGGCGCCGGCACGATGGGCGCCGGCATCGCCCAGGTTGCGGCCGCGCACGGCCATCGGGTCCTGATGTTCGATGCCGACGAGACGGCGGTTGCGAAGGGGTTGGCCGGCATCGAGCAGTTCCTCGACCGCTCGGTCGAGAAAGGCCGGCTGGACCCGCCCGGCAAGGCGGCAATCCTGGGCAGGATCGAGCCTGTCACCGCCCTGGCGGACCTCGCGCCATCAGGTTTGGCGATCGAAGCCATCGTCGAGCGGCTGGACGTCAAGCAGGCAGTCTTCGCGGAGCTTGAAGCCGTTGTGCCCGACGACTGCATCCTGGCGTCGAACACCTCGTCCCTGTCGGTCACCGCCATGGGTGCGGCGCTCGAACGGCCGGAGCGCCTGGTCGGGATGCATTTTTTCAACCCGGCCCCGCTGATGCGCCTTGTCGAAATCGTCACAGGCCTCGCGACTTCGGAAGAGGCGCGCACCACGGCGTTCGATACGGCGGCGGCCTGGGACAAGACGCCGGTGATCGCCAAGTCGACGCCGGGTTTCATCGCCAACCGGATCAACCGCCCGTTCTACGGCGAGAGTCTGCGTCTGCTCGAAGAAGGCGCGGCAGACGCGGCGACCATCGACGCCATCATGCGCGATTGCGGCGGTTTCCGGATGGGGCCGTTCCAACTGATGGATCTGGTCGGCAACGATGTGAACCTGGCGGTCACCCGATCGATCTGGGAGGCCTTCCATTACGATCCCCGCTATTGCCCCAGCCTGATGCAGGAAGAGCTGGTCGCGGCGGGCCGCTACGGGCGCAAGACCGGCCGAGGCTGGTATCCTTATGGCGATGGCGCGGAAAAACCGGCACCGGCCGCCGCGCCGCAGGGCCCCAGGCCGACAAGGGTGAGGGTGACCGGCGTCAGCGCGCGGTCGATGGCGGGACCGGCTAGCCTCCAGGCGCTCGTCGCTCTTGCCTATCTGGCGCACAAAGCCGGGATCGAGGTCGAGGCCGACTGGAGCGAAAGCGACTTCGCGCCGCCGGGGTGGGATGGGGACCAACCGGCCGGACATTATTTCAGACCCGCCGGGCGCCGCGACAGCCCGGCGCCGCTGGAAGAAGTTGGAGGCGAGGCGGTGCTGGTGACGACGCCTGACGAGGAAGAGGACGAGGACGAGGACGAGGAGGACTGGGGGCCGGAACCGGACGAACTGCACGATCCGTTCGACGCCGACTACAGCGACGCCGGCATTTTCCTGAATGACGTTGTCCTGAGACCCGCCATCATACAGAAGCCGGCGCGGTTCGACGAAGACGACATGTGGGAAGACGACGATCCTCCAACGGTTTGGTTCGATCTGTGCCTGGACTACAGCGCGTCGCCTCGTATCGTCATCGGCGTGGCCGACGATACGCCGCGCAGTGCGGTCCTCGCTGCCGCCGGATTTTTTCAGGCGCTCGGCAAGGAGGTGACGGTCGTTGGCGATGTGCCCGGCCTGGTGCTCACGCGGATTGTCGCCATGCTGGCCAACGAGGCCGCCGAGGCGGTCTACACCGGCGTGTGCGATGCGGACAGCGCCGATGCCGCCATGCTGCACGGACTGAACTATCCGCGCGGACCGGTGAACTGGGCGCTGTCGATCGGCTACCCCAGCGTCGTCTGCTTGCTGGACGATCTCTACGATGTCTACGGGGATCCGCGCTATCGGGTATCGCGCGGTTTCCAGCGCATGGCGCAACAGATGCGCGGAGATGCGCCCCGGTGAGGCCTCCCGGTTGTCCGGTCGTTCTCGCAAAGCGGTCGGGCCGCCCAAATCCACGCACGCGGCAAGTGAAACTGGCGATGGCGGACCGCCGCGCTTGGTCTATGGCTGAGCCGGAGTTTCCGTTAGATAACGCACGTGAGCGGTCCCGGCCGACAGGACGGCCGGACCGCCGGCGATAACCGAAGTTGCGATGATCCCGCCGCCGCAAGAGGAGCTTACCCATGTCCGAGGCCTTTATCTGCGATCCCGTCCGCACCCCGATCGGCCGCTATGGCGGCAGCCTGAGCGCGGTGCGCGCCGACGATCTCGGCGCCGTGCCGATCCGGGAACTGCTGGCGCGCAACGCGGCGGTCGACGCCGGGACCATCGACGATGTCGTCTACGGCTGCGCCAACCAGGCCGGCGAGGACAACCGCAACGTCGCCCGGATGAGCCTGCTGCTGGCCGGCTTGCCGGAGAGCGTGCCGGGCGCGACGGTCAACCGGCTGTGCGGCTCGGGCATGAACGCCGTCGGCATCTGCGCCCAGGCCGTCAAGACCGGCGAGGCGGAACTCACCGTCGCCGGCGGCGTCGAGAGCATGTCGCGCGCGCCTTTCGTTATTGGCAAGGCGGACACCGCCTTCTCCCGCAAGGCCGAGATCTACGACACGACGATCGGCTGGCGCTTCGTCAACCGGATGATGAAGAAGCAATACGGCACCGATTCGATGCCGGAGACCGCGGAGAATGTCGCCGAGGAATTCCAGGTCACGCGCGAGGACCAGGACGCTTTCGCCGCGCGCAGCCAGGCCCGCGCCGTGGCCGCCCAGGAAAACGGCACTCTGGCGGCCGAGATCGTACCGGTCACCATTCCCCAGCGCCGGGGCGATCCGGTCGTTGTGGAGAAAGACGAGCATCCGCGCGCCGGCACCACGGTCGAGAAGCTCGCCGGCCTGCCGACGCCGTTTCGCAAAGGCGGCACTGTCACGGCGGGCAACGCGTCCGGCGTCAACGACGGCGCGGCGGCCATGTTCGTGGCCTCGGAAAAGGCGGTCGCGGACTACGGCCTCAAGCCGGTCGCCCGGGTCGTCGGGATGGCGACGGCGGGCGTGCCGCCGCGGATCATGGGGATCGGCCCGGCGCCGGCCTCGGAAAAGCTGCTGGCCCGGCTCGGCCTGAAGATCGACGACATGGACGTGATCGAACTGAACGAGGCCTTCGCCGCGCAAGGACTGGCCGTGCTGCGCATGCTGGGCGTGCCGGACGATGCGGCGCATGTGAACCCGAACGGCGGCGCCATCGCGCTCGGCCATCCTCTCGGCATGTCGGGCGCGCGGCTGGTGACGACGGCGGCCTACGAACTGCAACGCCGCGGCGGAACCTACGCGCTCTGCACCATGTGCATCGGCGTCGGCCAAGGCATCTCCATGGTGATAGAGCGGGTGTAGCGGGAAATTCCACCGCCGCCCTCGGGGCCGGCGGATAGGAAGGACACCCTGCCGTAAGGGCATCCCGTACGTCGCGGTTCGCATTCGGGCGTTAAGCTGTGCGGTAGGCCTCGTCGTGCGGCCCGACGGCCACCGGCTTCGCGTTCCCGTTCTCCAGGAACTGGAACACGAAACGGTAATTTCGACTTAGCCGGACCGAGTGAAGATCGCTGCCGCCTCCCAGTTTTTCATATCGCCTTCCGCGAGGCAGCGTACCCGCCAGCAACTCGTCTATTACCGTCGCAAGCTCCCGTTGCATCCGCGGCGGGAGCCGTTTTACCTGACGTCGGAATAGGCCGGCCGGTTCCTCGAACGCCGGAATCTTCGGGACCGGAACATTCACCGATTTACGAGGCAGTCAACGAAGAGACCAGTTCCGTGCCCGAAGCGAAGGTCTTTCCGGTCGTCGGCGCCAGCGCACCGTCGTTAATCATCAGATGCCAGCGAATTTCCTGACACCACTGGACGATTCCGGAAAACAAGCTCTCCAGACGGTCCAGTTCGCGAAATACGCCTGTGCCATGCACGGACTGTCCGCCCGAACCTTCCAGCGTACTCCGGATTTCGCGCAGTTCGTTGCTTTCGGCGCGGAAGTGTTCCTCGGCTTCCTCAAGCGCCTGAACGCCGGTTCCGTCGGGGTCCAATACCGTGCCGGCAGGGGCCGATTGGACCTCGCTCCGGAGTTTGTCCGTCATCGCAGCGATCGCCGAATATACGGAATCGTGTTTTTCGCGAAGGTTGCGTTCCAGATCGGCTACGGCGTCCCGGGCCTCGCGATCCGATGTCCGCGCAAGATTGCCGGACGAAAACCGCGACCGGTCCGGAATGCCGGCCAGCCAAGGCAGCACCCGTCCGACACTTCGGATTGCATCGCTGTTCGGCGGAAGTGGCGCAGAAGCGACAGCCATAAGGAAGCTACCCCGTTCGGACCGGTCAGGCAGGGATATTCGGCGATGTCGGTTTAACTGGCGTGGTTCGAAGGCGAAATCAAGCGCGCTACCGGACCTTCAGGACCAGCTTGCCCCGGAGGTGGCGGCCTTCGCTGACGCGGTGGGCGTCGGCCGCGGCGGCGAGCGGGAAGGTGCGGATCGGCGGCACGGTGACGGCGCCGGCCGCGACCAGCTCGGCGACCCGTTCCATATAGCGCCGGGCGCGGCCGACATTGGGCCTCAAGGAACTTACGTCGTCGCGCGGCGACGTGGGGGCCTGGCCGCCCGAGGCGATGAAGGCCGCCCGGCCGCCGGGCCGCAGAACCACGAACGAGCGCGTGGCGGTATCGCCGCCGACGGTCTCGAACACGGCGTCGACGCCGGAGACTTCCTCGGTGAAATCGCGGGCGCGATAGTCGATCGCCCGGTCGGCGCCCAGGCTCCTGACATAGTCGTGGTTGTCCGCGCTCGCCGTCGTGATGACGGTCGCGCCGATATGTTTGGCGAGCTGGATGGCGAAGCCCGCGACCCCGCCGGCGCCGCCCTGGATCAGGATCGTCTCGCCGGCCCGGAGCTGCAGCGTGTCCTCCAGGGAAACGATCGCCGTCAGCCCGGCGAGCGCCAGGGCGACCGCTTCCTCATCCGACCAGCCCTCTGGCTTCTTCGCCGCCAGGGAGGCCTTTACCGCCACCTTCTCGGCATAGGCGCCTTCCTGGCCGGCATCCAGCACGCCGAAGACCGGGTCGCCGGGCGCAAGATCGGTCACGCCCGCGCCGGTCTCGGCGACGACACCGGAGAAATCCCGGCCCAGCACATAGGGGAAATCGGTCAGCTTCGCATAGCTGCCGGACCGCACCTTCCAGTCCGCGGCGTTGACCGAGGCGGCGTGGATGTCGACGACGATCTCGCCCGGCCCCGCTTGCGGGTCCGGCAAGTCGCCATAGTGCAGAACTTCCGGGCCGCCCTGTTCGTCGATAAATGCTGCTTTCATGATTCCCGCCCACGATTCTGTTGCCATTCGTTACCGCGCAGCCAACATTGCCAACATTGATTGAACGGGCGCGCGCGGCTAACCTTTGCCTTAACCCGTTCCGACCGGCCCAGATGTCGAAAGGGCGCACGACCATGAAACTGACCCGCGAACAGATCGACCGGTTCCACGAGACCGGCTACCTCATGATGCCGAACCTGTTCTCGACCGCCGAGGCGCAAGTGCTCCGGCAGGCGGCCGACGAGGTCTATGCCCTGGACCGCAAGGAAGTGGTGCGCGAGAAGGACGGCGTCGCCCCGCGCACGGCCTTTGCGGCGCATCTCTACCACGAGGCGTTCCGGCGGCTCGGCCGCCATCCACGCTTGATCGGGCCGATCATGCAACTGGTCGACGGGCCGGTGTACATGCACCAGTACAAGGTCAACGCGAAGGTCGCGTTCGACGGCGATGTCTGGCAATGGCACCAGGATTACGGCACCTGGTCGCGCGATGACCTGATGCCGGAGCCGCGGGCCATGAACATCGCGCTGTTCGTCGACGAGGCGACCGAATTCAACGGGCCCCTCTGGATCATCCCGGGCTCGCATCGCGACGGCGTGTTCGAGGCCGGGCACGATCTGGAGACGACCAGCTATCCGCTGTGGACGCTGGACAAGGCCACGGTTACCGAACTGGCGGAGCGCGGCGGCATCTTTTCCGCCAAGGGCGAGGCCGGCGGCGTCCTGATGTTCCACGGCAATCTCGTGCACGCCTCCTCGCCTAACCTGTCGCCCTGGGGCCGGACCATCGTCTATCTCTCGCTATGCCATGTCGAGAACCATATCCGGCGCTTCAAGCGCCCGGAATGGATTGCCCATCGCGACTTCGCCCCCATCGAACCGTTGTCGGACGATTGCCTGACGGCGCCGATGCCGCGTATGGCCGAAGAGGGGACCGGAGTTCAGGTAGCGGCGGAATAAGCAGCGTGAATCTTCACCGCCTCCTGCTGGAGCGCGATGCGCAGGACAGGCCCGTCCGGGTCGGCATTATCGGCTGCGGCAAGTTCGCCTCGATGTTCCTGGCCCAGGCGATCCGGACGCCGGGCGTCCACATCGCCGCCATCGCCGACCTGAACCCGGCCGGGGCGCGGGAAAATCTGGCGCGCATCGGCTGGCCGGCCGAACGCTACGCGGCGGCCGATTACGCCACGGCACACCGCTCCGGCGGTACCTGGATCACCGACGATGTTGAGGCGCTGTTCCGGCAAGAGGCGATCGACCTGGTCATCGATTCGACCGGCGATCCGCCGTCGGGCGTGCAGCATGTCCTGCTGGCGTGCCGCCACGGCAAGTCGATTATCATGGTCAATGTCGAGGCGGATGCCCTCGCCGGCCCGATGCTGGCGCAGAAGGCGCGCGAGGCCGGCATCGTCTATTCGCTGGCCTATGGCGACCAGCCGGCGCTGATCTGCGATCTGGTCGACTGGGCGCGGGCCAGCGGCTTCGACGTGACGGCGGCGGGCCGGGGCCACAAATGGCTGCCCGAATTCCAGTTCTACACGCCGGACAATGTCTGGGACGGCTATGGCCTGACGCCGCAACAGGCCGAAGAAGGCGGCCTCAACCCGAGAATGTTCACCTCTTTCCTGGACGGCACCAAGCCGGCCATCGAAAGCACGGCGGTCGCCAACGTCACCGGCCTCACGCCGGCGCCGGACGGTCTGGCCTATCCGCCCGGCCGCATCGACCAACTGCCGAATATCTGCCGGCCCCGCTCCGAGGGCGGCGTGCTGGACCACAAGGGGCAAATCGAGGTCGTGTCATCCTTGCAGCGGGACGGCACGCCGCTCGACTACGATATCCGCTTCGGCGTGTTTGTCGCCTTCGAGGCCGACACCGATTATATCGCCCGCTGCTTCCGGGAATACGGCCTGCAGACCGACGACAGCGGCCGCTATGCCGCGATGTACAAGCGCTGGCACCTGATCGGCCTGGAGCTGGGCATCAGCGTGGCGAATGTTGCCCTGCGCGGCGAGCCGACAGGCGCGGCGACCGGCTGGCGCGCCGATGCCGTCGCGGTCGCCAAGCGCGATCTCGCGGCCGGCGACCTGCTCGACGGCGAGGGCGGCTACACGGTCTCCGGCCACCTGATGCCGGCGGCGCGCTCGCTCGCCGAAGGGGCTTTGCCGATGGGGCTGACCCACGGCGTCCGGCTGCTGAATCCGGTCTCGAAAGGGCAGGTCGTCCGCTGGTCCGACGTGGCGGCCGATGCCGCCCATCCGGCGGTGCAGCTTCGCCGGGAGATGGAAGAAATCAACCGGCCGGTCCTGCTTCAGGCGGCCGAATAGTCCGTCGGTTCGGGCGCACAGGCGGAGCGGGTATTACTGCACTTGGCTTCGGTCGTTCCAGAGGCGGTATTCCGCCCGGAACGAACTGAGCGAGCGCCAGACCCGTTTGAACAGCGGGTCGGCGTTGCTCTTTTCCTCGGCCACTTCCTGCCACGCCTTTTCGAGGGCGCTTAGCACTTTTATCGGATATTTGCGGATCTCGACACCCTTGGCCGTCAGTTCCCGGATTGCCGCCGGCTGCAGGGAGGCGCCCTCGGCCAGGCCGTCGCGCAGCGTATCGCCGCAGGCGTTCAGGATCATGCCTTTGGCCGGGTCCGCCAGGCCGTTCCAGACTCCGCGGCGGACCAGCAATTCGAGCAGCGTCGCCGGCTTGTGCCAGCCCGGCAGGTAGTAGAACTTGGCCGCCTGATGCAGGCCCATGTTGAGATCGATCAACGGGGTCGAATATTCGGCGCCCGCGATCTGGCCGGCTTCCAGCGCCTTCGCAATTGCCGCCCCTTTCAAGCGGACCGCGGTCGCACCCAATTTCTCGATAACCGGGGCGCCCAAGCCGAAAATCCGGAATTTGATGCCCTTGAAGCTGGCGACGCCGGTGACCTCCTTGCGGAACCAGCCGCCGCCTTCTGCCGACGCGACACCGCACAGAACGGCTTTAAGCCCGTGCCCGCCATAGATTTCGTCGAGCAGCTCCTCGCCGCCGCCGAAATAATACCAGGCGAGATATTCCTGGGGCGCCGGCCCGAACGGCAGACCGGAGAACAGCGCGAGCGCCTTTTCGGTGGATGTCCAGAAGCCCGGCGAGGACCAGCACGCCTCGACCTTGCCGTCGACCACGGCCGAGAAGCAATTTTCCGGCGCAACCGGCTGGCCCGGTTCGGCGAAAGCGATCTGAATGGCGCCGCCGGACGCCCGGCGCAGTTTCGCGGTGAAACGCTTGCCCAGCGTGCCGAACAGCGGCGTGTCGCCGGGATAGGCGCTTGCCATCGTCCATTTCAGGTAAACCGATTCGGGCACCTTGAAATCGGGTTTCTTGGTGACCGTTTCCCGCACAATGATCTTCTGCGGCCCCGGCGCAAGCACGAAAAGTCCGATGGCGCCGCCGGCAACCAGACAGACGATGGCAACGGTAACGATGCGAAGGAAAAACGGATTCAAGAGCAGGCCTCTCTGACACCTGGAGCGTTTCCGTTTCACACGGAAACGCTCTTGCCTCTATTTCGCTCACGGCAGCCGGCCTCCGGCCGGCGCCTCCGCGGGGGCGCCGCAGGAACGGCGGGCCGCAGTCGCGGCCTTTCGCAAGTCCGTCAAAGGCGGACTCGCTCTATGCCTGTATTTAGTCGATGCGGGCGATCATTTCGAGTGCAGCGAGGCTTTGCGCCGGCATTTACGCGATCCGCCGGCACACGGCCGGATCAAAGGCCGAGATAGGCGCGCCGGACCGCGGCATTGTCGAGCAGGTCGGCGCCGGAGCCGGTGAGCGCGATCGCACCGTTTTCCAGCACGAAGGCCCGTTCGGCAAGTTCCAGGGCAAGGCCGACATTCTGTTCGGAAAGCAGGATGGTCATGCCCGCCCCTGCGAGGACGCCGATGGCGTCGAAAATCAGGTCGACCATCAGCGGGGCCAATCCCAGGCTCGGCTCGTCGAGCAGCAGCACCTTCGGCAGCGACATCAGCCCCCCGCCCTCCAGGGAATGGATTGGCGGTTGCCGGAACGGCGCCGAGTTATGGCGCCGTCTTCGAGCGGCGGGGTTCAAGTGAAGCATGCGCGTTGTGAGCGAGTGGGCAACACGGCAACGCCACGCCGAAGCGTATGGCTTCTCTGCGGCAAGCAAATGCCCGCCGGGGCGGAGGATCGCCAGGATGATGACAACGGCGTGCAGTCACCTCTCCAGGTCCAACGCTGTTATCGCGGTTTGGATTGAGGCCGCGGTGCCGGCTCTTGCCACCGGGTGTGCCTTGACCGAGCGCTTCGCCAGCATGGTCGGAAATGGCGAAGACAGCGCTCTGAAGAGTGGCTGAGCGAGGCTGAAAACTCCCAAGCGCCAGATATACGGTCGTGCCAACCTCGATTTTCTACGAGCCCGCCTCGCCGCCGCTGCATGAGAAACATGCAGCGAAAGTGAGTCAGCCCCAATATTGAACGCCGATTGACAGTCTCGCAATACACGTGTAGTGCGGGCGACTTGACCAACACCCGTTCTGGAGCCATCCGACACGACTGTGTCGAACCTCTTTAGGGAGGAAATGCCAATGCCTCTGGTTCTCGATTTCATCGACCCCAAGCACACCGCGGTCATCGTGGTGGACATGCAGAACGACTTCGTCTCACCGGACGGCGCGCTAGAGACCCCGATGGGGCGCGACATCCTGCCCAAGCTCAAGCAGTTGTTGGATCACGCCCGCAAGACCGGCATGCGGGTGATTTATACCACCCACGTGCATCGGCGCGATGGCTCCGACATGGGGCTCTATGGCGAGATTTGGCCGCCGATCGCGAGCCGCGCCGGGCTGGTCGATGGCGAGCCCGGGATTGAAATCTACGACGAAGTCGCACCGGCCGAAAACGAGCCGGTGATCAAGAAACATCGCTATAGCGGGTTCATGGGCACCGATCTCGATATGATCCTGCGCACCCAGAATATCGACACCGTCGCGGTGACCGGCGTCACGACCGAGAATTGCTGCCATGCCACGGCGCGGGATGCGATGTACAACGGCTACAAAGTCGCGTTCATCTCCGATGCCACGGGCACGTTCGACTACCCCGATATCGGGTTCGGCGAGCTTCCAGCCGCCGAAGTGCATCGGGTGTCGCTGGGGATCCTGGGAGTGTCGACGGCTCATGTGATGAACGTCGACGAGTTCACGCAGCGCAGTTCCGCCAACGAGCCGCACGGCGACCGGGCTGTCGCCGAATAGTTATGGCCGGCCGCCGTGCGGCGGCGGTGCATCGAACCCGCATCGGGCCGGTCTTCGTCGGACGCACACGCTAGGCGATCCTGAACATGCGCGATTGCTCGATCATGCTCGACAACGAGTCGATCGTCGACAGGGGTAGGTTCACCGACCCGAATATTACGGTGCCTCGCGTATCGCACTGAAACCCACAAGGGAGGAGACGATGTTCAAACGGCTTATCGCAGTTGCGGCCGGCTTGGCGGCGCTTGCCGCTGCCACCGCAACCCAAGCGGCGGACCCGATCAAGATCGGGTTTTCTATCTCCAAGACCGGATTATTCGCGCAGGCTGCGACATCTCAACTCCAGACCTACGAGCTGTGGCGCGAACAGGTAAACGCCCGTGGCGGCCTCGACATCGCCGGTGTCAAACGCAATATCGAGTTTGTTTTCTACGACGACCAGTCGAACTCGGCAAAAGCGGTCCAGATATACGAAAAGCTGATCACCGACGACAAGGTCGCGCTACTGCTGGCTCCCTGGGGGACCTCTCTGCATTTCGCTATCGCCGGGGTCATCGAGCGCTACAAATTCCCCGTGATCGGCAATACCGCAGCTTCGGTCCAGCTCCGCGAACTCAAAGCCGGATATATCTGGTTCCCGACCTCTTCATTCCCGGACAAGCAGAGCGCCGAGATTGCAAGGCTGTTGAAGAGCCAGGGCGTCAAATCGGCAGCCTTGGTCACCAACCAGCTTCCCTACACCCAAGAGAACAAGAAATTCATCCTCCCCGCACTCAAGAAAGCCGGGATCGAGCTTCTCGTCGACGAGGACTACCCGCCCAACGTCAAAGACTTTACGCCGTTGCTCACCAAAGTGAAGAACGCCAAGCCGGATGCGGTTCTCGCTTATACCTACCCGGCCGATTCGGTTCTCTACGTCAACGGCGCCCGTGAAGTGGGCCTCAACACCAAAATCCAGGTGGTCCTGCTCGGCCCGCAATACGATTTCTTCGCCAAGATATTCGGCGCGGGGCGTAATGGGATCTTGACGATGGGCCACTGGACGCCGCTCAGGACCGATTGGCCGACCGCCAAGGCATTCTACGATGCATTCAGAAAACGGTGGAAAACGGACCCCGATTTCCTCGATGCGCCGCTCGTTTACATGTCAGTCGAGATCCTGGAGCAGGCCGTCGCCACCGCAGGGACCGACCGGGAAAAGCTGCGCAAGACCATCGCAACCGCGACCTTCAACACCATCAACGGCCCGGCCCGCTTCGAAGGCGTCGATAATGTGCTTCTGCCAGCGATGATCTCGCAGATTCAGAACCAGCAGCAGCATATTGTCTGGCCGCCGGATCAAGCGACGTCAAAGGTGATCGCAAAGCCCGCTTGGAAATAGCTTCGATTCTCGGATTTCGGGCTCGGAACGGATCGCCGCCGCTTCCCGAAATCCACGCCGATGGCTGAACTCCTCTCCGGTCAGCTGCTGATTGCGGCGTTGGTGCTCGCCGCGGTCTACGGGCTGGTGGCGCTCGGGCTCAACCTGATCTACGGCACCATGCGCCTTCTCAACGTCGCCCATGGCGACATCCTGATGCTGGGCGGGTATCTCGCATATTGGTCGTTCACCCTGACCGGTTTGGGGCCGGTCTATTCGATGTTCGCCGCCTTGATCCTCGCCGGCATGTTCGGCGGTCTGATCTACACGACGCTGTGCCGGCGCGTCCTCGCATCCTCCAAGGCGATCAAGCAAATCGAAGCGAACTCGCTCTTGGTGTTGTTCGGGGTCTCTGTCATCCTGCAGAACGTGGTCGCGCTGTCGTTCACCGCGACGGCGCGAGCCTATCCCTATCTCGATCAGATCGTTCGGATCGGGAACTTCCAGGTGACCGCCGACCGGTTGGCGGTCTTGGGGATCGGGCTCGTCGTCTGTCTCGGCTGCGCGATGTTCTTCCGGCTCTCGACGATGGGGCTTTCGATCCGCGCGCTGATTCAGCAGCCCGATGCGGCTTTGCTGGTTGGCATCAACGTCGAACGGGCCCGGCTGATCAGCTTCTCCCTGGGTTTCGGCATCGCCGGGCTCGCCGGCTCCCTGATCAGCATGGTCGAGCAGATCTCGCCCTTCATGGGGTTTCCCTTCACGATCGCCGCCTTCGTGGTGATCATCCTGGGCGGTCTGGGCAATCTGATGGGCGGGCTCGCCGGCGCGGCCCTGCTCGCGGTGATCGAGATCTACGGCGTCGCGCTGACCTCGACCAGCATGCGCTCGATCCTCATCTACGGGGTGTTCATCGGCGTCCTCATCTGGCGGCCCCAGGGGCTGTTCGGAGCCGGCAGGGCCATCCGATGAACGCCCGGCGACCGGCGATCGGCCTCCTCGTCGGTGTCGCGATCCTTGCGACGCTTCCCCGCTTCACCGGTGACTACTTCCTGGGCGTGGCGTTGTCGTTCCTGATGTGGATTGCGCTCACCCAGAGCTGGATCCTGCTCTCGGCGATGACCGGCTACATCTCGCTCGGCCATGTGGTTTTCTATGGCGTCGGCGCCTACGTAATGGTGCTGTGCTTCGGCAGCCTCCCGTTCTGGCTTTCGGTCCTTCTCGCCGGGTTGTGCACCGGGCTGATGGCGCTGCTCGTGGGCTTTCCCTGCCTCAGGGTGCGCGGCCCCTATTTCGTGATCCTCACCTTCGGTCTGGCCGAGCTGGCGAAGTTCATCGTCATCAGTACCGAAGCGGCGTTGGGAAAGTTCGGTCGGCTGCTGTTGGGCACACCCAGGCTGGACCAGCTCTATTTTGCGATCCTGGCGCTGGCGGCGGCCTCGATCATCATCACTTTTTGGGTCCGCCGCTCTCGTTTCGGCGCCGGCTTGCGGGCGATCCGCGAGGACGAGCAAGCGGCCGAGACACTCGGCATCGACGTCGCCCGCTTCAAGGTTCTCGCCTTCGCCGCATCGGCGGTCATCCCGGGTATGGTCGGCGCGGTGATGATCCTGCGGACGAGCTTTTTCGAGCCGCTGGACGTGTTCAACCCGATCACCTCGTTCACCATCGTCTCGATCGCGATCATCGGCGGCGGCGACGACGCTCCGGGGCCGCTCTACGGCGCCTGCTTCCTGGTGCTGCTACAGGAATTGCTGTGGGCGAACTGGCCGGAGATCTACATGATCCTCATGGGCGCGCTGCTGGTCGGGTTCGTGCTTTGGGCGCCGGAGGGCATCCATGGCCGGGTCGCACTGCTACGCCGGCGTCTGGCCTCATGAGCGGGCTGCGCCTGCAGGGGCTCAGCAGACGCTTCGGCGGGGTCGTCGCGGTCGATTCGATAGACCTGGAGGTAGCACCCGGCGAAATTCTCGGCCTGATGGGCGCCAACGGCGCGGGCAAGACGACGCTGTTCGGGCTGATCGCCGGCAATCTGCGCCCCACGGCCGGGAGCATCCGGTTCGACGGGCGCCGCATCGACGGCATGCGGCCGGACCAGGTGAACCGTCTGGGGATCGCCCGCGCATTTCAGATCGTTCGCCCCTTCGGCGGGCTGACCGTGCTCGAGAACGTTGCCATCGGCGTGCTGTTCGGCACCGGCCGCGAATCCTCAATGACACGTGCACGCATCGCAGCGGAGGAAGTCCTGGATGAGGTGGGGCTCGGCGCGAACGCGAACGATCCGGCGAGCACGCTGACGCTCGCCGGCCGCAAAAGGTTGGAGATCGCCCGTGCGTTGGCGACCCGGCCGAAGCTGTTGCTATTGGACGAGGTCATGGCCGGGCTGAACCCGGTCGAGATCGCGGAGACGTTGGATACGATCACCGGCCTCCATGCGCGCTACGAGCTGACCATCATCGTCATCGAGCATGTCATGCGCGCGCTGATGCGGCTTTGCGAACGTCTGGTCGTGATCCACCACGGCGTGAAGATCGCCGAAGGGGCGCCGGAGACGATCGCCAACGACCAGCGGGTGATCGAAGCCTATCTGGGCCAGGCTGCACGATGAGCGCGCTGCTGCAGCTCGAGAAAATCTCCGCCGGCTATGGCGAGGTGCGGATACTGAACGCCGTCTCTTTGGAGGTGGCCGAAGGCTCGATCTCCGCGTTGGTGGGGAGCAACGGGGTCGGCAAGACCACGCTGATGCGGGTGTTGGCCGGGCTCTTGCCGTTGGACGACGGCAAGGTCGTCTATTCCGGCCACGACATCAGCCGGGCGCCGCCACATGATCGGGTCGAGCGTGGGATGGCGCTGGTCCCCGAGGGTCGGCTGATCTTTCCGGATTTCTCCGTGGAAGAGAATTTGAGGATCGGCGCCGTCTCTCCCCGCGCCCGCGCTCAAGCCGCGGAACGAACCGAAGAGATGTACACGCTGTTTCCCCGCCTTCGCGAGCGGCGACGCCAGGCAGGGGGAACCCTGTCGGGAGGCGAGCAGCAAATGCTCGCTTTGGCCCGCGGGTTGATGTCGGAACCGCGATTGCTGTTGCTGGACGAGCCGAGTCTCGGCCTCGCCCCGGTAATCACGGCCTCGCTGTTCGAGATGATCGAGCGAATCCGAGACCGCGGCGTGACAGTGTTCATCGTCGAACAGGACATCTCTTCGACCCTCGCCATCTCGGATTCGGCCTATGTGATGGAAAACGGCCGCATCGCCGTGGCCGGAACCGGTGCCGATCTCTTGCAGGATCCCACCGTCCGGGAGGCCTATCTCGGTCTGTAGCCGGCGGGTTTGCCGATCCACAGAGGGCATTCGGAGGGAAAAGCCGTGGCGATCGGGGTTGCCGTGATCGGGCTGGGCTGGTGGGGCCGTGAACTGGCGCGGGCGGCCCGAAGCATCGCCGGTCTCGATCTTGTCGCCGGCGTCTCGCCCGTAGCCGCGGAGCGCGAGGCCTTCGCGCAGGACTTCGGCTGCCCCGCCGGACCGGTATTCGCCGACGCGCTCGCCGATCCGGCGGTCGGGGCCGTGCTGATCGCCACGCCGCACTCGCTGCACGCCGAACAGGTCATGGCCGCCGCGCGGGCCGGCAAGCATGTCTTCGTCGAGAAGCCGTTCACGCTGACGGCGGCGAGCGGCCGGGCGGCGGCCGAGGCCTGCCGCGACGCCGGCGTCCTGCTCACCGTCGGGCACAACCGCCGGCTCAGCGCCGCCGCGACCCGCCTGCGCAGCCTGCTGGAACAGGGCGCACTGGGCACGGTCCTGCATCTCGAAGGCCATTTTTCCAGCCCGAGCGCGCTCGGCTACCGGCCGGACATGTGGCGCGCGCAGCGCGCGGAAGTGCCGGGCGGCGGGCTGGCGTCGATGGGGCTGCATATCGTCGATACCATGCAATGGCTGTTCGGCCCGGTCGGCCGGGTGAGTTGCCTGGCGCGCCGCGCTGCGGCGCCGGTCGATATCGACGATGTCGCGACCGCCCTGTTCGAGTTCGATTCGGGCCTGACCGCGACCCTGTCCAGCCTGTTCGCGACATCGCTCAACGCCTGGCTGCGCGTCTGCACGACGAACGGAATCTTTAAAGCAAGCGAGGATTTTGCACGGCTGACCCACACTGCCATGGACGGCGCCGTGAAGGAGTTGCCGCTGAAGCCTGTCGACACGGTTGCCGCGGAACTTGCCCGGTTCGCGGCAGCCGTTCGCGGCGAGGGACCGGTTGCCGTGACGCCCGAAGAAGCGATCGCCAATGTCTCCGTGATGGAGGCGATGATGGCCTCGGCCGCCGAAAACGGCGCGTGGCGCGAAGTGGAGCATTCCTGAGCGGCCGCGACAATCTCCGTAAGAAGCCTTGACATCCTCATGGGAACATTATATGAACAAAACTGCGTCTTCGGCGGGGGGCGGTTTGCGGCGATGCGGCTTCGAGCAGAAAGGCCGGTGTGCAAAAAAACGCGGTATATAGAATAGTCTGTCTATTCTGGACGGCGGCGCGCGGGAAGGGCGAAAACGGCGCGGGTCGGCAGAGCGAACGGTGAGGCCATCGCAACGATACATGACGGATCATGACATTTCATGACGCGCCGGAACGCCGGCTGCCGCGGGGGCCGTTCCCGCCGCCTCTTTTCCCGGTGTCCGGGTTTCGTGGAGGAATCCTTTGAAGTGGGAGGAATTGGGAGGGAATTCGCTCCGCCCGTTAGCGCCGGTGATGAAAGCCCTCGCCTACCTCTGCTCCGCCATCCAGGCGGCGGCGCGTTCGGTCCAGGGGCCGTCCGGGTTGCCGGCCTCGTAGTTGGCGTGGAAATGATCGCAGCCTTCGAGGACCATGGTCTCGACGCTGCTGCCGGCCACTTCGAGCGCGCCGGCCATCGTCTCTGCCTGGGTCCGCAAATGCGGGAAATCCTGGCTGCCCCAGGCCATGAAGAAGGGCGGCGTCCGGGCGATGTTGGCGATCGGGCTGGCCGGCACTTCCGCGCCGGACCCCTCCGGGCCGAGAAAGCGCGGACGCACCTTCATGCCGCTGCCCGAGCGGAATTCGAACACGCCGGAAACCGGCAGGCAACCGCGCACGACATCCGGCGGCGGCCCGCGCGCCGCCTGCCACCCGTCCGTGACCGCCATCAGCGAACTGTAGTGGCCGCCGGCGGAATGGCCGCCGACGAACATCCGGCCGGGATCGCCGCCGAATTCGCCGATCCGGCGGTGCAGCGCCGCGAACCCGTCCAGCACATCGCGGTAGCCGTCCGGGAACAGCGTGCCCGGCGCCAGGCGGTAGCCGATGGAGGCGAAGGTAACGCCGCGAGCCGTCAGCGCCGGCGCCATGAAGGCCATCCATTCCTTGTAGCCGTTGGTCCAGCCGCCGCCATGGATGAAGGCGAGGACGTCGCCGGTCGGATTGGCCGCCCGCGCCACCAGCACGCCCTGATACGCGTTGTCGCCGTAGCGGAACTCCTCATAGGCGATGCCGGCCCCGCGGCGCAGCACCTCCTCGTGATAGGGCCGGGCGTAGTCCGCGAGCGGCTCCTGCGGCGGGTAGTCCTCAATCCTCATGCGTCGCTCTCCAGCATGCCGTTCAAAACCCGTTCCGGCGTCAGGGGCAACCGGCGCAGCCGGGCGCCGGTTGCCGCCGCCACCGCATTGGCGATCGCCGCCGGCACCGGCACCAGCCCGATCTCGCCGATCCCCTTGGCGCCGAACGGCCCGTCGGGTTCGGCCGCTTCGACAATGATCGAATGGATATCGAAGGGCGAATCGAGCGTGGTCGGCGCCTTGTAGTCCATCATCGACGGGTTCGCGAGGCGCGGGCCGTCGAACACCATCTCCTCGGTGAGCGCGAAGCCCATGCCCTGGACGAAGCCGCCCTCGATCTGCCCTTCGACCGAGCCGGGGTTGATCGCCTTGCCGACATCCATCGCCGACCAGACCTCGACCGCGTCGGCCTTGCCGGTGGTCTCGTCGATCTCGACCGCCACGATCATGCAGCCGAAGCTGTAGACCCCGATCTGCGGGAAGGGCAGGCCGCGCGCAGTGGCACGTTTGGGATCGACGCTCGGCTTGTTGTAGACCCAGGTGTCGGCGCCGACGATGGGGCCGCCGGCGGCCCAGTGCGCCCGGGCCGAGACCTCGAAGTAGCTCAGTTCCTTGTCCGGCACGCCCACGATGCCGACCCGGCCGCCGTCGCGCAGTTCCAGATCCCCGACGGCGCATTCGAAAATCTCCGCGGCGTGGCGCTTGATTTCTTCTGCAACCTGCCCCGCCGCCGCGACCACCGAGCGGCCGGTCGTGTAGGTGACCCGGCTGGCCGTCGTGCCCCAGTTGTAGGGCGAGCCATCGGTATCCGGGCTGGCGATCGCCACCCGGTCGGCCGGAACCTTCAATGCCGAGGCGCACATCTGGGTCAGCACGGTATCGGAGCCTTGGCCGATATCGACCGCGCCGGTGTTGAGCACGACCGAGCCGTCCTCGAGCAACCGGACGATGGCGCCGGTCGCCAGCAGGCCGCTGATATGGGCGCAGGCCGCGACGCCGAGGGCGCGCCGCTTGCCGGGCGGCGCTGCAAGCGCCCTGCCCTGCTGCCAGCCCGCCGCCGCGCGCGCCTTGTCGATACATTCGGCCAGCCCGTTCGACGCGACCTCGCCGCCGCCGAACCAGCGGTCGCCGGGCTGGATCATGTTCTTCGCGCGCAGATCGAGGGGGTCCATGCCCAGCCGGCCGGCGATCTCGTCGATCTGGCTCTCGGTGGCAAAGGTGACTTGGGGATTGCCGAAGCCGCGGAACGCGCCGAAGCGCATGCGGTTGGTGTAGACCAGCTTGCCCGAGCAGCGGCAGTGCGGGATGCGGTACGGTCCGCGGCCCATGAGCAGGCTGTAGCCGAGCACGCCGGGGCTGTCGTCGCCATAGGCGCCGCAATCCAGAATGACGCTCAGTTCGCGCGCCACCAGCGTTCCGTCATTCTTCGCCCCGGTCTTGCAGCGGATTTTGAACGGATGGCGCGCGCGCACCATCTCGAAATCCTCGGTCCGGTTGAGGATCAGCTTCACCGGCCGGCCGGTCTTGAGCGCCAGCTGCACAGCGAGCGGCTGGACATGGGGCTCCATCTTGTTGCCGAAGCCGGCGCCGACCTTGGGCGTGAGGCAGCGCAGCTTCGACATCGGCAATTGCAGGCTCTCGCAGACATTGGCCTGGACGCGGAACACCGACTGGTTGGCCGACCACAGGGTGACCCGGCCGGCCGGATCGACTTCGGCAAGAGCGCCGACCGGCTCGATGGAGAGATGCGCCTGGGCCGGCGTTTCGTAGTCGCCTTCGACGATGACGTCGCAGTCCGCCCAGGCGCTGTCGACATCGCCTTCGGACAGTTCGGTCTCCGAGGCGATATTGCCGCCGCAGATGGCGGGAAAGACCTTGAAATAATCCGCCAGCCCCTCGTGGATGAGCGGCGCGTCCGGCGCCATCGCTTCCTCCGGCGTGGCGGCGACCGGCAATTCCTCGTAGTCGACCCGGATCAGCGCCGCCGCCCGGCGGGCGGTCTCCTCGTCTTCGGCAGCGACGACCGCGACCGGCTCGCCGGGATAGCGCACCTTGCCTTTCGCGATGGCGTGCTCGTCCTTGATGAACGCGCCCATCCGGCCGTCCGGAAAATCCTCGCCGGTGAGGACGCAGGCCACCCCCGGTACCGCCAGGGCTTCGCCAATGTCGTATCCCTTGATGATCGCATGGGCGACCGGGCTGGCGTGGATTGCCGCGTGCAGCATGTCCGGCCGGACCATATCGGCGATGTACTGTGCACGGCCGGTCACCTTTTCGCGCGCGTCGAGGCGCGGCAGGCTGGCGCCGACGCCGGTTGCGGCGGTATCGAGCGGGGTCACGGCCTTGCCTCCGAAGCGCGAACGACGGCTTCGACGATCTTTTTGTAGCCCGAGCAGCGGCACAGGTTGCCCGACAGGCCGGCCCGCACGTCATCGACCGTCAGCGGCGTATTGCGCCGCAACAGGGCATGCGCGCCGATCAGCATGCCCGGCGTGCAGAAGCCGCACTGGACGGCATTGCCTTCGGCCAGCGCCTGCTGGACCGGCGTCAGCGAACCGGTCGGGGCAAGCCCTTCGACGGTGACGATGTCCCGGTCGGTACAATTGAGCGCCAGCGACAGGCAGCTGCGCACCGGCTCGCCGTCGATCATCACCGTGCAGGCGCCGCACACACCCTGGTTGCAGCCGCGCTTGGCGCCGGTCAGCCGCAGGTCGTCGCGCAGGACGGTGAGCAGGGTCGTCCACGGCGCGACCGAAGCGACCGGCCGGTCGGCGCCGTTGACTCTCAAAGAAATGTGTTCGCGGCTCATCGGGGTCCGGTCACTCGTTGCCTGGCTTCGGCGATCGTCTGGCGGACCAGCCGCGGCGCCACCCGGCGGCGGTAATCCGCGCTGGCGCGCACATCGTCGACCGGGTCGAGCATCTCCGACAGGGCATCGTTCAGCCGGCCTATGTCGGTTTCTCCAAGACCGCCGCCCAGTAGCTCGGCTTCTACATCGCGCCGCCGCGCCGGAGCCGGGCCGCAGGCGCCGACCGCGACCGCCAGATGCGAACAGGCATCGCCCTGCATGCCGAGCACGAGCGCGACCGAGGCCGTGGCAAAGTCTCCGGCAACCCGGGCGAGTTTGGTGTAGCTGCCGATTGTCCCGGCCGGCGCCGGCGGCACGACGACGGCCTCGATCAGTTCGCCCGGTTCGAGCGCGGTCTCGTACCAGTCGAGGAAGAACTCGTCCGCCGGAACGGTGCGCCGCCCTTCGGCCCCGACCAGTGAAAACCGCGCGTCGGCGGCGATCAGCGCCGGCGGATAATCGGCGGCCGGATCGAAGAAGGCGCAGGAGCCGCCGATGGTGCCCATATTGCGTACCGGGGGGTTGGCGATCTTGCCGGCGGCGTCGCTCAGCACCTGCTGGCCGTCGCGCAGATCGGTTTCCTCCGCGGTCTCGCGATGGCGGCGCATGGCGCCGACGACAACCGTGCCGTCCGGCTGCCGCACCGCCGTCCTCAGCGCGGGCAGATCGCGCAGCGAGACCAGCCGGCCGGGCGCTACCAGATCGGCATTCATCATGGCCACCAGCGTCGCGCCGCCGGCCAGGCAGGCCGCATCCTCCCCCTGCAAGGCGGCGACGGCGGCGTCGATGCTCTCCGGTTTGACGAACTCCATAACGGCCTATCCGTTGCCCGTTCCGGCGTTGAGCCGGGCTTCCAGGTTCCGGGCAAACTCCCCGGCGAGCGCCTGCGCTTTCTTTTTCATCACCCCGAAACCGAATTTGGCAAGCCGCCCCGTCACTGTCATTTCCGCTTCATACGTCACCCGGGTGCCGCCGTCATCTGCCGGTTCGAGCGACAGGATATTGTCCGACCGGATATGGCTGGCCCGCCCGCCCTCCTCGCCGCGCGTCACGGACACGATGCGGGTGGGCGGCTGCTCTTCGAGCACTTCTACCTCAGCTGCGAACTTTGCCGAAATCGGCCCCAGTTTCACGCCGATCCGGGCGCGGTACAGCGTCGGCGACACGGTTTCGACCGCCTCGCAGCCCGGCAGGCAGGCGCCGACGATCTGCGGGTCGGTGATCGCCTGCCATGTCCGCTCGACCGGCGCCGCGACGGTGAAGCTGCCAGCGATCTTCATGGCGTCGAAACCGGAGCCTGCCGCCCGATACGCACCGCCTAGCGCATTTCGCGCGGGACGATCATGTTGGGATCGACGATGCGTCCCTTGTCGATGATGACCTTGTTGTCGAGCATCATGGTGCAGTCGCGCATCGGCACATCGTAGTGGCCGCGGGTGGTGCGGGTGCCGCCGCCTTGCGTGTTCGGCCCGGTCGAGAACAGGAAGTTGCCCGGGAAGGTCCGCGCCGCCGCCCGGCTGCGCTCGGGCTCGTCGCCGTTCAGCGCAATGCCGTACCACAGCGCCTGCGGGTTCAGGCCCCAGCCCAGATGCGAGATCGCATAGGGTTCCATGTCGTCTTCGTCTTCCCGGTTGTCGTCCAGCCAGTCCTGCATCAGTTTGGCGTCGAGCCCGCCCTCGACCTTGCGGATATAGCCGTCCTTTATCGTCAGGCGGACCGCGTCCTGGATGTAGCGGCAATAGGGCAGGATCACGATGTCGCCCGGCGCCAGCACCACCGTGCCGTTGGCCGAGCCCTCGTTGGGGAAGGTGTGGATATGGCCGCCGCCCCAATGGTCGAAGCGGCCGGGCTCGTCGGCAAAGCCGTATTGGGTCATCACCGGGTATTCGCCGCAGTCCCAGGTCAGGTCGGTGCCGGCGTCGCTCACCACCCGGGCCATCTTCGTCCTGGCGTAGAGGGCGTCGCCGTAGAGGCAGGCTTCCTTCAGCCCCTCCGGCGCCATCAGCTGCTCCAGATCGTCCGGCGCATCGATGATCATCTGCACCCTCGTGCCGGTCTCGGTCACATCCTTCAGCCATCGGGTGAACAGCGGGACATGGAAGATCGCGATCATGTCGGCCGCCCTGGCGGCCTCCAATGTCCCCTTGCACCGGCCGATGGTCGCGACCCCGACCCGGGTCCAGGACGGGATGTTGTTGACGCACATCTCGTAGATGTCGGCGCCCAGCTCGTCGGCCGCGGCGAAGGCGGCCTCGATATACTCGCGCCGGGTCGACAGGTCCGAGACGCAGGCGACGGTCTCGCCCTCTTTCACCCGGCACAATTCGAACTGGCGCCGGTACAGCATCGCCAGCCGGGCCGGATTGACCTCTTGCGCGCGCTGGTTGAGATGCACCATGCTCCGTCTCCCTCCGTCGCCGGCCCCCGGCATGTACAAAACGCCGTGCACAAATAGCAGGCACGAACGGCGTGCAAAAAAGGCCGTACACAAAAAGGCAGGCGGGCCATAAAAGAACACTGTTCGTTTATGACCCCAAGCTGCGGTCTGTCCGGCAGGAAAGTCAAGATCGATTCGGCCATGGCGCAAACAAAGAAGGAAGATGTCCGAACCGGCATCGTCGACAGCGCCCGGCGGGAATTCCAGGAGCGCGGCTATGCCGCAACGACCATCCGGGGGATCGCGCAGCGCGCCGGCATGTCGCCCTCCAACGTCTATGTCTATTTCGATTCGAAGCTCGATATCCTGTTCGCGATCTACGATCCCTGGCTGCGCCAACGGATCGAGGCGCTGGAGATCGAGGCCCGGGCAATCGACGATCCGCGGCAACGGCTGCGGACCGTCCTGGCGACGTTGTGGAAAGCCTTCCCGGCCGCCGACGGCGCCTTCGGCAATACCTTTGTGGAAGGGCTGGCGGTCTCCGGCCGCGAAGGCCGCTATTCCCGTGACCTGCTGCTGTGGGCCGAGCACCGCATCGCCGACCTGATCGCCTCCTGCCTGCCGGAGGCGCGCGCCCGCGAACTGAGAGACACGGCGCTCGCCCATATCCTGTTCATGGCGTTCGACGGGTTCGCGGTGAACTATGTCCTCGTCGGGCCGTCCCGCAGGCTGGAGCGCTGCCTCGACCTGATGGTCGACCTGATTCTCGGCGAATAGGCCGGAGGCGATCCGCTACACGCTGCGGACCAGGACGAGCGGCCCGTTCGGCCGGGCAGATCCCGATCGACTGCGATCCTGGATTTGCCTCCGACAGGCGCATTCGCTCTTCAGGCATGCCAACCGATACCCTCGCCTTCACCATGCCAACTCTTCCCCGTTGGCATGCCAGAACCGGCCCGATGTCTCGAGGTCGAGAATATCCATCCGCCGGATCAGTCCCGCCGCCGTCTTGTCTGGCGCGATGTACTGGAAGTCTCCCGGGATATCCCTGGTCAGGTCGGTCGCGACCATGCCCGGATGCAGCGCCGCCACGGCGATGCCGCGCCTCGACAGATCGTGGTGCAGGTTGAGGGCGACCATGTTCGCGCCCGCTTTCGAGACGCGGTAGGCGTACATCTGCCCGGAGCCGTTGTCGGACAAGGAGCCGACCCGGCTGGTGACGATCCCGACTTTGGCGTCCGCCGCCAGATAAGGCAGCGCCGCCTCGATCGCCCTTAGCGGGCCGATGGTGTTGATCTCGATCTGCCGGCGCACATCGTCGAAATCAAGCTTGCCCAGCTCATCGAGACCGAGCACCCCGGCGACGTGGATCAGGCAGTCGATCTTGCCGCCGCCATCCTTTTCGCTTCGGGCCGCCAATGCGTCGGCCATCGTGGCGACGGCGTCGCCGGAGGTCACGTCAATGCCCGGAATGACCTCGATCCCGGCGCCGTCATAGGCCTCGCCCCGGCCCAGGCACACCGACACGTCCGTGTCGCCGCGCGCGGCCAGTTGCCGGCAGAGGGACAGGCCGATCCCGCGATCCGCACCGATGACCAGACAGGTCGCCATTCAGCACTGCTCTCCGTCTCGCCCTGTCCCGCAGTTCGCCCTACTCGGCCGCCGCCATATAGGCGCTGAGGGCCGGGTCGGTTTCGCCGCCGATTACCCCACTCTCGTGTAGGCCGGCGATTTCCGCCCCGCTCAGGCCGAGTTCGGACAGGATTTCCGTGCAATGCTCGCCGAGTTGCGGCGCGCCGACCAGATCGGTCGCCGGCGATCCCTCGAACCGGGCGGCGTTGCGGGTCTGGCGCAGCCGTCCGGCAACCGGATGCTCGCTCTCGACCACGATCCCGCTGGCGACGACCTGCGGATGGTCGATCACCTCGTTCCGGGTCAGCGCCGGCGAACAGGGCACGCCGCAGGCTTCGAGCCTCTCCATCCATTCGTCGGTGTTGCGCTCCAATAGCACCTGCTGGGTCAGGTCGAGCCGCTGGTCGACATGGACGTCGCGCGCCGCCGGCGTCGCGAAGCGTTCGTCTTCGAGCCATTCCTCCCGGTCGAGCGCCTTGCACAGGCCGCGCCATTCCTTGTCCGACATGATGGCGACCGTCATGTAGCCGTCGCCGGTCTGGTAGATCAGATCGATGAAGCTGGCCGCCGCCTGGTTGGAGACTTCCGCATCGGGAAAGGTCTGCGCGTTGAAATCCGAGGCCCAGAGGAAGGAGAGGATGGCATCCAGCATCGACAGGCGGACATGCTGGCCCTTGCCCGCCCGCTCGCGGCGGAACAGGGCGGCGCCGATCGCCTGCGACGCCGCCATGGCGGATAATTTGTCGGGCAGGACGGTACGCACCAGCCGCGGGCGCTCGCCGTCGGAGCCGGCCTGGATCGTGGCGAGGCCCGAAACCGCCTGGATGACCGGATCGTAGACCGGCTTGCCGGCCCACGGCCCCTTCTCGCCGAAGCCGGAGAGCGACAGGTAGACGATGTCGGGATTGACCTTGGCGATGTCGTCGTAGCCGACGCCGAGCCGCTCGACCACGCCGGGGCGGAAATTCTGCACGAAGACGTCGGCGGTGGCGGCGATCCTGAGCAGGAGATCGCGGCCTTCGGGCTTCTTGAGGTCGAGGGTGATCGAGCGCTTGTTCCGGTTGATGTTGAGGAACATTGACGACATGCCGCCGCGCCGGTTGCCCAGCGAGCGGACGTGATCGCCCGTGCCCGGCACCTCGACCTTGATCACGTCGGCGCCCTGGTCGCCCAGGATCGTTGTCGCCCACGGCCCGGACAGCATCGCGGTCACGTCGACGATTTTAACGCCCTCGTAAGGTCCGCTCATCGCAATCCCTCCCTCAAGAATCCGCCATTGTCAGGATATGTTGTCCGGCCGCGGCCGCATACAGCCGTGTCCCGAACCGATTGTCCGGATATTCTGAACCATCGCCAAGCGCGAAATGCCCGGCCGGCGCGGCGCAGCCGGTCACGGCGCCAGTCTTGGTCCGGCGCATCCAAGACAGGTGCAGCTTAGCCGTACAGACGCACAGGATGAGCGGCTGATTCGGACGGCCAAGCAGAGCAAAATCGACGTATCGATTTATTTTCGCACCTGACAGATTTGTACAGACCGGTCAATATATGTAAGAAAAAACGGGTACCTGGCGAGGTTCTCCCGACGGCAGCGGAGCCAGCGCAAAGCGCCTGTGGAAACCCAAAAATTACGTTATATTCCCTATTATAGGAATTATAGTAATTGTGTCAAGCGCTATTTCCAGGAAACTTCGACGGCCCGCAGTTGGCCGGCCGCCTACGCCCGCCTCACCCGTAGAGCACGGCGCAGCGGACTTCGATGCTCCAGCGGTCCGGGGCGTCGGGCGGGGTGGCGGGGTCCTTGAACGCGCTGTGGAAGCTGAAGGTGGACGACAGGTCCGCGCCGTCGGCATCGGCGCGTGCGCCCTTCGAGCGGGCCATTTCGCCGGCCGAATCCCATTGTTTGATGAGCAGCGCCTCGTCGCGCCTCATGCCGGTCCAGTAGACCCAGCGGTGGCGCGGATCGTGCTTGGCGAAATAATTCTCGCCGACCCGGTCGCTGTAGTGGATCTCGAACACGACCAGTTCTTCCGGCTGCACGGTCGCGGCGTCGCAGAGCGCGAGCGGCCGGGTCGCCACCGGCTCCCGGGCAATGTTGCGCCAGAGGTTGATGAGGGCGAAGCGCCCGTCTGCGATGGCCCGTTCGACGGCCTTCGGATCGAGCAGCGTCTCGCCCACGGCCAGCGCCGTGCGGTAGGTGTCGTTGACGGTCGGCGCGCGCGCCAGGTCGCGCATCCGCTGCGGCGCGCTGGTCAGGGTGTAGTCGCCATGGACCACATGGGCCGGCCCCTGGACCTGCTGGCCGCCGGCGATGCGCCGCTTGTCGGACTTGCCGCTGGCCGAGCGGACATTATGGTCGAACGCCGCGACGATGGCGGCGCCGGTCGCCGCCTTCATGATCTGCGCGCATTCCGGATAGTAGGTCCGCACCACCGCCTCGTGGTCGAGAAAGTCGAGGTCCGGGCTGGCCGTCGGCCGGTCGAGCAGTTCGAAGCCGTTGGCAGCGAGCGTCGGCTGCTCATCGCGCGCCAGCGTGCGCGCATCGACGATCGCCATCTCGCGACTTTCCAGATCGATGCCCTCGAAGCCGCTGTCGCTGCCGTCGCGGTCGCGCCGGGTCAGCACCTTGCCGTTGCGGTAGAGCGACGATTCCGCCGCCGGCGCCATGTAGCGGAAGGCGCCGTTGCTGTGGGTCTCGTATAACAGGTCCGTGGCCGGTTCGGTCATGCTGGCGATCCGTCATTTTGAAATGGTTCGATATTCGGGGGAAATGCGTTCGCCGGACCGGATTGGCAACCGGTACGACGGCGTACCCATTGTCGCTTATGCCGCCAGCCGGCAGGATAGCGTATCGGCATCCCGTCGGCATTGTAATGGAGGGTTTGAAACCTTCCCTTACAGCCCCATCTGCGCCTGGATCAGCCGGCTCAGCGGGCTTTCGGGATCGCGCAGGCAGAAGGCGGCGGCGAAATGGTCGGCGCCTCGCGTCACTTCCAGCATTCGACGAGCACGGTGAACTTCCGCGCCGCCGCCGCCACATCCTCCGGCGGGCGGGCCTTGTCCGAGGGCGCCGTCGCGTAGGCGACCCCTTCCGCATCGAGAAAAGCGCGCGCGGTCCCTGCGCTGACAGCGAAGTTGACGTT
Organism: Alphaproteobacteria bacterium; assembly: GCA_965249845.1. Lineage (GTDB taxonomy): Bacteria > Pseudomonadota > Alphaproteobacteria > Bin65 > Bin65 > Bin65. The sequence goes on from CBDFNA010000002.1 coordinate 584,193, forward strand.
CTGCGGAATATCGCCGGTCGCGCGGGCAACCCTGAGGGCATTGAGCTTCGACACCACCACACCGACAACGTTGCCCGCCAGATCCAGCACGGGCCCACCGCTGTTGCCCGGCTGGACCGGGGCGGTGATCTGGATCAGACGGCGGTCGTTGCGCAGACCGGCGAGCGCGGCGACAGTTCCGGTGCTGACATTCACCCCCGCGGCGAGAACGCCGCGGAGCGGAAATCCTGCAACGACGACGCTTGCGGCAGGCCGGATGCCGCGTCCCTGCCGGAACGCCGCAAAGAATTGGCTGGGTGGTCCTTCGAGAAGGGCGAGATCGGCGCGGTCGTCGCGCGCGGCGACCGTAATGCGGCGGGAACGGGCATGAGTCGCCGGCGGAACCCGCACTTCAGCGCAGCCGCGCACAACATGGGCATTGGTCAGGATGTGGCCACCAGCGCTGACGCGAAATCCCGACCCTGTTCCTGCCATTTTGAGCGGACGCCGCGTCTTGCCGGCGCTTCCGGCGCTTCGGAGGGCGGCGATTACAGCGTCCGCCAGCCGCCTCGATACGCGGCCGTCTGCCGGCAGTCCCGCCGAAGCCTGGAACGCCCGGATTGCGGCGCGGGTTTTCCGGCCGAGGACGCCGTCGGCCGGGCCGGGATCGTAGCCGAGGCGAGCAAGGCCGCGTTGCAGCGCTGCAACTCGGCGGCGTCGGACAGGGTTTTTGGCTGGAGGCGGCGCCAGATGGGCCGTTCCCCTACCGGGCCGCCACAGTCGCGCCAGCCGTTGTGCCCGGCCAAGCGCACTCGGTGTCATGCGCCGAGCGACGCGGTTCCTGCCCTGTACCGCGAGGGCGCGGAGACGCTTCTGCGAGGCGGAAAACCGGGGAACTGCAAGGCTGTACCATTTGTGCGCCTGAACAAGGTTTCGAAGAGCGCCCGCGCCGTTCTCGTACATGACCCCTAAATTGGCCTGGGCGATGGCAAAGCCTTGCTCGGCGGCGCGGCGATACCACCGGACGGCCTCAACGTAATTCCGCGGGACGCCTTTGCCGTTTCGGTACATGTGCCCGAGAGTGTATTGAGCCGCGGCATGGCCCTGCCCGGCGGCGCGGCGAAACCATCTCACGGCGGCGCGATAATCCTGACGAAGGCCTTTTCCTTTTGTGTACATGTGCCCGAGATTGGACTGAGCCCCGGCATGGCCCTGATTGGCGGCTTGGCGATACCACCTTATCGCCTCGGCATAATCCTGTGGGATGCCTTTGGCGTTGGAGTACATGTAGCCGAGATTGTTCTGGGCGCGGGCATCGCCCTGCTCGGCATGACGCCGAAATCCGCGATAGGCCGCGGCGTAGTCGCCGCGTTGATAGGCTGCGAAAGCTTCCTCGTAGGTCTGCGCCGCCGCCGGCAACGCGACCGTTACCGTCAGAAGAAGCAATACCGCCGGAGCAAAGAGTCGAAGCGCCTGCATCGCTATCCCGCTCGCTCCTTCGTTTGTTTGTTGCGGTTCTCGAAACTATCGCCGGTTCGGTAATTCCCGCAACCGTTCCCTGCATCGGTTGGGCGGCAGTTCCCTCGATACGGCGCGGAGCCTGTTCCAGGCAGGGCCGGAAGCCGCCGACTGGCAGGATAGCGTATCGGCATCCCGTCGGCATTGCAGGGGCGGGTTTGAAACCCTCCCCTACGCCCCGTCGGCCCGGCCGGGCCGACGGAAAACGAAACGAACCGCAAACACTGTCACCCGTGTAACCGGTCCATAGTGTTACCTAATCTTTCCGGTTGCTCAAACCCTCCCCTACGGCGGATGCAGTTCTCAGGTGCCTCCTGAGTGGAACCCGAACACTTTCCCGTGTCAGCCCGGACGGCGCGCAGCGACGATCCAAGGTCCAGAGTCGACCCGAAAGACCTGCGCAGGCGGCTCTGGTCCCCGGCTCTCCCGTTGGTCGGCCGGGGTGACAAGTTGGTATGTCCAGGACAGAACCGGCCTCGCGGCTCGTCAGCCGCTTCCGCCGGATCGACCGAAATCCGTCGGCGAATAAACCCTACGCCAGCCCCATCTCCGCCAAGATCGGCGGCTTGACGTGATCCCAGGGGTGGGCGGCTTCGAAGCAGGCCGAAGCCCGGAGCACCGTGGGATCGTCGAGATGCCGGCCGATAATCTGCAGGCCGGCCGGCAATCCGGCCTCGGTGAAGCCGGCCGGGATCGAGGCGGCGGGCTGGCCCGTCATGTTGATCGGGAAGGTGAAGGCGAGCCACTTGAACGGTTCGACGATCTTGTTGTCGATCTTCTCCGGCCCTTGCATGTGCACCGGGAAAGCGGGCACGGCGAGGGTCGGGGTCAACAGAATGTCGTAGTCCTCCATGAAGGCGGCCATCTTGTTCGCGACGACCTTGCGCCCCATGACGGCGTCGGTCAGATCCTCGGCGGTCCACGGCCGGGTGATGAAATCGACCAGATGCGGCGTCATCTCATGGCCGTGCTCCTCGACCATCCTGCGCAGGCCGCGCAGGTCGGATTCGAGGGCGACCAGCCCCCAGAACCACAGATACGGGTCCTCGAAGCCCGGATGGGCGATTTCGACCGTGCAGCCGAGATCGCTCTCGAACGCCTGGGCCGCGGCATCGACCAGCGCGCGCACTTCCGGGTCGACGGCGGCATAGCCCCAGTCCGGGCTGTAGGCCACCCGGAGGCCGGAGATGTCGCCCTCGGTGCAGGCCAGCCAGTCGAATTCCGGCCCCGGCAGGGTATGCCGGTCGCGCGAATCCGGCCCCGAGCCGATCGCGGTCATCATCAGCGCGGCGTCGCGCACGCTGCGCGAGACCGGGCCGATATGTTCGAGCGATTCCCAGGACGAGACGCCGGGATAGCGCTCGTCCTTGGTGCCGGGCCACAGCGGCACCCGGCCCATCGAGGCCTTGAGCCCGTAGGTTCCGGTGAGCGAGGACGGGATGCGGATCGAGCCGCCGCCGTCCGACGCGATGGCATAGGGCGTCATGCCCGTGATGGTCGAGACGACCGAGCCGGCCGAGGAGCCGCCGGGCGTCATGTCGGTGTTCCACGGATTGCGCGTCGTCTCGAACACCGGGTTGTGGCCGACTCCGGAATAGCCGAATTCCGGCACGTTGGTCTTGCCCAGAATGAGGGAACCCGCGGCCTTCAGCCGGTCGACCACGATATCGTCAACGTCCGACACATAGTCCTTGTAGGCCATGGAGCCGGACACGGTCGGATAGTCCTTCATGACGACGAGATCCTTGATCCCGACCGGCACACCGGCCAACGGGCCGACTTCTTCGCCGCGCATCATCCGGTCCTCGACCGACTTTGCCTGGGCCCGCATCAGGTCCGGCGTCGGCGTGCAATAGGCGTGCAGCACCGGATCGAGGGTTTCCATCCGGGCGATCGAGGCTTCGGCGACCTCGCTCGGGGAAATCTCCTTGTCGCGCACACGCTGTGCGATCTCGACCGCTGTCATCCGGCAGATGTCGTTGCCGCTGGTCATTGCTGGTTCCTTACGGGTATCTGAGATTGCGAATCGGGGACCATTACCGCGGGATCGTCACCCCGGAAAAGTCATTACGAACGCGTCACCCCGGGGCTGTCGCCCCGGGGTGGTTAACGCGCAAGAGCGATTACGCCTCCGCCTCGGCTTCCGCGCCGGTGCTGGTTTCGCCCAGACCGGCGCCCATGGCGTCCGGCGCCGCCTTCGCCAGCACGACATAGACGATGAAGGACGAGACCAGGCCGGTGATGCCGAACAGGAAGGTCGGATACCGCTCGTTTACGATGTAGCCGAGCACCACACCGACGATAATGGCGATCACCGCCGCCCAGTTGACCGCCGCGTCCCGTTCGACCGCGAAGCCCTTGTCGCCTCGGATAACGAAATAGTCGGCAATAATGGCGCCGCCGATCGGTGGAACCAGCAGCCCGATCGTGAGCAACCAGACTACGATGTCGCTGATGAAGCCCGTGGCTGCCGCGATCAGCCCGATGATCGAGCCGAATATGGCCGCCCTGCGCCAGTTGAAGCCTGGGATCGTGTTGGTGAAGCCCATCGCCGCATTGTACAGGCATGCATCGCAGGTCGACCAGTTGCTCAGGATGGCGAGCACGACCAGCGGAATCAGGACCGCCAGGGATTTCTGGTCGAAGAAATAGACGGTAGCGGGATCCTTGATCGTTGCTGAGATGAGGGCGCCGATGATCATGAACGGGGCGTTCGAGAAGATGAAGGCGACGGCGGTGACGCCGACCGCCTGTTTGCCCGTTCTCGCATAGCGCACGATATCGCCGGTCATGGTGCCGGAGACCGCGAAGGTCGCCCAGGCCATGCCGACGCCGGTCCAGAAGGCGATATTGCCGTTGCCCTCGCCCTCGAAGAGCGAGCCTCCTGCTGGGATAACCCGGGTGATGAGGTAATAGGCGGCGAAGATGACCATCGCCGGAATTGCGATTTTCCGGACCAGCGCCATCTGGCGGATGCCGAAAATCACCGGGATGGCATAGATGATACCGGCGATGAGGGCGATGATGCCGACAACCACCGCGCCCTCAAGACCGAACGCAACCCGGAGAATATCGGCGGTCAGCCATGCCTGGAACGCATACCAGCCCGTTACCAGCAGGGCCAGTACGATCACCGGAACTACGGCGCCGGCGCGGCCGAACACATAGCGCACGGCGAGCGGGAAATTGATCCCCCACTTGCCGCTCGGGTAACCGATCAGCGCGGAATAGACGAAGAGAATGAAATTGCCGAGCAGAATGGCAAGGATTGCATCGACGGTGCCCAGCCCCTGCTGTATCTGCCCGCCGATAACGGCGCAAATGAAGGCAATACCGAAACCGGACCAGACCCAGGCGGGTTCAGCGAATCCCAGCCTGTTGCCCAGAGGCACCGGTTTGGAATGAAATTCCTCGTGAACGTCGTCTTGCGAACCGAAGAATCCCGAACTTTCACTGCCTGAATCTTGTGCCATTTTCCCATCCCTTTAGTACGCGCACCGGACCGTAGCGTTCTTTCCAGTGCAGCTGCACGCTATCACCGATCAGGCCGGTTTGCAATGAACCGCACCGGTGTCCGGGGCGGCAGGCGACGACGCAAAAGGCCGGTGCCCGGCATGCGGCTTTCGTATAGACTGGGGGAATGACCGCCAGACCGGGAGGTTCCAATGGACGGCGCGATCCTTTCCTACGACGAACTGCGCAATGCGCCCGATCTCGATAGCCTGACCGCGCGCGCCGCCGAGCGCGGCCTGACGCCGGGCTGGATCGACCGCGAGGTGCCGATCCTCTATCGCGAGCCGCATACGGATTTTGTGCCGGCGCACTGGAAATACGAGGAGGCGCGGGCGGCGATGGACGGCGCGGCCCGGCTGATCGGCACCGATCTCGCCGAACGGCGCAACCTGATCATGCGCAACCCGATCCCCGGCAACGACATCGCGACGGCGCGCACGCTGATCTGCGCCTACCAGACCATCCTGCCGGGCGAGCAGGCTGCCAGCCACCGCCACGCCCCGCACGCGCTGCGGGTGATCCTCGACAGCGACGGCGCCTGGTCCGTCGTCGACGGCGAGAAGCACCCGATGCTAACCGGCGATGTCGTGCTGACGCCGGGCGGCTCCTGGCACGGTCACGGCCATGACGGCGCCGAACAGGCTTACTGGTTCGACGGGCTGGACGTGCCGCTCGTCCACCTGCTGGAGCCGATGTATGTCGAGGGCCATCCCGCCGGCATGGAGCCGGTGCGGCGCGTGGTCAGCGACTCGCCCTACCGCTTCCCCATGGAACGCACACTCCGGGAACTGGAAGCGGCCGCGCCGGACCCGGAGGGACATTTCAGCCGGCGCATTCGCTACGAGACGCCGGAGATGCCGACCATCGCCATCACCATGCACCGCATGGATAGCGGCTTCCAGGGCCGGCCCTACCGCTGCACGGCGAACAGCGTCTTCGTCGTCATGCAGGGCAGCGGCCGGTCCACCATCGACGGCACGGCGATCGACTGGACCTACGGCGACACCGTTGTCTCGCCGTCCTGGAAGACGGCCGAACACAGCGCGGCCGAGGATGCCGTGCTGTTCCAGATGTCGGATGAGGAACTGATCCGCTGGGCGCGCTACTGGCGCTTCGAGGCGATGGACTGACCGGCCTCACGCACCCCCGGCCCTATCCGGGGGGCATCTCCCACGGCTTCAGGCTGGGTATCCAGCGCGGCACATTGGCCTTGTAGAGCCGATAATCCTCGCCGAAGCGCCGCTCGAGGCCCGGCTCCTCTGCCCGCACGAAAAACAGCGTGCTGAGGCCGAAGAACACAAGCATCCAGCCTGCCACCGGCCATGAACCGAGGAGGAGCGCCTCGCCGCCGAGCATGACGACAACACTCGCGATCATGGGGTTTCGCACATGGCGGTAGGGCCCGCGGACGACCAGCTTCCGGGGCGGAGCCCAGGGCGCCGGCGTGCCTTGGCCTGCCGTAGCGAAAAGCCTGACTGTCCACACGGCAAAAACGAAGCCGGCCGCAGCGAGCGCCAGGCCGAACCAGAATTGCGTTAGCGCGGGATCCGCCGGCGCCATGGCCACGGAAGATCCCTCGGCCAGCCAGAGTATGGCGGCGGGAACGTAGACCAGGGCTGTCCCAGGAAGGATGACGACGGCCTTGACGAGCGCAAGATTCATTAGGGGGCCCTTCCGGAACGGTGCGTGCCCGCTGCAGGATCGCGGCCGATGTCTGACCTACTGCGCTATTGGACTTCGCGCGGGCCATCCCTGTCAAACCGCAACCCCGACTCGGGGTCGCCGACAGGGCGGCGCCCGGTTATTCTCCTGTCGTCGGGCCTGGTCGCCGCCCGCGCAGCCAGGCGAACGGGCGGCCGTCGATGGCGGCAAGGCCGAGAAAGATCAGCGCCATGCCGCCGAGCGCGGCGAACGTCACCGCCTCCTGCAGGAACAGCGCACCGGCGACCGTCGCGCCGACCGGCACCAGCAGGGTCACGAGCAACAGATTTGTCGGTCCGGCGCGCGCCAGCAATCGAAAATAAAGGACATAGCTGAACGAGGTCCCGATAACGGCCAGCACCAGGAGCGCGGCCCAGACGCCGGCGCTCGGCGAGTAAAGCCAGAATCGGTCGGTGAATGCCGCAATCGGCAGTACGATCAGCGTCGAGCAAGTGAGTTGACCGGTCGCCAGCACCAGCGGCGGTATGTGCAGGAAGCGCCGGCCGTAGATCGCCGCCAAGGTGTAGGAAAGGGCTGCGCCCAGGGTGAGGAGTTGCCCGACGAAGCCCAGAGTGAATCCGCCGAGCGCTTCCGGCCCGACCAGGATAACCAGTCCGATCAGCCCGATCAGGACGCCCGCGACCCGTGAGACGGTCATCCGTTCGCCGCCCAACATATGCGACAGCACAACGCTCATCATCGGCGTGGTGCCGATCAGGATCGCCGTCATGCCGGTGGTGATCCACTGCTGGCCGCCGACGATAAGCGTGAACGGGATCACATTGTTGAGGAGCGCGATCAGAAATAATCCCGCCCACAGGCCCGGCGACCTGGGCAGGCGCTGGCCGATGGCATGCAGGAAGATCAGGAGCGCGACCGCAGCGAAGCCGACCCGGGCGAGCACCACGGAAAAGACCGGCAGCTCTGACAGCCCGATCTTCTGGAACAGGTAAGAGACGCTCCACAATACGGACAACGTGAGCAGCAGGCCCCAATCGCCCGCATTCATGCTGTGCGCCGCGCGCGACGGCGCAGTGCCGGAATCGTTCGGTTCGCTGATGTCGGTCATCCTGGTACATTCGGCCGGACCGCCGCTTTACCTGCACAGGGGCCAGGGCGCTATCCGGAAAGTGCGCAAGCCGTCCATGTCCGTGCTATGCTGCCGAACTCTCACGCCGCCGGCTGTTGTGCCGGGGATGACAGTTCCGGCTACGGGTTCGGTCCCGTCGACGGGACCTATCAATTCTCGGGCGACACGATACGACCCCACTGTCGCGACGTCCGGGAAAGGAGAAGCGATCCCGTGCCCGTTACCCTGCGGCAGCTCCGATATTTTCAGGCGCTCGTCGAACACGGGTCGTTCAGCCGCGCGGCCGAGAGCGTTTTCGTCTCGCAGCCCGCGCTGTCGCTCCAGATTCGCGAACTCGAAGCGGCGCTCGGCGGGCCTCTGGTGGAGCGCGAGAGCCGCGGTATTCTTCTCACCCGCCTCGGCCGGCAAGTGCACGAACAAACGCTCAGGGTTCTGGACGAGACCCTGCTCCTCGAGACGATGGGGAAGCAATACGAGGAAGGCTCGGTGCGGGTTGCGGCCGGGATCATCTCGTCGCTCGCGCCCTACCTGTTGCCGGGGCTCCTGGAGCGGTTGAAGGAAGCATCGCCGCGAGTCGATCTCGACGTGCTGGAAGCATCGGGCCAGGACCTTGTGGCGGCTCTTCTCGCCGGCCGGCTCGACGCGGCGATCCTTTCCCTGCCGCTGGGATTGATGGAACTGCCCGAGCGGGAACTGTTCGAGGACCGATTTCTGATTGCGGGCCGGGCCGAACGCCTCGATGCCTTACGCGCTCACGGCCTCGTCCCTGAGCCTGAAGATATGGCGCGCACCGATATCGGGCCGCTTCTCACGCTCGCGGATGGCCACTGTCTTGCCGATCAGGTTCTGGGCGCCTGCTCAATGTGGCGATTGCATGAGGTTCGGCGCGGCGCCGGGTCCCTTGCCACGCTGTCGCGCCTCGTGGCGTCCGGCGAAGGCCTCACGCTTATTCCGGAATCCGCCGCAGTTTGCGAAGGCGCGGCAACTCCCGATCTCAGGTTTCTTCGCTTCGTTTCGCCCGAACCGTCGCGGCGGATCGGTCTGGCCTATCGCATCGCCACTCACGGCCAGCGCTGGGTCGATCTTCTGGCCGAGGCTGCGGCCAGTGCCGGCCAGGAACTTACGCAGCAAGCCCGGAAGGCGATCGGTTGAGGTCCCGGCCGGGTCGGGGCCGAAAACGCGGTCCGCCTGAAATCACCGGCATTATCGGATCTTGCGTTTCCGCTGTGCGGCCCGGGATACTCGATGGGAAACCGGAGAGGAATTACGGGACGCCCAGCAGCGTAAAGGAAGCGGCGCAAAGGAAAAAGTATGGCAGACGACACTATCGGCGTGAATTCGCGCGTTCGATAAGAACCTGACGACAAGCCGCCGTTTTCGCTGTCTCTCGGCCTCGGTGCACAGCTCGCCATGCTCACCGTCGCCGGGGTCGTGCTGACGCCGGTTATCGTGATCCGGGCAGCCGGCGGCGCCCAGGAATTTCTTTCGTGGGCCGTCTTCGCCGCTGTCGTCGTCAGCGGTATGACCACAATATTGCAGGCGGTGCGGCTAGGACGCATCGGCGCCGGCTATGTCCTTCTGATGGGCACCTCCGGCGCCTTCATCTCGGTCTGTATCGCCGCGATCGCCCAAGGCGGGCCGGGAATGCTCGCCACCCTCGTCGTCATCTCGTCCCTGTTCCAGTTCGCGCTTGCCGCGCGCCTCTCCTTGTTCCGGCGAATTTTCACCCCGACCGTCGCCGGCACCGTGATCATGCTGATTCCCGTCACGGTCATGCCGATCATCTTCAAGATGCTGGGCGATGTCCCGGAAGGCGCGCCCGCCGCCGCAGCCCCGTTGAGCGCCCTGGTCACCGTTCTCTTGATGGTGGGGATCGCCCTGAAGGCGACCGGATCGCTGCGCCTGTGGGCGCCGGTGATCGGTATCGCGGTCGCCTGCTGCGTCGCCGGTTATTTCGGCCTCTACGATGCGGCGCGGGTCGCCGATGCCGCGTGGATCGGGCTTCCCGCCGGCGCCTGGCCGGGCTTCGACCTGGGCTTCGGCCCGGTCTTCTGGTCGCTCCTGCCGGCCTTTGTTTTCGTGACCCTGGTCGGCGCCCTCGAGACGATCGGCGATGCCGTCGGCATTCAGCACGTCTCATGGCGCAAGCCGCGAGCGGCGGATTTTCGCGCCGTGCAAGGCGCAGTCACAGCCGACGGCATGGGCAACCTGCTGTCCGGCCTGGCGGGCACAGTGCCGAATACGACCTATTCGACCAGCATCGCGGTCACCGAATTGACTGGCGTCGGCGCCCGCAGTGTCGGCATGGCGGCCGGCGCGATCTTTGTGTTCCTCGCCTTCTGCCCCAAGGCGCTCGCCGTCGTTCTGGCGATACCGAATCCCATCGCTGCGGCGTACATCACCGTTCTGCTGGCCATGCTCTTCGTCCTGGGCATGAAGATCGTCGTTCGGGACGGCCTCGACTACCGCAAGGGCCTGATCGCCGGAGTCTCCTTCTGGATTGGCGTCGGATTCCAGAACGGTGTAATTTTTCCCGAATATTTTTCCGATTTTGCCGGCGGCATCCTGCAGAACGGCATGACGGCGGGCGGCCTGGTCGCCCTGCTCCTCACCCTGTTCGTCGAACTGGCCAAGCCGCGGCCAAAAAGAACCGAGTTGCCGTTCGCGGCTTCCGGCCTGCCCGAATTGCGCCGCTTCCTGGCCGAATTTGCAGCCCGCAGCGGCTGGGACGAAAGGATGACGGACCGCCTCGATACCGCTGGGGAAGAAACCGTGCTCACCCTGCTGCAGCAGGAAGAGGGACGCGGCGACCGGGCGCCCCGCCGCCTGTTCCTCGTTGCCAGCAAGGATGAGGAAGGGGCCGTTCTCGAATTCCTCGCCGGGTCGGGCAACGGGAATGTGCAGGACCGGATCGCGCTGCTCGGCGAGCAGGGCGCAGGGCCGCCGTCGGAACAGCGGTTTTCGCTACGCCTGCTGCGCCACGTTGCGTCGTCGGTTCACCACCAGCAATATCACCACACCGATATCGTGACCGTCCTAGTCAAAGCGCCCGCCTGAACGCGGGATGGGGAAGATCGCTGCCGGCCGGCGCCTGCCGGTCGCGTCGCGGTCGCTCAGTCCACGATGTGGTAGACCGGCGCCTTCTCCATCGCCCATTCGCCGCTGTCGCGGTCGTAGCGCGACAGCGTAAAGCAGTGCCAGTTGTCGTCGTCCAGCTTCGGATGATCGGCCCGGTAGTAGTAGCCGGGCCAGCGCGTTTCCTCGCGGAACATGGTGTGGTGGGTCACGCTCTCGGAGGCGAGCACCCGGTGATGCAGTTCCCAGGTCCGCTGAAGCTGGTGCAGGTCCTCGGCGCCCATATGGTCCATGTCTTCCTTCAGCATCTCGAGCAGTTCCAGTCCGCGGTCGAGCATCGGCGTGTTGGTCGTGTAGTGGGCGCTGATGCCGCCGACATACTCGTCCATGATCTTCTCGAGCCGCTGGAGCCCGTGGATCGGCAGGAGGTAGCTGGGGGAAACCGTACCGGCGACGATCTCGTTCCGGCCGACCGCATAGTTCTCCATCGGCTGGTAGATCGTCTTTTCGAGCGCCCGGTATTCCTGTTCGTCGACCTGCGGCGCCTCGTTGCCCAGATCGTTGACATAGTTGACCGCGGCTTTGCCGGCGATGCGGCCTTCGGTGAACGAGCCGGATGAGAATTTGTGAGCCGTGCCGCCGATGGTGTCGCCGGCGCCGAACAGGCCGTCGACCGTCATCATCCGGTTGTAGCCCCACTGGTATTCGTCCGGTGCGTAATCTTCCGGCCCGCTGGCCCAGGCGCCGGAGCAGGTCGCATGGGAGCCCATGACATAGGGCTCGGACGTCGTCAGTTCCGGGTTGATGTATTTGGGGTCGATATTCTGCGACGCCCAGACGACGGCCTGGCCAATCGTCATGCCGAGGAAGTTTTCCCAGCCCACCGTTTCCTTGTGGGGATCCTGGAAAGCTTCCGTCGTCACCATGCGGATCGGGCCGCGGCCGGCCTTGAGCTCCTCAAGCATGGCGTGGTTGCGCAGGCAGGTCGGCACCGGATGCCGGTCGACATAGTCCCCGACCAGTTCCTTGGTGTGCTCGTACCAGGTCGATTCGTATTCCTTGCCGTAGGCGTTCTGGGTGTAGGTCTTGAGGTGGAGGAAATAGGCGCCGACCGGGCCGTAACCGTCCTTGAAGCGGGTCAGGACGATGCGGTTTTCCATCTGGGTCATCTTGGCGCCGACCTGGATCGGCAGGGCATAGGCCGAGGCGCTGCTCCACGGTGCGTACCAGGTCCGACCCATGCCTTCGCCGACCGCGCGCGGCTTGAAGATATGCGAGGCGCCGCCCGCGGACACGATGACGGCCTTGGCCCGGAAAACATAATAATCGCCGGTGCGGACGTTGAAGCCGACGGCGCCGGCGACCCGGTTGGGCTCCGTCTTGTCCATCAGGAGATGGGTGACCATGATCCTGTTGTAGATCTCGGTCGCAGCCTTGCGGGCCGCCTCCGCGACGATCGGCTTGTAGCTCTCGCCGTGGATCATGATCTGCCACTTGCCTTCCCGCAGGTAGCGCCCGGTTTCCGGGTCTTTCATGATGGGAAGGCCCCATTCCTCGAACTTGTGCACCGTGCCGTCGACATGGCGGGCGATGTCGTAGCCGAGATCCTCGCGCACCAGGCCCATCAGGTCGTTGCGGGCGTAGCGGACATGGTCCTCGGGCTGGTTCTCATCCCACTGCATGCCCATGTAGCAGTTGATGGCGTAAAGGCCCTGGGCGACGGCGCCGCTGCGTTCGATATTGGCCTTCTCGACGCACACGACCTTGAGATCGCGGCCCCAGTAGCGGGATTCGTAGACCGCCCCGCAGCCGGCCATGCCGCCGCCGATGACGAGGACATCCGAGTCGACGACGACCGTTTTTCTGCGTGAGAACAAACCCACTAGACCACTCCCTGCTTGAGCCGATCGGGAGCGAGCGCCGGCAGCCCGCCCTCGATATTCAGGGCATCCGGCTCATGCGCCAGTTCCTGGGATTTGTACTGGTCCTTGCCCGGCGCGGCGTAGTCGGCCGGCGACTGGATCGTTCCCCAATTCGTCGTCCGGATCGGCGAGACGAAGTTTTTCTCGTTGCCGTTCCGGAACTTGATCTTCCAGGAAATGGTGCCTTTCTCTTCCTCGCGCAGCGCCCGGACGCTGTGGCCCAGCGGCGCGAAATCGGCATATCCGCGGCAGTCGATTGCATTCTGCGGGCAGGCTTTCACGCAGGCATAGCATTCCCAGCACATGTTCGGTTCGATGTTGTAGGCCCGTCGATAGGTCTTATCGATGTGCATGATATCGGACGGGCAGATATCGACGCAGTGCCCGCAGCCGTCGCAACTTGTCATGTAGACGAAAGTCGGCATGGGTTTTCGCAAACTCCCTTGGAGAAGGCCGGTAACGGGCGGCTTCAGTAGTGGTTGGGCTGGCGGCGCGCGCTGCCGAAGGTCGCCGGGCGGTCCGCCGGGGCCGGCAGGTTGCGGCGGGTTCCGTTCGCCTCCGCCACCCGTTTCTGGAGCGCTGCCGCCGGCTTGAAGAACATGTGCGAGAATTTGGACCAGGGGACCGATCCGAACAGCACGGTCGTCGCGATCAGATACAGCGCTAGGAAGAGGTCGGCCCACCATGTGCCGCCGGGCTGCGTAAAGGACCAGATCAGGCCAAAGGTCGTACTGGCCAGCAGGGACAGGATGAACAGGTCGGCCCGGATGAGCCGGAACGGCGAATGGCCCTCCGCCGAAACGTCGGCCCGGATGAAGAACCAGAACCAGTAGCCGCCGACGCAGACCATCAGCGCGCCGACGGTCCACAGGATCGGCAGAATCGCGGGCGTCGGCGCGGTCGTGTCCGTATAGCCGAACACCATGATCGCCGTGGCGATCGCATAGGCCAGAAAACCGTACATTGTGAGCAGATGGGCGACCCTGCGCCGGGCATTGCAGAATTCCGACGAGGTCACGATCTCCGATGCCACGGTCTTTACGGCGAGGCTTGCCACCTGCCCGCCGCCCACCGTGCCGGTGCCCTTGCTCTGGGTGTTGCGCCAGTCGCGGAAGAAATACCGCGCGCTCTGCTTGTGCAGGATATCGAACAGCGTGCCGCCCGCCACGAACAGGACCATCACGACCACATAGATCTGCATGACAACCGGTGACACGTCCGTCGCCAGGGCGGCGAAAGGATTTTCGAAGGCCATCAAGTCCCCCTTGCACGGCCGAGCCCCGGACAGACGCTTAAAAGCCGGTATCTTCCGAGGCAAGGATGCGGCATCATATTCAAACTTTCGAATTTAACAAGCGCGAACCAAAGGGCGGGTCGGTTGGCGGTCCGGCCGCCGCCGTCGGAGGTCCGGTAGTCCACAAACCGCTTGAACGCAATGCTTTTTCCATGAAAAGAGGAGCGGCCGAACGGCCCGGGTTTCCGGCCGTCGAACCGCACCGGCCGGCGAGCGGATATTCCATCCCCGGCCCGACTGCCCTTCCGGAGACAACCGTATGTCGAACCTGATCGCCCCGCACGGCGCAGCGCGCCTCAGTCCGCTGTTTGTTGACGATGTGGGCGAACGCGAGCGGCTCATGCAGGAGGCGAAAGCGCTGCCCTCGATCACGGTCGCGTCGGCGGCGGCCAGCAACGCCGTGATGCTTGGGGGCGGCTATTTCACGCCGCTCGCCGGCTTCATGGACAAGGCCGATGCGCTGTCGGTCGGCCGGTCGATGCGAACCGCCGGCGGCCTCTTCTGGCCGACGCCGGTGCTCAATCTGGTCGAGGAAGCCGGCGCGACCGGGCCCGGATCGCGGATCGCGCTGAGGGATCCCAACGTCGACGGCGCGCCGGTCCTCGCCATACAGGAGGTGATGGCGGTCGAGACCTTCTCGGCGGGCGAATTCGACGGCCTGACGGCGCAGGTCTACGGCACGTCCGATCCGGCGCATCCCGGCGTCGCCGATTTCCAGGCCCAGGGCCGCGTCGCGCTGTCGGGACCAATCCGCGTGCTGAACTTCAGCTATTTCGAGACGGAGTTTCCCGACACATTCCGCACCGCCGTCGCCATCCGGCAGGAGATAGAGGATCGCGGATGGCGCCGCGTCGTCGCTTTCCAGACCCGCAACCCGATGCATCGCGCCCATGAAGAGCTGTGCCGGATTGCGATGGAGCGGCTGAACGCGGACGGGGCGGTCATCCACATGCTGCTCGGCAAGCTGAAGCCCGGCGATATTCCCGCGCCGGTGCGCGACGCCACCATCCGCAAAATAATGGATCTGTATTTCCCGCCGAACTCGGCGATGATCACCGGCTACGGTTTCGATATGCTCTATGCCGGCCCGCGCGAAGCGGTGCTCCACGCCATCTTCCGCCAGAATATGGGGGCCTCGCACTTCATCGTCGGGCGCGACCACGCCGGCGTCGGCGATTATTACGAGCCCTTCGAGGCCCAGGAAATCTTCGACGAAATTCCCGGCGACGCGCTGCGCATCGAGCTGTTCAAGGCCGACCATACCGCCTGGTCGAAGAAGCTGAACAAGGTCGTGATGATGCGCGAGGCGCCGGGCCATACGAAGGAGGATTTCGTGCTGCTGTCCGGGACGGCGGTGCGGGAGATGCTGGGCAGGGGTATCGCCCCGCCGCCGGAATTCTCCCGACCGGAGGTCGCGCAAATATTGATCGACCACTACCGCGGGCGCGAATGACGCTGGACCGGCGCCAACAACGCGCCAACCTGCGCCCTCGCCGCGCCTCGCCTTATTGCACTCGTGGCTCCTACTCTACCGTCGTCCGCTGGCGGGCTTCACTCTTGAACTCGACGAGATGCCGGAGCGAAGCACCGGGCCCCACCGGGGCCCGGACGGTCCATGTCATGGATTCGCCGATAGCGTTAACTGGCGGTTAAGGAACCGATCGAGACAGGATCGCCGGGCACAGTCATCCGGGCCTGCCGGGGTATCGGCCCCGGCGACGAAGACTCGGCCGAAGCGCGGTTTCGGGCGCCGGGAAATTCCATTCCGCAAGCGGCTTCCGTTGCCCTGCCCCGCCCGATTCCGTATTTTTTGAAAGGAACTTCGTAAGAGGAAAACTCCGCGTCCTTATAGTGAAGGTGCTTCATGAATGTCGCTTGGTCAGATATCAGACAGGGTGTGGGTCCGATAGGGTAAACGCAGGTTGTTGACTTAGCGCTGTTTTGCGGTCGAGAGGGATCGCCGAAAGTCGACGGGGCGGTAAAAAGTTGTTGGCCGATGGCGTGCTTGTACAGGTCTTTGCGGTTCGGTGAAGAATATTTGCCTGTCTCCGCGTTGCTGGTGGATAAAACCTGATATTACCTATCCTTGGCTTCTCCTTGGCTTCGTTTTTTATGGTGCGATTGCCGCGCAGCGTCGGATATTGAGGCCGAGGGCACGCAGATTGACCACGTAGCGCATGGCCGGCATGCCGCGAATGCGTAGGTGAGCCAGGTTCATCTGGTACTTTAATCGCGACATGGTCGCTTCTATGCCGGCCCGCCATCTGTAGACGTCGCGGAAGGCATCGCTTTGTTCATAAAGCCGGCGCTTTTGGTTGGCAGCCCTGGCCGGGGTATATTGAAAGCGGGAAAATTGGCCGTCACGCTTGGCCGCCTGCACGGGACATCGCAGTATATCGGGACATTTTTGGCAGATGGAAAGGTCGAAACGGGCCTGCAGCTTGGCTTTGGCGAGCGAGGCTGAAACCGGTTCGACGTTATTGGGACAGCGCAAGACCAAGCCTTCTTCGTTGAGAGTGAAATCCTCCAACGTCAACCGTCCCGAGACGGCGCCTTTCGGCGGTCGCGCGGGCGCCACGAGATTGATGTTCTGTTCGCGCGTCAGAGCCATGTTGTCACTGGAACCGTAATGTGAATCACCCAGCATCACCGCCGGCGTCAGCGCGCGCTCGCTCAGATCATCCAGCGCATCGGCCAAGCGATGGCCGTCATGCACCGTCATCTTGTGGACCTCCACGTGGGTGATGAGGTCCGGTGTCGCGGCAACCGCCTCGTTACTGTCATCTTCACAATAGGTTTCGACGATCTGCGCCATGTATCCCTGACCCTTGTGCGCGTTGTAGCTCGCGTCCGGGTCGGCCGGATTGCCGACGGTATCGCACGGCACATCCTTTGGATCTCGAATCGCGGCGCGCTTTGCGTCACGATCGCCACACTCATCATCAACGATCTCGAACTGAACGCGCAGAACCCTCTCCAGGATCGCAAAACTGGAAAGCTTTGCCGCCGCCGTGTCACGGAATTGCAGCACCAGGGCCAGGAGATCCTGACCCGCTTCGCCGAGGCGGCGTTTTGAAACACTCGGCGCCGTATTCGCGAACGCGCCATTGCCCTCGCGATCGACATAGCGGCGGATCACCTCCTTGCTGATCTGCTCGTGCAGACCGGGATGATATCGCTCAAGCTCACGGGCAAACTTCGAGATGCTCTCAACAACGATACCAAGTCGTGTCAGCGCCCGCATCGCCGAACGAAGGGCCGTCGAATCCATGCGTTGGTGGCTGGTATCGACAGAGAATCCCTGCACCATCCGATCCGTCAAACACCGAAACAGCAATTCATCGAGACCTTGTTCGATAAACAGACGGCGATAGTTGCGCAGGGTTTTCTCACAGAAATAGCTGTCCGCTTCGCTGCGCACGTCCAAGGCATAGTGCCACGCCATATTGAAGGCCAGGGCCTCGACGGTCTCTGCATCGCTCAGATCGTGCAGCTGCTGCAAAAGCAAGACCCCGATGACAACGTGTAGATCCTTCGATGGTCGGCCCATGCGTTCATCAAGGTGACGGCAAAGATCGTCAACCGGAAGTTCGACAAGCAGATGGTTCCGAAAAACACCGGCCCAGGATTGCTCCATCAGGCGCCGACGTTTGTCCCCGAAATCGGACCAGCGATCAAACAATTCCCCGGTCCGTCGGTCGCGTAAAGTAAACATGCACAATTATAACCCAGCCGACTCTCATGAGGAATCGACTTTTTACCGCCCCGTCGAAAGTCGGTCTTCGTGACAATCAGCTCTTCCATGGCAGTATCCCAGCCTCCAGCCCCACTGCCTATCGGTCTTTCGGGCTTGTCGGCCTGGTTTGCGGCGGTACACTGGCTGCAGGGCGGAGCGCTCGAGGCGAATTCCGCACGACGGGCTGCCGGGCGGCGCATTGCAACCATACGCCGCGCCGCACAACCGACAGCGGCCTGACGCCGGAGGCGCCGACTTCCTGCTTCTGCCGCTGCTGATGGCGCTCGACCGGACGAAAGAACGATGACCGATCCTGCTTTCCGCTGCCTGACGCGCCGGCTTCCGGCGATCTGCGTTGCCGTGCTGGCCGGCCTCTGCGCGGCGCTGCCGGCGGGCGCCGCCTCGCCCGAAACAGCCGGGCTCAAGATCGCGACCGAGGCCTATGACCGGGACAGGGGCTTCGGCAACTTCACCGCCGGCCAGACCATGGTGCTGCGCAACCGGCAGGGGCGGGAGAGCCGGCGGGAGCTTCGGATCAAGGTTCTCGAGACCGAGGGCGGCGGCAACAGGAGCCTGTTCGTGTTCGACCGGCCGCGCAGCGTCAAGGGCACCGCCTTCCTGATCCACGCCCACAAGGACAAGGCCGACGACCAGTGGCTCTATCTGCCGGCGCTCAAGCGGGTCAAACGCATCAGTTCGTCGAACCGGTCCGGCTCCTTCATGGGCAGCGAGTTCTCCTATGAGGATCTGGGCGCCCAGCAAGTCGCGAAATACACCTACCAGTATCTGCGCGACGAGGCCTGCGGCACGCTCGCCTGCACGGTCGTCGAGCAGGCGCCGACGGCGAAGCGTTCGGTCTACCGCCGCCAGATCGTGTGGCGCGACAAGACGGAAATGCGCGCCTGGAAGATCGCCTATTACGACCGCAAGAACGCGCATCTGAAGACGCTGACCTTCGGCAAGTATACGCGCTATCTGGACCGCTACTGGCGCGCCGGCGAAATGCGGATGGTCAACCACCTGACCGGCAAGAGCACCGTCATGCTGTGGTCGGACTACAGCTTCGGGACCGACCTCGAGGCGCGCGAGTTCACCCGGACCGGCCTGAAACGGGTGCGCTGATGGCGCGGCCCGCCGTATACAGGCGGGCGGGCCGGTGGGCGGGGCCCGTCAACATCCGGTTTGCGGTCCGGCTGGCGGCCTTGCTTCTCGCCGTCGTCGCCGGGGCGGAAACCGCGGCCGCCCAGCACGAGATTTCCGGGCGCGTGGCCGTGGAGAGCCGGTGGTTTCCGCAGACCGCCGCCCATGACGGCCAGCGTGCCTATAACGCCGGGCTGATCGCCGAGCCGAAACTCTATCTCCAGGTCGCCGAGGCGACCGGCTTCACCCTGGTGCCGTTCTTCCGCACCGACGCCGCCGACCCGGCCCGCACCCATGGCGACCTGCGCGAAGCCTATCTGCTGGTGACCGGCCCGCTGGGCGGGAGCGAATGGGAACTGCGCCTCGGCATCGACCGGGTGTTCTGGGGCGTCGCCGAAGCGCGCCATCTGGTCGACATCGTCAACCAGACCGACCTGGCCGGCCATCCGAACGAGAAGACCAAGCTGGGCCAGCCGATGGCCCATCTCACGCTGTCCGGCGACTGGGGGGCGGCCGAGCTGTTCGCGATCTCCTACCACCGCCTGCGCCCGTCGTTCCGGATCGACAACGGCCTTGCAACCTACGAGAGCGGGGCGAGGGAATGGCATCTCGATGTCGCCGCCCGCTACAGCCACACCTTCGGGCCGCTCGATCTCGGGCTCAGCGTGTTCGACGGCACCAGCCGGGAACCGGTCATGCGGCTCGTGCCGCTCAGCCCGACCAGGATTGTCCTGGCCCCGCACTACGAGCAGATCCGGCAGTTCGGCCTCGACGCCCAGCTCACCGTCGAAGCCTGGCTGCTCAAGCTGGAGGCCATTCACCGCAGCGGCGCCAGCAATACCGTCGGCAAGAAGGAAGGCTATGCGTCCTTCGTCGTCGGCGGCGATTACACCTTCAACGGCGTGTTCGGGACGGACGCCGACCTCAGCCTGCTCGCCGAATGGATGATCGACGGGCGCCGCCGGCGCGCAACCAACCAGTACCAAAACGACCTGTTCCTCGGCGCGCGCCTTGCATTCAACGACGTCCAGGGTGCGGAGTTCATCGCCGGCGCCTTGCTGGATCTGGACACCCGCACCCGGACCCTGAACCTCGAGTTCAACCGGCGCCTCACCGACTCCGTCTCCGTCAAGGCCGAGGCGGTCCTCCTGCTCCAGGTCGACAAGGCGGACACCATCGTCCACCAGACCCGCCGCGACAGCTTCATAGTGCTCAACCTGACCCGGCCGGCAGTCCGGTGGATATGAGCGACCGCCGCACGATCTTCGCTGCCCTGGAATACCAATCGTGTCGCCCCGGATTAAAGTCGGAGTGCATCGCCGGTTATTCCGGTAACGCATTGTTATCATTTATGAAAAAACCTTTTTTTCCGAGAGCGCTAAGGGGCAAAGCGGAAACGCAGGATCAGTAATCAAACCGAATGCAGATTTTTTCAATACTGGGGCAGCCGCCAGGCTGTCCGAAAAGGCGAGGCCACCTCAAGGCAGGTGTCGGCGGACCAACGAGAGGATGTGCGATCCCAGGTTGGGGATCCGGATCCAGGGCAGGATGAGGAACCTCGGATTCGTTTGGCCGGCCGCGCATTGGATGAAGTCGCGCCGTTGATGGGCCCAGCACCAGGCGAGGATCACGGTTCCGTCGATTTCGCGCGCCATCTTCTGGTACGCCGCGTGCCGATCGCAGACCAGGAACACGGTGCCGACGGCAGCGCCGAACAACCTCTTCGCAACCTCGGCGTTGCGCGAGGGGTCGATGTGGAAGTAGATCGCGTCTTCGCTGACCGAGGTCCACAGCCACGCGCGGCTCGATCGGCCCATCTCGCTCAGCGACTGGACGCGCCAGGGGGTCTCGTCGCCATGGCGCACCGCCGCTTGGTTCTGGTGCGCAAGGATCGCCTCGGCCACCGGCTCGAACAGGGGCACGAAGCGATGCACGCTGTCGCCGAGCGTCCCTGCGGAGATCGGCAGACCCTGGTCCGACAGCCATGCCGAGACCCGGTGCAGGGGCCGCAGGCAGGCGTAGCGCTCGAACAGCACGCGCGCCCACACGCTGGTTCCGTAGGGCGTTCTGGCGAACAGGCGCGCCGGCGGGGCCGCCGACACTTCAAGAGGCGACGATGCACAGGCGCAGCCGCGGCGCCAGCGGGGACGGATAATTCGGCGCGTATGGGCCTGGACATCGATCTCGATGATCGTCGAGCTCCGGGCGCCGGTGGTGACGTAAGGTGTATTAGCTTCGATTTATTCTGACATTTCGGCGATAACTGGTGGGTTCCATGCCACGGGACCGGGCATGCCCGGTCCCGTGGCAAAGCGAAAGGAACCTGAGGATGACCAAGGACCAGAAGATCATTCGTGCCAAGGTGGGGCTGCTGGAGCTGGCCAAGCAGCTCGGCAATGTCAGCCAAGCCTGCAAGATGCCGGCTTCGGAAAGCAGCTTCTCCAGGCGCGTGACTTCCGCTTGCAGGGAAAGTGCATTCTTCGCCGTGCGGCGGACGTCCTTCGTCTCTTCGACAGCCGCCTTCAGTTTGTTGCGGCAGCGGTCGAGCTGCCACTTCAGCGAACCCGCACGGGAACGGGAATCCACCTCCGCCCAGCGTAGCTCTTCAGCGCGCGCTTCGGCCGCGTCCGCTCGCGAGCGCTCCCGCTCCGCGCGGGCATGCGCCTGCTCGTACAGAGACCGCCAGTCGCGCGCCTCGCGCGCTGGCGCTGACCCGGAGGGCGACCAAATCCCGTCGTCGCCCTCGGTCAGCGCCAAGTCTGCCCCAAAATCTTCGTCGCGGCTCGCCATGCGCCGAAACTAGCGCATGTCGAATCGCGTTACCAGTCCCCAATTACTACATGTGGTGGTGCAGATGATGGCAGCCCCAATCTCTGCGCCATCACCCTATGAACGAACGATTACTTTACAACTGAGTGCAGGCGCCGGCGAGTTGCAGCTGTCGATCTCGTGCGCCCAGCGCCAGCCGCTCCGACCGGTCCATCGACCGGACTCGCGAGACAAAACATCCCGCTCCACCGTCAACTCGCCGATTTTCGCGTAAAGACCGCGAAGCTCACTCTCAGGATCCCGGCCCCGCCGCTCGGCGCCGTTCGAGAGCACTTCGCCAAGCCAATCGATCGCCAAGCGCTTCCAGGTGCTCGATGCTCACCGGTATTGCGTGTCTTTTTCTAGGCTGCCTGTCCGGATTGTGCCACCGACCGGCTCCTCACAAACACGCCGTGTTGCTGTTCGACGAAGACTTCTTTCGGCTTCCAGATTATCGCCCGATCCAGGGCCACCTTGCAGTGCGGGCATCGGCAAGTTTGCAGCACGAGACCCTCTACGTCGGTCTTCGCATGCATCTCAAGGGCTTGCAGCGTCTCGGCCAGATCCGCCTCCTCGACATAGGCCACGGAACGGAGCGGCTCCCGCCAGTCGCCCAGTTCTCCGCCGCAGCCTCCGCAGGCGCGAGCATTGTTTTCATCGCAACGCAAAACAGCATGCGATTCGCCTGGCATTGCAGGATCAGGCGACGTCCCGGCATCTTGCCTCAGACCGTATGCATGTTCGGCATGGCTTACCGAGATACGACCGCTAGCCAAATCGGTATGGGTCCTGGCCGGATCACGTCGGCCAGGGTCTCCGAGCCCTCCCCCGCCCGGACTCCAGACGCGGACCACGTCGCCTTTGTTAATGCGAATTCCGGCGCCGTAGCTCGGTAAGTCTGCCCACTCGGCTTTGTCGGGATATCGCCGCAGATGTGGAATCGACTGTGCCGGAGTGCCGATCGCGCCTGCGCTGCAGGCCATGAAGCCCGTGCTGCCCGGCATGCCGCCGAGCTCGCCACGCCCGGGGAAGCGAGACGCCGTGCAAAATATCGTCCCGGCCATCTGATCGGCTCCGTACGGCATCCATGCAAGGTCCACGCCGAGGCCGCCGCGGTAGGTGCCAGGGCCGCCGGAATTCGTATTGAGCCGGCGCCAGAGGTACAAAATGGGCTGTTGGCTCTCCGCGATCTCGATATCGGTAATTTCGATGCCGAGACCGAATTGAAGTCCACCGACATCGAGGCCGTCGCCCCGGGCTCGCGCGCCCAGTCCCGGTGTCTGGTCCTGACCCAGAAAAGCGAACGGGTTGCCCGCCCGATCGCGACCGACCCAAGCCCCCCGCACCAACCCGTCCGACGCCGTGCCGGCCACCTGGGCGCGCACCTCCGGCAACCGGCTGGCTTGCATGAACTGGGTAAACAGGCTGGACAGGCCACGCACCAGGCGCGCGCCCGTTGCGACGTGGCCGATGCTGTTCGGGGCCGGCTTCCGGGGATTTGTGACTTTCCCGGGCGTGCCGATTTCGACGTCGATGGGGCGGAAGGTTCCCGCATTCATCGGCAGGTCCCACGCCATCTTCTGCGCAAACGCAGTATAGATCCCGCCGAGTACCGCTGGTCGGCAAGTATTGATCGGCGCCGCTGCTTGCGCGGCGCTGTCCGAGAGGTCAACCACCATGCGGTCGCCGTCGATCGTCAGCTTGATCGAAATTCGGTAGACGCTCATTTCGCCGTCGCGCTCGTAGTCCATCCACTCGTCGGCCTCCACGGTCGCGTCCGGAAGGCTTGCGATGCGTTCGCGCACCGCTTTCTCCGCCGTCGATTTGTTCAAGGCGTTGGCGGCGATGAACGTCTCCAGGCCGAACTCGTCCACGAGTTCGATGATGCGCCGCTCCGCTGTCCGGTTAGCGGCCAAGAGGCTGCGCATATCGCCAATCACGTTCAAAGGCGTGCGGACGTTGTTGGCGATGAAGCGGAGCCATTCTTCGACGAACTCGCCGCCCACGACGATCCTCGTCGGGGGAAACATCAATCCCTCTGCGAAACACTCGCTCGCACCGGCGGCAAGCCCGCCCGGCGATACCCCACCGATGTCCGTCTGGTGCGCGTTGGTGTAAGTCCAGGCAACGATGCGTCCCCGATAAAAAACCGGCCAGACGATACCGATGTCGCCCACATGCAGAGCGCCCGAGGTATAGGGGTCGTTGACCAGGAACCCCTCGCCTGCCTCGATGTCGCTCTCCGGAAACATCGCGCGCACGCAACGCACGCCCTCGATCGCGGCTCCCACATGGAACGCCGCGAAGCCGCCGAAAGCGATCAACTCGCCTTCCGCATCGAAGATCGCAGTCGAGAAATCTTTCGCTTCCGTGATCGCCGGCGAACCCGAGGTCTGGATCATGCTGATCCCCATCTCGCGGACCGCAGCGGTCAACCGGAGTTCGATGAGGCGTGCGGTAAAGGAGTCTGCCATGGCTAGCTTGCCCCATGATCGAGATGAATATTGTTCCATGAGTCGCGCGTCGCCTGCCACTCCCGAGGAACGTAGACCGTTGTATCGCCGGCCTCGACGATCAGAGGCCCGGGGGTCCGCTTTGTGTCCAGACCGTCGACGGAAACCACCGGGATGTCCTCTTGCGTGGGCCAATAGACAGTCCGCTCGGTCTTCGATTCGCGCGCGCTCTTCGCGCCTGGCTGCCTGTGCTGCTGCCTGTGCTGCTGCTCGACGCTCGCCACGGGTCGCGCTACCGTGACGCGCAGGTTGACCAGGGTGATGAGCCCTTCCGCGCCCTGCCAATGGGTTCCCTTCCCGTAGCGCGCCTCGTAAGCGTTGCGGAAAAGGTCGATCAGTGAACGGCGGAAACTGTCGCTGCTGCTATCGAGCGCCTCCAGAGCGAGGGTCAGTTCATAGGCCTGGGTCCCGAATTTCAGGTCGGCCTCCCAAGCGGCCACGGTGCCTTCGGCGTCCCCGCCGAGTCGCTCGCGCGCACTCGCCTCAAGGGCCTCGTGGGTGACACCCAGTATATCGATGTCGCCGTTGAGAACGTTCCAGTTGATTGTCTTGCTGTTGGTGCGCGAGACATCGCCACACAGCATGCCAAATGCTGAGAAGACCGAAGCTGCTTCGGGAACCACGATCTTTCGTATGCCGAGTTGATCCGCAATCTCAGCAATAAACAGTCCGCTGGCGCCGCCATACGAAACCAGCGCGAAGTGATGCGGGTCGTGGCCACGCTCGACCGTGACCGAGCGCACCGCCTGGGCCATCGCAGCGAAGCCGATGCGAAAATATCCCCGGCAAATATCGTGGAGATCCATGCCGAGGGAGGAGGAGAACGAAGCCTCGATGGCTTGGCCGGCCGCTGCTACGTCGAGCTCGACGCGCCCGTCGAGGAACCACTCCGGGGCCAGCAGGTTCAGCGCAACGGCGATGTCGGTGGTCGTCGGTCGCGTGCCTCCGCGGCCGTAGGCGACCGGTCCTGGCACAGCGCCGGCGCTGTGCGGTCCCAGCGATGGCCGACCGGAGGAGTCGAGATGCGCGATACTGCCGCCGCCTGTCCCGATGCTGACCACGTCAACCAGGGTCAAGCCGGTCTTCAACCGTTCGACCTGCGCCCGGTTGGTGCGGCCAACCCGGCCGTTCTCGATCAGCGCGGTATCGAAGCTCGTGCCGCCCATGTCAGCACAAATCACGCGTGGAATCGAAAGGCGCTGTGCGAGTTCGCGGGCGGCGATGACGCCGCCGACCGGACCCGATGCCAGCAGAATCAAGGGCGCCGCCAGCGCGTCCTCGATCGACGTGATGCCGCCGGTGCACTGCATGACCCCAACGGGAACCCTCAGCCCGCGCCCATCCAGGCGTTGCTGCAGGCCTTGGAGATATTCCCTCACGCCGCGGCTCACATAGGCGTTGAGCACCGTCGTCACCGTGCGCTCATACTCGCGGATGACCGGATGGACGTCGCTGGATAGGAACACCGGCAGTTGCGGGTGGTCCCGTTCCACGATGGCCCGGATCGTCCGCTCGTGTTCCGGATTTTCGAACGACCAAAGGAAGGACACGGCCAGCGCCTCGACCCCGTCCGCAACCAGCCGATCGATTCCTGCTTTCGCCGCGTTGGCGTCAAGCGGAACCGCGACGTCTCCCGAACGGTCGACCCGTTCGTCGAGTTCGAGAATGTCGGTCGGCGCAACGATCTGGGGCGGCGACTCCTGGACTTGAAGGTCCAGGGTGTTCTGCCGTGCCGAACGCGCAATTCGCAGGGTATCGCCGAAGCCGCCGGTGGTCACGAGCCCGACCCGCAAACCGTTCATCTGCGCTAGAACATTGGTAACGATCGTCGTCCCATGGGTGAACTCGACCACGCGCGGCAACAATTCCGGCAGCGTGCAGGCGAAGTGGCGCTCCGCGGCAGACCCAAGGCCATCCAGGATGCCTTGCGCCCAGTCGCCCGGGGTGGTGAACGCTTTCTCGCGAAAAACGCTGCCGTCAGCGGTGAGGAATGCGAGGTCGGTGAACGTCCCGCCGATGTCGGCGCCGACCCGGACTGCGTCACTCATGAAAGACAGTCCTATTGCTACCGCTCATAAAAATACCTGAAATTCCAAGGTATGGAGCGCGTATTCTTGTAAATCAACAGGCTCCGAAAATCCATTTCAGATTGACATAATTTCGTAGAGTAATCAAGATCGTGCGGCTGCCGTGAGTGAATTACCAACAACCGTGCAACCCATCAACGACCGTTTGACTCGGGCAGATTGGCGAGCATATGGCACGCAGTGTCGAATCTCAGGTTCTGATCGTCGGAGCAGGTCCCATCGGCCTCTCCCTGGCGCTGGATCTGGGGTGGCGGGGTATCGGCTGCACGATCGCCGATCAGGGCGACGGCACCATCGACCATCCGAAAGTCGGCTTGATAGCCGTGCGCACTATGGAGTTTTGCCGCCAGTGGGGTATCGTCGACCGGGTACGGAATTGCGGCTTTCCCGACGACTACAAGCTCAACATTGTCTACTGCACCAGCATGTCCGGACATCTGCTGGAGCATCAGGCCTACCCTTCCCAGGGAGAATTGCCGGACACTCCGTTGAGTCCCGAGAAGAAGCAACGCTGCCCTCAGCTCTGGTTCGATCCTATTCTTGCCCAAGCGGTCAGCGAGCAACCCTCGGTTGAAATGCATTACCGCAGCAGCGTCGAGCATTTCGAGCAGTCGGATGCAGACGTCACGGTCTCCGTCCGGCATCTGCCGACCGACGAAATGTTCGAGATTCGCGCGCCCTTCATGGTGGCATGCGATGGTGCGGCGAGCCGGATTCGGTCCACCCTCGGCGTTCCGCAACAGGGCCGTCTCCTCAGCCACTCTGTCGGATACCTCCTTCACATCCCCCGCTTTTCCGAGCTGCACGACAAAGGCGAGGCCGAACGCTACATTTTCGTGGGGCCTGAAGGTACCTGGGGCAACCTCACCGTCGTCGACGGCCGCGATCTGTGGCGTCTGACGCTGATTGGCAGCGAAGCCGAATTGGATTTCGATCGACTCGACGCCAGAGCCGGGGTGAGTCTTGCATTCGGACGCGACGACATCGAGTTCGAGATCCTCACCTGCAAGCCCTGGCAACGCACCGAATTCATCGCAGACAAGTTCCGCGTCGGACGAATATTCCTGGCGGGCGATGCCGCGCATACCATGTCGCCCACAGGCGGCTTCGGCATGAATACCGGCATTGGGGATTCCGTTGACCTCGGCTGGAAGCTGGAAGCATCCCTGCGGGGCTGGGCCGGCCCCGACCTTCTGGATTCATACGAAACCGAACGGCGCCCGGTCGCTATTCGCAACGCTCGCGCTTCTACCCAGAACTTCCGCAACTGGATCTCTGCGAGCGAGTGCGGGCCGATCCTCGACGAGACGCCCAAGGGCGAGGCGACGCGGAACAAGATCGGACGCCATTTGAAGCAGGCTCTGGTAGGCGAGTGGGAATCCATGGGAGTGCAGATTGGGTACCGCTACGAGGGTTCGCCCCTGTGCGTGCCCGACGGGACGCCGCCACCGCCGGACGAGTTCCAGGTCTATATCCCCACGACCTGGCCGGGCGCGCGGGCGCCGCATGCATGGCTTCCGGACGGCCGTTCGATGCTCGACCTGTACGGTCGCGGATTCGTTCTGGTCCGCTGCCATGGCAAGCTGACGCCACCCGATGTAACTTCGATTGTCGAGGCTGCCGCGCGATGCGGTGTTCCGTTATGCGTATTCGACGTCGAGGATCCCGCGATCGCCGAACTCTACGAGAAAGCCCTGGTGCTGGTTCGACCGGACGGACATGTCGCTTGGCGAAGCGATGCGCTACCCTGGGCCCCGGAGGCGCTGATGGAAACGGTACGTGGCGCTCTTTCATCGCAGGCTGTGTTGCGCGACGAACGCGCAGAGCGGCGGGCGGCGCAGGCCTAGTGGGGCGCCGTTGTCGGAATTTCGGCTGCCTGCCGCGAAGCGGAGTCTCGATGGCCGCTAGCCAACCCGATTACATTAGCTTGGACCGAGTCACCCTCTCGCTGGGCGGCGTCTTGCTCTATCGGGATATTTCAATCCAAATCGGGGACGGAGAATTCTTCTGCATTTTGGGACCTTCCGGTTGCGGGAAATCAACAACCCTGCGGGTCATTTCAGGACTCCAACCAATCGATTCGGGGACCGTTACCATCTCGGGCCAGCCAGCGCGCGACCGCTGGCGCGACATTGCCTTCGTGTTCCAATCGCCGCGGCTGCTGCCCTGGCGAACGGCAAGGGAGAATGTGGCGCTCGGCGTGGAAATGCGATTCCCCAGTATGACAAAGGCGGAGGAGTTGAGGCGCGCCGACCGGATGCTCGAAACTGTCGGTCTCTTCGCCGACCGCGAGAAGTATCCGAGGATGTTGTCCGGCGGCGAGCGTCAGCGCGTCGCGATAGCCCGCGCGTGGGCCGTGGAGCCCACTATCATTCTGATGGACGAGCCTTTTTCCGCTCTTGACCCCCACACCCGCCAGCGCATGCGTGAGGAGCTTATCGGGTTGTGGAGCGGGACCGGCAAGACGGTGGTATTTGTCACCCACGATGTCGACGAAGCCCTGCTCCTCGCAGACCGCATCATGCTGCTGTCGGCGAAGCCGACCCGGATTCTCGATACTATGGTCGTCGAGGACGCAAGACCGCGTGTCATCGACGGCGACGCCGGAATGACTGAGCGTCACCGTCACCTGATCGCACTGTTTCCAAGTGTCAATGAAACGCCAACCACGCAAACAAAGGAGAGTCGGAATGCACTGGCTGAAACCTAGTCTTTTTGGCATGGCCGCCGCCGTCCTGGCGACGAGCCTTCCAGCAACCGCGAAGGAGAAGGTCTCTCTTTCGTATCTTATCGATCCGGTTTACGAGGCTGTGATCTGGCCGCTGAAGAACGGCAAGGTCGCCTCGGACACGGTGGAGCTTGAGCCAAAGGCGCTCGGCATCGTCGCGTTGATTCAGGCGGTCGGTTCGAAAACCTTCGACATCAGCATGGCGGCCGTCGCAGGCATCCCACCCGCCAAGGCTCGCGGCCTCGATCTTGTCGTCGTCGCCACAGGGTATCGCGCCCATCCTAAAGGCGGTGGCTACGACATCTTCGTCAGGTCCGACAGCCCTTTGAAGTCGATCGACCAGTTGAAGGGCAAGACGCTGGGCAGCTATGCGCTTCGCGCGACCGCGACCACCCACCTGCGCATCGCCTTGGCGAAGAAGCATGGAGCCAACGTGGCGATCAATGGCGGCGACTATAAATGGGTCGAGATGCCGTCCGCGGCCCTGCCCGGCGCATTGCTGAGCGGCCGCGTCGACGCAGCCACGCTCCTCAATACCCAGGCATGGAAAGCAGGTAAGGATCCTAAATTCCGGACGCTGATCCGGCTCGGCCGAGACGTACACGAGGTCTTTGGCGGCCCGCCTGCCAGCGCAATCTTTGTCAGCTACCCGGAAAAGCTCGCGGCGCGCCCGGCAGTATTCAAGGAAGCTCTGCGGATGCTCAAGGCCTCCGCCGACTATACGAAGAGCCACAAAAACGAGGTGTATGCAGCCGTCGCAAAAGCGACGGGTACCGAGACAGCCCTGTTCGAATTCTTCTATGGCACCTATGCGCAGGTTCCGATGGCGGTGTCCGACGCCGATGTGGCATCGATGAACCGCCTGTGGAAGTACACGAAAGAGATGGGACTCATAAAAAGTTACCCAAAGGCAGAATCGGTAATCTGGGATGGCGCGATACGGGAGTAGACCTCTTCCATATTTTCGGTGCCATACAACTTCGCCGGAGCCCCGGTGAAACCGAACCTCATCGATGACCGCTACGGAGTCCCTCGCCGCCAGGAGTGAGCCGCGATTGCGTGCGAGGCGGCGCCTGGTCGCTCATCTCGCAACGGTCGGCGCCTTTGTGGCCTGGAGCCTCGTAGCGGTTGCCACGCCGCCATATCTGATACCGACCCCCTGGGACGTCGCCGTACGGCTGGTGGCGTTTCTGAGCGATGCCAACATGTGGCTACATGTCGGCGTCTCGATCGGTCATGTCGTAGCGGCCGTTTTCCTCGCAGTTACGATCGGGACGTTGCTGGCGACCCTGGCGTACTACGTTCCCGTGTTCCGGCTTCTGGTGCACGGGAGGATATCGCCGTTCCTCAGCTCTTTTGCCGGCATCGCCTGGATACTCATCGGCATCCTGTGGTTCGGCCTGAACGACACGACGGTGATATTCGCCGTTGTGATGGTGCTTCTGCCGTTTGCCCTGATCAACATGAGGGTCGGGTTCGAGAGCGTCGACGACGACCTGCTGGAGATGACGCGCTCTTTCGGACCGCGTCGCATCGACGGTTTTCTCAAAGTCGTGCTCCCGACCCTCCTCCCGTTCCTGTATTCGGTGGCGCGCATATGCTTCGGCCTGGCTTGGAAAGTCGCCCTGACCGCCGAGCTCTTCGGCGGCAATGCCGGCTTCGGATACCTCTTCAACATAGCCCGGCAGGAATACGACACCGATCTGGTGTTCGTTGTCATCACGCTGATCGTGGCTTTCGTCTACTCTTCGGACCGCTTTGTTTTCGAGCCGATCAGGCGGCGCATTGGCCGTCACTACGATGTCCCGTAAAGAATCACGGAACAGTCTCGGTGCCCGCCTCGTAGCAGATGGGGCCATCGTCCTGGCGGTCGGCGCCTGGTGGCTGACCGCCCGTGACATGCCCGTGTTCGTTTTGCCGGATCCCTTCGCCACCGCGGAGCGCCTGTTGGTGCTCCTGGGTGAACGGGAATTCTATGGTCATGTGCTTTACAGCACCGTACGGCTCGCCTTGTCCATCGTAGTGGCACTCCTGATAGGCGCAGCGATTGCGGCCACGGCTCATTTCCTGCCGGCATCCGACGACGCCATTGAGCAGCGCCTGATGCCCCTGCTGAATTCCTTTCCGACGGTAGGCTGGGCGATTCTTGCCGTCATGTGGTTCAAGATCAGCGAGTTTTCGGTCCTGTTTATCCAGGTCATGATCCTGGTGCCGTTCTGCGCCGTTATTTTGCGCCAGGGACTTGATCAACTCGATCTTGAGCTGGTCGAAATGGGCCGCAGCTTTAGCCAGTCGCGGTGGCAGGTCTTTACCCGCGTGGCGCTGCCTATGCTCATGCCACACGTCGGCTCCGCCTTGCGGTTGAGCTATGGCGTGGGCTGGAAGATCGCAACAGTAGCCGAGTTGTTCGGCGCCGACTCCGGCTTGGGCTATCTGATGCAACATGGCCAGGTCACATCGGATTCTGCCCTCGTTTTCGCGACGGCGATCTCCATCGTGATCCTGTTCGTACTCGGCGAAAAACTGGTGATCGAACCGCTTACCCGCCGCGCCGGCTAGCGAGCCTATACCTCGCGCGCGCCGTGAGCGCACGAAAGGCCGAAGCAACGGACCGCATTCTCGTGAGCGATCTTTTTCTTGGCGCTACGGTCGAGCGGAAGCTTCGCCACATGGCGCACCGAATCGCGGATGATGCCCGCCGGATCGTTGGACAGTGGGTAGTCCGAACCCAGCATGATCTGATCCACCCCCAGGACCGTGCAGGCGAAGTCAATCTCGACCGGGCTTTGCCAGATACCCGGCGCCGTATCCAGGAAGAGGCGCTTGAGTTGTACCGGATAGTCCTGATCCGGCGTCGCGTGCCAACCACGCGGTCCGTGAAACAGGCGCCGCGCCGTCATCGGCAACGCGCCCCCGAGATGCGCGAATGCAACGCGAAGGCGCGGATGGCGGGCCATAACCCCGGAGAAGAGCAAGCGCGCCACCGCGAGGTTGAGGTCGAACGCCTTGCCGATCGATCGCTCAAGATTCCAGCTCTCCAGGTTATCGAGGACCGGCGGATGCCAGCTCGGGTGGAAGTACAGGGCGTGATCCAACGCCTCCGCGAGCGCAAATAGCGGTGCGAAGTCCGGATGATCGGGATACATACCCCGATAGCTCGTGCTCAGATTGATCCCGCGAAGCCCGAGTTCGTCGGTTGCGCGATGGACCTCTTCCACCATCGTCTCGCCGCCGTCGGGCGGTATCGAGATCATTCCGGAGAAGCGGTCGGGATGGCTGGCGACCAGAACAGCGATGCCGTCGTTGCAGAGGCGCGCTGTCTCCATCGTCATCCAGTCCTGGTAGCAGGCAACCGAAAGCACGGCGTGGTCGACGCCAGCTGCATCCATGTCCCGGATCTGCCGCTCTGGATCGCACCAGTAGGCCGGATCGACCACGAGGTACTCGTAGCCATCGTCGCGGCGGGCCAGCGTTGCGATACCGTCCTCGCGGCGTACTTCCACGTGATCCGGCACGTGGCGTTCAAAGTTATCGACCAGTTCTTGCGGCAGATAGTGATGATGGACGTCGATTACCATTGATCTCAGCTCGATCAGCTGTTGCAGATGATGCGGTTACGCAGCACGCCGAGGTCGGCGATCTCAAGTTTGACGACATCGCTGGATTCGAGATAACAGCCAAGCCTGCGCCTTATATTTCGCCTTTTCGAAAGGAAGAAATCGTCAAAACCATGATTTACCCAGCATGCAATCACGGCGTCCTCCAGGAGCCCGCTCACGACCTCATACGACTCGGTTTTCTTCGGAAAAAATGTCAATCCGAAACGACCGAATTATTCCTAAGTGACAACGAAAGAGCGCCAATCGCGATCATCGGAAAGAATCACCTCGGTCCGCTGCACAAGCGCTGCCATTGTGCGGCGCAATTCTTCGGTTTGTGCGACCGTAAGCTCTTGCAAGATGGCCGCTTCAATCGATTCTGCGAGCGGCAGCACTACGTCAAAAACAGCCCGCCCTTTCTTGCTCAGCCGGAGGACTATCCGACGACGATCGACCCGATCGATACGTCTCGACACCATACTCTGCGATGCCAGTCGGGTCACCGCGCGCGTGATATTGACTTGATCCATCCCGGTGCGGTCCGCCAATTGCTTGGCCGAAAGCGGCTCGTGCTGGCCAAGCACGGCAATTATGCGCCAGCCGGTGACCGATAGATTGAACCGCTCGCCGTACATGCGCGCGAGCTTGGCACTGACGCGATTGGCAATGAACGAAAATTGATGAGGTAGCCAGCGTTCTAGCTCGAACGACACTGACTCATTACCCATGTCGGCCTGAATCGCTTCCGCTCTGCCTCTGCTTGTCACAACCTGTTCCTTTCCTGGGGTGCTCAACTACTTGCCGGCAGCCGCATAGCGTTTGCGTTCTTCACCGATCAGATCCTGCATGACCGCCTGGACGTCCCGGCCCTCGCTCTGTGCCCGCTCCTTTGTTTTCACCCACAGTTCGACGTCGCGATAGGCTTGCTCCGTGTGACGATTCCAGTCCTTGTCGAGCGGCGTCGTAAGTTCCAGCCGAAGCCCGTTTGGATCGTGGAAGTAAATGCTCAGGAGAAAATCTTTGTGATTTGTCGGACCGATTACGTCGATGCCGTTCTCGACCAGCCAGGCATGCCATTGCCGAATCTCATCGGGCCCGTAAACCTGCAGCGCGATGTGATCGAATATGTCATAGGCCGGATGCGTCGACTTCGCGGCTTCCGGCAGCCCCGGCGATTCGAAGAAGGCAATCGTAGAGCCATCGGCCATACGAAAGAAGATATGGAAGTAAGGAAACGGATCGCCGGTCGACGGAATGGTGTCGTCCATGATCGTGCTCGCCAACTCCATGCCGAGTATCCTCGTGTAGAACTCGACGGTCGCAGCAACGTCGTGCGTGACGTAAGCCGCGTGGTTCAGCATCTGCGGCACGAGCCCACGATCCTTGGCGGCGCCGAGCCCCTCCGGTCGACCCTTCGTCGTTGTCATCTCGTTCATCCTCGTATCTCCTCGGTTCATCGGCCCCGTTTTGGAGGTGCGTTTACGGCACTTGGGCGTAGCGGTCGCACAGATCGCGCTTGAACACCTTGCCGTACCCGTTGGTTGGCAACGCTTCACACCAAGAAAAGCGTATTGGCTTTCGAAAGTCGGCAAGTTCAGCACAACAGTAGTCGTCCAGGATTACTGGAGACAGCGGTTCTCCACTGCTGCTAACGAGGGCCGCGGCGACCCTCTCTCCCCATTTGGGATGCGGGACGCCAGTCGCCGCGGCTTCGGCAATGCCGTCAAATCCGAGCAGCGCCTCCCCAACCTCGCGCTCGTATACGTTCGATCCGCCGCTGATAATCATGTCTTTCTTTCGGTCGACCGCGTACAGGCAGCCGTCCTCGACTTTTCGACTGACGTTGCCCGATATTGTTTCAAGCCGAAAATATGGCAGTTTGCAAATAATTTCCAACAGACATACGCGACGCCGTTGACCTGCCCCCACTGGCTGGTCTGGTTTGAATGTAAGTGCATAGACGGCTTCTTAGCCAAGCTGGGTGACCGGCTGTTGTTTGGAGTGAGCCCCTTGGGCCGGACAGTTTCAGGCGGCGACATTGACCGGCTTGCCGGGCTGTTTCTCCTCGAAACGGTTGGGGCTCATGTAGCCAAGGGCCGAGTGTAGGCGCCTCTCGTTGTAGCTGTCGATGAAGCGCGGCAAGGGTCAGCCGCGCGTCGATCCGCCGGCCGAGCGCGTAGCCGACGATGCGGCGGGACCATGCATCCATGATCGCGGCCAGGTAGACGAAGCCGCCGAGGATTGCGATGTAGGTCAGGTCAGCGACCCAGAGCTGATCTGGGCCATCGACCTCGCAGTTCCTGGAGCGATCCGGGAAGACGGGCTCGTCGTGGTCGCTGTCGGCCGTGGCGACGAAGCGCCGGCGGCGCGGAGGATGCATGGCGTGCTCGCGCATCAGGCGCTTGATCTTCTCGTGGTTCACGATCCAGCCGCGGTGCCTGAGCGCCGCCTGCATGCGGCGCCACCCGTAGGCTTCAAACTCGTCCTTGATCGCGTGCATGGCCTCGACCAGGGCGGTGTCGTCTGCTGATCCGTTCGAGGCGTGGTAGTAGGTGGAGCGCGCGATCCCCATCAGTCGGCATCCTTCGGCGATGGAGAGGCCTGCGGGCCGGTGACGACGGACATAGGCGCGCTTCCCGGCCGCCGGCCTTGCCGCTGCGCCCCCTTTAGAAACTCGAGCTCCAGGGCCTGCTTGCCGACCAGGCGTTCGAGGGCTGCGATGCGGGCCTCGTACTCCTGGATCGTGCTGGCCGCCTCGGCGTCCTCGTCGAAGTCGCCGGCCTCGTACTTGTCGACCCAGATCCGGATCAGGGTGCGGGACAGGTCGTGGCGGCGCGCCAGGCCGTGAAACGTCTCACCAGCCAGATACTCCTGAACGACCTGGCGCTTGAACGCGATGCTGTGGGTACGGTGCTTTGCCATGGGCGTCGATCCTTCGAATGCCCGACGCACCGGTCAAATCAATTCAATCCAACTGTCCGACCCCAGGGGCCCACTCCAATCTCGCCGCCGTTGACAGCTCGCGCAGCCGCTCGACGGCGGAAGCCTCCTTCCGCGCCTTCTTTCTGCGACACGCGCAAGCCGATGGGCGGTCTTAAACGCTCTACATGAGCGTGCGCGGCCTCTCTAACGGGATCGGGAGCCGAACCGCTGTCACTGGATGATCCTCGGGAGGGCCTTGTCTCGTCTTGACGGCAATGTCGCCGGGAGAAGGTCCCCAATCCTGCGCATGCGGGTTTGCGCCGCCGCACGCTCCGGCCCGCCGCCTGTTCCGTCCAAGAGCCAGGACGGCAAGCGAGCGGATGGCGCCCGGCACGAGACTTCGTTCCAAAAAAAACCGACCCGGTCCGACGCCTCCGTTGACCGGCCGGTCGAACCGGGCTAGCCGGTCGGCATGAATTTCCCGATGAGCCTCTCCCCCTCGCTGATCCCGCCGGCGCCGCGCGAAACCCATGCCGTCACCCTGTCCGACGGCGCCACGACGATCCTGCGGCGGCACGGCAACCCGGCCGGGCCAAGGGTCGCGCTGAGCCATGGCAACGGCATGGCGATCGAGGCCTATTTCCCGTTCTGGCGCCTGATGCTGGCCGAGTATGACGTGGTCCTGTTCGATACCCGCAACCATGGCCAGAATCCGCCCGGCGGCGTGGAGAACCACAACTGGGACCAGTTCCAGGACGATTTCGAAACCGTCCGCCGCAACATCGACACCCTGTTCGGCGCCAGGCCGGTTGCGGCTGTCTTTCACTCCATGTCCGGCATTTCCGCGCTGCTGCAAACCCGGGCGTTCGGCGAGCGCTGGTCGCCGCTGATCCTGGTCGACCCGCCGATCTTTCCGCCGCCGGGCCACACCCTGGAAGAGCGCCAGGGCTTCCATATGGAGGATATGGAGACCATCGCCCTGCGCCGGCCCGACCGGTTCGACGATCCGGAGGATCTGGCGGCCGTGCTGCGCGCGCGGCGGGCGTTCCGGCGCTGGCCGCCGGGCGCCCACGAGCTGTTCGCCCTGGCGACGACGCGGCGGACGGCGGACGGCTGGGTGCTCGCCTGCCCGAAGCGGCTGGAAGCGCAGATTTTCGCCGCCAACATCGACCCGACCATCTGGCCGGAGGTCGGCGCCATGCCCGGCGACATCGCGGTGATCGGCGCCGATGCGTCGCTGCCGGAGGTTCAGCCGCCGGCCCTTCTCGGCCGGGCGCTGGCGGCGGGACACGGCCTGCCCTACACCATGATCGCCGATTGCACGCATTTCCTGCAGATCGAACGGCCCGAGGCCGTCTGGGAAGCTGTCGAAGCCTTTCTTCGCCGCTTCGGCCGCGCCGCCTGACCCCGATGCGGCATCGGCGCGAGTTGCCGGCGTATCGCCCGCCGCCTTATCTGATCGTCCGACACCGCTCCGGCGGTCCCGAATTTTCCGCAGCGCAATCGCCGCGCGCCGGCTATTCCCGATGCCC
The DNA here is from genome assembly GCA_965249845.1 of Alphaproteobacteria bacterium. Classification (GTDB taxonomy): domain Bacteria; phylum Pseudomonadota; class Alphaproteobacteria; order Bin65; family Bin65; genus Bin65. The sequence continues at coordinate 621,350 of CBDFNA010000002.1, forward strand.
CTGCTCTCACCGGCCGAACCGCATACACTGAACGACCTCGCCGGGCTGCTGGGCGCGGAAGTCGTCGGCGACGGCGACTTTACGGTCACCGCGGCCGCCCATCCGGTGTTCGCTCAGCATCGCGAGACCCTGGCGCTGGCCATGGACAAGGGTTCCCACGCCCTGCTCGACCGCACCCACGCCGGCGCGGCCATCGTCGCGCGCGGTATGGAGATCGATACAGACCGGTTCGCCGGCGGCCTGACAGTTGACAGGGGGTTCCGGGTCACGCTGGCGCGGCTGACGCAACTCTTGTCGCCCCCCCTGCACTTTCTTCCCGGTGTCCACCCCAGCGCCGTTGTCGACCCGGCTGCGAAAATCCGCGACGGCGCCTCAGTCGGACCGCTCTGCGTCGTCGGACCGGAAGCGGCGGTCGGGCCGGGAGCGGTGCTGCTCTCCCAGGTCACCGTGGCGGCCGGGGCGGAGGTCGGGGCCGGCAGCATCCTGCATCCGGGTGTGCGGATCGGCGAGAACTGCAGCATCGGCCACGGCTGCATCCTGCACCACAACGCGTCCATCGGTTCCGACGGGTTCGGCTTCGTGTCGCCGGACGAGGACGGTATCGAGCGGGCGCGGAAGACCGGTCAGGTCACGCCCTTCAATTTCAATATCCTGCGCATCGATTCGCTCGGCACCGTGATTGTCGGCGATGGCGTCGAAATCGGCGCCGGCTCCTGCATCGACCGCGGCACGCTCGGGCCGACCCGAATCGGCGACGGAACCAAGATCGACAATCTGGTCCATATCGGCCACAACGCGGCCATTGGCGACAATGTCCTGATCGCCGGCCAAGCGGGCTTCGCCGGCAGCGTGACGGTCGGCGACCGCGTGGTGATCGGGGGTCAGGTCGGTATCGCGGACCACAACACCATCGGCGACGACGCCATAATCGCCGGCAAGGCGGGCGTGATTTCCGACATCGAACCGAAGGCCGTCTACGCCGGATATTTCGCCCGGCCCATAAAGCAGATGTGGGCGCAAGAGAGGGACAAGCTGCGGATCGGCAGGGCGGTGCGCGAAATTCGGAGTCTGCGGCAGCGGGTCGACAAGCTGGAGGAAGAAGCCGGAGAACCGCGCGGCGAGCCGGACGACGCCGACTGACCGGCCGCGGGATCGAAGGAAAAATCCCCGCGACGCACGAAAGCCGGGCTAGCCGCGGTCAGGCCGCCCGCCGGACGCTTGCCGGGTCAGGTCTTCGAGACGTCCTGCCAGATCGTCGAGGCCTGCCTGCTCGAAGGCCAGGTCCTCCCGGTCGGCGGCGCCGGCGCCCTTCAGCGCCCGCCCGATCCCGCCGGCGACTTCCCGCGCCAGCCGGACGACCGTGCGGGCGGTCGCGGCATCGACCGGATCGAAGATCACCTCCTGGTCCATCATCGCCCGGGCAAATCGCCCGAAATCCGCGGTGCGCTGCGCTTCCAGTTCGGCATCCAGCTTGCGCCAGTCCGCAGCCCAGGCCGCCCACAGGGCCCGGCGCGCGGAATCCCGGCTTCGGGTTTCCTCCAGGCGCACCATCACGCGGACGAACTGCCAGGTGTCGAAGACGATCCGCATGAGCAGCTAGAGCAAAAAGACAGTCGCCAGACCGAGGAACGTCAGGAAGCCGATGACGTCGGTGACCGTGGTGAGGATGACGGGCGAGGCTATAGCGGGGTCGACGCCCCGGCGGTCGAGCAGGAACGGCACCATTGCGCCGGACAGGCCGGCGATCACCAGGTTGAGGACCATGGCAACCGCGATGACCGCCCCCAGGCCCGGATCGGCGAACCAGAGACCGGCGATCAGCCCCATGATGGCGGCGAACAGAATGCCGTTCGCCACCCCCACCGAAACTTCCTTCAGGATGAAGCGGGAGGCCTTGCCGGGGCCGAAATCGCGCATCGCAATGGCCCGGACCGCGACGGTCAGCGTCTGGGTGCCGGCGTTGCCGCCCATCGAGGCCACAATCGGCATCAGGACGGCCAGCGCCACGATCTGCTCGATGGTCCGGGCGAAGATCGCGATGACGACCGACGCCGCGATCGCGGTGACCAGATTGATCCCGAGCCAGTTGAAGCGGCGGCGGGTCGTCTGGATCATGTCCTGGTAAAAGTCCGTTTCGCTGACGCCGGACAGCTTCATCAGGTCTTCCTCGGCCTCTTCGTCGATCACGTCGACGACATCGTCGACCGTGATCATGCCGACCAGCCGGTTGTCCCTGTCGACGACCGGCGCCGAAACCAGATCCCGGTCGCGGAACAGGATCGCCACATCTTCCTGGTCCATCGTCGCCGGGATGATGGTGATGTCCCTGTCCATGATCGCGCCGATGCGCACCGCCCGCCGGGTGCGCAGCAGCTTGTTCAACGACAGGATGCCGACGAGTTCGCGCGACTCGCTGTCGATCACGAATATGTCGTAGAAATCGTCCGGCAGATCGGCGCTTTCGCGCATATGGTCGATCACTTCGCCGACGGTCCAGCTTTGCGCGACGGCGACCGATTCCGGCTGCATCAGCCGGCCTGCGCTGTCGCCGGGATAGGACAGGCTCTCCTCGATCCGCAGCCGCTCTTCCGGCTCGACCTCGGTCAGGATTTCCTGCCGGGTGGCATGATCCAGATCTTCGAGGATCTCGACCGCGTCGTCGGTGCTCAGATCGCTGACCGCGGCGGCGACCTGCTTGGGCTCAAGGGTCTCCAGCACCTCGTCGCGCACCGCATCGTCGAGCTCGGGCAATACCTCGGGCGGCAGGGTCCGGCGGCAATAGTCGACCACAAGGAACCGGACGTCCGACGGCAAACGCTCCAACAGGTCGGCCACGTCGGAATAGTGCAAGGGATGGATCAGGCGGCGCACCTGCTTGGCCTGCCCGGCGCGCGCCGCTTCGGAGACGGCGTCGACGACCGCCGGGCGCAGGCCGTAGAGCGGCGCCGCAGCGTGCTTCTTCCTTTTCTTTGCGGGCTTGTCGATGGTGTCGGCCATATCCGGATTTCCCCGGCGAGGCGACGAATCAACCGCCGGCCACCAGCCGCCTGTCTCGCAACGGGCCGGCCTGCCGGCCCTCCGGTGATCTGGTGCGGTCGAGAAGACTCGAACTTCCACGGGCTTTCGCCCACAGCGACCTCAACGCTGCGCGTCTACCAATTCCGCCACGACCGCGTGCGGCGCCCCGTTCGACCGAAACTGTCTGATCGAAAGGTCCGCCTATGTAAAGCGCCGATCTGCCAATCCGGGACCGGCGATCGAATTCAGCTTATATAAGCGGCAGCGCCGGTCGCCAAAGCGGCCAAATCGGCGCAAGACAGGCCGCGGGAACGAAGGGCACAGGTGTCTATTCCGGACAAAAGGCAGGAGACGGCAGGGCCGGCCGCAGCGGCGCCGGAGTGGTCGATATTTACCGAGCCGCGTGCTTACGGTCCGGCGCTCCGCGACATGGAACGCCGGGTCGAGACGATCCTGACGCGGCAGGCACCCGAAGCGATCTGGCTGCTGGAGCACGAACCGGTCCTTACCGCCGGGACCAGCGCCGTACCGGCGGAGCTGCGCGATCCCGGCGGGTTGCCGGTGTTCCGTGTCGGGCGCGGCGGCCGCTACACCTGGCACGGGCCCGGACAGCGAGTCGTTTACGTCATGCTCGACCTGAACCGGCGGCGCAAGGATGTCCGGCTGCTCGTCCGCGCGCTGGAGGCGTGGGTCGCGGCAGCGCTTGCCGACCTGGGCGTCCATGCGTCGCCCCGGGACGGCCGGATCGGCCTGTGGGTCGACCGCTCGGCCGACAAGGGGCCGGGCCATGAGGACAAGATCGCCGCCCTCGGCATCCGGCTGCGCCGCTGGGTGAGTTATCACGGCATCTCTATCAATGTCGCGCCCGACCTGGCGGAATTCGATCGCATCCTGCCCTGCGGAATCGACGACCCGCGCTATGGAGTCACGTCCCTCGCCGATCTCGGGACCGGCGCGTCGATGGCCGATCTCGATGCAGCATTGAAGGCGGCGTTCAGCCCAACGGTCGGGTGTCTTCTCCCGCGCGTTCCGAGTTGACGAACAGGACGAGCCAAATGGCGCTCAACGCCACCTTGCCGGTCTTTTCCGTGACGATCGAGCAGCGGAATTTGTACTGCCATTTGCCCGCGGCCCGCGGCTTGATTTCCATCAGGGTCACGCGCAGCTTGATCCGGTCGTCGACCGTTACCGGAGAAACGAAACGCACGCGCTCGAATCCGAGATTGATGCCGTAGTCGACTCCGTCGGGCTGCAGCTCGCCGATTCGCGAAAGGTGGCTCAACAAGGAGAGGGTGAGGAACCCGTGGGCGACGGTGCTGCCGAAGGGGCCGTCGGCTGTGGCCCAGGCCCGGTCGACATGCAGCGGGTTCCGGTCTTCTGTCGCCTCGCCGAACAGGTCGATCCGGTTCTGGTCTATCGGCATCCAGTCGCTCTCGCCGAGCTGCTTGCCGACATACCCCGCCATCGTATCGATGTGAAACGGGATCCCCTCGATCAACATTCGGCCCATAGACGCCTGCTTTCTTGTCCGGTCCGGCCGGCCGGCTTTCCGTGTCACACGGTGGGTCGCTGGCTGAATCCGGTCGAACCGTCATCCCGTCCGGGACTGGCCTCAACCGCCGCGACGTCTGCGGCCGGCGGTCCCGTACGGCATGCGCCAACCGCCTCGTCCACGCGCCCTGTAGGACCGATCAGCAGCGCTTCGACGGTGCCGTCCAACCGGTTGCGGACCCAGCCCCTGAGGCCGGCACGTCCCGCCAGTTGAACCAGCCAGCCACGATACCAGACATTTTGCACCGTGCCGACGATGCGCAGGTGAACGGCTGTTTCCGGCGCACCTTTTCCCATCGGCCGGCTCCGTGTTGCAAGGGACGGGTGCGAGAAACCGGCGAAAACGCTTGTTCCGGCCCGATCGGGCTGCGATTGCGTCAGACGAATTCGACGATTTTCTGATCCACCGTAAGCGAATCGCCCGGGCCGGCATGGACCGCCTTCACCTCGCCGTCCTGGGCAGCCCGCAGGACATTTTCCATCTTCATCGCTTCGACGACCGCAAGTTCCTCGCCGGCTTTCACCCGCTGTCCGCCGGCGACCGCCACCGAGACCAGCAGGCCCGGCATCGGCGACAGGAGGTATTTCGACATGTCCAGCGGCTCCTTGACCGGCATCGTGGCGGCGAGCCGCGCCACCTCCGGCCGCAGGACGCGCGCCTCCACCGCCACACCGCCATGACCGATCCGCCAGCCGATGCCCCTCGCGTCGATCTGGGCGGTTACCTGGGCGCCGCCGACCTGCCCCCTGAAGAGGGGTTCGCCCGGCCGCCAGCCGGTGAGCACCGGAACGATCGGGCGATCGTCGGCGCCGGACCCGGGCGCGCTGCCGACGGTCACCGCCACATCGCCGGGCTCGCCCTCCAGAAACGTGTCGATGAAGTCCAACCCGAGTTGAACGACGAAATGCGCGTTTTCCTCAATTAAATCTTCGAGTTCTGAATTAACAGATAATTCTCTCTCTCGTGAAATATGGCCCACGGCGGCGGCGATTGCAGCGAGCGTAGCGGTTTCGGCCGTGCCCGGCGCCACACCGCTGAACCCGTCGGGATATTCCTCGTCGATGAAACCGGTTGTCAGATTGCCGGCGACGAACCGCGGATGCTGCATGACGGCCGACAGGAACTGCATGTTGTGATTGACGCCGCGAACATAGTAGCCGTCGAGCGCCCGGCGCATTTCTTCGATAGCCTCGTCCCGGGTCGCGCCATAACTGACCAGCTTGGCGATCATCGGATCGTAATACATGGAAATTTCCGAGCCTTCGCCGACCCCGGTATCGACCCGGACGCTATCGCCCTCTTCAGGCGGGATATAACGCACCAGCCGTCCGATCGAGGGCAGGAAGCCGCGCAGCGGGTCTTCGGCATAGACGCGGCTTTCCATCGCCCAGCCGGTCAGCGTTACGTCTTTCTGGGCGAAGGACAGTTTCTCGCCGGCGGCGATGCGGATCATCTGCTCGACCAGATCGAGGCCGGTGATCTTCTCCGTGATCGGATGCTCCACCTGCAGCCTGGTGTTCATTTCGAGAAAATAGAAATTACGGTCCCGGTCGACGATGAATTCGACGGTCCCGGCAGAGCGATATCCGACGTTCTGCGCCAAAGCGACCGCCTGCTCGCCCATCGCGCGGCGCGTTGCCTCGTCGAGAAACGGTGATGGCGCCTCTTCGATCACCTTCTGGTGGCGGCGCTGGATCGAGCATTCGCGTTCGCCCAGGTAAAGGGCTGTGCCGTGGCTGTCGGCCAACACCTGAATTTCGATATGGCGCGGGTCTTCGATGAATTTTTCGATGAAGACCCGGTCGTCGGCGAAGGAGCTGCGCGCCTCGTTGGTCGCCAGCCTGAAGCCTTCGGCCATTTCGTCGGCCGCCCGGGCGATCCGCATGCCTTTGCCGCCGCCGCCCGCCGACGCCTTGATCATGACCGGAAATCCGATGTCTTCGGCAATCTCCAGCGCCTCGGCTTGGTCGCGGATTACGCCGAGATGGCCGGGAATGGTATTGACGCCGGCCTCCTTGGCGATGCGTTTGGATTCGATCTTGTCGCCCATGGCTGCGATTGCGCCCGGGGGCGGGCCGATGAAGGTGATACCGGCCTCGGCCAAAGCCTCGGCGAAACCGGTATTTTCGGAGAGAAAGCCGTAGCCGGGATGGACGGCGTCCGCGCCGGTCTCCTTGCAGGCGGCGATGATCTTGCCGGCAACCAGATAGGACTCGGCGGAAACCGCCGGCCCGATGGCGACCGCCTCGTCCGCCACGGCGACATGCAAGGCATCCCGGTCCGCCTCGGAATAGACGGCGACGGTGGCGATCCCCATGCGCTTCGCTGTCTTCATGACCCGGCAGGCGATCTCGCCGCGGTTGGCGACCAGGATTTTCTCGAGCATGGCAGGCTTCCGGGAACGACTGTTTCGGTATTCTGTTTATCGTTTGCCGCCATTCAGGTACAGACCGGGCATCGCCGCGCCGGCGACGAAAGCCGATGCCGGCATCGCGCGGCAGGCCAGCAAGCGACAGCCATGGCAATCGAACCAGCCGAACCCCCATCCATCAAGGGCTATCACGCTCATGTCTACTACACGGCGGAGTCGAAGCCGGCCGCCGCGGTCTTGCGCGAGGCGGTCGAGGCGCGATTCGACATCGCGATGGGGCGGTGGCGCGATTTTCCGGTCGGCCCTCATCCGCAATGGAGCTATCAGATCGCCTTCAGGAATGAATTGCTCGGTGAAATCCTGCCCTTCCTCATTCTCAACCGGGGCGATCTCGATGTCTTTCTCCATCCGCTGACCGGAGACGATCTCGCCGATCATCGCGACTACGCGACCTGGCTCGGCAATCAGTACGAGCTCAAGCTGTCGGCCCTGAGCAAATCCTGACAAGTCGCTTACCGAACGACGGAATCCTGCTGCCTCTTCGTTCGGCGGGACGAACATTGCGTAGCGCGGTTCGAGGGACGGTCCGTGCAAGGGTCGGCTCGACCACTGCTATCGAAACGGTGTCGCCGGCGATGTCCGGGAGGAATTTAATTGCCGGTTGCCGACCCGGCGATGACTGCGGGCTTTGCAATATTTGGCCGATAATTGTAACGCAGCTATCACTATTGGCAAAATGCACTGCGATTACTTGGTTAACTCTTATACCATGCTGGCGTCGGCAATCCCTGCAAGCTAGTTCGTTAACTTCTGAAACGGAAGAATATCGTCCTGGAGCCCTGCGCGTCGGCCGGTCGGCGCTTATGTCCAACAGCAGGGCAGTCCCGAAAATCACCAGCCTCTTCCCGCTCGCCCAGGCCTCTTCGATTGGAGTTTCAGAAAATGAAAATACGCACGCTGGCGGCCGTTGTTGCCGCGCTCGCCATTGCCCTTTCGGCGTCGGCCGGCCGGGCCGCCGAATACCGGATCGATCCGGCCCACAGCTTCGTCCAGTTCAGGATCAGCCATCTCGGCTTTTCCTGGATGATCGGCACCTTCGACAAGGTGTCGGGCAGCTTCGCCTTCGATCCGGCGGCGGGGCCGGCCGGGCAGAAAATCTCGGTGGAGATCGACACGGCCAGCGTCGACACCAGCCATGCCGAACGCGACAAGCATCTGCGCTCGGCCGACTTCCTGAATGTGAGGAAATATCCCAAGGCGACCTTTGTCAGCACCGGCTATGAGGGCGACGCCAGGGGCGGCACGATGAAAGGCAAGCTGACGCTGATGGGCGTGACCAGACCCGTCGCCGTCGCTGTCAGGAAAGTGGGCGAAGGCAAGGATCCCTGGGGCGGCTACCGGGCCGGTTTCGAAGGCACGGCGACGCTCAACCGCGGGGCCTTCGGCGCGGGCATGAACCTGGGTCGGGCGTCCGAAACCGTGCACCTTTTCCTGTCTGTCGAGGGCATCCGCAAATAGGGCCGGTCGGCATTCCGGCGTCCGGGGAATCGGACATGTGGAAGAACGGAAAAGACCGATACGGCCTTGTCTCCATCGGCTTCCACTGGGCCATCGCGCTCGGGATCGTCGGCCTTACCGGGCTCGGGGTCTGGATGGTCGGCCTGACCTATTACGATCCCTGGTACCACGATTCCCTCGCCCTCCATAAGGCGTTCGGGATCGTGGTGCTCGCCCTGGCGCTCGCCAAGTTCGGCTGGCGCTTCGCCGATCGCGGGCCCGGCTTCGGACCGGAGGTGCGGCCCTACGAGCGCGCCGGCGCCACCGCTATGCATTGGCTCCTCAACGCGCTCATGATCCTCGTACCGGTGACCGGCTATGCGATCTCGACCTCCGAGGACGCCGGCATCGACATGTTCGGCCTGTTCGAACTGCCCGCACTCTACGGAAAAACGGAGAGGCTCCGCGACCTCGCCATCGACCTGCATTTCTATCTGGCCTATGGCGGCATCGCCCTGGTCGCCATACATGCCGGCGCCGCGCTCAAGCATCATTTCGTCGACAAGGGCTCGACGCTGAAACGCATGCTGAGCCCGCGGCCGCCTACCCGGCAACGCCATTGAGTCGGCAGCGTCAGGATCGACGTCACGCCATTGGAAAACCTGCGCCGAACCGGCACGCAGCCGAGTATGCTGCTGCCCGCCGCTTCACAGCGGGATATTCGCGTGCTTCTTCCAGGGGTTTTCGAGCTTCTTGCGGCGCAGCAGTTCCAGTGAACCGCAGACCCGGCGGCGCGTGCTGCGCGGCATGATCACATCGTCGATGAAGCCGCGGTGCCCGGCGATGAACGGGTTGGCGAATTTCCGGCGATATTCGTCGGTCCGCGCCTCGATCTTCTCGGCATCCTCCCGGTCTTCGCGGAAGATGATCTCCACCGCCCCTTTCGGCCCCATCACTGCAATCTCGGCCTGCGGCCAGGCATAGTTCACATCGCCGCGCAGATGCTTCGAGGCCATGACGTCATAGGCGCCGCCATAGGCCTTGCGGGTGATGACGGTGACCTTGGGAACCGTCGCCTCGGCATAGGCGAACAGCAGTTTGGCGCCGTGCTTGATGATGCCGCCATATTCCTGCGCCGTACCGGGGAGAAAGCCAGGCACGTCCACGAAGGTCACGATCGGGATATTGAAACAGTCGCAGAAGCGCACGAATCGCGCGGCCTTGCGCGATGAGTTGATGTCGAGGCAGCCGGCCAGCACCATCGGCTGGTTGGCGACGAAACCGACGGTGCGGCCCGCCATCCGGCCGAATCCGATGACGATATTCGCGGCATGATCCGGCTGGATCTCGAAAAAATCGCCGTCGTCGGCGACCTTGTGGATCAGCTCCTTGATGTCATAGGGCTTGTTCGGATTGTCCGGCACCAGCGTATCGAGCGAGTGTTCCGCCCGCTCGACCGGATCTTCCCAGTCGCGCTGCGGCGTCTCTTCCCGGTTGGAGGACGGCAGGAAATCGACAAAGCGGCGCAGTTGCAGCAGGGCCTCGATATCGTTGTCGAAAGCCATGTCCGACACGCCGGACTTCGAGGAATGGGTGATCGCGCCGCCCAGTTCCTCGGCCGTCACCTCTTCGTGGGTCACGGTCTTCACCACCTCGGGCCCGGTGACGAACATGTAGGAACTGTCCTTCACCATGAAGATGAAGTCGGTCATGGCCGGCGAATAGACCGCGCCGCCGGCGCACGGGCCCATCACGCAGGAAATCTGCGGGATGACGCCGGACGCCATAACGTTGCGCTGAAACACCTCCGCATAGCCGGCGAGCGAGGCGACGCCTTCCTGGATGCGCGCGCCGCCGGAATCGTTCAGGCCGATCACCGGCGCGCCGACCTTCATCGCCTGATCCATGACCTTGCAGATTTTCTCGGCATGGGCCTCGGACAGCGAGCCGCCGAACACGGTGAAATCCTGGCTGAAAACGAAGACAATCCGGCCGTTGATCCGGCCCCAGCCGGTGACGACGCCGTCGCTCGGCACCTTCTGCTTTTCCATGCCGAAGTCGCCGCACCGGTGCTCGACGAACATGTCGTATTCTTCGAAACTGCCCGGATCGAGCAGCACTTCCAGCCGTTCGCGCGCCGTCAGCTTGCCTTTGGCATGCTGGGCGTCGATCCGCCTCTGGCCGCCGCCCAGCCGGGCCGCGCCGCGCCGTTTTTCAAGTTCTGCAAGGATTTCCTGCATGCCCCCCTCCCCGGCTGCTTCCCGTAACTCCTGTTGCGGGATTAGCACCCTGCCCGGATTGTGACCAGTGGGATACGGCCACGGTCGAACGCGGGGACGGGCGCGGGATCAGCCGCGCAGAAATCGGCCGAACCGCCATGCTATCGCGATATCGGCCTGTCCCTGCAACAGCCGCGCCTCCGCTTCTTTGTCGGCGCCCCATTGCCCGATCTGGAATTTGTCGTCGAGAAAAGCCGCGTCGGCAGCTTCCTCGGCGGAGATTTCGCCCGCCATCACGGCAAGGCCGACCGCAACGGAGCCGGCGCAGGTGACGGCCATGTGCAGCGCCGTCAACTCGAAATCGTCGCACGCGGCGACGAACTGCTCCAGGCGCGCAATGGCATGTGGATTCTGCGGCTGCGGGAGGACGCCGCGGACACTCTCCAGCGCGATGCCGTGGCGGCGGTCAAGCCAGTCCAGCAGCGGCTGCCACAAGGCCTCCTGCCGCTCGACCAGGCTCTCGGGCCGCTCGGCGCGATAGCACAGCAGATCGGTCTCGCCGTAGCGGACCAGCTCAGCCACGGTCGCGCTGCGCCGTTCCGGCGTCAGGTCGATCGCCGTGTTGGCCAATTGGGTGAGCGGCATGGACAGGGGATCGACCCGTTCGCCCTGGGCCGCCCACTCCTCGCGCAGTGCTTCGGCCAACGCTTGCGTGGCGACGCGGACCGGGGCGCGGGCCGGCGTCCTGACCGGCCGGCCATCCAGCAGAATCCCGAAGCCGTCCTCGAAACCCCGGACGGTGGCGGTCTCGTAAAACCGCGTCATTCGCGGAACGGATTGATCTTGCGCAGATCGTCCAGCAGCTTCCGGGCGCCCGACTTGCGTTCGACGCGCGGCTTGTCCTTGGGGCCGGCCGTCGCTTGCGCCTTTCGCGCGCCGCATCCCCGGGTTGCCGCGCTCTTGTCGCTCTCTGTCTCGAACGGCCGCGTTACGAGGCCGAGCAATTCGCTCGCCACCCGCTTCGGGATTGCGGTCGCCTCTATCGCGACCTCCGGGCGGGTCAGGCGGCCGGTAATCCTGACCGGGAGAATGCGGGCGAACTGGGTCAGGCTGACGCCCTTTCCGGCGGCCACGAAGCGGAAATCCAGCGCCTCGCGCGGCAGGTCGACAGCGCCTTTGCCGTAGAAGGTCATCCGGTTGGTATCGAGGACGAGACGTTGGCCGCGTCCGACCCCCCGGCCGTCGAAACGCAGCGCAAAGACGCCGCAAACGACCTGGAGCTCGCCGGGCTTCTGCGCCAGCAGTTCCAGAAGATCGGTTGTGGCGATGTCGAAGAGGCGGTTGGCGACCGGCCCCCTGCCGACCGTGACGGTGACCGGCCCTTTCAGCGCGGAAACGATGGCGTGGACGGAACGCCCGGCGCCGGAAACCTGCGCACGGACGGCGACGGGCGCGTGGACGAGCGGTTCGCCCATCGCCTGCCGCAGCACCTCGCCCGCCGCGATCCCCGATGCCCGCAGATCGGCCACGACTTTCGGCATTCGGCTGCTGACATCGAGTCGGAGTGTGCCGGCGACCCGGCCTTTCGCCAGCCGGCTCGAAAACTTGTGCACCGCCATCCGCCCGTCCTGAAGAACGACAGCCGCTCGAACGGCATCGAAGGCGTTGCCGGCAACGACCAGCCGCTTCAAGCTGACCTTCGCACGGGCGTTGAACAGGCCGAAAATACCGAGAGGCAGTTCATCCCGGGGAAACAGGTCGGGCGACTTGGCTTTCCTCGCCGCCTTTTTTCCGTTCGCGCCTCTGGCGGTTGCCGCCGCAATCTCATCCAGGTCGATCAGCGCCGCGTCGACGCTGCCGACAATATCCGGAAGGACGCCGGACAGGTCAGCCTCGACCGTCACCTGCAACCGGCTTTTGCCGAGTCGCATTTTGGCAGTCACCGGGTATTTCGCGACGCGCCGGAACAGGTCGCCGAGCCCGCCCAACATTCCCTCCGCCGCCGCGGGAACGCCGTTGTAGGCGCCGCGGGCTTCGAAAGCGATGGCGCTGTCGAAAGCCGGCGCCCGCGCGCCGGCTTCCTCGATCCGGACCTTGCTGACCAGGCCGCTGCGGCCATCGCGAAATGTGACGACCGAATCGGCAATCTGCAGCTTCCGGACGAACGGGATGGCCGGCTCTGCGGTAGCAACCTGGTCGCCGCCCTTTCGAGATGCCTTGCCGGATGCCGTACCGCCCTGCTTCCCGAAGAGCCAGTTTGCTGCGCCCTTCTCGTTCGTCTCCAGCAACAGGTCGGCACCGGTCAGGCGGAAATGCATAATCTCGATCGCGCCGCCGATCAGCGGGAACAGCGCGACTTCGATTTCCGCGCGCTGCGCCGTCATCATCTGGGGCCGGGAACCCCAGACGGCATTGGCAAACGAGATGTCGGTCATTGCGATCGAAGGCGACAAGGACAGGACTCTCTGTTCGATCCGGCCGCCTATCCTGATCTCGCGGCCGGTCGCGTCCTTCAGCGCAGCGGCAATCTCGTCGCGGTAGGCCGAAAAGTCCGTCGTGCTAACGGCGACGATTGCGCCGACGACGACCAGGATGCCCAGACCCGCCAAGCCGATCGCACCGCGCAGAAGCCAGCGCATCGCCTACCCCCCTATTTTGCCGGCCGCAGCGCGTCGAGGCCGAAAGGATCGGTATCGTCGCGCGGGTCGAAGCCCATTGTCTCGAAGGTGTCGGCCATATGGGGCGGCAAGACGGCTTCGGCATCGATCCAACCGCCGGACGGATGCGGCACGATCATCCGCCGCGCGTGCAGATGGAGCTGGCGCGACAGGCCGGTGACAAAGGCTCCGCTGCCACCATATTTGCCGTCGCCGAGGATCGGCGCGTCCATCGCAGCGGTATGCACGCGCAACTGGTGGGTCCGGCCGGTCAGCGGCATGAGGCCGAGCCAGGTCACCTGGTTCGCTGCATGGTCGATCACGGCAAAGCGGGTCTGCGCGGCCCGGGCTTTGGCGGCTTTCGCGCCGGTCTCGATATCGTCGCCGACGACCACCCGCTCGCCTGCCGGGCCGCCGCGTTTCGCCAGCGACAGGTCGATGACGCCGCGCCGCCGCGCCGGCGTGCCGACCGCGACCGCCCAATAAAGCTTGCGCACCTCCCGGCCGCGGAAGGCCGAGGCCAGCGCCGCAGCCGCCTGCCGCGTCAGGCCGACGGCGATGACGCCGCTGGTGTCCTTGTCCAGCCGGTGAACCAGCCGCGGCGACTCGCTGGAGCGCGTGATATTTTGTAGCATGCCGTCGAGATGGCGGCTCTGGCCCGAGCCGCCCTGGACCGGCAGCCCCGCCGGCTTGTTGAGGATGAGGACAGCCTCATCCCGGAACAGGGTGATCGACTCAAGGAACCGCCGGTCCTCCTGCGCCGACCCGGCTTGCCGTTCCGTCTGGCGTTTCGGCGCCGCCGCTTCCCTTTCCACCGGATCGAGCGGCGGAACCCGGATTTCCTCGCCGGCCGACAGGCGGTGACCGGCCTTCACTCTCTTTCCGTTCACCCGGACCTGGCCCGTGCGCAACAGTTTCTCCAGCCGGCCGTGGCCGAGCGCCGGGAAATGCTGCCTGAACCAGCGATCGAGGCGCTGGCCGCCGTCCGGTTCCGTAACCGTTTGTCGGGTCGCCGGCATCGGCACTCAGCCGAACGCGGCCCGGCCGGCCCGCAGCCCGACCCTGAAGGCGGGCAGCGCGCCGCAGAGAGCGAGGGCCGGCAGTACCTTCATCCTTCTGTTCCCTCCGGCTCGGCGGCGCCGTCCACCGGCTGCCGCTCCCGCAGGCGCGCCCAATAGTCCAGACGCTTGCGGATATCGCGTTCGAAGCCGCGTTCGACAGGACGGTAGTAGGTCTGCCGCGCCATCCCGTCGGGAAAATAGTTCTGGCCGGAAAAACCGTCCGCCGTGTCGTGGTCGTAGGCATAGCTTGCGCCGTAGCCCAGATCCTTCATCAGGCGTGTCGGCGCGTTGAGGATATGCTTCGGCGGCGCGAGGGAACCGGTCGTCCGCGCGCTTTCCATCGCCGCACCCAGGGCCTTGTAGGCCGCGTTCGATTTCGGTGCAGTTGCGAGATAGACGACGAGCTGGGCGAGCGCCAGTTCGCCCTCGGGCGAGCCGATGCGCTCGAAGGCCTGCCAGGCCGCAATCGCCTGGGTGAGCGCGTTGGGATCGGCAAGGCCGATATCCTCGACGGCGAAGCGGGTCAGCCGGCGGGCGATATAGTGCGGGTCTTCGCCGCCGCTCAGCATGCGGGCAAGCCAGTACAGGCCGGCGTCGCAGTCCGAGCCGCGCAAGCTCTTGTGCAGTGCGCTGATCAGGTTGTAGTGGCTTTCCTGGCCCTTGTCGTAGAGCGGCGCCCGGCGCTGGACCAGCGCGGCGAGGGCCGCCGTATCGATTTCGCCGGCCGCCGCGCCCGCGGCCCGGATGGCCTCGGTCATGTTCAACAGGTAGCGCCCGTCGCCGTCCGCCATGGCCTTGAGCGCGCTGCGCGCCTCCGGGGTAAGCCCCAGCGACCGCTCCTCCAAGGCTTCCGCACGGACCAGCAAGGCCTCCAGCGCCGCGTCGTCCAGCCGGTTCAGCACCAGCACCCGGCACCGGGACAGCAGCGCAGGATTGAGCTCGAACGACGGGTTCTCGGTCGTTGCGCCGACCAGGATGACCGTGCCGTCCTCCACCACCGGCAAAAACGCGTCCTGCTGGGCCCGGTTGAACCGGTGAATTTCGTCGACGAACAGAAGGGTGCCCTGCCCGCCGGCCCGCCGGCCGCGGGCGGCGTCGAATATCTTGCGGAGTTCGGCGACGCCGGAGAAAACGGCGGAAACCGGCTCGAAATGGAGCGCGGTGCGGTCAGCCGCCAGCCTTGCAATGGTCGTCTTGCCGGTGCCCGGCGGCCCCCAGAGGATATGCGATACCAGCGCATCGGCCGCCAGCATTCGGCCGATCGGCGCTTCGGGAGCGATCAGATGATCCTGCCCGACAACCTGTTCAAGGGTTTCCGGCCGCAGCCGGTCGGCCAACGGCCGGGGCGCGTGACTTTCGAATAATCCTGGGGCGTTCTGCGGTGTCGCGCTGAGCGCCATCGGCAATCATCCTGTCAAGGCGCCGATACGGTGACAGGCGGGCGGCGGTTGGCCGGTGCGAAACGGAACCGGTACCGGCGCCTAGCCCTCGGCCACCTCGGCCGTTTCGGCCTCCTGTGCCGGGCCGCTGTCCTGGCCCTTGGCGTCCGGATCGCGGTTGACCAGTTCGATAACCGCCATCGGGGCCGAATCGCCATAGCGGAAGCCGGCTTTCAGCACCCTTGTATAACCGCCTTTGCGCGCCGCATAACGTTCCGCCAGCGTACCGAACAACTTCTCGGTCAGCGTCCGGTCCTTGAGGACCGACAGAACCTGCCGGCGCGCATGCAGGTCGCCGCGCTTGCCAAGCGTGATCAGCCGGTCGGTCACGCCGCGCAGATCCTTCGCCTTGGGCAGAGTCGTCCTGATCTGCTCATGCTTGATTAGCGCCGCCACCATGTTGGCGAACATGGCCTTGCGGTGGCTGCTCGTCCGGTTCAGCTTCCGGCCGCTTAGTCTGTGGCGCATGGTTCCAACTCCAAGGCGGCCTCAGGCGGCCATTTTCTTCTCGCAGGCCCCCGAAACAGGTCGGCGGCGGTTGTTCCGGCCTACTTGTGCCTCGGCAGGCCCTAGTAGGGCTCTTCCAGCTTGCGGGCCAGGTCTTCGATGTTTTCCGGCGGCCAGTCCAGGATTTCCATGCCCAGAGCCAGGCCCATCTGTGACAGCACTTCCTTGATCTCGTTCAGGGATTTGCGGCCGAAGTTCGGCGTACGCAGCATTTCGGTTTCGGTCTTTTGCACCAGGTCGCCGATATAGATGATGTTGTCGTTCTTCAGGCAGTTCGCGGAACGGACCGACAGTTCCAGTTCGTCGACCTTGCGCAGCAGGTTCCGGTTGAACGGCAGACTGCCTTCCTTCTCTTCCCGGACGATCTGCTTCGGCTCCTCGAAATTGATGAAGAGCTGGAGCTGATCCTGCAGGATGCGCGCCGCCAGGGCGACCGAGTCTTCCGGCGTTACGGCGCCGTTGGTCTCCACGGTCAGGGACAGCTTGTCGAGGTCGGTCACCTGGCCGACCCGCGCGTTCTCGACCTTGTAGGACACTTTCTTGACCGGGCTGAAAATGGCGTCGACCGGAATCAGGCCGATCGGCGAATCCTCGGCGCGGTTCTGCACCGCCGGAACATAGCCCTTGCCGCTCTCGACGATCATTTCCATGACGACTTCGACATCCTGGTCGAGATGCATCAGGACATGGTCGGGGTTCAGGATCTCGACGTCGTGAACCCCTTCGATCTGGCTTGCGGTCACCGCACCGGAGCCCTTGGCGCGCAGCGACAGGCGGCGCGCCGTGGTGCCGTGAATGCGCATGGCCAGCGCCTTCACATTCAGCACGATATCGGTCACATCCTCGAGCACGCCGGGAATGGACGAAAACTCGTGCAGCACACCCTCGATCTGGATCGACGTCACCGCCGCGCCCTGCAGCGAAGACAGCAGCACCCGGCGCAGGGCATTGCCCAGGGTGAGGCCGAAACCGCGCTCCAGCGGCTGGACGACGATGGTCGCCCGGCGGTCGGGATCGCTGCCGTATTCCGTGGCCAGCCCGTTCGGCTTGATGATATCGGTCCAGTTTTTCTGTTGTACGTTCATGCCCCAAGCCCATAGCTGCCGGTCGCCCGGCGCGTTATATGTTCAGATCGGCGGCGTTGCGCCCCGAAGGAAGCCGCTAGACGCGGCGGCGCTTGCGCGGCCGGCAACCGTTGTGCGGAATCGGCGTCACGTCCCGGATCGCCGTGATGTTGAAGCCGACGGATTGCAGGGCGCGCAGGGCGGATTCGCGTCCGCCGCCCGGCCCCTTGACCTCAACCTCCAGCGTCTTCATGCCGTGGTCCTGGGCTTTTCGCCCGGCGTCCTCCGCGGCAATCTGGGCCGCATAGGGCGTCGATTTCCGGGAACCCTTGAACCCTTGGGATCCGGCCGAAGACCAAGCAATCGCGTTGCCCTGGGCGTCGGTGATCGTGATCATCGTGTTGTTGAACGACGCGTTCACATGCGCAACGCCCGCGGTAATATTTTTCCGTTCGCGGCGACGAACCCGCCCTTTCGTTGGACTTGCCATCCACTGCTCCTGCGTGCGGTCTCCGGTGCGCCCCGGGCCTGTCGGTTGAACCAGGGCCGGGCCGGATAGGGCAAGCGCGCCGTCTGTCGGCGCGCCTGACGGTTGTTACTTCTTCTTGCCGGCGATCGGCCGCGCCTTGCCCTTGCGGGTACGCGCGTTGGTATGCGTGCGCTGACCGCGCACCGGCAGCCCCTTGCGGTGCCGCAGGCCCCGATAGCAGCCCAGGTCCATCAGCCGCTTGATGTTCATCGCCGTTTCGCGGCGCAGGTCGCCTTCGACCTGGAAGGTCCGGTCGATGGTTTCGCGAATTCGCACGACCTCATCGTCGGAAAGCTGGCTGACCCGCTTTTCAATCGGCACACCGACGGTTTCGACGATCCGCCTGGCATGCGCCGGTCCGATGCCGTGGATATAGGTCAGGGCGATGACGACCCGTTTCCCGGTCGGGATATTGACACCAGAAATTCGCGCCAACGTGCGCTCTCCTTCTTCAGATAGCAGCCTTCAAAAAGCGGCAGCCGCTCTCGGACATTTACGGATTCGGCTCTGAACCGTCACACTATCCAGTGTGCGCAAACGCCAGTGGGCCCCGAAAGGGCCGTTCTCCCCGGAGCCATGGCGAATATAGCCTGCTGCGGGAAACTGTCAATCTGCGGCCTGCTGCGATCCCGCGCTTTCCTCCAGGATTGCTCCCAGTTGCGTCGTTACGTCATCGATCTCGGCCATGCCGTCGACCGCCTCGAGACGGCCCGAGCGCTCATAGTAAGGCAGGATCGGCGCCGTCTGTTCCCGGTAGACGAAGATCCGCTTCTTCAACGTCTGGGCATTATCGTCGGCCCGGGCGCCGGCGCTTTCCTGCGCGCGCTTCTCGATCCGTTCGAACAGCGCGGCTTCATCCACCCTCATTTCGATGATGTGATGAATCTCGATCCGCTTTTCGGCCAGAACTTCGTCCAGCTTCTCGGCCTGAATGACGGTGCGCGGAAAGCCGTCCAGGATAAAGCCCTTCTCCCGGATATCGCCATCCTCGATGCGGTCGACGATGATGCCGACGACCATATCGTCGGGCACCAGGTCGCCACGGTCCAGGATCGCCTTGGCCCGGAGGCCCATTTCGGCGCCCGCCGCCGCTGCCGCCCGCAGCATGTCGCCGGTCGACAAATGAACCATCCCGTATTTTTCCTGGAGGCGTTGGGCCTGGGTGCCCTTACCGCAGCCGGGCGGGCCCATCAGAATGATATTCAAGATTTCCTGCCTCGCAGACGGGACTTCCGGATCAACCCTTCATACTGATGTGCCAGCATATGGCCCTGGATCTGGGCCACGGTGTCCATGGTCACGGAGACCACGATCAGCAGCGACGTGCCCCCGAAATAGAACGGGATCGCGTATTGCGTGATCAGGATTTCGGGCAGCGCACAGACCGCACACAGATAGAGCGCGCCGACGACGGTAATTCTGGTCAGCACATGGTCGAGATAGTCGGCAGTCGGCTTGCCCGGCCGGATGCCCGGAATGAAGCCGCCGTATTTGCGCAGATTGTCCGCGGTGTCCTGCGGATTGAACACGATCGCCGTGTAGAAGAATGTGAAGAAGGCGATCATGCCGATATAGATGAGCAGGAACAGCGGCTGGCCGCGCCCCATGAGCGCGTTGACCACGTTCAGCCATTCGGGCCCGCCCTGTCCGGAAAAACCGGTAATCGTCGCCGGCAGCAGCAGCAGCGAACTGGCGAAAATCGGCGGAATCACACCGGCGGTGTTGAGCTTCAGGGGGATGTGCGATTGCTCGCCGCCCATCTGGCGGTTGCCCTGTTGCCGTTTTGGATATTGCACGACGATTCGTCGTTGCGCCCGCTCCATGAACACGACGAAGGCGACGACCAGCACAGCCATGGCGACAAATGCGATGATGGCGAAGGCCGAAAGCGAGCCCCGGCGCCCCATCTCGAACAATTGCGCCATCGCGGCCGGGCCGCTGGCGACGATGCCGGCGAAGATAATCAGCGAAATGCCGTTGCCCACGCCGCGCGCCGTGATCTGCTCGCCCAGCCACATCAGGAATATCGTGCCGCCGACCAGCGTGATCACCACGGTGGCGCGGAAGAACATTCCCGGGTTGGCGACCGCATTGCCCGCACTCGAACTGGCGCCCTCGAGACTGACTGCAACGCCATAGGCCTGGACCGCGGCCAGCAACACCGTGAGATAGCGGGTATACTGGTTGATCTTCTTGCGGCCCGCCTCGCCTTCCTTTTTCAGCGTATCGAGCTTCGGCGACACGGCGGTCAGCAACTGGATGATAATCGCCGCCGAGATATAGGGCATGATGTTGAGCGCAAAGATGGTCATGCGCTCCAGGGCCCCGCCGGAGAAGGTGCTGAGTACCGTCAGCAGGCCGCCGCCCTGATTGATCTGGGCGAAGATGTCGGCGAAGATCTGCTGATCGATGCCGGGGATCGGAATGTAGGTGCCAAGGCGATAGACGATCAACGCGCCCAGCGTGAACCACAAGCGCTTTTTCAGCTCAGTCGCCTTGGAAAAAGCGCTCCAGCCCATGCTCGGAGCTATTCTGTCGGTCACTGCCATCCGGTTGCCTGTTGCCTCTGCCTGACGTGTTTCGGGCCGGGATTTCGCCGGCCCGGCGGCCTCGCTGCCCTAAGCGCGTTCTGCTTTCTTCGCCGCTTTCTTTTCGTTCTTCGGCAGCTTGCCCTCGGGCTTCGGCGCCGGTGATTCGATATTGACCTTGCCGCCCGCCTTTTCAACGGCCGCGACCGCTGCGCCGGTCGCGCCGGCGACCGTAATCTCGATGGCGGCGGAAATCTCGCCGTGGCCCAGCAGGCGCACACCGTCCAGCGTTCGCCGAACGACGCCCGCTTCCTTCAGCACGCCGGCATCGATCGGCGCAGCGGGATCCAGTTTGCCGGCGTCGATCGCCTGCTGCAGGCGGCCGACATTCACCGCCGTATAGTTCTTGCGGAAGATGTTGTTGAAGCCGCGTTTCGGCAGCCGCATGTAGAGCGGCATCTGCCCGCCTTCGAAACCCCGGATCGAGACGCCGGACCGAGATTTCTGGCCCTTGTGGCCGCGACCGGCGGTCTTGCCCTTGCCCGAGCCGATACCGCGCCCGATGCGGGTCCGCGCCTTTCGGGCGCCCTTGTTGTCGGCCAGTTCGTTGAGTTTCATGGTTCCAAATCCGCTTTTGCCGGCCGGGCTCCGGGCCCCGCCGGTCAACGCCTTCGTATCAGTCCTCGACGCGCACCAGATGGTGCACCTTGCGGATCATACCGCGCACGGACGGCGTATCTTCGAGTTCGCGCGTCCGGTGCATCTTGTTGAGGCCCAGGCCGACCAGCGTGGCGCGCTGGTCCTTCGGCCGGCCGATCGGGCTGCGGATCTGTGTCACCCGCACCGTCTTTTTTTTCTCTGCCATTGCGTCTGCTCCGGAGTCCCGAACTCTCGTCCGGGACGCTGCTGTCCTACTCGCGGGCCTCGCCGCCATCCTGACGGCGGCCGACGATGTCCCCGACCTTCTTGCTCCGCCGGGCCGCCACATCGCGCGGCGACTGGATCTGGGTCAGCGCATCGAAGGTCGCCTTGACCATGTTGTGCGGGTTCGACGTGCCGATCGATTTGGCGACGATGTCGTGGATGCCGATGCTCTCGAAAATCGCGCGCATCGGGCCGCCCGCGATGATGCCGGTGCCGGCCGGCGCCGCCCTGAGTACGACCTTGCCGGCGCCATAGCGGCCCTTGACGTCATGATGCAGCGTCCGCGCCTCGCGCAGCGGCACGCGGATCATCTGGCGCTTGGCCTGCTCGGTCGCCTTGCGGATCGCCTCCGGCACTTCGCGCGCCTTGCCGGCACCGTGCCCGACCCGGCCTTTGCCGTCGCCGACCACCACCAGTGCGGCGAAGCCGAAGCGCCGGCCGCCTTTGACCACCTTGGCGACACGGTTGATGCTGACGAGCTTTTCGACAAACTCTTTCTCTTCGCGATCGTCGCCGCCACCGCCCCGGCGGCGGTCGTCGCGCCTGTTTTCTCGAGCCATTCTCTTGCTGTCCCGTCTCTAGAACTTGAGGCCGGCTTCGCGCGCGGCTTCTGCCAACGCCTTGACCCGGCCGTGATAGATGTAGCCGCCGCGATCGAACACCACAGTCTCGACATCGGCTTTGAGCGCACGTTCCGCCACCAGCCGCCCGATAGTCTCGGCGGCCGCCATGTTGGCGCCGTTCCCGATCGTGCCCCGCAACTCTTTTTCGATCGTCGAGGCCGACGCCCTGGTTTCGCCGGTCAGGTCATCGATCACCTGGGCGTAGATATGCTTCTCGGACCGGAAGACAGACAGCCGCGGCCGACCATTTGCCTTTTGTCCGATCGCATGCCGGTTGCGGCGCCGGCGGCGCGCAAACAGTTTCTTTTCTTTCGTTGCCATCTTCGATCGCTTCTCGCCAAAAATCGGGAAACAGACGACCCCGCATCCGGATACCGGATGCCGGCGCCTATTTCTTTTTGCCTTCCTTGCGCATCACATATTCGTTGCGGTAGCGCACGCCCTTGCCTTTGTACGGTTCCGGCGGGCGGAATGCGCGCACTTCACTGCAAAACTGGCCGATCACGGCCTTGTTCGTGCCTTTCACTTCGATCGCCACATTCCGTTCGACGGAAACGCTGACACCGTCCGGGATCGGATAGTCGATATCGTGGCTGAAGCCGAGCTGGAGGTTGAGCGTCCGGCCCTGCACCGCGGCGCGGTAGCCGACGCCCTGGATATCCAAATTGTAGGTGAAGCCTTCCGACACGCCGGTCACGAGATTCTGCAGCTGGCTGCGTGTGGTGCCCCACATGGTGCGGGCGCGTTTGCCTTCGTTCGCCGGCGCCACCGTCAGCGCGCCATCCTGCCGGGTGACGCTCACGTCATCGGTCAGCCGGTAGCTTTCCTCGCCCAGCTTGCCCTTGGCAGTCACCAGCAGACCGTCGATTTTGACATCGACGTCGCTCGGGACACTCACCGGTTCCTTGCCGATCCGCGACATGATTCGTTCCGTTCCGTTACTTCCGATTTGCTGCAGCCGGGATCCGGTCAGAAGACCCGGCAGAGCACTTCGCCGCCCACATTGGCTTCGCGCGCGGCATTGTCCGACAGGACGCCCTGCCCGGTGGACAGGATTTTGGTTCCCAGACCGCCGCGTTCGCGGTTCAGGTCCTTGATCGCCGAATAGACCCGGCGGCCGGGGGTGGAGATCCGGGCGATCTCGCGGATCACCGGCGCTCCCTCGTGATACTTCAGTTCGACAACGATCTCCCGGATGCCCTTGCCAACTTCGCGTTCGCTGTAGCCGCGGATATAGCCCTCGTCCTTCAGCACGTTCAGCACGTTCATCTTCAGTGTCGAATGGGGACACACAATGCTTGTTTTCAACGCGCGCTGGCCGTTGCGAATGCGGGTCAGCAGATCGCCGAGAGGGTCGCTCATCGTCATTGTTCCGGTCCCTACCAGCTCGATTTCACGACGCCGGGAAGCTGGCCCTTCGAGCCGAGCTCCCGCAGCGCGATGCGCGAGATGCCGAACTTGCGGTAGTAGCCGCGCGGACGGCCGCTGACGGCGCAGCGATTGCGCAGGCGGATGCCGGCGCTGTTCTTCGGCAGTTCGTTCAGTTTCAGCCGCGCCTTGAAGCGCTCTTCCGGCGGCAAGGACGCATCCTTGGCCATCGCCCTCAGCGCGGTCCGCTTGTCGGCAAATTTTTTCACCAGCTTGCGCCGCCTGTTGTTTTTCTCGATTGCGCTTTTCTTCGCCATCGTCCGGTCTCGTTCCTGCGTTGCCTAGTTGGCGCGGAAGGGCAGATTGAAGCCCTTGAGCAGCGCCAGCGCTTCCTCGTTGGTCTGCGCGGTCGTCACCATCACGATGTCCATGCCGCGGATCGTGTCGGTCTTGTCGTAGTCGATTTCCGGGAACACGAGCTGTTCCCTAATGCCCATCGCGAAATTGCCGCGGCCGTCGAAGCTTCGCGGGCTGAGGCCGCGGAAGTCGCGCACCCGCGGCAGCGCGATCGTCACCAGCCGGTCGAGGAACTCGTACATCCGGATCCGGCGCAACGTGACCTTCGCGCCGATCGTCATGCCCTCGCGCAGTTTGAAGCTGGCCTCGGAACGGGTCGCCCGCGTCACCAGCGGCTTCTGGCCGGAAATCCGGGTCATGTCGTCAACGGCGCCGTCGATCTTCTTCCGGTCCTGGGTCGCGTCGCCGACGCCCATGTTGAGAACGATCTTTTCCAGGCGTGGAATCTGGTTCGGGTTCCTGTAGTTGAAGGCTTCCTTCAACTGGTCCCGCACTTCGGTCTTGTAGTGCTCGTACAGTCTTGGCGATGACATTGTCCGGTCGCTCCTTACGCTCGCCGCCTACCGGTCGATGATTTCGCCGGAACGCTTGGCGAAACGCACCTTCCGGCCGCCTTCCAGGAAGGTGTAGCCGACCCGTGTCGCCGTCGATTCCTTCGGGTCCACCATGGCCACATTGGAAATGTGGATCGGCGCTTCCCGCTCGACGATACCGCCGGGGTTGATCTGCGTCGCCTTGGTATGGCGCTTGACCATGTTCGCACCGCCCACCACCACGCGATGATTGCCCGGCTTGTCGCCCTTGATCACCTTCGTGACGTCGCCGGTCTTGCCCTTGTCCTTCCCGGCCGTGATGACCACCCGGTCGCCCTTCTTCAATCTGATCTTTACAGCCATGGTTCCGACCGTTCCTTCCGCCCGTTCAATCCACCGGCGCCCTAAAGCACTTCCGGGGCGAGCGAGATGATTTTCATATAGCCCTTGCCGCGCAGCTCGCGCGTCACCGGGCCGAAGATGCGGGTGCCGACCGGTTCGCCCGTCTTGCTGATCAGGACGGCGGCATTGCGGTCGAAACGGATCGCCGTGCCGTCGTCGCGGCGCACTTCCTTCGCGGTCCGCACGATGACGGCGCGATGCAGGTCGCCCTTCTTGACCCGGCCCCGTGGAATCGCTTCCTTGACCGACACGACGATCACGTCGCCCACACCGGCGGTCCTGCGCTTGGAGCCGCCCAGCACCTTGATGCACTGCACCTTGCGCGCGCCGCTGTTGTCCGCGACTTCCAGCTTGGTTTGCATCTGGATCATACGTTCGGTCCCCCTAATTCAGGTCTCCGGCCCACGTTTGCGCCTAGGCGCCGTCGGCCAGGACCTGCCAGGTCTTGCGTTTCGAAAAAGGCCGGCTTTCCTGGATCGACACCCGGTCGCCCACCTTGCAGCCATTCGTTTCGTCATGCGCCATGAACTTTTTGGAGCGGCGGATGAACTTCTTGTAGAGCGGATGCATGATCCGGCGTTCGACGCGCACGATCACGGTCTTGTCCGTCGCTTCGCTCACCACGACGCCCTGGAGAATCCGTTTCGGCATCTGCGTTAACTCCCCTCGGCGGCCGAAGCCGCGGCGCGACGCTTCTCGTTCATGATTGTCTTGACGCGGGCGATGTCGCGGCGGACGTCGCGGGCGCGCAAGGTGTTTTCCAGTTGGCCGCTGGCGGCCTGGAAGCGCAGGTTGAACTGCTCCTTCTTCAGACCCTCCAGCTGTTCGCCCAGCTGGTCCATCGATTTGGGACGGAGATCGCCGGCATGCATGGCGCCTACTCCTCTTCCAGCCGCTTGATGAACTTGGTGCTGACCGGCAGCTTGGCCGAGGCGAGTTCGAACGCCCGGCGCGCAACGTCTTCCGGCACGCCGTCCAGTTCGAACATGATCCGGCCCGGATGGACGCGCGCCGCCCAGTATTCCGGCGAACCCTTGCCCTTGCCCTGGCGGACTTCCGCCGGCTTCTGGCTGACCGGTACGTCCGGGAAAATGCGGATCCACAGCTTGCCGACACGCTTCATATGGCGGGTGATCGTCCGTCGCGCGGCCTCGATCTGGCGCGACGTGACACGGTCCGGAGACGTGGCCTTCAGGCCGTAGGCGCCAAAATTGAGCCGGGAGCCGCCCTTGGCGTAGCCGTGAATACGGCCCTTGTGCTGCTTGCGGAACTTGGTGCGTTTGGGGCTGAGCATTCTTCCCGCTCCCGTCGCCTAGTTTCGGCCGGCGCTTTGCTGGTCCAGGGCGCGACGCTCCTGGGCCTGCGGATCGTGTTCCATGATATCGCCCTTGTAGACCCACACCTTGACCCCGCAGGTGCCATAGGTCGTCTGGGCCGTGGCTTCGCCATAGTCGATGTCCGCGCGCAGGGTGTGCAGGGGCACCCGGCCTTCGTGATAGCGCTCGGCCCGCGCGATTTCCGCGCCGCCCAGCCGGCCGCCGCAGATGATCCGGATGCCGGCGGCGCCGAAGCGCATGGCCGACTGCACGGACCGTTTCATCGCCCGGCGGAACGCCACCCGGCGCTCGAGCTGCTGCGCCACATTTTCGGCCACGAGTTGCGCTTCGATCTCCGGCTTGCGGATTTCGACGATGTTCAGGCTGACCTCGTCGCCGGTGAGCCTGGACACTTCCCGGCGCAGATTTTCGATATCGGCGCCCTTCTTGCCGATCACAACGCCCGGACGGGCGGTGTGGATGGTCACGCGCGGCTTCCGCGCGGGGCGCTCGATCACGATCTTCGATACGGCGGCGCTCGCCAGCTTCCGCTTCAGATGGTCCCGAAGCTCAAGATCCTGTTCCAGCAGTTCGGCATAGTTGCCATCGGCATACCAGCGCGATTCCCACGTCCGGTTGATGCCCAGGCGCATGCCGATCGGGTTTACCTTTTGACCCATAAGATCAGGCCTCCTCGCGCTCTTCGACGATTACGGTCAGTTTGGCGAACGGCTTCTTGACCCGTCCGATCCGGCCGCGCGCCCGCGCTTTCCAGCGTTTCATCACAAGGCTCTTGCCGACAAAGGCTTCCTTGACCCAAAGCTGGTCGACATCGAGCCCATGGTTGTTCTCCGCGTTGGCAATCGCCGATTCCAGCACCTTCTTCACGTCGCCGGCGATGCGGCGCCGCGAAAAGGCGAGGTCGACGACCGCCTTCTCGGCCTTCTTGCCGCGGATCATGGCGGCAACCAGGTTCAGCTTCTGCGGGCTGACGCGCAACCGCGTCGCCACCGCCTGGGCCTGGTTTCCGTCAATCCGCCGTTCGGCTTTCGGCTTACCCATCGTCCGCTACCCCCGCCTCGCCTTCTTGTCGGCGGCATGGCCGTAATAGGTCCGCGTCGGCGCAAACTCGCCGAACTTGTGGCCGATCATGTTCTCGGTCACCAGCACGGGAATGAATTTGTGGCCGTTGTGCACGCCGAAGGTCAGGCCGACGAATTGCGGCAGGATCGTCGACCGGCGCGACCAGATCCTGATGACCTCGTTGCGGCCCGATTCGCGCGACCTTTCGGCCTTCTTCAGCAGGTAGCCGTCTACGAACGGCCCCTTCCAGACTGAACGCGTCACTGTCCTCTCCTACCGCTTCTTCCGCGCATGACGGCTGCGGATGATGTATTTGTCCGTCGATTTGTTGCTGCGGGTGCGCCGGCCCTTGGTCGGCTTGCCCCACGGCGTGACGGGATGACGGCCGCCGGACGAGCGGCCTTCGCCGCCGCCATGCGGGTGATCGACCGGATTCATGGCGACGCCGCGCACCGACGGGCGCTTGCCCTTCCAGCGGTTGCGGCCGGCCTTGCCCAGATTGGTGTTCTGGTTGTTCGGATTGGATACGGCGCCGACGGTCGCCATGCATTCCTGGCGGACCATGCGCATCTCGCCCGAGGCCAGACGGAGCTGGGCGTAGCCGCTGTCCCGGCCGACAAGCTGAACATAGGCGCCGGCGGCGCGGGCGATCTGGCCGCCCTTGCCGATCTTCATCTCGACATTGTGGACGATCGTTCCGACCGGAATGTTGCGCAGCGGCAGGGCGTTGCCCGGCTTGATATCCGCCCCCGGGCCGGCTTCGACGGCATCGCCGACGGCCAGGCGCTGGGGCGCAATGATGTAGGACAGTTCGCCGTCTTCGTAGCGGATCAGGGCGATGAACGCGGTGCGGTTCGGATCGTATTCCAGCCGCTCGACCGTCGCCGTGCCGGTCTTCGTTCGCTTGAAATCGACGATCCGGTAGCGCTGCTTGTGCCCGCCGCCGCGCCGCCGCGCCGTGATCCGGCCGGCATTGTTGCGCCCGCCCTTCTGGCTCTTGCCCTCGGTCAGGTGCTTGACGGGCTTGCCCTTGTACAGGCCCGACCTGTCGATGAGCACCAGGCCCCGCTGGCCCGGCGTCATGGCTTTATATTGTTTCAGCGACATCGTTCCGCCTCTACCCGCTGCCGATCAGACGCCGGTCGTGATGTCGATAGCCTGGTCGCCCGCCAGGGTGATCACGGCAATCTTCACGTCGTTGCGCCGGCCCTTGCGGCCCCGGAACACCTTTTCCTTGCCCTTGCGGACATGGGTATTGACGCGCTTGACCTTGGCCCCGAACAGGCCTTCGACCGCGGCCTTGATTTCCGGCTTGGTCGCATCCATCGCCACCCGGAAGGTCACCTGCGCATTCTCCGACCCGGCAGAGGATTTTTCCGTCACCACCGGCGCGCGGATGATGTCGTACATCCGCTCTTTGGTCGGCGTCGCCTTATTGAGGTATTTCCAGCTCATTTCAGGCGCGCCTCCAGCGCTTCCACGGCATCCGCCGTCAGCACCAGCGTGTCGTGACGCAGGATGTCGTAGACATTGGCGCCCTGCTGCGGCAGCAGATCGATGCTTCGCAGGTTGCGGGCCGCGCGGGCGAAACTTTCGTCCACTTCGGTGCCGGTAATAACGAGCGGGCGCGACCAGCCGAACTTTTCGAGGCTTGCAGCGAGATCCCGGGTCTTGCCGGATTTCAGGTTGGCCGACTTCAGGACAACCAGCTGGCCTTCCGCCTGTTTCGCCGACAGCGCCATCTTGAGGCCGAGTTTTCGGACCTTCTTCGGCAGCGCATGGGCATGGCTGCGCGGCGTCGGGCCGAAGGCCACGCCGCCGCCGCGCATCTGCGGCGCCTTCAGGCTGCCGAAGCGGGCGCGGCCGGTGCCCTTCTGCTTCCACGGCTTCTTGCTGGTGCCGGTGATTTCGCTCACGCCCTTGGTGCTGTGGGTGCCGGCCCGGCGTTTGGCGAGCTGCCAGCGCACGACGCGATGCAGAATATCCTTGCGCACCGGCAGACCGAAGACATCTTCGTCCAGGTCGACATTGCCGGCCGCCTTGGCCGCCATATCGACCGATTTGATCTTGATCGCCATCAGCCTTCGCCCCCTTCGGCGTCGGCGCCCTCGCCATCCGCGGCAGCATCGGTTGGCGTCGCACCACCCTTGATTGCTGCGGGTGCGGGAAGATTGCCCGGCGCGGCCTTCTTCTGCGCGTCGCGGATCTCGACCAGGGCGCCCTTCGCGCCCGGCACCGCGCCCTTGACCAGGATCAGGCCGCGGGCGGCATCGGTCGCGACGATCTGCAGATTCATGACCGAATTGCGGCGCGAGCCCAGATGGCCGGCCATCTTCTTGCCCTTGAAGACCTTGCCCGGATCCTGGCACTGGCCCGTCGAGCCGTGCGAGCGGTGCGAAACCGACACGCCGTGGGACGCGCGCAAACCGCTGAAATTGTGCCGCTTCATCGCGCCGGCAAAACCCTTGCCGATGCTCACGCCGGCGACATCGACGAACTGGCCCGGCACGAAATGCTCCGCCGACAGTTCCGCGCCGACCTCGATCAGATTCTCTTCGCTGACCCGGAATTCGACCAGCCGCCGCTTCGGCTCGACCTTCGCCCTGGCGAAGTGGCCACGCATCGCGCGCGAGACATTCTTCGCCTTGGCCGCGCCGTGGCCGAGTTGGACCGCGGTATAGCCATCCCTCTCGGCAGTGCGGTTGGCAACGACCTGACAGGCCTCGAGCTGCAGGACGGTCACCGGCAAATGCCGGCCATCCTCCGCAAAAACGCGGCTCATGCCTTTTTTCTCGGCGATGAGACCGGTGCGCATCACGATTCGTCCTTCAGCTTGATATCGACATGCACGCCGGACGCGAGATCGAGCTTGCCCAGTGCATCGACGGTCTGCGGGGTCGGATCGACGATATCGATCAGCCGCTTGTGCGTCCGGGTCTCGAACTGCTCGCGCGATTTCTTGTCGATATGCGGCGAACGGTTCACCGTATATTTGCGGATCCGCGTCGGCAGCGGGATCGGTCCGCGCACCTGCGCGCCCGTTCGCCTGGCCGTGTTCACGATCTCGCCCGTCGACTGGTCGAGCAGGCGATGATCGAAGGCCTTGAGCCGGATCCGTATCGTTTGACTTTCCATCGTCAATCCCAATCAAAATGCAGCCGGTTTGGTACGGTCCGGCGGCATCCCGCTTTAATCCGCTATTTCTTGATGGTGGCGACGACGCCGGCGCCGACGGTGCGTCCGCCTTCGCGGATCGCGAAGCGCAGGCCCTCGTCCATGGCGATCGGCTGGATCAGCGTCACATCCATCTGCACATTGTCGCCCGGCAGCACCATCTCCGTGCCCTCCGGCAAGGTCACCGCACCGGTCACGTCCGTCGTCCGGAAGTAGAACTGCGGCCGGTAGTTCGAAAAGAACCCCGTGTGCCGGCCGCCCTCGTCCTTGGTCAGGATATAGGCCTCGCAGGTGAACTCCGTATGCGGCGTGATCGAACCCGGCTTGGCCAGGACCTGGCCGCGCTCGACCTCGTCCCGCTTGGTGCCGCGCAGCAGCACACCGACATTGTCCCCCGCCTGGCCCTGGTCGAGCAGCTTGCGGAACATCTCGACGCCCGTGCACGTCGTCTTCACCGTCTCCTTCAGGCCGACGATCTCGATCTCGTCGCCCACCTTCACAACACCGCGCTCGACACGGCCCGTCACCACCGTGCCCCGGCCCGAGATCGAGAACACATCCTCGATCGGCATCAGGAACGCCAGGTCCACCGGACGCTCCGGCTGCGGGATATACGCGTCAACCGCCGCCATCAGCTCCAGGATCTTGTCCTTGCCGATGCCGTCGTCACGGCCCTCCAGCGCTGCCAGCGCCGAGCCCATCACCACCGGAAGGTCGTCGCCCGGAAACTCGTAGCTCGACAGCAGCTCCCGGACCTCGAGCTCGACCAGCTCCAGAATCTCCTCGTCGTCGACCTGGTCGACCTTGTTCAGATACACCACGATCGCCGGAACGCCGACCTGGCGCGCCAGCAGGATATGCTCGCGCGTCTGCGGCATCGGGCCGTCCGCCGCCGAGACCACAAGGATCGCGCCGTCCATCTGCGCCGCACCCGTGATCATGTTCTTCACATAGTCGGCATGGCCCGGACAATCGACATGGGCATAGTGCCGGTTCGACGTCTCGTACTCGACATGCGCCGTCGCAATCGTTATCCCGCGCTCGCGCTCCTCCGGCGCCTTGTCGATCTGGTCGAACGATACCGCAACGCCGCCCAGCGTCTCCGACATCACCTTCGTTATCGCCGCCGTCAGCGTCGTCTTGCCATGATCCACATGGCCGATCGTACCCACATTCACATGCGGCTTCGTACGCACAAACTTCTCTTTCGCCATGGTCCTGCCTCTGCCTGTCCCCTTCCGGGGTCCTTCACAATTTCTGTCGGGTTAAGCCCTGCCGTCAGGCCATTTTGGCGCGGACTTCCTCCGCGACCGCCTGGGGCACCTCTTCATAGTGGTCGAACTGCATCGTGTAGGTCGCCCGGCCCTGGCTCATCGAGCGCAGGGTGTTGACATAGCCGAACATGTTCGCAAGCGGCACCATGGCGGCGATCACCTGGGCGTTACCGCGGGTATCCATGCCCTGAACCTGGCCGCGCCGGCTGTTCAGGTCGCCGATAATGTCGCCCATATATTCCTCAGGCGTCACCACCTCGACCTTCATCATCGGCTCGAGCAGCTTGGGCTTGCCTTTCTGCATCGCCTCGCGGAACGCGGCGCGGGCGGCGATCTCGAAGGCCATGACGCTCGAGTCGACGTCGTGATAGGCGCCGTCATACAGCTCGGCCTTGAAGTCGATCACCGGGAAGCCGGCGAGGACGCCGGATTCCTTGGCGCCCAGGATGCCCTTTTCGACGCCCGGCGCGTATTCCCGCGGCACATTCCCGCCGGTGACAGAATTCTCGAAGACAAAGGGCTCGCCCGGCTCGGCCGGCGAGAAGCGGATCTTGACCCGGGCGAACTGGCCCGAACCGCCGGTCTGCTTCTTGTGGGTGTAGTCGATGTCGGCCACCTGCGAGATGGTCTCGCGGTAGGCGACCTGCGGCGCGCCGATGTTGGCGTCGACCCGGAACTCGCGCCTCAGCCGGTCGACCAGGACTTCCAGATGTAGCTCGCCCATGCCGGCGATGATGGTCTGGCCGCTTTCCTCGTCCGAACTGACGCGGAACGACGGATCCTCGGCCGCCAGCCGGCCCAGCGCCACGCCCATCTTGTCGTGGTCGGCCTTGGTCTTCGGCTCGATGGCGATCTCGATCACCGGTTCCGGGAACTCCATGCGTTCCAGGATGATCGGCTTGGCAGCGGCGCACAGGGTATCGCCGGTGGTCACTTCCTTGAGGCCGGCAAAGGCGACGATATCGCCGGCGCGCGCCTCCTTGATGTCTTCGCGGCTGTTGGCGTGCATCAGCAGCATCCGGCCGGCACGCTCCTTCTTGCCTTTCACCGTGTTGAGCAGCGAATCGCCCGTATTGACGATGCCGGAATAGATGCGGGCGAAGGCGAGTGACCCGACATAGGGATCGTTCATGATCTTGAAAGCGAGCGCGGCGAACGGTTCCCTGTCGTCGCTCTTGCGCTCCGACGGCTCCTCGCTGCCGGGCAGGATGCCCGCGATGGCCGCCACATCGACCGGCGACGGCATGTAATCGACCACCGCATCGAGCAGCGGCTGCACGCCCTTGTTCTTGAAGGCCGAGCCGCACAAGACCGGGACGAACGCGCCGTCGATCGTACCCTTGCGGATACAGGCCTTGAGCGTCGCTTCGTCGGGCTCACTGCCTTCCAGATACGCTTCGAGCGCCGCATCGTCCTGCTCGACCGCCGCTTCCAGCAGCTTGTCCCGATACTCGCGGGCCCTGTCCTGCAGGTCGGCTGGGATCTCCTCGTCGCGGAATTCGGCGCCGAGTTGCTCGCCGGACCAGACAACCGCCTTCATCCGCACCAGATCGATGACGCCGGCGAACTTCGCTTCGGCGCCGACGGGAAGCTGGATGGCCAGCGGTGTCGCGCCCAGCCGGTCCTCGATCATGTCGATGGTGCGATGAAAGTCCGCCCCGACGCGGTCCATCTTGTTGACGAAACACATGCGCGGCACGCCGTATTTGTCGGCCTGGCGCCAGACGGTTTCGGACTGCGGTTCGACGCCCGCCACCGAATCGAACACCGCCACCGCGCTGTCGAGCACGCGCAGCGAGCGCTCGACCTCGATGGTGAAATCGACATGGCCCGGCGTGTCGATGATATTGACCCGGTGGTCGCGCCAGAAACAGGTCGTCGCCGCGGACGTGATGGTGATGCCGCGCTCCTGTTCCTGCTCCATCCAGTCCATCGTGGCCGCGCCGTCATGGACCTCGCCGATTTTGTGGGACCGGCCGGTATAATACAGGACGCGCTCCGTGCACGTCGTCTTGCCGGCATCGATGTGGGCCATGATGCCGATGTTGCGGTAGCGCTCCAAGGGGGTCTTGCGTGCCATCTTTTTTGAGCCTGTGCGGACCGTTCCCGAACCGGGATGCCGGCGTGCCTCTACCTTCCCGTTACCAGCGATAGTGCGAGAAGGCGCGGTTGGCCTCGGCCATCCGATGCGTGTCCTCGCGCTTCTTGACGGCCGAGCCGCGGTTTTCCGCCGCTTCCATCAGTTCGGCCGAAAGCCGCTCGGCCATGGTGCGTTCGGCCCGGGCCCGCGCCGCGGCGATCAGCCAGCGGATCGCCAGCGCCTGGGCGCGTTCCTGGCGGACCTCGACCGGCACCTGATAGGTCGCGCCGCCGACACGGCGCGAGCGCACCTCGATGGCCGGACGGACATTGTCGAGCGCATCGTGGAACACGCGCAGCGGCGCCGTGCGCATTCTGGTTTCCACACGGTCCAGCGCGCCGTAGACAATGCTCTCGGCGATCGATTTCTTGCCGTCCTTCATGATGCTGTTCATGAATTTCGTCAGCACCATGTCGTGATATTTGGCGTCCGGCAAAATTTCGCGTTTTTCTGCGCGGTGGCGACGGGACATGGGTCGGTCTCTCTTCTAGGTCCGGCCCGCCGCTGTCGCGGGTAGCCGGTGCAACTTGTGCTCTTTCGCTGCGGCTTCCCGGTTACTTCGGCCGTTTGGCGCCGTATTTGGAGCGGCGCTGGCGGCGGTCGGCGACACCGTGGGTATCCAGCGTGCCGCGAATGATGTGATAGCGGACGCCCGGCAGATCCTTGACTCGGCCGCCGCGGATCATCACGACGGAATGCTCCTGCAGGTTGTGGCCTTCGCCCGGGATGTAGCAGGTCACCTCGAAACCGTTGGTCAGCCGGACGCGCGCCACCTTGCGCAGCGCGGAGTTCGGCTTCTTCGGCGTTGTCGTATAGACACGGGTGCAGACCCCCCGCTTCTGCGGACAGGCCTCCATGGCGGGCACCTTGTTCCGCTTGACCGGCGCCTTGCGCGGCTTGCGGATCAACTGATTGATCGTCGGCATGACTGCCCCGTCTCTCCGTTCCGGGACGCACGCGGCCCCGATTCGGCGGGCGCGGGCTTCCGGCTTTCCTTGTTTTCGTCGGCCGATCCGTTTTCCGGCCGCCTGCGGACATTCCGCCGTAGCGACCGGACGATACAAAACACCGACCCGGAAGCGCCTGACTGGCTTCAGGCCGGTGCAACGCCGATCCGCCGGCTGTTCCGAACGCTGCGTCGGACGCTCGAACCGGCCGAATCGAAGGGACGGCTCTCCAAATAGCTACGGGAGCGGCATCCGTCCGCTCCCGTCTGAACGCGTGCGGAAAATATTGCCGCCCCACCATTCCGTCAAGCGGCAAGCTGTCAGAAAACCCTCACAAACCGCCGCGATGCGACAGTTTTGATACGATTGTCCCGGTGCAGCCCGGTCCAGCAGAGCAGGCAGGCGCCGACGCGCCCGGCAATTTCAGAAACGCCGGGCGCACCCATCGCGGTCGCCGCGCTCAGGCTGCGTCGACGCCGGCCTCCTCGCGCGGACCTTCGAGCGCTTCGGCCACTTCGGCCTCGGCCCAGGCGGCGCGCTCGGCGATGATCTGTTTGTCGCGTTCCGAGGCCTCGTGGCGCAGGCGCTTCATCACGCTGCCCGTGCCCGCCGGAATCAGCCGGCCGACGATGACATTCTCCTTGAGGCCGGTCAGCCTGTCGATCTTGCCGTTGACCGCGGCTTCGGTCAGCACCCGGGTCGTCTCCTGGAAGGAGGCGGCGGAGATGAAGCTCTTGGTCTGCAGGCTCGCCTTGGTGATGCCCTGAAGCACAGGGGCGCCCCTGGCAGGATCGCCGCCGTCCTCGCGGACCCGGTCGTTCTCCTCCTCGAAATCGTGACGGTCGATCTGCTCGCCGACGAGGAAGGTGGTGTCGCCGGGCTCCAGCACCTCGGTTTTCTGCATCATCTGGCGCACGATCACTTCGATATGCTTGTCGTTGATCGGCACGCCCTGCAGCCGGTAGACCTCCTGTATCTCGTTGATCAGATAGTCCGCCAGCGCTTCGATCCCGAGCACGGCCAGGATGTCGTGGGGCACGGCGTTGCCGTCCATCAGCAGGTCGCCCGGCTCCACCCAATCGCCTTCCTGGACCGTGATGTGGCGGTCTTTGGGAATCAGGTATTCGCGCGGTTCCGCCCCTTCGCCCTCCGGCCGCACGACGATACGCCGCTTGGCCTTGTAGTCGTTGCCGAACTCGACCCGGCCGGCGATCTCCGAAATGATGGCGAAATCCTTCGGCTTGCGCGCCTCGAACAGCTCCGCCACCCGCGGCAGACCACCGGTGATATCGCGTGTCTTGCCCGTCTCCCGGGGGATGCGCGCCAGCACCTCGCCGGCGTGAACCTCCTGGCCGTTCTCGACCGAAAGCACGGCGCCCACCGACATGAAATAGCGGGCCTCTTGGCCATTCAGCAGCACAACCACCTCGCCGGCGCCGTCGCGCAGCGTGATCCGCGGTCGGAACTCGGCGCCTTTCGGCTGCTGGCGCCAGTCGACCACAACCTTGCTGGCGATGCCGGTGGCCTCGTCCACGTCCTCGCGCATGGAGACGCCTTCGGCCAGGTCCATATAGTTGGCGGTGCCGGCCTTCTCGGTGATGATCGGCATCGTGTACGGATCCCAGTCGGCCAGCGTCTCGCCGCGCTCCACCTTGGTGCCTTCGTCGGCAAGCAGCCGGGCGCCGTAGGGAACGCGGAAGCGGGCGCGCTCGCGGCCGGTTTCGTCGTTGAGGACGATCACGGAATTGCGGGCCATCACGATCAGCCGGCCGTCGGCGGCCTCCACCACGTTCCGGTTGGTGATCGACACGACCGAATCGATGCTCGCCTCGACGCTCGACTGTTCCGCGCCGCGCTGGGCCGCACCGCCAATGTGGAAGGTCCGCATCGTCAGCTGCGTGCCCGGTTCGCCGATCGACTGGGCGGCGATCACGCCGACCGCCTCTCCGACATTGACCGGCGTGCCGCGGGCCAGATCGCGGCCATAGCATTTGGCGCAAATTCCGTTGCGCGCCTCGCAGGTGAGCGCCGAACGCACCTTCACCACGTCGACGCCGCCGTCCTGGATCGCCTCGGCGCCCTCTTCCTCGATCAGATCGCCGTCCGCGACCAGAACGGTTTCGTTTGCCGGGTGGAGGATATCGCCCTGGGCCGTCCGGCCGAGCAGGCGTTCCGCCAGCGAAACGACGATATCGCCGCCTTCGACGACAGCGCGGATGCTGATGCCCCGGTCGGTGCCGCAATCATGCTCATAGACGATGCAATCCTGCGCCACATCCACCAGGCGGCGGGTCAGGTAACCGGAATTTGCGGTTTTCAGCGCGGTGTCCGCCAGCCCCTTGCGGGCGCCATGGGTCGAGTTGAAATATTCGAGAACCGACAGGCCTTCCTTGAAGTTCGAGATGATCGGCGTCTCGATGATCTCGCCGGACGGCTTGGCCATCAGGCCGCGCATCCCGGCGAGCTGCTTGATCTGCGCCGCCGAGCCGCGGGCACCGGAATGCGCCATGACGTAGACCGAGTTGGTCGGCTTGCCTTTCTCGACCGCCTGCATCGACTTCATCATTTCGTCGGCCACCTGATCGGTGCAGCGCGACCAGGCATCGACCACCTTGTTGTATTTCTCGCGCTGGGTGATCAGGCCGTCCTGATACTGCTTCTCGTATTCCTTCACATGCTCCTGGGCCTCGGCGATCAGTTTGTCCTTGGAGGCGGGAATCTTGAGATCGTCCTTGCCGAAGGAGATGCCGGCCCGGCAGGCGTAGGAGAAGCCCAGCCCCATAATCTGGTCGGCGAAGATCACTGTCTCCTTCTGACCGCAATGCCGGTAGACCGTGTCGATGACGTTTCCGATCTCCTTCTTGGTCAGAACCCGGTTGACCAGGTCGAACGGCACGTTGGGATGCCGCGGCAGCACATCGCCGATGATCATGCGGCCCGGGGTCGTAATGACCTGCTCGACGGTTTCCTCGCCCTCGGCGTTCTTCGACCGCCAGAGCGCCTTGATCCGCGTGTGCAGATCGACCAGACCGTTGTCCAGCGCCAACTGGATTTCGCCAAAATTGGCGAAGCGCGGGACCCGGTAGGCGACAAGCCGGCCGGCCTTGAGCGCCTTGAGGCCGGCCTTGAAGTCGGTGACTTCGACCGCTTCCAGCGGCTTCTTCGGATCCTTGACCAGAATGTCATGGTGCTCGACCGCGGCGCGCAAGGCGTCCTCCGCCGCGATCTCTACCTGCGGCCCCGTCACGTCGGGCCGCTCGTCCGACAGATAGTAGATTCCGAGGACGATATCCTGGGACGGCACAATGATCGGTTTGCCGTTGGCCGGGCTGAGGATGTTGTTGGTCGACATCATCAGAACGCGGGCCTCGAGCTGCGCCTCCAGCGACAGCGGTACATGGACCGCCATCTGGTCGCCGTCGAAATCCGCGTTGAAAGCGGTGCAGACCAGCGGGTGAAGCTGGATTGCCTTGCCTTCGACCAGCACCGGCTCGAACGCCTGGATGCCCAGGCGATGAAGGGTCGGCGCGCGGTTCAGCAGCACAGGATGCTCGCGGATCACTTCTTCCAGAATGTCCCAGACCTCGGGCAGCTCCTTCTCCACCTTCCGTTTGGCCGCCTTGATGGTCGTGGCGAGCGCCCGTTCTTCGAGCTTGGCG
The DNA here is from genome assembly GCA_965249845.1 of Alphaproteobacteria bacterium. Classification (GTDB taxonomy): domain Bacteria; phylum Pseudomonadota; class Alphaproteobacteria; order Bin65; family Bin65; genus Bin65. The sequence goes on from CBDFNA010000002.1 coordinate 659,592, forward strand.
TAAATGAAGGGCTTGAACAGCTCCAGCGCCATCTTCTTGGGCAGGCCGCACTGATGCAGCTTCAGCTCCGGACCGACGACGATCACCGACCGGCCGGAATAGTCGACGCGCTTGCCGAGCAGGTTCTGCCGGAAACGGCCCTGCTTGCCTTTCAGCATGTCGCTGAGCGACTTGAGCGGGCGCTTGTTGGCGCCGCTGATCACCCGGCCGCGGCGGCCGTTGTCGAACAGGGCATCGACGGATTCCTGGAGCATCCGCTTCTCATTGCGGATTATGATGTCGGGCGCACGCAGCTCGATCAACCGCTTGAGACGGTTGTTCCTGTTGATGACCCGGCGGTAGAGGTCGTTCAGGTCCGAGGTTGCGAAGCGGCCGCCGTCCAGCGGCACCAGCGGGCGCAGTTCCGGCGGGATAACCGGCACAACGTCCATAATCATCCAATCCGGCCGGGCGCCGGAACCGATGAAGGCTTCGACCAGCTTCAGCCGCTTGACGTATTTCTTGCGCTTGGCCTCGGAGCGCGTTTCCTTCAGGTCGACGCGCAGCGTCTGTCGCTCTTTCTCCAGGTCGATTTCCTGGAGCAGCGCCTTCAGCGCCTCCGCGCCGATGCCGGCCTCGAAGGAATCGTCGCCGAACTCATCGATCGCGTTCCAGTACTGCTCCTCGCTGAGCAGCTGGAATTTAGCCAGTTCCGTCAGGCCGGGTTCGGTCACGACGTAGTTTTCGAAATACAGGATTCGCTCCAGGTCCTTGAGCGTCATGTCCAGCAGCAGGCCAATGCGGCTGGGCAGCGATTTGAGGAACCAGATGTGCGCGACCGGCGAGGCCAGTTCGATATGGCCCATCCGTTCGCGGCGCACCTTCTGCAGCGTCACCTCCACACCGCATTTCTCGCAGATGATGCCGCGGTACTTCATGCGCTTGTACTTGCCGCACAGGCATTCATAGTCCTTGATCGGGCCGAAAATGCGCGCGCAGAACAGACCGTCGCGTTCGGGCTTGAAGGTGCGGTAGTTGATGGTCTCCGGTTTTTTGATTTCGCCGAACGACCAGGAGCGGATCTGCTCCGGGCTCGCAATCGAAATCTTGATCTGGTCGAAATCCTCCGTCTTGCGGACGGGGCCGAAGACGTTCATCACTTCGTTCATTCAGGCGTCTCCCGGAGCGTTTCCGCAGCGCGGCGCCCTGAAGCGGGCGCGGGCCGGAAAAGGGGTCCAAAACGGATCGGAAGCACCGGCGTCGCCGCGCTTCCGATCCGGGCTCAGTAAGCGTCCTGTTTCAGTTCGACGTTCAGGCCCAGCGAACGCAGTTCCTTGACCAGCACGTTGAACGATTCGGGGATGCCGGCCTCGAACGTATCCTGCCCGCGCACGATCTTGGCGTAGACATTGGTCCGGCCGGCGACGTCGTCCGACTTCACCGTCAGCATTTCCTGCAGCGTATAAGCGGCGCCGTAGGCCTCCAGGGCCCAGACCTCCATCTCGCCGAACCGCTGGCCGCCGAACTGCGCCTTACCGCCCAGCGGCTGCTGGGTGACCAGGCTGTACGGGCCGATCGAACGGGCGTGGATCTTGTCGTCCACCAGATGGTGCAGCTTGAGCATGTAGATGTAGCCGACAGTGACCTTGCGGTCGAACGTTTCGCCCGTGCGCCCGTCGATCAGCGTGACCTGGCCCGAGACATCCATGCCGGCCTTTTCCAGCAGGTCGACGATATCGTCCTCCCGGGCGCCGTCGAAGACCGGGGTCGCCATCGGCACACCGGTTTGCAGGCTGCGGGCCAGTTCGATCACATCGTCGTCGCCCAGGCCGGCGACATTCTCCTTGTAGGTGTCGTCGCCGAGGGTCGATTTCAGATGCTCGCGCAGGGCTTTCGCGGCCTCCTTCTTGGCGCCGCCCAGCGATGCCTCCAGCACCTCGCGAACCTGCCGGCCGAGCCCGGCAGCGGCCCAGCCCAGATGGGTCTCGAGGATCTGGCCGACATTCATCCGGGACGGCACACCCAGCGGGTTCAGCACGATATCGACCGGGGTGCCGTCGTCCAGGTAAGGCATATCCTCGATCGGCATGATCTTGGACACGACGCCCTTGTTGCCGTGACGGCCGGCCATCTTGTCCCCGGGCTGCATCTTGCGTTTCACGGCGACGAAGACCTTGACCATCTTCATCACGCCCGGCGGCAGCTCGTCGCCCCGCTGCAGCTTGTCGACCTTGTCCTGGAAGCGCTCTTCCAGACGGTCGATCGAAACGTCGAAAACCTTCGACAGGCCCTCGATCTGTTTCGACGCCTTGTCCGCCTTGACCGTAAACTCGCGCCATTCGAAACGGCGGTACTCCTCAAGGGTTCCCTCGGTGATCTTGCTGCCCCTGGCGAAGCCTTTCGGACCGTTCTCGCCGGTCTGGCCGACCAGAAGGTCTTTCAGGTTGGCGTAGAATGCGCGCTCCAGGATGGCGCGTTCGTCGTCCCGGTCCTTGGCCAGACGCGCGATCTCCTGGCGTTCGATCGCCATGGCGCGCTCGTCCTTGTCGACGCCGCGCCGGGAAAACACCCGCACTTCGACGACCGTACCGGCGACACCCGGCGGCAGGCGCAACGAGGTATCCCGCACGTCCGAAGCCTTTTCGCCGAAAATCGCCCGCAGCAGCTTCTCTTCCGGGGTCATCGGCGATTCGCCCTTCGGCGTCACCTTGCCGACCAGTATGTCGCCCGGCTGAATCTCGGCGCCGATATAGACGATGCCTGCCTCGTCGAGGTTCTTCATCGCCTCTTCGCCGACATTCGGGATGTCGCGGGTGATTTCTTCCTGGCCCAGCTTGGTGTCGCGGGCCATGACCTCGAATTCCTCGATGTGGATCGAGGTAAACACATCCTCGCGCACGACGCGTTCGGACAGCAGGATCGAGTCCTCGAAGTTATAGCCGTTCCAGGGCATGAACGCGACCAGGACGTTCCGGCCCAGGGCCAGTTCGCCCAGGCTGGTCGACGGGCCGTCGGCGACGATTTCGCCATTTTCGACCTCGTCCCCGACCTTGACCAGCGGCCGCTGGGTAATCGAGGTGTTCTGGTTCGAGCGCTGGAATTTCAGCAGGCTGTAAATATCGACGCCCGGCGAGCCGGTTTCGACATCGTTCTCCCGCGCCCGGATCACGATACGGGTCGCATCGACCTGGTCGACGATGCCGGCCCGGCGGGCCGCAATCGTCGCGCCGGAATCGCGCGCCACGCGACCTTCCATGCCCGTGCCCACGATCGGCGCTTCGGGTTGCAGCAGCGGCACCGCCTGGCGCATCATGTTCGAGCCCATGAGCGCCCGGTTGGCGTCGTCATTCTCGAGAAACGGGATCAGCGAGGTGGCGACCGACACAACCTGCTTCGGCGACACGTCCATATATTCGATCGCGTTGGCCGGAACCATCAGGTAGTCCCCGGCCTTGCGGCAGCTGATCAGTTCGTCGACGAACCGGCCCTTGTCGTCCAGCTCGGCATTGGCCTGGGCGATGGTGTATTTGCCTTCGTCCATCGCCGACAGATAGATCACCTCGTCGGAGACCTTGCTGTCGTTGACCTTGCGGTACGGCGTTTCGATAAAACCGTACTTGTTGACCCGGGCGTAGGACGCCAGCGAATTGATGAGGCCGATATTCGGCCCTTCCGGCGTCTCGATCGGGCAGATTCGGCCATAGTGGGTGGTGTGCACGTCGCGCACCTCGAAGCCGGCCCGCTCGCGGGTCAGGCCGCCGGGCCCGAGCGCCGACAGGCGCCGCTTGTGGGTGATCTCCGACAGCGGATTGGTCTGGTCCATGAACTGCGAGAGCTGCGAGGAGCCGAAGAATTCGCGCACCGCCGCGGCCGCCGGCTTGGCGTTGATCAGGTCGTGCGGCATGACGCTGTCGATCTCGACCGTCGACATCCGCTCCTTGATCGCCCGCTCCATGCGCAGCAGGCCGACGCGGTACTGATTCTCCATCAGCTCGCCGACCGAGCGGACGCGCCGGTTGCCGAGATGGTCGATATCGTCGATCTCGCCGCGGCCGTCCTTCAGTTCCAGCAGCAGGCGGACAATCTCCATGATGTCGTGGCGCCGCAGCATGCGAACATCGTCCGGCACCTCGTCGTTGGAGAAGCCGAGGCGCGCATTCATCTTCACCCGGCCGACGGCCGAGAGGTCGTAGCGCTCCCCGTCGAAGAACATCGACCGCAACAGGTTTTCCGCCGCCTCGACGGTCGGCGGCTCGCCCGGGCGCATGACCCGGTAGATGTCCATCAGCGCTTCGCTGCGGTTCATGTTCTTGTCGGCCGCGAGCGTGTTGCGCAGATACGGCCCGACCGTCACATGATCGATGTAGAGGATCGGCAGTTCCTTGACGCCAGCCTCTTTCAGCGTGTCGAGCAGCGTCTCGGTAACCTCCTCGCCGGCTTCGGCGTAGATCGCGCCATTGTCCCGGTTGACGAGGTCGCGGGCGACGTAGGAACCGATCAGTTCCTCCGGCGACGCGATGCGGTCTTTCAGGCCGGCTTCCTTCAGGCGCCTGATCAGGCGCGGCGTCACCTTCTGGCCGGTTTCCGCCACAACCTCGCCGGTCCGGGCGTCGATCATGTCGGCGATCAGTTTCTGGCCCGCCATGCGCTCGGCGTCGAACGGGGTCTTCCAGCCTTTTTGCGAAGCGGTGAACTTCACCGAATCGTAGAAATAGGCCAGCAGATCGTTCTGGCTGTAACCGACCGAATCGTGGGGATCGAGCACCTTGCCATCCCCGGCCAGTTCGGCCCGCCGCGCCGCCGTGGCATCGTTGTCCAGCGCCAGCAGCAGTGTCGTGACCGGCAGCTTGCGCCGGCGGTCGATCCGTACGTGCACGATGTCCTTGGCGTCGAACTCGAAATCCAGCCACGAGCCGCGATACGGAATCACCCGCGCCGTGAACAGGAATTTACCCGAGGAATGGGTCTTGCCCTTGTCGTGGTCGAAGAAGACACCCGGCGAGCGGTGCATCTGGGAGACGATCACCCGCTCCGTGCCGTTGACCACGAAGGTGCCGTTCTTCGTCATCATCGGCATATCGCCCATGTAGACGAACTGCTCCTTGATATCGCGGACCGACCGGGCGCCGGTTTCCTCGTCGACGTCCCATACGACCAGACGCAGCGTCACCTTGAGCGGCGCCGCGTAGGTCATGCCCCGCTGCTGGCACTCCTCGACATCGAATTTCGGTTCTTCGAATTCGTAGCGGACATATTCCAGCATCGAGCGGCCGGAAAAATCGCTGATCGGGAAGACCGAATCGAAAACAGCCTCAAGACCCCACTTCCCGCGCTCGTCGGGATGGGCGTCCTTCTGCAGGAAATGCTCGTAGGAGGTCTTCTGGACCTCGATCAGGTTCGGCATTGGCGCCACTTCGGCGATACGCCCGAAGCTTTTGCGAATGCGGCTGCGGCCCGTGAAGGTCTTCGCCATCGATAATCCTTCTCATCCACTCGATTTCACGGCAAACGCCACTCGACCGTTTAACGTCGCGGCGAACGCCGCCCGGCCCGTCTCTACCGGCTCAACGAATCGCTGCCGGCTTCAGCACCCGGCCCTGAGCCGTCCAGCCCGCTCCGAAAGGCACAACGCCAAATGGGCCGCGGGGTATGGCCCCGCGGCCTGTACAGCGTCCGCGCTCGGGACAGTGCCAGCGGGCGAACTACTTGAGCTCGACCGAAGCGCCGACTTCTTCCAGCTTCTTCTTGATCTCTTCGGCTTCGTTCTTGCTGGTCCCTTCTTTGACCGGCTTCGGCGCCCCTTCGACCAGATCCTTGGCTTCTTTCAGTCCAAGGCCGGTAATGGCGCGTACTTCCTTGATAACGTTAATCTTCTTTTCGCCGAAAGATGTCAGGATAACGTCGAATTCGGTCTGCTCTTCGGCGGCGGCATCGTCGCTTTCGGCGGCGGCGGCCGGCATGGCGCCCGGCATCATCATCATGCCGCCGCCGGCCGAAGCCTGCACGCCCCACTTCTCTTCCAGCATCTTGCTGAGTTCCGCCGCTTCCAGAACGGTAAGCGACGAAAGGTCTTCTGCGATTTTTTCCAGATCGGCCATTTGGCGTTACTCCAGTGAGATAGGGTTGAATTCCAGATCGGCCAGCGGGCAATGGAACAAATGTGAATGCCCGCTGCAGGGTGGCGGGTTCGCCTACTGCTTGGCTCCTTGTGCGGCCAGCACGCCGACAACGTCGCGCGCCGGCGCCGCCAGCACACCCACCACATCCCGGGCGGGCGCCTGCAGAACGCCGGCCAGCTTTGCGGCCGGGGCCTGAAGGAGACCGAGCAGCTGGGCGTGCAGTTCGTCGAGCGAGGGCGTCGTCGCGAGCGCCTTCAGCTGGTCGACCTCAATGACCTTGCCGCCGAGGCCGCCGCAAAGAACATCGAGCTTCTGGTTCTTCCTGGCGAATTCGAGGAGCGCCTTGGTCACGGATACGGGATCCGCGGCATAGGCGATGGCGGTAGGCCCTGAGAAACGGTCGACCAGACCGGCGTGCGGCGTGCCTTCCAGGGCGATCTTTGCCAGCCGATTCTTGGTCACTTTGAAACGGGCGCCGGCCTCCCGCATTTTCGCGCGAAGCGTCGAGGTCTCGGCCACCGTCATCCCGGACTGCCGGGTGACGATGACAAGTTCGGCGTCGCTGAAAATGCCGTGCAGTTCGGCAACCAGATTCTCTTTTTGCGTGCGGTCCACGTTCTCCGTCTCCGACACTTGTCTGGCCCGGTTCCGCCGTTGCATGCGCGACGGCAGTTCCGGACCGGTTTCACTCGCCCTGCGCCGGGCCGGAACCCGGCGCCGGACCGAAACCTGTCCCGGAGAAACGCGGCTCCCATCCGTCACCGGATCGAAACCCATATCCTCCGTCTCATGCCGGCCGCCCCCCCCCGGAGCGATCAAGGGGTGATCGAGGGGGGCGATTAAGCCGTCACGTCAACGCGGACGATCCGGCGCCTGCAATCTCGGACAGGGGCCGGCGGCTTCGCTCCGCAGAGCCCGGCCGCCACATCGCCGGACCCGACGGTCCGACGAAATCCCGTTGCAGCGGTCAGCCGCTGCTCAATGCCGCCACATCCAGACGGACGGACGGTCCCATGGTCGAACCGATCGACACCCGCTTGATGTAGGTGCCCTTGGCGCCGCTTGGCTTGGCGGCGCTGATCGCGCTGAAGAAGGCCCGGACATTTTCCACCAGGGCTTCCTCCGCAAAGCTCGCCTTGCCGATACCGACATGCACGATTCCGGCTTTCTCGGCGCGATACTGGACCTGGCCGCCCTTGGCGTCCTCTACCGCCTTGGCGATATCCGGCGTCACCGTGCCGACCTTGGGGTTCGGCATCAGGCCGCGCGGCCCGAGAATCTTGCCCAGGCGGCCGACCACCGGCATCATGTCCGGCGTAGCGATGACCCGCTCGAAATCCATCCGCCCGTTGCGGATTTCGTCGGCCAATTCCTCGGCGCCCACGATATCCGCGCCGGCGGCCGCCGCTTCCTCGGCCTTGGCGGCGCGCGCGAACACCAGCACACGAAGGCTCCTGCCGGTACCGTTGGGCAGGGTGACGGCGCCGCGCACATTCTGGTCGGCATGGCGGGTGTCGACTCCCAGATTCATCGACATCTCGATGGTCTCGTCGAACCTGGCGTTCGCCCGTTCCTTGACGGCCCGGACGGCTTCGTCGACCGGATACAGTTTTTCGTTTGCCAGCCCTTCGCGGGCATTGCGGAGGCGTTTTCCGGCACGTGCCATGGCTACCCCACCACCTCTATGCCCATCGAGCGCGCGGAGCCGGCGAGAATGCGCACGGCCGCGTCCACATCGTTGGCGTTCAGATCCCTCATTTTTTCTCCGGCGATCTGCTCGAGTTGCCTGCGCGTCACCGAACCGGCAACGATGTGGCCCGGCTCGTTCGAGCCGCTGTCCAGCTTGGCTGCCTTCTTGATGAAATAGCTGGCGGGCGGCGCCTTGGTCTCGAACGAGAAGCTGCGATCCGCATACACGGTGATGATCACCGGGATCGGCATGCCCTGTTCCAGATTCTGCGTCGCCGCGTTGAAAGCCTTGCAGAATTCCATGATGGTCACGCCGCGTTGGCCCAGCGCCGGGCCGACGGGCGGGGACGGATTGGCCTGCCCCGCCGGTATCTGAAGCTTCAGATACCCATCGATTTTCTTCGCCATGCTCTTTCAGCTCCAGGTATGGCGGCAACCTCTCCGTCGCCGCCGGATTGCTGACGCGCGGTACGGCTGTGGCGAGCCTCCCGCGCATTGGGTTGGGCCGGCACCAGGCACCGGCCGGTCGGCCGAACCGAACGGATTTTCCGGCCGCCTATCCTTTCTCGACCTGGGTGTATTCCAGTTCGACCGGAGTCGACCGGCCGAAGATGGAGACCAGAACCTTGAGGCGCGTCCGCTCCTCGTCCACTTCCTCGACCATGCCGTTGAAGTTTTCGAACGGCCCGTCGCACACCCTGACCTGCTCGCCGATCTCGAAAGTGACCGACGGCTTCGGCCGTTCCACACCTTCCTGGACCTGCTGGAGAATCTGGCGCGCCTCCCGCTCGGTGATCGGTATCGGCTTGCCGCCGCCGCCCAGGAAACCGGTAACCTTCGGCGTATCCTGCACCAGATGCCAGGTGGCGTCCGTCAGCTCCATATTGATCAGCACATAGCCGGGAAAGAATTTCCGCTCGGCATTGACTTTCTGCCCGCGCCGCATCTCCACCACCTCTTCGGTGGGGACCAGCACATCGGCGATCTGACCGTCGAGCCCCTTGGCCCTGGACTGCTCCCGGATCGATTCGGCAACCTTCTTTTCGAATCCGGAATAGGCGTGAATCACATACCAGCGCTGCGCCATCCGGCTAACTCCCCAAGCCGAGGATGGCCTGCACAACCGAGCCGAGCAGCCAGTCTACGAGCATGAAGAACACCGCAACCAGCGCCACCATGATGAACACCATGACGGTCGTCTGGGTGGTTTCCCTGCGGGACGGCCAGGTGACCTTGTTGGTTTCCTGCCGCACCTCGCGAAAGAATTTCGCCGGGTTCATGCCGTCTACATTCCGTCTGTCATGGCCCGCTCTTCAGGGGCCGCCCTTCAGAAACCGCCCGTCACGCGCCAAATCCTGCGAGCCGAAGGGGCGCCGGGCGCCCCGTGAACCTTCCGCTCTCCGCGCTGGCAGGAGTGGAGGGGCTCGAACCCCCAACCCCCGGTTTTGGAGACCGGTGCTCTACCAATTGAGCTACACTCCTACCTGCCCAGCCGGCGGCGGGACGATGCCCGCCCCGATTGAGGAACGGCGCCGACGCGCTGCACAGCGACACCGACGCCGAAATGAAGCGCCCTACATACGCTCCCCGGCCGGCGGATCAAGCCAACGGATTGCCGCGCCGCCACTTCCATTTTTCCTATTTCTTGATGGTGGCGACGACGCCGGCGCCGACGGTGCGTCCGCCTTCGCGGATCGCGAAGCGCAGGCCCTCGTCCATGGCGATCGGCTGGATCAGCGTCACATCCATCTGCACATTGTCGCCCGGCAGCACCATCTCCGTGCCCTCCGGCAAGGTCACCGCACCGGTCACGTCCGTCGTCCGGAAGTAGAACTGCGGCCGGTAGTTCGAAAAGAACCCCGTGTGCCGGCCGCCCTCGTCCTTGGTCAGGATATAGGCCTCGCAGGTGAACTCCGTATGCGGCGTGATCGAACCCGGCTTGGCCAGGACCTGGCCGCGCTCGACCTCGTCCCGCTTGGTGCCGCGCAGCAGCACACCGACATTGTCCCCCGCCTGGCCCTGGTCGAGCAGCTTGCGGAACATCTCGACGCCCGTGCACGTCGTCTTCACCGTCTCCTTCAGGCCGACGATCTCGATCTCGTCGCCCACCTTCACAACACCGCGCTCGACACGGCCCGTCACCACCGTGCCCCGGCCCGAGATCGAGAACACATCCTCGATCGGCATCAGGAACGCCAGGTCCACCGGACGCTCCGGCTGCGGGATATACGCGTCAACCGCCGCCATCAGCTCCAGGATCTTGTCCTTGCCGATGCCGTCGTCACGGCCCTCCAGCGCTGCCAGCGCCGAGCCCATCACCACCGGAAGGTCGTCGCCCGGAAACTCGTAGCTCGACAGCAGCTCCCGGACCTCGAGCTCGACCAGCTCCAGAATCTCCTCGTCGTCGACCTGGTCGACCTTGTTCAGATACACCACGATCGCCGGAACGCCGACCTGGCGCGCCAGCAGGATATGCTCGCGCGTCTGCGGCATCGGGCCGTCCGCCGCCGAGACCACAAGGATCGCGCCGTCCATCTGCGCCGCACCCGTGATCATGTTCTTCACATAGTCGGCATGGCCCGGACAATCGACATGGGCATAGTGCCGGTTCGACGTCTCGTACTCGACATGCGCCGTCGCAATCGTTATCCCGCGCTCGCGCTCCTCCGGCGCCTTGTCGATCTGGTCGAACGATACCGCAACGCCGCCCAGCGTCTCCGACATCACCTTCGTTATCGCCGCCGTCAGCGTCGTCTTGCCATGATCCACATGGCCGATCGTACCCACATTCACATGCGGCTTCGTACGCACAAACTTCTCTTTCGCCATGGTCGTCTTCTTCCTCGAGTTCACCGATCCCGCCAACGTGCGACGCGGCGCGCGGGGACGACAATTTCAAAACATCCGCAGCCGATCGCCCGGCGGCAACCGCCTCGGTTTGCGACAAACGATCCGGCCGATCGCCGATCTGGAGCGGGTGGCGGGGATCGAACCCGCATAACCAGCTTGGAAGGCTGGGGCTCTACCATTGAGCTACACCCGCAACGGCGTTCCGGCGCGGCGCGATTCGGACAGCGTTGGTGGAGGGAGTTGGATTCGAACCAACGTAGGCTAAGCCAACGGGTTTACAGCCCGTCCCCTTTAACCGCTCGGGCACCCCTCCTTGACAAGCCCGGCCCGGATCCCTGTTCCCGGCGGAACCGCCCTCCCGGACAAGGCCACGTGGGCAACTGCTTGCCGGATGTCAACGCATCCAGACACAAAACGAGCCGCAGAAGCCGCCGCCATCTCCACCCGGCCGCCGTTCCTGCAGCTTGTTTGCGTTTCGGTCGCCGCTACTATGCGATTCCATGGCGAAAAGCAAGCACCCGCGCCGGCAAAAATCCCGCCTGCAAAAATCCAGGCCGCAACACGCCGTCGCACTGCCGCTGCGCGAAGGGCCGCGCCCGGCCTCTCCGGAAAGTTCGTCCCAGGGTCTTTCGCAGCGTCCGTTAATGCTGTGGGGGATACACGCGGTCCGGGCGGCGCTCGCCAATCCGGCCCGATGCATTGCCGCCGGCTGGGCCACGCATTCGGCGCAGGCGGAACTGGCCGGCTCCCGGCCCGGTGCACCGGACCCTTCCTGGGCTGCGGCAACGACCGCGCAGCTCGCCGCACGCCTGCCCGCCGGCGCCGTTCACCAGGGCGTGGCGATCGAAGTGGATCCTCTGCCCAAGGTTTCCCTCGACTCCGTTCTCTCAGCATCCGCGAAGGCCGGTCCGCTGGTCATTCTCGACCAGGTGACGGACCCCCACAATGTCGGCGCCATTCTGCGCTCCTGCGCGGTGTTCGGGGCGGCGGCGCTCATCACCACGGAGCGGCACGCCCCGCCTGAATCCGGCGCGCTCGCCAAGGCGGCGGCCGGGGCGCTGGATGTCGTGCCGTGGGTACGGGTGGGCAATCTCGCCCAAGCGCTGGCGGCTATCCGGGAAGCCGGCCGGTGGGTCGCCGGCCTGGACGGCGACGCCGCCGTGACGATCGGTAGCGCCGGCCTCGCCGCCAGCAATACAAGAACAGCGCTGGTACTCGGCGCCGAGGGAAAGGGACTGCGGCGCCTGACCAAAGAGAAATGCGATATTCTCGTGCGTATTCCTATGCCGTATACAAATAATGAGAAATACAGTAACCTTATCGATAGTCTGAATGTTTCAAATGCTGCGGCGGTCGCTCTCTACGAACTCTGCCGCGACTGAACAGGTGCCGAGCCGGCGGGCGGCTCGGCAACCTTTGCAGCGTCGAGAACATCGGGATCGGCCCAGCCCATGCGGAAACTCTTCTTCATTCTAGTGATTTCAGTGGCGATCGCAATTCTGTACGGCGCCGATTCGCGCGCCGGGCCCGTGCGTTGCGGCGCCGAATACGGTTTCGGTCTGAATGACCTGAACGGCTGCGACCCGATGCGCCGGCAGCCGACCGGCGAATTCGGTATGCCGCGCCGTCCCGGTTTCGGCTGCTGATTCGGCGCGACCGGCCGCAGTCGCCTGGAGCGCCGGACATGATCGTCGACTGGCACGTCCACTGGCTGCCGCCGGAACTGGCGGATGCGCTCCGGGCGCGGACGCAATCGCCGCGCATCGTCGGCGGTCCGGATGGCGAACGGATGGAGGTTTATCGAGAAGCGTTGCCGGTCACGTCCGACCTGATCGAAACCGAACGCCGCCTCGCTTTCATGGACCGCGAAGGCGTGTCGAGGCAGGTCCTGTCGCTGCCCGGCCTGTTCGGGGTGGATAGTCTGCCGGCGGAGCAGGCCGCCCCGCTGGTGCGCCTGTTCAACGACGCCCTGGCCGGCCTGATGGCGGCGCATCCGTCGCAGTTCTCCGGCCTGGCGGCCTTGCCGCTCGCCGACCCGGCGGCAGCAATGGAGGAACTGGCGCGAGCGATGGCGCAACCCGGCTTCACCGGCCTCATCCTGCCGGCCGACGGCTTCCTGACCCGGCGCGACGCCGAGGCCTGGGCGCCGCTGCTCGAGGCGGCGAACGCGCACCGCGCCCATGTTTTCATCCATCCCGGCCCGGTGCCTGCCGCAGCTGCTTCTGCAACCCCGGACTATGGCGACAACGCCAACCTGCGCCACATCGTGCTGGACGTTCAGGCCCGGCTGAGCGCCGTGACCGTCACCCTGACGCTGACGGATTTCCTCGACAGTTTCCCGGACATCACCGTCCAGGTCGCCAATCTCGGCGGGTCGGTGCCGATGATGGTGGAGCGCATGGACCATGTCTCCGCCCGGCGCACGCCGGATGCGCCGCTGCCGTCCAGCCGGCTGGGCCGGATCTTCGTCGACACCTCCAGCTTCGGCCCGCGAGCGATCGCGCTGGCCGCCGCAACCTTCGGCGCCGGCCGGGTGCTGCTGGGCACCGATCATCCGATATTCGATGCCGCGCGCACCCTCGACGCGATCCGCACCTCGGGGCTGCCGGAGGCCGGCATCGCCGGCATTCTGGGCGCCAACGGCCGCTCCCTGCTCGACCGCTGAGCCGCCCCGGTAACCCTTGCCACGGTAGTCCTTGCCCCCGCAGGCCGGTCTCGGCTAGCCATTCCCGATACCCTATCGACAGAAAGAACCATGCCATGAGCGGGAAATTGCAGGACCGGGTCGTCATCGTCGTCGGCGCCGGATCGGTCGGGCCGGGCTGGGGCAACGGCAAGGCGGCGGCGGTGCTGTATGCCCGCGAAGGGGCGAAGGTGCTGGCCGTCGATATCAACCCCGACGCAGCGGCGGAGACCGCCGGCATAATCGCCGGGGAAGGCGGCACGGCCGAGACCTTCGCCGCCGATGTCAGCAAGGCCGACCGGGTCGAGGCGATGGTCGAGGCCTGCCTCGACCGGTTCGGCCGGCTCGACGTGCTGCACAACAATGTCGGGATCATCGCGCCCACGCCGACGGCGGAGGTCAGCGAGGCCGAATGGGACCGGATGCACGCCGTCAACCTCAAGAGCATGTTCCTGACCTGCCGCGCCGCCCTGCCGGTCATGGAGCGCAACGAATTCCGCGTCGATGGCGACGGCCGCAAGATCGGCCGGGGCGCCATCGTCAACGTCTCGTCGATCTCCGGCATCCGCTGGCTCGGCGTGCCCTACATCACCTACGCGGTGACCAAGGGCGGCGTCCTGCCGCTGACCCGGACGATCGCGCTGGAATATGCCGGCCGGGGCATCCGCGCCAACGCCATCCTGCCCGGTCTGATGGATACGCCCATGGTCGTCGAGCCGCTCAAGGACGCCTATGGCGATGGCGATATCGAAAGGATGGCCGAGGCGCGCAACGCCCAGTGCCCGACCGGCTATATGGGCGACGGCTGGGACGTCGGCCACGCCGCAGTGTTCCTCGCCAGCGACGACGCCCGTTATGTCACCGGCGCCGAACTGGTGGTTGACGGCGGGTTCAGCGCGAGAGCGGCGTGACCGGCAGAACCTGGCCGGGAGCCGGCCTTTCCAATTGTTCCTTTTTTGTTCGACTTCGGCGCCGGCCTTGCCTATAGTCCGGTCCCGGCCGCATGCCGGGTGTACGGATTTAGGAGCCGAGCGGGCAGCGGCGCATGGGGCGACTGAAGGACCGATCGATCCGGCGGACGGACGAGAGCCGGCAGGCGGCGCGGCTGGGCGATATCGCCGACGCCGGCCTGGCGATCTTTTGCTGGTGCAACCGCTGTGGCCATAACAGTTCGGTCGACAGCCGGATGCTGGCCGCGAAGGTCGGGCCGGCCCTGCCGGTGCCGGAGATCGGCACCCGGATGCGCTGTACCAACTGTCAGTCCAAGGACATCGCCACCCGCCCCGCCTGGCCCTCGCTCGGCCAGGTCGCGCGGCACGAGGGATTGTGAGGGGGCACCCGGACTACGCGCGGTCCCCTACTCCCACTCTATCGTCCCCGGCGGTTTGGAGGTGACGTCGTAGACGACGCGGCTGATGCCGCGGACTTCGTTGACGATGCGTGTCGCGGTGCGGCTGAGGAAATCGTGGGAGAAGGCGTAGCTGTCCGCCGTCATGCCGTCGGTCGAGGTGACGGCGCGCAGGGCGCACACCCAGTCGTAGGTCCGCTCGTCGCCCATCACGCCGACCGCGCGCACCGGCAGCAATGCCGCGAAGGCCTGCCAGATTTCGTGGTACAGCCCGGCCCGGCCGATCTCCTCCAGATAGATCGCGTCGGCGCGGCGCAGCAGGTCGGCTTTCTCGCGGGTTACCGGGCCCGGGATGCGGATCGCGAGGCCGGGGCCCGGGAAGGGGTGGCGGCGGATGAAGGCCTCAGGCAGGCCGAGGTCGCGGCCGAGCGCCCGGACCTCGTCCTTGAACAGGTCGCGCAGCGGCTCGACCAGCGCCATGTTCATCCGCGCCGGCAGGCCGCCGACATTATGGTGCGACTTGATGGTGACGCTCGGCCCGCCGGTCGCCGAGACCGATTCGATGACGTCGGGATAGAGCGTGCCCTGGGCCAGGAATTTCACGCCGCCGATGGCCTTCGCCTCGTCCTCGAACACGTCGATGAACAGGCCGCCGACGATCTTGCGCTTGCGCTCCGGATCGTCGACATCGGCGAGCGCGTCGAGGAACAGGTCGGAGGCTTCGCGATGGACCAGGGGGATGTTGTAGTGGTTGCGGAACAGCTCCACGACCTGCGCCGCCTCGCCTTCGCGCAGCAGGCCGTGATCGACGAAGATGCAGGTGAGCTGCTCGCCGATCGCCTCATGCAACAGCACCGCGACGACCGATGAATCGACCCCGCCGGACAGGCCGCAGATCACTCGGCCGCCGCCGACCTGCGCCCGGATCCGCTCGATCGCCTGCTCCCGGAAGGCGGCCATCGACCAGTCGCCGGCACAGCCCGCGATGCCGTGGGTGAAATTCTTCAGCAGTTGCGCGCCCGACGGCGTGTGCACGACCTCCGGGTGGAACTGGACGCCGTAGAAGCGCCGGTCCTCGTCGGCGATGGCGGCGAAGGGCGCCCCCTCGCTGGTGGCGACGACCCGGAATCCGTCGGGCAGCGACACCACCCGGTCGCCGTGGCTCATCCACACCTGGTGGGTTTCGCCCGGCTGCCATACGCCGTCGAACAGTGCGCTGCCGGCCTCGACGCGCAGCGTCGCCCGGCCGAACTCGCGATGGTCGGAGGATTCGACGGCGCCGCCGAGCCGGTCGACCATGGTCTGCTCGCCATAGCAGATGCCGAGCACCGGCACGCCGAGGCCGAAGACGAGCGGCGGCGCGGCCGGCGTGCCCTCCGCCGCCACCGAGGCCGGCCCGCCGGACAGGATAATCGCCTGCGCGCCGAATTCCCGGATCGCGGCCTCGCCGATATCGAACGGGCGGATTTCCGAGTACACACCCGATTCCCGGACCCGCCGGGCGATCAACTGGGTGTATTGCGAGCCGAAATCGAGGATCAGGACGCGGTCTGTCATAACGGTGTTGGCGGCCCGCGTGCGGTGAGGACTGGCCCGGCTTATATCAGCAGGCCGCTTCACGGTGCCATGAGCGAATTGCGGTCGGCTCAAACCGCCTCAAGATCGGGCCAGACATAGCTGACTTCCTTCAGGTCCGCGCCCCACAGCCGTTCGGTGCGTTCGGCGGCGCGCACCCCGCCGGTCGCCTCATAGAAGAAGCGCGACGGGTTGCCGGCCAGAACCCAGAGCATCGCCTTGCCGAATCCGCCCGCCCGCAGGCCGCGCAGCGCCGCGCTTAGCAGCGACCGGCCGATGCCCCGGTTCTGCCAGTCCTGATCGACATAGAGCAGATAGATTTCGCCGGTCGTTTCCGGTATCCCACGCGCCGGGCCGGCGCTGCACAGGCCGACCGCGCCGGCTTCCGGCGCCCGCGCCACCAGAAAAAATTGCCGCCTGGTCTGGCGGCCGATCCAGCCCTCGAACCGCGCCTTGTGAACGTCCTGTTTCATGGTCACGAGAACACGGTCCGGCAGCAGCCCGGCATAGGTCGCCCGCCAGGTCTCGACATAGACTTCGGCGAGCCGCCCGGCGTCCCCCGGCCGGGCCCGCTCGATCCGGATCCCGTCATCCGGAGTCACGGCCCCGCGCGCTCCATGATCGCGATAAAGAAGCCGTCGGTCGTGGCGATGTGGGGCAGGAGGCGCACAAAGTCGCCGTCGATAACGCCGGGCGGCGGGTCCGTACCGAGAACCGCCGGCCAGACCTCGCCGGCCCCGACCGGCCGGAAGCCCGCATTGTTCTGCAAAAAAAGTTCTACAATCGCGTCGTTCTCGGCCGGGAAGATCGAACAGGTCGCGTAGACCAGACGGCCGCCGGGCGCGACCCAGGCGGCCGCGGCCGACAGGATCTCGGTCTGGGCAACCTGCAATGCTGCATAGCGGGCCGGGTCGAGACGCCAGGGCGCTTCGGGCTGGCGCCGCCAGGAACCGCTGCCGCTGCACGGCGCATCGACGAGCACCCGGTCGAACGCCGCGGCATCTGCCGCCGCGCCGGGCTCGATGATCCGGCTCTCGACGATCGTCGCGCCTGCGCGCTGTGCGCGGCGGGCCAACGGCGCGAGGCGGCCGGCATCGGTGTCCGTTGCCAGGATCGTTCCCTCGTTCGCCATCGCCGCGGCGAGCGCGAGGGACTTGCCGCCGCCGCCGGCGCAATAGTCGAGCACCCGCATGCCCGGTTCGGCCGCGACCAGCGCTGCCGCGATCTGCGAGCCTTCGTCCTGGCTCTCCAGCCAGCCTTCGCGCACCGCCGACAGTTGCGCAAGGTTCGCCCGGCTGCGCAGCGCGATCCCGAGCGGGCTGAGCGCCGACGCGGCGGCATCGACGCCGGCCTCCGCCAGCGCGGCGAGACACGCGTCGCGGCCCGCCTTCAGGCTGTTGACCCGCAAGGTTGCCGGCGCTTCCTGGGCCAGCGCCTGCCAGCCGGCGGACCCGGCCTCAGCCAACACCGGTTCGGCCTCCCCGGCCAGCCAGGCCGGTATGTTGGCGGCGGCCCAGGGCGGCGGCTCTGCGGCGTCGCGGACCGCGCCCGCAAGCTGTCGTTCCGGCTCGGTCAGGCAGGCAGGCGCGTAACCCGAACCCTCGAATGCGCCCGCCATGTCCGTATCGGACCAACCAGCCGGCCCGGCCAGCGCCGCGACAGCCAGTTCCCGGCCGGACACACTCTCGCGCCCGGCCGCCCACAGCGCCCGGCCCCGGAAGCGCAGCGCCTGCCACACCAGACCGGTGACGGCCCGTCGGTCCTTCGAGCCGATATAGCGGCGTTTCCGGGTATAGCCCGCGACCACCGCATCCGCCGGCGTCTGCTCCCGGCCGGGCGGCGGCGCGAGGACGGCGTCCAGAATTTCGATTGCCGCCTGCACCCGGCCGCCGGGGGTCATGCCATGCGCCTAGAGCCCGCGATAGTTCGGCGCTTCGCGGGTGATCGTCACATCGTGGACATGGCTCTCGCGCAGGCCGGCGCCTGTGATCCGCAGGAAGCGGGCGTTGCGCTGCAGGTCCGGTATCGTGCGGCTGCCGGTGTAGCCCATCGCGGCCTGCAGCCCGCCGACAAGCTGGTGCAGCACGGCGCCGAGCGGCCCCTTGTACGGCACCTGGCCCTCGATGCCTTCGGGCACCAATTTCAGGGATTCCGCCACTTCCTGCTGGAAATAGCGGTCGGCCGAGCCGCGCGCCATGGCGGCGACCGAACCCATGCCGCGATAGCTCTTGTAGGACCGGCCCTGGTAGAGAAAGACCTCGCCCGGCGCCTCGTCGGTGCCGGCGAGCAGCGAGCCGATCATGGCGACCGAGGCGCCGGCCGCGATCGCCTTGGCCAGATCGCCGGAATACTTGATGCCGCCGTCGGCAATCGCCGGCACGTCGGCCGCGGCGCACGCTTCGACGCATTCCATGATCGCGGTGAGCTGCGGTACGCCGACGCCCGCTACCATCCGGGTCGTGCAGATCGAGCCCGGCCCGATCCCGACCTTCACGGCGTCGGCGCCGGCATCGATCAGCGCCTTTGCGCCATCTGCCGTCGCGACATTGCCGGCCATCACCTGGGTGACGTTGCTCAGCCGGCGCACCTGTTCGACTGCCGCCAGGACGCGTTCGGAATGGCCGTGCGCGGTATCGACGACCAGCACGTCCACGCCGGCGTCGAGCAGGGCTTCGGCCCGTTCCAGCCCGGCGTCGCCGACCCCGGTCGCCGCTGCAACCCGCAACCGGCCCTGTTCGTCCTTGCAGGCGTTGGGATGGCGCTCGGCCTTGTCCATATCCTTGACCGTGATCAGGCCGGTGCAGATGCCGTCCTCGTCCACCACCAGCAGCTTCTCGATCCGGTGCTTGTGCAGCAGGCGCTTGGCTTCGGCCCGGTCGACCGATTCGGTCACGGTGACCAGATTTTCGCTGGTCATCAGCTCGCGCACCGGCTGTTGCGGAATGTCGGCGAAGCGTACATCCCGGTGGGTGATGATCCCGGCCAGCCGCCCGTTGCCGCGCTCGACTACCGGCACGCCGGATATCCGATGACGGTTCATCAGGTGCAGCACGTCGGCAAGGGTTCTGTCCGGCGTGACCGTGACCGGGTTCACCACCATGCCCGATTCGTATTTCTTGACCTTGCGGACTTCGCTTGCCTGGTCCGCCGGCTCCATATTCTTGTGCAGGACGCCGATGCCGCCGGCCTGGGCCATGGCGATGGCGAGCTTGTGTTCCGTGACCGTATCCATGGCGGCCGAGACGAGCGGAATGCCCAGGCGGATCGACCGTGTGAGCCGGGTGCCGGTCTCGGCCTCTGCCGGCAGGACGGCCGACCGGCCGGGCTGCAGCAGGACGTCGTCGAAGGTCAGCGCCTCGGGGATGGACGCGATAGGCGGGGCGGCGGGGATGGACATGCGGTTCGGGCCTGCGCGCTGTGCAAAATCGAAACGATTGCGGGGCGGATGGCGGATGCCGATTGTCCGACCTGTTTAACCACGAACCCGCAGCCGCGCAAAGCGGCGTGCGGGGCCGGGCGCGAATCGCGCGGTCAGCCTTTATTGACGATGCCGGCAGTCTCCGCGACGGCCTTCAGCCGGTCTGCCTTGCGCTGAAGCCGCCGGCGCCGCTCCCGCCACTCGGTGGTGGTCATCGTCACGAAGAGGATGTCGCCTTCCCGGCGCCAATTGTGCTTGTCTTTCTTGAAGTAGGAGATGTCGTTGAGTTCGTTGTAGCCCATGATCTCGGATTCGCCTTCACCGTGAAAGTCGTAGGCGACCTCGATCGTGGGCATGGCGAATGCACGGGCCACCACTAGCGACATCCTTCCACAAGCGTATCCGACGCCTGAGGCGTGGCCGAGGCAAGCGCATCTCCGACCGCCCTTTCGGTCCCATGCATTTCATGCGGCGGCAAACCGGTTCTGTCGCGCAGCAGGTTTACGGCGTCGACCAGCCGGCGCCGGTGGCGATCAAGTTCCTCGATGTCCCTTTCCAGCAAGTCGATCACATCCTGGATCGGAAGCCTGTCGGTTTTCATTCGCGCCTCAGCATTTGCACTTGACGATGTTTTCCCGCTGGGCCGCCGCCAGGCGCATATGCGAGTCCTTGCCGCCGGCCTGCCGGGTCTCTGTATCGGCAATCCGCAAGATCGGCGTCGAGATGGCCGTTCCCCGGTTCCGCTGAATCGAATTGGAATTGTTCGGTGCAACCTATATTTCGTCAATTAAAATGTATTTATACTCTCAACAAGTAATTTTTTGGTTTGAGGATTTCTATTTCCGAAATATATCTTGAAATCAAACTTTATGTTTGAAACTTATGCACCAGACCCTCGGGAATCGTCAGAATTTTGAGTGGCTGCAAATTCTTGAACCGAACGACTTTGTCAAATTTTCGATACTCGATCGAAAGTCAATCGAACAGCAGCAGGTTCAATAAATAAGAATAAATTAGTTGTGTCTGCCATTTCGATCGCGCTCGTTTCCTATGCTTTGCAGACGAAGCTTCAAAAAAGAGAGAGATAGCCACCGAAAACCAACCCCAGAAAACCCAACACGAACAAACTGAAATTACTGAAGGAACAAATATCTTCACGAGTGCAACAATTCGTTTTGCGGCGGGAGAGACCGGATGGACGCACAAATTTCAAAAACTAGCTACGAGCCGGATATGGGGTTGGAATATTCCGGGAGCGGGCGGATCTTCCGCTGACCGCGCTTCGCTGGACAAATCTTCGTTAAACAATGCCATGACATCGGATACAAATTTTCGGGAAACGTAATAGGAAAAATTCATTCCCTGCGCGGTCCGCCGGATTGCCATGTCGAAGGGCATCGCAACGAGCGATTCGGCGTCGTGGAAGCCTCGCCCGGCCGTCGAAAACCACGGTATTCAGAATGCAACCGTTTTCCGGCGTACGCTATTCGGCACACTTCCGTTTCGGCAACGATAAGGGCGTTTCGGCAACGATATAAACAGGACCGGCCGTCGCCCAAACGGAAGGATTCGGGATACTCTGGAATACAGACGGCATTCGATTACGTTCGATGCCGAACCGGTTACACGGTGGAGGTCGGCCGACCCGGTCAGGCACGGTGTCGGTAACAGGACCGCGCCGGCGCTACTCCGCGTCCTCCTGGTTGCCCGGCGCTGCGCGCGCGAAAGCTTCGTGGGCGCTGCAGGCCTCGCCGATGCGCCGGATCGTCGGGAAGCGGTCCATATCCGCCTTGAAACGCGCGGCGTTGAACAACTGCGGCACCATGAAGATGTCCGCCATCGTCGGCGTCTCGCCATGGCAGAAAGTACCGGTCGCCGGATGCCCGGCCAGCATACGCTCGAGGCCGGCAAAGCCGAGTTCGATCCAGTGCTTCGCCCACGCGGCCACCGCCGCCTGATCCTGGCCCAGCTCCTTTTGCAGATATTGCAGCACCCGCAGGTTGCCGATCGGGTGGATATCGCAGCCCGGCACCGCCGCCAGGGCGCGCACCCGCTGCCGGCCGAGCGGGTCCGCCGGCAGCAATGGCGGCTCCGGATGAGTTTCCTCCAGCCACTCGAAGATTGCCGGCGACTGGACCAGCAGATCGCCTGAATCGGTCTCCAGGGTCGGCACCTGATGCTGCGGGTTGAGGCGGCCGTAGTCCTCGCTGAATTGGCCTCCGTCGCGCAGGTGAATCGACACCATGCGGTAGTCGAGACCCTTGAGGTTGAGCGCAATGCGCATCCGGTAGGCGGCGGAGGAGCGATAGTAGCCGTAGAGTGTCAGCATTGGGGACATTTCCTGGGAACATCGGACGTCGTCGACTGGCGCCGGAGTGTCGCCCGAAACCCCGGCCGCGGCAACCGGATGTCCCGGTTCGGGGCGTTTCGGGCCGCCGGTGAAACGGTGGGCTCGCCGCCCCGGCGGCTCTCGATCCGTCGGCCCCTGCGGACGCCGGCCTTTCACCGCGATGCCGGCTTTCCCTCCAGCGCCGCGATGCCGGGCAGCGTCTTGCCTTCCAGCCATTCCAGGAAGGCGCCGCCGGCGGTCGAGACATAGGTAAAATCGCCGACAACCCCGGCTGCATTCAGGGCGGCGATCGTATCCCCGCCGCCGACGACGCTGGTGAGCGCCCCGGCGCGGGTGAGACGCGCCGCGTGCCGCGCGACCGCGATCGTCGTATCCGCGAAGGCGCGATATTCGAACGCGCCGGGCGGGCCGTTCCACAATAGCGTCGCTGCGCCGTCCAGAACCTCGTTGAACAGCGCCCGCGAGCGCGGCCCGGCATCCAGGATCATTTCGCCGTCCGGGCATGCGTAGAGATCGCGGACGGCGCCGCCGGCGCTGTGGCTCGGCTCCCGGCCGGTGACGATATCGACGGGCAGGACGATCCGGCAGCCCGCCGCTTCGGCCAGACTGCGGATTTCATGCACCGTCGCCACATGGTCGGGCTCGCAGAGCGAACGGCCGAGCGGGATGCCGGCGGCGGCGAAGAAGGTGTTCGCCATGCCGCCGCCGACAATCACGGCGTCCAGCTTGCTCACCAGGTTCTTCAGCACCGCGATCTTGGTCGAGACCTTGGCGCCGCCGACGATGGCGATCGAAGGCCGTTGCGGCGCCTCCAGGGCATCGTTCAGCGCCCGCAATTCCCCGGACAGCAGCGGCCCGGCCGCCGCCGGCATCAGGGCGGCGATCGCCGCCGTCGAGGCGTGGGCCCGGTGGGCGCAGGAGAAGGCGTCGTTGACATAGATATCGCCCAGCTTCGCCAGTTGCGCCGCGAAGGCCGGGTCGTTGCGCGTCTCGCCGGCATCGAAGCGCAGGTTCTCGCACAGCATTGTTTCGCCGTCGGCCAGTTGCGCGGACAGGGCTTCGGCGTCCGGGCCGGTGCAGGATTCGGAGAACCGGATCGGCGCGCCGAGCGCCCCGGCAAGCGCCGGACCCAGCTTTTCGACGGACAACGCCGGATCGGGGGCCGCCGGATCCGGGCGGCCGTAGTGGGTCAGAACCACCAGCCGCGCGCCGCGGGCAAGGAGCGGCTTCATGCCGGCGGCGAACCGGTCGATCCGGGTGGCGTCGGAGACCCGCCCTTCCTCCACCGGGACATTGAGATCGGCCCGGACCAGCAGGCGTTTGCCGGCAACATCCATGTTTTCGATGCGGGGCAGCGTCATCGGGCCGGGCGCGCCATGAGCGGGGGTCCTCAGTTGCGGGGGTTCTCAGTTGCGGGCGGACTGGCGATCCTGCGCCGGTGTCCGCTGGCATACCGCTGCAAACGGGCCGCTGGCAACGCCTTCGGGTTCCAGGCCCGTCGCGAGATCGACGCAGATATGTTCGCCTGCGTCGCCGAAGGCCGTGAATGTCTGCGCCTGCGCCATCGCCGAACCGGATTCCGGGACGACCAGCCGGATCGCGCCGCCGGTCCCGGCGGACTTCAGCACGCGACAGCCGCCCGGTCCCGCTTCTGCCGCGGCCGGCCCGCCGTAGCAGTCCGGGTAATGCGCCAGCACGGCATTGAGGTGCCGGACCGCCCGCGCGGCAAGCCGGGGATTGCACAGCCGGTCATAGGCGCCGTGGCGGACGAAATAGCCGCGGTCGTGATCGACCAGGGTATCGGCGAAGACCTTGAGGTTGCCGAGCGTATTGGCGGCGAACAATGCCTCGGCCGAGCGGCCGGCGATGCGGCGGTCGTCGCGCGCCGCCCGCGCCGGGTTGAAGCCCGCGGTGCGCAGATGGACCGAGGCGCCAAGCCCGAATTCGGCGGCCAGCCGGCCGATGGCGCCGATCGTTTCGCACACCGGCGCTTCCGGCGGCAGGCGGAAAACGAGGCCGGCGACGGCTTCAGCAATGTCCGCCCTTACAAACAATTCTTCGATTCGCGCGCGGTCGGACGCCGCAAATCCGTGGTTGATGACGTGGAAATACTGGCCGGCCTCCGCGCGCAACTCGTCATGGGAGCGCAGCCGGGAGAGATAGAGCGGCACACCGGCCGACGCGGCGACGGCGGCAATCTCCGGCAGGCAGCGGTCCGCCGCCGCCATATCGAACCCGGCTTCCCAGGCATTCAGCAGATCGCCGTTGTCCTCGATCAGTTGACGCGCGCGCGCGTCGGGCAGGCCGAAGGTGAACAGGGTGTAGGCGAAGCCGTGCCCGGCCAGCGCGCGCAGCCGGTCCCGCCGTTCCGGCGTTGCCAGATCGCTCAGCGGAATGCGCAGGTCGCGCACGCCCATTTCCCACAGGCCGAGCAGCGGATAATCGTTGCGCGCCCGCTTGCGGTCGAATTCGTCGAGCCCGCCGGACGGCGGCACCTCGACCGTTTCCATCCAGTCCTGGCGCATGTCGAAGCCGAAGGCGCTGCGGCCGATCGTTTTGGGATGCGGCGGCGCGAGCGGCGCCGGCATGTCGGCCGGCGGCACAAGGACATAGGCCGTCGCTCCAAAAGTGCGCACGGGTTCGCAAACGTGGCCGCATTCATGCACATGGACGATGAAATAGCCGAGTTTCGGCCGGTCGTTGCGCCCAGCTTCGTCATCGGGGCCGGGCGGCGCGCGGTACATTTCGCTGTAATCCTGCCGGACGAAGGCGGTCGACGGCAGCAGGTAGCAGTCGGTCGCGCCGATCCGGTTGAACCAGAAATTGTGGACATGGCCGGCGAACAGCGCCTCGACGCCGTGGGCGCGCGCAAGATCGGTCAGCCAGCTTCGCGCCGGCTCCGCGATATTGTCGTAATGCTCGGGCTCGTCCTCGTCCGCGACGAAGGGCGGATAATGGGTGAACAGGAAGAGCCGCCGGCTTTGATTGGCCGCGAGATCGGCTTCCAGCCAGGCGCGCTGTTCGGCCTCCGCCGTCAGGCCGCTGTTCAGCAACTGGGCGTTGACGATGACGAAATGGCAATCGCCACGATCGAACGCCTGGTAGTGCGGCCCGAAATGCTTCTCCCAGCAGGCAAGATAGGCGTCGCACACGCCGGCGGTCGGCGCCCAGTCGTTGGGCTTGTCCCCGACATCGTGGTTGCCCGGCGTCAGATATTGCCGATGCCGCAGCGCCGCCGATTGCTCCAGATAGCGGGCCGCGGCTTCGTCGTACAGGTGCGGCACGGCCGGCACCGGATGCAGCAGGTCGCCGACATTGACGACGAAGGCCAGATCGCGCCGGTTGAGATCGTTGATAACATGGCGCAGCCGGCGGTTGGCGAGCGCGTTGACCGCGAAGGGCGAATTGCAGTCGTCCTCGCCCTGGTTGAGATGGGTGTCGGTCAGGACGCCGAAGGAAAACAGCCGGCCGCCCGGATCGGTCCGCCGGTCTTTCAGCGAAGCGGCACCCTCGCCCATCCCCTGCCCCGTTGCAGCCTAGCGGCTCGGCCGCGCCGGTTCGACGAAGGGAAGGCGCGCCTTCGCCTTCGTATCGGCGGCGCCGGCATTGCGGACATAGCGCCGGTCGTCGCCTTCCCGGACCAGGTTGACATAGTCCGGGTCGCCGCCGGTCGTGCGATGGATCAACAGGCGCTGCTGCTGGTTCTCGGCAATGATGTCGGTGTAGGCCAGCGGATCCCAGTCTTCGAACAGGCGCTCCTCCAACTCCGCCCGCTTTGCCGCGTGGGCCGGATTGCCGGCGAGATTGCGGATCTCCTCGGGATCGTCGTCAAGATTGTAGAGCAGCGTATCGGCACCTTCGAGCCACATCAGCTTCCACGGGCCCTGGCGGACCATCCGGCTGACCCCGGTCGAACCGTCGGCAGCGAATTCGGCGACGACCCGGTCGGCCATGCCGCCGGTATCGCCGTCCAGCGCCGGGACGAGCGAGGCGCCGTCCAGCGGCTTGACGAAGCCGTCGAAGGTTCCGTCGCTCGCGATGTCCGTCAGGGTCGGCAGCAGATCGACCAGCGAGACAGCCTCGCTGACGCGGCCCGGCTTCCAGCGCTTCGGCGCATGGACGATGAACGGCACCTTGCCGGACCAGTCGAAGAAGTGCTGTTTGAACCACATGCCGCGCTCGCCCATCATGTCGCCGTGGTCGGCGGTGAAGATGACGATGGTGTCGTCGGCGAGGCCGGTCTCCTCCAGCGTCCGGAAGATCCGCCCGACCTTCTCGTCGATATAGGAGATCATGCCGTAATAGGCATGCCGGGCGATCCGCCGATCCTCGACGGTCAGATCGTAGAGATGCCGGGCCTGGCAATAATGCAGGTTGCGGCTGAGATGGTCCATCTCGTCGAGAGCGAGCGGCGGCGTCGCCGGCGCTTCGATGTCGTCATGGTCGTACAGGCCCCAGTATTTCTCGTCGATCACGTAAGGATGGTGCGGGCTGGTGAAGGACACCGTCAGCATGAAGGGCCGGTCGGTGCCGTAGCGCGCCAGGTCGTAAAGCGCCTGGACGCTGAAATATTCGACCTCGTCGTCGTAATCCATCTGCATGGTGCGCACGGCGAGGCCGGCTTCCAGGATCGGCGCCATGGTCAGGTTGGTCGGCCGGTATTCCCGCCCCTTCGACCAGTCGACGGTCCAGGCGAAATTGGCCGGATAGATGTCCGTCGTATGGCGCTTCTCGAAGCCGTGCATCTGGTCCGGCCCGACGAAATGCATCTTGCCGCTCAGTTCCACCCGGTAGCCGAGATGGCGCAGATAGTGGGCGTAGGTCGGGATGTCGGCGTGGAACTCCGAGGCGTTGTCGTACATACCGATGGCGAAGGGCAGGATGCCGGCCATCATCGAGGCGCGGGAGGGCGCGCACATCGGCAGGTTGCAATAGCAGTTCTCGAACACCACGCCTTCATCGGCCAGCCGGTCGATATTCGGCGTCAGGCTCGTCCGGTTGCCGTAGTGCCGGAGCGCGCGGGCGCTCATCTGGTCGGCCATGATGAACAGGATGTTCGGCTGGTCCGTCGCCATCGGATGCCGTCCTCGTATCGGTAATGCGGAAACGGAAACGGGCAGGCGCGGCCGGCCTGCCCGTTCCGCAGATTTCGGCGGCCGGCCTACTTCTTGAGCTTGGCGACCACTTTCTTGAAAGTTTCGTACTGGTTCTTCACGAAAGCCTTGGTATCGGCCGGATTGCGGATATCCGGGATCGAGCCCAGATTGCCGATCAGCTTGTTGAAGGCCCGGTCCTTCTTGAGCGACGCCAGCACGCTCACCCATTTCTTGACCACCGGCTCCGGCAGGCCGGGCGGGCCGAAAATGCCGCTCCAGCCGATGATCGCCTCCATGTTGGGGTAGCCCAGTTCCCGCACCGTCGGCACGTCGGGAACCGCCTTGAACCGCTTGCCCGTCGTAATGGCGAGCGCCCGCAATTGGCCGGAGCGGATCGCGCCGATCACGCCCGACAGATTCTGCCACAGGAAATGGACCTGGTTGCCGACAATGGCCGCACGCGCCTTGCCGCCGCCCTTGTAGGGAATGTGGGTAAGCCGGTTCGGATCGAGGCCCATATCGTCCGCCATCACCAGCGCCGCCAGATGCAACAGGGTGCCGACGCCGGCCGACGAATAGGTCTTCAACTTGCCCGATTTGATCGCCGCCTCGAAGTCCTTGAACGTCTTGATCCCGGACTTGGGATTGACGACCAGGACGAACGGATTGCGCTCGGTCAGGCCCAGAAAGGTGAAATCGTCCCACTTGTAGGGAATGGCGGGGTTGAAGGCGGGAACGCCGGCATTGCAGCCGACCCGGGCCGAAAGCAGCGTATAGCCGTCCTTCTTCGCCCGTACGACATAGAAGGCGCCGATGCTGCCCGCAGCGCCCGTCTTGTTGATCGCCAGAAGGGCGTGGTTGAGATATTTGGGCGCCGTGCCGGCGACGATGCGGGCGTGCAGGTCTGCTGCGCCGCCCGGCCCGTAGGGCGCGACCAGCGTAATCGGCCGCGACGGATATTCGGCCGCCTGCGCCGAAATTGTCGCCACTGCCACCGCCAGCGCGGCGACGGTCGCGGTTGTCCATTTTGTCAATCCAAGCACGTCGGTTCCTCCCCGGTATCTGCCCTGACTGGGCGCAGCGAACGGATTATTCGTGCCGGCGCACCGGCGCCGACCGCCGGTTCACCGCTTTCGATGCACGAACATGTTGACAGAGCCGGATTTTCGAATCAACAATTATTTACCGACGTTAAATAATAGGCTGTGCTGTGGCCTTCTCCGCCTCGACCACCGATCTGCGGCGCCAAAACCGGCATCTGGTGCTGCGCGCCATCGCCGAGCACGGGGCCGTGTCGCGGACCGATATCGCCAACACGATCCGGCTGACCAACGCTGCCGTCTCGCGGATTACCCGGGAACTCGTCGAGGCGCGCCTCGTCACCGAATATCCGGTGTCGGGCAAGCGGCGGCGGGCCGGCCGGCCGCAGGTCCGGCTCGGCCTCGCCGATGACGGCGCCTTTGTGCTCGGCATCGCGATCACCCTGAACCAGAAGGAAGTCGTGCTCGCCACCTGCCGCGGGGAGGTCGTCGCGCGGCGCGATTGCACCGGCCTGCCGCTCAACAATCCCAGAACCGCGCTGGACGCGCTGGCGCACGCGGCGACGGAACTCATCGCCGCGTCCGGCAAGGATCCGAAACGGCTTCTGGGCGGCGCGGCGCTGATCGCCGGCCGCGTCGATCCGGCGACGGGCGACCTGCGCAGCGGCGGACCGCTGGGCTGGCGCGCGGTCAACGCGGCCGAAACCCTTTCCCGCCTCACCGGCGTGCCCTTCGTCGCCGAAGGCCGCGCCGCCGCGTTGCTGCAGGCGGAGGCCCGGCAGGGATGCGCCGCCGGATTGCGCGACGTCCTGCTCGTCAATGTCGGACTGCGGCTCGGCTCCGCCCTCATGCTGGACGGCGTGCCGGTCCGCGGCGCCGCCAACCAAGCCGGGCAACTGGCCGGTTTTCCGTCGGCCGGCGCGACGCTCGACGATACGGCCTCCGGCTTTGCCATCCTGCGCCGGCTCGACCCCGGGGTTTCGGCGGGCGGCGCCGGCGACGATATCCCGAAAGACGACGGCCGGCGGCTGCGCGACATCGTGGAATCCGGGCAGAATCTGTCCACCGGGGCCCGCAGCGTGCTGGCGGATTGCGGCGGCGATCTGGGCCGGGCCCTGCGGCTGCTGGCGACGGTACTGAGACCCCAGGCCGTCCTGCTGGCGGGCCTCGCCGGCCGGCACCCGGACTATGTCGCCGGGGTCCGGCGCGCTGCCGCCGACAGCAGCCTGCCGGGAACC
Source organism: Alphaproteobacteria bacterium (assembly GCA_965249845.1). GTDB lineage: Bacteria > Pseudomonadota > Alphaproteobacteria > Bin65 > Bin65 > Bin65. The sequence continues at coordinate 688,977 of CBDFNA010000002.1, forward strand.
GGCTTCGACACCCAGGTGAGTGCGCTGACCACGGCGCAGTCCGCGGTCTGGCTGGCGCTGGACCGGCACCTGTTCCACGAGCGCTTCGATCTCGGCCGACTGTCGCCGGGCAACGTCGATGTTTCCCTCGCGGCGGCCTGAGCGATGAGCAATTTCGCCAGAGTCCGGCCATGAAGCTCAACAGGAACATCGTTGCCGGGCTGTGTTTCTTCGGCTTCGGCCTGCTCGGCGTGTTCGTTCTGATCCCCTTCGGGATCCAGATACCGCCTGATGTCAAATATCGGGCGCTGTCGCCGTCCTTCTGGCCCTACATCGTCTGCGCCGGCATCGCCGTTGTCGGCGCACTGCTGCTGATCGCGGAATTTCTCACCGGCAGATCGAAGACGGAAGGCGGGCCGGCCGCCGACGTTCCGCAGGGCGGCCGATCCCGGTGGACAACGTGGCGGCCCGCCATCGCCATGGCCCTGCTGCTGGCCATCTATTTCGTGCTGGAATTCCTCGGTTTCGTACTGACGACGACAATCGGGCTGGTCGCGCTGATGCTGCTGGCCGGGGAACGCCGGCCGCTCATCGTCCTGCCGGTGGCGCTGTTGCTGCCGCTGGCATTGCATCTGTTCTTCGTCAAGGCGGCGCAGCGGCCGATCCCGGGCGGCGTCCTCGATTTCCTCCTGCAACGGATCTGACGCCATGTGGGAGACCCTCGCCGCCTCTTTCGCCATGTTCGCCCAGATCGACAATGTCGTGGCGCTGTTCGTCGGCGTCATGATCGGCACGGTCATCGGCGCGATTCCGGGCATGACGACGCCGATGGGCGTCGCGCTCGCCTTGCCGTTTACCTTCACCATGCAGCCGATCACCGGCATCCTGCTGCTGCTCGGCGTGTACAAGGGCGGGCTGTACGGCGGCTCGATCACCGCCATCCTGATTAACGCGCCGGGCACGCCGGCGGCCTCCTGCACCGGGCTCGACGGTTATCCGCTGGCACGCAAGGGCGAGGCGCGGCGCGCGCTCGACATGGCGCTTTATGCCTCCTGCACGGCCGATTTCATCTCCAACCTGTCGCTGATCTTCTTCGCCGGCATCCTCGCCAGCTTCGCGCTCAGCTTCGGCTCGCCGGAATTCTTCACCCTCATCGTTTTCTCGCTCACGATCATTGCCAGCGTCAGCGGCGACGATCTGCTGAAAGGGCTGGGCGCCGCCGGGCTCGGCCTCGCGCTGGCCCTTGTCGGCCTCGACGCGATCTTCGGCACCCCGCGGCTCGATTTCGGCCAGTTCGACCTGATGGGCGGGCTGAACTTCATCCCCGTGCTGATCGGCCTGTTCGCCATTCCCGAAGTGCTGAACTTCTATTCGAAAACGGCGACAGTGCAGAAACTGTCTGCCCTGGCCGGCAAGGGCGCCTCGCTCCTCGACTACCGCAAGGCCCTGAAATCGATTCTGCGCGGCTCGTTGATCGGCGTGATCCTGGGCGTGATTCCCGGCATCGGCGGTGCGCCGGCGGCCTTCCTTTCCTACAGCGAGGCGCGGCGGACATCGAAGAACCGTAACAATTTCGGCAAGGGCGAACTGGAAGGCGTCGCCGCGGCCGAGGCCGGCAACAACGGCGTCGCCGGCGCTACCCTGATTCCGCTGCTGGCGCTCGGCGTACCCGGCGACGTCATCACGGCGATCATCCTGGGCGCCTTCATGATCCACGACCTGCGGCCGGGGCCGTTGATGTTCCAGCAGAACATCACGCTGATTTACGCCCTGTTCATCGGCATCATGCTGAGCTCGGCCTACCTGTTCATCGTCGGCAAGCTCTCCATCCGCGCCATCGCCCGGATCGCCGATATCCCCCAGCGCATCCTGTTTCCGGTCGTGCTCGTCCTGTGCGTCTTCGGCGCCTATGCCATCAACAACACGATCTTCGACGTGCTGGTCATGTTCGTGATGGGGGTCGTCGGCTTCGGCATGCTGCGCCTCGGCGTCCCGGCAGCGCCCTTCCTGATCGCCTTTATCCTCGGGCCGTTGCTGGAGGACAATTTTCGCCGCTCATTGCGCCTCGGCGATGGCGACTGGTCGATCTTCTTCCGCGGCGGGATCACCTGGGTCTTCTGGGCCCTGACCGTGCTGACCGTCGTCCTGATCGTCTGGCAGCGCATGAAAGGCAAGGACGCCCTGCCCTTCGGCGAGGGCGGATAGCCGATCCCCGTCTACCTGCGCATGTCGAAATTGACGCCGAACCTGTCCCGGCTTCGGTTTGAGACGATCTGGGACTTCAGCTCGAAATGGCCGCCGCGACGAAGGGATTTCGGACAGTCACGGTGCCGTACAGGCGGCCGTCCTGAAAATCCTCGGACAGCAACTCCGGAATGCCGTGGACTTCGGCATAGGCCCAAAGGTGGGCGTCGAACCAGGACAGGCTGTAAGCGGCCATACCCCGCAACGCCATGCGTAGCACCGCTTCGTCGGGATAGAGGACCGGAAACTGCGCCATCAGTTCCTCGGCCTCCCGACGCGCGTCGGCGGGTTCGAGCAACCGGCTGTCCGGACCGCCGCGCGTAACGGCGGCCACGAACTCAACAATCGCCTGATGCGGGAGGCGCGCGGTCCCGTCCGCGATGCTGTCGCGCAGAAGGCCCGCTGCGACCCGCTGTTTGTCTGGAAACCGCGGATCGTAGCGATAAACCAGGATGTTGGTGTCAATCAGCGTCCGGGCGGCCACGGTCGTAAAGCTCTTCCCTGGTCCAGCCGCGCGACGTGGCGCGAGCCTTCTGCCTCACGGCCTGGCGCACGCGCTGCCGTTCGGTCGCCACGTCGAACAGTCGAAGGCGCGCCGCTATATCCAGATCCTGGCCGGCCGCTTCAGCAGCCGGGGGCACCACGCGAATCGTCTCGCCCGCTGCCTCGAAACGAATATCGTCTCCGGGGACGATCCCGTAGCGCTGTGCCAGCGATTTCGGCACCGTTACCTGCAATTTACTGGTTACCTTGGCCATTTCATTGATTTAGCAAGGATCTATTCCTTGTCAAGACCGAGTCGAATACGAGCGTCGACACACTCATGCCAGAACGCGCGTTCCGTTCGGGGGAGGAAGCGTGTAGGGCAAGGTGGCAGGCCCCTCTTCCACCGGAACGTCCGCCGATGAAGAACCCCTTCGATACCCCCGAGCGCGCCGCCTACCGGGAAACCGTGGCGAAATTCGTGGCGGCGGAGATCAAGCCCTATGTCGACGAATGGGACGAGGCCGGCGCAATTCCGTGGGAGATTCACGAGAAGCTCGGCGCGCTTGGCTTTTTCGGCTTCGGTATCGACGAGAAATACGGCGGGCTCGGCTTCGACGACTGTTTCATGCGCAAGGACGGCGCCGTCGAACTGTCTAAATGCGGCGCGACCGGGGTCGGCGCGGCGGTCGGCGGGCGCAACATCTCGACCGCCCCGATCGCGGAGTTGGCCTCGGAGGACATCAAGATGCGCGCGCTGCCGGAAATCCTCTCCGGCCGCAAGGGATCGTCGCTCTGCATCACCGAACCCGGCGGCGGCTCGGACGTCGCCAACATGCAGACCCGGGCCTGGAAGGACGGCAACCATTACGTCATCAAGGGCAGCAAGACTTTCATCACCGGCGGCATGACGAGCGACTATTTCGTCGTCGGCGCGCGCACCGGCGGCGAGGGCCTGGCCGGCATTTCCCTGTTCCTCGTCGAGGCCGACACCGAGAATTTCAGCCGCACGCCGCTCGACCGCAAGATGGGCTGGTGGTGCTCCGACCAGGCGACACTGTATTTCGACGAATGCCGGGTGCCGGCCGAGAACATGCTGGGCGAGGAGGATCGCGGTTTTCTCGCGATCATGGAGAATTTCAACCTGGAGCGCGTCGGCCTGGTCGCCCAGGCGCTCGGTATGATGCAGGTCTGCTTCGACGAATGCGTGGCCTACGCCCGGGAGCGCAAGACCTTCGGCAAATATCTGATCGAGCACCAGGTCATTCGCCACAAGCTGGCCGACATGTCGGCCCGGATCGACGCGGTCGAGGCCCTGCTGAACTGGATCTGCTGGTCGGTCAACGAGGACCGGATTCCGGTCGCGGAAATCTCGAAGGCCAAATTCCATTCGACCAAGGCGCTGGAATTCGTCTGCAGCGAGGCCATGCAGATTTTCGGCGGCGCCGGCTATCTGCGCGGCAACGTGGTCGAGCGCATGTACCGCGAGGTCAAGGTCGTCGCCATCGGCGGCGGCTCGGAAGAAATCATGCGCGACCTGGCGGTCAGGCAGATGGGGTTGTAAGGCCTTCACAGTGGCGCTGAAATGCTGGCTTGGGGCACGGTGGTAACAAGACGCGGCGCATCATCGGACCATCCTCAATCGAACGATTTTCGCTGCGCCGGAATACCAATGGTTTCACCCCGGCTTCTGCCCCATAAGCGCTAACTTGTTTATGTTTATTTTTGTCTATGGTCTCCGGGTGTTTGGTTCCGGGGGCGTGCGATGGACGAGGAGTGGGCGGTGCTTCGGTCTTTTCTGCCGGCGGGCTGGGAAGAGTTGGGGCGTTCCAGCGGCGCATTGAAGGGGCTGCGTAAGGACAAGTCTGCGGAGGCGGTGCTTCGGGTTCTTCCGCTGCATCTGGGGTGCGGGCACTCGCTGCGCGAGACGGCAGTGCGCGCCCGCAAGGCGGGTCTGGCGCAGTTGTCGGATGTTGCGCTGCTGAAGCGGCTTCGCAAGTCTTCGGACTGGCTGCACGGTCTGTGCGTGGCGCTGTTTCGCGAACGGGGTCTGGCGCGGGCGGTCGGGCCGGGCTGGCGGGTCCGGGCGTTCGACGCCACCACGGTCCGCGAACCCGGGCGGACGGGTTCGCTGTGGCGGGTGCATTACAGCCTGTGCCTGTCTTCGCTGCGCTGCGATTTTTTCGAGGTCACGCCGACGCGCGGCGCGGGCAGCGGGGAATATCTCGCCCGGTTTCCGGTTAGCGAGGGCGACCATATTCTGGCCGACCGGGGCTACGCGACGGCGGCGGGCCTACGCCATGTGTCGGCGGCGGGCGGTCGCGTCACGGTGCGGGTGAACACGGGAGCGTTGTCCCTGCGGACCCCGGACGGGGCGCCCTTCGACCTGCTTGCGGCGGTGTCCGGGCTGACAAGCGCCGGGGCTGTGGGGTCGTGGCCGGTCGCGACCGCCGGGGAGGATGGCGTATGCGGTCGCATCTGCGCGGTCCGCAAGTCGGCGCAAGCGACCGCGCGGGCCCGCAGGACGGCGCGCCGCGAGGCCCGGCGGCAGGGCAGCGAGGTCCGGCCCGCAACCCTCGCCTTCGCACGCTATGTCATCGTCTTCACCACGTTCTGCGAAGAGGCGTTCAGCGCCCGCGAAGTTCTGGAATGGTATCGCCTGCGCTGGCAGATCGAACTGGTCTTCAAACGCCTCAAGTCCCTGGCGCAGTTGGGCCACCTGCCCAAGCGTGACAACGAGAGCGCCCGCGCCTGGCTTTACGTGTAAAAGCCAAGACTTGATCTGACAGCGCTTCCGTATCGGCCTGGCGGGTGTCAGAGATGTGGCAGCTGTCGGTCGTCACGCTGCTGGCAGGAGTTTTTCCCGCGCCACATGGGCGGTGTCAAGGAAGGTTGCCATCGGCGTCTTGCCGTAGCACCACCGGCCCTGATGCGATCGGATTTCGTTGTACTCCTGTATCCAGCTATCCAGGTCGCGCTGCAGCTCGTCGATTGAGTCGTAAATCTTCTTTCGGAACGCCACCCGATAGAACTCGTTGAGCACCGTCTTGTGGAAGCGCTCCACGATGCCGTTGGTCTGCGGGCTCTTGGTCTTGGTGCGGCTGTGATCGATATTCTCGACCGCGAGGTAGAGTTCGTATTCGTGGCGCTCCGGATTGCCGCAATACTCGGTTCCGCGGTCGGTCAGGATGCGTAGCAGCGGTACCTCGTGCTCGTCGAAGAAGGGGATCACCCGGTCGTTCAGAAGCTCGGCAGCACAGATCGGCGTCTTGCGGTCATAGAGCTTGGCGAAGGCGACCTTCGAGAAGGTGTCGATGAAGGTCTGCTGGTAGATCCGCCCCACGCCCTTCATGACGCCGACATAGAAGGTGTCCTGGGCGCCGCAATAGCCCGGATGCTCGCTCTCGAAAGTGCCATGGGCCTCCTTGTCCGCCTTCGCCTTCTCGAGCGCCGCGATCTGGTCCTCGGTGAACACCAGGCCGTCCTGTGCCGCCTTGGCCTCCAGCGCCTTCAGGCGCTTGTTCATGTTCTCCAGGTCGTGGCGCTGCCACACGCAACGCACCCCGGCCGGCGAGACCGACAGGCCGCGGGAGCGCAGAGCGTTCGACACCCGCACCTGGCCCCAGGCCGGCTGCTCGATCGCCATCGTCACCACCGCGTCCTCGATCTCCGGCGCCACCCGGTTCTTCAGGATCGGCTTCGAGCGGCTGATTTCCATCAGCGCCGATTCCCCGCCTTTGTCGTAGAGCTCCTTGAAGCGGTAGAAGCTGTCGCGGCTGTAACCCATCATCTTGCAGGCTTGGCTGACATTGCCGAGCTGCTTGGCCAGCTCCAGCAGCCCCACCTTGGCACGAATGATCTTCTGGTCCTTGGTCATCCTCAGGCCACGGGACCGGGCATGCCCGGTCCCGTGGCATGGAACCCACCAGTTATCGCCGAAATGTCAGAATAAATCGAAGCTAATACAGATAATCGGGCCTGGCCGGCCTCCGTTAGAGCCATGCTCCACCGGCTTCTCGGTGTCTCAAGGGGGTATTGCGACCTCATCGACGACCGCGGTGTTCAGGCTTCGACAACCGCAACACCCCGTTACAGGACATCGGCCCCGATGCTGTCCGCGATCCGCGCCGCCGCCTCCCGGACCAAACCCCGCTCCAGATGCGCATAGCGCACGGTCGTCTCGAGTTGGGCATGACCGAGAAGCCGGCTGATCATCGGAAGGCTCTCCCCCAGTGCCAGCGCCCGGGACGCGTAGCTGTGACGGCAATCGTGAATTCGCACGTCCTTCAGCCCCGCGCGCTCGCAGATGACGTCACACGGATCGTTCAGATTGCGCATCGCCCGGCCCTTGATCCGTCCGGGGATCACGAATGGTTTGCCCGCAACCCGCGGGACCCGCCGCAGCACCCGCACCGCATCCGGCGCCAGCGTGATCGTCCGTGGGCCGGTCTTCGCGTCCGGCAGCCGCATCTCGCCCTCCTCCAGCGTCACCTCGCTCCAGCGCAGGTTCAGGATCTCGCCCTTCCGGCACCCGGTCAGCAGCAGAAGACCGATCGCCGCCACCGCATGCACCGAGACCCCGGCGCACGTCTCCGCCTCGTCCAGCACCTGTCCAAGACGCCGCATCTCCTCCCCGGTCAGGAACCGCTCGCGCTTGCGCTCGCGGAACTTCACCACCTGCCGGCAGGGATTGCTTCCCTCCGGGATGCGCCCCCGATCCTCGGCCACGTTGTAGATCCGGGACAGCGTGTCGACCACGTGGTTCGCCATGACCGGCGTCTCGCCCAGCGCGTGATGCAGCTCCGTCACCTCGGCGAGCCCGATCGCCAGCGCCGGGCGCTTGCCGAAAGCCGGCAGGATGTGCTTGCCGATGAAAAGCCGGTATTTCTCCGCCGTCTTCGGCTTGCAGCGCAGCGCCACATGGTCCTCCATATACCGCCGGGCAAGCTCCTCGACCGTTGGCCCCCCGACCGGCCTCACGATGATCGGCTCCGCGAGCGGCTCCTCCCCGGCCTTGATCCGGGCGATGATCAACGCCGCCCGCCGGCGCGCCTCCTCGGCGGTGATGACCCCGTGCACGCCAACCGTGATCTTCCTCGCCGGCTTGCCGCGGGCGCGCGTCTGCGCCACGTAGACCTTCCGCCCTGTGGGATGGACGCGAACCCCGAAACCGGTCAGTTGGCTGTCCCAGAAAATCGTGTCCTTCTTGACCTTCAGAACCTCCACCGTCCGCTTCGAGATCGTCTTGGATCGGAACCTCGGCATTCCCCCGACCCCCGCTCCCGCGCCGCATTCCGACGCGCATTGCGCCGCCCCGAATTCCGCGGCGGAGTCATCGCCCAAGCCTCCGAAAGATTGCACCTCTTCGCCAGCTGGACGCCGAATGCTCTGTCTCCGATGGCGTACAGCCGTCGCTCCGGGCTTTGCCGAGGGCGCATCGGAGTCTGTCGCGAGACGCTGCCTGCCGCCTCGTGCGGGTCCAAATTCGCCCGCTCGATCCGCCTCGGATGCATTCTTGATCGACTCGGTTAGCGCGTCGTGGTTAACAAGGAAAATGCCTTTTGAGCCCGACCCTATGCCTGAACGGCATGGTCGTATCGGATATCGCTCGCGATGCTGTCGGCGATTCGCGCGGCAGACTCCCGCACCAACTCACTGGCCAGATGCGCGTAGCGCGCCGTCGTTTCCATGTGGCGGTGATCGAGCAGGCGGCCGATCATCGGTAGGCTCTCGCCGAGCGCCAGCGCCCGCGACGCGAACGAGTGCCGCGGACCGTGTACGATCCGGCGGCGGAGATCGTTGTACCGCTCACCGCGACCTTCCAGGCCCTGCCGGCCGAGCACGCCGGCGAGGGGACGTTCACCTTCCGGGTGGCATTCAGCGAGCCGATCAACACCAAGTTCAAGCCTTTCCGCGACTACGGTTTCGAGGTGCGCGCGGGCACCGTGACCAAGGCGAAGCGGGTCGACGGACGGCAGCGCGGCGGCGGGGGCGGATGTTGTTCGGCGTCGGTGCTTGACCCCTCCCAATTCAATAAAACAATATGTTGCCATGCTGATCGGCGACCAACCTGCGCGCCGAACAACAATCGTTTCCACAACCAACATCTTCCCCCACCCCGTTCATCCAAAAAACGAGGCGGGTTCAAAGGCCACAGATGTCTGGAGTGGGCTTTGAATGCCGATTGACAAACCACCCCAGATCCGGGAACCATCGCCTGATCGCGTCGAAGCGACTTCACTCAACGCTTACGACAATCCCAAGAAACGATCTTGAAAACACGTCAGTAACGTGCGTGCTCGCGGACGCTAGAACTTGGCAGCGGTGGTGGGCTAGGTACGAGTTTGCGCGGAGAGATTTAGAAGGAAATAGTTTATTGAAAATCTACATTCTTAATCTACAAATTAGCGATCAGACTATCAAGGCAGCGAGACTATGTAAAGGCGCGGCGACGTCATGTGAAATCGCCGATTCTACTCCAATATTTTGACTGAAATACCTGCGGTCTTCTGCATCAGAGTCCAATCTCTATTATGCATGAGTAAACAATATATATCGTGCTGTCAAAACATATTGATGAGTTCTGTTGGATCCGTGCTGAGTTCGTCTGGACTTCCTGCATATACGATCGTTCCGGTTTTTAGAACAATTACGCGATCCGAACAGGCCAAGGCCTGTTGCACGTTCTGCTCGACCAGTAGAACTGACTTGCCAAGCGAGTCGCGAATAGTCGTGATCGTTTCCATGACCTGCTCAGTGATTGCCGGCGATAGACCGGTCGACGGTTCATCGAGCAAGAGAAGCTTCGGATTACTCATAAGCGCCATGGCGATCGACAACATTCTCCGTTCGCCGCCACTAAGCGTATAGGCAAGTTGGCTGAAGCGCTCCCGTAGTCGTGGAAATAACGAAACAACATTTTCCATTTGGTCAGCAAAGAGCTGTTTGTCCTTTGCGATCGTATAACCCCCCAGTTCCATGTTCCTTCGCACGGTCATTGTCGGAAAAACGGAATCTTCCTGAAACGAAATTCCGATTCCCGATTTGACACGGATCGTTGCGCCGGTCCTAGTCACATCCCTGCCATCTAGACGAATAGTTCCGTCCCATACCGGCAAGAGACCGATCACAGCACGCACGACCGAAGATTTACCGGCGCCATTGTGCCCGAGGACCGTCATGATCTGGCGGCGCTGAACCTCAAAGGACACGCCACGAATGACTGCATCCCTATCGTAACCCGTTACCAGATTTTCCACCGAGAGCATCAGCCCGTTGCCGCGCTCTGGCCGAGATAAATCGTCATCAGATGTCGATCTCCTAACACCTCCTGCGGTGGACCACCGGCCAACACTTTACCTTGGTCCATGAAGACAACCCAGTCAGCAAGTTCCCGCACCACGGTCATATTGTGTTCAATCAGGCAAACAGTGCTTTTCTCACGCGTCGAGAATCCTTGAATATGGTCCAAGAACGTTTCGAGACGACGCAGGTCGACACCCGCAGTCGGCTCGTCAAGCAACATGACCCGAGGTCGAAACGCGGTCAGGCGGGCCAGCGACAGCATCTTTTTCTGCGCATAGGAAAGCTGGTCGGCGATTTGGTTTGCCTTGTCTTCCAGGCCGAATCGCTCGAGCAGAAGCCAGGCCTGTTCGATGTTTTCGCTCTCGGTCCTGCGCGCCCGGCCGGCACCGGTCAGCAGACCCACTGCCTGCTCACCAACCTGATCGGGAAAGACGGCAAGGACATTCTCAATCACAGTCAGGCGTTTCCAAATGCGCACGTCCTGGAATGTTCGAGCAATGCCGTACCCTGCAATCGTGGCAGGGCTCCTCCCAGTGATATCGAGGCCCCGCGTATAAACCTTGCCTTCGTCCGGCTGTTCGAAACCGCTCAACAGATTGAAGACCGTGGTTTTCCCTGCGCCATTCGGTCCGATCACCGCGAGGATCTTGCCATCCAAGAGCTCGATATCGGCGCCATTGACGGCGGAAATTCCGCCGAAGCGTTTCGAAAGGCCGCGGCAGCAAAGGACCGAACTATCGTCGACAGCCGTGCCCGATGCAACACGACCCTCGGGACCGTCTTCGTTATCTGGCGATCGGGGACTGGGAAAGGCCGCGATCGCGACGCTGTCTGCAGGCCTCCGCCCCCCCACCGACCCTGCGCCAATGGCGTTCCGGTTCCTACTGCTTACATTTGCGTGCCGCACATACTGCTTGAAACGCTCCGGTAAGAGGCCGCCGGGCCGCAAAAGAAGGACGAGGATGAGGATGACCGAGAACACCACTTCGCGCATGTGCGCTGTGACCTCGAACGGCACGCTCAGGATGTCCTCGAGCAAGTAACGCAGGAATTCGAGCAGCACGATCATCAGGACCGTCCCGACGGTCGCACCGACCAGGTTGTACTGGCCGCCCAGAATCAGCATCATCAAGAACAAGACCACAAGGTCGAGCTCGAATTGGAAGGGACCTACATAATTGAAATAGTGGGCAAAGATGCTGCCCGCCGCTCCTGTCAGCCCCGCGCCTATCGCCAGGATGCTGAGTTTGATCGGCATGGCCGAGCGCCCATAGGCCTCAACGGCAAGTTCATCCTCGCGCGTTGCCCGGACGAGGCGACCAAAGGGCGAGTCGATGATGAAACGGCAGAAGAAGAACGACAGGGTCGCGAAGCCGACGATGAGAAGAAGATTGATGTGGGAAACCTTCAGCGTGACCACGCCGAGATCGAGCTCACTGCGTATCGTCATCTGCCAGGGCCCCAACGACATCCGCGGCACGGACGAGATGCCGTCCGGACCGCCGGTGAAGTCGAAATTGATCACGAGCGTCACGAAAATGAGCTGGACGGCGAATGTTACGATCATGAAATAACGGCCGCGCTCTCTCAGCGCCACCCAACCGATGAGATACGCACCCGCCATCGCGACCAAGACGCCCGCTAGAAGCGAGATCAGGAATGTGCCCGGCGGCAGGATCGTAGTGGTGAGCACGGCGGATGCGTAGGCACCCAAACCATAAAAGACCGTATGACCGAGATGGAGCATGCCGCCAAGGCCCTTGATCAGCATGTAACCGTGCACGGCAATCGTGAGGACCGCTGTGAGAGTCAGGACGTCAACGATGTAATCCATGCGATCCGATCTTAATCGTCCGAGCCAGCAACCCAGGCCATGGTTACGTCCTGCCCCGGAACACGTCCATGCCGCCGAAAAGACCCTGGGGTCGAACGATCAACACAAGGATCACGAGGCCATAGGCAACAACTTCCTGCCACCTCGAAGAGAAAGCCCATACGGCGAGATGAAACGCCAGGCCGAGCATGACTGCGCCCAGCACCGGATTTCTAAAGTTCTTGAGCCCGCCAATGATGATCGAGGCCAAGGCCAGGAAGATGGGGTTGAATCCGATGAAGGGGTCGACACCGGCCTCGGCCGCATCGGGCACCGCCGCCGCTCCCACAATCAGGCCGCCGACGCCATACGACCAGATGTAGGTACGGTCGAGGTTGATACCCATGCCCTGGGCCACGGTCGAATTGTCGGCCACTGCCAAAATGCTGATACCTGGCCGGGTTTTGAGGCAGAACATGGCCACACCGGCCAGGGCAATCAGGCTGCCACCCATATTACTCAGCTGGGCTACATTGAGGCGTGTCCCCAGAATTTTAAATCCCGGCAAGATCGAATGGATGAAATAGAACTTCTGTGCCGTGAAGATCGCACCGAGAAGGTTTTCGACGGCGATGAACAGCGATAACGCCACCAGAACGAGAATGAACAAGGGCGCCTTACGCCGAATGAAATATCGATAAAGGCAGAAGTAATTAGTGACCCCTGCGACACCGCCCATCAGAATCGCGCCAAGAATCGCAAGGAATAGGGGTAATCCTGCTTCGTTGCGAAGAATTAGAACTGTGTAGGCTGAAATCAGATAGACGGCGCCGAGACCGAAATCGATCATTCCGGCACTGCGCCAGATCAGCGCCAACGCAAGCGCGACCAATGCCACATTGAGACCAAGTGCGGTCCCGTTGATGACATATGGGATCATCGAATACAAGGCGTCCGGCACCCCAGCACCCCCTTTGTCCGGCCGTCATCGCCGGCAAGTGGCAGCCATCGATCGGTCAGCAATCACGTCTACTTGCCGCGATACAAGATGCAGCGAGGCTTTCCCGGTTTCCTGCACCGGGAAAGCCTCATCTTTCCTAATCTTTTGCCGCTCTGTCTACTGTCCGGGTCGCCTCTAAGGACATCCTTTCACCGGGACGGCCCGCAACAGTAATCGAAAGGCGTCACTTTAAATCCTCGGCAGACAGAATTTTCTCCAGCTTCCGACCGCCGCCTGCAATACCGAAGACCGCCATTGGGCGCACGGTATTGCCGTCGGCATGGAACAGAAAGTCGTTGACAGGCGTCTTCACCGCTTTCATTTCCCGCAGTTTCGCGGCCATGTTTTCTCCCGTAATGGGCTTGCCTTCTTTTGCGAGCGCTTTCATAACCACGGCGCTGACAAAGGCAAAGTCATAACCGGCACCTGCGTAGCCGCCGTATTGCTTGGTCGCCTGTTTGACCGACTCCGGTGCCCCGTCCGGCACGGCATGGCTGACAAAGAAGAAGTTCTTTTCTGCCAGTTTAAGATTATAGACGTCCGGCGTGTCGCCGGCGCCGTGAGTCATGAAGATGCCGTCGTATCCCAGTTCACGGCCCGTACGGATAGCAAGCGCCACCGTGCCGCCGCCAATGCTACCAAGGTAGATCGCGTCCGGTTTTTTCTGCAGAATTTTCGTGAATTGTGCCCGCAGGTCCGGCGGCGACTTCGGGTGCGCCTCGTCGGCGACGGTTTCAACACCGATTTTGCCGAACTCCTCCCGGCATTTGTCGCGAAGCTCGCGCCCGTACTCATAGTTGACGTAGAGCACGCCTAGTTTCTTGACGTTTGCGTATCGCTCCTTCACTCGGGCGGCGGCGACACGGCATTGCAGCGTCGTCACCCCTTCGAGCTGTTGGATCATCTTGGATTTCTTGGCGACATTGGTGCCTTGAGACATCGTAAAGGCAAGTACACCAGCCTCATCGATGAATGGACCGTTTTGTACCATTACGTTGGTGCCCCAACATAACAGGCTGACAATATCGTTGATCTGTATCGCCTTCTTCATGGATAGGCGTGCCTGAGCCGGGTCGTTGTTGCCGATGTCCATGGCAACAAGCTTCAGTTTCTTGCCGGCGATGCCGCCAGCGGCGTTCACCTCATTGGCAGCGGCCTCTGCACCTTTCCAAAGCGACGTGGCAAACTTCGCAGGTCCGGCCGCCGTGCTCTGACACAGACCGATCGAAATATCTTCAGCCCACGAACTTGTCCCACTTGCAACAAGCCCGACCGTGACAACGGCGGCATAGACAGGTATGCGCGCTAGGCGCGGAATCGCAGCGCGTGTCATTGGATCTTCCTCCCGAGTTAGCCGTATGATGGCAATGGAGCGTTGCTTCGCGCTCCCGTAATATTGCCAACGATGTTGCGTCATACCCTGCGCAAGGTCAAGCAATCTGTTGCTTCAGCCTCCCCGATAAAGTTTTTGGCGGCTGCGATTTTGGTGCGGCCGCCGGCCTGGTGCGACCGTGGTCGCAGCGGTTTTCTGTTCGTGCGGTGCGAGGAACCAGTTCTTGCGCGCGGCGGGTGGAGGGCGGCACCGTCATGTTACGCGCCAGCCAGCGCCACCCCGGCACCAGCTTCTTCATCACCGCGTTGAGGTTGTGGGCCAGGGTGGCATCGCCCGCCGGGCGGCGTTTGCACCGAGCGGCGTTCGCTCCGAGCGGCGTTCGCTCCGAGCGGCCCGGATGGCACCTGCGCGCCGGCAAGATCGCTCTTGAGCACAGCATGGACTTGGTCGGTCCAAGCTGTAGCGCGTGCGATACCAATGGATTCCCCCATCGCCCGGCGCGGTGAAGTCGGTCACCAGCCCGGCAACTCGTAGCGGCCGCGCTCGGCGAAGTCCGCCGCCGCTAAGGCAAACCGGTTCCCACAGCTTCGATTGCACCCGCAAATCGTATGCCGCTCCTGCGGACACACTGCTCTCGAAGCGTGCAGTTTTCGGTTGACGCAACCGAGTAGATTTCAGTTGCCGTTGACAACTCCTACCAATCAAGGCGAAAAAGCTGTTACGATAAACGACAAGACGGGCGGCGGGTTAATTCTTGAGTTGCTTCCGCAGTCATATTCGCCCGTCGCAAAAGAATAACTGAAGCCTTTCCATCAATTCCAAATGGGGGTCAAACTTTTGTGGCGGTCCCAGACAGCGAATTGATGCAACGAAAATCTGTGGATGAGAACATGGCAGAAGAACTCTTGACCGAGCGCGACGGCGAAGTCACGCTCCTTCGCCTAAATCGCCCGCAAAAGGCCAATGCGCTCAGTGCCTCGCTGGTCGAACACCTGATCGACGCTGTAGTGGCTGCCCGCGAGAACGATACACGCCTCCTGGTGTTCGAAGGTAACGGAAGCACCTTCTCGGCAGGGTTCGATTTCGGCGGGATCAAGGATCAGAGCGATGCGGAGCTTGCATGGCGGCTGATCCGCATCGAGATGCTGCTGCAGGCCGTCTACCATGCCCCCTTCGTCACTATGGCATTGGCGCATGGCCGCGTATTCGGTGCCGGGGCCGACCTGGTTTGCGCCTGCGCACAACGTATAGCGGTACCGGACACGACTTTTCGGATGCCCGGCTTGGGGTTTGGGGTCGTTCTGGGGACGCGCCGGCTTGCGCATCGCGTCGGACTCGATGCTGCGCGAGACATCCTGCAGAGAACGCGCACTTTCGATGCGGAGGAAGCGCAACGGCTCGGTTTTCTCGATACCGTGGCCGGGAATGACGACTGGCTGGAACTGATTCGGGATGCAAATCGTGCGACCCGGACGCTGAGCACAAAGACCCGCGAGATGCTTTTCGACATGTTGGCGTTGGACACGCGCGATGCGGATCTGGCCGCCCTTACCCGCTCAGTAGCCCGCCCGGGCCTCAAGCAGCGCATGCTCGATTATCTTGCCAGCATAAAGTCGTGAATTTCGTGCCCACCTATCCGGTGAGAACCTTCTGCGGCTCCGTCAACCATTGATCGAACACCTCGTCGTTGTGTTCGCCCAAGCGCGGTGGTCGTCGATAGATGGAGAATTCGCATCCGGTCATTTGGAGGGGGTTTGCGATTGTCTTGGTCATCTGACCGCCCGGCAATTTCATTTCCCGGACCATGCCATTGGCGAGCACGTGTTCATCTTCCGTTACTTCGGCGAAATCGTAGACAGGCGCGAACGGCACGCCCCGTCTTTCGAACTCAGCGAGCCAATGCTCCGCCGGCTTTGTGACAAAAATCGCCTGCAACACGGCCTCCAACTCAAGGTCGTTTCTCGCTCGAGCCGCCAGTTCTGCAAAACGGGGATCTTGCTTTAGCTCGGGCCGGCCAACCGCCTCACAAACCTCCCACCAAAGGCGATCGGTACCGGCGGCGATCACGAATGGCTTGTCGCTGGCCTGAAAAGCTTGATAGGGAGCATTGCGCGGATGCCGCGACGCAATCTTTCCCGGCGCCACGCCGCGACCCCAATAGTCGCTGGTTTGCAGGGACGCCGCCTCGAGCATACAGCCGAGCATGGAACAGTCGATGTAAGCCCCTTTGCCGGATTGTTCCGACTGGCGCAGAGCGACGGCGATACCAAAGGCGGCATAGGCACCGGCAAGCATGTCGCCCACCGGCACGCCGCACTTTATGGGCGGTCTCCCTTCCTCGCCGGTCACGCTCATCATGCCGCTGACTGCTTGAATCGCGACATCGAAGGCGCCGCGCGTGGCATAGGGGCCGCTTTGCCCATAGCCCGAAATCGAGCAATAAACGAGCCCCGGATTCTCCTTGGACATCGCCTCGTATCCGAGACCGAAACGACCCATCACGCCCGGTCGATAGTTCTCGAGCACGACATGGGCGCTGCCGATCAGCGCCTTAGCCCGGCTGACATCCATGGGATTCTTCAGGTCCAATACAACGCTTCGTTTGTTGCGATTCAGTGAGGCAAACGCGTATCCGTATGGCTCCCCATCAGGATCGTCGGCATGGGGTGGCCACGAACGCAATCCATCGCCAATGGGCGCCTCGACTTTGACCACATCGGCACCCCAATCGGCCAGCATCATGGCGGGCAGCGGTCCGGCCGCATATTGTGCGAACTCCAGAACCCGGACGCCGGCAAGCGGCCAGTTCGCTTGCCGTTCGGAGCCTGCTACGGTGCTGCTGGGCATATATCGGTCCATTCCGCAGCCGGATTTGTTTTCAAGCGGGACAGACTGCGGTGCACACACTCGGATGTCCGCGACAATATTCTGCTTACGCTGCTGTGGCTCCGGATTCTTCTGCCTCCAGTGCGGTGAACAACTTGCGAATGCTCAGCACCGCCTTGTCCGTCTTGAGCGGGACCTCCGAATAGCCATCGTCGTCGTACTCGAACATCTTCTGCTGCTTCTCGAGCGCCCACCGATCCTCTTCCAGTACCGATGGGAAAGTCTCTGAGAAGTGTTCGGCAACCGACATCGACGGATTGCCGGCATGCTTGTAGTGAGCCGGCGTGTTGACGATCCAATGCCACTCGAAATTCTCGCGATCGATGGGGAGATGCGTGTGATAAAGGACGTAGCCGCGATCCTCTCCGGCACCCAGTTTTCCCGGCGGCGCCAGACGGATTTCGACCCGCGTCAGTCCGGGGTTCATCATGTGATGGGTGTGGTCCCGGTCGACGAGTTCATGGCCGAACCAGTCGGCCATCATCGGCGGCTGCTGGTAGCCTTCCACGTGTCGTATCGACTTGATCGTGTGATTGCCGTCGATGATATCCTCTTTGTACTCGACGGGGATCAGGCTGTTTGCCTCGTCGCCGATATTGCCGGCATGCAACGGATAGAAGTGCGTGATATCGAGCAGGTTCTCGATGACCAGGCGGTAATTCGCGTTCACCCGAATCGCTTCGGAGCTGACCGTATCCCAGTCGTCGCTGTCGATTTCCGGCGTCCGTGGCGGGCGGCAGTTGCCGATCTTTACCGGGTCGCCGGGCCACAGCCAAACGAGCCCCTCCTGCTCGACGACGGATATAGGGGCGCAGTTTTGCCCGTGCCGGGATCGGCCCATCGGGTTGGGACGGAATTTTCACGCATGTTCCTTCGGTATTGTAGCAAAGGCCGTGATACGCGCATTCGAGCAGGCCATTGTCCAGCAATCGGCCGGCCGATAGCGGCATGCGCTTGTGCACACAGCGATCGTCGAAGGCGACAACCTCACCATCCGCACCGCGCCACATGACGATCGGCTTCCCGCCGATTATGTGACCCTGTAGCTCACCGACCGGGAACTCCGGGGTCAGTCCGGCCGCATACCAGGCGTTCAGTATCAAACTGTTCGCGATCATCGTCACCTCCCGATAGCTGGCGCACGCCGATGGACGAGCAGCATGTTCTGCGATTGCGGGCCGATCCGCAACGCCGATATAGAAGACTGCTTCCGCCGCGGTCGCATTTGCGCCGCCGTCACCCTGACGTCAGGCGACATCCCTACGATCGTCCGCGAGGTTTGGGCAGGTCCCAGGCACAACCGTTACCCGCATAGCTCGACGCCTCGGACCGAATGGCCGGTTGCAATTCCTCGCCAAAGCCATGGTCCGCCTGTCAAAACCATGCACGCCCGACACCTTCCTTTCAGTTTCTGTCAGGATCCCTCTCCATCCCCCAGTCTTCCGAAACGATCTGATGGTACTTAAACCGCTAAACTTTCTGGCTGTCAATCTGCGTCCAAAGCTATTACCCGCTTGGAGTGGACCCCTTGGGGAGGACAGATTCAAGCGGTAGATTTGACCGGCTTGTGCGACTGTATCCGATCTACCCCTGTGGACGGGTCGGTTGCCGGGCCGGCTTCTGCAAGTCAAGCTACTCGGTAGCGCGATATTTGCAGCAAACTCCGGATATTCGGCGGCGACCACCGTCACCGTAGGGCATATCATACCGCATGAACTCCTGTCGCGTGGCTACAACAGGCCTCTGGCGATCGGATCGCCGGCTGGACCCGGTACTTTTGGATTCTTGATCCCTCCAAGATTCTTCCTGATTGTCCACGGCGTCCCCGCCGAGGTCCCGATCCTCAAATTGTTCTTTGCCGGGATCGTGCCCGCGGTTCTGAGACGCTTGCGTTCACCCACCGAGCGCGAAGCCAACTGAAATTTGGCCGGTTCAGCCGATCACCGTACAATTCCATGATTAGCGCTTCGAGCATCGACTCTCCTTTTGCTTTCCCTATACGGGCCTAAGTTGTGTCCCTACAAGGGCGATTCTGCATCGGGGCAGATTGTGATTCAAGCCTTCCGATTGCCGGAGGTTGAAAATGGCGCGCTTCGATTTGACGGACAGGGAGTGGGCGGTGATCGAGCCGCTGTTGCCGAACAAGCCGCCCGGTGTGCCGCGGGTCGACGATCGCCGGGTGCTCGACGATCGCCGGGTGCTCGACGGCATTTCTACATTCCGCGCACCGGCGCGCCGTGGCGCGACGTGCCGGAGCGTTACGGGCCGTATGCGACGGTTTTCAACCGGTACAACCTTTGGGTCAAGCGCGGCGTGTGGCTGCGCGTGTTCGAGGCGCTGAGCACCGATGCGCCAGATGAGGCATACCACGGCGGCCTGATCCACCTCCATCGTATTGGTCCAAGTTCAGGTTCAGGAAGGAAGAGGACCAGCGATGGCGAGGAAGCGTTAGAAGCCGGAGAAGATCGTCTGTATGCTGCGGGGGGCGGAGGTCCGCCACGGTCAGGGCATGCCGATGGTGGCGGCGATCCGGCAGCTGGGGATCAGCGAGGTCACGTTCTATAGATGACGCAAGGAATATGGTGGGATGAGCGGTGACCAGCTTCGCTGCCTCAAGGAGCTTGAGAAAGGAACGAACGGCTTCGCCGCGCGGTCTCCGACCTGACGCTGGACAAGCAGATACTGGCTGAGGCCGCCCGGGGAAACTGTTAGGCCCTTCGCGCCGCCGCCACTGCATCGATCGTGTCCGTGTGGAGCTCGGGTGGTGTTCGGCATAGCTGTTGGACGCCGATCGGCATGCTAGCCTGACTTATTCATCGGAGGCGGGGTTTATCGGTTGATTTTGTGTGCGCGTGGCTTTGTGTTCGGCGCCTTGCGGTGCCGGGATTTGAGGTTGGCGGTGTCTGGGTTTGGGGTTGAACGGGCTCGGGTTCTCGGGGCACGGCGCCCCGGCGATCGGGGGCCCGAGGCCGCGAGACGCCCTGCCAGCAGGCGGAACAGGGCGGCATCCGGACAGGCCGAAGCGAAGTGGATGCGGATGCGGGCGGCCCCTTCGGCAAGCTCAGGGCAGGCTTTCTCGACAACGCGGGCGCCGACCTTGAGCAGGTTCTTTCTGAGGGTTGCGAACTCGGCCCAGGCGAGCGGCATCCTGCGGGGCACGGCATCGCGCAGGGCACGGCGCAGGGCACGGCATCGCGCAGGGCACGGCATCGCGCAGGGCGAGCATCAGCCAGTAGGCCGCGGTGTGCAGGACGAGGCGGAACTGGTTGGCGATCGGGCTCTGGCAAGAGGTCCGGTCCGAGGCGAGCGGGCCCTTGTGCAGCTTGATGAGGTTCTCGGCCTGGCCGCGGGCGCAGTAAATATCTTCGCAGTAAATATCTTCATAGAGATGGCGGGCGTCTCCGCCGAGCGAGGTGACGATGTAGCGGGCGTCGAAGCCGCGCGCGCTTGCCTCCAGCCGGGCGACGACCCGGCGCTGGCGGCCCCAGGACCGGGCGGCGTAGGCGAACGCGGCGAAGCCCCGCATCCTGCCCGCGCCGGCCTCGGCGCGGCGCCCCCTGAGGTCGTCGGCGACCTCGTATGAGAGGCGGTGCAACACGCTGTTGCCGGCCAGGCCGAAGATGTAGTCGACGCCGTTGTCCTCGCACCAGGCCATGGCCTCGGTCCGTCCGTAGTGGCTGTCTCCCCGGAAGGTGAGCCGGGTGCGCGGCCAGTGCCGGCGGATGCGGCGCACCAGGTGCTTGAGGAGGGTGCGGATCTCGGCGCCCGACGGCGTCTTGCCCGGGCGCAGGAGCACCGCCACCGGCTTGCCGCTCGCCACATGGTAGACGTGGACCGGCAGGAAGCAGCGGGTGTCGTAGTGGGTGTCGTAGTGGGTGTCGTAGTGGAACGTGGAACAGCGACAGCTGCTGGTGGCCGTGCACCGGATCGCAGGTGTCGTCGATGTCGAGGGTGATGGCCGCGGGAGGGGTCGGGAAGGAGCGGCAGAAGAGATCGACCAGCGCCGCGGTCATGCGCGCCACCTCGATGCGCGAGGGCGCGTTCTCCAGCCGGCTCATGGTCGGTTGCGAGCACAGCGCGCGGCCGCTTTCCGGCGCCCGGCCCACGGCCGGCTTGAACAGGGGATCGGTGCGCAGGGCGTCGCAGTCGTCGGCATCCTCATACCCGCACGCGATCGCGAACATGCGGAAGCGCAGCATCGCCGGCAGCGTGTGGACCACCGTCGCCGGGTCGCGCCGATCCCGCATGCTGCCCGCCAGCGTCTCGGCCAGACGTAAGCGGCGCTCCGCCTCGCGCAACAGGACCACGCCGCCGTCCGACGAGATCAGCCCGCCATCGAAACCGGCGGTCACCTTCTTGCGTCTGACGGCTGGAAGATCGAACGGGAGCAGGCTCTCTTCGGTCATGGCGGCGTGGCGCTTTCGTTGCTCGCGAAGGAACTCGCTTTGACAACGAATTTCTACACGATCACAACGACTTACGCCACGTCCGCCACCACATCATCAGACCCGCGCTGAATAAAGCGGGCTAGTGGATCGCCGTGGATGAGCGGCGAGATAAAGACTTGGCTCCGGCACCTTGGATTGTGCCGTGGAAGCCGCCTCCTTCGCACACGTTTAACTGGCCCCGCCGATTGACGGTCCCTGCTAGAGACAGTAATAATTGAATAAATCTAATATAGGAGGAAATGAATATGCCCAAGCACGCCGATCTCTTCGAACTCTATGCCGAAGACCCCGAGAAGGCCGACCGGATCGTGTTCGGACGCGAGTCTCACCCGGACCGCCGCGGTTTCCTCAAGGGCGCCGGCCTCGCCAGCATGGGCGCGCTGATCGGCGCGGCCATCCCGTTTCACCGCAACATGCCCGCGGGCTTCATCCCCGAGGCGATTGCCGCCAACCCCATGAAGATCGCCGGCAAGGACGGGCTCACCGTACTCAACGACCGGCCGGTCAACGCCGAGACGCCGCCCCATCTGCTCGACGACGAGGTGACGCCGACGGTCCGGCACTTCATCCGCAACAACGGCATTGTGCCCGAGGACATGAACCCGGCGACCTGGAAATTGCGGGTCGACGGCCTCGTGAACAGCCCGATGACGCTGAGCATCGACGACCTGAAGAAGAAGTTCAAGGTCGTGACGCAGCAGCTTACCATCGAATGCGGCGGCAACGGCCGGGCCTTCTTCGATCCGCCGGCGCGCGGCAACCAGTGGACGCTGGGCGCGGTCGCCTGCTCCAATTGGACCGGCGTCCGCCTGGCCGACGTCCTGAAGGCCGCGGGCGTCAAGAGCAACGTCGTCTACACCGCCCATGTCGGCGCGGATTCCCATTTGTCCGGCAAGGAGGGCAAGCTGCCGATCTCGCGCGGCGTGCCGATCGGCAAGGCGATGAACCCGAACAACCTGATCGCCTTCGGCATGAATGGCGGGCCGCTCCATCCGATGAACGGGGCGCCGCTCAGGCTGGTGATTCCGGGCTGGCCGGGCTCGTGCTCGCAGAAATGGCTCCGGCGTATCTGGCTGCGCGAAAAAGTCCATGACGGGCCGAAGATGACCGGCAGCGCCTACCGCGTGCCCAACTACCCGGTTTCGCCGGGCGAGAAGGTGCCGAAGAGCGCCATGGAGATCATCCACGCCATGCCGGTGAAATCGCTGATCACCAGCCCCAAGACCGGGCTGTCGATCTCCGGCCGCGAGATGGAAGTCGCCGGGCACGCCTGGGCGGGCGATCACGAGGTGGCCCAGGTCGACGTCTCGATCGATTTCGGCGCGTCCTGGCAGCAGGCGGACTTGAAGAAGCCGGCTAACCCCTACGCCTGGCAGCGCTGGACGGCGAAGCTGAAATTCCCGCAGAAGGGCTATTACGAGGTCTGGGCCCGGGCGACCGACAGCCGCGGCGTCACCCAGCCCTTCGCCATCGCATGGAATCCGAAGGGCTACCTCAACAACTCGATGCACCGCATCTCCGTGCGCGTAGCCTGACCGCCATGCCATTGCCGGCACGGGCCGCGGCCTTCGCCGCCGCGGCCCGGACGATCCTGGCCGTGACGCTTGCCGTCCTGCTGGCGATGGCTGGGACGGCCATGGCGGCCGACGCCTCGTCCGGTGCTGCGCAGCCAGAAAAGGCAGCGGTCGCTCCGGTCGCCGAGACGGGCGAGGACGACGAAGACGAAGAGGACGACTATCAGGGCCTGCCGCCGGGCCAGGGCCGCGACGAGGTCCTTGGCTTCTGCGGCGCCTGCCATTCCATGAGATTGGTTACCCAGCAGGGCCTGTCGCGCTCTGTCTGGAACGAGGTTCTCGACTATATGGTCGAGGAACAGGAAATGGCCGAACTCGAGCCGGAAGACCGGAAACTGATTCTCGACTATCTCGCCCGCTTTTACGGTCCGGACCGGCGGGCGCGGAAGATGGCGCGCTGATTGCCGGCCTGCCTGCCGTCCGGGTCGCCGGGCTTGAGGCCTGCCTGTCGCCGCCCTACTGTCCGACCGGCAGCCAGGGTGCAGGTGCAATTTCGTGACCGAACCGTTCCTCAACGTTCTGGAGGATATCGACCGCGACCGTGCGGCGCTGGTCGATCTTTGCCTCGCTCTCGGCAATCTGCCCGACTATTCCGGCGAAGAGCGGGCGGTCGGCGAGGCGGTCGTCGGCTGGTTGCAGGCCGGCGGCATCGAGGCCTGGCTGCAGTTCATGTCGGCGGAGAGCGTCAACGCGGTCGGCCTGATCCGCGGGTCCGGCGACCGGGCCGGCGGCGGGCGTTCGCTCATCCTCAACGCCCATATGGACACCCAGGGCGCCCGGCCGGCCGGCGGCGGGGCGGCGGAGCAGGCGTTGCGCGGCGCCTGGGTCGAGGACGCCCGGCTTTTCGGCCGCGGCCTCGCCAACGACAAGGCGCAACTGGCGGCCCAGATGATCGCCATGCGGGCCATCGCCCGATCCGGGCTCCGGCTGAAGGAGGATCTGTTCCTCGGCGCGAGCGGGCAGGAAACCTGGGCGCCGCCGGCCGCCGCAGATGAGATCGCGGGCTGGTCCGGCATCGGCCCGGCCGCCAGCCAGGTGCGCGAAGGCCATGGCGCGCGCTGGCTGGTCGAGCACGGCGTGGTGGCGGACTATGCGCTGGTCGGCGAGGTCTCCGACTTTCGCGTCACGGTCGCCCAGGCGGGCTATCTGCGGCTGCGCATCGCCGTGCCGGGCAACCTGCCCTACACGCCCGGCCTGCGGCGCGGCGACGGGCCGGCCGGCAGCCCCAACCCCTTCGAGCGCGCGGCCCGGATCGTCCTGGCGCTGGAGGAATGGGCCCGGCGCTACGAGACCGAAGGTTCGGAGCCGTTCCACGGCGGCACGCTGGTGCCCAAGGCGCAGGTGCTGGAAATGCGCCCGGCCGGGCCGCCCTGGACCGAGCCGCAGGACCGCTGCCACATCTTCTTCGACGTGCGGCTGATGCCCGGCGCCCATCCGCCGGCGGTCCGCCAGCAGGTGCGCGACGCGATCGCAGCGACCGGCATTGCCGCGCAGATCGACGCCTACGATTTCAAGCGCGGCTACATTGCCGAAGGGGCCGAACCCCTGCTGGACGCGTTGGGCGCCGCGCACGAGGAGATCGTCGGCGGCGCGCTCGACTATGCGGCGTCCCTCGATATGAGCATGTGGCGCGACAGCAACGCCTTCAACGAAGCCGGCATTCCCGCCATCGGCTACGGCCCGCCGGTTGCGGACAGCGGCGGCCCGCGCGGCGCGGCGGGCGTGCAGCGGCCGGTCGCCGTTGACGATCTGGTCAAATTGGCGAAAGTGTTCGCCCTGACGGCGCTGCGCATTTGCGGCACGACGCCCTGAGGCGGCGGGGGTTTTCCGATGCACGGCGTAATCGACAGCCCGGCAGAATGGCGCGGCCCGGACCTGGCGGCGCGGACGGACTGGATCCACCGGCTGACCGCGGCGGATCGCGCGGAGATCGACGCCGGGCTCGACCATGCCATAGCGTCGCTGAACCGCCCGCTTGCGGATATGACGGCCGGACGACCTGCCGCTGCCGTCCTTCGACCGGCGACTCGAAGCCGCGCGGGACATGCTGGAAACCGGCTGCGGCATTTTCCTGTTCCGCGGCATTCCGGTGCGAGACCGCAGCGTGGACGCGCTGCGCCGCCTGTACTGGGGCATCGGCCGGCATATCGGCACGGCGGTCTCCCAGAGCAAGCGCGGCGACATGCTGGGCGACGTGCGCGATATTGGCACCGATGTCTCCGGGCGCGAGGGCCGGGGCTATACCAGCCGAGCCGAACTGGAATTCCACACCGATTCCGCCGATGTCAGCGCCCTGTTCTTTCTCAAGACCGCCAGGGCCGGCGGGCTCAGCCGCTTCGTCAGCTCCGTGGCGATCCACAACGAGATTGCGCAAACCCGGCCGGATTTACTGGAAATTCTGTATCGCCCGTACATCTGGAGCCGGCAGGGCCAGGAACGGGAAGGCGAGGCAGCGTGGTATGGCCAGCCGATCTACGGCGTCGAGCAGGGCCATTTCGCCAGCCGCTATATCCGCACCCATATCCTGTCGGCCCAGAAGCATCACGATGTGCCGCCGCTCACGGATCTCCAGCACGAGGCGCTCGCCACAATAGACCGGCTGGCCGGCGATCCGGCCTTCTGCCTCGATACGATGCTCGAGCCCGGCGACATGGTGTTCCTGAACAGCCACACCTCCTATCACGCGCGCACGGAATTCGAGGATCATCCGGAGCCGGAACGCAAGCGCCACCTGCTGCGCCTGTGGCTTTCGGCGCCGAACAGCCGCCCGCTGCCCGAAGGCTGGTCGGCGATCTACCGGGACCGCCGGCCGGGCGCCGTGCGCGGCGGCTTCCCCGGCCATACGGAGGCGCCGGCCTACGCTACCGCATAAACAGACCAGTCTATTCGATAGCGGGCGATCGAGCGAATTTGTCCTCCGTCGCCGCCCAGTCGTCGAAGCCGACGATGCGTTTGTAGTCCTCGAAACCGACCCCGGTTTCCCACAGCTTCATCTCGCCGGAGCGGAAATCCGCCAGCGCATCCCGCATGGTCCCGGCGATGCGCAGGATCAGCGAGATGCCGTAGACAATCACATTGAAGCCGAGTTCGTGCAGCCGGTCCGGCGGCAGGATCGGCGTGCGCCCGCCTTCGAGCGGGTTGGCAAGCTGCGGCACTTCGAAGGCGCCGCCGACGATGGCGAGTTCCTCCTCGGTCTCCGGCGCCTCGACGAAGATCGCATCGGCGCCGGCCTCGATATAGGCCCGCCCACGGCGCAGCGCCTCGTCCAGGCCATGAACGGCACGGGCATCTGTGCGGGCGACGATCATGGTGTCCGCATCGCGCCGGGCGCCGAGCGCGGCTTGGATCTTGTCCACCATGAACGCCGCATCGACGACATTCTTGCCGGCCATGTGGCCGCAGCGTTTGGGCCAGGTCTGGTCTTCGATCATGATCGCGCCGACGCCCATATCCTCATAGGTGCGCACGGTGTGGGCGACATTCTTGACGTCGCCATAGCCGTCGTCGCCGTCGACCAGCATCGGCAGCCCGGTGGCGCCGAGAATATCGCGCACACCGGCCGCGATCTCGCCCAGCCCCTTGATGCCGATGTCCGGCACGCCGTAACGCGCCCCGACCAGCGGAAAACCGCCGATAAAAAAGGCGGGATAGCCGGCCTGTTCGATCAGCCGGGCGCTCAGCCCGTCATGGGCGCCGACCAGAATAAGCGGATCGTTGGCGGCGAGAACCTGGCGGAACGAGGCGCGGTGCATGGTCGAGTCTCCCTGTCGGCCGTCGATGGCCTCGCTCCAGTGTAACCGCCGATCCGGTTGGGGGCGATTTATTCAGTTATATCGGAAATTACCGGAAAAACGATAATTCTCGCTTTCAATGTCTAAATCCGGTGCCGGAATAGACGATATGAGTATTCTGAAACTAATCGGCGGTGTGCTGAAAGATTTATTTTGCCCGCCGTTCCCTCGATGCGGTCGCGCGCATCTTTCGCCCGCGCCGGGTTTGCCGCTAAGACGGCCGGGAACTATGCCCTTCCGGAAGGAAGTCCCCTTGTCCACGCGCAATCCGGAACGCACCAGGGAAACGATCCTGGGCTACCTCCGGTGGTAAGCGAGGCTTATTCGCCGCCGGATTTTCGAACCGACCCTCCGGTCGAGTCAGCCTGAAGCGCGCAGCCGGTCGTCATCGTCCAGCGAAGGCAGGCGGGCAATATCTGTGCCTTTTTTCTGCTCCGCGCGCCGCAGTTCATAAAGCTTCTGCAGGTTGAGCCAAAACTCGCCCGACGTCCCGAAGAAGCGCCCCAGGCGCAGCGCGGTGTCGCCGGTGACGGCACGGCGGCCGTTGAGGATTTCCGTAATCCGGTTCACCGGGACTTCGATTCGCCGGGCGAGCTCGGCCGCGCTCATCCCGAGCGCATCGAGATCCTCGCGCAGCGTTTCGCCCGGATGGATGGGATCGCGCGCCATGACGTTCCTCCTTCTTACAATCGCCTCTCCGTCATATCGACCGGAGCGGTTCGAAGGGCCACGGAGTAGCCTGCCCTGAGCGAAGTCGAAGGGGAGATGTCTTTCCGGTATGTAGCAGGATTCGAAGCACCGCGCGGGAAAGATTTCTCCACTACGCGGCTGCGCCGCTCCGGTCGAAATGACGGGTGGAGTGTGACATCAATGCCGAAATGTTTGTCGCCCCGGACCTGAGCCGGGGCCCAGCGCCACAGGCGCAGGCCTGTCTCTGCGGCTCTGGACCCCGGACTTCCGCTTCGCTTCATCCGGGGTGACAAGGATGAGAAGCAAAAATGTTTCGTCCGGCGATAGCCGGAACCGCCCCGGCGATTGACCGGCCATGCGCGAGAAATTACCCTTGAGTAACCAACCGGTTACTCCCTGCGGACCGCATCGAACCACTGCTCTGGGGCCGGACGCGCCGGAAAGGCGAGAATGACGACGCACCGCCTCGGACTCATCATGAACGGCGTCACCGGGCGCATGGGGACGAACCAGCATCTGGTGCGCTCGATCTGCGCCATCCGCGCCGAGGGCGGCGTGCGCCTGGGCAACGGCGACACCGTTTTTCCCGACCCGATCCTGGTCGGCCGCAACGAAGCCAAGCTCGCCGCGCTCGCCGCCGCCAACGGCATCGAGCGCTGGACGACCGATCTGGACACGGCTCTCGCCGATCCCGGCGACACCCTGTTCTTCGACGCGGCAACCACGCAGATGCGCAAGGAACTGCTGCTGAAGGCGATCGCCGCCGGCAAGGACATCTATACCGAAAAGCCGGTCGCCGAGACTCTGGAGGACGCGCTCGCCATCGCCCGCGCGGCCCGCGACGGGGGCATCAGGGGCGGTGTGGTCCACGACAAGCTGAGCCTGCCGGGCCTGCTCAAGCTGCGCATGCTGCGCGATTCGGGCTTTTTCGGCCGCATCCTCTCGGTGCGCGGCGAGTTCGGCTACTGGGTGTTCGAGGGCGACTGGCAGGAAGCCCAGCGGCCGTCGTGGAATTACAGGAAGGCCGGGGGCGGCGGCATCATCCTCGATATGCTGTGCCACTGGCGCTATGTGCTCGACCGCACGATCGCGCCGGTCCGGGCGGTAAGCTGCCACGGCGCCATCCACATCCCCGAACGCTGGGACGAGGCGGGCGAGCGCTACGACGCCGATGTCGAGGACGCCGCCTACGCCACTTTCGAACTGGAGGGCGGCATCGTCGCCCAGATCAATTCCTCCTGGTGCACCCGGGTGCGGCGGGACGATCTGGCGACCTTCCATGTCGACGGCACCCACGGGTCCGCCGTCGCCGGGTTGACGCGCTGCTTCGCCCAGGCGCGGGTCAACACGCCCAAGCCGGTGTGGAACCCGGACGTGCCGCAGAGCATCGACTTCCGCGGAACCTGGCAGGAGGTGCCCGACAACCGGGTCTACGAGAACGGCTTCAAGACCCAGTGGCAGGACTTCATCCGCCATCTCTACGAGGATGCACCCTGGGATTTCACCTTCCTCTCGGGCGCCAAGGGCGTGCAGCTCGCCGAACTCGGCTACCGGAGCTGGCGCGAGCGGCGCTGGCTCGACGTGCCGGACCTGGAGCTGTAGCCATGCCGACGGTCGACCTGCCGACCCCTGACGGCGGCATCGAGGCCTATCGCCTGTCCCCACCGCTTGCCTTCCAGCCGGCCAGTGCCGACGCCTTGCCCCGCGTCGCCTATGCCGCGGCCCATGTCGTCAACGATCCGCGGGCCGACAACGATCCCTGGCTCGACACCGCGCTCGATTGGGAGGCGACGCTGGCCTACCGGGAGCATCTGTGGTCGCTCGGCCTCGGCGTCGCCGAGGCGATGGACACGGCCCAGCGCGGCATGGGCCTGGACTGGCCGACCTCGCGCGAGTTGATCCGGCGCTCGGTCGCCGCCGCCAGGGCGCGGGACGGCGGCGGTCTGATCGCCTGCGGCGCCGGCACCGACCATCTGACGCCGGGACCGGATACCGGCGTGGACGACGTGATCCGCGCCTATGAGGAACAGTGCGAGGCGGTCGAGGCCGCCGGCGGGCGGATTATCCTGATGGCGAGCCGGGCGCTCGCCGCCTGCGCCGCCGGCCCGGCCGATTACGAGAGGGTCTACGGCCGCATCCTCTCCCAGGTGCGCGAGCCGGTGCTGATCCACTGGCTCGGCGAGATGTTCGATCCGGCGCTCGACGGCTACTGGGGCGACGCCGACCATATGGCGGCGATGGAGGTCTGCCTGTCGATCCTGTCGGCCCATGCGGAGAAGATCGACGGCGTCAAGATCTCGCTGCTCGACGACGGCAAGGAAATCGCCATGCGCCGGCGGCTGCCGGCCAGCGTGCGCATGTATACCGGCGACGATTTCAACTATCCGGCGCTGATCGCCGGCGACGAGGAAGGCTTCTCCCACGCCCTGCTCGGCATCTTCGACGCCATCGCCCCGGCGGCGAGCGCCGCCCTGCTCGCCATGGCGCAGCAGGATATGGACGGCTATTTCGCAACCCTGGCGCCGACCGTGCCGCTGTCGCGCCACATCTTTCGGGCGCCGACCCGGTTCTACAAGACGGGCGTCGTCTTCATGGCCTATCTGAACGGCCACCAGGACCATTTCACCATGGTCGGCGGCCAGGAGAGCGCGCGCTCGACCCTGCATCTGAGCGAATTGTTCCGCCTCGCCGACAAGGCCGGTCTGCTGCGCGACCCGGAGGCAGCGGCGGCGCGCATGACCGCGGTGCTGGCAGTGCGCGGCGTCGCCTGAGGCCGGGGGTCGAGGGATACAGGCGGGAATGCGCGATTTCTCCGGCGATACGGCGCTGCTGTCGCTCAACACCGCGACCGTGCGCGCGCAATGGACCCTCGAACAGTGTATCGACGGCTGCGCCCGGCACGGCATCGGTGGCATCGCGCCGTGGCGCGACAAGCTGGACGAGTGCGGCGCGGACAGGGCTGCAAGGCTGATCCGCGAGGCCGGCCTGCGGGTGAGCGGGCTGTGCCGGGGCGGCATGTTCCCGGCCGCGACCCGGGCCGGGCGGCAGGCGGCGCTGGACGACAATCGCCGGGCGGTGGACGACGCGGCAACCATCGGCGCCGAATGCCTGATTCTGGTCGTCGGCGGCCTGCCCGAAGGCTCGAAGGACATCGCCGGCGCCCGGATGCAGGTCCGCGACGGTATCGCCGCCTTGCTCGACCATAGCCGCGCCGGCGGCGTGCCGCTGGCGATCGAACCGCTGCATCCGATGTATGCCGCCGACCGGGCCTGCGTGAACACTCTGAAACAGGCCAACGACCTGTGCGACGCATTAGGTGACGGAGTCGGCGTCGCGGTCGACGTCTATCATGTCTGGTGGGACCCCGGCCTCGAGGCGGAGATCGCCCGCGCCGGCGCCGCCGGGCGCATCCTGGGCTTTCACGTCTGCGATTGGCTGGTGCCGACGACGGATCTGCTGCTCGACCGCGGCATGATGGGCGACGGGGTGATCGACATTCCCAAGATCCGTGGCTGGGTCGAAGCCGCGGGCTATGATGGCGCGTCGGAGGTCGAGATTTTCTCGCAGAACGACTGGTGGCGGCGCGACGCCGACGAGGTGCTGGCGACCTGCATCGAGCGCCACCGGACCGTGGTGTAACGGCAATGGCGCGGCAGGTGGCGGAAATCCCCGAGGCGGCGCTGGCCCGCTTCCGCGCGGGCACGGTTATCCCGGCGCACCCGCTGGCGCTGACCGCGGCACGGGCGCTGGACGAAACCCGGCAGCGCGCGCTGAGCCGCTACTATATCGATGCCGGCGCCGGCGGCCTGGCGGTCGGCGTGCACACAACCCAGTTCGCGATCCGCGAGGCCGGGCTGTATGAGCCCGTGCTGCGCCTGGCCGCGGAAACGGCGGCGGACTGGGCCCGCGATCCGCTTTTTCTGATCGCCGGAGTCGTGGGCCGCACCGAACAGGCGGTGGCCGAAGCGCGGGTGGCGGCGGGCCTTGGCTATCACGCCGTGCTGCTCAGCCTCGCCGCTTTCCGGGGCGCGTCCGAGGACGAGACGATCGACCATTGCCGGCGGGTCGGCGCCGAGATGCCGCTGGTCGGCTTCTATCTGCAGCCGGCCGTCGGCGGCGTGCCCCTGCCCTATTCCTTCTGGCGGCGCTTCGCGGAACTGGACAGCGTCGTCGGCATCAAGATCGCGCCCTTCGACCGCTACCGCACCCTCGACGTCGTGCGCGGCGTCGCCGAGGCCGGCGCCGAGGACCGGATCGCCCTCTACACCGGCAACGACGACAACATCCTGCCCGATCTCGTGACGCCGTGGCGCCTGCCGCGCGGCGATACCGCAGTGGAACTGCGCATCGTCGGCGGGCTGCTCGGGCACTGGAGCGTCTGGGTCAGGACCGTTGTGGATTTGCTCGACCGGGCGCAGGCCGCCGTCGCCGCCGACCGGATCGACCGCGACCTGCTGGCGCTCGCCGGCCAGATCACCGACTGCAACGCCGCCTTCTTCGACGTCGCCAACGATTTCCGCGGCTGCATCGCCGGGATGCACGAAATCCTGCGCCGGCAGGGCCTGCTGGACGGCATCCGGTGCCTCGACCCGGACGAGACCCTGAGCCCCGGTCAGACCGCCGAGATCGACCGGGTCTGCCGGGCCTATCCGCATCTCAACGACGATAGGTTTGTCGCGGAAAATCTGGAAAGATGGCTATCGCCCTGACCGGCGCGTGACCGGCGGGCGGAAAGGCCCCGAGAGGAGGCGCCGAATGGAACCGAGACTGTCTGCCCAAACGGTCTGGCGATGGGCCGCCATCGTCGCCGTTCATCTGGGAGTGGTGCTGATCTGGTACCTGGCGGTCAGGCTGGGCGAGGTGCCGAAATTCGTGCTCGCCTCGCCCGGCGACACCGTGCTGTCGCTGTTCGACACCTATCCCTGGTTCCACAACACCATGGTGACGACGGCCGAAATCTTCGGCGGCTATTTCCTCGCCGTGGTCGTCGGCGTCGGCCTCGCCCTGCTGTTTTCCTGGTTCCGCACGGTCGAGAACCTGCTGATGCCCTTGGTGGTCAGCCTCAACATGATCCCCAAGGTCGCGCTCGGGCCGCTGATCATCGTGTGGTTCGATTACGGGATCGAAACCAACATCATCATCGCCTTCTCGATCAGCTTCCTGCCGATCCTGATCACGACCGCCCGCGGCCTGCGCGAGGTCGAGCCCGACCTGGTCGACCTGGTCAAGACCCTGCGCGCGACGCGGCGGCAGATCTTCGTCAAGATCCAGTTGCCC
This sequence comes from Alphaproteobacteria bacterium, assembly GCA_965249845.1. Taxonomy (GTDB): domain Bacteria; phylum Pseudomonadota; class Alphaproteobacteria; order Bin65; family Bin65; genus Bin65. Next base: position 721,800 of record CBDFNA010000002.1, read on the forward strand.
GGCTCGCTGCCCTATATCTTCTCCGGCATGAAGGTGGCGGTCGTGCTGGCGGTCGCCGGCGCCGTCGTCGGCGAGATCATCGCATCGGATTCCGGCCTCGCCTATCTGATCGGCCAGGTCCAGGTGACCCTCGATACCGCGGCGATGATGATGGCGGTGATCCTGATTACCATGGTCGGCGTCGTGCTCTATCTGATCGTTCTGGTTCTCGAACGCCTGTTCGTCGTGCGCGATTCCCGGGTCGAAACCGTATGACCGGCGGCCCGGCCGCTGGCGGCGAGCCCTTCATCCGCCTGGAGGGCGTCCGCAAGGTGTTCCGCGTCCGCCGCCAGGAAATTCTGGCGGTCTCCGACGCCACGTTCGACGTCAACGAGGGCGAGCTGGTCTCGCTGGTCGGGCCGTCGGGCTGCGGCAAGACCACCCTGCTCAAGATCATCGCCGGCCTCTATCCCCACGATGGCGGCACGCTTCGGATCGGCAGCGCGGACAGCGGCTTCGATCCGGCGCGCGACATCGGCATGGTGTTTCAGCAGCCGCTCCTGCTCAAATGGCGCCGGGTGCTGGAGAATGTGCTGCTGCCGGCGGAGATTCTCGGCCTGCCGATGGGCGAGGCGCGCGAGCGGGCGCAGGACCTGATCGAGATGGTCGGGCTGGCCGGCCACGAGCAGAAATATCCCTATGAGCTTTCCGGCGGCATGCAGCAGCGCGCCGCCATCGCCCGCTCATTGGTGCACGACCCCAGGCTGATCCTGATGGACGAGCCGTTCGGCGCCCTCGACGCGCTCACCCGCGAGCGCATGAACCTGGAATTGCTGCGCATCTGGGAGCAGAGCCGCAAGACCATCCTGTTCGTCACCCACGGCATTGCGGAGGCGGTGTTTCTGGGCACCCGCGTGGTCGTGCTCACCGCCGGCCCGGCGCGCATGGCCGACCGGATCGATATCGACCTGCCGCAGCCGCGCACCCTGGACATGAAGACCCACGAGCAGTTCGGCAGCTACGCCCGGCGCATCTACCATCTGCTCGGCGTCGAGTGAGTCGCCCGGCAACGGTCAGGCGCCCAATGCCATGGGCAACAACAAGGTTGTGGCCCGCGGCGGCGCGACGTAAGGTTTTTGTACCCGCTCGGTTACTTTCGGGAGGAGACGCGGGCGGGAGGAAACGCGGGCGCGCTGACAGCGGCCCGGTTTGCCGCCGGTAGCGGTTCCGCGCACGCGCACTGGGTCGAACCAGCAGCAAGATGGGGATTACCATGATTGGGCGTAATTCAGTGACAGCACTGGCCGTCGCCGTGGCCGGCAGCCTGGGTGCAACCGAGGCCGGCGCCGCGGAAAAGGTCGATTTCATCCTTAACTGGATCGCCGGCGGCGATCACGCGCCGTACTACTATGCCAAGAAGACGGGCCTGTACGCCAAGGCGGGCATCGACCTGAACATCCAGCAGGGCAAGGGCTCGTCCATGTCGTCGCGCCGCACCGGCGCCGGCAAGAACCCGATCGGCCTGGCCGATCTCGGCACCGCGCTGGTCACCATGGGCAAGGGCGCCCGCATGGTCGCGGTGATGAACGTCTACGCCAATTCGCCCTACGGCATGTACTGGTTGAAAAGTTCCGGCATCAAGGGGCCCAAGGATTTCGCCGGCAAGAAGATCGGCAACCCGCCCTGGGACGCAGCGCGCCAGATGTGGCCGGCGCTGGCCAAGAAGGTCGGCACGGACCCGGCGTCGGTGACATGGGTCAATATCCAGCCGAACGCCAAGCTCGCCGCGCTCAAGGCCCGGTCGATCGACGTCACCACCTCCTTCTACAACATCCACCACATCTTCAAGCGGGTGCTGGGCAAGGACATGGGCTTCTTCGCGTGGGGGAAGTACGGCATCAACCCCTACGGCAACTCGATCATCGTCAACGCCGACTATCTGAACAAGAACAAGAAGACGGTGGCGGCGTTCGTCTCGGTGACCCAGAAGGCCTTCGCGACCTGCGTGAAGACCCCGGCGCCCTGCATCGCGGCGCTGGTCGAGGCCAACAAGGGCCTCAAGGCCGCCAACGAAACCGAGAACTGGGGCCTGGTGACCGAGCTGATGAGCGACAAGGTCTCGCGCACGGTGGCGCTCGGCTATTTCGATCCGGACCGCATGGCCTCGGACCACAAGCTGATCAACACCTATTTCAAGATCGAGACCAAATACGCCATCGAGGACCGCTACACCAACGAGTTCCTCGACCGCTCCATCAAGATGCCGAAGATCGACCGCAAGTCCGCGTTCGATTGATCGGGATTTGGCCCGGCGGCGGTCCGGCCGGGGTCGATCTCCGGGCCGGGCTGCCACCGAGGCCCCTGGAATGGACGAAACCTGCGACGCCATCGTCCCGGGGACGGGCTGGCGGCGGGCCAGGGAGAACGGCGCGCTATCCCAGTTCCGGCCCGGCGATGGCGTAGAGCCAGCCGGGATTGTCGAAGCCGGCCGGCCGGCCGCGCACCATGCGGGTAAAGGGGCGCTGCAGGGCGAAGCCGCCGGCCTCCAGCCACTGAACGAAGCCGGCGCGGGCGTCGGCAACGTCGATATAGACCGGTCCCGTCACCGCGCCGAGCGCCGCGGCGGCAAGCGATCGGGCTGCGGCGTCATCGGCCGCGGCAAGCGGACCCACCTGCGTCGCCTCGCGCCCGTCCCGCGCCAGTACATAACCGGCCAGCCTGCCGTCCCGCCACGCCCCGAAGGCGGCATGCGGCTGCCGCCGGCGCAGATGGAAGAGCAGTTCCAGCCGGTCGGCGCCGAACAACCGGCGATCCGCGATGGCGACGGGCTGAAGGTCGCCCGCCGTCAGCGGCCGCACGGTCAGCGCATCCGGCTGTTCCGCCGGCATTGCCGAAACGGCTTCCGCCCGGTAGCGCCCGAGGCGGTAGACGTCGCGGAAACCGATCAGCCGGTAGACCTCGCGCCCGTCCGGTGTCGCATCCAGCCCCGGCACCCGCCCGGCGGCTTCCTGCCGTTGCAACACCTCGTTCATCAGCCCGGAAGCAAGGCCGCGCCGGCGAAAATCGGGCGCGACCAGCACCAGACAGATCCAGGCAAACCGTCCATAAGGCAGCGCCATTGCCGTGGCGACCAGCGTTCCTTCGGGCGTCAGCAGCCCGATGCCATCGCCATGAGCCAGGACATAGCGCCAGTCCTCGGGAGTCTGATTCCAGCCGATCAGGGCGGAAAGCCGCGCGCCGGAGTCGACGTCGGCCGGCGACAGATCGACTTGCCGGAGATCCGCGATCGATGCCGCCTTCGATGCGCCCGCCATGGTCAGAACGCGCCATCGCGGCTGTCGTAGGCGGTCGGCTTGCCATAGGCGCTGCCGCCGCGCTGCAGCCAGTCCGCCGTCCAGTCGACCATGGCGAGCAGCGGCGCCGAGGGATTGCCGAACAGCCGCGCCGCCTCGCCTGCGTTGACCAGCCAGCACTGTTCCGACTCGGTGTTTTCGAACACCGGCGCGCGGCCGAAGCGCTCGCCGAAGGCAAGGGCAAGGGCGCGCACGCTGGCGATCTCCGGGCCCGAAACGTTGAGCGGCGTCGTCGGCGCGGTGCACCGGGCGAGGCAACGCAGGACCTGGCTGTTGGCGTCGCCCTGCCAGATGACGTTGACATTGCCGGTCGTCAGGTCCACCGGGGCGCCGGCCAGCACCCGGCTGCCGATGTCGTGCAGGACGCCGTAGCGCATGTCGATGGCGTAGTTGAGCCGGACGATGCGGCCCGGCGTACCGTATTTTTCCGAGAAATGCTCGAACATGCGCTCGCGCCCCAGGCAGCTCATCGCATATTCGCCCTTCGGCGCCGGAGGGTCGGTCTCGCGCGCGCCGCCCTCCGCGACCGGGCCGAAGGGATAGACGTTGCCGGTCGAGAAGACGACGATGCGGCTGTCGCGGAAGGTCTCGGCGACGATGGCGGGAATCGCCACATTCATTGCCCAGGTGAGCGACAGGGCGCCCGCGGTGCCGAACTTGCGCCCGGCCATGAAGATTACGTTCGGGCACTTGGGCAGTTGCGCCACGGCATCCCGGTCGGCCAGGTCGCAGGCGATGGTCTCGACGTCGCAGGCCTTCAGCTTGTCCGCCACCTCCGGGTCGGAGAAGCGCGCGACGCCGATCACCCGCCGCTCCGGCGCCGCGCGCCTGGCGAGCCGGGCGAGCGTCGGCCCCATCTTGCCGCCGACGCCGAGGATCAGGATATCGCCTTCGACCGTCGCCAGATCTCGGACCAGCGCGGCCGACGGGCGGGTCATGAACTCTTCGAGCGCCGCTTCGTCTGCGAATCCCGCCGGCAGATCGAAGGCGTCGGGCTTTGCCATGGATGGGTTCCTCCCCGCCGCCCGGACCCGGCGCGCGGACCCGGCGCCCAGACCCGGCACGTGGCGGCATTGCGGTCCGGCCTCAATTGTGCGCTACCCCGAATCCTGCCATTCTCGCCGGGCTTTGGGAATAGGCTGGAGAGGGCCGGCATGACCGTCGCCACAACCGACGCCGCCCCGCGCATCCTGACGACCGTAGTGGGCTCCTACCCGGCGCCGGACTGGCTGATTCGGAACCCGACGGCGCAGGCGCTCGCCGATGCCACAAGTGTCGTGCTGCATACCCAGGAACTGGCGGGCATCGATCTGGTCTGCGACGGCGAGCTTTACCGGTTCGATCCCGATCATCCCGAGACCAACGGCATGATCGAATATTTCGTCCGGCCGATGGGCGGCGTGGACACCGGGATCGGCTTCGACGAACTGACCCGCTACCGCGCCCAGCCGGGCATGCAGTTCCGCAGCCGGCCGCCCGGCGTCGTCACCGGGCCGGTCACAGCCGGCCATCTCGACCTGCCCGGCGCTTGCCGGATGGCGCGGCAGCTCGCCCGCGCGCCGTTCAAGTTCACGCTGACCGGGCCGCACATGCTCGCCAAGACGCTGGTCAACCGGCACTACCCGGACGTGCCGGCCCTCGCGCTGGCAATCGCCGACGTGCTCGCCGAACAGGTCCGCCATATCGATGCCGATGTCGTGCAGCTCGACGAAGCCAACCTGCCGGGCGCGCCGGAGGAATGGGAATGGGCGGCGGCGGCGATCAACCGGGTGCTCGATGCCGTGAACGGCAAGCCGGCGGTTCATCTCTGCTTCGGCAACTATGGCGGCCAGTCGATCCAGAAGGGCAGCTGGGACCGGCTGATCGACTATCTGAACGCGCTCCATGTCGATCATATCGTCATGGAGGTCGCCCACCGGCCGCCGGAGGAACTGGCCGCCTTCAAGGGCCTGCGCCCGGAGATCGGCCTCGGCCTCGGCGTCATCGACATCAAGGTCACGGAGGTCGAAAGCGCCGACCGGGTCGCCCGCGCCATCGAGCGCGCCACGCACCTGCTCGGCGACGGCCGGGTGCGCTATGTCCATCCCGATTGCGGCTTCTGGATGCTCAAACGCTCCGTCGCCGACGCCAAAATCGGCGCCCTGGTCGAAGGCCGGGATTTGTATGAGGGGCGGCGGGGCCAGGCGGCGGCGTAAGGGAAGTCTCACGCCCCCGGCGGCACGTCCAGGGTCGGGTTGCGGTCGAAGAAGCTGTCGGCCTCCAGGCGGAAGCCGGTGCGGGCCACCGGCTGGACCGGCCAGTCCTCGTTGCGCGGCAGGTGGAGCAGGCCGAAGCTGTGCCACAGCACGATATCGGTGTCGCAGATCGACCGGCCCTGCTTCACCCAGGCCGCGATGGTCTCCGACCCGTCGCTCTGGTTGACGAAGCGGCCGGCCGGAAAGCGCTCGGCCGGGCTGTAGGGCGTGCACCAGACATGGTTGAAGATGAAGGCGGCGCGTTTCGCCATCTTCGTTTCGGGATGGAGCCACGGCCGCAGCATGCCGCTGGAATGCAGCCGATAGGCGGTCGGCCGGCCCATCCCGTTGGTTGCGGACGCGCTTTCGACCTTCCAGTAGCGCTCGGTATCGGCGTTGCGCGTCCGGCCGCCCTCGGTCTCCAGCACCGTCGGCTCGACGCGGAAGGCGTTGCCGTTCGGGTTGCCGTCGCCCATCGGCGGCTGCACCACATTCATCTCGACCAGCCGGTTGGCGTCGCCGTCCACCGCCATGTCGAGCCGGGCGCAGAATAGGTGCTGGTGATTGGGCGCGGTAATGCCGGGCATGATCTCGGTGCCGTAGTCGGTGCCGGAGATCGCGTTCAGCCCCTGGGTGTTCATGATCCCGGTCGCCTTGATGTCCAGCTCCAGCGTCCCGTCCATATGGAAGACCCAGTAGAAGGCGTATTCGTAGTTGCCGACCGTCGCGATCATGGAGACCAGCAGCCTGCGCGCCCGGCGATGATCCATGTCGTCGGTCATGTAGTCGGTATGCTTCCACAGCATGCCGTCGTCTTCCTCGTGCAGGCAGATGGCGTTGTCGACCACCACCGGCTCGCCCGAGGTCAGGGTGAACACGCCGTCGAAATAATGGATATGCCCGCGGCAGTCGCAGCCCAGCTTGAGCGGGTTGGCGACCTGGCCGAGGCCGTATTCGCCGACGTCGAAGGCATTCTTGCGATAGTGGTTGAAGGACGGATCGCCATACGGCACGACCATTTCCGAGATCGAGGCGCGCCAGGCCAGCGGCCGCCACTGCGCCTTCTCGCCGCCGCGGACCTGGATGTCGTTGAGCACCAGGCCTTCGCGGGGATGGAACTCGACATGGAAGCGCCAGTTGGCCCAGGTGACGACCCGGTCCTCGACGGTGAAGGAGGGGCCGTCGGGCTGGTCGATATCGATCGGTTTCAGGTCGCCGCGCAGGATCTCCGCGATCTCCGGCCGCTCGGCCTGGTAGTTCGAGGAGGTCATCGGCACCTCGTGGACGCCCTGGTCGATCACCCGGACGACCTCGACCCGGTTGAGATCGAACAGCACGTTCAGGCCTTCGACCGGATGGGCATAGCCGTTATCCGCCGGATCGGTGCGCATATAGACGAGGCAATGGACCAGCCGGCGGCCTTCCTCGTCCTCGAAGCCGAAATTGCCGGCGGAGAAGGGATCGACCTGGATGTTCGACAGGTCGGTGACGCCGCGTTTGGCCATCGCTGCGATGAAGTCGGGATGCTGGGGCACCGTTTCGGCGCAGACCATAAACTCGTCGACATTGATCGCCGGCCGGGCGCCGGGTACATCGGCCGCGGATTCGACCGCGCCGCCGGTCAGATCGACGACCAGTTCGGAAACGCTGTTATCCGCCGTGTCGTAGATGCTGACATAGGCCTTGCGGCTGGCGCCGGCCGTGCCGGCGGCAATCTCGGCCCGGCATTGCGCCTTGTCCGGATAGTGCAGGCGAATCGATTCGAACTTCGTGGTTTCCGTCCACCCGTCCCAGGCCCGGACGATGCCGCCGGCCGCCTCGATTTCGGCCGGGGTCAGGGCGTTGAGCGGATGGTTGCCCCGTTCCGTCGCCGGGGTGGAATTGCTGCTATTCGCCATCGGTCTTTCCCTTGCCAAGCGGGTCTGCGCCCGCCATTGATCGGCCCGTTTCTGTCACAGCCCCGCGCGCAATGCCATGCCCATCGAAACCACCGTCGTGATGCCGCACACCCATTTCGAGGATTTCGAGGTCGGGCAGGAAATGACCTACGGGCGGGCTGTTGTGACGGCGGAGGAGATTATCCGCTTCGGCCGCGAATTCGATCCCGAGCCGTTCCATATCGGCGAGGAAGAGGCGAAGGACACATTGTTCGGCGGCCTGATCGCCAGCGGCATCCACATGGCCGCTATGCTGCGGCGGATGCAGGCCGACGGGTTCGGCAATATCCGCTCCCAGGGCTCGCCCGGCTGGGACAAGCTGCAGTTTCTCGCGCCGACCCGGCCGGGCGACGTTCTGCACGCCCGGACCGAAGTGCTCGAGATGCGCGTCTCGAAGAGCCGGCCGAACCTCGGCATCGTGAAAATGGGGCATGAGGTGGTGGACGAGAAAGGCGAGGTGAAGACCAGCGTGCTGACGACGGCCTTCTACGACCGGCGCGATCCGGAAGGCTGAGGCTGTCGCGTTTGAAATTGCGATTCGCCTTACCTAAGCTCCGCTCGCACAAACCTTTGTGTTGCAGGCGAGAAACCTTTGCGTCGAATGATAAGAGTCGTCAGTTGGAATATCGGTAAGCGCACTGAGCCGTGTGGTGGCCTCGCCGCCGAAAATAGATGACAAGACCGGATCGGGACGAATACGATGGTGCGCAGACAGAAGCCGACAGGAGGACTCTATGGCGGAGTCGTACACAGTCGATGTATTCCTCGATAGAGAAGCCGGCGTCTTCGTCGGGACGAGCCCCGACATTCCGGGTCTGACCGTTGAGGCCGAGACCCGCGGCGGTCTGATCGAAGTCTTGTTCGAGACTGTGCCGCCCCTTCTGGAAGACAATCTCGGGTTGCCGCAGGACGCGGAAGTCGAAGTGAAGGTGCGTGTCGTAGAAGCGGCGGCGTCATCGCCGCAACCGGCGGTCGGTTCTCTCAGGCAACCGCGCTATGTGGTCGAAAACGTAAGGGAACCTGTACGCGCCTAGAGGAATATCCGGCGTGGCGACCTACGAACGCGAGGTCAAACGCCTCTTGGCGGAGGCTGGCTGGGAGAAGGCCCGCCAAAGCGCCGGCAGCCACGAACAACGGCAACATACGGGGAAACCGGTCTCCCAAAACCATCACCGTTCCCCGCAAGATAAAGAGCCGGCACACCGCCAACAACATTCTGAAAGTCGCCGGACTCAATAAAGCCTTTTAGAGCGAAGTGGCCAGTTCATCCCCGGCTTGTCGCACAAGCAGCCGCACCGCCCGCTCACATGGCGCTGACGCCGCCGTCGATGACGATTTCGGCGCCGGTCATGAAGCGGGATTCCTCCGACGCCAGATAGAGCACGGCATAGCCGACGTCGCTGGGATCGCCGATATGGCCGAGCGGCAGTTGCCGGGCCATCTTGGCCTTGATCTCGTCGGTCGTGTGCCGGCCGCTGACCTGGTTGAGGATCGGCGTGTCGACGAAGGCCGGGTGGATTGAGTTACAACGGATGTTATAACTCTGCCGCGCGCAGTGCAGCGCGACGGATTTGGTCAGGTGCCGGACCGCCGCCTTGGCCGAATTGTAGGCGGCGAGATTGGCCGCCGCGATGATGCCGGCGACCGAGGAGATGTTGACGATCGCGCCGGTCATGCCGGTATCGCGCACGCTGTCCGCCATCGGGCGGCAGGTGTATTTGCAGCCCAGGAACACCGAATCGAGATCGACCGCATGGACCTGCCGCCAGTCCTCGAACGTCGTCTCCTCCACCGTGCCCGGCGTGCCGATCCCGGCATTGTTGACCAGGATGTGCAATCCGCCGAAGGTCTCGACGGTCTCGGCGATCACGGCCTGCCAGCGGGCTTCGTCAGTGACGTCCTGCAAGAGGGCAACCGCGCCGTCACCGATCCCGGCGGCAGCCCGCTGCACGCCTTCCAGGTCGATGTCGGTCAAGACGACCCTCGCGCCCTCGCCGGCCAGCATCTCGGCCGTGCGTTTGCCGAGGCCCGACGCCGCGCCGGTGACGAGTGCAACCTTGCCGGCGACGCGGCCACCCGAATTCGTCATAGTTCCCGTCCGATGAAGGATTTGCCCAAGGGGCGCGTTCCCGGCCCCGGCCCAAAAAAGCCCGGCGCCGCGCCGGATGCAAGATGCGCGGCTGTCTCCGCTCTTTCCCGGCCGCCGGAGACCGGACCGTGACGCCGCTCGATCTCACCGCCGCCGAGGGCCGCCGGCTGATCCTCGACCTGCAGGGCCTGGCCGATCCGCCGCACCGGCGGTTCGAGGGCGATGGCCTGCTCGGCCTGATTGCGCGCATGGGTTTCGTCCAGGTCGACAGCATCCGGACGGTCGCCCGCGCCCACCACACCATCCTGCACAGCCGGAACCGGACCTACCGGCCGGCCATGCTGGACCGCCTGCTCGAACGCGACCGCAGCCTGTTCGAGCACTGGACCCACGACGCCTCGGTCATCCCGACGGCCTTCTATCCGGTATGGCGCCACAAGTTCCGGCGCGAGGCCGCAACCCTGCGGGCGAAATACCGGCGCTGGCACGGCCCGGAATTCGAGGCGGAGATCGGGCCGTTGCGCGACCTGATCGCCGAACGGGGGCCGGTGCGGGCGCGCGATCTCGAAACCCCGGCGGCGCGCAATCCGCGCGGCTGGTGGGACTGGCACGCCGGCAAGACGGCATTGGAATTCCTGTGGCGCACCGGCGAACTGGCGATAACCCGGCGCGAGAATTTTCAGAAGGTCTACGACCTCAGCCCGCGCGTGCTGCCGCCCCCGGCGTTCGACGACGGGCCGGACGAGGCCGGCTTCATCGACTGGGCCTGCCGCTCCGCCCTCGACCGGCTCGGCTTCGGCACGGCCGGCGAGATCGCCGGCTACTGGGCCCTGGTGACGACCGGAGAGGCCGATGCCTGGGCCAAGGCCCGGCTGGGCACAGAGGTCATCGCAGCGAAGGTCGACGCGGCCGACCGGGATATTCGGCCGCGCACCTTCTATGCGCGCGCCGATCTGGAAGCGTGCCTGGCGGCGACGACCGACCCGCCTGCCGGGCTGCGCGTGCTCAGCCCCTTCGATCCGCTGGTGCGCGACCGCAAGCGGCTGCGCCACCTGTTCGGCTTCGACTACCGGATCGAGATTTTCGTGGCGGAAGCGCAGCGGCAATACGGCTATTATATCTTCCCGCTGCTGGAGGGCGACCGCACGGTCGGGCGGATCGACATGACCGCTAACCGCACTGCCGGTATCCTCAATGTCCGCAAGCTTTGGCTGGAGCCCGGCGTGCGTCTCGGCGCCGGCCGGCGGCAGATGCTTGACGGCGCGCTGGAGCGTATCTCAAGGTTTGCCGATTGCCGGGAAGTGGCGTATGCGGATGATTGGCTTTCGGACCTTTGACGTCGCCGGAATTTTCACCGGCGGGGCACGCCCGGAGATTGGCCATGCTCGATGAACGGACCGCGGTCGATTTCATCCGGATGAAGGATGGCACGGCCGAAGAATATGCTTTCCTGCAACGGCAAGAGGCGGCCTTTGCCGCCGGCACGGCCGAGCGCGTGCTGGCCGGCCTGCGCGCGCTTGAAAACAGCATGGGCGGCTACAGGGTTTCGCGCCTCGGCCATTCGCTGCAAAGCGCGGCACGGGCCGAGCGCGACAGCGCCGATATCGACTGGATCGTCTGCGCCCTGCTGCACGACATCGGCGATGCCCTGGCGCCGCACAACCATTCGCAGCTTGCCGCCGCGATCGTCGAGCCCTTCGTCCGCGAGGAATGCAGCTGGGTCGTGCGCCATCACGGCGCCTTCCAGATGATCTACTACGGCTATCATATCGGCCTCGACCCCGAGGCGCGGGCGCGCTATCGCGACAACACGAACTACGGGGCCTGCGTCGAGTTCTGCGAACGCTGGGACCAGGCCTCCTTCGACCCGGACTACGACACCCCGCCGCTGGAGCATTTCGAACCGATGGTGCGTGAAGTCTTCGCCCGCGACGCCTGGGATCCCGCAGTCATCCGCAAGGGCGTCCAACTCCCGCTCAGCCGGCATCGCGACGCATGATCGAAGCGGCACTCCTGGAATGGGGCGGCCTGCTGATCCGGTGGGCCCATATCATCACCGGCATCGCCTGGATCGGCTCGTCCTTCTATTTCATGCATATGGACGCCGCGATCCGCGCGACGCCGGACCTGCCGGCCGACAAGGGCGGCGAGGCGTGGGAGGTCCATGGCGGCGGCTTCTATCAGGTGCGCAAATATCTGGTCGCGCCGGAATTTCTGCCCAAACACCTGATCTGGCACAAATGGGAGGCCTATTCGACCTGGATCACCGGCTTCTTCCTGCTGGTCTGGGTCTATTATCTGGGCGCCGACCTGTATCTCATCGATCCGGCCGTGATGGCCATGTCGCCCTGGGTCGCCGCCGGATTCGGCATGGCGGGGCTCGCGGCCGGCTGGGTGATCTACGACCAGCTCTGCAAGTCCGGCCTCGGCAGGAACGACCGGCATCTCTCCATCGCCTGTTTCGTGCTGGTCGTGCTCGCGGCCTACGGTTTCCAGTCGATATTCAGCGGCCGCGGCGCGCTGATCCATACCGGCGCCTTCATGGCGACCATCATGTCGGCCAACGTGTTCTTCGTCATTATCCCGAACCAGCGGATCGTGGTCGCCGATCTGGTGGCCGGCCGCGCGCCCGATCCGGCTCTCGGCGAACAGGCCAAGCAACGCTCGGCCCATAACAACTATCTCACCCTGCCGGTGCTGTTCCTGATGCTGTCCGGCCATTACCCGCTGACCTTCTCGACGCCCTACGCCTTCGTGATCGTCGCGCTGGTGCTGGTCGCCGGGGCGCTGATCCGCGTCTATTTCAACCACCGCAACGCCGGGAACGGCGAATTGTGGTGGACCTGGGGCGTGGCGGCAGTCTGCCTCGCCGCCGCCGCGGCGATCAGCTTGAGTTCGACCCCGGTGGGCCGGCAGGCGCTGGCGATCGCGCCGAAGATCGACGGCGGCGTACCGGTGATGACGGCCGCCGCGCCGGACGAGATTACCGATATCGTCGCCGGCCGGTGCAGCATGTGCCACGCCGGGCAGCCGGCCTACACGGGCATTGCGATGCCGCCGAACGGCGTTCTGCTGGATACGCCCGAGGCGGTGGCGCGCCATGCCCGGGCGATTTACCTGCATTCGGTGCTGACAACGGCGATGCCGCCCAACAATGTGAGCGGGATGACCTTGGCCGAGCGCCGGCAGATCGCCGCCTGGGTCGAAGGGCGAGGCAGGAAAGACGCCCAATGACCGGGCCGGCCGCTTACGACCGCGACCTGATCGGCTACGGGCGCACGCCGCCGGCGGTGCATTGGCCGGGCGGTGCACGGGTCGCCGTCCAGTTCGTGCTGAACTACGAGGAAGGCGGCGAGAACTGCATCCTGCACGGCGACCTCGCCTCCGAGACTTTCCTGTCCGAGATTATCGGCGCCGCGCCGTTCGAGGGCGCGCGCCACATGTCGATGGAGTCAATCTACGAATACGGCTCCCGCGCCGGGGTCTGGCGCATCCTCAACCTGTTCCGCGATCGGCAGATCCCGCTCACCGTCTTCGCCGTCGCCATGGCCCTGGAACGGCATCCGGACGTCGCCGAAGAAGTGCTGAAGGACGGCCACGAGATTTGCTCCCACGGCTATCGCTGGATCAACTATCACGGCGTGCCGGAGGAGGTGGAGCGCGAGCATATGGCCCGCGCCATCGAGATCCAGACCCGGATTGCCGGCGAGCGGCCGCTCGGCTGGTACACCGGCCGGACCAGCGCGAATACCCGCCGGCTGGTCGCCGAGGAGGGCGGCTTCGTTTACGACTCCGACGATTATTCCGACGACCTGCCGTTCTGGAGCCGGGTGGTGGACCGGCCGCATCTCGTCGTGCCCTACACCCTCGACAACAACGACATGCGCTTCGCCGTGGCCCAGGGCTTCAACAGCGGCGACCAGTTTTACGCTTACCTGAAGGACGCTTTCGATACGCTCTACGAAGAGGGGGCGAGCGCGCCGAAAATGATGTCGGTCGGCCTGCACTGCCGGCTGGTCGGACGGCCGGGCCGGTTCGCGGCGCTCAAGCGTTTCGTCGACTATGTGCGGTCCCACGACCGGGTCTGGGTCGCGCGCCGCATCGACATCGCCCGCGCCTGGATCGCGCAATTTCCGCCCGAAGAGGCCGCATGACCGAGACGCCCGCGTTCGCCACCCGCTTCGTCAACCTCGCGTCGCCGAAGATGGGCACGGAAGCCGTCGCCTGCTCGGACGATTTCTTCGCCCCGATGGCGCGGATGCTGCGGGACCGCGACCCGGTCTGGATCCCGGACAAATACGACGATCGTGGCAAGTGGATGGACGGCTGGGAAAGCCGCCGCCGGCGCGAGCCCGGCCATGACTGGTGCCTGATCCGGCTCGGCGTGTCGGGCATCGTCCGCGGCGTCGATATCGATACCGGCCATTTCACCGGCAACTACCCGCCGGAGGCGATGATCGAAGGCTGCCGGAGCGAAGAACAGCCGGGCGGCGATGCCGAATGGACGCCCCTGGTGCCGCGCTGCGATCTCGGTTCGTCTTGCCGCAACTTCCGGGAATCGGTCAGTGCGGCGCGCGTGAACTGGCTGCGCCTCAATATTTTTCCGGACGGCGGCGTGGCGCGGCTGCGGGTCTACGGCGAACCGGCAATCGACTGGAGCGCCTTTGCCGACGGGAGCGTTGTCGAACTTTCCGCATTGACGATGGGCGGCCGTATCCTCGGCTACAACGATGCGCACTATGGCGATGTCGCGGCGCTGCTGTCCGCCGGCCGCGGCAGGACCATGGGCGACGGCTGGGAAACCCGCCGGCGGCGGAAGCCGGGCCACGACTGGATCGTCATCGCGCTCGGCCATCACGGCCATGTCGAGCGGATCGAGGTCGATACCGCCCACTTCAAGGGCAACTATCCGGATCGCTGCTCGGTGCAGGGCGCGGTGGCGGGCGATGCCGATGACGCGGCGCGGCTTGAGGCTGCCGGCGGCTGGCCGTTCCTGCTGAAGCAAGAAAAGCTGGAAGCCGATTCGATCCATGGGTTCGAGGCGTCCGACCTGGCGTCGGCCGGGCCGGTCGATACGGTGCGCCTGAACATCTATCCGGATGGCGGCGTGTCGCGCTTCCGGGTCTTCGGCCGGCTGGACCGCTGATGCCTACTAACCTGCCGGTCGAGCCGCTGACCGGGGAGGCCTTCGCGCCCTTCGGCGACGTGATCGAGCGGGCCGATGCGCAGCAACTGCTCATCAACGAAGGCACAACCGTCCGGTTTCACGATCTGGCGACCATCGATGTCGGCTGCGAAGGCGGCCGTCCGCTGATTTCGATATTTCGGGCGACGCCGCGCCCAAGCCCGATCGCCATCCGCATGATGGAGCGCCACCCGCTCGGCTCCCAGGCCTTCTATCCGCTGGCGCCGTACGACTGGCTGGTCGTCGTCTGCCGTGGCGACACCGCCCCTGAGCCCGCGACGCTGCGCTGTTTCCGGGCGACCGGCGCGCAGGGGGTCAACTACCGGCCGAACACCTGGCACCATCCGCTGCTCGCGCTGCAGCCGCAGGATTTTCTGGTGATCGACCGCGGCGGGCCCGGCGAAAATTTCGAAGAACACCGGTTCGGCGCACCGGAAGCGGCAGCAGCGGTGGCTGTCGCGGCGAACTGAGCGGATAGCCCGGCCCGGGCCATCGCGTAACCTGGCTTCCGGTCACCCCTCGCGGGCGGCTTCGTGGGCGTCGCGATAGGCGGCCATGACATCGCGCTGCCAGACTTCTCCTCTCAGCGTCCGCCCGGCCGGATCGCTGACGACCGGCAGCATGGCTTCGCTCGACCGCGAAAACAGCCGGACGGCGGCCTCGACCTTGTCGGATTCCAGCAGGAATGGCGGGTTGTTCATCACCGTTTCCACGGTCGTGCCGGCTTCCGGCGCGGCCTCGATGCCGGAAGCGAACAATTCGGGCAGCCCGACCCAGCCACACAGACCGCCGTCGTCGTCCACGACATAGACCGCGCGGTCGGGCGCCTCCAGCAACATCGACCGGGCATCCGCCACCGAGCACGCCAGGTTCATCGCCGGCACGGCGGTTTGCGCCAGATCGGCCATGGTCGTTTGCCGCAGCAACCGTTCGGCATGGCCCATGTCGGCCTTGACCCCGCGCCGGTCGAGCTGCCAGTTGAAGAAGGAACGCCCGAACACCGCTCTTGCGATCGCCGAGGCGATGACCACGGCAAACATCACGCCCAGCGTTACCTTGTAGTCGCCGGTCAGTTCGAAAATGATCAGGATGGTCGAGATCGGCGCGCCGAGAACAGCGCCGGAGACCGCGCCCATGCCGACCAGCGTGTAGGCCCCGCGGTCGGAGGCGAGCTCGGGAAACACGGAAGCCGCCACAGTGCCAAAGGCAGCGCCGACCGTCGCGCCCAGCATCAGGGACGGGCTGAACACCCCGCCGCCGAACCCGCCGCCGACCGACAGGCCGGTCGCGGCGATCTTCGCGACGATAATACCGAAGAGGAGCCAGAGGCCGAATTCCCCGTTCAGGGCCCGGTCCGTCGCCTCATAGCCGACGCCGAGGACCAGGGGAAACAGCAGCGCGATCGCGCCGACCGCCAGGCCGGCGATCGCGGGGCGGCCCCAGGCCGGCACCCGGCTGTGCCGTGCGCCGAAGCTCACCGCGACGATCGCGCCCATTATCGCGACGGCGGCGACGGCGGCGACGGCGGCGGTGACGCCCAGCAGGGCGAAGGCCGGAAATTCCCAGAAGGAAACCAGATTGTAGGTCGGTTTGATAAAGGCCGGAAAATCGCCGAAATGGATGCGCGAGACGATGGTCCCGGTTACCGACGCCATCACGACCGGGGCGAAAGCTGTCAGCCGGTAGTGCCCGACCACGACTTCGAGCGCGAACAGGGCGCCGGCGAGCGGCGCGTTGAACGACGCCGCCACGGCAGACGCCACGCCGCATCCGAGCAGGGTCAGCATGTTGGCGCGGCCGAAGCTGAACCGTTTGCCGATTGCCGAAGCGAGCCCCGCGCCCAGGAGGACGACCGGCCCTTCCCGGCCGACCGAGGCGCCGCCGCCGATCGACGCCGCATTGGCGAGCGAGGCCAGCGCGACATGGCGCAGCGTCATCCGCCCCTCATGCAGGGCCGCGGCCTCCATCACATCGGCGACGCCCTGGGGCCGGCCGTTCGGCATCGCATAGCGGATGAACAGCCCGACCAGCAGGCCGCAGACCGCCGGCGCCAGAAGCACCTGCCACCAGGGCAGGTAGAGCGCCGTCGAATAGAGCTTCTCCGCCGACTCGCCGTAGAACAGAAACTGGATCCAGCCGATCAGCAGGCGAAAGCCGGCCGCAGCGTAGCCGGCAAGGGCGCCGACGACGAGAGCCAGTACGGCAATCCGCATGTCCTCGCCGCTGACGGCCCGGGCCAGCCGACCCGCGCGCTCGCGCGTTTCGCCCGCGACAGCCGTGCGCAGGCGGCCTCGCCGGGCGGTTCCGTCCGGCCGTTCTTCTCGCTGCGGTCCGCGGCCATCGTCGCGGTATCGCATGGCGGCGGCGGCGCTGCCAACCGCGATGCAAGAGAAGGTGCATTTAGCCGCCCGGAAACGCCGCCCGCCACCCTGCGGCGGCTTCGGTCAGGAAGCGCCGCGGCGGCGAATGCCGATCTTGCGGCTGGCGTTTTCCGGCCAGGGCATGTCTTTGTGTGCCGCCCGGATCTCCCGCAGCGGCGCCATAATCTCCGGGCCGAAGGGCGCCATCCGGCGGGTCGTCATGTCCATATGCGCGCTGATCCATTCGGCGGTGGCGCACAGTTCGCCGGTTCGGTCGTTGACCATGCGATTGAGATAGTGGAACCGCTTTTCGTCCAGATCCAGCAGTTGGACTTCGAACCGCAGCGGCTCCCCGAGCGTGACCTCGGCGAGGTAGCAGATGTGGATTTCGAGTGCGAAGGTCGAAACCTTGTGCTGCTTGCGATAGGCCGGTGTCAGGCCGATCAGGTCGAACAGCACGTCCAGCGCCTCGTCGAAAGCCAGGAGATAATATGAGACATTCATATGGCCGTTGTAGTCGATCCATTCCGGCAGCACGGCCGAGCGATGAACGACCAGCCACTCGTTCCTGCTAATATCGAGGCGCTGGCCCGCAGGGGCCTGGCGCGGAGTATCGGGCGATGACATGCGATGGAGCCGGTTGGGATGCTGGGCGACGGGGTACGAAACCCGCATATCGCGCTGACAGTTCCGTATCGGATTCCCATATCAGATGCCATGCCGCCCGCAGCGGGCGCAACCCCGGCAACGGGTAGCTGTCCGCCGCCGGATACCCGCGCCGCAATCCTGCCCGAAAATGGTCGAAAACGGCGGCAAACGGGTAATTTTGTCCCGATTTCGGGCCGCTGCGATGTAGCTATGCACCCTGCAATATGATATTGCGGCCTCCTGGCGTTCACCGCGAGACCGGAAAAAAGCGGCGGCGGCGTAACGCAAAGGGGGGAAGTTGCGTGCGAACTGCAATCGTACGGAGTTTGCTTGCGGCTGCGGCCCTTTCAGTGGCCGCTTGCGCGACTCATGGCGATGCCGAAAGCAGCCTGCGCGACCCTTGGGAAAAGGTCAACCGGGCGACCTTCGACTTCAACATCAAGATGGACGATGCGATCGGCAAGCCGGTCGCAATGGCCTATCGCGAGGTAATGCCGAAACCTGTCCGGGACGGGATCCGGCACTTCACCGACAATCTCAATTCGCCGGTTACCCTGGTCAACGATCTGTTGCAGGGCGAGTTTGCACGCGCCCAGGTGACCCTGGTCCGGTTTCTGGTCAATACAACGATAGGTATCAGCGGCGTGAAAGACGCCGCCGGCGAGGCCGGCCTGCCCGGTCACAAGGAAGATTTCGGCCAGACCCTGGCGGTATGGGGTGTCGGCCCGGGTCCGTATCTTGTCGTCCCGTTTCTCGGCCCTCATACATCCCGCCATCTGGGAGGCCGGGTCGCCGATCTGGGTTTCGATCCGGTCGGCTATCTGCTGACAGCGGGCGACATCGAATGGGTCGGGATCATCGTCACCGCGATCGATGTCGTCGACCAGCGCGAACGCCTGCTCGAGGCGGTCGACGGCTTGCGGAAGATCTCGATGGACTTCTATGCCGCGGCACGGAGCAGCTACTGGCAGAGCCGGATCGCCGAAATCCACAATGGGCGGATTGCGACGATCGTGCCGGGCGACGACGATATCGATATCGATGACGAGGATGACGAACCCGAGGCAGCGCCGGGGAGCGCTTCGCCGAAGCCCGGCGGCGACGACAGCCGCCTCGCCGCCAAGAGCCAATGATTGCCCTCAACAGCAACGCCCGCCCTTGTGCTGCGGGTACCGTCCCGGAACCTGCCTCCGGATGTCCGGCATCGCGGCGGGTCTGCGGATCGATTGGCATCCTGCGGCAGTCTTCCGAGAGATCCAGCCGATGACCGTCGCCAGAACCGACCCCTGTCGTGCGAGCCGCCGGAACCGCGGGGTGCGCCGCACCGCTCTCGCTGCCCTCCTGGCGATCGCCGCCGCGCTGTCGCCGAATGCGGCCGGCGCGGCAACCGCGCCCGCCGATATGGTCGAGGAAGGGAAATCGATCGTGCGATCCCTGTCGTCCTCGGTCATCGCCCTTTTCCGCAATGGCGGCGATCGTCGCGCCCAGGAAGCCACCTTTCGCGCGCTCTTCGCCCGTCATTTCGACGTTCCGCGCATCGGACGCTTCGTTCTGGGCCGGGCCGTGTGGTCGAACGCTTCGGCCGGGGAAAGGGCGCAGTTCCTCGACCAGTTCCAGCGCTATATCGCGAAGGTCTATACCGTCCAGCTACGCCGCTATACTGGGAACAAATACCAGATTATCGCTGCCGGACCGGACCGCAAAGGCGTCGTCATCACCACCCGGATCTTCGGTACCCGCAGCGAACGGCCGTTTCACCTGAAATGGCGCATGCGCCCGTCGGGCGGCCGCCTCAAGGTGCGCGACATGGTGTTCGAGAATGTCTCCATGTCGCTCAATCAGCGCCGGGAATTCGCCTCGGTCTACCGGAGCCGCGGCGGCAACCTGGCCGGACTGCTCCAGGCGATGCGCGAGAAGATGGCGGAATTGGACCGGCAGTAGGACTGCCCGGCACTGCCGCGCCGGGGTTGGGCGCCAGACTCCAGCCGCCATGCGCCGGTTGCCGGCCATTGTGCGTCTTGCGGGTAACGCGGTCGCTGCTTAGGGTCCGGCCGATCCACATCCACAGCCGGCAGTTTTCCGCCCATGGGCAAAGTCCGGAATGTCCTGTTCATCATGTGCGACCAATTGCGGGCGGATTACCTCTCCTGCATGGGCCATCCGACGCTCGAGACGCCGCATATCGATGCGCTGGCGGCCAAAGGCGTCCGGTTCACCCGCGCCTTTACCCAGTCGTCGGTCTGCGGCCCGTCGCGCATGTCCTTCTATACCGGCCGCTACATGGTCACCCACGGCGCCAACTGGAACCGGGTGCCGCTGCCGCTGAACATCCGCACGATGGGCGATCATCTGCGCACGCTGGGCGCCAGGGTCGCGCTGGCCGGCAAGACCCATATGCAGATCGACCAGCCCGGCCTCGACCGGCTGGGGATCGACCGGACCTCGCCCCATGGCGTGCTGGCGACCCAGGCCGGCTTCGAGCCCTTCGACCGCGACGACGGCCTGCATCCGGGCGGCTACGGCGCGACGGATTTCGCCTACAACCGCTATCTCAACGAACTGGGCTACGAAGGCGAAAACCCGTGGCAGGACTATTGCGCCGCCGCGGTCGACGGCGACGGCAACATCGTCAACGGCTGGGAAATGCGCAACGCCGGGTTGCCCGCACGGGTGAAGGAAATCCATTCCGAGACCGCCTACATGACGCGGCGCGCGCAGGACTTCATGGAGGAATGCGGCGACGACCGACACTGGTGCCTGCATCTTTCCTATATCAAGCCGCACTGGCCCTATCTGGCGCCGGCGCCCTACCACGCCATGTACGGCCCCGGCGATATCGTCCCGGCGGTGCGCAGCGAACGCGAGCGCCAGACCAGCCACCCGGTCTACGCCGCGTTCCAGCAGCACGAGGACAGCCAGAGCTTCAGCCGCGACGAGGTGCGGGAGACGGTGATCCCGACCTATATGGGCCTGGTCAAACAAATCGACGATCATCTCGGCAAGCTGTTCCAATACATGGAACGGACAGGCCGGATGGACGACACGATGATCGTCCTGACCTCGGACCACGGCGACTATCTCGGCGACCACTGGCTGGGCGAGAAGGAGCTGTTCCACGACTGCGTGCTGCGCCTGCCGATGATCGTCTACGATCCCGATCCGGCAGCCGACGCGACCCGCGGCGCCGAAGACGACCGCTTCGTCGAGTGCATCGACCTGCTGCCGACCTTCTACGCGGCGATGGGCGGCGATCCGGCGGAGCAGGACCACTGGATGGAAGGCCGCTCCATCCTGCCCCTGCTGCGCAATGGCGATGCAGGGGGCGGCGCGGTCGGCACCCCGGCCGGCGCCCCGGCCGGCAATTGGCGCGACGCCACCTTCTCCGAATGCGATTATTCTTACCGGCAGGCCCGGGATGCGCTGGGTCTGCGCGCCCATCAGGCCAAGGCGTATTGCATCCGCACGGCGGACTGGAAATACATCCTGTACGAGGGCTTCCGGCCGCAACTTTTCGATATGGCGAACGACCCGGACGAACTGGTCGATCTCGGCGAGAGCGATGAGCACGAGGCGGTCCGTGCCGAACTGCACGAACGCCTGTTCCAATGGCTGCGCACCCGCCGCACCCGGACGACCAGGTCCGACCGGGAGATCGAGGAATCGCTGGGCAATGCCCGCAAGGTCGGCGTGCTGATCGGGGTGTGGTAGACCGCGACACCAGGCGTTGCCCTAACGCGGCCTCCGGCCGCAGCATCGGGGAGACCTGCGCCCCGTGGATGCTTCAGCGGTAGGCCGCGAGGTCAGCCCGCACAAAGGGGCGGATCTCGGCGGTCCGGCCGGTGCGGACCTTTTCGGGCCATTCCGGGTCTGCCAGGATCGCCCAGCCGACGGCGGCGAGGTCGAAGTCGCGCCGTGCCATTGCATCGATGACCGGGCCGAGATCGGCGACATCGGCGTCGATCTTCGCCTTGTCGCGGAAGAATTTGGAATGATGGGGCTGGTCAAGGCCGATGCTGCCGACGGCAATCGTCGGCCGGCCCGAGAGATGCCGGGTCCAGGCGACCAGGCTGCGCGGATCGCCGGGAAAGGCCGGTTCCCAGAACCGCCTTGTGCTGACGTCGAACCAGTCGACACCCGCTGCCACCAGCCGCTTGAGCAGGATTGCCAGCTCCGCCGCCGTTTCGGCGATCCGGGCGTCGTAATCCGTCATCTTCCATTGGGAAAAGCGGAAGACGATCGGGAAACCGGGACCGACGGCATCGCGGATCCGTTCGACGACGAGGCAGGCGAGGCGGCTGCGTTCCGCCATCGCGCCGCCGAACCGGTCGGTCCGGGGATTGGAGGCGGGCCAGAAGAACTGGTCCATCAGATAGCCGTGCGCGCCGTGAAGCGCCACGCCGCCGCATCCCATCTCCCTCGCCGTGCGGGCGCATCTGGCATAGGATTCGGCAATCTCCTCACAGTCCCGGTCCGACATTGCCTTCACGACGACCAGGCCGTCCTCGACGATCTCGCGCGGCCCATAGCCGGGCACGGCCGGGTTGTCCGGCATGCCGCGGCGCCTGACCTCGCCGACATGCCAAAGCTGCGGCACGAACAGCGCGCCGGTCCGGTGGACGTACGCCAGCACCTTCTCCCATCCGCGCAGCGCGTCCGGCCCGAAGAAATGCGGGATGTTGTCATAGGCCTCGCCCTCTTGGGCCTGGGCCGACGGATGGTCGATAAACGCGCCTTCGCTGAAGATCAGGCCGGCGCCGCCCTCGCCGCGCCGCCGGTAATAGGCCGCGACCGCGTCGGTCGGCACGCCGGCGGGCGAGCGCTTGCGAGTCATCGGCGCCATGACGATCCGGTTGCGCAGGGTCGCCGCGCCGAAGCGCTGCGTCTCGAACAGGATATCGGCAGACGCGCTCACGATTTCCATTCCGGCGCAGCGCCACGCATCGAAGGGAGCAGCCCATGAAAATCGGTTTTGTCGGGCTTGGCCTGATGGGCCTGCCCATGGCCGGCCGGCTGATCGACGCAGGCCACGAGGTCTACATTTTCAGCGGCAATGCCGAATCGGTCAAAACCATGGCGGCCAAAGGCGCGGTTGCCGGGGCTTCCGTGGCCGACATCGCCGGCAGGGTGGATATCTTCTGTTCCTGCCGGGTGACGCCGGACCAGTCTCGCGCAGCCTTCACCGGCCCCGATGGCGTGCTCTCGGCAACGGCGGTCCCGCCGGTCTGCATCGATTTCGCGACCGTCGACCCGATGACATCGCGGAAGATCGGCTGGACGCTTGCCGCGGCCGGAGCCGACTATATCGATGCGCCGGTGAGCGGCGGGTCCCACGCTGCGGCGGCGGGTACGCTCAGCATCATCGCCGGCGGCGCGAAAGAGGCCGTCGCGCGCGCCGGGCCCCTGTTCGACATTCTGGGCAAGCGGACCTTCCATATGGGCAGGACCGGCGCCGGCGTCACTGCCAAGCTCTGCAACAACCTGATCACGATTACCAGCCATGCGCTGATCGCCGAGGCCATGGTGCTGGGCGCGAAGGCCGGCATCGAAGCGAGCGCCCTTTACGAGGTGCTGTCGCAGAGTTCCGCCTACAGCCGCACGCTGGAACGGGTCGTGCCCGGCCACTTCCTGCCGCGCAACTTTGCAGCGGCGGCTTCGATGGACACCATCATGAAGGATCTTCAGGGCGCGCTCGATCTGGCGGCGGCCGAAGGGATCCGGCTGGCCCTGGGCGAAACCGCCATGACCCTGTTTAACGAGGCCGCCGAACGCGGCCATGCCCGCGACGACATCGCCGCCGTCATCCTGCCGATGGAGGACGCCGCCGGCGTCCGGGTGGGACAGGGCGACTAGAGGCGGGGGATCGTCTTGCACGGCGGTCGGCGGTCGAAGGGTCGGCACGATGCGGTCGGGCTTCACAATTGCGGTGGCGATGAATAGCATGCGCGCTGGGAATGTGCATGCATCGGGCAGGAAACCGGGAACCGGGCTCGATTGCGGAGACCGGCCGGGATATTTCCAGGCGCCGGATCGGGCGGGTAACAGCGGGAGACGATGCCATGCCGGACGATGGGGGATGTCCGTTCTCCAACAGCGGGACTCCGCCCGCCTTTCCGTTCCGGCGCGACCGGCAGTTCGAGCTTCCCGAAGAATACGCTCTTGCCCGCGAAACCTGCCCGGTTGCGCCGATCACCCTGTGGAACGGCCAGCGCGCCTGGCTGCTGACCCGCTATGCGGACTACCAGAAAGTCCTGCTCGACGAGCGCTTCAGCGGCGCGTTCGCGCGCGAGGACTTTCCGACCGTCACCGAAGCGCGCCGCGCCATCGACAAGCTGGAGCGCGCCTTCGTCGGCATGGACAACCCGCGCCACGACCGATTCCGGCGCATGTTCACCCGGGAGTTCACGACCAAGCGGATGCTGGCGCTGAAGCCCCAGATCGAGCGGCTGACCGACGACCTCCTCGACGCCATGGCCGAAAAGGGACCGCCCTGCGACCTGGTCGCCGACCTCGCCGTCGAACTGCCCGCGCTGGTGATGTGCGAGCTGTTCGGCTCGCCCTATGCGGACCATACCTACATCCTGAAATGCGCCGCCGGGCGCCACGGCCTCTCGCAATCGGCGGACGAGGCGGCGCAATCGGCCAACGATCTGGTCCAGTATTGCCGCGACCTGATCGCCGCCAAGGAGCGCGCGCCGGCCGACGACATGCTGAGCCGGGTGATCCGGGACCATGTCACGCCCGGCGATCTGAGCCATGAGGACCTGGCCAATATCTGCTCGATGATCCTGCGCGCCGGTCACGATACGACGACCAACATGATCTCGCTCGGCGTCGTGCTATTGCTCGAACACCCGGACCAGCTTGCCGCCTTCAAGGCCGATCCGTCGCTCACCGAACCGGCGGTCGAAGAACTGCTGCACTACCTCTCGCCGGTCCAGTTCGCACCCCGGCGCGTCGCGCTGGAGAATGTCGAGATCGGCGGCATGACGATCCGCAAGGGCGACGGCGTATTCGCCCTCTCGCCCTCGGTCAACCGCGATCCGGACGAATTCCCGGACCCGGAGCGCTTCGACATTACCCGCCGGACCAATCATCACATGTCCTTCGGTTTCGGCATCCACCGATGCCTCGGCCAGGGGCTGGCGCGGGTCGAGCTTCAGGTTGTCTTCCGCAAGCTGTTCGAGCGGTTTCCGGACCTGCGGACGGCCGAGCCGCTGAACCGACTCGCCTTCAAATACGATTCCCAGATCTACGGCCTCTACGAGCTGCCGGTGGTCTGGTAGGCGGCACCCGGTTTGACACGGCACACCGGCAAACCATAATACCGGAGCATCGGGCGCCCGCCCGGCGCCGCGGACCTGACGGAGGAAAAGCAAGGCGATGAGTTTGCAGGGAGCAACCGGGGTCCGCGAGGCGGACTTGCCATGGGTCGATATCGGCGTCCGGCCGGGCTACAACCAGCGTTATCAGGGCTTCTTCGACAAGGACCGGCGCATCGCCGCCCGGATCGGCAGCCTCTATGCCGAGCCCTACTATCATTCGCCGCGCCACCGGCACACCTTCCAGCAGGTGCGCTAAGTGCTGTCCGGCAAGATGAAATACGGCAGTGAGGTCTACGAAAAGGGCGACTGCCTCTATATTCCCGAAGGCGCGTATTATGGCCCGGTCAAGCCGGTCGAGAGCGGCGAGCAGCTGCATTTCGCCGACATCCAGTTCGAGGGCCCGTCCGGCATCCCCTATCCCGAGCCCGAGGAGGTGGTGGACGCACAGCGGCGGCTGGCCGAGACCGGGACGTTCGCGGAAGGCGTCTACACTTTCCCCAGCGGCCGCAAGCGCGACGCTTACGAGGCGATCCTGGAGGAACTGACCGGCGAGCGGATCGAGTATCCGAAGCCCCGGCTCAACAGCTATATCGTGCTGCGCTCGGGCGGCATGCCGTGGCGGCCCCATGCCGCCCTGCCCGGCGTCGAGGCCAAGGATCTGGCCTATTTCTTCGACTGCGGCCCGAACATCAAGATGGCGAAGATCGCGGCGGGTTGCGCCCTGCCCGGCGCCACGCCGGCCGGCCATCGCGCCGTCTTCCTGCTCGAAGGGGATCTGGCCTTCGGCGAGCAAGTGTTCGACACGCTGTCCTACTTCATCCTGCCGGGCGGCGAGGAACATCCGGCGCTCGAAGCCGTGTCCGACGCGACCCTGTTGACGATCGGCTGGAGCCCGGAAGGGGACAAGGTTCCGTTCGACCTGTTCTGAGCGCGAGCCTCCTCCCGTGCGCATCGCCAATCTAATCCACCGCGAAATCGGCCATCGGACCCTCGCCTTTGTCGACGCGGCGGGCGCCGCCTTTCCGGTCGCGGCAGTGGCGGAAGCCGCGGGCGCGGCATTGCCGGCGGCGCTGACCGACCCCTTCGGTTATCGCTGGCTCGCTCCCGAAAGCCGTGCCCGTCTTGCCGGGATCGCGGGGCAACTGGGCGACACCGATGTCGCGCCGGCCGATCCGGCGGTCTGGCGTTTCGGCCCGCCGGTGCCCCGGCCGGGCAAGATCATCGCCGCCGGGCGCAACTATATGGACCATGTCCGCGAGGGTCAGGAAATCTGGGCCAAACGCGGCCGCAAGGTCGAGATCCCGCAGTTCCCCACCGCCTTCGCGAAATTCCCGTCAAGCCTGACCGGCCCGTTCGACCCGCTGCCCATCCCGGACGGAATCGACGACCTGGACTATGAAATCGAACTGGCTGTCGTCATCGGCGCCGCGGCGCTCAACGTGCCGGCCGAGCGTGCGCTCGACCATGTCGCCGGCTACGCGATCTGCAACGACGCCGGCGCACGGGGCATCCAGCAGCGCGAGATGGAAAGCCAGATCGGCATCGTGCTGGCCAAGAATTTCCCCGGCTTCGCGCCGATGGGGCCGTGGCTGACGACGGCCGACGCGGTCGGCGATCCGCAAGCGCTCCGGCTGACCCTGGAGGTCGACGGCGAGGTCCGCCAGGACGCCAGCACGGCGGACATGATGTTCCCGGTCGCCGAGCTGATCGCCTGGTGGTCACGCACCGGGCTGGAGGCCGGCGATATCCTGATCACCGGCACGCCCTCGGGCGTCGCGCTGGCGCGCGAAGAGCCGGCGCAATACTATCTGCGCCCCGGCCAGACCGTCGTCGCCCGCATCGAGAAGCTCGGGGAGTTGCGCAACCGTGTGGTGTAGGTGCGCGCGTCCCTCGATACGGCCCCTCGATACGCCCCGGATCAAGTCCGGGGCTACTCGGGATGAGGGCGACTGTATAGTTACCTCACCCTGAGTGGCCCCGAAGAGCCTGCCCTGAGCTTGTCGAAGGGGGCGTATCGAAGGGCCAACTGCGGCTGCTGCATCTTTCCGGATCCCCAGATCCTCCTTTCCTGTCACCCCGGACGCCGGATCAGAGTCCACTGGTGTCCGGTTTAGCATGGGGTGAGTTGCATATTTATTTGCCTTGTGTCCGGTGGCGGGATTTGCGGCGTGTCTTTGATGTTCAGGAGGGAGCGCCTGTGCATGATGTTGAGGCGCACGAGTCGGGCGAAGGCTTGGGGCCTTGGGATTGTTTTCTGGGCGTTATGGGCGGCGCGCAGGATGAGGAAGGCGATCAGGGCGACGTAGATCTGGATTTTCACGGCGTTTTCGCTGACGCCGAGGAAGTGTTTGATTTTGAGGTTCTGCTTGATCCATTTGAAGAACAACTCGATCTCCCAGCGCTGTTTGTAGAGCGCGGCGATCTCTTCGGCCGGGGCCTTGAGGTCGTTGGTGACGAACCGCAGGGTTTTGTTCCGATCGACGCTGATCGCGATCTCGCGCACCGGATCGGTGAAGGGGTTGTTACGGCCGCCGCCGATGCGTTTGGGGAGATGGCCGATGCGATCGGACAGGATATCGGTTCCGGCCGGAACCGGCCGCTCGGTCGTGACCGCCAGGGCGGTGTTCTTCTTCAGCCTGCTGACGAAGCGGCAGCGCAGGGCGTGAAGCTCGGCCCACCATTCATAACTATAATACGCCAAATCAAAGACATAGGTTACGCCCGGCTCGATCGGCATGGCCTTGGCCGGGGTGATGTCGTTGACGTTGTCGGGCGTCACGACGGCGCGCAGCGGCACCCCGCCATGCGGTTCGTAGACGACATGAACCTTGGCCGCGCAATGATCCTCGGAGAACCGCGCCCACCCCTCGCTCAACGCCGACAGATTGACTTTCGTCGCATCGAGCAGGCGCACCGCGTCGCGCAGCTTGCGCCGCAGTCCGGGCCTTGCCAGACGCGCCATCTCAGCGAAGACATCGGCGTAGACCTCGAATGACCGCTTCGCGTTCGCATCCGAAAGGGTCGAGCGCGAGACACCCCGCAGCCCCACGTGATAGAGCCGCGCCGCTTGGCTCGCCAGCCCATACTCGATCTCGCGCAGCGATGCGGCGCCCGAGAACTGACCGTAAAGCACCGCCAGAAATCGATCGCGCGTGCGAAGCCGGCGTACCCGGCAGTCCGAACCATGCTTCGACACAGCACGATCGAACACCGACCAAGGAATGTGCTTCGTCAACTGATGAAATACGCTATTTTGATGCCGCATGACATTGATCTCCGTTCGTGTCCTGAACGCCGCTAAACGTCTGGAAACGAATAGAATCAATGTCATGAAACCAGTCCACTATTTTAAACCGGACACCAGTGGAGGTGCCCCGGCTTCGGCGTCTTCGGCGGGTTTGCCCCGGTCCCGGTTGCCCGCAGAATCGCTGCCCTCGGAACTCCGTCCCGTTGCCTGCCTGTGCGGTTCGCTCCGGTCCCGGCGCAAGTCGACGATCCGTTCGCCGGCGTTGCGCCCGTCCTTGTCCAGGCTGAACCGTATCAGGCCGTTCTTCCCGTCCTCAGCGAAGCCTTTCAATGTCTTGCCGTTGTACGTCAATTCGCCCTTGCCGTAGGGCATGCCCTCCTTGCATTGCCCCCGCCACACGCCGACAAAGTCGTTCTCAAGTTTCAGTTCGCAGGATTCGGCGCACGAGCCGCTGCCGATGAGCAGGACGGTAAGAACGGCGCACGGAACGACGGCCCATTTCGTTGCAACGTTCCTTTCGGCGTACCGGGAACGAAACAAGCCTAACCGACCCGCCGGGACATTTCCACCGGCCGTTCCCGTGCGAATGAGGAAACCGCCCACCGGCATTCGAAAATCCTTGCCCGCGCCCCGCCCGCTTGGGATAGGAGGCGGCCCATGACATCGCCTGCCGCCCGGCGCATACGGCCGGCCGTCCCCCACGGCATGACGTCCTGGCTTCTGCTCGCCGCCGCCCTGTTTTCGTTGAACGCCTGGGCGCTGCTGTCCTCTTTCGAGCGCATGGCGGTGAGCCTGTCGATTCTGGTCTTCTACCTGTTCCCCTTCCTGGTCGGCCTGCTGGCTGTTGTTTGGAGTGGGCCCCTGGGGTCGGACAGTTTCAGGCGGCCGATTTGACCGGCTTGATTTAAGCCCAATCAACAAGTTGAGTCGCTGATCGGCGTCCAACAGGCGCTCCGAATAAAACCCGGCCATGGGGTGTCAGACGGTGGCGGAATTACGGTTGCGACGCGGTGTCGCTATGGTGGTGATTGCATGCTGGACTGAACAAGCGGGGAATTCTTGGTCCTGTAATCTTTTGTAAATACGCGCATTTTGCAGACCTATTTGCAAGAAGCTCCCAAGACGGACAAGTTTGAAACCCTCCCCTGCAGATCGGGCAACGCGACGGCTCATTTCCTGGCCCGTTATCAATCCTTGAACCTGGGCCGGCGCTTTTCGAGAAAAGCGCGGATGCCCTCCTCGGCGTCGGCGTGGCCGGCGAGGGCCGGGCCGGTCTCCCATTCGTAGGCTTCGCCCGCCGCGACGCCGTCCCTGAGCGAAACATCGAACCCTTGCTTCGCGGCCCGCACCACGGCCGGCGAATTGGCGACGATGGCCTCTGCCAGGGCGAGGGCCGCCGGCAATGCCTCGCGCTCCTCTACCAGGCGGTTGACGAACCCGAGGCCATGAGCCTCCTCCGCCGTCATGGGCGCCGCCGTCAGGGCCATCTCCAGGGCCCGGGCATGGGGCATGACGCCGAGCAGCCGGCTCAACTGGCCGCCGACGGGGAGCAGCCCGATGCGGACCCCGGCGACGCAGAACGTGGCGTTCCGGCTGGCCAACCTGAGATCGCAGGAGAGCGCGAGAATAAAGCCGCCGGCATAGGCCGGGCCGTTGACGGCGGCGATCACCGGCTTGGCCATCTTCGAGGGATGGATGAAGGCGCGGTTGGCGTCCGGACCGACGGCGGCTTCGCTGTCGCCGAGAACCTCCGTCAGGTCGTGGCCGCTTGAGAACGCTTTGTCGCCAGCCCCGGTGACGACGACGCAGCGGACCCCGGAGATCCCGTCGGCCTCCTGGAGCAGCCGCAAAAGGTCATCGGCCATGGAGCCGGAGAAGGCGTTGCGCTTGGCCTCGTTGTCGAGCGTGAGGACCCTGACGGCGCCGACGTCTTCGCTGACAACCTGGGCCACTGGGCGGGCCATGGGGCTTCAGCCGGCGTGCTCGTTCATGAAATCTTCCATCAACGTCTGCAGCCGGATGGGCATCTCCTGCATCGGGCAGTGGCCGCAGTCCATCATCACCAGCTCGATGTTCTTGTGCCACTTGAGGAACGTGTTGCGCATGTCGTCTTCCAGGAAATTCGGCTGGTCGTAGCGGCAGCCGATGACCAGGAACGGCACGTCGTGGGCCCCGGCCTCGTCGGAGAAGTCGTGCAGGGTCCACATGTCGAGATAGCCCCGCGCCGCCTCGGGCGTGCGGGTCTCGCGGGCCAGGCGCAGCTTCACGTCCTGCCATTGGTGGGACAGCTGCCCGCCGGTGATGCGGTCGGCCAGCTGCCGGGCCTTGTCGTCGTCGGTGATGACGTCGACGAAGAACTGGCGCTCCTCGTCGCTCATCTTGATGCCCGCCGCCGACACGGGGCCGATAGCGACGACGCTCTTGATGCGGTCCGGCGCGTCGATGGCCAGGCGCTCGACCACCATGCCTGTCATGGAGAACCCCACCAGATGGAACTTCTCGTAGCCCAGGTGGTCGGCGAGCGCGAGCGTGTCGGCAGCCCCCTCCACCTCGTTGTATTCGCCCGTTTGGTCCAGGGACTCGCCGTAGCCCCGGAGGTCCGTCAGGATGTAGGTGAAACGCTCCGTATCCAGATAGGGAAGCGTCGGGTCCCAACTTTCGGCGCTGGCCAGCCAGTCGTTGTACAGGAAGGCCTTTTCGCGGCCGTTTCCGTGAATTCGATGTCCAAGTACCATGGTCTCCTCCCTCGTTCGCGCCCGGGTCCATAGGCGGGTCCACGGGCGGGCGTCACCGGCCTTTGCGCGGCCACGGGTTTCCCGGCACCCCGGATGATGTCCCATCCGGGCGCGGGTTTCCAGAGCGCGATGAATCATTTGTGCATCGAATAGGGATAGAGCCATCGCGCTCCGGAACTATCCGGCACTTGTGCCGGCACAGGACCGGACACTATGCTTTCGGAGTGCGAGGCGGGCCCCGGGGGCAGGACAGATGCAGCAAGGCGCCAACGCTGTGGCGACGGAGACCGAGGCCGCGACGCCGCTGTTGAAGCTTGAGGACGTGATCACCTACTACGGGTCCATCAAGATCCTCAAGGAGGTCAACCTGGAGGTCTATCCGGGCGAGGTGGTGTCGCTGCTGGGCGGCAACGCGTCCGGCAAGACGACCACCATGAAGACCATCCTCGGCCTGGTGAAGCCGGTGTCCGGCGCCGTTTATTTCGGCGGCCAGCGCATAGACGGCCTGTCCACGGGCGAGGTGATCGCCATGGGCCTGGCGCCGGTGCCCGAGGCGCGGCGCCTGTTCCCGACCATGACCGTGCGCGAAAACCTGCTCATGGGGGCCTACGTCCACCGCCGCGAGAAGAGCAACCGGACCCGGGAGGACTTGGACCGGGTGCTGGAACTGTTTCCCGCCATTCGCGAGCGCATGGGCCAGATCGGCGGCACGCTTTCCGGCGGCGAGCAGCAGATGGTCGCCGTCGCCCGCGCCCTCATGGCGCGCCCCCGGATGATCCTCATGGACGAGCCGTCCATGGGCCTGGCGCCGGCCCTGGTGGAGAAGGTCTACGAGATCATCGCCGAGATCGCGGCCACCGGCACGACCATGTTCATCGTCGAGCAGAACGCCACCATGGCGCTGTCCGTGGCCGACCGGGGCTACGTGCTTCAGAACGGCCGGATCGTCATCAGCGACACGGCCGAGAACATCCTGAAGAGCGAGGAGATCCGCAAGGCCTACCTGGGCGAAGCCTGAGGCGCACGCGAGACGGGCTTGCGAGGAGGGGCTCGCGGCGCCCTCCAATGGCGCGAGGACCGCTTCGCCGATGACGACTGCGCGTCGCGTCGGCAACGGTGCTGTTCTGGAGGCCTTGACGTGTCCGAACGTCCCGACACGCCCTTGTTGTTCACGCCCCTGAAGCTCCGCGAGCTGGAGCTCCCCAACCGCGTCGTCATCTCGCCCATGTGCCAGTACTCGGCCACCGGCGGTCTGGCCAACGACTGGCACTTCCAGCATCTGGGTCGGTTTGCCGGCGCCGGGCTGGTCTTCACGGAAGCCACGGCCGTCGAGGCCCGCGGCCGCATCACCCACGGCGACCTCGGTATCTGGTCGGACGATCACGCGGCACCGCTGCGCCGCATCGCCCGTTATCTGAAGGACAGGGGCGCGGTCCCCGGTATCCAGCTCGCCCATGCCGGGCGCAAGGCCAGCTCACGGCGGCCCTGGAACGAGGGCAAGCCGCTCGACGACACCGACGCCGCCGCCGGCGAGCCGCCCTGGGAAACCGTGGCGCCGAGTGCCGTCCCCCTGTTCGACGGCGCAAGGCCGCCCCATGCCCTGGACGAGGACGGGATCGCCGCCATCGTCGACGCTTGGGGCGACGCCGCTTCGAGGGCGCATGAGGCCGGGTTCGACGTCGTCGAGATCCACGCGGCCCACGGTTACCTGCTGCACCAATTCCTGTCCTCTATCTCGAACAGGCGGGACGATGCCTATGGCGGCACCCTCGAGGGACGCCTGCGTCTTCCCCTGCAGGTTGCGGAGCGTGTGCGCCGGGTGTGGCCGCGGGAAAAACCCGTCTTCCTGCGCCTTTCGGCCAGCGACGAAGGGGATCCCAGCTGGACCCTGGACGAGGTTGTGGTCTTCGTCGGCGAGTTGCGGAAGCTCGGCATCGGCGTCATCGACTGCTCGTCCGGGGGCATCGGGGCCCAGGGATTCGCCATCCGAGGGCGGCGGGTGCCGGGCTTCCAGGTCGGCCTGGCGGAAGAGATACACCGGCGCACCGGAGTCCCCACCATGGGCGTCGGCCTGATCACCGGGGCGCGGCAGGCCGAGGACATCCTCCAACGCGGCCGCTGCGACCTTGTCGCCATCGGCCGCGAGGCCCTGTTCGACCCCTATTGGGCCCTTCACGCGGCCCGGGAGCTGGGGGCCGACCCCGGTTTCCGGCTGTGGCCCAAGCCCTACGGATGGTGGCTCGACTACCGGGCCCGAACTGTCGCGTCGGACCCGGAACGATAGGACCGGCACCCGATGCGTTACCGACACCGCTATCGATGCCAATCTCTATGGGGTGAAGCTCACGGTAGGTCAGGACGATCGTCCGGTTTTCTTCGTTGTCAAACGCCGGCTTCAGCAATGACGCCGGCTGCGCCGTCGCGGCGGGAGTACGGCCGTGGCAATCGTCGCCCTGGGCAAGGCCGCGGTACGCGACGGGGATCAAGTCCACGCCCGCAGACACGCCCGGCGCCAACGCCTCGGCGAGCCCATACAGCCTCGCCGGATGCCTACTCCGGCAACGGATCTTGAAGGACAAGAATCCGAGGTGCCACCGGCGGGGCCGCCGGCAGCACGACCGGCATTCAGGCCGCTATCGGCCGTGAAATTCAGGAGAAAACATACTTGCATCTTCCGTAACATATCCTATATTGGCGGATTGGAACATAAATCGAACAAATGGACAGGTTGCTCGGCCGCTCCTTCGGCAAACTCAGGGCAGGCTCCCGGGGCGGTTCGCCCGACAGGACGAGCGAACGATATTTAAAAATATAGAACGATGGGTCTGTCAAAAATAGCAAATTTCATGAAATATACCGATTTGTTCAAATTGCGTGGCGACACTGCCCGCCCAGTCTGAAGAACGCCGAATCATGACATATCATGACATGCCGGAAACTGCCCCCGACGTCTGCAGTGCCATTTTCCTTTCCACGCCGAGGCCCGGTCCGCGCACCCCGCCATCGATTCATGACCTATCATGACATTTCGTGGCACTTGCGAACGCCTGTTGCGGCGCCTCATACCCCATCCGTCATCCCGACCGACCGGAGGAGCCTGCCCTGAGCCTGTCGAAGGGAGTGGAGGGATCCCGGCTCGATCTGAAAAACAAACACCGGAGTCCGGCGACGAGATTCCTCCGCTCCGCCCCGGATTTAATCCGGGGCGCTTTGCGAACGACCCCTTAAGTGGCTATAATACTTAGATTATTTTTTTCCCGAGGCCGCCAAAGCAGAAGGGCGGGATCAGCAATCAAACCGAATGCAAATATTTTCAATACCGGGACTGTTGCCGGCTGCGTTTGGCAACGGATTACCATTTTCGAGCCTCCAAGCAATGTCGCAGCGCGCGTTCGATTCATATCTGAACTGGAGCGGCTCCATGGCGAGATCAAGCGCCGAACCAACGTCGTCGGCATCTTCCCCAACGAGGACGCCATCACCCGCCTGATCGGCGCCATTCTGGTCGAGCAGAACGACGAATGGGCGGTCCAGAGAGCCAGAAACATGACACTGGAATCCATCGCTCCAATGAGCAATGATGACCTCATCAAGCTGCCAGCCGTGGCAGCCTGAGCGTTCTGGCTCTACCCGCCGGATACCGCGATGAGCGCGACGCTCTTACATCACGGGCTGGGACACGATCGAGCGTGCTTGTCGGTTCGGCAACCGGGCCGGAGACCCGCGCCGGCCGTTTCGACCGTGGAAGGTGCCAATGATCGGGAAAACGAACCTCCGCCGCGAGGTGACACGGTTTCAGGCGCCCATACTGAGCAAGAGCCTGTCCCAGATCGCGACCTCGTTCGGCGGTTTCTTCGCTACCTGCGCAGCGATGTATGCCGTCACGGACGTATCTTACTGGATGGCGTCTGCGCTCGCGCCGCTGGCCGCCGGCTTCCTGGTGCGCATCTTCATCATCCAGCACGATTGCGGCCATCTGGCGTTCTTCCGCACGCGCCGTGCAAACGAGATCGTCGGGTTCGCGTGCAGCCTGCTGACGCTGACGCCCTTTGAGTCCTGGCGCCGGCAGCACGCGGATCACCATGGCGTCTGGAACGATCTGGACCGTCGCCAAAGCGGCGCCGATATCTATTCCTCCTGCCTGACCGTCGCCGAATACCGGGCATTGAACCCGGGCGCGCGTTGGCGGTACCGCACGGTGCGGCATCCGCTCGTCGCCAACATCCTGCTGCCGCCCCTGGTCTTCATCCTGCTCTACCGCCTGCCGTTCGACATGCCAAAATCCTGGCGGCGGGAACGGCGCATGGTACACCTGACCACGCTTGCGATCGTCGCAACCCTCGGCGGCCTCGGCCTGCCGCTTGGCTACGAGCGCGTGGCCGCCGTGCAATTGCCGGTTCTGGTTCTCGCGGCGATCGTCGGCGTCTGGCTGTTCTCGGTGCAGCACCGTAGCGAAACGACGCGATGGGCCCGTCACGACGCGTGGGATCCGACCTCCGCGGCCTTGCAGGGTGCGACCTATCTGCGCCTGCCGACGGTCCTGCAATGGTTCACCGGCAATATCGGGTTTCATCATGTGCATCACCTGAACCCGCGCGTGCCGAATTACCGGCTCCAGGAATGCCACGGGCGGGTCGCGGCACATTGCGATATTCCAGCGCTGTCCTTCCGGGAGGGGCTGCGGGCCTTGGGTCTGGTTCTGTGGGACGAGGATCGCGACAGGATGGTGACGTTCCGCGGATCGGCCCGTCCGGCCGCGCCGTGAATCCGTCTGGCTGACGGCGCCTATGATGGAGCATCAACACGAGATTTGCTGAAGCAGCGCCATGGGGAGACCATCGACGTTGTCATACCGCCGCCGAAGAACGCGGTTACCAGCCTGCAATCGGCGCATGATCCGAGCGGTCGGGATCGCCATATTGCCAAGATCCGCAGCAACGGCCGGATGGCCTGGCAGGTGGCAACGGGATACAACCAGCGCAGCCGGGTAGGAACGCAGATCGGCCGTTGGAAGACCGTCATCGGCACCAAGCTCAAAGGCCGCAGCTTTCCCAGGCGATCACCGAGGTCAAACTCGGCCAAAAGGGCCTGAACACAATGACCGAACTCGGACGCCCCGTGTTCGAACGCATCTCATGTCTCTACGGCTTGGGAAAGGGCGAACTCCCCTTCCGTCCGAACCCGCGCAACGAGGTCCATCAACGGCCGTTCGGCGCAAATGGAATTTTCGAAATAGGTCGACTCGAGCATGCGATTTTCCTTGCCTGAACGATCCGCCCGGATGTTTCTGGGCAGCCGGAACGATGCAGCGGGATACGAGGGAGGCTGAGCGCCGTGACCATACTGCGGATCGAAACGGTGACCTACGGGGTCGAGGACATGGCGGCTTGCATCGCCTTCCTGGAAAACTGGGGCCTCGAAAAGCTTGAAGGCGACGAAGCGGGCGCCTGCTTCCGGACCCGGGAAAACCAGCGCATCGTGCTGCGCCCCTCGGACGATCCCGCCCTGCCGCCGACCGGCGAAGACGGCCCGACGGTGCGCGAGGTCGTCTGGGGCGTGGACTCGCCCGAAGGCCTGTCCGCCGTGGCCGCCGAGCTCTCGAAAGACCGCGATGTCCGCCAGGACGATGACGGCGCCCTCCACACCCGCGACGACAACGGCTTCGCGATCGGTTTCACGTTGGCGGACATCGCGCGGGCCGAGCTGCCCGAACTGGCCCTGAATTTTCATGAGAATGTCCGGCGGATCAACGCGGACAACTGGCCGGCAGAGCGCGCGGCGCCGCTGCGCATCGGCCATGTCGTCTTTTCGATCAAGCGGGACGGCAACCGGGAAGCGGCACAATTCTATAGGGAACGGCTCAACTTCCGGCTGAGCGACCGGTCGGAGGACGGCGGCTCCTTCCTGCGCTGCGAAGGGTCCAACTTCCATCACAACCTGTTCCTGTTCCACCGCCAGGGCGTCCGCAACTATTTCAATCATCTCGCTTTCGAGATGCAGTCCTTCGACGAAATCATGGTCGGCGGCAGCCATATGAAGAAAAGCGGCGCGGTCAGCGTGTCCGGCCCCGGCCGCCACTCCCTGGGCTCCAACTGGTTCTGGTATTTCCGGAATCCCTGCGGCGGCAACATCGAATATTACGCCGACATGGACCGCATGAACGACGACTGGGAGCCGCGCTACTGGGAGCAATCGCCGCCTTACGCACGCTGGATGATCGGCGACGATGTCCTGACCGGCTGACCGGCTGAACGGCTGACTGGCAGAGCCGCTCTTCTCCATGAACGCGGGCGAAACCTGCGACGTCGCCATCGTCGGGCTCGGCCCGGTGGGCGGAACGCTGGCGAATATTCTCGGCGGCTACGGCATCCGGACCGTCGTCATTGAACGCCAGCCGGCCGCCTACCATCTGCCGCGCGCGGTCACCTTCGACGACGAGGTCATGCGCATCTTCCAGTCGGTCGGGCTCGCCGGGGCGATGCAGGAAATCACCGCTGTCGGCGAGGGCGTCGATTTCGTCGATGGCGCGGACAATGTGCTGGTCGCATGGCCGCGGCCCAAGGTGCTCAGCCCCAACGGCTGGTATGTCAACTACCGCTTCCATCAGCCGGCGCTGGAAAAGGTGCTGCAGGACGGCATGGCGCGTTACCCGTGCGTTTCCGTGTGGACGGATTGCGAAGTCACGGGCCTCGAACAGGACGCAGACGGGGTAATGCTGGGTTGCACGGAGTCGGGCGGCGGCCGGCGCCGCGCCCTGAGGGCGAAATTCGTTGCCGGCTGCGACGGCGCGAATTCCTTCACCCGGGACGCCATCGGCGCCGGGATCGACGATCTCGGCTTTCGCGAACCCTGGGCGGTCGTC
Source organism: Alphaproteobacteria bacterium (assembly GCA_965249845.1). GTDB lineage: Bacteria > Pseudomonadota > Alphaproteobacteria > Bin65 > Bin65 > Bin65. The sequence goes on from CBDFNA010000002.1 coordinate 759,751, forward strand.
GATCTCCTGCTCCGGGACGATGGGCAACATCTTCCGCCCTCCAGCGTTCACTATTGCGATCCCGAACGCGCAGCGACCCATGTATTTCTCGGCCACCGGCGGCGGCGCTGGGAATTTCGCCTGCGGCCGGACGACGATCCCGAGCGCATCGTCGAACCCGAATCCGTCTGGCGGCTGCTCAAACGCTGGATCGGGCCGGACGAGGCGACGCTGGAGCGGGCGACCGTCTATACCTTCCGCTCCTGCGTCGCCGAGGTGTGGCAGAGCGGCCGGGTCGCGATCGCCGGCGATGCTGCCCATCTCATGCCGCCCTTCATGGGTCAGGGCATGTGCGCCGGCATCCGCGACGCCCACAATCTCGGATGGAAGCTCGCCCGCGTTGTCAGCGGGCAAGCCCGTTCCCGGCTGCTCGACACCTACCAGCCCGAGCGCGAAGCCCATGTCCGGGCCTTTATCGAGCTGACCGTGCAGATGGGCCGTCTCATCAACACCACCGCTTCTGCGCTGGCTGCCGGCAATGTCGCCGACGCGGCCGGCGGCCGGCAGAAGGTTTCCATGTTGCGGCCGTCCCTGGGGCCCGGGCCTGCTGCAGGTTTGTCGGAGTGGACCGGCCGGCTTTTCCCGCAGCCGCGCCTGTCGACCGGGGAACTGCTCGACGACCGGATCGGCAACCGGGCGGCGCTGGTGCTGAAGCCGGGAACCATCGGCAGGCTGCCCGCCGGTGTAACCGGCGACGCGGCGGCGAATGACACCGCTATTGTCGACGATGAATCGTCCGGCCTTCAGGAGTGGTTCGACGCCAACAAGCTGGTCGCCGTCGCCCTGCGCCCGGACCGCTACATCCTGGGCGCCGCGGCGGAACTGGACGAGGTGAGCGACCTCATGGGAGACGGGACGGACGCACCGGGCTAAAGCGGCAGGGCCGTCGTGTCCTTGATATCGTCCATCACGAAACTCGCCGAGATATCGGCGATCGGAATTTTCGAGATCAGACGCTGGTAGAACCGGTCGTAGCCCTTGACGTTCGAGACCCGGACCCGGAGCAGATAGTCTATGTCGCCGGACATCCGATGCGCGCCCTGGATCTCCGGCATCGTTCGGACGGCCTCTTCGAACCTGACCAGCCAATCCTTTTCATGGGCGCTGGTGCGGACGATCACGAAGACGGACAGGCCCAGATCCACCGATTCCGGGTCGATCAGGGCCACGCGCCCGCGAATGACCTGCCGCTCTTCCATCTGCTTGACGCGCCGCCAGCACGCGTTGCGCGACAGGTTCGTTTTCGCGGCCAGTTCATCCATGCTGATCGACGCATCGCTTTGCAGACATCGCAGGATTCTGCGGTCGGCTTCATCGAGTTTTGTGCTCATGGCGGGATGATATCCCAAAAAAATCAGAAAATATCAAATTATTTGGGACAATTGCTCCGGGCGAAAGCGATATCGTCACAGCAGGATGGCGGGCCGCACGAGGCTCGGTAAATCGACCTTCCGGCGCGCGTCGCCCGGGAGGCAATACAATGAGCGAGAGCCATGAACCGGCAGGAAGCAGCCGCCCCGACACGGTCGTTACTGAGTGTATTCCGGGATCATCCGGCCAGCGTCGGCGAATCCTATACGGAGCATATGGCTGTGGCCTCGCGATTCGGCGCCCGGTTGTTCTGCGCCGCCTGCGCGGCCTTCGTCCACGCCCTCATTCCCGCGCTGTTCGAGACCAGGGCCAGCGATACGGTCAAGGCGATGCACGCCGAAATGGTAAATCGCGGCCCGGCAAAGGGCTGACCGGCCGAATTGCCGACAGCGCCTTAACCCGCCGCTTCCGCTTCCAGAGCCTCCAGCAACATCTCCAGCGCCGCGCGGCCGAAAGCCCGCATGTTTTCCAGCCGGTCGTTGTCGCCGGTTTCGAGGGTGCGCGTGCGCCCGGACGGTCCGCTGACGGCGAGGCAGGTCGTGCCTGCCGCCGGGCCGTAGGGGCTGTCGGTCGGCCCGGCGGCACCGGATTCCGCAACGCCGAAGGTCGTATCGAGCTGCCGGCGAATTTGGCCGGCCGCGATCAGCGCGTATTCCTCGGTCGCGCCGCGCACCCGGACGTCCTGGTCCGGCAACTGCAGCAGTTCGCGCCGCGCCTCCCGGGTATAGACGATACCGCCGCCCCGGAAATAGGCCGAGGCGCCCGGTACCGCCAGCAAGGCCGCCGAGACCAGCCCGCCGGACGACGACTCGGAAACCGCGAGCGTCCAGCCCTTTTCTTTCAGAATTGCCGCGCAATCCTGCGCCAGCGGGAGCAGCGTTTGCACCGGGCCGCCTTTCGACACGGAAGGTTTGCGCCTGCTGTAGCGAACCGCCCCGGCCGGCGCAACGCTTCCCTTCGACTGATAGGCCTTGGACCGACGGGTCGGCCGTTCACTTGAGCGCTATGAAGCTCCGATGCACCCAGGGGCCGTCCCTGCGGCCGGTCTCGGTGTACAGCATGTTCTTGGTTTCACGGCCTTCCAGGCGCATCCCGCCCGGCAGCAGCCGGCGGACCGGCTTCGCGGTACGGGCCTCGTCGAGGAAAGCCCCGATCTGCGCCAGCTTCGGCGGTTTGCCCTGCGGCGCCGCGCCGGTTTCCGCAAGCGCTTCCGTCGCCGCGGCTTTCAACTGGCGCGGCCAAAGTTTGCGGAACAGACCCGTGCTGCCGAACTCGTCCCCGCTGTTGATCCTGCCGTTGATGGCGAAGAGGTAGCCGACGGCGTCGGGATGCTTTTCGAGCAGCCTGCCGAGCGCCTTCTCGTAACCGGCTAGTGCGGCGCCAAGCGCCTTGTTCTCCAGCGAAAGCTGCAGGCTGGTCGGCGAACGGCTGTCGGCGACCCGCCGCTCCATGGTCACGCCCAGCCGCTGCTGCGTCCTGCGCACCGACTCCCAGACCCGCATCTGGCCGCCTGAACGGGACGCGCCTCTGTCCGTCGCCCGAGACATCGTGGCGAACCTGATGGCCTTCGAAGGCAGGCGATGGGTGGATGACGAGAATTCCGTCGCCTTTTCGGCACCGCGCCGGGCCCAGCGGTCGCGCTCGACGCAAAAGGCGTCGATCGGCAGGAGGTCGGACTTCGGCGGCACGATCATGCTGATGGTCAGCACACGGTCCTGCTTGCCGCCCTTCACGATGTCGCCCGCCTGGATGAATACATCCCGGCGGCCAAGGTTGCGCACGGCCAGCCGCCCGACGTCACCGGTCTCGATAACCTTGATCCGGCCCTGCTCCAGCGCTTCGGCCAGGGTGAGCGGCACCGGGCCGCCGTTCAGGCCGTCGCGATGGATCAGATAGATGGCGAGATTTCCGTGGGTGTGAGGGCCGGAAAGGCGGTAGTCCTTGCCGGCCGCGAGGGCTGCGGTCCACGGCATCGAGCCGAGGGCGATGGCGCCAATAGTCAGGGGGGCAGCCGGGATGGCGGCCGACAAAAATTCGCGTCGTTGCATGGCGATGTCTCCCTGTCCGCAATCGCTTTCCCCAGATCGAGGCTAGACGGGCGAAAAGGCAGCTTTTTGACGCGAATCGGGCGAGACCGAGCGGAATTGTGGCGATTTTTCGGAAAACCGCCCGGGGGAAAGCGCTACGACCCGGTGAACTTCGCCGGGCGCTTTTCGAGGAAGGAGCGGACGCCTTCGTCGAAATCGCCGCTCGCCTGGGACAGGATGAACTGGTCGCGGTCGATCGCGGCGGTGGCGCGGCCGAGCGCATGGGCATTGGCGTCGATCAGCTCCTTGATCATGCGCACCTGCGCCGGCGGCAGTTCGGCGGCGCGTTCGGCCATCCGGCGGGCGGCGGCGAGCGCTGCGCCGTCTTCGGCAATCTCGTCCGCCAGACCCCAGGCGAGCGCGCGTTCGGCGCCGAGCCGTTCGGCCAGGATCAGCAGCCGCTTGGCCCTTGCCGGCCCGGCCAGCGCGACGGTGCGCGGCACCGAGCCCCAGCTCATGCTCATGCCGCGCTCGATCTCCGGCGTGTAGAGGGTGGCCGAGCGGCCGACGACCCGGAAATCGCACGCCACCGCGAGCGCCACGCCCCCGCCGATGCACCAGCCCTCGATGGCGGCGATGGTGACCGGCTCGATATCCTGCCACGCCTGGCACATGCGCGGCCCGGCCGCCAGCCGCTGCCGGCGCTCGGCCAGCCCCAGGGTGCGGACCTCGTCGGATTCGGCGTCGCGCAGGTCGAAGCCCATGGTGAAATTCGCGCCGCCGGCGAGGATGACCGCCGAGGTCTCATGGTCGCTCTCGAAACTGCGTGCGGCCTCGGTCAGCTCGCGCATCGCTTCGAGCGACAGCGCATTGGCGCGATTGCCGCGGTTCAGGGTGACGGTCGCGATCCGGCCGTCCCGTTCGATCCTGACATGCTTCATCGGCCGTCGTCCGCGATCAGTCTGGCTTCCAGCAGGGCCCGGACCCCGTCCGGGATCGGCGCGGCCTTGCGCTCGACCTTGTCGAAGAACACCTCCACGAGGTCGGCGGTGGCGTGGACGACGCCGCTGTGCGTATCCCGCATTCGCTCGCGGTAGGTGAAACTCTTGCCGCCGACCCGGGTGATCGCGCTCTCGATGACATACAGCTGGCCGACCCGGATCTCCTGCAGGAAGTCGATCTTCAGCGACGCGACGACGCCGATCAGGCCCTGCTCCTCCTCCATTTCGATGATCGGCACGCCGATCACCGACCAGATATGGAAGCTCGCATCGTCGAACGCCTCGGCATAGAAGCGCACATTCATGTGCCCGAAATGATCGCATTTCCAGGGCACCACCACCCCGCGGCCGGTTTCGTACCAGCCTTCTGCCCTTGCCTCGCTCACCGGCGTCTCCTCACATCAGTCGATCCGCCGGTGATAGAGCAGCGAGTCGCAGGTGCAATCCCTTCTTGTGGCGCACCCGGCGGTTGACGCCGCCGTCCGGGCGCGCTTGTGTCAACGGCGGACGGCAAAGACGGACCCCATGACGGACGCATGACGGACGCAGCCCGAGTGCCCCTCGAAGACGACGCCGGCAACCGGTTCGAACCGGCCGGGCCGGAGGCGCGGATCGCCTGCTTCGTGCCGTCGATCACCGAACTGCTGATCGATCTCGGCCTGCTCGACCGGTTGGTCGCGCGCACGCATTACTGCATCCATCCGGCGGAAACCGTGGGCCGGGTCGAGGCGATCGGCGGCACCAAGAAGGTCAGCCTGCCCAAGCTGGAGGCCCTGGCGCCGACCCACGCCATCCTCAACATCGACGAGAACACCGTCGAGATGGCCGAAGCGATGCGCGGCTTCATCCCGAATGTCGTCGTCACCCACCCGCTGGTGCCGGACGACAATCTCCGGCTCTACGACCTGATGGGCGGCCTGTTCGGCAAGGCGGCGGAAGCGGCGGCACTCGGCCAGCAGTTCCGCCGGGCGCGCCGCGCCCTGCCCGCGGTCGGTCCGGAAAGCCGCCGCAACGTGCTCTATTTCATCTGGAAAGACCCGTGGATGACGGTGTCGCGCGATACCTACATCTCGGCGATGCTGGACGCGGTCGGCTGGCGCACGACCCATCACGACCCGGAGACCCGCTACCCGACGGTGGAGATCGCGCCGCAGACCGTGGCGGCGACCGACCTGTTCCTGTTCCCGACCGAACCCTACGCCTTCGCCCGCGAGGATATCGACGACTTCCTGCGCGATCACGATTGCCCGCCGGAGAAGGCCCTGGCGGTCGACGGCGAATATTGCAGCTGGTACGGCAGCCGCGCCATCGCCGGCCTGCATTATTTGAAAGATCTGGCGGCGAACGTCCGCAGGCGCCCTTCGTGACCGGCGTCCTTCGAGACGAGGCTTCGGGACGCGGTCTTGCAGACCGCTCCTCAGCCTCTCCTCAGGATGAAGAGAAAAGGGGAGATACATTGCTATTCCCCTTCATCCTGAGGAGGCCATTGAGGAGGTGCGAAGCACCGGCTCGAAATGGCCGTCTCGAAGGACCGTACCGAAGAACGCGATCGGATAAGTGAATAACGCAGTCACCATCGCCGCCTATGTCGGGGCCGCTCTCGCCGAGATCGCCGGATGCTTTGCGTTCTGGGCGTGGCTCCGCCTCGACAAGTCGGTCTGGTGGCTGGTGCCGGGCATGGTCTCGCTGGCGATCTTCGCCTGGCTGTTGACCCTGGTCGATGTGCAGGCGGCCGGGCGCGCCTATGCGGCCTATGGCGGCGTCTACGTTGCCGCCTCGGTGATGTGGCTATGGGCCGTCGAGGGCGTCAGCCCGGACCGCTGGGATTTGATCGGCGCCTGCGTGGTGCTGATCGGCGCCGGGATCATCCTCTTCGCGCCGCACAGCGCCTGAACGGTATCCTCGCAGCCGTCGGAATTCATTTGCACTTCCCGCGTCCGGGCATCGGTCCGTCCTTCGAGACGGGCGTTTCGCCCTTCGAGACGGGCGTTTCGAGACGGCGCTGGCGCGCCTCCTCAACGCCCTCCTCAGGATGAAGAGTTATGTTTGCCGCAACCCCTGCAGCTTCATCCTGAGGAGGGGCTGAGGAGCACTGCGTCTCGAAGCCCCGTCTCGAAGGGCCGAACCCCGCTGGCGAACCGGCCTTTGAGGCGCTATCCTGCCGCCCTCACGCCTGCACGCGGAGCACCGTCATGCCCGGACTCGCCGCCTTCAACCTCATGCAATGGATCGCCGAGCATGAGGACATTCTCAAGCCGCCGGTCGGCAACGCCCAGATCTGGCAGGATGCGAACTTCATCGTCACCATCGTCGCCGGCCCGAACGAGCGCACGGATTTCCACGACGACCCGCTGGAGGAGTTCTTCTACCAGCTCAAGGGCGACATGACCCTGCGCATCATCGAGGACGGGCACATGAAGGACGTGCCGATCCGCGAGGGCGATATCCTGCTGCTGCCGCCCCACACCCGCCATTCGCCCCAGCGGCCGGAGCCCGGCTCCTACGGCCTGGTGATCGAGGCCCAGCGGCCCCAGGGCCATCTCGACGCCTTCGAATGGTATTGCGACAGTTGCGGCCACCGCATCCACCGCAACGAGTTCCAGCTCAACAGCCTCGTCGACGACCTGCCGCCCGTGTTCTACGACTACTACGCCAGCGAGGAACTGCGCACCTGCAACAACTGCGGCTGGCTAGACCCCGGCCGCCGCCCGCCCCCGCCGGCGGAGGGGCTGCCAAGGATTGTGATGGGGTGACCAAACAAATCCACAAATTCAACAGTAATAGGAATAGAAATAGGCGCTACACGAATTCTTTTTTATTTAAAACGGCACCTCATCTGGAACATTATTGTCATCAGAATTCTCGTTTCAGACCAATTGAAGAAATTCTTTTAAATTCATTAGTTTTTCCAAAAGTTCATCAAATGTTATTATATCTACATTCTTAGAATTTTTTCTGAATAGCTCAAAAGATTTCTGCCTTTCTTTGTCTTTAGGCATCAATCCAATTATTAAACAGCAGTGCACAGAATATGATGCAATATCGGATATATTTGAATTGTCCTTGATAATTGAAATTTCTTTTTCAAACTTATACTTCTGATCAAGAACTTGATTAATTGAACCCGACAGTACACTAGAAGGCGTATATACGCCATCACGAAATTCACTCTTATTCAATAATTTTTCGCTCGGTGTTTTGATTTCCACAATCGCTGTATTATTTGTCATATTATTTTTTAGCAAAAAGTCAGCGATTTTGTCTCCCCTTCCGGAAATATTTCGACCGCCCATTGTTGCTTTATCTCGAACTTTAATGATTGGATAGCCAAAAGCTTGACCGAGGATAAACGGATTCAGATCAAAAAAATCATGCCACTCCGATTCTGCGTGTGACTTGGCAAGCATACATTCAAACTTGTATATTAAATTTTCCAAATTAACCAGCTCAATATCGCCACTAAGTTTAGCTATCTTCGCTGAATTTTCGGTGGACATAGATTTGAGGTTCTTAGTCATTACATCAATAACTTCAACCTGTTCATCTTCCGATAATTTATCGCCTTTGTCCAGTAGAGTTGAAGAAAATAACTTGCGTAAATTACTTCTCCCAATTTCGATAGGTTTTTCTGGTAATCCCAACTTAACAGCAAATAAATTAAACGTCTCAGCATCTTTAACAGTTCTTCCGGCAGCTTGATTTGCTGCTGTCGTTCGATCTAGAAGTTTTCTCGCTTCCTCAAAATCAGCAGTTGAAATATAAAAAATACTCGCAGAAACGTCAACATAAGTCGTGCAGGATCGGTCAATAACGATTTCACTACAGTTCGAAAGTCCCTCTATTGCATGAATTATAAATCGATATGGTTTAGCCAAGCCCAAACCGTAATCGTAGTCTTTGGTAAATCCAGAGGGTAGACTCTCCAAAATTTCTAATACTTCTCCATCTGAGAATAGCCGATCTGCAATTCGAATTTCATCAACACTATCTTGGATTGGTGTAGTCGGCCCGAATGTAATTGATTGTTTATACTCCATAAATGCTCCCGTTTCTCCTCCTGCTTTCGTTAGTACAGATGTAGGGTGCCTCAATGTAATTCGTCGAATTCTATCGTATTTGGGTTTTAGAAAATCTATATGCCCTCCTAAAGTATTGATTGGTAAAATTGTAAAATAGTTGTTCAAAGTGTCAATTTCGAGTAGCTTAACTTTAAAATGAAGAGCATTTTCTGGGTCTAGGGCAGCTAATTCAAGCTTTTCAGGAGAAGGGATATAAAAAACGTCAACCTGTCCGTCAGAAGGCTGATCAACTACCTGTAGATCCCCATGGCGATAATCATCGTAAATTTCGTTCGGTCGCACCATCAATCTCTATCCTCCAGATTTATTTGATATATATTGTGGATTTGACCTATATGCAAATGGATTTGTTTTCTGATCGGCTGCTGGAAGCGGTAGTAAATCTGCCAAATTCTGGCGTATTGGGGTGCCTTGTTACATTGGTAGAACCTCACGAATTCTTTTGGTGGTCGACTGCAGCACCTGAAGTGAATCAAGCGTCCATGCAGGTATTGATGCGCGCCGGCATGTCGCCCTTCGATTTCCTGCTCGCCTTGCTTTGCGAGGTTGCGGCGAGTTGAACCGTTGATGAGTTTCGCGACTACATTGCAGGTTGTGCATCCGCCGGAAGTCCTATGGTCCTGCGTATATCCCGGTACACGCCACCCCTGCCCGATGAGCAGACCCAAATCCCTGTCGCAAGGAAGCATCATGCCCCCTGCCAGAATGGGTTACTCCGCAGCGCAAATCGCGCTGCACTGGATCATCGCGGTCCTGATCGTTGTGCAGGTCGTACTGCACTAGGGGCACCGAGGCGGCGTAACTTGCGGCCATATCCGGCGCACTTGACATGCGAATTCGATGAAAGCATGTTTAGCGCATGTCTTCTATGATCCAAATCCGCAACGTCCCTGAGTCGCTGCACCGCACGCTCAAGGCGCGCGCGGCGCTGGCCGGCATGTCGCTCTCCGACTTCTTGCTCGCCGAGATTCGCGAGGTCGCGGCGCGCCCGACCGTTGAGGAATTGCGCAAACGCATCGCAGACCGCGGAAGCGTCAATCCCTCCATCCCGCCCGCCGAGATGATCCGGCAGGAACGCGACAGCCGGTGATCGTCGTCGATGCCTCTGCCCTCGTCGAACTGCTCTTGGACACGGACGAGGCCGGAGCTGTCGCGGCACGGCTCTTCGATTCGGGCGACTCCCTCGCCGCGCCGCATCTCATCGATGTCGAAACCGCGCATGTTCTTCGCCGTTACGCCCGCGCGGGAGAAATCGATAACCGGCGCGGCCGCAAAGCTATCGACGATCTCGCCGACATGCCGATCCGGCGCTATCCGCACGAAATACTGTTGCCCCGGGTTTGGGACTTGCAGCACAACCTGACGGCCTACGACGCTGTCTATGTGGCCCTTGCCGAGGCGCTGGATGCGCCGCTGGTCACGCGCGACCGCCGGCTTGCCCGCGCCGCCGGCCATGGCGCGGAAATCGAGCTTCTTTGATTCCCGACCGGTTATCGCTTGACCCCGCCGACCCGCTTGTCCGGGGAAACGATCCCGCTGCAGCCGAGGCCGAACCGGGTTCGCCGGAAGCCTGACCGTTCTGCGTTAATCCCGGTACATGCCGCCCCTTCCCGGTAAGCGGCACCAAATTCCCTGTCGCGAGGTCGAGCCTTGCCGGTTGCCAGAGCGGGTTATTCCGCAGCGCAGATCGCCCTGCATTGGACTATTGCGGTTCTGATCGTCGCGCAAGTCGTGCTGCACGAGGGCATGGAGGCGGCGTATCGGGCGGGCCAGGGCGGTGCGCCGGCGACGGAGTCCGAGCTCTTCCTGGCCGACCTCCATGTCGCGTGCGGCATCGCCGTGCTCCTGCTCGCCCTGCTGCGCGTCGCCTTGCGCATCCGACGCGGCGCCCCGCCGCCGCCCGAGAAAGAGCACGAAGCCCTGCGCTTCGCCGCCCGGGCCGTCCATATCGCCTTCTACGCCGTCATTCTCCTGATGCCGGCCACCGGCGCGCTCGCCTGGTTCGGCGGCGCCGGGGCGATGGCCGCGGTGCACGGCGCCGGCATGCTGCTGATCGTCGTCCTGCTGGCCCTGCACATCGCCGGCGCCCTCTACCACCATTTCGTGCTCAGGACCGACGTCATGCGCCGGATGCTGTGCTCCGAAAGAAGCGGCGCTTGATTATTTTGTTTTATTTCCTATACTGGGAAATTCGAGAATTTTTGCAAGTGGCAGGAGCGTCGCCACGACGAATCATGACATTTTATGACAGTCTCCACCGTTACCGCTGCGCCGGCCCTTCCCCTTTCGCAGAGGCATCCCCGAGCCGGAGCCCGAACGGAGATGCCGCAACAAAAGAGCTTGACGTCCGTACAGGAACATTATATGAACAAAATTGCGTCTTCGGCGGGCGGCGCCGGCCGCGGTTTTCGGCTGTCCGGTCCGGCCATGCGGCTTCGGACGGTACGGCCGGTGCAAAAAAAAACGTATAATATAGAATAGTCTGTCTATCCCTGACGGCAGCGCAGCAGACCGAACGGAGAGACCCTCGCAACGAATCATGACATTTCCTGACACAAGCAATTCCCTGACCCGTCGCCCAACGCCCCAACCGTCATCCCGACCGACCGTAGGGATTGGAGGGATCTCGGCTGGGCCTGAAGAACAAGCTCCGGACGCCGGCGCCGGGATTCCTCCACTCCGCGGCCTTGCAGCCGCTCCGGTCGGAATGACGGGAGAGGGTGGAGCGAACACCGAACGACGAATCATGACATATCCTGACCTTTCCGCACCCCGCCGGACCGTACCCTTCGCCATTTCGACCGGGCGCAAGGTCTACTGCGTGCAGACCAGGGGGCCGGCCGGGCCGAAGCGCGCGACCCTGGGACGCCATGGCGAGATGTTCCCGAACCAGACCCGCCGGCAGGCGGTTCCGGCGATCGACCGCATCAAGCGCGGCGAGGAGCCGATGCCGGCGGCGCCGGCGCCGGAATTGACGGTAACCGGTCTGGCCGAGCGGTTCCTGCGCTCGCATGTCGAGGTGAACTGCCGCGCGAATACGAAAGACAGCTTCGGCCGGATCGTCCGCAACCACATCCTGCCCGCACCGGGCGGCCTTGCGGTGTCGACGGTGGAACGACGCCATGTCGTCGCCCTGCACGACAGGCTGTCCGGCATGTCCACCCAGGCCAACCGGACCCTGGCGGTGCTGTCGGCCATGTTCAAGCTGGCCGAGGCGTGGGATCTGGCGCCGCCCGGCCGCAATCCGTGCCGCGGGGTGCGGCGCTACCGGGAGACGCCGCGCGAGCGCTTCCTGTTGCGCGCGGAATACCGCCGGCTCGGCCCGGTGCTGGCCGAAGCCGAACGGGACGGCTCGGAGAATCCCGCCGCGATCGCGGCGGTCCGCCTGCTGCTGCTGTTGTTCGGCGCGCAAATTGGACGCCGATCGGCATGGCAACATATTGTTTTCATTGAATTAGGAGGGGTCAAGAACCGAGGCCGAACAACAGACGGGGCGGACACGCCATGACGAATCACGACAGCACATAACTGCGGATCGCAACGACCATGGCGCCGAACCATGCGCCCCAAAAGGGGCGGAAACCAGTCCGGGAGCAGCCCTTCCTCGGCCTGGGCGCGCTCCAGACTGTTGATGGAGTGGAACCTTGGCCCCTTGGAACCCAAGAGCGTCAATGGGTTAGAACGCCGATCGGCGTCGAATACGTACGCCGAATTACAGCCGTATCCTTGTCGAACCCGCCAGCCCTTAAGAGACCTCTTGTTCTGCCGGTTGTGGCCAGATCGTTCTTTCTTCTTTCGGATAGCAAGCGATAGTCCGACAAGAACAGGGACGGCGAGAATGGAGCCGCGATCCGTGATCGGCTGCGCGCAGGCGGAAGCGGTCCGGGAACGGTGGTGATCGCTGGCCCGCAAGACGTGGCCGACAGGCGACATAGTCTCGTCCAAGACGGTAAAGATCGACTGCGAGGGCGCCGCCGGCCGCCCATCAGGTATCCTGGGCACACCCAGCGAGAACGGCGATCTGTGCCGCGGCCACATCGGCAGCTGGCGTTTCATCGAGGACGAACGGATCGAAGTCATCGGCCCGGTGCCGTTCGTACGATGGCATCTACAGCCCTTTCCTGACCCCGCACCGCCGTACTTTTGGACCGGACGCGATACCGGCCGCTATCCGATCACCGAAGACGTGCCGCAAATCAACGGTGCCGGAGTCGGCTACACAGGGCATCCCGTCCGGCGCCGCAAGAAAATTTGTCGCCGTGTTGTCAGGGTGTTGATTCAAGAGATCAGAAAATTTTCGGAAATCTCCATAACAGTATATCTCATTGTTATTACATTGAAAAATGCATGAGAAACCTCCACACGGATTTCATAATGCTGGTCATGACGCAGCATGACATTCCCGCCCCTCCAGACTCGACTCCGCCCCGGCGTTCGGGGAAACTGTCTGTTACGAAACCGTGACAAATCGACAAGACGGCACGGCAGAACGACAAGGGCAGGAAACGCGGCGCATGACAAGCAGGGAGGCGGTCCGGGCATGGGGACACTGATCGACATCGAACAGGCGCGCGCGTCCCGGCGCGCAGCCGGCCACCGGGGCCAGGCAACCGGGACGCGACATCCACCCGCCACACGATCTCCATCCCCCGCGCGATACCCGCCCGCAACGAACCACACCTTCTTCAGCCGATCGGAACTGGGCCAGCTGCTCAGCCTTTACAGCCGGCGCGTCGTCAACGGCGAATGGCGCGACTACGCCATCGACCACGACGCCACCGAGGCGACCGTTTCCTTCTACCGCAGCGCGGCCGAGCATCCGGAATTCGCCATCACCAAGACGGCGGGCCATAAAGGCCGGCCGGGCCTGTTCGTGCTCAAGTCCGGGCCGCAGCAGATCAAGCAGTCCCAGTCGCTCGAGGAGGTGATCGGCGCGGTCGAGCGGCAGCCGCGCCTGGTCTGGTCGTCGGCCGGCTGAGCGGCCGAACGCGCCCTGCCCCGACATGCGGAGGCTCCCGACATGACAGACGCCTGGATTATCGGCGCCAGTTCGACCCGGTTCGAGCGCGCGCCGGACAAGAGCACCCGAGACCTGGCGCGCGAGGCCTATTGCGCCGCGCTCGCCGACGCCGGCCTGGAGACCGGCGACGCCATCGAGATGGGCTGGTTCTCCAACTGCGGCATGTGGGTCGACGGCCAGGCCTCGATCCGCGGCCAGGTGCTGTTCACGCCGCTGGTGCGCGAAGGCCTGTTCCCGGAGCGTGTGCCGATGATCAACGTCGAGGGCGGCTGCGCCTCGGCCCAGATGGCATTGCACGGCGCCTGGAAGGACATTCTCTCCGGCCAGAGCGCTGTCAGCCTCGCCATCGGCGTCGAGAAGCTGTTCAACCCGCAGGCGCCGGAAGACACGATGGCGGTCTACGACGCCGGGATCGACCGGCTCACGCCGGAGGAATGGCGCCGCTACTACGCCGAGGCCGGGGAAGAGACCGGCAAGCCGTTCGACGAAGGGCCCGGCCGCACGGTGTTCATGGATACCTACGCCATGCAGGCCTGCTGGCACATGAAGGTGCACGGCACGACCCAGCGCCAGATCGCGGCGAGTGCATCCAAGAATCACCGCAACGGCGCGCTCAACGAGAAGGCGCAATACAGCTTCGACCTGTCGGTCGACGACGTGCTGAACGACCGGCCGGTGAGCTGGCCCTTGACCCGCGCCATGTGCTCGCCGGTCGGCGACGGCGCCGCGGCGGTGCTGGTCTGCTCGGCGGATTTCCTGCGCGCCCAGCCGCGCGAGGTGCAGGACCGCGCCATCCGCATCCGCGCCAGCGTGCTCGCCGGCGGCAAATACCGCCGGCTCGACGAGCCCGGCCTGTCGCGCACGGCGGCGCGGCGGGCCTACGCCATGGCCGGTCTGTCGCCGGAGGATATCGACGTCGCCGAACTGCACGACGCGACCTCCTTCTGCGAGATCTACCAGGCCGAGATGATGGGCTTTGCGGAGATCGGCAAAGGCGGCGAGCTGGTCGAGAGCGGCGAGACGGCGATCGAGGGCCGGATCCCGATCAACACCTCGGGCGGGTTGGTCTCCAAGGGCCATCCGGTCGGCGCGACCGGCCTGTCGATGATCTACGAGCTGGCCCGCCAACTGCGCGGCGAGGCCGGCGCGCGCCAGGTCGAGGGCGCAACGCTGGCCCTGTCGGAAAACGGCGGCGGCGTCATCGGCTTCGACGAAGCCGCTTGCGCGGTGACGATCCTGGAGCGGGCGCCTTAAGGCGGTTTGCGGCCTGTCGGAGGCGGCGCAACCCGCCCTTCGATACGCCGCTTCGCGGCTACTCAGGGTGAGGGTGATCGAGCAAATTTCTCGCCCTCATCCCGAGTAGCCACGGACCTGATCCGGGGCGTATCGAGGGACCGGCAAGCTCTGGCGGCGGTCCGAACCGCAATCGGAAAACATCCGAAAAATCATGGCGCCGGACTGTCCGGCAAAGCGGCGCCGGATCGTTCCCTTAAGAAGGCTCCGGATACCCCGCCTCGATGGCGGCGCGCGCCCGGCGCAACGTGACGCCGTAGTCGCCCGCGTCCGGCACGGCGAAATCGCGGATGAGCAGGGTTTCCAGAACCGGCGACAGGGATCGCTGCTGCCCGGCTTCGAGAAATGCCCGCCGCAAGCGCCCCAATTCCGGCCCCGGCAGGTCCGGGTGCGCGACCAGCGGCGGGACCGGCGCGGGCGCGGTCGTCGCCACAATGCGGAGGCCGGCTGCCGCATCGGGATCGTTGCGCCGGAGAATGTCGAGATACCAGCCGTCGACCGGTCCGACATCGGCGCGGCCCACGGCGACCGCCTCGATGACTGCCCGCGGCGTTATCAGCGGCCCCACGGTATCCCTGTAGAGCCGCGGCCGTTCGGGTGTCCTGTAGGTGAGAAGATGATGCCGCGGGGCGTTGTAGCCCGAATGGGAATGGCCGGCGGTCCAGGCCAGCCGGCCGCCGAAGGTATCCTCCAATGTCTCGAAGCCACTGTCCGCCCGCACGACGAAATCGGTGACGTCGACCGGTTTGCCGCCATAGCGGGGCGGTTGCGGGACCGGCGCGCAGACAATCCGGGGCTGCCGCTCCGCCATCGCGAACGGCCATCCGCACATGAAAGCGCAGCCCAGGTCCGGGCGCCGCCACAGCGCTTCCAGCGGCGCCGGCGCTTTGTGATCGACAATATCGAGCGCGATGCCGGATCGTTCGCCGACGAAGGCGAACACCCGGTCCCACGCCGCCTTGACGCCGGGGGCGGCGTTGTACATGCGCGAGCAGGCGATCAGGGCCATCGGACGGCCACCCGGAGCATCGGCATACCGGCGGAACGGGGATCAGGCGAAGGGCAGGGTCTCGCCGATCCCGTTGCGCGCGGCCTTTTCCAGCATGGCCGCGCCGAGCGCGATATCGCTCAGGCTGAGGCCGCGGTGCCAGAACAGGTTGGTTTCGTCGTCGCTCTCGCGGCCGGCTTTCCGGCCGGCGACGATCTCGCCCATCTCGGCATGCAGGGTTTCTTCGGTCAGCTTGCCCTCGTCGACATGGCGGCGCAGCGAGCCGAAGGGCATGCCGGGCCGGCACTGGCCCCAGTCGTCCACCACGATCTTGTCCATGATGTCGGTGAGCGAGAATTCGACACTGCTCATCGTGCCGTAGGGGACGACGAACGCCCCTTTCTTCACCCACTCGGTCATGAACAGCGGCTCGGGCGCGGGCAGGCGCGAGGCCTCGACCAGGATATCGGCGCCATCCAGACAGTCCTTCCAGTTGTCGGCGACGATGACCGTCTTGTTCAGGTCTTCGCTCAGCCGGGCGCCGAAGGCTTCGCGGCTCTCCGGCCGGCGGGAATGGACGCGGATCTCGTCGAAATCGAACAGGCTGTCGAGCAGCCGCACGTTCCAGTAGGCCGTGCCGCGCGCGCCGATATGGCCGAGTATGCGGGAATCGCTCCGCGCCAGATGCTTGGCGCCGATCGCCGTCATCGCGCCGGTGCGCATTTCAGTGATCGCCGTCGCATCGACGATCGCGCGCGGCATCCCGGTCTCGGGATCGAACAGGCACAGGATCGCCATCTCCGACGGCAGGCCCCGTTTGTAGTTGTCGACGAAATCGCCGACCATCTTGAAGCCGGCATAGCCCAGCGGTTTGACGTAGCCGCGCAATACGTTGAAATGGCCCTTGTCCGACGATTCGGGCACCAGATGGACGCGCGGCTCGATCACCGTTTCACCATTGCCCTGGGCGCGCAGGCCGGATTCGACCGCGGCGATGATCTCGCCGTCGGTCATGGCAAGTTCGGCGACGTGTTTGCCGTTGAGATAGGAAATCGAGATGTCGGGCATGCGCCGGTCCTGCGGCTGTTGACGGTGTCCGATGATAGAAATACGCTTCCGGCAAGTCCATGCAGGGTTCGCCGCGCGCGGCTCGCCGCGTTCGGTTGTCCGTCCTGGCAGCCAGTCATTTTCGGAAAATGGGAAGGGAAAATAATGCAGTTAATGTCATTGGTATCGCGTCCGCTGGCCGTTGCCGCCGGCATCGCCATCGCGTCCGCCGCCGGACCTGCCGCCGCGGAATACCCCGAGAAACCCGTCAAGATCGTCGTGCCGTTCGGCGCCGGCGACTCGCTCGACGGCACCGCCCGGGTGATCGCCGACCAGCTCAAGAAGGCGCTGAAGGTGCCCTTCGTGGTCCAGAACATCCCCGGCGCCGGCGGCGGCAAGGGAACCGCCGAAGCCAACAAGGCCAAGGGCGACGGCTATACGCTATTGATGGGCTCCACGGGCGCGTTGACCGCCCGGCCGCTGATTTCCAAGCCGGGCTATGTGACGAGCGATTTCGTGCCGCTGGCCCAGCTTGTCGAGGTGCCGATCGGCCTCGCCGTCAAGGCGGACAGCCCGTTCAAGTCGGTGAAGGACATCGTCGTCGCCGCCAAGGCCAAACCCGGCGGCATCAAATACGCCACGCCCGGCCCTGGGGCGACCCAGCACATCAACATGGAGATCTTCGCCAAGAGCCAGGGCATCAAGATGAAGCATATCGGCGGCCGCGGCGGCAAGGGCGCGATCACCAAGACCCTGTCGGGCGAGGTCGATTTCGTGTTCGTCGGCGCGCCGAACTACACCGGGCTGGCCAGGGGCGGGAAGCTCCGGGTCATCGGCATCGCGGCCGGCAGCCGGGTGCCCTATTTCCCGAACGTCCCGACCTTCAAGGAGCAGGGCTACGACTTCACGGTCGCCGTGTGGTTCGGCCTGCTGACCCGCAAGGGCACGCCGGCGGCCGTCGTCAGCAAGCTCCGTGCTGTCGTGAAGAAGGCCGCCACCCAGCCATCGACCTCGGCGCTCTACAAGAAGTTCAACTTCAACGAGGCGTTCCTCGACGGCGCAGCCTTTCAGAAGCGCATCGACGCCAATGTCGCGAAGCATCGGGTCGTGCTGAAGGATATCGGCCTGATCAAGTAAAGGATCGCGCGTTCGGCCAGTCGCAAGGGCTGCGGAGGACGCGTGCCGAGGAAGGCCGACCGGATCGTCGGGCTGGCCGTCGCAGCTTTTGGCCTCGTGCTGGCGGCGCTGGTTGCCGACATCGAGATCAACGAGCGGCAGTCCACTCTGTCGGCGCGCTTTTTCCCCGGCCTCATTGCCGGCGCGCTGGTGCTGCTCGGCGGCCTGCTCGCGCTGAAGCCGGGCGGGCTGACGGCAGCCGATGCCGTTTCGGCGCTGATCCGGCGCCGGGGCGTGCTGATTGCCGCCCTTTTCCTGCTCTACTGCCTGACCTTCCGCTATGTCGATTTCCGCCTCGGCACCTGGGCGTTCACGATCCTCGCCCTGTGGATTCTCGGGTCGCGCAAGCCGCTTGAGCTGGTCCTGATCCCGGTTGCGGTTTCGGCGACGGTCTTTGCCGTATTCCGATACGGCTTCACCGTTCTGCTGCCGACATGGACCTGATCCCGTTTTCCGCGATCGGCGCCGCCGTCGGCGCGATCGCCGATCCGCTGATCCTGCTCTGGATCCTGATCGGGGTGGTCGTCGGCCTGATTTTCGGGGCGGCGCCGGGCCTCACGGCGACGGCCGGCGTCGCGATTGCGACGCCGCTGACTTTCGGCGCCTCCTTCGAGGTCGCGATGGCGCTGTTGCTCGGCATCTATTGCGGCGGCTATTTCGCCGGATCGATCCCCGCCATCCTGATCAACACGCCCGGCGCGCCCGGCAACGCGGCAACGGCTCTCGACGGTTACAAGATGGCGCGCCGGGGCAAGGCCGATCTCGCAATCAGCCTTTCGGTGATCTCGTCGTTTATCGGCGGGTTCGTCTCGATCCTCGTCCTGATGCTCGCTGCGCCGAGACTCGCGGACTTTGCGCTCGAGTTTACCTCGGTCGAGTATTTCGCGCTCGGTTCGTTCGGGCTGGTCTGCGTCGCCGCCGTCTCGGGCGGCTCGCTGCTCAAGGGCATGATCGCCGCCGCACTCGGTATGCTGCTCGGCTGCAGCGGCATCGATCCGGTCGGCGGCATGACGCGGCTGACCTTCGGCAATCCGAACCTGTTGGGCGGCGTGCCGCTGATGCCGGCGCTGATCGCCCTGTTCGCCGTTTCCGAAATGCTGGTTCAGGCGGCGCGCAAGGACAGCCTGGCGACCCTGCCGGCGCAGCGCAGGGTCCGGGCGGGTGAAGTGCTCTCGCTCTATCTCCGCAACAAGTGGCTGACGCTCAAGAGCGCGCTCATCGGAACCGGCATCGGCATCCTGCCCGGCACGGGGCCGACCATCGCCGCCTGGATCGCCTATGGCGAATCCGCCCGGAAAAAGGAAGGGCGGGATCCCGAAGAGGGCGATCCGCGCGGCGTGATCGCGGCGGAGACCGCCAACAACGCCGTCACCGGCGGCGCGCTCATCCCGCTGCTGACGCTCGGCATTCCGGGCGATACGGTGACGGCCGTCCTGATCGGCGCGCTGCTCATTCAGGGCATCGATCCGGGCCCGTTCTTCATTGCCGAGAAAAGCGACCTGTTCGTCCAGATCCTGCTCATTCTGCTGATTGCGAACCTCTACATTCTCGTCATCGGCCTCGGCACGCGCCGCTGGCTGCCGGTAATCCTGAAACTGCCGCCGCGGATTCTGATCCCGATCGTCGGCGTGCTGTGCGCGACCGGCGCCTTCGCCATCAACAACACGACCTTCGAGGTCGGGCTGATGGCGGTGCTCGGCCTCGGCGGCTATGTCATGATCCGGTTCGGCTTTCCGATGGCGCCGGTGGTGCTGGGCCTCGTGCTCGGGCCGATGATCGAAACCAATCTCAGGAATGCGCTGACCGCCAACGATATGGACGCGACGGTGTTCCTGACCCGGCCGATCAGCGCCGTGCTGCTCGCCGCTGCGGTTTTCACTATTGTCTGGACATGGCGGCGGCACCGGGCAACCTGAACCGGCGTTCTAACGGGACAGTGCGGCTCGCGCCGGTCGACGCAAGGCCTGTATGCGGCTTCAGGAATCGCGCGAAATCGAACCCGGGAGCCAGGAAATCGACCGGGAGGAGGAGGAGGAACGGCAATGTCCGATGAAGAGTTTCGCGACCGGACTATTCTGGTGACGGGCGGGTCGCGCGGCATCGGCCGGGCGGTCTGCGTGCGGCTGGCCGCGACCGGCGCGCGGATCGCGGTGAACTATGTCAGCAACGAGACCGCGGCGCGCGAGACCCTGGCGCAGGTGACAGCCGCAGGCGGGACGGGCGCGCTGTTCCAGGCCGACGTCTCGAACCTGGACGGGATGAAGGACATGTTCGCGCGCATCGAAGACCGGCTCGGCCCCGTCGACATGCTGGTCGCCAATGCCGGCGTCGCCCGCGCCGAAGACAGGCTCGACATGGCCTTCGATATCTGGAACGAGATGATGCGGGTGAATGTCAACGGCACGTTTCATGCCGTCTGGCTGGCGAAGGACGGCATGCTGGCGCGTGGTTTCGGCCGGATCGTATGCATTTCGTCCGTCATCGGCCTGGCGCGAAACCGGTTGGCGGGCGACCGGCTGATCGCCTACGGCGCCTCGAAGGCGGCGATCGTCGCTCTGACCCGGAATTGCGCCGACGCCTTCGGCCCGACGGTGCGGGTCAACTGTATTGCGCCGGGCTTCATCGAAACCGAGATGACCGAAAACGCATCGGAGGAAGGCCGGCGGCTGCTCTACGATGCCACGCCGCTCAGCCGCTTCGGCCGGCCCGAGGAAATCGCCGAAATGGCCTATTTTCTGCTCAGCGACAGATCCAGCTTTACGACCGGGCAGACGATTGTCGCCGACGGCGGCCTGGTCAACCTGCCCTGATCCGTCGAGCCGGCGTCCGCGAACGCGTCCGGCCGGATCAGATGTAGCGGCCGTGCCGTTCGAGCACCTCGATCTTGTAGCCGTCGGGATCTTCGACGAAAAAGAAACGCGCCATCAATGCGCCGTCGCGGTGGAACTCCTTAACGTCCCCCGGTCCGAGCCCGAGGCCGGCCAGACGCGCGCGTTCGGCCGGGCAATCGCCGACGCAGACCGCGAGATGGCCGTATCCGTCGCCGTGGCCATAGGGCTCCGACCGGCCCTTGTTCAGGGTCAGTTCGACTTCGAAATCGTTCTCGTCGTTGCGCAGGTAAACCAGCGCGAAATCGTCGAAATCGTATCGGTCGGCGACCGCAAGGCCGAACGCCTTGTCATAGAACGCGATCGATTTTTCGACATCGAGCACCCGGATCATGGAATGAATTGCCTTGGCCATGTCGTCGGCCCTTTCTATCGGGACTTTCCGTTGCCGTTACCGGTCGCCAAAGCGCGCGACAGAAGCGCCCGCTATGCGGCGCTGTAGAAATCGCAGCCGGACCGGCGCAGGCCATGCCGCCGACAACCGGGTACGCGACCGCCAGGACAGCCGGAGAAACAGCCGGGGGACAAGCGCTATCTTCGAATGCGCCGTTCCCGATGGGGCCGGCGCAGCGGCGGGTCAGGCCGCCACCGGCATCGGCGAGCCGTCCGGCATGTGGGTCGGCTTGCTCTTCTGCACGCTATCGCGTTCCTGCACCCGGTCGTACCAGCGTCGGACGTGCGGCGCGCTTTCCGGAATCTGCATTTCCATCGCATGGCCGAAATCGACGACCGTAATCGTCGTGATGTCGGCGGTGGAGAAGGTCTCGCCGGCGATGTAGGTGTTGTCGGCGAGCTGGTCGTTGAACTTCCTGTGGAACCGTTCGACCCGCATCTTGCCCCGCTCGACCAGGTCCGGGATCTGCGGCACCGATTCGGTATGACCGGGCAAGCCGCGATCCACGAAATTCGGATGCGAATTCCGGAATATTTCCGCGTGGCCGACCATGCCTTCGTCGTAGGCGCGACGCTCCCAGGCGCTGATCGTCGCCTTTTCGACCGCCGTGGATCCCATCAGCGGTGGATCGGGGTGCAGCGTATCGAAAAAGTGCCAGATCGACAGGGCCTCGCCGAGTTGCGTGCCGTCGTCCAGCTCCAGCATCGGCACCATGTAGTGCGCATAGCGATCGCGATAGCCATTGCTGAGGATGATGTCGGAGGTGATGCATTCCTCACGCTCGACCTCGATCCCTTTCTCGAAAAGAAACATCCGCACCCGACGGCAGTTGGGCGCAAAATCCCATTCGTAAAGCTTCATGGCAGCCTCCTACCGGCCACGACCGTTCGGCCACGCCGTATCGCGCCGCACCGGAGCAAATTGGAAAGAACGAGACTCGAACCGTATGCGGACGGGCGCCGACTGTCAAAGAACCATCCGGTTCCCGAACAAACGAAACGGCGGAATATTGCCGGCCACAGGCCTGCCGCGAGCCTGCCGAAGGGGGGTCCCGTGCGGTTTCGAAAGCGGCTTCCGCGGCGCCGGGATCGGCGCCCTGCGCTACGCCAATCCCTGCTCGTCGAGAAATTCAAGCGCCCGGGCAGCGCAAGTCTCCGGCTCCTCGATCTGGAGCAAATGGGATGTCTCGGGCACGAAGTCGTAGTCGAGCAGCATGATCTCGTCGAACTTCATGCTCGGCATATAAGAGTTGGGAACGGTCGGATCGGCGCCGATGGATTTTACCGGGCAGGCCAGGCTGTCGAAATCCACGGTCATCGCCCACATAAAGAAAAATTGATTGACCTGGGCTTCGTATTCGCGCGGGCAGCAAAGCTCATAGCCGGTTCCGGTGACGGCGGGGCGCAGCGTCGTCCGGGCCAGCAGATCGAGCGATTCGGGCGGCACCCGTTCGAAGACGGCGCTGCGGGACATTTGTTCCGCGTACTCTTCCGGCGCCTCGAACCTGTCCCGGCGTTTGTTGGCGATGGTCCGCAGCTTCCGTCCGATCTCTACCATATCGTCCGGCAAGCCGCCCGGCGGGCAGATCGGCGGGTCGTACAGAATCAGGCCGGCAAAACCGCCGCCGCCCTCTGCGATCTGCCGGAGCGCGATCACGGTCGACAGCGAATGGAAGACTCCGACCCTGGGTTTCTCGCCGAAGCGCCGGTCGATCTCGCGCACCACCCGTTCGCTGTCCGCGGCGAATGTCACAACATTGTGCATGCGCTGGCTGCCGACCGGATTCCAGCCATGACAGCGCAGATCGTAAACGAAGACGTCGAACCGGTCGATGAACCGGGACCAGAAGGGAAAATAGGCGTCGGCCGCAAAGCCGTTGCCGTGACACAGCACCAGCCTTTGGCCTTCGGGATTGCCGTGCCGCCGTACGAAAATCGTGGCCCCATCCGGGGCTGGCACCTCGAAAACGGCGGCGGGCTCGGGAATCACCCAGCGCATCGGCTAATTTGATCTCTGTCGTGGCACCCTGAACGGTCCGCCCGAACTGTTCTCTCGTGACCGCAGCGAAGATTGCCGCGCCCGCATAGCGTGAATGCCAAATTGCGAGCCGAATGTCCATCTTCAGGATTGACAGTCAAACGAATTAGAGGACACTTACGCGCCTGGAACAAACCGGAAACCTCAGAAAGGACGATCATGAACGCTGGCACGACACAGGACCGAATCCTAAATTTAATCATGAACAAGTATGATATTGCGGACGGGAAAGCGACCGCGGATGCGACGCTTCAAGATCTGGGTATCGATTCGCTGGAATCGGTCGAACTGATCATGGCGATCGAGCAGGAATTCAATGTCGAGATCCCCGACGAAGATGTCGGGGCGCTCGAAACCGCAGCCAGAATGGCTGCCTACCTGGAGGCCCGTGCGGCGTAGCCCCAGGATCGGATACAGGTGTCGCCCGGTTCGCCGGTCGGCTCCCGCCGCTGCCGGTCAGGCTGCGGACACCTCATCGACCGCGAGAGCGGCGGCTCGATGGGTGCGATTGCCGCCGTAGGGCGACCACACGAACTGACTCCAGAAGCTCTCGGCGATCTCGATCCAGGTTCTCAATTGCGTCCCGTTTCGCCGGAACCTGTGCAGGTTGACCAGCAGCCAACTGAAGACCGCCTGGCTGTCGCGGCAGCCGTCGCAATGGCCGGACGTGCAGCAGAAATTGACCGTTTCGAGATCGGCGGCCCAGGTTCTGAAACCAGGCAGGGTCGGGTTGCCGTTGGCGAGCCGCTCGGCATGGACAGAGTTGTCCACGCTGATGTTCGGGCACTGCTCATAGCCGAATTCCGCCCAGTGCGAGCGCCCGGTAATCATGGTCTCGATATAGTAGGGATGGCTGGCCACCGTCTCCGGATTGCGCTGCTTCGCCCGTAACGCCTCGTCGAGCAGCCGTTTGCCGTTCTCGACCCGTAGCGGATCGCTGGTATCGTATTTGCTGTAGAAGCTGAAATTCAGGCGGTTGCCGTTGTCGCCGATCCGTCTCACCGTCTCGTCGATCTGGTCGATCCCGTCTTCGGTGATCGCGTAGAGGTAGAAGGCGCGCGGATCGTTGCGGTAGTTTTCCAGCGACGTGTCGAACAGGCCGGTGAAGCGCCTGCCGCCCGGCTTTATGGCGCGCAGTTCGTCGTCGAGCGTCCGGCCGCCGAACAGCGCGACCAGCAGGGCGACATTCTCGAAGCCTTCGAGGGGGAACCGGTTCAGGCCGTTGGTCGCTACGGTAACATTGTCCAGGTTTTCGACAAAAACGGCGACCTTGTGCGGGAACAGGGAAGGTTCGCCGCCGATCAGAAGCGCGCTGTTGACGCCGCGCTGGCGCTCCCTTTGCAGGAAGTCGGCAACGAAACCCAAATCCTTGGCATCCCTGGCGCGCTTGTCCAATTCGTATTCGAAAAACCAGCAGCCCTTGCACCGGAGGTTGCAGGCGCTGGTGATGTTGTATTCCGAGATCCTGACGCGCTTCATGAGCCCGATCAGGCGCTGCCACCGTTCCAGGTAGCCGCGGTCGCCGTTCAGCGTGTCGAGCATGACCGTGTGCGGGCCGCGGGCATGTGCGGGAGAAATTTCGTTCACGGTCGATACCCTCTCACGCCGGCGTTGCAGAGCGGACTGCCGCCCACACCGGACGCCGGGCAATATACGCAAACTAATGGTCAGAGGTAACGCCGATCAAAAAAGCAGAGATTGCCTGCGGCTCAGACGCCGCTACTCGTCCCATTCCCATTCGACGCCGCCGGAATGGGTGACCGCGCCCTTGTTCGCCTGGCCGACCAGCCTTGCGTATTTTTCCAGCGCGCCGCCGAGCCTGCGCGGGTCCGGGGCCTGCCAGGCCTGGCGGCGGGCGGCCAGTTCCTCGTCGGACAGCAGGACGTTGATCGAGCGCTTGGCGGCGTCGATTTCGATCGTGTCGCCGTCGCGAATCAGTGCCAGCGGGCCGCCGACGGCAGCTTCCGGCGCGGCGTAGCCGATGCACATGCCGCGGGTGGCGCCGGAAAAGCGTCCGTCGGTCAGCAGTGCCACTTTCTCACCCCGCCCCTGGCCGTAGATCAGCGCCGTCGTGCCGAGCATCTCGCGCATGCCGGGGCCGCCGACCGGGCCTTCGTTGCGGATCACGATGACCTCGCCGTCCCGATAGGCCTGGGCCTGGACGGCGGCGTTGCAGCTCTCTTCCTCGTCGAACACCCGGGCCGGGCCCCTGAACCGGGTTGCCTTAAGCCCGGCGACCTTGAGGAGCGCACCGTCCGGGCACAGATTGCCTTTCAGCACGATCACCCCGCCGTCGGGCGAGCGTTCGTCGCCCTTGCGGCGGACGATCTCGCCGTCCGGTTCCGGAAAGGCCTTCAAGACCTCCGCCATGGTCGCGCCGGTATGGGTGAGCGCGCTGCCGTCGAACAGGCCGCTCTCCATCAGCAGGCGGAACACGACCGGCGCGCCGCCGATGCCGTGGACATCCTTGGCAAGGAATCGGCCGCCGGGCTGCAGATCGGCGACCAGCGGCGTCCGGTCGAACACCCTCGCGACATCGTCCATGTCGAAAGCGACGCCGGCTTCGTTCGCAATGGCCGGCAGATGCAGCGCGGCGTTGGTCGAGCCGCCGGTCGCCGCGACGACGGCCGCCGCATTCTCCAGGCTGGTGCGGGTGACGAGATCCCGGGGCAGCGGTCCGCCCGCCTCCAACGCCGCCATGACGGCGTGGCCGGCCCGCCGGGCGATGCCCTGCCGCTCCGAAAAGACCGCCGGGATCATCGACGAGCCGAGCGGCGCCAGGCCCAGCGCCTCGGACACCATGCCCATCGTGTTCGCCGTGAACTGGCCGGGGCAGGCGCCGATGGTGGGCGCGCAGACCAGTTCCAGCTCATTGACCTCCTGCTCCGGCATTGTACCGACCAGGACGCCGCCAACGCCTTCGTAAGCCGTCAGCACCGTCACATCCTCGCCGCCGCGTGTGCCGGGCAGCATGGAGCCGCCGTAGATGAAGACCGACGGCGCGTTCAGCCGGCACATCGCCATCATCATGCCCGGCAGGGTCTTGTCGCAGCCGGCGAAGCAGACCAGCGCATCGTAGGCGTGGCCGCGCACCACGGCCTCGACGCTGTCGGCAATGATCTCGCGCGACAGCAGCGAGAATTTCATGCCCTGGTGCTGCATGGAGATGCCGTCGGAGACCGAGATGGTGCGGAATTCCCGCGGCGTGCCGCCGGCTTCGGCGATGCCGCGCTTGGCGAATTCCGCCTGGCCGGCGAGGCCCATGTTGCAGGGCGTCATCTCGCCTTCCGTCGTCACCACGCCGATCATCGGCCGGGCGATCGCCGCGCTGTCCAGCCCCATCGCCCGCATGAAGGCGCGGTGGGCGACCCGGTCGAGGCCGTCGGTCGTGATGCGCGAGCGCAATTTGCGATTGGTGGGCCGGCCGGATGCCGGCGGAGTTTGAGCGTTCGGGCCGTCGGGCATGGCTGGGCTCCCGGTGTGCGACGCCCTACCCTACCGGCGCGGTCCCGCCGGCGCTACCCGCTGGCGCTGTGGTGGGTCAGTTTGAAAAGTAGAGCCCGCGCCCAACCCGCCGGAGAACTCCACGGTTGCAGAGTCTGGCGAGGGCAGAGCGAATCCAATGATGGTAGTTGGGCTGACCGCTCCACAAGTCTCTGTGGTGAGATGTGACCAAGGGGTGGCGCTCCACCGCTCGGTAAATGTCCTGTAACGAGATCGCCCCGTTCTCGGCCCGGATGATCCGCAATATCGCTTCTTCCCAAGTCTCAGGCATTGGTTGTTCGTTTCTTGTAGGGTCCGCGCGGGCCAGGCTTCAGGGAGGCTTCGTCTACCAACCGCACGATATCTTCGATGCCCCACAGACGATCCGTGACGCCAGCAGCCATCGAGGGGCTGATCCCGTCCAGGCTTTTGTGCTGACGGCAGAAGTTGTAGTGCATGAAATGGAGCGCCACACTGTGGGCGTGGTTCTCGATCTTTTTGGAGAACGCATTGGTCAACCGCATGAAGCGGCGGATCGACATGCGCATGGTCAGATTGTTCCGCTCCGCATAGCTAGTCGAGACATGGGCCGGATCGAGCCGGCCTTCGACCCGACGCTTGCGGGCTCCGACGCAGACGTGCGGGCTGTACCGCTTCTCGCCATCCGATGCGTCGCCGTAGGCCTTCACTAGCTGCGCATAGTCCACGTCGCCTCCGAACACGCCCTCTACCGCTTCGAGATACGCTTTGTGGTCGTCGCTGGTGAGCTGCACCCGATTCGCCAGACGCGGCCGCAGATCGTCCATGAACTCGATTGCAGTCATTCCCGAGCGATGCCCGACCCGCCATGACGGGACCAGCTTCGTGTCCGCGCAGATAGCCGTCCAGGTCCAGACATCGCCGGCTTCCGGCGGCGCAGACTTGGCACGAGCAACGTTCTTTTCCTTCGCGTAGATGAAGGACCAGATTTCATCGACCTGAATACGACGGCAAGGCAGATCGTACAGCACCCGATCTTGATACGCGGCGCACGCCTTGCCAGCGTCGATCAGGAGCTTGGTTACGGTGTTCTTGGAAACGTCCGCCGTCCGTGCCGTGGCCCGGATACTCTGGCCTTCTACGAGGCACCGGATGATCAGCTTGCGGGTTTTGGGGTCTAGCTTGTTCATGTCTACAAACTAAGTGACCGAGAAATCTAAGTCAAGCATATTCGGTCAGTTTGCATTTTGGCGAAAGTTTTCGTTGACAGTCGGTGCTGGTAGAGATACAAGAGGCGCACGATGCAGGAACACACAAAACCAGGCGAGTTGATCGAAGAGCTTCTGAAAAGCAGAGGCTGGACTAAGCGCACCTTGGCAATCGTTCTCGAAAAGGGCGAGTCGACGGTCAACAAAATCATCTCCGGAAAGAGCACGGTGACCACCGAGGTTGCTCTGGCATTGGAGGATGTGTTCGGCGTCGATGCGGAGAAGTTCCTTGATCTTCAAAGGAAATATGACCTCGCAGTGGCGCGTATTTCAGCAAAACCAGACCGCAACCGCGCGACGCGCGCGGCACTTTTCGGAGACCTACCAATTTCGGCCATGGTCAAACGCGGATGGCTCGACACCGATGACCCACAGAACTTAACCGAAGTATCGGCAGGGCTTACAAAGTTCTTTGGCGTGTCGTCGTTGGATGAAATTGAGATCTTGCCTCATGCAGCCCGAAAGACCGCTGTTAACTCGGACCCAACACCCGCCCAATTGGTATGGCTCTACCGGGTGAGAGCGATCGCGGAAGAGCAGCTTGTTGGAAAGTTCTCTAAGAGCGGGCTGGATAACGCAATCGGCCGCCTTCATGCCCTTACCGCAGCCCCCGAAGAGGCTCGAAAGGTGCCCCGCATTTTAGCCGAAGCCGGGGTGAGGTTAGTAATTGTTGAGTCTCTTCCTGCGGCAAAAATTGACGGTGTTTGCTTCTGGCTCGCAGACAGCGCTCCAGTAGTTGGGCTTTCGATGCGGCATGATCGCATCGACAACTTTTGGTTTGTGCTGCGCCATGAGCTGGAACACGTTCGCTTAGGGCACGGGCGCACGGAAATCATGCTGGATGCTGAACTTGAAGGCGAGCGTGCGGGAACTGGCTCCACTATCGCAGAGGAAGAGCGCGCAGCAAATTCAGCGGCGCAAAATTTCTGTGTCCCTAAACAGAAGATGGACGCCTTCATTGCACGCAAGGCGCCGTTCTTTTCCGAGCGAGACCTTCTGGGCTTTGCAAAGATCGTTAAGGTTCATCCGGGGATTGTTGCTGGCCAGTTGCAAAACCTGACTGGCCGCTTTGATCGCTTTCGGAATCACCTTGCCAAAATCCGGTCGCATGTTGTAACCGGCGCAGCAGTCGATGGGTGGGGTGATGTCTACCCTGTCGGCACACAGGAGGGCTGATGTCCAAGATTTCTGAAATGCAGAAATTTATCCGGTACTGGAAAGATGCCACCGGCGAAACCGAGGTCGATATGATCGAGGTAGCGAAACTTGCCTTGAAGATGGGCTGGGAGGCTCCGCCGGAGATTTCTCGTGAAGAACGGCTTGCAAGACAGTTCAAGGGCGCAGCGCGCCAGGACATCCGCCACGACAGAAAGACAGGCCGTCCGTACCGGGGCTATCACGCGGTACCTAAGGCGGACGACGGCGGACGGCAGGCAAGCTTCGCGTTCATCGACATTGACGATCCGAACACCAAGCCGGACCGTTTCCGCAAAGCGTGCGTTCTGCGTCGCGAGCAAACCGTCGATGATATGACCCAATTGCGACTCGACCAACTTCACTGGAACGACAACCGTCCCGAAGGGCAGCAAGTGGATATCCTTCCTGCTGACCTCGAAATGGACGTTGAAATCCGCTTGGCATCGATGGACGACGGGGACGTTGCGGCCTAGTCATACTTTCTCCAGCGTGCTTGTGCAGCTATCGAAGCAATCCGGGATCGCTCCTCTGGCGTTAGAGCTGCAGCGCGCGCAGGACCGCCCTTCTTGCCCGCCTTGGATGCACGCAACTCGGTAAGCGAATGATCCGCCTCCGGCTCTTCCTCAACCGTCGCCAGGTCCACGATGTGCTTGGCGAGTTGGTTGGTGTCGCGCGGTCTCTTCGGTCTGACCATGTCGTGAATATGGCACGCCCGGCCCGGAACGGCTAGGGTCCGGCCAAGGATGGGGATTTTCAAACTGACCCACTACCGCCGGCGCTAGCACGGTCAGCGCGGCGCGGCCGGCCCGGCGGCGGCGCCCCTTCGGCCTCGCTCAGGGCAAGCCTCCGCGCCGCGCCCCGGTTCGATCCGGGGGGCCGCCCGCACCGAAAAGGCTTGACTCCGGAATATCGGAACATTATATGAACAAAACCACAGAGGACGGCGGTCGCCGAGGTGACGAAAAAAGACTATATAAAGACCGGTCGGTCTATTTTATGCAAGGCCGAAAAACGGCGCAAATCCGGGGTTTACACGGAATCGCGAAAATGAACGATCATAAAAGAATTGGAGAATTTATACCTACCCACCCAGATAGGCGCGGCGGACGTGGTCGTTTTCGTGCAGGTCCTCCGCCTTGCCTTCCAGCGCCACGGCCCCGGTTTCGAGGACATAGGCATACTGCGCCAGCAGCAGCGCCATTTCGGCATTCTGTTCGACCAGGACGACAGGCGTGCCCTGCGCCGAGATATCGGTGACGATGCGGGCGATCTCCTGCACCATCACCGGCGACAGGCCCATCGACGGCTCGTCCAGCAGCAGGACACGGGGCGCGCTCATCAGCGCCCTGCCGATCGCCAGCATCTGTTGCTCGCCGCCGGACATGGAGCGCGCCCATTGCCGGCGCCGCTCGGCAAGGCGCGGAAAGCGCGCGAAGACATCGGCCAGCGAGGCCGCGATCGCCGTCTTGTCGCGGCGCAGGAAGGCGCCGGTGCGCAGGTTTTCCTCGACCGTCAGATCCGGAAACACCCGCCGCCCTTCCGGCACATGGGCGATGCCGCGGCGCACGATCTCTTCGGGCGCGAGGCCGTCGATGCGGGCGCCGTCAAAGCTGATTTCGCCCCGGGTCAGCGGTTCGAGCCCGGAAATGGCGCGCAGGGTCGTCGTTTTGCCGGCGCCGTTCGCGCCGATGATGGTCACGATGCCGCCGGCCGGCACTGCCATCGAGACGCCCTTGAGCGCGGCGATCTTCTGGTAGCGCACCTCGATATCCCGGAGCTCAAGCAGCATGGCCCGCCCCGCCTGCCGCCCCGTGCGCTCCATTCTCCGCAGCGGCGCCCAGATAGGCTTCGATGACCGCCGGATCGTTGCGCACGGCCTCCGGCGCGCCCTCGACCAGCAGGGCGCCGAAATTCATCACCGTGATGATGTCGCACAGGTTCATCACCGCCTGCATGTCGTGCTCGACCAGCATGACGGTGACGCCGTCGTCGCGGATGCGCCGGACCAGCGCCATCATGCGCCGGGTCTCCTCCAGGTTCATGCCGGTGAACGGCTCGTCCAGCAGCAGTATCTTCGGTTCCGCCGCCAGGGCGACCGCCATGCCGAGCATGCGCTGGTGCCCGTGCGGCAGGTTCGAGACCGGCTCGTCGGCCAGATCTTCGAGGCCGAAGAAAGCCAGCGCCTCCCGCGCGCTGTCATCGGCGGCCCGCTCCGAAGCCCGGTCCGTGCCGAGCAGGCGGCTGGCGAACCCGGCGCCGGCGGTGAGGTGGCGGCCGACCCGGACATTGTCCAGCACCGAGAACTCCTGGAACAATGTCGAGCCCTGGAAGGTGCGGACCAGGCCCATCGCGGCGAGGGCGCTGGTCTTGCGGCCGGAAATGTCCCGGCCGCGATAGAGCACCTGACCCGCCGTTGGCGCGTAGAAGCCGCTGATGACGTTGAACGTCGTCGTCTTGCCGGCGCCGTTCGGCCCGATCAGGCCGTGGATCGCACCCTCGCGGACGGCAAAGCTGAAACTGTCGACGGCCACCAGGCCGCCGAACCGCCGGGTCAGCCCGCGCGCTTCCAGAATCGGCACGTCGCCCCGGTCAGTCATAGCGCACCGCTCATGCCGCCTTTACCCCGGCCGGGGCCGGCCCGTCCCGCCGGCGCTGCAGCCAGGCCCGCACCTTCGGCCCCAGGCTTTCCAGGCCGTGCGGCAGATACAGAACCGACAGGATCAGGATGGCGCCGTAGATCAGCGGCCGAACCGTATCGATGCCCAGCCCGCGCAGCACGATCTCGTTGATGACGGTCAGCACAACGACGCCGAGGATCGGGCCGTAGAAGGTCGCCGTGCCGCCGACGATCGCCCAGACCAGGACATAGACCATCTGGTCGACGCCGAAGCGGGTCGGGTTCACCGTGCCGATATAGTGGCCGTAGAGGCCGCCGGCGATCCCGGCGAAAAAGGACGCGATGACGAAAGCGAGCGTCCGGTAGCGGAACGTATCGACGCCGACGGATTCGGCCAGCCTGTCCTGCCAGTGGATGGCGTGGAAGGTCAGCCCGATGCGTGACCGCTCGATCCGATAAAGGATGAATAACGACACCGAAACGATTATCAACGCGAGAAAATAGTAGTTGACCGGCTCGTAAAAATCGATCTCCAGGAACCCGATATCGATATTGGGAAAGGCGTCGATCCGCTTCAGCCCCTTGGGGCCGCCGAACGGGTCGGTAAAGCGTTTCCAGATCAGCCGGATGATCTCGCCGGCCGCGAAGGAGCCGATCAGGAAATAGAAGCCCTTCATGCGGAACAGCGGGAAACTCAGGATCGCCGCCGTGCCGGCGGCGACGACGCCGCCCATCAGCAGGGACACCGGCACCGGCACACCGAGGCGCTTGGCGAGCAGCGCGCTGGTATAGGCCCCGACCCCCATGATGACGACATGGCCGAGCGACCATTCGCCGGTCAGGGTCAGCAGCCTGTAGCTGCAGACAAGCAGGACGTTGACGACCAGCAGGACGGCGATCTCCTGCTGCGAATAGCTCAGCACGTAGGGCAGGACCGCCAGCCCTGCGAACAGGAAGAGCAGCCGCAGCCTTTTGGCCATCCGCCAGACCGGACCGCCGGCCGTCTCGGCGCCGCCCGGTTCAGGCACGTTCCTTGGCTCCGAACAGGCCGGTTGGCCGCACGACCAGCACGGCGAGCATCAGGGCGAGGCCGACAATGTTGGCGATCACCCCGTCGAAGAAGGTCGTGACGAAGGTGTGGACGAAGGCATAGAGCACCGCCGCGATCACCGCGCCTTCCAGGCTGCCGACGCCGCCGACAATGATGATGATGAAGGCCGTCACGATGATCGAATGGCCGATATAGGGCGTCGGGCTGACCAGCGGCGCCGTCAGGGCCCCGGCGACGCCGGCGAGCCCGGCGCCGATGAACATGGCGATGCGCGCGGTCTGGTTCATCGAGATGCCCTGGAGCGCCGCGGCCTCGGCGTCCTGGGCGCAGGCGCGCAGTGCCCAGCCGAATTTCGAGCGTTTGAGGAAGGCCCACAACGCCGCCAGCAACAGGATCGCGGCGACGATCACAAACAGCCGCTGATAGGTCAGGATCGCGCCGTAGACCTCGATCTTGCCCTGGGTCGACGGCGGGACATGGCCCATGCGCCGGCCGAAGCCGATGACGACCAGGGTCTGCAGGATCAGCAGGAAGCCGATCGACGCGATCAGGCCGCCGAGCGGGTTATCCCGCAACGGGCGGAACATCGCCCGTTCCATGACGAGCCCGACGATCCCGACAAATATCAGGCCTGCGGCGACTGCCAGGAAGAAGGGGAACTTCTCGTGGGCGTACAGGAACACGACGCAATAGGCGCCGACCATATAGAGCTCGCCATGGGCGAAATTGATCACGCCCATGACGCCGAAGATCATGACCAGTCCGACCGCAATCAGCGCCATATAGCTGGCGGCATACATGGCGTTGATGGCGGTCTGCCACAGCAGATCCATCAATGGGCCTCAAAAGCCGGGGCGAACAAACGGAACCGGGGCCGGGCAATGCCCGGCCCCGGCATCCGATCCGGGCGCGGCAACAGCGCCATACGGACTCTAGCGCGATATCAGCGCTGGTTCCACATCTGGCCCAGGGCCGTCATGTGCTTGACCATAAGCTTGCTGTGCTTGTCCCACCAGGCGGGAATCGACTTGAAGGCCTTGATCCTGGCCTTGCCGTTCTCGATCGCCACGACCGGCCAGTCGCCGACCAGGGCGTTGTCGATCCCGAACAGCTCCTTGCCCCACCACTTGGCGTCGCCGAAGGCGTGCTTGCCGGTGCCGCCGGCCTTCATCGCTTTCAGCACGGCCCCCGGTTCGGCACTGCCCGCCTTCGCAGCGGCATCGGCCCACAGATCCATGATCGACGCGTATTCCCACGACACCGCGCCCCATTCGCTGGCGCCGTAGCGCTTGGCGTATTCCGCGTAGAACTCGTTCGGCTTCACGAAATTCACGCCCTTGCTGTTCATCGCCGGGTCGTCGAAATCCGGGAACTGGAAGATGAAGCCTTCCATGAAGGCCTTCGACGTCTTCTCGATGATTTTCTGGTAGAAGTCGGCGGTGCAGGAGATGATCTGCCCCTTGTAGCCCTGCTGGAACGCCTGTTCGCACAGCGGATGGACATAGTCCGCGTAGCAGGTGTCCAGGCAAAGGATGTCCGGCTTCTTGGCCAGCAGCTTGGTCATGACCGGCGCGAAGTCGGTCGTCGCCGGATCGAAGAACAGCGGCTTGTCGACCATCTTGATCCCGGCCGCCTCGAACGCCGCCAGATAGGTCGCGACCGAAGGCTTGCCGAGGGCATCGTCCTGGGCGCAAATCGCGGCGGTTTTCAGATTTTTCTTGTTTTCCGCCAGCCATTCGACGCCGGTGACATTGTAGATCGGATGCACTTCGCACGGCGCCAGCAACGTCTTCGTGTCCGGAGACAGATCGCTTGGCAGCAATGTCGAGAACAGCATGCCCTCGCGCGCGGCGATCTTCTGCACGCCCGGCCAGGTGTCGCCGCCCAGCATCATGACGAACTTGACGCCGTCTTCCTTGATCAGCTTGGTGGCGCCGGTCCGCGCCTTGGCGGCGTCGTATTCGTTATCGTAGCCGACGAATTCGATCTTGTAGGACTTGCCGCCGATCTTGACGCCGCCCTTGGCGTTGGCCCAGTCGGCCCAGATCAGGCAGCCGTCCAGACCGGGCTTGCCCCAGGCGGAGACCGGACCGGTGAGCGGCGCCAGGAAACCGATCTTGATGGTATCGCCGGCGGCGAAGGCGACGCGCGACAGGCCGGCGCCCGTCGCTGCCAGTGCAGCCCCCGATGCAGCCGAGGTTCCGAGGAATTTCCGCCTGCTGATTTTGCTGTCTAGTGTCTTGCGTGTCATGCCTGCCTCCCTGCTTCGTTGCACCGGCGCTCGTCGTCCGGCGGCGCTCCAAGGTGGCCAGCCGGTAGCTTGGCGGCACACCGAATGGCCCGTGCGACCCAACCTGCTGATCGGTAAATCAATGCCGAAACCAATTCAGACCAATTTTCCCGGCAAAATACCCGATTTCCGCACGGTCACGGTCAATCCGGCACAGCATGACAAATTAGGGGCTGGATGCAAGCGAAATATGCACTATTGTCGCGGTTCCAAGCGACCGCAGAGTGCCGTGCCGGACAATATTGCCGGTATCAGCCGATAAAATGAGTGACCAAATTGGTGTATATTGGTACGGATTGGTTCGGTCGTGGATGCGGATATTGAAACAGGACAGGCGCTCCGGGCCACGCCGGGTCGCCGGAAGGGACAGCGAGTGAGACCATGGGCAAGCGAGTTGCGGTGATCGGCGCGGGGCCGTCGGGCCTCGCCCAGCTAAGGGCATTCCAGTCGGCGAAAAGCGGCGGGGCGGAAATTCCGGAGATCGTCTGTTACGAAAAGCAGGACGACTGGGGCGGCCTGTGGAACTACACCTGGCGCACCGGGCTGGACGAATTCGGCGAACCGGTCCATTGCTCGATGTACCGCTATCTGTGGTCGAACGGGCCGAAGGAGGGGCTGGAATTCGCCGACTATTCCTTCGAGGAGCATTTCGGCAAGCAGATCGCCTCCTATCCGCCGCGCGAGGTTCTGTTCGACTATATCGAAGGCCGGGTGAAAAAAGCGGGCGTGCGCGATTCGATCCGCTTCCGCACGCCGGTCCGCCGGGTCAACTTCGACGCTGCAACCGGCCTGTTCGCGGTGACCGCCCACGATCTGGCGAATGACGAGGAGACGACCGAGAGCTTCGACCATGTCGTCGTCGCGTCGGGCCATTTCTCGACGCCCAACGTGCCGCATTTCGACGGGCTCGACCGGTTCAACGGCCGGGCTCTGCACGCGCACGATTTCCGCGACGCCGTCGAGTTCAAGGACAAGGATATCCTGATCATCGGCACCAGCTACTCGGCCGAGGATATCGGCTCCCAGTGCTGGAAATACGGCTGCAGGTCCGTCACCGTCAGCCACCGCACCGCGGCCATGGGCTACGACTGGCCGGACAACTGGAAAGAGGTGCCGCTGCTCCAGAAGGTCGTGGGCAACACCTGCACCTTCAAGGACGGCTCGACCGCCGATGTCGACGCCATCATCCTGTGCACCGGCTATCTGCACCACTTCCCCTTCATGGCGCCGGAGCTGTGCCTGAGGACCGCCAACCGGCTGGCGACGGCCGACCTCTACAAGGGCGTGGTCTGGGTGGACAATCCGAAGCTGTTCTATCTCGGCATGCAGGACCAGTGGTACACCTTCAACATGTTCGACGCCCAGGCTTGGTATGTCCGCGATGTCATCATGGGCCGGATCCAGGTGCCGGACCGCGACGCCCGGGCGGCCAACGTTGTCGAACGCGAGGCCAGCGAGGACGCGATCGAGGACGATTACGGCGCGATCCGTTACCAGGGCGACTATGTCAGGGAGCTGATCGCCGAGACCGACTATCCCAGCTTCGACGTGGACGGCGCCAACGACGCCTTCTTCCAGTGGAAGAAACACAAGAAGCAGAACATCATGACCTTCCGGGACAACCGGTACAAATCGGTCATGACCGGCTCGATGGCGCCGATCCACCACACGCCGTGGGTCGACGCCATGGACGATTCGATGGCGAGCTATCTCCAGAACGATTAGCGCCGCCCGGCCGTCCAGCCATGAGCACCCTGCCGTCGGAATGGGAATGGGAGGCCTTCTCGGCCGCCGCGCTTGAGGCCTATCGGGCAGCCCGGCGGAACGAGGCGGTTCACCTGTGGCAACGGGCGGGCGCCCTGGCCGGGGAGTTTCCGGCGGGCGACCCGCGCCGGGCCACCAGCGAGAACAACAGCGCGCTCGCCTTTCTGATCGACCAGGATCATGCAGGCGCCGCTGCCGCCCTGTCGTCGGCGCTCGCCGGCTGGGACGCGGCGCTGGACTGGACGGGCGGCATGACGGTTTCAGCCATGGCCCGCAGTTCGCTGTTCCACCAGCGTATGGAACAGCGCCACATCGAGACCTACGGCGATGTCCGGCGGGCGCGGCACCGGCAGTTCCTGACCGGCGCGCGCGCGCTGACCCGCTTCAATCTGGCAGTCGCCCGGCTTTTCCTGGATGAGGACGAGGCGGCCGACAGCCTGCTCGAAACCGCGCTCGCCGAAAGGGAAGAGGCGTTCGGACCGAACAATCCGGAAGTCGCCGAGATCGCCCGGGTGCTGTCCGGGCGCGCCGACGCTGCCGAGGACGACGCGCGGATGGCGCTGTATGACGCCAAGGTGCAGACCGTCGCGGACAATCGGGCCACCGATATGCTGGACGCCTGGCGCCGGGAGCAACCGCTGGAGATGACGGATACCCGCCGGCTGCTCGCCGCGACCTACCTCACGGCGACCGTCCACGAACGGGATTTCCTGTAGCGGGGCGACCGGCAGGCACGGCGCGGCGGTTCTCCGCTTGCGCCTGAACGCCGGCGAAGCCACGATGAAGCGCGACTTCCCGGCCGAATGCCGTCTCGAACCAGTGGAAACCCGATGCAACTGGCATCCAGGCGCTACGACGTCGCCGACATGATGGCGGCGCAGGAGTTCTATCACAGCCGGGGCTGGACCGACGGCCTGCCCGTCGTGCCGCCGACCGCCGCGGCCGTCGCGGCGTGCCTGGATTGGGCGATGCTCGCGCCGGATCATCTGGTCGGCGTGGAGCCGGTGCGGGCGCGGGCGATCGCCGCCGAAAAGCTTGCTGTCAACGCCGTCATGGCCGGGTGCCTGCCGATGCATTTCCCGGTCGTCGTGGCGGCTTTCACGGCGATGCTGCAGGAACCCTTCCTGCTGCACGGCGCGACTGCCAGCACCGGCGGCTGCGCGGTGCTGGTTGTCGTCAACGGACCGATTGCGGCCGAGATCGGCATGGATGCGACCTTCAACGCGCTGGCCTCCAGCGACCGCGCTTCGACGGTCATCGGCCGGGCGCTCCGCCTGTGCCTGATCAACCTGCTCGATGTCCGGCCCGGCGATATCGACCGCTCGTCGCTCGGCCATCCGGGCAAGATCAGCTATTGCCTCGCCGAGGATGAGGCCGGCTCGGAATGGCCGCCGCTTGCCGACGAGCGCGGCATGCCGGCCGGCGCCTCCTGCGTCACGGTGCTGGCGGCCGGCGCGCCGCGCCAGCTGATGAACGAATGGACCGCCGTTCCCGAGGAAATCCTCGATACCTACGCCGCCGAGATGCGCGCCAACATGCGCCACTATTCGATCTGGCCGGGCAACTATGTCGTGATCGTGCCGCCGCAACTGCGCACCCATTTCAACGCCGCCGGGTGGTCCAAGGCGGATATCCGGGCTTACATTTTCGAGAAGGCGCGCATCCTGCGGGCGGAATGGGCCGAGTGCGGCAAGGGCGCGGTGGTGCGCGACCGCGGCAGTTGGGAATATACCGCGCTGACGGCCCCGGAGGATTTGCTGGTGGTTGCCGCCGGCGGCCCGGCCGGGGGCTTCGGCGCCGTCATCCCGCCCTGGCTCGGCGAGAAAAGCCGGGCGGTGACGGTCGCCATCGGCGCCTGCGTCGATTGCGAGATACCCTAGTCGAACGGCCCGGAGAGAGCAGTAGGGATGCAGATACTCGACCCGTCGCATGAGGAAGGCGCTGCGGGATTCGCGCCGGCGGCCCGCCTCGCCGCGCTGGAGGGCGCTACCGTCGGGGTAATCTCGAACGGCAAGGAAGGCACCAAGGGCTTCTTCTCGGCCTTCGAGAAGGAACTCAAGGAACGCTACGGCGTCGGCCGGGTCGTGTTGCGCACCAAAGCCAATTACAGCGCGCCGGCGGAAGCCGGCCTGATGGACGAAGCGAAGCGCTGGCACGCGCTGGTCGCCGGCGTTGGCGACTGAGGCAGCTGCTCGTCGTGCAGTTTGCATGACGCGGTTGCCGGAGAACGGCTCGGAATCCCGTCCGTCGGCATCATGACGGAAACCTTCGTCAGCGCTGCGGAACTGATGGCGCGCGTCCTCGGTGCAGAGGGCTATCCCTTCGCGGTCATCGAGCACCCGATCAGCAGCGCCGACCAGGCGACGCTCGCCGCCCGCGCCGGGCACGCAGCGGACGAGTGCGCGCGGCTCCTCGTCACCGCGGAAAGCTAGAGCGGTATCCTTTCCGTTTGGGTTCTATCCGCCGGAGTCAGTGGCCGGAGGTGAGCCGCCGCTCGACCAGGATCCGATCCGTTCTCCTCCCGGCGTCGATGCGTACTGCCATATCGCGTAGTCGAGAAACCTCGGGCCGACTCCAAGTATTTCGGCAGTTTCCCGAACGATCCGTTCCGCCTCGTCCGCTCGCACTCTTGTCTTGCCCAGGGCGTCGGCGACAAAGCGGCAAATGTGGACATCTCCCTTCACATAGTCTTCGTTGCCGACATACATCAGAAACATATGAATGGTCCGGGGACCGATCCCTTTCAGCGGCTGGAGCGCGCATTTGATCTCTTCGGGAGGTCTCGACGCCGCATCCTGCAAATTGTCGAGGCCGATCCTCTGGAGCGCATTTGCTGCGCGGCGGACATTTTCGACCTTCGTGATTTTGGTTCCGGGAGAGCAGTACCGAGCCCCAAACACATCCTTTTCCATCCGGCGAACGCCATAGGTCTCAAAATGACCGATGAGGTCCCTCAGCGTTTCCTGGTCCGCGCGAGGCGGTAAACGTTCGCGATCGGACCTGGTCCGCCGAAGCCCGAAATACCGGCAATAGCGTTCGATAATCGGCACCACCTGAGCCTCGTAACGCAGCCGGGACGTGAAGACGGCGTCGATCAAAGCAACAGAAAGGTGCGCAGGAAAAATTTCTGACCCAAGTTTGACGTTTTCGAAATCGATCAGCCGGCGCACTTCATGGACAACCAGGCCCGTTTCCCCCGAGTACGTAGAGGCGGCATCTTCGCTGAAACCGCCGGCCGTACGGCGCGGCCGCCCCCCTTTGCGGCCATTCTCCCGTGCGGCTGCCGTTTTGGCGACCGACCGGGCCCTGCCGCCGGCGGCGCCAATTTGAGCGGCCATCCAACTCCTGGAACCAAAGATACCCTCTAGCAGGGCCGGCACATAAAGATCGGCATCGAGCCGCGGCCAATGAAGACCCAATCCCGTCGGGCTGATTTCGATCTGCGCCAGGTCTTCGGTTGAAGCGCCGGCCAGTCCTTCCGCCATTGCCGCGGGAAAGGTCATCTCGACGCCGGTGTTCAGTTGCACGGTCACGCGCCGCCTGCGCCGATCATACCGGGCAGACCGGACATGAAAGCCCTCGCGCTCTTTCTTTGCCCGCGCCTGGGCCCGATGGAACTCCTGTTCAGTAACGGCCATGGAAATTTCTCCATTTCTCGCACAGCAACGGCAAGACTTGAGCCATGTCTCCACCGATACGGCTCACATCCCGATACGCGAAACCGTAGTTGCTGCGCAGCTCCAGCGGCCCATCCGGGCAGTGCAGGTTGAAAACCGCCTCCCTGTCGGCACCGATCACGTGAACATGCGCGGGCCGGTGATCGTTCAAATAGATGACTACGCGCAGGCCATCGAGACGGAGCACTGTTGGCATGTCTCAATATAGGATAACCGAAGCGCTTGGGAAATGCCCGACATGCAGTCGGTCGAACAGCACAAAAACAGTATCCACCGCCAAAGTTGCGGGTCGACGATTCGGCACGGATCCGACCGGCGCGCCTCGGCGTCAGCAGTCGGCGGCGGTTATTCTTTCGACGCCGGGGCCGCTGCCGTTTCGTCGGCGATCCATTGCAGGAAGGCGGGGTTGCCGCCCCGGATCGGCAGCGCGACGATGCAGGGGCAATCGTAGCTGTGGATCTCCCGGACATGGGCGGTCAGGGCGTCGACCAGTTCATCGCGGGTCTTGGCGATCAGGACGACCTCCTCGTCGGTCTGCACGCTGCCCTGCCAATGGTATTGGGAGAACATGCCGGGCAGGATGTTGACGCAGGCGGCCAACCGCCGCCCGATCAGGCTTGCGCCGATCGCCCGGGCTTCCTCCGCCGAACCGGCGGTCATGTAGACCAGCGTTACCGACACCGCTTTCTCCGTTTCCTGCCCTTCGCAGAGCGCATTGAGGGTCGCCCATTGAGAATTCGGGGCAAACAGGTTGTCAATGACAATGGCGGCAAGCACGCCTATCTTCCGGCCTGCCCGCCCTGCCGGAGCCCGCGTGGATGACCGCCAGCCGTAGCCATTTCCTGTTTCTCAATATCGGCCATTTCGCCGATCACCTGTTCATGCTGATCTTCGCCAAGGCGGCGTTCAGCGCGGGGCTTGCTTTCGGCCTGGCGAAAAACGGCGCCTACGCGGAAATGCTGCCCTACGGCATTCCTGCGCTGGTGCTGTTCGCCGCCTGCGCGCCGATCGCTGCGCTTCTGGCCGACAAATGGCAACGCAGCGCCATGCTGGCCGTATTCTTCATCGGCATCGGGCTGGCGTCGGTGGCGACCAGCATGGCGCAGTCGCCGCTCCAGATCGGCATCGGGCTGGCGGTCATCGGCGTCTTCGCTGCCATCTATCATCCGGTCGGCATTTCCATGGTCATCCAGGGCGGCGGCAATGTCGGCTGGCGCTTGGGAGTCAACGGCGTTTGGGGCAATATGGGCGTCGCCGGCGCACCGCTGCTGACCGGGCTGATCCTGTCTTTCATCGACTGGCGCGCCGCCTTCTATGTGCCGGGCGCCATGTCGGTCGCTCTGGGCCTCGCCTATGTCGGCATGATCCGCAGCGGCCGGGCCGAGCCGGCCCCCGGCACGCCGCAGGAGCGCGCCCATGTCTCCTTCGCCGCGGGCTGGCAGCGCGCGATGGTGGCGCTCGCCCTGGTCTCTGCGGCCGGCGGCTTCGTCTTCGGCGCCATGACCTTCCTGGTGCCGCGCCTGTTCGAAGTGCGGATGACCGGCGTCACCGAAGATATCGCCGTCACCGGCGCCCTCGCGGCAATCGTCTACGCCGCCGCCGCTTTTTCGCAGGTCGCCGTCGGCCGGATCATCGACCGGCATCGCATCAAGCCTGTGCTGGTGACCGTCGCGCTGGCCCAGCCGCTGTTCCTGGCCGTCATGGCGATGCAGACCGATTATGCCCTGTTCGCCGCGGCCTTGCTCGCCATGGCCTTCGTCTTCGGCCAGATCCCGATCACCGACGCGGTGCTCGCCCGCTATGTGCCGGACCAGTGGCGCACCAAGGTATTGTCGGTGAAGTTCCTGCTCAACCTGGGGGTCGGCGCGCTGGCGATCATGTCCGCCCGCTGGGTGCTGGCGCAAAACGGCTCCTTCGAAACCGTTATGCTGATCGTCGCCGCCGCTGCCGGCCTGGTGGTCGCCGCCGCCCTGCTCCTGCCGTCGCG
This sequence comes from Alphaproteobacteria bacterium, assembly GCA_965249845.1. GTDB lineage: Bacteria > Pseudomonadota > Alphaproteobacteria > Bin65 > Bin65 > Bin65. Next base: position 802,424 of record CBDFNA010000002.1, read on the forward strand.
CTCCGGCGCGGAACTGGGCGCCGTCGCCGCGGCAGAGTAGTCCTATCGGAAACGAACGACCGAGGCATGTTCGAAGGTTTCGCCAGAACACGGATTGAAGTTTCTTCCGTCAGCATCAATCTGGTGACGGGCGGTGCGGGCCCGCCGCTCCTGCTGCTGCACGGCTATCCCCAGACCCATGCGATGTGGCACAAGGTGGCGCCCCGCTTCGCAGCCCACTACACGGTGGTGGCGCCCGACCTGCGCGGCTATGGCGACAGCGGCAAGCCGGCCTCCGACGACCTGAACGACTATTGCAAGCGCACCATGGCGCTGGACCAGGTCGAGGTCATGGCGGCGCTGGGTTTCGAAAGCTTCCATGTCGTCGGCCACGACCGCGGCGCCCGGGTCGGCCATCGCATGGCGCTCGACCATCCGGAGAAGGTCCGCAGCTTTACATCGCTCGACGTCGTGTCCTCCCAGGCGGCTTTCGACAATATGGACCGCGATCTGGCCTACTCGTGGTTTCACTGGAATCTGATGCGCCAGCCGTCGCCGTTTCCCGAAACCCTGATCGGCAGCAACGCGAAATTCTATCTGGATTTCCTGCTCGGGCAGTGGACGGCGGTCGACGGCGCCATCGCCGACGAGGCCTATGCCGAGTATCTCCGCTGTTTCAGCGATCCCGAGACGGTCCGCGCGACATGCATGGACTACCGCGCGATTGCGCTCGATCTGGTCCATGACGAGGCGGACCGGGGCCGCAAGATCGCCTGCCCGATGCTGGTGCTGTGGGCCGGCAACATGGCCCGGCGCCCCGGCTGGCAGACCGGCAAGGCCCTCGGCATGCTCGAAAGCTGGCGGGAACGGGCGGAAGATGTCCGCGGCCGCGCCCTCGATTGCGGCCATTTTCTGGCCGAGGAAGCGCCCGAGGACACGGCGCGCGAGATTCTGGCATTTCTTTCCGGACAGTGATCGGGCCGGCCGGGCGCGCGTCAGCCCTGCCCGGAAATGACAGCAATTCCGTTTGCCGTTGCCGCCGCCGCCAGCCGGCGGTCAAGCGTCGCCAGGGGCAGGCCGCGCCGAAAGGCGACCTCCAGATAGGTGGCGTCGTAGACGGTCAAATTGTGCTGCCGTGCAAGGCCCAGAACGGCTGCCTCGTCATGTTCGGCATCGATCTCAATGCCCAGCCCTGCACTGTCCGTCAGGGTATCGGCGACCTGCTGCGCCGTGATTTGACCACGGCGTTCGTTCGCCAGCAAGGCATTACGCAATTCGTACCACCAGATTTGCGGAACGACGCCGCCTTCATCGGTTAGACGATGCATGGCGTCGGTCGCAGCAGGATCGTCCTCGTCGGCCAGACACCAAGCCAGGAAGACCGAACAATCGATGACGAATCCCGTCAATAGCGATGCCCTTCGTGGATCGATTCGACTAGCTCTGCCAACGGCACCCGCTCAATGTGCCGCCGGCGTTCGACGATACGCGCCGCAGCAGCCTTTGCCTGCTCGCGATCGCCAGGCACTGGAACCAGCCGCGCGACCGGTCTGCCGTGCCGCGTAATGGTCAGGCTCTCGCCCCTCGCGACCCGGTCGAGCAGCCGGGGCAAATGAGTCTTGGCTTCGTATGCCCCAACCGTTTCCATGAATACCTCCACAATTTCAGACTAGATTATACGACCAGTCTGAAATCGGTGCAACTAGAGTCCGGATGGAATTTTGGCTTCATCCCGGCTTTGGAGGATTTCGACAATGTCGCCGACGCCGAACCCCTGGAATACGGATCGGAATTTCAAGCGAACGACCAATCGCTACCGCATGACCAGGGCGGCAAGAATGATGATCGGGATAGCAGCGACACAGGCGAGGGCAATCCAGGCGGGCAGCTGATGCGCAAAGCGTTGCCTTGCCGAGTCCCGGTCCGCGGTTTACGTCGATGCTGGATCGTCAGAGGCAAAGGGTTCGGTCCCGTCGAGGGTTTCCCCGATCCGCCGGGCGGTATAGCCGCGCCGTTGCCGCGATTTGGTCATGAAGATCATTGGCTCTTCCGGAGTTCCGGCAACTCGTCCGACCCTCGGCAAGAAAGTCCTGCGCTCGCTGCCGGACCCGATTGACGCAGGCCGCGGATCACTGGCCGCCCTCGGCCGCCCCCGAGCGCCTGTGTACCGCTACGCCGATGCCCTGGGAACCGTTGTCACCTTCCCCGGGACGTAAATTGGGCATCGGCCGGACACAGATCGGGTTATGCGGCGGGCGCCTCGATTTCCCCGGCGAGAAAGTCGACCGTCCGCTCGGTATTGCCCAGGCTAAGCGCCACCTGTCCCGGCGCCGCGCTCGCGATCACCGCGCCCCGGCGCAGCACATACAGTCGGTTCGCCTTCAGCCGGATCGCCTCGATCGGGTCGCGCGCCTGGAGGACGACGAGATCCGCGTGACAGCCAGGTTCGATCCCGTAACCGTCCAGATGGAGAGTCGCGGCGGCCGCGGTCGTGACGCCGTCGAAGATCGAGCGCATTTCCTCGGTCCCGGTCATCAGGCCGACATGGACCGCCATATGCGCGACTTCCAGCATGTCGTGACTGCCGAGGCCGTACCACGGGTCCATGACGCAATCGTGGCCGAGGGCGACCGGGATGCCTGTCTCGATCATTTCCTTGACCCGGGTCATGCCGCGGCGCTTGGGATAGGTATCGTGGCGGCCCTGGATGACGATGTTGATCAGCGGATTGGCAATTGCCGTCACGCCGGCTTCGAGCATCAGCGGCAGGAGCTTGCTGACATAGTAGTTGTCCATGGAGTGCATGGAGGTGAGGTGCGATCCGGCAACCCGCCCCTGGAGGCCGAGCCGCTGGGACTCGCGGGACAGCGTCTCGATATGGCGCGACGTCGGGTCGTCGGTCTCGTCGCAATGCATGTCGACCAGCAATCCGCGCTCCGCCGCAATCTCGCAAAGCGCCGTCACCGAGGCCGTACCGTCGGCCATAGTGCGCTCGAAATGCGGAATGCCGCCGACGACGTCCACGCCCTTGTCCAAGGCGCGGAGCAGGTTCTCGCGGGAATTCGGATAGCGGTAGAAGCCGTTCTGCGGGAAGGCGACATATTGCAGGTCGATCCAGGGCGCCATCTCCTCGCGCAATTCGATCAGCGCGTCGACTGCCATCAGGGAATCTTCGGTCACGTCGATATGGCTGCGGATCGCCAGGCAGCCGCGCGCGATCGACCAGTGGCACAGTTCGCGCGCCCGGTTCTTGATATCCTCCGGCGTCAGCGTCGGCGCCAGATCGCCCCAGATCTCGATGCCTTCCAGCAGGGTGCCGCTCTCGTTGGTGCGCGGGCGGCCCGCGCTCAGCGTCGCATCGATATGGAAGTGCGGATCGACGAAGGGCGGCGTCACCAGCCAGTTGTCCAGTTCCAGAACCTTTGCCGCCTCGGCATCGATGCCGGGCGAGACCTCGACAATGCGGCCGTCCCCGATCGCAATATCGATCCCTTGGCGCCCGTCGGGCAGGTTGGCGTTGCGCAGGAGTAGATCGAGCATGGGTGCTCTCCGGTTTTCAGACCCGGTCACCGCGGCGGAACGGCGTCAGCAGGGCCTTGGGATAGGCAGCGCGGCGCGACATGACCACCATCGCCGCGATGCTGAGAATGTAGGGCAGCGCCAGAAAGAACTGATACGGGATCACCGCGCCGGCAACCTGCTGGGCGCGCACCTGCATGGCGTCGAGGCCTGCGAACAGCAGGGCGCCGATCAGCGCCTTGCCCGGCCGCCAGGACGCGAAAATCACCAGAGCCACGCAAATCCATCCGCGGCCGTTGGTCATGCCGAAATAGAACGCGTCGAAGGCGGACATGGTGAGGAATGCGCCGCCCACCGACATCATCGCCGAGCCGGCGACGACCGCGCCGGTGCGCACCAGCAGCACGTCGATGCCCTGGGCCTCGACCGCAACCGGGTTCTCGCCGGCCATCCGGATCGCCAGGCCGAGCGGCGTGCGGTAGAGCAGGTACCACACGGCCAGCACCAAGATCAGGGCCAGATAGGTCAGCGGCGTCTGGCTGAAGAGGGTTGGGCCCAGGAACGGAATCTCTGACAGCAGCGGCACCTCGTAGACCTGGAACGGGACGATCTTCGGCGGGGTCGTGACCGAGGGCAGAATCATGCGGAACACATAGGAACTGAGCGCAACGGCGAGCAGCGTTATGCCGATGCCGGTGACATGCTGGGACAGGCCGAGATGGACCGTGAAGGAGGCGTGCAGGAGGCCGAACAGGCCGCCGACCATGGCGGCGAACAACACGCCGGTCCACAGGTCGCCGCCCTGATAGACCCACATCCAACCCGACATGGCCCCGACGGTCATGATGCCTTCGATGCCGAGATTGAGAACCCCGGCCCGCTCGCACAACAATTCGCCCAGGGTGCCGAAGATCAACGGACTGACGATCCGCAGCGTGGCTGCCCAGAAGCCGGTCGTCGCCAGAATTTCGAGGATATCGATCATGCCGGCGCCGACCCGGGTTCGCCGGGCGCAGGCGAAAGGCGCCGGCAGGCAGGAGCGACCGCCGTCATCGGAGCATCCTTCGGGACCAGCGGACCCGATACCGGGTCAGCATCACACTGAGCAACACGAGCAGCAGCGAAACCGCCGTCACCACGTCGGCGATATAGCTCGGCACACTGCTCGACCGGCTCATCGAATCGGCGCCGACGAAAATGGCGGAAAGGAAGATTGCCGAACCGATCACGCCGATCGGATGCAGCGCGGCCAGCATGGCGACGGCGATGCCGGCGTAGCCGAAACCGGGCGACAGATCGAGGGTCAGGTAGCCCTTCAGCCCGGCGACCTCGGAGACGCCCGCCATGCCGGCCAGCCCGCCGCTGATGAGCGCGGTGCGGACCACGGTTGCGTTGATGGAGATACCGGCAAAGGCGGCGCCTTCGGGATTGTAGCCGACCGCGCGGATCTCGTAGCCCCAAACCGTCCGGGTCATCAGCAGCCAGACCGCGACCGCCGCGGCGACGCCGAATACGAAGCCGAGGTGGAGACGGGTCCGGTCCAGCAGCTTGGGCAGCACCCCTTCGTCGACGACCGGCGCCGCCTGCGGCCAGCCGAGCGACATCGGATCCTTCCACGGCCCCTCGATCAGCCAACTGACCAGCAACAAGACGACGAAGTTCAGCAGAAGGGTCGTGACGACTTCGTCGACCTTGAGGCGAGTCTTGAGGAAGACGGCAACGAACAGCAACATTCCACCCGCCAGGGCGCCCGCCAGGAACAGCAGCGGGATCATCAGAATTGGCGGGACCGAGAACAGGCCGGTGCCGATCCAGGTCACGGCCAGAGCGCCGAAATAGAACTGCCCCTCGGCGCCGATATTCCAGAACTTCGCCCGGAAGGCGACTGCCGCGGCAAGGCCGGTGAAGATCAGGGGCGTCGCCCGCGACAGCGTTTCGGTAACCGCGAACCGGGAACCGAGCGATCCCTTCACGAGCAGGACGTAAGACCCGAGAACGGATTCGCCGCTCCAGACGATCAGGATCGAACAGAGCAGCAGGCTGGCGGCGATGGCCAGAACCGGCGCCACGATGGCCAGCCAGACCGGCGCCCGTTCGCGCGGTTCGAAGCGGATCACGCGGCCTCCTGTCCGCTCATCATCAGGCCGATCCGGGTGATGTCGCCCGCGGCGGTTCCGGCGGCCTCGCGCAGACGTCCGCGGTAGATCACGACGATCCGGTCGGCCAGCGACATCAATTCGTCCATGTCTTCCGAAATCAGCAGGATGCCGGCGCCGCGCCGGCGGGCCTCGAGCAACTGTCCGTGGACATAGGCGATCGCGCCCTCGTCAAGGCCGCGCGACGGCTGGTTGGCCACGATCAGCCGCGGTTCGCGCGACAGGCCGCGCGCCAGGATCAATTTCTGCAGGTTGCCGCCGGACAGCAGCCGGGTTTCGGCATTGGGGCCGGGGCAGCGGACATCGTAACGTTCGATCAGGGTCTCGGCGTGGCGGCGGCCGGCGGCGCTGTCGATCAGCAGGCCGGCGCGCGCGAAGGGTGGCTTACGCAGATCCTCGCTGACCAGATTTTCCCACACGGCCATCTCACCGATGATGCCCTTGGCGTGGCGGTCTTCGGGGATGCGGCCGATCCCTGCGGCCACCAGCGAACGGGAATCGACCCGCTCGACCCGGCGGCCGAGGACTTCCGCCATGCCGCCGGCCGGCACGAGAGCGCCCGAAACCACATCCGCGAGCGCGTTCTGCCCGTTGCCGGCGACCCCGGCGACGCCGACGATCTCATGCTGCCGCACTGTCAGATCGACCGTTTCGAGATTGTCGTCTTCGCGGGAACTCTTCGTCGAGACATTTTCGAGGCGCAGCACCCGCTCGCCCGCCGCCAGGGGCTCGGCCCGGGGGCGAACGACCTTGCGTCCGACCATCATCTCGGCGAGTTGGTCCCGGTCGGCCTCGGCGGTCGGGACGACGCCGATCAGCCGCCCCCGGCGCAGGACCGCGACGCGGTCGCTGACCTGCAGGATCTCGTTCAGCTTGTGCGAGATGATGATGGCGGACCGGCCCTGTTCCACCAGGCTGCGCAGCGTGGCGAACAGGCTTTGGGTTTCCTGGGGCGTCAGGACCGCCGTCGGCTCGTCGAGAATCAGGATCCGGGCATCGGCGTAGAGCGCCTTGAGAATTTCCACCCGCTGGCGTTCGCCGACGGTCAGGTCGCCGACCTTCGCATCGGGCTCGACCTCGAGACCGAACTGCCCGGAAATCTCGCGCAGACGGCGGCGGCCCGCCGCGAGGCCCTGGCGCAACGACCACAGCCGCTCGCGCCCCAGAATGATGTTCTCCAGAACGGTCAGATTGTCGGCCAGCGTGAAATGCTGGTGGACCATGCCGATCCCGGCCCGGATCGCGGCTTCGGACGATCCCGCCGGCAACGGTCGGCCGTCGATCTCGACACGGCCTTCGTCGGCCAAATAGTGGCCGAATATGATGTTCATCAGGGTGGTCTTGCCCGCGCCGTTCTCGCCCAGCAGGGCAAGCACCTCCCCGGCGGCCAACGACAGGTCGATCCCGTCGTTGGCCGTCAGCTCTCCGAAGCGTTTGGTAACGCCGGCGAGCTTTAGAACTTCATCCAAGGTTTCCGTAGACCCTCAGTAGGTCGATTTCGGCTCGGCGTCGTTGATCTTCACGACGTGTTTCCCGGCCAGGATGGCGGCCTTGATCTTTTCGACCTTGGCCTTGGCGGCAGCCGGAATCCGGTTCTCGAACTCATAATAGGGCGCAAGGCTGGCGCCGCCCTTCTGCATCATGGTCCATGCCTTGTAGTCCGCGGCCTTGAAGCTGCCCTTCTTGACCAGACCGATGGCATGGCCGATGGCAGAGTTCATGTCCCACAGCGCCGACGTCACGACGACGTCCTTGCCGTTCTCCTCCTTGTTCATGTCGTTGACGTTGCCGAAGGCGATGATCTTCTTCTGCCGCGCCGCATCCACGACCCCGGCGCGCTCGGCATAGAGCACGTCCACGCCGGCCTCGATCTGCGCGAAGGCGGCTTCCTTGGCTTTTGGCGGATCGTACCAGGAACCGATGAAGGTGACCTTGAACCGGACCTTGGGGTTGACCGACCGGGCGCCGTTCATGAAGGCGTGGAACAGGCGGTTGACCTCGCCGATCGGATAGCCGCCGACCATGCCGATCCGATTCGATTTGGTCATCGAGCCGGCCAGGATGCCCATCAGGTAACAAGGCTCGTGGATGTAGTTGTCGAAGACCGCGAAGTTCTTGCCGTGCGGCTTGAAGGGATCGCCCATCAGGAAGGCGACCTTGGGGTAATCGTCCGCGACCTTGCGGGCTTCGCGGCTGATGCCGAAGGCCTCGCCGACGATCAGCCTGACGCCGCTTTCGGCATACTCGCGCAGCACCCGGATATAATCGGTGTTCGACACCTTCTCCGAGAACACATACTCGATGTCGCCGCGTTTCTGGGCATTGCCGAGCGCCTGATGCAGGCGCGCATCCCACTTCTGCTGGATCGGCTGCGTATAGACGCCCGCAACCTTGATCTTTTCGGCGGATGCGCTGCCGACGCCAAAAGCAGTCAGCGCAAAGGCGACCGACGCGGCCGCCAAAAACCTGAATGGAACTCTCATTTTCATTGCCCCCTTGACACTTCTGGTTGGCGAAAAAAAGAAACATTCTAATTGCCGGTCCCTCCCCCCGGCAAGCAATCTGTGCTTCGGGCAGTGTCTCATCTTGAAGTCATGGAAAGCGCCGGGTCGGGCGCTGCGCGGCCTGCCCTGTCGCCGGTTGGGGGAGCGTTTCTTCCCCCGTCGCCTATTCTCTACAACCTCGGAAGGCGCGGGTCCGAACCGGCGGCAGGGGAGGGTTTGAAACCCTCCCCGACGGCGCCGATCGAATGGCTGCCGCGCGCGCCGGCCCTTACCCAGCCAGCGCCGCCTGCACCTTGGGCCGCAGTTCGGCGGCGTGCGTGTCCATGATCTCAAGGTAGGACGGCTCGATATAGTCGGCGAGGCCGGCGTAATTGGGGCGCATCCGGACGGCGTCGTACCAGGCGGCCAGGGCCGGGCGGCTGTCCCACATCCAGGACAGATTGAGATGGTCGAGCCGCACCACATAGGGCGTGAGCGCCACGTCGGCGAGCGAATAGGCCACCCCGGCCAGCCACGGGCCGCCATCCGCCAGCGCCGCCGCCATGCGGCCGAGCACGCCGTCGTAGAAACGCACCGCGTCTGCCGCCGGCGGCCAGTCCATGCCGCGTTCGATGCCCATGCGCTTGCGTTCGCGGCGCGCCGGGTCCGGCGTCTGCGCCAGGTTCGCTTCCCGCTCCGCTTCGCTCAGCGCCAGGAACTGGTAGCGGAAGGCCAGCGCGTTCGAGACCGTGCCGCAGGCGGCGTGCAGGCCCTGGTCCGGCACATTGGCCCAGCGCCGCATCCGCGCCCGGTCGACCAGATCGGCCGGGCGCAGCGGCGGCTCCGGAAAGGCCTCGTCAAGATATTCGCAGATCAGGGTCGATTCGATGACCGGCCGGCCGTCATGGACCACGGTCGGCACCACGCCCATCGGGTTGAGCGCCATATAGGCCGGCGCAAACTGGTCGCCCTTGCGCAGATTGTAGTGATGCTCGACCGGACCCAGCCCCTTCTCGCGCAACACCAGCCGCACCTTGGCGGAGCACACGCTCATATTGTTGTGGTGCAGTTCGAGCATCGCCATCCCGCTGAAGAATAAAGGCTGCAGCCCGGCCTCAGACCCGCCTCAGACCGGCACGCCGGCCGCGCGCAGCTTTTCGCCGAATTCGGCCTGCCATTCCGCGGCCGGGCGGAAAGTCGGCGAGGCGCCGTGGACCGCCTTCGTCTGCTCGTGAATCTCCTCGTCGCTCAGCGAGAGGTCGAGCGGCGCGATGATCGGCTGTTCGACATACCAGGGCGTGTCGACGAAAACCTCGATCCGGTTGCCTTCCGGATCGCGGAAATAGACCGACCAGGCAGTGCCGTGGTTGACCGGATCGATGTTGGTGGCTTCGGGCTCGCCCTCGAGAATAGCCATCATATCCCGCAGATCCTGCAGCGAGCCGGCCCGGAGCGCGACCTGGTTGACGACCCGGGCCTCGGGACCGCCGGTGCGCCCCTCCGACAGGATGATCTGGTGGTGCTCTTTCGGGTCGCGGCTCAGGAATACCAGAGGCGAGCCGCGCGCAACGCCCCGGTCGGTCGCCACGAAGCCGAGCACGCGCGTGTAGAAATCCTCCATCTTCGGCAGTTCGTGCACATAGAAGCCGACATGGCTGAAGCTGAGATTGGCGGGCGGGTTGGGCATGGTTCGGTTCCTCTCTTGCGGTTGTAAGTGTAAACGGCGGGCGGATCGGATCAAATGCTGATTCTGTAGCCTCGATCTGCTATCGGTGGCGCCCATCCCCGAAAACCGAAAGAAATTGCCGATGCCCGCCCAGCCCGACGCCCTGCCCGATACCATGACCGCCATCGAAATCTCCGAACATGGCGGGCCGGAGGTGCTGAAGCCCGTCCGCCGGCCCGTACCGGCGGCTGGCGCCGGCGAGGTGCTGATCCGGGTCGCCACAGCGGGCGTGAACCGGCCGGACCTGGCGCAGCGGGCCGGCAGCTATCCGCCGCCGCCCGGCGCCTCGGATCTGCCCGGCCTCGAAGTCGCCGGCGAGATCGTGGCGGCCGGCGACGGGGCGGCCGGCGACGGGGCGGCCGGCGTCGCTCTCGGCGACACGGTCTGTGCGCTCGCCCCCGGCGGCGGCTATGCCGAATATTGCGCGGTGCCTACGGCCCATTGCCTGCCCGTCCCGCAGGGCTACGACATGGTGCGCGCGGCGGCCTTGCCCGAGACCTTCTTCACGGTCTGGACCAACGTCTTCATGCGCGGCGGGCTGCAATCCGGCGAAACCCTGCTCGTCCACGGCGGCGCCAGCGGCATCGGCACGACCGCGATCCAGATCGCCGCCGCCCGCGGCGTCACGGTCATTGCGACCGCCGGCACGGTCGAGAAATGCAGGGCCTGCGAAGAATTGGGCGCCGTGCGGGCGATCAACTACCGGAACGAGGATTTCGTCGCCATCGTCAACGAACTGACCGGGAGCAAGGGCGCCGACGTGATTCTGGACATGGTTTCCGGCGGGTATGTTCCGCGCAACCAGAAATGCCTCGCGCTGGGCGGCCGGCTGGTCACCATCGCCCTGCTCGGCGGCAGGAAGGCCGAAGTCGATTTCGGCCTGCTGATGGTGAAGCGGCAGACCATGACCGGCTCCACGCTCCGGCCGCAATCGGTCGAGGCCAAGGCGGCGATCGCGGCCGGGCTGCGCCGCGAGGTCTGGCCGCTGCTCGACGACGGCCGGATCGCGCCGGTGATCCAGGATACGTTCGATCTGGAAGACGCCGCCAACGCCCATGCCGCGCTCGAAGCCGGCGAGCATATCGGCAAGTACATCCTGACGGTGGGGTGAGGCCGCGTCGCAAGTCAGCCCGCGCTCGGTCTGTCGCTTGGACCTGCTTTCTGACCGTCATTTCGACTGTAGCCCCGGATTTAGTCCGGGGCGGAGCGGAGAAATCTTTCCGGTACAGTGCCTTGGACCCTGCACCGCGCCGGAAAGATTTCTCCGCTTCGCCGCCCTGCGGGCGGCTCCGGTCGAAATGACGGCGAATTGTATTTTGCTGCGGCGCCTGAAACCCCACCTACCCCACCGACACCGAATCCATCCTGTCGCTATAGAAGGCGACATGGCCGGCGATGGCGGCGACGGCGTCGTAGGGTTCCTCATAGGCCCAGACCGCGTTCTCGGCGCTCTCGATCCCGACCGTCACCGTGTAGTAGCTGGCGTCGCCCTTGTAGGGGCAGTATGTCTGCCGCGCCGTCTTCGCGAGCGCCGCCCGGTTCACATCGGCCAGCGGGATGTAATAGACCGGCGCATAGGCCGCTTCCTGCATCTTCAGCGCGTCGGACGACCGGGCGATCGCCTTGCCGTTGAAGACGACGGTGACCGTCTCGGATGCAGGCTCGACGGTAATGGGGTGGTCGGGTCCGGGAAGTTTCATCGATAGGATCCTCGGGAGCGGCGCGGCCGGCGGCGGCCGGTTGGAATTTCTCGCCAACAAGATTGGCCGCACGCCCCGATTGTCCATACGGCGTCGGCCCGACGCGATGTCGCGCGACAGCGAGGCAGCTTTCGAATAGTCCAGCTTCATCCTAATTTGGGTGGGAGGGATACGTCCGGAACGAAAGAGTCCGCGCCATGAACGCCAACACTGTCGCGCCCGTCGACGACCGCCCCCCTGCGCCGCACGAACCGGTGCTGCTGCCGGAGCTCTCCGACACCGGCGTCCTCACCCTCACGCTCAACCGGCCGCAGGTTTTCAACGCCCTTTCGGAAGACCTGCTGGACGCGCTGAAGAGCGCCCTGGAAGCCGCGGCGACGGACAGCGCCGTGCGCGTCGTCGTCATCCGCGCCGCCGGCCGCGCCTTCTGCGCCGGCCACGATCTCAAGGAAATGCGCGCCCGCCCGGACCGGGCCTACTACACCCGGCTTTTCGACCGCTGCAGCGCGATGATGAAAACGATCACGGCGATGCCCCAGCCGGTGATCGCCCAGGTCCACGGCATCGCGGCCGCCGCGGGCTGCCAGCTCGTCGCCGCCTGCGACCTCGCCGTCGCCGGCGAATCGGCGGAGTTCGCGACCAACGGGATCGACAACGGGCTGTTCTGCTCGACGCCGTCGGTCGCGCTCTCGCGCGCGGTGGCGCGCAAGCACGCCTTCGAGATGCTGTTCACCGGCGACTTCATTTCCGCCGCCCGGGCCGCCGAGATCGGCCTGGTCAACCGGATTGCGCCGGACAACGGGCTGGACGAGGCGACCAGCGACCTCGCCGACCGGATCGCCGCGCAATCGACGGTCACGACGCGCAGCGGCAAGAAGATGTTCTACCGGCAGCTCGACCTCGAACTCGAGGACGCCTACGACTTCGCCGCCCGCAACATGGCCTGCGATATGATGAGCGACGACGCCGGCGAAGGCATCGACGCCTTCATCGAGAAGCGCGCACCGGTGTGGAAGGACCGGTGAGGGGGCGACGGCAGGGAGGGACGTCCAGCCGGACCGATCCGGCCGTTCGCAGGCCTGGCCTGTATATTTGGCCCGGATACCGCTCGCCCAGGCGGTCTGTCAAAGATTGACAAAGATTGCTATAATGGCCGGCGCGTCACACTGGAGGCGAGCCGCCGTCTGCCCGACGATCTGAAAGCCGGCCAACCGGAGATCGACTGGCGCGCGATAGCCGGAATCGGAAACGTGCTGCGTCACGATTACCACGAGAGCCAGCCCGCCATTCTCTGGCAAACCTGCCGGAAGGATCTCGGCCCGCTGAAAGCCGCCGTCACACGTATCCAGACCGAATTGGAGAAGCGGGCGCCGGTGCGGAAGGACCGATGAAAAAGTTTGTTTACGGGAAGTGTCAAAGAGTGTATGTAAATTTTATGCTCTAGAATGCCAATTGAAAGGTGTATTTCGTGAAATTTGAAAAGAGTGAGTGGACGGACGATTTCGACAAATATCGCGAAATTGCCTCTAAATATATGAAAAGATACTATTTTATTACATGGGATGAGGCGGCCGGCGATCCGGAGCCTATCATGGAAGCAATCGAAGCGAAAATGACTCCTACCGAATTTGTTGATTGGCAGGCTGAGAAGTACGGGCTATCTTCGGTTGACCATGACACTGGCAGTCCTTTCGCGCATGTTAACGAATTTCTTAAAGATTTTGGGGATCTTATGAAGAAATCGCCGCATCTTAAGGGAATTCAAGAAAAAATAGAACACCACACAAGATCTCATAAAATTGACTAATGCAATTCTAACAACTAAAATCGATCCGGCATATGACGACCTGCCGGACAGTCGATATCACTTTCCTAAGCAATATTTAGGTCGAGTAGAGCAAGTTGTTGGCGATCTGATTGTTTACTACGAGCCGGGTCGGGCTGGATCGTCGGAATCGAACAGGACTGGTGCGCGAAGCTATTTTGCAGTGGGCCGCGTTTCGAGAATAGAACTATCGCCAACGCACGATGGAACATACTATGCGTTGATTGAAGACTATTTGGATTTCGAGCAGCGTATTCCTTTTCGCGACGGAGTCTATTTTTACGAAAGCGCTTTGCGAAAACCGGATGGTTCCCACAATACTGGAGCGTTTATCAACGCTGTAAGACTTATCCCGCCCAACGAATTGCAGAACATTTTACAAGCGGGATTTGCCCAACTTTCCGACTACCAGCAAAGTAACCTTCAAAGGCCGTTTGGAGGGATGGCAGACGAAAATGAAATGGAATTCGAGGAAAATCGTCCAATAATTGAACGCATTGAGAAACGCAAGTTCAGAGACCGGATGTTTTCGCGCCGGGTTCGCGGTGCGTATAAGGAACGATGCTCTTTGACCGGATTGCGGCTAATCAATGGCGGAGGCAGACCCGAAGTCGAAGCTGCGCATATTCGCCCGGTAGGAGATGGACATAACGGTCCAGATTCGATCTGGAACGGAATAGCTCTCTGTCAGACGGCGCACTGGATGTTTGACCGTGGGTTGGTGGCATTGGAAGACGACTACACGGTTCTAGTGTCTCCGAAGGTGCCTCAAGATGCTTACAAACTGCTTCGGCCGGAGTTGATGGCCGCTGTTCCAGCCAATATCCGTGAACGACCTCACCCGAATTTCTTAAAGTACCATCGGGACAATATCTTCAAGCAGTAACCGCCGAAACGGCGGTTGTCATATTTGACATCATATGATATGAGCAACCAAACAAGACCGATTGGATGGGTTCGGGCCGCGCGAAAGGTGTACGAGACCTTCCCGATGGCGGTTCGGGACCGGGTCAACACGGCACTGACCATCGCGGCCGAAGGCGGCAAGGCTGACATCGCGAAACCGTTGAAGGGCTTGGGTCCGGGAGTGATGGAGATTGCCATGCGGCACCGAGCCGACGCTTGGCGTGTTGTGTATGTGACGGAAGTGGCCGGAACGCTTTGGGTGATCCACGCTTTCCAGAAGAAATCGAAGACAGGGATCAAGACCGCCAAAGCGGATATCGACCTCGTGAGAACGCGTCTCAGGCGGTTGAGAGAGGAACTTTCCCCATGAGCGATGACGAATTCGAACTGGTCGCGGGCAGCGGGAATGTCTTTCGCGATTTCGGCGATCCGCTGGCGGACCTGAAGCAGGCGAAGGCGATTCTGGCGGCGCGGATCATCGCGGTGCTCGACGACCGCGGCCTTTCGGTGCGGAAAGCCGCGGAACTCACCGGCTTCGCCGCGGCGGATTTTTCCCGCATCCGCAACGCGGACCTCGGGCGCTTCACGCTCGACCGGCTGATGAAGATGCTCGCCGCCCTCGACCGGCGCCTGCAGGTCACGGTGCATGTGAGCGACCGGCACTGCGAAGAGATCGTCGCGGCGTCCTCCGGCTGAGCTGTCTCTTTGATTGGCGATAGCTGTACAGCCTCCCCCAATTTCGCCCTCGAACCGGCCGGGCGGGCGGTGTACAACGCCAACTGCAATATGAAGAAGCCGGGTAGGGTTTTGCCGGAAATACAGCGAGATATGCCGTGATGGGACTTTCGATTTGGCAGGTGTTGATCATTATTGGTGTGCTGATCTTCTTCATGGTGATGATCGCAGCTTTGGCGAAGTGGGTCTTGAAGAAGTGACAAGCGAGTTCGACGGCCTCAACCCCGCCCCGCCACCGGAGATCGCCGCCGCCCATGAACCACGACGCCTATACCGATGCCTATCTGCGCGATGTGCTGGGCGATGTGCGCTCGATTGCGATTGTCGGGCTGAGTGCGAGCTGGAACCGGCCGAGCTATTTCGTGGCGAAATATCTGCAGGCCAAGGGCTATCGCGTCCTGCCGGTCAACCCGCGCGAGGCCGGCGGGGAGATCCTCGGCATCCCGGTCGCCGGGTCGATCGGGGACCTGGGCGAAACGCCGGACCTGGTCGACGTGTTCCGCAACTCGGCCGCGGCCGGCCCGATTACCGACGAGGCGATCGCCGCCGGGGCGAAGGCCGTGTGGATGCAGATCGGCGTGCGCAACGACGAGGCGGCGGCCCGCGCCGAAGCGGCCGGCCTGCGCGTCGTGATGAACCGCTGCCCGAAGATCGAATTTTCGCGCCTGTACGGCGAATTGAGCTGGGGCGGCTTCTATTCGGGCGTCATCACGGCCAAGCGCCGGCGCGCAAGGCTGAACTGAAGATGGCAGGCCGGAGGATAGCGCGATGAGCGGCGGCAGCGACCGGGACTACGGCTTCGAGACCCTGGCGATCCACGCCGGCGCCCAGCCCGAGCCGGTGACCGGCGCGCGCCAGACGCCGATCTTCCAGAATACCTCCTATGTCTTCCACGACGCCGATCATGCCGCGTCGCTGTTCAACCTGATGGAGCCGGGCTTCGTCTATTCGCGGCTCGCCAACCCGACCAACGCCGTGCTCGAGGAACGGCTGGCGGCGCTGGAAGGCGGCGTCGGCGGCACCGCGGTCGCGAGTGGCCATGCGGCGCAGGTCTTGGCGCTGTTCCCGCTGATGGCGCCGGGCGGCGAGGTCATTGCGGCCAACAAGCTCTACGGCGGCTCGCTCAACCAGATGGGCAACAGCTTCAAAAAGTTCGGCTGGAAGGCGCAGTTCGTCGATCCGGTGGACCCGGAGAATTTCCGCCGCGCGCTGAGCCCGGAGACGCGGGCGATCTTCGTCGAGAGCATCGCCAATCCGGGCGGCGTGATCGTCGATCTGGAAGCCGTCGCGGCCGTCGCCCGGGAGGCCGGCGTGCCCTTCATCGTCGACAACACGATGGCGACGCCCTTCCTGTGCCGGCCGATCGACTTCGGCGCCGATATCGTCGTCAACTCGACGACCAAGTTCCTGTCCGGCAACGGCACGTCGCTGGGCGGGGCGGTCGTCGATACCGGCGATTTCCCGTGGCTCGACCATGCCGACAAATTCCCCAGCCTGGCCCGGCCGGCGCCGGAGTATCACGGCCTGACTTTCGCCGAGACCTTCGGGACGCTGGCCTATACGACCTATGCCCATGCGGTTTCCCTGCGCGATCTCGGCGCGTCCCAGCAGCCGATGAACGCCTGGCTGACCCTGCTCGGACTGGAAACCCTGCCCCTGCGCATGGAGCGGCACTGCGCCAATGCCCTCGTTGTTGCCGAGTGGCTGGAAGCGCATCCGGCGGTCGAGTGGGTGTCCTATGCCGGTTTGCCGTCGAGCCCGTTCCACGCCTTGCAGCAGCGCTACATGCCGCGCGGGGCCGGTTCGGTGTTCACCTTCGGGCTCAAGGGCGGCTACGAGGCCGGCATCCGGCTGGTCGAGACCGTCGAACTGTTCAGCCATCTCGCCAATGTCGGCGACGCCCGCTCGCTGATCCTGCATCCGGCGAGCACGACCCACCGGCAATTAACTGACGAGCAGCGCGCCACGGCCGGCGCCGGCGACGACGTCATCCGCCTGAGCGTCGGCCTGGAAAGCGTCGACGACCTGATCGCCGATCTCGACCGCTCCCTGCGCGCCCTAACGGTCCGCGCGACCATACGGGCCGCCGCGGAATAGGGCGGCAATCGCCGACGGCGCGGACAGTCCGGTCGAAAAGAGCGACCGCCGCCCGATCGTCGCTGCCTCGGAATACCAAAGGTGCCGCCCCGGATTTAATCCGAGGTCCAGAGCCACAAGGCGAGGCCGTGCCGGGCGACTCTGGGCCCCGGATTTCCGCTCCCCGGATCGCAGTCCGGGGCAGGCCGCTCCATCCGGGGCGACACCGAAAGGCGGATAACGGTGTCGGCTATCGGGACAGCGGCAGGACGCAAACGCATAGCCACATATATGATTCCCATATCTTTCCTGCGCTGCGCCGGGATCGAAGCGCCGTGCGGAAAGATTTGGGAATTTTATCGGTTCGCTCCTGCCTGGACCGGACAAGGTCCGGGTAAGACCCGGGACGCCGCGTCATCGCTGCCGGTGACTTCAATACCCCGGCGGCGGCGTGAAGCGGTAGTAGCCCTCCTCGATCAGCCCTGCCATGTGCAGGCAGGTCAGATCGTCGTACTGGCGCCCGACGATCTGGATGCCGACGGGCAGGCCGTCCGTCAGCCCGATCGGCGCGACGGTCGAGGGCAGGTAGTACCCGCAGGGATAGCCGGCCCAGAAGAGCTGATCGACGACAGGCTGGGCCCTGCCGTTGACGGTGATCGTCCGGTCATGGCGCTCGCCCGCCTGATCGTGCGGGAAGGCCGCCGACGACGCGGCGGGGCAGAGCAGCAGATCGTAGGTCTCGAACCATTCTTCCCAGCCGGCCATCAGCGCGTAGCGGCGCTCGTTCCACCTGAGCCAGTCCCGGTGCAGCATGGTCTGGGATTCCAGCATCCGGCGGCGGTAGGGGATCGCGTCCGCCGGGAGGCGGCTCAGATCCTCGCGTGCCTGCGCGATCGTCTCGTCGCTCAGCCGCTTGGAGGTCTCGGCGCGCAACAGCATCGTGTAGACCTCCATCGCCTCCCCGGTCGGGAAGCCGGGCTTCGCACCGATCTCGACCGTCGCGCCTTCACCTTCCAGCCAGCGGGCGAGCGCGGCGATGGCGTCTTGGTAGGATTGCTCGACCTCCGCCTGCGGATCGCTCAGCAGGACGCCGACGCGGTATTCCTGCAGGCTTTGCCTGCGTGGCCCCGGCAGCGTCAGCCGCCATGCCCGCGCGGCCGGGCCGTCGGCGCCGGCCAGAAGGCCGAAGGCCAGCTTCAGGTCCGCCGCCGACCGGGCCAGGGGACCGACGACGGCGATGTCGGTGGGGGCAAGGTTTCCCGGCAACGCCTGGCCGCGGGCCGAGACGATCTCCCAGGTCGGCTTGTGGCCGAAGACCCCGCAGTAGTGCGCCGGGTTGCGGATCGAGGCGCCGATATCCGAGCCGGCGTCCAATCCTGTCAGCCCCGCGGCGAGCGCCGCCGCCGATCCGCCGGAGGAGCCGCCGGGCGTGCGGGCCGGGTTCCACGGATTGTTGCAGGTGCCGTAGATCGCGTTGAAGCTTTGCCAGTCCGCCAGCATGAACGGGACATTCGTCTTGCCGAAGACCACCGCGCCGGCGCCACGGTATTTCTCGACCACGGCCGAGTCCGTGTCTGCGATGTTGTCGCTGTATTCCGGAACGCCCCAGGTCGTGGGCGAACCCGCCAGGTCGTAGCTTTCCTTCACGGTTACCGGCAGGCCGTCCAGGGGGCCGGTGTCCTCCCCCGCCGCGCGGCGGCGGTCCGAAGCGTCGGCTTCCGCCCGCGCGCGCCCGGCGTCCTGCCAGACGATCGCGTTGATTGCCGGATTGTGCCGCTCGACGCGGTCGAGAAAGCGATCGAGCAGTTCCCGCGCGCCGATCTCCCGCGCATCGAGCAGCGATATCAGCTCGGTGGCCGACTTGTAGTGGACTTCGGACATCGTGCGCTCCGCGTTTGTTTTTCGGCGTGGCCCTTTGACCCTGCAGATTGTAGCAACGTAAATGGGTTAGCATGCCGACCGGCGTCCAACAGCCGCGCCCAAGAAGATCCCGGGGACCCGGCCGAAGTTCGAATCGCGCGGGCCACGGCTTACGACGCTGCGGAATCCTGTGCGTACCGTACGGATTGCCCAGGGCGGGCCGGGCGGCTGTCCGGCGAATGCCGCCCGGCGGCGCCCGAGACCGTTCAGGTCAGGAACTTCGTGAAGCCGCCGTCGACGTTCCAGCAGGCTCCGGTCACGAAGCTCGCCCGCTCCGACGCGAGGAATGCGACGACGCCCGCGACCTCGTCCGGCCGTCCGTAGCGGTTGATCAGGAGGAGCTGACCGGCGAGGTTGCTGAACACCTCGTCGACATTCTCCCCGGCCGTGCCGACGAAGCTGTCCTCCGCGATGCGTTCCCACAACGGGGTGTGGATGAGGGCCGGGTTGACCGCGTTCACCCGGATGCCGTCGCCCGCCAGGTCCTGGGCCAGGGTCTTGGTTATCGCGAGCATCGCCGCCTTGGCCGAGTTGTAGTCCGCCATGCCGCCGAGCCCGCTGTGTCCGCTCACCGAGGCGACGTTGACGATGCAGCCGCCCCCCTGACTGCGGATCAGGGGCACTGCTGCTCGCGTCGCCCGTACTGCGCTCCAGAGATTGATGTCGTAGGTCTGTTCCCAGACCTCGTCCGGGTCCTCGATGGACCGGCCGACCGAGGCGTCGCCGGCGTTGTTCACGAGAATGTCCAAGCGCCCGAAGTGCGCGGCGGTGTCGTTGACGAAGCGTTCGACATCCTCGCGCTTGCTCATGTCGGCGACGCACGAGAGCACCTCGCCGCCGGCCGCCTCGATCGCCGCCTTGGTCTCGTCGAGCGGTCCCTGACGACGCGCGCAGATCGAAACCTTGGCGCCCTCCTGCGCAAGCTCCATCGCAATCGCCTGGCCGAGGCCGAGGCTCGAGGCCGTCACGGCGGCCACCTTGTCGTTCAATCCGAGATCCATTGTCCGTTCCTTTTCGTAGTGTTGTCCGTGGGTCGTACGTCGGCGGAAGCGCCGGGATGGACCTGAAACGAGCGCCTCCTCTAGAAGGCAGGGCTCAGCCGATGCTTGGGATACTCTGCCCCGACGACGTGCTGAATGGTAATGGCCCGCACCATCTGGTAGGTCCGGATGCGGAAGGCGGGATCGCAGGACATGCGGATGTAGAGGTCCTGCGGCTTGACGCCGTAGTCCTCGCTCAGCCAGTCGATCATGTTGGCGCAGGCGTCGTAGACGGCATGCTCCATCGGCAGGTTGATGCCGATCGCGACAATGCTTTCCGGCTTGACGATTCGAACCGTGGGCTGGCGCTTGTTCTTGATGACGGCGCAGTTGAGCTGCACGGTGGCGCGCGTCTCGTCGGCGATACCGGTGAATTCCGTATCGCCCTGTCCGCCGTGGATGTCTCCGATGTAGAGCAATCCTCCCTTGTGGTAGGAGTTGAGCAGGATCGTGTGTCCGGGAGCCACGTCCCGGCAGTCGATATTGCCGCCGAACGGCCCCTGGCCCAGCAGCGAGGTGAAGACCTCGCGTTCGGGAGCGGTCGCCAGGGTTCCGCAGAACGGCTCCAGATCCCACGTCAGC
Source organism: Alphaproteobacteria bacterium (assembly GCA_965249845.1). Classification (GTDB taxonomy): domain Bacteria; phylum Pseudomonadota; class Alphaproteobacteria; order Bin65; family Bin65; genus Bin65. The sequence continues at coordinate 823,071 of CBDFNA010000002.1, forward strand.
TTGTCCGAATACTTTCCCTTTCCGTCCCGCGTATGGCCGCTCGGCCCGGGAAGGTGCTCGATGACCTGCACCCGCGGCTCCGCGCACTGTCCGCCCCAGCGTGTCGACTCGCCGTAGGGTCCGATGCCGGGGAGGATGCCCGAGAAGCCGTAGCGCCACGGGTCGATGATCTCGAGGTTCACGGCGAGGACGTCGCCCGCTTCGCACCCTTCGATGTAGATAGGGCCGACGACGGGGTTGTATTTGGGAGGCCAAGCCGCGTTCAGCGCATCGACATGCGCATCGCCCACGAACTGGTGCACCTTCGGGTTGTCGCTGTCGTCCTCGATCAGGCCCGACAGCGCATCGTCGGTCTCGATCTGGAACGACTCCTCCTGCTTGACGTGAAGCACGGGCTCGTCTCGTGCATCGAATGCGTACCTGGTCACCTCGCCACGCTTGATGATCTGCATTGATCGGCCTCCTTGGGTTCGATGGCTGGCCGGGTTGTCGTCCGGCCGGCACGTCGCGTGCTCTGCGCGCGCGAAACATACGATACAAGGCGCATCGGACGAAACCTCGCCCTGCGAGGCTCGAAATTCCGACGGACGGTTGCGCCGCATCCGATGCAAGGCTGGCCGGCGGCGATCCGAGCCGTCAGAATGTGCAGGGAAGATAACGGGGCGGCGAACCCGGCCGATCGGGCGCGGCTGACCCGTACTGAGCGGCAAACGGAGGAGCGAGGGTCATGGCGGACCTGGGTGTGCGCAAATTGGTCGTGCATAAGGAAACCATCGAGCGGGAGGGCGGCGGCGTGTCAACCGATGGCCCGGTTACCCGCGTAGCCGGAATTGCGGTTGTCGCCAATCCCCACGCCGGAAGCTTCGTCGAGGACTTGTCCGATCTCTTCGAGCTCGGCGCCGCGCTCGGTGAGCGCCTGATGGCGGAAATGACCCCGCTTCTCCCGGGTCCCGCCGTCAGCTACGGCAAGGCGGCGATCGTCGGGACGTCGGGCGATCTGGAGCACGGCCATGCGATGCTGCACCCGTCGCTCGGGAAGGCGATGCGCGAGCCGATCGGCGGCGGCAAGGCGTTGATACCGTCGGCAGCCAAGGTCGCCGCTGCCGGCGCGACAGTCGACATTCCGCTCGGGCACAAGGACGATGCCTGGTCCTTCGATCATTTCGATGCGATGAGCGTTACCGTAAGTGACGCACCGCGGCCCGATGAAATCATGATGGCGATCGCCATAGCGGACGGTGGGCGGCCCGTGCCCCGCGTCGGCAAGGCCCGCGCGACGGTATAGGGTGCGTCCATGCCGACAGGAGATCGCAACATGAGCCGATCGGCAGGCTGGCCTGTCGATCCTTTGCAAATCTGAGGGGTCGGGCACCGACGCCAAACAACAGATGGGGAGATTCAGGCTCTTCAGCGATCAACCCGATAGGCAGTCGCCGCCAACGAGCGACGGTTCCCGGTGGTCGCGATCGATCAGGGGGTCGGGCACGCATTTGGAGCGCATCAGTTCGGGGTCTCGGAGTATCACCCTGCGCCCGGACACCGAAACGCCATACTCTTGCAGCGACGCGAACGCTCGGGACACGCTTTCCGGGGTCAGGCCAAGTTGAACCGCGACCTGCTGCTTGGGAACCGGCAGCACGAAGGTAGTGCCACCGGTCTTGTCGCGGAGCGCCATCAGATAGCAGCCCAGCCGTTGCCATGCGCTGCGCAGGTTGATGTTCTTGATACGGCGGACGATCATTCGGGCCTGCCGCGCCTGTTCGCCCATCATGTTCAGGGCCAGGCGATGATCCGATACCACGCCTTCACGAACGCTTCGCGAGGGGATCGACAGCAGCTGCACCGGCTCAACCGTCAGCGCGTCCACCATATGCGGCGCGTCGGTGAGCACCGCGGCCAGAAAGATGCAATCCTCACGCTCGCAGTATTGGACGACGGTCTCGCGCCCGTCCGGTCCCTTGCCGATCAGTTTCACGCTCCCATCCAGCAGCACGTTGAGAAAATCGGGCATCGCGCCCTGTTCCGCAATCTGCGTATCGGCAGGAAAGCGCCTGATCAGTGCACCACGGAATACCCACTCCAACGTTTCGCGCGCGACGCCGGAGAACGGACCGATCGAGGCAAATCGACTAATATTCTCGCTCTTCAATGCCGAGCCACCAGTTGGGTTCAGCCGGCCAGCCGGACGCCGCAGCTTTAGCATGCCCAAAGAATATTTCTCTTGATCTAGATCATTTTTTGCGACGGCCCTGCCGAATATGCTTCGCAAAAGCTGCGAATATGTCGGCGCGAATTCGGGGGGCCTCGCTCCATGCACGACCTGACTGCTGTCACTGGAGGCGACCGGTATCGTGCGCTCGGTCTGAGCACCTTCTCCTTCACCGTGTGTTTCGCGGTCTGGACGATCTTCTCGATCATCGGCGTCAAGATCAAACAGGATCTCGGGCTGTCGGAGACCGAATTCGGCATCCTCGTGGCGACTCCGGTCCTCACCGGTTCGGTCAGCCGGATCTTCCTGGGCGTGTGGACCGAACAGTATGGCGGCCGCCTCGTATTCACCGTTCAGATGCTGGCTACCGCGGTCGCCTGCTGGCTGCTTTCTGCGGTGCAGACCTATGAGGTGTTTCTGATCGCCGCCCTCGGCGTCGGGCTGGCCGGCGGGTCTTTCATCGTCGGGATCGCCTACACGTCGCAATGGTTCGAAAAGGAGCATCAGGGCACGGCGCTGGGTATTTTCGGGGTCGGCAATGTCGGCGCGGCCGTCACCAACTTTGGCGCGCCGTTCCTGGTGCTGGCTTTCGGCTGGGAACAGACTGCGCAGATCTATGCGGTCTTGCTGGCGCTGACCGCCATCGTTTTCTACCTGATGGCCAAACCGGATCCGGCACAGGTGGCGCGCCAGCGCGAGGGACGCAAGCCGGTCTCGGCCAGGGAGCAGCTCGCGCCGCTCAGAAACCCGCAGGTCTGGCGCTTCGCCACCTACTATTTCTTCGTCTTCGGCGGCTTCGTGGCGCTCGCTTCCTATCTGCCGCGCTTCTACGTCGGCGCCTACGACCTGCCCCTGGCAACCGCCGGCATGCTGGCGGCGGCCTATTCAATGCCCGGTTCGGTATTTCGCGCGCTCGGCGGCTGGATGTCGGACAAATGGGGCGCGCGCTCCGTGATGTATCTGACCTTCATCGTGTCGTTGGTGTGCCTCTTCGCGATGAGTTATCCGACCACCCAGTACATCGTTCAGGGAATTTCCGGGCCCATCCAATTCACCTTCGGGATCAGTCTGACAGGCTTCGTCATCCTGAGTGTGGTGCTCGGATTCGTGATGTCGCTGGGCACGGCCGCCGTCTACAAGCACATCCCGGTCTACTACCCCTATCACGTCGGCTCGGTCGGCGGATTGGTCGGCATGATCGGCGGCCTCGGCGGGTTTGTCCTGCCGATCACGTTCGGCATCCTGAACGATTGGATCGGCGTCTGGACCAGTTCCTTCATGCTGATGTTCGCGATCGTGCTGGTGAGCACGGTCTGGATGCATGTGGCGATCCGGCTGATGGAGCGCCGCCGTCATCCGCAACTTTCCGAGGAACGCTATCTGAGCGACGTCCCGGGCGTGCCGCAGCCGCCCCCGGCTTCGGCGCAGTAAACCCGGCCTGGCGGCGAATATCGCCGGCCGGTTTCGAAAAAGGGAAAAAATATGGCCAAGAATCTGGTCGTTTGGGATCCGGAAGACGACGCATTCTGGCGCGACCAGGGCAAGCGGATAGCGACGCGCAACCTGTGGATATCGATTCCCTGTCTGCTGCTCGGCTTCGCGGTGTGGCTGTACTGGGGAATCATCACGGTTCAGATGATCAATCTGAAGTTTCCCTTTTCGCAGACGGAACTCTTCACCCTTGCCGCAATCGCCGGATTGAGCGGTGCGACTCTGCGCATCCCCTCTTCCTTCTTCATCCGTATCGCGGGCGGCCGTAACACGATCTTTCTGACGACAGCGCTGTTGATCCTTCCAGCGGCGGGAACCGGGTTCCTGTTGCAGGATCCGACGACGCCGCTGTGGCAGTTCCAGATCGTGGCGCTGCTGTCGGGGTTCGGCGGCGGCAATTTCGCCTCCTCGATGTCGAATATCTCGTTCTTCTACCCAAAAAGGGTGCAGGGCTATTCGCTCGGCATGAACGCCGGTCTCGGCAACTTCGGCGTCACCACGATGCAGATTCTGGTGCCGCTGGTCATGACAGTGGGCGTCTTCGGCGGCTCGGCGCTGATTCTCGGGAACAGCTCGGGCACGCTGGTCGGGAAGATTCCGGCCGGAACCGAGACCTATATTCACAACGCAGGCTACATCTGGGTCGCCATCCTGATCCCGCTGGTGATCGCCGCGTGGTTCGGCATGAACAATATTACCGCGGAGCATGTCTCGCCGGGTCTCGGCTCGACGTTCGCCGCCTTCGGCAAGATTCTGGGCATGCTGGCGATCGGGCTGATTACCGCGGCGGTCGGGCTGTGGCTGTTGCTGCCGGACAATGCCGGCGGCGCCGGGCTGGAGCTGAGCAAATGGATCGTGCTGCCCCTTGTGATCGCCGCAACGGTTTTCGCCTTGCGGCTCATCCCCGGCACGGTTCGCCAGAGTCTCGACCAGCAATATTCGATCTTCAGGAACAAACACACCTGGGCGATGACGGTCATCTACACGATGACCTTCGGCTCCTTTATCGGATACGCAGCCGCCTTCGGTCTGGCGATCAAGGTGGTCTTCGGCTTCCAGCATATCGCAGTCGACGGCGTGATGACCCACACGACAGTGAACCCGAACGGGCCGAGCGCATTGATGTATGCCTGGACGGGCCCGTTCATCGGCGCGCTGATCCGTCCGATCGGCGGCATGATCTCCGACCGCCTCGGCGGGGCGCTGGTGACACAGATCATCTCCGTCATCATGGTCGTTTGCGCCCTGGGCGTCGCGTATTTCCTGTCATTGGCCTACGCCTCGCCGACACCCGAAGAATACTTCGTCCCGTTCCTGATCCTGTTCCTGATCCTGTTCGCTGCGACCGGAATCGGCAACGGTTCCACCTTCCGCACCATCGCCATCGTCTTCGACAAGGTGCAGGCCGGCCCGGTCCTGGGCTGGACATCGGCGGTCGCCGCTTACGGCGCGTTCATCATCCCGAAAGTGTTCGGCGAGCAGATCAAGGCGACCACGCCGGAAAATGCGCTCTACGGATTCGCAGCCTTTTATTTAGTCTGCATTGGCATAAACTGGTGGTTCTATCTGCGGAAGAACGCCTATGTGAAGAACCCGTGAGGAGGCGGACCCGATGAGCCATTTCCTGGATCGATTGACCTTCTTCAGGAAGACCGTAGACACCTTTTCCGACGGGCACGGCATCGTCACGAATGAGGATCGCGACTGGGAGGATTCCTACCGGGCGCGCTGGCAGCACGACAAGATCGTGCGCTCGACTCACGGTGTGAATTGCACCGGCTCCTGCAGTTGGAAGATCTACGTCAAGGGCGGGATCATCACCTGGGAAACGCAGCAGACCGACTATCCGCGGACCCGGCCGGACCTGCCGAATCACGAGCCCCGCGGCTGTTCGCGGGGCGCCAGCTATTCCTGGTACATCTACAGCGCCAACCGGCTCAAATATCCGCTGGTCCGCAGCCGGCTGGTCCGGCATTGGCGCGAGGCGCGCAAGACAATGGCGCCGGTCGCGGCCTGGGCGTCCATCGTCGAGGACGCGGCCACGCGCAGGGACTACCAGCAGGTCCGGGGGCTGGGCGGCTTCGTCCGCTCCGACTGGGACGAGGTCAACGAGATCGTCGCGGCGGCCAATGTCTACACGATCAAGACCCACGGACCGGACCGCGTCATCGGCTTTTCGCCGATTCCGGCCATGTCGATGATCTCCTATGCAGCGGGCTCGCGCTACCTGTCGCTGATCGGCGGCGTCTGCATGAGTTTCTACGACTGGTATTGCGATCTGCCGCCGTCCAGCCCGCAGACCTGGGGCGAGCAGACCGACGTGCCGGAAAGCGCCGACTGGTACAACTCGACCTTCTTGATGATGTGGGGCTCGAACGTGCCGCAGACACGCACGCCCGACGCCCATTTCATGACCGAGGTTCGCTACAAGGGCGCGACCACGGTGACGGTCACGCCCGACTATAGCGAGGCGTCGAAATTCGCCGACATCTGGCTCAACCCGAAGCAAGGCACCGACGCTGCGATGGCGTTGGCGATGGGCCACGTGATCCTCAGGGAATGGCATCTGGCGGGCAAGAGCGCGTATTTCGAGGACTATTGCCGCCGCTACACCGACATGCCGTTTCTGGTGACATTACGAAAAACCGGCGGCGGCTATGTGCCCGACCGCATGCTGCGCGCCGCCGACCTGCCGGACGCACTAGGGCAATCCAACAATCCCGAATGGAAGACGGTCGCGGTGGACGAGACGCGGGGCGACGCACTGGTCTGTCCGGTCGGCTCGATCGGCTTCCGCTGGGGCGAGGCAGGTAAGTGGAATATCGAAGAAAAGGATGGCGGGGACGGCAATGCGACGAAGCTGCGGCTGAGCCTGATCGATATCGGCGACGACGTCGCTTCGGTCGGTTTCCCATATTTCGGCAGGACCAGCCACGAATATTTCGCCGGCACCGACCATGACGAGGTGTTGTGGCGCAACGTGCCGGTAAGAAAGGTCGAGACACAGAACGGCGAAGCGCTGGTCGCCACGGTCTACGATTTGTTCGTTGCGAACTATGGGCTGGACCGCGGGCTTGGCGGTGCGAACGTGGCCGCGAACTTCGATGACGATGTGCCCTACACGCCAGCCTGGCAGGAGCGCATCACCGGGGTCGCGCGCGACAAGGTGATCGCGGTCGCAAGGCAGTTCGCGGAGAACGCGCATAAGACCGAGGGCCGCTCGATGGTTATCGTCGGCGCCGGCCTCAACCACTGGTACCACATGGACATGATCTACCGCGGCATCATCAACATGCTGACGATGTGCGGATGCGTGGGCAAATGCGGCGGCGGCTGGTCGCACTATGTCGGGCAGGAGAAGCTGCGGCCCCAGACCGGCTGGCAGCCGCTCGCCTTCGCCCTCGACTGGATCCGCCCGCCGCGGCAGATGAACAGCACCTCCTTCTGGTACAGCCATACGGACCAGTGGCGTTACGAAAAGCTGGCGGTCGACGAAATCATCTCGCCGCTCGCGCCCGAGGGCGAATGGAATTCGTTGAGCCTTATCGACTTCAACGTCCGTTCGGAGCGGATGGGCTGGTTACCCTCTGCCCCGCAACTCGAGAAAAATCCGCTTGAGGTAACCCGGGCCGCCGGCGACGAAAATCCGGTCGAGACGACGGTCGAAGCGCTCAAGGCCGGCACTCTGCGCCTGTCCTGCGAGAATCCCGACGATCCCAGGAACTGGCCGCGCAATCTGTTTGTCTGGCGCTCGAATCTCCTGGGTTCGAGCGGCAAGGGTCACGAATATTTCCTGAAGCACCTGCTGGGCACCCAGCACGGCGTGCAAGGCAAGGAGCTGGGCGAAACCGGTGGGCAAAAACCGGTCGAGGTTGCCTGGCACGACGTTGCGCCGGAAGGCAAGCTCGACCTCCTGGTCACGCTCGATTTCCGCATGTCGACCACCTGCCTCTACTCCGACATCGTGCTGCCGACGGCAACCTGGTACGAGAAGAACGATCTTAACACTTCGGACATGCACCCCTTCATTCACCCGCTGTCCGCCGCTGTCGACCCGGTGTGGGAATCCCGCAGCGACTGGGAGATTTTCAAGGGGATCGCGAAGAAATTCTCCGAAGTCGCCAAAGGCGAGCTCGGTGTGGAGCGCGACCTCGTCCTGGTGCCGACCCTGCACGACACGCCGACGGAGCTGGCGCAGGCGACCGATGTGAAAGACTGGAAAAAGGGCGAATGCGCGCCGGTTCCAGGCAAGACCATGCCGAACATGGTGGTGGTCGAGCGCGACTATCCCAACACCTACAAGAAATTCACCGCGCTCGGTCCGCTGATGACCGAAGTCGGCAACGGCGGCAAGGGCATCGGCTGGAACACCGAGGAAGAGGTCGAGTTCCTCAAGCAGTTGAACGGCGAGGTGCGCGAGGAAGGCGTCTCGAAGGGCCTACCGAAGATCGAGACCGACATCGACGCGACCGAGGTCGTGCTGACCCTGGCGCCCGAGACCAACGGCCATGTCGCGGTCAAGGCGTGGGCGGCGCTGGGCAAGGCGACCGGGCGCGAGCACGAGCATCTGGCGGCGGCGCGCGAGGAGGACAAGCTGCGCTTCCGCGATCTGCAGGCACAGCCGCGCAAGATCATCTCCTCGCCGACCTGGTCCGGCGTCGAGTCGGAGCACGTCACCTACACCGCCGGATACACCAACGTCCATGAGTTGATTCCCTGGCGCACGCTCAGCGGTCGGCAGCAACTCTATCAGGACCATTTGTGGATGCGCGCCTTCGGCGAACAGCTGTGCGTCTACAAGCCGCCGGTCGATACGAAAACGATCAAGCCGCTGATCGACGACAAGGACAATGGCAACCCGCAGGTTGTGCTGAACTTCATCACGCCGCACCAGAAATGGGGCATCCACAGCACCTACACCGATAATCTGTTGATGCTGACCCTGTCGCGCGGCGGACCGATCGTCTGGCTCAGCGAAATCGACGCCCGTAAGGTCGGCATCGAGGACAATGACTGGATCGAGGCCTACAACGCCAACGGTGCGCTGGTCGCGCGCGCCGTCGTCAGCCAGCGCGTACCCAAGGGGATGACGCTGATGTACCACGCCCAGGAAAAGATCGTGAATGTGCCGGGCAGCGAAGTAACCGGCGGGCGCGGCGGCATCCACAACTCGGTAACCCGCGCGACGGTCAAGCCGACCCATATGATCGGCGGCTACGCGCAACTATCCTATGGGTTCAACTATTACGGCACCGTCGGCTCGAACCGCGACGAATTCGTGATCGTGCGCAAGATGCGGACGGTCGATTGGATGGAAGGTCCCTACCGGGGCCCCGCAATGGAATCGGCAATGGAGGCGGCGGAATGAAGATTCGCGCACAGATCGGCAAGGTTCTAAATCTCGACAAATGCATCGGCTGCCACACCTGCTCGGTGACCTGCAAGAATGTCTGGACCAGCCGCGAGGGCATGGAATACGCCTGGTTCAACAATGTCGAGACCAAGCCCGGCGTCGGCTATCCCAAGGAATGGGAGAACCAGGAAGTCTGGAACGGCGGCTGGGTGCGCAAGAAGAACGGCCGCATCGTGCCGAAGATGGGCGGCAAGCTGCGCATCCTGGCGAAGATATTCGCCAACCCGGACATGCCGCAGATCGACGACTATTACGAGCCCTTCACTTTCGACTACGAGCATCTGCACAACGCGCCGGAATCGCAGACTCCGCCGACGGCGCGCCCGCGTTCGCTGATCAGCGGAGAGCGGATGGAAAAGATCGAGTGGGGGCCGAACTGGGAGGAGATCCTCGGCGGCGAATTCTCCAAGCGCAGCAAGGACGTCAATTTCGAAGCGCTCGAAAAGGACATCTACGGCCAGTTCGAGAACACCTTCATGATGTATCTGCCGCGGCTGTGCGAGCATTGTCTCAACCCGAGCTGCGTTGCAGCCTGCCCGTCCGGAGCGATCTACAAGCGGGAGGAGGACGGCATCGTCCTGATCGACCAGGACAAGTGCCGCGGCTGGCGCATGTGCGTCTCCGCCTGCCCCTACAAGAAAATCTACTACAACTGGCGTTCCGGCAAATCGGAGAAATGCATCTTCTGCTACCCGCGCATCGAGGCGGGGCAGCCGACCGTCTGTTCGGAAACCTGCGTCGGGCGCATCCGCTATCTCGGTGTATTGCTGTACGACGCCGACCGGATCGAGGAAGCGGCGTCGGCAGAAGACCCCCAGGACCTGTATCAGGCCCAACTCGACATCTTCCTCGATCCCCACGACCCGGAGGTAATCCGGCAGGCGCTGCAAGACGGGGTGCCGCAGGCGTGGATCGACGGGGCCCAGCGTTCCCCGGTTTATCGCATGGCGATGGACTGGAAGGTCGCCTTCCCGCTGCATCCGGAATATCGCACCTTGCCGATGGTGTGGTATGTGCCGCCGCTGTCGCCGATCCAGGCGGCGGCCGAGGCCGGCGCGCTGGGTACCGAAGGGCTGATCCCGGATGTCTCGCAGCTGCGCATCCCGCTGAGATACCTCGCCAACATGCTGACCGCCGGCGACGAAGCCCCGGTCAAACTGGCCCTGGAGCGGATGCTGGCGATGCGGGTCTATATGCGCGCCAGGCATGTCGACGGCCGGCGCGAACTGCGTGCCCTGGAACAGGTCGGACTCACCGAGACCGATATCGAGGACATGTACCAGACCATGGCGATCGCCAACTACGAGGACCGGTTCGTGATCCCGACCACCCACCGCGAATATGCCGAGGAGGCCTTCGACTTGCGCGGCGAGTGCGGCTTCAGTTTCGGCGACGGTTGCAGCGGCGGCGGCGACAAGATCGACCTGTTCAGCCACGAGGTGCGGGTCGGCCCCAGCGCCGGCGGCCGATCGAACAAGGCGGGCGCTTCGCGATGAAGATCTACAGGGCGTTTGCGGCGTTGCTGCATTATCCCTCTGCGGAAGTTGCTGCGGCGGCAGGCGACATCGCCGCCCTGGTCAAGGAGGAGGGGCGGGTGTCGCGGCACGCCCGCGCCGCGATCGACCGGCTGACGGCGCAGCTGACGCTCGGCGACCTGTTGAGCGCACAGGAGGCCTATGTCGGCCTGTTCGACAGGTCGCGCAGCCTGTCGCTGCATCTGTTCGAGCATATCCACGGCGAATCCCGCGACCGCGGCCAGGCGATGGTCAACCTGTCGGCGCACTACGAGACGCACGGGTACAGCATCGACTCCAATGAATTGCCGGATTACCTGCCGCTGTTTCTGGAGTTCCTGTCGCTGATCGAGCCCGGAGAGGCGGCGGACCTGCTGTCGGACGTGGTGCATATCGTCTCCGCAATCCGCATCCGGCTGGAGCGGCGCGGCAGCGACTATGCCGGTATTTTCCAGGCGCTTGAGGAACTCGCCGCGAGGCGGCCGGACAGCGCCGCGGTGGAAAGCCTGTTGGAGCGGGACAAGCCGCCCGAAGCGGAAGCGGCGGAACTCGACAAGGAGTGGGAAGAGGCGCCGGCCTTTTCCGGCGCCCCGGACGGCGGATGCGCAGCGGCGCGCGACTCGCTCAACCGAATGGCGGAGCTTGCCGCCGGCCCCCGCCCTCCGGACAGGACGGAGCATGACCATGGCTGACTGGTTCCATATCCTTGTCTTCGGCTACTACCCCTATTTCGCGGCCACCGTGTTTCTGGCGGGCAGCCTGATCCGCTTCGACCGCGAGCAATACACCTGGCGCAGCGGCTCGAGCCAGCTGCTGCGGCGCCGGCAGCTCATCATGGGCAGCGTGCTGTTCCATGTCGGCGTCCTGCTCCTGTTCCTGGGGCATCTCGTCGGCCTGTTGACGCCAAAGGAGATTTACCACGCCTTCGGCCTCTCCTCCGGCGCCAAGCAGATGCTGGCTATCGTCGCCGGCGGCATCTTCGGCGTGTGCTGCTTTGTCGGCCTGACCATGCTCCTGCACCGGCGGCTATTCGACTCCCGCATCCGCAAGACCTCGAGCGCGATGGATATTGCGATCCTGGCGATCCTGTGGGTGCAGCTGGTGCTCGGCCTCGCGACCCTGCCTTTCTCGTGGGCGCATCGGGAAGGTGGCGAGGTTATGGTCGCATTGTCGCTGTGGGCGCAAAGGATCGTCACCTTCCAGGCAGACGCGGCGGAATATGTCGCCGAAGTGCACTGGGTCTACCAAGCGCACATTTTCCTCGGCCTCACGATTTTCCTGATCTTCCCGTTCAGCCGCCTGGTCCATATCTGGAGCGCGCCGGTCGGTTATCTGGGACGGCGCGGCTATCAGGTGGTGCGCGTCCGCGAGCGACGCAGGGCGGCCTGACGCGATCATGACCGGGATCCTAGTCAACGACCGCTGCATCGACGAAGACGATATCCTGCGAGAGATGCAGTATCACCCGGCCGAGGATGTCGCCGCCGCACGGCGCGCCGCGGCCGAGTGGCTGGTGATCCGTACCCTGCTGCTCGATCGGGCCCACGCGCTCGGGATCGACGAGGCTGACGAATCGGCGGCGGTCCAGGCCGTGATCGATAGCGAGGTGGATATTCCGGAGCCTGCCGAGGCCGAATGCTGCCGCTATTACGACAACAACCCGGCGCGCTTCAGCAGCCCCGATCTGGTCGAGGCCGCGCATATCCTGTTGGCGGCAGCGCCCGACGACGAGGCGCAGCGTGCCCGGGCCGAGGCGCAGGCCGGGGAGTTGATCGATACATTGAGCGGGACGCCGGAGCGTTTCGGCGAACTGGCGCGGGCCCATTCGGCCTGCGACTCGAAACACAATGACGGCCGGCTGGGCCAGCTTTCGCGCGGCGACACAGTGCCGGAGATGGAGACCTTCCTGTTCAATCTGGAAGAGGGGCAACTCTCGCCGGTCCCGGTAAAGACGCGCTACGGCATCCATGTCGTGCGCGTCGACAAGCGCGTGGCGGGGCGGTTGCTGCCCTTCGATGTCGTGGCCGACAAGGTCGCGGACTATCTGAAAGAAGCGTCCTGGCGGCGGGCTTTCCGGCAGTATGTTCAACTGCTCGCCGGAGACGCGCGAATTTCAGGTATCGACATCGCCGCCGCGGAGACGCCGTTGGTCCAATAGTGCGAAGTGTGCCGGCAAACCGATCGCGATTTGCTTCCAGGGTCGAAGAATTTGCGGCGGCCTCGATCGGCAAGCGGCGCAGACGGCCGGCGGCCTCACAGGAACCGGACTGTCGTTCGGCGCGCCGGTTGCACGCCGACAGGCGCCTCAACTTGTCGATACGACCTGAACCATGGCGGTCAAGGTTTAACGCCTGACAACACTCGGGATTTGGAGTGAACCCATGTGGTCGGACGGTTTCAGGCGGCCGATTTGACCGGCTATGCCGCGCTCCCCCGCTCCGCCTCCATCGCCTTGAGGTTCAGCTTGTTGATCTTGCCGGGGCCGGTCTTGGGCAGTGCCTCGACGATGCGGATGATCTTCGGCCGTTTGTATTTCGCCAGATTGGCCTCGGCGTGGCGGTGCAGGGCCTCGACATCGGCCGTTTCGCCGGGCTGCAGCGCGAGATAGACGCACACGGCCTCGCCCAGGAAATCGTCCGGCACGGCGATCGCGGCGGCTTCGGCGACGGCCGGGTGGCTCATCATCACCTCGTCGACCTCGCGCGGATAGACGTTGAAGCCGCCGACGAGGATCATCTCCTTCTTTCGGTCGACCAGGAACAGGTAGCCGTCCTCGTCCAGATAGCCGACGTCGCCGGTGTAGAGCCAGCCGTCGCGGATGGCGCTGGCGGTTTCTTCCGGCCGGTTGCGGTAGCCGATGGTGAACTGCGGGCCGCGCAGCCGGACTTCGCCGCGCTCACCGACCGGCATGACCCTGGTGCCGCTCTCCAGGTCGACGATCTCGACGACGGTCTCGGGCGGCACGGCGCCGACCGACAGGCGTTTCCGGGGCCCGTGGGTCGGGTTGAGGCAGATCGGCGCGCCTTCCGACATGCCGTAGCCTTCCATGATCTCGTTGCCGGTGTGCACCTTCCAGCGCTCCAGCAGATCCGCGGGCAGGGGCGAGCCGCCGCCCATGCTGTGCCGGAGCGCGCCCAGATCGGCGCCGCCAATCGCGTCCGAGCCCAGCAGGCCGAGGAAAATCGCCGCCGGCCCGCCGGCAAAGCAGCTGACCCGGTGCCGGGCCAGTTGCTCGATCACCATGTCCGGCCGGTATTGCGGCACGATCACCATGGTCGCCCGGATGTAGAGCGGGAAGACCAGGGTGAAATCGTGGCCCCAGATATGGAACATCGGCGCGACGTTCAGGACGGTCTCGGCGCCGAACTCGAACTGCCACAGGGCGCGGGTCTGCCGGCAGAAATAGTCGAGCGAACTGTGGATATGCTCGGCGCCCTTGGGCAGGCCGGTCGTGCCGCCGGTGAAGAACATCAGGCAGCGGTCCTCGGGCCGCGGCCGCTCTTCCGGCAGCGAAAGGCTTTCGTCCGCCGCCCAGGGCCAGATGTCGAGCCCGCCCTCGCCGACCGTCAGGATCTCCGGACCGTCCGGGCCGCCCTCCAGCGCACGGACCCGTTCGGCGAACGGCGGCGAACAGGCGATCGCCGCCGGCCCGACATCGTCGATCAGCCGGCCGAGTTCGCGGTCCGTGTAGCCCGGATTGAGCGGCGCGGTCTGCAGGCGCGCCGCATAGGCGCCCATCAGGGCGACCGCCGTCTCGATCCCGTTGCCCATGACCATGGCGATGCGGTCGCCCGGCCCATGGCTGCGGGCCAGATGCTGCGCCATGCCGGCGACGGCGCGGCGGTATTCGGCGAAGGTGAACTGCCGGTCCTCGCAGATCAGCGCTATGCGGTCCGGCTGCAAATCGGCCGCGGCGTCCAGCGCATCGACGACGGTGGGATAGTGCGGATCGCTCTCGACATAGTCGACCGACGGGTGGCCGGGCTTCATCGCGGTATTCTCCCCTTTCTTTGGCCCACCTGCGGCGCGATCGCCGCGGCAATTCTGGAAAACCCGGCGCGCCGGTCAAGGTAGCAGAAACCCTACAGCCCCAGATACGCCTCGCGCACGCGGTCGTCCTGCAGCAGTTCCTCGCCCCGCCCGCTCAGGACGATGCGGCCGTTCTCCAGCACATAGGCGCGCGTCGCCATCTTGAGCGAGACGGCGACATTTTGTTCGACCAGGATGATCGGCGTGCCGTCGGCGTTCAGGCGTTCGACAATGCCGAAGACCTCCTGCACGATCGTCGGCGCCAGGCCGAGCGACGGCTCGTCGAACATGATCAGCTCGGGCTGGCCGAGCAAGCAGCGACCGATCGCCAGCATCTGCTGCTCGCCGCCCGAAAGCGTGCCGGCCTGCTGTTCGGCCCGTTCCTCCAGGATCGGGAACATGGCGAAGACCCGCTCCATGGTCTCCGCGCTGTCGCGCCGGCCGCGTTCGAGATAGGCGCCCACTTCGAGATTCTCGCGGACGGTCAGCCCGGCGAATATCTGCCGGCCCTCGGCGACCTGCCCGATGCCGAGGTTGCAGACCCGGTGGCTCGGCCATCCGGTGATGTCGGTGTCCTTGTAGACGATCCGCCCGGAGCGCGGCTTCTCGATGCCGGCGATGGTGCGGATCAGCGAACTCTTGCCGGCGCCGTTCGAGCCGACCACGGCGACGATGTCGCCGGCGTCGACATCCAGCGACACATCGTCGAGCGCCTGGGCGTCGCCGTAGAAGAGATCGAGGCCGCTGATGCTCAGAATCATCGGTCCTGATCCCCGAGATAGCATTCCAGCACCGCCGGATCGCGCACGATCCGGTCCGGCGTGCCTTCGCTGATCTTCTCGCCGTGATGCAGCACGGTGATGTGCTCGGAGAGCGCCATCACGGCGCGCATGACATGCTCGATCAGCAAGATGGTCAGCCCGGTCCCGTCGCGCAGCCCGCGCAGCGTCGCGACCATGCGGTCGGTCTCCGACGGGCGCAGGCCGGCCATCACCTCGTCGAGCAGCAGCAGGCGCGGGCCGGTCGCCAGCGCCCGGGCGACCTCCAGGCGCTTGCGGTCGGGCAGTGTCAGGTTGGCGGCATGCTGGGCCGCCTTGGTATCGAGCTCGAGCATTTCCAGGAAGCCGCGCGCCGCGGCGCTGGCCGCCGCCACGCTGGCCGCGCCGTGCAGGGCCGCGACGGTGACGTTTTCCAGCACGGTCATCTGGGCGAACGGCTTAACGATCTGGAAGGTGCGGCCGATGCCGGCATGGCAGATCTCGTCCGGCCGCCGCCCGGTGATCTCGGCATCGCCCAGATGGACCGCGCCGCTGTCCGGCGGGAAGGCGCCGGCGATCACGTTGAACAGGGTCGTCTTGCCGGCGCCGTTCGGCCCGATCAGGGCGGCGATGCCGCGCTCGGCCACGTCGAACGAGACGTCGTGCAACGCCAGCAGGCCGCGGAAGCTCTTGCTCACGCCGTCAACCCGGAGCAGCGCGGCCATGCCGCTCATCCCTCCGCCCCGGAGCGCGTCAGGCGCAGCCGGTCGCGCAGCCACGGCCACAGGCCCTTCGGCTTGAACAGCACGATAAGCACCACGATGAAGCCCCAGATCAGCAGTTTCAGGCCGTCCAGCTTGGTCTTCGGATCGATCACGCGCCAATGCTTGAGCAAATCGATCGCTTCCGTGACGAGCTCGCCCAGCGGCGTCAGGATGAAGGTGCCGAGAATCGGGCCGAACAGGGTGCCGACACCGCCGACGATGGGCCCCAGCGTCGCTTCGATCGAGCGCTCGATGTTGAACACGATCTCCGGGAACAGGCTGTTCTGGTAGAAGGCGTAGAAGACGCCGGCCACGCCCGCCATGCCGGAGGAGAAAATCACGGCGTACATCTTGTAGCGCAGCACGTTGACGCCCAGCGCCTCGGCGGCTTCGGCATCGTCCCGGATCGCCTGCCAGTAGTAGCCGAGCCGGCTGCGCAGCAGGAAGCGGCACAGGATGAGCGCGCCCAGGGCCAGCGCCATGATCAGGTAGTAATACATCTCCGGAGCGCCGCGGAGATTGACCAGATCGATGCCGTGCCGGTCCGCGGCCGAGACCCTCAGGAAGAAGCCTTCGGTGCCGCCGAGCCACGTCGCATGATCGATGACGATGCGCACGAACTCGGCAAAGGCGATGGTCAGCAGGGCGAAATAGACCCCGCCGATGGCGAAGCGGAATCCCAGATAGCCGATCAGCACGCCCATCAGGACCGCCAGGGCGATGGCCGGCAGGACGCCTATGACCGGCGGCAGGCCGATGACGGCGAACAGATAGGCCGCGGTGTAGGCGCCGATGCCGACAAACAGGGCATGGCCGATCGAGAGCAGACCGGCAAAACCGAGCATCAGGTTCCAGGACTGGCCGATCAGCGCCAGGTAGAACACGGTCGTCGCGACCGTCATGACATAGGGGCCGCCCCACACGGGCAGCAGCAGGAGCACCGCCAGAAAGGCCGCGCCGAGCCACAGGCCGGCCGGCGACAGGGGGCGGAAGAACCGGCCGAGCGATGTCAACGGACGGCCTTGCCCAGCAGGCCCTGCGGCCGCAGCAGCAGAACCAGGATCAGCAGGCCGAAGCTGAAGGCGCTTTTCATCGAGGGCTGGAACAGGAGGGCCGCCATCGCCTCGGAAACGCCGATCAGGATGCCGCCGACCAGGGCGCCGAACAGGCTTCCCAGGCCGCCGATGATCACGATCACGAAGGCGAGCAGCGTATAGCCCGGCGCCAGATAGGGATGGACCTCGATCAGCAGCAGGATGATCGCGCCGGCCGCGCCGAGGCAGGCCGCGCCGATACCGAAGGTGAGCGCATAGAGCCGGCTGACATTGAGGCCGACGACCTGTGCGCCCATGCGGTTGTCGGCGCAGGCCCGGATCGCCTTGCCGGTCGTCGTGTATTTGAAGAAGGCGAGCAGCAGGGAGGCGACGATGATAGCGGCAATCGCGGCGAACATCTTCGGATAATCGATGATCAGTTCGCCGACCGCGAAGGAATCCCAGGCGTAATCGACCTGGACGCCCTGGGCATCCGGACCGAAGATCAGCAGCAACGCGCTGACGATCACGATCGCCAGGGCGGCGAGCAGCAGGAACTGCATATGCTCCGGCAGGTGGGACACCCGGCTGACGACGACAAGCTGAAGCACATAGCCGAAGCAGAACATGAGCGCCGCCGCAAACGGGACCGAGAGCAGCGGATCCAGCCCCAGCCAGCGGAACATCACCAGCGCGAAGAACATGCCCATGACCATGATCTCGCCATGGGCGAAATTGACGATCCGGATGACGCCGAATATGACCGAAAGGCCGAGCGCGCTCAGGCCGTAGACCAGCCCGATCAGCAGGCCGCTGACCGCGGCGTTAGCAAAAGTCCAGAAATCCAAGCCCGGCTTCCCCTATCGGGAACGAGGCCAAGCGCGCCGGCTCTCGCCTGCCGGCGCGCCGCCGCCCCGCCGGCGCGTGTTGCCGACGGGGCGGCTGCGGCAGGCTAACGTTTGTTCCAGGGCCGCATCGGCCAGATCGGCTTGGCGACTGCCGCAAACTCCGGCAGCACAACCAGCTGCTTGCCGTCGCGATTCTGCACGGCGCCGCACGGCACATAGGGCACCTGGCCTTTTTCGTTAAACTTGATGCCGTGGCCGATGGTCGTGTTGTTGGAGATGTTCGTCGTCCGCAACGCCGCCTGCAGATCGGTGTTCTTGGTCGACCCCGCGCGTTTGAAGGCGTCGGCCACGATCAGCATCGCATCGAAGGTGTAGCCCTGGTTCGCCGTGATGCCGCGGCCGGGGAACTTCTTCTGATAGGCGTCGCGCATCTTGCGCGCCATTTCCTTCTTGAAGTCGACCCACGGCACGAGGTTGACCACATCGTTGCCGTACTTGCCGGTCGCTTTCAGGTAGGCGTCCTCGTACCAGCCCGGCCCGGTGGACAGGACACCCATCAGGTCGACACGCTGGCGCACCAGCTCCTTGGTGATGGCGATCGCGTCGTTAAGCCGGCTGACCGCCCACAGCGCGTCCGGTTTGGCGCCCTTGACCTTGCGCACCTCGGCCGAGAAATCGCGACCGTACGGATCGTAGGCGATCTTCTCGACAATCTTGTACGGCATCTTGAATTTTGGCGTCAGCGCAAACAAGGCGCCGGCGAGGCTGGTGCCGAAGGTGTCGTTGACATGCAGCAGCGCCACGCGTTTCGGCGTCGCGCCGCCCATCGCGAACAGCTTTTTCTGGTTCTTGAACGCATCCCCGACGATCATCGGGCCGGTCGGGAAATTGCGGAACACCCACTTGTATCCGAGCTCGGTGAGCTTCGTGACCGCCGCAATATTGACCACCAGCGGGATATTCTTCTGCTCGCACACCTGCGCCACGGCCATGGTCTGGCCAGAATCGAAACAGCCGACGATAACGTGGGCGCCGGCGTTGATGAGCTTCTCCGCCTGCGCCCGGGCGACGTCCACTTTCGTCTCGGTATCGCCCAGCATGTACTCCATCTCGGGATAGCCCATCGCGCTCAGCACTTCCGGCGCAACGTCCGCGCCGCGCTGGCAATCGATCCCGATCTGCGCCTGCGGTCCCGACCGCGGCAGCAGGATGCCGACCTTGATCTTGCTCGCTGCAAGGCCGTGACGCAGCGGGACGGCCGCGGCCACGGCGCCGGCGCCGGCGCCGGCCAGGACGGTGCGGCGGCTTACCGCCGAAGTCTTCTGGATCTTCATTGTTTCCTCCCTCGTGCAAAGTAATTCCCGTGGGAATGAGTGTATCCGGTCGATTTGGAGAGGTCCATAGAATGTCCCGGTCCGGCGCCGAAAGGACAGCGCCGGGACCTTTGCGGAAGGACCTGCCGATCTTACTCGGCGGCCGATTGCATCCGCGACGCTTTCCATTCGTTCCATTTGCGCAGGTTTTCGCGCGTCATGGCGCTCTCGGCCGCCGTGGCGCGGGCTGCCTGCTCGTCCTTGGCGCAGAATTCCAGGCGGTAGCCGTTCGGGTCGTGGAAATAGATCGAGCGGAAGATGCCGTGGTCGATCGGCCCTTCCACCGACACGCCCTTGCCTTCGAGCTTCTCCTTCCAGACGTCGAGAGCCGGATAGTCGGCCACGCGCATCGCGAAGTGCAGGTCCATGCCCCAGCGGGTCTTGTAGAGCTCGTCCGGATCGTCATCCGCACGGTCGGTGACCTCGAAAAAGGCGATATTCTCCGGCATCCCCTCTTTCTCGCGGGAGATCTCGAAGAAGATGTGGAGATAGTTCACGTCCTCGCCGGTCGTAGGATGCCGGTCGATATGGAGCGCCAGCGTGCAGGGAAATCCGCAAATGTCTTCGTAAAAGGCGCGGGTTTCCTCGGCATCGCGGCAGCGATAGGCGGAATGATCCAGGCCATAGACCCGCGGCAGTTCCGGATCGACGGAAATGCGCGTCATCTTTTTCCCCTCACGTCCTGCGTTCCGCCCATGCCGGGCAAAATCCGCCATGCTGTCGCCGCGATTCCGGCTCAATCTCTTGCGCAAACCTATCAGGTTCCAGCGCCGGAATGGAAGCATCCGGTTGCCATCGGATTCATTCCGGCGACGCTCATATCCGGGTTGCCCGGTCCGGCCCGGCCGTAGCACGCGGCCCGCCCACCGCCGTGCGCACCCGCCGTGCCGCCCCCACGGGTTCGCTACGGAGGCCGGCCGCATTTCTCGCAACGGGCGGATCGTGTATTTCCTGCAACAACCGAACGGCAGAACGGACGGACAGGAGGAAGTCGAATGACGGAACGCGACCTTCGCGCCTTCTTTATCGGCGGCGAATGGGTAGTGCCGGACAGCAAGACGGAATTTCCCGTCCTGAACCCCGCGACCGAGCAACGGATCGGCACGATCGTCCTCGGCAACCAGGCCGATGTCGACCGAGCAGTCGCGGCCGCCGCGGCGGCCTTCGACTCGTATTCGAGAACCTCGAAATCGGAGCGATTGGCTCTGCTGCGCCGTCTGATGGAAGAATCCGCGGCCCGGCTTGAAGATCTTGCCCAAGCCATGACAACCGAAATGGGCGCGCCCATCACCATGTCGCGGGAGGCGCAGGCCGACGCCGCGGTCGGCCATCTCCAGGCCTTCATCGAGGCCCTGGAGCAGCAGGAAGAGCGCGAGGAACTGGCGAACGGCGAAATCCTGGTGCGCGAACCCATCGGGGTCTGCGGCCTGATCACGCCGTGGAACTGGCCGATCTACCAGATCGCGCTCAAGGTCATTCCGGCGCTCGCGGCCGGGTGTACCTGCGTTCTGAAACCGTCGGAGCACACGCCCCTGTCGGCGGTCGTCTATGCCGAGATCGTCCAGGCCGCCGGCTTCCCGCCCGGCACGTTCAACCTCATCCACGGCGAAGGCCCTGTCGTCGGCGCCGCCCTCTCCCGCCATCCGGATATCCAGATGATGTCCTTCACCGGATCGACCCGGGCGGGCATTGCGGTGACGCGGGATGCGGCGGATTCCGTCAAGCGGGTGACGCTCGAACTCGGCGGCAAATCCCCCAACCTGGTGTTCGGCGACTGCGACCTCGAGGCCCGGGTCGCGAACTCGGTGATGGAGTGCTTCTACAACACCGGCCAGTCCTGCGATGCGCCGACCCGGATGCTGGTGGAGCGCGGCTGCTACGAAGAGGCGAAGGCGATTGCACGGGCCGCCGCGGAGGCCGTGGTCGTCGGCGATCCGAACGAAGCGGGCGAACGCCTCGGTCCCTTGTTCGACCGGATTCAGTTCGACCGGGTGCAAGCGCTGATCCACAAGGGGATCGAGGAGGGCGCGACCCTTCTCACCGGCGGTCCGGGCCGGCCCGAAGGCCTGGAGACCGGCTGGTATGTCCGGCCGACGGTTTTCTGCGATGTCCGCAACGACATGACGATTGCGCGTCACGAAATCTTCGGCCCGGTGCTGGCGATGATGCCGTTCGACGACGAGGAGGAGGCCATCGCCATCGCCAACGACACGCCCTACGGCCTGGCCGCCTTTGTCCAGACCGGCGATCCGGCGCGGGCCGAGCGCGTCGCGGCGCGCCTGCGCGCCGGCGCCGTTCACATCAACGGCGGCGTCTACCAATACGGTTCGCCCTTCGGCGGCTACAAGCAATCAGGCGTCGGTCGCGAAGGCGGCATCTGGGGGCTGGAGGATTATCAGGAAACCAAGATCCTGCATTTCCCGTAGGACGGCGGCGTCCGTTCGGCTAAGACCGCGAGGTGCAACCGGGGATCTTTCATGGCCGATCTGCAACGCCCCGTTCCGAAAGCAGGCGATTCTCACCCGGAAGCCGGCGGCCGATGGCGTCTGTCGATGTCGTCGATCCTGATCCTCAGCTTCGGTTCGCTGATTTCCGTCGCGCTGCTGCTCGTGCTGGGTTTCACCCTCGTCAGCGCGACGCGCAACACCGTCACCCTGCTGCGCGAAGGCGCGGAGCTGGGCATTGCGCTGATCGCGAAGGAGATCGACAATCATCTGCTGTCGGCCCGCAACCAGACGGCGTTCGTGGCCCGCCTGCTGGAGACCGGCCGTGTCGATGTCGGGGACCGGGACCGTCTGCGCTCCCTGATGACCGGCGCCATGGCGGTCGATCCGGCAATCGGCGCCCTCGTCTTCGTCTATCCTGACGGAGAAACCGCGGTGGTCGACCGACGGGACGATCCGGTCCGGACCTACCGGGCGCAGCTTGGCGCCGACCCGGTCGTCCGCCAGGCCCTGATCCACGGGCGCGGCGGGGGCGGCCCCGTCTGGATTCCGCCGACCTACCGGCCGGACTACCGCGAGACGATCGTCACGCTGCAATGGCCGGTCCGGCGCAACGGAAATTTCCTTGGCGTGCTGGCGTCCGTCATCGGCATCGGCGACCTGTCGGAACATATGAAGCAGGCGTTCGAGAACTTCGCCAGCAACGTCTTCGTGCTCTATGGCAAGGACAGGGTTCTCGCGCACGCCCTGATGGCCGGGGGCCATCCCGGCCTGTCGCTCGCCAACCCCCTGCCCTCGCTGACGGGGTTCAAGGACCCCGTTCTCGCCCGGATGTGGGACCGGGAGTCGATGCGGCCCCTGCGGATCGAGCTGGTTGCCCCGCTGGAAGGCCACGCCATCGAAGTCGACGGCACGGACCATGTGTTCGTCTACCGGAAGATCGACTCCTACACCGCAGTGCCGCTTTATGCCGGTGCCCATTTCAGGAGCCACGCGGTGGCGACCGAACTCGAACGGCTGCGCGATTCGATCGTCGTCGGGCTCGCTGCCGTCGCAATTTCGATTCTTGTCGCCGTCTTTATCGGCCGGCGTCTGGCCCGGCCCGTGACGCGCCTGTCCACCGCTGCCCGGCTGATCGGCCAGATGAACCTTGATGAAATCCGCGACCTGCCGCCGAGCCGGGTGCTTGAGCTCGACCAGCAATCGGGCGCCTTCAACGCCATGAGCGGTGCGCTGAAGTGGTTTCAGGCCTACGTCCCGCGACCGCTGGTGAGTCAGTTGCTCAAGGCCGGCAACCTGGCCGGCCTGGAATCGGACCGGCGGAATATTACCGTCATGTTCACGGATATCGCCGGATACTCGACCGTTTCGGAAGGCAAGAACGCGTCCGAAATCGCCGACCTGCTCAACCGCCATTTTTCGCTCGTGACCGAGGAGATCGAGGCGGAGGGCGGCACCGTCGACAAGTTCATCGGCGACAGCGTGATGGCCTTTTGGGGCGCGCCGGAGAAGCAGAAAAACCGCGCGGTCCGGGCCTGCCGTGCGGCGCTGGCGATCCGGGACCGCATTGCCACGGATAACAGGATGCGCGCCGCCGCCGGGGAACCGCCGGTCCGGATGCGCATCGGTATCCATACCGGCGAAGCGACGGCCGGCAATATCGGCAGCGGGAGCCGGCTCAATTACACGGTAATCGGCGACACCGTGAACATCGCGCAACGTCTGGAACAGCTTGGCAAGCAGGTCTCGCCCGATGCCGAGGTTGCCATCGTCATCGGCGCGGCGACGGCGGCCGACGCCGGCAACGGTTTCGCCGTGGAGCCCGTCGGCGACATGTCGGTCAAGGGGCGCAGTGCGCCGGTCGAGGTCTACCAGCTTCTCGGCGCGCAGGGCTGAACCGCGCGGCGGGCGGCGGCTCCGGCAAATTTGTGCAAGCGGCCGGCCGGCCCATCGCGGACCGTCCCGGAAAATGTGTACGTGCAATGAATAATCCGGTCCATTACACTCGGATATGTCGATCTTGCGCTGAACGGCGGCGTCCGACGGCTGCTTTTAGCGCGGGATTTGGCCTATCGCGATTATCTGTGGGAGGGAAACATGCGCGCATTTCAGTTGTCCAAATTGTCGATTGCGGCCTCGGCCGGGTTGTTGGCGGCAAGCCTCTGGGCGCCGGCGACGGCAGCGGAAGCCGAACTGCGGTTCGTCTCGAACTGGGGCAAGAACCTCTATTCGGTGAAACGCACCATCGAGTGGACCCAGGAATTCAACAAGAGCGCCGCGGCCAAGGCGGCCAAGATCAGCATCAAATATATCGGCGGGCGCGAGGTGACGCCGCCATTGCAACAGCTGACCGCGCTGCGCAAGGGCGTCTTCGACATGCTGTTCGGCGCCGCCGGCTACTATCTCGGCGCGGTGCCGGAGGCCTTCGCCATCTACGGCTCTAAGATCACGCCGATGGATGCCCGCAAGAACGGGGGTCTCGAACTGCTCAACCGCATCTACCGCAAGAAGGCCAACGCCCATGTGCTCGGCTGGGTCGCCGGCGGGGTCGGCGTCAATCTCTGGCTGAAGAAAAAGCCCAAGGTCAAGGCCGACGGCACGCCGGACCTGAGCGGGATGAAGATCCGCGGCATCGCCGGCCTGCACCGGGAATGGCTCAAGGCCATGGGCGCGACCCAGATTCACGTCCCGGCGCCGGGCATCTACAACGCGCTCGAACGCAACCTGGTCGACGGCGCCGCCTGGCCCGGCCTGGGTATTGTGGGCTTCGGCTTCCAGAAGTTCGTCAGCTACCGCGTCGACCCGATGGTCTGGCAGTTCGACAACCTGATCTGGATCAATCTCGACAAGTGGAACGGGTTGACCCAGGCGCAGCGCGACGCCCTGACGACGTCGGTGATCGCCTATGAGCCGGTCGCCCACGTCTTCTACGAGAAGCTGGTTGCCGAACGATGGGCCAAGATCGGCAAAGAAGGCGTCAAATCGTTCGAACTCACCGGTGCTGCAGCCCGGCGCTACATCGCGGCGGCCGAGCAGGTGCAATGGGACCAGGTGAAAAAGCTGGCGCCGAACGAATACGACGAGCTGCGCAAGAAGTTCCCGCCGTCGCCGGTCAACTAGACGGCGGAGCAACGCCGCAGCTTCGCAGCCGGCGTGCGCCACCTCGTCCGGCTTTATGACAGGCTGATCGTGGCGCTGGCGGTTATCGCCGGCGCCATGCTCGCCGGCGTGTTCGTCATGATCGTCTACGACGTGACGGTGCGCGCGCTCGGCTACCAGCCGCCGGCGCATACCAGCGCGCTCAGCGAATACGCCATGCTCTACTCGACCCTGCTGGCCGCGCCGTGGGTGCTGCGCAACAAGGGCCATGTGTTCGTGGAATTCCTGGCCGGCAGCCTGCCCGGCCCGGTGCGGCGGGTGCTCCAGCGGGGCATCTATGTGCTCTGCATCGTTATCTGCCTGGGGCTGGCCTATTACGGCCTCGTCGCTGCGCTCGACTACTGGGAGCGCGGCGAGCTCGACATCAGGTCCATCGTGATCGCCAAATGGGCGTTCTATGCGCCCCTGCCGCTCGGCTTTTCGCTGTGCGCCGTTGAGTTCGCCCGTTTCCTGTTCGGCGTCGACGACATGTACGACCGCGGCGCGGACATCGATACGGAAGGCATTTGACCTTCTGATGGAGTGGTACTGGATCGCGGCCCTCGCCATCGGCCTCATCGTCGTGCTGATGGGGCTGTCCGTTCCGGTCGCGATCGCCTTCTTCACGGTCAGCGCGCTCGGCGCCTTCTGGGTTTCCGGCGAGCCGGGGCTGGAGCAGATCGCCGACAACGCCCCGGCCTCGATCTCCTCCTACGCCTTCGTGCCGATCCCGCTTTTCCTGCTGATGGGGGAACTGTTCTTCCATACCGGGGTCGCCGGACGGGTGTTCGACGCCTTCGACGCCCTGTTCGGCCGCCTGCCGGGCCGGCTCTCCTATGTCACCGTGGCCAGCGGCACCGCCTTCGCGGCGCTCTCCGGCAACTCCATGGGCAACACGGCGATGCTCGGCTCGCTGTTGGTGCCGGAAATGACCCGGCGCGGCTACAAGAAGCACATGTCGATGGGCCCGATCCTCGGCGTCGGCGGGCTGGCCATGATCATCCCGCCCTCGGGCCTCGGCGTGCTGCTCGGCAGCCTCGCCATGGTCGATATCGGCAAGCTCCTGATCGCCGGCGTCTTTCCGGGCCTGATCCTGGCCGCCCTCTATACGCTGCTGATCTATCTCCAGGTCCGGATCGACCCGTCGGCGGCGCCGCAATACGAGGTCGAACCGGTATCGCTCGGCCGCAAGCTCCGGCTGATCGCGAGCCAGCTCCTGCCGATGGGCGTCGTCATCTTCGCCGTGATCGGGCTGATCGTGCTCGGCATCGCCACGCCGGAGGAATCCGCGGCCTTCGGCGTGCTCGGCGTGCTCGTGCTGGCGGCCGTCTTCCGCACCCTGACGGTGCGTGCGGTGATCCGCGCGCTGACCGGCGCGCTGCGCGTCACCTGCATGGTGCTCTTCATCGTCATCGCGTCCTACGCCTTCACCCAGATTCTCGCGCTGACCGGCGCGACACGCAGCCTGGTCGACTCGGTCGCCACGATCGAGCTCGCGCCGCTGCTCCTGCTGCTGATCATGTTCGCGATCCTGCTCGTCATGGGCATGTTCATGGACGTGGTCTCGATCATGCTGCTGACCATCCCGATCTTTTTCCCGCTCGCCCTGTCGCTCGGCTACGACCCGGTCTGGTTCGGCCTGGTGATGCTGCTGACCCTCGAGATCAGCATGGTGACGCCGCCCTTCGGCCTCGGCCTGTTCGTCATGCTCGGCGTCGCACCGCGCGGTACGACCCTGGGCGATGTCGCAAAAGCAGCCGCGCCCTATGTCCTGTGCGACCTGATCCTCTTCGTCCTGCTGGTTATCTTCCCGTCGATCGCCCTGTTCCTGCCCGGCCTGATGGATTGAACCGATCGGCAATGCCGGTGCGCCAGCGAATGACATGCTTGCGGCGCAATCGGAGCCTATATTGATCGGCATGCTACCTTTCAAAGTATCCATCTGCGGCCTCGACGAGATCGAACGCTTCGCCGGCGCGGGCGTCAGCCATGTGGTTTCGCTGCTCGACCCCGACTGGCCGGATCCGGACGGATGGGCCGCGCTCGGCCCGGTCGAACATCACCGCTTCCACATGCACGACATCGTCTCCGACATGCCGGGCTGGCGCCCGCCGTTGGAGGAGGATGTCGAACGGTTGCTCGAGGTCGGCGATCTGCTCGCCCGCTCGGACGTCGATCATCTGCTGGTGCATTGCCATTTCGGCCGGTCGCGCTCGACCGCGGCGGCGCTGATCCTCAAGACCCAGCATCATCCCGGCCGGGAAACCGAGGCGGCGGAGGCCTTGCTGGCGGTGCGCAACCCGCTGTGGCCCAACAGCCGCATGGTCGCCTACGCCGACAGGCTGCTGGAGCGGGACGGCCGGCTGATTGCGGCGGCGCGCGGCCTCTACGCCCGGGTTGCCCGGGAGCACCCCTATTTCGCCGACTTCATCCGCCGGACCGAGCGCGCGAGCGAAGTCCCCGAAGGGTGAACCCGCCGGCCCGGCCGGCCGCGGCACCTGATTTTATTTTCCCGGTGTTTGCCGGGGGTCTGCCCGGCTGCTAGAAGCCTGTTGAGGGATCAAGAGCATTCGATCCAGGGTAAATGGCATGGCCGGACTCGTCGAACGCGTTGCGGGCGCCCTCGCGGCGGGCGGGGCCGATACCGTCCGTTGGAGCGGCGGGCGTAGCGGCCTGGGCTTGCGCGTCAGGAAGCCGGTCCGCAAGAACAATGCGGTCCATTCCCCGGGCTGCCGATGCCGCGCGCGGACACTGCGGAATTTCGGCTTCGAGACCGGGATCTCGCGCTGCAGCGCGGACCCGGCTGCCCGATACCGTTTCGTTCCAGGACATCGATGGAGGCACACAATGATTAATCAGTTGAGGACAGCGGCGACCCTGGCCGCCGCCGCCATACTGGCGGCAGGATTCTCCGCCCAGGCGCCGGCCCCCGTTTCGGCCGCAGGCATCAAGGCCGGGCTGATGCTCAAGAAGGGCTTCCCGGGCGCCGAGCCGGTCAACGGCATGTTCGAGACCTTCAAGGCGGAGGTGGAGAAGGGGTCCGGCGGCGCGATCAAGATGGACATCGTCTATGGCGGCGCCCTCGGCAAACCCAACGAACGCCTCAATCAGATGCGTCACGGCATCATCCAGATGTCGGATGCGTCCGACGGCAACTACGCGTCGATCTACAAGGACATCCAGATCCTCTCGATGCCCTACCTGTTCCCCGACGAGAAGACGGCGTGGAAGCTGCTGGACGGGCCGATCGGCACGACGATGGCCGAAGGCATCCGCAAGAAGACCGGAATCCGCGTGCTCGGCTGGTGGGAATCCGGCGGCTTCAAGCACTACAGCGCAAACAAGGCCATTCGCACCCCCGACGACATGAAGGGGCTGAAGATGCGGGTGATGGCGCCGAT
Organism: Alphaproteobacteria bacterium; assembly: GCA_965249845.1. Taxonomy (GTDB): domain Bacteria; phylum Pseudomonadota; class Alphaproteobacteria; order Bin65; family Bin65; genus Bin65. The sequence continues at coordinate 851,487 of CBDFNA010000002.1, forward strand.
CTTCGGCATTCCGGTATTGGCGCTGGGCGGCTCGGCAACCCCCATCGCCTTCCCCGAGCTCTACACGTCGCTCAAGACCGGCGTGGTCGACGGCCAGGACAACGCCGTCTGGGTGTTCAACCTGATCAAGCTGCACGAGGTCCAGAAATTCCTCATGCTCGACGGCCACATCTACGCGTTCGGGCCGCTCGGCATCAACGACCGCTGGTTCAACGGGCTGTCGGACAAGCTGAAGGCGGTCGTGCTCGCGGCCGGGAAGAAGGCGATCGCCTATAACCGCCGGGAATCTCGGGCGGCCGAAGCCAAGAATATCGCGATGGCAAAGGAACGCGGCGTCACGGTCATCCCCTTCACGAAAAAGATGAAGATGGAATTCGCGGCGCGCGTCCGGCCCGCTGCCGTCAAGTGGCTGAAAGAGCATGTCGATACGCCGGCGCTCGTCGACGAAATCATCGCCGAGGTCGCCCGGCTCTCCAGGTAGCGCCGGGCCATATAGCGCCGGGCCGCATCCCGGGCGTCCCGCCATGACCGCCTGGCTGGAACGCGCGATGCGAACGATCGGCGCGGCAGCGCTCCTGTTGCTGTTCGCGCTGATCGTCGCCCAGGTGGCGATGCGCTACGGGTTCGGCGTTACGCCCTTCTTCACCGAGGAGATGGCGCGCTACGCCCTCGTCTGGTCGGTGCTGGCGGGAACCGCGGTCTCGATCCGGACCGACGGCCACATCCGTGTGACCTTCATTCCCGACCAGTTTCGGCCCGGCCCGCGCTGGTTCTGGATGCGGGCGCTGGATCTCCTGACATTCGCGCTGCTGTCGATCCTCACCTTTGCGGCGGTGCGGACCGTCGAGTTCGCCGGAGGGCAGACCAGCGACGGCTTGCAGGTCTCGCTGCAGTATCCCTACGCCGCCCTGCCGGTCGCCTTCGGCATCGGCCTCGTCTTTCTCCTTGTCCGGCTGCGGCAATCCTGGGCCGGCCGGCCCTGGAAGAGGCCCGGGTGAGCCTTTCGCTCGGATTGTTCCTGGCGTCGTTCCTGTTTCTCCTGTTCGCCGGGCTGCCGGTCGCCTGGACGATGGCGGTCGCGTCGCTCGTCTGGCTTGCCGCCAGCGGCCAGACGGCCTTTCTTCCGGTTCTGCCCGAACGGATCTTCCAGGGCATCGACGTCTTCGTGCTGATGGCGATCCCGCTGTTCATCCTGGCGGGCGAGATCATCAACGAAAGCCGGATCACCGACCGGCTCATCGCGTTCGCGAACCTGCTGTTCGGCTGGATGCCGGGCGGTCTCGCCCAGGTCAATATCGGCGCGTCGATCCTGTTCTCGGGCATCACCGGGGTCGCGCTGGGCGACATCGCAGCCCTCGGCAAGGTCTTCATCCCGTCGATGAGCCGGAGCGGCTATTCCGCCGCCTACGCCGCCGCGGTCACGGCGTCCTCGTCGATCATCGGCCCGATGGTGCCGCCGTCGCTGATCGTCGTCATCTACGGCTCGATGACGGGCGTTTCCATCGGCGCGCTGTTTGCCGCCTGCATCGTTCCGGGCCTGCTGATCGGGCTCTGTCAGATGGCGCTGGTCTGGCTTCAGGCCCGCAAGCGCGGCTATGCGGCCGTCGCGATGGACCGCACGCTGCCGGCTGTGGCCCGGTCGGCGCGCAAAGCGTTCCCGCCGCTGTTGATTCCCGGGATCATCCTCGCCGGCATCCTCGGCGGCGTCATGACGCCGACCGAAGCGGGCGGACTGGCGGCCTTCTATGCCCTGCTGATCGCCGTTTTCCTGTATCGCTCCCTTGGGTTCGGCCAGTTCCTGTCGGTGCTCGACCGGTCGGCGGTGTTTTCGTCCCAGCTTCTCATCATCGTCGGCGCCGGCGCGATCTTTACCTGGGTGATGGGGATGGAGAATGTCCCGTCGCTGGTCGAAAACACGGTGCGCGAGCTCGCCTTGCCGCCGATCCTGCTGCTGCTGACCCTGAACCTGATCATGCTCGTGCTCGGCATGTTCATCGACCCGGTCGCCGCGATTATCCTGTTCGTGCCGATCCTCGCCGCGGCGGCGGTCGCCGTGGGCGTGGATCCGGTGCATTTCGGTGCCATCGCCATCCTGAACCTGAATATCGGCCTGCTGACCCCGCCGCTCGGCGTCTGCCTGTTCGCAGCGGAACGCATCGCCGGGTGCGGACTGGCGGCGCTGCTGCGCGAAACATGGCCGTTTCTGGCGGTCAGCCTGGTGGCGCTCGTCCTGGTCACCTATGTGCCCGGGCTGAGCCTGTGGCTGCCCCGGCTGCTCGGCTTCTGACGGGATCGGACGCGATGCAAGACCGAAGGGCCCACATCTGCTCAGCAGAGGTCGACTGTCCCGCCGGCGACGCGATGGCATTTCTCCGCGCGCCAGAGAAGCTCGCTTCATGGGCCGTCGGGCTGGGCGAGGCTACGGTGCACGCCGACGGCACGATCGAAGGCGCTTTCCCGGCGACCGGACAGCCGATCTGGGCTCGCATCGACGCGGACCCCGAACGCTCGGCGATCTGGTACCATCTGGGCCCCGACCGCGATTCGCTCGTCCCCCGGATCATGATCCGCGTCGTCCCGGGCGATGTGCTGGAAGGCGACCCCGGAACCTGCGTCGTCTCCCTGATCGCCTGGCGTCAGGCGAGCATGGACGATGCCCGCTGGGACGGTCTCAAATCCGGCCATGAGCGCGAAATCCTGGAACTCAAGCGGCTGATCGAGGCTTCGGCCCGCACGGAGACGCCGCCGTCTTCGTAACCGTCCCCGCGCCGGCGGGTTGCAGGAACGAAAATGCGGCTATTCCACCGTCACGCTCTTCGCCAGATTGCGCGGCTGGTCGACATCGGCATTTCGGATCACACCGGCATGATAGGCGAGGAGCTGGACCGGGATGGCATAGAGGATCGGCGCGACGAATGGATCGACAAGCGGCAGCTCGACGCTCGCCATCGCCTTCCCGCCCAGCCTTTCGATGCCGGCCCTGTCGCTGAGAAAGATCACCTTGCCGCCCCGGGCGATCACCTCCTCGGTGTTGGATGCGGATTTGTCGAACAGCGCGTCCGAAGGGGCGACGACGATCACCGGCACATTCTCGTCGATCAGCGCGATCGGTCCGTGCTTCATCTCGCCCGAAGCAAAACCTTCAGCGTGTATGTAGCTGATTTCCTTGAGCTTCAGCGCGCCTTCCAGGGCAATCGGATAGGCCGTCCCCCGGCCGAGATAGAGCACGTCGCGCGCTGCGGCGACCGTGCGGGCGATGTCGCGGATCGCCTCGTCATGGGCCAGCACCTCGGCCGCGCGGGACGGCACCTCGGCAATGCTGCGGGTGAGTGCGGCCTCGCGGGTGTGATCGATCGCCCCGCGGGCGATGGCGGCCGAGATCGCCAGACAGGCGAGCGTCGTCAGCTGCGTGGTGAAGGCCTTGGTCGAGGCGACGCCGATTTCCGGTCCCGCCTTGGTCGGCAGCACGACATCTGATTCGCGCGCGATCGAACTCTCCGGCACGTTGACGACCGAAACGATGTGCTGGCCCTGCGCCCTGGCATAGCGCAGTGAGGCGAGGGTATCCGCCGTTTCGCCGGACTGCGAGACGACCAGCATCATGCCGCCTTCGGGCATGGGCGCCTCGCGGTAGCGCAATTCGGAGGCGAGGTCGATCTCGACCGGGATGCGCGCGACCTGCTCCAGCCAGTATTTCGCGACCAGGCCGGCATAGTAGGCTGTGCCGCAGGCCGCGATAGTGATTCGCGGCACAGCGGCGATGTCGAAGGGCAGGTCCGGCAGGTTGACGGTCTGCCCGGCCGGATTGAAGAAACTCTGCAGCGTATCGCCGATTGCCGTCGGCTGCTCGTAGATCTCCTTCAGCATGTAATGGCGGTAACCGGCCTTGCCGATCTGCGCCCCGGAGGAGGCGGTTTCGACGATCCTGCGCTCGACCGGTTCGCCATCGGCGTCGTAGATCGTTGCGCCGTCGCGGGTCATGACGACCCAATCGCCCTCTTCGAGATAGCCGATGCGCCGGGTCAGGGGCGCCAGCGCCATGGCGTCGGAGCCCAGGAACATCTCGCCGTCGCCATAGCCGATGGCGAGCGGGCTGCCGCGGCGGGCGCCGACCATCAGTTCCTCCTCGCCGGCGAAGACGATGGCGAGCGCAAAGGCGCCCTGCAACCGCTGCAATGTGGCGCGGACGGCATCGCGGAGCGGTATCTGCCGTTCCATATAATCGGTCAGCAGTTCGGCGACGACTTCGGTATCGGTATCGCTGTCGAAGCTGCGCCCGCGGGCGAGTAATTCGCCCTTAAGCTCCTGGAAATTCTCGATGATGCCGTTATGGACCAGCGCCACCCGGTCGGTGATATGCGGGTGGGCGTTGATCTCGTTGGGGATTCCGTGGGTCGCCCAGCGGGTGTGGCCGATCCCGATCGTGCCGCCGATCGGACGGTCCCGGAGCTTTGCCTCAAGCCTTTGGATCTTGCCTTCTGCCCGCCGGCGGCGGATCCGGCCGTCCTCGATGGTGGCTACGCCGGCGCTGTCGTACCCGCGGTATTCCAGCCGCCTGAGGCCGTCGACCACCAGCGGGACGCAGGGCTCCCTGCCGACAATTCCGATGATGCCGCACACGCGCCGCCGGTCCCCTACCCGTTTTCGCCTTCGGCCTTGCCGGCCGCCTTGCGCCGGCGGATCTTGGCAGCGGCATGCGGGACCACGGTGTGGTCGGCCCGGGTCAGCGCCAGGGCATCCGCCTCGACATCGCGGTCGATGGTGCTCCCGGCGCCGATGATCGCGCCGGCGCCGACCGTGACCGGCGCCACCAGCGCACTGTTCGAGCCGATGAACGCGCCGTCGCCGATCACGGTCCGGGCTTTCCGGAACCCGTCATAGTTGCAGGTGATGGCGCCGGCGCCGATATTCGCCCCCGCCCCGACTTCGGCATCGCCGACATAGGCCAGATGGTTCGCCTTGGCGCCCGGTTTCAGCACCGCATTCTTGACCTCGACAAAATTGCCGACTTTGGCGCCCTGCTGCAGCTCGGCGCCGGGCCGCAACCGGGCGAACGGCCCGACAGTGGCGCCGCTTGCAATCGACGCTCCCTCAATATGGCAGAAGCCCGCGATCCCGACATCGTCGGCGACGCTGACACCGGGGCCGAACACGACCTGGGGGCCGACCGTTACATCCTGCCCGAGCACGGTATCGTAGCTGAACCAGACCGTCTCCGGATCGACCAGCGTGGCGCCGCCCTCCATCGCCGTCCGGCGCATCCGCTGCTGGAATACCCGTTCGGCGGCGGCCAGTTCCGCCCGGCTGTTGATGCCGAGCAGTTCTTCGGCATCCGCTTCGACGACAGCGCAGGTCCGGCCCCGGCTGCGCACAATACCGACAATATCGGTCAGGTAATATTCGCCCTTGGCATTGTCGTTTCCGACGGCCTCGATCAGATCGAACAGGACCGCGCCGTCGACCGCCATGACGCCGGAATTGCACAGGCCGATCCGGCGCTGTTCCGGCGTGGCGTCGCGGGCTTCGACGATGGCTTCCAGCGTGCCGCTGCCGTCCTGCACCAGCCGGCCGTAGGCGCCCGGATCGTCCGGCCGGAAACCGAGGACGACGACGGCATGGCCGCCCTCCCGGCGCCGGTCGATCATGGTCTCCAGTGTCTGCGGCCGGATGAACGGCGTGTCGCCATAGAGGATGAGGACGGCATCCGCACCCTGGCCGAGCGCGCCGCGCGCCGGCCTGACGGCATCCGCCGTTCCGTTCGGCTTCGCCTGGACGACGGTCGGGACCGGCGCAACCGCCTCGGCAACGCCTGCCATGTCCGGCCCGGCAACCACGACACAGGTCCCGGCGCCGGCCGCCCGCGCCGCGTCCAGCGCGAACAGCACCATCGGCCGGTTGCCGATCCTGTGCAGTACCTTCGGCGTCCGCGACTTCATGCGGGCGCCCTTGCCGGCGCCGAGAATGACGGCGGCGATCCGCTCGCGCGCTGCGCGGTCTCCGCTGGTGGCGGAAGGCTCCAATGTCATGGCCCGCTATGTTCCTTCCGGGCGCGACCGCACGCAATGCCGGCGACCGTCCCGATCCCGATTCGGCGCGACTGTGCCACAAGCCCCGGCGCCCCACCAAGTCACGTATTGTTACGGTTTGCGACGCCAGCGGCCGTTGGAGAAGCGCGCGTGGCGGGCGCGACCGGATCGCCCTGTCCAAGCGCCTTCGCCGCAGAATGCAGGAGTGGCCCGCCGGCGCCGGTAACGCGTATACTTCGGCGTATGACGAAGGCACAGCTCTATATCCTGCGGCAGGTTGCGATCGCGACCCTGTTTATCGCCGTTACGCTGACGGCCATCATCTGGCTGACCCAGTCTACCCGCTTCATCAAACTCATCCTGAACCGCGGCCTGACGCTGGACGTCTTTCTCGAACTGACTCTGCTCCTGGTGCCCTCCTTCATGCTTGTCACGCTGCCCATCGCGCTCTTTCTCGCGACCGTGTTCGTGTTGACCAAGATGCTGAACGACCGCGAACTGGTAGTGATGCGCTCCGCCGGAATGAGCGATCTAGGCCTGGCCGCGCCGATCGTGACGCTTGGCGTCGCCGGTGCGATGGTCTGCTATTTCATAAGCCTTTACCTGATGCCGGTCTCCTTCAGGCAGTTCCGCGATCTGCAGGACAATGTCCGCAACAATTTTTCGGTCCGGCTGATCCAAGAGGGCACTTTCAACAATTTCGGCGGCAATCTCACCATCTATGTCCGCGAGCGCGCCGGCGACGAGGTGCGCGGCATGCTGGTCCAGGACAACCGCGACAAGGAAAAGTCCGTCACCATGAATGCGGAACGCGGCACCGTCATTTTCGCCGACAGCGGGCCGCGGGTTCTGATGGGAAGGGGCAACCGGCAGGAACGCGACCGCAGGACCGGCAAGATCTCAACCCTGTATTTCGAGCGCTACAGTTTCGATTTCGCTCTGGGCAAACGGCAAAAACGAGCCAACATAAAGCCGAACGAGCGGTTTCTCGGCGACCTGCTCGACCCGGGAAACGATCGCAATGACAGGCGCAACCGCAGCAAACTGATTGCGGAAGGCCATAACCGGCTGATTGCGCCGCTTTTCGCCCTTACGCTGCCGGTGCTCGCTCTGGTGATCATGCTTGCAGGACAATTCAACAAGCGGGGGCAAGCGGTGCGGATCGTTCTCGTACTCACCACCGCCGGGCTGTGCGAAGGCGCTGCCATCGGCCTGTCCAATGCCGCGGCCAAACAGAACCTGCTGATCCCGCTGTCCTACGCGAATGCGATCCTGCCGATTGCCGGCGGTATGGTTCTGCTGCTGCGGACAGACTGGCTGGCGGCGCTCGCAGGCCTTATCGAACGTCCGACCGGCGGCGGCGCGGACAAACAGGGACAGGCCGGCGCATGAACCGCGCCGGCGCCCCCGGCGTTGTCCGGCCCGACGGGGCGCCGCCGCTGACCCCGGTCAGGCCGACCCGCTTGTCGCCCGGCATTTCGATTTATCTGGTCCGTCAGTTTCTGGGCGCCTTCCTGCTCGTTTTCATTCTGCTTGCCGCCATCGTCCTGATCATCGACCTGATCGAACTGCTCCGCCGCGCATCGGGCAAGGAGAGTGCTACCTTCGGCATCGTGTTCAACATGGCGATCTACAAGCTGCCGCAAACGGTCCAGAAAACGATGCCGTTCGCAATCCTGTTCGGCGGCATGCTCGGATTCTGGCGATTGAACCGGACCAGCGAACTGATTGCCCTCAGGGCTTCCGGGGTCTCTGTCTGGCATTTTGTGCTTCCGGTCGTCTTCGCCGCCGCGGCCCTCGGGGTCATCAAGGTAACCCTGGTCAATCCGCTCGGCACGGTCCTGGTCGGCCGGTACGAGCAACTGGAAAACCGATACCTGAAGGGACAGTCGCCCCTGATGGCGACGTCTTCATCGGGCGTCTGGCTGCGGCAGTCAGTGGGCGATGGCCAAGCCGTCATCCATGCCAAGGGATCGTCGGTGAAGCAGAATACGCTCACCCTGAAAAACGTGATGGTGCTGCTGTACGGCCCGAACGATCGCTTCGACGGCCGCATCGATTCGGCCGAGGCCGAACTCCGCGAGCGGGCCTGGCGAATCGAGAACGCGTGGATTTCGGTGCGGGGCGAGCCGCCTGTGCGCAAGGCCGTCCATACCATCCCGACAACCCTGACGCTGGCGTCCATTCAGGAGAGTTTTTCTTCGCCCCGTTCGATATCCTTCTGGGATCTCCCCCGCTTCATCGGATCGCTCGAGTCCTTGGGGTTTTCAGCGCTCGCACACCGGTTGCACTGGCATTCCCTGCTCGCCGACCCGATGCTCTATTGCGCCATGATATTGATCGCTGCGGTCTCGTCGTTGCGGCACAACAGACGGACCGGGGTGTTGCTTGCAATCGCAGGAGGAGTCGGCGCCGGCTTTGCGCTGTTTTTCGTCTCCGATCTCGTTCTTGCCCTGGCGCACTCAACGGGTGTGCCGCCCGTGCTGGCGGCCTGGGCGCCCGCCCTGGCAACAGCGTTCCTCGGCATAACGGCGTTGCTCCATCTGGAAGATGGCTAGCTCCGCGCTGCACAGGACGTTGCTTGTCCTGCAACGGATCGGGCCGGCCGTCCTGTTGGCCCTCGCAATGCTTCCGGGCGGGTCGCTGAAAGTGCTAGGCCAAAGTACGGACACAAGGAAATCGCCAGTTCTGATCACTGCCGACAGCCTGCGCCACGACGAGCAGCGCGGCGAGGTGATCGCCGCCGGCAATGTTCAGGTGTCCCAGGGCGGCCGCACTGTCCGCGCCGACAAGGTCGTCTACAACCAGCGCGCCAAACGGATCACAGCGATTGGCAATGTCGCGATCGCCGAGCCCGGCGGCGAAATCGTGTTCGGCGCGCGGGTGGTGCTTTCGGACGATTTGCGCGACGGCCTGATCGAACGATTCCGGATGCTGTTTCCGGACAAATCCCGCGTTGCCGCCAATGGCGCGCGCCGCACCGGCGGTCGCCGTACGGAGATGGCCAAGGTCGTCTTTTCGCCCTGTAAGCTGTGCGCGGAAGATCCGACCAAGCCGCCCCTGTGGCGCATCAAGGCGCACAGGGTGATCCATGACCGGAAGACTCGCGATATCGAATATCGCAACGCCTGGCTGGAGGTCTACGGCCTGCCGGTGATTTACACACCGTACTTTTCCCACGCCGATCCGACCGTGTACCGGCGCAGCGGGTTTCTGGCGCCTTCTTTCGGCACCGACAACCAGCTCGGCACCTGGATGAAAACACCCTACTACTGGAAAATCGACCGCGACAGGGATGCCACATTCACTCCCTTGATCACGAACCGGGAACACGCAGTGATGTTTGCCGAATACCGGCAACGGTTCGAAAAAGGCGCGGCAGTCCTCAGCGGCAGCTATACGAATGTCCGCCGCTCCAATGCCGAAGTGCGGCCTATCCTGGGGGATCGGTCGCGCGGACATTTTTTCGGAAAGCTCCGCTACGACATCGACAATTACTGGCGTCTCGGGGTCGACGGAAACTGGACGGCCGACGACACCTATCTGCGCCGCTACGACATCGGCAAATACGACAGCCTGCATTCCTCGGCCTGGGTCGAGGGCTTTCACGACCGCAATTACACGGTGTTCCGGTTGCATCATTTCCAGGGCTTGCGGATCGACGACAGCTACCGGAACACGCCGCTGGTCGCGCCCTATATCGAGCATGAGCGCTTCGGCTTGCCGAAAGGAAATCTCGGTCGCTGGCATTTTCGCTTCTCCACCGCCAGCCTGACCAGGTGGGAAGGCGCCGACAGCTACCGCACGAGCTTCAATCTGGGTTGGCGCCTGCCCTACGTTCACAAGCCGACCGGCGTGACCATGGTCGGCACGATGAACCTGTATGCCGACGGATATTATGTGGCGGAGGTCAGCCGCCCCCGGGAATCCGACTACAATGGGCTCGCCAGCCGTATCTACCCCGTGGCCGAGTTGGACATGCGCTATCCGTTGGTGCGCGAACTCGGCAATGTCCGGCTAATCGTCGAACCGCGTGCGTCCCTCATCGCCTCGATGACGGGGCTGAATCCATCGGAAATCCCGAATGAAGACAGCGTCGATTTCGAATTGGACGATACGAACCTGTTCTCGCTAAACCGCTTTCCGGGGCGCGACCGGATCGACGACGGCTCCCGTTTCGTCTATGGCGTCAGCGCAACCTTTCTCGGCAACCGCGGCGGCCAGTCCGAACTTTTTATCGGCAGGAGCCTGCGCCTCGCCAGCAGCCGGGATTACAGCGACGATTCTGGACTTCGCGAAGCAAGGTCCGATCTGGTCGGTCGCCTGCGGATCGACCCGGGACAATATCTCAATTTTGTCTATCGGTTCCGGCTGCACCCGGAGAACTTCAAGGCGCACAGCAACGAAGTGACCATGTTTGCCGGTGCTCCGGCGCTGAATGCTTCGGTCAGCTATCTGCTTCTCAAGGAGCAGAAGACGATGGCCGGTATTCCGCCGCGCGAAGAACTCACCGTCGTGGGGCGTTCTCAGGTAACCAAAGAATGGTCCGCTTTCGGGGGCGGCCGATGGAACCTGACCAGCGCAGGCGGCAACCTGAATTGGCAATTCGGCGGCCAGTTCGAAAATGAATGTTGTACCCTCCGCACGGCAATCGGCCGTAACTCCACCCAGGATCGCGACATCAAGCCATCGACGTATTTTCTGATCACGTTGGGCCTGAAACATCTGGGCCAGATTGGCGACTAGCGCGGTCTGCGGAGCGCCGGGCCGATAGTCCCGCAACCTCCCCGCCGGCCCGCCCACCTGTTGATATCGGCCGGGCCGGCGCCTTATATCCGTCGCCTGTCAATGCCTTCCGAATCGGGAATGGGAGCGCTCTTTATGGTACGTGCGGTCATCTTGGCCTGGCTGGCGACATTGCTGGCCGCCGGTCTAACGGCAGAACACGCCGCGATGGCACAGTCCGCCGATGCCGCCCGCATCGCTGCCATCGCCAACAACAAGGCGATCACCGTCCACGATGTCCGTTCGCGCCTGGCGCTGGTCTTCATGTCGGCGGGCATACCGGACACCGCCGACACGCGGAAGAAGCTTCGATCCCAGATCCTCAACCGCCTGATCGTCGAATCTCTCCAGGTGGAAGAGGCCAAACGGCTGAACATTTCGGTCAGCGACCGCGAGATCGCGGAGGCATTGGCGCAGATCGAGAAACGCAACGGGATGCCGAGCGGCCAGTTGTTCAAGATTCTGCGTGGGCGCAATATCAGCCCGGTCACGATTGTCGATCAGGTCAAGGCGTCCATTGCCTGGTCGAAGGTTATCCGGCGCCTCATGGCCGCGCGCATCCAGGTTTCCGAACCGGAGATCGATGAAGCCGTCGCCCAACTCAACGCCAACAAGGACCGGCTGGTGTACCGGATCCTGGAAATCTACATCCCGTTCGAAAAGAACAGCGGCGGCAGCGCCCTGCGCACGACGCGGCGGCTGATCGCGGAAATCCGGCGCGGCGCCAACTTCAGCAGCCTGGCGCGCCAGTTTTCCCAGGCCAGCACGGCAAGCGAGGGCGGCGATATGGGCTTCGTCTTCGAAGGCCAGCTGGCGCCCGAACTGGATGCCGCCATCAAGCGCGTGAAGCCGGGCCAGGTGATCGGGCCGGTTCGGACCGCCTCCGGCTACTACCTGCTCGCCCTGGTCTCCAAACGTCCCTACGGCGCCGGCAAGCCGCCGGCCCGCAAAGAGGTTGCGAACAGCCTCTTCGATCGGAAAATCGGCGTCCGGGCGCGCAAGTATCTGCGCGACCTGAGGCGGGCCGCCATTGTCGACATCCGGATTTGACGCCTGCCGTGTCTGCGACGCCGGGTTCCGCAATCAGCGCATCGGGAGGTCGCGGGCAGGTTTCGGACAGGCCCGGCCCGGTGCTGGCGCTGACCATGGGCGAGCCGGCCGGGATCGGCGGTGAAATTGCGCTGAAGGCCTGGCGCGCCGGGCGCTTGGATGGCGCCGGCCGAAGCGTACCGTCATTCTTTGCCATCGATTCGCCGGACCGCCTGCGTTCGCTCGCGCGCCTGCCCGGTTGCAACGCGCCTGTAATCCAGATCGCCGGCGCCGACGAGGCCGCTGCCGCTTTCGGCGAAGGCCTGCCGGTCCTGCCGCTCGCCGGCAACGTCCGCGCCGAGACCGGACGGCCCGACCCGAAATCCGCCGCTGCCGTGATCGAAAGCATCGACAGGGCGATTGATCTGGTGCGCGGCGGCGGCGCAGCCGCCATGGTGACCAATCCGATCCAGAAAGCGTCGCTGATGGCAGCCGGGTTCGGCTTTCCGGGCCATACCGAGTATCTGCAACACTGCGCCGATAGCGGACCCGTAACGATGATGCTGGCGAGCCCCCAGCTGCGCGTCAGCCTGGTGACCGTCCACATTCCGCTGGCGCAGGTGCCGGCCAGTCTCACTGTCGAGAAGATCGAGACCGCGGGCCGGATCACGGCCGAAGCGCTGCAACGGGATTTCGGAATTTCCGGGCCGCGGCTCGCCTTCGCCGGGCTCAATCCCCATGCCGGCGAATCCGGCGCGCTGGGCAGCGAGGAATACACGATCATTGCGCCCGCGATCGCCGCCTTGCGGAAAGCCGGGATCGATGCGATCGGCCCCTGCCCTGCCGACAGCCTGTTCCATGCCGCGGCCCGGGCGACCTACGACGCCGCGGTCTGCATGTATCATGACCAGGGCCTGGTGCCGCTCAAGACCCTCGACATCGAGCACGGCGTCAACGTGACCCTCGGATTGCCATGGATCCGAACCTCGCCGGACCACGGCACCGCGCTCGACATCGCCGGAACCGGCCGCGCCAGTCCCTCCAGCCTGATCGCCGCCCTGCAGATGGCGGCAGACATGGCGCAACGCCGGGCGGCCGCGGACCCGGCCAACCGCTGACCCGGCGTGCCGGACCCGGCGGCCCTGACCGACCTGCCGCCGCTGCGCGAGGCGATCCGCCGGCACGGCCTCGCCGCCCGCAAGGATCTGGGGCAGCATTTCCTGCTCGACGCCAACCTGACCGACCGGATCGCCCGCGCCGCCCGCGACCCGGGAGAGGCCGACCTGTCGCGCGGCACGGTGATCGAGATCGGTCCCGGGCCGGGCGGCCTGACCCGGTCTCTGCTGCGGCTGGGCGCACGGGTTCTGGCGGTCGAGGTCGACAGCCGGGCGCTCGACGCCCTCGCCGAGCTTCGTACCCACGCAGGCGGGCGGCTGATCCCCGTCGAGGCCGACGCCTTGCATCTGGATGTGCAATCGGCCGCACGGGACCGCGGCCTGCCCCCGCCGTTCCGCATCGTCAGCAACCTGCCCTACAATATCGGCACGCCCCTGCTGATCCGGTGGCTCTACGATCTGGCGGACATCGAACGCATGGTCCTGATGTTCCAGCGCGAGGTCGCGGACCGGCTGACCGCTCTGCCGGCCTCGAAATCCTTTGGGCGGCTCTCCGTCCTGGCCCAATGGATGTGCGAGACGGCGCGCCTGTTCGATGTGCCGGCCGCCGCCTTCACGCCGCCGCCCAAGGTCGCGTCGTCTGTCGTATCCCTGCGGCCGCGCCCGGCGCCGCTTGCGCCGGCCGGCCGCGAGAGCCTGGAACGCGTGACGGCGGCGGCTTTCGGCCAGCGCCGCAAGATGCTCCGCCAGAGTCTGAAACCGCTGTTCGCCGAGCCGGCCGAGGCGCTTCGCGGGCTCGATATCGATCCGACGGCCCGGGCCGAAACCCTGTCGGTCGAACAATTCTGCGCCATCGCCCGTCTGATCGGAGCGGATGACAAAGAGACCGAAAATCGACCGTCGGCCGGCGCCTGAAACGAAAAAGGCGGCCCGCAGGCCGCCTTTCGCTCTCGCTACCGGCAGGCGCGCTACCGGGAATAGAATTCGATCACCAGGTTCGGCTCCATCTGCACCGCATAGGGCACATCGGCGAGGACGGGGCCGCGGACGAACTGGCCGCGCATCTTGTCGAAATCGACCGTCAGATATTCCGGCACGTCGCGCTCGACCTGTTCCTGTGCGTCCAGAACCAGCGGCAGCTCGCGGGATTTCACCTTGATCTCGACGACATCGCCGTCCTTCACCATGTAGGACGGCACATTCACCTTCTTGCCGTTCACCAGAATATGGCCGTGGTTGATGAACTGGCGGGCGGCGAACACGGTCGGCACGAATTTCATGCGGTAAATCGTAGCGTCGAGGCGGCGCTCCAGCAGTTCGATCAGGTTCTCGCCGGTATCGCCGCGGCGGCGCACCGCATCGTCGTAGTAGCGGCGGAACTGCCGTTCGCCGATGTTGCCGTAGTAGCCCTTCAGCTTCTGCTTGGCCTGAAGCTGGACGCCGAAATCGGACAGTTTGCGGCGGCGCGACTGGCCGTGCTGGCCGGGGCCGTATTCGCGTTTGTTGTACGGGCTTTTCGGGCGGCCCCACATGTTGACGCCCAAGCGGCGCGAAATCTTCTCCTTGGAGGAGAGGCGCTTGCTCATCGCTATACTCCGTGTCCCGGCAACGGGTGTCGGCTTTCCGGCCCGCGCCGATGTTGTTATCTCAACCTGCGCAGGGCCTTCCGCAAAAGGCCCGTGGCGGCCGGAAACGAAGCCCGGCGCCCGCGTCAGCAGGAACGATGCGCGGAAGTAAGCGGATGCGGCAGCCCTGTCAATCCGCGCCGCGGAGGCGAAACGGCGCGGCGCCGGCGCCCGGACTGCGGCGCGGGCGGTTCTCTCAGTCCCGGCCGGCCTCGACGATCTTTTCGGCCAGCAGCCCCGGATTTGTGAAGCAGGCCTCGTGCCCGCCCGGCATCTGCACCAGCCGGCACAGGCCCAGCCGCGCCGGGAACCTCGGGCACCAGGCGAATTCGCCCGGCGGCATCGCGATATCTTCGGTACAGTTCAGATAGGAACGCGGGATCTGCTGGAGTTCGTGGAACGTTTTGAGTTCTACAGGGTCCGTAAGAGTCCGGAGTGGATGGGGCGTCGTCAACTCGTAGGTTTCCTCGGCGAGCGCCAGGTCCGCGTCATTCATGAAGGCTTCGCGCCACACCGGGAACGGCAGCTTCACCGCGCAGGGTCCGTAGGCGCCCGAATCCGCGATGGCGTCCATGAGCTGCTTGTAGTGCGGTGGGCTCACCGCTTCGATCGATTCGCCGTCGTTCAGGACAAAGGCGTTCCAGTAGATCAGCCGCCGGATCCGGTCCGGCATTTCTTCCGCCATCCTGGAAATGACGGTGCCGCCATAGGAATGCCCGAGCAGGACGAAATCCTTCAGGTCTTCGCCGACGACATAGTCGACGGCGGACGCCACGGCGTCGCCGTGCCCGACCGTGCGGTCGATATCGTCGCCCGGCCCGTTGCCGGCGAGCGTCGGCGTGTGCACCGTGTGACCGGCGTCACGCAGCGGTTTCGCGATGTCCTCCCAAAGGGCGCCATAGTGCCAGGCGCCGTGTATCAGCACGAATGTCGTCATATCGGCCTCCTGCCGTTACCGATTGCAAGGCGACGACCGGCGAATTGCCACCGGTCCTCTGATCGGCCTATCTTGGCAACGGTGCAACGGCAGTTCTTGGCTCATAGCGCACCGGAACGGGACTCAAGGGAACTCCCATGACCCGCGAGGCCGGACAGGCATCCTGCCCACGCAGGCGGCGGCACGCGGTTTGGCGCACCGCCGATGTCGCCGAACCCGAACGCTTTGCCTATTTTCGCGAGGCGGTCTGCGAAGCCTTCATGGATCTGTCGCCGGAACAGGGCCGTTCGGGGCCGTTCCAGGCTGTCGTCGAATCGGTGCCGCTGGCCGGCGGCGCGGTAAATCGGGTCCGAGGCACGCCGCACCATGTGCAGCGGACGCCGGCGCAGATCCGCCGGACCGCCGAACAGTGCTTCTTCCTGAACATCCAGCTCAAATCGGAATGCGTCATCGAGCAGGAGGGCCGGGCGGTCCGGCTGGTGGCCGGTCAAGTGGCGCTGTTCGGCAGCGATCTGCCGTTCCGGATTTTCCATCCGGCCGAACGGGATATGAGCGTCGCTTCCTTCTGGCTGCCCCGCCACCTGGTCGAGGAGTCGTTTCCCGGCCGCCGGATACCCGGCATCCGCCGGGTCTCGGACCATCCGTTTCTCGGTCCGCTGATCGCAGCGACCGCCCGGACTCTGAACCGCGGCGCACTTGCTGTCGATGAAGCCGACGGCAGCCTCATGCTGGAAAGCCTGATCCGGCTGGCGGCGCAGGCCTGCAGCCGCAGCGGCGATCCGGACCTCGCGCCCGAAGCGCTCCATCCGGCCTTGCTGGCGGCGGTCCTGGAATATATCGAGAGCCGCCTGCACGATCCCGGACTGTCGGTCGCCGAAGTCGCGGCCCGTTTCGGCATCGGCAAGCGCTATGTCCACAAGCTGTTCGAGACGACCGGCAACAGCTTTTCCCGCCACGTCCTGCAATGCCGGCTCGAACGGGCGGCGGCAGACCTGTGCGCGCTGGAGCGGGCGCGGACATCGATCGCCGAGATCGCCTACCGGAACGGTTTTTCCGACCTCTCCTACTTCAACCGCCGCTTCAAGGCGTATTTCGAAGCCACGCCGCGGGAGGTGCGGCGGGCGGCACGCCTCTAGAAAACTGCACCCGGCGCCGCCGCTCCGATCCGAACAGATCGGTACAATTTGGCTGAAAAAAATCAAAATAGACCGAACCGCCTGAACGCCGTCGCGAAGTCCGCCCCGGCTTCCTGTGTTCGCCCGAATCCGCGAATCTGCCGCCCCCGACGCTTGTCCCGGACTCCGGTCTCCCGCCCGCTTCCGCCTTCGGAACCATAGCACCAATGGCAGTTCGATGAGATACAAGGGGGTTTTCTTCGTGCGGCAAACGCCGGTGCAGGAATGCCCCCTCCCCTCGGGGGAGGGGGTTAGGGGGGTGCAAACCGGATACATAGGTAACAGTCTGGACCGGAGACATGGGTAACAGGTCTGATGATCGGCGAGGAGGAGCTTGCCGATGGTTTGGAAGGAGACCTGTGCTGTGGATGAACGGATGCGTTTTGTGATGGCGATTGAGGCGGGTGAGGAATCGTTTGCCGCGACCTGTCGTCGGTTCAGTGTGAGCCGTCGGGTCGGTTACAAGTGGTTTGCGCGCTATCGGCTGGACGGTGTTTCGGGGCTTTCGGACCGCTCGCGGGCGCCGCACCGGCGTGTGCGGTCGTTGTCGGAGGAGATTGCGGGCGCGTGCCTGTCGGTTCGGCGGGCGCATCCGAGTTGGGGTCCGGTGAAGGTGCGGGCCTGGCTGCAGCGTCGCGATCCGGGCGTTGGCTGGCCGGCGGCGAGCACGATCGGGGCCTTGTTCGATCGCGAGGGTTTGACGGTGAAGCGCCGGTTGCGCCGGCGCGTGCCGCCGCGCACGGCGCCGTTTGCCGCGTGCGCTGCGGCCAACGACGTGTGGTGCATCGATTTCAAGGGCTGGTTCCGGACCGGCGACGGGGCGCGGTGCGAGCCCTTGACCCTGTCGGATGCGCACAGCCGCTACCTTCTGCGCTGCCAGGCGGTGGCGCGCGCCGATACCGACCATGTCTGGCCGATCCTGGACGCCGCCTTGCGCGAGCATGGCCTGCCCGTGGCGCTGCGCTCGGACAACGGGCCGCCGTTCGCCTCGACCGGCGCCGGCGGCCTGTCGCGGTTTTCGGTTCTGGCGATCAAGGCCGGCGTGCGGCCCGAGCGCATCGCGCCGGCAAAGCCGCAGCAGAACGGCCGCCATGAGCGTCTGCATCTGACGCTCAAACAGGAGACGGCGAGCCCGCCCGCGCCGGACCTGCGCCGTCAGATCGAGCGGTTTCGCGACTTCCAGCGGGTCTATAATTTCGAGCGCCCCCATGCCGCGCTCGATCACGACACCCCGGCCGAACACTACCGTCCTGCCGCCCGCGCCTGGGACGGCGTGCTGCGCGAGCCGCCCTGTCCGGACGACGCCGAGCGCCGCCGCGTGCGCCGCAGCGGCGAGATCAAGTGGAAGGGCAGCCTCATCTACATCAACCAGGCGCTCGCCGGCGAAGCCGTCGCGCTGATCCAGCACGACGAAGGTCTCTGGCAGGTCCGATACGGCCCCATCGAGCTCGGCCTCGTCGATCATCGCGGCGAGCGACTGCAACGGCCGAAACACAAGGCCCGTGGACTTGTGGATAACCCCAAGGGGTTACCCACAAACCCACCGGCCCAACAACCGACAACGGGGATGTCCCGGTCGATGTTGAAAAGTTGAGGTAGGTGCCGCTCTCCTGGAGCCGTTAGGCTCCGGGTGCTGCAAACCCAAAAGGGAGAACGACACCATGGGAAATAATATCCGTAGTTCCAGCCGCCCGAAAGCCCTTGCCCCCTCGATTCCTATGCCGCCGCTGGCGGACGCGATGGACGCAGTCCATCTCAGCGTGGATCGGTTTTGTCTTCTGGCCGGGGTCGAGGCCTTGGCCGAGATGATGGAGGAGGACGCCACGACCGTGTGCGGGGCCCGACATCGCCGCCATGGGGACCGTCGAGGTTATCGCTGGGGCAGGACACATAGCGAGATCGGCTACCACGGCGGCAAAGTGAAGGTGGCCCGGCCACGGGTTCGTGACCGGGCGGGCAAAGAGGTGAGCTTGGAGAGTTGGCAGGCGCTACACGATGGCAACCTGCTGCTCGAGTGGGCGCTCAACCTGATGGTGCTGAACGTGTCGACCCGCAAGTACCACCGCGCGGTCCGTCTGCCCGAGGGCGACCTGGCGAAAGCGCGTGGCGACGGCACCTCGAAGTCGGCCGTTTCCCGGCGCTTTGTGGCGCTGTCACGCAAGAAGATGAAGGCCTGGCTCGCCTCGGATCTCTCGGAACTCGACCTGCTAGTCATCCAGATCGACGGTCTGCATGTCGGCGACCATGTCCTGATGGCGGCGATCGGCGTCGATGGCAACGGCGACAAGCATGTCCTGGCCGTGGTCGAGGGGGCGACGGAGAACACGGTCGTCGTCCAGGCCTTGATCGACAATCTCCTCGCCAGGGGGCTCGATCCGACACTGCCGCGGCTGTTCATCGTCGATGGCGCGAAGGCACTCAGCAAAGCGATCCGAAACACCTTCGGTGTGGCCGCCGCCATCCAGCGCTGCCAGGTCCACAAGGGCCGTAACATCATCGAGCGCCTGCCCCAACATTTGCACGCGAGCGTCAAGAAGGCGCTCCGTCAGGCCTGGGACCAGGACGACGCAAACAAGGCCGAGCGGCTCTTGCGCAACCTGGTCCGGCGTCTGGAGCATGAGGAACCGGGCGTCTCGGGCAGCATCCTGGAGGGGCTGGAGGAGATCCTCACCGTCATCCGCCTCGGCCTGCCGCACGAACTCCGGCGCTCGCTCGCCTGCACCAACATCGTCGAGAACGCGCTCGGCACGGTGCGCCAGGTCACCCGCAACGTCAAACGCTGGAGACACGCCGAGATGGCGCTCAGATGGACCGCCGCCGGCCTGCTGGAGGCCCAGAAAACCTTCCGTCGCCTCAAGGCCTATCGCCAGCTGCCCATCCTCCGAAATGCTCTCCAGGAACACTTGAGAAAGGCTCAGGCCGACAGTGCCATTGAAACCATCATGAAGGCAGCATAGCATCATCAACCAGCGACGCCTGCCCCACGAATTTCAACAGAGATAGGGACATCGCCCCGACAACCGATCTCAATGCAACATGAACAAAAACTGAAACATGTTACCCATGTCTCCGGTCAGAACTGTTACCCATGTGCCCGGTTGCTCAGGGGGAGGGGTCGCCCAGAACAGGAGACGCGAAGGCCGGACCCGGATCGCCCCCAAATATGCAATCGAATCGCTGTCCGCCCCTTCCGGCACGCGCCCTTGCACGCGGCGGAACGCGGCAATATCGTCGTTTGCCGCCGGCCGCGCCGGGCGCGCCGTTCGGGGCCCGGCCCAGGGAAGTCCATGGAGATCCACGCATGATCAAGGTTTCGGATATCGCCTTCGCCCGGCTGCAGTCGCCGGATCTGGACCGGGCGGAGGAATTCCTGCTCGATTTCGGCATGGTCCGGGCCGGGCGCACCGCCGACCGGCTCTATATGCGCGGCACGGACCCGGCGCCCTTCATCCATGTCACGCATCTGGGCGAGCCGCGCTTCCTCGGGCTCGGCTTCGCGGCACAGAGCGAGGCGGACCTGCACAGGCTTTCAACGATGGATGGCGCCTCGGCCGTCGAGGATATGGACGATCCGGGCGGCGGCCGGCGCGTCCGCCTGACCGATCCGCACGGCTACCAGGTGGAAGTTGTCTGGGGCCGCGACGCCGTCCCGGAAATCGCGGTGCGGCGGTTCGAGGTCAACACCGCGCGCGCGGGCCTCGCCCGGGCCGGCGAACTGACCCGCATCGAGGCCGGCCCCTCCCATGTCAAGCGCCTTGGACACGCCGTCGTCATGACCCCCGGTCTCTGGACCGGCACGCGATGGTACCGGGAGACCCTCGGCCTCGTGCCGTCGGACGAGGTCTATGTCGAGGGCGACGAGGACAAGGTCGTCGCAACCTTCAACCGGGTCGATGGCGGCGCGGCCTATGTCGACCACCACACCTTCCTTTGCATCGACGGGCCGAAGGCCGGGCTGAACCACCTGGCGTTCGAGGTTCACGACATCGACGATGTGATCATGGGCAATGCCCATCTGCGCGCGCGGGAGAAATACGAGCACATGTGGGGCATGGGCCGGCATGTGCTCGGCAGCCAGATCTTCGACTACTGGTGCGACCCGTGGGGGCGCGTGCACGAGCACTGGACCGACAGCGACCGCCTCAACGCCGGCCATCCGGCCAATCGCGTGCCGGCGGAGATCGGCTTCCAGTCCCAGTGGGGCGACCCCGTCCCCGAACGCTTCATCGCCCACGCGACACCCTGAACCGGGCCCGGAACGCACCGGCCTGTCGTTTTCCACCTGCTAACCGTGTCACGCCGGAGCGGCATCCGGCCGGCACCGGTTTCAAACCCTCCCCTACGCCCCGGCAGGCGCTGCTATCCCGCCAAATATATCGGATTAAATTCTTCCCCTCTTCAGAGGGGGAAGCGGCCGAGCGCAGCGAGGTCGATGGGGGTGCCGTGAGGGGATAATTCGAATTGTTGGAGACTTTTACGCGTCTTCGACGCGTCACCCCCACCTGACCTCCCCCTCTGAAGAGGGGGAGGAATAGGGCAGGTAAGGGTTGCAGTTAGAGAGAAAAATTACTTGCCGTTTCAGCACGATTTCCTATATTGGCGGTTTGGAACATTTCATGAATATCGGAGTCCGTCCATGGCCATCTCAATCCCCGTGCCCGCGGCGAAGCCGTTTCCGCCCTTTCCCGTGCTCTCGACCCGGCAGGAGGCGTTCTGCCGGGGTTTCGTCGCCACCGGCCCCAACTATACAGGGTGGCCGAGGCGGCGCGGCGGGCCGGCTATGCGGAACGCTCGGCGCGCCAGACCGGCCATGCCCTGATGGAGCGGCCCCATATCGTCGAGCGGGTGCGCGAGATCCGGCTGCTGTGGCGCGAGACGGCGCGGCGGGAGACCGGGATCCTGCTCGACCGGCTGGAACAGGCCTGGGCGGTTGCGGTGGCGAAAGGCTCGCCCTTCATGATGCTCCAGGTGATCCGGCTGCAGGCCGATCTGTCCGGCCTGTCCCGGCGCGGCCTGCATCGCCGGGCCGACCTGTGGCCGTTGCCGGACGAGGACGAGTTCGGCGAGCTGGCTACGGCCCTCGAAGCGGCGGGCGACCCGGATTTCTTCAGGACAGCCCAACCCGGCCCGCTCGCCGCGACGCTGCAACGCCGGAACGGCACGGGCGCGCCGGAACCGGCGGTGGAGGACGGGCAGGCAGGGGACGAACCGGCAGGGGACGAACCGGCAGGGGACGAACCGGCAGGGGACGAACCGGCAGGGGACGAACCGGCAGGGGACGAACCGGCAGGGGACGAACCGGCAGGGGACGAACCGGCAGGGGACGAACAGCCGGCGGCTCCGGCGCCCTACGACGATCCGCCGGAGGCGCATTACGACGCGGCGCCGCTCGATATTGCGCGAACCGGCCCGGACCTCCAGAAGGGCGACGACGACGCCATCGACGCCAGCGAAAACGGCTGGATGTACGCGCTGCGCTGCGGCCACGATCCGATCGATCCCTGCTCGGCGGAAGAAATGGCGCTGTGGGCGGAAAACGAGGCCCGCCTCGCGGCGCTCCGCCCCGGCATCGACACCTGGGAAATGGCGCCGGTGGAGAGCGGCGGCGCCCCAGCGGCGATACACGCAGACGCATGACGGATCGCGACGCTCCGGGATCGCCGCCGGCCTTTTGCCCAACCCCCACCCATCATCCCGACCGAGCGACGCGAGTGGAGGGATCCCGGCTGGGCCTGACGAACGAGCTCCGGACGCCGTCGACGAGATTCCTCCCCTTCGACACGCTCAGGGCAGGCACCTCCGCCCCGGATCAAATCCGGGGCTCCGGTCGGAATGACGGGAGGGGGTGAAGCGAACGCCGAATGACGAATCATGACATTCCATGACATCCCGAATCCATCTCTACGTGTCACGCCGGACCCCGATCCGGCGTCCAGGACCTGCTCTGAGCCTGTCGAAGGGGCCGACACGCAAAACCGCCGCAACGTGGCTCTGGGCCCCGGCTCAAGGCCGGGGCGGCACATTTTGTCGAGAATTCGAAATGGATGGAACGGCGTGGCGGCATTAGGCCGGCATCGGCTCAGGATCGGTCAGGGGCGTCCCTCGATACGCGGCGGAGCCTGTCCCGAGCGAAGCCGAGGGGCGCTACTCGGGATGAGGAGAAGTTAATGACTCCCCTCACCCTGAGTAGCCCCGGCTCAAGGCCGGGGCGTATCGAAGGGTCCGGGGCGGCAAAATCGGGATTCGGGGGACAACGGAAGCAGGGAGGGTATTGGCCACTATAGACAGACGGTCCGGTCTATTTTGATTTTTTCCGGAAAACCGTACCGTTCTGTTCACTCACGCGGGCGCCTTGGGAGCGGCGGGCCGCGGGCGCGAACGGCCGCGGGCCGCCGGCAGCGGGTCGATCGAAGACGGACTCGCGCTAGCCCGCGAGCGATTCCTCGAACAGCGCCCAGACCCGTTCGGGCGCCTCGACATGGCAGTTGTGGCCGAGGCCTGGCAGGAGTGCGGCGTGCGGATCGAGCGCCTGCATCTCGGCGAGGGCGACCATCGGATCGGCGTCGCCCGCGGCGAGCCGGACCGGCGCGTTGGCGGCGGCGCAAAAATCGGCGACCGCGGGCCCGACGGCGGCGTAGATGCGCGGGTCGGCGGCGAGCCGGTAGCCGCCCTCCGCCTCGACGATGCCGGCCAGAGCCTCCGGCGCGCCGGGTTCGACCAGGCCGGCAAGGCCCGAGACCCTGAGATAGCGCGCCGCCGCTTCCGCCCGGCTGTCGAAGACCCGCGCCGGTTTGGCGGCCAGGCCCTTCATCTGCGCGACCTCCACTTCCGTCCAGCCGATCTTGACGCCGAAGGCGAAGACCTGGCGCACCGCGACGCCGAACCAGCCGGTGGCCAGCGCCATCGCCACGACGCCGCCCATCGAATGGCCGAGCAGCACCAGTTCCTCGTCCCGCCCGCCGAGCGCCTGGGCGACATCGGCGGCGTGGACGGCATAGCCGTAGGGCGGCGCATGGGCGGAGCGTCCGTGGCCGCGCAGGTCGACCGCGACCCAGCGGCCGGGCCGGCGCCGCTCGACAATCGGCAGCATCCGCCGCCACACGGCCGCGTTCGCGCCCATGCCGTGGAGCATCGCCAGCACCGGCCCGCCGCTGCCGCCGGATGCGGTGCGGAGTTCGACACTGCCGCTGGGTCTGCCGCTCATGGGAACCTCGCTCGAGTCGGAGTGGGACAATAATATGTGCACCGAACAATATTTTGAAGCGCCGCGCGCGGCGCGCGGTCTGGGTTGTACCAAAATTAATCGAATATCCACCGTCCTAGGCAATCTATCTCGCATGATGAGCGTCATTACTCACAAATCAAACTTACTCCAACTTTGGATTCGTGATATACTTGATTTGAAGAAGTTGGGAACATAAAATGATCACTAGGTTAGCGCCGTTACACTTGTTAGTACTATATACAATCGCGGCCTTTTGTGCAGTTGATCTAGCCGCAAGCGTCGGTCGTATCAACGTAGCCGGCGCTGCTGACCGCAAGCTGAATTTTCCAGAAGGTGTCGCGTCTGGCAGCAGAATTATTTCCGACTTTCGTAGCTGGACGGGTGTCAAAGGGAAACGCCGTAAGAATATTCATCAAGGCATTGATATTGTAGGTCCACATGGTCAAGAAATCATCGCTATTGCCGACGGGAAAGTGATCGAAACCAATGTCGAGAAGTGCTGGGGGCCGACTGTCGTGATCGACCATGGAAGAGATGTAGACGGCAAACCCTTGATTGCAGCGTATGGCCATGTTTATTTTATTGTCGTCTTGGAAGGCCAAGAAATATCCCGAGGTGATGTGATTGCTCACCTAGGTAGCAATTATCACAACTATAAATGCATCGGCGGTGTGGGGCACCTACACCTTCAGCTTGGGAGAGAATGGCGCGAATTCAAAGGCACTTATTGGGGGCATGCATTTTTCCTGCAGGACAGTTTTAACTCACTAAATCCTCATTTACTATGGGCTGACGGACCGTATAATATTACTTGTTTCGATAAGAATAGATCATTTCGCCCTGGAACGATAACCTATCCGGTGCCGTGCAAACAATAATTTACTCGGCAGGCTGTTGAAATCGCCTTCCCAAGTTGCTCGGGATGCGGTCATTAGAGTAGATCAATGCCCAATCTCAGTGACTTTTCTACCGCCTGTTTAATCTGGCTGGCTCGTGTCAGGCGCGAAACCGTACAACCTTGGCCTTGCCGCCGTCCAAGAACCGCAGGGGAGCCTGGAAATTTAACCGCTGATTGTCTTCAGGCGGAGCCTGGCGGAGGGAGGGGGAATCGAACCCCCGCTACCCTATCGGGTAGACGGATTAGCAATCCGCTGCATTACCGCTCTGCCATCCCTCCGGAGAATCGCGGTCCGGCCGGCGATCCCGTTCCGGGCGCCGCTCTCGCGACGCCGCGTTCTAGAATGTGGCGATTCGGCCTGTCAATGCGAGGGCGCGCATTGCCACCCGGCCCGCCGGCCGGCCCGCCGTCATGCCCATCCGTTTCACCGTATTGCTGCCGGATTCCTGCTGCTTTCCCACTGCTTTTCTATTGCGGCGGCGGCGGGATTTGCATGCCGCGTTCGACCGCCGGGCGGCTGCCCACCGCATCGAACCAGCGTTTCACGTTCGGGAAATCCGCCAGATCGATCTGCTGCCATTCGCGCCGGAGCACCCAGGGCCAGGTCGCGATATCGGCGATCGAATAGCCGTCGCCGGCCAGATGGTCCCGGCCGTCGAGCCGGCGGTCGAGCACGCCGTAGAGCCGGCGCACCTCCGTGCCGTAGCGCTCGATGCCGTAGGGCACCTGCTCCTTCGCCGCGCGCAGGAAATGATGCACCTGGCCGAACATCGGGCCAATGCCGCCCATCTGGAACATCAGCCACTGGATCACCTCCATCCGCGCGACCGGCTCGGTCGGCAGGAAGCGGCCGTGTTTCTCCGCCAGATAGATCAGGATGGCGCCGGATTCGAACACCGCGATCGGTGCGCCGCCGGGGCCGTCCGAATCCACGATGGCCGGGATCTTGCCGTTCGGGTTGATCGCCAGATATTCCGGCGTGAACTGGTCGCCCTTGCCGATATGGATGGGATGGACGGTGTAGTCCGCGCCCAACTCCTCCAGCATGATCGAGGCCTTGCGGCCGTTGGAGGTGGACCAAGTGTACAAGTCGATCATGGCAAGGTTCCGTCGCGGTTCGGGAGAAAGATCACGGTATCGATAGCGCGTGAAGCCCCGGAAACCAAACGGAATGAAACCGACCGGATTGCGGGCGCGGGCCGGAAGCCGCTATCGTCGCCCCGCAACCGACCTCCGGCTGCGACGCGCCCAGAACAGCCGAGCGAGACCGCGCCATGTCCGAGAATTTCTGCGCCTTCACCTTCGACAACGCCCACGAATTCGTCGGCAAGGAGCTGGGCGTGACCGCCTGGCACCCGGTCACCCAGGAACAGGTCGACCGGTTCGCCGACGTGACCCGCGACCATGACTGGATGCATGTCGATCCCGAACGCGCAAAGCGCGAGCTGCCCTATGGCGGCTCGATCTCCTTCGGTTTCTACACCCTGTCGCTGCTGACCGCCTTCGCCCACGAGATCGGCCTGTGGCCGGAAGGCGCGGATTACGGCCTGAACTACGGCCTGAACAGAGTGCGCTGGATGGCGCCGGTGCCGGTCGGCGGCCGTATCCGGGGCCGGTTCGTGCTGACCGGCTTCGATCCGCATCCGAGCGGCGGCTCCCTGAGCACGACCCGGGCGACGGTCGAGATCGAAGGCGAGGAAAAACCCGCCATGGTCGCCGAATGGCTCGGCCTGTTCATGCGGGAGGCGAAGGCGGCGTAGCCGGACGATGGCCCGCTACTGGCCCAGGAACCGGTCGCGGCGGGAGAGCCACCAGCCGTATTGTTCCGGCCAGGCCTCGTAGCGGCCGTTGACGCCGAGCGCCTTGGCGGCGTGGTGCGGCCAGAACGGGTTGTAGAGCGCCTCGCGCGCGATCGCGATCAGGTCGGCGTCGCCGGATTGCAGGATTTCTTCGGCATGGCCGGGCTCGACGATCAGGCCGACGGCCATTGTCGAAATGGCGGCTTCGCGGCGGATCTGCGCGGAAAACGGCACCTGGAAACTGTAGGTCCGCGGCATCCGGACGGCTGTCGCCGGGCCGCCGATGCCGCCGGAGGAGCAATCGACGATATCGACGCCGATCTCCTTCAGCGCGCCGGCGAAGACGATCGAGTCTTCGATCTCCCAGCCGCCTTCGACCGAATCGACGCTGGAGATGCGGTAGAACAGCGGCTTGCGCTCCGGCCAGACGGCGCGCACCGCCTTCGCGACCGAAAGCGGAAAGCGCATCCGGCCCGCCCGGTCGCCGCCCCAGGCGTCGGTTCGATGGTTGGAGATCGGCGACAGGAAACTGTGCAGCAGATAGCCGTGCGCGCCGTGGACTTCGAGCACGTCGACGCCGGCGGCATCGACGCGCCGGGCCGCCGCCACGAAGGCTTCCCGGATCTGCGCGAGACCGGCGTCATCCAGTTCCACCGGCTCGATCCAGCCGTCCTGCATCGGCAGGGGGCTGGGCGCGACGATGTCCCAGCGCTCTTCGCCACGTTCGGTATCGCGTTCGTCCATCGGGCCGTTGCCGTGCCACGGCCGCTGCATGCTCGCCTTGCGCCCGGCATGGGCGATCTGGACGCCGGCCGCGGCGCCCTGGCCCTGGATGAAGCGGATGGCCGGCTTGAGCGCATCGGCATGGGCGTCGCTCCAGATGCCGAGATCGCCGTAGGTGATCCGGCCGCGCTCCTCGACCGCCGCGGCTTCGGCGAAGACCAACCCGGCGCCGCCCATGGCGAAGCTGGAGAGATGGGCGAAATGCCAGTCCTGCGCCAGCCCGTCGACCGCCGAATACTGGCACATCGGCGCGATGACGATGCGGTTCCTCAGCGTCAGGCCGCGCAGCGTCATCGGCTGGAACAGCAGCGGCGCCCCGGCCGCGGCCTCGTTTGCGACTTCTACGGATTCGAGCATCTACAGCTTCTTCTTCAGTATCTCGTTCACGACCGCCGGGTTCGCCTGGCCGCGAGTCGCCT
This sequence comes from Alphaproteobacteria bacterium, assembly GCA_965249845.1. GTDB lineage: Bacteria > Pseudomonadota > Alphaproteobacteria > Bin65 > Bin65 > Bin65. The sequence goes on from CBDFNA010000002.1 coordinate 879,303, forward strand.
TCATCACCTGGCCGACGAACCAGCCGGCGACCTTGGACTGTTCCTTCGCCTCGGCGACCTGCTTCGGATTGTCGGCGATCAGCCGGTCGATAATTTCCTCGATCGCGCCGGTGTCGCTGATCTGCTTCAGGCCCTTCGCCTCGACGATGGCGGCGGCGCCTCTGCCGGTCTCGAACATGTCGTCGAACACGTCCTTGGCGATGCGGCCGGAAATCGCGCCGCTTTCGATCAGGGCGAGCAGGCCGGAGAGCTTCTCCGCCGTCACCGGCGACTCCTCACGGCGCTGTCCCGCCTTGTTGAGGCGGCCGTAGAATTCGTTGATGACCCAGTTGCCGGCGAGCTTCGGATCCTTGCAGCCCCGGGCGACGGCCTCGAAGAAATCGGCGTCCTCCCGGTCGGCGACCAAGACCGCGGCATCGCCGGCGCTCAGCCCGTAGTCCGCAACGAACCGGGCCTTCTTCGCATCGGGCAGTTCCGGCAGGCTCGCCTCGATCTGCGCGACCCAGTCCGGTTCCAGTTCGAGCGGCAGCAGGTCCGGGTCCGGAAAATAGCGGTAGTCGTGCGCCTCTTCCTTGCTGCGCATGGCCCTGGTCTCGCCGCGGCCGGGATCGAACAGGCGGGTCTGCTGCTCGATGGCCCCGCCTTCCTCCAGAATGTCGATCTGCCGGCGCGCCTCATGCTCGATGGCCTGCTTGATGAATCGGATCGAGTTGAGATTCTTGATCTCGCAGCGCGTGCCGAGCGGCGCACCCGGCCGGCGCACCGAGACGTTGACGTCGGCGCGCAGGGAGCCCTGCTCCATATTGCCGTCGCAGGTGCCGAGATAGCGCAGGATCGAGCGCAGCTTGGCGAGATAGGCGCCGGCCTCGTCGGCCGAGCGCATGTCCGGTCTGGAGACGATCTCCATCAGCGCCACGCCGGCCCGGTTGAGGTCCACGAAGGTGCGCTTCGGGTCCATGTCGTGGACCGACTTGCCGGCGTCCTGCTCCAGATGCAGCCGCTCGATGCGGACCTCGCGGCTCGCGCCGTTCTCCAGATCGACCGTCACCACGCCTTCGCCGACGATGGGATCCTTGTACTGGCTGATCTGGTAGCCGGCCGGCAGGTCCGGATAGAAATAATTCTTGCGGTCGAACACGCTGCGCAGGTTGATCTCCGCGTTCAGGCCCAGGCCGGTGCGCACCGCCTGCTCGACGCAGCGCCGGTTGATGACCGGCAGCATGCCGGGAAAGGCGGCATCGACCAGCGAGACCTGGCTGTTCGGTTCGGCGCCGAAGGCGGTCGCAGCGCCGGAAAACAGCTTGGCGTCCGACATGACCTGGGCATGGATTTCCAGCCCGATCACGATCTCCCACTCACCGGTCCGGCCTTCGATCAAGGTCATGGAATGCAACAGCGCCTTTCAACATACCTGCACCGCTGCCCCGGCCGCCCTTCGATACGCCCCCTTCGGGCGCTACTCAGGGTGAGGTCGAGGGTGTAGCTCGCACGGCGACGCAATTCCAAAACTCCCTCATCCCGAGTAGCCCCGGATCAAGTCCGGGGCGTATCGAGGGAGCCTCCGGCCTGTCGGCTCGACGCGCCGGGAAATTCGCCACAAGCCGCAGCCATCCCGCTTCAGGCCTGCTCGCTCATAATCTGTTCGCGGGCCTTGTCCATGCATTCGTCGAGCTGGCGGCGGATCTGGTGGTCGCTCTTGTCGACGTCCTTGGCCTCGAAATCGCCCTTGATCTTGCGGATGACGTCTTCCGGTCCCGGCTCCTCGAAGTCGGCGTCGATGACTTCCCTGGCGTAGGCATCGGCGTCGGCCCCGGTCAGGCCCATCAGTCCAGCCGCCCACAGGCCCATCAGCTTGTTGCGCCGCACCTCGGCACGGAACTGAAGCTGCTGGTCGTGCTCGAATTTCTTCTCAAAGGCTTTTTCGCGGTTGTCGAAAGTCGCCATCGTCCGGTCATCGTCCCCTGGCTGGCCGGGACACGTTGCCGTGGCCCGTGTTTGAACTGGTGTCGGCCCGTTATATAAGGGCGCGCCCCCAGCAGATAGCGGATTCTATGTGCACTGTTGTCATCCTGCGACGGCCCGGTCATCCGTGGCCGCTGCTTCTCGCCGCCAACCGCGACGAGATGAAGGACCGGCCCTGGCGGCCGCCGGACCGGCACTGGCCGGAACGGCCGGATGTCGTCGCCGGAATCGATCTCGAAGCCGGCGGCACCTGGCTCGGCATGAACGACGCCGGCGTCGTCGCGGCGGTCATGAACCGGCCGGGCAGCCTAGGTCCGGCGCCGGACAAGCGCTCGCGCGGGGAACTCGTGCTGGATGCGCTGGATTCGGCCGATGCGGCCGACGCTGCCAACCGGCTGCGCCATCTCGACGGCAACGCCTGGCGCGAATTCAACCTGGCGGTCGCCGACAATCGCGACGCCTTCTGGCTGCGCAGTCGGGGCGCCGCTGCGGGCGGGCGGGTCGAGTGTTTTGCGCTGCCCGAGGGCCTGTCCATGCTGACCGCGCGGGAGATGAACGACCGCGCGTCGAGCCGGATCGACCGCTATCTCGACCGCTTCATCGAAGCGCCGGTGCCGGACCCGGCCCCGGACGCCAAAGGCGGCGAGTGGACGGCGTGGCGCGATCTGATGGCCGATACGGAGCGCGGCCCGGACGGCGAGCCGGATTCCGCCATGTGCATCGACACCGCATTCGGCTTCGCCACGACCTCCAGCTCGCTGATCGCGCTGCCGGCAGCCGGCCGGCCCGCGGCTGGCCCGGTCTGGACGTTTTCCGCCGGACCGCCCGCCGCCTGCCCCTACGAGCCGGTCGCCGCCCTGGCCGGGCAGTTTGCGCCGGCGCACGCCGCCGGCCGTTAGCCCCGGATCGGGGTGCGTAAAATTGTTTTGCCCGATCCGGGTTGCTAAACGAAAGAACCGGCCAACATTTCCAGTGACCGTGGATGCCGGCCGCCGGGCAGGCTGCGTTAAACGGCAGTCCGATTTCCAATATCGTCGGAGGTTGAGAAGCACCATGGCCAGACGCAGACGGATTTACGAAGGCAAGGCCAAGGTTCTGTACGAAGGGCCGGAGCCGGGCACGATCGTCCAGTATTTCAAGGACGATGCCAGCGCCTTTAACGCCCAGAAGAAGGGCGTGATCAGCGGCAAGGGCGTCCTGAACAACCGCATCTCGGAATTTCTCATGCTGCGGCTGAACGAGATCGGCATCCCGACCCATTTCGTCCGCCGCCTGAACATGCGCGAACAGCTCGTTCACGAGGTCGAGATCATTCCGCTCGAGGTGGTGGTGCGCAACGTGGCGGCGGGGACGATTTCGCAGCGGCTCGGCATCGAGGAGGGCACGCCCCTGCCCCGCTCCATCGTCGAATTCTTCTACAAGAACGACGATCTGAACGATCCGCTGGTCAGCGAGGAGCATATCACGGCCTTCGGCTGGGCTTCGCCGCAGGATCTCGACGACATGATGGCGCTCGCTCTGCGCATCAACGATTTCATGGTCGGCCTGTTCCTCGGCGTCGATATCCGGCTGGTCGATTTCAAGCTGGAGTTCGGCCGCTGGTACGACGAGAACGACTATATGCGCCTCATCCTGGCCGACGAGATCACGCCGGACAGCTGCCGTCTTTGGGACGTCAAGACCAACGAGAAGTTGGACAAGGACCGCTTCCGCCGGGATATGGGCAATGTCGAGGAAGCCTATCAGGAAGTGGCGCGCCGCCTCGGCATCCTGCCCGAAGCCGGGCCGCAGGATCTCAAGGGCACCAAGAGCATCAACTGACGATGAAGGCTCGATGAGAGCGAAGGTCCATGTCACGCTGAAACCCGGCGTGCTCGATCCCCAGGGCAAGGCAATCGCCCACGCCCTGGAGGCGCTCGGCTTCGACGGTGTTGGGGACGTCCGGCAGGGGAAGTATATCGAGATCGACCTCATGGACGGCGGCGGCAACGGCGGCGACACTGTCGCCGGGGCGGCCGAGGCGCGCGTGAGGGAGATGTGCGAGAAGCTGCTGGCCAACACGGTGATCGAGAATTACCGGGTGGAGATCGACTCCTGAGCGTGCGGCATATCTGCCTGCGGCGGGACCGGACGTAGGATGCCGCCGGCGATGAAATCCGCCATCGTGGTCTTTCCCGGCACCAACCGGGAGCGGGATATGGCCGAGGCGCTGGAAATGGCCTCGGGCCGGCCGCCAGCCATGGTGTGGCACCGCGACACCGACCTTCCCGACGCCGACCTGATCGTGATTCCCGGCGGGTTCTCCTATGGCGACTATCTGCGCGCCGGCGCCATGGCGGCCCATTCGCCGGTCCTGCGCAGCGTCGTGGCGGCGGCGCGCCGGGGCGTGGCGGTGCTCGGCGTCTGCAACGGTTTCCAGATCCTGGTGGAAGCCGGCCTGCTGCCCGGCGCCCTGCTGCGCAACGCGTCGCTCAAATTCGTCTGCCGCGATATCGGCCTGCGCGTCGCGAGCGCCCGAACCGGGTTTGCACGCGGATACCGAACGGGCCAGACGTTGCGGATGCCGGTCGCCCATCACGACGGCAACTATTTCGCCGACCCCGACACCCTCGACCGGCTGGAGGACGAAGACCGGATCGCCTTCCACTATGCGCCGCTGAACGGTGAGGGTGCGGACCGCTTCAATCCGAACGGCTCGGTGCGGAATATCGCCGGAATCTATAACGAGGCCGGCAATGTCCTCGGCATGATGCCCCACCCGGAAAACGCCGTCCGCCCCGACCAGGGCAGCACGGACGGGCGCGGCCTGTTCGCCGGCCTGGCCGCGGCGCTGGGATAGCCGCGCCGATCCGATGACCCGCCCGCTATGATCCGCCTCCCTTGACCCGCACCCTGCCCGTCACCCTGACGCTGCTGCTCGCCTGCGTCGGCGTGTTTCTCTACCAGATGAGCCTGTCCGGAGACGATTTCGTCCTGTTCCTGGTGCGCTATGCCCTGATCCCGCGCCTGCTGCTCGGCGACCCGATCTCCACTGCCGGATACAGCCTGCTGCCGGCGCCGCTGACCCTGGTCACGTCGATGTTCGTGCATAGCGACACGGCGCATCTGGTCGTCAATATGGTCGTGCTGATCTCGTTCGGCGCGATCGTGGAGCGCGGGCTCGGCGCGTGGCGGCTGGCCGCGATCTACCTGGCCGCCGGGGTCGCGGGCGGCTTGCTCCATGCCGCAATCGAGCCGAACTCCACGATCCCCGTCGTCGGCGCCAGCGGCGCCCTTTCCGGCGTCTTCGCGACCGCCTTCCTGCTCGAACCGAAGGGCCGGATTTTCCTGCTGTTCATCCCAATGCCCTACTGGCTCGGCATGATCGTCTTCGTGGTCGCCCACGCCGTCTTCGTCGCCACGGGCTGGGCGCCGGGGATCGCCTGGCTCGCCCATGTCGGCGGCCTGCTCGGCGGCTTTGCCGTAACGGCGGTTCTCGCTCCAAGACTTCTGCGTCGGGTGTAGCCCGGAATGATCTCGACCGCCGTCCTGCTGGCGGTGCTGGCCGCCGCCATGCTGCACGCAACCTGGAACGCCGTGGTCAAGTCGCGCGCCGATCCGCTGATCGGCATCGCCTGGCTTTCGGTCGGCTCGGGCGTTGCCGCCGGCCTGGCCCTGCCCTTTTTGGCAATACCGCCAGCCGCGGCCTGGCCGTTCATCCTGGCCTCGACCGCGATCCACACGGCCTACAATTTGTTGCTGGCGACAGCCTATCGCCACGGCGATTTCAGCCGGGTCTACCCGATCGCCCGCGGCGCCGCGCCGCTGATGGTGACGCTCGTTTCGCTGGCCTTCCTCGACGAAGAGCTCGGCAGCCGGGCGCTTCTTGCGATCGCGCTGATCCTGCTGGCGATTCTGGGCGTGGCCTGGCGCCGCGCCGGCGAACGCCCGGCCATCGGGAGCGACACGGCCGGCGCATCGGGCGGCGACCGCTCCCTGCTCTTCGCCGGGCTGACGGCGGTCGCCATCGCCGGGTATACCATCGCCGACGGGCTCGGCGCCCGGGCCTCGGGCGATCCGATCCCCTATATCTTCTGGCTGTTCTTTATCGATGCCTGGCCGACTATCCTGATTATCGCCTGGCTGCGCCGCGGCCGATTCTACAGGGCTCCGAGCGGCGATATCGTGCGGTCGGTAGCCGGCGGGCTGCTCTCCATGCTGGCCTACGGCATCGTCATCTGGGCGATGGTACAGGCGCCGGTCGCCGTGGTTGCCGCCCTTAGAGAAAGCAGTATCCTGTTCGCGACCCTGATCGGCGTGTTCGTGCTCAAGGAAAGGCCGGGCCCGGTCCGCATCGCCGCCATCGTCCTGTTGGTTGCGGCGGTTGCCCTGTTGCGCCTGTCCTGACCCGCTGCCGGTTTTTCGCTATCCCTGGATCAGCAGGCCGATCCCGGCGAACAGCAGGAACCACAGCACGATCAGGCGGAACGTCTCCGCGCTGATCCGGCGGAACAGCTTCACCCCCAGGAAGGTGCCGGCGAGCGTGACCGGCGCGGTATAGACGACCAGCCAGACGACCTCTTCGGTGAAGAAGCCGGCGGCGATCTGCACGCCGCACGCGATCGACAGGATCAGCGTGTTGAACGGCTGGTAGATGCTGCGCGCCACCTCCGGCGACCAGCCGCGGAACTGAGACCAGATGACCGGCAATGCGCCGGACAGGCCGATCATGCCGCCGAGCACGCCGCCGAAGAAGCCGATCGCGCCGTCGGCAGCCGGGCGTTTGCCGGGGAACGGCGGCCTCATGCGCACCAGCAGGCCGAAGCCGGTATAGACGACGATCACGACGCCGACCGCCATCCGCACCGTATCGGCCGGCAGACGGTCGAGCAGCCAGACGCCGAGGGGGATGCCGACGACCCCGGCGGCGGCCATCGGCATCGTGCGTTTCCAGTCGAGCTGGTCCTTGAAGGCCGGCAGGCTGGCGACCTGGGCGATCACCGAGGCGGCGAGGATCAGCGGCGCGGCGACCGCCGGGCTCAGCACGTAGAGCCAGAAGGCCGACGAGGCGAGCGCCGTGCCGAAGCCGGTCAGCCCGCTGATCAGGCCCGCCGCCAGCGCGCCGAGCAGAATAAAGAGAAGATCGAGGGTCACGGGGTCAGGCCGGGTGGCTGTTGGCCTCGAGCCATTCGGCCAGCGCGTCTTCGGCAATCCCGCCGGCTGCAACGCCGATCATGGTCTCGACCTCGTCGGGTTGCGCCGGATCGAACGCCCAGCCGTTCAGGACAAGGAATGCGTTTGCGGCCAGTAGTGCAATGCGTCTTCTCCCATCGACGAATACATTGATTTTGCAGATGGCGATGCACAGGGCGGCCGCCAGATCGAACAGGTCGGCGTCCCGCTTGTAGGCGCGCAGCTTTTTCGGCCGGTCGAGAGCGCTCGCCAGCAAGACCGGGCTCCGCGTCCCGGCAGCGCCGCCGAAAGTCGCCAGGGCTTCATTGTGCATGGCTTCGACCATGGCGGCGGTCAGCCATCTGGGCTCGCTCATCGGACCGAAAGTCCTCTCAGCGCATCCCGGTGGCGGCGCATGTAGCTGCGGTTCGCTTCGAGGGCCGCGGCGAAATCCGGATCGTAGGCGGTGAGCGCGATCCCATCCGGCATCCGGACCGGAAAAAGGGCATCGCCCTCCTCCACGCCGAGCGCATCCAGCAGATCCCTTGTCAGCACCACGCCGAGCGAATTGCCGATCTTGCGGATTTTAAGCGGCCTGGCTTTGGAAATCGGGGCGTTCATGGCGGTACATCCGGTTCAAATCGATGTTATAACAAATGATATAACATGGTGTCGGTCGATAACAAGTGCCGGCGGATGGTTATCGCTGGGTTCGCTTGTCAGTGCATCGGTCCGGTCCCTCGATACGGCGCTGACGCGCCTACTCGGGATGAGGAGAGTTTGCTGACATTCCTCACCTTGAGCGACGAATATTTCACCATCTGCAAAGCCTCCTTCACCGTGAGTAGCGGCGAAGCCGCGTATCGAAGGGCCGCCCGCCGATTGTCTCTGCGATCAAAATATCCTCGCCGCGGCCCGGCGTCGCGGCGCTATACTGTCCGGAGAACCTGCCCGCAGTGCCGGGCACAGGCATGGGCGCAGGATTGGGCGACGACCATGAGCGAGCACAGAAAACCGACTCTCGACGACTGGCGCGCCCTCGCGTCGAAAGAGATGCGCGGCGGCGCGCCCGACGATCTGGTGTGGCAGACGCCGGAGGGCATCGCCGTCAAGCCGCTCTATACGGCGGAAGACCTGGAAGGGCTGGAAGCCGTAGACAGCCTGCCCGGCCTGTTCCCCTTCCTGCGCGGGCCCAAGGCGACGATGTATGCCGGCCGGCCCTGGACCATCCGCCAGTATGCCGGCTTCTCGACCGCCGAGGACTCTAACGCCTTCTACCGGCGCAATCTGGCGGCCGGGCAAATGGGCCTGTCGGTCGCCTTCGATCTGGCCACCCACCGCGGCTACGACAGCGACCATCCACGGGTGGTCGGCGATGTCGGCAAGGCCGGCGTGGCGATCGACAGCGTCGAGGACATGAAGATTCTGTTCGACGGCATCCCGCTCGACCGCATGTCCGTCTCCATGACCATGAACGGCGCCGTGCTGCCGGTGCTCGCCGGCTTCATCGTCGCCGGCGAGGAACAGGGCGTGGCGGCGAAGGACCTGTCCGGGACCATCCAGAACGACATCCTCAAGGAGTTCATGGTCCGCAACACCTATATCTATCCGCCCGAACCCTCGATGCGGATCGTGGCGGACATCATCGGCTACACGGCCGAACACATGCCGCGCTTCAATTCCATCTCGATCAGCGGCTACCACATGCAGGAGGCGGGCGCGACCTGCGCGCAAGAACTGGCCTACACCATCGCCGACGGCCTCGAATATGTCCGCGCCGCCAAGGCGAGCGGGCTGGATGTCGACAGTTTCGCGCCCCGGCTCAGCTTCTTCTTCTGCCTTGGCATGAACTTTTTCATGGAGATCGCGAAGCTGCGCGCCGCCCGGCTGCTGTGGGCCGAACTGCTGGCGGAGGAGTTCGCGCCCAAAGACCCGCGCTCCATAATGCTGCGGACCCATTGCCAGACCAGCGGCTGGTCGCTGACCGAGCAGGACCCTTACAACAATATCGTGCGCACCGCCTACGAGGCGCTGGCCGGCGCGCTCGGCGGCACCCAGAGCCTGCACACCAACAGCTTCGACGAGGCGATCGGCCTGCCGACCAATTTCTCCGCCCGCATCGCCCGCAACACCCAGCTCATCCTGCAGAACGAGACCGGGGTGACGAAGGTCGTCGATCCGCTGGCCGGCTCCTACTATGTCGAGAGCCTGACGGCTTCGCTGGCCGAGGTCGCGCGCGGCCTGATCGCCAAGGTCGAGGAACTCGGCGGCATGACAAGGGCGGTCGCCGAGGGCTTGCCCAAGCGCCGGATCGAGGAGAGCGCCGCCCGGCGCCAGGCCCGGATCGACCGCGGCGAGGAGGTCATCGTCGGCGTCAACAGGTTCCAGCCGGCCGAAGAAACCCGCGTCGAGGTGCTGGAAATCGACAACACGAAGGTCCGGGAGCAGCAGGTCGCGCGCCTGAACCGGATCCGCGAAAGCCGCGACGGCGCAGCCTGCGAAGCCGCGCTGACCGCGCTCACGAGAGTCGCCGAGACCGGCGACGGCAACCTGCTCGAAGCCTGCGTTGCCGCGGCGCGCGCCCGCGCCACGGTCGGCGAAATCTCCGACGCCATGGAGAAGGCCTGGGGCCGCCACCGCGCCGACGCCCAGGCGATCAGCGGCGTCTACGGCGCGGCCTATGAGGACGACGGGGATTTCAACCGGATCTGCGAGGAAGTCGCCGCCTTCGCCGACTACGAAGGCCGCCGGCCGCGCCTGCTGGTCGCCAAGCTGGGCCAGGACGGCCATGACCGCGGCTCCCGGATCATCGCAACCGCCTTCGCAGATATCGGCTTCGACGTCGATATCGGCCCGCTGTTCGCCACGCCGGAGGAAGCGGCGCGCCAGGCGGTCGAGAACGATGTCCATGTCGTCGGCGTCAGCAGCCAGGCCGCCGGCCACAAGACCCTCGTGCCCCAGCTGATCGAAGCCCTTTGCAACCAGGGCGCCGACGATATCCTGGTGATCTGCGGCGGCGTCGTCCCGCAGCAGGACTACGATTTCCTCAAGGCCAGGGGCGTCGCCGCCGTCTACGGCCCCGGCACCAACATCCCGAAAGCCGCCGGCGAAGTGCTCGGCCTGATCGAGGCGGGGCGGGAGATGGCGGCGGAATAAGGCGGGGCTGGGGTCAGGCGTCCTTCGAAACGGCTCAGGCGTTCGCCTTCGCCTCCTCAGGATGAAGCTGCATGAGTAAAGGCAAACACAACTCTTCATCCTGAGGAGGCCATTGAGGAGCAGTGCGCAGCACTGCGTCGCGAAATGGCCGTCTCGAAGGACGGCCCGTCTCGAAGCTCCGTCTCGAAGGGCTACCCGCCCCGCACCAGCCCGATGAAATTGTCGTAGAGGGTGCGCGCGTCGCGGTTGAAACCCGGCATGTTGCGCGCGGTCTCCGCGGCGAACGGGCCGAGGCTGCCGAGGCCGAGGGTCTTTTCCAGCGAGGCCGCATACGCCGGCACCGCGCCCCATTCGTCGACCGTCGTCGGCGTCTGCTCGACATGATACTGGATGCCCCAGGCGCGGCGTCCGACCCGGAAGGACTGGATGGCGCAGACGTCGGACGACGCCAGCGTCACGCCGCCCTCGGGCAGTTCGGTCACCGCGCAGCCGTGCCATTGCAGGCAGGTCACCGTGCGGTCGAGGCCGGCGAGCAGCGGATCGGCGCGACCCTCCTCCGTCAATTCCACCTCCAGAATGCCGACCTCGGCCTCGGCCATGGTCTCGACCCGGCCGCCAAGCGCATCGGCGAGCATCTGATGGCCGAGGCAGACGCCGAGGAACGGCATTTGCCGCTCCCGCACCGCCTCGCGGATCGCCGCCTTCTCGTCGGCCAGCCAGGGATATTCCGCCTCCTCGAAGACATCCATCGGCCCGCCCATCGAGATCACGGCATCGTAACCGTCCAGCGGCGGGATCGCCTCGCCCTCGTCGAGCTCGACGGCGTCCCAGACGATGCCGTCCGCGCGCATGAAATCGCGGAAGACGCCGGGATGCTCGATCTCGATATGCTGGAGGACGAGAAATTTCATGGCCGGTTGCTCCGGGGCCGCAGGACTGCCGCGCCGCAATTGCCGCCGCCGGCATGGAAACGGCGGCAGCGGGAGCGCAAGGCGTTAAAGCACAGCGGGCCGCTGCGGTGAAGCCGGCAGGCCCGGCGGAAAATCGCGAAAATGCATTGACAACGTGACGAACATATCGTGTACACGAGCGATTGCTTCGCGTTTGTTTCCACGGGCAGGCGGCAGGCGGGGCTTGGGCACCAGCCCAACCGTCCTCAACCGACCGGAGCTGCCCGATGGCCGGCCGCGCCTTCACGGAGAATCCGCAGACTGCACGGCGCGCCCAGGCGCTGATCGCCGACTTTCTGAAACGGCATAAGCAGATGGTCTCCGCCTTCGGCCTGGCGCAGCGCACAGCGTCGGGCGTCGAAGCCGGCGGCCCGGATGCCGCTCCGGATGCATCCGCTCCGCCGATGTCGGCCCGCCTCGGCGACTATCCGGTCTATGCGGTGCATCTCGCATACCATGCGAGCGGCCTGTGCGCCGCCTTGCTGCCGGAGCCGATGGATGACGAAGCGTCGTTCCGCTTTGTCTACGAACCGCTCGGCGAAGGTTTGGGCCTCGCGCCGCGGGAAGCTGCCGAGCTGATGGTCAAAATACTGCTGCAGACGCCGCACAACACGGACGGCAGCGAGCTCGACGAAGCGCAGGTCCAGGCTCTCTCGAAAGACGAGCTGCGCTGGATTCTGATCCTGGAAATCGCTCAGCGGGACGGGGAATTCATGCTGAACGCCTTCGAACGGGGCGAGAAAACCGTCGATCTGTCGGACTGCGACATCGAACCGCTCGCCGCCCTCCTGGACCTCCCGGCGCGTCCGGAGCCCGCTGCGCCAAACAGGCCGGAATAGCGGTCGCATGTTCGGCCGTTTGTTCAGGAGGAATCCGCATACCCGCGAACGCGCCGTGGCGCTCATCGTGAGCTTCCTGAAGCAGCACAAGGACCGTATCTTTATCGAAACCTTCGCCCGCCACACGGGCGCCAACGTAAAGGCCCGCGGCGTGGATGCCGCGCTCGACGGCTACGGTCCCTATGCCCAGGCCCAGGTCGGCCACTATCCTGAATATGCGGTCCATCTGGCACGATATGCCGTCATCGCGTGTTCGCCGATACTGGCCGAGCCGATCGACGATCGGGAAATTTACCTCGATACGGCAATGGCTCTGTATCGGACTCTGGATCTGAGTCCGGAATCCGCCGCCGACACGGTCATGGAAATAATCGATGCAACGCCCGAGAATGAGTGGCCCGACCGCCTCACCGAAGAGCAGGTCGCCGCGCTTCCGGAAGCAGTGCGCCGCATCGTCCGGCTGCAAAATATCGCCAGGCGCGACTCGCTTCGGGTTATGGAGGCCTTCGCAGACGGCCTCCGGAAGATCGATCTGTCCGACTACGACATCGATCCGGTCGCCGATTTGCTCGACCTGAGCTTCATCCCCGATCCCGACCACGAACGACTCGCAGCGCGCCTGAAGCCGGTGCAAGATTGAACCTGCCGCCGCGCTCCCGCTGTGCCTGTTCGCGCCAACCGTGAGGAACCGCCATGTCTTCGCCGCTCACCTTCTACACCAACCCCATGTCGCGCGGGCAGATCGTGCGCTGGGCGCTGGAGGAGACCGGGGCTGCCTATGAGACCGTAATCCTGGAATATGGCGGCGACATGAAGGCGCCGGACTTTCTGGCGATCAACCCGATGGGCAAGGTGCCGGCGATCCGCCACGACGGCCGGGTCGTGACCGAGTGCGCCGCGATCTGCGCCTATCTGGCCGACGCCTTTCCCGAAGCCGGGCTGGCGCCGACGGCGGCGGAGCGCGCCGACTATTACCGCTGGCTGTTCTTCGCCGCCGGGCCGCTGGAACAGGCGACGACGGCACAGGCCATGGGCTGGACGACGGACGAGGACAGGAGCGCCATGCTCGGCTTCGGCACCTATGACGACACGGTCGCCGCCGCCGAGAGCGCATTGACTGCGAGCGACTTTGTCTGTGGCGACCGTTTCACCGTGGCGGACGTCTATTTCGGCAGCCATATAGAGTGGGGGCTGATGATGGGCACCCTGCCGAAGCGGGCGGCATTCGAGGCCTATGCCGAACGGATCGGCGCGCGCGGCGCCCACAGGCGCGCCCGGGCGATCGACAACGCCCTGATTGCCGAGCGGGAGGCCGCTGAATCCTGAATACAACGCCGAAAGGCACCTGAAACAATATCCTGTCGGAACGAAACCGGAAACCTGCTATATCTTGAGTAAGCGCTGCAATGGGGCTATTGTCGGCTCCGAAACAATCGGGCTAAGGCTAAAGCATGTCCGCTGTGCATGACCTGTTCGCCGACCCGCCGCAGGCGCCCCGGCCCGAGCCGCGGGCGGGCGGCCCGGCCGCCCAGAAACCTGCCCAAAAGCCGGCCCAGAAACCGGTTGGAAAGCCGGTCGGCAAACTGGCCTATACCGCGCAGGATATCGAAGTCCTCGAAGGGCTGGAGCCGGTCCGCAAGCGGCCTGGCATGTATATCGGCGGCACCGACGAACGCGCGCTGCATCATCTGGCGGCCGAGGTCATCGACAACGCGATGGACGAGGTGGTCGCCGGCCATGCGAGCCGGGTCGAGGTGGTGCTGGACGCGGACAACTTCGTCACCATCCGCGACAACGGCCGCGGCATCCCGGTCGATCCGCATCCGAAGTTCAGGGACAAGTCCGCGCTGGAAGTCATTCTCACGACCCTGCACTCCGGCGGCAAGTTCGGCGGAAAGGCCTATGTCACGTCCGGCGGCCTGCACGGCGTCGGCCTCTCGGTGGTGAACGCGCTGGCCGACGACCTGCGCGTCGAAGTGGCGCGCGACGGGCAGTTGTGGACCCAGCGCTATGCGCGCGGCGCGGCGCGCGGCAAGCTGGAAGAGGCCGGCCCGTGCCACAACCGGCGCGGCACAACGGTCCGCTTCCGTCCGGACCCGAAAATCTTCGGCGACGGCGCGGCCTTTCGGGCGGCAATGCTCTACCGCATGGCGCGGGCCAAGGCCTATCTGATCGCCGGCGTCGAGATTCGCTGGAACTGCGCGCCGGAAATCCTGCCCGCCGAGGGCGGCGTGCCGGAAAAAGAGACCATCCGTTTCCCCGGCGGAATTCTCGACTACCTGACCGAGGCGCTCGGAGAACGCACAGCTTATACCGGCGGCGCCTTCGTCGGCGCTGCGCCACTCAACGGCGCCGGCCGGGTCGAATGGGCGGTGGCCTGGCCCGCGGACGAAAAAGGTTTCATGCACTCCTACGTCAATACGGTGCCGACGCCCCAGGGCGGCAGCCACGAACAGGGCTTCCGCACTGCGCTGGTCAAGGGCCTGCGCAGCCATGCCGAATTCGCCAACATCCGCAAGGCCGGGCAGATTGCCGGCGACGATGTCATGGACGGCGCCTGCGTGATGATGTCCGCCTTTATCCCGGACCCGCAGTTCCAGGGCCAGACCAAGGAACGGCTCGGCATGCCGGAAGCCGCCCGCCTGGTCGAGCAGGCGGTGCGCGACCATTTCGACCATTTCCTGTCCGGCGACCCGTCGGGCGCGCGGCGGCTGATCGACCATATGGTCGAAAAGGCCGAGGACCGGGCGCGCCGCAAGGCCGAGCGCGACAGAAAACGCGCCAACGCCGCCACGCGCCTGCGCCTGCCCGGCAAACTGGCCGATTGTTCGGCGCGGTCGGGCGAAGACACGGAAATCTTCCTGGTCGAAGGCGATTCGGCTGGCGGTTCCGCCAAACAGGCGCGCAACCGGGCGACCCAGGCGGTGCTGCCCCTGCGCGGCAAGATCCTGAACGTGGCGAGCGCGTCGGCGGACAAGATGCGCGCCAACCAGGAACTGAACGACCTGATCCTGGCGCTCGGCTGCGGCGCCGGCGGCAATTTTGACGGCGAGAAGCTGCGCTACGACCGGGTCATCATCATGACCGACGCCGATGTCGACGGCGCCCACATTGCGTCGCTGCTGCTGACCTTTTTCTATCGCGAGATGCTTGAACTGGTGCGCGGCGGCCACCTCTATCTCGCATTGCCGCCGCTCTACCGGATCGCCCAGGGCGGCAAGGTCGCCTTTGCCCGGGACGACGCCCACAAGGACGCGCTGCTGAAGGACGAGTTCGACGGCCGCGGCAAGGTCGAGATCAGCCGCTTCAAGGGGTTGGGCGAAATGCCGCCGGCCCAGCTCAAGGAAACCGCCATGGATCCTGCGCGGCGCACCCTGCTGCGCGTGACCGTGCCGGCGGACAGCGACCCCCACGAGGCCGCCGACGCCCGCGCGACCGGCGATCTGGTCGAAGACCTGATGGGCCGCAAACCGGAATCGCGGTTTCGCTTCATCCAGCAGCGGGCGCGTTTCGTCGAGGATATCGACCTCTAGCCCGAATTTCTAACCTTGGCCACGGTCTGCTCGGCGCTGTCGGGCGGACAGGGTTTTGACTCCTGACTTGAGACTGTTTTCGGTGAAAATGGCTTGTTGTCTTATCGCGCTTGAAACAAAATGGCGGGCGGTTTCCGGCGCTCCTTACGATCCTGTGATAGACCGATGTGAATATTTCTCTTTACTTTAATGACTTTTGGCTACATCTTCACCGCAATCGGTAAGTACTCAACTGTCTCTGGAGCATGCGGTCATGTCTCTGAAAAAATTGGTTCACGTCACCTTGGCGTTGCTGTTCTTGGGCGGCCTGGGTGGCGGGCTGACGGCCTGCAACACGATCGAGGGCGTCGGCGAGGATATCTCGTCCACCGGGCGCTATGTGAAAGACCAGATGTTCAACGAATAGGGCCGGCGCTCCCTCGCGGGTATTGTCAGCCGGCCTTCAGCGCTCCTGCCCAACGCCGGACACGGGCGCTGTTGACGCCGAAATCCCAAATACCGAGTTGCGCGCGGCTGTAAACTGCCAGCGCCGAAGCTTTGCTGCCTGCGCCCGGCAACACGGCGACGCTCACCCGGTCGGGAAACCGGAACAACCTGCTGCGCTGGATCAGTTCCGCCCGCGCGCCGGCGCGGTCTTGCGCCAGCCATTCGAGGCGCGGTTCCCCGGCGAGGACCGCTTTCAACCGATCGAACAGCGCTGCCGGCTCATCGGCAAAATCCGGCGACTTTTGATGGGGCTTTGCGCGCGAGTCGAAACCCGCCGGCAGCATCAGGAACCGGTTCGGCCGCCATCGGAGCCGCAGAGCGGCAAAGTCGCAATAGTCAGCCATTCCGCCGCCGGCCCGCCGGACATATCGAATTTGCCATCCCGGCCTATTCGTCCTGCAGCCAGGTGCGCAGCGCGGCAGTGACAGCTTCCGGTTTCTCCATGGTCGAGAGGTGGCCGCAGGTCTCGACGACAACCAGCCTGGCGCCCGGAATCGACGCAGCCATTTCCTCGCTCATCTCCAGCGGCGTCGCGCGGTCCTGCCGGCCGCAGATCACAACGGTCGGACATTCGTAGCCGCCGAGATACGGCCGGCTGTCGATCCGGTTCATGATCGCCGTCTGCTGGCGCAGGAACGCATCGCAGCCGATCCGCTCGGCCATTGCAACGACCGCTGCGGTCAAGGCCGTGTCGTCGAGGCGGCTTTCGTGCAGATAGAGCGGCAGCAACGACGGCGTAATGCCCTTGAACCGGCCCTTCGCCGCAAGGTCGAGGAGCCCGCGGCGTCGCAGTGCCTGCTCTTCGGTGTCTGCCCGCGCCGACGTATCGAGCAGCGCCAATCGCGCAATCCGCTCAGGCGCGCGGCGCATGATTTCGTGCGCGATGTAGCCGCCCATCGACAGGCCCGCCAGCGCGAAGCGCCCGGCCGGCGCCTGTTCCAGGACGGCCTGCGCCATCGCCGCCATACTGTCTTCCCGGTTAACCTCGGCAACCGTCATATCTGCGATGTCGACAAGATGCCGCGTCTGGTGGGCCCATAAGGCGGCATCGCACAGCAGCCCCGGCACCAGCACAAGCCTCGTCCGTAGCGGGTTCATCGGGCCGGTCTACCTGACCAGCGCGGAGACTGCGCGAAATTCCGGGTGGCCGGCCGTACCCAGCCATTCGAACACGACCATTTCGGTCGAAACAATCTGGACGCCGGCTCCGCGCATCCGCGCTATAGCCAGATCGCGGTTCTGCGCGGTGCGGGACGCAACGGCGTCCGCCACGACATTGACCCGGTAGCCGGCATCGAGCAGGCCGAGCGCGGTCTGCGACACGCAGACATGGGCTTCCAAGCCGCAGACGACGATTTCCGGCCGCCCGGCCGCGGCAAGGACCCGGGCCAGCCGGTCATCGGCCTGACAGGAGAAGTGCACCTTGTCGAACACCCGGGCGGGATCGGCCTTTACCAGTACGCTGCCGACAGTCGGCCCCAGCCCTTTGGGATACTGTTCCGAGATCGTGTGGGGCACGCCCAGCAGGGCCGCGGCGTCGAGCAGGATGCCGGCGCGCTGTACCACCCGGTCGCCGTCCAGGGTGGCAGGCGCCAATCGCTCCTGGATGTCGATCAGCAGCAACTGGCTCGAATCGGCGTTCATCATGGTGTCACAATCCATCGGCTATGACGGGCCTGCGCGGCCGGGTCTTCCGGGGCCTCCGGCCTGCGTCCCGATGTGGCGTTGAATTGCGCCGGAAAAATACGATGTAGCCTCAGTGTGGCGCGCACCCAAGAAAAACCGCCCCCAGAATAATCACCTCTCCCAGACCCAAGACTTCATGACATTCGATACCCTAGGCCTGAGCGACGCCGTTCTGCGTGCGGTCGCCGATACCGGCTATACCGTACCCACACCGATCCAGGAAAAAGCGATCCCCACCATCCTGATGGGGCGCGACATGGTCGGGCTGGCGCAGACCGGCACCGGCAAGACCGCCGGCTTTACCCTGCCGATGATCGACATTCTGGCCGCAGGCCGCGCCAAGGCGCGGATGCCCCGGTCGCTGATCCTGGAGCCGACCCGCGAACTGGCGGCCCAGGTCGCCGAAAGTTTCGAGAAATACGGCAAGAACAACCGGCTGACCCATGCCCTGCTGATCGGCGGCGAAAGCTTCGACGGCCAGGACAAGCTGCTCGACCGCGGCGTCGACGTCCTGATCGCCACGCCGGGCCGGCTGCTCGACCAGGTCGAACGCGGCAAGGTGATACTGCGCGACGTGAAGATCTTCGTGATCGACGAAGCCGACCGGATGCTCGACATGGGCTTCATTCCGGATATCGAACGCATCGTCAAACAGTTGACGCCGCTGCGCCAGACGGTGCTGTTCAGCGCCACGATGCCGACCGAAATCCGCCGGCTGGCCGACGCCTACATGATCAATCCGAAGGAAGTCGCGGTCGACCGGTCCGCGACGACGGCGGTGATGGTCTCGGATGTGGTCGCCATCGTGCCGGAACGCGACAAGCAGGCAACCCTGCGCAGGATCATCCGCACCGAAGCCGTGGCCAGCGCCCTGATCTTTTGCAACCGCAAGCGCGACGTGGACATCCTGAAACAGTGGCTCGTCCGAAACGGCTTCGACGCCGCCGCCCTGCACGGCGACCTGGCGCAGGAGGTCCGTACCGCGACGCTCGATTCGTTCCGCGAAGGCAAGCTGACGATCCTGGTGGCGAGCGATGTTGCCGCGCGCGGCCTGGATATTCCGGACGTGTCCCACGTCTTCAATTTCGACGTGCCCTACAACCCGGAGGATTATGTCCACCGGATCGGCCGTACCGGGCGAGCCGGCAAGGCAGGCCGCGCCATCACCATCGCAACGCCCGCGGACGGCAAGTCGCTCGACGCTGTCGAACAGGTGATCCGCCGCAAGATCGAGCGCCTGAACCTCGACGGGTCGCTGGACGACAGCGCTCTCGAAGACTCCGACCGGCCGCGCGGGCGAAGCCGTAGCCGGCCCAACGGCCGAGCCCGCAGCGAAGCCGCGCCGGAGCGGCGCGAGGACAAGGACACGCCCCGGACGGACAAACCCCGGACGGACAAGCCCCGGACGGACAAGCCCCGGACGGACAAGCCCCGGACGGACAAGCCCCGGACGGATAAGCGGACGGACAAGCCGCGCCGCAACGGCAGGGCGGCACCGAAGCCGCGCCCGACAGCCGACCTGTCCGACGAACCGGTCGTCGGCATGGGCGACCATGTGCCGGCGTTCCTGCAAAGGCCGGGCCGCAAGGCGGGCTGATCTCGCAGAATTGCGAAGTCGCCATGCGGCGCTTTCGAAAGTCGGCGCCGCCACTCCCACACATCGCCATATCGACCGGGATGACCTGATGCATCCGATTCCTCCCCTTCTTCAGAAGGGGAGGTCAGGTGGGGTTGGCGCGTCGCCAGACGCGCAGCGCCGCCCATCTCGTTGCAACGGGGCGCTCCTCGCCGGTCCGGCACCGCACCCCCATCGACCTCGCTGCGCTCGGCCACTTCCCCCGCTGAAGCGGGGGAAGAATTCAATCGTGCAGGAATTGCCTGGGGAAAGTGGCGGCAAACTGCCTTAATACGCCAGCGGCATGATCTCCGCGCCGGTCGCGATCTGGGGCGCCGACTTGTTGTTCACGATAACCAGGTCGTACTTGAACTTCTTGCCCTTGACCCACTGGCCGCCGACCAGCGGCGTCCGGCAGATATTCTTCACCGGGTTGCGGCGGTCGCCGAATTTCCACGAGACCGGGCCGACGATCGAATTGTAGTTCGTCTCCTCGATCGCTTTCAGGATAGCTTCCGGACTGCCCGGATCGCCGCACCGTTTGAGTACGTCGATCGCAACCTCGATATTGGCGTGCTTGAAGCCCATCGGCTGGGTCCACTGCTTGCCGGTGGCCGCGATATAGGACGCCGCGAACTCCGACGACGACTTGCCGTTCAGGCCGGAGCGGAACGGGTGGAACGGCGACCACCAGACCTCGGTGGTGAGCCCGACGCCGCGGTCGCCGAGCGCTTCGACGGCCGCCGGGAACAGCAAGGCCTTGGCGATCGTCGCTGCCTTGAGCTGCTTGGCCAGCCCCTGTTGGGCCGCCTGGCCCCAGAAGGTCGAGAAATCGGGCGGCGTAGCAAGCCCGGTCAGGATCTCCACGCCCTCTTTCCTGAAATCGCCGATCTGGCCGCTGAAATTGAACGCACCGCTGTTGAACAGCCCGCGCTGGAAATATTTGAAGCCGCTGGCCTCCATCGGCGGCTTGAAACCGCGCTTCGGATCGCCGGCCACGACGCCGTCGGAATCGTTGGCGATCAGCGCCCCGATCTTCCGGTTCGTGTCCAGATCGTTCCACATGTTCATGAACACGCCGATCATGTCGTCGATGCCCCAGAAGAAGTGGTAGGTCCATTTGAAGCCCTTCTGGGGCGTGGCGCCGCGGCCGAAATAGACGACCTGCCACGGGGTATCGGACGTCACGCACGGCACTTCGTTGGCCTCGCACTGGTCGGACACCGGATTGACGGTATCGCCGGACGACGAGCCGATCATCAGGTTGATGTTTTCCTTCAGGATCAGCTCCGCCGCCACTTCCGCGGCGCGGTTCGGGTTCGATTGCGAATCCTTGGCGACGATTTCCACCGGATAGGTTTTCGAGCCGATCTTGATCCCGTTCTTGAGCGTCGCGCGGGCATCGGCCAGCACGAAGCGGTCGGTCTCGCCGAACGGCGCCAGCGGGCCGGTCTGCGGGCTAACGAAGCCGATCTTGACCGTCTTGGCCGCATGTACTGCCGGCGCGCCGATCGTCGACGCCGCTGCAGCAGCGGCCGCGCCGCCACCGGTCGCCAGAAAATCGCGCCGCCCTATCTTCTTCTGCGCCACTGCGCCGGTTCGCCGCTTCGCCATGGTCATTCCTCCTCCGCTCCGGCGCCCGTCCGCTATCCGGCGGGGCCGTTCCTTGACAAGTTCGGGCCGATCGGCGCCGTGCCGGGCAGGCGCCGCCGGAAAACTTAGCCTGCCGCTCCGTGCAATACCACTGTCGGGATGGCGGGCGGCCTATTCGAAGCCGACGCTCACGACACCGAGATCGCCGAAATCGGCGCGCAGCGTGTCGCCCGGCTCGGCCCAGACCGGGCGGACGAAAGATCCGGACAGCACGATATGGCCCGGTTCCAGCCCGCCGCCGTGTGCGCCCAGCTTGTTCGCCAGCCAGGCGATGCCCATGGCGGGATGACCGAGAACGCCGATGGCCACGCCGGTCTCCTCGATATCGGTGTTGCGGTACATGGCGCCCGGCACCCAGCGCAGGTCGATATCGTGCGGACCGACCGGGTGACCGCCCAGGACCAGCCCGGCGGCGGCGCCGTTATCGGCAATTGTGTCGAATATCCTGCGCGGGTTTTGCACCCGGGCGTCGATAATTTCTATCGACGGCACGACATATTCGGTAGCGCGCAGCACATCGAGCAGGCCGACGCCCGGTCCGGCAAGCGGCGTGCCGAGGACGAAGGCCAGTTCGAGCTCGACCCGCGGGATGCAATAGTCGGCATGGCGCACGGTCGCGCCGTCCGCCACCAGCATATGATCGAGCAGATGGCCGTAGTCCGGCTCGTCGATCTGCGACGAGCGCTGCATTGCCTTCGAGGTGAGTCCGACCTTGTGACCGATTACCCGGGCGCCCCCGGCGACCTTGCGCGCCGTGACCTCGGCCTGGATGGCATAGGCGTCCTCGAAACCGATGTCCGGCCAGGTCTTCGATAGCTGGAGCACCGGCGTGCGCGTTTCCTCCGCCTGCATCAGCAGGTCGGCCGCCTTGTTGCGATCGGCATCCGACAACATGGTCTTCCCTCGACAATCCGCGTGTTGACCCGAGCGGTATAGGGGTACGGAGGACGTGCGTCCAACGGCCTGTTGCCGGCGCGCCGGGGAATCCGGCGGCGCGGCAATCAGTTCAGCGGCGCTGCCTTGCCGCCGGCCGCCGGCGAGTCGCTACCGGCGCCCAGCATGAATCTGTCGAGGCGTCCGGCGTCGAATCCGGCCAGCCGCCCGGCCAGCCGCGCCTCGTAGGCCTGGATCGCCGGCAGGCTCTTGCGGTATGCCTCCAGCCCGAAATCCGACGCCATAACGATGATCACCCTCTGGTCCCGCTCGCTCTGCTTGCGCAGGACCAGCGAGCGGACGACCATCCGGTCGACCAGCTTCGACAGGGCCGACATCTGAATGGCGGATCGCGCGGAGAGGCCGCTCATGGTCCGGCCCGCGCCATCGCTCAGGCTGTCCAGAACGCGCCACTGGACCAGAGACAGATCGAGCGGCCGGAGCAGGCCGTCCAGATCCTGGGCCACGGACTGGCCGGCGCGTATCAGGATATCGGCCAGGCTACCGGAGAAAGTCATGCGCACCTCCCGGTCGGAACGATCCGGCGCGTCGCGCCCGCAATCGATGCGCTCGCGAAAGCGCGTGGTACAAGACCGCCGGATTGGAGTAGGATTCGCGCCGGCGGACGAAACGGCCCCGGAACGGCCCCGGAACGGACTGGGACAGGACAACGGCCCCTGGCAAGAAATGACGACTACGCACCGGATCGGCATCTTCGTGCCCACCAGCGGCCCGGCAGGCATCTGGGGCCCGTCCTGCCGCGCCAGTGCTGAACTCGCCTGCGACGAAATCAACGATACGGCGACCGACGACACAGTCTTCCGCCTCCACTTCGTCGATGCCGGCTCCAAGCCGGACGCCGTCGCCCGGCGCGCTGCGGAGTTGATCGCCGCCGGCCGGATCGATTCGATCGTCGGCATGCACACCAGCGACGTGCGCGACGCCCTGGCGGCGGCGGTCGGCCGGCGCGTGCCCTACATTTACACGCCGCTCCACGAAGGCAGTGCCCCGGATAATGTCTGCTGCCTCGGCGTAACGCCGGATCGGCAGCTCCTGCCGGCGCTCAACTGGCTGAGTGCGCGCTATCGGCTGCGCCGATGGTACTTTGTCGGCAACGACTATGTCTGGCCGCGGGTGTCCCATGGCCTCGCGGCGCGAGCGCTGGCCCGGCAGGGGGGCGAGGCGGTGGGCAGCGATTATGTCGATTTCGACGAAACCGCCACCGACATCCGCCGCTTCGACGCCATCCTCGGCCGGATCGAGAGCCGAAGGCCGGATGCCATACTGCTGTCCCTGATCGGCCAGGATTCGGTGCTCTTCAACCGGGCCTATCACGCCGCCGGTCTGGCGCGCTCGATCCTGCGTTTTTCCTGCGCCATCGAAGAGAACATGCTGCTCGCCATGGGCGCCGCGGCAACCGACGGCGTTTTCGTCAGCGCCGGCTATTTCGCCGCGCTCGATACGCCGCGCAACGGCGCCTTCCGGGAGCGCTACCACACCAAATTCGCGGAGCGCGCGCCGATGCTCAACGATCTCGGCCAGTCGATCTACGAGGGCATGGCCCGGCTCGCGGTTCAGGTAACGGGAAACCGCCGCGTCGCCACCGGCGTCCGGAGCGATGCCGGTTTCCGGGATCTTCCCGTCTATCTGGCCGAAGCGCATGGGTTCGATTTCAGGATCGTTCGCCAACTGGCCCGTTAACCCGAGCTTTGAGGTGTATTTCGCCTGCCGACAATTTATTTGACATGGAAAATAAATCAAGGATAACTTGATCGCCGCCGAAAGACTGTCAGAATCGCGGCAATCGAATTACCGAGGCGATCCCGATGGCGACCTTCATCACCATTGTCATCGTTGTTGTTGCGCTGGCGATTCTCATCGCCTTCCTGCAGCGCTTCTACCGCAAGGCGACCCGGGAAACCGCGCTGATCCGGACCGGTTTCGGCGGCCAGAAGGTGGCGATGGACGGCGGCTGTCTTGTCCTGCCGTTCCTGCATCGGGCGGAAGAGATCAACATGCGCGCCATGCCGCTGGAGATTTCGCGCGCCGGCAACGCCTCCCTGATGACCGAGGACCGGCTGCGCCTCGACGTGGAGATGGAATTCAATCTGCGTGTCCTGCCGACGCCGCAGGGCGTGGCGATCGCGGCCCAGGCCGTCGGCTCCCGTTCTCTCCGCACCGACGGGCTGCACGAATTACTCGACGGCCGGCTGGTCGGTGCCATTCAGGCGGTCGTCGCCACCAAGACCATGGACCAGCTCCACGAGAATCGGGGCGAGTTCGTCAGGGAAGTCGAGAGCCTGCTGACGGATAATCTCGAACAGAACGGCCTGCGGCTCGAATCGGCCTCGCTCACCCGGTTCGACCAGGCGTCGCTGGCGTCGCTGGACGAGAACAACGCCTTCAACGCCGTCGGCATGCGCAAGCTGGCCGAGATCATCTCCGCCAACCGGAAACAGCGGGCGAGCATCGAGGCCGATGCCGATGTTTCGGTGCGCCAGACCCAGCTCGATTCGCTGAAGCGCAAGCTGGAGATCGAGCGCGAGCAGCAGGAAGCCGAGATCGCCCAGCGCCAGACGGTGGAGGAAACCCGCGCGGCGAGCGACGCCGCCCAGGAAGCGGCGCGCCAATATGCCCGGCAGGAGGCCGAACGGGCCAAAATCGACGCGGAACGCCAGACCCGTCTCGCCGAAATCCAGCGCGACCTGACGCTGCGCCAAGAAGAATCCGAAGCCTTGCTGGCCGCCGAGACCACCAAGATCGACAGCCAGATCGCGCTCAGCTTGAAGCGCGCCGAGGAATTCGAGGCCGAGGCCGAAACCGAGCTGCGCCGCATCGGCATCGTCTCGGCGCAGGAAAAGGTGCAGCGCGAGAAGGAGAAACTGGCCGCCGAGCGCGACGCGGCGACGGCGCTGCTGCGCGCCAAGCGCGATTCGGACATTTCGGACGAGGTCACCAAGTCCGAGGTCAAGACACTGCTCGACAAGGTTCAGGCCGAAGCCAAGGCGACTTCCGTGAAAGCCGAGGCCCGGCGCCACGAGTTGAAGGCCGAAGCCGAAGGCAAGGCGGCGCTGGCCGAGGCCGAGAATACGGTGAGCGAGCAGGTGCTGCGCACCAGGCTCGAGCAGCACCGGATCGACAAGATGCCGGCGATTATCGAACAAATGGTCAAGCCGGCCGAGAAAATCGACTCGATCCGGATCAACCAGGTGAGCGGGCTGGGCGCCGGCAGCGGGGGAAACGTCGGCGGAGACGGCGGCGGCGCTGCGGCCTCACCCTTCAACCAGGCGGTAGAGGGTGTATTGAACATGGCGGTGCAACTGCCGGCCATGCAGAAACTGGGCAAACAACTGGGCGTCAATCTCGATGTCGGTGGCGATGACGATGCCGCGGACGACGAAATGGCCGGCGACGACCAATAGCCTGCCGGCATACAATCCAGAGGGAGAAAACCATGACGATCAACCGCAGACAATTTGTGCAGGGCGCGACCGCGGCCAGCGCGCTGGCGACAATTCCGTCGGCCGCCATGGCCGCCGACTCGATCAAGATCGGCAGCGTGCTCGATACCTCGGGCATTTTCGAGATCTACGGCAAACCGATGGAGAAGGCGCATCGCCTCGCCATCGACGAGATCAATGCCGCCGGCGGCCTGCTCGGCCGCAAGGTCGAGATGATCCCCTACGACACCCAGTCCAACATGGCGCTGTACACCCAGTATGCCCGCCGCCTGACCCGGCGGGACAAGGTGGATGTGGTTCACGGCGGCATCCTGTCGGCCTCGCGCGAAGCGATCCGGCCGACCATGCGCAAGGCCAAGACGCTGTATTTCTACAACACGACCTATGAAGGCGGCGTGTGCGACCGCAACGTCTTCTGCGTCGGCACGACGCCGGCCCAGCAGTCCGCCATCCTGGTGCCGGAAGCGATCAAGCGCTGGGGCAAGAAGATCTATGTGCTGGCAGCGGACTACAACTACGGCCAGATCACCTCGAACTGGATCAAGTTCTATGCCCAGAAAGCCGGCGGCAAGGTCATCCAGGCCGATTACTTCCCGCTCAACGTGTCCGATTTCGGCTCGACCATCGCCAAGATCCAGAAAGCCAAGCCGGACATGATCGTGGCGGTGCTGGTCGGCGCGGCGCACCTGTCCTTCTATCGCCAGTGGTCGGCCGCGGGCATGAAGAAAAAAATTCCGATCGCGTCGACCACCATGTCGTCGGGCAACGACCACCGGGTCCTGACCCCGAGCGAAGGCGACGGCGTGCTGGTCTGCCAGAGCTATTCGGGTGAGGCCGACATTCCCTCCACCAAGGCATTCCTTGCCGCGTGGCAAAAGAAATTCGGCAACACCAACGATATCCACGAGATCGCGGCGTCGAGCTATGACGGCATGCATCTGTGGGCGCAAGGCGTGAAGAAAGCCGGATCGCTCGACCGGATGAAGGTCATCCAGGCGCTGGAGAGCGGTATCAGCTTTACCGGACCGACGGGCAAGGTCACCATCGACGGCAAGACCCACCATGTAACCCACGACATGCATCTGATCGAGATCCAGAAGCAGAAGTTGACTATCCTCAAGAGCATCAGTCAGATTCCGCCGTCGGATACCCAGCGGGTCTGCGACCTGGAGAAGAACCCGAACGACACCAAGCAGTACGAGATCAAGATCTGATCCCGTCCGCTTCGCGGTCCCGTTCGATAACGTAGAAAGGACGGCAGCGCTTCGATGGATCTAGCGGCGGTTGTCGTCTACGAAATCCTGTACACGGTCGCGTTCCTGACGCTTATCAGCGCCGGGCTCGCGATCGTGTTCGGGATGATGCGCGTGATCAACCTCGCCCATGGCGAGTTCGTCCTGCTGGGCGGCTACGCGGCGATCGTTTCCCACAACACGCTGGGAATCGACATCTTCGTCTCCATGCTGATCGTCTCGCCGCTGGTCGTGGCGGTGTTCGGCGTGATCGCGGAACGGCTGATCATTCGCTTCCTGTACGGCCGGCTGATCAACACCATGCTGGCGACCTGGGGCCTCAGTCTTGCCATGATCGGCGGCTTCTCGCTGATCTTCGGCACGACGACCACCAGCATCAAGGCGCCGTTCAGCGGCTTCGAGGTCGGCGAGTTTTCGCTCAGCGGCTACAACATCTTCATCATCGCCAGCGCCGTCGGCGTGGTCCTGTTGATCTTCGGCGTGCTGAAGTTCACCCGCGCCGGCCTGATCGCCCGCGGCGCGATGCAGGACGCCGGCGTCGCCAGCTCGTTCGGCTACGATACGTCGAAAGTCTATATGGTGACCTTCGCGGCCGGCTCGGCGCTGACCGGCCTGGCCGGCGGCGTGCTCGCGCCCTTGGTCGGCATCGGCCCGACCGCCGGCTCGCTCTATATCGCCAAAGCCTTCATCACGGTGATCTCGGGCGGCGCCTCGGTCGTCTCCGGCCTGATCGCCAGTTCCGGCTTCTTCGGCTTTGTCTCGCAATTCGTTACTTTCGCGACCAACTCGGTGGTCGGCGAGATCGGCCTGCTGGTTGCTGCTGTCATCCTGCTGCGGCTGCTGCCGACCGGCATTTCCGGCCGCTTCTTCCGCAACCGGCTCTAGGGCGCAACGATGACCGCCCGCCAGACCATCTTCTCCATCGTCGTCGCCGCGATCGTGATGTTCGTGCTGCCGGTGTTTTTCGACGTCCTGAACCTGACGACCTTCGCCGCCTATGCGCTGCTCGCGCTCAGCCTGGGCTTCGTCTGGGGTTACGGCGGCATCCTGTGCTTCGGCCAGACCGCCTTCTACGGCCTCGGCGCCTATGTCTATGCCATGACAGCGATCAACACGGGCGAGGCCTGGAGCGGCGTTTTGCTCGCCATCGTTATTCCCGCCGCTTTCGCCGCGGTCCTGGGCGCCATGATGTTCTACGGCCGGCTGAGCGACGTCTATCTGGCCGTCGTGACCCTGGTGGTGAGCCTGATCCTGTTCCGCTTCATGAACACCACGGCGGGCGAGCAGTACATCATCGGCAAGGCCCGGATGGGCGGCTACAACGGCATCCCGGGTTATCCGACGCTCCACATCCCCGGCGATCCGGAAGCCTATATCTACGATGAGAAGCTGTACTACTTCACCTTCATCGTTCTGGTGCTGTGCTATCTGCTGACCCGCTGGCTGCTCGGCAGCCCGTTCGGCCGCATCCTGGTCGGCCTGCGCGAGAACGAACAACGGATCGAACTGCTGGGCTACGACGTGCGCGCCCGCAAGACCGCGGCCTTCGCTTTCGGCGGGGCGCTAGCCGGTCTGGCCGGCTGCCTCTACGCCAATGCGGCGGAGATCGTGACGCCGGAACTGTTTGGCCTCGGCCTGGCCGCGGAAATCATCATCTGGGTCATCGTCGGCGGCGCCGGCACCCTGATCGGGCCGATGATCGGCGCGGCCGTGCTCGGATACCTGAAATTCGTGCTGGGCCTGCGGGCCATCAAGGAAATCTTCGGCAAGGACAACCCGCTGGAAGCCCCGCTGGTCTTCGGCACCATCCTGATCCTGTTCATCCTGTTCCTGCCGCGCGGCGTGGCGCCTACCGTTCAGGGCTGGCTGGGCCGGGCGCACATCGGCCGGGCCGGTCCCGGCCGCGGCGGGCGGCGCCGGCGCACCAGAGCGGAAAGGGCCGGCAATGGCGCGTGACGGGGTCGTGGAAGCGCGCGGGGTCAGCGTCCGCTTCGGCGGCGTGACGGCGCTCGAGTCCGTCGATTTCACCCTGGCCGACAAGGAGCTGCGCTGCCTGATCGGCCCGAACGGCGCGGGCAAGAGCACCTTTTTCAAATGCCTCACCGGCGTGTTGCGGCCGAGCGAAGGCGATATCCGCATTCGCGGCGTCGATTGCGTCGGCGCCCATCCGCACCAAATCGCCGGCCTCGGCGTCGGCATCAAAACCCAGGTGCCGAGCGTGATGAACGGCCTGACAGTGCGGGAGAATGTCTGGATCGCCGCGCGCCGCCTCAATGCCACCCGCGCCGCCGACCGTATCGTGGTCGAAACGCTGGAGCGCATCGGCATCGCCGACAGCGCCGGCGAGCTGGTCGGCAACCTGGCCCACGGCCGGCGCCAGCTCGTCGAGTTCGGCACGGTGCTGGCCGGCGATCCCTGGCTGATCCTGCTCGACGAACCGGCCGCCGGCCTGACTGCCGAAGAGGCGGAACGCGCGGTCGACATCATCGTCGAGATGAACGAGCGCGCGGCGATTATCGTCGTCGAGCACGACATGCATTTCATCCGCCAGCTGGCCCGGACCGTCACAGTGCTCCATCAGGGGCGCATCCTCACCGAGGGCCATGTCGATACTGTGCTGAGCGACCCGATGGTGCGCGACGTCTATCTGGGCAAATCGCAATGAGCGCGGCCCCGAGCGGGAACGGCGACGGCAACGCGGCGATTGCCAACGGGGCGAACGGCCCGGATTCGCGGGGCGACACTATCCTCTCGGTCGAGAAGCTGCGCGCCGGCTATGGCGATATTCCCGTGCTGCGCGGCGTGTCGATGGAGCTCGCCGAAAACGAGGTGCTCGGCCTGCTCGGCCATAACGGGATGGGCAAATCGACCTTGCTCAAGACCCTGATGGGCCTGCTGCCGGCGACCGGCGGGCAGATCAGCTTCGAAGGCGCGCAGATCACGCGGCTGCCGACCTGGCGGCGCAGCCGGCTCGGCTTCGGCTACGTCCCCCAGGGCCGCGGCATCTTCCCCAACCTGACGGTGCGCGAGAATCTGCACTTCGCCTGGAGCGCGGAAACCGGCGACTCCGGCCCGGACGCCGGGATCGACCGGATCGCCGCCGATTTCCCGCGCCTGATCCCATTGCTCGACCGCCAGGGCGGCGTGCTGAGCGGCGGCGAGCAGCAGATCCTGGCGGTCGCGCGCTGCCTGATCGCCGATCCGGTGCTGTTCCTGCTCGACGAGCCGACCGAAGGCATCCAGCCGTCGATCATCGAGGAAATGGCCGAGACGCTGGCGGCGATCCGGGCCAGTCGCGGCCTCACCCTGCTGCTGGTCGAACAGAATCTGGAATTTCTCACCCGATTGTCCGACCGGATCCTGGTTCTGGAGCGCGGCGCGGTGAAAGCGGAAATCGGCCGCGACCGGTTCGGCGCTACCGGCCTGATCGAAGAGTTCGCCGGCCTCGGCGGCGGCACGGCTTCCGCAAGGCCCGCGCCGGTGTCGGCCGCCCCCCGAAATGCCGCGCCGCACCCTGCCCGGCCCCAGGCCCTGCCGGCCGGCCGGCCTTCTGGGCCACCTCCTGCACAGGTCCGGACCGAGGCGCGCCCTGCGCCGCAAATTCCTCCGGCCCAGCCGATCGGAAACGCAATGACCGTCAGACGCCCCACCCTGGACCAGATGCGCGAGATCGTCCGCTCGTTCGGCATGAGCATGAGCGACGGCGAGATCCAGTCCTTCCTCGACCTGATGGAGCCGACGCTGGCGGCCTACGACCGGGTCGACGCGCTGCGCGATTCGCCGCCGAAGGTCAAATATCCGCGCACCCCCGGCTACCGGCCGGGCGATAACGAAAACCCGATGAACGCCTGGTACTACAAGTGCGAGGTACGCGGCGCGCCGGGCGGCAAGCTGGACGGCAAGACGGTGGCGCTGAAGGACAATGTCTGCCTCGCCGGCGTGCCGATGATGAACGGCGCCTCGACCCTGGAAGGCTACATCCCGGACCTCGACGCCACCATCGTCACCCGGATGCTGGATGCCGGCGCGACCATCGTCGGCAAGGCCCATTGCGAATATTTCTGCCTGTCCGGCGGCAGCCATACCAACGCGTCCGCGCCGGTCCACAATCCGTGGAAGATCGGCCACACGGCCGGCGGCTCCTCCTCCGGTTCCGGCGCGCTGGTCGGCGCCGGCGAGGTCGATATGGCGATCGGCGGCGACCAGGGCGGCTCGATCCGGATTCCAGCCTCGTTCAGCGGCTGCTACGGCATGAAGCCGACTCACGGGCTGGTGCCCTATACCGGCGTCATGCCGATCGAGCCGACCATCGACCATACCGGCCCGATGACCGGCAATGTCTCGGACAACGCCCTCCTGCTCGAAGTTCTCGCCGGCGAGGACGGGTTGGACCCGCGCCAGTACAAGCCGCGGGTCGACGACTATACCAAGGCGCTCGGCCGCGGCGCCGGCGGCATGCGCATCGGCGTCGTCCAGGAAAGCTTCGGCTGGGACAACAGCGAGCCGGGGGTCGACGCCAAAGTGCGCGCGGCGGCCGAACGGTTCCGCGCCATGGGCGCGACGGTCGACGACATCTCGATCCCGATGCACCTGGATGGCGCGGCGATCTGGACGCCGGTGGCGCTGGAAGGCGCGACCAACACGATGATGCACGGCAACGGCTTCGGCACGAGTTGGAAGGGCCTCTACGTCACCAGCCTGCTCGACGCCCATGCCAACTGGCGCTCGCGGGCCGACGAGCTGTCCCACAGCCTCAAAATCACCATGATGATCGGCGAATACATGCTGAAGCACCATCGCGGGCACTATTTCGCCAAGTCGCAGAATCTGAACCGGCAGCTGACCGCCGCCTACGACGATGCGCTGCGCCGCTACGACCTGCTGCTGATGCCGACCCTGCCGATGGTCGCGCCGCCGATTCCCGGCCCGGATGCAACGCTGGCGTTGTATATTCAGCGGGCGTTCGAGATGATTGCCAACACGTCCCCGTTCGACATCACGGGACATCCGGCCATGAGCATCCCGTGCGGCCTGAGCGACGGCCTCCCCGTCGGCCTGATGCTGACCGGCAAGCACTATGACGAAGCCACGATCTACCGGGCTGCGCATGCGTTCGAACAGGACGAAGACTGGCGGACCCTGTAATACGGACCTTTGCAGAACGGACCCCCCAGAACGGACCTGACAGCCATGAGCACCGACTGGACCGTTACCCTCGACAAGCCGATTTCCTCGCTGGAAAAAACGCCGGCCGGCGATCCGGCGGATGCGCCCCACGATCAGGGGCCGCGCGGGGGCCTGTCCCACGTCATCGGCGCGCCGGCGCCGGCGCTGCTCGAAAAGACCATCGGCGCGTTGCTGGCCGAAACCGCCGCCGCCCATCCCGACGCAACCGCCACGGCGTTCTGCGACAGCGGCGTGCGCTGGAGTTATCGCGAGCTCAAGGAAGAGGCGCGCCGATTCGCCGCCGGCCTGCTGGCGCTGGGCTTCGAGAAAGGCGACCGGATCGGTATCTGGTCGCCGAACCGCGCCGAATGGCTACTGACTCAATTCGCGACGCCGGAAATCGGCTTGGTGATGGTCAACATCAATCCGGCATACCGGCTCTCGGAACTGGAATACGCGCTCAACAAGGTCGGCTGCAAAGGCCTGATCCTCGCCGAATCTTTCAAGTCCAGCCGCTATCTCGAGATGATCGAGACGCTGGCGCCCGAACTGGCGACGGCCGAGCCCGGCAGATTGCAGGCAGCGAAACTGCCCCATCTGCGCACCGTCATCCGGATGGGCGAGGCGAAATCGCCCGGCATGTTCAATTTCGGCGAGATCGCCGGCATGGCCGGGCCGGCCGCGCTCAGGATGGTGGACGATATCGGCGCCACGCTGGCGCCCGGCGACCCGATCAACATCCAGTTCACCAGCGGCACGACCGGAGCGCCCAAGGGCGCGACGCTGACCCACCGCAACATCGTCAACAACGCCCGCTTCACCACCGACGCGATGCGCTTCACGGCAGCCGACCGGCTGTGCATCCCGGTGCCGCTCTATCACTGTTTCGGCATGGTCATGGGCACGCTGGGCTGCGTCACCAAGGGCGCTGCCATGATCTTCCCCGGCGAAGGCTTCGACCCGGCCGACACGCTGAAGGCGCTGAACGACGAGAAGTGCACGGGCCTTTACGGCGTGCCGACCATGTTCATCGCCATGCTGTCCCATCCCGATTTCGGCAAGGCGGACCTGTCGGCGCTGCGCACCGGCATCATGGCCGGCGCGCCCTGCCCGATCGAGACCATGAAGCAGGTGATCGGCGACATGAACATGTCGGACGTCACCATCGCCTACGGCATGACGGAAACCAGCCCGGTCTCGTTCCAGAGCGCGACCGACGACCCGATCGAAAAGCGCGTCTCCACGGTCGGGCGTATCCAGCCGCACGCCGAATGCAAGGTGATCGGCCCGGATGGCGAGACCCTGCCGGTCGGCGAACGCGGCGAGCTGTGCACCCGCGGCTACTTGGTGATGCGCGGCTACTGGGGCGATCTGGAGCGCACCCGCGAGGCGGTCGACAACGACGGCTGGATGCACACCGGCGACCTGGCGATCATCGACGCGGAGGGCTATTGCGAGATCGTCGGCCGGGTCAAGGACATGCTGATCCGCGGCGGCGAGAATGTCTATCCGCGCGAGGTCGAGGAATTCCTGCTGCGCAACGAAAACGTCCAGGATGTCCAGGTCTTCGGGGTGCCGGACGAGCGTTACGGCGAGGAGGTCTGCGCCTGGATCGTCCTGCAGCCCGGCGCGCAGGAGACCGCGGAATCGATCCGCGAGTTCTGCCGGGGCCAGATTGCCCACTACAAAATCCCGCGCTATGTCCATTTCGTCGACGCATTGCCGATGACCGTAACGGGCAAGCCGCAGAAGTTCGTCATGCGGGACAGGATGGTCGAAATGCTCGCGGCTGGCGCCCGATCTCCTTCCTGACCGGCAGCAGCCGGGAGGCCCCGATGGATACCTTCTCCGCCCACCGGCACGATGACGACAGCATGATGCTGTCGCCGCCGCACACCGCGGTCCTCGTCGTGGACATGATGAACGATTTCTGCGCCGAGGGCGGCGCCATGGTGCTGCCGGGATCGGAACGGTTGGTGCCGCCGCAGAATGCGGTGATGCGCGCGGTCCGGGAGACCGGCGGGGTCGTCGCCTTCATCAAGGACACCCACCGCCCGCAGGCGCGGCGCGAGCGGGAATTCCTGAAGCGGACTCCCCATTGCATCGAGGGCAGCTGGGGCGCCGAGGTCATCGACGCGCTGGACCGCCAGCCCGGCGACATCGAGATCGTCAAACGGCGCTATTCCGGCTTCTTCAACACCGATCTCGACCTCAGCCTGAAGGACATGGAGGTCGATACGCTGATCGTGGTCGGCGTCGTCACCAACATCTGCGTCCGCTCGACGGTCCACGACGCCTTCTTCCACGGCTATCGCGTCGTCGTGCCGGAAGACTGCGTGGCTGCGACCGGCCCGCGCGAGCAGGACTCGAGCCTGTACGATATCGGCACCCATTTCGGCCTGGTCACGACCGCCGAAGCCGCGGTGCGCGCCCTGCGCGACGGCGTGGCCGTGGAAAACCGGGTTGTAGCTTAAGCTGGGAATGCAGACGTCTTGGAACTTCTATACCTCCCCCTCTTCAGAGGGGGAGGCCAGGTGGGGGTGGCGCGTCGTCAGATGCGCGAACTTGTTGGACGGCCTTTGCCGAATAGGGACGGCACCCCCATCGACCTCGCTGCGCTCGGCCACTTCGCCCTCTGAAGAGGGGGAAGTATGTGTTCGTACCGGTTCGCTTCGTTTTTTTGATTCAAATCAACGCTTCGGACCGGGCGGCAAAATAGTCTGGCTGCCCACCGGTTCTTTGCAGGAGGCAACCATGGCGTTCCATCGGGTGGCGGTGAATATCGACGGCGACAGGGCTTGCGCAAACCGTGTGGCTTTCGCCGCCGGCATCGCCCGGCGGTTCGGTGGCGAACTGGTCGGCGTCTACGCCCGGCTGCCCAACCCGGCCGCCGCAACCTCGGTGTGGCCGGCCCTGCCCAACAACGAGATGATGGACCGGCTGCGCGAAACGCACAGCGCCGAGATCGACGCCCATATCGGCAGGCTGCGACCCCAGTTCGAGGAAGCCGCCGGCGATGTGCCGACGGACTGGATCGAGGCCGCCGGCGACCGCGCCGCGGCCATGATACAGGCGGCGCAGTCGGCGAGCCTGCTGGTCGTCGCCCAGCCGCACGAGCAGGATCCCCTCAACTACCTGACCCGGGAAAGCGTCTCGGACATGGTGATGCGCAGCGGCCGGCCGGTGCTGTTCCACCCCTATATCGGCGCGGACTCCGCTTTCCGCCGCATCCTGGTCGCCTGGGACGGCAGCCGCGAAGGCGCGCGCGCCTTCAACGACGCCGCGCCCTTCATGGCCGACGCCGACGTGCTGTTCCTGACGGTTGCGCCGGACGACGCGCACGGCCCGTCGCTGGACGAATCGGCCCGTCTGACCGGCTTTGCCGAGCGTATGGGCGCCAGGGCTTCCTTCGCCGAGCAGATCGCCCACGAAATCAGGGTCAGCGACGTCGTCATGTCGCGCGCGGCGGACCACGGCGCCGATCTGGTCGCGATGGGCGGTTACAGCCATTCGCGCTTCCGCGAGCTGGTCCTCGGCGGCGCCACCCGCGATATCCTCGACCAGATGCCCGTCCCGGTGCTGATGAGCCATTGAGCGGGGCGGGGGTCGGTCAAGCCGAGCCGGACGCCGACCCGGAACCAGATTTCCAATATACGCATTGTGTCACCCCGGACGCCGCGCAGCGGCGATCCGGGGACCAGAGCCGCCCTGAAACGACTGCGCCTGTGGCTCTGGACCCCGGAACTGCGCTTCGCTCCGTCCGGGGTGACAGGGAGCGGATTGGGCGGCGGAACGGAGCACCGGCCCTATTTGCCCGTAGGCCGCGTCTTCGGAAGGAAAGACCCTACTCCTCCTCGTCGTCGTCGAGCAGGATGCGTTCGGCGGCGCCTTCGGGGTCGTCGAACTGGCCGGAGCGGGCGGCCCACAGGAAGCCGGCGAGGCCGAGCCCGCCGAGCAGCAGGGCGATCGGGATCAGATAGACCAGGACGCTCATCCAGCCGCCTCCGGCCGGTCCCGCAGGCCCGCGCGCCGTTTCCTGCCGGCCAGCCGGACCGCGTTCAGCACCACGACGATGGATGAGCCTGACATGCACAGGGCGGCGATCATCGGCGTGACCAGCCCGGCGACGGCAAGCGGCACGGCGAACAGGTTGTAGCCGACGGCGAGGCCGATATTCTGCCGGACCAGGGCCTGCGCCCGGCGCGCGACCGTGAGCGCCTCGCCCACCGGCTGCAGCGACCGGCTCTGGAACACGATGTCGGCCGCGACCTGGGCGATGTCCGCCGCACTCGACGGCGACATCGAGACCCGGGCGGCGGCCAGCGCCGGCGCATCGTTGAGGCCGTCGCCGACCATCAGGACGTTGGCGCCGCCTTCGCGCAGGGTTTCCAGCGCCGCCAGCTTGTCCTGCGGCGTGCATCCGGCGCGCCACTCCTCGATGCCGACTGCGGCGGCGACCGCGGCGACCGCCGCCGGCCGGTCGCCGGACAGCAGCATCGGACGCAGGCCAACGTTGCGCAGGGCCTCGACGACCCGCGCCGCATCCGGCCGCAGCCGGTCCTCGAACCGGAAGTGCACGGGCGCCGCGCCGGGCCGGGTCAGCCAGATTTCGCTGCCGGACGCGCCGATGTCGCCGGCCCGCGCGGTTTCCTGCGCCACGCCGCACCAGGTCGCCCTGCCGAGCCGGACCTCCCCTTGGGCGGATGTCAGGCTCAGGCCACAGCCCGGCGTCTCGGCCACATCTTCCGCCGGCGCGACCGCCGGCGCCGCCGCGGCGAGGGCGCGCGACAGCGGGTGGCGGCTCGCCGCAGCGAGCGAGGCCGCCAGCGCCAGGACATCGGCCGGGACCGCGTCGCTGTCGATCAGCGCCGGCGAACCCAGGGTAAGGGTGCCGGTCTTGTCGAAGACCACCGTATCGGCCGAGGCCAGGCGCTCCAGGGCGTCGCCGGACTTGACCAGCACGCCGCGGCGCAGCAGCCGGCCGGTCGCCACGACCTGAACGACGGGCACCGCGAGGCCGAGCGCGCAGGGGCAGGTGACGATCAGCACGGCGATGGCGATCAGCAGGGCCGGCTGCCAGGCCAGGCCGCCCAGCAGGATCCAGCCGAGGAAAGCCAGCAGCGCCAGCGAATGCACGAACGGCGCATAAAAGCGCGACACCCGGTCGGCCAGCACGACATAGGCCGACTTGCGCTGCTCGGCGGCTTCGGTAAGGCGGACGATATCGGCCAACACCGTCTCGTTGCCCGCCGCCGTCACCTCGATCTCGACCGGCGCGACGAGGTTGACCACGCCGGCATGGACCATCGCGCCCGGTTCGACCGGCCGGGCCGCGGATTCGCCGGTCATCAGGCTGGCGTCGATCTCCGACCTGCCCCGGCGGACGATGCCGTCGGCGGCCAGCCGCTCGCCCGCCGCCACCGCCATGCGCATGCCGGGCGCAAGATCGGCCGCCGGGATTTGGCGGGGCCGCCCGTCATCGCCGAGCGCCGTCACCCGCGCGTCCTGCAGGGCGATCAGCCGGGCGGCGGCCGACTGCGCCTGACGCCGGGCGCGCCGGTCGAGAAAACGCCCGATCAGCAGGAAGAACAGCAGGGCGATCGCCGAATCGAAATAGGCGTGCGACCCGCCGCGGACGGTCTCCCACAGGCTGACTCCGGCCGCCAGCGTGACCGCCAGGGAAATCGGCACGTCCATGTTGGTCCGGCCCTTGCGCAGCACCTTGAGCGCCGAGCGGAAGAACGGCCGCCCGGCATAGGCCAGC
Source organism: Alphaproteobacteria bacterium (assembly GCA_965249845.1). Lineage (GTDB taxonomy): Bacteria > Pseudomonadota > Alphaproteobacteria > Bin65 > Bin65 > Bin65. The sequence goes on from CBDFNA010000002.1 coordinate 916,911, forward strand.
GCCGGCAGGGCGATCAATGCCGAGAACCAGTGGAACAGGCTGCGGGTCTCCGCCGCCATACCTTCCGAATGCCCGGCCCAGATCGACAGGGACAGCAGCATGACATTGGCCGCAGCGAAGCCGGCGACCGCCATGCAGCGGACCATGTCGCGCTCTTCGGCGGCGGTCCGCACCGGCAGGTATTCCGGCGCCAATACTGAGGCGTCGTAACCAGCGTTGCAAAGGGCGGCGATGAAGCGGTCGCCGGCGCGTTGCCCATCGTCCGGACCGTCCGTCAGAGGCGCATCGGCATCCGTGTCGCGCCAGCGGATGCGGACCCGCCCCTGGGTCAGGTTCGCCCGGGCCAGCTCGACTCCCGGGATTGCACCGATGGCCCCTTCGACCTTCGCAATGCAGGCGCCGCAATGCATACCGTATACATGCAAGCTGATTTCACGGAACGCAGGGGCCGGGCCGGCAGCACCGGGCCGGCCCGGTGCAGGCATCCCCTGGCCCCCCGCCATGTCGGGCGCGGCGGTCATCACTCGACCACGAAGCGCCGTTCGGCCGCAATCCGGTCGCCGCCCACGGCAATATGGAACACCACCTGCCATTGACCGGGCCGTGGTTCGCGGACCGGCGCTTCGTAGAGTCCGTCGCCGCGCGGCGTCAGGGCGACCGTAAAATCGAGTCCCCGTTCGATGGGCCGGCGGAATTCGGCGCGGACGGTCGCCGAGGACAGCGGCCGGCCGGCCTTGTCGTGCAGCGCCAGCACGAGGCGTCGCCCAGCCGCCCCCCGATCCAATCGGGCGGCGACCTGCCAGGCCAGCGCCGTGGCTCGTTCCTGCGCTTCCAGTTGCTTGTTGAAGCCGAGGCCGCGCCGGTAGGAGTCGTCGGTCGACACGCCGGTGAAGCTGTCGAAAGCGAAAAAGACCATGATGCCGTTCGCCGCCAGGATCACGACGAACCCCCAGACGAAGGCCCAGGGAATCCAGCGGCTGCGCCTTTCGCGGTCGTCGCTCATATTCGCCCGGCCCGTCATCGGTTCGCCGGCTTCGGGCCGCGGAATGTGGTTTCGCGCACGGTCGTTCCGCCGTCCTCGCTGGTGACGACGAAACGGATCCTGGTTTCCGCCGCGATCACGCTCGCCGCCGGCGCGCGGACATGGAGGCGGTATTCGCCCAGGCCGTCCGGCGGGGCGGTTACGGTCACGCGGGCTGCCGGCGTGGTCGACCGTCCGACCACGACGATCCGCGCCTGCCTCAGGCCCTCGATGACAAGGTTGAAATTGCGCGTCGTCCGCGCCTTGTTCAGGACCTTGAGATCGTAGCTGTTCTGGATCGCGCCGCTCGACAGTTGCACGAACAGGGTCCGGTCGTGCAGCACGTTGACGCCCTGATCGTCGCGCGTGGCGAGCGAGAAGACCATCAGGCCGGCGACGCCCAGCAGCATGAAGAAATACAGCACCGTGCGCGGCCGAATCAGCCGGTAGGTCAATGGTTGCTTTGCCGAGCGTTGCGCCATGCGCCGCTCGGTATCGAAGGCGATCAGGTTGGGCGGCAGGCCGACCTTCGCCATGATGTCGTTGCAGGAATCGACGCAGAGGCCGCAACCGATGCATTCGAGCTGAAGGCCGTCGCGGATATCGATGCCGGTCGGGCAGACCGCGACGCACTGCTTGCAATCGATGCAGTGGCCGGTATCGCCCCATTCCTGCCCCTTGCGGTGCGGGCCGCGCGGCTCGCCGCGCACCTTGTTGTAGGTGACGACGAGGGAATCCTCGTCCAGCATCGCGGCCTGGAAGCGCGGCCACGGGCACATGAAGGTGCAGACCTGTTCGCGCGCCATGCCGGCCAGCAGATAGGTGGTGGCGGTGAACAGGCCGACGAAGAAATAGGTCGTCTCCGACGCCGCGCCGACGAAGAAATCGACGACGACCGTCGGCGCATCGACGAAATACATGATCCAGGCGCCGCCGGTCAGGAAGGCGATGACCAGCCACGCGCTGTGCTTGGCCGCCTTGCGCGCGGCCTTGCCGGCCGACCAGGGTTGCTTGTCGCGCCGGATGCGGGCGCCGCGGTCGCCCTCGATCCGCCGTTCGACCCACATGAACAGGTCGGTCCACACGGTCTGCGGGCAGGCATAGCCGCACCAGACGCGACCGGCCAGGCTGGTCGCAAGAAACAGGCCGACCGCGGCGAGGACCAGGATGCCGGTCAGGTAGTAGACTTCCTGGGGCCAGATCTCGATGAAGAAGAAATAGCCGCGCTCATGGTTCAGATCGACCAGCACGGCCTGGTCCGGCGCGCCGGCGCCGCGGTCCCAGCGCACCCAGGGCAGGATATAGTAAAGGCCGAGCAGACCGGTCAGGGCGGCCCATTTGATCCGGCGGAAGCGGCCGCGGACCTTGCGGGGATAGACCTGGGCCCGGCGGGCGTAAAGGTTCAGCGACCGCGCCGGGCCGGCCGGGCGGGCGCTCGCCTTCTGTTCGCGAACCGAAAGGACATCCGCCGGGTCGCCGAATTCCTGCGCCGTGCCGCTACCGTCCGGGGACACGATCTCTCTCCCTCAGCGCGCGCTCCTGCAGGGGCCTGTTCCCAAATAGCCGGGGACCGCGGGCCCGTCTATTCGCCGCCGCCCAGGGCATGGACATAGACGGCCAGCATCTTGATGGTCTCGGCGTCGAGCCGGACGTGCCATGCCGGCATCGCGCCCATGTTCGGCCTGGCGATCTGCGCGACGATACCATCCTTCGAGCCGTCGCGCAGCCAGATGGCGTCGCTCAGCCGGGGGGCGCCCTGCTCGCGGTCGCCCTGGCCGGCCGCGCCGTGGCAGTCCGCACAATTCGCCTTGTAGAGCGGTGCGCCGCGGGCCGCCGCCGCACTGTCCGTCGCGCGTTTGTTGAGCGACAGGACGAACTCCGCCACATCGGCGATCTGCTCCGGCGAGAGCGTCGCATCCTCCTCGCCGCCGAAGACCGGCATTTCCGAGGACCGGCTGTCGTCATGCTCGTCGCGCACACCGTAGAGGATCGTCCGGTGGATGTCCTCCAGCTTGCCGCCCCAGAGCCAGTCGTCGTCGGCGAGCGAGGGATAGCCGCCTTGGTTGCCGGTGCCGCCGACGCTGTGGCAGGGCGCGCAGTTGTCGGCGAAGGCCGCCTTGCCGCCGGCCAGCGCGAAACGCAGCAACTGGTCGTTCTTGCGGATGTCGGCGAGCGAGGATTCGCGGATGCCGTCGCGGAACTTGCCCTGGGCCGCCCTGGCCGCGGCGATCTTCTGTCCGATCTCGACCCTGGAGGAGTATCCAAGCACGCCCTTGGTGTAGCCGCTGAGGCCCGGAATCGCCGGATAGAGGATGAAATAGGCGATGGACCAGGCGATGGTGGCGTAGAGGACCCAGAGCCACCAGCGCGGCAATGGCGTGTTCAGTTCCCGAATGCCATCCCATTCGTGGCCCGTGGTGGCCTGGCCGGTATAGGCATCTTTCTCGATCTTGGTCGGCATGGCCTACGCCCCGTCTTTGCCGGCGACAGCCGGTTCGGAACGGCCATCGCCAGCGGCGGGTTCGGCCGGCCGCTCGTCGTCGGACAGCGGGATCCGGGCTGCGCGCCGGAACCTTTCGCGGTTCGACGGCCACAAGACCCAGGCGACGATCGCCACGAACAGCGCCATCATCCACACGACCCAGGCGGAGCGGACAAAGGCGTAGAAGTCTTCCATCGCACCGCCTCCTATTGCTGCAGATCCTTGACGGTGTATTTCTTGAAATCCACCATCCGGCCGAGAATCTGGAGATAGGCCACCAGCGCGTCCATTTCGGTCAGCTCTTCGGGCTCGCCGTCGAAATCCGCGACCATCGCCTTCGGATAGCGCTTAAGCAGCGCATCGTGATCGTGATCGCCTTCGGGATCGGCCTGGGCGACCATGTCCGTGTAGGCCGCGACGATCATCGCCGGCGTATAGGGCACGCCGACCGCCCTGTTGGCCTGAAGGTGCCGGGCGATATCCTCCCGGCCCAGCTTGCGCCGCAGCAGGAAGCTGTAGGGCGGCATCACGCTGCCCGGCTCGACGCTGCGCGGATCGGCCAGATGCTGGACCTGCCAGGCGTTGGAGTATTTGCCGCCGACCCGGGCGAGGTCCGGCCCCGTGCGCTTGGAGCCCCATTGGAAGGGATGATCGTACATGCTCTCCGCAGCCAGGCTGTAGGGGCCGTAGCGCTCGACCTCGTCGCGGAACGGCCGGACCATCTGGCTGTGGCAGTTGTAGCAGCCCTCGCGGATGTAGATGTGGCGGCCGGCCAGTTCGAGCGGCGAATAGGGCCGGACGCCCTTGACCGGCTCGATGGTCGATTTGATCGTGTAGAGCGGCACGATCTCAACCAGCCCGCCGATCGAGACCGTGATCAGGGTCGCGATCGCCAGCAGGATGACGTTCTTTTCCAGAAGCGCGTGGGAGAATTTCGCCATCCTGCGCCTCCCCTTACGCGGTCGCCGGTGCGCCGGCGCCTGCCGGCCCGTCAATTGGCTGCGAGGCTTGGTAGGCGGCGACCTGGTCGTCGGCATAGTTGCCGCGGATCGTCCGGTACAGGTTGTAGATCATCAGCAGCGCGCCGATCAGGAACAGGATGCCGCCGAGGGCCCGGATCACATAATAGGGATGCATCGCCTCCACGGTCTCGACGAAGCGGTATTGCAGGAAACCGAGATCGTTGTAGGCCCGCCACATCAGGCCCTGCATGATGCCGGAGATCCACATCGAGGTGATGTAGAGCACGATGCCGAGGGTCGCGATCCAGAAATGGTAGCTGACCAGCTTCAGGCTGTAGAGTTCGCGCCGGCCCCACAGTTTCGGCACCAGGAAATAGAGCGCGCCGAAGCTGATGAAGGCGACCCAGCCGAGGGCGCCGGAATGGACGTGGCCGACCGTCCAGTCGGTATAGTGGCTGAGTGCGTTGACCGGCTTGATCGACATGACCGGCCCCTCGAAGGTGCTCATGCCGTAGAAGCCGACCGAGGCCACCAGGAAGCGCAGCACCGGATCGGTCCGCAGCTTGTCCCAGGCGCCGGAAAGCGTCATCAGGCCGTTGATCATGCCGCCCCAGCTCGGCATCCACAGCATCACCGAGAACATCATGCCGAGGCTCTGCGCCCAGTCCGGCAGCGCGGTGTAGTGCAGATGGTGCGGGCCGGCCCAGATATAGAGGAAGATCAGCGACCAGAAGTGGATGACCGACAGCCGGTAGGAATAGACCGGCCGCTCCGCCCGCTTCGGGATGAAATAATACATGATGCCGAGGAAACCGGCGGTGAGGAAGAAACCGACCGCGTTATGGCCGTACCACCACTGGGTCAGCGCGTCCTGCACGCCGGCCCACAGGATGTAGCTTTTCGCGCCCGCCCACGACACCGGGACCGCCAGATTGTTGACGATGTGCAGCATCGCCACGGTGATGATGAAGGCGAGGAAGAACCAGTTGGCGACGTAGATATGCGGCTCTTTCCGGCGCAGCAGGGTGCCGGCGTAGACCAACAGATAGATCACCCAGACGATCGTCAGCCAGATATCGACATACCATTCCGGCTCGGCATATTCCTTGCTCTGGGTGATGCCCATGACATAGCCGGTGCCGGCCAGCACGATGAACACCTGGTAGCCCCAGAACAGGAAGGAGGCGAGCGACGGGCCGCCCCAGAGCGGCGCCCGGCAGGTGCGCTGGACGACATAGAGCGACGTCGCAAACAAGGCGTTGCCGCCGAAGGCGAAAATCGCCGCCGAGGTGTGGAGCGGCCGCAGCCGGCCGAAGGACGTCCAGGGCAGATCGAGGTTGAGAACGGGGAAGGCGAGCTGCAGGGCAATGATCACGCCCACCAGAAAGGCCGCGATGCCCCAGAAGGCCGTCGCCAGCGTGAACTGGCGAACGACGGTCATATTGTAGGCGGGCAATTCGGTATTGCGGGCCGTTTCGCCGGCGACGCTGGCGTCCGGACCCGCTTCCGCTGTTGCAGCTACCATCGCGATCCGCGGCTCCCGATCGGCTTGCTTCCGGCGTCACCGGACGGCATCCAAGCGTACACCGATGTCACAGGCATTGGACGCGGTTGATGTTGGCATAGGCATTGATCTATATCAATTGGATGCGACCTGTGACGACGTAATTTGCCGTCGGACGAGCGGCATCTGTTCGGCAGGGCTGAGGCGTGGCGGTGGCGGAAGCATCGGCAGACAAACCAACGGCCACGGACATCGGCATCGTACCCGCCAATGCGCCCTGGGCCTGGATTGCCGCGGGCTGGGAGGATATCCGCCGGTCGCGCGGCGCCAGTCTGCTCTGGGGCGGCCTGTTTGCCGGCGCCGGCCTGGTCATCCTGCTGATCCTGCACCGCTACCGCCTGTACAACCTGGCGCTGCCGCTGGTCGCGGGCTTCATGCTGATTGCGCCGCTTCTGGCCGTCGGCCTGTATCATGTCAGCCGGGAACTGGAGCACGACCGCCCGGTCGGCATGGGCACGGCATTCGGCGCCTGGCGGCGCAACCCGGGGCAGGTGGCGCTGCTCGGTTTCGTGCTCGGACTGTTCTTCCTGTTCTGGATCCGCGTCGCGACACTGCTGTTCGCCGTGTTCTTCGGCGCAGAACCGCCATTGGCCTTCGGTCCGGCGGCGCCCGACCTTCTGGGTTTCGTGGAATCGGTCATCCTGACCACCCGGAACCTGGGATTCCTGGTCATCAGCTGCATGGTCGGCGCGGCGATGGCCGTGATCGTCTTCACCATTTCCGCCGTATCCGCGCCCATGCTGATCGACCGCGACGTGACGGTGGTCGAGGCCATCCTGGTCAGTTTCCGCACGGTGCAGCGCAACAAGATCGCCATGCTGCTGTGGGCAATTCTCATCGTCGTGTTTACCGGGGCGGGGTTCCTGGCCGGCTTCATCGGCCTCGCGGTGACGCTGCCGCTCGTCGCCCACGCCACCTGGCACGCCTACCGCGATCTCGTGCCGTCCCATCCGGTAAACGGGGCCGACTAGCAGGACCGGTCAGCAGGAAATCCGCCCATGTCCAATGTCGTGATGATGTTCGTCGGAATCCTGGTCGCGCTGGCCGGGCTGTTCATGGTCGCACGCGCGACCGACGACATGTTCGGCTTCGCCGGCGCGGTGTTCACCGCCTTCGGCATCCTGTTCACCTTCGGCGTGGTCCGCCGGATGACCGGGTAGCGGTTCGCCGCCGCTCAGGCGGCGCGCGCGGCTGCCGGCGTCGGGGCCCTGCCGCCGCCGGCGCGTTCGCGCAAATCCTCGATATCCAGCACGTCGACGCCGTGCTTGCCGATTGTCCGGATCGTGCCGTCACGGCGCATCCGGGTGATCGTGCGGCTGACCGTCTCGACCGTCAGGCCGAGATAGTCCGCGATGTCGCGGCGCGACATGGGCAGTTCGAGCAGGGTGAGGTTCCTGCTGCGCAGCCGCAGCCGGAGCATCTGGAACCACAGGAAGGTGGCGATCCTCTCCATCGCATTCTTGCGGCCGAGCAGGAACATCTGGTCGTGGGCCGAGGCCAGCTCGTTGGAGCAGTGCTGCAATAGCCAGTGCTCCATTTCCGGATAATCCCGGAACAGCCCGTTCAGATCGGCGATCCCGTACTGGCAGACAACGACGTCGTTCAGCGCCTCGGCGGTATAGGCATAGCGCTGATGATGATTGAGCCCGAGCATGTCGCCGGGATACAGGAAGCCGGTGATCTGGCGGCGGCCGTCATGGGCTTCCTTGAAAACCATCATCGCGCCCTGGGTGACGATGAAATAGTGCGCGGCCCGATCGCCCTCGTCGAACAGCCGGCTGCCCGGATCGATCCGGCGGCGGACGACGAGATCCTTCAGGCAGTCGACCTGCTTGTCCTGCAGAACGCTGCAGACGGCACTCGCCCGGGCCTGGCAGAGCAGGCAGGGCGGATCGCCCGGTATGATCCGGCCGCCCGGCATGGGAGTATCGGCGTCGCTCATCGCTGCGTTCGGTCGTTGGGTCGGCTACGGCCGTTCCGCCGCCTGCCTCAGCCCGGCAGTCTCCAACCGCCGGCGGTGCAGGTCAATCGGCGTTTCGAAATCGTGACCGGCATCGGGCGCCGGGCGCATGCCGGCAAGCGGCAATTCAGCGGATCAGCCAGATCAGGCCGAGGCCGATGGCGGCTGCGGCCAGACCGGACAGGCGGATCATCGCTTCGGGGGTTTCGAGGAAAGTCTTTATCAGGCGGCGCATCCCGTTCGGGAAAAGCGCATAGACCATGCCCTCCAGCACAAGGGCCAGACAGAGCGCCAGCAGCAGTTCTTTCACGCGGAAATCATCCGTCGGCCCGGATGCCCGGCTTGCCGTCCGGGACGGCCGCGGCGGCTATTTCTTCGCCCCGGCGGCCGTCTCGCCATTCATGTTGCTGAAATATTTGAAGAACCCGCCCGAGGCCGGGCCGATATAGCGCGTGTTCTCCGAGCCCAGCGAGTCGCGCAGCGCGTTCATGGATATCCAGAATTCGAAAAAGCTGTCGTCGCGTCCGTAGGCCTTGTTGTAGATTTCCTGCGCCTTGCCCTCGCCCTCGCCGCGCAATTCCTGGGACCGGCGCTCCGCCTTGGCGACGGTGATCCGGGAATCCCGGTCGGCATCGGCCTTGATACGGGCCGACTCACGCTCGCCGTTCGCGCGGATGCCGGTCGCTTCCTGGCGCCGCTGGGATTCCATCCGCTGCAGGATTCGTTCGCTGTTCTGCGGCGGCAGGTCGAGGCGCTTGACCCGCACGTCGATCAGGTCGACGCCATAGCGGCTTTCCACCGCCGCGCTCACGCGGTTTGCGATATCGCGCATGATTTCCGCGCGCTTGGCCGTCAGCAATTCGGACAGCGGAACCCGGGCGAAAACCGCCCGCGTCGTCGAGCTCACGATGTCGCCCAGCTGCTGTTCGAAGACCGCCACGGCCCGGGCCGCCTGGAAGAATTTCAGCGGGTTCACGATCCGGTAGCGCGCGATGGTGTCGACTATGGTCTGCTTCTGGTCGCGGGTCGGCATTTCCGCCGGCGCATCGTCCAGGTCCAGAACGCGCCGGTCGAAATACTGGATGCTCTGGATGAACGGCAATTTGAAGTGCAGGCCGGGATCGCTGTCCTGGCGCACCACCTTGCCGAATTGCAGCACCAGAACCTGGTCGCGCTCGTGAACCGTGTAAACGGCCGAGTAGCCGAGGATGCCGATAACGACCAGAAAAACGATCAGGGCGATACGGGTGCGGGTCATGCTACTGGCTCCTGCTGGCGTCGGCCGCCGGCCGGTCTAGGTTCTGGCCCGTGCCGGACGACCCGGCGTCGTCGGGTCCGGTCTTTGCCGTACCGCGCTGCTTGATCAGCTCGTTGAGCGGCAGGTAGGACACGACGCCCTGGCTGCTGCCCTGGTCCACGATGATCTTATCCATGCTCTTCAGGATGTCTTGCATCGTGGAGATGTAGATGCGCTTGCGGGTGATGTCCTTCGACGCTTCATACTCGTGCAACAATGCGAGGAAGCGGCTGGTCTCGCCCTGGGCCATCTGGATGCGCTCTTGCTTGAAGGCTTCCGCCGCCCGGGTCACCTGGTCGGCCCGGCCGTTCGCCCTTTCCAGGATCCGCTTCTGGTAGGCGGTCGCCTCGTTGATCATCTTGTCCCGGTCGGCGCGGGCCGCCTGCACGTCGCGGAAGGCAGGGAGCACGTTGTCCGGCGGATCGGCGCCCAGGAGCTGGACACGGGCCACTTCGATGCCGGCGCCGTATTCGTTGAGGATGCCCTGGATAAGCAGTTTGGCGTCACCCTCGATCTTCAGCCGGCCTTCGGTGCGGATTTCCTCGAACGGCGTCTTGCCGACGATTTCGCGGATCGCGCTCTCGGTCGCGTCCTTGAGCGTTTTCTCCGGGCTGCGGATGTTGAACAGAAAGTTGCGGATGCCCGGCTGGGTCGTCACGTCGCTGCCGTCGACCTTGCGGGTCACCGGCCGGGCGTCGATGCGCCAGTGCACCACGACCTTGATGTCGACGATATTCTCGTCGCCGGTCAGCATCAGGCTTTCCTGCTCTTCCGTCCGGCGCGAATCGCCCAGTTGGACGAAGCCGACATTGGTCTTGGAGATTTCGGTGATTTTCGGCTTCTCGGTTTCGCCGATCGGCGACGGCCAGTTCCAGTGCAGGCCCTGGGCAGTGACATTGACGACCTCGCCGAACACCAGTTCGACGCCGGCCTCCTTCGGATCGACGCGGTAGAAGCCGGTCGCCATCCAGATCGCAATGACCAGCAGGGCGATCAGCGCAAGGCCCTTGGGCGAGCCGACCCCGCCGGGCATCACCCGGCGCACGCCATCCTGGCCGCGCCGGATCATGTCCTCGAAATTCGGCGGCTGGCCGCGCCCACCGCCACCGCCACCCGGACGGCGCCCGCCTCCGTTGCCGCCGCCCGCGCCCCACGGGCCCCTGCCACCGCCGTTGCCGCTCCACGGCCCACCGCCGCCCGAGCCGCCACTCTGGTTTTTCCAAGGCATCTCTTCGCCGTCCCTGATCTGGCCCCTTATCGGGTCTATCGCGCGCTGCGATGGTGCATTTCGTCCCGCTTCCCGCTGCGCATTCCGTCGCGCATCGTAGCCGATTTGCGGTATCCTGCCAGTCGCCGCTACATAGCGACGCCTAGATAGCGACGCTGGTGTCCGGCGGCAATGCGCGCCGGCCTCCCGCGCCCCGACTGCTGCGAAGGGGCGCAGCCCGGCACGCCACGCTGGATCGTCTCCGGCGTCGGGTCTAGTTGTGCGCCGGTCCCGACGCCGTCGACCCGCCTTACGGGATATCGGGCGCAACGCGGAGAATTCAAGCATGGCGAAGATAACCGAAGAACGGGTCCTGGCGGCGTTGGGCCGGGTGCGCGACCCCGAACAGGGCAAGGATCTGGTTTCCCTCGGCATGATCGGCGGCCTGGTGGTCAAGGACGGCAATGTCGGATTCTCCATCGAGGTGGCGGCCGCGCGCGGCGCCGCTGCCGAACCGCTGCGCAAGGCGGCCGAACAGGCGGTCTTCGCGCTCGACGACGTCAACTCGGTCACCGCGGTGCTGACCGCCCATAGCGCAGGCGGCGGCGCAGCCCCCGGCGCGGCTTCGGGGCAGGCCCCCGGCCCGGGCAATGCCCCTGCCGCCCGAAACGCCCCACCCGCCAGCCCCTCCCCCGAGGCGGCCAAGAGAAGCGGGGCAGACCGGATCGAATCGGTTATCGCTATCGCGTCCGGCAAGGGCGGCGTCGGCAAGTCCACGACAGCGGCCAATCTGGCGCTCGCCCTGATGGCCGAAGGCGCCCGGGTCGGCCTGCTCGACGCCGATATCTACGGCCCCTCGATGCCGCGAATGATGGGGGTCAGCGGCAAGCCGACGACGGCCGACGGCAAGATCCTGGACCCGATGAACGGTCACGGCGTCAAGCTGATGAGCATGGGCTTTCTCGTCGATGAGGAGACTCCCATGATCTGGCGCGGCCCCATGGTCATGAGCGCGTTGCAGCAGCTTTTGCAGGATGTCGACTGGGGGCCGCTCGACGTGCTGGTCGTCGACATGCCGCCCGGCACCGGCGACGCGCAGCTAACGATGGCCCAGACAGCAAAGCTCGCCGGCGCGGTCATCGTCTCGACGCCCCAGGACATCGCGCTGCTCGACGCCCGCAAGGGGCTGAACATGTTCCGCAAGGTCGATGTCCCGGTGCTCGGCATCGTCGAGAATATGAGCTATTTCGAATGTCCGCATTGCGGCGAACGCAGCCATATCTTCTCGCACGGTGGCGCACGGCTGGAGGCAGAGCGGCTCGGTGTGGATTTTCTCGGCGAAATACCGCTCGATATCGCCATCCGGAAATCCTCGGACGATGGCCGGCCGATCGTCGTCTCGGACCCGGACGGGGCCCACGCCACGGCTTACCGCGACATCGCCGGCCGCATCCTCGACCGGCTCGAAGCCGGTTCGGCCGGCCCGAAACCGGCGCCGAAAATCGTGATCCGATAGTGGCCGGTTGCGATGCGAGCCCGCCGGTTTTCCGGCTTCTGAATGGAGCCGCCGCCGGCGCGCTCGCGATGGCGGTGCTGGCGCCCGCCGCATTCGCCGACCGTCGCGCGCCGCCGCATGGCCTGCTTGTGCCGGCCCCCGGCCCGGCCCTGTGCGATGCGACACGGTTCCCTCCGGCAACCGGGGCGCTTCGGGACCGGCTGTGCCGGTCGGACATTCCGGACGTGGCGCTGTTGCCTGCGGTTTTTCGCCCGGTCCGCCCGCCGATCCTGCGCGACGCCTGGCCTCTTGTGTCGATCGGAATCCGATATGTGACGGCAAAGCCGCGGCTCCGCCGCAAGGCCCGGCGGCGGCAGGCCCGGCAGCGCCAGGTCGGGCAACCGGAATGCAAGGCCTGGAAATATCACGGCGCCGACCAGATCCCGCGGCCTTACAATCCGGACGATTACCTCTACACCGAAGAATACAAGCGCGAGCCGGTCCGGCCAGGCCGCGAGGAAACGGCGCGTTTCGCCGACGCGCGTTTTCCGCAGCTGATCGGCGACAAGGTTCTGCGGATGCTCTACCTGATCAACCGGGTGCGCGCCCGGCGCGGCCATACGACCATGAAGCTGGAGCCCCGCCTGATACTGGCGGCGAAGCGGCACAATATTGACATCGCACATCATGCCCTGATGCAGCATACCGGCACCGACTGTTCGCAGCTCGGAGACCGCGTCTGGGACACCGGCTATACCTGGACCCGGATCGCCGAAAATCTGGCCGGCGGCCGGCCCACCGCCGAAGCCACGATGCGCCAGTGGACCGGCAGCACCCGCCACCTGATGCAGATGACGCTGACCGGCATGACCGAAGTCGGTATCGCCTACGACTACAATCCGAATCCGCCGCGTTTCGCCATACCGATCAAGCATTTCTGGACCTTGATCATGGCGCGGCCCGACCCGTGGCGCGATCGCCGCTGGCCGAAGAAGCCGGAGCCCTGCACGGGGCCGGATTGTCCGAAAGCAACGGGCAAGAAGATCGACCAGGCCAAGAAACCGTCCGGCAGCGAGACGCGTGAGCAATGAAGCGGCGCGGGAATCGCAGGACCGGATGCACCGCTTTGCAGGCCCGGCCGGCAACGCTAGTATAGGCGCGCTGTGACTTTACCTCTCCGGATTTTCGCCTCCCTTCTCCTCTGCACTGTGGCCGTGGGCGGATGCACCGGGGCCAAGCAAGCCGAGCTTGGCCGCGGCGAGGCGCGAGTGTCCGATCCCGCGCCGGAGCAGATGCGCCAGGCCCAGACGATCATCCGGATCGTCAACGAATTCCGCACGGCGAACGGCCTGCCGCCGGTAATACTCGAAGCGCATGTGATGCGGGCCGCCCGCGACAAGGCGCAGGATTTTCGCAAGAACTGGCGATTCTACCACGCCGGCAGCGACGGCTCGTCGCCGAGCCAGCGCGTGGCGCGGACCGGCTACGACTGGGTCGAGGTCGGCGAAACGCTGTCAGCGGGCCAGATTAGCCCCCGCGGCGCGGTAGCCAATCTGAAGGCCAGTCCCTGCCATCGTTTTGCACTGTTGCGGAAGGTCTACCTCCACGCCGGCGCCGCCTATCTCTACACACCGGATGCGCCGCCGGGGCGCTACAGGCACTGGTGGGTCGTCAAGCTGGCGCAGCCGAGTTCCAGCATGACCTGGGAACGGACCTATCCCACTGCCGGGGCCGAGTTGGCCGAGCGCAGCGGCAAACCGACCCGGATGCGCCTGCCGCCCGGCTGCGTGATCCGCGAGGTTGTTTCCTGAACCGCCGCCGGCCCCGGTAGCGAGCCGGGCGGCGAGCGGTTGCTGAATATGGGCACCTCCCGGAGCGAGCGCTATACAAAGGCCGTCGAGGATTTCGTCTCGCGCCACGCCGGCGAGCGCGTGACGGAGAGACTCGACGCGGTGTATGCGGACGCTGAAGCCGCATCCGCGCTCGACAGGAAACTCGAGATGCTTCAGTTCCTGTCCTTGCCGGCCGATGGCAGGTGGTGAGACGCGGATAGATCCGGTGGGCTGAGCTGCCCGCCCCGCAGGGTCCGCTCAGCGCCGAGCGAGCGCCCGCTGTATCGCCGCCAGATCGACCTGCCCTTTGAGGCCGATACAGACGAGACCGGCCGGCGCCTCGGCAGCCGCATCCGAAACCGCCCACCGGTTGCCGACCACCTGGATCGCGGCCATGCTGCCATCCGGCCGCCGGACGAAGCCTTTCGCCCGCAACAGGCGGTACGCCGGATCGGCCAGAGTTCGGGCGGCAAGCTCCGGGTCGGCGCCTCCCGGCGGATCGAGCGCAGCAACGGTATATTCGCCGGTATGGCCGGACAGGCTGCCGCCGGATGCAAGCGTGCCGCGGTCCGTCTGTATGCCCAGCACCACGTCGATCGGGGCGTCGGCCTGCGTCGCCCGTACGATCCGTTCGGTTGGCGCCGTGACACCGAGCCAGGCCTCCACCGCGTCAGGATCGGCCGCCAGGTCGCATTTGTTGAGCAGGATCAGGTCGGCCTGCGCAAGCTGCTGCCGGACGGTGCTGCCGATATAACGGTCGGCGGCGCGGCGGCGCACGGTTTCGGCGTCGGCGAGTACAACCACACCATCCAGAGCGAATCCGGTCAGAAGTCCGACCGTCCCGGCGATCGCGCCGGGAAAGGCGACGCCGCTCGCCTCGAGCAGGATATGGTCCGGCCGCGGTTCGAGCGCCGCAAGCATGGTCAATGAGGAGACGAAATCCTCGCCATAGCTGCAGCAGACGCAGCCGCCGGCGAGACTGACGATCCGGTCGTCCGCCGCCTCTATCAGGCTGCTGTCGATGGGCAGCGCGCCGAACTCGTTGACCATGATCGCAAGGCGCCGGCCGTTCGCCTGGCGCAACAGGCTGTTGACTAGGGTCGTCTTGCCGGCGCCGAGATATCCGCCCACGACCGTGACAGGCAGCGGGTCGGGCAGCGGGTCGGGCAGCGGGTCGACCGGCGGATTGGCGGGCGGGCCGGCGATCGCCATGCCTAGAGGTCGGCCGCCGCGAAGATCCGGCCGCCCTGGACCGTGCCCCAGACGCACGCATCCTTCAGCGCTTCGCCGCCAATGGTTTCCGGATCGTCCTCCAGCACCGCAAAATCCGCCCGCTTGCCGGTCTCGATGGAGCCGACTTCGCCGTCCAGCTTCAAGGTGTAGGCCGCGCCGAGCGTAATCGTGCGCAGGGCATCCGCAACACCGATGCGCTCGGCCTCGCCCAGGGTCCGGCCCGAGGCGGTCCGGCGGTTGACCGCGCACCATGCGGTGAACAGCGGGCCAAGGGGCGTCACCGGCGCATCGGAATGAATGGCGAGCGGCACGCCGGTAGCCAGCGCCGTCGCGCAGGCGTTCATCCGCTCGGCGCGCTCCGGACCGACCGTGATGCCGAAATGCTGATCGCCCCAGTAGAAATGGTGGTTGGGGAACAGGTTGACGCACATGCCGAGCGCCTTCATGCGCCGGAACTGCGCAGCGTCGGCAAGCTGGCAATGCTGCAGCGTGAAGCGGTGGTCGGGCGCCGGATGTTTGCGCAGGGCCGATTCCAGGCAGTCCAGCGCCAGCGCCGTCGCCTCGTCGCCGTTCGTATGCGTGTGGACCTGCAGGCCCGCGGCGAGCGCGCGCCCGTAGATCTCCAGCAGATGCTCCGGCGGGATGTACCACAATCCTTCCGGCGCCCCGTTATAATAGCCGGGCCAGCGCAGCCGCGCCGAAAATCCCTGGATCGAGCCGTCCGCGACCAGCTTGACGATGCCGAGGCGCAGATTGTCCTGGCTGCGTTCGCGCAGATCGAGGACGCATCCGATCAGCTCTTCCGGCGTCAGCCCGTAGAAGCGGCGCAGCGAAACGATGCGCGCCGGATAGTCGGGCTCGGCCGTCACCCGCACCATCATGTCCACCGCATCGTCCGGCAGCAGATTGGCCAGATCGGCGGCCGTCGTCACACCGGTGCGCACGCACAGTTTGGCGAATCGGCGCAGGCCGGGCTCGTCGCAGGCCAGCAGGTCGCGGTCGAACCCGGTGTGAACGCCCAGCGGGGCCATCGCATCCGGGCCTTTCATTTCACCGGTCGGCAGGCCGTCTTCGCTAAGCGGGATGCCCGGATGGTCGATCCCGGGTTTCAGCATGCCGGCGAGTTCCAGCGCCCGGCTGTTGACGTTGAGGATATGGCCGGAGGCGTTCAGCACCCCGACGGCGCGCCCGGTCGAGACCTTGTCCAGATCGTGCCGGCTGACGCGCCGGCTGCCATAGTAGATCGCGTCCAGCGACCAGCCGGCGAGCGGCGCGGTCGGCGTCTCGATCCTTTCGGCGGCCTCGCGCAGCCGCGCCACGATTTCGTCGATCGATTTGAGGCCGGGCCAGACCCTGCCTTCCGGGTCCATACGGTCGAAATAGCCGCAATAGACATAGGCCCAGAAAGAGCCTTCCATCGTGTGGCTGTGGCCCTCCACCAGGCCGGGCATCAGCACCTTGTCGGCGAACCGCTCGTCCAGCGTATAGGCGCCCCACCCCGCAAGCTCGTCCAGCGTGCCGGCGCCGACAATGCGGCCGTCGCGCACCGCGACATGGCTTGCGTGCGGCCGGGCGGGATTCATGGTGACGATCTTGCGCGCGGGATAGATGACGGTCACGCCTTGGGGCCTCCCGGAATGGTGTTCGTTTGTTGCCGACGGCGGCGCTCCGCTTATTAGCGCGTGCGTCGCAATCCCGACAGGCAAATCAGCCCGGTTGCGCCGCCGCTCTGTGTCACGCCGGACCCGATCCGGCGCAGGAATTCGTTGCCTCGCGAACGACCCGAAAAGCACCGGACGCATGGCGATGTCATCCCGTTGTCGGACCGGGATGGGCAACGCTATTGTGGGGTCATCGGGGATGTCGCCGGCCGGGATCGCGGAAGCCGGATCGCCGGCCGGGGCGCCGCAATCGTCGCCGGCATGAACGGCGCCGCGCCCGGCCACGAAAGGAAGCGCAATGGTTCAACTCCTGGAGACCGATATCCGCACGCGCGATGTGCTCGGCTGGGAGGGCGTGCACCTGTTCCACTTCCACGGCTCGTCGTGTTCGCAGAAGACCCGGATCATCCTCAATCTGAAGGGTGTCGAGTGGCAGGCGCATCCGATCGACCTGCCCAGGGGCGGGAACCTGAGCGAACGGTTTCTCGGCATCAATCCGCGCGGGCTGGTCCCGACGCTGGTCATCGATGGCGAAGTCCATATCGAAAGCAACGACATCGTCTCGCTGCTCGACCGGCGGTTCCCCGCCCCGCGGCTGATCCCCGAAGGCCGCGACGCGGAAATGGCCGAGCTGCTGCGCCACGAAGACGATCTGCATCACGATTTGCGGACAATCAGCTTTCGATTTACCCAGCCGCGGCCGCGCGCGCCGAAATCGGCGGAGGCGCTGGCCGACTACCGTGCCGGCGGCAGCGGGACGGTCCTGGGCGATCGCGACCCCAACAAGGCCGCCGAGATCGCATTCTGGGAGCGCATCGCACGCGACGGGATCGCCGACGAGGTCGTTCGGGTCTCGGCGACGCGGTTTCGCCGGTCGTTCGAAGACCTGGATCGTCGACTGGGCGCCGCTCCCTACATCTTGGGCGGACAAATGAGCGTGGCCGATATCGCCTGGTTCATTTACGTCAACCGCCTCATCCTCTGCGGCTATCCGATGGAGAGACTGCATCCCAATCTGTTCGCGTGGTTCCGGCTGCTTCGGGACCGGCCGGAGTTTGCCCGCGAGATCGAGGTGCCGCCGGAGATCCGAAAGGCGGTCGACGAGAATCACCGCCGGCAACGCGCAGCCGGAAAAACACTGATCGACGTTGCCGGTCTTTGAACGCCGAGCCGTGTCCGCACCTCAGTTCCCGTCTTCCGTCTCCTGCACCGCCACGTCGAGCGCATCGAGCAGACCGGCGAACAAGTCAGGATCGTTGATCGCCCGCGGCACCTTGTGCTGGCCGCCCAGCTTGCCGCGGCGCTTCATCCAGGCAGCGAAGAAGCCCGGCGGCGCAGCGGAAACCTCCGGCGCCCGCAGGCCGAAACCGTCGGAGCGGTGGGCTGCGTAATCCTCGTTACCCGCCGCCAGATCGGCATCGATGGCGGCGGCGATGCGGTCGATTTCCGCTGTTGCCGGCAGGCCGCCTGCGAACTCGATGACATAGCGATGGCTGCCCAGTGGTTCATCTCCGGACGGGAAGACCGCGCCCATCGCATAGTCGGCGACCGCAAGGCCGGCGGCAGCGGCGGCCCGGCTGATTGCCCGGTCGATCTCCTCGCCGGTCAGATGCTCGCCGAAAGCCGACATCGTGGCGCCGGTCCGCCCGGTGATCAGGAGGCGGGGCGGGTCGCGCTCGACAAAGCGCACCGTATCGCCGAGCAACCAGCCCCACAGGCCGGCGCAGGTCGAGAGCAGGAGGGCGTAGTTTACGCCGGGTTCGACGGTCCCGATCCAATGGCGGACCGGCTGCTCCGCCTGCAGTTCCTCCAGCGGGACGAACTCGTAGAACAGGCCGGTGTCGAGATTGAGCCTTAGCCCCGCGCCGAATTCCCGGTCGCTGCTGGCGACGAAGCCTTCGCTGGCGGCATAGGCCTCGCGATAGTCGACCGGCCGGCCGCGCAGCCAGCGGTCGAATTGCGGCTTGTAGGGATCGAAGCGGACGCCGCCGTGGACGACAAGTTCGAGGTTGGGCCAGAGCCGGGTGAGGTCCCGCGCCGCATCCGGCCGCAATTCGGCGAGCCGCTCGAACAGCAGGAGCAGCCAGCTCGGCGTGCCGCTGATCGACCGGACGTCACGGCCCGCACTGCCCCGGGCCAGCAGGCCGATCTTGCGATCCCAGTCCGGCTCCAGCGCCAGTATTGTCGGCGGCCAGGTGCGCAGCCTGACCCAGACCGGCGCGGTCGCGGCAGCGATGCCGGAGATGTCGCCGGCGCGAATGCCGGGCGCCAGCGGTTTCAGGTCGGTGCTGCCGCCCAGCACGAAACTCAGGCCGCCCCCTACCCGGCTGCCCGGCCGGGCGGCGAGATGGTGCGCCACAATGTCGAGCGCCGCCCGCTTGTTGGAGCGGATCATCGCCTTCGTGACGGGGATATATTTCGTGACGTCCCGCGTCGTGCCGCTGGTGAGCGCGAACCAGCCGACAGGGCCGGGCCAGCCGACATCGGCGATCTGCGGAAAGGCGCTGCCCCAGATGTCGTCGCGGAAGGCATCGTAGTCCCGCACCGGCACAGCGGCCTGAAAGTCGGCGACCGTCCGGATGTGTGCGAATCCGTGCGCACGGCCGAACCGGGTGTGCGCCGCCGCGCGCACCAGTTTCAGCAACTCGGCCTGCTGGACCGCCGCCGGGTCCATGGCTGACAGATGCCGCAAGCGCCGCCGTGCCCACAGGCGCAGAAGGGGCGTCGCATCGATCATCGCCCGGATATAGGATGGGGTCCGGCTCAGCCGTAGAGCCGCTCCAGGATTTCGATGACTTCCTCGTGGCGCGCGCACCGATAGTCCGCGCCAAAATCCGGGTTGGGGTCCGGGACGGAGTCCGGGATGAGGTCGAGCGCCGGGCCCGGCGTCGCGGGCACGAACTGGATTGTCGCGCGCACGCCGGCTTCCCGGCCCGCCTCGATATCGCCCTCCCGGTCGCCGACCAGCGCACTCCGCGCCGGATCGACCCCGACCATCTGGGCCGCCCGTCGCAGCATGCCGGCGCCGGGCTTGCGCCACCAGGAATCGCGCACCCACTCGGCGAGCAACGGGCGCCCGTCCGGCGGCGTCAGGTCGGGCGGAAACCACGGGCTGTGCTCGACATGGGCGATCGCCACGCCTTCGCGGGCGAACCGTCCCAGCATCCACGCCATCAGGTCGTGAAACTGGGCCGGGGTATAGAGCGCGCGGGCGATGCCCGCCTGATTGGTGATAATCATGATTGGCAAATTCAGGCGCATGGCCGCGCGGCCCAGATCGAAAATGCCGGGGACGAAGTCGATCTGGTCGGGCCGGTGCACATAGCCCTCATCGACGTTTACAACGCCGTCGCGATCCAGAAACAGCCCGCCGCGCGGGGAGAAAGTTGCGGACACGCTTGCCTCGGATCGGGGAGCGGATTGCCGGCCGGCTGGTATATGCGTGCCGGAAGCGGGGGTTCAAGAATGTTTCAGGCCGAAGTCCGGGCGCACCTCGCCCGCGCTACCGGATGTAGCTGGCCAGCAGGAGCGACAGGGTCGGCACGGCGACGATCAGCGACAGCCGGAACAGGTCGGCGATCCAGTAGGCGGTGACGCCGCGGAAGATGGTCGTGGTGCTGACATCCGGGAGCACGCCGCGCAGCACGAAGACGTTGAGGCCGACCGGCGGCGTGATCAGGCTGATCTCGGTGATAACCACCACGACGATGCCGTACCACACGGCGACCTCGGTCGGGTTCAGACCCAGGCCGACATCGGCGACCAGATCCCACATCGGCGGCATCTGGCCGGTGAACAGGTGCCAGAAGGGCGGCACGAATCCCGGCCCCAGTTCCAGGATCAGCGGGAAGAAGATCGGCACCGTCAGCAGGATCATCGACAGGCTCTCGAAGACGCAGCCGAGCAGAACGTAGATCAGCAGGATCGCGGCCAGGACCAGCCAGGGGTTGTCCTCGAAATTGGCGGCGATATCGAGCAGCGTCTGCGGAAAATTCGTGAAGTTGATGAAGTTGGCGAAGACCAGCGCGCCGATCAGCACCGTGAACAGCATGGCGGTCGTGGACGCGCTTTCCATCAGCACCTGGTAGAAGCCGCGCAGGTCCATGGTGCGCCGGGCGACGGCGAACAGGAAGGCGCCGAAGGCGCCGATGCCGGCCGCCTCGGTCGGGCTGAACACACCGCCGTAGATGCCGCCCATCACGAAAACGAACAGGGTCAGCACACCCCAGACATCGCGCAGGGCGCGCAGCCGGCCGGGCCAGTTCGTGCGTTCGCCGCGCGGCCCGAGCGCCGGCCACAGGGTGATCACCGCGCGAACCGCCAGCATGTAGAAGAGGATCCCGACGATGCCCGGAATCACACCGGCGGCGAACAGTTTGCCGATATTGGTCTGGGTCAGGATGCCGTAGATCACCAGCAGCACGCTGGGCGGGATCAGGATGCCGAGGGTGCCGCCGGCGGCGATCGCGCCGGCCGCCAGCCCGTCGTCGTAGCCGTAGCGCCGCATCGAGGGCATGGCGACCTTCGACATGGTCGCCGCCGTGGCGAGGCTGGAGCCGCAGACCGCGCTGAAGCCGCCGCAGGCGACGATGGTCGCCATGGCCAGGCCGCCCTTGCGATGGCCGAGAAAGGCGTTGGAGGCCGTATACAATTCCTCCGACAGGCGCGCCCGGGTCACGAAGTTGCCCATCAGGACGAACAGCGGCACCACGGAAAGCTCGTAGTTGATCGCCGCGTCGAACGCCGTCTGGCCGACATTGGCCAGCGCGCCCCCCAGATTCATCGACCAGCTCATGCCGATGAAGCCGACGATGATCATCGAGAAGGCGATGGGGACGCGCAGGAAGGACAGCGTCAGCAGCGCCGCGAAACCCAGCAGCGCGACGGTCACGTGGTCTGTCCCGAGGATCGGGCGGGATCGGTGCGCGCGCCGGTCAGATAGGCGATTGCCGCGGCGAGCTGGGCGACGGCCGCCAGCACGCACAGGATTGCCGTGCCCATGCTGAACGGCCAGATATCCATATAGAGTTCGTCGGTCGCGTCGCCGAATTCCAGATGGGTCATGGCCTTGACCCACAGGCGCCAGGCGATGAACAGCACGGCGCCGGCAGCGACGAGGTTGATGAATACGCCCTGCGCCCGCTTCAGCCGGCGGGGCACCATGCCGTCCAGCAGGTCGATGGTGACATGGCCCTCGCGGAAGCAGACCAGCGGCAGGATGCAGAACACCAGCCCGGCCATCATGAAGGCGATAATTTCGGCGAGCGCCGGCAGCGGGCTGTTGAAGACATAGCGGCCCCCGACATCGATGAAGGTCAACGTCATCATCAGGAACAGGACGGCGCAGGAAATCATCGCCAGCGCCTGGAGCGGCACGATGCCGATCCAGTAGGCCAGCGGCGAAACCCGGGGTTCAGCCGGTACTTCGGACCCTTTGGTCACGCGCTATATTCTTCGCGGTTGGATGGTTTGGGCGCGGCGGCGGGACGGCCCGGCAGCAAGCGCCGGCAGGTCGCTACCGCCCGGATCGGACGAGGAGCCGGCTGCCGCGGCGGGTCCCATTTCGGACCGCGCCGCGGAAACCAGCCGGTGCAACGCCGGCTACTTGGCCTGCATTTTCGCCACTTCGCCGTAGAAGAATTTGAGCACCGCCGCACCGTCGATGCCCTGCTTCTTCATGTCGGCGATGTAACGCGCTTCCAGGTTGGCCTTGACCTTCTTGACCGACGCCAGCATTTCGGCCGTCGCCACGCCGAACTTGTGGCCGCCCTTCTTGGCCGCCGCCAGCCCATCGGCGTCGTTCTGGTTCCACACCCTGCCCGCGACGAAGGCGAAGTTTTCGCCGGACACGCTGTCGATGACCTGCTTGTCGGCTGCCGACAAGCCATCGTACTTCTTCTTGCCGATAATCGTGAAGAAACCAGAATTGTACAGCCCGCCCGGCAGTTTGGTGTGGAACTTCACCAGGTTGACGATCTTGAAGCCGGTCAGCGCCTCGTAGGGGAAGGTCACGCCGTCGACCACGCCGGTCGACAGCACCTCGTAGGATTTCGGCGCCGGCAGCCGGATCGAGGTGCCGCCCCAGGCTGTGACGATGGCGAGCGGCGCCGGACCGCCGGTGCGGATCTTCTGCCCCTTCATGTCGGCGATCGAGCCGATCAGCTTCTTGGAGTGGTGGATCACGCCCGGGCCGTGGGTGTTCAGGCCGACCAGATGCACGCCCTTGTAATAGTCCTTGCCCGCGAAGAACTTGTCATGGGTGCGCTGGAAGGCGACCGACGTCGCCACCGCGTCTTCTCCGGTCAGCGGAAACTCGCTGAACGCATAGGCGCGCAGACGCTTCGGCGAATAGCCGTGGACGCCGAAAGCGGCCCCGGCCTGGCCGGTGCGGACGATATCCAGATGGGCGCGCGGGTGGCCGAGCGGCTTGGGCAGCTTGCGGAATTTCACCCGCCCTTCGGTCCTCTTCTCGATGACTGTCATCAACGGGACATAGAGGCGCGTGTTCAGCTTGTGGGTCCACGGAATCCAGTTGGAAAAGGCGAACTCGGTGGCGGCCTGCGATGCCGGCGCGAGCGCCGTCATTGCAATGGCCGCGCCGGCCGCGGCGAGCACAGGTTTCATGGCGGTTTCCTCCCTTGGTCTCTTTTCTTGACGCCCGCCCGATAACCGGGCCGGCAGTACGGAACGCGGACCTTACAAATCTTTCCCCGCCGGGTAAACTCACGAGTGCGCGCGAATTTCAACTGTCGGAATATGCGCACAACGCAGGGGAGGCGACCATGCCCGACGACATCCGCACGGATGTAGACAGAGCCATCGGCCTCGGGCTGCAGCCCGCCGTCCGCTCGGACAAGGCGAAACTCGCCCTGGCGGCGCGCATCCTGGCCGCAAACGGCCACGCCACGGGCCTCGCCGGCCAGCTCACCGTGCGCGCCGAACCGGACGGTTGGTGGACCCTGCCGCTCGGCGCCGGCTTCGAGGAAGCGTCGGAAGAGACGCTGCTGCGCGTCGACGAGAATGTCCGGACGATCGAGGGCGAAGGCATCCCCAATCCGGCCGTGCGCTTCCATGTCTGGATCTACCAAGCCCGGCCGGACGTGCATTGCATCGTCCACACACACCCGCCGGCGGCCTCGGCCCTGTCGACGATCGGCCGGCCGCTGGTGTGCAGCCATATGGACGCGATGGTGCTTTACGACGACTGCGCGTGGCTGCCCGAATGGCCCGGCGTCCCCATCGCCGACGAAGAAGGGCGAATCATTTCGGAGGCGCTCGGCGACAAGAGCGCCATTCTGCTCGCACATCACGGCCTTCTGACCGTCGGCAAATCGGTCGAGGAGGCGACCTGCCTCGCCTACTATTTCGAGCTGGCGGCGCGCATGCAGCTCGATGCCGAAGCGGCCGGCCAGATCCGCAGCGTGCCCGAGGCGCACGGCCTGGAGGCCCGCCGCTTCCTGCGCCAGGACACCATCGTCGGCGCCAGCTTCGACCATCTGGCGCGCCGCGACGGGTAGGGTTCGGGCGCGTCCTTCGAGACGGGGCTTCGTCCTTCGAGACGGGGCTTCGAGACGCGGTACTGCGAACCGCTCCTCAGCCCCTCCTCAGGATGAAGAGAATAGAACTCAAGGACACTTCTCTCCCCTTCATCCTGAGGAGGCCATTGAGGAGGCCCGTAGGGCCGTCTCGAAATGGCCGTCTCGAAGGACGCGACCGTCACGCCCCCGCAACCGTCATGCCGTCGATGCGCAGCGTCGGGGCGTCGATGCCGTAGCGCAGGTCGAGGTCGTCGGCCGGTGTGATCGCCTTGAACATGTCCTTGAGGTTGCCGGCGATGGTCAGTTCGGTCACCGGGAAGGCGAGTTCGCCCTTGTCGATCCAGTAGCCGCCGGCGCCGCGGCTGTAGTCGCCGGTCACGCCGTTGACGCCCATGCCGATCATCTCGGTGACATAGAGGCCGCTGTCGATTTCGCCGAGCATATCCTGGCGCGAGACGGCGCCGGGCTCGAGCCAGACATTCGTCGCCCCCGGCGAAGGCGTCCCGGACGTGCCCCGGCTGGCATGGCCGGTCGGCGCCAGGGCCAGCTGGCGCGCCGAGCGCAGGTCGAGCAGCCAGGTCGTCAGAACGCCGCCGTCAATCAGTTTTCGCCGCAGGTTGGCCACGCCCTCGCCGTCGAAGGGCTTGGAGCGCAGGCCGCGCGGGCGGTGCGGGTCTTCCACCACGGTCAGGCCGGAGGCCATGACCGGCTTGCCCAGCTCGTCCTTGAGGAAACTGGTGCCGCGCGCGACCGACGCGCCGTTGATCGCGCCCAGCAGATGGCGGAGCAGGCTGCCGGCGACCCGCGGATCGAACACCACCGGCGCCTTGACGGTCTTGACCGGCCGGGCGCCGAGGCGGGCGACCGCGCGATCGCCGGCGCTCCGGCCGATCTCGGCCGGCGCCATGAGGTCGGCCGAGAAGACGGCGGTGTGGTAATCGTAGTCGGTCTGCATATCCGCGCCCGACCCGGCGAGAACGGAGACGCCGACACTGTGCGACGATCGCTCATAGCTGCCCGCAAAGCCGTTGGTTGCGGCCAGGGTGACCCTCGTCCGGCCCCAGGAGGCTTCCGCCCCTTCGGAATTGGTGACTCCCTCGACGGCGCGGGCCGCGTCCTCGGCCTCGCTCGCCCGGGCGATCAGCAGGTCGGCCGGCGGCTCTTCGGCATCGGCCATCTCGAAGCATGGCGGCGGCCCGGCAATCTGATCCGGCCCGGCTATGCCGCAATGGGGATCTTCCGGAACCGCGCGCGCCATCGCCATGGCGCGTTCCGCCAGCCCGGCGAAGACCTCCGATTCGATCTCGCTCCCCGATACGCTGGCCTGGCGTCGGCCGACGAAGACGCGCAGGCCCAGGTCGCGCCCTTCCGACCGCTCGATCATCTCGACATTGCCGAGCCGCTGGGCGTGCGAAAGACTGTCGCCTTCGACAAAGACGGCGTCGGCCGCATCGGCGCCAGCGGCCCGCGCGGCCTTCAGCAGGTCTTCAAGTCTGTTCAGATGATCGGTCATCGGTCAGGGCGTCCCTCGATACGCCCCGGATTTAATCCGGGGCTACTCGGGATGAGGAGAAAATTGGAATTGACTTTCCTCACCCTGAGTAGCCCCCGAAGGAGGCATATCGAAGGGCCGGCCGCCGCGACTTCTTGTCTGACCGTCCGGAATTCGCGCATGTATCGGGCTTGTCACCCCTTCAGCACGCCCGCCCGCTTCATCCATTCGTAGCAGTCCCGCACCATGAATTCGAGATCGGGCGAGCGATAGCCCAGCTCCCTTTCCGCCTTATCCGACGCCACACGGCCGTTCGCCAGCACAATATGCGCCGCTTGCGGTGTCAGGTCCGGCTCTGCGCCGCGCAGGTTGCCGGCGGCGTTCTGGACATGGGCGGCCGCCCGGAACAGCCAAACCGGAATGGCGCGCTTCGGCACCTTGCGGCCGGTGACGCCGCCGATGATGCGGACGACCTCGACATAGGTGGCCGCCGGCCCGGGCAGCAGATAGTTGCCCGTGGCCTCGCCGCTCTCGGCCGCCGCGATGTGGGCGGCGGCGACCGCCCCGGCATGGCAGAATACGCCGGCGCCGGGCGGGATACCGGGCAGCCGGCGTTCGTGCACCAGGCGGATCATGCGGCCCCAGTTGCGGCTGTCGTAACGGCCGATAACGTGACAGGGGTTGAGGATGACGGCGGACAGGCCATCGGCCGCCGCCTGTTTGACGATGGTCTCAGCGGCCAGCTTGGTCCGGTCATAGAGGACGGGCGAGGCATTGCCCCGCTGCGGCGTCGCCTCGGTCAATGGCGGATCGCCCGGCCGGTAGCCCCAGGCATTCCAGCTCGAGGTGAAGACGAACCGTCTGGCACCCTTGCGCTCGGCCGCGGCGACGGCGTTGCGCGTGCCGTCCACATTGGTGCACAGCTGGCGCGACCCGTGCCGCGCCCACATGGTAAGATCGGCCGCCATGTGGAACACGGCATCCACGCCTTCCGGGATCGAGGCCGTCAGGCCGGCCAGATCGAGCAGGCCGCATTCGACGCCGGTGACACCCCATTGTTTAAGCAGCTCGAAGCGGTCTGCGCTGCGATAGGCAGCGGTGATTTTCCAGCCCCGTTCCGCCAGCTGCTCGACCAGGTTGCGGCCGAGAAAGCCTGTGGCGCCGGTGACGAAGGCATGTTTGGCGGCTGACGGCATGGATGGCGGGCGGTTCGGCGCTATGGACGCATCCGAATGCGGCCACGATCTAGCCTGGTTCGGCTGCGGCGATGCGCAGCCGTCCGGCCCGGGTGGAACGCGGTTGCTGAATCACGATATCGACGTCGCTCCCAAGCGCCGTCAACAGGCGAAACAGGCGCTCCAGCGAGTATTCCCGAAAGTCTCCGCGGAGCAGCCGCGAAACGTCCGGTTGGGACAGACCGAGCAATTGCGCCGCTTCGGTCTGGGTGATGCCACGTTGCCGGACGATGCCGTCGATCCTGCTGGCGAGTTCCGCCTTCAACAGGTGCGCATCGGCGTCGGGACGTTCGAGATCCGCGAAGACGTTGCCGCTGCCGCGTTCGACGGTCTGACTGTTGGTGTTCATCCTTCTAGCCTTCGCCATGGGTGTTCTGGTAGTGCTGCTCGGCTACCCGTAACCTGCGCCGGACCAGGTCGAGTTCGTGCTTGGGCGTCTCGGCGCCACGTTTGGCCTTCTTCTGAAAGGCATGCAGAACATAGATCGCCGCCTCGAAACGGATCGTATAAACGGCCCTGAATGTGTCGCCATCGAAGCGCGAGACGACCTCCAGAATGCCGGCGCCAAAGCCCTTGAGCGGTTTGGCGTCGCGGTGCCGGAGACCGGTCTGGGCCTGGTAGATCGCGAAGCCCATCCTGTCCTGCACGGGTTCCGGAAAACCTTTCAGATCCGATCTGCTCGAACCGACCCATATGACGTGTTTCGGTATTTCTTCTTTCATTCCGGACTATAGGGATTCCACCATAGTCGGGCAAGCCGGACAACTGGAGGCCGCTGCGCCGCCGCAAAGTCCGAGCTTCACCGATTTGATGGGAGTGGCCTCAACGAACCCGCCGCAAACCTGTTCCGGACGGGATATCGCTCTCATGAAGTTCGTGGGAAAAACATTTAGAGAATATTTTTCGCGCCTTGCTCGGTAAAATATCCGTGAGAGGTGGACGATGTCTGGATCATCCCGAGCTAACGCGCCATTTCTCCCGCGCAAAGGTCAGCGCATCCCGCTGGAGGACCGCTTCGCGGGCGAGGCACAGGGCGCGGTCGGCGGCGTTTTCGCGAATGAACTGTTCGACCGTACCTTCGTGCTTCAGCCGGCGATGCACTTCGGCGATGGCTCGCGGCTGCGGCCAGGCAGGACAGGACCGACCCACAGCCGCGATCTCCGACAGGCCGACGAGGCCGCCATCCACCGTCAGCGCGCCGCCGCGATGGATATAAGCGAAGGCGGCGTCCAGGGCGCCGCCGCCTTCGAGCGCGAGGCCGAGGCCGGACAGCACTGCATAATCGTAAGAATGCCCCCGGCCTTCGGTGGCGTGCATGCGCGCCATCAGGTCGTCCGAGAGCCAGGTGACGGAGACTTCGACCCGTACCCCTGGCGACGGCATCGGGCAGGCCGAAATCGAGCCGTAGCCGGTGATGTGGGCGGCGTAGACGACATCGAATTCCGCGAGCCAGGCGCGCTGCACGGGGATCGTCACAGCGCCAAAATCGAAATATTTCCGCGCCAGCTGGTCCGGCGAGCGGTTGGAGCCACAGGCGATCACCGGATGGCGGTCGATCGTCAGCGCACCATCGATCGCCGCCGCACGCCAGCCCGCCTTGTCGAAGACGAAGCTGCAATCCGGAATGGCGTAGGGATAGCTCATCGCCCGCTCGACCGGATCGAGCGCCGAGGGCGGGACGTACATGGGCGCGGCGGTCGTCATGGCGCCGAAACTAGCGGCCGATCCGAACCCGAGCCATCGTCGAATTTACTTTACACCGCCACCGCTGCCCACGAATCTAACGCAGACGTGCGCAGCGGAGGCGCTCGATCCATGGGGAATAACGTCATTTGCGCCGGCGCCGCGACCATCGCGACGGTGCTTGCCGCGACCGTCGGCCATGCGGCGGACTTCAACAGCGTGACCGCGCCGACGATCGTCGAGATGCTGGAATCGCAGGGGTTGCCGGTCGTTACGGGGTATCGGCAGCCGTCGGGCGATCCCTACGTCAGAACCCGGGCCAGCGGAATCGACTACATTGTACTCTTTTTCAAATGCAAGAAAGCGCGCCGCCCGCGCCCGTGCCAGCACATTATGTACATGGCGCGCTACAAGCTCGAACGGCCGGTTTCCTTTCGCCTGATGAACGAATGGAACCGGCGCGTTCATTTTCAGCGCGGCTATCTGGTCCAGGATCGGGCGACCGGATTGTGGACCGGAGCACGGCTCGAGATGGACGTGATTCTTGCAGAGCGGGGGTGGGTCCGGGCGAAGACTCTCCTGCCGTCCTTCATTGTGTTTCACCGGACGAACCGGCGGTTCTACAATCTCATTCGGTCTCGCAAGGGTGATCGGAACGAGCGGATTCCGGGCGCAAAAGATTTGTAGCTGTGTGTCCGAACCGGCTGGCACAGGAAGCGTCTTGCGGGCTGTGCCCGCTTGTCCTTGCGCCGCGATTGGGCCATGTGTCCGGCATGTTCCTTTGTGCGGGATCCCATCCTGTTGACTGATTCGAACCGCGAGCCCCTGTCCTGAGCGCCGCGACGCCCTACGCCTCCCTGCGCGATTTCCTCGCTCAACTGGAGCGGGACGGCCAGCTTCGGCGCGAAACCGGGCCGGTCTCCCCGAACCTGGAAATGACGGGCGTCCACCGCGCCGCGCTTCTTGAGGGCGGGCCGGCGATCCTGTTCGAACAGCCGCAGGATGGCGACCGCGCCTGGGACATGCCCGTGCTGGTCAACCTGTTCGGCACCGTCGAGCGGGTGGCGAAGGCCATTGGCCGGACGCCGGAGCAGTTGCGTGAGGTCGGCGAAATGCTCGCTTTCCTGCGCCAGCCCGAACCGCCGGGGGGATTCCGCGAAGCCCTGGAGATGATCCCGCTGGCGCGCAGGGTGCTGGCGATGAAGCCGAAAACCGTCCGCACAGCGCCGTGCCAGGAGGTCGTGCTGGAGGGCGACGCCATCGACCTCGGCCGCCTGCCGGTCCAGACCTGCTGGCCCGGCGAGCCGGCGCCTCTGATCACCTGGCCCTTGGTCGTCACGCGCGGCCCGGCGCCGGAAACCGAACGCACCGACGGCTTCAATCTCGGCATCTACCGAATGCAGGTGACCGGCCGGGACACCACGCTGATGCGCTGGCTGCACCATCGCGGCGGCGCCCAGCAATTCGCGCGCTGGAAGGCCCAGGCCTCGCCCGAAGAGCGGCGCGAGGGCTTCCCGGCCGCGGCCGTGATCGGCGCGGACCCGGCGACCATGATCGCCGCGGTCACGCCGGTGCCGGATACGCTCTCGGAATACCAGTTCGCCGGCCTGTTGCGGGAGAAGAAGGTGGAACTGGCCGCCTGCCGCACCGTGCCGCTCAAGGTGCCGGCCCAGGCGGAGATCGTCATCGAAGGCCGGGTCATGGCCGACGAAGAAGGCGGCGAAGGCCCCTATGGCGACCATACCGGCTACTACAACAGCGTCGAGCGCTTCCCGGTGTTCCGCGTGAGCGCCATCACCATGCGCCGGGAACCGATCTACCTCTCGACCTTCACCGGCCGGCCGCCCGACGAGCCCTCGGTCCTCGGCGAGGCGCTGAACGAGGTCTTCATCCCCCTGCTCCGCCAGCAGTTTCCCGAGATCGTCGATTTCTGGCTGCCGCCGGAGGGCTGCTCCTACCGCATCGCCATCGTCTCGATCCGCAAGGCCTACGCCGGCCACGCCAAGCGCATCATGATGGGCGTGTGGAGCTATCTGCGCCAGTTCATGTACACAAAATGGGTCATCGTCGTGGACGACGATATCGACTGCCGCGACTGGAAGGATGTCATGTGGGCCATCGCGACCCGCATGGACCCGGCGCGCGATACCGTGACGATCGAGAACACGCCGATCGACTATCTCGATTTCGCCAGCCCGGTCAGCGGCCTCGGCTCGAAAGCCGGCCTCGACGCCACCAACAAATGGCCGGGCGAGACCGCCCGGGAATGGGGCACGAAGATCGATGGCTGACGCACCGGCCCGGACAGGCGGCAAGCGGGTGCCGCCGGCCGGCGATGCTCTGACGCTGGACAGGATCGAGCGGACCCGGAGCGCCATTGCGCCTTGGGTAATCGAGACCCCGGTGCTGGAATGGGAAGGCGTCGCCAAGGATGCCGCGATCGGCCCGCGCACAAGGGTCGTGCTGAAGCTGGAGCTGCTGCAGAAGACCGGCAGCTTCAAGCCACGCGGCGCGCTCTCCAGCATTCTGGCGCTGAGCGAGGCGCAGCGCGCCGCCGGCGTCACGGCGGTCAGCGCCGGCAATCACGCCATCGCCGTCGCCTATGCCGCCCGGGCGCTCGGCGTCGACGCCAAGGTCGCGATGCACAAGACGGCCAACCCGTTCCGCGTCGCCCAATGCCGGGAGCTGGGCGCCGAAGTCGTGCTTGCCGCGGATATCCATGCCGCCTTCGCCGAGATGGCGCGCATCCGCGATGAGGAAGGCCGCGCCGTCATCCATCCCTTCGAGGGCCCGGATACGATTGCCGGCACCGCGACTCTGGGCCTCGAATTCGCCCGGCAGGCGCCGGATCTGGACGCCGTGATCGTCCCCATCGGCGGCGGCGGCCTGATCGCCGGCGTCGCGACCGGCTTCCGGTTGGCAGGCTCGAAGGCAGCGGTCTACGGCGTCGAGCCGGAACGGGCCTGCGGCATGCGCCAGAGCCTGATGCAAGGCGCACCGCTCGACAGCGTGGCGGTTTCGACCATCGCCGACAGCCTCGGCGCACCGCTGCACCTGCCCTATTCCTTCGGCATCGTCCGCCGTCTGGTGGACGAGATCGTTACCGTGCCGGACGAAGCGCTGCAGGACGCCCTGCTGACCAGCTTCAGCCGCCTCAAACTGGCCGTCGAGCCGGCCGGCGCGGCGGCCCTGGCCGCGCTTGCCGGGCCGCTGCGAGAGCGTCTGGAGGGCAAGTCGGTCGGCCTGATCGTGTGCGGCGCGAATATCGACCCGGCCGGGTTCGCCGGCCATCTGGCCGCGGCGCAGGCGCGGGCGGAAGCAGCGGCGTGACCGCGCCGGCCCGGTCCGCCGAGTCCGAAGCGCCGTACAGCCCCGGCATCCGGCTCTATGTCGAGGCGCCGCTGGCGGCGGGGCGGAGCGTCATCCTGACGGCGGAGCAGAGCCACTATCTGAAGCATGTGATGCGGACAGTCGTGGGCGCGGCGGTCAAACTGTTCAACGGGCGCGACGGCGAATGGCTGGCGACCGTCGAGTCGCTCGGCAAGAAGGATGCCGCCCTCGCGGTGACCGCCCAGACCCGCCGCCAGCGCCCGGAGCCGGATCTCTGGCTCTGTTTCGCCCCGATCAAGAAGGCCCGGATCGATTTCGTGGCCCAGAAAGCCTCGGAAATGGGGGTTTCCGCCCTGCAGCCGGTGATGACCCGCCATACCCAGGTGACGCGGGTCAACACGGAACGCCTGCGCGCCAACGCCATCGAAGCCGCGGAGCAGTGCGCGCGCCTGTCGGTCCCGGCGGTGCTCGCGCCGCGCAAGCTGGACGACCTGATCGCCGACTGGCCGGCCGGCCGCCATATCCTGCTGCTCGACGAAACCCAGACCGGCGTCCCGATTATCGACACGCTGCGCCGCCGCAGCGATGCGCGCGGCCGGCCCTGGGCGGTGTTCGTCGGGCCGGAAGGCGGCTATGCGCCCGGGGAGCTTGACCTTCTGCGCCGCCTTCCCAATGTCACGCCGGTCGGGCTCGGCGAGCGCCTGCTCCGCGCCGATACCGCCGCTGTGGCGGCGCTGGCGTGCTGGCAGGCCGTGCTGGGCGACTGGACCGCCCCGATCGGCAGTCCGGGACCAGCCGGTTAGGCCGTCCGCAGCCTGCCGGTTAATTGATTTCGTTCATTCGTTATCGGCCAGTTCCGGATCGCCTGCGCATGTCCATCCCCGCCGCCGCCAACGCCGAGCCGGTGCATTCCCGCACACAGCTCATCGAAAGCGTCGAACAGGGCAACAAGCCGGCGGCGGACTGGCGCATCGGCACCGAGCACGAAAAATTCGCCTTCAACTGGAAGGATTACCGCCGCCTGCCCTATGACGGCGAGTGCGGCATCCGGGCCCTGCTCGAAGGCCTGCAGCGCTTCGGCTGGGCGCCGCTGCGCGAGAAGGACACCCTGATCGGCCTGAAACGGGGCGACGCTTCGGTCAGCCTCGAACCCGGCGGCCAGCTCGAACTCGCCGGCGCGCCGCTGGAAAACATCCACCAGACCTGCGACGAGGTCCACACCCACCTGGCCGAGGCCGAGGCGGTGACCAAGGAGATGGGCGCCGGCCTGATCGGCCTGGGCTTCGATCCGAAATGGCAACGCGCCGACGTGCCGTGGATGCCCAAGGGCCGCTACCGGATCATGCGCGACTACATGCCGAAGAAGGGCAGCCTCGGGCTCGACATGATGCTGCGCACCTGCACGGTGCAGGTGAATCTGGACTATGCCTCCGAAGCCGACATGGTGAAGAAGTTCCGGGTCGGCCTTGCGCTCCAGCCGGTCGCGACCGCCCTGTTCGCCAATTCGCCCTTCACCGAAGGCAAGCCCAACGGCTTCAGGAGCTGGCGCGCCCAAATCTGGACCGATACCGACCCGGACCGGACCGGCATGCTGCCCTTCGCGTTCGAGGACGGCTTCGGCTTCGAGCGCTGGGTCGATTACATCCTCGATGTCCCGATGTATTTCGTCTATCGCGATGGCCGCTATCTCGATACGAGCGGCCAGTCCTTCCGCAATTTCATGGACGGCAGGCTGCCGGCGCTGCCCGGCGAAACGCCGACGCCTCAGCGACTGGGCGGACCATATGACGACGGCGTTCCCGGAAGTGCGGGTCAAGACCTTCCTCGAGATGCGCGGCGCCGATGGCGGGCCGTGGAAGAGCCTGTGCGGCCTGCCGGCCTTCTGGGTCGGGTTGCTGTACGATCGGGACTGCCCTGGACGCCGCCTGGGATCTGGTCAGGGACTGGTCGGCCGAAGAACGCGAGGCCCTGCGAACTCGGCGTGGCCAGAGATGGCTTCCAGGCGCCCTTCCGCGGCAGGCAACCGTGAGCGAACTGGCCCTGCGCACGTTCTCGAAATCGCGCAAGCCGGCTTGTCGGCGCGCCGGGCGCTCGACAAGGCCGGCAACGACGAGACCGGCTTCCTTCAGGCATTGCAGGACCGCGCCGCCGCCGGCAAGAGCCCGGCGGACCAACTGCTGGAAGACTATGCCGGCAATGGGATGGCGACATCGACCGCATCTGGACCGCCTGCGCCTACTGACGCGATCTGTGCCGGATGCTACCGGCAGACAGGTGCCGGCCGGATAGCCGAAGAACGGGACGGGCACGCCGGATTCGGATAAATTGGCGGCCGAAAAAACCGGACAGATCCCAACCGCCGGAAAGGTTCGCCATGTACCGTTTCGACCTCGCCGAATCCTATATTCCGGCCCAGACCGACGATGTCGTCCTGGAGACGACAGTCGGCGGCATTTTGCGCGACGCGGCGCGGCATCGCGGCGACGCCATGGCGCTGGTCGAAATCGATCCGCCGGCGGTCGCGCCCAAGCGCCGTTGGGCCTTCGCCGAACTGCTGGCCGACAGCGAGCGGCTCGCGGCGGCGCTGGCCTCGCGTTATGCGCCGGGCGAACGTGTCGTCGTTTGGGCGCCGAATGTGCCGGAATGGGTGCTGATGGAATTTGCCTGCGGCCTTGCCGGCCTGATTCTGGTTACGGCCAACCCGTCCTACCAGGCCGCCGAGCTGCGTTACGTCCTGGAGCAATCGGGCGCTTCGGCCCTGTTCTCGGTCGAGAGCCACCGCGGCAACCCGATGTCGGAAATCGCTGCTGCCGCCGCCGACGGCCTCGGCGCCGTGCGCGAGATTGTCGATCTGGAAGATCCGGACGCCCTGTTCCGTATCGGCAGCCGGCCGGCGGCGCTGCCGGAGGTCGCGCCGGGCGACGCGGCGCAGATCCAGTACACTTCCGGCACGACCGGGTTTCCCAAGGGTGCGGTGCTGTCGCACCGTTCGCTCACCAACAATGCGCGTTTCTATGCGCACCGCGTGGGGATCGGGCCGGAGTCGGTGTGGGCGAATTTCATGCCGATGTTCCACACCAGCGGCTGCGGGATGATTACGCTCGGGGCGCTCCAGGCGGGTTGCCCGGTGTTCCTCGTCAGGATGTTCGACCCGGCGGCGGTGCTGCGCCTGATCGAGCGCGAGAAGGTGACCGCGATCCTGGGCGTGCCGACCATGCTGGTCGCGATGATGGAATGCCAGGACCAGCAGCCGTTCGACCTGTCGTCGGTCGAGGTCGCGGTCTCGGGCGGCTCGATGGTCGCGCCCGAACTGGTCCGCAACGCCATCGCGCGCTTCGGCTGCACCTTCCAGACCGTATACGGCCAGACCGAGTCGGCGCCGCTCATCACCCAGCACCATGCGGGCGAGCCCCTCGACATTGTCTGCAACACCGCCGGCCTGCCGATGCCGCAGACCGAAATCTCGATCCGCAGCGTCGACGGGCAGAACCGGCTGCTGCCGGTCGGCGAGGTCGGGGAAATCTGCGTGCGCGGCTATTGCGTCATGATCGGTTATCACGAGAACCCTTCGGCGACCGCCGAAACGATCGACGCGGACGGCTGGCTGCATACCGGCGATCTCGGCACCCTCGACCGCCGGGGCTATCTGCGCATCACCGGGCGGGTGAAGGAGATGATTATCCGCGGCGGCGAGAACCTGTTTCCGGCCGAGATCGAGAACGCGTTGCTGGAGCATCCCGACGTTGCCGAGGCCGCGGTCGTCGGCCTGCCCGACGACAAATGGGGCGAGATCGTCGCCTGCTTCGTCCGGCTGGAGCCGGGCCGGGCATTCGACCCGGAGGAGCTGCACCGCCATTGCCGGACCCACCTCTCGCCGCAGAAGACGCCGGCGGTCTGGCGCCAGGTCGAAGCCTTCCCGCTCACCGGCTCCGGCAAGATCAGGAAATTCGCCCTGGTGGACGACTATCTGGCGGCGGAGGGATGAACGGCCGCGAACGGCTTTCGAAATCATAAATCGAACCGGGTCCGCGAACGAGGCCAGGGCACGAGGGCAAGGCCGTCCGCCACACCATCAGTAGTGCCGACGCCCATCTCCAGTTCCTGCCAGCCTATTCGCCCCGGCCTAAACCCGATCGCGCACGTCTTCGCCAAGTTCAAATACTGGATACGCCCAGATCGATTCCCCCGGCAAGGCAATGCGTTTGGTTTGCTGGACACAAGGCTTGGGCTGAACCACAATTAGCATCGGGCCACTTTACCGGGGCCGGTCGGCAGCATGGTCGGAGACATGCGATGGGGGATGCAACGCTACGACGCGTTACCGAGTCCTGTGATTTCGCGTGGCCATGGAGCACTTCGAATGGTCTCGCCGTCATTGCGGGAGCGGCTGGTGGCGGCGGTGGCGGTGGTGGTGCGTTTTGTCTTGAAGGATTGAACGTCTACGGCGCAACCGGCGGCGGCGGCGGCGGCGGCGGCGGCGCAACCACTTTAAAATCCGGAGAGAATACCTACCGGGCCGCAGGTGGCAACGGCGGCGATGGCGGCGATGGAGGCGGCCTTATTGACGGGCAACCCGTCAATGGAAAGAACGGCAAGGGATGCCACTTTGGCGACGGCGGCGATGGCGGAAGCGGAGCGGTCGTTCCTCCGGCCGAAGGCCGAACCGCATCGAACGGCGGCGACGGTGGCAAGGGGTATCCCGGAGAATCCCTGATTGTTAAACTCCACGGATTGTCCGAAGGCGACCGGTTTGAAATTGAAGTCGGCCACGGCGGCGGTAGCGGCGGTGGCGGCATAGGTTACGAGAAAGGAGATATAGGAACCATGGGGGCCATTGGATTTGTGCTTTTCGTTCCGCTGTTTACCAATCGAGAAGCCGGCTAATGCTGAGAGCACATGCAGCGGCTGGGCGGGCAAGTAGCCTTGCAAGTTTTTCAGGGGAGACCCTGAATAAACTCGGCATTCGCGGAAATGGACATTTTCGGATCGATCGCTACGGCCATTCGGCCATTGTGACGTGGGTCCGTGGACCTCATCCAGAATCAAGAGTCCTTGCTGCAACAAAGCAAATTGGTGGCGCAACAGTACAGATCGACAACGGGGGACAGTTCGGAGAGACGCTACATAATTCCGTGAGTCGCAATTGGGTGGCGTACGGCTCTTCGGGAGAGACAGTCGGGAGATTGACCGGGCCAGTTCAATTCGTTCGAAATCTGATGGAATTCTGGCGCCTCGATATACCGGATGTGGTTCGTCTTCTCGGCTACGATTCGGAGGATATCGAACAGGTTTCCGCCGTTTTGGATGGGAGGGAGCGATTTCGCGGACGGGACGTGAAGGATCGAATTGCCCATCTGTTCTGCATTCGCAGGTCTTTGTGGTCTCTTTTCCGCGATCCGGTAGTCGAAAACGATTGGTTGCGAGAGCAGCACTCGATGCTAAACGAGAAATCGCCTTTGTCGCTGATGCTTGAAGGTTCTATGGAGGACCTCTTGTTGGCTAGGGAGTATGTCGAGTCTGCTGCCGGAATTCGTTAGTGCTTGACGGAATTACGAGCGAAAGAAACCGGCGTATCGTATTCCGGTTGTCGAGGGTATCACTGCACGACTACGAGTTCCTTACGGATTTGAACCTGGACGCCGAAGGCCGTCAGGAATTGCTGAATCTATTGTCCGGAAGGATTCCCCTAGAGCCGCTCGATGAACTACTCGACGGGCCGTTTCGTCCCAATAAAAAACTGAGGAAAAAGACGCGGTATTCGGACGGGTCCTTTCCCGTGTTCTACAGCGCAATGGAGGCAGAGACCGCGGAGGCCGAAATGGCTTACTGGTTCCGAAAAGACTATGTTGGGAAGCCAAGAAGCAACCGCACTGCATACTACCAAGGTTTTCGGTGCACATTCGAGGGTCTTGAGAAGGACCTGCGGTCCAAGACCATGGACTGGCCCGATCTGGTACATGAGAGCGACTACTCGTTTTGCAACCAACTCGGCGCCGAGGCGAGGGAGTGGGTTATAGACGGATTGGTTGTTCCTTCCGCCCGGCATGAGGGAGAGAATATGCCAATTTTTGCGCGCCGGGCAGTAAGCGGTCCGGAGTTGGAGGGAACCGTGGCAATGACGTACAGTTCAGACACGGGCGAGGTTTCCATCGATCGTCGGCCGCAAGAATAACAAAGCGAATCGCAAGGGTGCCGGGGCGCGGATTCGACCCGGAGGAGCTGCACCGCCATTGCCGGGTCCATATCTCGCCCCAGAAGACACCGGCGGTCTGGCGCCGGGTCGAGGCCTTCCCGCCCACCGGTTCCGGCAAGATCCGCAAATTCGCCCTGGTGGACGACTATCTGGCGGAGGAAGGCTGAATAATCCGGTTTCCCCCGGCGGCGGCGCAACGCCGCTGGCGCGGTCGCCGGCAAGGGTGATAGTCTGCGCGGCTTGAAGTTCGGCCGGGGTGTCGCCGGGCCGCTGTAGCAGCGGCGGGCGTCTGAGATCATACCCATCGAACCTGACCTGGGTCACACCAGCGTAGGGAGCCGCCCGATTCAGACACCGCGCCCCCGTTCAGAACCTCCGGAGACCGTCGCCATCATCGGAGGCGGCGTCTGCGGGCTGGGCATCGGCTGGCGGCTGGCGCAGGCCGGCTGCCGGGTCGACATCTTCGACAAGGGCGCGATCGGCCGGGGCGCCAGCCATGCCGCCGCCGGCATGCTCGCCGCCGGCGTCGAGACCGAACCGGGCGAGTTGGACCTGTTGCAGCTCAACCGCCGGAGTCAGCAGGCCTGGCCCGCCTTCGCCGCGGAACTCGAAGCCGCAAGCGGACAGGATATCGGCTATCGCGACGATGGCACCCTGGTCGTCGCCCTGACGCGGGACGACGAACGGCATCTCCGCTTCATCCACGACTATCATCGCAGCGCCGGGATCGAGGTGGCCTTGATCGGCGGCAGCGAAGCGCGGCAGCGGGAACCCTGGCTCAACCCGCGCATCCCGGCGGCCGTGTGGAGCCCGAACGACCATCAGGTCGACAACCGCGCCGTGACTGCGGCGCTGTCGGCAGCCGCCTCGGCCGCCGGCGCGCGGCTCAGGCCGGAACGGAAGGTCGATGCCGTCCGGATCGACAACGGCCGGGCCGCCGGCGTCGTCGTCGCGGGCGAGACCGTTGCGGCCGATACGGTGATCCTCGCTGCCGGCGCCTGGAGCCGGACAATTGGCGGCCTGGAGCCGGCCGCCCTGCCGCCGGTCCGGCCGATCAAGGGCCAGATGCTGGCCGTGCAAATGGACCCGGAAGCGCCGCTGCTGCGCCATGTGCTGTGGGCACCCGGAATCTATCTGGTGCCGCGCCGCGACGGCCGCCTGCTGATCGGCGCGACAGTGGAGGAAAAAGGCTTCGACGAGACGATTACCGCGGGCGGCCAATATGCCCTGCTCGACGCGGCGTGGCGCGCCCTGCCGGGAATCGAGGAACTGCCGATCGTGGAGACCTGGGTCGGCTTCCGGCCCGGATCGCGGGACGATGCGCCGATCCTCGGGCCCGGCCCGGTCGACGGCCTGGTCTATGCGACCGGCCACCATCGCAACGGCATCCTGCTGACTCCGGTCACGGCCGATCTGATGAGCCGCTTCGTGCTGACCGGACAAGCGGAACCGGCGCTGGCGCCCTTTGCGCTGGCGCGTTTCACCCCGGCGCTTTCTTCAGGGCCGGCCGCGATGGCGGCGGAGTAGCGCGATGCAGATCGTGCTGAACGGCAACCCGGCGGAGACCGCAGCCCCGACCGTGCGCGCGCTGCTCGACGAACAGGGCATCGACGCCGAAGCCCGCGGCGTCGCAGTAGCCGTGAACGAAACCGTGGTGCCGCGGCGCGACTGGATCGGGACGAGGCTCGGCGCCGGCGACACCGTTGAAATCGTCAAACCCTTCCGCGGCGGATAGGACCGGCCCCTCGCCATGACCGACGACACGTTCGACATCGCCGGACGAAACTTCATCAGCCGCCTGTTCCTGGGCTCATCGGGCTATCCCAACCAGCAGGTTATGCTCGACGCGCTGAAAGCGAGCCGGACGGAGGTGGTCACGGTCTCGATCCGCCGGATCAGCCTGGAGGGCTATGCCGAAAGCACGGTCGACCTGCTCGGCGCCGACTGGACCCTCCTGCCCAACACCGCCGGCTGCATGAGCGCCAAGGACGCCATCCTGACCGCGCAACTGGCGCGCGAGGCGCTGGAAACGGACTGGATCAAGCTGGAGCTGATCGGCGACCGGGAAACCCTCTATCCGGATGTCGAACAACTGGCCGGCGCGGCGCGCGACCTGGTGGCGGACGGCTTCCGGGTATTGCCGTATTGCACCGACGATCCGGTGGTGTGCCAGCGCTTGGCCGACGCCGGCTGCGCCGCCGTCATGCCGCTGGGCGCGCCGATCGGCACCGGGATCGGCATTGCCAATCCCTACAATATCGAACTGATCTGCAACCGCAGCCCGGTGCCGGTGATTCTCGACGCCGGGATCGGCACCGCTTCAGACGCCGCGCTGGCGATGGAATTGGGCTGCGATGCGGTCCTGCTCAACACGGCGGTGGCGAAAGCGCTCGATCCCGTCCTGATGGCCGCGGCCATGCGCGACGCCGTGACCGCCGGCCGCGCCGCCCGCCGCGCCGGCCGGGTCCCCAAAAAGGACCACGCCGAAGCGTCGAGTCCCGCAGATGGGGCTGATCGGCGGATAAACACAAACGGCGCCAGACTCCCGCCATGAGTGCTCGCAGCCCGCTGCCCGATCCGCCGCTGATGATCGTCACCGACCGGCGGCATGCGCGGCTGCCGCTGGAAGCGGTCGCTGCCGCCGCATTCGAGGCCGGGACGCGCTGGATCAGTGTGCGGGAAAAGGATCTGTCCCTGGTCGAACAGATCGATCTGGTTCGCCAGCTCGCTCGAATTGCGCCGGCCGGTGCACGGATCGGCCTGCACGGGATACCGATGCCGGAAGTCGATGGCGTCGCCGCCTGGCACCTGCCGCGCGACGGCGATCTCGACGCGGCGCGCCGGTCGGTGCCCGGCGCGGGACTGTTCGGCAAATCCTGTCACGATCTTGCCGCGGTCCGGGCCGCGCAGGCGGCGGGGGCGGACTATGTCACGCTCAGCCCGATCTTCGCGACGCGCAGCAAGCCCGGCTACGGCCCGGCACTGGGCGTGGA
Source organism: Alphaproteobacteria bacterium (assembly GCA_965249845.1). GTDB lineage: Bacteria > Pseudomonadota > Alphaproteobacteria > Bin65 > Bin65 > Bin65. The sequence goes on from CBDFNA010000002.1 coordinate 958,089, forward strand.
TGCACTCACCGCAACGGCAGCGCAGTTGCGCCCGACCGGCTGCCGCCTCCTCGCCTTGGGCGGCGTGACCGCCGAAACGATCGGCAGGTGCCGCACCGCAGGCGCAAATGGCGCGGCAGTCATGGGCGCGGTCATGGGCGCCGGCGATCCCGGTGCGGCGGTCGCCGCCCTGATCGCCGCATGGGAAAGCGCGGAGCCGAATAGCGGATCGTAGTCCGGGTGCGACCCGGCGCCGGCTCAAGAATCCAGATAGCGCGCTTTCAGGTGGGTCTTGAAGAAGGCCGGGTCGAGCGGCCGTCCGGTCGCGCGTTCGAGCAGTTCGTCGGTGTCGTAGCGCGATCCCTGTTCATGCACATTGGGGCGGAGCCAGGCGTAGAGCGGCGCGAAATCGCCCCGGGCCAGGGCCGGCTCGATGCTGCCGTCGGCCCCCGTTGCCGCTGCATAAAGTTGGGCTGCCGCCATGGCGCCCAGCGTGTAGGTCGGGAAATAGCCCCACGCCCCGGCATACCAGTGGATGTCCTGAAGGCAGCCCCGGCGGTCGTCCGGCGGCCGGATGCCGAGCAGCGCCTCCAGTCCGTCGTTCCAGGCGCCCGGCAGGTCTTCGAGCGGCAGATCACCGGCCAGGATCGCCTTTTCCAGCCGGTAGCGCAGGATGACATGGGCCGGATAGGTCACCTCGTCGGCATCGACCCGGATGAAGCCGCGCGCGACCCGCGTGACGATAGCGAGCAGGTTGCCCGCCGACCAGGCCTCGCCACCGCCGCCGAATGCCTCGGCCATCTGGGGCGCGGCCCATGCCATGAAGGCGGCGCCGCGGCAGGCCTGCATCTCGATCAGCAATGACTGGCTCTCGTGCAGCGTCATGCCGCGCGCGTTGCCGACCGGCCGATGCCGCCATGGCAGCGGCAAGCCGGCTTCGTACCGGGCATGGCCGGTCTCGTGCAGGACAGCGTAGAGACCGGTGAGAAAGTCGGCCTCGTCATAGCGGGTGGTGATGCGGATATCGTCCGTCGCGCCACCGGTGAAGGGATGGTGGCTGACATCCAGCCGGCCCTTGCCGAAATCGAAAGCCAGCGCTTCCATGAAGCGGCGGCCGAGCGCTTCCTGTTTCTCGATCGGGAACCGCCCTTCGATCCGCAGGAGCGGCCGGGCGGCCTGCTTTTCGATGACCGCGCCGGTAAAATCCGGCAGGAAAGCCGCGAGGTCATCGAACACCGGATCGATATCCTGCGCGCCGCCGCCGGGTTCGAAGCCGTCCAGCAGGGCATCGTATAGAGGCATGTCCAGCGCCGCGGACCAGGCCTGCCCCGCTTCTACGGTCAACCGCAGAACCTCCTCCAGCAGCGGCAGCGCCGAAGCGAAGTCCGATTCCGGCCGGGCGGCGCGCCACGCCATTTCGCAGGCAGTATTCGAGCGGGTTCGGGCCTCGATCAGGTCGGGCGGAATGGCGGTCTTGCGCACCCAGTTGCGGCGCATTTCGCGCAGGTTGGCCGACTGCCAGCCGTCCAGCGACTCTTGCCCGGCCGTATCCAGCAGGTCCGCCATATCGGCGCCGGTCAGGATTTCCCGACTGGCCAGCCTGAGCGCGGCTATCTGTTCGGCGCGGGCGTTGGCGCTGCCTTCCGGCATGATCACCGCGCTGTCCCAGCCCAGGATGCCGGCGGCATCGTCGATCAGCGCGGCGCGGCGGAAGCGGGCATCGAGGACAGCGTAGGCGCTCACGCCGCCGGTCCGTCAGACCGCCGCGAAGCCGGCCGGAAGCGGCGATGCCACAGCACATAGATGACGATCCCGATCAGGCTCATCGAGAACCAGGTAATTGCATATTCCAGATGCGCATTGCGTACCGTCACCCGGGTCTGGCCGGCACGGGGCCAGCCGCCCGGTGCATCGGCGACGAGATCGACATAGTAGGGCCGGGCCGTGGCGAGCCCTGCATGATCGGCCATCGGCGCCAGATCGAGACGGAACCAGATGTTGGCCGCCGGGTCGTTGTCGGGCACGAAATATCCCACCGGCGCCGGCGTCCGGATGACGCCGACCAGGGTCACGCGGCCCCTGACCTGCCCGTCCCGGCGCGTTTCGGGATTGCGGCGCAGGCTGGGTACCCAACCCCGGTTGACCAGGATCGTCCCGCCGCCCTCGAGGTTGAGCGGGGTGACGATGTGCAGGCCGATTTCTCCGGCCCGCCGCGAACGCGCCGGCCGGTACATTTCCTTGTCGTGCAAGAATATGCCGCTGAAGCGGGCGCGCCGGAAAAGATGATTCTCCGAATCGAACGCGGCCGGCAGCGCTTCCAGCACGGGCAGCGCCATCTGCGCCGTACGTTCGGCAATCAACCCTTCCTTCCAGGCGAGGCGCTGGACCTGCCAGACCCCCAGGCCGAAAGCCACGACGACCGCGGGCAGCGCGATCAATGTCGGCCAAAGCGCCGGCCGAAAGCCGAGGACGGTCATAGCGCCGCTCGCGCCGGACTGCGCCTCGAAAGGCCGCTAGCCATGGGTGTCATAGTCTTCGCGCCGGTGCCGAAATTGCAGGGCAATGAGCGTCGCCTTCAGCGGGCGCAGCAGGGCCAGCGCGCCGGCCAGAGTCAGGGGCGCCCACAACGCGGCATGAAGCCAGAGCGGCGGCTGAAAGCGCAGTTCCGTCCACAACGCCAGCCCGACCACAACCGCGCCGAGCAACAGGATCGCAAAGACCGCCGGACCGTCGCCCTCTTCATGGGCCCGCAGATCCTGTCCGCAGATCGCGCATTCGGGGACGACCGAGAGAAAACCGCTGAACAGGGCGCCCTTGCCGCAAGCCGGACATTTGCAACGGAGGCCGGCGCCGAAGGGAGAGACGCTCATCCGCGCCCGGCTTTCCGCTACTTCCGGTGCCGCCGGCTAGTGGATTGCGACCGGCGCGCCGGCACTCCCGACGACATAGATGAAGCAGAACAGGAACAGCCAGACGACATCGACGAAATGCCAATACCAGGCCGCCGCCTCGAAGCCGAAATGGTGGTCCGGCTTGAAGTGCCCCTTGACCGCGCGGAACAGGCAGACCGCCAGGAAGATCGTGCCGACGATGACGTGGAAGCCGTGAAAGCCCGTCGCCATGAAGAAGGCCGACGAATAGATGCCGCCATCCGCGATATGCGCGCCTTCCTCCGTGACCTTCTGGCCGCCTTCGATCAGCATGGCGAAGCTGAACGGCGCCTGGGCATATTCGATCGCCTGCAGCCCGGTGAAGCTCATGCCGAGAAGGACGGTCGCCGTCAGTCCCTGCACCAGCCCCTTGCGGTCGCCCATCTTCAGCGCGTGGTGCGCCCAGGTCACCGTGCAGCCGGAGAGCAGCAGGATCATGGTGTTGATCAGCGGCAGGTCCCAGGCGTCGAACACATGGATATGCGCCGGCGGCCACTGACCGCCGTTGGCCATTTCGCGGGCGTACATCTTGGCGGCCTCGCCGACCTGCACACCGCCCTCGCCGAACAGGGCGCTGTCGAAGAAGGCCCAGAAGAACGCGGCGAAGAACATGACCTCCGAGGCGATGAACAGGGTCATGCCGTAACGCAGGCCGAGCTGGACCACCTTGTTGTGAAAGCCGTCGTGCTCCGCTTCGCGGATCACGTCGCGCCACCACACGAACATGGTGAACAGGAGGCCCAGGAAACCGGCGAGCGAGATATACGGCCCGGCAAAGCCGTGGATCCACAGGACGGCCCCGCCGAACATAGCGAGCGCCGCGACGCCGCCGACGAAGGGCCACGGGCTCGGGTCCACCAGGTGATAGGGATGTTTGTGGGCTTCAGCCATGGTCGTTCGTTTCCTCTCCGCCCGGCGCCGCGCCGGCCGTCATTGTCCGGTTCGTCAGTTGCGGATCGCCCGCGAGGATGGATTGTCCCCCGCCCCGGCCACATCCTTCGCGGCGGTCCTGGCGACGCGGAAGAAGGTGTAGGACAGGGTGATGGTTTCGACATCGCGTAGACCGCGGTCACTGGCGATGGCCGGATCGATGAAGAAGCTGACCGGCATTTTCACCGTCTCGCCCGGCTTCAGGGTCTGCTGATCGAAGCAGAAACAGGCGATCTTGGTGAAATAGACGCCGGCCTTGGCCGGCGTCACATTGAAGGTCGCGATGCCGGTCGTCTCCTGGTCGTCGAGGTTCCTGGCGGTATAGGCAATCAGCCGCCGCTTCCCGACCGCGACCCGAACGCTGTCCACCTCGGGCTGGAAGCGCCAGGGCAGGTTCGGATTGGTGTTGGCGACGAAACGCACCGTCACGATCCGTCCGCCGGCCGTATCCGGCGCCGCCGCCGCCCGCTGCGTCGTGCCGCCGAAACCGGTCGCGCGGCAGAACAGTTCGTAAAGCGGCACGGCATAGACGACGAGCAGCGTCATGCCCGAAAGGATCGCGAGAACGCCGAGAACAGTGTTCCGCTTGCCTTTCGACCGGGAAATCCGGGTTGCCATCATCCGCTTCCCGCTCCGCGCTAGCCCGCCGCCAGATCGAATTTTACGATCGTGACGATGTAAACGATCAGCACAAAGGCGACGAGCGCCGCGAGCAGCGCAAGATTGCGGCCGCGCCGTTTGGCCCTGACCGCATCCTCCCGGCTCGTGGGAACCTTGGTTTCCGCCGCGTCAGACACCAAACCCGCCTCCGAGCAAGCCGCCCAGCAGGCCGTCCAGCGCACGCTCGACAGCGAGCGCCGCGAACAGGCCGAAGAGATGGGCCAGCGAAATCAGGAACATCCGCTTCGACGGACCGTCGCTTTCCCCGTCGCCGTCGCCGGTGCGCCAGACGGCGACAGCCGCGTGGAGGAACCAGAGCGACAGGCCCGCTGCCACGACGCCGTAGAGCCAGCCGGCCAGGCCGATCGCGACCGGCGCCAGGGCGACCGGCGCCAGCAGCGCGGTATAGATCAGGATCTGCTTCTTGGTTTCCCGCCGCCCGGCGACCACCGGCAGCATCGGCACGCCGGCGCGGGCATAGTCGGCATCGCGATAGAGCGACAGAGCCCAGAAGTGCGGCGGAGTCCAAATGAAGATGAGCAGGAAGAGGGTGACGCTGCCGAGCCCGACATCGCCGGTGACAGCCGCCCAGCCGATCATCGGCGGAAAGGCGCCGGCCGCGCCGCCGATCACGATGTTCTGGGGCGTCCGGCGCTTCAGCCACATGGTGTAGACGAAGATGTAGAAGCCTATTGTCAGCGCCAGCAAGGCGCCGGCGACCCAGTTCACCGTCAGCCCCATCAGTGCGACCGAAAGCACCGACAGGATCACCCCGAAAGCAAGGGCGCTTTCCGGATCGACCCTGCCGGCCGGAATCGGCCGGTCGCACGTGCGCGCCATGATCGCGTCGATATCGCGATCGAACCACATGTTGATCGCGCCCGAGGCGCCGGCGCCGACGGCGATGCACAGGGCAGCCAGCGTCGCGATCACCGGATGGATGGAACCCGGCGCCAGATACAGGCCGACCAGGCCTGTCAACACCACGAGCGACATGACCCGCGGCTTGAGCAGGGCAAGATAATCCCGCCAGTCCGCCTCATCCGCAGCGGCGGAAACGAGCGGCGAAGATGCTGTCGTCTCGGTCATGGCGTCTGCGGGCCTGCCTCCGTTTCCGCCGGCCGCCTAGTGATGCGCGCCGGCTTCGATTTTCGGCAGCTCGTCATAGGTGTGGAACGGCGGTGGCGAAGAAACCTTCCATTCCAGGGTCGTCGCGCCTACGCCCCACGGATTGTCCCCCGCTTTCGCGCCTTTTGTGTAGGCCCGGAACAGGATGTACAGGAAAAGAACGGTCGCAAGGGCGCCTAGATACGCGCCGAACGATGCCACAAGGTTCCAGCCGGCATAAGCATCCGGGTAGTCGACATAGCGGCGCGGCATGCCGGCCAGACCCAGGAAATGCATCGGGAAGAAGGTCACATTGGCGCTGATGAACATCAGCCAGAAGTGCACCTTGCCCAGCGGCTCCGAATACAATTTCCCGGTCATCTTCGGGAACCAGTAGTAGAAGCCGGCAAAGATCGCGAACACCGCCCCCAGCGACAGCACATAATGGAAATGGGCCACGACATAGTAAGTGTCGTGCAGCACATAATCGATGCCGGCATTGGCCAGCACGACGCCGGTCACGCCGCCCACGGTGAACAAGAAGATGAAGCCGAAGGCGAACAGCATCGGCGTCTCGAGCCGGAGCGAGCCGCCCCACATGGTGGCGATCCAGGAAAAGATCTTCACCCCGGTCGGCACGGCGATCACCATGGTCGCCGCCGTGAAATAGGCCCGCGTGTTCACGTCCATGCCGACTGTGTACATGTGGTGGGCCCACACGATGAAGCCGACGAAGCCGATCGCCACCATGGCGTAGGCCATGCCGAGATAGCCGAACACCGGCTTGCGCGAGAAGGTCGAGACGATCTGGCTGATCATGCCGAAGCCCGGCAGAATCAGGATGTAGACTTCCGGGTGGCCGAAGAACCAGAACAGGTGCTGGAACAGGATCGGGTCGCCGCCGCCGTCCGGCCGGAAGAAGGCCGTGCCGAAGTTGCGGTCCGTCAGCAGCATGGTGATGGCGCCGGCCAGCACCGGCAGCGACAGGACGAGCAGGAAGGCGGTGACCAGGATCGACCACACGAACAGGGGCATCTTGTGCAGGGTCATGCCCGGCGCCCGCATGTTGAAGATCGTGGTGATGAAGTTGATCGCGCCGAGGATCGAACTGGCGCCGGCGAGGTGCAGGGCGAAGATCGCCATATCCATGGCCGGTCCGTCATGGCCGGTGAAGCCGAAATTGGCGCCGGTCGAGGAGAGCGGCGGATAGATGGTCCAGCCGGTCCCGGCGCCGCCGCCCAGGATTGCCGACAGGATCAGCAGGGTCAGCGCCGGCGGCAACAGCCAGAAGCTGATGTTGTTCATGCGCGGGAAGGCCATGTCCGGCGCCCCGATCATGATCGGTACGATCCAGTTGCCGAACCCGCCGATCATCGCCGGCATGACCATGAAGAAGATCATGATCAGGCCGTGGGAGGTGATCAGGACATTGAAGAAATGGCCGTCCATCAACTGGACGCCGGGGTTCTGGAGTTCGGCCCGGAACCAGATCGACATCGTCAGGCCGACCAGGCCGCCGATCACGGCGAAGATCAGGTAGAGAGTCCCGATATCCTTGTGGTTCGTGGAATAGAGCCAGCGGACCCAGAAGCTCGGGGTGTGATCGTCATGGGCGTGGGCTGCACCGTAGGCCATGTCAGGTCCTCTTCCCTCTGTCCTCCGGCGCTGCCCGAAACCCGGGGGCGCCGGCCCTTTCCCTGTCGGCCGCGCACCCAGGTAGCGTGGGCGGCGCGCCGGTTACCGGCTACTGCTTTGCCGAAATTTCGACGATTGGCGCCGGCGTATCGATTCGCGCCGTCTTCTGCGGCTCGCGCACCACGCTGAAGCCGTCGCTGTCATCCCTGGCCTTCTTCCACGCCGCGGCGAGCCAGGCCTTGTAGTCGTCGGCCGACACAACCCGCAGGGCGATCGGCATATAAGCGTGATCCTGGCCGCAAATTTCCGAGCACTGGCCGAAATACCAGCCCGGCTGCGTGAAGCGCACCCAGGTTTCGTTGGTCTGGCCCGGCACCGCATCGACCTTCGCGCCCGACGCCGGAATGGTCCAAGCATGGATGACATCGGCGCCGGTGACATAGACCCGGACGGTCGCGCCGACCGGCAGCACCATTTCGTTATCCACATCCAGCAGGCGGACGACATCGCGCTTGTACTGGGCCTGGAAGCGCTTGTTGGCTTCCTCGCACTGCTTGCGGTTGTCCGGATCGATCGTGCCGCGGCAGACGATCCGGCTTTCGAAGCGTAGCTTGCCGCCTTCGGCCGTCGAATATTCGTAGCTCCAGTACCACTGATGGCCCGTTGCCTTGACCGTCATGATCTTCTTGCCGGCGGCGATCTCGGCCGCGCTCAGTGCGGGCGCCTTGTCCGTGTAATAGAGCAGGCGGAAGGACGGCACGGCGATGACCACCAGGATCAGAACCGGGACCACCGTCCACACAACCTCCAGCAGCAGATTGTGGGTCGTCTTCGACGGTGTCCGGTTCTTGGATTCCCGGAACTTCACCACCGCCATCACCAGCAGGGCCAGCACGAAGAGCGAAATCAGCGTGACGAGGATGAGCAGGAGGTCATGGAACTCGTCGACCCGCTCCATCACCGGCGTCGCCGCTTTCTGGAAACCCATCTGCCAGGGTACGGGTTGCCCCGCGAACGCTGCGCCGGACACCGCAAGCGCGCCAGCGGCCGTCATGATCCCGGAAAGGACCGAAAAAGCGGCGCGGCGCGCCGAACGGAAGGCGAATGACATCAGTTCATCCCGCTATGCCAAGGTGCGCCGCTGCTGCCAGCATCGCAATTTTTCCGGCGCCCGGCGGAAAAACCGTTTCCATCGTCCTGCGGCCGGGACACTCCCCCCGGATCGCGCCGACCGCGCCTTCGGCAAGGTCTTTTTGCTTCGGCGACGCCCCTCCCGGAACTGCGCTGAAAATACGAGCCGCAGCACCGATGCCGCCAGCCAATTCTTCGCGACCTGATGTCACATAAATCCCGGAAACCAAAGGATTCTGCGGGTTTTCGGCCAATTGCAGGATTGGCTTGCGACATACCGGCCTGCCGCGGGATGGCGCGCCGCGCCTGTGCATCGCAGTACGGGAGCCGGCCGCCGCGTTCTTCAGCCTCGCATGTTTCCGAAGGCCAGGAGTCCGATGAGGAAGGTGTCCGCTTGTGTGCTCTTGCGGATCTGCCACCAATCGGCGAATGCCCGGTCGGCTTGATTCACGAGAGCGAGAACTTCGCGGCGGGTGAAACGGCGCGCCAGATCGTAGTCGGCTTCGTGGCGGGCCTGTTGAAGATCGACGAATGCTGCCGCGACCGCGACGAGTCCGGGTTGCAACCGTTGGCCATTCAATCCAAGACGAAGTTTCGGCGACACGCCGCCGCTGGCGAACTGTTGCGCGACCTGCCGCATGTTGGCGTGGGCATAGGCGCGGGCCAGACAGCGGCGGAGGGCGGCCCGACCGCGGCGGGAAATCATGAGCCGCGTCGCTTCGTCGATCAGCAAGTGAAAAACGGCGTAGTAGGATACGGAAACCGCCCGGCGCAGGCTGGCTTGCCGCGGTTTCTTCGGCTCTTTCCCGGCGAGATGCCGGGCCTGGGCCAGGAGATCGGAATGGAGGCTCACCCGGTCTGAGCCATCTCGGAAGCGCCGCGGAAGCGGACATAGACCCATTTTGCGGCGCCGGCCTTTTGGCGAAGGTAATCGCGAACCATATCCCGCAGGCGGGATCGAGTCGCGAGGTCGACCTCCTCGTCTTCCAGCAGCGCCCAGACCCACACGGCCGGCTCATCCGCCGCGTCGAGTCCCGTTTCGACCTCCCACCCGCTGACCCGCGCCGGAAGAGCGGAGAGCTTGTCGAGGTCGGATTTAATTTCGGTTGCCGTAATCTCCATATCGACCGTCCGGTAGCGTTGCCGACAACATGCGGCCGGGCGCAACCATACCCCGAATGGAACGGCAGATGAACAGCAAAGGACAGGGGCGCTTTACCTTGCTGCGCGCCCCGGACCTGCGATCGCCAAACGCTCGCAGTCATCCACGAACTCTGACCTGGTGTTGACGGGCCCTACTCCTCGAAACCCTGCCAGTCGGCGAAGAAGCCGGCAGGCTCCCGCTCCGAATAGAGCGCGTTGACGGGTGCCGAGGTGTCCTCGTAGCCCAGGCTCATGCCGCAGATCAGGATATGGTCCTCGGGGATGCCGAGTTCGCTCTTCACCGAGTCCGAATAGTCGACCCAGGCGGCCTGCGGGCATGTGTCCAGCCCGTGGCCGCGGGCCGAGACCATCACATTCTCGAGGAACAGGCCCATATCGATGAAGGAGCCGACCTCCATGCGCTTGTCCATGTGGAAGAACAGGCCGACCGGCGCATCGAAGAAATCGAAATTGCGGCCGTGCTGTTTGTAGGTCTTTTCGCGCTCGCCCTTGGCGATGCCGAGCAGGCCGTACATGTCCCAGCCCAGCTTGCGGCGCCGCGAAATATAGGGCTCGAACCATTTCACCGGGTAATAGTTGTAGCCCAGTTCCTGGCCGCCGCTGCCGTCGCGCCGCTCGTGGATCGCGGCGCCGATCCGGTCGCGGGCCGCGCCGGCGACGACCGTGACATGCCAGGGCTGGACGTTGGTGCCGCTCGGCGCCCGGGCCGCGACGTTCAGGATATGCTCGATCAATTCCTTCGGCACCGGCTTGTCGGGCAGGAAGGCGCGCACCGACCGCCGGGTGGTGATCGCCGCATCGGCGCCGTTCAGGCCGGCCGCCGGATCGCGCCGTCCGAACCCGAAGTCCGGCAGCGACTGGATTTCCGCATCGGGCATTTGTTCCCTCTTTCTCGTCGTGACGTCCGCGCCGCCGGATAACGCTCTAGGCCGCTGCCGCCATGTTGCGCAAGACAATTGGAAATATTCATCGTAGTGCAGGATGCCGCCGTTGCCGAAATAGGCGACCTCGTCGGCGGTATCGATCGGCCGGCACAGCAGGGCGACCCGGCGGGTCGCGCCGTCGGCGTAGCGGATCGTGCAGTCGACATCCATGCCTGGCGCAATGCCGCCGGCAATGCCGACGATATCGAAGGACTCGTCGCCCTTGAGGCCGAGGCTTTCGCGGGTCACGCCGTCCTTGAACTGGAGCGGGAGCACGCCCATGCCGACCAGGTTCGACCGGTGGATGCGCTCGAAGCTCTCCACGATCACTGCCTTGACGCCGAGCAGGCGGGTGCCCTTCGCCGCCCAGTCGCGGGATGAGCCGGTGCCGTATTCCTTGCCGCCGACGACAACCAGCGGAACGCCCTCGGACCGGTAGCGCATGGCGGCGTCGTAGATCGGCATCGTGTCGCCGGAAGGCTGGTGGCGCGTCACGCCGCCTTCGGTGCCCGGCGCCATCTCGTTGCGGATGCGGATGTTGGCGAAGGTGCCCCGCATCATGACCTCGTGGTTGCCGCGGCGTGAGCCGAAGCTGTTAAAGTCGCGCGGGCGGATCTGGTAGGTCTTCAGATAGTCGCCGGCCGGGCCGTCTTCCTTGATGACGCCGGCCGGGGAGATGTGGTCGGTCGTTACCGAATCGCCCAGCCGGGCGAGCGAGCGGGCGCCGACGATATCTTCTATCGAACCCGCTTCGGTCGACATGCCCTCAAAATAGGGCGGGTTGCGGACGTAGGTGCTGGTCGAATCCCAATCGTAGGTCAGGCCGCCGGAGACCTCGATAGTCTGCCAGTTCGCATCGCCCTTGAAGACATCGGCATAGCGCTCGCGGAACATGGCCGGCGTCACGCAGCGGTCGATGGTCTCCGCGATTTCGCGGTTGGTCGGCCAGATATCCTTGAGATAGACATCGTCGCCCGCCTCGTCCTGGCCGATCGGATCGGTATAGAGATCGACCCGGAGCGACCCGGCGAGCGCATAGGCGACGACCAGCGGCGGCGAGGCCAGATAGTTGCCCTTGGTCAGCGGGTGGACGCGGCCTTCGAAATTGCGGTTGCCGGATAGCACGGCGCACACCGTCAGGTCGCCGGCCTCGACCGCGTTGTGGATCGGCTCCGGCAGCGGCCCCGAATTGCCGATACAGGTGGTGCAGCCGTAGCCGACGAGGTTGAAGCCGAGGGCGTCCAGATCCGCCTGGAGGCCGGCCGCCTCTAAATAGTCGCTGACCACCTGGGAGCCGGGCGCGAAGCTGGTTTTCACCCAGGGCTGGGGTTGCAGGCCCTTCGCCCGCGCCTTGCGGGCGAGCAACCCGGCCGCCACCAGCACCGCGGGATTCGACGTGTTGGTACAGCTTGTGATCGACGCGATGACGACGTCGCCGTCGTCCAGGGTCCAGTCCTCGCCCGCGACTGCCTGTTCGCGCCGCCGGGATTCCAGCACCTCGAATTCGCTGCTGGCGTTGGTGAGCGCGATCCGGTCCTGCGGCCGCTTCGGGCCGGCGATGGACGGCACGACATCGCCGAGGTCCAACTCCAGCGTGTCGGTGAATTCCGGGTCGGGCGTACTGGCGTCGCGCCACATGCCCTGGGCTCTGGCATAAGCCTCGACCAGCCGAACCCGTACCGGATCCCGGCCGGTGAATTCGAGATAGCGCAGGGCTTCGGCGTCGATCGGGAAGAAGCCGCAGGTCGCGCCGTATTCCGGCGCCATGTTCGAAATCGTCGCCTGGTCGGCCAGGGTCAGGTGATCGAGCCCGGCGCCGAAGAACTCGACGAACTTGCCGACCACGCCGCGGGCGCGCAGCATCTGCGTAACCGTGAGCACCAGATCGGTCGCCGTCGCGCCTTCCTTCAGGGTGCCGCTCAGCTTGAAGCCGATCACTTCGGGTATCAGCATCGAGACGGGCTGCCCGAGCATCACCGCTTCTGCCTCGATGCCGCCGACGCCCCAGCCGAGCACCGCAAGACCGTTCACCATCGTCGTGTGGCTGTCGGTGCCGACGCAGGTGTCCGGATAGGCAAGGGTCTCGCCATTCTCGTCTGCCGACCACACGGTCTGCGCCAGATATTCCAGATTGACCTGGTGGCAGATGCCGGTGCCCGGCGGGACGACCCGTAAATTGTCGAAGGCGGTCGCGCCCCAGCGCAAGAATTCGTAGCGCTCGCGGTTGCGCTCGAACTCGCGCTCGACGTTCTGCCGGAACGCGTCCGGCGTGCCGAAATAGTCGATCATCACCGAATGGTCGATCACCAGATCGACGGGGACCAGCGGATTGATCTTCTTCGGATCGCCGCCCAGCTGCCCGATGGCGTCGCGCATCGCCGCCAGGTCGACGACCGCCGGTACGCCGGTAAAGTCCTGCATCAGGACGCGGGCCGGCCGGTAGGCGATCTCGCGGGTCGATTTGCGTTGCTTGAGCCAGGCGCCGAAGGCCCGGATGTCATCGGCCGTCACCGTGCTGCCGTCTTCGAAGCGCAGCATATTCTCCAGCAGCACCTTCAGCGAGAAGGGCAGCCGGCCGATATCGCCGCCGATATCGTTCAGGCCGTTTTCGGCCGCCCTAGGCAGGCTGTAGTAGGTGTAGGACTTGCCGCCGGCCTCAAGGGTCTGGCGGGCATCGAAGCTGTTCTGCGTTCCGGTCAGGGGCATGGTTCGGGCTCCGGGTGCAGGGGCGCGAGGGCCGAAACCGGCACGCTCGGTCAAACGGCCGCAAGGCGGTTCCGGTTTTCTGGATTTAGGAATGGCGAACCGGTTACACCATAGCTATTGATCGGGTGTCCATATCGCGACCCCGCGACAGATGCTGGCACACCGCCGCGCGACCGGAAGGCAATCTCCGATGACCGAACCGCAGGACGTGCTCGATTTCTGGCTTGCGCCGGCAACCCGGGAGCGCTGGTTCGACAAGGATGCGGAATTCGACAACGAAATCCGGCAGAATTTCGAGACCGCCCACAAGGAGGCTTTGGCCGGCAAACTGGATCGCTGGCAGGAGACGGCGGAAGGCGCGCTGGCGCTGGTCATCCTGCTCGATCAACTGCCGCGCAACATGTACCGCGATACGCCGAAGGCCTTTGCCACAGATCCGAAGGCGCGGGCCGTGACCAAGGCGGCGATCGGGCGCGGCTTCGATCTGGCGTTGGCGGACCAGGAGCACCGGATGCTCTTCTACCTGCCGCTGGAGCATTCGGAAGACGCGGCCGACCAGCAGCGTTGCGTCGACCTGGTGCGCGAGCGCTGCCCGGATACCGAATTTGTGCGTTATGCCGTCGCCCACAAGGAAGTCATCGACCGGTTCGGCCGGTTCCCGCACCGCAACGCAATCCTCGGCCGGCCGAACACGCCCGAGGAAGAAGACTATCTGAAGGATCCCGATGCCGGTTTCTGACCGCTCCGCCGCCCGCACCCGGACGCCAGCCCGGACGGGCGGCCGATGAATATTCTCGTCGTCGGCGGCGGCGGGCGCGAACATGCGCTGTGTTGGAAGCTCGCCGCCTCGCCGCTGTGCTCGGCACTCTACTGCGCGCCGGGCAATGCCGGGATCGCGCAGGAGGCCACTTGCCTCGATATCCAGGCCGACGACATCGACGGGATCGTCGCGGCGGCGCAGGCGAACGCCATCGATTTCGTCGTCGTCGGCCCCGAGGGGCCGCTCTGCGCCGGGCTGGTCGACCGGCTGGAAGCCGCCGGGATCGCCGCCTTCGGCCCGACGGCCGACGCCGCCATCCTCGAAGGCTCCAAGGTCTTCATGAAAGACCTGTGCGCCAAATACGGGATTCCGACCGCTGCCTATCGCCGCTTCACGGAGGCCGAAGCCGCGCGGGCCTGGATCGCCGAACAGGGCGCACCCATCGTCGTCAAGGCGTCCGGCCTGGCGGCCGGCAAAGGGGTTATCGTCGCCCAGTCGATTGCGGAGGCCGAGGCGGCGGTCCGCGCGATTCTCGAAGACGGCGCGTTCGGCGCGGCCGGCGACGAGATCGTTGTGGAGGCGTTTCTCGGCGGCGAGGAAGCAAGCATTCTGACCCTGGTGGACGGCGCAAATTTCCTCCTGCTACCGTCGGCCCAGGACCACAAGGCGGTCGGCGACGGCGATACCGGGCCGAACACCGGCGGCATGGGCGCCTATTCGCCCGCGCCGGTGGTGACGGAGGCGCTGACCGAGCGGATCCGGGACGAGATTATCGCGCCGACGGTGGCGGCGATGGCGGCGGAGGGCCGGCCCTTCAAGGGCGTGCTCTATGCCGGCCTGATGATCGGGCCGGACGGGCCGAAGGTGCTGGAATTCAACATCCGCTTCGGCGATCCGGAATGCCAGCCGCTGATGATGCGCCTGATGTCCGATCTGCTGCCGGCTCTGCTCGCGGCGCGCGACGGCGAACTGAAGGATTTCGACCTGCGCTGGTACGACGAGCCGGCATTGACCGTTGTGCTGGCGGCAAACGGCTATCCGGGCGCCTACGAAAAAGGCTCGGAAATCCGCGGCCTCAAAGCGCTGACCGGCGATCCGGATACGGTCGTCTTCCACGCCGGTACGACGGCCGACGGGGACCGCGTTCTGGCGAACGGCGGGCGGGTATTGGGCGTGACCGCGATGGCGCCGACCATTCTGGAAGCGCAGCACAAAGCCTATGCCGCCGTCGATGCCATCGATTGGCCCGAAGGCTTCTGCCGCCGCGACATCGGCTGGCGCGCGGCGGGGAGATAGCGGCGTGGGCAAGACCATCGATTTCTACTGGGAGGTCGGCAGCACGAACAGCTATTTCGCGCTGCATCTGCTCCGGCCGATTGCGGCGCGTCACGGGGCGACCATCCACTATATCCCGTTAAATCTCGGCCATGTCTTCCGCCACCACAATTATGTGCTGATGGAGGAGCCCGAGGCCAAGATCGCCAACCGTATCCGCGACCTGGAGCGCTGGGCCGAGCACTACAGGCTGCCGTTCCGCCTGCCGACGACCTTCCCGATCAAGACCAGCCGGGCCCTGCGCGGCGCCATTGCGATGCGGCGCTGGGACCGGGAAGTCGCCTTCATCGACGCCATTTTCGCCGCCTACTGGGAACGGGACGACGCCTCGATCCAGCATTATGCCGGGCTGCGCCCTATCGCCGAATCGCTCGGCGTCGACCCGGACGAATTCGAGGCCGCTGCGGAGAGCGACGAATGCCGGGCCGCGCTGATCGAGGCGACCGACGGCGGCCTCGCCCGCGGGGTGTTCGGCGCGCCGACCATGATCGTCGGCGGCGAGATCTTCTGGGGCAAGGATCGGATGGACTTCGTGGAGCGCGAACTCGCCCGGCGCTAGGCCGGATTCCCGGTCGCGGACGTGGCCTGCGCGGCGCTTCGGGACATTTCGGTTTTGGTTGGAACCGCCAACTCGGCGGTCGCCGGTCCTTCGATACGCCCCGGATTTCATCCGGGGCTACTCAGGATGAGGGTGAGAGAATTCAAGGTTGGAGCAATACCAAAATCCCTCATCCCGAGTAGGCGCGCTTGCGCGCCGTATCGAGGGACGGGCCGCCATCGGAAAAACCACTGCGCCAACAACCAAATCGGACCGGCTCCAGGGTTGGCATATCCGGTCATCGGCGAATTATAAGAATAATTTACGAAACACTATATTTTTTCCTTGACACCTCAACACCGATGCTCTATTTTCGTCCGAAGAGTGCTACGAGTGTGCCCGAAACTCTAAGGGATCAATTTCCTAAAATCGCAAAAAACACTATAGAAATAACGGTCTGTCTAGTCAAGTAGTGCGAATCCGGGCCGATCAGGTTTCCGGATCCAGAACAGGTACATGCCGTCGAACGTGTCAGGATTGTCCCGCTCGAAATCCGCCCAGGCCTGAAGATCGCCCGCTGCGGCGCCGCCCTGCGCAGAAGCGAACGCCTCCGCGATGTGCGGGCGGACGTCCATGTGCAGAAATTCCAGCCCCTCTTCCTTCAGAAAGGCGCCGATGGCGCCTAGCGTCAGCGGCCGTTCATGGGCGTGGAACAGCAGGTCGCGGACATTGCTGAGCGTGTAGAAATCCGCCGAATCGGCCAGCGAGCGCTCGAACCCGTTCTCCGGCCGGGCGAGGATCCGGGCGCGGACCCGGCGGATCGCATCCGGATCGGCGGGATCGACGCCCTGGCCGGCGAGCCGGTCGCGCAGGGCGGTCAGCCCGCGCCGGGCGGTTGCGCTGTAGAGCCCGACATACATCAACCCGCCCGGTCCGAGCCGGGCCAACAAGGTGCGCCAGCCGGCGAACGGATCGGCCATATGATGCAGCACGCCGACGCATTCGACGAGATCGGCCGGCCTGTCGAACGGCGCCTCGAAAGCCGGCAGGTCCAAAATATCCGCCTGCCGGAACCGGATGGCGTTGAGGCCATGCTGCCGGGCCTTCATGGCGGCGTAGCGCAGGCTGGCCCGGCTGAAATCGAAGGCAAGCAATTGGGCGTTCGGCGCATAGGCGAGCGCGGCCTGCACCGCCTCCTGCCCCGTGCCGCAGCCGGCAACCGCGATGTGCAGCGTCCCCTTCGCCCAGCCGCCGGACGGCGAGGACGGCGACACCGCCCCGGACTGCCCGGCGATTCTTTCCAGAAAGGCGCGGCCGGCGCCGCGCGGCGTCGGCTGCACCCAGCCCCAGCGCGGATAGGGATTGGCCTCATACTGTGCGGCCACGGCGCCCCCGGTCTCATCCGCGGCGCCGATGGCGGGGCCCAGCGCGGAATCGGCCCGCGCCATGTCATGCCGTTCGCGCCGGATCTGTCCGGCCAGTCCGGCGAGGCAATTCGGCAGGGTCTCCGCCCCGGCATCGTCCGGGCACCACCGTTCCGGCGGCAGATACAAGGCGGCGAGCAGGAATTGGCCCGGATCGGCGAGGTCCAGCCTGTCCACCACCGTACGCTCGTCCTCATCGACCGGCCAGATTCCTTCGTTGAGCCAGACCTGCCGGGCCAATGCCGCGAGAAACGCCTTGTCCTGTGCTTCCGGCGCGTCCGCCTGTTCGACGAGTGCCGCCCGGCGGCGCGCCACCAGCCAGGCTTCGAGCGCCGGTTCTCTTACCGGCGCCGCTTCCAACAGCGCAGTCAGCAAGGCGAATTCGTCGGAACCGTCCCGAAAGGTTGTGCCTTCGCCGCGCTCTGACAGCAGCAGGCCGGCTGCCCGGGCCAGCGGCTCCACGTTTACCCGGTCGAGGTGCAGCGCCGCGGTCAGGCCCGCGGTATTGACAGTCGCAAAGTTCACCGGCGTGACAGCGGCGAAGATGTCGGACAGCGTTCGGGCGGCTTCGGCCGAACGCGGACCGGTGGCCAGATGGTTCGCGAGCACCTCGATCGCCGTCATCGGCTGGCCTGCTGCCAGCAGCACATCGGCGAGAAGTCCTGCGACGCCGGCATCCCTGGGTGCAGCTTCGTGGGCTTCGCGCAGCAGGAGCAGCGCGTAGTCCGTCTCGCCCCGCACCAGCGCCTGCCGGGCCTGTGCGACCGGTTTCCGGGGATTGGTCCTGGCCATCGCCGCGGTCAGTCGCTGAGCGCCCGCGGGTCGAGGGCGTCCTGCAGGCCGTCGCCGAGGAAGTTGAAGGCGATCACGGTGATGAAGATCATCAGGCCGGGCCAGATCATCAGCAGCGGCGCGTTGGTCATCTGCTCCTGCGCGCCGGTCAGCATGTTGCCCCAGCTCGGGATCGGCGGCTGGATGCCGAGGCCGAGGAAGCTCAGGATCGATTCGAACAGGATGATCCCGCCGACGGAGAGGGTGGTCGCCACGATGATCGGCGAGATCGCGTTGGGCAGGATATGGACCCGCATGACCCGCCACGGACTGGCGCCCATCGCGATGGCGGCGCGGACGAATTCCCGCTCCTTGAGCGACAGGGTGGCGCCGCGCACCAGCCGGGCCACCCCGGTCCAGCCGAACAGGGCGGTGATGACGATGATGCGGTAGAGGCTGATATCGCCGTCGTTGGCGACCGAGGCCGGCAGGCCGAGCTTGGTCAGATCGACCGCGGCCAGAACGATCAGCAACGGCAGGATCGGCAGGGCGATGACGCCGTCGGTGAAGCGCATCAGCAGATCGTCGAGCCGGCCGCCGAAATAGCCGGCCAGAATGCCGATGACGGCGCCGATCAGCGCCGAGAAGATCGCCGCCACCAGCCCGACGAGCAGCGAAATCCGCCCGCCGTAGAGCAGGCGCACGAGCAGGTCGCGGCCGAGTTCGTCGGTGCCCAGCGGATGCGCCAGGCTCGGGGCCTGCAGCAGCGCGGTCAGATCGACATCGCGAATATCCGCGCCGAGCAGCCGCTCGACCAGCGGCGCGCCGGCCGCAGCGAGAATCAGGATGGCCAGCACGATGGCGGAGGCCACGGCCAGCCGGTGGCGCACGAAGCGGCGCAGGCGCCGTCGCCGCAGGTCGCGCCGTCCCGAAACGGCGGTCGCGCCCGCGCTCAAAACGGCGGCGCTCATTGTCTCGGGCTCATGTCAGGGCGATCCTCGGGTCGAGCACCGCGTAGGTGATGTCGGCGCCGAGATTGGCGGCCAGCGTGACGAAGGTGGCGAACAGCAGGCCGACCAGCGCGAGGTTGAAATCGTTGGCGAGGATCGAGTCGAAGATCATCTTGCCCATGCCGGGATAGGCGAACACCGTCTCGGTGATCAGCGCGCCGGAGAACAGGGTGCCGAAATCGAGCGCGATGACGGTCACGATCGGGATCATGGCGTTGCGCAAGGCGTGGCGCAGCAGCACGTCGCGCTCACTCACCCCCTTGGCCCGGGCGGTGCGGATGAAATCCTGGCGCATCACCGCCATCATCTCGGCCCGGACGAAGCGGGTGAAGCCGGCGACATTGAGCAATGTCAGCGACAGCACCGGCAGGACGAGATATTGCAGCCGGTCCCAGAAGCCGCCCTTGCCGATGGTCTCCAGCCCGCCGGCCGGCAGCCAGCCGAGCCAGACCGCAAAGACGAAGATCAGGATCAGCGCCAGCCAGAAGGACGGCGCCGAGCGGCCGGCGAAGCTGAACAGGTTGACCGTATAGTCGCGCAGCGAATAGGGCCGCGCCGCCGCCCAGACGCCGAGCGGGATGGCGATGGCGACCGAGATCACGAAACTGAGGCCCATCAGCAACATGGTGCGCAGAAGATGCGGCCCCATGACCTCCAGCACCGGCCGGTTGTGGGTGCGCGAGAAACCGAGATCGCCGGCGAGCGCCGAGGCCAGCCAGTTCCAGTAGCGTTCGCCGATCGGCAGATCGAGGCCGTAGAGCGTGCGCAGCCGGGCGGCGTCGGCCGGCGTCAGCTTCGGGTCCGAGGCGATCATGATGTCGATCGGATCGCCCGGCATCAGGCCGATCAGGCCGTAGACCAGGAAAGACATGATCGCGATCACCGCCAGCGACTGGATCAGCCGGCGGATAAGGAAGGCGCTCATTGGGGTTGTTTGCCGGCCCCGTCAGCCTCTATTGGGGCGGCGTGCCACTCCTCGACCCACAGGGTGGTGGAAAACTGGTGCCCGGTCGGCCGGACGCCTTTCAGCCAGCGCGGGATCGCGAAGGAATTGGCCCGGAAATAGAGCGGCAGGACCGGCAGTTCCTCGGCATAGATCTGCTGGATGCGCCGCCAGATCGGCACGCGCTCCTTGAGCGCCAGGGTGATTTCCAGCTTCTCGATCAGCCGGTCCATCTCCGCGTTGCGGAAGCCGGGATAGTTCTGGCCCGACCAGTTGTTCCCGGCCGTAGGAATTTCCGACGAATGCAATGTTCCGCGCGGGTTCGATTCCGGTGCGGAAATCCAGGCGTACATCGCCATGGCCGGATACTTCCGCTGGAGCACCGTGCGGCCGAAATAGACCCGCGCCGGCTGGGTCTTGAGCCGGATTTCGATGCCGATGCGCCGCCAGTAGGCCTGCAGGATCTCCATGACAAGGCCGCGCACGCGGTCGCCCGATGTCGTCATCAGGGACAGGCTCAGCCGCTCGCCCTTCGCATTGTAGCGCCAGCCGTCGCCGCGCCGTTTCCATCCGGCGGCGTCGAGCAGCGCGCCCGCTTTCTTCGAGTCGAACGAATAGGTCTTCACCTCTTTCGACGAAACCCGGTCGAGCGGGCTGATATTGGTGTGCGCGACCGGCTGCAGGCCGCCGAAAAGCTGCCGGCTCAACTGCTTGCGGTCCATGCCGTAGGCCAGCGCCCGGCGGACCCGGCGGTCCTTCAGGACCGGATTGTCGAGGTTGAAATCGATATGTTCGTAGATCAGCCCGGCCTTGAAGATGAAGCGGTAGCGGTCCTTTGCGCGGCGGCGCAGCCCGGTCGCCTGATCGAGCGACAGGCCGAGTTCGCCCGCCGCATAGTCGACGCCGCCGGCGCGCAGATTGGCTTCGAGCGCCGCGGTATTGCCGATGACGCGCACGACGATCCGTTTGAAATAGGGCTTGCGGCCCCACCAGGTCTCGTTCGGGACCAGTTCGACATGGGAGCCGGAGACGATCCGGCCGATCCGGTAGGGCCCGTAATAGAGGCCGGGGTTGGCAGGATCGCGATCGTAGGCGGTGCGCCGGCGGTATTCCTTCGGGTCGCTGAAGGCGGCGCTTTCGAGATGCGCGGGCATCGGGTCCGGGACGAGCTGGTTGTAGTCGTAGCGCAGCTTGTCCAGCACCTGCACGAAGGTCCGGTCGTCGATGCGCTCGATGGCGACGGTGCGCAGGAACGGCTCGCGGCTGGCGACGCCACTCTGCGGATGGCGGCCGACCTTCCAGGCGAAGATGACATCTTCGACGGCGATCGGCTTGCCGTCGCCCCATTTCGCGCCCTTGCGGATACGCCAGACGATGCGCAGGCCTTTCTTGCCCTTAAGCTCGCCCTTCTCGAAGGTGACGACCCTGGCGCCGCCGTTCTCGACCGTCGGCAGCGTCTCGCACAGCAGGCAGACCAGCTTCCATTGCTGATCGAAGGTTACGAACGGCCGTCGCACCATGGCCAGGATGTAGCTCTTGGCCAGCATCGAATCGATCATCGGGTTGAAGGTCGACGGGAACTGGGTGATGCCGATGGTCAGGCTGTCGCGTTTCTGTTCCGCGGCCTGCGCCGCCGCGGCAACCGCGGCCAGAAACATCGGCAAGAAAATTGTCGTCCGGATCATGCCGCCAAGATTGGCCGAAGCCCGCGCCCGGCGCAATCCTTCGGTCGCCGGGATATGCTGTCCCGGACCCGATTCGGGAGCGTGCGCCGCAGGCCCCGATTCCGGGGCGGTCGCGGCCCACGGATTTCCGGTCGCCGGACAGGCGCAGGCGAACCCGCGCTCGCGGCGGGCTCCTTTATGGAATGCTTGCGTTCTCAACCGAGGCTCGCTTACGCTCGCTGCAAAACCGGCCGCCGGCCGGTCGCGCGAACTCGCCGGGGGGAATACCTCACAGGCCAGTTTGGAAGAGACAGGGCGTCGGAAGCCGCACATAAGGGCGCAGGCAACGGCGCACGCAACAGGGGAATCGTCATGAAATACGTAATGCTCGGCAAGCAGAGCAGCGAGTGGTTGGACAGGCACGACGAGCGGACCAGGCTGGCGCGCGCCAAGGCCAGCGAGCTTGGGATCGAGATCCAAACTGTCTGTTATACCCAAGGCGCCTACGACTTCGTCGACATCGTGGAGGCGCCGTCGCCTGAAGCGATGCTCAGCTTTTCGGTTTGGTATGTCGGGCAGGGCTTCGGCTCGTTCCAGAGTTTGCCGGCGTTCGACGACAAGGCCATGTCGGAGGCATCGAAGCAGGAATAGCTGCCGTTCGGCGCCGGCCGGTCTTCGACCCTTCGGCATCGCATGAGCCACGACGGCGGCGGCTCCTTTTCCTTCGAGGACGTGTTGCTTCGGGAAGGTGTCGAGCTGCACTATCTCGCGCGCGGCGAGCGCGAGGCGACCTACCGTTCCACTTTTGAGACCTGCCCGGCCGACGGTTTCGGCGGGCCGCTGGGCGACATTCGGGGGAACCGGTTGCGTCGCAGGCGCATGTATCCAGGGAGCCATCGGGACAGGAGTAAGGAGGCCTTTCGCATGCGCCCCGAGAAACTCGATCTGGAAGAGCGGCACTGGGACCGGGTGTTCGCGCCCTCCTCCGGCGTTGCCATCGTCACGACCTGCGACGGCGACGGCCGGATCAATGCGGCGGCCTACGGCAGTTGCACCCGGGTCAGCCACAGTCCGGTCTATCTCGCCTTTACGGCCTATGCCGCGCACGACACGGTCGCCAATCTTGCGGCGGTGCCCGAATTCACCGTCAACCTGCCCCGGTTCGACAAGGCGTTGCTGGCGAAGCTGCAGACCGTCGGCCTGCCCTTCGCGCGCGGCGTCAACGAGCTGGACAAGGCCGGCCTGACCGCCCTCGCCGGTACCGCTGTGCGCCCGCCGCGCGTCGCCGAATGCCCGCGCCATTTCGAATGCAGACTCGAATGGACAAGAGAATGGGACGGGCGGGTCATGGTCGTCGGCCGGGTCGTCGCCGCCTCGGTCGATGCCGACTGCGTGGATGCCGGGAAATATATCGTCTGGGACCGGGCCAAGCCCGTCCACACCTGCGGCGCGCCCTATATCGACCTGTTCGTGCCGGCCTTCGAGCCGGTCGCCGTCGCGCCGTCCTACGAGGGTCCGGAACGGCAGGCCTATGAGGAAAACGCCCGCCGGATGCGGAAAGAGGGCTGAGGGCGCCGGCAAACCGGTTGTCCCGTTCGCCGTCGCCGCTATAAATTCGGAATCGCAAAAGCGGCGGGCTCTCGCAGGGCAACGGGAGAAAACTATGCGGATGGGAAAGACAGGCTTCGCGGCTGCGATCGCGGTTCCGGCGCTGCTGATTGCGGCATCGCCGGCCGCCGCGGAGAAATTCGGCTGGATCATGGGTTCCATATCGGCCCGGGGCAGCGTCGACAACGGCGACGGCCACGACTGGACGTTCCAGCAATCGGGTAATGGCAAATGGGAAGTCGAGGGCGCCATGGGTAATACGGCGGCCGTAACCTCCGCCGGAGAAAACAAGGTCTCGATAGACGGATTCCCCGGTCAATGGGGCGCCAACGGAACCTATGCCTTCACCAGAAATGCCGGTAAATGCAGCCTCAAGTCCGAGGTTAGCGCCACCCACCATCTGCAATGGCCGTGCGGCGGGACGGACCTGGCGCGCGCTCCGGATAGCGCGGCCGGCGCCGACCTATCGCACCCGCCGGGCCTGAGCGAGCGCGGACGCAAGAGATGGCAGCGCTATCTCGCCGCCCGGGGCCACAAGGCGTTCGCCCGCAGCGAAGGCCGGCGCTTCGGCTGGGCCGCGAAGCGCGGTTCGGTCGAAGAGGCCAAGAGGGCCGCCTTGCGGGATTGCCAGAAACGGGGCGATACCTGCCGGATCGTGTCGGTCGACGGGAAATCGGTGCAATAGCGGTCCGGCCGGACGGCGAATCGGCCCTGACACTAGTTCGGTAGCGTCGGCACGCGCCGCTTGCCCGCAGGCGGAGCGGCCGATAAGCAGACAGGCATGGACAGCGATCGACGCAGCGGTCTGCCCGTTCCCGCAATCGATGCCGGACCCGACGCGGGATCGAACGGCGCGCCGGCCGGCATTGGCGACCGGCTGCTGCGGCTGGAGGACAACCGCCTGCTGCGCGGCGCCGGGCGATTCGTCGAGGATATCGCGTTGCCGGGCGAGACCCGCGCCGTTTTCCTGCGCAGCCCCCACGCCCATGCCCGGATTCGCAGCCTGTCGCTGGAGGCGGCGCGCGTAGCACCGGGCGTGCTGGCCGTCCTCACCGGCGCGGATGTTGCCGCCGACGAGCTGGGCGGCGTGCCCTGGGAGGTCCGCCCGCCCGTTAGTGCGTCGGCCGACACACCGCCCGACTCCCTGCCCGGCTCCCTGCCGCCCCTGGGCGATCCGTCCGTCGCCGCGCCGCAGCCGCTGATCGCCGACGACACGGTCCGCTTCTGCGGCGAGATCGTCGCCATGGTCGTCGCCGAAAGCGAAACCGCCGCCCGCGACGCGGCAGAGCGGATCGAAGCGGACTACGACCCGCTGCCGGCCTCCGCCGACAGTGCCGAGGCCGCGACGATGCCGGCGCTGTGGCCGCAGGCGCCGGGCAATCTCGGCTTTACCGTCGACCTTGGGGACCCGGCCTCGACCGACGCGGCGTTCGCAGGGGCCGCACATATCGAATCCATCGAACTGGCGAGCAACCGGATCTTCGGCGCGCCCCTCGAAAACCGCGCCTGCATCGGCGAGTGCGGGAACGACGGCGGGCGCATGGTCCTCCACGCCAACGGCGGCAAGCCGCATTCGATGCGCAAGACCCTGGCGGCGCAGATATTCCGTATCCCGCCCGGGAAGATCGCCGTGAAGGTGCCGGATGTCGGCGGCGGATTCGGCATCAAGAATGTGCTCTATCCTGAGCAGTGCCTCGTGATGTGGGCGGCGCGCCGGCTCGGCCGGCCGGTCAAATGGATCGGCCGGCGCGATGAAGGCCTGTTGAGCGATGTCGGCTGCCGGGAGCAGGCCAGCCGGGCCGAAATGGCGCTCGACGGCGAAGGCCGCATCCTCGCCGTCCGCGTGCGCTCGACCGGCAACCTCGGCGCCTATCTCGCGCCCCGCGGCGTCGTCTCGCTGCGCAACTCCGGTTTTGTGATCGCCAACGTCTATGCCGTGCCGGCGATCGACTACGAGATGCGCGCGTTGCATTCCAACACCGCGCCGACCTGCAACTTCCGCGGCGCCGGCGAACCCGAAGGCGTCAACATCGCGGAGCGGCTGATCGATGCCGCGGCCCGGCGCCTCGACCGCGACCCCGTCGAAATGCGCCGGCGCAACCTGCTGCCGCCGTCCGCCCTGCCCCGGACCAACCCGGCCGGCCTGCGCCAGGATACCGGCGACTACCGCGCGCTGCTCGATGCAGCCTGCGCGGCGGCGGACCGACAGGGCTTCGCGGCGCGGCGGCGGCAATCCGAAGCGCGAGGGCGCCGGCGCGGCTTCGGCCTCACCATGCATGTCTACATGTCGGGCTTCAACTTTACCGAAACGACCACGCTGGTCGTCGCCGACGACGGCAGGATCGAACTTCTGATCGGCGCGCTATCCAGCGGACAGGGCCACGCCACGGCCTTTGCCCAGGTCGCAGCGGCACGGCTCGGCATCGATCCGGCGCGCATTTGCGTCGTCCAGGGCGATACCGACCGGATCGAGACCGGGTCCGGCACCGGCGCCAGCCGATCGCTGACCATCGGCGGTTCTTCCGCCCTGCTGGCCGCAGACGCCCTGATCGAAAACGGGCGGGACCTGGCGGCGCAGGCGCTGGAGGCGTCGCCCGGCGACCTGACTTACGCGCGCGGCGTCTTCGCCATCGCCGGCACCGACCGCCGGATCGATCTCGGCGGGCTGGCCGGGCTGGCCGAGTCGGACGGGGGCGATTTCAGCGCGGCGGCCAGCTACCGGCCGGAACACGGCACTTCGGCCGCCGGCTGCAACATCTGCGAGGTCGAGGTCGACCCGGAGACCGGCGCCGTGACGCTGGACCGCTATGTCATCGCCCAGGATGCTGGCACAATCGTCAATCCCCTCGTGGTCGAAGGCCAGATCCACGGCGGTATTGCCACCGGCATCGGCCAGGCCCTGCTCGAACATGCAATCTACGAACCCGGCACCGGGCAATTGCTCACCGGCTCCTTCATGGACTACGCGCTGCCCCGGGCCGGCGATGTGCCGCCGCTGGAGTTGCTTCTCCACGAAATCCCCTCGGCGCATAACCCGCTGGGCGCCAAGGGCATCGGCGAGGCCGGCGGCCTGGGGACGGCGCCGGCCGTGGTGAACGCGATCCTCGATGCGCTGGCGCCGCTCGGCGTGACGCATATCGATATGCCGGCAACGCCGCACCGGGTGTGGCAGGCAATCCGGCAGGTGCAGGGTGCGGACCGGACGGCAGGTGCGGATGGGGCGGCAGGTGCGGAGACCGGCCATGCATGAAGGGTTGATCCAGGACTGGCCGCGGAAAGTCTGCCATGGCCGCGGCAGCGTCGCCCGGCTGCCTGAGCTGATGGCGGAGTTCGGCCGGTCGCGCGCCTTCGTGATCTGCGGCCGGACGGTCGCTTCCGGCCCGATGCTGGAGACGGTACGGGCTGCGCTCGGCGACCGGCTGGCCGGCCTGTATGACGGCATCGGCGCCCACACGCCCTATGCCCAGGTGCGCGAAGCGGCGGCGCAGTTCGACGCCTGCGGCGCGGATACCGTCGTCAGCGTCGGCGGCGGCAGCGCCATCGACGGCGGCAAGGGCATTGCCCTGCTCCGGTCGACCGGCGGCGAATTCGCGCCCTACACCATCGATTTCGGCGCCAAGGGCATGGAGCGGGCAGTCATGCCCGATCCCGGCATCGCCCATATCGCGGTGCCGACCACGGCGGGATCGTCCAGCGACGTCATGCCGACCGCCGGCCTGCGCGACCCGGAAAAGCGCACCAAGCTGCTGTTCTGGGACCGGCGCATGGTGCCGGACGCGACCGTTCTCGACCCGGAGATGGCCATCTACGCGAACCCGGTGCTGAGCGCGCTCACCGGCATGACCGCAATGGCCCGCTGCATCGAATCCCTTTATGCCCGGACGCGCCAGCCGGTCACGACCGGCCTGTCGCTGCACGGCGCGCGACTGCTGCGCCGGGCCCTGCCGCGCGCGGTCGAGAAGCCGGACGACCTCGCCGCGCGCGCCGATTGCCAGATGGCCTGCCTGATGTCCGGCGTTGCCGGCATCAATACGATGGTGTGCGTCGTGCACGCCCTCGGCCACATCTTCGGCGGCCGCCACGGGCTCCAGCACGGGATCGCCCATTCCCTCCTGCTGGCGCCGGCGATGCGCCGCCTGCTGCCGGCGCTGGGCGACGGCCAGGTCTGGATCGCCGAGGCGCTCGGCGTGCGCATCGAAGGCCTGTCGCCGGATGCGGCCGGCAACGCGGCGGCGGATGCCATGGCCGATATGGTCCGCGCGCTGCCGTTGCCCCAGCGGCTTACCGAAGTCGGCCTGACCGAGGCCGATCTCGGGCCGATCGCGGCGTTGGCGATGGACGATTACATGATGCCCCATGTGCCCCGGCCGATGACGGTCGGCGAGGTGGAGGACCTGCTCCGGGAAGTATTGTGACGACTTCAACGCCCGACAGGCCTGCGGCGCGCGTCCTGGCGGATTGGGTTGCCGGCCTGCAATGGGCGGATGTCCCGGCTGCCCAGCATCCGCCGATCGGCCTGCGCGTGCTCGATACGCTGGGCCTGATCCTGGCCGGCGCGCCGACCGAAGCCGCGATGGCGGCGCGGCAGGTTGCAGCCCGGCAGGGCGCGTCGGACGAGGCCGGCATCGTGCCGGGCGGGGGCCGGGCGGCGGCGGCCTGGGCGGCCTTCGTCCATGGCGTGACGGCCCATTGCCGCGATTTCGACGATACCTTCCAGGATTCGGTCGTGCATCCCGGGTCGGTCGTGATTCCAACCGCCCTGGCAGTCGGCGAGGCCTGCGGCGCGGACGACAGAGAGATCGCTGCGGCCATTGTCGCCGGCTACGAAGTTGCGGCCCGGCTCGGCAGCATCGCCGGGCGGCGCTTTCACCGGCGCGGATTGCACGCCACGGGCGTGATCGGCCCGTTCGCGGCGGCGGCGGCGGCCGGGCGACTGATGGGCCTGAACGGTGCTGAGATTGCGAACGCCTTCGGCCTTGCCGGCAGCATGGCGGGCGGGCTGATGGCCTTCATCGCCGACGGATCCTGGTCGAAATGGCTGCACGCCGGCTGGGCGGCCCATGGCGGAATCGTCGCGGCGCAGATGGCGGCGCAGGGCTTCCGCGGGCCGGCCGGGGTGCTCGACGGCCGGCACAACCTGTACGCGGCGCTGCTGGCCGGCGAGGACGTCGCGCCGGACGGCCTGGCCGATAGACTGACCGGGGGGCTGACCGGCGGGCTGGGCACGGCTTGGCGCGGTGCGGACGCCCATTTCAAATACTATCCCTGCGCCCATGTCATTCAGCCCTATCTCGACGCGGGCATCGACCTGCGGCGCGAGCACGGCATCGAAGCCGGCGACATCGCCGGTGGTGAGTGCCGAATCGCGCCCTGGGCGGCGAAGATCGTCAGCCTGCCGCGGGCCGACAAGCTCCGGCCGGACAGCGAGATGGCGGCCATTGCCAGCCTGCCCTATTTGTTGGCCGTCGCCCTGACAAAGGGCGCGGTGACCCTCGACGCGCTGGACGCCGCGTCGCGTGCAGATGCAGCCATTCTCGAACTGGCAGCGCGGCTTGCCCATGTCGAGGACCCGGCGCTTGGCCAGGGCTTCGACGGCGTGCTGATCCTCGATCTGTCCGATGGTGCACGGCTCGAACGGCCGGTCTCCTCGGCCCCGCCGGACCGAGGCAAGGTGCTCGACAAGTTCCACGCCAACGGCCGCCGCTGCGCGACCGAGGACCGGATAAGCGCGTTCGAACGGGCTGCCATCGGCGGCCCGCTGCCGGATTTCAACAGCTTGTTCGCTTTCCTTCGGGAGGTAGAACGGCGATAACACCCGCTCCTCCCGGCAATTGCGAATGGCAGACGCCCGCTCCAAGCGCTGGAATTTGCGTGACCGGTCGGCTAGGGTTTGCAGCGCAGTCCCGAAATTTGCCGGGACGATCCAAGAATGGCGGGAAAAACAAGGAGTTTGAAATGCGTAAATTAGGCCTTTTGATCGGTGCTGCGGCGGTTGTCGCTGCACCGTCCCTGGCGATGAGCGAAACCAGCATGCGCGGCATCGCCTTCATTCCGCACAAGCATCCGGTGATGAAATCGTCCCACGACTGGGTCAACAAGGTGAATGCCGCCCTCAAGGGCAAGCTGAAAATCAACTATATCGGCGGGCCGGAAGTGATCGGCCGGCGCGAGCAGTGGGACGCGGCCAAGAACGGCGTCATCGACATCATCTTCGCCGTGTTCGCCGACATCCAGGACCGCGCGCCCGAGACGGCGTCGAGCTGGCTGTCCAAATGCACGATCCCGGACGAGCGGAATAACGGCCACTTCGCCCATCTGGACGCCCAGATGGCGAAGCTGAACCTGAAACTGGTGGCGCGGGTGCAGGCCGGTAATTTCTATCTGTGGATGAACAAGAACCCGAAGACGCTGGCCGATCTCAAGGGCCTGAAGATGCGCACGGGCTCGCTCTACGACAAGATGATGCAGAAGCTGGGCATGGTGCCGGTGACGATGAACTCGCCGGCCGTCTATACGGCGCTGGAGCGCGGCGTGGTCGACGGCTTCGGCTGGCCGACCGCCGGGGTCCTGAAGCGCGGCTGGGTGAAGAAGGCGAAATATGTGGTCGACCTGCCGTTCTTCGGCAATTCGAACATGGGCGCCATCATGAACCTGGACAAATGGAAGAAGCTGCCGGCCGACGTCCGCAAGACCATCACGGACATCTCGGTCGCCTACGAGCCGGGCATGGTAAAATACTATGATGGCCTCGAAGCGAAGGACTGGGCATCGCTCAAGGGTCATGTGACCAAGGTCAAATTTTCGGCGGCCGAGAACAAGGCCTATGTCGACGCCGCCTACGAGACCGAATGGGCGCGCCTGTCCGAGAAACTCGGCGCCAAGCGCGTGGCGGAGCTGAAAAAGCTGACCTGCAACTAGGCTCGGCTAGACCCGAGGACGGAATCCCGGGGGCGGCCCGCGCCGCCCCCGGATTCTAGGGATAACCCCATGCAACGCCTGCTTCGGATCCTCGACCGGATCGAAGACGCGATGTCGTTCGGCGCCATCCTGCTGCTGGCCGCCATCACGGCGGCGGTCTGCCTCGAAGTCTTCATGCGCTATGTGCTCAACGATCCGCTGGTCTGGGTCGTCGAGTTTGCCGAATACTCGCTGCTCTATATCTGCTTCCTGGGCACGGCCTGGGCCCTGCGCGAAGGCAATCACGTTCGCGTCGATATATTCCTCAGTGCCTTTTCGGAGCGCTGGCGCCAGCGTTTCGGCGTCGTTTCCTCCCTGCTCGGGCTCGGCATCACCTCGGTTTTCGTGATCTGGGGCGCGCTGGCGGTCCGGGAGAAATTCATCTCCGGCGCCTACAACCCGACGGTTGTGGAATTCCCGACCTGGATCGTCCTGCTGTGCATCCCCGTCGGGTCACTGGTCCTCGCCCTGCGCTTCCTGCGCAACATGATCGAATACGCCGCCGGCGTGCGCAGCGACCGGACCAACTACCAGACGGATATCGGTTAGATGGGCGCCGAGTGGTGGGTCGTCCTTCTGGTCATTTTCGGCGCGCTGATTGTGCTGCTCGCCATCGGCGTGCCGGTGGCCTTTGCCTTCCTCAGCATCAATGTCGTCGGCGTCTACATTTTCTGGAACGGCTTCGCCGGCTTTAACCAGCTCGTCCTGTCGGTCGGCGCCTCCGTCACCCATTTCGCGATCCTGCCCGTGCCCCTGTTCATCCTGATGGGCGAGGTGATGTTCAGATCGGGCATCGCCTCGAAACAGATGGAGGTGCTGGATTCCTGGTTCGGGCGGGTGCCGGGCCGGCTGAGCCTGATGGCGGTCGGCGGCGGCACGATGTTCGCCACGCTCACCGGCTCCGGCATGGCCGGCACGGCGATGCTGGGGAAGCTGCTGGTGCCGGACATGGAGCGCCGCGGCTATGCCAAGCCCATGACCCTGGGACCGATCCTCGGCTCCGGCGGTCTGGCGATCATGATTCCGCCCTCGGCGCTGGGTGTGCTGCTCGCCGCCATCGGCGATTTCTCGGTCGGCGATTTCCTGATCGCGATCATCCTGCCGGGCCTGCTCATGGGCGTGTTCTACGCCTCCTACATCGTGATCCGCTGCACGATGCAGCCGCATCTGGCGCCGCCCTACGATGTGCCGCCCCAGCCGCTGCTGCCCAAGATCGGCAATACGCTCATCTACGTCTTCCCGCTCGCCACCATCGTGTTCCTGGTGATCGGCCTGATCTTCCTCGGCGTGGCGACGCCGACCGAGTCCGCCGCCCTGGGCGCGGCCGGCACATTCGTCCTGGCCGCGCTCTACCGCGGGCTGCGCTGGGACGTCGTGACGGAGTCGTTCCGGTCGACCCTTGGCACGACGGTGATGATGTTCATGATCCTCACCGGCTCCACGGCGTTCGGCCAGATACTCGCCTTTACCGGCGCCTCGCGCGGGCTGGTCGAACTGGCGACGGCGGTTCAGGTCGCACCCTTCGTCATCATCATCCTGATGATGTTGGTGCTGCTGATGATGGGCACCTTCATGGAACCGCTGTCGATCATGTTCCTGACCGTGCCGATCTACCTGCCCATCGTCGAGGCGCTGGCGCCCGGCCTCGGCATGACCCCGGAGCAGGCGACCATCTGGTTCGGCGCCATCATGCTGCTCAACATGCAGATGGCGAGCACCTCGCCGCCCTTTGGATTGCAGCTCTTCGTCATGAAGGGCGTGGCCCCGGCCGGCACGAAGATGATGGATATCTACAAATCGGGCCTGCCCTTCCTGGGCTGCGATTCCCTGGTCATGCTGCTGATGATCTTCTTCCCGCCGATCGTCCTATGGCTGCCGGGGATTTAGGCGGCGGCGCGCCGGCCGACGCTGCCGGCGAATCCGGACCCGGATACCGCCTCGCCGTCGACGTCGGCGGCACGTTTACCGATGTGGTGATCGCCGACGACAAGGGCCGCGGCCTGAGGGGCGCGAAGGTGCCGACGACACCTCACGACCGCGCCGTCGGCGTGATGGAAGCCATTCGCGCGGCCGCCGCGGCCGAAGGGATCGGCCTCGACAGCATCGTCGAGGTGGTCCACGGCTCGACCACCGGCACCAATGCCCTGATCGAGCGCACCGGCGCGAAAGTCGGCTTCCTGACCACGGCGGGGTTCCGCGACATGCTGGAGATCGGCCGGGTCCAGCGGCCGATGGAGGGCTTGTACGATTTCACGGTCGACCGGCCGCCGCCGCTGGTGCCGCGCCATCGCTGCCTGGAAGCCGTCGAGCGCATCGACGCCGAAGGCGCTGTGGTCACGCCGCTGGACGAGGCGAGCGTCGCCGCGGCGGCGGAAATATTCGCCGGCCAGCAGGTCGAAGCCGTCGCCGTCTGCTTCCTGTTCGCCCATCTCAACCCGGCGCACGAGGACCGCGCCGCCGAAATCCTGAGCGAACACCTGCCCGGCCTGCCGATCAGCGTCTCCAACCGGATGAGCCCTGAATACCGGGAATACGAGCGCGCCTCGACGGCGGTGATGAACGCCTATCTGACGCCGGTCATGGACAGCTATCTGGCCAATCTCGAAGCCCGGATTGCCCAGGCCGCCGGCAAGGCGCGCCTGTCGGTCATCCAGGCCAACGGCGGTTCGACCTCGGTCGGCCAGGCCCGCCGCAAGGCGGTGACGACCGTGAACTCCGGCCCGTGCGGCGGCGTTGTGGCGGCAGCGGCCTACGGCCGGCGTCACGGGCGCAGCCGGATGGTCTCGGTCGATATGGGCGGCACATCCTTCGATATCGGGCTGATCGAAGACGGTCGTTCGCGGGTGACGACCGAAGGCGATTTCCAGGGCCTGCCGGTCAAGATCCCGATCATCGACCTCCACATCATCGGCGCCGGCGGCGGCTCCATCGCCTGGATCGATCCCGGCGGCGCCTTGAATGTCGGGCCGCACTCGGCGGGCGCGGTGCCCGGCCCGGCCTGCTACGGCCAGGGCGGCGGCGAGGCGACGGTGACCGACGCCAATCTGGTGCTGGGCCGGCTCAACCCGGACAATTTCAACGCCGGGCGGATGGCGCTCGACAAGGCAGCGGCGGAACGCGCCGTCGGCGTCCTGGCCGAACGGATGGGCACAAGCCTCGAAGAGGCGGCGCTCGGCGTGGTGAAGGTCGTCAACGCCAACATGACCCGTGGCATCGCCACGGTGACCATCCAGCGCGGCATCGACGTGCGCGATTTCTCGCTGGTCTCGTTCGGCGGCGCCGGCGGCGCCCATGCCGTCGATCTGGGGCAGGAGTTATCGATGGCCGAGGCCATCGTGCCACCGCTGCCCGGCACCTTCTCGGCGGTCGGCCTGCTGGCGACCGAAATGCGCCACGACTATGTGACGGCGACCGGCGGCATCGTCGCCGCCGAGGCGGATATCGGCGGGCTGGAAAATGCCTTTCTGGAAATGGAGGCGCAGGGCCGGAACCTGCTGACCGCCCAGGGCTTTCAGGAAGACCGCATCCGCCTGATCCGCCTCGCCGACCTGAAGGTTGCGGGCCAGACCTACGAACTGTTGCTGCCCTTGCCCGATCGGGGGCCGGTGACGGAGGCCCGCATTGCCGCGCTGGTCGCGGATTTCGGCGCGCTCTATCGCGAACGCTATGCCTTCTTCTTCGAGGGCGAGCCGATCGAGATCGTCAACCTGCGGGTCAGCGCCGAAGGCCTCAATCCGCCGGTCGATTTCCCCGAAAGCGCCGAGGGCGGGATGTCGCCCGCTGCGGCCCGGAACGGCAGCCGCCCGGTCTATTTCGACGGGCCGGGCTGGACCGACGCGCCGATTTTCGAACGTACAAGGCTGGCCCATGGCATGATGGTGCCCGGACCGGCGGTGATCGAGGAGGAAACCTCGTCCACCCTGGTGCCGCCAGCGCGGCGCGCAACGGTGACGGCCGACCTCGGCCTGATCGTCGACCTGCGCGGGCCGTAGGGGGAAGGGCGATGAACGATCTGGTGACCATGCAGGTGATCCGCTACGCCTCCGAGCAGATCGCCGACGAGATGGGCTACACGCTGGTGCGCACCGGCCGCTCGACCATCATCACGGAGATCAAGGACATCTCCTGCGTCGTCACCGACGCCAAAGGGCAGACGGTCGCCCAGGCCCACCATACGCCCAGCCTGCTCGCCGGTTTCGAGATCACCATGCGCGAACTGGTGAAGGAGTTCCGGCCCGAGGATCTGGCCCCCGGGGACGTTATCGTCACCAACGATCCCTACAAGGGCGGCCAGCACATCATGGACCTGTACGCCATCGCGCCCGCCTTCTACCGGGGCGAGTTGATCGGCTTCGTCGGCAACATCACCCACCATTCCGACCTCGGCGGCGTGGCGGCCGGCGGCGTCGCGGGCGGCATCCGAGAGATTTACCTGGAAGGCCTGCGCCTGCCGATGGTGAAGATCATGAAGGCGGGCGTGGAGGACCGCGAGATCGTCGGCATCATCCGCAACCAGATCCGCATGCCCGACAAGACGATGGGCGATATCCGGGCCCAGATCAGTTCGCTCATGGTCGGAACGGACCGGCTGGTCCGCCTGTTCGACCGCTACGGCAAAACGGTCGTGCAGACCGCCTGGGACGACCTGCTCGACTATTCCGAACGGCGCATGCGCCAGGGGCTGATGGCCCTGCCGGACGGCACCTGGGAGGCAGAGGATTTCATCGACGACGACGGCGTCAACGACGAGCCGATCCGCATTGCGCTCAAGGTCACCATCGACGGCGACCGGGCCATCGTCGATCTCACGGACTGCGATCCGCAGGCCGAGGGCAACACCAATTCCACCATGGCGAACACCCACGCCGCGATCTACTACGTCATGATTGCGGTGGTCGATCCGCACGCGCCGCCCAATTCCGGCTGCTACCGGCCGGTCGAGGTAGTGACGAAGAAGGGCACAGTTGCCGATCCGCTGCCGCCGGGCGCGGTCGCGGCGCGGACCAACGCCTCGCAGAAAATCGCCGAGGCCACCTTCTTCGCCCTGTCCCAGGCCGCGCCGGACCGGGTGACCGCCGGCAGCCACGGCCAGATCACGACCTGCGGCTTCGGCGGCAAGGACCCGAAGACGGGCGAGACCTTCATCATGATCGACATCCAGGGCGGCGGTAACGGCGGCCGGCCGCGCCAGGACGGCGCCGACGGCCAGGACAGCCATCTGCCCCGCTTCATGAACACGCCGGTCGAAGCCGTGGAGAGCCGCTTCCCGTTCCGCATCGACCGCTACGAATTCCTGCCGGACAGCGGCGGCGCCGGAAAGTTCCGCGGCAGCCTGGCCCTGCGCCGCGATATCCGCCTGCTCACCGGCCCGGTCAGCTTCGCGCGCTATGCCGACCGCCAGAAGTTCCGGCCCCAGGGCCTGTTCGGCGGCAAGCCCGGCGCCGCCGGCGCAATCGTCCGCAATCCCGGCGCGCCGGACGAGGAGCGCATGCGCTCAAAAGCGCTGGATACATTGTCCGAAGGCGATGTCGTCAGCCTGCAACTGCCGGGCGCCGGCGGCTATGGCGATCCGCACGAACGCGACTTCGCCGCCATCGACCGCGACCTGCTGGACGGCAAGGTGACGCCGGACGCCGCGGAGCGCGACTACGACGCGGTCGTGGACCGGGCGGCTCTGCGGGTTGAGCGCGAGGCGACGCTGGCCTTGCGGGCCCGTGCGGCCGGCGTTGCCGACGCGGCGGAATGACGATGGAGACCGGAGTGGCCGCATGATCGACCTGCCGGAAGAATTCGCCGCCATCCGCGATACCTTCACGCGTTTTTGCGACGAGCAAATCCTGCCGCAGGCCGAGGCGATCGACGAGGCGCATGAGTTCCCGCGCGAGCTTTTCCGGCAGATCGGCGAACTCGGCTTTTTCCGCATGCGCTATCCGGAACAGGTCGGCGGGCTGGAACTCGGCCTGCTGCCCTTCTGTCTCGCGGTCGAGGAGCTTTCCCGCGGCTCGTTGGCGCTGGCCGCCGCCTGCTCGATGCAGGCGCTGATGGGCACCCATTTCCTCAACGAACTCGGCAATGACGACATTGTCGAGCGGCTGCTGATCCCGGCGCTGGACGGCGACAGGATTGGCGGCATCTGCATGACCGAGCCCAACGCCGGCTCCGACCTGCACGGCATGACCACGCGCGCGACGAAAGCGGACGGCGGCTGGCGCCTGAACGGCCAGAAAATGTGGGTGACCTCGGCGCCGGTCGCCGACTTCTTCACCGTCTTCGCCAAGGCCGGCGAGGAAGACCGCATCACCATCTTCCTGGTCGAGCGGGATTTCGAGGGGCTGGAGATCGGCCGGGCGATCGAGAAGCTGGGGGTGCGCGCGCTGCCGACCTCCGAGCTCTCCTTCAGCGACTGCTTCGTGCCGGACAGCCATCAGCTCTGCCCCGTCGGCGAGGGCGAGCAGCACCTGCGAAAAATCCTGGCCCGCATCCGCATCATGACCGGCGCCATGGGCATCGGGATTGCCCGTGCCGCGATGGACGACGCCGTGCAATACGCCGGCGAGCGCAAGCAGTTCGGCAAGCCGATCAACCGCTTCCAGGCCGTGCAGATGCGCCTGGCCGACATGGGCACCGATCTGGAAGCCGCCCGGCATCTGGTGACCTATGCCGCCGAACTGTGCGACGCCGGCCGGCCGCACCACAAGGAAGCGGCGATGGCGAAGCTGTTCGCCTCCGAGGCGGCGGCGCGCATCTGCGAGCATGCCTCGCGCATCTATGCCTCCTACGGCTTCGCCATGGAGTATCCCGTGCAGCGCTATCTGCGCGATGTCCGCTTCCTGCTGATCGGCGGCGGCACGAGCGAGATCCTGAAGCTGATCATCGCCAAGGAGGTCTCCGCCGGATGACACGCAGGCCGATCAGGGTGCTGTTCTCCAAGCCGGGGCTGGACGGCCACGATGTCGGCGCCAAAATCGTTGCCCGGGCGCTCAAGGACGCCGGCATGGACGTGATCTATACCGGCCTGCGCAAGACCCCGGAGGAAATCGCCCGGCGGGCGAAGGACGAGGATGTCGACGTGATCGGCATGTCGATCCTGTCCGGCTCCCACCTGCCGCTGGCGCGGCGGCTCAAGGAATTGTGGGACCAGTACGATCTCGGCACGCGGCTGTGGCTGGTCGGCGGCAACGTGCCTGAGAAGGATCATGAGGCGCTCGCCGATATCGGCGTGGACGCCGTCTTCAATTCACGCAGCCGGCTCGACGACATCGTCCGGTATATCGAGGAGAATGTAGCGCGATGGCCGAGGAACTGACCCGAGACATCAAAAGCGAACTCGATCTGCCCAACAGTGATTTGCCAAGGGGCGTGAAGCCGGTCTTCTCCGACTCCGGCATCGAGGTAAAGCCGGTCTACACGGCGGCGGACCTGAACGGCGGCAACGGAAGCGGCGGCGGCAACGGGGCGGGCGGGGAACAGCCCGGCGAGTATCCCTTCACCCGCGGCATCCATCGCGACATGTACCGCCGGCGCCCCTGGACGATGCGCCAGTATACCGGCTTCGGCAACGCGCAGGCGACCAACGAGCGCTTCCACTACCTGATCGAGACCGGCAACACCGGCCTCAACGTCGCCTTCGATCTGCCCTCCCAATGCGGGCTGGACAGCGACGATCCGGCCGCGGAAGGCGAGGTCGGGCGCGTCGGCATGGCGATCGACAGCCTGCGCGATTTCGAGGTCGCCTTCGACGGCGTCGACCTCAACGAGATCACCGTGTCGCTCACTATCAACGGCACCGCCGCCATCATGATAGCCATGTATCTCGCGATGGCGGAAAAGCGCGGCTACGACATCGCCACCCTGCGCGGAACGGCCCAGAACGATATCCTCAAGGAAATGATCGGCCGCGGCACCTGGGTCTTCCCGGTCGAGCCGTCGGTCAAGCTGGTCGGCGACACCATCGAATATTGTGCGCGCCATGCGCCGAACTACAGCCCGGTCAGCGTTTGCGGCTACCATATCCGCGAATCCGGCTGCGATCCGGCCGAGGAGATGGGCTACGCATTCGCCATCGCCAAGGCCTATGTCGACGAGATGCTAGGGCGCGGTCTCGCCATCGACGATTTCGCCGGGCGCCTCTCCTTCAATTTCAACGTCTTCGGCAAGCTGTTCGAGGAAGTCGCCAAATTCCGCGCTGGGCGTCGGCTATGGGCGAAAATTCTGAAAGAACAGTATGGCGCGCAGAATCCCAAGACCATGTGGATGCGCATGATCGCGGGCGGCGGCGGCTTCGGCCTGACCATCGACCAGCCGGAGAACAACATCATGCGCGGCGCGTACTATGCGCTCTCCGCCGTGCTGTCCGGCGCCCAGACGATTGCGCTGTGCTGCTACGACGAGGCCTACACGATCCCCTCGCCCAAGGCGCAGCAGATCTCGATCCGCACCATGCAGTTGCTGATCGAGGAGCTGGGCCTGTGCGATACGGTCGATCCGCTCGGCGGCTCCTATTTCGTCGAGGCGCTGACCGACGAGATGGAGGAAAAGATCGTGGTGGTCATGCAGCGCGTCGAGGACGAGGGCGGCATCGTCGCCGGCGTCGCCAGCGGCCGCATCCAGGACCGGGTTTCCCGGCAGGCCTATGAGCACCACCGCCGGGTCGAGAGCGGCGAGGCCCGCAAGGTCGGCGTGAACTGCTACCGGGTACCCGAAGAAAAGCCGGACGTCGAGTTCCATCCGGAACGGCAGGAGGATCTCGACATGCAGCTGGCGAGCCTGAAACGGGTGCGCGCCGAACGCAACCGGGACGCCGTTGACCGGGCGCTCAAACGGCTCCACACCGATGCCGGCGCCGGCGCCAACACGATGCCGGCGATCATGGAGGCGGTGAAGGCCTATGCGACGGTCGGCGAGATGACCAAAGTCCTCGCCGATGTCTACGGCCGGTTCGAGGAACCGATCACGATCTGAGAACGGCACGGACGTCCGGAAACACCAATCGCGGGGGAGAAAAGGTGAAGAAACGTACCGTCATTGCGATGGAACAGGCACTGGCGATGCCCTACGCGACCATGCGGTTCGTGCAGCTCGGCTGGCGCGTCATCCGGGTCGAGGCGGCCGACGGGCGGGACCAGCCCGGCGACCCCAACCGCTATGTCGGCGGGCCGGTGCCCGGCATCGAGCCCTACTCCTATTTCCTGGCCCAGAATGTCGGCAAAGAATGCATCGCCCTCAACCTCAAGACGGCGGAGGGCCAGGCCGCGCTGCACCGGATTATCCGCGAGCTCGACGCCGATGTCTTCACCTGCAACACGATCCCCAGCCGCTATGCCCCGCTCGGCATCGACTACGAGACTCTGAGCGCGGTCAAACCGGGGCTGATCTGGGCCGGCATTTCCGCCATGGGACCGGACTATCCGACGGTCGCCGGTTACGACCCGGTGATCCAGGCCATGTGCGGGTATATGGCGGTCACCGGCTTCGACGACGGGCCCCCGACCCTGACGGGCATACCGGTGACCGATCTCAAGGCCGGCGACGAAGTCTATGCCAATGTCCTGCTGGCGCTGGCCGAGGGCGCCGACCGGGCGAAAGGCAAGCGGATCGACGTCTCCATGTTCCAGGCCGCGGCGTCGTGGCTGATCACGCTGCTGCCGCTGATCGACCTGGATTGCGATCCGGAGGAGATCACCCGCTGGGGCAACGCCCACCGCAAATTCATCCCGACCAACGTCTATCCGACCAGCGACGGCTATATCTATGTCGCTGTGGGCAGCAACGCCCAGTGGCGCCGCCTGACCGGGATCGAACGCTTCGTGCCGGTCGGCAAGGACGGCGCCCGCAATACCCCGGATGCGCGCTACGCCGACCGCGAGGCGATCTATCGGGAGATCGGGGAAATCACACGGTTGGCGACGTTCGCCACCCTGTCCGAAGAGTTTTCCGCGGCGCAGATCCCCAATACGCCGATCAACGACATTCCGCGCGTCCACGAGATGCCGGCGGTGCGCTCGAAGATGGTCCGGACCGTGCTGCCGACCGGCCAGGCCCTGCGCCTGCAGCCGCGGGCCGTGGACATGCCGGACCGGCCGGACGAGTTCTACCCGCCCCGCGGCTACGGGGAAGACACGCGCGCCGTGCTGGGGGAAGCCGGTTACGCCGGGAGCGAGATCGACAGCCTGATCGAAGCGGGGATCGCCGCTGGCCGGTAGGCGGCCCATCCGGGGCTGCGTTCGGCCGGCGGCGAAGTCCTCGGCTTCGGCCGGGAGGAAGCCGTCGCCGAGAAATCAATGTGCTGCGCTACCGTGCGCACATCAGTGCTTGCGAGGGTGCGGAAGCGTACCGCTGCCGATCACGATGCAGGTACGCTTCCCGGCTTTCCGGCATTTGGCGAGCGCCGCGGCTTGCGCCTTGCGGGCCTCGCCGGCCAGGGCCGTGAATACATCGTCCGGAAGCGGCTGCATGACGTGCCTTGTTTCGGCGGCCGCCATTGCGTAGTGAACCTGATGCGCTTGTGCCGCAGATGCGGCGCAAATTGCAGAAGCCGTCAGGATACCGAAAATTTTCTTGAGCATGTTTGCCTCCTGTTACGTTGAATCTCATTTGGGTAAAATGAAATGCACGTTCAAGGAATTATTCTCGGAAAATCCATTTTTTTGCAGCATTTTCTGCAATTCGCCGGACAACCACCGCCGTTGCTCCGGGCCGGCACCAGGGCGGAAGCCGATTGCAAAACAACCGCTCGGATAGATTTCCCGCAGGTTGATAAATGTAGAAACTTGTTATTTTTCAATATGTTGATAATGTTCTGCTCATCGGTATTGCATTGGGCGGATATTAGCGTATCCGCATTCTGTGGTCCTGCCCGTGCCGCAACATGCGAGGAGGAATCACCGTCTTCTGTCCGCCTCAAAATAATTTCCCGAAAAAATTTCACCCGGACATGATAAGAAATTCCAATACGATCTATAACTATTAATCGTAGTTATCTGAAACATTAAGTCTGTCTCTGGATTTCGGAAAGAGCAGTTTCTTTTGCGAGGGAACTGCAACGTAACGCCGCTTCGATCCGGCTTGGGAATCGACCGGCCCGGCATCGGCGCCGCAGGCCGGAATGCGGCATAGGACATTCGGCTTCGCCGGATGGCGCTGCCGAGGGCCATCGCCCCGGACGACGCCAATTTCGTCCCGGTGCAAAATGCTCTACTGTGGACCGGCCCTTCCAAAGCGATATTCGCCGCCATGCTCTGGCCCCGCCCTTCGGCCCTGGACCGCACCGCCTTCATCGGCGCCTATGGCGGTATCTACGAACATTCGCCCTGGGTGGCGGCGGCTGTGTTCGATGCCGGGCTCGGCGCCGGGGACGATGAAGCAAGGGCGCTGGCCGGCCGGATGGCGCGGGTTGTCGACGCCGCGGACGACGCTGCGAAACTGGCGCTGCTGCGCGCCCATCCCGAACTGGCCGGCCGGCTCGCCGCGTCCGGTGAATTGACGGCGGAATCGACCGCCGAGCAGGCCTCGGCCGGCCTCGACCGCTGCACGCCGGAGGAGTTCGCCGAGTTCCATACGCTCAACGAGCAATACAACGCCCGCTTCGGCTTTCCGTTCATCGTCGCGGTGCGCGGCTTGAGCCGGCAGGATATTCTCTCGGCTTTTCGCGAACGCGCCGGCAACGACCCGGAGACGGAGTTCGCCACTGCGCTGCAGCAGGTCCATCGCATCGCCCGCCTGCGGCTGTAGGCGATGGAAGGGTAGCCGGACTTCTTAAGGTTCAGCGGGACCGGTTCTCAGCGAGGACCGGCAAATCGAACCTCTATGCCCGCTGCATGAAGGATCGGAGCGCCGCCACCAGCTTTTCCGGCGCCTCTTCCGCCAGAAAATGTCCGCAGTCCTCGAATTCGTGCAGCTCGAAATCGGAAAGTTCGGACGTCCACCGGTCGAGCTCCTTCTTCCGGAACGCAATGTCCCGGTGTCCCCAGACGATGAGCGCAGGCTTGTCCGCGAAGGCCGCGCGCTCTTGCCAAATCGAATTCAGCCACGCGCCCGCCCCGACGATGCAACCCGGCAGCGCGGCGTTTGCGGCGCGCGCGCCCGGCGACGGCTGCGCATTGCGGTAGTGCGCCATGATCTCCGACGTCAGGACATTCCTGTCGCCCACCGCCATCGGCATCACCTTGTTCACGAAGATGTTGTGCCGCTTGATGAGATATTGACCGATCCAGCTCGACATCAGGAAGCTGAACGCCCTGAAATGAAGGTCGTCGCCGACCGGCCAGCACCAGGTGTTGGCGATCGCGATCCGCTTTACCTGGTCCGGATGGCTGCGCGCGAAATCCAGGCCGATCGGCCCGCCCCAATCGGTCATGAACAGGGTGATGTCGCGAAGATCCAGATGGTCGAGCAGGGCGGCGAACCTGTCCGCGTGGCTTTCGGGGTGGTGGTCCTCACGCCGGCCGCTCCGCGAGGAAAGGCCGAAACCGATATGGTCGGAGGCGACGCAGCGATACTCCGATCTAAGCGCTGCGATCAGATGCCGGAATTCGAAGGACCAGGCCGGATTGCCGTGCACGAAGACGACCGGCTCGCCCTCGCCCTCGTCGACGAAGTGCATCCGATGGCCGGACGGGGTGGCGAAGAACCGGCTTTCGAACGGATACATCTCGTCCGAAACCCAGACCGGACGGCTGGCCGGCACAATTCGGTCCATCGATACCTCTCCGATCCGATTTATTGCGCGACCGGCCGGGGATTCGGGAGCGGCCGCCGGCCCGGAACGGAGCCGGTAAACGTCGCGGCCCTGTACGCCGGGAAGCGATACGGCGCCACTGGGAAGTCTCCCGCGCTGCAGTATCGGCAGAGGCTTCAACCGGCGTACAGGGTCTCCAGCTTCGCGAGGCAACCGGTCCAGCCGCGCTCATGCTCGTCGCGGGCCTCGGCTTGCGCGAACCGGGAATGGGTGAGCGTCAGACGCGTCGTACCGGCCGACGCCGGCTCGAGATCGACGGTAACCAGCGATTCGACGTCGCTGCCTTCCCAGCGCCAGGTGTGCACCAGGCGGCGGTTGGGCACGACTTCCCGGTACAGGCCGCGGGTGAGCCATTTCTCTCCGTCCGTAGCGCGCATCTCAATCAGGAACGTCCCCCCGACCGCGACGTCGGCGACCGCGCGGGCGACCGCGGCATTGCCGGGCGCCAGCCATCGGCGCAACAGCTCCGGGTCGGTCCACGCGGCGTAAACCGTCTCGACCGGCGCATCGATGGTGCGGTGCAGCGTCAGATAGATGTCTGCTTCGTCCGGTCGATGCTCTGCCATGGTGCGGGCTCCTGAAGGGGTCTGCCCGGCGGTTGGTGCCGGCGTGTTGAATTCTGTCATTGCGATTCGTCCGGTTTGCCGATGCCCGTCCCGACCAGCGCATCGAGCGCGTCCAGGCGCCCGGTCCAGAAGCGCTCGTGGAATTCGAGCCAGGCGCGGGCGTCGTCGAGCGCGGCCGGCGCGATCCGGCACACCCGTTCCCGTCCCCGCGCTTCGCGGGTCACGAGGCCGGCGCGCTCCAACACGCCGAGATGCTTGGACACCGCGGCGAAGGAAAGGGGAAATGGCTCGGAGATATGGCCGACCGTTGCCTCCCCGGCAGCCAGCCGATCGAGGATGGCCCGGCGGGTGGGATCGGCAAGCGCCCGGAAGACGCGATCGAGGCTTTGTTCAACCATATGGTTGAATGTATCGATCTCCGATGAGATATTCAACCATTAAGTAAAATATTATCCGATTTTCAGAATTGGCGGCCCGCGATACCGGCGGCCTACCGTG
This sequence comes from Alphaproteobacteria bacterium, assembly GCA_965249845.1. Classification (GTDB taxonomy): domain Bacteria; phylum Pseudomonadota; class Alphaproteobacteria; order Bin65; family Bin65; genus Bin65. Next base: position 1,002,064 of record CBDFNA010000002.1, read on the forward strand.
TCACCGTTCCGTCGTCGCGGACGCTCACGCCATACAAGGCCTGCGCCGCTTCGGCGGTGACATAGCCTTCGGCGATATCCTCTGCGATGGCCTCGAGCGGCCGTTCGTGGGGATCGCCGTGGCCGCCGCCGCCGGGCAGGTCGACGCGGACCCGGTCGCCGGCGCCGACGATCTGTTTGCCCTTGGGCCGCAGCGCGGCGCCGTTGGCGGTCCCGACCCGGCCTGCCGCCCCGTCGGTGCCGCCGTTGCGCCCTTTCGCCGGGTTCTCGACTCGGTCGTACATAGCGAAAAGCGCGAAGGGCGCGCCGTCGCGGGTGCCGAGTTCGACCGTCTGGCCGAGGCCGCCGCGCTGCCGCCCGGCGCCGCCCGAATCCGGCCTCAGTTCCTTGCGCCAGACCACGACCGGCGCGCGGGTCTCGACCGCCTCGACCGGCAGGGCGCGCACACCGCTGGGAAAGGCGGTGGCGGAAAGCCCGTCGACCGCGGGGCGAGCCCCCGAACCGCCGCTGTTGAAAGAGAGCAGGTCGAAGGCCGCGGCGTCGCTGTCGCGGTTCATGCCCGGCGCCGCGCCGATCTCCGGCCCGCCGCGCACCTGAATGCCCCACAGGCAGGCCGCGCCCTCGGCCGGAACCTCCAGGCCGGGGACCTTCGCGAGGCAGCCCAGCACGACGTCCGGCAGGAACTGGCCGATGATGTGCCGCGCGCTGACCGGCCGCGGCTTCTCGACATTCAGGATCGAGCCGAGCGGCGCCCGGACTTCTACCGGCGCCAGCGAGCCGGCATTGTTCGGGATCTCCGGCGCCACCGCGGCGCGCACGCCGAACGCCGTGTAGGCCAGCGTGTAGTTCATCACCAGGTTGATGCCGTAGGGGCTGGCCGGCGAGCTGCCGTCGAAATCGATGACGATGCGTTCGCCGTCGATCGTCAGTGCTGCATTGAGGGTGACCGGCCGGTCATAACCGTCGAGCGTTATGGCATTGCGGTAAATGCCGTCCGGCAGGGCGCGGATGGCGTCCTGCATGGCGCGGCGTGAGCGGTCGAGGATGAAATCCGCCAGCGCGTCGAAGCGGACATCGCTGTATTCGTCCAGCATGTCAATCGGCTTTGAAGTTTGACCCCCGATCGGCGTGCAATATTGACCCCCCTGAGTGGCACGGCGGAGGTTGTCCCGGTAGTCAACAGGGGGGACCCGCGCGGCTTCGTGTAGCGCCCTGCGCTACGCGGAGCGAAGCCGCGTGGGGGGTGCCTGTTGGCCCACCGGGGCAACCGGGCCGCGGGGACGGCCGGCGCCGGGTCAGGAGCGGTTCTTGAAGCGCCAGCTCTCGTTTCCGGTCTCGATGATCTCGCAATGATGGGTCAGGCGGTCGAGCAGGGCTGTGGTCATCTTGGGGTCGCCGAAGACGGACGGCCATTCGCCGAAGGCGAGGTTGGTGGTGATGACGATCGAGGTGCGCTCGTAGAGCCGGCTCATGAGGTGGAAGAGCAGCTGCCCGCCGGCCTGGGCGAAGGGCAGGTAGCCGAGTTCGTCGAGGATGACGAAGTCGCGCCGGGTGAGCTGGTCCGCGGTGCGGCCCTGGCGTCCGGAGCGGATCTCGGCCTCGATGAGATTGACCAGGTCGACGACGTTGTAGAAGCGGCCGCGCGCGCCCTTGCGGATGCAGGACCGCGCGATGGCGACGGCGAGATGGGTCTTGCCGGTGCCGGTGCCGCCGACCAGCACGATGTTGCGCTTGGCTTCCAGGAAGCCGCCCATTGCGAGGTCGCGGATCAGGGGCTCGTTGACCGGCGAGGCGGCGAAGTCGAACTCGGCCAGCTCCCTGGCCGCCGGCAGCCTGGCGGACGCCATCTGGTACTTGATCGAGCGTGCCGTCTTGTCGGCGATCTCGGCCCTCAGCAGAGCGCCGAAGATCTGTTGCACCGGATGGCGGCGCTTGAGCCCGTCGGCGAGGATGTCGTCATAGGCGGCGCGCATCCCCGCGAGCTTCAGCGTTGTCATCATCGCCAGCACCTCATGACGCTCCATGGCCGGCCCCCCTCAGGCGGTCGTAGCGCCGACAGTCGGCCACCGGCTGGTGGCGAAGCCGCAGGCCCTCGGGCGTCGGGATGGTCGCCGGCGGCGCCGGCTGGCACCGCCGGGCCAGGATGTTGAGCACGACGTCGGCGCTGCAGGCGCCGCTGTCGAGCGCCTCGGCACAGGCCGCCTCGACCGCCTCCAGCCCGTCCTCCAGCACCGCCGCGAGAACCTTGACGAACTGCCGGTCGCCGTCGTCGCGGGCGGAAAGCCGGGTCCGCAGGCGCCCGAGCGCGTTAGGCAACTGCCAGCCCTTGAAGGGCGCGCCATTGCGCAGCGCGCCGGGCTTCTTCGTCAGAATCGGCACGTAGTGCCACGGATCGTAGACGATCCGGCCGCGCCCGAAGCTGCGGGGATGCTCGGCGACGATCTCGCCGTCCTGGCGGATGACGATCCGATCGGCATAGGCCCGCACGTCCACCGGTCGCCCGACCGCGCGGGCCGCCACGCTGTACTGGTTGTTGTCGAAGCGCACCAGACAAGTCTTGGAGACCGCTACCTCAGTGGCGTGGAAGCCGTCGAAGGGGCCGCGATACGCTGTCAGGAAGGGCCGCTCCTCCTCGAACACCTGCCACACCGTCTTGCCCGGGATCGTCGGATGCGGATGCTTCCTGGCGTCCTCGATGCACCGATCCATGAGCCACTCGTTGATCTCGGCGTAGGAGCGGCCCCGCGGGCTGGGCGCGAACAGGCGGCCGCGAACGTCACCCACCTGTCTCTCGACCTGCCCCTTCTCCCAGCCAGCCCCGGGCGTGCACGCCACAGGCTCCACCAGATGGTGGGTACACATCTCCTGGAAGCGGCGGTTGTAGTCCCGCTTCTTGCCCACGAACACCGTGCTCACCGCCGTCTTCATGTTGTCGTAGATGCCGCGCCGGCAGACCCCGCCGAAGAAGCGGAACGCGCGCTCATGCGCCTCGAACACCATCTCCTGGCTCTCGCGCGGGAAGATCTGGACCAGCTGCATGCGGCTGTGACACAGCCGCATGTGCGCCGCCTTCACCCTGGTCGTCGTGCCCGACAACACCGCGTATTCGTGGCTCCAGTCGAACTGGTAGGCCTCGCCCGGATCGAAGATCAGCGGCACATAGGCCTCGGACGACGACAACAGCCGGTGCCGGCGCCGCCAGACCCTGGCATAGCGGCGCACCGCGTCGTAGCCGCCCTCATAGCCCAGAGACGCAAGGTCTTCATGAATCCGCAGCAGAGACAGCCGATCCCGGCGCGCCTTCTTCTCGTTGGCCTTCAGCTGGCGCTCGAGCTCATCCACCCACGGTCCAAGCTTCGGCATCGGCTGGATCTTGCGCTCGTAGCTGTACGAGGTCTCATCGCCCCGCACCACCTTGCGCACCGTGTTCTTCGAAACCCTCAAATCCCGGGCGATCGTCTTGATCGGAACGCCCCTCACCAGATGATCCCGACGGATCCGTGCGATCGTTTCCACTACCAGCATCTCCCCCTCACCTCGTCCGTCCAATGACAAGGTGCGTTCATGGGAACAAACCATGGGGGGGTCAATTTTGGACGCCGATTACCCCCAATCGGGGGTCAATATTCCACGCCGATCAACATCCAGCATCGCGGCCAGCCGCCGTTCGCCGAGCCGGTTGCAGGTGGCGTAGCTGCGCACGTCGCCCTCCACCGGGTCCGGCTGGCGGACATTGGCGCGGATGATCTCGAACAGGTCCTCGTTGAACACGCCTTCCCGCGCCAGCCGCATGATCGGGATGAACAGGCCTTCCTCGTAGATCGAGCGCCCGTCCGGGCACTGGCCGAGGCCGCCGATATCGACCTGGTGGCAGGTGCAGGCGAACAGGGCGACCGGTTCGCCGCGGTGAAACGCCGGCGAGACGACGGTGATGTCGTGCAGATGGCCGGAGCTGAGCCAGGGATCGTTGGTCAGATAGTGGTCGCCGGGCTTCATGCCGGCAGCCGGGAATTTCTCCAGGAAATAGCCGACCGCCTCGGCCATCGAATTGACATGGCCGGGCGTGCCGGTCACCGCCTGGGCGATCATCCGCCCGCGCGTGTCGAAAACGCCGGCGGAAAGGTCGCCGGCTTCGCTCACCGTCTCGCTGAAGGCCGTCTTGATCAGGCTGCGCGCCTGCTCCTCGACGATGGCCGTCAGGCGGTTCCACAGCACCGGATAGCGGATGCGGGCCAGGGTGTTGTCGGCGGGCCGGTCGGTCATGGATGCTCCTCCGTCTGGCGTTCGAGCACCAGGGAGCCGAACGTATCGCATATGACGGTAAAGCCGGACGGAACGATCGTCGAGGTCTGCGCTTCGACAATGATCGCCGGCCCGGCGACGGTCTCACCGGAGCGCAGCCGGTCGCGGTCGATCACAGCCGCGGCCACGGTCTTGCTGCTCGCCGTATCGACGATCATTCGTTCTGCCGCCTCTGACTCCTCCAGATCCGCCCCGCCTTCGACACGGCCGGATACTGCATCCACCCTGCTTTCGGCGCGCACGGTCCAGGCGACGAATTCCAGCGCCACGCCGTCGATGGGCGGTCCGTATTGCTGGCGGTAAGCGGCGGCGTAGGCATCGGCGACGGTATCGGCCCATTCTTCCGCGCCGCGGGACGCCGGCGGCGCATCGGGCAAAGGCACCATGATCTCGTGGCTCTGGCCGCGATAGCGCATATAGGCGGCGTAGGACACGCGCTCCGGCGGCGCGCCGGCGGCGGTCTCGACGAAGGCGGCGGCCTCGTCGCGCATCTGCGTCAGCAGGGCGGCGACCGCGCCGGCGTCGAGGCTGTCGAGCTGCTGGTACAGGCTGCGCGCGACCTCGAAGGCGACCGGCGCGCGCAGGAAGCCGATGGCCGAGCCGACACCGGCGCCGCGCGGCACGACGATGCGGTCGATGCCCAGCTTGTCGGCGACGCGTGCGGCATGGAGCGGGGCGCAGCCGCCGAAGGCGATCAGGGTCCGGCCCTCGAAATCCTTGCCATGCTCGACCGCATGTTCGCGCGCCGCATTGGCCATGTTCTCGTCGACCATCTCGGCGACCCCGAGGGCGGCGGTCGGCGTATCGAGATCGAGCGGCGCGCCGACATCGGCAGCCACCGCGCGTCCGGCCGCCGCGGCATCCAGCAGCATCGTGCCGCCGGCAAAGCCGGCCGGGTCGATCCGGCCGAGCGCGACATCGGCGTCGGTCACGGTGGCGCCGCTGCCGCCGCGGGCGTAGCAGGCCGGGCCGGGGTCCGATCCCGCGCTGCGCGGGCCGACGGCGATCCGGCCGAGACTGTCCACGCTGCACAGGGAGCCGCCGCCGGCGCCGATCTCGACCATCTCCACCACCGGGATGCGCAGGGGCAGGCCGCTGCCGCGCTTGAAGCGGTAGGCGCGGTCGACCTCGAAATCCCGCGCCGCCTGGGGCCGGCCCTCGTCGATCAGGCAGATCTTTGCCGTGGTGCCGCCCATGTCGAAGGAGACCGCCCTGGCGGCCCCGGTCTGCCGGGCGACGGCGGCGGCATAGATCGCGCCGCCGGCCGGGCCGGATTCGACGAGCCGGACCGGGAAGCGGATCGCGGTTTCGAGGGTCGCCAGGCCACCGTTCGACAGCATGACCATGAGCGCGCCGGCAAAGCCGGCCTCGGCCAGCGCCCGCTCCAGCCGATGCAGATAGGATGAGACCGCAGGCTGGACGTAGGCATTCGCGACGGTGGTCGAGAAGCGCTGATACTCGCGCATTTCCGGCGACACGTCCGAGGAGAGGCTGACCGGCAGGCCCGGATGGGCCGCCAGGATCATCTCGCGCAGACGTTGCTCGTGCGCCGGGTTCGCGTAACTGTGCAACAGGCCGATGGCGACGCTCTCGATCCGCGCGGCGGCAATCGCGTCCAGCACCGGCGCGACCGAGGCTTCGTCCAGCGGAATCAGCGCCACGCCGTTCACATCCAGACGCTCGCGCACGGTCAACCGCCGGGCCCGGCGCACCAGCGGCACGGGCTTGACGATATTCAGGTCGTACTGCTCGAACCGGCTCTCCGAGCCCATTTCGAGCACGTCCCGGAAGCCCTCGGTGGTGACGAACAGGGTCTCCGCGCCGCGCCGTTCGATCAGGGCGTTGGTCGCGAGCGTCGTGCCATGGATGATCTGGCCGATCTCGCCGAGCGCGATCCCGGCGGCTGCGCAGGCCGCCGCCACGCCGTCCAGCACGGCGCGTTCCGGCTCCGCCCCGGTAGTCAGCAATTTGATCGAATGGAATCGGCCGTCGCCATGCTCCAGCGCGAGATCGGTAAAGGTGCCGCCGATATCGACGCCGAGGCGCCAGCCGGTTTTGGATTTATCCATAACTAATTGTTTTTTCTAAGTAAAAATTTCATCCTTGTTGCACTGTCTCGAAACATCGGAAAATTGACACCAGCAATCCGCAAGCGGATTCGATGCAAACGATGCGCAGTCAGGCGCGCGTGCGCGCCCGTTCGGCAGCGGACGGCAGCCGGTCGCCGGCGACGTCGACCAACGCCTTGACCACCAGGCCCTTCAGATTGATGCCGACGCCGCATTTGCAGCCGGGGCAGCCAACGCATTCGTCGAGGCCAAGGTCGATGGCATTTTCCAGCGCCGCCTCGCGGCCGGCCTCGGTGGTCAGTGGATCCAGGCGGATCATTTGCAGCTTCAGCAGCGAGAAGGGATTGCCCCAACGATAGCCTTCTGCCGGGTCCGGCCGGTCGGCCGCGTCCATCTCGCCGGGGAGGCCGCCGTTGAAGTTGCGCCTGTGCATCGGGCAGTTGTTGAGGCAGGCATAGCATTCGATGCAGGACGTGAGCTCGTGATATTCCTCCGGCGCCTCAACGTTCAGGTCGTTGCCCTGGGCTGTCTGCAGGCGCCCGCGCATCTGCCGGGCGATGCCGTCGCGGCGCACCACCAGGTCGCCGACCGCCGGCAGGGTCGCCATCGGGCTTAGCCGGTCGCCCTCCCGCGCACGGGCGCGGCAGGCGATGCGCGGCCGGCCGTTGATGTCGATGGTGCAGACCCCGCAGTTGCGGGGCCGGCAGCCGTAGCGGAAGGCGAGGTCCGGCATGGTTGTCGCCTGGGCCTGGAGGAGGACGTCGAGCACCATCGGTTTCTCGTCCTCCGAGCGGCGGGCATAGTCGAACTCGACGACGGCGTCCTCGCCGTCGCGGACGGTGACGATTTCTACTTTCATGTCCCCGCCCTTATACCCGTGTGCTTTCGCCGATCGCGGCTTCTGCGCTGCCTGTCGACATCGCAGGGGCGCTGACCTTTTCCACCGCGCCCTTGCCCATGATTGCCTGATAGCGTGCCAGCAGCTTTTTGTCCTTCACGCCCTTGGGCAACATGCGCAGCCATTTCAACTGCATTTTCCGCTTGGTGTCCTGGATTTTGTAAGAGATCAGGCGTTTCATCGGGGTGCGTTCCCGTTCGAGACGGGCTACCAGCCAGCCATCGTCGTTGAGACGGACCACCGTAGAGTAGGGCTGTGAAAAGGCGGAGATGTTCTTCTTGTCGAAGCGCACATGACCGCCCAGGCTGCCGTCTCGCTCCCGTGCCGCGGCGGTGACGGCTTTGGCGCAATCCAGCAGGTTGCGCAGTTCCTCGAACTCGATAAACGACTGGTTCCACATGCCGTAAGCCGGGATCGCCACCTCGTCGAGCCTGGCTGTGCACTCGGCGATCAGCTTGTCCATCCGGTCCAACTTTTCCGCCGTCCGCACAGGCCCGATATTCTTCCAGGCCTCCTTCTGCAGCTCGAGCTTGAGGGTTGCCGCCGCCAGTGTGCCTTTCTGGCCGAAGCACTTGTTGGCCCGATCGATCGGGGGCCGGAACGCGGCATCCCGAATCCGGCCCCTGGTTTCGCGCGCATGGGTTGCCGCCGCCTGGCCGGAACGCCCGCCGAAGACCGCTCCTTCCGTCAGGGACGTCGAGCCGAGACGGTTCGCGCCGAAGACCCCGCCCATGGCCCCGCCGGCGGTAAAAAGACCGGCAATGCCGTGCGCCGCGTCGCCATCGCCCTCGCCGCCGGCCGAGGCGCCATTGGCATCGGCCCGGATGCCGCCCATGTGATAGTGGGCGCCCGGGCGCACTTCCCATTGTTCCTCGAACTTCGCCGCCTTCTTGCCCAGCGCCTGGCGGGCGTTGTTGTAGGAACTTGGCAGGCAGGTTTCCCCGAAGCGCTGAAAATAGGGACCGGAGAGCGGCAGTTCCTTGTTGGCGGTCATGTCCAGATAGGCGCCGCCATTGGGGCTGCCGCGGTCATCTTCAACCGCGCGCAGGATCGCCGACGCGCATTCGGCGCGGGTCAGCAGAAAGACGCTGTCCAGGATAATCTTGCCGTTCTTGTCGCGCAAAACACCGAGATAGCTGGCCATCACCGGCTCGCCGGCGCACAGACCCTCGTAGGCCGGCGGAGAGGCGAGGCAGAAGGGCAGGAACTGGACCTGCTCCATATCCACCAGGTCGGCGCCGGCGCGGGCGGCGACGGCGTAACCGTCGCCGGTATTGCCGCGCATGGTGTCGGTGTTGGGGAAGTAGAGGCTGGCGAGGCCGCCGGCGGCAATCACCACCGAGGGCGCGCGCACCGCGATCAGCACGCCGCGCGCCGCGTCGTAGATCAGGACGCCGACGATTTTCTTCCTGGGTCCCGACCCGTTGGACACGTCTTCAGTGACCAGGTCGAGGAACCAGGCATCCTCCAGATAGTCGACACGGTTGCCCTGGACGACCGCGTTCCAGCTGGCGTGACCGAACGCGATGCCGCTGTTCTTGTGCCCGACCGAGCGCCGCCGCGTGTGTCCGCCAAAGGGCAGGGGCCGGGCTTCAGGGCCGGACCCACCTTCCTTGATTGTCGGGCGCAGACCCTGGGTGCGGTAACGGTCGTAGGCGGATGTGCTGTCCTTGGCGAAAGCGTCGGTAATCGCCCGCACGGGAAGGTCGCCACCGGCCATCTTGAGATTTTCCGAAAGCACCTCTTCCGTGTCGTCCTCAGCGCCCGATCCGCGCACCGCCGCGATGCCTTCCGAAATCTTCGTGTCGGAAGCGCCGATCGGGTCCTTCGAGACCGACAGCACATGCGCGCCGGCGTCCGCCGCCGCGCGGGCTGCCTGGCCGCCGGAGCCGCCGGAGCCGACCACGATCACGTCATAGTCCTGCCATTCGATTTCAATTGTCATCCGGAGTCCTCTGCCCTGACCGCGGCGCCGTGCCGACGCGAGCGGCGCGCGGGTTTCCTGCTACCATCGTGATTGCTTGCGATTTGAAAGTAGTTTGTCAGAAACGGTCTAATTTGCAAGCGATTGCAATGACCCAGCGGGACGCGGTTTTGCCATAACACTCTGCTTTTTCCGATTTTGCCGGCCATTTCAATCTCACCGTCTCGAAATGTATCGACACTGACGCAAGCGCTCTGCAAGCCGATCCGACACAAACGCTGCGCACGCAGGCATTTGCAGTGTACCCATTCGCCGACCCCGGTCAGCGCGGCCGCGCAGCAAGGGCGGTATCGAAGAAAGCCAGAATCTGCCGGTCGATCCCGGCGAGGAACGCGCGCCGGTCGAAGCCGGTCGGATCGCGCGCCGGCGCGCCGACTTCATCGACCAGAGCGGCCGGAAACGGCGAGATGAAGGCGAAGTGATGCGCCTTCGGATGCACGATCGGGCGCGCCCTGCTTCCCATGAGTTTGACGATATTGTCCTCGTGCCACGGCCGGCGCAGAACCCGGTCGGCTCCGAGGCGATGGATCTGTGCCGGCGCTGTAACGCCCGCGAAAGCGCCGTTGCCGAATATTGCGCCGACCGGCGCGACGGCCACGACGGCGTATATGCGCCGGTCGGTGAAATCCGGCAGCAGGCCGACGACCGGCCCGTCCTGCCGGCCGTAGGCGCAGAAGTCGGGGTCCTTGTCGCGATTACGGGTGCAGTGCCGGACGAGCAAGCGCGGGTCCGCCCGGCCGCCGATCAGGGCGAGCACGCTGTAGCCGCCGGCCGAGTGGCCGATCGCCCCGATCCGGTGCAGATCGATGCGCGCGCCGAATTCGGGATCGCCGAGCAACCGGTCCAGGACCGCGCTGAGCTGTCGCGGGCGCCGGCGCCAGTTGGCTGCGGTACCGCTGAACCGGCTGTCGCGCCAGTTGTCGCCGGCATGATCCGGCGCCGCCACGATGTAACCGGCAGCGGCCAACCGGATCGCCGTACCGCGATGGTTCAGTCGGCCGCCGCCGGCGCCATGGGAGATCAGGACGAGGCCGAAGCGCCCGTTAGCAACCGGCGCGTTTCGTGTCGCCGCCATGGCGAACGGCCCCTCGACGGTTTGGCCGGAAGGCGCGGCGGCCGGATACCAGATGGCCGTCACCATCCGCTCGCCATCGGCCTCGACCGCGATATCGCGGTAGCCCACGCCGCCGGCATTTGCATGCGCCGAAAGCAGCGCGAACGCGAGGACGATTGCTGCGCCCGCTATCGTCGGCCGTGGATCGCCGCCACGCGCCTCACGCAGGCTTGACATAATCTGCGATAACCTTCTTTTCGCCGACGCTTTCGAAGATCACGGTCAGCTTGTCACCCTCGGCGTGCTTGACGACCCCCTTGCCGAATTTGGCGTGGCGCACCGGATCGCCCTGCTTGAATGGGCTGTCGCCGCCGCTGCGGATCAGGTTGGCCTTGCCGTCGACGATGTCGGCCTTGCCGCGCGCGCCGCGTCGGCCACCGGGTCGTGGAGCAAGCGGCGCGGTTTTGTTCCAGCCGTCGTCGAAGCCGATGCTGCGAGTTTTGCGTCCGCCCACGCCGAAACGCCGGTCGCCGAAACGCCGGTCGCCGAAGCCGCGGTCCGCAAATTCGCCGGCGCCGACGCCGCGGCCGCCGCCCGCCTCAACGGCCCCCGCCTCGATAAACGTTCCGCCCGGCAGGCCGGACCGGCCGGCATAGAGCCCCTGCTCCGTCGCAACCTCGACATGCTCGGGCGGCAGTTCGTCGACGAAGCGGCTGGGCAGGCTGGAGACCCACTGGTTGTGGATGCGCCGGTTGGCGGCGAAGGAAATGTGCACGTTCTTGCGCGCCCGGGTCAGGCCGACATAGGCGAGGCGCCGCTCTTCCTCCAGCCCGGCCTCGCCGCTCTCGTCCAGCGTGCGCGGGTGCGGGAACACGCCCTCCTCCCAGCCGGGCAGGAACACCGTGTCGAATTCCAGGCCCTTGGCGGAATGCAGGGTCATGATGTTGACCATATCGCCCTGGGCCTCCGCGGTCGCCTCCATCACCAGCGCGATATGTTCCAGGAAGCCGCCGAGATTTTCGAACTCCTCCAGCGCGCGAACCAGCTCCTTCAGGTTTTCGAGCCGGCCCGGCGCATCGGGCGATTTGTCCTGCTGCCACATGGCGGTATAGCCGCTCTCGTCCAGCACTGTCTCGGCCAGCTCGATATGGGAGGCGGTCTCCATCAGGCGGCGCCAGCGCCCCACCATCTGCACGAAACCGCCGAGCGAGCGGCGCGCCTGGGGCCGCAAGTCGCTTGAGGAGGCGGCTATCCCGGCAGCGTCGAACAGGGAAATGGCTTGGGCGGTGCGCAGCCCGTGCAGCGTGCGCAGGGCGACATTGCCCAGCCCGCGTTTCGGCTTGTTGACGATGCGCTCGAAGGCCAGGTCGTCGTCGGTCGAATGGACGATGCGCAGCCAGGCGACGGCGTCGCGGATTTCCATGCGCTCGTAGAAGCGCGGGCCGCCGATGACACGGTAGGGAATGCCCAGCGTGATGAAGCGCTCCTCGAACTCGCGGGTCTGGAAGCCGGCGCGCACCAGGATGGCGATCTCGTTCAGGGCGTGGCCCTTGCGCTGCATGTCCTCCACCTTGTCGGCGATTCCGCGCGCTTCCTCTTCCCCGTCCCACACGCCGGTCAAAGTAAGCTTGTCGCCGCCCTCGGCCTTGGTCCACAGGGTCTTGCCGAGGCGGCTGTCGTTGCGCGCGATCAGATGGGCTGCGGCGGCGAGGATCGGCGCGGTCGAGCGGTAATTCTGCTCCAGCCGGATCACGGCCGCGCCGGGAAAATCCTTCTCGAAGCGCAGGATGTTTTCGATCTCGGCGCCGCGCCAGCGGTAGATCGACTGGTCGTCGTCGCCGACGCAGCAGATGTTGCCGCCCTTCTGCGCCAGCAGCCGAAGCCAGAGATACTGGGCGACGTTGGTATCCTGGTACTCGTCGACCAGGATATAGCGGAAGCGCTTGTTGTACGTCGCCAGAACATCCTCATGCTGCATCAGCACGGTCAGGTTGTGCAGCAGCAAGTCGCCGAAATCTACGGCGTTGAGGTTCCTCAGCCGGTCCTGATACGCCGAGTAGAGCTCGACCGCCCGGCCGCCGGCGAAATCGCCTGCTTCGGCGGCGGTCACCTGCTCCGGGCCCCGGCCCTTGTCCTTCCAGCGCTCGATCATGGCGTGCAGCACCCGCGGCGGCCAGCGCTTGGCATCGATATCGGCGGATTCGAGCTGCTGCTTGAGCAGGCGGAGCTGATCGTCCGGATCGAGGATCGTGAAGTTGGATTTCAGGCCGACAAGCTCGGCATGGCGGCGCAGGATGCGCGCGGCGAGCGCATGGAACGTGCCGAGCCAGATCTCCTCCGCGACGCCCGGGCCGAGCAGCGGCGCGACCAGCCGGGCGACCCGCTCGCGCATTTCGCGCGCCGCCCGGTTGGTGAAGGTGACGGCGAGGATCTGCCACGGCATGGCGCGGCGGGTCGCGAGGATATGGGCGATGCGGGTAGTGAGCGCCCGCGTCTTGCCCGTGCCCGCGCCGGCCAGCACCAGCACCGCGCCTTCGGTCTTTTCGACCGCCTGCCGCTGGGCGTCGTTCAGCCCCTCCAGCCATACCGGATCGGCCGCCGCAGACGGCGTGGCGGCAGCGCGTTGGGACAGCGGGAGAGAGTCGGGGGACGTGTCGGTCATCGTCCGGGCAAGTATAAGGCGGCGCGCCGTTCTCCGCTATCGGGATGCCGGACGCACCGATTTCCGCGCCCACTTCTCAGGCCGGGTCCGGTTCCATAAATGGCCGGCCGTGGGTCTCTTTGAGGGCGAGCCACACCAGGATCCCAAACAGGAAACAGCCCGGCAGCAGCAGGAAGGCGTCCCGATAGGCCGAGAGGGCATAGACCCGGGCGCCATTGACCGTTTCGCCGCCCCAGGACAGGTCGAGCAACAGGCCGACGACGGGCTGGGACACCGCGCCGCTCAACACCGTGCACATGTTGATCAGGCCGAGCGCGGCGCCGGCCGAGCGCGGATCGTTCTGTTCGCGGCCCAGTGCGTAGGCGGTCACCATCGCCGAGCCGCCGAAGCCGGCGAGGAAAACGCAGACCTGGAAGGCGCCGAAGGGCAGGCCCGGCAGGTAGATCGCGACGGAGATTGCCGCAAGCCCGACCAGCCCGCCCGCCAGCAGGACCGGCTTGCGCCGGCCCAGCCGGTCGCTCAGCAGGCCCCAGAGCGGCCCGCCGCATGCCACGCCGAGCAGCATCGTCGCCATGGCGAAGCCGGCCGCGGTGTTGTCGACGCCGAACCTCGCGACGGTATAGGGCACGCCCCACAGGCCGCCGAAGGCCAGAATCGGCACCGACATCAGGAAGACGAAGGCGGCGATCAGGAAGTTCTGCGGCTGGCGCAGGACGCGCCGCAGGCTGCGCCGCATCGATTCTTTCGGGAGCTCCGCCGGAAGCCGCGCCGGAGCGGCGCCCTCCGCCGCGCCACGCTCGGCCAGGGGCGGCCGGTCCCGGATCAACAGCCATGCCAGCAGTGCATGGATCAGCGCCCAGCCGGAGAGCACGATCATATAGTCGCGCCAGCCCAGCGCCGCGACCGCGGCAGCGAGCGGCCCCTGCCCGACCACGCCGCCGGCCAGGCCGACCGCCAGGGCCGCCCCGCTGAAAAAAGCGAAACGCCGGGCCGGGAACCACTGGGCGGCGATCACCAGGCTGCCGACGAAGGCGAAGGCGGCGCCGAAGCCCATCAGCGCCCGGCCGGCATAGGCGAACTCGATGGTGGGCGCGAGTCCCATGGCGGCGCTGCCCAGCCCGGCGGCGAGAATCGAGATCGTCAGGAGGCGGCGCGGCCCCCACCGGTCCATGGCCAGGCCACACGGAATCTGCAGGACGGCGTAGGCCCAGAAATAGACCGCCGACAGGTTGCCGACGACCGCGCCGCCGACCGCGAAATCGCGCATCAGCGGTTCGACCGTAATCGACGGCGCAACCCGCAGGACCCAGGCGTAGAAGAAGAAGCCGGCGGCGACGAGCCAGCCGCCCCAGGCGAGAAACAGGACCGCCCTTCGGGACTGCGAATCGAGTGGGGCAGCGGGCGGGGCGGGCGCATTCATGGCGGCACCAAGTAGCGCCGATCCCGCGCGCCGGAAAGGCCGGACGCGCATGCGCCCGTTGTATGGCGGGCGACGCAGGCGTCCTATGCCCTTATGCCGGAGCGCTCACGACCTTCCCGGCCGCGCGCCGAGCGCAGATGGGCGACAGCGGACCGGCGCTCAGCCGGGCATTGAGCCCGCCGGGATTGGGACGAACCAGTATCCTGGAGTCCCGCCCGGTGCGGTTACTTAGCAACCAGGAACGCCAGAATCGCCTTGTTCACCGCCTCGACCTGCTGCCAGTGCGCGAAATGGCTGGCATTTTCGATCAGCAGCAGTTTCGCGCCCGGGATCAGGGACGCCATCTTCTTGGTATGGGCCTCGTCGATGGCCTCTTCGTAGACCCCGGCGGCAATCGTCGTGGGCGTCTTGATGCCCGCCAGCTGCTTCTCGGTGAATGCCGGCTCGCCACCCCACATCTTGAACACCTTGCCGGAAAACTTCTTGAACGCCTTCGGCGTCGGCGAAATCCGCGCATACTGCGCCGCCGTGTGGCCGACATAGGCGTGGATTATCGCATCCTTGAAGGCGGAGGGGCGCACGCCCGAGGTCAGATAGTTGGCGCCGAGCGCAAACAGCTTGGTCAGCCGGCCCGGATTGTCGATCGCCATGTCGAGCCCGATGTTGCCGCCGTCGCTCCAGCCGACGATCGCGGCCTTCTTGACGCCCAGCTTGTCCATCACGCCCATCACGTCGCCGGCCATCAGGTGATAGCCGTAGGGTTTGGCGTCGTCGGTCGACCGGCCATGGCCGCGGCTGTCGATGGCGATGACCTTATACTTCTTGGCCAGCGCGCCGATTTGGCCGCCGAAATCCTCGATCGCGCCCAGACCGCCATGCAGCAGCAGAACCGCGTCGGCGTTTTTCGATCCGTAGAGCGTAGTAGATGCTGGCGCCGTTGACATCGACCCGGCCCGTCGATTCGGCCTGCGGCAACGGCTGCGGCGTGGTCAGGGTGCGCCATCCATCGCCGGCCGACATCGCCGGCGCGGCCAGGAATAGAGCCCCGGCGAAAATACCTGCGAACAGAACTGCAGAAAATCTGCGGCATGCGATGCGCGTCTCGTCGATTTCTCATGGCTCTCTCTCTCCCATACCGGGCGCCTTCAGCCCGAACACCTGCCTCCAGCCCGTATTTTGTCGCGGAAGCGGTCAGACGGGCATCCTATCCGGGCAGCGAAATCCAGTCTTAGGTCGTCGCCTTGGCGTTGGGCCGCCGGGCGCGATACAATCTGGCCATCGAATACCCGCCATAGCCAGACAGAAGGAGCCGCCGGCCATGCAGGCGCCCTACTATCGCTACCGCAACGATCCGGACGCCATCCGGGCGCTGGTCCGCCCGCGCGAGGTCCACCGCGACGTCTATATCGACGACGAGGTGTTCGAGCTCGAAAGGGAGCATCTGTTCGCCAACACCTGGGTCTATGCCGGCCATGCCAGCCAGGCGCCGGAGCCGGGCGACTTCATCACCTGCGAGATCGGCGGCAAGCCGCTGCTGATCTCGCGCCATAGCGACGGCGAAATCTACGTCAACTACAACCGCTGCGCGCACAAGGGCACGCGCATCGCCGGCGAGCCGTGCGGCAACGCCGGCAAGATGTTCCGCTGCCCTTATCACGGCTGGTCGTACCGGACCGACGGCTCGCTGCTGTCGGTCCCGCTGCGCAAGGGTTACGACGGCACCGGCTTCGAGGACATGGCGATGGTCCGCGGCTTGGCGCCGGTGAAGAATTTCCGGGTCTATCGCGATTTCATCTTCGTCAAGCTGAACGACGGCGGCCCCGACTTCGAGAGCTTTTTCGGCGACAGCCTCTCGACCATCGACAATATGGTCGACCGCTCGCCCGAGGGCCGGCTGATCCTGGAAGGCGCGCCATTGCGCTACATGCACCGCTGCAACTGGAAGATGCTGGTCGAGAACCAGACCGACACCTGCCACCCGATGGTCGCCCACGAAAGCAGCGCCGGCACCGCGGTGAAGGTGTGGGAGGAGACCGGCCGCAACGACCGGCACCCGGCCATCGAACTGCTTGCGCCCTTTACCTCGACCTACAAATTCTACGAGGATTTCGGCATCCGGGTGTGGCCGAACGGGCACGGCCATACCGGCGTCACCAACTCCATCCATGCCGACTATTCCGAGATCCCCGGATACTGGGACAGGATGGTGGATGCCTATGGCGAGGCGCGGGCGAAGGCGATCCTCGGCGATATCCGCCACAACACGGTGTATTTCCCCAACATCATGGTGAAGGGCCCGATCCAGACCCTGCGGGTCTTCCTGCCGCTCGCCGCCGACAGGACCCTGGTCGAGAGCTGGACCTTCCGCCTGGCCGGCGCGCCGGACCGGCTTTTCGCCCGCACGCTGCTCTACAACCGGACGATCAACGCGCCGACCTCGATCGTCGGCCATGACGATCTGGAAATGTACGAGCGCATCCAGACCGGCCTGCGCGCGAACGGCCACGAATGGGTCAACGTCCAGCGCCTGTATGAGGACGACGAGGACCTGGACGAAACCATCGTGGTGAACGGCACCTCCGAGCGCCAGATGCGCAACCAGTTCAACGCCTGGGCCCGCTTCATGACCGATAGCATGAGCCCGGCGGCCGGCGCCATGAACCCGGCGCCGTCCGCCAGCGCCGAACTGCCGGGCGCCTGATGGGCAGGCCCGTTTCGGGGGCCGAGACCCCGGTGACCGCCGAAGACCTGATCGCTTTCGTCTATGCCGAGGCGCGGCTGCTGGACGAACGCCGCTATGAGGACTGGCTCGACCTGTTCGCCGAAGACGGCCGCTACTGGATCCCGGCGGAGTGGGACCAGACCGATCCGGTGATGCAGCCCTCGCTGATGTACGAGGACCGCTTCATGCTCGACGTGCGCATCCGCCGGCTGCGCGGCGCACGCACCTACAGCCAGAAGCCGAACAGCCGCTGCGTCCATGTTTTGCAGCAGCCCTCGGTCGAGGCGATGGACGCGGCGGCCAACAGCTACCGGACCTGGACCCCGTACCACTATGTCGAGACCCGCGGCGACGAGCGGGACTATTTCAACGGCTGGCTGCAACACGACCTGATGCGGGTCGGCGATGCGCTGAAAATCCGCCTGAAGCGCGTCGATCTGGTCAATCTCGACGCGCCGTTCGGCAACATCCAGCTATTCATGTAAAGGGTCGGCGCCGGCGGCCCGGCCGGACGCAGACGAACGGAAGGACCCGGACAGGATGAACGAAGATACCGGCCGCTACACCGCGGTCGTCACCGGCGGCAGCGCCGGCATCGGCGAGCGGCTGTGCCGCGATATGCTGGACGCCGGCTGGAAGGTGGTCTGCGTCGCCCGGCGGCCCTCGCCGATCGACCATCCTGACATCGCCTCGGTCTGCGCCGACCTGCTCGACCCGCAGGAAACCGCCTACGCTGCGGCGGAAATCGCCGCCGGCCACGACGTCACCCATATCGTCCACAATGCCGGTCTGATCCGCCCGAACCTGCTGCCGGAGGTGGTGCCGGAAGACCTGGCGACCCTGACCCATATCCATCTGACGGCGCCGCTGCTGCTGACCCAGGCGGTGCTGCCGCAGATGCGGGAGAACGGCTTCGGCCGCATCGTCTTCGTGACCTCGCGCGCCTCGATGGGCGTACCGACACGCAGCGCCTATTCGGCGACCAAGGCCGGCGTCCACGGCATGGCGCGGACCTGGGCGCTTGAACTGGCGCCGGAGGGCATCACCGTCAACGTGGTCGCGCCCGGCCCGATCCTGACCGACAATTTCTGGGGCATCATCCCGAAAGGCTCGGAGCGCGAGGAGCGGCTGGCCGACAATATGCCGGTCCGGCGCATCGGCGTGCCCGAGGATGTGACCCGCGCCGTCATGTTCTTCGCCGATCCGGCCGCAAGCTTCGTTACCGGTCAGGTGCTGTTCGTGTGCGGCGGGGCAAGCCTGGGCGGGATTTCGCTTTAGAAACCTCTAGCGCCGCCAGCCAGGCGCGCGCTATGCCATAGCGCGTCTTGAGCGCCATCTCGACAGGCAGCCAGATGCCCGGCTTCTTCAGCCGGACGATCCAGAGCTTGAGCGGGTGCAGCTTCGGCACGTCCTTCAGATGGCGGGCGCGGAAACCGGTGACGCGCCGGAGGTGGAGCAGGCAGACCGTCGCCTTGCGCGGCAGGTTGGGCACGCTGACCCGGGGCGTCCTGCCGGGCCGGTGATAGCTCATCCGGATATCGATCCGGCGCCGGCCTTCGAAGATTTTGGCTTCGTATTGGCACGCCGGCCCGTCGCGCGGCGCGACCAGGCCATTGAGGATCGCCGTGATCGGGTCCAGAGTCCCGCGCTGCATCGCCTCCGGCACCTTCTTGCGCTTGCCCTTGTTTTCCGGCGGATCGATGCGTGTGGAGACGGCGCCCGACGGCGCCCAGGTCATCCATACCTCGCGGTAGCCGCCGCGCTTCATGAGGTAGCGCTGATGCATCGTTTCCGGCGCCAGGGCATTGCCGTTGACCCGGCCGGCGGTGCGCCAGACAGTCCGGCTCTTGGCGGCGACTTCCACGACGCCCTGGCTGCGCGCCTCGAACCCCGCCGTGAAGCGCCCGTCGGCGATCTCGGCGCTTATCTTCACCTCGTAGATCGGCAGGCCGCCCCAGGTAACCTCCCAGCGCGCCGCAATCCGGCGGTCCTCGACGCCGGCTTCGGCGGCGCGGGCCGGCGCGCCGGAGACGAGCGTGACCGCCGCCGCCGCCAGCAGGCAAAGGCCGGCCGCGCGCCGGCGCCTTGCCGGCGCCGCTTTCGACCTGCCGGCAAGCCGATCCACGGTAAGCAATCCTGTCATCCTGTATCGCCTGTTCGGGCCGTAGCGGCAGGAAACTTACGGTCACAACAGTGTCACGACAATCGGGGCTCGCGAACCCGTCAGCCGGCCACCCTGAACCGGCTGCCCTGAATAAATACCAGACCGGACATCGCAGCATGCTGATTCCAACGCCGCCGGGCTTGATTTCCGTCGGGACGCTGCGTATGTAGGCGCCTGCCGGGCCGCCGGAAGGCGGAACCCGGCGTTTGCTTGATTGCCCCGCAATCCTTTTTTGCAGGCTTCGGGGCGCATTCGGATGGAGCGGAAACATGGCCCGGCGTTGCAGCATCACCGGCAAGGGCGTTCAGACCGGCAACAATGTCAGCCACTCGCATCGCAAGACGCGCCGGCGCTTCCTGCCCAACGTGCACCAGACCTCGCTCTACAGCGAGGCGCTCGGCCGCATGGTGCGCCTGAAGCTCGCGGTCAGCGGCGTCCGCACGATCGAGCACAAGGGCGGTCTCGACGCCTATCTCATCGCCACAGCCGACAAGAAGCTGACCGACGACGCCATCCGCCTGAAGAAGCAGATCGCCAAGGCGCAGACAGCCGCAGCCGGCTAGGGCGTGAGCGCTGTCGCCGAGAACGAGCTCGTCCTCCGCGATCTGGCGCTTGAGAACTTCCGAGCGATCCGCCAAGATCTCGATAAGGCTCGCGCCGACTTTCCGGAAATCTGGACGAATCTGGCAAACATCCGACAGCACATGTCCGGCTTCTTGGCCAGCGACGCTGCCCGCGAAAGCATGATCGCGACAATTCAGACACGCCTCGATCGCATTGAGAGGCGCCTCGATATCTCCGACAGCTGATCAGCGAACTCGAAGGACGTTTCGGGCCATACGCTGAGCCGGAATTCTCCCCTACCGCATCTCGAACATCAGCAGCAGGGTGCGCTGGAGCGGGTTGAAGTTGTCGTCGCTGAGAATGTAGAGGACGGTTCTGCCGTTCCGGCCGCGCCGGGCCGAGATGCATTCGAAATTGTCGACCGTCATGGACGGGGTGAGGTGCAGGATTTCCTTGCCCCGCACCGTCGTGCCCGGCGCCACGGCCGCGCGGGACAGAAGGACGATGCGCGCCGAAGGCCCGGTTGAGAGCGTGAAGTGGCGCTCCAGCACGGCGATGCCGCCGTCGGGCAGCATCGTCGCGTCGGTCGGCCGGAAGCCCCCGGTGCGCGCGTAGGCGAAGCGCTGCCAGCGCCCGTTGCGCCCGATCCAGCCGGCAAAGGCGTTGTCGCCAATGCGCAAATCCTCCGTCAGCAGGAGAACATCGCCCCGGCCGATATGGGCGAGGGTTTCGGCGCCGCCGTTGAACGGTGCTGCCGCAAGGCCGGCCGGGGCCGGCCAGAGCGTCGGCCGGCCCGCCAACGGGTGCGGCCCGGCGGGATAGCGGTAAATCCGGTGCCGGCGCTCGAACGCCACGAGGGCAGAGCCGTCCGACAGAACGGTCAACGCTTCCGCGTCGGCGGCCCGGCCGCGCAGGCGATTGCCTCTGGGACTGTGCAGCGCGCCGATTCGGCCGTCGGTCAACCCTGACAGGCGGCCGGTCTCATCGTACAGGATCCCGGCGCTGAACCAGGAGCCGCGGTCGGAAATTGCGGTGAGCCGCTTGCCGTCCGGACTGACGACCAGGCCCGACAGGCCGCCGAATCGACGATATGTCGAACGGATCGCGAGACCGCCGCGGTAGAGCAGCGCGCCGGCCCGGACCCGGTCCCTGTCCCGGTCGCTGTCCCGGTCCCTGTCCTGTGGACTTAGAGGAACAGATTTCGAATAGAGCGGAATATTCCGGTCCGCTTGTGCGCCCGGAGCCGGAAGAATCGGCAAGGCGATAGCGGCGCACAGGAGGCCCGGCATCGCGAAGCGCGAATTCACGGTGAATTGTCCCTCTTTTGTCGCAATTCGGCCTCATAGTTTCCCGGTACCTGCCGGAGTAGCCGGCCGGACCGGGGCCCGCCGTCCCATTGCCCGAGGGTGCGGCGCGGGGCCGAACCAGGAGGATATCTAGCATGACCGTTCACCGCCGCAATGTCCTGAAGGGCGCCGCTGCGCTGCCGCTTTCCGCCATTCTGGCCGACGCGTCGATCACGGCCGCTGTCGCCGCCGGGCTGGACACCGTTGCCATAAAGACGGCCGGTGGCCGTTCCGTCAGCGCCGCGCTCGCCCTGCCGGCGGAACAGAAGGCCCCGGCCGTGGTGCTGATCCACGAATGGTGGGGCCTGAACGACCAGATCAAGGCGGTCGCCGCCGACTATGCCCGGGCCGGCTATGCCGCGCTGGCGATCGACCTTTATGGCGGCAAGGTCGGCAAGACCCCGGGCGAAGCCCAGGCGCTGATGCGGGCGACGATGAAGAATCCGAAGGCCGGCATCGAAACCTGCGGCGCCTGGATCGACTGGCTGAACCGGCATCCGCGGTCGACCGGCAAGGTCGGTACCGTCGGCTGGTGCTTCGGCGGCGGCTGGTCGCTCAACGCCTCGATCGCCCGGCCGGTCGACGCCACCGTCATCTATTACGGCCACGTCCTGCGCAGCGTCGACCAGTTGAAAAAGCTGAAAGGCCCGGTGATGGGCCACTTCGCCAAAAAGGACCGGTTCATCGATGCGAAGATGGTCGCCGGCTTCGAGTTCACGATGGCGCAGGTCGGCAAGGCGGACGATCTGCAGGTCTTCTGGTACGACGCGGACCACGCCTTCGCCAACCCGTCCGGGGGCCGGTTCGACGAAGCGGCCTCCAAACTTGCCTGGGCGCGTACAGCCGATTTCTTCAAGAAGACCCTGAAGTAGCCGCGAAGCGGTAGAAAGTTAATGAAGGCGCCGCGCTTCGTCGACCGGCGGTTGTAGGGGAGGGTTTCAAACGCTCCCCTGCGTTGGACGCAGTTCCCGGGGGTCCAGAGCCTTGAGGCGCGGCTTTTCAACGGCGGGCCGCGGGACTACAACCGTCCCGCCGTTCAACAACAACCCCGCCGGCCGCCATGGATCCCGTCTATCTCACCGAAGAGCACAATATCCTGCGCGACACCGCGCGCCGCTACATCGAGGAGGATGTGCGTCCGCACGGCGACGCTTGGGAGGAGGCCGAGGAAATCCCGCGCGATGTGTTCGCCCGGATGGGCGAGCTCGGATTCTTCGGGGTGCAGGCGCCGGAGGCCTATGGCGGCACCGATATGGGGCCGATCGCCATGGTCGCCCAATGGGAGGAGCTGGGCAAATCCAGCTATGGCGGCTTCACCGGCAGCACCTCGGCCCATGCCGAAATGGCGGTGCCGCATCTCATCAACGCCGGCAACGACGAACAGAAAGAGCGCCTGCTGCCCGACCTGATCGCCGGCCGCAAGGTCAGCAGCATCGCGGTGACCGAGCCGGACGGCGGCTCCGACGTCGCCGCGCTCAAGACCCGGGCCAAGCGCCGGGGCAACGACCGCTGGGTGCTGAACGGCAGCAAGGTGTTCATCACCAACGGCTGCCTGGCCGACGTCTATTTCGTCGCCGCGCGCACCGATCCGAGCGCCAAGGGCTCGCGCGGCATTTCCATGTTCATCGTCGAGAAGGGCGCGCCGGGCTTCAAGGTCGCCAAGAAGCTCGACAAGCACGGCTGGCGCTGTTCGGACACCGCCGAACTGGTCTTCGAGGATTGCGAAATCCCCTACGACAATATTCTCGGCGAGGAGAACAAGGGCTTCTACGCCGTCATGCAGAATTTCCAGAACGAGCGGCTGGTCGCCGGTGCCATGAATGCCGGCTCGATGCAGAACGCGCTGGCGATCACGACGCAATATGTCAAGGACCGCAAGGCGTTCGGCGGCACCCTGTGGGACAAGCAGGTCGTACGCCACAAGCTGGCGACGCTGGCGACCCAGGCCGAGGCCTTTCGCCATTTGACCTACCACTGCGCCTGGCTGGTCTCCCAGGGCCGGGAATGCGTGAAAGAGGTCTCCATGATCAAGGCGCTGGGCGGCGAGCTGGTCAACCGGGTAATGTACGATTGCGTGCAGCTGCACGGCGGCATGGGCTACATGCGCGAAAGCCCGATCGAACGCATGAGCCGCGACGCCCGCGTCTCCTCGATCGGCGGCGGCGCGACCGAGGTCATGCTGGAGGAAGTGGCCAAGCGCATGTGAGGCGCCGACCTGACGCCGCGCGCCCGGAATGGCCGGAGGGAGGATTCGCCCCGTCGCGGCCGTTCCGGACCGTTTCCGGATTGAATTCCGCCACCCGCCGGATTAAGGCGCTCGATACCCCTTCAGCCACGGAAGAAACCACGATGCCGGCCCAGACAATTGCCTATCTGAATCCGCCGAACACCTGCCCGGCCCAGGGCCTCTACTCGCACGCCACGGCGGTCCCCGCCGGCGGAACATTGCACATCGCCGGCCAGCTTTCGGTCGGGCTCGACGGCAGCGTCGTCGGCAAGAACGACTTCGGGGCCCAGATGCGCCAGGTTCTCGACAATCTGGGCGCGGTCCTGCAAGGCACCGGACTCGGCTTCAACAACATCGTCAAGTTCACGACCTACATGGTGCATTCCCAGGATATCGAGACCTTCATGGAGGTCCGGGCGGCGCTGTTTCCGAAGCTCTTCGGCGGCACGCAGTATCCGCCGAACACGCTCCTTATCGTCGACCGGCTGGTGAAGGAGGAGTTCCTGATTGAAATCGAGGCGGTAGCCTACGCCGATCCGGCCGGCGCCATGCGCCAAGCCTGATACCCGCCTGCCCCGGACCTGTCGATTTTCACCGCTTCCACAGTGCCGCCCCGGACCCCGCCCGGTGCGGCGGCACGCCGTCGTCGGTGACCAGATGGCAGCGCACCATCTGGCCGCCGACCGGGCGCAAGGCCGGCTCCTCGGCCCGACAGCGCGCCTCGGCGAAGGGGCAGCGCGAGGCGAAGCGGCAGCCCGGCGGCGGATCGATCGGGCTCGGCGGATCGCCGACGAGGCGGATGCGGCTGGCCCGGTCGCGCAGCACCGGATCGGCGGACGGCACCGCCGACAGCAGCGCATTGGTGTAGGGGTGCAGCGGGGTGCGGAACAGCGACAGCCGGTCGGCATGCTCCACGACCTGGCCGAGATACATGACCGCGATGTCGTCGCACATATGCTGCACGACGCCCAGGTCGTGGCTGATGAACAGGTAGGTCAGGCCGAACTCTTCCTGCAGCCGGCGCAGCAGGTTCAGGATTTGCGCCTGGATCGCCACGTCGAGCGCCGAAACCGGCTCGTCGCAGACGATCAGGTCCGGCTGGGTCGCCAGCGCCCGCGCCACGCCGATGCGCTGGCGCTGGCCGCCGGAGAACTGGTGCGGGAACAGGGCCTGCTGCTCCGGGCGCAGGCCGACCAGGCGGAACAGTTCGGCGACCCGGTCGTCGCGGCTTTCCCGGTCGCCGACATCGAGCTGGTCGAGCGGCGCGCGGACGATTTCGCCGGCGCGCAGGCGCGGATTGAGCGACGAATACGGGTCCTGAAAGATGATCTGCATGTGGCGGCGCTGCCGGCGCAGCGCCTCGCCGGTCAGCGGCACGATCTCCTGCCCGTTGAGCGCGATGCTGCCTTCGGTGACCGGCGCGAGGCGCATCACGGCAAGCGCGGTCGTCGTCTTGCCGGAGCCGGATTCGCCGACCAGCCCCAGGGTCGCGCCGCGCGCCGTATCGAAGGAGACGCCATCCACGGCATGGACCTTGGGCGCCGGCGCGAACGGCCTCTTGCGCGGCAGGCTGAAATGGACCTTGAGGCCGCGCACTTCCAACAACTTGTCGGGGAGCGGCTTGTCGGGTGCAGGCGATGCAGCCGGGGGCGGGCCGGCCGCGGTCATGCCGCCGCCTCGTCGAGATAGAGCCAGCAGGCAGCGGTATGGTCCACGCCGACACTGGTTTCCCGCGGCATTTCCTGGCGGCAGCGGTCCATCGCCTCGGCGCAGCGCGGCGCGAAGGGGCAGCCGCCCCGGCCGAGTTCGGCGACCGACGGCACGACGCCGGGAATCTCCATCAAGGGCGGGCGCTCCGGCCCCGGATCGGCCTCCAGATGCGGCACGCAGGCGATCAGGCCGCGGGTGTAGGGATGCTTCGGATTGGTCAGCATCTCATCGACCGGCGCCTCCTCCACCTTCCGGCCGGCATACATGACGACGACCCGCTGGGCCATTTCCGCAATCGCGCCCATGTCGTGGGAAATCAGGATCACGGCGGCATTGGTCTGCTGCTGAAGCTCCTTCAACAGGTCGAAAATCTGTGCCTGCACGGTGACGTCCAGCGCCGTCGTCGGCTCGTCGGCGATCAGCACCTGCGGCTGGCAGGCCAGCGCCATCGCGATCATCACGCGCTGGCGCATGCCGCCGGACAGCTGGTGGGGATACTCCTCGACCCGCTTCTCCGGCGCCGGGATGCTGACCGCCCGGAGCATCTCGATGGCCCGGTTGTGCGCTTCCCTCCGGCTGAGGCCCTGGTGCAGGCGGACGGTCTCGCCGATCTGGTCGCCGATCGTGTAGACCGGGTTGAGCGAGGTCATCGGCTCCTGGAAGATCATCGAGACATCGTTGCCGCGCACCTCGCGCATCCGCGCCTCGGTCGCGTCGAGCAGGTTTTCGCCGGCAAGGCGGATGGCGCCCCCGGCGATCCGGCCCGGCGGCATCGGCACCAGCCGCATGATGGCGAGCGCCGTCATGCTCTTGCCGCAGCCGGATTCGCCGACGATGCCCAGCGTCCGGCCGGCCGCCAGATCGAAGCTCAGGCCGTCGATCACCCGCGAGACCGCGCCGTCCTTGAGATCGAATTCGACCGACAGTCCCTGGACCTCGAGCAGCGCGCTCATCGCTGCCTCAGCTTCGGATTGAAGGCGTCGTTCAGGCCGTCGCCGATCAGGCTGACCGACAGCACGGTGATGAAGATGGCGAGGCCCGGGAAGGTGACCGGCCACCAGGCCTCGAGAATCTGCGGGCGGTTGACGCTGATCAGGTAGCCCCAGCTCATCACGTTCGGATCGGAGAGCTGCAGGAAGGCGAGCCCGGCCTCGAACAGGATCGCGACACCAACCGAGAGCGCGGCCGAAACGATCAGCGGCGGAGCGGCGTTGGGCAGGATGATCGTCCAGATGATCCGCGCGTCGCGCGCGCCGATCGCCCGCTCGGCCTTGACGAAATCCAGTTCCCGCAAGCGCAGGAATTCCGCCCGCACCAGACGCGCCGTGCTGGTCCAGGAAACCACACCGATGGCGATGGAGATGGAGTAGATCGAGGGCGAGAACAGCAGCACGACGACCATCGCGAGCAGCAATGGCGGCAGCACCTGGAAGAATTCGGTGATGCGCATCAGCACCTCTTCGACCCAGCCGCGGTAGAAGCCCGCCAGCGCGCCGAACAGGATGCCGATGGTGATGGTGATCGTTGCCGCCGCCGCGCCAACCATCAGCGTGGACTGGCTGCCGTAGAGCAGGCCAACGACAAGGTCGCGGCCCTGCTGATCGGTGCCGAGCAGAAAGCCCTGCTCGCCCGGCGGCAGCAGCAACGGTCCGGTCGGGGTGAACGGATCGATCGGATAGACGATGGGGCCGAGCACGCTGACCAGGACGATCAGGGACAGCGTCGCGAGGCCGGCGACCGCCGCCGTGTTCTGCCGGAACATGCGCCAGGCTTCGCGCCACGGCCGTTCGACCTCGATGACGACGGGCTCTTCCGCCGGAACGGCTGGCGTCGGCGTCGTCATGCCCTCGCCGCGCTCTTGATGCGCGGATCGACCAGCCGGTAGGCCAGATCGGTCAGCAGGTTGGCGACGATCACGATCAGCGCCGAGAAGAACAGGATGCCGAGCAGGGTCGGCGTATCGCGGCGCAGGATCGAATCGAAGGCGAGCGTGCCGAGGCCGGGCCAGCTGAATACCGTTTCGACCAGCACGGCGCCGGAGAACAGGGCGCCGAATTGCAGGCCGGCAAAGGTGACGACCGGCAGGACGGCGTTGCGCAGCGCGTGCTTGAAGATAACGACCCGTTCGTTGAGCCCCTTGGCGCGGGCCGTGCGAATATAGTCGGCACCCAGCACGTCCATCATGCTGGCCCGCGACAGGCGGCTGTAGAAGGCGAGATAGATCGTCGAGAGGGTGAGGACCGGCAGCGCGAGATGATGCAGCACCTCCCAGACATAGCCGAAGCCGGAAGCGCCCAGCGGGCCGCTGTCCATGCCCGAGGTCGGGAACAGCGGGATCATGGAGGCGAACAGGATGACCAGCATGATCCCGGTCCAGAACACCGGCAGGGCATAGCCCAGCAGGGCGAGGACGGTGATGATCTGGCTGAGCAGCCCGTTCGGCCGGCGCGCGGCGAAGACGCCGAGAAAAGTGCCGAAGGAGATCGCGATCAGCAGGGAAGAGATGACCAGCAACAGGGTCGGCGCGAAATTCTCGAAGATCACCGTGGTGACCGGCTGATCGAAATAGAAACTGTGGCCGAAATCGCCCAGGATGACCTTGGATAGATAAAGATAGAGCTGGTCGAAAAACGGCAGGTCGAGGCCGTAGTCCTGGCGGATCTTGGCCAGCATTTCCGGCGTCGCGCCGCCGGCCTCGCCGGCAATCGTCTCCGCCGCATCGCCCGGCGCCAGGTACAGCAGGGTGAAATTCAGCACCAGCACAGCGAGCAGCAGCACCAGGGCATAGCCGAGGCGTTTTGCGATGGCGGCCGGCAGCCTCACGGCCGGCTACCCGGAATGGTGAACCGCACCATGTCTCAGCCTAACCCGGATTTCTCGCCACAGTCACGGCCTGCGTCGCGTCCGGACGTCCGCTCCGCCAGGAGCGGGCCGAAGAGCGTAGCGGGGACTACGGTCGAGGCCCGCGACGCCGCGGGCGGGCGTCCCCGAAACAGAATCGGGACGCGACCCGGAGGGCGGCGCTGTCGGGCCGGCAGGGTGCGTCAAGCCGCTTGCCCGATGTCCCCGCATCGCGCGGCGCGGCTTTCCTGCCCTGCCGGCCCGATAGCGTCGCGCAGATCATGACTGTGGCGAGAAATCCGGGATGCGCCAAAACGACCGGGCCGGCAGCCATAAACTGCCGGCCCGGCATTTTGCCGCGAAACCGCGCTATCGGCGGCGGCGCCTTATTTCGGCTGCTTCTTCCAGTAGATATCGTCCATCGGGGAAACGACGCCCCAGATGCCAACCGGCGGACCGCCGAGATTCCTGTCGTAGGCGGTGTGATACGGCAGCACGCTGATCCAGTAGACCGGCAGGTCCTTGGCCAGAATCTGCTGGAACTTGACATAGAGCGCCCGGCGCTTGGCCTGGTCGGTCTCCTTGCCGGCGGCCTCCAGAAGCTTGTCGACCTCCGGATTGCAGTATTGCTGGGTGTTCGACCAGATCACCTTGAGCACGTTGCTGCACAGATAGGAGCGGTGCACGCCGATCACCGGATCGCCCCAGTTGAACGGCAGGTCCATCGTCATCTGGAATTGCCAAGTCGCGATGCGGCGGGCCCAGGTCGGGAAGTCCGGCGAATTGCGGACCGTGACCTTGATGCCGACCTTCTTGAGCTGCCCGCGGGCATATTCGGCGATGCGCTGCTGCACATCCGGCACGGCGGGCAGATAGTCGATGGTCAGATCGAGCCGGGTGCCGTCGGCCTTCTTCGGATAGCCGGCGGCTTCAAGCAGGGCTTCGGCCTTTTTCAGATCGACTTCGTAGGTCTCGACATCCTTGGTGTAGAAGGGCGAACCCGGCACGATCGGCCCGGTCGCGGCGGTCGAGACGCCGCGGTGCAATTGCTGCGTGATGAACTTGCGGTCGATGGCGTAGGCGATCGCCCGGCGGACGCGGACATCCTTGGTCGGGCCCTCTTTCGTGTTGAAGGCCAGCCAGGTGATCGGCCCGATGCCGGCATAGCCCTTGTCGGTGACGATCAGCTTGTCGTTCTTCTTGAGCCGGACGACGCTGGCGACTTCCGACATGAAGGGCATCATGTTGCCCTCGCCGCGCTCCATGGCGATGACGCGGCTCGAAGAATCGCGGATGATCTTGTAGATGATCCGGTCCATATAGGGCCGGCCCTTGAGGAAGTAGTTCGGGTTCCGCTCCAGCAGGATGTATTGGGCGCGTTTGTATTCCTTCAGGATATACGCGCCGGAGCCGACCAGGTTCGTCGTGTTGCGCGGATGGGTTTTCGGATTCTGGCCGTCGCCGTAGACGTGCTTCGGGATGATCGGCACGATCGAGGTCGACATCGCCAGCAGCAGCGCCGGATGCGGAGCCTTCAGCTTGACCACCACCGTGTGGGCGTCCGGAGTCTCGACGCCCGAAACCGCGCCCAGCGAGGTCTTGAACGGATGGTTCGCCTTCTGGGTCTCGATGGAGAATTTGACGTCCGCCGAGGTGATCGGCTTGCCGTCGTGGAATGTCGCATCCGTGCGCAGCTTGAACGTCACGGAAAGGCCGTCCGCCGCGGTCGTCCAGCTTGTCGCCAGATAGGGATGGAATTTCCAGTTGGCGTCGGACCGGACCAGCGTGGCGAAAAGATGCGCGCCGGGCGCCATGGTCGCGATACCGGACTGGACCGCCGGATTGAAGTGGCGCGGCACCTGGCTGGAGATCATCACCAGCGTACCGCCCTTCTTGGGCATGTCGGCGGCAACCGCCGGCGCGGCGCCCATCGCCACTGTCCCAGCCAGGGCTGCAGTCAGGGCTGCGGTCAGGGCCGCAAGACCGAATTTCTTGAGCATGAAGTTCCTCCCTTGGCGGCCGGACAGCCGTCGGGGCCACCGTCGTGTCGACACTGACATAGACTCTCGTACCTCACCGGATCGGCCCGCGCCTTGACGACCTCAAGAGCCATCGCTACGCTCTCGGTTGTCGCAGTTCGCCATAGCATTGGTCCACTTTTCTTCTTGGCTTTGGACCGACTATGAGCGCACTCCTTTCCCAGTCGGCGCAGAGGCTATTACGTCACCGAATAGGTCAACTGAGTCTTACATGGCTCTGTATGCGCGGAAAAATGCATTAATTGTCATTTATTGACCGGAATATCCGATGAATGTCAGCTTCCGGCAGCTCCAATACGTGAGTACAGCGGCTGACTGCGGCAGCATCCGCCGCGCTGCCGAACGGCTACGCATTTCCCAATCGTCTATCAGCGCCGCAATCGATCGGGTCGAACAGGAGTTTGGTATCCAGGTATTTGTGCGCCAACCGTCCAAGGGGCTAACGGTCACTCGATCCGGCCGACAGCTTCTCCAGAAAATCGCTGGATTGCTGGCAGAGGTTGATAATTTTGCCGTGAAGGCTTCCATCCTGAACAATACCCTTACCGGCGAATTGAACGTCGGTTGTTTCGCACCTCTATCTCCTCAGTTTCTGCCGTCAATCTTTCGGGATATAACGGAAAGGTACCCGGCGATTTCAATTCATCTTTACGAAGGTAATGTGCTCGAAATACAGAAGTTTTTGATTGAGGGGACGGTTGACGTGATCTTAAGTTACGATGTCGGACTTTCCCAGCAGATCAGCAGCATACAGCTCGGCGAGGCACCGCCGTATGTGGTGTTGTCCGAGAATGACCCGTTGACCCAACAGAAATCGATCGCGCTGGTGGACCTTAAGGATAAGCCGATGATTCTTCTCGATCTGCCGGAATCGCGCACATATTTTACACTACTATTTGAGACTATTGGCGCTCGGCCGAACATCGCTCACCGAACCGAAACTTATGAAATGGTGCGAAGCCTCGTGGCAGCTGGCTTAGGTTTTTCTCTTCTCAATCTCCGGCCGGTTATAGATGAAACCTATGATGGCAGTCACGTTGTATGCAGACCGCTTTCTGACAAAGTAAGGGCTCCGAAATTCATTATCGGTCAGCGACGTCACGATTTTCCCACCCTCTTGGTCAAAGCCTTTTCCAACAGCTGTCAGGAATACTTCAAATCGCAAAAAGTCGCACGGCATACGGTAACAAGGTAACGAAGACCGAAATCTATATTGACCAAGGTGTAACCCTTCCGGTCGGTGGATGCCCTGACAGTCGAACGGGTGTTGCGCCGATCCGGGATCCGCACCTTGATCGCCGCGCCGCGCCCGGCGGGGAACAGGCCGAGGTCGCGCGGGTCCGGGCGATGGCGGCGCGCGGCACCCACCGGCTGCAATTCGGCAACGGCGTCAAGCTGTTCACCGACGGCGGCTTCTACGCTGAACTGATGCAGCTTTAGGAGCCCGGCTTTATCGACGGCCATCGCGGCGAATGGCTGATGCCGCCGGAGCAGGTCGAGGCACTGGCCCGCGCCTTCTGGAACGCGGGCTTCCGCATCCATGTCCACTGCACCGGCGACATGGGCCTGGAGCTGGCGCTCGACGTGCTGGAGAAGCTGCAGTTCGAGCGGCCGCGGGTTAACCACCGCTTCACCATCGAGCATTTCGGCGTTTCGACCCCGGAACAGGTGCGCCGGATCGCCGATCTCGGCGCGCTGGTCTCCGCCAACGTCTACTATGTCCACGAACTGGCCGACGCGTACTACAAGCACAGTTTCGGCTATGAGCGGGCGTCGCAGATCGCGCGGCTGGGCACCGTGGCCCGGCACAACATCCCGTTCGCCCTGCACACCGATTTCACCATGGCGCCGGCGCTGCCGCTGACCTCGGCCTGGGTCGCGGTCAACCGGCTGAGCGAGAGCGGCGCGGTCATGGCGCCGGAGGAGCGGCTGACCGTCGAACAGGCGATGCGCGCGATCACCGTCGACGCCGCCTACATCCTCGGCATGGAGCATGAGATCGGCAGCATCCGCGCCGGCAAGAAGGCCGACTTCACGGTGCTGGAGGCCGATCCCTTCGAGACGCCGCCCGGCGACCTCAAGGACATCCCGGTCTGGGGCACCGTCTTCGAAGGCGAGCCGGCGCCGCTGGGTTAGGGGAGACGCTGGCCCCGAATAGCCGCTGGATTCCCGTCTGTGTCACCTACACTTTTTCTGCCTGGACGGCGGTGGAGGCCGGTCCGGGCGGTTTGGCTTTTGCGCCGCCGCCGACGGCCAGCGCACCGGCCATGATCAGCGCCAGACCGACGAAGGCCTCGACCGGGAGCCGTTCGCCGAGTACCGCCGCGCCCAGGAAAACGGCGACCACCGGAATGAAAAGCGGCACGAGGGAGCTGCGGGTGGCGCCGATGCGCCGGACGACGACAAAATACAGACTCATCGCAAACGCGGTGCAGGCAACGCCGGTGACAAGGACCGCGCCGATCGCCCCCATGCCGGGCGTGAGGCCGAGAGGCGCTTCCAGGACCAATGCCGGCGGCGTCAGGATCAGGGCTCCGAAGATCATCTGCCCGGTGGCCATGGCCGGCGGCGAGAGGCCGGGCTGCCGGCGGGCGTAGATCGCGCCCAGGGTGTGGCTCAAGGGTGCGAGGAAGGTGATGAAGATGGCGAGCGCCTGATCGCCGGCATTGCTCAGCACCGACGGACCCATCACCAGCACGACACCCGCCAGCCCGATCATGGCGCCGATCAGACGCCGGCGCGTGAAAGATTCCTCGGCCAGGAACAGCGGCGCGAGAACGACAGCCAGGACCGGCATCGTGCCGAACAGGATGCCGGCCATGCCGCTTTCGATATGCTGCTGGCCCCACGCGAGCGTTCCGAAGGGGATCGCCCCCGTCAGCAATCCCAGCCAGAAGAGCGCGATCCATCCTTGCCGGGTCCGCGGCAGACGCGCGCCGAACGCGCGCATCACGGCCCAGCAGATGGGCGCCGCGATCAACGTTCGCGCTGCCGCGACGGTCAGCGGCGGAATTTCGGCGACGGCGATGGTGAGGAATAGAAAGGTGCTGCCCAGAAGCAGCGCCGCCGCCAGCAGAAGGCCCCAGTCGGCCGCATTCATCGGGCGATTCATGGTGTCGGTGTCATCGAAGGAGACGCCCTATTGCTTGCGAATTGCAAGTAAATTGGCATTAACGCTTGCTCTTTGCAAGGGATTCCAGGGCCGGTATGCTAGGCAGATGATTTACGAGCCCAATCAATGCCCTGTCCGGTTCGGGCTGGGCGTATTCGGGGATCGCTGGACGTTGTTGATTATCCGCGACATGATGTTTCGCGGCTTTACCCGATTTCAGGACTTCCTGAATGCCGGCGAAGGCATTTCGACGAACGTGCTGTCCGACCGTCTGCGTCGGCTCGAAGCGCGGCAGATCGTCAGCAGGAAAAAAGCGCCGGCCGACGGGCGCCAGGTCATATACGAACTGACCGACAAGGGAAAAGATCTGCGCCCGGTGATGCTGGCGGTCATGTCCTGGGCCGAGAAGTACGATCCGGAAACGAATTGTGCCGGCGAATTGGCCGAACGAATACGGGCCGATTGATTCGCCAATTGATTCAGGGTCCACCGTTGTGTTTTGGAACGGCGAGGGCCGGGTGCGACTTGGCTGCCGGCAATACCCTACGCGAGAAGAACGGCCAGCTTATCCCGGACTTCGGTTACCAGGTGCGGCGGCGCCTCGACCTCGAAAACTGCGCCACGCGCCCGCCAGTCCAGGCTCCGAATCTGGTCGGCGAGAACGACGCCCGTGACCGCGCCCGCCGCGGGCATCGTGACTTCGAAAGGATAGCCCTTGACCTTGGAGGTTATGGGGCAGAACAGGGCCAGGCCGGTCTTTTCGCTGTAGCTATGCGGACTCAGGACCAGGGCCGGCCGGCGTCCCGCCTGTTCACGTCCAGCCTGGGGTGAAAACCTGAGCCACACGATATGTCCCGTATCCGGAACATACCGTCTCGCTACCATTGCTCATTGCCCTCGGGTTCGCCGAAGTCCTGCTCGGGATGAAGATTATCCGCCGTGATCCGGCTCAGCATGTCTGCGAGATCGTGGGATTTTTTCCGCAGCACGATTTGGCCTTCCTGGGCATCCATCTCCACGGCGGAACCTTCCGACACCCCGCACTGTTCGGCGACAGCCTTGGGAATGCGCACAGCCAGACTGCTGCCCCATTTACGGATATGCAGATTCGCGCCCATCGTCAGGTCTCCTTTTTGTATCTATAAAATATATCCTGCTGTACGGCACTTCAACAGTGCAAAAAAGTCTGGCCACATCGGGAGACCGGTACCGCTGCCACGATACCGTTGCGTTGTACGACAGGGTCGTGAGAGAGAATAAGGACAGGAGAATGAACCGAACGACCGGGCGCATGCGGGACCGGCACCACGCCCGCCGCACGCGTCATTCAGGGAGAACCGAGCGATGAACACTGTCCGGCATTTCGTCTCCGGGTCGGTCTGGGCCGGAACCTCGGATCGGCAGGCGGATGTCTACAATCCGGCGACCGGCGCCGTCACCGCACAGGTCGCGCTGGCGAGCGCGGCCGATGTCGAGCGCGCGGTCGCCGCGGCCAAGGCCGCGCAGCCGGCCTGGGGCGCGACGCCGCCGGCCAAGCGCGCCGAGGCGATGTTCGCCTTCCGCGGCCTGCTCAAGGCGCACACCGAAGAGTTGGCCGCGATGCTGTCGGCCGAACACGGCAAGACCATCCCGGACGCCAAGGGCGAGATGGCCCGCGGCATCGAGGTGGTCGAGTTCGCCTGCGGCATACCCCAGCTTCTGAAGGGCGAATATTCCGAAGGCGTGGCGAGCCGCGTCGACAGTTTCGCGATCCGCCAGCCGGTCGGCGTGGTCGCCGGCATCACGCCGTTCAATTTCCCGGCGATGGTGCCATTGTGGATGTATCCGGTGTCGCTCGCCTGCGGCAACGCCTTCGTCCTGAAACCGTCCGAGCGCGATCCGTCGGTCGTATTGCGCATTGCCGAACTTCTCGCCGAAGCCGGGCTGCCGGACGGCGTGTTCAACGTCGTCAACGGCGACAAGGAAGCGGTCGACGCGATCCTCGACCATCCGGACATCGACGCCGTCAGCTTCGTCGGCTCGACCGCAGTCGGGCACTACATCTACAGCCGGGGCACGGCGTCCGGCAAACGGGTGCAGGCGCTGTGCGGGGCGAAGAACCATCTCGTCGTCATGCCGGACGCGGACATGGGCCAGGTCGCCGATGCGCTGATGGGCTCGGCCTACGGCTCGGCCGGCGAGCGCTGCATGGCGGTGTCTGTCGCCGTCCCGGTGGGCGAGGAAACCGCCGACCGGCTGGTCACCGCCCTGAAACCGCGGGTCGAGAGCCTCAAGGTCGCCCCCTGTACCGATCCGGCCTCCGAGATGGGGCCGGTCATCACGCGCCAGAGCCTCGAACGCATCGAGGGCCTGATCGGCGAGGGCATCGACGCCGGTGCCGAGTTGGTGGTCGACGGGCGCGATATCAGCCTGCAGGGCTATGAGGACGGCTTTTTCCTCGGCGGCTGCCTGTTCGACCGGGTGACGACCGATATGTCGATCTACCGGCAGGAGATTTTCGGCCCGGTGCTCTCGGTCGTGCGCTCGGAGAGCTACGAGGATGCGCTCGGCATGGTCAACGACCACGAATACGGCAACGGCGCGGCCATCTTCACCCGGGACGGCGACACGGCGCGCGATTTCTTCACCCGGGCCAGGATCGGCATGGTCG
This sequence comes from Alphaproteobacteria bacterium, assembly GCA_965249845.1. Taxonomy (GTDB): domain Bacteria; phylum Pseudomonadota; class Alphaproteobacteria; order Bin65; family Bin65; genus Bin65. Next base: position 1,037,827 of record CBDFNA010000002.1, read on the forward strand.
GCGTCAATGTGCCGATCCCGGTGCCGGTCGCCTATCATTCCTTCGGCGGCTGGAAGCGCTCGCTGTTCGGCGATCACTATATGCACGGCATGGAGGGCATCCGCTTCAACACCCGCCTCAAGACCATGACCACGCGCTGGCCGGCGGGCATCAAGGAAGGCGCGGTGTTCAATTTCCACGCCGGCAGCGACACGAAGAACTGAGCGGGCGTCCCTCGATACGCCCCGGACGCGGTCCGGGGCTACTCGGGATGAGGGGAAAGTGTTAGAGAATTTTTCCTACTCCGTCACCCTGAGTAGCCACGGATTTAATCCGGGGCGTATCGAAGGGCGCCTTTGGACGGCAAGGAGGCCCACCGATGGGGAAAATGCTGACCGCCGCCCAGACCGCGGATTTCGCGCGCGACGGTTTCCTGTTCCCGCTGCGCGCCTTCTCCGCCGCCGAGGCCCGCGGCTACCGGGACGCGCTGGAGGCCTACGAGGCCGGCACCGGCGACACGATCCATTCCAACATGCGCCACAAGGTGCATCTGCTGTTCCGCTGGGCCGACGAGATCGTCCACCATCCGCGCATCCTCGACGCCGTCGAGGACATCCTCGGCCCGGACCTGCTGTGCTGGACGACCAATTTCTTCATCAAGGAGGCTAGCCCGGATCTCTCACCACAGTCATGGTCTGCGCGGCGCTGTCCGGCCGTTTGAACAGATACTGGCACGCCCTGACCCCTCGTGTCGCCTCATGTCGTAGTTAATCTCTTGTTTCCAGTCAACTATGATGCTTGCGTCCTTGCTCATTTGGGACAAATGCAGACAGGAACGGTCATGAGATCGCTTCAAGGTGTTGATCATGGCTTGACATTTTGGCACGATTCCGACATCCTTCCGATATGTCAACACTCACCGGCAAGCGAATCGCAAGCCGAAAAGCCCACATCACAAAGCGCTCCGTCGACGCCCTCCAACCCGCCGAAAAGCCCTACATCGCATGGGATGACAGGCTGACCGGCTTCGGCGTCCGTGTCCTGCCGTCCGCAACCAAGTCCTTCATCCTCAACTACCGCCCCGGCCCCGGCGGGCGCAAGGCACCCAACCGGCGCATCGTCCTCGGACGCTGCGGAATCATCACCCCTGATCAGGCCAGGCGCATGGCGCACGAGATGCTCGGGCGCGTAGCCGCTGGCCAGGACCCCGCCGCAGAGCGCGCGAGGGCGCGCGCCGTGCCGACCCTGCGCGAGGCCTTCGAGGAGTATCTCGGCGCCGGTCCCGAGCGCAAGGCCAGCACGATCGCCTCCTACCGCAGCACCGTCTGCAAGGATCTGGCGTCGTGGCTCGCGCGTCCCCTCGACACCATCTCGCGCAAGGACGTCGAGCAGTGCTTCAACCGCCTTAGCGCCGAGGCCGGATGGGTCCAGGCCAACAACGCCGTCAAGATGCTGCGCGCCCTCTACCGGCGCCAGTGCGTGGATGTCCAGGGCCTGCACAACCCCGTGGACCAGTGGCGCGCCGCGGGCGGGCGGCTCCACCGCGAGCGCCGCCGCCGCATCCCGCCGCCGGCGGAGGTGCTGCCCCGCTGGCACCGCGGCATCGAGGCCGCGGTTCGCAATCCGGTCGCCCGCGACGCCTTCCGCTTCGGCCTCTACACCGGCATGCGCCGCTCCGAGGTGTTCGGGCAGACGCAGCGGTGCCGGCGTCTCTCGCGCGTGCAGGCTTTGGCCTGATCGCCATCGAGCGTGGCTGTTGTCAAGCAGGCAACTTTTCCCCCCAATATTACGCCTTCTCAATAGTTTACAGCGCAGATCGGCGTCGAACCCACTAGGGCCTGTTCACACTAATCATGCGAATCGTGTTATCATTCTCGGATGGAGATCACGGAAGATCAATACGCCCGCATTGCCCCGTACCTTCCGGTGCAACGCGGCAACGTCAGCCTGTCGAACCTGCAAGTGCTCAACGCCATCCTCTACGTGGCCGAGCATGGCTGCAAGTGGCGGGGGCTGCCGGCCCGGTACGGCAACTGGCACACCATCTACATGCGCATGAACCGCTGGTCGAAGAGCGGGGTGCTCGACCGGGTGTTCGAGCAGTTGCAACGGCAACGAATCGTGCGCCTCAAGCTGGAAGCGGTGTCGCTGGACAGCACCATCGTCAAGGTGCATCCCGATGGGACGGGGGCGCTAAAAAAAACGGACCCCAGTCGATCGGAAGATCCCGAGGCGGCTGGACCACCAAGCTTCATATGGTTGCCGCGGATGCCCGGACGGCCGTGACCTTCTCGCTCTCCCCCGGACAGGCGCACGACGCGCCGGAGGGGCGCAAGCTGCTGCGCCGTCTCGGTCACCAGCGCGCCGGACCGGCGCTGGTGATGGACCGCGCCTACGAAGGGGACGCGACACGCCAACTGGCACTCGACCTCGGCTTCACACCCGTCGTTCCGCCACTCAAGACCCGGCGGAAACCCTGGGTGTACGACCGGGAGATATACAAGCGGCGCAACGAAATCGAACGTCTGTTCCGACGGCTGAAGGGCTTCCGGCGCATCTTCTCACGCTTCGACAAACTCGATGCGCTGTTCCTGGGCTTCGTCCTGTTCGCACTCATCTACGATGCAGTGCGTTAGTGTGAACAGGCCCTAGCCGAACAACACCCTGTTGCGCCGGGCGATGCCTTGCTGGCGTCGCTGCCGTTCCAGACGCCGTCCCCGGGAACCGCTGACCGCGGATTCACCGGGAAGCGGAGAGCGCCGTTCGCGACTTAACGCAGGCAGTCACAACGGCCAGGGCGAATATCGAGACGGCTCGCCGCGACCATGACCAGATTGCTCACCGTTTGCGTGCACTCGATCTCGTCTTGGATCGAGAGCGTGGGCGACGAGATCGGTTGGAGCGCGGCCTCGTTCTCCGGAGACGCATTGACGACGAGGAGATGGCGCTCGCAGCGGAGTGCGCGGCGAAGGGGTGGGCCTTCACACTCTCATCGCCGCAGGACATGGACGAGTTCCGTCGGGACATGACCGCGCAACGAGACCAGGCGCGTGACGACCGAAAGCGTTGTGAGGAGGGAAAGCAGGCCTCTGAGGCCGAACAACGGCGTCTGAGCGCCGCTGGCGGCGCGCTGTCGGAGCCCTTGCTCGCGCTTTCGCGCACCCTCGGCGGGGAGCTTCTCGCATCGAGGTTCGAGGAGATCTCCATCGAGGACGCCGGGGCGCAAGAGGCACGGCTTGGGCCGCTTACGCAGGCAATCGTCGTTGACGATCCAGCGTCAGCGGCTCGCGACATCCCAAACGTCGCCGATCGCCCGGACTCGGTCTGGCTTGTCGGCCCCGGGGCAGTTCCGCATACCGAGGCCGGAACCGCCCCTGCAGAGCAAGCCGTGGGCAATGACATGATTGTCCGAAGCAGCGAGGCAGCGCGCTTGGCGTGTGAAGCCGAGCAGCATCTCGGGCGCCAGGGCGAGATCGAAGGGACACTAGGGTCCGTCGACGATCTGGTATCCAGAACGAAGGCGGTCGAGCGGGACAGGGACGACCTGGCCGGGCTCAAGGTCGGCGACGTGACCGATAGCGCTGTTGCGGACGCCCACAAGCGGATCGACGAGTGTCAGAGCAAGCGCCGTGAGGCCGACGACCAGCGCGTGGACCTCGCTCGGCAGGAGGGCAAGTGTGCAGAGGAGCTTCGCCAAGCAGAACAAGCTCTCAAGTCCGCTCAGACCAGGCTCGAACAAGAGAAAGCCGTTTTCGGGCCGGCCCAGCAGCGCTGGGAGGCGCTACGCGCGGCGGCGGACGCCGATGGCCTTCTCGGGGCGGCCTCCCAGCCCGAGGTCGTGGAGCGGCTCCAAAGCCGCGGAAGCGGTAACCTTTACCGCGATGCGTTCAGCTCGGCGCACGTGCTCCATGAAAGGCTCGCGGGCACCGATGACGGTGCCGAAACCGCTCGCGTGATCGACGAGCTTTGCCGTTTGGATGATCGTTCCGGCGATGACTATCTGCGTGCATGGCGCGAGGTTCGGATCTGGCTCCACCGCCGGATCCCCGCCCAGATTGCGCAGATGGACGACCCTCTCGAGGCACTCATGCGCCTTCGCACACACCTTGTCGGTCTTCGCGAACGCCTCCGGGTACAGGAGCGTGATTTGCAGGGCGAGTCTGCAGGCGTGGCAAACGCGATCGGCACGCAAACGCGTCAAGCTCGCCGGGACGTTGCCAGACTCAACGAAGACCTCAAGCAGGTCCGATTCGGAAGCATCGCCGGCGTGAGGCTGCAACTGCACCGCGTTCCTCAGATGGAGAACATCCTCGAGGCGCTTCGCAAGGGTGAAGATCAGGGCGGACTATTCACCCCCGACATCCCGCTTGAGGACGCCCTGGACCAGCTGTTCAGCAGGTTTGGTGGCCGGCGAACCCAAGGGCACAAACTCCTCGATTACCGGCAGTATGTCGATCCGTGTATCGAGGTGCGAAGGCAGGCGGCCGATGGATGGGAGGTCGCGAACCCGAATCGGGTCTCGACCGGCGAGAGCATCGGTATCGGCGCCGCACTGATGATGGTGGTGCTCACGGCATGGGAGCGAAGCGCGAGTCTGCTCCGGACTCAGCGCGCCCACGGCACGCTGAGACTGCTTCTCCTCGACGAGGCGAACCGTCTCGACAGGGACAATCTGGGAGTCCTCTTCGATTTGTGCCGCAGCCTCGATCTGCAACTCCTCGTGGCGGCCCCTGAGGTCGCACAGGCACAAGGCAACACGACGTACCGGTTGGTGCGCAAGTCCGATGGGAACGGCCGCGAGGAGGTGCGGGTCACGGGAAGGCGGATGGTGGCCGGGGAAGCCGCGTGATGTGGGACAACGACGAGCACCGGCTCGCAGTGGTGGAACTCGTTCATTCGGGCCGCCTGCGACGCAGGGAAGGTCAGTTCGAGGTTTGGCAGTGGCTCTCGGAGCTTTCGTCGACGCACTCGACGCGACGTCGCGGTGAAATCGCGCTCATCGATTCGCGGCGCGCCGACCTCGAGCGCGTGCTCGACCGGCGCTGGCCAGAGTGGCGCGATGTGCGTGCTCGCCTGTTGCACGCTGGTCTGCCGATCACTCATGAGGGCTGGAAGAAGCTCGGGGATCAGGATCGAGCAAACCGAAGCGGTTCGCTGCCCTCGAGGCTGAACAGCAAGACGGCCGCTGCGCAGGTCGGTCCTCACTCCAAAGCCCGTTTGACCGCCGCCCGCCGATCGGCTCTTGCTGGCGTCGAACTCATGCGTGATGGGATCGTGCGACTCCGACCCAACACGGGGCTTGTGCTCGAGGCTCCCGGTGTCCGGATTGACGCTTCCCTGATCGCTTTGGTCGCAGGCGAGGTCGTATTGAACGAGCGTGCTCTAGGGGATGGCACCAGACTGACGGGGGCTCGGCCCGCTGCCTCGCTACTCGTGGAAAATCTCGGTCCCTATATGGATGTGGCCGTGCCCGATGACTGGATGGTCGTCCACGTTCCGGGATGGAACACGGTCACGGTCAAGCCGGTGCTGGACCAGCTCGATGGCACGCCAATTCTTCATTTCGGCGATCTGGACCCGGACGGCGTCGGCATCGTCAACCATCTCCGTGCGAGCTACCCGGGGCTACGATGGGTGGTCCCGGACTTCTGGAAGGAATGTGTGCCCGATCGAGCGCAGAAGGAGGTTTGGCCGACCAATTTGGACTTCGGAAACCTGCCCGAGCTTGTCCGCGAACTAGTGGATGCCGGTCTGTGGCTCGAGCAGGAAACCATCATCCTTGATCCTCGCCTCCCGGAAGCTCTCGAACGCACGCTGCGCGGTGGATGATATACGTACGAGGCAGGTTCGCACCGTATCCCCCACGAGCCATGACGCTCTGTATGCGGTGAGGTGCCACCCCGACGGCACCCAGCTCGCCGACGAGCGCGAGAGCCTGCTCTGGGGCTTCGTCAACATGCTCGACAGCCAGACCCAGCGTCTCGACCGGGCAGCCGACAAGCTGATGCCGGAACTCCGCGACCTGCAGCGCGAGCAGGACGGCACCGAGATCAAGTCGCGCGAGCTGGAACTCGTCACAGACCGCGCGCAGAACCTCACCGCCCGCCGCGACGCCTTCGAGACAATGCGCGACGCCGCCGCGCCTGTACATTTTTACACCGCCGTTGACACCGAAGTGCTCATCGTCCGAGACCGGCATTTTGGCCCAGCCGTCTCATGCGCATGTCCTTGGTTGCCTCGGGTGTTCCGTCGTGGAAGGAACCAAACCATTTGTCCAAGGGCACATCCGCCGTGCCGAAATTGCAGTTGAAATAGCGATGGTGCAACTGGTGATGAAACTCGCCCAGTGCGAGCCGGCTCTCGTCCCGGACCTGAAGATCGGAAAAGCCCGAATGCGAGGCGAGCGGATTGAGGGCCTGGACCTGCATATGGAACAGCATGAGCAGGGGATTTGAAGGCACTACGAGATGGATGAGGATTGAGCTAAAGTAAAGCAGATGCTCCAGGGGGTGCATGGAGATGCCGGTCCAAGGACCGGTGTCGATGTTTCGGTGGTGCAGAGAATGGGCCATCCGATAGAGCGGCCGCCAGTGCAACAGGCGGTGTATCCAATAGAAATGGAACGACAGCCATAGCGGAGTCAGCAGAAACAATAGTGCCAGGAGAGCGGGGTCGCCCGCCCAGTCAAGCGCCGGTAGATAACCATTGGTATAGGCCCAGAGATAAAGGACTTCATAGGCACTCCAGATGGGGACACCACTCGCCAAAGTCCAGAACATGTTATCCAGCACCTGATCGCCGCATGTGAACTTGCGGTGCTTTCTCGCGGTACCAGGCTTCATGAACCGGTGGTGCCCGCCCTGTTTCCTGAAGGTATGGAAATAAAGATGAAGGCTGCCGGCAACGACGACCGTCAAGCCGAGATTGCGCAGGAGGATCTGGGCAATCCACCCGAACTCGAAGGTGACACTGCGTTCTAATGCCGGCTGTAGAAAGATCCAAGTCAATGTGGCGCTTCCAAGCACCAACAACGTCATGGAAAGTCGCAGCCAGGATTTCGCAAACCATCTGAAGATTGCGACTGGCCTCGGAGGCAATTCGAAAAGCGGCGAATTGGGTATCGGCAGGACGGGATGCCAATTCCATTGTGGGTTCATTGCCGGATCCACCCCACCCGACGGTTCAGCCACTGGTGCGTTACTCGACATGATAGTCATTCCTTGCAAGCCGGAGTGATGCCGGCCAAGAGACTACTTATATCTCCAGCGGCAGCCCGCTCATGCATGCTTCGCCATACCCTCTCGGAACTTGTCGACCTCCACCGGGTCCATCCTGACGATATGCCCGCGGCCCGGATAGCCGCCTGATTCCACGTCCCGGCGAAAGGCCTTCAATGCACGGATTCGTTCGGCCGAAATCTTCCGTCGCAGCGCACGAAGATCAGCGTATGCCTTGGCATGCCTTGGTGGAGTCTCCGAATCTCCACACACATCCTCCATGAAGAGAAACTGGACATCGCCCGCCGAGCCGGCGCCGATGGAAAAGGTGACGAGACTGGTGCGATTGGTGATTTCCGCCAGCACTTCCTCGGGAACAACCTCGACCTCCACCGCGAAGGCGCCCGCGTCTTCCAGCCGTTTGAAGTCCCGATAGAGCTCGAGGGCTTCTTCAGCGGTCTTTCCGACGGCCCGAAGGCCACCTGTCCATGTGCTGTGACGCGGGACAAGACCAAGGTGCCCCATGACCGGCATGTTCATCTCCGCGAGCATCGAGACCATACGCAGACTGCGCAACGTATAAACCGCGTCCGCCCCGTCCTCCATCGCCTCGAAGGCCGCATCGATAACGGCCGCTTCGCTTCGATAGTCCGTCAACATCAAGGCGGTATGGAGAAATGTCTCCGGTGCGCCCTTGCGGATCTCGGCGGTGAGGGGGCTCTCGGTCGTGATGATGTCGATTTCAGCTTCGGATGCCGCTGCAGCCTCATCGGCAGTAGATGCGGTCACCTGGGTGAACTTGCGCTTGCCCTTCGCGGCCCGGAGATCGGCGATCGTCAGATTGCGACTGGCCGGTTTCCCACCGTATGTGTAAATCCGCCTCATCCTACTCCTACGAGCTCCCGGTAGCGGCTCGGCGCGGTTCCCCTTGGCGAACCGTTCGCGCATGGTATGGCTGCCCGAATGAGATTATTCCCGTGCTGAAATAGACCGCAACGTAAACTACTGCTATCCTGGCTTAGAAAAATTAAGCCAGGAAATTCTTCGATCGCAGGAGTCTCAAACCTCTCACGAAGGTCTTCGTCGGTGCTTGGAGACCGTAAGCCGAACCTGCTTCATCAGACAGAGCGAGAGACCGGGGGCACCGGACCAATGGACCTCTTGGAGGCTGGCCGTAAAGCGGCCCGGGATCGATAAACTTGATGAAAGACGTTACTCCGCCATTGAAATCTCTCAGAGCCTTCGAAGCGGCGGCACGTCACGAAAGTTTCCTGAACGCGGCAACGGAGCTTCACGTCTCGCCAGGGGCGATCAGCCGCCACATCAAGCTGCTCGAGGCATTCCTTGAGGCAAGGCTGTTCGACAGACGAAGCAATGGCGTCGTCCTGACGCGAGAAGGTCGACGCTACGCTTCAAAGGTGACGAAATTCTTCAGCGATCTGTCGGCGGCGACGACGGAGATCAAGCGGCAAGGGAAAAGGCATCGCCTGATCATTTCGACCTTACCCGTGTTCTCCGAACGCTGGCTGAACCAGCGTCTTCCAACCTTCTTGCAGCGATGCCCGAGCATGAGCCTGCAAATCGAGTTCCACGACGGTATTCAGGGGCTCCTGGTCGGTGACGTCGACGCTTGGGTTCTTTACTCCGATGGCAACCACCCTGGCTGCAACGTCACCCGCCTGTTCGGAGAGGTGCTTGTTCCGGTCTCCAGCCCGAAGCTTCGGCGAACCCTACCGGCCCATCCGAAGGCGGAACAGGTTGCCCGGCTACCGCTTCTCCATGACATCTACTGGAGTGAGGATTGGTCCATCTGGGGCGAAGCCATGGGCCTTGTCGATGTCAACTTGTCCTTCGGCTCGCGCTTCGCTCTCTATAGCGGAGTGATGCAGGCTGCCGTCGACGGTATGGGCGTCGCCATGGGGCACAGCGCGATGATCGGCGACGAGCTGGAGTCCGGCCGCCTTGTCGCTATCGACGGGTTGGGGTTCAGTTCACCGCAGGCCTACCACTTGGTGATGACGGAGTCCGCGTCCAGAACAAGACAGGCACGTGAATTGAAGGACTGGATGGTATTCGAGTGTCGTGGCAAATGACGTCTCGAAATCGGAGAGTCGTTTCAGCGATGGCGGTTTCAATCCCGATCCCGCAGAAAGTGCTCGATCGAGTTGGCGTAGTCGCGCAGCATCTCGCCCCGGATTGAATGACTGGCCGCGTGCGTAGTACTGGATTCCTCGAGGTGCCGTCACACTCCAGGTTGTTCGCAAGGCCTTCCTGGGAGCGCGGGAGGGCGCCGCGCTTCGCGCGGTAGAACCGTCGCTCCGCTCCGGGGCGTCGGAGCAAGCGGAGAAATCGTGCGTCAGCATGGTGCGCGCGCGCCGCTCCGACTCGTGTGGGGTCACGCGTGTTTTTCGGCGTCGGCTCGCGACCCCTCGAATACGAGAAAAATCAAGAGGTTGTCTTGCCGATCGGCGTCCAACCGGCACGCCGAACAACAAGCCAGGATTTCATGATGCGTTTTTCTGCGTCGGTGGATCGTCGTGCCGGAGGGGCGGAATTCGCCTGCGGCGAACGCCCCGGGTGGTTCGGAAATCCAGTAGTAGCCCTGTCGATCCGGGTCGATATCGCGGGCGAATGCGGCCTTCTGTTCGGCGTGCACGTTGGACGCCGGTCAGCAAGCCAAAATGTTGAAACTGCTGGATTCTGACGGGCCGCAGGCAGGAGCCGAACAACAGCGGCATAAAGAATCAAGTCAAGACGGACGCCAAGTGCCCCGCGGGGTGCAGGAGAATACGCATCGGGCGGTTCAGATTGCGGAATTCCGGCTTTCTTCGATGTAGATTTCCCGAAGCCGCTTGGAAACAGGGCCGGGACTGCCGTCTCCGAGGGTGACGCCGTCGATGGAAACAACCGGCATCACGAATGTGGACGCCGCCGTGATGAAGGCCTCGTCCGCAGATTTTGCCTCGTCGATCGAGAACGCCCGCTCCTCCACCTTTAACTGGCGTTCCGCTGCATAGCGCAGAACGGCGGCCCGCGTGATGCCGTGCAGGATATCGTTCGACAGATGGCGCGTGATGATCCTGTTGCCGTTAACGATGTAGGCATTGTTGGCCGTGCCTTCGGTGACATAGCCGTCCTGGACCAGCCAGGCGTCGTCCGCGCCATTCGCCTTCGCCTCCATCTTCGCCATGGACGGATACAGCAGTTGGACTGTCTTGATGTCGCGCCGGCCCCAACGGAGGTCCTCCACGGATATCACGCTGATCCCGGTCCTTGCCGCAATGTTCTTCGATAGCGGCTTGGCCTGGGTGAACAGGACAATCGTCGGTTCGGAATCATCCGGGTACGTGAAGTCCCGGTCGGCCGCGCCGCGCGTGATCTGGAGATACGCAAGCCCCTCTTCGAGCCGGTTCCTGGCCACGATTTCGCGGTGAATCTCGAGGAGTTCCTCATCGTTGCAGGCCGGTGCCATGTCCAGTTCCCCGAGCGACCTTTCCAGGCGCCGCGCATGTCCGTGGAAGTCGACCAGTTTTCCGTCCAGAACCGCCGTCACCTCGTAGACGGCGTCGGCCATGAGAAATCCGCGGTCGAACACGGAAATCCTTGCCTCCCGTTCAGGCAGATACTCACCGTTTACGTAGACGATCCGTTCCATTCCCGCGAGGGTCTAGCCCCAGAGCCCGATCGCCGGCGGATGCACGCCCGACTCGTCGTACCTGAGCGGTACGGCCCGGTCTTCGGCCAGAAGCAGCGGCCCGTCGAGATCCGTCAAATCGGCATCCTGGGCCACGAGAACCGCCGGCGCCATGGCGAGGGACGACCCGACCATGCAACCGACCATGACCCTGAATCCCCCGTCCCGCGCCGCATCCCTGAGCGCCAGTGCTTCCGTCAGGCCGCCGGTCTTGTCCAGCTTGATGTTGACCATCTCGTACTTTCCGGCCAGTGCGCCGAGCGATGAGCGGTCACGGCAGCTTTCATCGGCGCAGGCAGGAAGCAACCTTTTCATGTCCCGCAGCGGTCCGTCGGCGTCGGCCGGCAACGGCTGTTCGACCATTTCCACGCCCAGGCGCACGAGGAGCGGCATGAGTTCGGTGAACGTCTCGACCGTCCAACCCTCGTTTGCGTCGACAATGATCCGCGCCGCGGGAGCTCCGGACCTGACCGCCTCCAGCCGTTCCAGGTCGCCCTTGCCCCCGAGCTTGATCTTGAGAAGCGGACGATGGGCATTGCGGGCGGCTGCGGCCTCCATCTCCCCTGGCCCGTCCAGGGACAGCGTATAGGCAGTGATCACCGGGCCCGGTTCAGGCAGCCCGGCAATCTCCCAGACCCGCCGGCCGGCCGTCTTCGCCTCCAGATCCCAGAGCGCGCAGTCGACGGCATTCCGTGCGGCGCCGGCAGGGAGCACCTCCTGAAGACGTGCCCGGTCGAGGGGCCACGGCAATGCCTCGATCTCAGCCATCACCGATGCGGCCGTCTCGCTGTAACGGGCATACGGGACGCATTCGCCATAACCGCGGACACCATCCGTTTCGACACAAACAGTCAGGACGCGGGCTTCGGTCTTCGTCCCGCGGGATATCGTGAATGCCCGTGCAAGCCTGAAGCGTTCTGCCGCAACATCCAGTTTCATGTCCGCGGCGGATGCCCCGGAACCACATGCGTTCCCGGTTCCTTCACCACGGGGCGGCCGGGCCTTAGCCAAAGGTTCGACGCGGCCGGGCATCATTCCGGCAGCGCATCGACCAGACGTCCAGCACCGTAGCGGAACGGGTCGACTGCCGGCAGGCCCATGCTGTCCTCGATTTTCGCAAGGCAGTCGGCCGCATCGCGTTCGCTAAGTTCCCGGGTGTTCACCGAAACAGCACAGACCCGGCAATCCGGGTTCACCACGCGCGCCAGCGTCAGCGCCAGATCCCGCAACTCGGCAAGGTCGGGAAGACGGTAACCGGGCAGTCCGCGCATGTGTTCGCGAGTCGGGTCGTGGCAGAGCACCAGGGCATCCGGCTGGCCCCCATGGACCAGCGCCATGGTGACGCCCGAGTAAGAGGCGTGGAAAAGCGAACCCTGGCCTTCGATCATGTCCCAGTGATCGTCGTCGTTGTCCGGCGAAAGATGCTCCACCGAACCCGACATGAAGTCCGCGACGACCGCGTCGAGCGGTACGCCTCCGCCCGCGATCAGGATCCCCGTCTGGCCAGTTGCGCGAAAGTTCGATTTCAGGCCGCGGCGCCGCATCTCCCTGTCCATGGCGAGAGCCGTGTACATCTTGCCGACCGAAACATCCGTCCCGACACCGAGACAGCGCCGGCCGCGGCGAGGTTTTCCATTGCCGATCGGGTACCGGACGGTCGGGACCCGCACGTCGTGCAGTTCGCAGCCGTTCCGCCCTGCGAGCGCGACGAGGTCCGCCTCGTCACGGAGCAGGTTGTGCAATCCGCTCGCGACGTCCAACCCGGCTCCGAGCGCTTCCGCCAGGACCGACTTCCATGCATCCGAAATTGTCCCGCCGCGGTTCGCAACACCGATCACGAGTGTATTCGCCCCGGCCTCGCGCGCCTCGCGGACCGACATGTCGGGAAGATCGACATCCGCGTTGCACCCCTCCATCCGGTACTGTCCGACGGCGGCATCGGGGCGCCAGTCGCGGATGCCCCGGGCGACCTTGGCCGCCAGCGCGTCGGGCGCATCCCCGAGAAAAAGAAGGTATGGTTTCCTGATCATGCTTCGTCTCGCCTTCCCGTCGCACTCCCGGTCACAGGCACAATCGGACCGTGCTGTCGCCGGCCCCCGATCAGCACTCATTACTACGTGCGCTCGCGCATACAACACCAATGTTCCCGGCGCCCCGGATGACCGCCTTCGCCGGTGCAAATCTGCCGCGTGGAGCCGGGCCCTGCGCGCGGACAGGCGGGTTCCTGCGCCAGAGATGTCCGGTTCGCTGCATACAGGGCGGGAATACCGAACGGAAATTTTCGACCGTCGCCGCCCATTTCACTCCACATGATTTCGCTCCATCCGCGGATCTCGAGAGCCTCCTTCCATCGGTTCGACAATGTCCGGCCGTCTGGAGCCGTCATCGCGTTTTCCGGCGGCTCAGGCTCGCAGTGGAAGACGCAGTTGCTGTCCGGGATCCGGCGGCGCCAGATTTATTGGCCTTCCCGCTGCCAGTCCTCTTGCTGTCCGAAAATTTTCCGGTGTTGGCAACAAACGATCTGCACTCCCGTTTGCCGGCGGCTCGCGGTCTGCGCCAGAAAGCTGTACGAAGGTTCGAGAATGCGGCTGAAGAGGCGCAGGTTCCCTTCGCCGACCGGGCAGCATATCCCGCGCCGTGTCGCTTCTATGCTTGGCATGCAAGCGTGGCATCAGTCGAACTCTCTGCTCGCTTCGATCAGGATATCCCACAAATATTCGACGTATGAACGCGGCGTTTGCAGGTCGTAGGTCGGGATATCGTCGACCTGGTTGATGAGGATGGCGGCTTTGCGATAGCGCGACTGCGCGCATGCGCCGGGCCGGAAAGTGCGCGGGTGGAGATCGAGGGGGCATCCCTGCGCGAGCACCTCCCGGGCTTGCACACCCGAGAGTCGTAGCGTCGCCGCTCGATCCGAAACATCGACCACCGCCACGCGCCGATCGTCCAGCGCGGCGCGAAGCGCTGACGCCCGGGCCTCGACCTGGTCCGCCGGCATCCGCAGCAGCCATTCGTCCGGCCCGAGCCAAAGAGCGAGCAAGTCGCCACGGTTTACGGTTGTGTTCGGCTCCGCGGGCAGGGACGTGCCGAGCGCACGGCTGGCGGCGGCGAGGAAAGCCTCGCCCGAACCGCGAAGGTTCAACGCGCCAAGCCCGGTGCGCTCGATGAGACCGGTGAAACAGCGTTGCAGCACGGATCCCTCGAGAGGTGACGCCGCGCACGGCCCGAGGACGCCCTGGCGATGTTCAGCCACGGGCACGGTCTCCCCGGGGATCGAGGAAGACAGGCTTGCAGATCTCGACCGGCTCGATGCGACCTTCGCGCGTGCGGGCCTTGAGCGTCGTTCCGATGCGCTGCCGACCGTCCTCGACGAGCGCGAGCGCGATCGAGCGGTCGAGATTGGGGCTCATGTAGCTCGAAGTAACATGGCCGAGCGTCTTCATCGGAGGCGCCCGGCGCGGTGTCTCGACCAGGTGCACGCCCTGGGGCAGCACGTAGCGCGGGTCGTTGGTCAACAGCCCGACAAGCTGCCGGCGCGCGTGTCGGCGAAATTCCTTTCGCGACAGGGACCTTTTTCCGATGAAGTCGCCCTTGCCTTCGGCGACCATGGCCTCGAGGCCGAGGTCCATCGGCGTCACCGTGCCGTCGGTATCCTGACCCACGACGATGAAGCCGCGTTCTGCCCTGAGCACATGGAGGGCCTCGGTCCCCAAGGGGCAGAGGCCGGCACTGCTGCCCCGCTCGAAGATCGATTGCCACACATGCAGTCCGTAGCGTGCAGGGACATTGATCTCGTAGGACAGCTCGCCCGAGAAGCCGACCCGGAAGACACGCGCCGGAACGCCGGCCACTGGGCCGCTGCGCATCGACATGAAGGGAAAAGCGGAGCGGTCGAGATCGATCTCGGTCAACCCCTGGAGCAGATCGCGTGCGTGCGGACCGCACAGGACGGCGACCGCCCATTGTTCTGTCAGGTCCGTCAGGTAAACCTGGAGCGTGGGCCAACGAACCTGAAGCCATTCTTCGAGCCAGGCCAACACCCGCGCGGCGCCGCCTGTGGTTGCCGTGAGGTGAAAGCGGTGCTCCCCGAGCCTGGTGGTCACGCCGTCGTCCATCACCATGCCCTGATCGTCGAGCATCAGCCCGTATCGACTGCGGCCGATGCCGAGTTTCGACCAGGAATTCGTGTACACCCGGTCGAGAAAAGCGGCGGCATCGGGCCCCTGGATATCGATCTTGCCGAGCGTCGAGGCATCGAAAAGACCGGCCGATCGGCGCACGGTCGCGCATTCTCGCTGAACGGCGTCCGCGAAAGATTCGCCGGAGCAGGGATAGGCGAAGGGCCGCAGCCAGATTCCCGGAGACTCGAAGGTCGCGCCGTGAGTCGCATGCCATGGGTGCATCGGCGTCTTGCGTCGCGGCTCGAAGCGCTCGCCGCGGCCGGGTCCGACGATGGCCCCGAAGGTGATCGGCGTGTAGGGTGGCCGGAAGGTTGTGGTACCGATCTCCGGGATTGGGGCACCGCGGATGTCGGCCAGCATGGCGAGCACGTTGACGTTCGAAGTCTTGCCCTGATCGGTCGCCATGCCGGTCGTGGTGTAGCGTTTCATGTGCTCGACCGAGCGATATCCCTCCCGGGCCGCGAGGTGGATATCCGCGGTCGTCACGTCGTTCTGAATATCGCAGAAGTGTTTCCGGCTGCGGATCGGCGTACGGTGTGCCGGGACGGCGAACAGCGGGCGGATCGGCCCCTCCGGTGCGGCGGCGGCGAGGGGCGGTTGCTCCGCACCGTCGCCGAAGCCGGCATCGCGCGCTGCGCCTGCCCCCGCTCTTGCGCCTTCGGCCAGGCAATCGGCGAGCTGGAAGGCACCGTTGCAGGCGCCCGCGGTCCGTACCTGCAGGACGCCGGCGTCGGGGCGGAAGCCGGCCAGGGTTTGGTCCCAGGCGAGGGCGCCGCCGGCCTGGCTCCAGAGGGACACGGTGGGATTCCAGCCGGCCGAAGCTGCGATCGTGTCACAGGCAAGCCAGCGCGCAGCGCCGGCAAAGGCCGAGGCGTCGGGTTCGAGGCGGGCGATCGCGCAGGCTCGCAACGCCCGGCGTCCCCGTGTCGCGACGATCGCGTGGCCCCGGTGGATCGCGATGCCCGCGGTCCCGGCCTCCTCGACCAGGGCTCCGGCCGGATCGAGCCGCAGGTCCACGATGTCGACCGTGGCCCCGGCAATCCGCGCGTCGAGCGCGGTCCGGTAGGCGCTGTCGTTATTGGTGAATACGACGATGTTGCGCCCCGGCAGGACGCCGAACCTGTTGAGGTAGGTGCGCACGGCGCCGGCAAGCATGATGCCGGGCCGGTCGTTGCCGGCGAACACCGCCGGCCGCTCGATCGCGCCGGCCGCGATCACAGTCTGCCCGGCTCTGATGCGCCAAAGGCGTTCGCGCGGCAAGGGGTTGCCGGGCTGCGGCCCCAGATGGCTGGTCACCCGCTCAAGTGCAATCGCGTAGCCATGGTCGTAGCAGCCGCACACCGTGGTGCGCGGCAGCACTGTCACGTCGGGCATGGCCGAGAGCTCGGCGAGGGCGCCCGCCACCCAGTCGAGCGCAGGACTCTCGTCGATCTCGGCAGGCTCCGAGAGGAGCCGCCCGCCAGGCTCGGCATGCTCGTCGGCGAGGATCACACGCGCGCCGGCGCGGCCCGCCGACAGCGCAGCCGCCAGACCGGCGGGGCCGGCGCCGGCAACCAACACGTCGCAATGGGCGTAGCGTTGCGTGTAACGATCGGGATCCGGCATTGCCGGCGCCCGGCCCATCCCTGCCGCCTTGCGGATGAGCCTTTCGTAGACCTTTTCCCACCAGGCTCCCGGCCACATGAAGGTCTTGTAGAAAAATCCGGCCGGCAGGAACGGCGAGACCGCGTCGGCGATCGCGCCGACATCGTAGCCGACGGAGGGCCAGCAGTTCTGGCTGCGCGCCGAGAGACCGTCGTAGAGTTCGATCATGGTGGCCCGGGCATTGGGCTCGGTCCAGGCGCCGTCCTCGAGCTGGACCAGAGCGGACGGCTCCTCCGAGCCGGCAGTGAAAATGCCGCGCGGACGGTGATATTTGAAGCTGCGCCCGACCAGTCGGACATCGTTTGCCAGCAGCGCCGAGGCGAGCGTGTCGCCGCGGTAACCCCGGTAGGGTCTGCCGTTGAAGGTGAAGTAAAGCGGCGCCGAGCGGTCGACCCGCCCCTTGCCCGCAAGGCGCTGGTCTCGGGTCAAGGCGTGTCGAATCCGGCTGCGGCAGCCGGATTCGCCTGGTCCCGGGATTCCAGACCGTCCCAATCCGGCGGCACCGGCGGCGGCTCCTCGTCGAGCCGGTAGACAGCCCAAAACCGGCCGGTCATCGTATGGCGCACCGCGTTGAACCAGCGCCGGCAGCCGAACCGGTGCAGCCACCGCTCCCGATGGCATCCCTTCGTATTGCCGCGAACGTACAAATACCGTGCCCAGTCGGCGTCCGACACCATATCCGGATCCGCCGGGCGGTCGATATGGGCCTCGCCGCCATAGGAAAACTCGGACTGGTGGCGTTCGCCGCACCAGGGACAGCAGATAAGCATCATCTTAGCGTTCCACCCTCGCGCCTCTGGGTTCCGCTAGTGCGCCGCTGCCGCTGCCGCGGCCTCATTGACGAGCGACCCCGTGGTGAAGCGTTCGAGCGAGAACGGGGCAGCGATCGGATGCATCCGCCCGTTGGCAAGCGAGTCGGCGAAGACATGACCGGAGCCGGGCGTTGCCTTGAAGCCTCCGGTACCCCAGCCGCAATTGAGGTACAGGCCGTCGACCGGTGTTTGCGAGAGTATGGGCGAACGGTCCGGCGTGATGTCGACGATCCCGGCCCACTGGCGCATCATGCGCAGGCGGGAAAAGATCGGGCACAGGTCGATCAGCGGGCCGACTACGTCCTCGATCGCGTCGAAGCCGCCGCGTTGGGCGTATGAATTGCAAGGGTCGGTGCCGGCGCCTACCACCAGTTCTCCCCGGTCCGATTGGCTGACATAGACGTGGACGCCGTTGGACATAAGCACGCAATCGAGGACCGGCTTGATGGGCTCGGAGACCAGAGCCTGCAGCGGCACGGTTTCGACCGGAAGATCGAAGCCTGCCATCCTGGAGACGAGGCTGCAGTGCCCGGCCACTGCGGCGCCGACACGTTCGCCGCCAATGAAGCCGCGTGTCGTTTCGACCCCCCGAATGCGGCCGGCCTCGATGCGGAGACCGGTGACCTCGCACTGTTCGACGATGTCGACGCCGAGCGCGCTCGCCGCCCGTGCGAAGCCCCAGGCAACGGCGTCGTGGCGCGCGGTGCCGGCCCGGGCCTGGTAGAGTGCGCCCATCACCGGATAGTGGCAGTCGAGGTTGATGAACGGGATCATGGTCTTGACTGCGCTCGGGGTGAGAAATTCCGAATCGATGCCGTTCATGTGGATGGCGTTGCCGCGGCGCCGGATCTCGTGCATCTCGTGCTCGCTGTGGGCCAGGAAAACGAGGCCGCGCTGGGAGAACATCAGATTGAAGTTGAGCGCCTGCGTCAGGCCTTCCCACAGCAGCATCGCATGCTCGTAGATCGCGCTCGACTCGTCCCAAAGGTAGTTGGACCGGATCACAGTGGTGTTGCGTCCCGTGTTGCCGCCGCCGATCCAGCCCTTCTCGAGCACTGCAACGTTATGGATGCCGTGCTCTCTGGCCAGGTAATAGGCGGTAGCAAGACCGTGTCCGCCGCCGCCGATGATTATGACGTCGTAGCCCGGCCGGGGCGCGGCGTCGCGCCAGGCTCTGTGCCAGCCGCGATGTCCGGTCAGGCCCTGCTTCAGAAGACTGAAGATCGAATAGCGCTGCACGATCCTAGCGGCTCCGGTCGGGGAGCGTGACGCCGGCCAGTTCGGCCATAACCTCGGCCACCACGGCGTGGGACTGCCGGCCGAGACCTTTCGAACGGCAGATCCGGTAGACCTCCAGCGCCAGTTCGTTGAACCGAAGGGGGACGCCGAATTTGCGGCCGAGCTCGCCGGCCAGCCGGTGGTCCTTGTGCATCAGGTCGACGGGAAATCCGCCCTCATAGTCGCTGACACAGAAATGCCGGGCGAACTCCTCCATCATCGTGTAGCTCCTCGCATCGGTATGCCGAAACACTTCGAGCAGGAGCTCGTGGGAGATTCCCGCGGCGGCGCCGAGCAGGAAGCCCTCGGCCGCGACCGCCATGTTGAGACCCGCGATCAGGTTGCTGATCAGCTTGACGGTGTTGCCGGCGCCGGCCGGCCCGACGTGAAATACATGGCTGCCGAGCACCAGGAGCAAAGGCCGCGCACGGGCAACGGCCGGAGCATCCCCTCCGACCATGAAGGTCACGGTGCCAGACTTCGCTCCGGCCTCGCCGGCCCCTCCCGGCGCGCCGCCGCTCATCGGCGCCTCGACATAGTCATGGTGCCTGCGTTTGGCCTCGGTGTGGAGACGCTGCGAGGTATCCGGGTCTATGGTGCTCAGGTCGACGACGAGACAGCCCCGGCGCTTGGCTGCGAGCACCCCGTGGGGATCCAGCATTGCCCCTGTCGCTGCCTCCGGGTCGGGAAGCGCCAGCACGACGGTGTCGCTCAACCCGGCCAGCTCGCGAGAGGAAGCGGCCGCGTGCGCACCGGCCGCGACTGCCGCATCGACCTTGTCCGGATCGCGGTCGTACACATACAATGCGCCGCAGCACTCGAGCAGATGGGCGGCATAGTGCATGCCGACATTGCCGAGGCCGACGAGACCGACATATCGAAGAGAAGCATCGGAGTGGGTGACGCGAGCATCCACCTGGTCCGGTTCAGGGCTGGGGTTGGGATTTGGGATCACTGGTCTGCCCTTGCGCGGCGCCGGGGTCGAGGTGCTCTCGACAAAATACCAATATATGGAACCAATTACCACATTGTAGCACAAAAGCCTTCGTATTGGCCACGACGGAATTCAGCGGCGGAAAGGAGTGCACCATGAGCGGAGCGAAGCCCGTCGCCGGCACGGCTGCCCTTGTCAAGGGGATCTCGGTGATGCGGGCGATCGCCAACGAAGGGAGTGCGCCTTCCTTCACGCGCCTCCAGGCAGTGACCCAGCTTCCGAAAGGAACCCTGCACCGTTTTCTCAAGGCGCTGATCGTCGAGGGATTGGTGCGCTACCAGTCTCATGACAGAAGCTACCATCTGGGCCTTCATCTTCTCGGCCTGGCTTCCCAGGTCCTCGAAGAGCTCGACATCCGCGATGTTGCGCGCGAGGAACTGGTGCGGCTGCGCGATATTACGGGCGAGGCGGTGCACCTTGCCATCCACGACGACCTCAAAGCCGTCTACATCGATGTCGTCGAAAGCGGTCTCGCGGTCGATCCGATCGCGAGGATCGGGTCGAGTTCGGCGCTTCACAATTCGGCGGTCGGCAAGGCGATCGCCGCGTTCCTGCCACCGGAGCAGCTGAGCGACGCAATCCGCCGGCTTGCCATGACCCGCACGACCGCGAACACCATCGCCTCCCGGCGGGCACTCAAGGACCATCTCGAGTCGGTACGCAGTCAGGGCTATGCGTTCAACGAGGAGGAAGAGAGCGTCGGAATCCACGGCGTCGCCGCCCCGGTGTACAATCATCTCGGCCTTGCGGTCGGCTCGGTGTGCACGACAATCCCCAGCTATCGCTATGATCCGTCCAAGCTTGCTTTCTACGCGGCCGCTGTCGTGGAGACCGCCAGCGCCATATCTCGCCGAATGGGATATCGCGAGACCGATGTCTCGGCCTGAATATGCCGGTATCTTCGGGGCCGTGACTTCGATTGGCGGCTCAGAATTTGTGGCGCCAGCCGGCGAGGAGGGTGAGGTCGGACGGCGCGGCGGCGTCATGGCCCGGATGGACGGTCCAGGTCGCACCCAGGCGCACGGCGCCGGCGGCGGGAAGCGGCCGATGCCATTGGGCGGCAATCTCGATCTGGCGGCCGGTCGGCGCAAGATCGGCGGTCAGCGGCTGGCGCAGCACCCGGCCGTCCTTGGTCCGGCCGACCGGCACCGAGAGCCGGGCCCGGCCGGTTTCGAGCCGCAGGGGCTGGGAGACGGAAAGGTGCAGGGTGTCCCCGCCGGCCAGCGGCCGCTGCGCGCGGATCGCGAAGGCGCTGCTGAACAGCGGCGACACGCCGGTAATCAACCCGCCGCCCGCCGCGGCATGGGCCATGCCGATTTCGGCGCTGGCATCGAGCCGCCATGCGCCGACCCGCGTGCCGCCCTCGAAACCGACAAAGGCGGAACCGGCGGAGAGCCGGCCGAAGGCGCCGGCCGCCCGGCTGCCGAGCAGGCTTTCGCGCTCGCCGATCAGGCCCGCGCGCAGGCCGACGGGCCGTTCGGGGGATCGCCAGGACAGCACGGCGCCCGAGACCGGCGCCGGCCCGCGCTGCCCTTCGGTCGAGAAGACGGTGAAGCCCAGGCCGCCCGGTCCCCAAGGGCGTTCACCAGCGCGTCCACCGGCGCGTTCGCCGGCGCGTTCTTCTGTGCGCTCCCCCGCGCTCCCCGCCATGCTGAGGGCCAGCGCCCGCCCGGCGAGCGCCAGATGGCCGCCGCCCATGCCGCCGGACGGCCCGCCAAGGAAGCCCAGCCGCAAACCGGTCGCGCCCACACCCCGGTTGCCGGGCATGAAGCCGCCGACCGGCGCCTGCCCGATTCCGGCCGTGGCGGCATTCCCGTCCCCTTCGGGCCAGGCCATGAAGGCGTTCAGCCGCGCCATTCCCGAGGGGCCGGGCGCGGCGCGTGCGAAACCGCGGAGCTTGTACCAGAAGGGCGCGCCCAGCTCGTCGAAGGCGGCGACCTCCTGCCCGGCGAGCGCTTGGGTCAGTCCGTTGCCGAGCGCGTTGCCGAGGGTAAGACGGGTCTGCACCACCGGGCTGCCGGGGCCGCCGACCGTATTGCCGAGGGCAAGGCTGGAGGTGCCGACCGGCGTCGTCGCCGCGTCCAGGTCGAGCAGGCCCTGGCCGTAGATGGTGCTGTCGGCGTACCTGCCCTGATCGTTTGCGGTTTCCAGCATCCGCTCGACCAGTTCCGTGTTCGACATCATGTCCCGGAAATAGTGCTTCATCACCACCAATGCGCCGGTCACCATCGGCGCGGCGAATGAGGTGCCTCTAGCGTTGTACCAGATGCCCCGGGCGCCCGGCTCGCTGGTGTCGGGATGCGGGCCGAAATAGGCGGTCCGAATCTGCACGCCGGGCGCCGCGAGACACCATTGGGCGGCGCTGCCGCAGCGGTTGGAGAAGTCGGCGATCTCGCCATCCGGGCCGATCGCGACGACAGCGATGACATGACCGCGCAGTTCGGGGATCCGCGCCGGCAAACCGTCTGGGATTCCCACCGATTTGGCATTGACACGATATTTCGTATCGCCGTTTTCGACGTAGGATTCGCAAAGGTCCGGGTTGCCCGCGAAATCGGCCGGATCGCAGGGATCGCCATGGGCGTTGCCGCCGGAATAGACGAAGACGGTTTTCTCAGTCGCGCCGGTCTGGGCGAGCGCAGCGATAGAGTCGCCGAAATTGTCACGCAGTTCCTGTTCGCTGTACTGGTCGATGATCCCGTTGTAGCCGACGCTTATGTTGACGAAATCGAGGGTCCGCGTGCCGCTCGACCAGGCGAGCACACGGTCGATCACAGCTTTGAAATCGTCATCGTCTCTGGCGAGCGTAGCCAGCGATACCGGACGATAGGCGCCGTCGCTGGACCCGAGGGGAATGGCGAACATCGCGACATCGGCGCCCCACGCCACACCAGGGGCACTGACCAACCGCCCGACGATCACGCTGGCGACCGCCGTGCCGTGAGAACTCCGGGTTCCGGTCTCGTCGGTCGCGCCGTCGAGAAATTCTTCCGTGATCGTCTTCTGGCAGGTCGCCGACCCCTTACAGAACGCCGGGTGATCCTGGTCGATCCCGGTGTCGATCACGCCGACGGTCTGGCCGGCGCCCGGCGGGGTCACCTCGCCGTTTGTCTCGGAGATTCGCCTCCAGGCGGGCTCCGTCCGGATCCGGCCCAGCCCCCATTGATTGGCCACCAGGCAGCCGAAGATCGCCGTCCCGACGCACCGGCTTCCCACGCCGGAACTGCCGCCCCCGCCGCCGCAGGCCGAGAGCAGCGCAGCCGCGGCCAGCAGCAGGACGGCAAGCCGAGCCCGCGGCACTGTCCGTCCCGACCCGGAAACAGCCGAACCGGAAATTATTTTGTCACGTAGGGGATAACCCCGGTGCACACTGCGAAGCCTCGAAGCTGCGCACCCGATGCGGTCGGAGAGGTTCAACCTGGGCATGAACAGAATCTGGAACCTCCTTGTTGCGTCGGGTCGCGGCGCCCGGTCCCGGCTTTTCCCGAACACGGTCGAAGTCGAAATTTCCGAGCATCCGGATTTGTATGAAATTCCTCGCGGAAAGAAAAAGAGCAATCTCATAAATCGATTGCCTGTCTCAAGTTTGTAGAATTCCGGGCCGACCGGAATCGGCTCGCGCTGCGTCCCGGCCCAAACGCCCACTTACTCGACTACCGAACATCGGTTTCGACGATATTCCGTTGCCACTACACAGACCGGCGGGACAGAGGCAGACGGCTGTGCTACGATTGCGTCTTCGGACACGGTGCGACTCTCTGCTTTTATCGACCTTACCGACCCGCCGGTGGACGACCGCGACAGGCCGCTTAAAAATGTCAGGGACACGTTTGATCGCATTGTCGCATCGGTTGCCCGCCGTAACCCGCGCATGCGGGCGCGGTGCTCGACCGCCAGCAGCGGCGCGCGCTGTTCGACGTCGGGCCCAAGACGCAATGGAAGGCCCGAAAGACCGCCCCCCGGTCATTTTTCCGGCCTTCTGCCGGATATCGCGAACGGCCCGGTTCTCCGGTTGAGGTGACGTGTCGATGCCCCGGGGCATGAATACGATCATGCGCATTGTATCGATCGCCGTTCTCGGCATGGCGACCGGTACGCTGGCATCCCTGGCTGCAATCGCGTTCGTGGAGTTGATCGCCGTTCTGAACCAATGGCTGCTCATCTCGCCGCGCAGCCGTTTCATGGTGGGCGACACATGGTGGTTGCTGCTCGCCACGATCTGCGTGCCCGCCGTGGGCGGGCTCGTCGTCGGCATCCTGAACCGCTACATACCGGAGCGCCGTCCGCATGGCCCGCCCGATGTCATCCGCGCCGTTCACATCCTCGACGGCCGCATGCCGGCGCGCGCCGGCTTCCTGTCCGCACTGGCCAGCGCGGTGTCTCTCGGGGCCGGTGCATCCGTCGGCCAGTACGGCCCGCTCGCGCATCTCGGGGCGACCCTCGGCTCCCTCGTCGCGCGGATCAATCCGAACTGGCGGTGGATGGCAACGGTCGGTGTGGGCTGCGGTGCCGCCGCCGCGATCTCGACCGCATTCAACGCGCCCATCGCCGGAATCGTCTTCGCGCACGAAGTGATCCTCAGGCACTACTCCCTGCGCGCGTTCGCGCCGATCACCGTTGCCGCGACGATCGGCTATGTCGTCGCGAACATCGTCTTCGAACGGCCGCCCCTGTTCCGGGTGGAATCCGTCACGGTGAACGCTGCGCCCGAGTTCCTGGGCTTCATCCTCATCGGGGTCGGCGGCGCCTTTGTTGCCGTGCTGTATATGCGCGCTATCCTCTACTCGGGCCGGATCGCCCGGAAGCTGCCTGTGGCGGACTTTCTCAAGCCGGCGCTGGCGGGCGCTGCCCTGGGGCTGGCGGCGATCTGGGTGCCCGACATCCTCGGCATCGGCAAAGAGACGCTGCGCTTCGCGGTCATCGACCAGGCGTTCGCTCCCGGGGAACTGGCGTTCCTCCTGATCGCTAAGATTCTGGCGACCGCGCTTTGCATCGGTTTCGGGTTCGCGGGCGGGGTGTTCAGTCCCGCACTGCTCATCGGCATTCTATTCGGAGCGCTGGCCGGCAACGGAGCGGACCTGCTGCTGGGCGATCTGCGTTCGGATATCGCCATCTATGCGATTTGCGGCATGGTCGCGGTGACGAGCGCTGTCATCGGGGCGCCCCTGACCGCGATTTTGATCGTGTTCGAACTCACCCGTAACTACGATCTGGCAACGGCGGCTATGGTCAGCGTCGTCTTCTCGAACCTGATCTCGTACCGGGTTTTCGGGCGTTCCCTGTTCGACGTGCAGCTCCGGATGCGCGGATTCGATCTCTCCGCCGGTCGGGAAGCGGCGATACTCGAATATCGCACGATCGAAAGCTACGTTACCCGGGACTACACCGCGCTGGCGCCGGATACGCTGCCCGGCGAGGCAAAAGCACGGCTGCTGGAATCGGGCAGATACGAGGGATATGTGATCGACGCCGGTGGAATTTATCTCGGCACGGTGAAGCTCGCGGACCTCGTGATCTGCGAGGAGAGCGCCGTCGCCGGGTCCGAGACCACGGTCGCAGATCTCCCAGAGCGCGAGGAACTGATATTCGCCGCGAGAACGTCCATCCGGGCGGCGATGGAACAGATGGGGGACTTTGTCGGCGAGAGCATCCCGGTCATCGGGGAAGGCGATGACGGGCGCATGTTGGGCGTGGTGTTCGAGGCAACCATCGTCAAAGCTTATCTGGATACGATGAACGACATTCGCCGGGAAGAGAATGCGGGGGCCTGAACGCCCGCCGCTGGCCACGGGGACCATGCAGAAGATTTCGATTCGGCCTATCGTCGGCGGATGCGCCGCTTTCGCGTTGGCGTCCGTCTGGCTTCTCGGAGCGGCGGCGAACGCCAGCGCGGCCCCGGCCCGGACCATCACTGTGGCGACATGGGGCGGTCCCTACGAACGCAGCCAGGAAAAGGCCTATTTCGAGCCGTTTACCCGGAAGACGGGTATCCGAATCGAGACCGAACGATACAACGGCGGGCTCGCCGAACTTCGCCGGCAGCGGCGCGGCGGCAAGATTACCTGGGACCTCGTGGATATGACGATGGCGGACAACCGCGCCGCCTGCCGGCAGGGGTTGCTGGAACCTGTCGATCACTCGATGCTCCTGCCCGCGCTCGACGGCACGCCGGCCGACCGGGACTTTGTCGACGGCGCGCTGACCGAGTGCGGAGTCTCGCATATCGTCTACGCCATGGTGACGGCGTACAACCGCAATGCGTTCCCCGGCGAGCGTCCGGCCCGGATCGAGGACATCTTCGATATCCAGCGGTTTCCCGGGAAGAGAGCGTTGCAGAAGATCCCGGACGCGAATCTCGAATGGGCGCTCAGGTCGTACGGGGTGCCGCGCCAGGACCTCTACCAGCTGTTGAGCACGGAACGCGGTCTTCGCCTTGCGTTCAAGAGGCTCGATCGAATTCGGGATCACGTGGTCTGGTGGACTGCCGTGGAACGGCCGGTGGAGCTTCTCATCGCGGGAAAGGTCGCGATCGCGTCGCAATATAACGGGCGCCTGTTCGACGCAGCGGTCATTCAAGGCCATCCCATCGAAATCATCTGGGATGAACAGGTCTACGAGCTCGGTTCGTGGGGAATCCCCAAGGGCACACCGCGCCTCGAAGCGGCCCTCAAGTTCATCCGGTTTGCGACCGGAACGCGCCCGCTTGCAGATCAGGCGAAATATATCGCCTACGGTCCGGCGCGCCGGTCCTCGATGAAACTCGTGTCCAAGCACGCGGAGACAGGGGCCAATATGCGGCCCCACCTGCCGACCGATCCGGCGAACTTCAAGAGCGCGATCCTGAAGGATACCGAGTGGTATGCGAGCCTCTACGACCGGATCAAGTCACGCTTCGATGCGTGGCTTGGAGAGTAAGCAGCATGGCATTCGACACGGCTGTGGCCCGGCTTCGGGATAGCCGCGCCATATAGAGCGGCAAACATGACGATGCTGCAGTGCGTCGCGGCGAAGTCCGGGGCCGCTCGGGTGGGGCACCCTTGTATCTTGAAAATGGGCATCGGTGCATTGGCGCCGACGGTGGGAGCGGGCGGGAGACCGCGGCCTTCGATCCTCGCCGTGGCATCCGCTTCCCGCGCTCTTGCCGCGCCAGACTCGACGAAATGTTCTTGCAGCTACACACATCGGCGGGACAAGACCGCTCCGCTGTGTTACGGTTTCGGCTTCGGACAAAATGCGCGGTTTCGGGCGCCGGGCGATGTCCGGTTTTGCAAACCGGGGGGCAGGCAATGCCGACACATCGAAATCTCGTAGCAGAATCCGGTATTTTCAAAGGATTGCACAGCGGTATGGGGCTGGCGGCGAAGGGCATGGTCCTTGCCTTCGTTGTCTTCACCGCGCTCAACGTGGAGTTCGCCAACGGGATCTACTCGGCGATCCGCGGATGGATCGAGACGGCGCTCAACTGGTATTACATATCGGTCTTGGTGATCACGCTGTTTGTGTGTTTCTACCTGATGTTCAGCCGGTTCGGGCAGATCCGGCTCGGCAGCGACGACAGCCGGCCGGAGTTCTCCAATTTCTCCTGGTTCGCGATGCTGTTCTCCGCCGGCGTCGGCATCGGCATCCTGTTCTTCGGCATTGCCGAGCCGATGTTCTATTTCGACAACACCCAGCCCTGGAAATATCCCAACAACCCGTTTGCCGACCTGGCCGGCCATACGGCAATGAACGAGCAACGCGCCGTCGCCGCAATGCGCGTGACCTATTTCCATTGGGGTCTCCACGCCTGGTCGCTCTATGTGATCGTCGGCCTGTGCCTGGCCTATTTCGGCTTCCGCAAGAAATTGCCGTTGACCCTGCGCTCCTCGCTGTACCCGATCATCGGCGACCGGATCTACGGTCCGATCGGCCACGCGGTCGATCTTCTGGCCGTGTTCGGCACGGTGTTCGGCGTCGCGACCTCCCTGGGCCTCGGCGTCACCCAGATGGCGGCCGGGCTGAATTTCCTGTTCGGGATCGATCCGGGCATTCTCACCCAGATCATCCTGATTGCGGTGATCAGCGCCGTGGCGACGCTGTCGGCGGTTTCCGGCGTCGGCAATGGCATCCGCATCATTTCCGAGTGGAATATCTGGCTGAGTATCGCGCTGCTCGCCTTCTTCCTGTTCGGCGGGCCGTTCAATTGGCTTATGGGCTTCTTCATCTCGACCGCCGGCGACTATCTCTGGAACTTCATTCCGATGGGATTCCAGATCTTCAATAGCGAAGGCGCCGCGGACTGGCAGGGCGGCTGGACCATCTTCTACTGGGGATGGTGGATCTCCTGGGCGCCCTTCGTCGGCATGTTCATCGCCCGCATCAGCCGGGGCCGGACGATCCGCGAATTCATGCTGGGGGTGATGTTCGTGCCGACCACGATCGCCTTCTTCTGGTTGTGCATTTTCGGCGGTTCGGCGATGTATCTCGAGCTGAATGCCTCCGGCGGCGTCGGCACGGCGGGCATCGCCGAGCTGGTGCGCAAGTGGGATCTGCCGTCGGCCCTGTACGGCACGATCAACCTGGTCACGGAGGTCAACTGGCTCAACTGGATCATGGCGGCGCTCGCCACCGTTCTGCTGGCGACCTGGTTCATCACCTCGTCGGATTCGGGAACGTTGGTGATCACGACCATGCTGAGCATGGGCGACGACAATCCTCCGCAGCGCTTCCGCATCGTCTGGGGCCTGGGCGAAGGCTTCGTCGCCGCGATCCTGCTGCTGGCAGGCGGCCTGGGAGCTCTGCAGACGGCGTCCATCGCCGCGGCGCTCCCGGTCAGCGTGATCCTGCTGTTGATGACCTACGGCATCATCAAGTCGCTCCACGAAGACCCGAGCGAGGTGGCTGCGCCGGCCGAGGATTCGGCGCCCGACGGGACGCGTATGGCGCAGGAACTGCACGCCTGACGGAATGGGCGGGCAAAGCGGCTCCGGGTTTGCCCCGGAGCCGCTCGACCGCCGCGCCGGCGCCGATTTTCGGGCCGGAAACCTGCCTGGAGGCTTGGCAACCCGACTGAGACGCCGGCAGAATTTCAGGGTCGGCGGGGCCGGTCGCGATACCGGCCAAGCATCCGCGCACCAATTCCAATCCTTGATATTTGCAATTATAAAATATACATACAATACCATGTCGTTTGAATGGGACAAGGCCAAGAATCAAGCGAATATCAAAAAGCACGGGATCGACTTCGAAACTGCGAAACGCGTTTTCGACCGACCGGCGCTGACATGGCCGGATCGACGCAGGAACTATAGCGAAGATCGCTTTGTCAGCATCGGACAGGTGGAAGATGAGGCGCTGATCGTGGTTGCCCATACCCCACGCGAAGGAAATATCCGTCTGATCTCGGCCCGACCCGCATCGCGCAGCGAAAGGCAGGTGTACCATGAACAAATACAGCAGGCCTCTGACGCCGGCCCAGATAGCGGCCACGAAGGATGAGGATATCGACTTCAGCGAAATTCCCGAATTGGACGAGACATTCTGGCAAGAAGCCAAGATCGTGAATCCCGATCTTACGGAGCAAATCACCATACGCGTGAAGAGATCGGTGCTGGATTATTTCCGGGCGCCCGGCAAGGGCTACCAGACGCGGATCAACCGCGTGCTCGACAGTTTCGTGCGCGCGCAGCAGGAGGCGCGATAAGGCATTTGACACCGCCGGAACAGGCCGGCCATCCGACGGAACAACGGTAGAATGTCTATGCTGGTGCTGTACCATTTCTGGGATTCGCCCTGCTGCTTCAAGGTCCGCCTGACCCTGGCCGAGAAGGGGCTGGACTGGACGGAGCGCTATATCGCGACCCATCGCTTCGAGCATTTCCGTCCCGACTACCAGAAGCTCAACCGCCATTGCAAAATTCCGACCCTGGTCCGCGACGGCACGCCGTTGATCCAGTCGTCCGGGATCGCCCGCTATCTGGACGAGCGGTTTCCCGAGCCTTCGCTGCGGCCGGGCGACCCCGATGCGCGCGCCGTCATGCGCGAATGGATTGCCGAAGAACAGGAGTACCTGTTTCCCCTGATCGTGACCCTGAGCTTCAACCTGATGATGAAGCTGCGCAGCGCGGGCTTCGGCATGGACCGGCTGCGGGAATGGTCGTTGCGCCATCCGGACCAGGACCGGGCGCAGGACTATCTGCGACGGGTTTCCGGGCCGCCGGACCACGATGCTGTCGCTGCGGCGGCGGCGCGGTTCCACTGGCACATGACGCATCTGGAGGAGACCCTGCGCACCGGCGGCGGCCCGTGGATCTGCGGCCGGGACTATTCGCTCGCCGATATCTGCGTCGCGCCGATCCTCGACCGGGTCGAGCATCTGGACCTTGCCCGGCTGTGGGCCGATCTGCCGACGGTCGGCGCCTGGTATGAAAGGATGAAGGAGCGGCCGGCCTTCCAGCAGGCGGCGCCGCCTTTCGAATACCGCATGTGGGGCCCGCTCAAGCCGGCGCCGGCCCGCCCGGTCGATCCGGCCGCGGCCGGCGATACCTTCCCGGCGGGCTGATCGCGCGGCGCAGATCATGACCCGGCGAGAAACCCCGGGCCGGGCATTTGAATGCGGCCAATGGCCGAAAGCGGCTGCATCGCCCCGCCCTCCCCACGGCCCATCGAATTCGGGCTTTTCAACCGCACAACTTCGGCGTAAGAGCGCGCTCCTGAGATTTGTGACCGGCTGTCCGGCCTCGACCCGCGAGGGTGAGCCATGAACAACGACGCGCCAGTATCTGCTCCGCTTCCTCAACGCCCGGTTTCCTCGCCCGCTGCCGCCGCCTGGACGCCGGAAATCGCCGCCGCCGTCGCTGCGCTGGCGGCCGATCCGCAGCATCCGACCGGCCTGCCCGCCCCCTTCTATACCGACGAGGCGAAGAAGCTGCTGGCCCTGGAGCGGGAAACGGTGCTGGCGCGCGGCTGGACCGCGCTCGCCTTCGGCGCCGATGTCCCGCGGCCGGGCGATCTGTTTCCGGTCGATCTGGCGGGCCTGCCGCTGCTGCTGGTGCGCGGCCGGGATGGGAACTGCGCGTCTTTCACAATGTCTGCCGCCATCGCGGCATGAAGCTGGTCGGTGCGGCGGGCCATGCCGGCCGGGTCATCAAATGCCCGTATCACGCCTGGTGCTATGGGCTCGACGGCACGCTCAGCGCCACGCCCCATATCCACGCCCCATATCGGCGGCCCGGGCGTCCACGAGTGCGACGGTTTCGACACCGGCAATTTCGGCCTCATGCCGGTGCGCAGCGGCGTCTGGCACGATACCGTCTTCGTCAATCTCGACGGCGCCGCGCCCTCGCTGGACGAAGCGCTGGCGCCGCTGAAAGAGCGCTGGGCCGCGTTCGAGGATGCCTCGCTTTTCACCGAGGACGGCTTCGGCTTCGGTTTCGACCTGGCGACCAACTGGAAGCTGCCGATCGAGAACTATCTCGAAGGCTATCACCTGCCGACCATCCATCCGGGCCTCAACCGCTTCTCGCGCCTGGAGGACCACTACAATATCGCCGGGCCCGGCGGCATCGCCGGCCAGGGCTCGACGGTCTGCCGCCCGCCGATGGACGAGGAGGGCCGCCGGCTGCCGACGCTTGAAGGGCTGCCCGGCGAATGGCTGGAAAAGGCGGAATATATCGCCGTCTTTCCCAACGTCATGTTCGGCATCCACCGCGACCATCTCTACAGCGTCATCGCGACGCCGGTCGCCCCCGGCCGCACGACCGAGCGCGCGCGCATCTACTGCTACTGCCCGGACGGCCTGTCCGACGCGCTGCAGCCGCTGCGCCGGAAGACGACCGGGGTCTGGCGCGGCATCTTTGCCGAGGATGTCATCCCGGTCGAAGGGATGCAGGCGGGCCGCCATTCGGCCGCCTTCGACGGCGGCGCCCTCACCCCGGTGATGGACGCGCCGACCCGGCACTATCACGTCTGGCTCGCCCGGGCCCTGACCGCCCGGTAGCGCCTTCCGGGGTTCGGCGGCGGCACGGCGCGCCGGTACCGGGTCTTTCCACCGTTGACATGCGGCGCAGAGACCACTAGCGCGAACCGGCACGAACCGGCCTGCCGGGAAGCGCCACGGGGAACGATCGAGCATGAAGCCACAGCTGCTCACCATCGGCCAAACCATATCGGCACAGGCGCGTCTGCAGCCGGACAGGATCGGCGCTCGGGATCTCGAACGGTCGATGACCTATCGCGTCTGGAACGAGCGATCGTGCCGCCTTGCCAACGGCCTGCGCGGCCTCGGCCTGGACAAGGGCGACCGCGTCGCGGTGCTGGCCTACAACCGTGTGGAATGGGCGGAAATCTATGTGGCGACGGCCAAGGCCGGCCTGGTCGCGGTGCCCATCAACTTCCGTCTCACAGGGCCCGAAACCCTGTACATCCTGGATAACTGCGACGCTGCCGCGGTCATCGTCGAAGATTCGCTCCTCCCGGTCATCGAAGAGATCCGCGACCGGCTCGTCACCGCCGGCCGAAGGATGGTGCGGATCGGCAACGGCGCAGCGCCGGCCGGATACGCCGACTACGAGGAACTCATTGCCGACGGCGCACCCGACGAACCCCGGGTCGGGGTTGCGCCCGAGGATCCCTGGTGCCTGATGTATACCTCCGGAACCACAGGCCGGCCCAAGGGTGCGATCCGGGGCCATCGCGGCATGGCCATGCTGGCGCTTATGACGGAAGTGGAACTCTCGCTGCACAGGCGGGACGATGCGCTCCTGGTCATGCCGATGTGCCACGCCAATTCGCTGAACTTCTTCACGGCGTTCGTCTACTGCAACGCCACGGTGACGATCTATTCCCGCAAGAATTTCGATCCCGGGTTTTGCCTGCGCGCCTTCGGCGAAACCGGGGCGACCTTCTCCTCCCTGGTGCCGACGCATTACAGCATGCTGCTCGAGGCCCTGCCGTCGGAGCGCGGACGCGCCGACTTCGGCCGGGTCGAGAAGTTGATGATTTCCTCGGCGACCGCCCTGCCCGAGACCAAGCGCGCGGTGATGGAGACGTTCCCGAACTCCGGACTGTTCGAGACTTACGGCTCCACCGAGGCCGGCTGGGTCACGATGCTGCATCCGCATGAGCAGTTCGAAAAGCTCGGCACCGTAGGCCGCGAGGTCATCGGCTCCGCACCGATCAGGCTGCTGGACGACGACGGCCGGGAAGTCGCCGACGGCGAGCGGGGCGAACTGTATTCCTGCAGTCCCTACAGCTTCGACGGCTATTGGAACGACCCGGAAAAGACGGCCGAAGTGTGCCGCGGCGATTACATCACTGTCGGCGACATCGCGATGCGCGATGAGGACGGTTTCATCCGCCTGATCGACCGGAAGAAGAATCTCATCATTTCGGGTGGCGAGAATATCTATCCCTCGGAGGTCGAGGTCGTCCTGGGCAGTCATCCTGACGTCCGCGACGTGGCCGTCGTGGGGCGGCCGGACAACAAGTGGGGTGAAACCGTGCAGGCCGTTGTGGTCCGCCGCGCCGGGGCAGCCGTGACCCAGGCCGAACTGATCGCATGGGCGAAGAGCCGGCTGGCCGGCTACAAGCGACCGCGCGAGATCGTTTTCCTGACCGCCGGCGAGATGCCGCGGAACGCCACGGGAAAAATCCTTCACCGCGAAGTCCGGGCACTGATTGCCGCACACGGCACGCCCGGCCGGGCGGCATCGACGTCGAGGAGCGAAGCGCAATGAACGTCACGACAGCGAGCCCGCCGCGGCTCGACCTGAACGCGGACGCCGAAAGTGTGGCGGCCTGGATCGTGCGGGCTCTCAAGGCGCGTGGCGTCGATCGAATCTTCGGGCTGCAGGGCGGCCACATCCAGCCGATCTGGGACCGCGCCGCCCGTGCCGGCATCGCCATCGTCGACGTTCGCGACGAGCGCGCGGCGGTGCATATGGCCCACGCCCATGCCGAACTGACCGGCAAGCTCGGCGTCGCGATGGCCACTGCCGGGCCCGGCGTCACCAACACCGTCACGAGCGTCGCGAACGCATCGCTTGCCCGCGTTCCCGTCCTGGTCATCGGCGGTTGCACGCCCCGGCCGCAGGCCAACATGGGGCCGCTGCAGGAGGTTCCCCAGGTCGACATCATGCGGCCGATCGCCCGTTACGCCTGCACGGCCCGGGTGCCCGAGCAGGCGGTGCGAGAGCTCGACCAAGCGATCGCCCGGGCCATGGGCGACGGCGGCGAGCCGGGCCCGGCGTATATCGAGTTTCCGACGGACGTGCTGCGCCGCTCGGTGCCGGAACGGCTGATCCTGCCCGACTGGCTGCGGCCCAAGCCGCCGCGCCGGCCGGCTCCGGAGCCGGAGCGCGTCGCCGAAGCCGTGGCGGCCATCCGCGCCGCCCGCCGGCCGCTGGCGATCGGCGGCCGCGGCGCACGGACGGCCGGCGCGGCGCTCCTGCGGTTTCTGGACGTTGCAGATGCGCTCTATCTCGACACCCAGGAATGTCGCGGACTTGTGCCCGCGGACCATCCTGCCTTTGTCGGTTCCGTACGCGCCGCAGCCATGAGCCAGGCCGATCTGGTCATCACCCTCGGCCGCAAGCTCGATTACCAGCTTGGCTACGGTTCGCCCGCGGTTTTCCCCGACGCCCGTTTCATCCGCATTTCGGACAATGCCGGAGAACTGACGGACAACCGGCGCGGCGAACCGGAGCTCCTGGCCTGCGTCGACCTCGCCCTCGAAGCCATCGCGTCCGAACTCGAAATCGAAGCCGGAGAACGGGATCGGAACTGGCTGGCCGGGTTGCGGCAAAAGCATCGGGAACGCCTGGCCAGGGCCGAGGCCGATCCCGTTGCCAAATACGGCAGCGATGGAAAGCTTCATCCGCTGGCCATCTTCGATGCCATCAAGGCCGTGGCCGACCCCGACTATATCGGTGTGGCCGATGGCGGCGATCTCCTGAGCTTCGCCCGCATCGGCCTTGCTGCGACCACCTACCTGGACGCCGGCGCCTTCGGATGCCTCGGCGTTGGCGTTCCCTTTGCGATTGCTGCCGCGCTTGCCCATCCCGGCCGGCAGGTCATTTCGGTCAACGGCGACGGCGCCTTTGGCATCAACGCGATGGAAATCGATACCGCCTCGCGCCACGGCGCCAAGGCCGTCTTCATCGTCTCGAACAACGCGGCCTGGAACATCGAGCGCTACGATCAGGAGTTCAACTATGGCGGCCGGATTGTCGGTACGACCCTCAGCCATTGCGACTATGCGGGCATGGCCCGGGCGCTGGGCGCCCATGGCGAACGCGTGACAGTAGCGGAGGAACTGGAGGGCGCCATCGTCCGCGCGCTGGAAAACGCACCGGCGGTGGTCGACGTGGTGACGACACGGGAAGCCGTTTCCTCCGACTCCCGGAAGGGCCTCGGCTTCGTGCCGGAGTATCAACCGCTGACCACCTGGGACGAGGCCGAGCGGAAACGCAGGATCCTCGATTAGGCCGGTCGAGCACCCGGCGGGTTTGCCATGGGCGCGGCGGACAAAAGCGAGACGAAGGGTGGCGCGGCGATCGGCATCCTGATGCTGGAAACCCGGTTCCCGCGGCTGCCGGGCGACATCGGCAATCCTGCCTCTTTCGACTTCCCGGTCCTCTACGGCACCGTGGCCGGCGCCGACCCGGAAACCGCGGTGCGCGGGGACGCCTGGCGCCTGTTGCCGAATTTTATTGCAGCCGGCCGGGACCTCGTTGCACAGGGGGCGGCAGGCCTGACCACGAGCTGCGGCTTTCTCGCGCCGTTCCAGAACGCGCTGGCGGACGGCTGCGGCGTGGCCGTGGCCGCCTCGTCGCTGATGCAGATTCCGCTGGTGCAGCGCCTGCTGCCGGACGGCCGGCGGGCCGGCGTCCTGACGGCCGATGCCGAAGCCCTGGGGCCGGGCCATTTCGCCGCCGCGGGCGCGCCGGCCGGTACGCCGCTCGCCGGGCCGGACCGGGACAGCCATTTCAGCGCGGTCTATGTCGGCAATGCCCCGTCGCTCGATCCGGAGCGCGCGCGCGACGATCTCTGTGCCGCCGCGCGCCGCCTGTGCGCCGACCGCCCGGAAACCGGCGCCATCGTTCTGGAATGCACCAATATGGCGCCCTGGGCTGGGGACATCGCGCGCGCAACGCGCCGGCCGGTCTACGACATGCGCCACCTGCTGCGCTGGTTCCATGCCAGGCTGGCGGCCGGGGCCGGGCCCCCTACGGGCGGCGAGCCCTGAAACGCAAAGCGGCGGACCGAAGCCCGCCGCGCTGTTCCCGAACGAGCGGCGGCGTGCGCCGCTCTTGTAGGGCGACCCGTTTCAGCCCTGGCGCGCCTTGAACCTGCGCACGGTCTTGCTGATCACATAGATGCGCCCGCGCCGGCGTACGACGCGGCAGTCCTTGTGCCGCTTCTTCAAGGTCTTGACGGAGCTTGCGACTTTCATGGGTCCGGCGCCGGCTGCAAAAACAAATCCTGAAGGACGGCAGATAGGGCGAGGGCTCGCGGGTGTCAACCGCGCGTTCCGGCGCATTTCCCGTCACGCCGCAGCCGTCGCAGCCTCCTGCCGCCACACGACCGGATAGAGGTCGCAGTCCATCGGGTCGCCGTCGCCCAGCGCATCGGTCGTGAGCGGCTTCGCCGTGCCCGGGCGGGTGTCGTAGCGCGCGTCGTCCCCGGTATAGCGCACGGTGTAGCCGCGCCGGCGCACATCTCGGCGCAGATTGCCGCCGGCGCCGTGGACCGTCAGCGCATGGAAGGCGATGACGTCGCCGGGCGCCATATCCCAGGCAATGATCTCATAGTCATCGCGCGCCGCGTCGATGTCCGGCATTTTCTCGTAATCGGGATTGTCGTCGTAGGCGCGGGTCACGGTCCGGCCGAACGGCTCCGGCTGGAACCAGCGGTCCCAGCGGTGCGAGCCGCGGACGAACTCAAGCCGCCCGTTCTCCGCCGTGGTCGGGTCGAGCGCCAGCCAGAACGACATGACCTGCCAGCCGCGCACCGGCCAGTAGGGCTGGTCGTTGTGCCAGCGGGTCGGGTTCGAGGTGCCCGGCTCCTTCACGAAGAGCTGGTCGTAGAGCAGGTTGATCTTGGACGCGCCGAAGAATTGCGCCGCCAGCGCCGGCAGGCCGCTCCCGAAGCAATAGGCGCGGAAGTCGGGATCGTGCTGCCAGACCCGCAGGTTGCCGTGGAAGCGGCCCTGCCCTTCGGCGGCGTAGCGGTGGCAAAACGGGCCGGGATTTTCGATATCCCGCTCGATAGCGGCGGCAACCCGCTCCAGCCACGCCGGGCCGATCGCGCCCTTCAGCAGAACGGCGCCGTCTTCGTCAAAGGTGTCGATGTCCGACCGGGTGGCGCGGAAAGTCAGGGCTCAGGCGCCTTCGGCCAGGATCGCCTGCATCTCGGCCGCGCCGGCGCGCTCTATCTTCGCTCTCTGGTATTCCTGCGACGTCCAGAACTCCCTGGCCCTCTCGACCGAGGGAAAGCGGATCACGACGGGCCGGCGCGTTTCTTCCGGCCCTTCCATGGTCTCGGTCTCGCCGCCGCGAACCACCCACTCGCCGTCATAGGCGGCAACCGCCGCCGGCGTCAGGGCGGCGTAGTTCTTGTATTTCTCCGGATCGGTCACGTTCACGAAAGCGATGAATATTCCTGCCATGGCATCCTCCTGAAATCCGGCTGCGGTGTCGGTAACCTTGCCTTCCATACACAACCCGCCCGCGGATGAGGAGTCGCCTGTCCGCATGGCCGCAGCGGCCGGGGCTTCCCGCCCTGTTGCCAGTGCCGGCCGGGTCGGGCACCTTGCCGCCGCCATATCCCCCATCCACGACAATGACCAGCGGAGAAGATCGCCATGCAACTCGAGGACAAGGTCGCCATCGTCACCGGCGCGGCCTCCGGCTTCGGCGAAGCCATCGCCCGGCGCTATGCCGCCGAAGGCGCAAGAGTCGTCTGCGCCGACCTGAACGACCAGCTCGGCAAGCCGGTCGCCGAGGAAATCGGCGGCGCCTATGTCCATGCCGATGTCGCCGACCGGGACGATGTCCACACAATGGTCCGCACGGCGGTCGACCGGTACGGGCGCCTCGACGTGATCGTCAACAATGCCGGCATCACCCACACCAACCGGCCGATGCTGGACGTCAAGGAAGACGAATTCGACCGCATCTTCGACGTCAATGTGAAGTCGATCTATCTGGCGGCAATGGAAGTCGTGCCCATCATGCGCGAGCAGGGCGGCGGCTGCATCGTCAACACCGCCTCGACCGCCGGCCTGCGCCCGCGGCCGGGACTGACCTGGTACAACGCCTCGAAGGGCGCGGTCATCACCATGACCAAATCGATGGCGGCCGAGCTCGGCCCCGACAACATCCGGGTCAACGCGCTGTGCCCGGTCGCCGGCGACACGCCGCTCTTGCCGTCTTTCCTCGGCGCCAACACCCGCGAGGCCTTCGAGGCGACGGTGCCGCTCGGCCGCCTGTGCACTTCCGAAGACGTCGCCAAGGCGGCCCTGTGGCTTGTGAGCGACGAAGCCGGTTTCCTGACCGGCGTCGCCTTGCCTGTGGACGGCGGACGCAGCGTATAGCGTGCGGCGGCTGTCGCGATCAGCTTCTATGCCGCTTCAAATGCAAGTCCGAAGAATCGTACCATCCCTCTAACGGTCGCGTATCTCGGAGAGGATGCTGGCGCAGTCGATGCCAGTGACGGCGCATGACACTTCAAGAAGCCATTTCTAAATTCGGTCGCGAAGCGACATCGAAGCTCTCAAACCCGGCTGCGAGCGGCGCGCCAGAAGATCAGTTGCGTGCTCCCCTGGAGACGCTCATCGCGGACATCGCCGAACTCACGGGACTGCCGACGGGCACTATCGTGGCGGTCGGAGAAACCTCGCTCGCCGATCTCAAGACGCGGCCCGACTATGCCATCACGCGCAACAACGCCCTGATCGGCTTCATTGAGGTAAAGGCGCCCGGCAAGGGGGCCGATCCCCGCCGCTTCCGAGACGAGCATGACCGGGAGCAATGGGCGAAGCTCCAGACCCTGCCGAATCTGATCTACACGGATGGCAACGGCTTCAGCCTCTGGCGGGATGGCGAGATTGAGGGGAAGCTCGTTCATCTGGAGGGCGATGTTGCGACCGTCGGCGGCAAGCTGGCCGCCCCAGACAATCTCGTATCGTTGTTTGCCGACTTTTTTCAATGGGAACCGCAGCCGCCGAACTCAGCAGCAGAACTCGCTGTCGTAACGGCGCGTCTCTGCCGCTTGCTTCGGGAAGAGGTCGCTGAACAGTTGGAACAAAAGTCGGCCCCGCTTACGAATCTTGCTGCCGACTGGCGAAAGCTATTGTTTCCGACCGCAAGCGACGAAGCGTTCGCGGATGGCTACGCGCAGGCTGTTACCTTCGGCCTTCTGATGGCGCGGGCGCGCGAGATCCCTCTCTCGAACGGCCTCGACCGAGTCGCCCGCGAGCTGCGCCAAACCAACACGCTGATCGGAGCCGCGCTTCGCCTCCTTACCGACGACGCCGACAACCAGGCGACGCTCAAGACCTCGCTGGCCACGCTCACGCGGGTGCTGGACGCCGTGCATTGGCCCGCCATCGGCAAGGGTAACCCCGAAGCCTGGTTGTATTTCTACGAAGACTTTCTCAGGGTCTACGATAACGATCTGCGCAAAAAAACGGGCTCCTATTACACCCCGCCGGAAGTCGTCCGCGCCATGGTGCGACTGGTCGATGAGGCGCTGCGATCCGAGCAGAGGTTCGGTCTGCCGGAAGGGCTTGCCTCCTCGGAAGTGACTGTTGCCGATCCAGCGATCGGGACCGGCACTTATTTTCTCGGCGTTCTTCGTCGGATCGCGGAAACGACAGAGGCCGATCAAGGGCCGGGGGCGGTACCCGGCGTGATCGAAGCAGCCATGTCACGCCTTATCGGGTTCGAGATTCAATTTGGCCCTTTTGCTGTGGCTCAGCTGCGAATCCTTGCCGAATTGCGATCGCTCCTCGACGACCCGGATGCGACGCCGGAAATGCGTCTGTACGTGACAGATACGTTGGGCAACCCCTACGCCGAAGATGAGTATGTCCCGCAAATTCTAATGCCCCTCGGGGATTCCCGTAGGCACGCGAACGAGATCAAGCGGCAGGAGAAGATCACCGTAGTCGTCGGCAACCCGCCTTACAAGGAGAAGGCGAAGGGCTTGGGCGGTTGGATCGAGAGCGGCACAACGGCCGAAAAGGCTACGCCGCCACTCGGCCATTGGATGCCGCCTGCCGACTGGAACGTCGGTGCCCACGCCAAGCACCTGCGCAACCTCTACGTCTATTTCTGGAGATGGGCGACGTGGAAGGTTTTCGGAGACGGCGACCCGTCACGGATCGAAGGGCGCAAGCCGGACAGGAAGGGCATCGTCTCCTTTATTACCGTTGCGGGTTTCCTGAACGGACCCGGCTTCCAGAAGATGCGCGCCGATCTACGCCACGATGCAGACGAGATATGGGTCATTGATTGCTCGCCAGAGGGACATCGGCCGGGGGTACGAACTCGCATCTTTCAAGGCGTTCAGCAGCCCGTGTGCATCGTCATGGCGCTGCGAAACACGGATGCGGGTTCGTCCTCTCCGGCGCGGGTCCGTTACCGTGCATTGCCGCCGGGACATCGAGACGACAAGTTTGCGGCACTCGGCGCGATTTCGCT
Organism: Alphaproteobacteria bacterium; assembly: GCA_965249845.1. Classification (GTDB taxonomy): domain Bacteria; phylum Pseudomonadota; class Alphaproteobacteria; order Bin65; family Bin65; genus Bin65. The sequence goes on from CBDFNA010000002.1 coordinate 1,078,310, forward strand.
CGACGATGGCGGGTGGACCGAGTGCTCTTCCGATTCCCGCGCCTCGTTCTTCCCCAGGGCTGCCGGCGCGTGGGCCGACTTCGCCCCCCTTGAAGACCTGTTCACTTACGATGGCTCCGGCGTCATGCCGGGCCGGACCTGGGTTATCGCCCCAGATCGCGCCTCGCTTGAGCGTAGGTGGGAGGCGCTACAGACTGAGACCGATCCCAGGAAGAAGGAAGAGCTGTTTCATCCACATCTCTTGGACGGGAATCCCGGAGACAAGCACCTCAACAAGATTCTTCGTAAGGGGCTTTACGGCCACGAGTTTCGCGCCGGCTCTGTTGCTTCGGACAAGGGCGCTGTGATTCGACCAGCTCGATACGGTTTCCGCTCATTCGATCGGCAGTGGATCATCCCGGACGGCCGGCTCATCAATCGGCCAAACCCGACGCTTTGGGAGAACCATTCGCGCCAGCAGGTCTATATGACTGCGCTGTACCGACATGCGCCAAGCACAGGACCAGCTGTCACATTTTCCTCGGCGATAACTGATCTGGACCACTACCACGGACGCGGCGGTCGCGTGTTTCCCCTGTGGGCGGATCGCCAGCAAAGGACGCCAAACCTCAAGGCAGGTTTGGTCAGCGCGGTGGCCGAAGCTCTGGGGGTCACAGTCAGCGCCTCCGACCTGATGGCCTACTTCGCGGCGATTGCAGCGCATCCTGCGTACACGGCACGTTTCCGCTCCGACCTTGTCCAGCCGGGCTTGCGCTTCCCGATAACCGCTGACGCCTCGCTGTTCGCCGAGGCCGTGGAGTTCGGGCGGGAAACCATCTGGCTCCACTGTTTCGGCGAACGCTTCGCCGATCCCGGTGCGAGGCGACCCAGTAGTGCGCCGCGCCTGCCCGAGGGCGAGCGCCCATACATTCCAAAGGACGGTGCGATTCCGACCGACAAGGACCGCTTCCCCGACCGCATCGAATACGATGTCGCCGCTCGCCGCCTGAAGATCGGCGACGGTTACATCGACCATGTGTCGCGAGCGGTTTGGGAGTACGAAGTTTCGGGCAAGCAGGTGCTCGTCCAGTGGTTCAGCTACCGCCGGCTCGACCGTTCCCGGCCCATTATCGGCGACCGGCGGCAGCCGTCCCCACTCGAAAAAATCCAGCCCAACGGCTGGCTGGCCGAATACACCACCGAATTGATAAATGTGCTTCACGTCCTGGGCCGCCTGGTCGCGTTAGAATCTCGGCAAGCCGATCTCCTGAACCGCATTTGCGACGGCCGGTTGCTGAGCGCCGATAGCCTGCGCGCCAAGGGGGCCTTCGATGCAACGAGCACCGGTCGCGGCGGCGACGCAGACGAGAGACAAGGCGACTTCCTCGACGAAGCGGAAGCTTAGAACGTGTCCGTTTCTATCGGAACCGCCGGCGCAGCCGCGGGCGCCCGCTTCGGCAAGCCGGCATCGCAGGGACGGGTTTGAAACCCGCCCCTGCGGCCCTCGGTCCGCACACGGGAAGAGCTTGACAGCGGAGAAAAGAACATTATATGAACAACAGTGTTGCCGCCGCCGGACGGCACAGTGACGAAAAAACACTATGTACAGACCGGTCTATTCCTTTTTCGGATGGCCGAAAATCGGCGCAATTCCGGGAATAATTCGGAATGGGGAAAATGAACGATCGTGTAAAAACATGACATGGCCCGGCCCTCCACGACGCCCCTTACGGCAAGCTCAGGACAGGCTCCGAGCTTGCCGTAAGGGGCGGGTGGAATCTGGGCACGTGCCGCTGCGAGGGCGGTTCCGTCAAGACCGGACAGGCTCTAGCCAGACACAGGCTGGATCATGCGCTCAGCGCCACCCCGGCGCGCAAGGGCGGCGGCCCTGCGCCCGGCGCCGGTTTGAGCAGGCTGAAGAAGGCCGGCAGGGCGATCATGTAAACCGCGGCGGCGCCGAGCAGCAGGGCCTGCTGGCCGAACAGCACGTTGATGATCGGCACGGCGACGGCGCCGACGACGGAGAAGGTGCCGTTGATGCCCCAGGCCCACAGGAAGAAGCGCTCCTTGCCGAGATTCGACAGCATCGTCATGCCGGTCGGAAACGGGAAGCCCATCAGGAAGGCCGCCGGCGCGATCAGCAGGATGCAGGTGGCGATGCGCAGCCCATAGGGCCACTGGCCGATGGCGCTCAAGACCGGATCGAACAGGAACGCCCCCACGGCGACCAGCACCCCGATGCCCAGAAAAATCCGCGGCATGACGCGCCGGCAATCGGCAACGAAGCGGGCGCTGGCCAGCGAGCCCAGGCCGGAGAAGAACAGCATGCTGGTGATCAGCACGGTCGCCGAAATCGTCGGGTTCGAGAGCGCGACGAGGAACTTCCCGATCAGGCCGACCTCGATCACGATGTAGCCGGTGCCGAGGCAGAAGAAGTAGACGAAGATGCCGATCTTGCCCGGCTGGCGCGAGAAGATGGTGCGCCAGCCCGCGATCACCGGAATCATCATCAGGAAGAAGCCGAAAATGGCCGCGATGATGAGCGTCGCCCACAGCAGCAGATAGCCCCATTCGTCGGACACGGCTTCGAGCTGGTCGAGGAAGTGCGGGATCTCCGGCGCCTTAATGTAGGCGGCGAAATAGGGCCGGTTGTCGGTCAGCGGGCGGGTGTCGAAAACATAGTTGCGCTGCACCTCGTCGAACCGGCCGGCCAGCATGTGGCCGAGCATCAGCCGGTACAGATTCTGCCAGGTCGGCGCCGGCCGGTCCGCGTCAGCCGCCTCCCCGCCCGGCTTGTTGCCGGTCCGGGCCTTGCCGACGATGAAATGGGAGGCCCGGTAGGTCCGCCAGATGCGCGCGGCGTCCTTAGCGTCGAAGCGGGCAGCCTCGGCCCCTCGGGCGTGCAGCAGCTCCCACGACATATCCTCCGACCATTCCCTGAGGGCCGCGGTCTCGGACGGCGTGAAGCCGTTCTTCTTGTAGAGGACGGTGACGGTCGAGAGGTAGGTGTGGAAGATGAAGAGCTTGTTGCGCGCGGTGTCGCCGTCCAGGCCGCGCGCCGCCGAGACCACGGTGGCGAACAGCTTCGGCACCGATTTCGGCAGGTCCTCCTTGTTCCACAGGGTGATCGCGAGCACGCCGTCGGGCTTCAGGGCGCGCATGTAATCCTGCAGGGCCTCCATTGTGAAATTGTATTTCTCGACGATGGCGAAGCCGCCGGCATGGCTCAGGCCCGTCGAGTCGGCGAGGCTGAGGTCGATAATGTCGTACCGGTTGCCCACCCCGCCGAGATAGAGCCGCCCATCATAGGGCACGATCCGGACCTTGCCGTCCTTCAGCGGATTGCCGGTCAGGCCGGCGATCGGTGTGGCCCCGGTCAGCGCCTTGAGGAGCGCGGGGTTGCTTTCCGCCACGGTGAGGAATTTCGAGCCGGCCGCCAACGCCAGGTTCGACGATATCCCGCCGCCGAGCTGCACCACGAAAACGTCCGGGTTCTTCTTGACGATGTAGGGCGCGTACATCGGCAGAAATTCGAAATAGGCCTGCTGCGCTTTGGGAATCTGCCTCATCACCCCGATGGGCCCGTCCGAATCGATATAGAGCGCGAGATAGGCGTTCTTCGGCATCGATTCGAGATTGACCGAGGCGTTGTCGCTCAGCCCCGGTGCGAAATGCAGGAAGGAGCTGGCGTAGCCCTCCAGCAGGCCGAACGGCGAGTAATCCTTGTAGATGCGTTTCGAATCCGGGAACTTGCGCGCGTAGCTGACACCCTTGAACTGGTTGACGTCGATGCGGGAGTGGCTCGCCGCGATGTAGATGGCGCCGGCGCCCAGAACCGCGGCGATCCCGAGCGGAACCCAGGCCCGCGTGGCGCCGAACCAGACGACGACGGCAACGGCCCACAAGCCGAAGGGGATCAGCAGGATCCAGTCCGGCGGGACGAAATACAGGCCGCCGAGGAACACCAGCCCGCACAGGCCGGAGCCGGTCAGGTCCGCGAAATAGACCTTCCCGAACACCGCCTGGCCGCGCATGAAGACCAGGCCCAGGAACAGGGCGCCGGGCAGGAACGGAATGAAATAGACCAGGAACAGAGTGAACAGCTTGAACTTCTGTTCCGGGTTGGCGATCAGCTCGATCGGGTTGAAGCCGAGCGACTGGGCGACGCTGTTCGACAGCAACATCAGCGGCCCGAAGACGACCAACGCGGTAGCGATGAGCGGCCGCCAGTATTTCCGGAAGGTCGGCGTGCTCACACACATCGCCGCGCTCATCACGCCGAAACCGAGCATGGCGATCGAGATCACGAACGAGCCGAAATGCGACCAGGTGCCGATCGCGAAGATGCGCATGATGCCGATCTGCAATGCGATGATCGCACCGGCGATCAGGCCGACCGTGACATAGAAGGACAGGTCGAGCGCCCGGCTGTTCATGCCGCCTGCGGTGTCGGAAACCGGGGAGGTCAACGGATGGGCCTTTCGGCGGGCTTTGGGCGGACCCTTCGATACGCCGTGGAGCCTGTCCCGAGCAAAGTCGAGGGGCGGCTACTCAGGGTGGGGGGAGCCATTGAAATGCCCTCATCCCGAGTAGGCGCGCTAGGGCGGTATCGAGGGACGGAACGGCAAGAGATAATGGCGGTGCGCCCTACTTCGCGCCCCAGCGCGAAACCGTCTTCTCGCCCCGGTACTTGGTGAGCGCCACGAAGCTGACCTTGCGCTTGCAGCGCTGATTTTCCGCCCGGCTACACCGCGCGGCGTAGATATCGTGGCGCTTGATGCGGATGCGGCCGGTCTCGCTTTTGGTCTTGGTCAGCTTGAGCAGCGATTGCGCGCCGGGCGGGCCGACCGGAATCACCATCGTGCCGCCTTCCGCGAGCTGTTTCACCAGGGGCGGGGGGATATGGTCGATCCCCGCCGTCACGATGATCTTGTCGAAGGGCGCATGTTCCGGCCAGCCGAAATAGCCGTCGGAGGTCTTCCGGCTGATACGGCCGTATTCGACATATTTGGCCTGGGTCAGGCGCGTGTAGATCCTGTCCGTCGCCTCGGCGAGCGGCGGAATGATCTCCATCGAATAGACGTGCGGCGTGAGGTAGCTGAGCACCGCCGCCTGATAGCCGGAGCCGGTGCCGATTTCGAGCACCTTGTCGCCCGGGACGATATCCAGCTCCGATGTCATGCGCCCGACGATGTGCGGCCCGGATATCGTCACACCGCAGCCGATATCGAGGAAGGAATGGGCGTAGGTCCGCGCCGCGCTCCCGCTGCGGGAAAATTCCTCGCGCGGGGTCGCCAGGAAGGCGCGCTTTTCCTTGTCCCGCCACAGATCGTAATTCTCGATCATGGCCCGGTAGCGGTCCCACTTCGCGCGCAGGAAAGCCGCCTTGTCGCCCCGGGCCTTCTGCATGAAGGCGGCAAAGGCGGTAAAGTCGTCCAACGGCGGGCTGAGCGTCGGATCGGAGATGCCGCCGGTTCCGGTCGCCGGCGCGCCGGTGGCGATTATCGTACCGGAAACCCTGGCGCAGGCGAAGGCCTCCGGCCCCACACCGAAACCGGCCGCCGCCACGAAGAGAACGGCGGCAACCGCCAGCCGGATGTGCGGACGCACCAGTCGCATGAAACGCTATTCCCTTGCCGGAAGATTGCCGCAACAGACGGCCGAACGGCGTCTTGAAGAATGTCAGAAACGGTCCAAAACCGGCAGAAATATGACGCCTCCCCCCGGCCGAGTCCAGACGCGGGAATGCGGTGGTTTCTGGCCGGGAATTAGATAGGAGTACTTTACGAATAATCGGCTGACTGTATTTTTTCTTTGGCCGGACGGCTCAGAGTCAAACCAACCGTCATTTCGACCGACCGGAGGGAGTGGAGAAATCTTTGGGATTTATATATTTGGCTATGCGCGGCCCGGTTTTCCTTGGTTTCGGCCGGTCGGCTTACGATCCGGTTTATGGGAGAAGATCGCCCTGGCGATTGCGGTCGGGGAGGCGTCGACCGGCGGCAGGGCGATGTTGGATGGCGGGCCCTTGTCCGGCTTTGCTCCCGGCGCGTCGGGCGTCCGGTTTGCCGCCATCGGGCTCAGGCCACCGGTTCCCTGGCCACCGGTTCCCTGGCCACCGGTTCCCTGGCCACCAGATCCCTGTAGGTCAGGCGTTTGCCGACCGTCCGGGCAACGGTATCGGCCATCATCGTTTGCGTGTCGCGCTCGCGCATGTTGTGGCGGGTCGCGAATTCGTTGACGTAGCGGTGCAGGTGTTTGGGCGAGATATGATGGAATGTGCCCTTGTGGGCTCGCTTCAGCATGGCCCAGAAGGACTCGATGCCCTGGGTATGGATGCCCTGGGTATGGACGTCGCCCCGGACATACTCGCCATCGACGTGCCGGACCGCCTCATGGTCGTAGGGCATGCCCCGGTAGACGACATAATCGTCGGTGTAGACCCGGGCCTCCGGCGCCGCCCGTTCGGCAATGAAGCGGTGCAGGGTCCGCTTGTCGGGCGTCTCGACAACGGCGGCACTCACCCGGTTGGTGGCGCGGTCGCGCGCGCCGGCAACAACCGCCTTGCCGACCGGCCCGCGGCCCTTGAGGGTCTTGCGCTTGCTCCTGGGCATGTTCTCGCGCAGACCGCCCATATAAACCTCGTCGACCTCGACCGGACCCGTCATGCCGGAGGGTGTCCCGGACCAGGCCTCGCGCAGCCGCTGGGCCAGGAAGTACGCCGATTTCTGGGTGATGCCGAGGTCGCGGTGCAGCTTCATGCTCGATACGCCCTTGAGCGACGTCGACCAGAGATAGATCGCGATGGCCCATTTCTGCAGACCGATCCTGGAACGGTGCATCACCGTCCCGCTGCGCACGCTGAAATTGCGCCGGCACCCGCCGCACCAATAGGGCAGCGGCCTGCCCAACGGAACCGGGCGCAGCTTTCCCGCGCCGCCGCACAGCGGGCAATGGGACGGCTGGCCGGCCGCGCCCCAACGCCGTTCCTCGAACCAGCGCTCCGCCGCCGCATCGTCCGGAAACATCTGGAACAGCTCAATGAGGGAGATGCCCTCGCGGTAGTGCTTGCCCGGTGCCCGATACGCCATGATCCATGCCCTCCTCCGGCACAGACTAAGAGAACAGATCGCGCATAGTCAAGTATATAATACCCATATCTTTCCCGCGCGGTGCTTCGGCCCCGACTCTGCACAGGAAAGATATAATCATGTTCTTCCGGTTGCGCTACCGATACCCTGTAGGTGCCAATTGTGGACTAACCTATTGCACTGAAGCGTGTTTTTCTTTCTTCCCTTGGCCTCTTGCCTCTTGAATCGCAGCCACGGATGGTCACATATGGCCCCCGATTTGATGCTGCTCATATGCGGTTTGATGACGGATTTGGGGACCGGTGCAGAGCGTTGGAGGGGTCATGCCGAAAGCGTTTGTTCACGCGGTGATGGGTGTGGTGGATTCAACGATTGAGTGTTCGCTTCCAGTCCTTTCGGAGGGGTCGCAACCAGATGTCTTTTTTGGGCTGGGATCGTTTTGTATGCCTGTCATAGCGTCCTCGTCCCTGGGTGGTTCCGACGGGGATCCAGCCCGATGCCCTGTAGACGGCGCCGGTGTAGCGCGGCGTCTCGACGAAGGTCTCGATGAGCACGGGGGTGGTGTTGTAGCGCTCGATCCAGTCCTGAGGCAGGCGCCGGCGCACGATGGCGAGGATGTGGGAGCCGAGGTTCGGGATCTCGATCCACGGCAATATCAGGAATCTCGGATTGTCGACCACGAGCGGGAGGTTCTTCTCACGCAGCCACGGCGTCCATCCAATGAAGTTGTCGCGCGGAGCGAGCTTCCACGCGGCGGTGGAGAAGCCGAGCATGGCGATAGGCCAGCCGTTGCGGTCGTGGACGGCGTAGCGCATCTGGGCACCGACCAGGGGTTTGTAGCCGAGGTAGTGGTAGCGGGCGACGAACTCGTTCCACAGACTGCCCTCCCGGGTGCCGCGCACGACGATGCGCATCTCCAGCGGGCGGATCTCGTCGAGGGTCGTCGGGGGCGGGAACAGCGGCGGTTCGGTATCGGGTCCGAAGACGATCGGCTTGGGCCGGCCCTGCCGTCCCCTCGGCGGCGGCAGCGTGATCACGCCGTCGCGGTGCATGGCCAGCATGGTCACCTTTGCCATCATGTCCTTGAGGCCGCCGTCGGGCTTGAACCAGCCGATGCGCCGGCAGAACTCTCTGGACAAAGCGGCGCGGGTGGGCTGCGGATCGGCGGCGATCAGGGCGCGCAGCAGCGCCATCTCGTCTGCGGTGAAGTCACGGCCGTAATAGCGGCACTCGATAACGCCGGTCACCCCGGCGCCATGAACTCGTGCTTGCGCTCCTCGCTCATCGACCAGGGCAGCCAGGGCGACAGGTCGTCCGGCGGTTTGCGGCCGTTCTTCGCGCAGGCTTCGAGCCACGCCTCCAGCCAGCGCAGGACGTCGATGCCGTGCATCGAGAGGGTGCCCACCACGGAGTACATGATCGCCGTGAAGTCGGCGCCCTTCTCGCTGTCGGAACCGAAGCTCAATCGACGCCCGATTACCGCGCCGCGCAGTCCGCGCTCCGCGGCGTTGTTGTCCATGGGCACCTGTGGCTTGCCGGCAAAGACGCTCAGCCCCTCGCGATGCTTGAGCAGCGAGCGCAGCGCCTTGCCCTCGCGCGCCTTGGCCGGCAGGGCGGCAAGCTCCCGTTCGGCGTGCGCGAACAGGCCGTCGACCGCCTTCTTCAGCTCGCCCTGCGCCGCGTCGAACTCCGGCGTCTGGCGTTCGAGCCCGGGGTCGTAATGCTCCAGACGCGCCTCGTTCAGCCGGTAGACCGACGCGATCCGCTCGATCCATCCCTCGCACCATTGCGTCAGCTTCGCCTGGCCGGCCGCGCACTCGATGAAGTCGCGCCGCTGATGCACCCGGCACCAGCACAGAATCACCTTGCCGTCGAGCTCGCGCGCCATCTTTCCGTAGGCGGCGTAGCGGTCGCAGACCAGGAACACGATGCCTTTGACCGAGCCGAACAGCTCCATCGCGACCTCGGCGCTGCGCGAGGGGTCGATGAGGAAGTAGACCGCCTCGGCGCTGACCGAGATCCACAGCCACGCGCGCCGCGAGCGGCCGGTCTCGCTCAGCGACTGGATGCGCCAGCCGGTCTCGTCGCCGTGGCGCACCGCCATCTCGTTCTGGTGTGCGAGGATCGCCTTGGCGAGGGGTTCGAACAGCGGCAGGAAGCGGGGCACGCTGCCGGCCACCGTCCCCGGCGCGATCGCCAGCCCCTGGTCCGTCAGCCACGCCGCGACTCGGCGCAAGGGCCGGAAGCAGGCAAAACGCTCGAACAGAATGCGCGCCCAGACGCTGATCCCGTAGGGCGTCCTGGGAAACAACCGCGCCGGCGGGGGCGCCGTCACTTCCAGGGGCGAGGACGTGCAGTCGCAACCCCGGCGGTAGCGGGGACGGACGATCCTGCGGATGTGGGCCTTGACCTCGATCTCGATGACGGACGACGATCGCTCGCCGTTGGCGACATAGGGCTTTCCGCAACAGGAGCACACGAGCGCGTCCTCCGGCGGCTTCTGAGGTTCCTCCTTCTCCTCGAGCACGGGCCGCTGGGTGCGGCCGTGCCCGGGAGCGCCGCGTTGCTGGCCGCGCTTGCGCCCCGTGCCCGGCGTGTCCTGCTTCTCGCTCTTGCTGCCGTAGAGCGCCCTCGACAGCACGGCCCGGGTCGTACGAAGCTTGGCAATCCAGGCTTCCAGTCTCGCGTTCCGAGCCCGCAGCACCCTTATCTTCTTGCCCAGCCGTTCGTTCGCCTTGCGCAGCGACGCGATGGTCTTGTCCCGGTCGCGCAATCTCCTGAAGACCGCGGGCAGCAGGGGACGATCGGCAAGCTCGGCCTCCAGCCCCTCCTTCTCGATGGCGGACTTGCTCAGGGCAATTGCCAGATAGTCGACGCGCCTCGTCAGCAAAGCGATGAGGCCCATCTGGTCGTGGTATCCCGCCAGCTCCCCGCGCAGCAGCTTGGCCTCGCCGGACAGCCTGCGTACTGTCTTCTTGAGACCCTGCAACGGCTCCAGCTCGCGGCGCAGCCGGCCATTCTCCCGGTTCAGCCGACGGGTCTCCCGGTTCAGCCGACGGGTCTCCCGGTTCAGCCGACGGGTCTCCCGGTTCAGCCGACGGGTCTCCCGGTTCAGCCGACGGGTCTCCCGGTTCAGCCGACGGGTCTCCCGGTTCAGCCGACGGGTCTCCCGGTTCAGGGAACCGACTTCCCCGCGCAGCGCCTTGATCGTGTCCTTCTGCTTCCGCGTCCGTTCCAGCGCCTTGCGCAGCCGGGCGCTCGCGCGGGGCGGCGAAGCCTGTGCCGCTCGTTTCGATCTGCGAAGCGCCGCGACCTTCCTGCGCAACGCCACGAGCTCGTCCTTCTGCTCCTGCGAGCGCTCCAGCGCCTTGCGCAGCCGGGCGTTCTCCCTCGACAGCGGCCCGGTTGTGTCCTTCCTCGCTGCCGGCGCCGGCGCAGCCTTGAGCGGCCGCGGGCCGCCTCCGGGCGGGGCACGGTCGCATTCTTCCGGGCCTGCGATGCCTGCAAGGCTTCGCGCAACCGGAAGACTTCCATGCGCAGCGACATGATCGTGCTGCGCCTGCTCGACTCGACGCCGGCTTGCAAAAGGAGCTTCTCCAGCCGCGCCACTTCCGCCTGGTAGAACAGCGCGTTCTTCGCCGCGCGGCGGACCTCCTTCACCTCCTCGACGGCCGCCTTGAGCTTGTCCCGGCTCTTGTCGAGCTGCCACTTCAGCGAACCCGCCCGGGAACGGGCGGCCCTCTCCGCCCGGCGCAGCTCCTCCGCGCGGGCATGCGCCGCTTCGTACAGAGACTGCCAGTCGCGCGGCCCGCGCGCCGGCGCCGCCATCGGCGGCCACCAGAGCCCGTCGTCCGCCTCGACCGGCGTCAGGGCCGCCCCGAAATCCTCGTCGCGCATCGCCATGTGCGCGACGGTAGCGAATCGCGGGCGGCGTTACCAGTGTCTTGTATAGGGTGAGGTCGTCGGCGACCTCGTATGAGAGGCGGTGCGACACGCTGTTGCCGGCCAGGCCGAAGATGTAGTCGACGCCGTTGTCCTCGCACCAGGCCATGGCCTCGGTCCGTCCGTAGTGGCTGTCTCCCCGGAAGGTGAGCCGGGTGCGCGGCCAGTGCCGGCGGATGCGGCGCACCAGGTGCTTGAGGAGGGTGCGGATCTCGGCGCCCGACGGCGTCTTGCCCGGGCGCAGGAGCACCGCCACCGGCTTGCCGCTCGCCACATGGTAGACGTGGACCGGCAGGAAGCAGCGGGTGTCGTAGTGGGTGTCGTAGTGGGTGTCGTAGTGGGTGTCGTAGTGGGCGTGGAACAGCGACAGCTGCTGGTGGCCGTGCACCGGATCGCAGGTGTCGTCGATGTCGAGGGTGATGGCCGCGGGAGGGGTCGGGAAGGAGCGGCAGAAGAGATCGACCAGCGCCGCGGTCATGCGCGCCACCTCGATGCGCGAGGGCGCGTTCTCCAGCCGGCTCATGGTCGGTTGCGAGCACAGCGCGCGGCCGCTTTCCGGCGCCCGGCCCACGGCCGGCTTGAACAGGGGATCGGTGCGCAGGGCGTCGCAGTCGTCGGCATCCTCATACCCGCACGCGATCGCGAACATGCGGAAGCGCAGCATCGCCGGCAGCGTGTGGACCACCGTCGCCGGGTCGCGCCGATCCCGCATGCTGCCCGCCAGCGTCTCGGCCAGACGTAAGCGGCGCTCCGCCTCGCGCAACAGAACCACGCCGCCGTCCGACGAGATCAGCCCGCCATCGAAACCGGCGGTCACCTTCTTGCGTCTGACGGCTGGAAGATCGAACGGGAGCAGGCTCTCTTCGGTCATGGCGGCGTGGCGCTTTCGTTGCTCGCGAAGGAACTCGCTTTGACAACGAATTTCTACACGATCACAACGACTTACGCCACGTCCGCCACCACATCATCAGACCCGCGCTGAATAAAGCGGGTTAGTGTTGTTCGGCGCGCTGGTTGAACGCCGAACAACACAGGACCTTCTGAAGTTGCCACCAGGAGCCAATTGGGTTCAAGGCTGGTCAGGCTATTGAAGAAATCCGCATTCCTTTTGATTACATTTTATTGGCGGGACAACTAATAGTGTTATTTTACAATGCATTACATGTTTTCTCGCTCTAACGGAGACCAAGACCGGCGCGCCAATGGTGCCTCTCTCCAACGCCGCGGTGAGCGTGCTGTCAGCCCTTCCCCGTCCAGAAGACAACCCTTGGGTCATCGTCGGCAAGAACCCCGGCGCGCATCTCACCGATCTCCAGAAGCCCTGGCGCCACATCCGCGCTCGCGCCGGGCTCGACGGCGTGAGAATTCACGACTTGCGTCACTCCTTTGCTTCCCGGGCCCTGGCCCTCGGCGAAAGCCTTCCCATGATCGGCAAGTTGCTTGGCCACACACAGGTGCAGACGACTGCTAGATACGCGCACCTGGCGAACGAATCCGTGAAAGCCTCGAGTTCACGCGTGGGAGACAGCATCGGTCTGCATATCGCTGGTAACGGATCAGGTTAGGATTGCTCTTCCGCGCGCTCGTTCCACGGATGCCTCCTCTTTCAGGGGGCCGAACTACAACACCACCTTGGCACATGCAGATGCCGTCGGGACGAGGCGTCCACTCCATCTTTTTTCCGCCGCCGCGCTGGTACATATTCCCTCCGCCGTTGACACCATGTGTCTTCGCCCGAGCGTTTCTGGGCGTCGCACATCCAGGCGCAGCAGCCGGGATTTCAGGGCGCGGCTACTTGCCTTTGAACGCCGGAGCCCGCTTTTCCGCAAAGGCCGCCTCGGCCTCGCGGTGGTCTTCGGTGAACCAAAGATCGACATATCTTTCGATCGCAAGAGTCTCGGCCTCATCGGGCGGCCCTTTCGCCGATTTGTGGATCACGGCTTTTGCGACGGCAAGAGCGAGAGGTCCGGCCTTTTCGATCTCGGCGACGAATTTCATGGCGGCGCCCACGACATCGCCATCCTCCGCGATGGCATTGATGATGCCGAGTCGCAACGCCTCTTCGGCACTGTATCGTTCGCCGGTGGTGGCGACCTGCATGGCGCGCGTGAAGCCGATATCGCGAACCAGGCGCTCATACCCTTCCCAGCCGCTGATGATGCCGAGGCGTACCTGGGGCATGCTGATCTTCGCGGTGGGGGCGGCAATCCGAAGATCGGTCGCCAGCAACATTTCGAATCCGCCGCCGATGGCATACCCGTTGATCGCCGCGATGATCGGGGCGGGAAAGGATTCGAAGCGATTGAACGCGCTTCGCGCCAGGCTCATGACTTCACGCAGTTCGTCCCTGGTCTCCAGCAGGGCGTATCGTTTCACGTCGCCCCCGGTGCAGAAGAACCGGTCGCCCGCACCCGTGATGATGACCGCGCGGAGGCTCGTGTCGCCTTCGGACCTGTCGAGGATATCGATGAAAGATTCGAAGACATCGGCGCTCAGCGAGTTGCCGGCCTCGGGCCGGTCGATGGTGAGGATCAGCGCGCTGCCGCGGCGTTCCTGTTTGATAACCTCAGCCATATTTCTTCTCGTAACCGCCGTCGGCCTGAGGCTCGACGAAATGCATCAGTAAACCGCCGCCGAAATTGGAGGGGTGGACGAAACCGATCAGGGAGCCGCGCCCGCCGGGCCGGCCTTCCAGGTCGATCATGCGCCAGCCGTCATCGGCGAGTTTCGGCAGCATGGCATCGATATCCCTGGTCGCAAAGGCGACATGGGCGAGACCGGGGCCCCGGCGCGCGACGAACTTGGCGATCGCGCTCTGGTCACCCTTGGTGTTGCCCTTGTCTTCGCCGAGCCGATCCTTGGGCGTGAGCGACGGATCGTAGTCCATCAGGAACTCCAGCGCGCAATCGCCGATGTTGATGAAGACGTCGCGCAGGCCCCCGAGAATCTCCGCCGGGCGCGAATGGTAGACCAAGTCGTATTTGTCGGAGATGAAGCATTCCGTGACGTTGCGGACTTCGACATCGGTCTGGGTGCTGTCGACGGGACAGCCGAGATTATCGACGAAAACCCGGACGCCGCCGTCATTGTCGTCACTGGCGATGCCCAGATGGTCGATCTTGTAAGCGGGTCCGTCGGCAGACGGGATGCCCAGCGGCTCGATGAACCGCGTCCGGATTCCGACGGTTTCCTTCGGCTCGACGATCGCGAAGCGCTTGCCGCCGACCCCGATCCCTTCTGCCGTGACGCTGAGGCCGTGTCTGGCGGCGGTGGCCGCCGGATCGTCGGCTCCGAGCGCCATGTGGTGGACGCCCGGAAAGCACGGCTCCTCAAGATAGGGGTCGTCCAGTTCGAAGATGGCGACCGCGGCCTGCCCGATCCCGAAAAATGGAATCGAGCGGCTTCCGAGGGCCACATCCGTCCGTTCGAGCGCCAGCGAGTCGCCGAGAAACCGGCAGGCGGCCTCGACGTCCCGGGCAACGAGGGCGAGATAATTGAGGGTGTATCCGGCCATGGTCAAATCTCCTCCCGCTCCACGAAATGCATCAGCACGCCGCTGATCGCCGCCGGATGCACGAACCCGACCAGGGATCGGCGCGAACCGGGCCGGCCGACCGTGTCGATCGTCCGGTGGCCCGCCGCGCGGAGCGTCGCGAGAGAAGCGGCGATGTCCGGAGTCTTGAAGGAGATGTGATGCAAACCGGCGCCGCGGGCTGCGATGTAACGGGCGATAACACTGCGGTCGCCCCGCGTGGTTCCGGGGTCGTCGGCGCGGGCCTCGTCGGCTTTCACATCCGCGGTCAGGTCCTGGAGAAACTCCAGCTCGGTGTCACCGACGGTGACGAAGGTCACCTGCATGCGCGCAACGAGCCGCGACGGGCGGGTGTGGAAGATGTAATTGTAGGTGTCCGAGGTGAAGTTCTCGGAGATTGTCTCCACCTCGCTGTCAATCTGCTGGCTCTCGTAGACGCCGCCAAGCCGATCGGTAAAAACATCTCTGGCCACCCGATTGTCGGCACAGGCGATACCGAGATGGTCGATCCGCTCCACAATAGCGGACGAAGCCGGGGCAAGACCGAGAGATTCCGTGAACCGGACCCGGACGCCGCAGGTTCTATCCCGCGAAAGTTCCACCTGCGTCCGGCCGCCGAGGCCTTCCGAGACATCGTTGACTGTGGCGAGACCCGAATTCTTAGCCGCTGCTTCCGGGTTCGGTGCCGCGATCGCGATATGATGAACCCCTTTCTGGGCGTCTGGCCCCAGGAACGGATCCCCCGGCTCAAATAATGCCATCGCGGTGGCTCCGACGGAAATCGCGGGCACCGGCCGACCGCCCGAAGAGAACTCCCGGCGCGGCAGGCCGAAATCCTTTTCGAAGATCGCGGCGCTTGCCGCCGGCTCATCGACGACAATCGCAACATAAGCGAGATCGGGGGCGGTCATGCGTCCTCCAAGGCTCGGCCCCGGTCAGTATGTGCTGCGGGTCTTGCGAGCAATTCTTATGTCTCTTCAAATAGTATTCGTTAGAAACAGAGGGTCACAAGCAATTTGAATTGCTGTAAATATAAGGCCATCTTATGTTGTGCGGATTGTTGAACGCTTCCCGTCGCTTCGAGGAACGGGAGCGCAGCATTGGCATGTGCTCGTCGGCGATTGTCGCCCAAAGATGGCTCAGTCGCGGCCGGCTTTCATTCACAAACGGTTTCCGGGCATCGCGACCGCTGGACACGCCCGCCGGCCTGAGCGATCGCATCTCGACCGGGGCGGCAAAGCCCGGCAACCTCGATTGACCCGAGGGATTTAAGGAAGCAGGGCTTGCCGGCAAATTGGCCAGCAACAGGATGGCTGCGTCCGACTCCGCCCATCCGGTCGGTTTTTCCGGAAACTCGAATGACTAAAAGCTCGCGCCCATCAACAGATTGGGCAGCCACAACGCGATCCCGGGGAATATTCCGAGAAGGATAATCGATCCAATCATCAGAAGTACGAACGGTGCGGTTCCGCGAAGAACCGTCATGAGGGGGATATCCGGCGCAACGCCGCGAATGACGTAAAGGTTCATGCCCACCGGCGGTGTGATCAGGCCGATCTCCATGTTGATCGTCATGATTACGGCGAACCAGACCATGTCGAAATCCTGCGCCTCCAGGATCGGTTGCAGGATCGGCATGACCATAAGGATGATCGCGACCGGCGGCAGGAAACAGCCCAGCAAAAGCAGGAACCCGTTTACGACCACCAGAAAAAGCCAGGGCTCCAACCCGGTGCCGATAATCGATGCGGCCAGGCTCTGGGTCACATACAGCTTTGACATGGTGTAGGAGAAAAACCCGGCGGCGCCGATGATCAACAGGATCATGCAGGATTCCCGGGTTGCCGCGGCAATGGTATCGCGCCACGCCAGGAAGGAAAACTGCCGGTACATGACGATGACCAGAAGGGCCGAAAGCAAAGCGACAATGGCGGCGATTTCGGATGGTGTCGCAATGCCCCCGTAGAGCGCGTATAGGACAAACAGGATCAGGCCCAGAAACGGCAGCACACGGGGCAGGATGGCAATCTTTTCCGCCAAGCTGTAGATTTCGGATTCCACACCGTCCTGGCGGCGTTGACGACTCGCGGAAAGAACCGCGTAAACCGCGAATATCGCGACAATCATGATGCCGGGGACCACGCCCGCCAGGAACAAACGCCCGATCGATTGCTCTGTGGCGATCCCGTAGACGATCAGGATGATCGAAGGCGGGATCAGTATGCCGAGTGTGCCGCCCGCGGCTATTGCCCCGGAAGCCAGCCCGTTCGACACGCCGCGCCGCCGCATCTCGGGGATGCCGACCTTGCCGATGGCCGCCGCCGTCGCCGGACTCGATCCGCACAGGGCCGAAAAAATCCCGCAGGCCAGAATGCTGGCGACGACCATTCCCCCCGGTATTCTGGCCAGCCAGCGGTGGAGGGCTTCGTAGATGTCCCGGCTTGCGCCCGACGATCCGATTACCGCCCCGAACAGGATGAACATGGGAATCGTCAGGAGCGCAAAGTGATTGATCTCGTCGAAGAAATGAACGGCGACCGTGCCGAGTCCCGATGGCCCTTCGAAGATCAAGAGAAACAAGGCAGCCACCGCGGTCAGGCCGAAGGCGATGGGTACTCCCGTCAGAAGCACCACCGTGGTGACGACCAGGATCCAGAAGCCGATCTCAAGTTCGCTCATCGGGCCGGGGCCCGGCGGCCGGGAGCGTCCGATTCGCTGCTCCTAACGCTCAATGACCGGGCTCCGCGGACACGATCGGCGCGCCTTCCCAAATCATTACAATGTACTGCAAGGCTGTCAGGAAGAGACCGAGAGCCATGGTCGATTTGATCGGCCACAGCAGCGGCGCCCAAATCGATTCCGCCACCTCGCCGATTGTGTAGGCGTCGAAGGCAAAGTCGGCGCCCCGCCAGGCCAGGAATATGCAGACGACCAGCCCCAGCAACGCGGCGGCGGACCGGAGGATGTTGGACCAGCGCCCGCGCAGGACGGTCGGCAGAAAGTCGATGCCGATATGCCCGGCATGCTTCAATGTGAACGGGGATCCGAGAAACGTCGCCGCGACCAGGAGATAGACGCTGAGCTCGATTTCCCAGTACGACGAGTATCCCAATACCCGTATGACGATCATGTAGTTGATCACCAGCACTGCAAGGACCAGCATGACGCCCGCTGCAATACCGACGATTTCGGATAGCCGGTTGACGATTTTGGCGAGCCGGTCCACGAACTTTATTCTGTCATCGAGAATTCAGGCGGAACCGCCCGGCCCGATCCCGCAAAGAGGTAAGGTAATCGTCGGCGCGAATGGCGCCGCCGGCGAAACCTTTTGCCGACGACGCCTGCGCCTGAACCAGGCTATTTGACGGCGAGAATAGAATCGATCAGTTCCTGGCCGCGTTTCGCTTTCTTGGCGAAGGCCACCCAGGCGGATTTGCGTCCGAGTTGCGCCCAGGCGTCGAATTCGGCCTGCGTTAGAACGTGAACCTTGCTTCCCGCCTTTTTGAACTTGGCGACCATCCGGTCGCAGGCATTGTTCTGCGACTCGTGGAAAAACTTGTTGCTGGCTTCCCCAACCTCAGTGAAGATGTTCCGTTGAGCGTCTGTCAATCCATCCCAGTGTTGCTTGGAAATAACCAGCGGCACAATGGTGATGAAAAGGCTGAAATCGCCCGGTGCGGTAACGTGCTTCGTCTGTTCGTAGAGACGGAAGCTGAGGAGGGATTCGCAGGTCGTCAACAAGCCATCCAGAACGCCGGTCTGGAGAGCCGAATAGACTTCACTGGACGCCATCGAGTGGATCGAAGCGCCGGCTGCTTTGAGCAGCAGTTCGAAATACGGTCCGGCACCGCGCATTTTCAGGTCTTTCACGTCACCCGGAGAGCCAATCGCCCTGTCCTTGGTCGCGAAACCGCCGGGCATCCACCACCACGTCAGTATATGGATGCCGTTGTTGTGGGCGACTTCCTGCAGGATTTCATGAAAACGGGTATTCTTCAGCCGCCACGCGTGGCCCAGGCCCGACACCGCCGCTGGCATAAGGGTCACGCCGTATTCGGGAATTTTCCCCGATGCATAGACCAGCGGGTAGACCGACATTTCTAACGAGCCCTTCTGCATTTCGACAATCTGGCTCTTCGGATTCTTGATCAGCGACTTTCCCGGATAGATGCGGAATTTGAGACTCGGGTCGCGCTTCGTAACCTCTTTGGCGAACCACCGCGCGGCCAAATCACGGCCGTCCTTATGCGCTTTGAACTGGTGTGAAATGTTTATATCCTTCGCGTTGGCCTGGAAACTCCAGACCAATGCCGAAGCGACCGCGAAGATACCCAGCGTACGTGCCTTCATGATTTTCCTCCTCTGATTTTATGGTCCGGACCGGCGGCCGCAGTGGCGGCATGACGGACGCCATTCATGGCGTCAGGCCCATGGTAGGGGTCGGCCGGGCGAAAGAGGTCGAGCGCACAGCGCCCGACGGAGAGCACACGGATATTGGAACCACCGCAGGCGAAGTCCTGACGCAGCAGGCCGGACCCCTTCTCAAAGATCGCGGCGCTTGCCGCCGGCTTATCGACGACGAGTGCGACATAAGCGAGATCGGGCGCGGTCATGCGTCCTCCAATGCTCGGCCTCGGTCAACATGTGCCACTGGCTTTGCGAACAATTCTTATGTCTCTTTCCGATAATATTCTTTAGAACAGTGGCTCACAAGCAATTTGAATTGCCGCAATTATAAGGTCATCTTATGCTTCGGGTATGGTCGATCACCGCCCATCGCTGACATCCATCCGTGCCTTCGAGGCCGTCGCCCGCCACAAAAGCATCAGCAGCGCAGCGGAAGAATTGTGCGTCAGTCAGCCGGCCGTCAGTCAACAGCTTCGCCATTTGGAAGAGAATCTGGGTTGCTCCCTGACCATACGGCGATCGCGGGGCATAGAATTGACCCGCGAGGGGGAAGTACTCGCCGCAAGGCTGACGCGTGCCTTTGCCGAACTCTGGGCCGGAATCGAAATTGCCCGCCGTTTCGACGGGCGTGAGCGGAGCATCAGCGTGTGTCTGTTGGCGGCTTTCGCACAACGTTGGCTCATTCACCGGCTGGTTTGCTTTCACGAACGGTTTCCGGACATCGGCGTCCGACTCATTTCCGCGGCGTCGACCGAAGAGCTCGATCGGACCGATGTCGATGTCGTCATCCGGTGCGGCCGTCCGCACGCCGGCGGCGTCCAGGCCGAACGGCTTATGGCCAATCGTTTCTTTCCCGTCGCAAGTCCGGAATTGGTTGCGCGGCGGCCGATCGATGCACCCGCAGACCTGAGCAATCACACCCTGATCCGCGTCGAAGCCGAGCCCCGTCACCTCGATTGGCCCAGGTGGTACCAGGAAGCGGGATCTGCCGACATATTGCCCCGCCACAGGATGACGGTATCCAGTTCCAACCACGCAATCGAGGCGGCGATCGCCGGCCTTGGCGTCACGATCACGCACTTGCCTTTTGTGATCGATGCGTTGGCGTCCGGAGCGCTGGTCGCCCCCCTTCAGCCCCATGTCGAGAGCGACGAGGGCGACTATTTCGTGGTGACGGACAATCAGGCGGCCCCGCACGTAGACGATTTTCGACAGTGGCTGATTGCGCAAGCCTGTGGCACGGGCACTGCGCTACCGGAGGGCTCTCATACCTCCGCCAATGCTTCGGCGACGACGGCGCCGGCGGATTCCAGTTTGGCGATGTTGTCGGCGGAAAAACCGTAATCCCTCAAAACGTCGCGGTTGTGTTCGCCGAGTAGCGGCGGCGGCGTGCGCACGGTACTGCCCTCGAAGGCGTCCATGCGCATCGGGTTCGAAAGGAGCTTCAGCGCGCCGATGACGGGATGCTCGATCTCCTCGACCATGCCCTGCTGCCGGACCTGGGGATCGGCGAATACCTTGTCGAGAGAATAGACCGGACCCGCCGGTATGCCGCCTTCCGTCAGGTCCCTGGTCCACGCGATGGCGTCCCGGGTGCGGAACCGGGCGTTCAACAGGTCGCGGAGTTCGCCCCGGTGTGCCCTGCGAAGATCGTTCGTCCTGAATTTCTCTTCCGTCAACAGTTCCTCGCACCCCAGGATTTTGCAGAGCCGTTGCCAGTGCTCGTCGCTGAGCGCAGCCGCGTTGAGCGGCCCGTCCTTCGCCTCGAAGAGGCCATAGGGATAGATCGTCGGATGGTCGTTGCCGACCTGGCCCGGCACCTCGCCGTTGGAAAGATAACGCTGGCCCTGCACGCTGAGGAGGCCCACCAGAGCCGCCAACAGCGAAGTCTCGACCCGCTGGCCTTCGCCGGTGACGTGCCGCTGGGCGATCGCCGCCGTGATAGCAATCGCGCACCACATGCCGGCAGTGAAATCGCCGATCGGGACGCCATAGCGGGTCGGCTCGCCACCCGGATGGCCGGTGACGCTCATCATGCCCGACATGCCCTGCGCGATCTGGTCGAGGCCGGGCCAGCTGCCATAAGGACCGGTCCGGCCCATGCCTGAGATGCTGCCGTAGATGACCTTCGGGTTCGCCGCCTTGATGTCGTCGTAGCCGAGGCCCATCGCTTCCGCTGTCCCCGGCTTGAAATTCTCGACCACGACATCGGTCTGCGCCGCGATCCGGCGCACTGCCTCAAGGCCCGCCTCGTTGCGAAAATCGACTCCGAGGCCGCGCTTGTTGCGATTGATGCTGAGGAAATAGACTGAGATTCCGTGGTCGTAGGGACCTGTGGTCCGCAAGAAATCGCCTTTCGGCCAGGCTTCGACCTTGACCACGTCGGCGCCGAGATCGCCCAGGATCATGGTGCAGAAGGGGCCGGCAGCGGCGCGAGTCAGATCGAGCACGCGAATATTCTCTAAAGGCAAGGGCATAGAGAGCCTCCGATGCGTTCATACGAACGATACATAGGCGGGGTGCGCGTTCGAGCACGCAAGGGCCGAGAGGTCGCCGCCGGTTTCCTGAAGCTGCGTCAATGTCCGGGCAATTTTTTCGGCCTGAGATGGGCTCGGTCATCGAAAACCGGGGCCCAACGCACGCCATGTCCGGGAGCATGCGTCCTCCGGTCCATTGGCCCAGCAAGCGCATCCCGCGAAATCAACGACGAATTCTTATATCCCTCCAAATACTATTCATTAGGAACTAACGGGTACAAACCATTTAAATTGCATAAAATATAAGGCATACTTATGTTAGAAATATTGTTAAACCGGGAACGGCGTGATCCTCCCCCATTTAATTGGTCCATCCTTAGGTATTGGAATGAGGAGGATCAGCGATGGCAAGGAAGCGTTACAAGCCGGAGGAGATCGTCAACATGCTGCGGCAGGCGGAGGTTCTGCACGGCCAGGGCATGTCGATGGCGGGCGCGATCCGGCAGCTGGGGATCAGCGAGGTCACCTACTACAGGTGGCGCAAGGAGTATGGCGGGATGAGCGGCGATCAGCTTCGCCGTCTCAAGGAGCTTGAGAAGGAGAACGAGCGGCTGCGCCGCACGGTTTCCGACCTGACGCTGGACAAGCAGATCCTTGCGGAGGCGGCACGGGGAAACTTTTAGGCCCCTCGCGCCGTCGCCAGTGCATCGACCATGTCCGTGGCCGGCTCGGAATCTCGGAGCGTCGGGCCTGCTGGGTGCTGGGCCAGCACCGATCGACACAGCGCCGGATCCCTCGCGGCCGTGACGACGAGGACCGCCTGGTCGCGGACATGATCGAGCTGGCCCGCCGGTACGGCCGTTACGGCTATCGACGGATCGCGGCCCTGCTGTGCGACGCCGGCTGGCAGGTCAACGACAAGCGGGTCGAGCGCCTGTGGCGGCGCGAGGGGCTGAAGGTCCACGGCAAACAACCGAAGCGGGGACGTCTGTGGCTCAACGATGGCTCCTGCGTCCGGCTGCGCGCCGAGCGGGCCGACCATGTCTGGTCCTATGACTTGGTGCATCACCGGACGCATGACGGGCGGGCCTTTCGCACGCTCAATGTCCTGGACGAGTTCACCCGTGAGAGCTTAGCGATCCGGGTTCGCAGGAAGCTTTCCTCCGTTGACGTCATCGATGTCCTGACCGACCTCTTCATCCTGCGCGGCATCCCGGCCTACATCCGCTCCGACAACGGCCTGGAGTTCGTCGCCGAAGCGGTTCGGCAATGGATCGCCGCGGTCGGCGTCCGGACCTCATTCTGAGGTGGCGCCGGAAAATCGGACAGGTCGCTAAGGTGTATTCCACCGCCTGACGGAGGAATACAGATGAGCAGCAAACGACGGAGGTTTTCAGGGGAGCTGAAGGCGAAGGTGGCGCTGGAGGCGCTTCGGGGCGAGCGGACGCTGCAGGAGATCGCCTCGCAGCACCAGGTCCACCCGAACCAGGTCGGTGCCTGGAAGCGCCCGGCGATCGAGGGTCTGGTCGAGGTGTTCTCGAAGGGCGCCGAGCACCGGCGTCGAGATCATGAGAGCGAGGTCCGCGATCTTCACGCCAAGATCGGGGAGCCGATCGTGGAGCGGGATTTTTTATCGCGCGGGTCCGGTCGATGAGCCGGTCGATGAGCCGGTCGGAGCGCCGCACGATGGTGGTGCGCGACCACCCGGCGCTGAGCCTGAGCCGGCAATGGCGCCTGCTGGCGCTCGGGCGCTCCTCGCTCTACTACGAGCCGAAGGGGGAGAGCGCGGGGACGCTCGCGCCGATGCGGCGGATCGACGAGCTGTTCCTGAAGTACCCGTTCTACGGCGCCCGTCGGATGGCACTTCACCTGCGCCGCGAGGGCGTGCGGATCGGCCGACGCCGGGCCGCTCGGCTGATGCGCCTGATGGGGCTTCAGGCAATCTATCGGGCGCCGCGCACCAGCGATCCGCACCCCGAGCACCGGGTCTGGCCCTATCTGCTCAGGGGCTTGGCGATCGAGCGACCGAACCATGTCCGGTGCGCCGACATCACCTACATCCCGGTGAACCGCGGCTTCCTTTACCTGGTGGCGGTCACGGACTGGGCGAGCCGGTACGTCCTGGCCTGGCGGCTGTCGAACACGCTGGACGCGAGTTTCTGCACAGACGCTCTCGACGAGGCCCTGGCCCGGCATGGCAAGCCGGAGATCTTCAATACCGATCAAGGCAGCCAGTTCACCGGCTTCGCCTTCACCGGGCGCTTGCAAGCGGCGGGCATCCGGATCTCGATGGATGGCAGGGGCCGGTGCATGGACAATATCTTCATCGAGCGACTGTGGCGTTCGCTCAAATACGAGGCGATCTATCTGCACGAGATCGCCGACGGCTTCCAGGCCCGGCGCCCGATCGGCGATTGGGTCCGCTTCTACAACCTCGAGAGGCCGCACGCGGCGCTGGACGGGCGAACCCCGGCCGAGGCATACCGCGGCGAGCCGCCTGTGGATATGATGGACAAGCCGCTCCGCGCCTTGCCCACATCCCCACAGGCGCAGCAGCAGCAGGAAGATCGTTCAAAAGGGATTCTGGCGGCCTGAGAAACAACCGGAATACACCTTAAATCAGCCGCCAGGCTGTCCGAAAAGGCGAGGCCACCTCATTCATCGAGCCAGGTTCGCCCTGGGAGAATGGAAACATCGAGAGCTTCAACGCGCGGCTGCGCGACGAGCTCCTGAACGGAGATATCTTCAACACCCTCAAGGATGCCCGGGTTCTCTTCGAAGACTGGCGACGCCACTACAACACCGTTCGCCCACATGGCAGCCTGGATACCGGCCGCCGGCTCCCGAGACGATCATTCCGCCAAGCTGGCCGCCCGGCTCCGCTGCGCTCCGCTACGCTACGCTCCGCCGACCATCCAGCTTGGCTAAGAAGCCGTCTATGCACTAACATTTAAACTGGACCAGTCGACGGGGGTAGGTCAGCCCGTCGGGCAACCGCAACGAGACCTTCTGCGGCGGCTACATCTTCTATCCCGACCGGCCGACCCTGACCTGGACCGAGGACGAGGTCGGCCGCGCGATCTTCTACTATGACCGTAAGCTCAATGAGAATTTCCTGTCCGTGGCGACCTGACCCGTTTGGCCGCCGGGCGCCGTTTGGGTATAGAGTGGCCGCCGCGCGCGGCCAGGTTGAGCATGGCAGAGAGTATCGTCCGCTGAGCATTCTCGAGGTCCCGACACCGGTCGAAATCGTCGATCTGACGATGGCCGACGGGGCGCATATCGTCGTGCGCCGTCACGGTAACCCGGATGCCCGAACCCGCGTCTTCGCGAGCAACGGCAACGGGTTCGCCATCGACGGCTATTTGCCGTTCTGGCAGCTCCTTTGCCCGCGCTACGATGTCGTCGTATTCGACATGCGGAACCACGGCCGGAATCCGACCTCCGAACCGCTCAACCACGACTACGACCACATGGCGCGCGACATGGCCGAGATCCACACCGAGATCTCCGGTCGCCTCGGCGCCAAGCCCTCCGTCGGCGCCTTCCACTCGATGTCCGGCCGTGCTGCCATGCGCGACGCCGTCGATGTCCCATGGCGCTGGGACGCGCTGGTGCTTTTCGACCCGCCGGACATCCCTCTCGAGAGGCACCGGCCCTTCGACTTGATGGTGAAATTCGAACACCGCCTCGCCGATTGGGCCAAGTTCCGGAAGTCGCGTTTCGCCGATCCGTCCGAACAGGAAGCGGAGTACGCCGCCGGGCGGGCTCACAGGAACTGGGTGGAGGGCGCGCACGCGCTGACGGCGCGCTCGATCCTGCGTCCCGCTGCGGACGGGGACGGCTGGGAGCTCTGCTATCCCGGCGAGGTCGAGCCCGAAACCTACGTCGCCAACATCCCGATGAAGCTCCGGCCCGGGGCAGCCGAGTTCGGAGGCCCGGTGCTGCTGGTCGGCACCGATCCCGAACTCGAACGGCGCTCGCCGACCGCGGCGACCAACAAGGCGATGGCCGAGGAGGGAGATTTCGACTACGTCGCGATCCCCGGCACGGGCCACATGCTGCAGCTTGAAGAGCCGGAAGCCTGTGTCGAGGCGATGGAAAAGTTCCTCGCCCGGCACGGGCTCGCCGCCTGACCGACGGGAACAGCGCGATGGGCAAAGCGCCGACGCCGGACTGGATGGAACGCTACCGGGAGCGGGTCAACGCCGACCGCGAGATGCAGGTCATCGGCGACTGGTTCTCGCTCGACTTCAAGCTCTCCTTCGAGGGCGATATTTGGCTGCTTTCGGTTCGCGAGGGCCGGATCGCCGACATCGTCCACCGCCCGCGCTTCGACCGCCCGTCGCGCTTCACCATCTCCGCGCCGCTGCGGGTCTGGACAAAGTTCATCCGGCCCGACCCGGAGCCGCTCTATCACGACTTCTTCGCCATGCTGATGCGGGTGCCGGAGTTCGAGATCGACGGCGATTCCCTCGCCGCGATGCAGAACGCCCGCGCCCTGCACCGCATGATGAACATCCTCAAAACGATGGACCCGCTGAATGGCCGATCTTGAGCCCGTCGTCGGCCGCTATTTGAGCCTCGTCAGCGGCGGGCGCCGCTACCGGATCTATTACGAGGAAGCGGGGGAGGGAAGGCCGCTGGTCTGCCTGCATACGGCCGGCGCCGACAGCCGGCAGTTCCGACACGTCCTCAACGACGCGGAGATCACCGACCGGTTTCGCGTGCTCGCCTTCGACCTTCCCTTCCACGGGCGTTCGAACCCGCCCGACGAATGGTGGCTGGACAAATACCGCCTCACCACGGATGTCTATCTCGGCCTGATCCGGGATTTCTGGCGCGCGCTCGGGCTCGAACGCCCGGTGGTGATGGGCTGTTCGATGGGCGGCGCGATCGTGCTCAAGGTCGCGGCCGACCACCAGGACGAGATCGCCGGCATCGTCGGGCTGGAAAGCACCGCCTTCGCCGAGGGGCGCGACAACGACTTCCTGCACCACCCGGCGATCCATGGTGGCGAGCTCGCGGCCTGCTATACCTACGGGCTCAACGGCCCCGACTCGCCGGAGGCCGGCTGCCGCGAGAACTGGTGGTACTACAGCCAGTCGGGCCCGGGCGTCTACAAGGGCGATGTCTACTATTACTGCGAGGACTGGGACGCGCGCGAGGATATCAAGCGGATCGATACCAACCGCTGCAAGGTCTCGCTGCTGACCGGCGAATACGACTATTCTGCAACGCCGGAGATGACCCGCGCGGCGGCCGAATCGATCCCCGGCTGCCGCTTCACCGTCATGAAGGGAATCGGCCACTTCCCGATGGTCGAGAATTACCCGCTCTTCCGCGGCTACCTGCTCGAAGAGCTGGCGTCGATGGTCTAGGGCCTGTTCACACTAATCATGCGAATCGTGTTATCATTCTCGGATGGAGATCACGGAAGATCAATACGCCCGCATTGCCCCGTACCTTCCGGTGCAACGCGGCAACGTCAGCCTGTCGAACCTGCAAGTGCTCAACGCCATCCTCTACGTGGCCGAGCATGGCTGCAAGTGGCGGGGGCTGCCGGCCCGGTACGGCAACTGGCACACCATCTACATGCGCATGAACCGCTGGTCGAAGAGCGGGGTGCTCGACCGGGTGTTCGAGCAGTTGCAACGGCAACGAATCGTGCGCCTCAAGCTGGAAGCGGTGTCGCTGGACAGCACCATCGTCAAGGTGCATCCCGATGGGACGGGGGCGCTAAAAAAAACGGACCCCAGTCGATCGGAAGATCCCGAGGCGGCTGGACCACCAAGCTTCATATGGTTGCCGCGGATGCCCGGACGGCCGTGACCTTCTCGCTCTCCCCCGGACAGGCGCACGACGCGCCGGAGGGGCGCAAGCTGCTGCGCCGTCTCGGTCACCAGCGCGCCGGACCGGCGCTGGTGATGGACCGCGCCTACGAAGGGGACGCGACACGCCAACTGGCACTCGACCTCGGCTTCACACCCGTCGTTCCGCCACTCAAGACCCGGCGGAAACCCTGGGTGTACGACCGGGAGATATACAAGCGGCGCAACGAAATCGAACGTCTGTTCCGACGGCTGAAGGGCTTCCGGCGCATCTTCTCACGCTTCGACAAACTCGATGCGCTGTTCCTGGGCTTCGTCCTGTTCGCACTCATCTACGATGCAGTGCGTTAGTGTGAACAGACCCTAGTCCAACTGTGGTGGAACCTACTCGAACGGTCGGGACTCCGCCCAGGCTACGCTACCGAAGCCGTCGGTGACCTGCCCGATGTCCTTGAACCTGGGCGGATCTACCTAGTCGGCGATCAGTCGATGTCATGGTCAGCAGCGCTAGGTTGTCCCTGCGGCTGCGGCGCGACCATACAATTAAGCCTGCTGGCGGGCGACACACCGAGCTGGCGGGCTCGGCGCCACTTCAGCGGATCAGTCACGTTGCATCCATCCATCTGGAGAAAGACCGGCTGTCGAAGCCATTTCTTCCTTCGTCGTGGCCACATAGTCTGGTGCCACCCGCTGGGTTCCGCACCGTCGCCGCAGGGACAACGGGGTCCCGGGGCGGCCATTACTGTTTGAAAAAGAGGCCGATTAGGAACCGTGAACATTCAAAACGAGGTCTGGAGGATCGACGCGGAAATCGCGGCGCTTCCCAGCCGGAATCAGAGCGGAATCGGTGGGCGGCTGTTGTTCGGCGTCGGCTCAAGACCCCTTGAACTTGAGCAAAGTCACGATGTCGTTTTGCCGATCGGCGTCGAACCGGCGCGCGGGATAACATGCCGGAACAGGATGCTCGGACAGTCCTCAAGATTCTCCCTCCCTGTAAGCTTGCTCCTACAGCGACTTTGCAGTTATCTCCCGCCACGGACGGCGGCCACGCCGGTCCATTGAACAACAAGAGGCGACGAGACGAATGCCTTCTCAAACGATCGACGAAAAGACACTGAACAAGGGACAGGTGCGCAAGCTCAACGCGCTCCGCAAGTCCGTCGGCGCCGAGATCGCCGACCGGGCCTTCGCCGAATGGATGTCGACACGGCAGGTCGAGTCCGGTGATGACAATGCGGAACGGATCGCCGCCGCACTCTGGCCGCTGATCGAGCAGGGATCCTTGAGAATCCCGCGCGGCGGCTACGTGGTCAAGCGCGGCCGCGGGCGGATCGTCGTCGAACCCGCTTCTTCGTAGATCGGCCTTTCCCCGCCTACGCGGGGACGAACCGGCGGCTCCTGCCGCCCGATCTCGATCCAGACGTCAATCGTCCGGCGCTCAGGGGCGGATGGTCCGGTGTCCCGGATGACTGTCTTCGTCGAAACGCCACCTGCCCTCGAAACGGCAGTACCACCGATAGTGCGATAAACCGCGAGCCGGCGGCGCGAACCTTCCGGCCCGCCGAACTCCCGTCTACTTCTTCGGCGGCGCATTGACCCGGGCGCCACCGGACGGATTGCCCGATTTTGACGGCCAACCTGCCTGGCTCTTGCCCCCGCCCTTGGAGCCCCCGCTCCCGCCTTTGCAACCGCCGCTTCCGCCGCCAGCTTTCGAACCCTTACCCGTGTTTCGACTCGTCATTGGCGCGCAACCGCCCGATTTCCATTGCCGGCGCCCGGCCCGCGCGGTCCCTACAAGAAGCAAATTTCAAACTGACCCACTACCGGAAGATCATGTGTGTCGGCGTGCAGCAGCGATCACATGTTCGACCTGCGCGCGGGAGACACGGAATTCCCGGGCGATCGCCGCCGGCCCGAGGCCGGCTTCCCAGGCGGCGCGGATTAGCCGCTCCTGGCCCGGCGTGACCGGAGCCGGCTGGCGTTTCGTTGCCGACGCAGGCCGCGTTGCACGGCCCGATGTTTTCTTGTCCGCTCGCCCGCTGTCCGGCGCATCGCCCGCCGCCGGCAGTTGGCCGCGACGCCGGGCCTCGGCCGAAACCGCCTGCTGCAGCCTGTCCAGCTCGGCGTCGTCCAGATAACGCAGGGCACGATCCAGATGGGCGGGCAAGGCGAGCCCGCGGGTTCCCTCCGCCGCGGCGCCCGGCGCCTGCTCGTCCCGCCCCGATCTTCCGCGCCGCCCTGTCATGAGCCGTCCGCCGAACCGGCGCCCGTACCGGCGTCATCCCGGGCGGCCGGCTGCGGCCGGGGCCGATCCGACGGGATTCGGTCGTCCATGCGCCCGCGGATGCGGCTGGCGATCTTCAGCGACCTCGGAGTCTGCATCTCTTCCAGTTCCGCCGCGATCCGTCCGGCGAGTTCCGGGTGCATCTCGGCACACCGCCCGAGATGCACGACGATGTCATCGTCGGCGATGCTGGCCAGGGCGTCGACCACGTCGCCGTCCGGTTGCCTTGCGAGTTCCGCCAGCAGGACGGCCTTCGCCCGGTCCCGGCCGAACCCGCCCAGGACGACGGCCGCCGCCCGCCGGACGGCGGAGTGCGTATCGGCAAGACAGGCTTCCAGGCCCCCGAATTCCGGCCTGCCGAACGCGCACAGCCGTACGGCGAACTCCCGGATCTCCGGATCGCCATGGGCCAGCAGGGGACCGGTGAAGGTTGCGGGAAGCCGGAGCGATACCGCCAGGGCGGCGCGCAGCGCCTTCGGCTGGAGTACGGACGGCAAGTCGGGCGCCGTGACGATGCCGGCCAGCATTTCCCGGGCGGCCGCCGTCCCAATCTTCGCAAGGGTCTCGACCACCGCCACCTGTTCCGGCAGGAGACGGTCCTGCCCGAAGCCCGCAAACCGGCACCACAGGCTCTCGAGGGCCGGCAGGGCGCGGTCGCCGAGACCGCGCTCGACGACCAGGCCGCAGAGCGGTCCGGCCTCGGCAATCCCCGCGCCCGGCAGCCGGGCGAGAAGTTCCCCGTCCGACAGCGTATCCGGACAGAAGGGCCGTTCGGCTCCAACCGCAACCGGCGTGACGGTCCCGCGATCGCCGAACAGATCGAATTGCCGGACCCCGGTCCGTCGCCCGGGTTCCGTCATCGTCCGGTATGGAAATATGCGTTCGTCATCGTGAATGCCCGATCGCCGCGAGGGAGGGGCCTTCGCCGGAATGCCCCATACCGGCGAGTTTGCACGCCGTTTTTCGCACAGCGCTCCCTTTGTATTCAAGTAGACCTCGACCTCGACCCCGCCGCGCCCTGCTCGATCGCGAATGCGAGCCGGCCGGCTGCCCGACCCTCGGGGCAGGCGCCGGCGCCGCTTCGGCGCGACCCTCCCGTCCGTGCGGTGCGGCGGGCAGAGGCGGAGGACGGCTTCGCCGGGACGATTCGGGAGATGTCCGGGGGAGTCGCTTCCCCCGGCATCCCCGCCACCCCGTCTTGCCATCCAGGGAAGCTCCGATGCTCGATACCCTCACACTGCCCCGCGACGATGAGGAATTCACCGCCGCGACCGGCGGCCGGCTCGATCCCGGCGGCTTCCTGCAGGAAGCCCGGACCAGCGCCCGCGAAGCCGCCGCCCACATGAAGGATCTGGCGCAACGCTTCGCCGGGCTGTGGAACGCGGTCTTCTGCCTGCCCGCCGATCCGTCCTTCGACGACCGTGCCGCGCTCCGCCATCGGCTGCTCCATCTGGAGACCACGCTGATGAGCGCCAGGGCCAGTCTCGACGACATCGCCATTGCCATCGTCGAGGCGAACGACGCGGCCCGGTGACCCAGCGCCGCGCCGTCCGGCGCATCCCGCTGCATAGCCAGAACCGCGGCGCCGGCCCGGTCCCGCTCCGTAACAGAGAGGTTGAGTAAAGCCGGGAGAAGGGCGACGCGCCCGTGGCGGAGAGCGGTTTCCCCGCCGGTGGCGTCTCAACCCGACAACCGGAGATGCCAGATGTTCGATTCCATTCCAACCATCGACGATAGCTTCGATACCCGGCCCGATCCCGAGCGCACCCACGATGCCGACCCGGACCTCGCCGGACTGCATCCCGACGCCGGCTCGCTGCTGGCCGCGGTCGGCATGCCGGCCCATGCGATCCGCGAGCTTCTCGCCTCGCAGGGCCGGACCGGCGCGGACGACTGAAGAGTCACGCCCGAGTTGAACAGTGAGCGGTGATTTTTGACGATTTCGGTTTCGGCAAGCTATTGAAATCATTGGACAGTCGGGTTCAGGTTTGGGAGGGTTGGAGAAAATGTAGTGAAACATTTTCGTGGTTTCTACCTTGTTTGCTTGATATTGAAGATGTTCCCGCATACAACGGTGTCATGTTCGTGCGCGAAACGACCGCCCGGGGGCACCGTTATCTCTACCTCGTCGAGAGCGTGCGCGAGGGCAAGCGGGTGCGCCAGCGCACGATCCGCGCGCTGGGCCGCAAGGACGTGCTGCAGGCGAGCGGGGAACTGGACCGCCTGATCGCCTCGCTGGCGCGCCACTCGGATCGGTCCCTGGTGCTGAACGACATGGTGGACGGCGCTCTTGCCTGCGTTCGGATCGGCGGTCCGCTGCTGTTCGGGCGTCTGTGGGACCGGCTGGGCCTTGGCGATGTGGTGAAGGAGCTTGTGGACGGCCGCGGGTTCGGCTTCGCGGTCGAGCGGGCGGTGTTCGTGAGCGTGCTGCACCGGCTGTTCGTGTCGGGCTCGGACCGGTCGTGTGAGAAATGGATGGACGACTACGCCATCGACGGGATCGAGGGCCTGCGTCTTCACCATCTCTATCGGGCGATGGCGTGGCTGGGCGAGGAACTGGAGCCGACCGGCGAGGGCGGTCTGGCGCCGCGCTGCGTGAAGGACGACATCGAGGAGCGTCTGTTCGCTCGCCGCCGCGACCTGTTCAGCGACCTGTCGCTGGTGTTCATGGATACCACGACGCTGTCGTTCCATGGCGCGGGCGGTGAGACGCTTGGCGCGCACGGGCACTCGAAGGACCACCGCCCGGACCTTCGGCAGATGGTGCTGGCGGTGGTTCTGGACGGCGAGGGCCGGCCTGTCTGCACGGAGATGCTGCCCGGCAACACGGCTGACAGCACGGTTCTGCTGCCGATCGTGGACCGTCTGCGGTCGCGCTTCGGGATCGGTCGCGTCTGCGTGGTGGCGGACCGGGGGATGATCTCGGCGGCGACGATCGCGGCGCTTGAGGAGCGGGGTCTGGACTACATCCTGGGTGCGCGCGAGCGGCGCACGACGGTGGTCCGGGAGGTGGTGCTGAGGGACGGGAAGCCGTTTGTGCCGCTTTTGATCGAACGCGCGCGCGGCGAGACGCAGCTGTTCGTGAAGGAGGTCACGGTGGCCGGCGCGCGCTACATCGTGTGCCGCAACGAGGCGGAAGCGGAAAAGGACCGCGCCGACCGGCAGGCGGTGGTCGAGGGCCTGCAGAAGCGGCTCAAGGGCAGCGAGAAGGCGCTGATCGGCAACAGCGCCTACCGGCGCTATCTGCGAAGGACGGGCGCGGGCAAGGCGTTCGAAATCGACGCCGGCAAGCTCGCCGACGAGGCCCGCTTCGACGGCATCTTCGTGCTGCGCACGAACGCCGCAATGACGCCGCTCAATGCCGTGCTGCGGTACAGGGAACTGCTCCGGGTCGAGGACCTGTTCCGCCGCGCGAAGGCCCAGCTGCGCACCCGCCCGATCTACCACTCCTGCGACGCCGCCATCCGCGGGCATGTCTTCTGCTCCTTCCTCGCCCTCGTCCTCCAGAAGGAGCTGGCCGACCGCTGCCGCGCCGCTGGCGTCGATGTCGAATGGGACGACCTCATCCGCGACCTCGACCGCCTGCAAGAGGCCTCCATCGAGAACGACGGCAAGCGCGTCACTACCCGAACACATGTTCAGGGACAGGTCGGGAAGGTCTTCCAGGCCGCTGGCGTCGCCTTGCCGCCGAACTGGCGCGAACACACCGCCTGACCGTCTCCAGAATCGCGAAAATGTAGTGGGTACAACCGGAACCGCCGGTGTAACCCCCTGTTTCGTCGAATACTTTTAATCTGTGCTGTTGAAGTTGGGTCAAAGGAAGGCTTTGAAGGGGTGAAGGGGGAAGGGTCGGGAGAGACCGGACCCCGTTCGCCAACCCGATATCACAACCCCGATCACAGGAGATCGATCATGTTCGGACTCAACAATGCACAGATCATCGGACGCCTCGGCGCCGACGCCACCGTCAGCGCGCTGACCAACGGCGGCCGGGTCGCCAACGTCTCGGTCGCGACCGACGAGAGCTACATGGACAGGAACTCGGGCGACAAGGTCGACCGCACCGAGTGGCACCGCATCGTCACCTTCCAGGACGGCCTGGTCGACATGCTGGAGAAGCACGCGAAGAAGGGCCGCCTGGTCTACGTCTCGGGCAAGCTCCAGACCCGCAAGTGGCGCAAGGACGGCGAGGACAGCGACCGCTATTCGACCGAGATCCTGCTGGTCCCGGGCGGCCGGGTGCAGTTCCTCGACAAGCCGAACGGCAACGCAGCGCCGGCGACCAACGGCGACGCCGCCGGAACTGCCGCGCCGGCGGACGACAGCGACATTCCCTTCTAGGCGGGCTTCCTCCCTCCCGCCCACTCAGGGCTGGTTCCCGCCTCCCAGGCGTGGGACCGGCCCTTTTTTTGCCGTTCTTTTCGAGCCGGGCGTCCCAACCGTTCCCTTACCGGCGGGCCGGCGTCGCATGAGCGGCGGCCGGCCGTCCCGGTCCCTCGATCTAGTGCACCGAGGTTCCGATGCGTTCCGGCGGTGTGCCGGCGGCGTTCACCATCGAATCGAGCAGCCGATGCAAGGCGCCGATATCCGCATGTTGCAGAAAGACCGCCATGCGCGGCGATGCCTCGATCTTGCCGGGTCCCCGGAGAGCCTCGGCAAAGGTGATCTTGGCGCCGCCCGGCAGCGGCGAGAGATAGACCTTGTTCGCAAAGATCGCCGGCGTTTCGCCGATCCGGGCTTCTTCTTCCGGCGATGCCGGCTGCGGCGCGTCCTGCTTGTCCATGATGCCCTCCGTTGCGACCGCGCCGTTGTCGCGGCCGGCCCGATTCGGGTCAATGAGGCCGATGCGACGCGGCGGCGGTTGCGATCGGGCGGAAAACCGGGACGCAGGGCCGAGCGGCGCCCGCATCCGCCGCCTGCCGGCGCTACTCGCCACCGTCACTGGCGCCCCCGGTGATGCAAGCGACGGCGTGCTGCGCACCTGGCTCGACCCCGTTCCGCCCGCCACGGCCGATCTCGCGCACCCGCGCTGCGCGCCCGGTTCGCGCCGCTGTTCCGCTCCGCCGCCTGCCCCGGACCCCGATCCGGGGGAGAAGGAGAGGAGCGGAGGATCGGGCAAGCCGACCGGGAGATAGGAGAAAGTCCATGAGCGCCGTCGTCAACCTGAAGCACGAGCCGAAGCTCCGCGAAGCATTCGAATATGCCCATGTGCACAACAATACGGTGCTGATCGACCGCCGCTCGAAGTGGGGTAATCCTTTCCGCATCGGTCCCGACCAGGATCGCGAGCACGCCATCGCGCGCTACCGCGTCCATCTCTGGCGCCGCATCCATGCGGGAGAGATTTCGCTCGAAGAGCTCGCCGCGCTGGACGGCTGCTGGCTCGCCTGCTGGTGCGATCCGCTGCCCTGCCACGGCGACATCCTGGCCCGGGCAGCGGGCTGGGCCTCCGGGATCCTGGCGGAGCGGGCGGGTACGTGACGCGTTCCGTTCGCACCTCGCGGTTGCAGCGGAGGAGTTCGGGCGATGCCTTCGGCCCGGGCTATCCGCTGCAATCTCCGGTCGCTTCGCGACCTGCGATTTCCGCTCCTATCCCTATCGCCTGCGGTCGCTGCGCTCCCTGCGCGCTCCGCTTGCAGGACTGACGGTCAGGGCGGTCAGCTCGGTGGATCGCCTCGCAGGGACCGACCGGCGCGGACGGCTGAAGAGAGTCAAAGGAAGGCTTTGAAGGGGTGAAGGGGGAAGGGTCGGGAGAGACCGGACCCCGTTCGCCAACCCGATGTCATAACCCCGATCGAAGGAGATCGATCATGTTCGGACTCAACAATGCACAGATCATCGGACGCCTCGGCGCCGACGCCACCGTCAGCCATCTGACCAGCGGCGGCCGGGTCGCCAACGTCTCGGTCGCGACCGACGAAAGCTACATGGACAGGAACTCAGGCGACAAGGTCGACCGCACCGAGTGGCACCGCATCGTCACCTTCCAGGACGGCCTGGTCGACATGCTGGAGAAGCACGCCAAGAAGGGCCGCCTGGTCTACGTCTCGGGCAAGCTCCAGACCCGCAAGTGGCGCAAGGACGGCGAGGACAGCGACCGCTATTCGACCGAGATCCTGCTGGTCCCGGGCGGCCGGGTGCAGTTCCTCGACAAGCCGAACGGCAACGGAGCGCCGGCGACCAACGGCGCCGCCGCCGCTCCCGCCGCCGGGACCGCCGCGCCGATGGACGACAGCGACATTCCCTTCTAGGCGGGCTTCCTCCCTCCCGCCACCTCAGGGCCGGTTCCCGCCAACCAGGCGCGGGACCGGCCCTTTTTTTGCCGTCCGTTTCGAGCCGGGCGTCCCAAGCGTTCCCACTCCGGCAGGTACAACGCGCCCGCGACGGCGCGCCGCGGCGTGAGCAACCGGGCACATGGGTAACAGTTCTGACCGGAGACATGGGTAACATGTTTCAGTTTTTGTTCATGTTGCATTGAGATCGGTTGTCGGTTGTTGGGCCGGTGGGTTTGTGGGTAACCCCTTGGGGTTATCCACAAGTCCACGGGCCTTGTGTTTCGGCCGTTGCAGTCGCTCGCCGCGATGATCGACGAGGCCGAGCTCGATGGGGCCGTATCGGACCTGCCAGAGACCTTCGTCGTGCTGGATCAGCGCGACGGCTTCGCCGGCGAGCGCCTGGTTGATGTAGATGAGGCTGCCCTTCCACTTGATCTCGCCGCTGCGGCGCACGCGGCGGCGCTCGGCGTCGTCCGGACAGGGCGGCTCGCGCAGCACGCCGTCCCAGGCGCGGGCGGCAGGACGGTAGTGTTCGGCCGGGGTGTCGTGATCGAGCGCGGCATGGGGGCGCTCGAAATTATAGACCCGCTGGAAGTCGCGAAACCGCTCGATCTGACGGCGCAGGTCCGGCGCGGGCGGGCTCGCCGTCTCCTGTTTGAGCGTCAGATGCAGACGCTCATGGCGGCCGTTCTGCTGCGGCTTTGCCGGCGCGATGCGCTCGGGCCGCACGCCGGCCTTGATCGCCAGAACCGAAAACCGCGACAGGCCGCCGGCGCCGGTCGAGGCGAACGGCGGCCCGTTGTCCGAGCGCAGCGCCACGGGCAGGCCATGCTCGCGCAAGGCGGCGTCCAGGATCGGCCAGACATGGTCGGTATCGGCGCGCGCCACCGCCTGGCAGCGCAGAAGGTAGCGGCTGTGCGCATCCGACAGGGTCAAGGGCTCGCACCGCGCCCCGTCGCCGGTCCGGAACCAGCCCTTGAAATCGATGCACCACACGTCGTTGGCCGCAGCGCACGCGGCAAACGGCGCCGTGCGCGGCGGCACGCGCCGGCGCAACCGGCGCTTCACCGTCAAACCCTCGCGATCGAACAAGGCCCCGATCGTGCTCGCCGCCGGCCAGCCAACGCCCGGATCGCGACGCTGCAGCCAGGCCCGCACCTTCACCGGACCCCAACTCGGATGCGCCCGCCGAACCGACAGGCACGCGCCCGCAATCTCCTCCGACAACGACCGCACACGCCGGTGCGGCGCCCGCGAGCGGTCCGAAAGCCCCGAAACACCGTCCAGCCGATAGCGCGCAAACCACTTGTAACCGACCCGACGGCTCACACTGAACCGACGACAGGTCGCGGCAAACGATTCCTCACCCGCCTCAATCGCCATCACAAAACGCATCCGTTCATCCACAGCACAGGTCTCCTTCCAAACCATCGGCAAGCTCCTCCTCGCCGATCATCAGACCTGTTACCCATGTCTCCGGTCCAGACTGTTACCTATGTATCCGGTTTGCACCCGCGCGCGCCCCACCCCGCCGGGAGGCAGAGGCGGGCCGGAAGGCGGGCGTCCCGCAACCGGCCGGAGAGCTTCCCCATGTCCCTCGAATCGCGCCGGCGCTCCCGCACGGGAGCGCACCCCATGAACGCCACCGAACTCGCCGCCGCCCTGGCTGCGCGTGCCGAAGATGTCTGCCGGCGCTACCTGCCCGGGGGCCGCAGGCAGGGCAATTACTGGACCGCCGGCGACACCGGCGGCGGCGTGGGCCGCTCGCTCTTCGTGCGCCTTGCGCCGCCGGGCCGGAGCGGTAAATGGACCGATGCGGCGAACGGCCAGTATGGCGACCTGCTCGACCTGATCCGCCTGCACATCGGCGCCGCCTCGCTGCGTGCCGCCATGGACGAGGCCCGCGCCTTCCTCGCCCTGGAGCCTGCAGCCGCCGCCTTTGGCGGCCACGGCGACCTCGGAGCCCCCCCAAGCGGCACCCCCGGCCGCCCCGACAGTTACGACCGCGAGGCCGCGGCGCGCCGCCTGTGGCGGCGCTGCCGGCCGGTCGAGGGCAGCCACGCCGAAGCCTACCTGCACGCCCGCGCCATCGGACACTGCCGCTTCCCGGCCCTGCGCTTCCATCCCGATCTGCTCCATCGCGACGACACCGGCGTCCGCCGCCTGCCGGCGCTGGTCGCCGCCGTCACCGGCAACGCCGGCGATGCAAGTGGGGGCGATGCTACTGGCGACGCCATCGACGGCGTGCAGCGCACCTGGCTCGATCCCGACCGGCCCGCCAAGGCCGACCTGGCGCGCCCGCGCAAGGCGCTCGGCCGCGTCCACGGCCGCGCCGTACGCTTCGGCGCCCTGCACTTCGACGGCATGCGTTTGGGCGCCACCGGCGCGACGCTGCTGGCCGGCGAGGGCGTCGAGACCGTGCTGTCGCTGGTCACGGCCGTGCCCGGCATCGACGCCGCCGCCGCGCTGTCGGCCGGCAGCTTGGGCGCCTTCGAACCGCCGCCGGGCCTCGCCCGGCTGGTCGTCGCCCGCGACAACGACGCCGAAGGCGAACGCGCCTTCCAACGTCTCGAACGCCGCTGCGCCGCACGCGGCATTGCCTCGATCGCGATCGTTTCCGACCTCGGCGATTTCAACGACGACCTCGTCGCCTTCGGCGCCGACACCCTGGCGGCCCGGATCGGGCCGCTGTTTGCCCCCGGGGTCGCGTCCCCGATCACAACCGTCCCACCGACCGCAACGCCGGAAACAAGAAGGAGTGGGGAGAGATAGGGAGTGTCCCTTCGTGATCTCTTATTGTGCCACACGTTCTCACTCCGCCAACCCCTGAAGGGGTCCTCCACTGCGTTCCGGCGACGCCGCGCAATGCCACGCCGCTGGCGCGGCTAGCGCCGGGACCAGCCGCGGCCGTGGCTCAGTCGCTGCGCTCCCTGCGCCCGCACCAACTCCGCGTCTGCCCCCGGCGCAGGCATTCCGGCCGTCGTGGCTGCGCTGCGAGCGCGTGACTCAACAAGACATCACGAAGGGACACCACCGTCCCCGAGGATAACAACTTTTCACGGGAGAGCATCATGCAGGACTTCATCGCAACAGAGACATCACAGACCGCCATGGCCTGCGAGCAGGCCGTCCTGTTCGGCACGACCCCGGAACGCGACGAGTTCGACAACCGCCAGATCTGGAACGGCGAAGAAGCCCTGGCCGGCATCGAGGAAGCGATCCACCTCCTCGCCGGCTGCGTCGCCCCCGACGGCACCCAGCTCGCCGACGAACGCGAGAGCCTGCTCTGGGGCTTCGTCAATGCGCTCCACGCCCAGGTCCAGCGCCTCGACCGCAGCATCGACAGGCTCGCGCCCGAGATGAAGGACCTCGGCACCGCGCAGGACGGCTCCGAGGTCAAGTCCTGGGAGCTCGAGCGCCTGACCGACCGGGTCCGCAACCTCGGCGACCGGCGCGACGCCTTCGAGACCATGCGCGACCTCG
Source organism: Alphaproteobacteria bacterium (assembly GCA_965249845.1). GTDB lineage: Bacteria > Pseudomonadota > Alphaproteobacteria > Bin65 > Bin65 > Bin65. Next base: position 1,117,611 of record CBDFNA010000002.1, read on the forward strand.
CCGCCCAAGGCTACCTTGCCGAGACCGGCGATACCTGGCGCCCGCGCAGCGGATCGCACAGCAGCCAGACCGCCAGGCTCACCTCCGCCGCCATCGACGCCCGCGACTATCTCCGCGCCCGCAAGGACCGCAAGACCGACGCGCATCTGCCCGAAGGCACCCTGGTCGCCTTCACCGGCGGCAAGGACTTCGAGGACGTCGCCGCCATCTGGCGCTCCCTCGACAGCGTCAGGGTCAAGTACGCCGACATGGTCCTGCTGCACGGCGGCGGACCCGGCGCGGAGAAGATCGCGGCGCGCTGGGCCGAGAAGCACGGCGTCCACCAGGTCGTGTGAAAGCCCGACTGGAACCGCGACGGCAAGGCCGCCCCCTTCCGGCGCAACGACGCACTGCTGAACCTCCTGCCCAAGGGCCTGGTCGCCTTCCCCGGCTCCGGCATCACCGACAACATGATCGACAAGGCGCGCCGGATCGGCATCCCGGTCCTCGCCATCGCCGCGTAGACGGCAACCGTCCGGGCCGGTCCCCGCCACCCCATGGCGCGGGACCGGCCCCTTTTTTTGTGCCGGCCGCCAGAGAACAACAAGAAGGCGGGGCGCTTCGCGCCGCCGCCTGGCGGGCGAGCTTGCGCTCGCCCGCTCTACCACTCACCGGGCGAGCTTGCGCTCGCCCGCTCTACCACTCACCGGGCGAGCTTGCGCTCGCCCGCTCTACCACTCACCGGGCGAGCTTGCGCTCGCCCGCGGCTCGCCGTTCTGCGAACGCCGCTTCGTCGCCTTGCGGCACGGCGCTCCGCGCCGATGCCGGAACCGGCGCCGCCCCGGCGTCTCTGGCGGGCGCTATCGCGCCACGCCCTGCGCCGAACATCCTCCCCTGCCGAGCGATTACCCGTACCCCGAGAACCGTAAAGACGGCTCGCCGTTCTTCAAACGCCGCTACGCCGTCTCGCCGGCACGGCGCTCCGCGCCGCCGCCTTCGACCGGCTCAGAACGGATCCTTGCCTTCTTCCGACACCATGGCCCTGGCCGCCTCGGCAACCTTCCTGCCCGGCAACGCGCCCCTGTCCAGGAACGTCCGCAGGCTGCGCTCGGTGATGTCGATGCCGCCGGCGTTCAGCACTTCCTGCATCTGGCCCACCGTCACGCCCTTCGCCTGTTGCTCGACCAACCGCTTGCGCAGCCGGTCCAGCACATCCGCCAGGCTCAGCTTAGGCGGCGCCAGTTTCGCCAATGCCCCATCCAGGGCGTCGAAGTCGATATCCGCTTCGTTGAAGCGTTTCGCCGGCATGGTCCATATCCCCCTGTTTCAGGATTTTCGATCCGGCCCGCTTCCTGCCACCGCACCGGCAGCCGGTCAATTCCACCCTTCGACCGGCCGTGCCGAAGGCGCCGACCGTTTCCGGACAGGCGCACTCTCCCCTTGATCTCACCCTGCGCAGCGCGTACCCTCTACGAAACGTCGGAGGAGAAGGTAACCGTTGCACACCTCTGCATCGCGGTGCACTAGGATGGTAGGACCGGCAGCCCGGTCGCCGGTTTGGCGGCGTCCGCCATGGTAGCGACCCTGGCCCAGGCGGCCTCTGCGGCCTATTACCTGGAGAGCCAGCGCTCGTTCCGGCATCCCAACGAATACTATACCGCCGGCGAGGAGCCCGACGGCGTCTGGTTCAACCCGATGGGCCTGTTCGGACTGGCCGACGGCGGCACGGTCGACAGCGGCGATTTCCATCGCCTCTATGGCGGCTTCGCCCCGGATAGCGGCGCCAGGCTGACCCGGAATGCCGGCAGCGCGCGGCGCTCGGCCGGGCTCGACCTGACCTTCAGCGCCGACAAGAGCGTCTCCGCCCTGTGGGCCGTCGCCGATCCCGGACTGCGTGCGCAGATCGAGCGGGCGCACAACGAGGCCGCGCGGGCCGCCCTGGAAGAGACGGTGCTGCGCCATTGCGGCCATACCCGGATACGCAACCCGGAGGGCGAGATAGAAGTGCTGCCGGCCGATATCGCGGCTGCCATGTTCCAGCACGGCACCAGCCGGGACAACGACCCCCAGCTGCATACCCATTGCGTCGTCTTCAATGCCGCCCGGACCCATGCCGACGGCCGGTACCGGGCGCTGCACCAGCATCCGGTCTATGCCTGGATGAAGGCGGCCGGCGCTCTCTACCGCAATGCCCTGACCTGGAACCTGCAGGAGCGCCTCGGCATCGGCATGGAACAATATGGCAAGGACGCCGGGTTCACCCGCATCGCGGGGATGCCGGAAGACCTGACCGGCCACTGGTCGAAGCGCCGGGCAGCGATCGTAGCAGCGGCCCGGGACATGGGCTTCACGGTCGAGGGCAACGCGCCGCGGGCGGCGGCGGCGAACCGGATCACCCGGGCCGGCAAGTCGCCCGACAACGATCCTGAGATCCGCCACCGGCGCTGGCGCGGCGAGGCGGAGAGCTTCATCGAGCGCGAAGCCCTGATCGCCGCGCTCCTGGGCAAGGCGGAAGCCATTACCCCGCAGCAGCTGCGGGCGCTGACGGCGGTGCTGGAAGACCTGCCGGCGCGCCTGACCCGGCAGGAGGCGGTGTTCCGCCTGCCCGACATCGTCGAGCGGGTCGGCAATGCCGCCGCCGGGCTGCTGAATCGCGAGGCGCTGACAACCGCCATCCAGCGCGTGCTGCTGAGCCCCGAGGTCGTGCGCCTGACCCGGCCGCCGCGCTCGGCCGAGGGCCGGGCCGACATGGCGCACACCAGGCTCTATTCGACCCGCCACACCCTCACCCTGGAGCAGGAGGTCCGAGACATGGCCACGGCCATGGCCGCCGATACCGGCCATGCCCTCTCCGCCCAGGCCATCGAGGCCAGGCTGGCGGGGCTGCTCGAGGCCGGCTATCCGCTGAGCGAGGAGCAGACCGCGGCGATCCGCTCGGCCGCCGGCTCCGATGGCCGGGTCGCCATCGTCGAGGGCGCGGCCGGTTCGGGCAAGACCACGACGCTGAGGCCGATCGCCGATCTCTACCGCGACCACGGGCGCAGCATCATCGCCACCGCCGTGGCCTGGCGCACGGCGGTGGCGCTGGGCAACGATGTCGATGCCCGGCCGTTCTGCGTCGACAAGCTGCTGCGCCTGGCCGCGCGCGGCGCCCTCGCGATCGACCGGCATACCGCCATTATCGTCGACGAGGCCGGCATGCTGTCGACCCGCCAGGCCCATCACATTCTCCGGCTCTCCGAACGCCACGGGGCCAAGATCGTCTTTGCCGGCGACACGCAGCAGCAGCAGCCGGTCGAAGCCGGACCGGGGCTGCGACTGATCCGCGATGCCGTCGGCAGCGTGCGGGTCGACCGCATCCGGCGCCAGAAGGCCGACCTGGAGGATGTCCTGGTCCATGTTCACGGCGAGACGCCGGAAGCGGCACGGGTCCGGGCGGGGATGATGGGCCCCGAGGAAAGTGGCCGCATTGTCGCCGATTACGAGGCGATGGCGGACAAGCCCGCCTTCACCCCGTGGCAGGTGGCGGCGTCGACGGCGCTGCGCGACGGCGATGCGGCCGCCGCCATCGCGGCCCATCATGCCAGGGGGCGGTTCCATATCGGCCATGACGAGGACAACACCCTGACCCGCCTGGTCGACGACTGGGACCGGTACCGGCGGTTGCATCCCGACAGGACCAGCGTGGTGCTGGCGCGCACCCGGGCCGAGGTCCGGGCGCTGTCGCACCTGATGCGCGCGCGCCGGTTCTCTGCAATGCCGGAGGGCATGCCGGCCGACACGGATCGGGTCACGGTCACGGTGAGCCGGGGCTCGGAGGACGAGCGGGCGACCTCGCCCTTGGAGATCGCCCGCGGCGACCGGCTGCGCATCGGCGCCACCCACTGGGACAAGCAGCTGTTCAACGGCACCGTGGTCACGGTCGACGATCTCAGGGTCCTGAGGCCCGAGGCCGGCAGGGAGGCCGGCAGCGAGTCCGGCAGGGAGCCCGGCGTCCTGATCACCGGCCATACCGACGACGGCCGCAAGGTCCGCTTCCGCCATGACGAGATTCGCGACTGGTACGGCAATATCCGTCTCGATCACGGCTATGCGCTCACCATCACCTCGGCCCAGGGGCTGACCGTCGACCGGGCGTTCCTGCTCGCCGACGCCCGGCCCGCGCGCGAGACGATCTATCCGGCGGCGACGCGCCATCGCGACCGGCTCGACATCTATGTCAACCGGGCGCCGCTGGCTCTCGACATCGCCGACCGGCGGCCCGACAGCGACCGGCCGGACGACGATCGCGAAACTGCGGTGACCGACACCGATATCCGGGCCTGGCTGGCCGAACGCTGGTCGCGCTCCCAGCCCAAGGAGGCGGCGCTCGACTACATGGCCGGCGGGGCATGGCAGGACCGGCGGGAGGAGATCGGGCGGGACACAAGCCGGTCCGCCGCAGGAACGCAGGACGGGACGGTCAGGGTCCCCAGGGTCCGCGCCGCGGCGAACGATAACGCACTCGCCCGCATCGCGCGGGATATCCGGCGCACCGCCTTCGGCTGGCGCCATGCCCGGACCGTCGCCGCCTTCGCCGACGGCCGCCGGGAGGTTCTGGCGGCCTGGGACGCCCTGCGCGAGCGCACCCGCGTCGAAGGCGATACCGTGGCGCTCGGCCGGGAGTTCCGGGAAACTCTTGCCCGCCACGCCGGGCTGCTCGAACAGGCCGGGACCTTCCGGGCCCGGCCCGACGAATACGCTGCCCTGCTCGCCGGGAACGGCGGCATCGGGCGCCGGGACCTCGACGCCTTCGAGCAGCTCCATGCCAAGGCGCGCCGCCATCGGCGTGCGGCCACGATGCGGCAGGTGCATCGGGCCAGGCGGGAAGCGGACCGGACCCCGGGACAGACGCCGGGACAGGGGCTCGAGCCGGAGCGGCGTCAGGTCATGCCGGCGCCGGAAGGCAGCGGCGCCGTCTACGCTTCCGGGGTCCCGAAGCCGCCCGAGCCGCCGGAGCCGCCGCAGACGCCCGAGGAGCGCGCCCGCGAAGCCCAGCGGGACGCCCTCGAATTCTCCCGGCTTCAGTCGGCCGCGTACAACGCAACCGGGGAAGAGCGCCAGGCGGCGCAGAAGGCCTTCGACGCGTTCCGGGCACGGCTGGCCGACAAGTACGGCACGGCCGGGGAAAAGGAGCGCCAGACCCGCAGCAAGTCCAAGAGCCGGAGAATGGGCCTGTAGCCATTGCGGACTGTCGACGGCGGATGGACAGAATCGGTCATCCCTGACCTTGCCATGTCGGTCCGCACGTGTGCGGTTTGATGACGGATCGCCGAATCTGGGGAGGCCATGCCGAGGCGGAGCACGCTCAGACTGACCAAGCGCATCGTGGAGCGACGGAAGGTCGACGACAGGCCCGGGGTAAGCGCTCGATGGCCGTTGGTCTGCCGGCAATGGCGGGGCGCGCGTCCCTATCTGGAAGACGCGTTCGGGGTGTTGGAAGTCGACATGGAGGGAAGGGGAGAGAGGCCGGCGCTACTCATGATTCTTGCCGATGGCATGGGCGGCGCAACATGCTGCGCTCGGCGGTCACCGGCAGTCCGGCGGAGTTGGTCGATTGCGCGTATCGCCCCTGCCGCCTTCAGCCGGGCGATTACCTGCTGATCGCCAGCGAGGGCCTCGAGGCCATACCGCCTTCTGATTGGCGCGATCGCGAGGCGGGGGCGAGCAGATGCACTTGGCGCCCTCGAAACCCTCCAGATCGAGGTCGTCGGCCGTCAGGAACAGATACTGCGGGCAGGTCTCCGCGTAGACCTTCACGCCGCGCGCCTGGGCGGCCCGGATCTGGTCGATGGCCTCGGCCCCCGAGACGTGGACGATCATCACCGGCGTGTCGGCGATCTCGGCCAGGCTGGCGGCGCGGTGGGTCGCCTCGCGTTCTACCGGCGATGGCCGGCTCTCGGCGTGGTATTTCGGTGCTGTGTGGCCGGCGGCTTCGAGTCGGTCCGTCAGCCAGGCGATGCAATCCGCGTTCTCGGCGTGGATCATGGTCATGGCGCCCTCGCGGCGGGCGACGCCGAGGACATCGAGGATCTCGCGGTCGTTGAGCTTCATGTCATCGTAGGTCATGTAGATCTTGAAGGAGGTGTAGCCGTCCTTGATGAGGGCCGGCAGCTCCTGGCCAAGGACCTGACCTGTCGGATCCGACAAAATGAGGTGGAAAGCGTAGTCGATCACCGCCTTGCCGTCGGCCCGGCTGTGGTAGTCCTCGACCACGGGCCGCAGGGACTGCCCCTTCATCTGGCAGGCGAAGGGAATCACGGTCGTCGTGTCGCCGAAGGCGGCGGAGATGGTACCGCTCTCAAAGTCGTCGGCCATGACTGAACCGTCGCCCATGGGCTGATCCAGGTGGCAATGGCTGTCGATCCCGCCGGGTGTAACGACCTTGCCGGCCGCGTCGATCTCGCTTTCACCTGCACCGAGACCTTCGCCAAGGGCAACGACGCGGCCGCCTCTAACGCCGACATCGGCCGTGACGACACCGCCTGCCGTCGCCACCGTTCCGTTCCTGACGACCAGGTCGTATTCGGCCATTTCACCCTCCTTGGACATCTGCGCCACTCAACGGGCGATGTCGGGTCGACGCCCGGCGCCGCCACGATACGATAAATCCCCGGACAGCGAATATGCTATTGGTCGCCCACGGTCACCGTTCCGAGACCGGTCGTTTGCCCAGCGGTTCCTTCGGCTGCCCGATCCGGGTAGACGGAAACTGCGCGCAGAGGCTAGATCCCAACGCCGGACCACATTCCGGGCGGCGACGGAAAAGAGGCCAAAGGGCTTTGAATCGCAATGTTTCCCAGCCCGGCTGCTATTGACGGTAGCACCATGGGCTGATAGCGTGCGTTTGCATCTAGTGCGTTGTGTGCACAGAGGTTCGCGGGCAGAAATTGGCCGCCTGAGTTCGAGTGAGCAATTGTTCGGTGGCAAGCTCACGAACCGAACAGAGAGGGAACCTCGATGAAGCGCTTTCTCGCAGCCGCGGCAGTTCTGTTCGTAGCGGCATGGCCTGCCGGGGCCGCCGATTATCCTTGGAAACCATCAAAACCGATCACAATCATCGTGCCCTGGGGGGCCGGCGGCGCGACCGATCAGGTGACGCGGGTCACCGCTGGCGTGCTGGAAAAAGAGCTCGGCCAGCGGGTTGTGATCGTCAACCAGCCCGGCGCTTCGGGATCGATCGGCAAGAAGAATACCTGGGAGGCGCCGCGAGACGGCTACACTTGGGCCGCCGGCGCGCCCAAGCAGCTCGGCACGTACAAATTGCTGGGCCAGTGGGACACCTGGATCGACGACTGGCAACTCTACGTCACAGTGACGAATGTGCCGTTGGTCTCAGTCAATCCGAATACGCCGTACAAGGACATGGGTCAGCTGTTAAGCGCGATGAAGGCCAAACTCGTTTCGGTCGCCACCGCGGGCGCCGGCTCCTCAGGCCACGCCGCTATCGAGGGCATCAAGATCGCGACCGGCATCCAGTACAGACATGTGACTTATGATGGCGGCAACCCGGCTGTGATCGCAACGGTCGGCGGCGAAACCGAGGTCACCACCCAGCTCGCCTCGGAACAGGCCGAAATGGTGCGCGGCAAACGCTTGCGTCCGCTGGCCGTACTGGCCGGTCAGCCGCTTGCCATCGAGGGGTTCGGCGATGTGCCGTCGATCACCCGATATATCGACAAACCGCTGCCGATCCTTTCGACCGCCTTCGGCATATTCATCCCCAAGAAAAACACGCCGAAGGAGGTGTTCGCCACCTTCGACGCGATCTGGAAGAAGGTTATCCCGCAAAGCGCCGAACTCAAGGCCTACGCGCTCAGAAAGGGGGCCTTGTTTGCGCCGTCCAGCGGCAAGACTGCGCGCGATAGGGTCTGGCCGGAGATCCAGGCTGACGCGTGGAGCTTCCAGTCTGCGGGCCGGGCGAAAATTCATCCTGAGAAGCTGGGCATCCCCAAACCCTGACCCGGTTCCGGGAACCGTTTCCGGTCGCAGCATATGGGCGAGGCCAAGTCCGAGGCACAATCCGGCCTTGCAGATGGTGCCGGCGCTGAGCGTCGTGCCGGCGTTCGTGCCGATTTCTGGTTCGGACTGGGCCTCGTCGTGCTGGGCATCGCCATCGCCGTCGAATCCTGGAGAATGCCGCGGCTTACCGAGCTGAACGTCCATCCGATGACTGCGCCCGGCCTTGTTCCCGGGCTGATCGGTGCGATCCTGTTCCTGCTCGGTGGCGTTCTGTTCCTGCGCTCGGTTCGCGTCGGCGGCTGGCGCTTGGATCGCGACCGGGGGGGTGCCGCCGACCGCGCAGGCCAAACATGGCGCTTCCTGCTCGCCGCGGCGCTCTGTGTCGGATATGCCGCCGGTCTGGTCACGACGCTGCCCTTCTGGGCTGCCACCGGGATTTTCGTTTTCGCCTTCGTTGCGTTGTTCGAATGGCGCCCTGGGCGGACTCCGGCCGGTCATTCGCGCGCGCTGGCTGTGGCGGCGTTCGAGGCGGTTCTGGTCGCGGTCGCCGTCACCTTTGTTTTTGAGCAGATCTTTTTAGTCCGCCTGCCCTGATCGTGCCCGACGGACTGCAATATTTGGCTGCGGCGCTGGCCTCCTTTCTTGAACCGGCAACGCTTTTCAACATCGGGTGGGCGACCCTTCTGGGCATCACGGTCGGCATGCTGCCAGGGCTGACCGCGACCCTGGGACTGGCCTTGCTGACGACGCTGACCTTCCGCATGGCGGCCGGCGACGCCATACTTATCCTGATCTGCATGTATGTCGGCGCGATCTTCGGCGGCAGCCGTTCGGCCATTCTTCTCAATATACCCGGTACGCCGGCCAACGCCGCTTCGGCGCTCGACGGCTTTCCGCTTGCCCGTGCCGGCAAGGCCGGACGTGCCCTCGGCCTGGCGACAGTGGGCTCGTTCTGCGGCTCGATGATCGGGATGCTGCTGCTGGCGCTGATCGCTCCGGCGTTGGCCGAGATCGCGCTCAAATTCGGCTCTCCGGAATTCTTTTGGCTGGCCCTGTTCGGAGTCGTGATCTCGGGCCGGCTGACAGCCGTCGACGATCCTCTCAAGGGCTGGATCGCCGGCTTTCTGGGCCTCATGGTGGCGATGGTCGGCCAAGAGGGGATTCACGCCTACCAGCGTTTCGCCTACGGCAACACAGACCTGGCCGGCGGTTTCGGCCTGCTGCCGGCCTTGGTCGGCGCGTTTGGCTTCGCCGAGATCCTGCAGACCATGAAGAACCGCAGCTACAGCACCGTGCGCAGTGCCAGCGACCGCGTCCTGCCGGGCCTGCGCGAACTGGCCGGCAACGCCCGCACGATCCTGCGTTCGGGTCTGATTGGCACCTTCATGGGTCTGCTGCCCGGGGTCGGCGAAGACATGGGCGCGTGGGCGTCCTATGCCGCGGCGCGGCGCGCTTCGAAGTGGAAGGAGCGCTTCGGCAAGGGGTCGGTCGAAGGGCTGATCGCTTCGGAGACCGGCAACAGTGCAGCCGTGCCGGGCGCGATCATACCGGTGCTGACCCTGGCTGTCCCCGGTTCGGCGCCGGCTGCCGTATTGCTGGCCGCCATGTTCATCCACGGGGTGCGGCCGGGTCCGCTGATCATGATCGAGTTCCCCGGGTTCGTATACCAGGTCGCGGCGATGGTACTGGCTGCGAGCGTCGCGGTGCTGGTGCTTGGACTGGTGCTGACCCGACCCTTGCTGCTCGTACTGCGGGCGCCGCGCGAGCGACTGATGCCGGTGATCTTCGTGCTTTGCACTGTCGGCGCCTTCGCGATCGCCAGCCGCGTGTTCGATATCTGGGTCATGCTTGGCTTCGGCCTCGTCGGCTTCCTGCTACGCGAGATGAAATACCCGATGGCGCCGCTGGTGCTGGGCATCGTCTTGGGCGACATTCTGGACAAGAATTTCCGCCGCTCAATGGTATTGTCGGACGGCAGCATTGAGCCGCTGTTCACCCGCCCTATCAGCGCCGTGCTGGCTCTGACAACGATCGCCGTGGTGTGCCTGGCGATTTTCCCCGTACGACGCCGCTTGGCCGCGACCCGGCTGTTCGACTGGAGAGGCCGAAGAGGCCGGAGAGAATCGTGAGACTTTCCCTGTGCAACGAAGTTATTCGCGACCTCGACTTTGCCGCCCAGTGTGCCTTTGCCGCCAGCGTTGGCTATGACGGGCTGGAGATCGCCCCGTTTACCCTCGACGCCGCGCCGCACCTGCTGTCGGCGGAGCGGCGGCGGGCGGTGCGCCGCGCATTGGCCGACGCCGGCCTTGCCTGTTCCAGTCTGCACTGGCTGCTGCTCGCCCCCGAAGGCCTGTCGATCACCGATCCGGAAGACGCTGTGCGCGCCCGCACGGTCGAGGTCATGCGCCGCCTGATCGGGCTGGCCGCCGACTTGGAGGCCGAGGTGCTGGTCCACGGCTCGCCCCACCAGCGCCGGCTGACGCCCGGCGACGAGGCCGGCAGCCGACTCCGGGCGCGCGACTGTTTCGCCGCCGTTGCGGGCGACGCGGAACAGGCCGGGGTGGTCTACTGCATCGAACCGTTGGCCGTACGCGAATCCGATTATCTTAACTCGCTCGACGAGGCCGCTGCGCTGGTCCGGGAGATCGACAGCCCGGCGATACGCACGATGATCGACTGTGCCGCCACCGCCGCCATGCGCCCCGAACCTGGACCGAACATACCCTGGCCGGAAATCGTCGACCGCTGGCTGCCGACCGGCCTGATCGCCCATGTCCAGGTCAACGACCCTAATCGCTGCGGGCCCGGCGAGGGCGCCGTGCGCTTCGCGCCGCTGCTGGCGGCGTTGCTCCGCCACCGCTATCGCGGCTGGATTGCTGCCGAGCCCTTCATCTACCAGCCCGACGGTCAGGCCTGCGCCGCTCGCGCCGCCGGCTATCTGCGCGGCCTGCTGGAGGCGCTGGCATGAGCGCGCCGCAACTGACTCTGCTCGACGTCGAAGCCGGCGAGCGCGACGTCACCCTGCGCCTGCCCTTCCGGTTCGGCATCGTCACTCTGCGCCAGGCGCCGCAGTTGTTTCTGCGCGCGGTCCTGCGCCTCGCCGACGGCCGAGAATCGCAGGGCGTGGCCGCCGAATTGCTGGCGCCGAAATGGTTCGACAAGAATCCGGACCTCAGCAACGAGCAGAATTTCGACCAGCTGCGCAGCGCCGTGGCCCTGGCGGCGCAGATCTATCGCGGCTTTGGCGGGCAGGCCACGGCCTTTGCCCTGCACGCCGCCCTCCAGGCGCCGCTCGGCGCTGCTTGCACCGCCCGCGGATTGAACCCGCTGATTGCCGGTTTCGGCCAGGCGCTGCTCGACCGGGCGATCCTCGACGGACTTGGTCGGCTGTACGGCGAAAGCATCTATGCGATGGTCGCGTCGAACCGGCCCGGGATCGACGCCCGGACGACTCCGGATTTGGAGGGCTTCGATCTCGTGACGTTCCTGGCCCGCCTGAAGCCGGCCGGTTCCATCGCCGCGCGCCATACGGTGGGACTGGTCGACGCCATCGCAGAGGCCGACATCCCTGCCGACCGCAAACTTGGCGACGGATTGCCGGAAAGCCTGGAGGCCGCCATCGACTTCTACGGCTTGAACTGTTTCAAGCTCAAACTGGGTGGCGACATTGCGGCGGACCTCGAGCGCCTGCGCCGGATCGCCGATCTGCTCGACCGCTCCCCCGAGCCCTACCGTGCGACGCTTGACGGAAACGAGCAATACGCTTCCGTAGAGCCGGTGGTCGAACTTTGGCGCCGGATGCGGGAGGACCCGGCCTTCTCCAGGCTGAGCGATGCCGTTCAATTCATCGAGCAGCCGATCGTGCGCAACCGCGCGCTGGCCGAGGACATCGCGGCTCTCGCAGCGCTGAAGCCGGTCGCGATCGACGAGTCGGATGCCACGATGTCGGCCTTCGTCGAGGCCCGCGCGTTCGGCTATCGCGGCGTCTCGTCGAAAGCGTGCAAGGGATTCTACCGGTCGCTGCTGAACCGGGCGCGGATAGAAAAATGGAATGCCGAAGCCGGCGGCGCGCTTTATTTCATGTCCGCCGAGGATCTCACCACCCAGGCCGGCCTCGCCGTACAGCAGGATTTGGCGCTTGCAACCCTGATCGGCTGCGACCATGTCGAGCGCAACGGCCACCATTATGTTCGCGGTATGGGCCCGCATTATTCACGCTTGGCGGCCGATTTGAGCGAGGCGAGCGGTATCGGCCGGGTTGACGGCGGCTTTCGGGGCGGGTTTTCGTTACGGGTTGGAGATTGACGTTCGAGGTTCATCCGGCGGCACGCGCCGCTTGGATCAGGGGCCTTGGGCGGCGATGGAGGCGGCCATCGCGATCAGGGCGTTGCGATATGGGTAGGCCGAGGGCAGGGCGATCTTGATGCGGGTGTTGAGCTCCTCGATGCGCACGGCGATCTTGAGGAATGCCCGTCGTAGCGTCTCGAACGTCGCGGTGCGCCACGGCGAGCGGCGGGGCGCGGTCCGGCGCAACTGATGCAGCAGCCAATAGGCGGCGGTGTGCAGGAACAGCCGGAACTGGTTGGCTTCCCATCGGTGACACGAGGTGCGGTCGGATTTGGTGTAGAGCTTGTGCTCCTTGATCATGTTTTCCATCCGGCCACGGGCGCAATAGACCCTCTCGTAGAGCAATTTGGCGCGGCCCGGCAGGTTGGTGACGACGAAGCGGACATCCGTCCCCCTTGCGGTGGCCTCGACGCGGGCAACGACCTTGCGCTCGCGTGACCAGCTTTTGGCCTGGTAGCCGGTCTGGAAGAAACGGCGCACCTTGTCCTTGCCTGATTGCACCCGGCGCAGCGCCGCGTCCTCGCACCACGGCTGGCCGATCTCGCTCAGCCGGGCGTTGCCGGGAAGCCCGAGAATGTAGCCGTGGCCCTGATCCTCCAGCAGGTCCATGACCTCGGGCGTGCCGTAATGGCCGTCGCCACGCACCGCGATCTCGACCCGGGGCCAATGGCGCCGGATGCGGCCGATGACGTGGCGCAAGACCCGCGCCGCCTCGTCACCGGATGGCCGCTTGCCCGGACGCAGCAGCGACAGCACCGGCTTGGCGGTCGCCGCGTCGAAGATGTGGATGGGCTGAAAGCAGTACTCGTCGTAATGGGCGTTGAACAGTGCCAGTTGCTGGCCGCCGTGGACGGCATCAGGGGTATCGTCAATGTCGAGCACGATGCGTTGGGGCACGCGCTCGAAGCTGTCGCAAAACAGATCGATCATCGTCAGCCCCATGCGCGCCAGTTCGCGCCATGATGGGGCGTTCTCGAGCCTGGACAAGGTCGGCTGCGACATCAGATCGCGACCGCTCTCGGGCAGGCGACCACAGGCCAGCTTGAACGCCGGATCGAAGCGCAGCACGTCGAGGTCGTCGCAATCCTCGTATCCGCAGGCGATGGCGAACATGCGCGCCCCGATCATGTCGGCGTATGAGTGGGTGGTGCTCGCTGGATCGCGCGCATCGGACAGGCAACCGGCTAGGCGCGCGGCAAGGCCGAGACGCTTCTCGATCTCGCGCAGCACCAGCACGCCGCCGTCCGACGACAGCCGGCCGCCGTCGAACCGGACGCACAGTTCCTTGTTCTCGACGGGTGACAGTCCGGGGAGATAGGCGGTAATCTCATCCATGGTGAGCCGGGTTTCCCTGTTGCCGTATGGTCTTGGCCAGACACCAGAATCATACGGAATCTCAACAGTTTAATCCACGCTCACCACCTCTTTCACGCCGTGCCGTGAATAATCCGGGAGTCCTGCAATGCGGTGCCGGTCACGGCGCAGCGGATCCTGGTGTTCTGAATGTCCGGCAAGCTGAAAACGAGTCTGAACGGCTCCCTCGACCGCTAGCGGCGCGGCGCTGTTTGGCGGATTCGGAGCCGCAACGATCCGGCGATGCTCTGGTGTCGATCCGGGCAGCGTTTGTCGAACAATTAGGTACTTGGAATGCGCCGACCCACAGACCCGTACACAGGGGATAAAGGGGGCAAGACCTGTCCCGTAGGGGAAGGTCAATCTATCGAAGATATTCATGTTTTCAGGATTGATCGGTTTCGTGAACCCGTACCGTTTCGGCCTTGCGGCTAACGATTGGCGAACACATTGTTTCTAACCGGGGGCGCCGGATGGCGCGGCATGCGCCTCTTCGCGAATCGCCATGCTCGGCTTCAGCACCGCCGCGCGCAAGCTCGCGCCACGCGACCGCTTCATCGGATGGACCCCGGAACTGCGAGAAAAGAACCTGCCTCTCGTCGTCGACAAGCGGCGGCGACCTCGCGCAGCGCCGGCTGGAAGCGAGGTTCGGCTGCGCCTTCTCCGCCTTCGGCGACGGATTCGCCTCGACGCCGGAGATCGGCATCGGCTTCTCCGACACGGGCCTCTCCGACACGGGCCGCGACTGCAGCCTGGGCTGGCGGCCGAACCGCGATGCCGGCGACGGCGGCCCGCCGGAGTTCTCCTTCGAGGCGCGCCGGTGCGAGAGCGCCGACGACGACACCCCGCCCGCGCACGCCATCGGCTTCCGGCCGACGGCGCTGTTCCCGATGTCAGGCCGGTTCCGGCCCCGACAGCAGGTGAAAGTCCGGCGGGTGCAAAGGCGTATCGCCCACTCCGTTCCAGGTGTCCTGCGAATTTTCGTATCGCGCCGTCATGGGATTTTTCCTCCGAACGGCAGCCTGAACCGCGGCCATACCTGCCGTTCGTAGCCTTCTGCGGCGCGGTGCTTGCGGATCACCAGCGGGTTCGGATCGGCGAGGCCGCGGGAGTCCGGGCGGCGCCAGTAGCGGGCGTGATGGAGATGGAGCGCGTCGCGCGGCATGTCCTTGGGCGAGGCGATGACATATTGCCGGTCGGGACCGAGGGTCATGAGTTCGTCGGGGGTTATCAGGCGCTCGCGCACCAGGGCGCGGGAATCGCCGGCCTGCCATTGGGTGTTGGCGGTGACGATGCGGTTCTCGGCGATGGTGCCGGAACGGTTTTCGGTCCTTGCCTCGAAGGTGGCGGTGCCCATGGCCCTGGAGAGCTCCTCCGCGCCTTCGGCGTCGGTGCGCGGAAAGCCCAGGATCTGGACCAGTTCGGCGAGATGCAGGAGGGTCTTGCGGTGCTCCTTGCCCCAGCTGGAATCGAGCGCCGAGATCGACTGGGCGAAGCACCAGAAATGGACGCCCTTGCCGGCGGCCATGGTGTAGTGTCAATCGGCTTTGAAGTTTGACCCCCGATCGGCGTGCAATATTGACCCCCCTGAGTGGCACGGCGGAGGTTGTCCCGGTAGTCAACAGGGGGGACCCGCGCGGCTTCGTGTAGCGCCCTGCGCTACGCGGAGCGAAGCCGCGTGGGGGGTGCCTGTTGGCCCACCGGGGCAACCGGGCCGCGGGGACGGCCGGCGCCGGGTCAGGAGCGGTTCTTGAAGCGCCAGCTCTCGTTTCCGGTCTCGATGATCTCGCAATGATGGGTCAGGCGGTCGAGCAGGGCTGTGGTCATCTTGGGGTCGCCGAAGACGGACGGCCATTCGCCGAAGGCGAGGTTGGTGGTGATGACGATCGAGGTGCGCTCGTAGAGCCGGCTCATGAGGTGGAAGAGCAGCTGCCCGCCGGCCTGGGCGAAGGGCAGGTAGCCGAGTTCGTCGAGGATGACGAAGTCGCGCCGGGTGAGCTGGTCCGCGGTGCGGCCCTGGCGTCCGGAGCGGATCTCGGCCTCGATGAGATTGACCAGGTCGACGACGTTGTAGAAGCGGCCGCGCGCGCCCTTGCGGATGCAGGACCGCGCGATGGCGACGGCGAGATGGGTCTTGCCGGTGCCGGTGCCGCCGACCAGCACGATGTTGCGCTTGGCTTCCAGGAAGCCGCCCATTGCGAGGTCGCGGATCAGGGGCTCGTTGACCGGCGAGGCGGCGAAGTCGAACTCGGCCAGCTCCCTGGCCGCCGGCAGCCTGGCGGACGCCATCTGGTACTTGATCGAGCGTGCCGTCTTGTCGGCGATCTCGGCCCTCAGCAGAGCGCCGAAGATCTGTTGCACCGGATGGCGGCGCTTGAGCCCGTCGGCGAGGATGTCGTCATAGGCGGCGCGCATCCCCGCGAGCTTCAGCGTTGTCATCATCGCCAGCACCTCATGACGCTCCATGGCCGGCCCCCCTCAGGCGGTCGTAGCGCCGACAGTCGGCCACCGGCTGGTGGCGAAGCCGCAGGCCCTCGGGCGTCGGGATGGTCGCCGGCGGCGCCGGCTGGCACCGCCGGGCCAGGATGTTGAGCACGACGTCGGCGCTGCAGGCGCCGCTGTCGAGCGCCTCGGCACAGGCCGCCTCGACCGCCTCCAGCCCGTCCTCCAGCACCGCCGCGAGAACCTTGACGAACTGCCGGTCGCCGTCGTCGCGGGCGGAAAGCCGGGTCCGCAGGCGCCCGAGCGCGTTAGGCAACTGCCAGCCCTTGAAGGGCGCGCCATTGCGCAGCGCGCCGGGCTTCTTCGTCAGAATCGGCACGTAGTGCCACGGATCGTAGACGATCCGGCCGCGCCCGAAGCTGCGGGGATGCTCGGCGACGATCTCGCCGTCCTGGCGGATGACGATCCGATCGGCATAGGCCCGCACGTCCATCGGTCGCCCGACCGCGCGGGCCGCCACGCTGTACTGGTTGTTGTCGAAGCGCACCAGACAAGTCTTGGAGACCGCTACCTCAGTGGCGTGGAAGCCGTCGAAGGGGCCGCGATACGCTGTCAGGAAGGGCCGCTCCTCCTCGAACACCTGCCACACCGTCTTGCCCGGGATCGTCGGATGCGGATGCTTCCTGGCGTCCTCGATGCACCGATCCATGAGCCACTCGTTGATCTCGGCGTAGGAGCGGCCCCGCGGGCTGGGCGCGAACAGGCGGCCGCGAACGTCACCCACCTGTCTCTCGACCTGCCCCTTCTCCCAGCCAGCCCCGGGCGTGCACGCCACAGGCTCCACCAGATGGTGGGTACACATCTCCTGGAAGCGGCGGTTGTAGTCCCGCTTCTTGCCCACGAACACCGTGCTCACCGCCGTCTTCATGTTGTCGTAGATACCCCGCCGGCAGACCCCGCCGAAGAAGCGGAACGCGCGCTCATGCGCCTCGAACACCATCTCCTGGCTCTCGCGCGGGAAGATCTGGACCAGCTGCATGCGGCTGTGACACAGCCGCATGTGCGCCGCCTTCACCCTGGTCGTCGTGCCCGACAACACCGCGTATTCGTGGCTCCAGTCGAACTGGTAGGCCTCGCCCGGATCGAAGATCAGCGGCACATAGGCCTCGGACGACGACAACAGCCGGTGCCGGCGCCGCCAGACCCTGGCATAGCGGCGCACCGCGTCGTAGCCGCCCTCATAGCCCAGAGACGCAAGGTCTTCATGAATCCGCAGCAGAGACAGCCGATCCCGGCGCGCCTTCTTCTCGTTGGCCTTCAGCTGGCGCTCGAGCTCATCCACCCACGGTCCAAGCTTCGGCATCGGCTGGATCTTGCGCTCGTAGCTGTACGAGGTCTCATCGCCCCGCACCACCTTGCGCACCGTGTTCTTCGAAACCCTCAAATCCCGGGCGATCGTCTTGATCGGAACGCCCCTCACCAGATGATCCCGACGGATCCGTGCGATCGTTTCCACTACCAGCATCTCCCCCTCACCTCGTCCGTCCAATGACAAGGTGCGTTCATGGGAACAAACCATGGGGGGGTCAATTTTGGACGCCGATTACCCCCAATCGGGGGTCAATATTCCACGCCGATCAACATCGGACATTGCATACCTCGCTTGTTCGATTTATGTTCTGATTGAACTACATAGGTCATTATCCCGCTCTGGCAAGCGCGTTTTCCTATTTTGGATTCCTGCTGTTCAGCATCGGCCGGAGTCACCGATTTCCGAAATCGAAAACATGGAAAAACCCTTGATGTTTTCGGAACGTTCCGTGTATATCCTGAGTCATGTTGCGCGATTTCGATCATGGCCGGCCGGCAGCCGGGGCGTGCACGGGTGCGGACGGCGCCCTGCCCTGCGATGCCGTGGCCGACTTCGACCCGCCCGACTTCGACCCGCCCGATTTCGACCCGCCCGACTTCGACCCGAAGGACAAATCCCTCGGCGGGCACCGGGAGCGATTGCGCCGGCGCTTTCTCGATGGCGGCGAAGCCGCCCTGCCCGACTATGAGCTTCTGGAACTGATCCTGTTCGCCAGCAGCCCGCGCGGCGATGTCAAGCCGGCGGCCAAACGCCTGATCGCGGAATTCGGCTCGCTCGGCAGCGTTCTGGCCGCAAGCCCGGCCGATCTGCTCCGGACCAAGGGCGTCGGCCTCGCCGCGGCGGCGGCGATCAAGGCAGCTGCGGCAGGTGGCGTACGCCTCGCACGGCAGGAAGCATCGGCGCGCCCGGTGCTGAACAACTACCGCAAAGTCGTCGGCTTCTGCCGCGCCGCCATGGGTCGCGAGCCGGTGGAGCAGTTCCGCGTGCTCTTTCTCGATAAGCAGAACCGCATGATCGGCGACGAGATCGTCCAGCGCGGTACGGTCGACCATACGCCGGTCTACCCCCGGGAGGTCGCCCACCGGGCGCTCGACCGGGGCGCGACAGCGATCGTCCTGGTGCACAACCATCCCTCGGGCAATCCGGCGCCAAGCGATGCCGACATCCGGATGACCAAGTCGCTGAAGGAGGCGCTGTCACCCATCGGCATAACGGTGCTCGATCATCTGATCGTCAGCGCCGAGGGCGATACCTCCTTCCGCACGCTGGGTCTGTTGTAAGGCGCTATTCCATCCGGTCAGGCGTTACGCCGGGCGGCAGC
This sequence comes from Alphaproteobacteria bacterium, assembly GCA_965249845.1. Lineage (GTDB taxonomy): Bacteria > Pseudomonadota > Alphaproteobacteria > Bin65 > Bin65 > Bin65. The sequence goes on from CBDFNA010000002.1 coordinate 1,136,426, forward strand.
GTGCTGCACGGCTGCCGTCACGAGCAGCATGGCGCCGGCCTGGTGCATCGCCGCCAGCCAGACCGGCGCAAACAGGAGCAATGTGGCAATGCCGAGCCCGGTCTGGAGCAACGCCGCGGCGAGCAGCCAGCTTGCCCGCGACCGCTCCTGCGTCCTGCCCTGCCTGCGCGTCCGCCACCACAGGGCGAGGATCAGCAGGACGGTCAGGATCGCCAGAACCCGGTGGTTGAACTGCACCGCAACCGGATTGTCCACCGTTTCGGCGAGGCCGCGGCCCGGGCGCAGGTAATCGGCAGGAACCAGCGCATCGCCCATCAGCGGGAACGTGTTGTAGATTTTGCCGGCATCCAGGCCGGCGACGAAGGCGCCGAACAGGATCGTCAGGACGATTGAGGCGTAGACGGCGAAAGAAAGCAGCCCGCCGCCCGCAGCAGCGTCGTTCGCCGGCGCCGGAGACCGGCTCATCCGGGCGAGCAGCCAGACGATCCACGCGTACAGGATCATCGCCAGGGACAGATGCGCCGCCAGCCGGTAGTGGCTGACCGACGGCCGGTCGACCAGGCCGCTCGCGACCATGTACCAGCCCAGCGCGCCCTGCAGCCCGCCCAGGACGAAGAGCGCGATCATCGGCGGGATCAGCCGGCGCGGCAGCCGGCGGCGCAGCAGCAGGTAGACGAAACCGGCGAGGAAGACGACGCCGATCAGGCGGCCGAACAGCCGGTGCAGATATTCCAGCCAGAAGATCGCCTTGAAGCCGCCCGGCGTCAGATCGGGGAAGACCTGCCGGTATTGCGGCGTCTGCCGGTAGAGCTCGAACAGGCGCTGCCAGGCCTCGTCGCCGAGCGGCGGCAGCCATCCGAACAGGGGCCGCCATTCGGTCATCGACAGGCCGGACTCGGTGAGCCGGGTCAGGCCGCCGAGTATAACCATGGCGAAAATCATGCCGGCGACCGACAGGAGCCAGCGGCGGACCGAAGGATGCATGGGATCGGGGTGCGGCGCGACCATGAAAGCAGCAGGAGCAGCGGAACCGGCAAACGGGCGGAATCGAGGCGCGCCTTGTTGCGCGGTGAATCGGAAGATGGCCTTGTGCTAAAGCCGGAAAAACCCGAACACCCCGTGCAATTCGCCGCGCAGCCCCGGCAATGCGGCGCAATATCGGCGCGCGGAACAGGACGAGGAGTCCCGCGATGACTGCCCACACGGTCGCCGTCACCCCCAACCCCGCCAACGGCGCGGCTCTTGATTTCGCGACGCCCTTCAACGCCGCTGTGCCGTTCATCGACCGGCATATTGGCGAGGGCCGCGGCGGCAAGTCCGCGATCCTTACAACGGCAGGCGACGACGTCAGCTACGCCGCACTCGCCGCCAGGGCGAACCGGTACGGCAATGCGCTGAAGGGGCTCGGGATTGCACCCGGCGAGCGTTTGCTGATGGTGGTGAAGGACTGCCCGGAATTCTTCTTCACCTTCTGGGGCGCCATCAAGGCCGGCATCGTCCCGGTGCCGCTGAACACATTGCTGACGGCAAAAGACTACCGCTACACGATCGACGATTCGGCTGCCGCCGCCATCGTCTGGTCGCCGGAATACGATGCTGCAGTCCGCGATGCCCTGGCGCAGGCGGCTCACAAGCCGGCCCATCTGCTGCCGCAGGACCGGGCGGTCGAACTTGCGGCCGAGGCTTCGGACAGTCTCGAGGCCCATCCGGCGACCGCCGACGACGATTGTTTCTGGCTCTACTCCTCGGGCTCGACCGGTTTCCCGAAGGGGGCGATCCACCGGCACCGCAATATGGTCGTGACCAGCCAGCAATACGGCGTCGACGTGCTCGGCGTGCGCGAGGACGATATCTGCTTTTCCGCCGCCAAGCTGTTCTTCGCCTATGGCCTGGGCAACGCCATGACCTTCCCGCTCTGGGTCGGCGCCACGGCGGTTCTGGCCGCCGAACGGCCGGCGCCGCAGATGACCTTCGAGATCTTCGAACGCTTCCGGCCTACGCTCTATTTCGGCGTGCCGACGCTTTACGCCGCGCAACTGGCGGCGATCGACGGCGGCGCGGCCTGCGATATGGCGAGCGTGCGCTGGTGCGTTTCGGCCGGCGAGGCCCTGCCGGCCGATATCTTCCGGCGCTGGCGGGAGAAGACCGGCACGACGATCCTGGACGGCATCGGCTCAACCGAGGCGCTGCATATCTTCATTTCCAACCGGCCGGACTTCCAGAAGCCGGGCACCACCGGTCCGATGGTCCCCGGCTACGAGGCGCGCATCGTCGGCGAGGACGGCGCGCCGGCCGCGGCCGTAGAAGCCGGCGCCCTGCAGATCCGCGGCGGCTCGACCGCGCGCGGTTACTGGAACCTGCCGGAGAAAACCAGTGAGACCATGCTCGACGGCGGCTGGGTCGACACCGGCGACACCTACCGGATCGACGAAGACGGTTGCTATGTCTACGAAGGCCGCTCCGACGACATGATGAAGGTCGGCGGCATCTGGACCTCGCCGGTCGAGATCGAGGCCTGCCTGATCGGCCATCCCAAGGTGCTGGAAGCCGCTATCGTCGGCCGCGAGGACGATGCCGGCCTGATCAAGCCGGAGGCCTGGGTCATCCGCGCCGAGGGCGTGACCGACGACGAGGCGGCGCTGCAGCAGGAGCTGCACAACCACGTCAAGGCCAGCCTGGCGCCCTACAAATATCCGCGCTGGTGGCAATTCGTCGACGCGCTGCCGAAGACCGCGACCGGCAAGATCCAGCGCTTCAAGCTGCGCTCGTAGCGCGCATCGCACGCCGCAGCACGCGGATCCGGCTCAGCACCTCCTCGCGTTCCATGTAGCAACCCTTGAGCGCCCGTCCACCGTTGGCGTCGTCGAAGGCGGTGCGGCCGTGCAGGATGCGGCGATTGTCGAAAACGATCAGGTCGCCGGGTGAGTAAGCGAAACTCATCGCGTAGCGGTCGCTGGCCGCCAGGGTCTGAAAGGCGCGCAGGCCGGCATAGGCCAACTCGACATCGGCAAAGTCGACATTGAGCGGCCCGCGGAGGAAGGTCGTGGCGCGGATTTCGCGGGGCTCGCCGCTGCTGTCCAGCACAACCAATGGCCCGCGCCAGCGATAGTCGGTCGCGGGCGAGCGGTTCGTGAAGGTCCATTCGATCTGCGTGATCGCCCGCCACAGGTCGGCATCGGTCCTGCGGATACGGTCGGCCACCGCGAAGCCGTCGACATAGATCGCCAGCCCGCCCCGGGTCGTGTTGGCCAGGCAATGCAGCAGTTGCAGGCCGGGCTCGTACTCCCGGGTCGCCAGGTCGGTGTGCGGGGCCAGGGCGACGGCGAAATAGGCGTTGGAATCGGCGTTCTCGCGCGATTCGGCCGGCGCGGTCTTGACGTCGAACAGGAAGCCGAAATTGGAATTGCGGATCGTACCGATACGCTCGGCCACCCTCTGCACCGCCGTTTCGTCGGTCGGCACATGGCGCAGGCGGACGATGCCGAATGCCATCAGGGATTCGAGCGCCGCCAGCAGCGTGCCGTCTTCTTCCAGGCAGGCCGGGCCGCCGAAGGTCGGCGGGGTCTCAAGGCTACGCGCGTCCCAATAGGTCGGCGCGAGTCCGCCGAGATCGTCGTGCGGGCCGATGGAATAGTCGAGCGCGCGCAGCCAGCCGGGATGGTAGGCGACGGTCCGGTTTTCCGGCACGAAGGTCACTTCCAGGCTGCCGTTCTTCGCCAGCGTCACGGCCGCCGCGGCAAGCGCTTCCGGCAGGTCCCACGGATGGGAGATCTGTTCGCGCGTCACCGGGCTGAAGGTCTGCGGCTCGGCTGCGTTGTCGCGCAGCCAGATCGCGTGGTAGCGGCTGACCCGGCCGTCGTCCCAGGTGACGGTGACGATCCGGCCGTCCGTGGCGGCATCGGCCGGCAGATGCTCAACCGGCCAATTATCGAAGTCCGGCGTCGGCGGCCATTCGCGGCCCGCAAGCGCATCCATCCTTGTCATGGCGGCGATCCACTTACGCGAGGTGATGAAGGCGCGCCGGTCTCGCCCTCTTCGTGCGCCGGGTCAAGCGAAATCGTCAATAGCCGATACCACGGCCGACCGGCGCCGCGAGTTATGATCGAAATTAACACTCTGTGCATAACTTTTCTTGGGATTGTTCAATATTCGACCGCTTTTTTTTGGGTCTTTTCTTTCGCCCCTGAACAGCCTGGCGTACCGCTTGGCGCGCGCATTCGGGAGTTCATCGCATGGAAGGTTCGGGTCCGGTTCCGGCCCGCGGTCTCGACGGAGGCGGTCCGTCAGCGGACGGCCTGCACGAGGGCGCCGCCTTCCGTGTGCCGCCGCACAATTACGAGGCGGAGATGGCGCTGCTCGGCGCCTTGCTCGCCAACAACCGGGCCTTCGACCGGGTCGGCGACTTCCTCCAGGCCGACCATTTCGCCGACGCCCGCCATGGCCGCATCTTCGGCGCCATCCGCAAGCTGGTCGAGATGGGCCAGGTCGCCGATCCGATCACGCTCAAGAACCTGTTCGAGAGCGACGGATCGCTCGACGAGATCGGCGGCACCGACTATCTCGCCCGCCTCGCCGCCTCCGTCGTCACGATCATCAACACCGGCGATTACGGCCGCACCGTCTTCGACCGGCACCTGCGCCGGGCGCTGATCGAGATCGGCTCCGACATCGTCAACGAAGCCTACAATTTCGACCTCGATCTGGATGCCCCGGCCCAGATCGAGCAGGCCGAACAGCAGCTCCACACCCTCGCCACCGTCGGCGAGACAAGGCGCGGTTTCAGCACCTTCACGATGGCGCTGGGCAGCGCGATCGGCCGGGCCGAAGCGGCCTTCAAACAGGACGGCCAGATCACCGGCGTCGCGACCGGCCTGACCGACCTGGATAAATTGCTGGGCGGCCTTCAGCCCTCCGAACTGCTGATTCTGGCCTCCCGCCCTTCCATGGGCAAGACATCCCTGGGCACCAATATCGCGTTCAATGCGGCCCGGGCCTATCGTGAAGAAAAGGGCGAAGATGGCCGGCCCGTGCGCAAGGACGGCGCCGTGGTCGGCTTCTTCTCCCTCGAAATGTCAGCCGAAGAGCTGGCGACCCGGATCCTCGCCGAGCAGGCCGGCGTTTCCTCCCACCGGATCAGGCGCGGCGAGGTTTCCGGGGACGATTTCTCCCGTTTTGTCCAGGTCTCGCAGGAGCTCAACTACCTGCCGCTCTATATCGACGACAGCGCGGACCTGAACATCGCTGCGTTGCGCAGCCGATCCCGGCGCTTGCACCGGCAGCACGGCCTGTCGCTGATTATCATCGACTATGTCCAGCTATTGCGCCCGGCGCCGGGGCAGCGCCCCGAAAACCGGGTGCAGGAATTGTCGGAAATCACCCGCACCCTGAAAGCGCTGGCCAAGGATCTGAACGTTCCCGTTCTCGCCCTCGCCCAGCTTTCGCGCAAGGTCGAGGAGCGCGAGGACAAGCGCCCGCAACTGGCCGACCTGCGCGAATCCGGCTCGATCGAGCAGGACGCCGATGTGGTGATGTTTCTCTATCGGGAACAGTATTACCTGGCGCGTCAGGAGCCGCCGCCGAACACGGAAAAGTGGACCAAATGGTCGGAAGACATGGAGCGCGCCTACAACAAGGCGGACATCATCGTCGCCAAGCAGCGCCACGGCCCGATCGGCAGCGTGAAGCTGCATTTCGAGCCGGAAATGACCCGCTTCAGCGATCTGGCGCAATCCTACCATGACGAGGCGCGCTGAACCGGCGCCCGCCGCCCGATCCGGCGAAACCGGCGAGGCCGGCGAAACCGGGGGCCTGCTGACGATCGATCTGGATGCCCTCGCCGCCAACTGGCGGACGCTGGGGAACCGGATGGGCGGCGCGACGGACGGCGGGGCCTGCGCTGCCGTGGTCAAGGCCGACGGCTACGGCCTCGGCGCCGTGCCGGTGTCCCGCCGACTCGCCGCCGAAGGCTGCACGACCTTTTTTGTCGCCCATGTCGAAGAGGGCGTGGCGCTGCGGCAGGCCCTTGCGGATGCGCCGGCGGCCGAAATTTTCGTGCTGAACGGGCTGCTGCCGGGTACAGCACCGCTGTTCGCCCGGCACCGGCTGGCGCCTTGCCTCAACGATCCTGGGCAAGTGGGTGCATGGCTCGAATTCTGTGCCGGAAGCACCCTGTCGCAAGCTGCCCTGCATATCGACACCGGCATGACCCGCCTCGGCCTCGATCCCGAAGAACTGGACACGCTCGATCTCGACGCCGTCAACGCCCTGCCCGGCCTGATTCTGATGAGCCATCTGGCCTGTGCCGACGAGCCGGACCATCCGCTGAACCGCCGGCAGCAGACCGCCTTCTCCGTAATCCGGCCGCGTTTTCCGGCGGCGCGGGCCAGCCTCGCCAATTCCTCCGGCCTGTTTCTTGGCGGCGATTACCGGTTCGATCTTGGCCGGCCGGGCTACGCCCTCTATGGCGGCAACCCGACGCCATCGGCCAGAGACGATCCAAGGGGTGCAAACCCCATGCGCCCGGTCGTCCGGCTGCAGGCGCCTGTTTTGCAGGTCCGCGAAATCCGGCATAACCGGACCGTCGGCTACGGCGCGACCGTCGGAACCGCGCCGCCTGCGTGGATCGCGACTCTTGCGGCCGGCTATGCCGACGGCTATCTCCGCGCGATGAGCAACCGGGGGGCCGCCTATATCGATGGCTGCGCCTGCCCGGTCACAGGACGGGTATCCATGGATCTCCTGACCGTCGACGTTACCGAGGCGCTTCGGGCAGGCAGCGACATCCGCCCGGGCGTGTTCCTCGACCTGATGGACGACAGCCATACCGTGGACCATGTCGCGGATGACGCCGGCACGATCGGCTACGAGATCCTGACGAGCCTGGGCAGCCGCTATCGCCGCCACTATCTCGGCGCAGCCGAAGCGCCCCGCTCGGGGCAGAGCGGCGCATGAACTTCCTGGCGCCGATCGGCCGCGTCTTTATCGGCTTCCTGGTCGCGACCGGGCGCCTGGTCGTGTTCGCTGCCGTCTCGGTCAGCCATTGCGCGCGGCCGCCGCTCTACGGCCGATCGATCGGCCGGCAGATGATCCAGATCGGCTATTTCTCCCTGCCGGTGGTCGGGCTGACCGCAATCTTCACCGGGATGGTCCTCGCCTTGCAGTCCTACACCGGCTTCGCCCGGTTGAACGCCGAATCGGCCATCGCCACCGTCGTGGTCCTCTCGATGACGCGGGAGCTGGGTCCGGTGCTGGCCGGCCTGATGGTCGCAGGCCGGGTCGGCGCCGCGATTGCCGCCGAAATCGGCACCATGCGGGTGACCGAACAGATCGACGCGCTCGCTACCCTGTCGACCGACCCGTACAAATACCTGATCGTGCCGCGGCTGATCGCCGGCGTGGCAACGCTGCCGCTGCTGGTGCTGGTCGCCGATATCATCGGCGTGTTCGGCGGCTATGCGGTCAGCGTCCATTCGCTCGATTTCAACGCCGCCAACTATCTCAAGCTGACCTGGGAATTCCTGCAGCCGCTGGACGTTATCACCGGCCTCGTCAAAGCGGCGGTCTTCGGCTTTCTGATCACCCTGATGGGCTGCTATCACGGCTTCCATTCGAGAGGCGGCGCGCAGGGTGTCGGCGCTGCGGCCACCAACGCCGTTGTCTCCTCCTCTATTCTGATCCTGGCGTCCAACTACATGCTCACAACCGCATTCTTCGGGGCCTGAGCCATGACCGCGCCGACCGGTGAAGCGAAAATCGAACTGCGCGGGCTGAAAAAAGCCTTCGGCGCGAAGACCGTACTCGACGGCATCGACCTGACCGTCGGCGCAGGGGAATCCGTCGTCATCATCGGCGGGTCGGGCACCGGCAAGTCCGTCATGCTGAAATGCATTCTGGGACTGTTGTGGCCGGACGCCGGGTCGATTCGCATCGACGGCGCGGAGGTGGCGGCGCTGTCCGGCCGCGCGCGCGAGGCTCATACGTCGAAGATCGGCATGCTGTTCCAGGGGTCCGCGCTGTTCGATTCCCTGACGGTCTGGGAAAATGTCGTCTTCGCCCTGCGCAGCCGCTCGGGCGTATCGAAACGGGAAGCCAGGGAGATCGCCCTCGGCAAACTCGCGCAGGTCGGGCTCGGACCCGATGTCGCCGCCTTGTCGCCGGCGGAACTGTCGGGCGGCATGCAGAAACGCGTGGCTCTGGCGCGCGCCATCGCAACCGATCCGGGAATCCTTTTTTTCGACGAACCGACGACCGGCCTGGACCCGATCATGGGCGATGTCATCAACCGGTTGATCGTCGACTGCGTGCGGCAGCTCGGCGCGACTGCCGTTTCAATCACCCATGACATGGCGAGCGCCCGCAAGATCGCCGACCGGATCGCCATGCTTCACGGCGGAAGGATCGTCTGGGACGGGCCCGTCGCCAGCATCGATTCGAGCGGCAACGCCTGCGTCGACCAGTTCATTCACGGCCGCGCCGAAGGGCCGATCGAAATGGCGGTGAGGGGGTAGGTTTGGCAAAAACCATCACCCGCTTCGTCTGCCAGTCCTGCGGCACGGTCCATCGCCGGTGGGCCGGCAAATGCGACGGCTGCGGCGCGTGGAACAGCATTGCCGAAGAGGTCGAAGCAGCGGCGCCCGGCGGCATGGGCAAGAGTGCGGGATCGAAGGGCCGCAAACTTGCGCTCGCCGGCCTGGCCGGCGATTCGGCCGGACCGCCGCGCCGGCGCTGCGGCATTGCCGAATTCGACCGCGTGCTGGGCGGCGGGCTGGTGCCCGGCAGCGCCGTGCTGATCGGCGGCGATCCCGGTATCGGCAAGTCCACCCTACTACTGGCGGTTGCGGCCCGTGCGGCGGCGGAAGGCAGCGCCGTCTACGTCTCCGGCGAAGAAGCGATCGACCAGATTCGGATGCGCGCGGCCCGAATGGGCGTTGCCGACGCTCCGGTCGAGCTGGCAACCGCAACCAGCGTCCGGGACATCGCGGCCAGCATGGACGCCGCCGACAGGCCGGACCTTATCGTCATCGATTCGATCCAGACCATGTATGTCGATACGCTGGAGGCCGCGCCAGGCACGGTTTCCCAGGTCCGGGCGTCGGCCCAGGAGCTGATCCGGGCGGCCAAGAAGCGCGGCACGGTCCTGCTGCTCGTCGGCCATGTCACCAAGGAAGGCGCCATTGCGGGCCCGCGCGTGCTCGAGCATATGGTCGACACGGTGCTCTATTTCGAAGGCGAGCGCAGCCACCAGTTCCGCATCCTGCGCGGCGTCAAGAACCGGTTCGGCCCGACCGACGAGATCGGCGTGTTCGAGATGACCGACCGAGGCCTTGCCGAGGTTTCGAACCCGTCCGCCCTGTTCCTGGGCGAGCAGGAGGAGAACGGCGAGCGGGCTAGCGGTTCGGCCGTGCTCGCCAGTATGGAAGGCACGCGGCCTTTGCTGGTCGAAGTCCAGGCCCTGGTCGCGCCGGCGACTTTCGCCGCGCCGCGCCGTGCCGTAATCGGCTGGGACGCGGCACGTCTGCACATGGTGCTCGCCGTGCTCGAGGCCCGGTGCGGGCTTGCTCTGGCCGGACGCGACGTTTATCTCAATGTTGCCGGAGGGTTGCGGGTCGCCGAACCGGCCGCGGACCTCGCCGTCGCCGCAGCGCTGGTATCGTCGCTGACGGACTGCCCGGTGCCTGACCGTGCGGTGGTATTCGGCGAAATCGGCCTGTCGGGTGAGATCAGGGCAGTCAGTCAGATGGACAACCGGCTGAAGGAGGCTGCCAAACTCGGCTTCGAGCGTGCCATTGTGCCGAAGCGGCGGTCCCGCACCGGAAACGGGGGCGGTGGGCGTGTCGGCTTGCAGCAAAAATCGATCGGCCATCTGCGCGACTTGCTGCCCCTTTTCGAAACACCGGCGCCTCCGCCGGGAAGCCGAGGCCGAGGGTGAACCCGACCCTCCTGGACTTCATCGTCATCGGCGTGGTGCTGCTGTCCACAGCCCTGGCGTTTATCCGCGGCCTTACACGGGAAATGTTCAGCCTGCTCGCCTGGGTCGGCGGGGCAGCGGCGGGCTGGTTCCTCCTGCCGTACACCGAACCCTACGCGCGGCAGATCGTCGACGATGTGCTGGCCGCCCGGATCATTGGATCGGTGGCCGTCTTCGTGGCGGCGCTCTTCGCCATTACGCTCGTCGGGTCGCCGGTCGTGGGCCGGGTCCGGGAAAGCCGGTTAAGGTCCATGGACCGGATGCTGGGCGGCATGTTCGGCGTTGCCCGCGGCGCCGTCCTGGTCGTATTGGGCTATGTCGTCCTGATCTCATTCTACCCGACAGGCAACCGGATCCCCTGGATGCACGACGCCGTCTCCAGGCCCTTTCTGGAACAGGGTCTGACCATTGCCCGGACGCTGCTGCCAGAAGGGGTGATCCAGCGCAGCCGGCAGGCGGCGCAGGACCTGCGCGGGAGCGCCGAGATCGAGAAACGGCTCGACGAAACGAACCGTCCCGACAGCGGCGGCACGAAGAGCGATGACCCCCGGTAGCCGCGCGCCGGACCGGGCTGCCGATCGGCCTCCGGCGATGAAGACGACGAACCCGTTCGACGACGACAAACTCCGCGAGGAATGCGGCGTCTTCGGCGTCTTCGGCCACGAGGATTCCGCCGCGTTGACGACGCTGGGCCTGCACGCCCTGCAGCACCGCGGACAGGAAGCCGCCGGCATCGTTGCCTACGACGGCGAGCATTTTCACATGCACCGCGCGAAAGGAGAAGTCGGCGACACCCTGAACGCGCCGGAGGTGATCGCCAGGTTGCCCGGACAGCTGGCGATCGGCCATGTGCGCTACTCGACCACGGGCGACAGCATCATGCGCAACGTCCAGCCGCTGTTCGCGGATTTCGCTTTCGGCGGGCTGGCGGTGGCGCAGAACGGCAACCTGACCAATGCGCGGGCGCTGCGGGCCGAAATGGTGGAGGAAGGCCGGCTGTTCCAGTCGACCACCGATACCGAAGTGATCGTCCATCTGATCGCCAAAAGCCGCAGCGACACGCTGGTGGGCCGCGTCAAGGACGCGATCGCCCGGCTGGAGGGCGCCTACTCCCTGGTGCTGATCAGCCGCAAGAAAGTGATCGGGGTGCGCGATCCGCTCGGCGTGCGGCCGCTGGTGCTGGGCCGGCTCGACGACAGTTTCGTGCTCGCCTCGGAAACCTGCGCGCTGGATATCATCGGCGCCGAATTCCTGCGCGATATCGAACCGGGCGAAATGGTGGTGCTGGACGACAACGGCATCGACAGCCATCGGCCGTTTGCCAGGGAGCCGAGCCGGTTTTGCATCTTCGAATATATCTATTTCGCCCGGCCCGACAGCAGGGTCGAGGGCCGCGGCGTCTACAGCACGCGCAAGTCCATCGGCGCCGAACTGGCCCGCGAATCGGGCGTGGACGCCGATGTCGTGGTGCCGGTGCCGGATTCCGGCGTGCCGGCGGCCATGGGGTATGCCGAAGCGGCCGGCCTGCCCTTCGAACTCGGCATCGTCCGCAATCACTATGTCGGCCGGACCTTCATCGAGCCGGCGGACCAGATCCGGCATCTCGGCGTCAGGCTGAAACACAGTCCCAACCGGGATGCGCTCACCGGCAGGCGGGTGGTGCTGGTCGACGACAGCATCGTCCGCGGCACCACGTCCACCAAGATCGTCGAGATGATCCGCAACGCCGGCGCGCGCGAGGTTCACCTGCGCATCTCCAGCCCGCCGACGAGTTATTCCTGCTTCTACGGTATCGACACGCCGGAACGGGGAAAGCTGCTGGCGGCGCAGCACGATATCGACGGCATGGCGGCGCTGATCGGCGTCGAATCGCTGGCTTTTATCTCCATCGACGGGCTGTACCGGGCGATGGGCGAAGCGGGCGGCCGCAACTCCGAAGCGCCGCAATTCTGCGATGCCTGTTTCACCGGCGACTACCCGACCGGCCTGACCGACTTCGAGGACGGCTCGATCAGCGCCCAGCTCTCGCTGCTCGAAGAAGACAGCTGAAGCCGTGGGCGCCCTGGACGGACGGATCGCACTGATCACCGGGGCGTCGCGCGGCATCGGGGCCGCCGTCGCGGAACGGTTCGCGGCGGAAGGTGCGCGCCTCATCCTCGCCGCCCGGACGCCCGGCGCGCTGGAAGAGGTCGATGACCGGGTGGCGGCTGCTGCGAACGGCGCCACAGCCACACTGGTACCGGTCGATCTGGCCGACCATGACCGGATCGACGAGATGGCCGGAGCGCTGGCCGAACGTTTCGGCCGGATCGACATCCTGGTCGGCAACGCGGCCGTATTGGGCGGCCTCGCCCCCCTGGCCCATGTCGAGCCGGAACGCTGGGCCGAGGCAATGAATGTCAACCTCACCGCCAACTGGCGCCTGATCCGGGCGTTCGAACCGCTGCTCCACCAGTCCCGGGCCGGCCGCGCCATTTTTGTCACCAGCGGCGTCACGCGCGGCGCGTTCCCCTATTGGGGGCCCTATGCCGCGAGCAAGGCGGCGCTCGAAGCGCTGGTCCGGACCTGGGCGGCGGAACTGGAGAAGACCGCCATCCGCGTCAACATCCTCGATCCCGGCGTCGTCCGCACCCGGATGCGCGCCGAGGCGATGCCGGGCGAAGACCCGATGACCCTGCCGCCGCCGGAGAGCCTCGCCGGAACCTTCGTCGAGCTGGCCTCAGCGGACTGCCGGCGGAACGGCGAGACGGTGTTCGCGTAGCTCTAAAATCAATCTTTGACACAACTCGGTTGCGACACCGGTCCTCAACCGTTCTCCGCGTAAGGGTTCTTGCCCTTGCGCAGGTGCAGCCGCAGGGGCACCCCGTCGAGGCCGAAGGTATCGCGCAGGCCGTTGGCGAGGTAGCGCAGATAGCTGTCCGGCAGGTCCGTGGGCTTGTTGGCGAAGAGCGCGAAGGTCGGCGGCCGCGCCTTGACCTGGGTGGCATAGCGGATCTTGATCCGCCGGCCGTTCACCAGCGGCGGCTGGTGCGCTTCCAGCATCGCCTCGATCCAGCGGTTGAGCGCGCCGGTGCCGACCCGGCTGTTCCACGCCGCATCGATTTTCAGCACGTCGCCCATCAGCCGCTCGATCCCCTTGCCGTCCTGCGCGGAGATGCAGGCGAGCGGCACGCCGCGAAGCTGGCTCAGGGATTTTTCGAGGCTGTCGCGGATCTGCCGGCGCACTTTTTGCGGTTCCGACACGAGGTCCCACTTGTTCGCGGCGATGGCGAGGCCGCGGCCTTCCTCCTCCACCTGGCGCGCAATCGTCAGATCCTGCTTCTCGATGCCGTGCCCGAACGCCTGGACGGTCCGGGCGTCGATCATCAGGACGACAATGTCGGCAAAGCGGATCGCCCGCCAGGTATCCATGACGGAGAGTTTCTCCAGCGACTTGTCCACCTTCGCCCTGCGCCGGACGCCGGCGGTATCGATCAGGCGGATCGCCCGGCCGTCCGCCGTTTCCGGCCACTGCCAGTCGAAAGCGATCGCGTCCCGGGTGATGCCCGGCTCCGGGCCGGTGAGCACCCGCTCCTCGCCGATCAGCCGGTTGAACAGGGTCGATTTGCCGGCGTTCGGCCGCCCGACGATGGCGAGCGACATCGGCCGCTCCGCCGCGCCCAAATCGGCGACGTCCTCACCATCGTCCGAAGTCTCCAGATAGGGCGCCAGAACGCGCCGCAAATCGTCCATGCCCAGCCCGTGCTCGGCGGAAACTGCGACGGGCTCGCCCAGGCCCAGGCCGAAGGCGTCCAGCCGGCCCGCCTCGGCCTCCCGGCCTTCGCACTTGTTGGCGAGCAACAGGACCGGCGTGCCGGCGCGGCGCAGCAGGTTGGCGAAATGCCGGTCTGCCGGCGTTATGCCGGTCCGGGCGTCGATCAGGAACAAGGCGACGGCGGCCTCTTCCAGCGCCCGCAGGGCCTGCGCCGCCATCCGGCTTTCGATCGCGCCGGTCGCCGCTTCCTCGAGGCCGGCGGTATCCACGACGGAAAAGCGCAGATCGTGCAGGCGCGCCTGTCCCTCCTTGCGGTCGCGGGTAACGCCGGGCGTGTCGTGGACCAAGGCGGTTCGCCGGCCGACCAGACGGTTGAACAGGGTGGACTTTCCGACGTTGGGCCGGCCAACGATGGCGACCTTCGCCATGGCGCCGGCCATCACCGCATGGCGGTCAGGCGACCGCTGTCGTCCAGAAACAGGATCGTGCGCTGGGCGATCACCGGCGGGATGAAGACTCCGTCGGAGAGCGGAATCCAGCCAATGACTTCGCCCGTATAGGGCGAGACGGCCAGGGCTTCGCCATGGGATCCGGCGACCACCAGACGGTCGCTGGCCAGCACCGGCCCGGTCCAGAACGGACGGCCGGAAGAGAGGTCGTCGTCGTCGGTGAACCGGTCCAGCCGGATCGTCCACCGGACCCGGCCGTCGCTGCGCCGGATCGCCGCCAGCACCGCCTCGCCGGTCAGCACGAACACATAGTCGCCGGCGGCCCAAGGCGTTTGCAAGCCTCTCATCTCGACATCCCACAGGCGGCGGCCGGAGCTGAGTTCGATGGCGACCAGCCGTCCGGCGTTGCTCACGGCGTAGACCACGCCGCGGTCGATCACCGGACTGGCGGTGACGGCGTTGAGGCCAAGCGCCGGATCGCCGCGCTGAACCACGCCGATATTCTCTGTCCACATCGGCCGGCCGGTCGCGGCCCGCAGCGCAACCAGCTCGCCGGTCGACTGGGGCGCGACGACGACGCCCTCGTCCACGGCCGGCGCCCCGCCGCCCAGAATGCCGGTCAGGGCCGCGACGCCGTCATGGCTCCATAGCTTCTTGCCGCCGCTCGCGTCATACGCGATCACGGTATTTTCCGAGGTGACGACAAAAAGGCGGTCGCTGCTGAGCGCCGGCGCCGAGCGGACGGGCGCACCGGTGCTGCTGCGCCACGCCACCCTGCCGCTTGCGGCGTCCAGGGCGAGCACTTCGGCCGCCCCGGTGGCGGCGAAAATCTGTCCGTTATGATGGGCGATCCCGCCGCCGACATCGCCGTCCCGCTCGTGACCGGGCAAGGTCTCCCGAGTCCAGATCCGGCGGCCGGTTTTCAGGTCGAACGCCCGGACCTCGCCCTTCGAATCCATCGTGAAGGCGCGGCTGCCGCCAATCACAGGCTGCGCCAGCAGCCGCCGGCTCCTGGAGAAGGAGAACCAGCCCTGGCGCTCGGAACCGGAACCGATTCGGGCCGACCATGCCTGGTGTGGATCCTTGCCCAGCGCCAGATGGTGCATGGCATGGTTCGGATAGCCGGCGTGCTGCGGCCAGGCGCCGTTTGCCGACGGCCGGGGCAAGACGACCCGAACATCCGAAATCCGGGCATCGGCCGTCAGAATGCCGGCTGTCGGCAAAACGTCCAGGCGCCGGCCCTGAAGCGGCGGATCGGGACGGTCCACCAAACTCTTGATCGTGTCGCAGCCCGCCAGAAAAAAACCGGCCGCTATCGGCAGCGCGAGTTTGAGCGCACTCATTTCATCCACCCATCGGCTGACTCGTCCGCCATCGCGCGAACGCTCACGATTCGCCCAGCATGGAAAGCATTTCCCCTGCCCGTTTCTTGAGCGTGGCCGGCGTGCCGGCATCGTCGGCGAGCTGTTTGAATATTCGCGCCGCATCGCCGTTCCGCCCCGCCTTGCGATGATAATGGGCGACCAGCTCCAACGCCGTGTAGCGCCATGTCCCGTCTGCAGCCGTCAGCGGCTTCAACCGCGCGATCGCCGGATCCGGATCGGCGCTGTCCAGCGCGTGCAGGCCCCACATGACCGTGCCGAGATTGCGAAACACCGGCTGCAGCCGATCGTCGTCGGCAAGTTGCCGGTAGAGCGCTGCGGCAGTCTTCGAGTCGCCGGATTTCGCGACCAGCGCAGCCTGCCGCAAACGGGCGAGCGCCGCATAGCCACCGTCGGTCTCGCGCGCCAGCTTGTCGAAGACCTTGCCGGCTTCGCCGTTCTTGCCGCTGGCCGCAAGGGTTGTGGCGGTCGTAAACTCCACGCTTTGCGCCTGCTGCGCGCCGCGAATGCTGTCCTTGTACCATTGCCAGCCGGCGACACTGCCGACCGCAAGAATCGCCCCGCCGACGATATACTGGCCGTATTTTTTCCAGGTCTGGAGATACCGCTCCTGCTTCAGCTGTTCATTCACTTCCTGAATGAAAAGCTGCTCCTCGCGATCAATCTCCGTCTCCGGCGCGCCGCCGTCGTCCCGTCTACGCTTGCGTGCCAAGGATTCGCGCTCCTGAAGGGTGTCGCCGAAGACGAGGGCGGGCCAGCCATCCCTCTGTCGACGAACGCAGATATAATACGCCGCAGCAGCGCAAGATAGACCGCGACAGGGGCGCGCGCCGGACTCGGCCGAAATTGTTGAACTACGGGGCGGCGGCGGCGATAATCCGCGGGCCGACGCCGATGGCGCGGCAGTCGCCGATGTCGCGCGACACAGGAGAGACCCGCCCGCATGCCCCGGCTTGCGCGCCGCCTTCCGGCGCTTTTTCTTGCCCTTTTCCTGAGCGGTCCGGCCGGCCCGCCGCAAGCTGCGGCGGCGCAATGGTCGGTCGGCGCCTGGACCGGCAACAGCTATGTCAACCGCACCGGCGCGTTCAGCCACTGCATCATGAACGCGCGGTACAACAGCGGCATCACCCTCTATTTCATGCAGTTCAGCGATCACGATCTGTTCATCGGCATATCGGCGCCCGACTGGTCGCTCGATCCCCACAGTCCCTACACGTTGACCCTGATGATCGACGGCAAGGAGATCCGTTCCGCCCCGGGCACGGTGCTCCGACACGATACGAACCGGCTCTGGCTGGCGCTGGGCAAGGATCGCCAAACGCGCGAACGGCTGCGCTGGGGACTGAAGCTGCGCCTGGTACAGGGAGATCGGGATTACGGATTCCAGCTCACCGGGACCGCGATTGCCCTGAGGCAGCTCGAACAATGCGTCGTCAAGGGCAACGAAACCGACCGGCCGCACCCGGCAAAGCCGCGACCGATCGTCGACCGTATCCAGCCGCAAACGTGGAAAAGGCTGCCCGCTCCGGCCGGACCGAATCGGGCCGTTGACGGCAGCGCCGGAACACTGTAGAGGCCGCGCTCATGAAACCGATCTGCACATCGATCCAGTGGCGGCGGCGCGCCCAGACGGCGGCTGCACCGGATTGATCGTGCCTCACTGTTGATCGCACGCCATGGCCGCCCCGGAAGGAGAGCGGCCTTTTTAGTTTGCGCAATTCTCTTCCCGGGATCCGCCTGTCCAGGAAGAGACCATGCTCGTTACCGAACTCCAGGAATCCCGCCTGCCGGAGGCCGACCGGCCGCCGCTCGTGTTTACGCCCGAAGGTCCGCTCGCCGGCCTTACGGTCACCCGCTCATCGACCGAAATCGACGGCGAGGCCGCGATCCAGACGCTCATCGACGGTCTGGACGGGGCCCGAGGCGGCGTTTTCACCAGCGGCTTCGAAAATCCCGGCCGATACTCGCGCTGGGATACCGGCTTCATCGACCCCCCGGTCGCTATCGCCGTGCAGCGAAACCGTGTCCGCGTCGAAGCGCTGAACGAACGCGGCGTCATCATCCTGCCGGCTCTGCGCAAAGCCCTGGAAACGGCGGATGGCCTTGCCGTCGGCCCGGCGCCGAACGGCGCCGTCGAAGCGCGCCCGCTGACGGCTGGCCGCACCTTCTTCGAAGAGGAACGCAGCAAGCAGCCCGGCGTTTTCACCGCTTTGCGGGCGATTCTCACTGCCTTCCACATCGATCGGGACAATCACCTCGGCCTGTATGGCGCGTTCGGCTACGACCTGGCCTTCGCCTTCGATCCGATCCGTTTCGGTCTGGAGCGCCCCGAAGACCAACGCGATCTGGTGCTCTATCTGCCGGACGAACTGTTTGTCGTCGACCGCCGCGCCGGGATCGCCAGCCGGCACCGCTATGAGTTCGAATACAACTGTGCGAGCACCCAGGGCCTGCCGCGCGACGGGACAGCCCTGCCCTACCGGCCCGACCGGACCGGCGGATACCGGGCAGACCGCCGGCCGGGCGACTATGCCGACCTGGTGCGCAAGGCGCAGGCGGAATTCCGCAAGGGCAACATGTTCGAAACCGTGCCCGGCATGCTGCAGTCGCATCCGGCGCCGGAGCCGCCCTCGACGATCTTCCGCCGCCTGTGCGACGCCAATCCTTCACCCTACGGCTTTTTCCTCAATCTGGGCGAGGGCGAGTATCTGGTCGGCGCCTCGCCGGAGATGTTCGTGCGGGTTACCGGCGACCGGATCGAAACCTGTCCGATCTCCGGCACCATCAAGCGCGGCTCAACGCCAATCGAGGATCACGAGCAAATACGCCGGCTGCTCAATTCCGCCAAGGACGAAACCGAACTCACCATGTGCACCGATGTCGACCGCAACGACAAATCCCGGATTTGCGTGCCTGGCAGCGTCAAGGTGATCGGCCGGCGGCAGATCGAGATGTATTCCCGGCTGATCCATACCGTGGACCATGTCGAGGGTTGGCTGCGCCCGGGGTTCGACGGGCTGGACGCCTTCCTGACCCATATGTGGGCCGTCACGGTGACCGGCGCGCCGAAGCTGGCGGCCATGCAGTTCATCGAGGACAATGAGAAATCGCCGCGCCGCTGGTATGGCGGCGCGGTCGGCGCGCTGGGTTTCAACGGCAACGTCAATACAGGCCTCACGCTCCGGACGGTCCGGATCGCAAACGGCCGCGCTGAGGTTCGCGCCGGCGCCACGCTGCTGCACGATTCCGTCCCGGAAGAGGAAGAAGCGGAGATTCACCTGAAAGCCTCGGCCCTGATGGCTGCGATATCAGGCGAAAAACCCGGCGCGCCGGTCCCGTTGCGGCCGGTCTCCGCCACCGGCCTCGAAGCGCCGGGCGCGGGCTTGACCGTCGCCATGATCGACCACCGCGATTCCTTCGTACACACGATTGCCGATTATTTCCGGCAGATCGGCGCCCGGGTCGTCACCCTACGGGCCGAAAATGGCGTCGGATTCGGCGGCGCTTCGACCTTGCGCGATCTCAACCCCGATCTCGTTGTGATGTCGCCCGGCCCCGGCAAGCCGTCGGATTTTCGTACCGACCGAACTCTGGCCCTGCTCGATGAACTGAAAGTGCCGGTGTTCGGCGTCTGTCTCGGCCTGCAGGCGATGGTCGAATTCTGCGGCGGGCGCCTGTACCGGCTCGACGAGCCCTGCCACGGCAAGCCTTCCGACATCCAATGCAGCGGTGCCGGCCTGTTCGAGGGTCTGCCCCGGCGCCTGACGGTCGGGCGCTACCATTCCCTGCACGCCCGCGTCGACGCCGTACCTTCGGAACTGGAAGTCACAGCGGAAGTCGACGGCGCGGTCATGGCGATCGAGCACCGGGACCGGCCGTGGGTTGCCGTCCAGTTCCATCCGGAATCGATCCTGAGCCTCGGCGGGGAGGCTGGCCTTACGGTCATCCGGAACGCCGTGCGGCTGGCCCATTCGGCGCAATCGGAAGGGCCGGTCAAGGCCGCCTGAGGCGCAATCGGTCCGGGCGCAGGAAGGCCGCCGAATCTGTTGCAAACGTGGCGGCCCACGCGCTAATTTCCGGCTAGAGGAGAGATGGGGCGATGCTGCTGGCTCGACTGTTGGACAAATGCGTGTCCGCCGGCCGGCTGACCATTGTGGATGCTGCCGGGGCACGCCATACGATAGGACGCCGGCGCGACGGTGCGCCGGACGTGACGGTGCGTGTTCGCGATCGCGCCGCGCAAAGGCGGCTGCTGTTCAATCCGAAGCTTGCGTTCGGCGAGCTCTATATGGACGGCCGCTTGACGATCGAGCAGGGCTCTCTTTACGACTTACTCGATCTGCTGTGCAGCGCCGTCGTCGACTTCGAGGAAAACACCTGGATCGGCCGGGCCGGCACAACCTACGGTCAGGTTACGCGCCGTCTCCAGCAATACAATCCGATCAGCAAGGCCCGGCGCAACGTCGCGCACCACTACGATCTGTCCGGCCGGCTGTACGACCTGTTCCTGGACAAGGACAAACAGTACTCGTGCGCCTACTTCAACAGCGACAGCGACAGCCTCGAAGAAGCGCAACAGAACAAGAAACGCCACATCGCCGCTAAACTGCTGCTGGAGCCGGGCCAGAAGATCCTCGATATCGGGTGCGGCTGGGGCGGATTGGCGCTTTATCTGGCGCGGGAGGCCGAGGCCGAAGTGACCGGTCTTACCCTGTCGGCCGAGCAGTACGGTGTTGCCGAGGAGCGTGCCGGCAAGGCCGGACTCGCCAGAAAGGTCCGCTTCCGCCTGCAGGACTACCGCGAAGAGCGGGAAACCTACGACCGCATCGTCTCCGTCGGCATGTTCGAGCATGTCGGCGTGACCCACTATCGCGAGTTCTTTGGCAAGCTGCGCTCGATGCTGAAGGAGGATGGCGTTGCCCTGCTCCATACCATCGGCCGGTCCGGTCCGCCCGGTTCGACCAACCCGTGGCTGGCGAAATATATCTTCCCGGGCGGCTATACCCCGGCCCTGTCCGAGGTCATGGCAGCGATCGAGAAGGAAGGGCTGTGGGTGACGGATATCGAGGTGCTGCGCCTGCACTACGCCAGCACATTGCGGGAATGGCGTCTCCGCTTCGAGGCCAACCGCGACGAAATCCGCGACCTCTACGACGAACGCTTCTGCCGTATGTGGGAGTTCTACCTGACCGGCTGCGAATTATCGTTCCGGCGGATGGATCAGCTCGTCTTCCAGATCCAGATCGCCCGGCGGCAGGACGCCGTACCGCTCACGCGCGGCTATATCGAGCGCTGGGAGGACATGCACGACGACGAGGCCGCTTCGGCTGCGGCGTAGCGTCGAGACCGAAGCGGCTTGCCGGTGCCCGGCCGACCCGACGGTGTTTTCCCTACTCTGCCGCTTCCCGCGCCGCGCTCCACAGGCCGACATGCTCCAGCGCGGCCTCGACCCGGCGCTTCGAGCTTTCGGCGATTTCGGTCAGCGGCAGCCGGGTCTCCGGAGAGGCCAGCCCCATCAGGCTGGCGGCATATTTCACCGGTCCCGGGCTGGATTCGCAGAACAGCGCCTCGTGCAGCGGCATCAGGAACTCGTTGAGGCGGATCGCTTCCTGCAGGTTGCCGGCGCGCCAGGCCTTGTGCATCGACGCCAGCAGCCGCGGTGCGACATTGGCCGTCACCGAAATGCAACCGTCGCCGGACTGGGCGAGCAAGGCTAATGCCGTCGCATCCTCGCCGGACAGGATCGCGAAGTCCGGGCCGCACGCCAGGCGCGTCGCCAGCGGGCGTTCCAGCTTCGCCGTCGCATCCTTGACGCCGGCGATGCAGGGCAGTTTCGCCAGCTCCGCCATCGTCTCGACAGTCATGTCGATCACCGAGCGCGGCGGGATGTTATAGATGATGATCGGCAGGTCCGTAGCGTCGTGGATTGCCGTGTAATGGTCCTTCAGGCCGGCCTGGGTCGGCTTGTTGTAATACGGCGTCACGACAAGCTGGGCGTCGGCGCCGACCGAACTGGCGTGCCGCGCGAACTCAATGGCCTCCCGGGTGGAATTCGATCCTGTTCCCGCGATAACCGGCACGCGGCCGGCCGCCTGCTTGACGCACAGTTCGACGACCTTCATGTGTTCGTCGTGGCTCAGCGTCGGCGATTCGCCGGTGGTCCCGACCGGGATCAGGCCCTCCGTTCCTTCCTTGATCTGCCAATCGACGAATTTGCAAAAGCCGTCTTCGTCCACGGCGCCATTGTCAAACGGCGTGATCAGGGCAACCATCGAACCCTTGAACATCGCACTGTCTCCCGGAACTGCAGTTCATAATGCTTCGCCGTAACGTATACCGGCCGCCGGCCGCCATCAAGCCAGGCCCTGTAGTGGGGACCGCGGTCAGTACCGTCGCGGGAAGGGCGCAGTGAGCCGCAATTCGAGGCCTTCATTCCGGGTGTGCATCCGCCGCGCCGCTTGCCTGCTGGCTGCCACCGGCCTGACGGCGGTACTGCCGGCGACCGCCAAATCCCAGGCGGCAAACCGGGAACGCGATCCGGTCCGGCAGACGCTGGCGGCGATCCAGAACGGGCAATTTGGCCGGGCGCGGCTGGCCATCCGCCGGATCGGCGATTCGTTTCAGCGCGATGCCCTGCTGTTCGTCCTGTACCGCCGCGGCGGCAACAGGACGCCGGCCGCGGAAATCATCGGGTTTATCGAAGACCATCCGCAGTGGCCGTTACAGGGCGCCTTGCGGCAGCGTGTTGAAGGGGCCGATCTGAGCGGCATCCCCGATCGGCGTCTGGTCGCCTGGTTCGCTCGAAACTCGCCAATCACCGGGCCGGGCTGCATCCATCGGATCGGCGCGCTGAGCCGGCAGGGCGACAAGGCGGCGGCCGGCCGCGAAATCGCCCGCTGCTGGAAATCCGTTTCGATGCGGTCCGCCGACGAATCCCGGTTCTTTCGGCAATATCGCCGCAGGATCGCGGCCGGAGACCGGGCCGCCCGGGTCCGGATGCATCTGGACCAAGGCCGCTATCGCCGGGCGAACCGGCTGCTGCAGCGGCTGAAGCTGCCGGCCCGGCACGCCGCCCCGCTCAGAGTGCGCATCGACCTTCAACGCAAACCGCGCGCCGGAACGGTCCGGCGATTGCGGAAAACTATTCCGCGGCTCCCGGCAAAGACGAGAGCGGAGGCCGCGTTCCTGCTGGATCTGGCGCGCTGGTACCGGCGGCGCGGCAAGCTGGCGCCAGCGGCGGCAGCCCTCGCTGCGGCCCCAAAACCGGTGACGAATGCCGCGCGCCGCTGGTGGCGGGAACGCGATGAGGTGGTTCGCGAGTTCCTGAAAGAGCGTGGATTTTCGCGCGCCTACACGGTCGCCGCCGACCATCGGCAGATGCCCGGCTACCGGTTCGCCAGCGCCGAGAGCCTGGCCGGCTGGATCGCCTTGCGCATACACCGACGGCCCGCGGCCGCGCTCGAGCACTTCCGCAGGATTTACGCCGCCTCGCAACACCGCCACGTTATGGCGATGGCTTCCTGGTGGCAGGGCGAGGCCTGGCGCGCCCGCAACCGGCCGGACGAGGCGGCGGACCGGTATCGCGCCGCCGCCCCGGCGACGTTCAGCCTGTACGGTCAACTGGCGCTGATGCGCCTCAAGGCGCCGAAGCTGAGTTTGCCGCCGGAAACGCCGGTCTCGGCGCAAACGAAAACAGCCTTCGCCGGGGAGCCGGCGGTGCGGCTGGCGCGTTTCTACGCCAGCACCGCCGCAGGAGCGGAAAGCCGCCGGCTGCTGTGGTGGCTGATTTACGGCACTGTCCGGCACTCGAAAGCAGGTGCTGGCAGCGATCCCCGAAAGACCGGCGAGCACCTGCTGCTGATCGCGGAGCTGGCCCACGAACTGGGCGAACGGCATATCGCGGTCCGCGCGGCGCGCCTCGCCCTCCCCCTCGGTTTCGTCCGGGTCCGTCTCGCCTATCCGGTTCCGTCCCTGCCGAAGGGACTGCCGGTCGAACGCGCGCTGATCCTCGCGATTGCGCGTCAGGAAAGCGAATTCAACAGCCGCGCCCGCAGCCGGGCCAATGCGCGCGGCCTGATGCAGCTCCTGCCGTCCACAGCCAAATTCGCGGCTCGACATGCCCGGATCAAGTGGAGTCCCAGGCGCTTGTCCCGCGACGCCGACTACAACACCCGCCTCGGCGCGGCCTATCTCGATTATCTGCTGGACCGGTTCGGCGGCTCCTATCTGCTGACCGCGGCGGGGTACAACGCCGGGCCGGCGCGCGTCGCCCGCTGGGTCGAGCGCTACGGCCATCCGGACCGGGACATCGACCCGGTCGACTGGATCGAAACCATCCCGTTCGGCGAAACCCGGAATTTCGTCCGCCGCGTTCTGGAGAATGTAGCGGTATACCGGGCGCGGCTCGGCCATGGCAGATTGGCGGCGACACCGGCGGCAGCCTGGCGCACCCCGGGGTCGAAAAGCGCGTGCAGCGGCGGTGCGTGCAAGAAATCCCGGAAGGACACAAACTGATCCGGGAAACGTGGCTACAGGGGCGCCGGAACCCCGCGCCGCGCCTGTCGGCCCGCTCCTGGCGGATCGAACGCCCGGAAGCAAAAGAGGGACGCGACGCAGATCGTGACAATGGTGAGAATTCCGGGCTAGTTCTGTCCCCCGCCAGAACAGCGATAGCCGGAAGGGGCGAATGACCGGACAGTCATACCGGGAGCGGCGATTTCTCACACAGGACGGGCTGAGCCTGTACTACCGCGATTATGACGGCGGATCTGCGGCGGGCGCACCCTTGCTCTGCCTGTCCGGCATCACCCGCAATTCGGCCGATTTCGCCGCCCTGGCCGAGGCCCACGCCAGCGAACGGCGCATCGTTTGCCTCGATTATCGCGGCCGGGGCGAATCCGACCGCGCCGGCGATTGGCAAACCTACACGCCGGAAACCTATGTCAACGATATCCGGCACCTGATCGTCGCCGCCGGCCTGCATCATTTCGTGCTCGTCGGCACGTCGATGGGCGGGTTTCTGTCCATGGGGCTCGGCGCGGTCGTCCCGGCGGCAATCGCCGGCGTCGTCCTGAACGATGTCGGGCCGAAGATCGAGGCCGCAGCGACCGCCGCGATTGTGGACTATGTCGGGACCGACCGGCCCGTGGCCGACTGGCCGGCGGCGGTGGCGGCGGTCAAGGAGCGGTTCACCGGTTTCGAGGCCTGGGACGACGCGACTTTCGAAGATGTGGCCCGGGCGACCTACCGCGATGACGGAGACGGCCGGCTGCATTTCAACTGGGATGTGAACCTTGTGCAGCCGATCCGGCGCAGCTCCGGCGCCCGGCAGGATCTGTGGGCGATGTTCCGGTCGCTGCATCATGTCCCGGTCCTGGCGATCCGCGGCGGCAATTCCGATCTGCTGACCGATGCCGGCCTCCAGGCCATGCTTAACGATCATCCGGACATCGCCGGCGTCACCGTCGCGGGCGTCGGCCATGCGCCGCGCCTGCACGAGCCGGAAGCCGCCAAGGCAATTTCGGCCTTCCTCGAAAAGGCCGACCGGCGCAAGCATGAATAGCGGGACCGATTTCCGCCCGCCGGATTTCGACAGTATCGTCGATGCGGCGCGGCTCCTGCGCGGTGTCGCCGACGTTACCCCGCTGCTGCGCTCCGATGCCCTGGATGCCCGGTTGGGCGGCGCCGTCTGGATCAAGGCGGAATGCCTGCAACGAACCGGATCGTTCAAGTTCCGCGGCGCCTGGACGAACATTTCCCGCCTGCCGGAAGAGCAACGCAGCCGCGGCGTCGTCGCTTATTCGTCGGGCAATCACGCCCAGGCGGTTGCGGCTGCCGCCAAACTGCGGAACATCCCGGCGACAATCGCCATGCCGCAGGATGCGCCGGCCATTAAACGCGCCGGGACCGAAAGCTGGGGGGCGGCGGTCCGGTCCTTCGACCGCGATACCGTCGACCGGACCGTTCTGGCCGAGGCGCTGTCCGATGAACTCGGCTGTCCGATTGTTCCGCCATACGATCATCCGGATACGATTGCCGGCCAGGGCACCATCGGTCTGGAGATCGCGAGCCAGTGCCGGGCAAACGGCATCGCTCCCGACGCCGTTGTCGTGCCCTGCGGAGGCGGCGGGCTGATCGCCGGCGTCTCCACGGCCCTGAAAACGGCCATGCCGGGCGTCCCGGTCCACCCCTGCGAGCCCGCCGCCGGCGACGATACCCTGCAATCCCTGAAAGCCGGGCGGCGGATCGCCCTCGCCGGCCCGGTCCGCTCTGTGTGCGATTCGCTGCTCGCCAGCACGCCCGGGGAGCTGACATTCGAAATCAACCGGGAGACGCTGGCGCCGGGCTTCGCGATCGCGGATGCGGATGCGCTCTACGCCATGCGGGTTGCGTTCGAGGATCTCAAACTGGTTCTCGAGCCCGGCGGCGCCGCGGCGCTGGCCGCGCTCACAGCAGGTCTCGTGCCGTGCCGGGGGCGAACCGTGATCGTGGTGGCCTCGGGCGGCAATGTGGACGCCGATATCTTCGCCCACGCGCTGACTTGCGGGGAAGCGCGATAACCCCGCGCCCGTTCGCAGAGCAGCGAGGCAAACCGCACCGACGGCGCAAAGCCGTCAGCCCTTCGATCGTCGACAATACAACCGTAAGACATCGGCGTTGTCCGGCGGCTCGGCAATATTCCGGACACAGCCGCAATCGACGCGACGCCGGTGCGACCCGCGCGCGCTTCGAACGAGAAACTGCGGTTCTTAACCGGCCGTCGTGGCCGATGCGCCGGCAGCCTTCTGCGGTGCGACCGGCCGCACAGCCGCCTGAGGTTGCGCCTTCGAGGCATTCTGCGGCGCTTGCGCCGGCTTTTGCTCCAGCGCCATCTGGGACGCCGTCTTCGGCACTTCCAGTTCGCTCGCCGGACGGCGCTGGCAGCGGCCCTGGAACTCGGCGCCGCTTTCAATCGACAGCACATCGTGCAGCACGTCGCCGATAACATGGGCCGTCCGCCCGATCGTTACCGCCTTGGCGCTGATCTGGCCTTCGACTGAACCGGAGACCGTAATCTCCTCAGCGACGATCTCGCCTTCGACCCTGCCGGACTGGCCGATCGTCAGCGAGCGCACATGAATGTCGCCGGTCACGGTGCCATCGACCAGGAGTTCGCCGCCCGACGCAAGGTTGCCGGTGACATGGAGACCCCCGGTGATAACCGACGGCTTGGAGGTCGCCACGGTTTGCGCCGGCGCGGGCGGTTTGCTTTCCGCGGGCGGTTTGCTTTCCGCGACCGGTTCGGGCCGACTTACGGGAGCCGGCGGGGGGGCCGCCGCGGCGGGTTTCAAACCGGCGCTGTCCTTGGACTTGTCTCTCGAAAACATGTTTGCCTGCCGTGATAAATTTCAGGTGGTGTTGCGGGTGGCCGCCCGCGATGTCTTGAGTGCCCGTGCGGACCAATATGGGTCAGCCGCCGGCCGGCGGCCAGACCCGGCCGCCAGCCAAACCGGCGGCGCCTCGATTGCCGGCAGGGGATCGCGACGATCATCATACCGTGCAGCAGAAATCGACAAACAGTCCGCGAAACAGGCATCGGCCATCGCGCGCCCACGGCGACCGGAACGGCGCTGAATGGCACGTTCCCGAAACGTCTCCCGACTGTGGCGGCTCAGCGCCAGGGTCTGCTGCATCCTCGTCTAATCCTGCTGTTCGACCGTATACCGCCCAGCACTACCGAAAACCGGCGATGCCAAATTATCGCGCGTGGCGCTTCCGATCAACCGATTTTCTTTTGATTACCGACAGATACCCTTGATTCTAAAGATCGGGTTTCAACCGAATTTTCTGCTATTTGAATTTTTCAAAGACTCTGTCTTGCGTCACTTTGACGTTGCCGACCCGACGGTTCCCGAAACCGATGGAAGCGGCGATCCGGATTTCCGGTCGCACTACATATTATGTGTAATTGCAATTTTCTTGGTGGGCGGTGACGGGATCGAACCGCCGACCTACTGGGTGTAAACCAGTCGCTCTCCCAGCTGAGCTAACCGCCCGCCGGTTCGATTGCAACCGGCCACCAGAGACCGCCCCGGCGCCCTTGCACCGAAATGCCCGCCGGCCCCGCAATGGCTCACCAAGGCCTGGCCGCTAACGGGACAGAAAATGGCCGCCCGTGTCGGAGCGGCCATAATCCGTGACGGGCTGCACGCCGTGCAGCCCGGCGTTCCTAGTTCAGCGCGTCCTTCAGGCCCTTGCCGGCTTTGAACTTCGGCTGGCGGGAGGCGGCGATCTGGATCGTTTCGCCGGTGCGCGGGTTTCTTCCGGTCGACGCCGCCCGTTCGGTCACATGAAACGAACCGAAACCGACCAGCTTGACTTCCCCGCCGGACTGAAGCGTGTCGGTGATTGAAGCGAGGGTTGCGTCGATGGCTGACGCCACATCGGTCTTGCTCATGCCCGTCTTGTCGGCTACGGCGGCAATAAGGTCATTCTTGTTCACGAAGGTTCCCCCTTTTTATGGAAAACTGTTGTCTATCGACCGGATCCGCTCAGGCCGTCGACTGATTCCGGATGCGGCCCAGTTCACCCTCTCCCGCACCGATAGCCCGACCGAGCATGTTACGCAAAGTTTACGGCCATCCCGGCGACGAGGTCAATCACCCGAACACCAGCAACGCGTGTAAATCGCAAGGAATTTACTGCCAGTTGATCGATACAGCGTAGGTGGTTGCGCTAGTGCGTTACGACTCCGACTTCGCCGTCCGTGCTGTCGACCGGCACTGCGGGGATATCCTCATCGGGTTCTACCCATTCGATGGGCGTCAGCGGCGCGGTCAACGCATGTTCCAGAATTTGGTCGACGGCGCTGACCGGAACGATCGTCAGGCCGCGTTTCACACTGTCCGGAATTTCGGCGAGATCCTTCTCGTTTTCGTCCGGAATCAGCACGGTCTTGAGGCCGCCGCGCAGGGCGGCAAGGAGCTTTTCCTTTAGGCCGCCGATCGGAAGAACCCGGCCGCGCAGCGTAATTTCGCCGGTCATCGCAACGTCTTTGCGCACCGGGATGCCGGTCAGGATCGAGACAATGGCGGTAATCATGGCGACTCCCGCCGACGGTCCGTCCTTCGGCGTTGCACCTTCGGGCACATGCACATGGATGTCGCGCTTTACGAAGATTGTCGGCTTGATGCCGAAGCTGACCGCACGGGACTTCACGAAGCTCTCGGCCGCGTGGACCGATTCCTTCATGACCTCGCCCAGCTTGCCTGTCGCTGACACCTTGCCCTTGCCGGGCAGGGTCAAGGCTTCGATCGACAGCAGTTCGCCGCCGACCTCTGTCCATGCCAGACCGGTGACGACGCCGACCGCATCGTCCTCTTCGGCGAGGCCGAAGCGGAATTTGCGCACGCCGGCGAATTTCTCGACGTTCCGGGTGGTCACCGAGACCTTGTCCGTAGCGCCGCTGACGATCTGCTTGACTGCCTTGCGGGCCAGATTGGCGATTTCGCGCTCAAGATTCCGGACGCCGGCCTCGCGCGAGTAGTAGCGGATCAGCGAACGGAGGGCCGATTCGGACACGGACCATTCATCCCCTTTCAGACCGTGCGCCTCGACCTGTTTCGGGATCAGGTGGCGCTTGGCGATCTCGACCTTCTCGTCCTCCGTGTAGCCCGGGAGCCGGATGATCTCCATGCGGTCCATCAGGGGCTGGGGCATGCGCAGCGTGTTCGCCGTCGTAACGAACATCACGTCCGAAAGATCGTAATCGACCTCCAGATAGTGGTCGTTGAAGGTGCCGTTCTGCTCGGGATCGAGAACTTCGAGCAACGCCGACGAGGGATCGCCCCGCCAGTCGGCGCCCAGCTTGTCGACTTCGTCGAGCAGGAACAGCGGGTTCGATGTCTTCGCCTTTTTCATCGACTGGACCACCTTGCCCGGCATCGAGCCGATATAGGTGCGCCGGTGGCCGCGGATTTCCGCTTCGTCGCGCACACCTCCCAGGGACAGGCGGATGAAGTTGCGGCCAGTCGCACGGGCGATCGATTTGCCCAGCGAAGTCTTGCCGACGCCGGGCGGACCGACCAGGCAGAGAATCGGCCCCTTGATTTTTTTCACGCGCTGCTGAACGGCGAGATACTCGATGATCCGCTCTTTGACTTTCTCCAGTCCGTAATGGTCCTCGTCGAGGATGCGCTCGGCGCGCCCGATATCGCGTTTGACCTTGGTCCGCTTCTTCCACGGAATGCCGAGCAGCCAGTCGAGATAGTTTCGCACCACCGTCGATTCGGCGGACATCGGGCTCATGGAGCGGAGCTTCTTCATCTCTGATTCGGCTTTTTCCCGCGCTTCTTTCGATAGTTTGGTATTCTTGATCCGCTCCTCGATCTCGGCCAGTTCGTCCTTGCCGTCCTCGCCTTCGCCCAGCTCCTTCTGAATCGCCTTCATCTGCTCGTTCAGGTAGTACTCGCGCTGGGTCTTCTCCATCTGGCGCTTGACCCGGCTGCGGATGCGTTTTTCCACCTGCATCACGCCGATCTCGCCTTCCATGCAGGAGTAGATCTTTTCCAGCCGCGCGCCGATCGGGCCGGTCTCCAGCAGTTCCTGCTTTTCCGGAATCTTGAGGTTCAGGTGCGAAGCCACCGTATCGGCGAGTTTGCCCGGCTCGTCGATCTGGTTGATCGACACCAGGACCTCGGGCGGGATCTTGCGGTTCAACTTGATATACTGTTCGAACTGGGCGACGGCGGTCCGCATCAGCGCTTCGACTTCCTTGTCGTCCTCGTCTTCTTCGTCCATGACCTCGGCATAGGCTTGGAAGAACGCTTCGTGTTCGGCGTAGCGCGTGATCTTCGCCCGCTGCCCGCCTTCGACCAGCACCTTGACCGTACCGTCGGGCAGCTTGAGCAACTGCAGGACCGTGCCGATCGTCCCGACAGTATAGATGTCGGAGGCCGACGGATCGTCCTGTGCGGCGTTCTTCTGGGCGACCAGCAGGATCTGCTTCTCGTCTTTCATGACGTCTTCGAGCGCCCGGACGGATTTTTCCCGGCCGACGAAAAGCGGTACGATCATGTGAGGGAAAACGACGATATCCCGGAGCGGGAGTACAGGGAACAACGTGCCGCCCTGAAGCTCGAACATACAGATCACCCGAATGGTTGGCGTTCGCCCCGGAAAATGGCGACGAGCGCAGGAAAATTGTGGGCCCGTGAGCCGCCGCGGATACACCGGCCACGATTATTTGCCCGCCGGCCCCGTCTTTCCGGAGGCGACCGGAGGACAATGCGCCTGTTACACGATAAATCGGTTCGATCGGCGCCGGATCAAGGGCCGGGCAACAAGGTGCGACGCCGGATCAGAGTTCCGGAAAAGCGGCAGGAGGCGGGATCGGCATCTCAGGCGCCGACACCGGCGATTTCCGCCTTGCGGTCTGCGTAGAGCAGCAGCGGCTGCGCCCGGCCTTCGACAACTTCCCGGCTGATCGCGACTTCTTCGATCCCGTCATCGCTCGGCAGGTCGAACATCGAATCGAGCAGGATATTTTCCATGATGGAGCGCAGGCCGCGGGCGCCGGTCTTGCGCGCGATGGCCTTGCGCGCGATCGCCGCCAACGCATCGTCCGTGAAGCTGAGCTTGGCACCTTCCATGTCGAACAGGCGCTGATACTGCTTGACCAGCGCATTCTTGGGCTCGGTCAGGATCCGCACCAGCGTGGATTCGTCCAGATCCTCGAGCGTCGCGATGACCGGCAGTCGGCCGACGAATTCGGGGATCAGGCCGAATTTCAATAGGTCTTCCGGCTCGAGATCGCGCAACACTTCGCCGGTCCTGCGCTCGTCCGGCGCGCGGATATCGGCGCCGAAGCCGATCGACTTGCTCTGGCCGCGCGAGGTGATGATCTTCTCCAGGCCGGAGAAGGCGCCGCCGCAGATAAACAGGATGTTGGTCGTGTCGACCTGCAGGAATTCCTGCTGCGGATGCTTGCGCCCGCCCTGGGGCGGCACCGAAGCGACCGTTCCTTCCATGATCTTGAGCAGGGCCTGCTGTACGCCCTCGCCGGAAACGTCGCGCGTGATCGAGGGATTGTCCGCCTTGCGGCTGATCTTGTCGACCTCGTCGATATAGACGATTCCGCGCTGCGCCCGCTCGACATTGTAGTCGGCCGCCTGCAGCAGCTTCAGGATGATGTTTTCGACATCTTCGCCGACATAGCCGGCTTCGGTCAGCGTCGTCGCATCGGCCATCGTGAAGGGCACGTCGATGATCCGCGCCAGAGTCTGCGCCAGCAGGGTCTTGCCGCAGCCGGTCGGACCGACTAGCAGGATGTTCGATTTCGCCAGTTCGACGCCATTGGATTTGGCGCCGTGCGCCAGGCGCTTGTAGTGGTTGTGCACCGCCACGGACAGGACGCGCTTGGCGTGATGCTGGCCGATCACATAATCGTCCAGCACCTCATTGATCTCAAGCGGGGTGGGCACGCCGTCGCGGCTTTTGACGACGTTGGACTTGTTCTCCTCCCGGATGATGTCCATGCAGAGCTCGACGCACTCGTCGCAGATGAACACCGTCGGTCCGGCAATCAGCTTGCGCACCTCATGCTGGCTCTTGCCGCAGAAAGAGCAGTAAAGCGTATTCTTCGAATCGCCGTTGCCGGATTTATTCATCGGTGTTCGGCCCCGTCTGGATCGGCTTGCCGATCAAATACCCGAATCAATCGATCTGGCCCCGATCTACAACGCCTTAGCCCGAAAAGTCGAGGTCGGTGCTTATGATAACGGCAGGCCTTTACCATGACCAGATTGAATCCGGCCTGCGGCAAGCAGCGCCCTGACCGGCTATCTGATTTCGCAGCGGTCCGGCGCCGGCAAGCTGGTATCGGCGGCCGGCCGGCCGGTCGCCGGTCGCCCCGCTAGCCGCTGTTTTCGCCGTCGTTCCCGTCCTCGCTGTCCTGGGGCCGGCTGGCCACGACCTCGTCGATCAGGCCGAACTCCCTGGCGTCTTCCGGTGTCAGGAAGCGGTCGCGGTCCATGGCGTCCTCGATCACTTTCAGATCCTGGCCGGTATGCTGGACATAGATGTCGTTCAACCGGGCGCGCACGGCCAGAATCTCGCGCGCGTGGATTTCGATGTCCGTCGCCTGACCCTGGAATCCGCCGGACGGCTGATGGATCATGATGCGGGCGTTCGGCAAGGCAAAACGCTTGCCCGGCGCCCCGGCGGACAGCAGCAACGATCCCATCGAGGCCGCCTGCCCGACGCAGACCGTCGACACTTCCGGCCGGATATATTGCATCGTATCGTACACCGACAGGCCCGAAGTGACGATGCCGCCGGGCGAATTGATGTAGATCGAGATATCCTTGGTCGGGTTTTCCGCTTCCAGGAACAGCAACTGCGCGCAGATCAGCGAGGACATCTGGTCCTCGACGCCGCCGGTGATGAAGATGATCCGCTCTTTCAACAGGCGCGAGTAGATGTCGTAGGCCCGTTCGCCCCGGTTGGTCTGCTCGACCACCATGGGCACAAGCGTGTTCATATAAAGATCGACGGGATCGCGCATTCGGGCTTCTCGATTTGGGGGTTGGTCTTGCTGGAATTCGGGGCCGCACGCCGGTCGGAGCGCTCTGCCCGTTGCCAGTACATAGGCAGCGCGGGCCTGCGTCGCCAGTCCGTTTTGGCCGCGACCGCCGGCGGTCCGGCCGGGTCTTCCACTCTGGCGCTCAGGACTCCGCCGATTTTTCCGGCTCGGCGACGATTTCTTCGAGAGTCGTTTCCTTGTCGGTCACCTGGGCAAGCTCGACAATGTAGTCGATCACCTTGTCTTCGTAGATCGGCGCCTTGAGGTTGTCGCGCATCTGAGCGTTCTTCTGGTACGTCTCCAGAACCTCGCGCTCGCGACCCGGATAGTTCTGCGCCTCGCCCACGATCGCCCGGTTCACTTCCTCGTTCGAGACCTCGATATTCTGGTCGGCGCCGATCGAACTCAGCACGATGCCCAGACGCACGCGGCGGACGGCGATATCCCGGTATTCGGCCTTCAGTTCGTCTTCGGACTTGTCCTTTTCGTCTTCGTCGAGCTGGTTCGCAGCCTTGCGCTGCTCATAGTGGTTCCAGATCGCTTCGAATTCCACCTCGACCATACCGTCCGGCAGGTCGAATTCGTGGCCTTCGGCGAGGATATCGAGCAGATCGCGTTTCAGGCGGGTCCGCGTCAAGCCGTTGTAGTTCCGCTCGATGTCGGCCTTGATCGCGTCCTTGAGCGTCTTCAGGTCTTCGGCGCCGATCGACTTGGCGAACGTATCGTCGATTTCCGGCAGCTTGCCGATGCGCACTTCCTTGACGGTAACGTCGAAAGACGCGTCCTTGCCGGCCAGATGTTCGGCCCGATAGTCCTCGGGGAAGGAAACCTTCACCGTCTTGCTATCGCCCGCTTTGGCGCCGATCAACTGGTCCTCGAAACCTGGAATGAAGGTGTTGCTGCCGAGGTTCAGATAGAAATCTTCGGCCTCACCGCCCTCGAACGCCTCCCCTTCCACCGTGCCGCGAAAATCGACGACGGCAACGTCGCCCGCTGCCGCTTCGTGCGATTCCGGCGCCGGCTCGCTCTCCCTCCGGTTCTCGGCGAAGGACACGAGGGCCTGATCGATCGTTTCCTCCGTCACCGGAACCTTGAAGCGCTCGAGTTCGATCGACTTGAGGTCCATGACCGTGAAGTCCGGCAGGACCTCGAGCGACATGGTGTATTCCAGATCGCCGCCTTCCTCGAAATTGTCGATCTCGACCTTCGGCTGCATCGCCGGCTTGAGATCCTTGTCCTCCAGCGTCTTGGCGACGCTATCCTGGAGAGCTTCCTCCAGGACCTCGCCCAATACGGACTTGCCGAACCGCATCTTCAGAACAGGGAGCGGCGCCTTGCCCCGGCGGAACCCCGGAACCTGCAGGTCCCGGCCGACTTCGGTCAGCTTGTGGGTGACCTTGCCGTCGATATCCGTCGCGGGGATGGATATTTTGTATTCGCGTTTCAGGCCTTCGGCCGTCGTTTCCGTCACCTGCATGGTTAGGCAAATCCAATCTGTCGATCCGGGCTGCACGACGGCCCGGACAGTTCGTCTCCGTTCAATCCGGATCGCCGGATGGTGCGGGCGGAGGGATTTGAACCCCCACGACTTTCGTCACTGGCACCTAAAGCCAGCGCGTCTACCAATTCCGCCACGCCCGCGCGACCGGGAAGCGCCCAGCACGGCCGGTGCGCGCCGTCAGCGCGAAGGGAGCCTATAAGGCCACGCCTGCCGGTGTTCAAGCGTTGGCGCCGGATCAAGACGTTGCGCCGCAACGGTTCGCGGGCGTGCCGTCATCAGAGGCGCGAAGCCCGGCCAGACTCGTTCGTCAGCCGGAAACCTCGATTTCATGGACCACTGAAAATTCGCGCAGGAGCATTTTCGCCCGGTCCGCCGTCCCGGTCCCGGCGTTGCCGCCCAGTACGATCCGGGCCGACAGGCCGCGGGCCGACTGCTGCCCGGTTACGGAAACGGTGACTCCGTCATCCCGCAACGGCGCCAGGGCCTCGGCAAAGACCCGTTCGATCGACTGCAGCCGCAGCGCGGGCTTGAAGATCTTGCCGAGCGCGGTTTGCGGCAGTTCCGGCAGGATGTGCACCCGTTTCGGCACGGCCGGCCGCTCGGCGATCAGGGGGGTGACGAAGGCGAGAATTTCCTCTTCGGTCGCCGCCGCTCCCGGCTTTAGAGCGACGTAAACGACCGGCAGTTCGCCGGCATAGCCGTCCGGCTGCCCGATCGCCGCACTCATCTCAACCGCGGGATGGCGGTTGACCATCTCCTCGACCATGGCCGGATCGATATTGTGGGCGCCGCGGATGATGACATCCTTGGACCGGCCGGTAACGAAGACATAGCCGTTTTCGTCGATAAGACCGAGGTCGCCGCTGATCAGCCAGCCGTCGTCGGTGAAGGTGCCGGGGTTGCGCGCAGCATCGGAATACCCCGGACTCACGTTTCCGCCGCGCGCCGCGAGCACGCCGGTTTCGCCGGCCGGCATCGGCTTCGAGACATCCACGCCGTCGGCGCCGAGCGCGGCAGCGATCACCTCGGTATGGGGCAAAGGCAGGCCGCAGGAGCCCGGCACCCGCGCCGACGCGTGGCACGGCTCCATGGCGATAATCCCGGAACTCTCCGTCATGCCGAACACGTTGCGCATCGGAATGCCGAATCCCTCCTCGAACGCCTCGGCCATTTCCGTCGGCAACGGGGAGCCTCCGATCAACATGCAGCGGACGCTCGAGATATCGGCCTCCGGAGCCGGCTGCGCGAGCAGCGTCGCCAGGATCGTCGGCACCGCGGACAGGAGGGTGACGCGATTTTCGGCAATATGCTCCCAATAGCGGGAGATGACATCCGGATGGCGCATGCCCAGCCGGGTCGGCAGCACGACGCAGCCGCCGCCCGCCAGGATCGCCATGCCGAAGACCATGGAACCGGCAACGTGGAACAGCGGAAAGCCGTTGATGGCCACATCGTCCGGCCCGACGTCCGCCATCGCGCAGGCGGACCAGGAGACGTGCAATTCGTTGCCGTGGGTGTGCAGGGCGAGCTTCGGCGCACCGGTCGTCCCGCCGGTGTGGAAGCAGGCCGCGATATCGTCGCGCCCGATGGTCCGGCCGGAGGTCAGGCGGTCGGCCGGATAACCGGCCAGGGCAGTGGCGAAATCCTCCGCCCCGTCCTGTGCGCCGCCGATCGACAGAACCGCGCTAAGCCCCGGCACCCGGTCGCGGACCTCCAGCGCCTTGTTCCAGATATCGAGCACCGGATCCGGGCCGAGCGCCACCAACACCTTGGCGCCCGCGGCCTCAACCAGATCCACAATATGGTCGGTGTTCAGCAGATTGTTGACCGGGCAGACCCGGCCGGCCGCCTCGCCGCCCCACAGCGCGAAATGGGCCTCCGGTATGTTCGGCGCCAGCATGGCGACCGCATCGTCCGGGCCCACGCCCAGATCGGAGAACAGATTGGCCGCCTGCGTCACCCGGGCGAACAGGTCGGCGTGGGACAGGTCGCACGCCGGGCCGCCGGGCAGGCCGGTCTCGAGAAATCGCAGCGCCGTCCGGTCGCCGAACAGGTCGCGTCCCCGGGCCAGCATCTCCCAGGTCGAGGCGGCGGGCACGAAACCGTCGCCCGTGGCGGTCTCCAGCGTCCTCACATCTGCCCGGTTCCGGATCATTCGCGTGGCGGTCTCCGGGGTTCCCGATCCGGTTCCATGCGGGTTCAAGCTGCGTCCAGTCCCATCTGCCAGAAGCCGGCCTCCAGCCGGGTCGCTTCGTCGAATATCTTCTGCGCACCGGCCAGCCGGGCCGCGCTGCCGCGTCGGGTCCAGAGATCGTCCAGTGCTGCGGCGGCGCCCCCGGCAACCGCCTGATACTCCTCGCCGGCATACATGTCGATCCAGGCGCCATAGGGATTGTCCGACGACCGCCCGGCCGCGCCGAGCGCCCGGCCGATCTCGCCATAACCGACAATGCAGGGGGCGAGCGCGACATGCAGGTCCAGCAGGTCGCCGCGCAGGCCAGTCTCGAGCACATAGCGGGTATAGGCGAGGCAGCCCGGCGCTTCCGGCGCGGCTTCCATGTCGGCTTCGCTCAGGCCCCAGGACCGGCAGAATTCGACATGCAAACGCATTTCGGTATCGGAAATCGCGCTCAGCACTTCCGCAGCCGACCGAATATCCTCAAGGGTTTCGCCCTTGTAGGCGGCGAGCGCCCAGGCGCGCGAGAAATGGATGAGAAACAGGTAGTCCTGAATCAGATAGTGCCGGAACGCCGCGTCCGGCAGGCTTCCCGAACCCAGTTGCCGGACGAAATCGTGCCCGACATAGGCGTCCCAGTGCGCGCCGGCGCCAGCCCGCAGCCGGTTGAACAGCGCGCCGTCGTAAACTGGTTCTGTCGGGTCCTCGGCCATTTCAGAGCAGCATGTTGCGGACGTCCTTCGGCAGGCGCACGACAAGACCGTCCAGCGCCTCGGTCAGCGCAATCCGGCACCCGAGACGCGAGGTTCTCAGGATGTCGTAGGTCAAATCGAGCATGTCCGCTTCGCCACCCCAAAAGATTCATATGCGCTTCCGGCATGTTCGGCGCCGGTATGGCAATGGCATCCTTCCGGCCGACACCGAAATCGGCGAACATGTTGACGATTGGACCGTCCAGGTGCTGACCTGCAACTTGTGTCAGGATTTGTATGCAGTTGCAGCGTCAAGTAAGACCGCCAAAAGGACGCTTGTCCTTTCCAGCAAACAATCGACACCAATCTAACTCGGAACGCTGACGATAGCTCCAGCGTCGCATGGCGCCGATTTGAGAGCCCACTGGACGGAACCTTCACCGCGACGATCCGACGTGTAAGCGATCATAGAGTGAGACCGTAGGCAGGGGCAACGACGGTTCGGTATCCTGCTTGGCCGTAGTAGTGTACCGCTCAATCGCACGAGCTTAGGGAGTTCCAATATGGAAATCCGAAATGGCCCGGTGAATCCCCGGCTCAGACTCCTTCGCCGGGAAGTGGAGCAGACGGTGCTGATACCCTTCCGCTCGCACGGCTGGTCAGCGGAGATCGTGCGTGAGGTCGATCATCACGATTGCATCGAAATCGCCGCCAAGAGGGGCACGGTGGAAACCCGGATTGCCGTGCTGTACAGCAGCAGCGGGATCTCGAATTCAAGCTACAGGGAGCTATCGAACCGGGTCGATCATATCTTCTTCAACGGTCAACCCTACATGCCCGATTCCTTCGCAAGCGGTGTTGCCGTTCCTGTGGAACCCTTGGACGACTTCTTTGCGTTTCTCGTCGAATTGAGCAAGCAGGTGGAGCCGGACCGCTCTCCTGCCGTCATGCCCCGCAGGCCGCCGAAGGTT
Organism: Alphaproteobacteria bacterium; assembly: GCA_965249845.1. GTDB lineage: Bacteria > Pseudomonadota > Alphaproteobacteria > Bin65 > Bin65 > Bin65. The sequence continues at coordinate 1,174,878 of CBDFNA010000002.1, forward strand.
CGACGGCTTACGGCAGAGAACCCCCCTCGGCAGTCATCGCGCGCCTGCAACAGTTCACAAGCGAAACACTGGCTCGCAAGTTGGTGGAGCGGCGGGCCGAAACGGAAAGCATTGCACTGACGCCCATGGTGGTCGAGGCAAAGGCCACCGGCGTCGCCTATTCGATGCGCAGCGCTCTCGACTACGCCGTCTCGACAGCGGGCGATCCGCTCAACAGGCGGGTTCTCGGTCTCTACTACGGCACGATAGCTTTTGCTCAGGCGGAGATGCTGGCCTCTCCGTCGGGACCGATCGATCTGGACAAAGTCGAAGCGATGACATCGAACGGCCACGGGCTCTATGCGCTGGCGGCCTCTAATGGCGGGTTTGCGGACCTTCACGTCGGCGTCCTCGCAAGCGGTTTTTTCCCACAGTGGATGAAGTTCCTGGGACACGACACCTCCGGCTATCCGGAGAAGAGGCCCAGATCGGCGGCCGATCTCAAGAATGTACCTGCCGACATGGTCTGCTTGCTCCAAGACCTGTTCGCATCCATGCCCGAGATCGACGACCTCTTCGCCGAGGTCTTCGGCGGACCGCCCGGATGGATCGCTGTCGCTTACGACCAGGAAGCCAACGCGCGGAGGTTTGCGCGGAACGCGACGGCACGGAAGGTGGACAGCACCTACGGGTTGTTTCTCGATTCGTCGGGGAAGGTTTCCGTAGAGAGTCTGAAGAGCGCTGGCTGGCCGTTGGCGGAAATCCGCCAAGAACACGACGACGAAGGCACAGGAAACGTGTTTCACGCCCGCGTGGATCACGCCGGCCATGACCTTTGGTGGACCGTGCTCCCGACCCATTCCTCCCCGTTCGGAAACAGTCCCGCGCTCCTATTCCCGACGATGGGCGGCCTTCGCGAGTACAGGACCATCGCCGCAGTGACGTTGTATGCGCTCTCGATCATGGCGCGCTACATGCCGGGCGCATGGCGACGTATCGAAGGGGGAGACCAGGATCACTATCTCGCTCTCGTGCAAGCGTCGCTGGCGGTCTGGAAACGTCTTCTTCCCGAACACTTCCTCGAAAGCATCGCCGCAGAAACCGTGCGCACTGCGCAACCCGGGAGCTGGTTGGCGTGAGCTCGGTTGCAGTGCGAATCGGACACCTGATTCCTCCGCAGTCCCTTCAGTTCTGTCCCGTCGAGCGGCGCAGCGCCGGGCAATCGTGTTCGTCGCCTTGTATGGTCTTTCTCGCTTCCAAGAGCGCCAGAAGTCTGTCCGTTTTGGTGGGCTTCTCCATCACCTCTCATAGCGACGGGAATTTCGTCATTTGCAGACCGGTTGTCATGGCAGGGCTACTCCGTGGCGCCGAACGCATCGCCGATCCGCCATTAGGACTGAGCCTGCCCACGGCGACTAAGCTTTCCAGTTCAGCCGCAAGTATATCGCTGAGAACTTCGCCGACACAAAAACCGGTAAAGTTTCAAATCCTCAAGAGCGAATCAGGCTGCCTCGCCGACCGTCACTGTCACTCGCTTGCCCAGCCGGCGCAGGGCACGGTCGATCGTTGCCGCCTTTGTGCTGTGCTCCGGGTTCAACATGCGCCGCACCTCGCTCTCGGAGACGTCGAGATCGCGGGCAAGACGGCGTTGCGAAATCCCGGCCTGGCGCCAGGCCTCGTAAAGGGCTGCCTTCAGTGCGATTTGCACTGGCGGAACGATCAGGGGCCGCCCCTTGCCGGCGCGCGACGGATCGGGCAGGTTTTTGCCCTCCCTAATTGTGGTCGCGATGAGCTCGCGCAGCAAGTCCTTCGCTTCGGCCAGCGCCTCGTCCCAGGTCGCGCCGTCCGTGGCGCCCCATCCGAAATCCGGGAACGCGACGACATACCGGCCGTCCTCGTCGCGTTCGATCTCGGCGGGATAGTTATAGGTATCGGGCATGTTTTCGCTCCTCCGGGGTCATTTCTCCGACGTTTCCTCTCCCTAGAAATCGTCCCTGTCGATCCCAAGGTCGGCCAGCATCTTGTTGAGCAGACCCCTGCCGAATTCCTTCTTCCGGTCCTTGACGGTCGTCCTGCGATCGCCCGCATAGAGCGTTCCATGCGAACCGGCGCCTTCGGAAGCCACGAAACGCACCGCCAGATCACGGCTCCTCGCCCACCGGCGAACCCGCGCGATGAACTGCCGTCCGTTCATGCCGCGATAGTGTGGGCCGGCCCCACGCCGGTCAAGAATTATGCGCACATTTTTGAACGCAAATGTCAGTACTCCATGACCGCTTGAGCCGCGTTCCAGCCGGCCATCGGCTTCGGCATCCCCGGCATTCCGCGGTCTCGCTGCACATCGGTCCCCTACAGGCGACGTTCAGCCAACTTCGGCCGCCGCCGGCCATGTCAAAGCAGCATATTGCGGACATCCTTGGGCAGGCGTACGACGAGGCCGTCCAGCGCGTCGGTCAACGCGATCTGGCAGCCGAGCCGCGACGTCCTCTGGATGTCATAGGCCAGGTCGAGCATGTCCGCCTCGTCCTCCGAAGGCTCCGGCAGCCTGTCGAACCAGTCCGGATCGACGATCACATGGCAGGTGGCGCACGCCATTGAGCCTTCGCACGCCCCTTCGACATCAAGGCGGTTGTCCCACGCGATCTCCAGCAGGGTCTGTCCGGCCCGGGCCTCGATCGTTCGCGGATTGCCGTCGCGCACAACGAAGGTGACTTTCGGCATGGCGGCTCTTTCGACGTTCTTTCGCGTCGCGCGTCAACTGTCGGGGAATGTAATGATTTGTCAGGTTGTGTAAGGCCGGAGCCTTTAGACGGTGAAGGATTCGCCGCAGCCGCACCGGCCTTTTTCGTTGGGATTGACGAAATCGAACCGGGCGTTGAAGCGGTCTTCCACCCAGTCCATTTCGCTGCCGAACAGGAACATGGTCGCCGAGGGCTCGATGAAGATCCTGACGCCCTTGTCCTCGACCACATCCTCGAATTTTTTCTGCTCCCGTGCGTATTCGACATAATAGCTCATGCCGGAGCAGCCGGTGGACTTCACGCCGACGCGCAGGCCGAGCACCTCATCCTCCGACTTGGCGATCAGAGCCCTCGCCTGGTCGGCGGCGCGGTCGGTCAGCGTGATTACTTGAGGCATCATGGGCATCGACTCGCTTTCGGTTGGAGCAGCTTATCCGGCAACACGCCCAACGATCATCGCCAGATCGGAACCCAGCCAACGTACTACAAAATACAAGATGAGCAGCAAGATGCTGTAGGCAAGGGCTGCAGCGAGGCTTTGGCTGAACCCGCGCCACCAGCTTTCACGGTGTTGCTCAAAAGTCGAATCCAGATCGTCCAGTAGCGCCTGCTGCTGTAGATCCTTGATCGTTCTGTTGGAAATTTGGCGATAGCGGCGAACGTCTTCCGGCGAAAATTCGTCGCCTGTCTTGTACTGTTGCTCGACGGTCAGCGGTCTGCCGTCATTCTGCCGCTCTCGGTCTACAATCCGATCCCACTTGTGATAGTGGAACAGGCCGAGGGTAAGCAGGACTGCGGTATCGGGTTCGCCTTTCTGTTCGATCAGGTCGGCGAAAATTTCCCGTTCCTTCGGCATCAGGCAGATTTCTTAACGGAATTCCATGGGTATTTCGCAAGTGTGGTGGCGCGAAGGTGATCGGACAGCGTTTTACTCTTAACGCTCATGAATTCTTTAGTTAAGGAATTTTTCCGTTTTCCTTTCAAGACGGTGATTTTTTTCTTTTTCGCTGAACTGTCCGTCATCGGCCTCTCCCCGGTTTCCATCAAAAATATTATGGTTTTTCCTAGAACATATCAAGAATAAACTTCGCATCGTCGCTCATATGGTCCGGCGTCCAGGGCGGCGACCAGGTGAGCGTCACTTTCACCACGCCGACGCCGTCGACGGCGGCCACGGCGTTGGCGACCTCCTGGGGCATCTCGCCGGCGACCGGGCAATGCGGCGCGGTCAGGGTCATGGTGATCTCGACATCGCCGTTCAGCCGGCGGTTGGCTTCATAGATCAGGCCCAGATCGTAAATGTTGACCGGGATTTCCGGATCGTGGACCGTTTTCAGCGCCTCGATCACGGCTTCGCGGTCGGCGCGCCCTTTCGGGCCTTGCAGCGGTGCGCCGGCGGCGGCCGTCAGCCCCTCCTCCGCCGGCCCGTCCATGAAATCGGCCAGACCGGGCGCGCCGGTTGCAGTGTCCGCGTTGCCGGCCATCGTCAGGCAGCCTGGAAGCCGGGCCGGGCGTCGGCCAGCTTCTGGATATGTTTCAGCATCGCCATCATGCCGACCTGGCGCTGGGTGGTCAGCGCGCCGAGATTGAGCCGGCGCACGTGATCCAGGGTGATCTGCGACAGTTCCCGGGTCGTCAGGCCGCTGAAACTGTCGGTCATCATGGCGACGAGGCCCTTGACGATCGCCGCATCGGAATGGCCGCGGAAATAGTGCCTGCCGTCCGCTACATCGTGGAGGATCCACACCCGGGACATGCAACCGTGCATCAGATGGGCGTCGTGCATCGCCTCTTCCGGGAAGGGCTCCTTGCGCTTCTTCTTGGCGATGTCGAGCAGAAATTCAAAGCGCATCTCGTCGTCGAGCGCTTCGAGCGTCTCTGCATAGTCCTCGTAGACCGCCAGATTCATCCGAGCCGCCCCGCCTAGCCCAGCAACTTCTGCGCATGGCGAATACCCGCGGCCAGCGCATCGATTTCTTCTGTCGTGTTGTAGAGCGCCATGGAGGCGCGCACGGTCGATTCGACGCCCATGCGCGCCATCAGGGGCTGCGCGCAGTGGTGGCCGACGCGCACGGCGATGCCCTGCCGGTCGAGGATCGCGCCGACATCCAGGGAATGCAGGCCGTCGACGACGAAGGACATGATGGCCGCCTTGCCTGGCGCTTCGCCGATCAGCCGCACGCCGGGCACATCGCGCAGCGCGTCAAAGGCATAAGCGCACAGGGCATGCTCGTGGGCGCCGATGGCGTCCATGCCCAGCGCCTGGACATAGTCTATGGCCGCGCCGAGGCCGATCGCCTGCACGAAAGGCGGCGTGCCGGCCTCGAATCGCATTGGCGGTTTGGCATAGACGGTCTTGTCGAACGAAACCGAATCGATCATGTCGCCGCCGCCCTGCCAGGGCGGCATCTCGGCCAGTCGGTCGGTCTTGCCGTAGAGGATGCCGACGCCGGTCGGCCCGTAGAGTTTGTGACCGGTAAACGCATAGAAATCGCAGCCGATGGCCTGCACATCGACCGGCTGATGGACAACCCCCTGCGCGCCATCGATCAGCACGCAGGCGCCCGCGGCATGGGCCAGCCGCGTCACGTCCCCGATGGGGACGACCGTCCCGAGCACGTTCGAGACATGGGTTACGGAGACCAGCTTCGTCCGTTCCGTCAGCAGGGCGGCAAAGCGGTCGAGATCGAAACTTCCGTCATCCTCCACCGGCGCGACCTTGAGCACGATCCCCTTGCGGTCGCGCAGCAATTGCCACGGCACGATATTGGCGTGGTGCTCCATCTCGGTAATGACGATCTCGTCGCCGGCCGACAGATGGGCTTCGGCCCAGGAGCAGGCGACCAGATTGATCGACTCGGTCACATTCTTGGTAAAGACGATGTTGTCCGGGCCGGGCGCGTTCAGCAGTTCGGCCGCCTTCTCGCGCACGCCTTCATAGGCTTCGGTCGCCGCGCCGCTCAGATAGTGGGCGCCGCGATGGACGTTGGCGTATTCGTTGGCGTAGCTGTTTTGGACCGCGTCCAGAACGCTCTGGGGCTTCTGGGCGCTCGCGCCATTGTCGAGAAACCGCAGCGGCTTGTTGTAGACGGTACGCGACAGGATCGGGAAATCCGCGCGCACCGCAGCGGGATCGTAGGTGTTGCGGCCGTAAGCCGGCGGCTGGCGAAGGGCGGAGGCAGCGGTCATAGTTAATGTCGCTCCGCCATCCAGCGCGCCACATTCTGCTCCAACGGCAGGCGCATGCCGGCGAGCGCCACGGCGTCGATCGCCTCGTTCAGAAAGGCCTCAACCAGCAGTTGCCGGGCCTGACCCTCCGGCACGCCGCGGGAGCGCAGGTAGAACAGCGCCTCGGCATCGAGGTCGCCGGCCGTTGCGCCGTGGCTGCACTGCACATCGTCGGCATGGATGAACAGTTCGGGCTTGATGTTGATCTCCGAGGTCTCCGACAGCAGGAGGGCGCGGCTCATCTGATGGCCCTCGACCTGCTGCGCGTCCTGCCGGACCACCACCTTGCCCTGGAAGACGGCCCGCGCCCGCCCGTCCAGCACGCCCTTGTAGAGCTGGTCGCTATGGGTCTCAGGCGCGGCGTGATCGACCGCCGTGGTGTGATCGCAGTGCTGACGCCCGCCGACCAGATAGGCGCCGTTGAGGCGGCAGTGGGCGCCCGGCGCCGCCAGCGAAACGCGCAGTTCGTTGCGCGAGATGCGGCCGCCCAAGGTGAAGCAGAAGCTGTCGAACATGGCGCCGCGGTCGAGCGCCGCGTCCAGCAGGGCGATGTGGATCGCCTCTTTCGACTCGTCCTGGATCTTGCAATGGCGCACGATCGCTTCGGGCCCGGCGGCGACATCGGTCACGACATTGGCGAAGTAGCCGCCGATGCACAGGCCGATGTGATGTTCGACCACCGTCACCCGGCTGCGCGCGCCGGCGATAATCAGGTTGCGCGGCTGGTAGGCCGGCGGCAGAGCGCCGCCGGTGCCGACGGAGAGAATCTCGATCGGCAGGTCGACCGTGACATCGTCCGGGACGATCAGCACATAGCCGTCTTCCAGCCAGCTGTCGTTCAGCGCCTTGAGCGCGCCGCCGTCGGCGGCTACGCGCTCCCGCAGCAGGGCAGCAACGTCCGGATGGCCGGCCGCCAGCGTATCGGCAAGCGAGGTCAGTATCGTGCCTTCGGGCAGGGCCGGCACCGTCGACAACGCCGGGCGGACCTGCCCGTTGACCAGGACAAGCCGGCAATCCGCCTCCCGGCCGAAGACGAGGGCGGGCAGGCTCTCCTTCGCAACATCGGCGGGCGCCGGCGACCAGTCCAGCTCCAGGCCGGCCAGTTGGGAGAGGTTGGTATAGCGCCAGTCCTCGACCCGCCGGTTGGGCAGACCGCGCGCCGCGAACCGCCCGGCCGCCTCGGCGCGGGCCGGGGTGAGCCAGTCCGGCAAGGCTGCGGGTCCGTCAGCCGGCCCGTGGCGCCAGCCGCTCAGCCAGTCGGGATCGGCCGCCGGACCCTCGATGGGGACCAGAGTCGCCATGCGTCAGGCCGCCTTGGCCGCAAAGGCGCCATAGCCCTCGTCTTCGAGCTGCAGGGCCAGTTCCTTGCCGCCGGAGGTCACGATGCGGCCGCCGGCCAGCACATGAACCCTGTCCGGGACGATATAGTCGAGCAGCCGCTGATAATGGGTAATCACCAGCATGGAGCGTTCCGGCCCGCGCAAGGCGTTGACGCCGTCGGCGACGATTTTCAGGGCATCGATATCGAGCCCGCTGTCGGTCTCGTCGAGCACGGCGAACGCCGGCTCCAGCACCGCCATCTGCAGGATTTCGCTACGCTTCTTCTCGCCGCCGGAAAAGCCGACGTTCACGGCGCGCTTCAGCATGTCGTCGCTCATGCCCAGCGCCTTGGCCTTCAGCCGGACCAGTTTCAGGAATTGCATGGCGTCGAGTTCTTCTTCCCCGCGCTGGACCTTGAGCCCGTTCAGCGCGTGTTTCAGGAAGGTCATGTTGGTGACGCCGGGAATTTCGACCGGATACTGGAAGGCGAGGAACAGGCCGGCCGCCGCCCGCTCTTCGGGCTCGAGTTCCAACAGATCCCGGCCCCGGAAAAGGACGCTGCCGTCGGTAACCTCGTAACCGTTGCGGCCCGAAAGCACATAGCTGAGCGTGCTTTTGCCCGAGCCGTTCGGGCCCATGATGGCGTGCATCTCGCCCGGGGCGACGGCCAAGTCCAGCCCGTTCAGGATCGGCTTTCCGCCAACAGTGGCATGCAAGTTCTTGATTTCAAGCATGTTTTCTCGAATCTACCTGTTTTCTTCGAGGCACCGGACCGCCTCTTTTCGGAAGGCCGGTCAGCCGACGCTCCCTTCCAGACTGATGCTGACGAGCTTCTGGGCCTCGACCGCAAACTCCATCGGCAGTTCCTGGAGCACTTCCTTGCAGAAACCGTTGACGATCAGGGCCACGGCATCCTCTTCGCCAATGCCGCGCTGGCGGCAGTAGAACAGCTGGTCTTCGCCGATCCGGGAGGTCGTCGCCTCGTGCTCGACCTTGGCCGTCCTGTTCCGGCTCTCGATGTAGGGCACGGTATGGGCTCCGCAGCGGTCGCCGATCAGCAGCGAATCGCACTGGGTGAAATTGCGCCCGTCCTGGGCCTTCGGGCCCATCCGCACCAGTCCGCGATAGGTGTTCCGCGCCTTGCCCGCGGAAATGCCCTTGGAGATGATGCGCGAGCGGGTGTTGCGGCCCAGATGGATCATCTTGGTGCCGGTGTCGGCCTGCTGCGCATTGTTGACGATGGCAACGGAATAGAATTCGCCGATGGAATTATCGCCCTGCAGGATGCAGGACGGATATTTCCAGGTGATCGCCGAGCCGGTCTCGACCTGGGTCCAGCGGATCTTCGAATCGTCGCCCCGGCAGGCGCCCCGCTTGGTGACGAAATTGTAGATGCCACCCTTGCCGTTCTCGTCGCCGGGATACCAGTTCTGCACGGTGGAATATTTGATCTCCGCGTCTTTCAGCGTGACCAGCTCGACGACCGCGGCATGGAGCTGGTTCTCGTCGCGCATCGGGGCAGTGCAGCCTTCGAGGTAGGAGACGTAGCTGCCCTCGTCGGCGATGATGAGGGTGCGTTCGAACTGGCCGGTGTCCTTCGCGTTGATGCGGAAATAGGTCGATAGCTCCATCGGGCAGTGGACGCCCGGCGGAATGTAGACGAACGACCCGTCGGAGAAGACCGCCGAGTTCAGGGTGGCGTAGAAATTGTCGGTGTAAGGCACGACGGTGCCGAGGTATTTCCGCACCACCTCCGGATGGTTCTGCAACGCCTCCGAGATCGAGCAGAAGATGACGCCGTGGCTCTCCAGCTCCTTCTTGAAGGTGGTGGCGACGGAGACCGAATCGAACACCGCATCGACCGCAACCCTCGGCGCGCCCTGAACGCCGGCCAGAACCTCCTGCTCCTTCAGGGGAATGCCGAGCTTCTCGTAGGTGCGCAGCAATTCCGGATCGACCTCGTCGAGGCTCTTCGGCCCTTCCGTGCTCTTGGGCGCGGCGTAGTAGTAGATGTTCTGGAAGTCGATCGCCGGATAGTCGACCATGGCCCAGGTCGGCTCCTCCATGGTCAGCCAGTGGCGATAGGCCCTGAGCCGCCAGTCGAGCATCCAAGCCGGCTCGTCCTTCCTGGCGGAGATGAAGCGGACAATGTCCTCGTTCAGCCCCTTGGGGGCCGTCTCCATCTCGATCTCGGTTTCCCAGCCATGTTTGTATTTGCCGAGATCGCGAACCTGGGCGACGGTCTGAGCGGTTGCAGCCATGGCTAGCGCGCTCCTTCCGTCAACCGGTCACCTGCAGCGCTTTCCGCCGCGTGTAACGGGACGCCGAACATTGTCGGAATAGCCATATCCTCCAGGCTCACCTCTGCGAGCGCGCTCCGGATCGCCGTATTCACCTGGTCCCAGTTTCCGCGCACCGGGCACAGCAACTCGACATTGCAGTCGCCTTCGGCCCCGTCGACGCAGGCTGTCAGGCTGATCGGCCCTTCCAGCGCGCGAATGACTTCCAGAATCGAAATGTCGCCGGCCGGCTGGGCCAGCCGATAGCCGCCCTTCACCCCGCGCTGCGAGGCCAATACGCCTTCCTTCGCCAGCGCCTTCAGCACCTTGGCGACGGTCGGCGCGGGCACGTTCGATTCCTCGGAAAGTTGCGGCGCGGTCACGCGCTTCTCGGGCTCGCGCACCATCTGCGTCAGCACGACGACGGCATAGTCGGTAATCCTGTTCAGGCGCAGCACGGGCAGCCCTCCCACCGCTCGACCGGCGCGGCCGGCCCCTGGGCATATTCTGAGGCATATCCCAAGGCCGGCCGGCAAACCGGACCGGATTTGTACGATTTAAGGTAGGCCGGTCAACGCGAATTCAAGACCGATCCGGTGCGGTATTGCCGCATGCCGGGAATCAGGACACGAACACGGCGCGCAGACCGGCGGGTTCGCAGTTCCTACTGCGCAGCCTTGGCGGCGACGGTCTCGCGCCAGGCGGACAGGAACCGGTCGATATCCTCTTCCGTCGTATAGGGCCCCTGGCTGACCCGGATGGCCGATTGGGCAATCCCGTCCTCGACCCCCATCGCGGAGAGCACCGGCGACGCCGCCACCTTGCCCGACGCGCAGGCCGAGCCCGCCGAAATGGCGATTCCGGCCAGATCGAGGCGCATCGTCATCAAGGCCGAAGGGACGCCGGGAACGGCCGTACAACTGGTGTTGGGCAGCCGCCGGGCTGCGCCGCCGATAACCCGGATCTCCGGAACCGCGGCGCACATCGCCGCTTCGAGCCGGTCGCGCCGGTCGCGCACTTCGGTCCAGCCATCGGCCTCCTGCGCCGCCGCCTTCGCCGCCGCACCGAATCCGGCGATGCCGGGAACGTTTTCGGTGCCACAGCGGAGGCGCTGCTCTTGCCCGCCCCCGGCGATCAGCGCCGGCCAATCGCCCGGATCCCTGACGATCAGGGCGCCGACGCCGGTCGGACCGCCGATCTTGTGCGCCGTCACACTCATGCTGTCACAATGCGCCCATATCTCTGGGAGACCGGCTTTGCCGGCATGCTGAACGGCATCGACATGCAGGTGTGCGCCGTGCGCCCGGCACAGTCCGGCCGCCTCGGCAACCGGCTGCATCACCCCCGTCTCGTTGTTCGCCGCCATGACGGCGACCGCGGCGATCGCCTCCGGCCCTGCCAACAGGGAATGCAGCGCCTGCAGATCGATCGACCCATCCGGAAGACACGCTATTTCCCTGACTTCGGCGATATTTTCGAGAATCGACGGATGTTCGATCCGGGCGGCGGCGACCGGCCCCGGGAACCGCTTCATCGCCATCGCGTTGGCTTCCGTCGCGCCGCTGGTGAAGATGACCGACGCTGGGTCGCAACCGGCCAGCGCCGCCACGTCGGCACGGGCGTCCTCGACCACGGCGCGCATTGCCCGCCCTTCGCCGTGGACCGAGGATGGATTGCCCCGCAGCGCCATGGCCGCCGTCATTGCTGCGGCGGATTCGGCACGGAGGGGAGCGCTGGCATTGTGATCGAGATAGACGCGGTTCATCGGTAGCTGATGCCTCGACAACAGGGTGAAACTATAGGGTTCGGCCGGCGGAAGGCGGGCAGGCCGTCAAGCGGATCTGGCGGCGGGCGGTTTCGCGCGCCCGTCCCGTTCCGCTTCGAGTTCTTCGATCCGCTCGGTCAGGGCCTGGACTTGGCTGCGCAGCGCCTCGATCGCCGGGACCATCGGGTCGCTCAGGTCGTCCGTCGTACCGTAGGCGACGAATTTCTTCACCGTCCGCTTGTCCTTCGGCATGACGGTCTTGGCCGGAATGCCGGTTACGGTAACGTTCGGCTGGACATCGCGCACCACAACGGCGTTCGCGCCCACCCGCGCGTTGGCGCCGATGGTGATCGGCCCCAGTACCTGGGCGCCGGAACCGACAATCACGCCGTCTTCGAGGGTCGGGTGGCGTTTGACGTTACGCTGGGCTTCGGAATCGATACTCGGCGACGTCCCGCCCAGGGTCACATCGTGATACAGCGTCACGTCATCGCCGATCTCGGCAGTTTCGCCGATCACCACGCCCATGCCGTGGTCGATAAACAGGCGTTTGCCGATCCTGGCGCCCGGATGGATTTCGATTCCGGTCCAGAACCGGCCCCATTGCGAGATCCAGCGGCCGAGCGGGTACAGCCGGCGGCGCCAGAACCACCCCGCCACGCGGTAGAACAGCATGGCGTGAAAGCTGGGATAGTTGAGGACGACTTCGAACCGGTTGCGGGCCGCCGGGTCGCGGGCCATGATCCCGTCGATCTCGTCGCGCAAAGTGCGAAACATGCCGTGTCCGCTCCTGCCTGACGGGCGAGGACGACTGCCGAAACCGGCAAGAGCCGCAGTCGCTCCGCTACAATCTGGCGCTTGAAACCCCGGCGGCGCGGCAGCATAAGGTCCGGCGCTCGATCTGTACCGGCGCCAGGTCGCACCGCCTGTGCCCCACGCGCCATTTTACCAGATAATGCGTGCTCCAGAGCGGTCAAGACACATGATTTGCGCGCCTTTTCGCGGTTTTCCGCCCGATGGAGACCGCCGAAGGCGACCGAGGCCTAACAAAGGGACCCTCCCGGATGCCTGACGTTATTCTTCCCGGCCCGGACGGCCGGCTGGAAGGCCGATATCATCACAGCAAACGGCCGAACGCGCCGATCGCGCTGATCCTGCATCCGCACCCGCAACATGGCGGGACGATGAACAACAAGATCGTCTACCGCCTGTACCACGTCTTCGCGCGGCGGGGCTTTTCCACCCTGCGTTTCAACTTCCGGGGAGTCGGGCGGTCCCAAGGGGTCTACGACCGCGGCGAGGGCGAACTGTCCGACGCCGCCGCCGCGCTCGACTGGATGCAGCAGCACAACGAAAACGCTTCCGGCTGCTGGATCGCCGGATTTTCGTTCGGCGCCTGGATCGGCATGCAGCTTCTGATGCGGCGGCCCGAACTGGACGGCTTCATCACCATCGCGCCGCCGGCCAACATGTACGATTTCTCGTTCCTGGCGCCCTGCCCGTCCTCCGGCCTGATGGTACATGGCGCGGCGGACACGCTGGTGACGCTCGAATCGGTGGAGAAGCTGGCCGAGAAGCTGATGACGCAGAAAGGAGTGATCGTCGATCTGCGGGCGATCGAAGATTGCGACCACTTCTTCGACGATCATCTCGACGAGATGCAGGGCCATGTCGAGCAGTATCTCGATGTCGCCCTCGCGACTCCGCGCAAACGTGCCATCGGCGGTCGCCGGTAGGACAAGACAGTCCCGCTCTTATTTCTGAAATTCCGCGTCAGCCCGGCCGGCTGATCGCGCCGCCGGTGGTCGGCTCGGGCACCCCGGTTGTCGATGGCAGGCTGGTCGGCAGCTCGTCGACGACCCGGAGCGCGAGCCAGGCGAAGGCCTGAGCCTCCAGCGCGTCGCCGTCCCAGCCGACGGTTTCGACAGGATCGACCGGCACCGCCAATGCGGTGCGCAGGCAGTCCATAAGGAAGCCGTTCCTGCGCCCGCCGCCGGTAACCAACCAGCACCGCGGCGCTTCCGGCATCCAATCGAGCGCGCGCGCGACCGATTGCACGGTGAAGGCGGTCAGGGTCGCTGCGCCGTCTTCAACGCTAAGGCCGCCGGCCTTGGCATCGAACGCATTCCGGTCCAGGCTCTTGGGCGGTTCGGCCCGGAAAAAGGGACGGTCGAGCCAGTCGGCGACCCGGCCCGCATCGACCGCGCCGCGCGCAGCCGTTTCTCCGTCCCGGTCGAAAGCCGCGCCTGCCCGGCGCAACATCCAGTCGTCGAGCAGCGCGTTTGCCGGCCCGGTATCGAACGCCAGAAGGGGTGTGTCTTCGACGCGCTCGCCCTGTGCACCGGTGCCGATCCAGGTGACGTTGGCCACACCGCCGAGATTGAGAACCGCGAGCGGCTTTTCGAATCCGGCGGACAGGGCGGCATGATAGAGCGGTGCCAGCGGCGCCCCCTGCCCGCCCCGGCGCATGTCCGCGCTGCGAAAGTCGCTGACCACCGGGACACCGCCCGCATCGGCCAGCGCCCCCGCGTCGCCGATCTGGACGGTCTTGCCGTTGTCCGGATCGTGAAGGATCGTCTGGCCGTGGAAGCCGACCCAGTCGATCTCCGCCGGCGGAAGCCTTTCCGTGGAGATGAAGGCCCGGAGCGCTGCCTTATGGGCCTCGGTCACAGCAGCGCCCGCTGCGTCCGAACCCGGTTCCCGTCCCAGGCAAGTCCGGATCGCGGCCCGCTGTTCCGGAGTATAATCATAGGTCCGCGCCGGCCCGCTCTCGATTCGCCAGGCGCCGTCCGATCGGATCAGCGCCACATCGACCCCGTCGAGCGACGTGCCGCTCATCATCCCGATGACAGTGCGCAGCGTCATATTTCGGTCGGAAGAATTGAAGGGAGCATCGCAATTTGTCCGGCCGGGCGGGCTGTGATAGATCGCCTGACGAACAGGCCGCCACCACCGATCCAGCCATCGATCGCGCCCCGGCCAGAAGGGAGATAGCGCGGCCCATGCCCGGCTTCAAATCCGATTTCATGAATGTCCTGCATGACCGCGGGTATGTCCACCAGTGCACCGATGCGGCAGCGCTGGACGACAGGGCCGCCAACGGGATCGTGACGGCCTATATCGGTTTCGACTGCACCGCGGACAGTCTGCATGTCGGCAGCCTGCTGCAGATCATGCTGCTGCGCTGGCTGCAGAAGACCGGCCACAAGCCGATTGTCCTGATGGGCGGCGGCACGACCAGGGTCGGCGATCCCTCCGGCAAGGATTCGGCCCGGCAGTTGCTGAGCGAGGCGCAGATCGCGGCGAACATGGCGGGCATCCGCAGCGTGTTCGAGAAGTTCCTCACCTTCGGCGACGGACCGGCCGATGCAGTGATGGCGAACAACGCCGACTGGCTCGACGGCCTCGCCTATGTCGATTTCCTGCGCGAGTACGGCCGCCATTTCACGATCAACCGGATGCTGACCTTCGACAGCGTGAGGTTGCGGCTGGATCGGGAACAGCCGCTCACCTTCCTGGAATTCAATTACATGATCCTCCAGGCCTACGATTACGTCGAACTGGCGCGGCGCTACGATTGCGCGCTTCAGCTCGGCGGCTCCGACCAGTGGGGCAACATCGTCAACGGTGTCGAATTGGGCCGGCGCGTCGAGCAGCGCGAATTGTTCGGGCTGACCTCGCCGCTCATTACGACGGCGTCCGGCGCCAAGATGGGCAAGACCGCCCAGGGCGCGATCTGGCTCAATGCCAACAGGCTCGGCGCCTACGACTACTGGCAGTTCTGGCGCAATACGGAGGATGGCGATGTCGGCCGATTCCTGCGCCTGTTCAGCGAGCTGCCGCTCGACGAGATCGCCCGGCTCGAGGTTTTGGAAGGCGCCGAGATCAACGAGGCGAAGAAGCTGCTGGCGACGGCGGCAACCGCGATGCTGCACGGAAAGGACGCCGCCGATGCGGCGGCGGAAACGGCGCGCCAGACCTTCGAACAGGGAAAGCTGGGCGATGACCTTCCGGTCATAGAAGTGCCGGCGAGCGACCTGGAGAGCGGCATCCCGGCCTTCGACCTGTTCCGGCGCGCCGGGCTGGCGGCCAGCGGCGGCGAAGCGCGCCGATTGATCAAGGGCGGCGGCGCCCGGGTCAACGACACACAGGTGAAGGACGAGAACGCGCCGATCGGCGCCGGCGATGTCAATGCCGACGGCGCGATCAAGCTCTCCGCCGGCAAGAAACGGCATGTCCTGGTGCGGCCGGCGGAATCAGGCTAGTTCGGCTCGTCCTTGCCGCTTTTGCTACCGCTGCCAAAGTCAAAGATACGGCGAAGCGCACCGGGAGCGAGCAGCGAAATCGGATTCACGCTGTATTTGGGTTTGTCCAGGGAGCCCCTGACGGTGAAACGGGCGGCCAGCAGGCCGCTACCCTTCTCGCCGACCAGCAGGTCGCCAAGGAGCGGAACCTTACCGAACACGCTGTTCAGCGCGTAGAGCGGCACCAGGGTTCCGCGGAGTTGCACATTTCGGTTCGCACGGTCGATCCGGCCGGATGCCGTGACGCCGATCAGGTTGCTATAAGCCCTGCCCTCGCGGATCTTGAAACGATCGCCCTCCAGGTCGAAATGCATTTCCAGCCGCTGCAGGCGGATGCTGTTGTCGATACGGCGGCGCTCCGCGGCAGCAAAAAAACGCGCGATCGCGGGCGCCTGTTCAATACGGAAATTCTTGAGACGCAAGGTGCCGGATATCGGTTTTTCTTTGAGTGTCGGCTTGCGGACGGCGCGGACAGAGAGAAAGCCGCCGCGCAGGCTGTCGACGATCCCGAGCGCGCGCAGGGCGGCGCCGCCGTCGTCGGAGGTGAGCATTATCGTCTGCCCGCTGACGCCCGGCGCCAGATTCAGGCTCATCGATTTGCCGGCTGGAAGAGCCGCGGCCATTTGCAGCCGGCGCAACTCCCTGCCGTCGTGCCGCGCCGAACCGGTCACGGACCGCAAAGGAACGTTTTTTGCCACGAACAGCCGATTGACCTTGAGGCTGACGTTAATCGGCCCGAGCGCGGGATTGCCAGCGGAACGGCCTGGATTGGCGCGTTTCGAAGCGGTGGTCCGGTTTGCGAACAGAGGCGACAGGTCCAGGACCGGGCCGGTCAATTGCACCCGGCGCCCGGCCTCGCCGCTTCGTTCGACGGTCGCCTTCAGCCGCGTTCGCCCTGCCGTCAGCCGGTCGACGGTCAGCCGGCGCAGCGTCCGGCCGTTTTTTTCGAAGCTCGCCTTGCCGCGGAAGCTGACCGCCGCCGATTGCAGGGTGAAACGGGAAATCGCGGTCAGGCGGCCGTTACTGAAGGCCAGGCTTGACGATCCCCGGGCCGGCATTCCCGGCGGCTTTTCGACATTGAGGAAAGGAACCGTCAGGCGGGCGCTGCGAAAATCGTACGTACTGCCGATCGAGGTGCGGCCGTCGTCGAACGCGCTGACCGTAGCGTCGACACGGAACGGCCCGGATATGAATTGGCGGAGGTCGAGCCCGGCGGCACGCAGCGCCTTCGGGGTCGTTGTGCCCTTGACCGACAGCCGGCGGCGCCAGGACTTCGTCACCCGTCCGAACTTTTCGTGCCAGACCAGTTTTGCCGCGGTCCCGGCGAGCAGACTCTCGCCGTCCAGCTTGAACCCTGTCTTGTCGACATCCAAGCGGAACCGTCCGTTCGCAAGGTCGAGGCCGAACAACGCCTTCGGCCACGAAGCGTCGCGGATCTGCGCATTGGCGGCGATGGCGACGTTCCTGAAGGAAAGGCGGTCGATCAGCGGAAAAGATGTTTTCAGCCGGACCCTCGCCTTTCCCCGGATGGCGGCTGGATCGGCCCCCAGCTTCCTCGTCTGTGCCAGCGCCTTGCGACCGGCAAGTTGCAGGATTTCTTTGAGGCCGCCGTCGATGGTGCCTGCAATGGCGATCTTTTCGACCTTGCCGCCAAGACCGTCGATCCGCGCCGTGCCTGCGCTTACCCGGTTTCGCCCGAGCTGCCCGCGGTCGAACCGGAAATCGAAGTGCCGGAGATCGAACCGCGCATCGCCGCCAACCTGCCGCAGCGGCGGCAACGAACCCGGCAGGCGGATTGTCAGGTCCTTGAAACCGAAACGGCCGTACAGACGGTCCATTTTTACCGCAGGTTTTCTCTCCTTGTCGAAGGAAAGGCGAAAGTCGGTGTCGAGCCTGGATACTCTCCCGCGGTCGATATTCTTGCCGATCCACCGTTTGGCGCCGCGGCCGATCCCGGCGGGCCAGAGCCGGCGCAGCGCGGCGACGCCGAACCCGCTGAAGGACGCGCTGCCCTCAACCGTGGCCTTGCCGTTCACATTTCTGACCGTGCCTTTGGCGGTGAGCGCCGTTTCGCCCAGATCGGCCCGGAAGCCGCCAATCTCGGCCGTCCGCCCGCCATCCTTCAGCACCACGGTGGCGCGCAGGGCTTTCAAACGGACCGGCTCGCGATAGACACCGGGCAGCCTGACCGAGCCTGCACCGCCTTCGATATCGAGCGAGGCGCCGTCGATGCGCCCGGTATCCGAACCTGAAAATTCTGCCTTGCCGGAGAGCGTCATCCGCAGATTGGCCAACGGGGACAGCGGCTTCCAGACCTTTGCCAGCACCTCCGGCGCAAGCCCGTTGAATTTCAGGGTGCCGCCGATGGCGCCGGTCGCCGGGCGATACAGGCCCGCGCCGGCCAGCCGCGCCGCCGTCCTGCCGACCTGCAAGGTGAAGGACAGATTTCCCGCGATGCCGTCCGGGCCGCGGCTCAACGTGGACTGCAGCCGGTCCGCCCGCCACACCTGCCGGGATGCAGAATCCGTCAGGGTGACGTCGGCGCCGACGATCTCGATCGAGCGCAAGGCGCCGAACGGCCCGGCATCGTTCGGCGGGCCGGAAAGACCATCGAGCAACAGGGCGAAAAACCGCTTTTGACCGGGTGACGGCGCGGCCCCGGCCTGCAGCGTCATGTTGCCGTCGGCATCGCGTTCCAGGGCGATCTCGGGTTGGACGACCCGAATCGATTGCAGGCGCACCTGCCCCTGCAGCAAGGCTAACGAAGCAACGGTCACGACAACTTCGGGGAACCGTGCAATCTCGTTGCCGTCTTCGCCGAACACTTGGACATTCTTGCTATGCAAGGGCAATCCCGCCATGTCCTCCGGCCAGAATGCCTGGGTCTTGCCGAACCCGATCGACAGGTTCGGGAAAGAGCGAGACAGTTCCCGCTGAATACGGCGGGCGGCGAATTCGGCGTCGATCGGACCGAGATAGAGGCGCCATACAGCCGCACCGGCGGCGATGGCGACGAGCGCCACCAGAATTACCGTTGACCGGATGAATATGCGGATCGGCTTGCGAAACACCTGACCGGCGTCCTAATCAGAAGAATGCAAATTCCACGGCGCTGGAACGCACCGCCTTCTGGATCCAGTTATCCAGCCGGCCGGCGGTTCGAATCGCGGACGTGGCGGGCAACTGCCAAGATGTACGACCGGTGACCCAGAATCCGTTCCACCGCCTGAGCGCGCCGCCGACCCCTGCCGACCCCGGCATGCTGGCGCGGAACCTGGAGCGCTGGCCGGCCGCTGTCGAGCAAGATTTGGAGGGCGAAGCGCGAGAGGCTGCAACGCGTCTGATCGACGGTCGAAACGGGCGATCGCTGCGCGCATGTTTCGGCAATAGCCCGTTTCTTTCCGATTGTCTATTGAAGCATCCGGGCTTCGCGCAGACGTGTTTCACCATCGGCTACGATGCGGCAATCCGCGCCGTTCTGGAGTCGTCCAGGCAAGAACTTGCCAAGACCGACCGGATCGACACCGTCGCCCGGATTCTGCGCGCGACGCGCCGCCAGGTGGCGCTCGGCGTCGCGCTGGCCGATCTGTCCGGCACCTGGGCGCTGCCCGCCGTCACCGGGACGCTCAGCGACTTTGCCGATTGGGCCATCGGATCCGCGCTCGACGTCCTGGTCCGGGAGGCAGCGGGCCGCGGCGTATTCGCCCTCGATCCGAAGCAGGACGCACCCAACCGCGCGAGCGGCCTGTTCGTGATCGGTATGGGGAAGCTCGGCGCCCATGAACTGAACTATTCCAGCGATATCGATCTGATCGTTTTCTACGACCCGGAGAAAGTCCCGATCGTGCGTCCCGACCGGCTCCAGCGCGAGATGGTGCGGCTGACCCAGGGCCTGGTCGATCTGCTCCAGAAGCGCACGGCCGATGGCTATGTTTTCCGCACAGATTTGCGCCTGCGCCCGGATCCCGCCTCGACCCCGGTCGCCCTGTCGGTCGACGCCGCCGAGGTCTACTACGAGAGCATGGGCCAGAACTGGGAGCGCGCCGCGATGATCAAGGCGCGGATCGTGGCCGGCGATATGGCCGCGGGGACGGCCTTCCTTGAGCGGCTGCGGCCCTTCATCTGGCGCCGAAACCTGGATTTCGCCACCATTCAGGACGTGCATTCGATCAAGCGCCAGATCAACGCCCGTCGCGGCGGCGGCTCGATTCGTACGCCGGGCGGCCTGCCGGGCCACGATGTAAAGCTGGGACGGGGCGGCATCCGCGAGATCGAATTTTTTGCCCAGACGCAACAGCTCATCTTCGGCGGACGGGACGCCAGCCTCCGCGAGAGATCGACGGTACGCGCGATCGACGCCCTGGTGTCCGCCGGCCGCGTCGTGCACCGGGCCGCCGGCGACCTGACCGTCGCTTACGAATTTCTGCGCACCGTCGAGCATCGCCTGCAGATGGTCGAGGACCGTCAGACCCAGACACTGCCGGAAAACGCTGAGGAATTCGACGCCTTCGCCACTTTCATGGGATATCCCTCGGCTGACGCCTTTCTGGCCGCCCTGTTCCGCCATCTCCAGCAGGTCGAGAACCACTATGCCGGCCTGTTCGAGGAAGCGGCGCCGCTGGGCGGACCGAGCAGCCTGGTCTTTACCGGCGGCGATCACGATCCGGACACGCTGGAAACCCTGTCGGCCCTGGGCTTTTCGGAACCCGAGACGGTCTCGAGCGTCATTCGGGGCTGGCATCACGGCCGCTATCGGGCGACCCACAGCGACCGGGCCCGGCAATTGCTGACGGAATTGACCCCCGCCCTGCTACAGGCCATCGGCGGCTCGCCGGCGCCGGACGAAGCCTTCCGGCGCCTGGACGCCTTCATCCGCAGCCTTCCCGCCGGCGTGCCGCTGTTTTCCCTTTTGCACGCCAACCCGAAATTGCTGGACCTGATTGCCGAGATCATGGGCACTGCCCCGGAGCTCGCGGCAACGCTGGGCCGGCGTCCGACCCTGTTCGACGCGCTGCTCGATCGCGGATTTTTCGACAGGTTGCCGGACCGGCGCACGCTGGCCGACCGGCTCACCGAGTCCCTGCCGGCCGATTGCGGTTTCGAGGAAAGTCTGGACACGATCCGCCGCTGGTGCGCCGAGGCGCGTTTCGGGATCGGCGTGCGCTTTCTGCGCGGGACCATTTCGGCGGCCCAGGCCGGCCACGCCTATAGCGATGTCGCCGATACGGCGGTGTCGGCGATCCTCCCCTGCGTGGAAGCGGCGTTCGCCGAAAAACATGGCCGTTTCGCCGGCGGCGGCTTCTGCATTCTGGGGCTCGGCAAGCTGGGCGGCCGGGAGATGACGGCGACGTCCGACCTGGATCTCGTCTTCGTCTACGAAGACCGGGTCGCGGACGCCCGGTCGGACGGTCCGAAGCCGCTGGCGCCGAGCCACTACTATGCGCGTTTCGCCCAACGCCTGTTCAGCGCGCTGACGGCGCCGACGGCCGAAGGCGGGCTCTTCGAGGTCGACCCCAGATTGCGGCCCCTCGGCGACAAGGGGCCGCTGGCGTCCAGCTTCACCGCATTCGAGGACTACCAGAATAATCAGGCCTGGACCTGGGAGCAGATGGCAATTACCCGGGCCCGGGTCGTGGCGGGATCCGAAGCGCTGGCCGGCGCCGTCATGGACATGACGGCACGGTCCGTCGGCCGTGCCCGTACGGCGGGTGCGCTCGCCGCCGATGTTGCCGACATGCGCCGGCGGCTTGCCGAAAACCGGGCGGCGCCGACGCGCTGGCACGTCAAGAACATGCCCGGCGGCATTCTCGACATCGAATTCGTCGCGCAGTTCCTGATTCTGCTGCACAGCAACGCGCATCCGCATTTGCGGCAGGGGAATACAGCATCCGCCCTGAAAGCCCTTCGCGAGGCCGGATGCCTGGAAACGGAAGACGCCGATACGCTGCTCCGGGCCGCCACGCTCTGGCAGACCGTTCAGGCGATCCTCCGGCTCACCGGCGCTGCCCGCGACCTCGACGGCCGGCCGCCGGCCTCCCTGCATTCTCTCCTGTGCCGGGCGACCGAGCAGCCGGATATCCGGGTGCTGGAGGCCGACATGGAGGCCACGGCCTGCGCCGTTCGGGAAATCTACAACCGATTGGTGGCCGACGCCGCCACTGGGGCGGCGCCAGCGGACGCCGGACCGCCTCCATCCCACGCCCTGAAAACCTCCGAAGGAGATTGACGCGATGACCCTTGCCGAGGGCGACAAGGCCCCGGATTTCACCATGCCGACAGACGGCGGCGGCACCGTCTCGCTCGCCGGCCTGAAAGGCGAACGGTTCGTGCTGTATTTCTATCCGAAGGACGACACCCCCGGCTGCACCAAAGAGGCGTGCGCCTTCCGCGACGCCATGGCGGATTTCTCCGGTATCTGCACCCGGATCGTCGGCGTATCGAGAGACCCGGTCGCCAGGCACGACCGGTTCAAGGCCAAATACGACCTGCCTTTCACTCTCGCTTCGGATACCGACGGCAACGTGTGCGAGGCGTACGGGGTCTGGGTGCAGAAGAAGCTCTACGGCCGCGAATATATGGGCATCGAGCGGGCAACCTTCCTGATCGATGCCGAGGGCACAGTGACAAGGGCCTGGCGCAAGGTCAGGGTTCCCGGCCACGCCGAAGCCGTACTGGACGCCGCGCTGGAATCGACGCGGGAAGGCACTCTGGAAGGCACTGGGGGTTGACGGATCAGAAGTTCTCCACCCAGGGACGAAGCTCCACTTCCCAGGTCCAGGCGCTGCGGTGCTGGCGATGGACATGGAGATAGGTTTCGGCGATGGCATCGGGCAGGAGCAACCCGTCCTCGCCGCGGCTGTTGCGCGGATCGTCCGGTCCCGCGCTGATGCCGCCGTCGATCACGAAATGGGCGACGTGAATTCCCCTGGGCTGCAATTCCCGCGCCATGCTCTGGGCCAAGCCGCGCAGGCCGAACTTGCCCATCGCGAAGGAGGCCGACTGCGGATAGCCCTTCACACTCGCCGAGGCGCCGGTGAAGTGGATCGAACCGCTGCCGCGCGGCAGCATCGATTGCGCCGCTTTCTGGCCGACCAGGAAGCCGCCGTAGCAGGAAATGTGGATCGCCTTGCGGACCTCCTCCCGGTCGAGGTCGATCAGCGAACCGCGCTCGCGGTAGCTGGGATTGTAGACGACCAGATCGGGCACGCCGTACTGGGCGACGGCCGCGTCGAACAGAGCGTCCACGGAGGCGCCGTCACCGGCGTCGCATTCGCGCGCCGTCGCGCCGGTTTCAGCGGCGAGGCCGGCGAGTTTGCCGGCATCGCGGGCTGCCACCGTTACCGCCATGCCCTGTTGCGCGCACAGCCGGGCCAGGGACGCGCTGAGCCCCGGGCCGGTGCCGACGATAAGGGCGGATTCTCTGGTCTCGGTCATGGTCATTTCTCCGGTCGATCAATCGCTCGATAGGTAGCGTGGGTCCGCCGCGAGTGGCGAGGATAAGGTGACGCCCGCTGGCCCGCCGGCCATCCGCCGGGCCGGTATTGGAGCGCCTTACGAATCCCGGGTCATGCCCACCTTCGCAGCCAGCGACGCCTCGAGGAACCGGTCGATATCGCCGTCCAGGACGCCCTGGGCGTTGCCCTTTTCGACGTTGGTCCGGAGGTCTTTCACCATCTGGTAGGGATGCAGGACATAGGAGCGGATCTGGTGGCCCCAGCCGATGTCGCTCTTGGCCTCGTGCGCCTCCTGGGCCTCCGCCTCCCGCTTTTGCAACTCCAGTTCGTACAGGCGGGCGCGCAAAATCTTCCACGCCTCCGCCCGGTTGCGGTGCTGGGAGCGATCGTTCTGGCACTGGACGACGATACCGGTCGGCTGGTGGGTCAGGCGGACGGCGCTGTCGGTCTTGTTGACATGCTGGCCGCCGGCGCCGGAAGCCCGGTAGGTATCGACCCGGACCTGCGACTCGTCGATCTCGATATCGATATCGTCGTCGATAACCGGATAGACCCAGGCCGAGGCGAAGCTGGTGTGGCGGCGGGCGCTCGAATCGTAGGGCGAAATGCGGACGAGACGGTGAACGCCGCTCTCCGTCTTCAGCCAGCCATAGGCGTTTTCGCCGTTGATGCGCAGGGTCGTCGACTTGATACCCGCCTCTTCGCCCAGGCTTTCTTCAAGCCATTCGACCTTGTAGCGGTGTGCTTCGGCCCACCGGGTGTACATGCGGACCAGCATTTGCGCCCAGTCTTGGCTCTCGGTGCCTCCGGCGCCGGCATGGATTTCGAGGAAACAGTCATTGCCGTCGGCCTCGCCCGAAAGGAGGCTTTCCAGTTGCCGCTTGGCAGTTACCGCCCGAAGTGCGGAAAGCGCTTTTTCCGCCTCGTCCAGCGTTTCGGCGTCCGCCTCCTCTTCCGCAAGGGCGATCAGTTCCATCGCGTCATCGAACTCCTGTTGAATCGCCTGGAATTCAGCGAGGCGCTTTTCTGTCGACGTCCGCTCGCGCATGACCGCCTGAGCCCGATCGGCGTCGTTCCATAAATCCGGCTCTTCGGCCTGCGCGTTCAGCGCAGCGAGGCGTTTTTCCAGCGCCGCCGGGTCAAAGATGCCTCCTCAGCAGTTCGATCGACTGCTCGATTTCGTCGGCAACCGCCTGGGTTTCCGCTTTCATGTCAATCTTCCACAAGAGAAAGCGGCCTGAATGCCGCTTCGGTACGGATAAACGGGTTTCACCGCCCGGGGACGGCGGCAGCTTCAACGGCCGGGGGATATCCAGTCCGATCCCGTCGCGGCGCCATCGTCTATCATGCCCGCAGCCCCGGAAGGAAGGCTTGGGACGGGCCAATGGCGCGGCGCCAACCGGTTTCGGGCTACGTTTCTGCGGCCTCCGCGCGATGGGGGTTGCGGATAGGGCTCAATATTCCTCGCTCGCCGTCTCGTTGAAGTTCGACCCGCCTTCGCCGGGCGCCAACCCGTCCGGCGCCGAACCCGGTTTCACGCCGATCTTGAAATATTCTAAATAGGCTTTCCGAGCCCTGGTTCGTCCGCCCTTCGTGTCCAGTTCGACGCGGATGGCGACCAGACCCTTGGGCGGCCGGAAATCTTCCTCCGGCCCCTTGAGCGCCTTTTTCATGAAATTGCGGAAGATGGGCGTGGCAGTCCGGCCGCCTTCTTCGAATTTGCCCAGCGAAAAGGATTTCTCGAACCCGACCCAGGTCGCGGCGACCAGATTGGGCGACATGCCGACAAACCAGGCGTCGACGACATCGTTGGTCGTCCCGGTCTTGCCGGCAAGCGGCCGGCCGATCTCCGACACCCGGCGGCCGGTGCCGCGCTGAACCACGCCCTGCAATATGGAAACAATCTGGAAAGCGCTCTGTTTGCCGACCACCTGCCGGCGCTCGTCGGGCAGTTCCGGCATCTCCTGACCCTGCCACTCCGGGACCGTGCAGGCGGCGCAGGCAATCGTGGTGTGGCGGAAGATCGTCCTGCCGTAGCGGTCCTGGATGCGGTCGACCAGGGTCGGCGTCACCGCGCGGCCGCCGTTCACCATGATCGAATAGCCGACTGCCATCTTGAGCAGCGTCGTCTCGTAGGCGCCCAGCGCCGCGGACATGGTCGTTGGCAGGTTCTTCGCAATACCCAGCCGGCCTGCCATTTCGGACACTTTCTCCAGTCCGACCCGCTGGGCAAGGCGAATGGTCATCACATTGCGCGACAGTTCAAGTCCGCGGCGCAGAGTCGTCGGACCGTAGAATTTACCGGAATGATTGAGCGGCTTGTAGAATTCGCCGTCGGGCTGCCGCACCACGACCGGCGCATCCAGCACCAGCGTCGACGGCGTAAAGCCGTTTTCCAACGCGGTCAGAAAGACGACCGGCTTGAACGACGAACCGGGCTGCCGTTGTGCCTGGGTCGCCGTATTGAACTGGCTGATCCGGAAGCTGAATCCGCCGCTCATGGCAAGAATTCGGCCGGTATGCGGGTCCATGGCGACAATCGCTGCCGTGGCGATGGGAATCTGGCGCAACGTGTAGGTATCGTCCGGATAGGCCTTGCCCTGCCGCGACCGGCGCACCGGCTCGACGAGAATCACGTCGCCCTTGCGCAAAACGGCATCGACACTGCGGACACGCGGGCCGACTGCGGTGAACGATATTTTGCCGCTCGCGCGCGTCTTCACCCCTTGCTTGCGCGCCCAGGCAACCTCGCCCAGGGGAATTGCGCCGCGCCGACCGTCGGCAAATCCGATATCCGCCCGGTTTCGTTCGGACTTCAGGACGACGGCCAGGGACCAACCGCCGGCGCCGGCCGGCCGGGACACCGCGGACAGTTTCTTCCGCCAGCCCGCAGCCCAGCGCGCGCCGTAAGTCTCCGGCAACCGGGCCACCGGTCCGCGATAGCCGTGACGCCGGTCATAGGCCACCAGCCCGCTCCGTAGCGCCTCGTCGGCGTATTGCTGCAATGCGGGATCCAGCGTCGAGCGAACGGAATAGCCGCCCTTCTTCATTTTCTCCTCGCCGTATTTTACGATGAGATCCCGGCGCAGTTCTTCGACAAAATATTCCGCGCCGACGCTGCCCTGCTTTTCCAGCCTCACGAGTCCCAGCGGCGCCTGCCGGGCAAGGCGCGCTTCGTCGGCAGTGATGTAACCGTCGATGCGCATCCTCTCGATCACATAGCTGCGCCGGGCTCTCGCGGCTCTCGGGTTCTTGAAGGGATTGTAGCGGCTCGGCGCCTGCGGCATGCCGGCCAGGATGGCGGCTTCCGCGATCGACAGATCCCGAAGCGGCTTGTTGAAATAGGTCTGGGCGGCAGCGGCCACGCCGTAGGCGCGGTTGCCCAGGAAAATCTCGTTCAGATACAACTCCAGGATCTGATCCTTGGACAGCGCCGACTCGATGCGCATGGCCAGGATGATCTCGCGAATTTTCCGCTTGAGCGTCTTCTCGCTGGTGAAGAAGAAGTTTTTGGCGACCTGTTGCGTGATGGTCGATCCGCCGACCACGCGGCCGCCGCCGGTCAGGTAGGAGCCTGCGGTCGTAAAGCCGGCACGCATCGTACCGATCAGGTCGACACCGTTATGGCTAAAAAAACGCTGGTCCTCAGCCGCGATGAAGGCGTTAACGACCGTCTTCGGGATCAGCTTGATAGGCACGAAAATGCGTTTTTCGGTTGCGAATTCCCCGATCAGGCGGCCGTCGCCAGCGTAGACGCGGCTGACGATCGGCGGCTCGTAGTCCGCCAGCTTTGCCAGACCGGGCAGATCGCGGCCGTAGAACCAGAAGCCGAACAAAACGACCGCGAATCCGAGGATGGAAACGATAAAGGCCAGATTGAGCAAACCGACGAACCAGCGAACGACCGCTGCCGTCCCCTTGCGCCTGCCGGATCCGCCGCGCCCGACCCTGGGGCTGCGCGGCTGGCCGGACCTCTTTGGCGCTTGCTCGGCGGCGATACGGTCTTCAGGCGTTATTCTGATTTCGCTCATGAAATATTCCGCGCCGCCGCACCATGAATCCGCCGATGGTTCGAGGGTTCGAACGAAACGTTTCCGCCATTCCGGTGCATTGACGGGCCGGGTCGATCGCAGACGGTAGCAAGCACGATGCCTTTTCGCACAGCTATGTGGCTCAACTATGGCGGCGGGGCGCGGCGCCCCCGCGTTCCCGTGCCGCGGCGAGGCCGCTCACCGTTCGCCGCCCACGGTGTCCGCAGCCCCGTCCCCCGGCCGTTCCGGCAATGGCGTACCGCTGAAATACTGGGCGATTGCCCGGGCCAGAACGGCAGCGAGGCGTTTCCTGTATTTCAGGGTGCGCAGCAGTTTTTCATCCTCCGGATTTGTCAGGAATCCGAGTTCGACGAGCACCGAGGGCACGTCCGGCGCCCTCAGCACCGCGAAGCTTGCCGAACGCTGGGGCTTGCGCAACAGCCGGACGCGGTCGCGCGCCGACCGGACGATCAAGGTCGAAAGCCGGGCCGAACCCGTACGCGTCTCACGCTGGACGAGATCCAGCAGGATGGCCGAGACCGACTTGCCGGCCCCGTGCAGATTTACGCCGGCGACGATGTCCGACCGGTTTTCCCGTTCCGCCAGACGGGCCGCCTGACGGTCCGAGGCGCGGGCCGAAAGGGTATGGACCGAAAGTCCCCGCTTCTTCGAGAACGGATTCGCGTCGGCATGGATCGAGACGAACAGGGCCGCGCGGCGCCGGCGCGCGAACTCGTAGCGCTCGCGCAATGGGACATAGCGATCGTCCTGCCGGGTCAACAACACCTCGAACCGCCGGTCCCGTTCCAGAAACCGGCGGATGAGTTGTGCGGTCTTCAGCACCAGCGCTTTCTCCTCGAAGCCAGAGGGACTGACGGCGCCCTTGTCGACCCCGCCATGGCCGGGATCGAGGACAACCGTCCAGCGCGAATTGCCCGGCCCGGTCTGAACGGATGAAGGCGCGGCGACCGGCAGTGTCGCCGACGTTGCCGACTTTCGTGCGCCGTCCTGGGACAGGGCCGGAGATCCGGCCGCTGCGACGAATAATCCGGTCAAGGCGCCGCCAAGCCGAAGCCATGCCCATTTCTTGCTGAACTGTATTGCCACGCGGCCCGGCATTATCCCGCCACTATCCGTTCATTTACCTAGAGTGAAACGGTCAAGTCATTGCCGCATTTTCACTAAAGACATTATTCTATTTTCTTTGGCGTGGATATTGCCGATTGTCGCGCCGCCGTTTAGCGACTACCTTTCCTCCGTTGCGGCCCGTGCTGGAATTCCGTTCGCTCCCGTAGGAGCGTATTTTCCGGCAGCGCGGAGCCGGCGGCGTCATTCGCATCGGAACCGACAATCGGGGTGCGAAGCGCGGTCGGAAGTACGCGTCGGGGCCAAGGCAACGAAACGCAATGGCGAGACCGCCGGACAGGAAACTCGGCGCCGCAGGACGCCAAGGTCGAACGGATCGGGTGCATACGCATGTCGCCGATCCGGACGACCAAGGATTTTGGCGATGACGCAGGCGCCACGAATAGGCCCAAGCCTTTAACGGGCCGTTAGTAGCATTATTTCCGCAGAACGTCCGTTCTGCGCCCTGTTTCCGTACGGCGATTTCTGATCAACCGGCTGGTGCCCCTTCCGGGCGCGGCTGTACGGAGATATTTATGACGACACGCATGTTGATTGACGCGACCCATCTGGAGGAAACCCGGGTGGTCGTTGCCAGCGGCAACCGACTGGAAGATTTCGACTACGAAACCAGCCAAAAAACCCAGCTGAAAGGGAACATCTACCTCGCCAAAGTCACTCGCGTCGAGCCGTCGCTCCAGGCGGCGTTCGTGGACTATGGCGGAAATCGCCACGGCTTTCTGGCCTTCAACGAAATTCATCCGGACTACTACCGCATTCCGATTTCCGACCGCGAGGAACTGCTCCAGCAGGAAGCCGCGGAAGCCGAGGGCGAAGAAGAGGATATCGATCCCGCCGAGGACGCCGAAGCGTATGAGAACGGCGATTCCGAACCGGAGCCGGTCGAGACGCTGGACGACGAAGCCGGCGAGGCATCGGACGATGACGACACCGTTCCGGAAGACGAACCGGACGACCCGTCCGCCGCCGCGGCGGCGGACAATGGCGAAACTGAAGCCGGCGAGCAGGCGGGCCGATCCGCAGGCGACGACGAAGAACCGCGCCGGAAACGGGGCCGGGGCCGCGGCTCTCGTGCAGCCCGGTCGGATGAATCCGTCGATACGGTCGGCGGCGACGAAATCGAGGATATCGGCGAGCGCCGCCGCCGCCCGCAGCGCCGCTATCGCATCCAGGAGGTCATTTCCCGCCGGCAGATCATCCTGATCCAGGTCGCCAAGGAAGAGCGCGGCAACAAGGGCGCTGCCATCACCAGCTATATCTCGCTGGCCGGCCGATATTGCGTGCTGATGCCAAATACGCCGCGCGGCGGCGGCATCTCGCGCAAGATCGCCAACTTGGCGGATCGCAAGCGCCTGAAGAATATCCTGGACGATTTCGATATTCCGGACGGCATGGCCGTTATCGTGCGGACCGCCGGCGCCCAGAGGACCAAGGCGGAAATCCGGCGCGACTACGAATATCTGATCAAACTGTGGGATGAGATTCGCGAGCGCACCCTGCAGTCGACGGCGCCGGCCCTGGTCCACGAGGAGGGCAACCTGATCAAGCGCTCGATCCGCGATCTCTACACCAAGGAGATCGAAGAGGTTCTGGTCGAGGGCGACGAAGGCTACCGCACGGCGAAGGACTTCATGAAGCTCCTGATCCCGAGCCACGCCAAACGGGTCAAAGCGTACAAGGAGCCGCAAATTCCGCTGTTCCAGCGCTATCAGGTCGAGGCGCAGATCGACAATATCCAGAGCCCGGTCGTCCAGCTCAAATCCGGCGGATCGATTGTGCTGAACAGCACCGAAGCCCTGGTGGCGATCGATGTCAATTCCGGCCGGGCGACGCGCGAACGCAATATCGAGGAAACCGCAGTCAAGACGAATCTCGAAGCCGCCGATGAACTCGCGCGCCAGTTGAAGCTGCGCGACCTGGCCGGCCTCATCGTCATCGATTTCATCGACATGGATGACGGCCGCAACCGGCACGCGGTCGAACGGCGGCTCAAGAGCGCCATGGCAAGCGACCGGGCGCGCATCCAGATCGGCCGGATCAGCGCCTTCGGCCTGCTGGAAATGTCGCGGCAACGGCTTCGGCCCAGCGTCATCGAGGTCTCAACCAACGCCTGTCCGAGCTGTGGCGGCACCGGGTTGATCCGATCGACCGAATCGACCGCGCTCACCGTGCTGCGCGCCATCGAGGAAGAAGGCACGAGGCAACGCGCCGACGAGATTGCGGTTTCCGTGCCGCCCCGGGTCGCCTTCTATATCCTCAATCAGAAGCGCCCCGAACTGACCGCGATCGAGGAACGGTATGCCTTCCGGGTTCTGATCGAGACCGACGATACGTTGATCGCGCCGGACCACCGGATCGAAAAAACGGTGACCAGGCCCGGCGCAGTCGACGAAGAAGTGACCGAGGCCGCCGAAGAAGCCGACGGCAAACGCCGGCGGCGGCGCGGCGGCCGCAAGCGGCGCGGCGACGACCCGCGCGCCGATGAGAGCGAAGCCGAACTGGACGCCACAACCGACGAGACCGAGAGCGACGGCGATGTCGGCGAAGCGGCCGAGGCCAGAGCGGACGACGACGAGGAGCCGAAACGCCGCCGGCGCGGCCGCCGCGGCGGCCGGCGGCGGCGCGGCACCGAGGAAGGCAGTGACGCAGAGAATGGAGAGGCCGAAGCCGGAACGGAAACTGTTGAAACTACAGAAATTTCCGAAGACGCCGAGACTTCCGAATCTGTAGGGGCGGCAGACGCCACCGCCGACGAGGCGGACGCTGCGGCGGCAGATACGGGTTTAGCTGCCGAGAGCGACGCCGCGGCGGCTGCCGAGGCCACGCCGGCGGACATCGCTGCAGAAGAAACGCCGCAAATCGGCCGGCGCCGCCGGAGCAGCCGTAAGCGGGCGCCGGCAGACCGGGCGGCCTCCGAAACGTCCGATGACACTGCGGAAGGCTCCGCCGATCCGGCTTCTGCCGGCAGCGATAGCGAGGAGACCGCCACCGAAGCCGCTGCAACGTCCGGCGAAGAGACAAAAGCGGCAGAACCGCCGAAACCGAAGCGGACACGCCGGACCCGCAGCAAGCCCGCCGCCAAAGCCGACCCCGAACCATCTGCTGTCGCCGAAACCGAGGCTGAGTCGCAGCCCGAACCCCTGCCCGAACCCGAGCCCGAACCCGAGCCGGCGCCCGAACCCGAACCGGCCGCCGAGGCTTCCGAACCGGCAGAAGCGACGCCTGCCGGCTCCAACGGTTCCGGCGCGGTTGCCCGCGCCAATGCGTCTGCCGAAGCCGAGGGCGCCAACCCGGACCCGGCGATCGAACCCGCGACCGACGATTCGGACGGTTCGCCGGCCCGAAAGCGCCGCGGTTGGTGGAACACAGGAGGGTAAGCGACGCGTAGATTGCCGGCCGCCGCACCTCGGCAAAGGCGGCCGGCCGAACCGGGCTATTTGCGCCAGCGCGCCAACCGTTCCAGTGCAATCTCGATGTTCTCGGTCGATGCGCAATAACTGAAGCGCATCTGGGCATGGCCGCGCCCGGCGTCGAAGTCGACGCCGGGCGTCGTCGCGATGCCGGTTTCGTCGAGCATCCGGGTACAGAAATCGCGGCTGTCATTGGTCAGGGCCGCGATGTCGGCGTACAGGTAAAACGCGCCATCGGCCGGCGCCAGACGGTCGAACCCGACCGCGGGCAGCCCGTTCAGCAGCAGAGTCCGGTTCCGGCGGTAGACCGCGAGATTGGCTTCACACTCATCGTGGCAGTCGAAAGCGGCGACTGCGGCGCGTTGGCTGAGCGTCGGCGGCGAAATGAACAGGTTCTGGGCCAGGCATTCCACCGACCGGAGCAAATCCGCCGGCACGATCGTCCAGCCGAGCCGCCAGCCGGTCATGGAAAAATATTTCGAAAAACTGTTGATGACAAAGGCATCCGGGTTGATTCCGGCAGCGGTCGGCGCCGGCTCGCCATAGGCGATGCCGTGGTAGATTTCGTCGGAGATGAACCGCACCCGATGGACGGCGCACCAATCGGAAATTGCCCGGAACGCGTCGCCGCCCAGGATCGTTCCGGTCGGATTGGACGGGCTCGCCACGATCAGCCCGTCGAGCGGCGCTTCGTCATGCGCCGCATCCAGCAGCGCCGTCGTCGGCTGATACCGGTCTGCCGCCGACCCTTGGAGGACAACCGGCTCGACGTCGAATGCGCTGAGAATATTGCGGTAGCAGGGGTATCCCGGGGCCACGGTCGCGACCCGGTCGCCCGGATTGAAGGCCGCGAGAAAACTCAGGACAAATGCGCCCGACGACCCCGTCGTCACGACGACCCGCCCGACCGGCACGTCGATGCCGTACCAATCCCGATAGTGCCGGGCTATGGCTTCGCGCAGCGCCGGTATGCCGAGGCTGTCGGTATAGCCCAGCGTGTCGCCGTCCAGCGCTGTCCTGGCCGCTTCCACCACGCCCCGCGGCGCGCCGGTCGACGGCTGGCCGACTTCGAGATGAATCACATCTCCGCGAGACGATTCGCGTTCGTTCGCGGCCCGCATCACATCCATGACGATAAACGGCGAAATCCGGCCGCGATCGGCGACTTTAAGCACTGCTGCGACGCCTCCTGTGATACGACTTGTGCGGAAAATCGGCCGGGGGCGCGAACCGGCGCACCGGGACCGAATCCGTCAGTAAAGAGCCAGGCTCCTGCGCCCTACTCGATGATCCGTATCTTTGCAATCCTGCTGGTTTTCGTCGCCGGCCTGGCGCCTCAGGCATCGGCCCGCAGCCTGCCGCTGATCCGAGACGCCGAGATAGAAAGTACGATCCGCGCTTACAGCGCGCCGATATTCGGGACGATCGGGGTCGGCGGCAGCGACGTGCGGGTCCACATCGTCAACAGCCGGCGGCTCAACGCATTCGTCGCAGGTGGCCGGCATATTTTCATCAATACCGGCCTGTTGATGGCGGCCGACGATGCGAGCATGGTGATCGGCGTGCTGGCCCATGAGACCGGCCACATCGTGGGCCAGCATCTGACCCAGTTGCGCGGCGCGATCCACGAGGCCCAGATCAAACAGATTCTCACCTTCATCCTTGCAGCCGGGGCCGGGATCGCCACCGGCGACGGGCAGGCCGCCGGCGCGGTCGCGAGCCTCGGCAGCTCGGTCGTCAGCGGCACGCTCTACCGGTTCACGCGCAGTATGGAAACCGAAGCCGACGCGTTCGCGCTGAAGACGCTGGACCGGATGGGCGTATCGGCGCGCGGCCTGGCAAAGATGATGGAAAAGCTGATGTCGCAGGAAGCGCTCCTGGGGTCGATGCAGGATCCTTACCTGCGCACCCATCCGCTGACCCAGTCGCGCCTGGAACGCATCCGGCGCCACATGAAGCGATCGCCGCATACCGGCAGTCCGATACCCGCCCGGTTTCGCAAGATGCATGTGCGCATGCGGGCGAAGCTGCAGGGATTCCTCTCTCCGCCGGCCAACGTCATTGGGCTGTACGGCGCGAAGAACGTCGCACCCGACGCGCGCTACGCGCTGGCGGTCGCCTATCATCGCGCCGGCCGCCTCGACAAGGCCCTCTCAACCGTTGACGGCCTGATCCGCGAGGCGCCGCGCGACGCCTTCTTCCGCGAACTGAAAGGCCAGATCCTGCTGGAGCGGGGCAAGGCGTCCCGGGCCGCCCGAGCCTATGCCACCGCAGTCGGCCTCGCACCCCGGGAACCGCTGATCCGCGGCGCCTATGCCCACGCCCTGCTGCAGACCGGCAAGCGCAAGCAGGTGCCGGTCGCGCTGGACCACCTGATCGAGGCGACATCCCAGGACAAGGCATTTGCCACCGGCTGGCGGTTGCGGGCGGTGGCGCATGGCCGGCTGAAGCAGATCGGCGAAAGTGCCGCAGCGCTGGCGGAATACTATCTGCTACTCGGCGACCTCGGCGAGGTGCGCCGGCAGGTGCGCCGCGCCGAGCGGCTGCTTCCGCCCGGCTCGCCGACATGGCGGCGAGTCCAGGACATCAAGGCGAGCCGGATGCCGGCCGCACCGGTCCGCCGGTAAGCCTGTAGGCGGGCAAGCCGGCGGCAGGTCGGAAATTCGGCGGCAGCCGAAGCTTGATTGAGAGGCCCATCATGTTGAAACGCGTCGTCAGGTTGGCTGTGGCGATAGCCCTGCCCCTCGGCCTGATCGCAGCGCCCGCGCAGGCCGACTCCGGCTTCGGAAAAAGCCAGAAGCAGGAAATCCGCAAGATCGTCCGGGATTATCTGCTGCAAAATCCGGAGGTCATCGTCGAGGCCCTGCGCGAAATGCGCCGTCGCAAAGAAGCCGCCAAACTGGCTGCAGCGAAAAAGTCGATCGAAGAGAGCCGCGACGCCCTTTTGCGCAACCGGGCCGACCCGGTGGGCGGCAACCCGAAGGGCGGCGTGACCGTGGTCGAGTTCTTCGACTACAACTGCGGCTGGTGCAAACGGGCCTATCCCCACATGACAGCCGCTCTGAAGGCCGATGGCGACGTCCGGCTCGTCTACAAGGAATTTCCCATCCTCGCGCCCTCCTCCCGCGTTGCGGCAAGAGCGGCGCTGGCGGCCGGCAAGCAGGGCAAATACATCGACATGCACAACCGGCTGATGACCAACCGCGGCGCCCTGAACGAAGCCGCGATCTTCGCGATCGCGGAGCAGGTCGGACTGGATATCGGAAAGCTGAAAAACGACATGCAAGCGCCGGATGTTGAGGCGGCGATAGCAGCCAACGGCGAACTTGCGAGCCGGCTGGGTATCCGGGGCACCCCGGCCTTCGTCATCGGCAACAAGGTGATCCCCGGCATGTTGCGCGCCGGCGAGTTCATCGGCGAGCTCAGGCGTGCCCGCGGGGAATGCGCGGCCAGAAAAGCGGCGGTGTGCTGAGCGGTTTCCGCAAGGCCTATCGATCCGCCGCGCTGCGCAGACCGCGGCGCAGCATGACAAATCCAACCCACGCCGTGCCGGCCTGCAGCAGCGCCAGCAGGATGCCGCGGGCCGTCAGCGGAAACAGCAGGAACAGGCAGTTCAGGCCAACGCCGACGAGTCCGAGGCCGAAAACGATATAGAACAGCAAAGAGCGATTGAACCGGCCGACGGCCATGCGCGTCGCGGCCAGGCCGAGCGCGATGCCGATGAGTTGCGGGCCGATCGCGACGCACCAGTAGACGAATATCTTCCACAGGCTGTCCCGCGGCAGATCCTGCCCGCCGTCGTCCAGCAGGGCGGCCAGGATCAAGGCGCTGAACAGGTAGCCCAGAACGAAAGCGCCCAGAAAAACGGCCACCGCGAGGCCATTGCGCTCGGCATCGTTCGCGTCGGGGCGGTTCTTCCTGCCGAGCATGGCCGCGTTGCCCGGCTCAGATCTGGCCGCGGAAGGCGTTTGTGATGGGATAGCGGCGCTCCTTGCCGAATGATCGCGTGCCGATCTTCACGCCGGGCGGCGCCTGCCGCCGCTTGTATTCCGCCGTATCCAGCATCTTCCAGACCCGTCGGACCGTTTCCAGATCGTGCCCGCGGGCGACAATCTCGCCCGTCCCCATATTCTCTTCGATCAAGCAGCGCAGGATGTCGTCGAGGTCGGCGTAAGGCGGCAGCGAATCCTCGTCCTTCTGGTCCGGGCGCAGTTCCGCCGAGGGCGGCTTCGTAATCACCCGTTCCGGCACGACCCGGCCGGCCGGGCCGAGCGCGCCGGGCGGACGCTGCCGGTTGCGCCAGTGGCACAGCTTGAATACGTCGGTCTTGTAGACATCCTTCAAGACCGAATAGCCGCCGCACATATCGCCATACAGCGTGGCGTAGCCCACGGACATCTCCGACTTGTTGCCGGTCGACAGCACCATGTGGCCGAACTTGTTGGAGATCGCCATCAGCGTCAGGCCGCGCGAGCGGGCCTGAATATTCTCCTCCGCCTCGTTGGCTTCACGGCCGTCGAACTGCGGCGCCAGCATGGCTTCGAAAGCCGTCATGGCCGGGCCGATATCGATCCTGTCGAGCCGGATTCCCAGCAAACCCGCGGCAGCGGCCGCATCTTCCAGGCTTTCTTCCGAGGTGTAGGGAGACGGCATCATCACCGTCCAGACCTTGTCCGGGCCCAGGGCATCGACGGCGACGGCGGCCGAGAGCGCCGAATCGACTCCTCCGGACAGGCCCAGGATGACGCCCGGAAATCCGTTCTTGGTCACATAGTCCCGCAGGCCCAGCACCATCGCCTGATAGATGGATTGCAGGCCGTCGGACGGCGGCGTGCGCTCACCCTCTTCGCAGAACCATCCGTCGCTGCCGCGCCGCCATGCCGTCATCGCGAGGGTTTCCGCGAAGCTCGGCAATTGCACCGCCAGCGAGTAATCCGGGTTGATCGCGAAGGAGGCGCCGTCGAAGACCAGTTCGTCCTGGCCGCCGACCTGGTTGACATAGAGGATCGGCAGGCCGCATTCGCGCACCCGGTTGATCACGACCTGGAGGCGGGTGTCGTAGCGCCCGGCCTCGTAGGGCGACCCGTTCAGCACGATAGCCAGTTCCGCCCCGGTCTCGGCCAGGCATTCCAGCACATCCGGCGTCCAGACATCCTCGCAGATCGGGATGCCGATCCGCAGGCCGCGGAAATCGACCGGTCCGGGCAGCTCGCCGGCGGCGAACACACGCTTCTCGTCGAAAACGTCATAATTCGGCAGATCGTGTTTCCGGCGCACGCCCAGCTTGCCGCGATCGATCAGCACCGCCGCATTGAAGACCCGGTCCGCGTCGCGCCACGGCGTTCCGAACAGCAGCCCGGCGGCCGATTCGCGGGAGAGCTCGACGAAGCGGTCGATCTCGGCATGGAGGGCATCGAGGAAGAACGGTTTCTCGACCAGATCCTCCGGCGGGTAGCCCGACAGGCAAAGCTCCGGAAACACGACCAGGTCCGCGCCGTTTTCGGCTGCCCTTCGCCAATAGTCCCGGATTATCGCCGCGTTGCCGT
Organism: Alphaproteobacteria bacterium; assembly: GCA_965249845.1. Taxonomy (GTDB): domain Bacteria; phylum Pseudomonadota; class Alphaproteobacteria; order Bin65; family Bin65; genus Bin65. Next base: position 1,212,081 of record CBDFNA010000002.1, read on the forward strand.
CGACATCGCCGACGGTGGGGTTGACCTGGGCAACGGCGATGCGCAGCGAATCTGTCATGATCGTCCTGTGTCCCGGCGCCGCGAACGAAGCGGCTTGTCAGGAGATATTGCGGCGCGGCGCACTGCTGGAAGGCGGCGGAACATCGCAACGCCGCCGGTATGGACCTGCACATTTCCCGGATTCGGGCGCGGCACAATTCGAGGTTTGCCGCCCCGGAGCCGAACCGGGGCGGCAACGGAGGGGGCAAGGGTGTCATGAAATGTCATGATTCGTCATGGTGCGGCCGTTCCCGACCCGCCTGCCGCCCCGGCCGACCGGAGGAAGAGCCATTGGGGAGCTGATCGTGGAGGCCCCAGGGCCGCGGGGCGATGGCCGTCGGACCGGTCCTGGACGCCGGATCGGCGTCCGGCGTGACAGCGAGGGCGTTCGCAAGTGTCAGGATATGTCATGAATCGTCATGCGGGGCCGGACGGCGGTAGGCGGGGATTCAGCACGCCGGCCACTGGTAGACAAACCGTTCTTTTTTATTATTGGAATTCGAATAAACAGAACGGACCATCCGATTTGAGCCGAGCGACCGGGCCGGGGCGTCGCAAATTGCCGGCCGGCTTCGTCGCAGTGTGACGACGCTCCCGGCCAAAAGGCTTCTCCCGCCGAAGAAGCGGCCTTTGTTCATATATTGTTCTGCAAAAGATATCAACCAATTTGTCGTGCCTCCGTTTGAATTCCGGAACGGGACTGGGCCCGATACCGTCCCCGGCAAACCCGAAGGACACCGGCCAGTTTGCGAAGAGTACACACCGGCCCGACATTCCGCGCCGGCTCGATCTCGACTGTCTGCACCCGGCTGACCCCGGACGCGCGGGCCAGCGCCGAGCGCGACAGACCCGCAGCGGCGGCTCCCGTTCGATAAGACGGGTGTTGACGGCGCGGGTTCTGTTGGTATAAGTTTATAGAACAAATCATGAATATATAACGGGCTATAGGCGATGAGCGTGAGTTGGGCATCGAGTGAAGCAGTGAGTGTGCTTATTTTTCTTCTGCCTGGCTTTGTGGCGGCGGGCGTTTTCCATTCGCTAATCTCGAACCCTAAACCCAGCGGAATCGACGTATAGTCCGAGCCTTTGTTTTTACAGTTATTGTGCACGTTCTTGCGCGATTAATTGACTGGTCGATCAGCGCCATAGAGTTGAATGAGCCACAGAATGAAACGTGGCAGATTGTAACACTAGTAGTTGTATCTATTATACTTGGATTATTCGCCGCTTATGCTTGGAACAATGACTTCTTTCACAAATCGCTTCGCAATTTTAACATCACAAGACAAAGCTCATACCAATCGGCACAATATTCGGCGTTCGCATTCCACAGAAACTGTTTTGTTGTATTGCATTTAAAGGGGGGAACGTCGTTTATACGGCTGGCCTAGAGAATGGCCTAGCCGATCCGACGATCAACATTTCCTGATCGAAGACTGTGAATGTCTGGATGACGGAGAGCGGAAACCTATAGAAGGTGTGTCGAATATTCTGATACCCTCATCAGAGATTGAAATGATAGAGTTTTTACCTTCAAACCTCGACAGCCAGCGCACGGAGTAAGTCATGGTTGAACAACCTACGCCGTCATCACCGAAACAGCATCCGGCTACTAGACGTGTACAAGACGGAGTGACGCCTAAACCGGAAACCGCCGTTAAACCGCCACCGCCGTCGCCGAAAAGAAAATAGCAGCCGTGGACAAAAAGGTCCGCCGTCATCGACCGTCGTACCGCTAAACAGGGGCGTTTCGCCCAAGCCATCAACTGCCGTTAAACCAAAACCTCCTTCCGCTCCGCCGCCGAAAAAGAATTAATACCGGTGATGCATTGGCGCGGCAGTGGCCCCGCCGGCATCAAAACAATGCACACTTGACTTCATGTGGGGTCGGTGAAAATCGCTGCGACTATCGACCCGATCCGCCTTGCAGTATCCGTGAAATGCCGGCCTTCCTCCGGGCGAAGCGCGCGCTCAAGAATGTTGCGCTCGCGGCAGGAGAGCCGCTTCTTGAGGATCTGGTGGCCGCCGAGGCGGTAGGTCCGGACGGCGGCGGGAACATCGCGCCGGAAGGCTTCGCCATTGAGGTAGATGTCGAAGGTTGTGTCGTCTTCACGGCCGGCCTCCGGTAGTTCGCTGGGCGTGCATATGACCGGCGGCTCATAGCCCGTCCGATGGCACGCTCGATCTATCTGCCCCTCAAGATCGAATTGACCGCCGAGATTGCATCCTTCGCGCCGGCGAGCAACTGCATCCTGCAAGGCGGCGGCAGGTCGGTATTGAGACCCGCAGCAGGCCTCAGCGGTCGAGGACGGATTCGAATCCCTCGAACTGGGGATGGCCGAGATAGAGGCCGCGCTGGCCGCCTGCCCCTGCATGGGCCTTCCGAAAGGCCTCGGACCGGGTCCAGGCTTCGAAAGACTCCCGATCGAGCCACGTCGTGTGGGAGGCATACAGCGTATGATCGTCGGCCTCCGGCCCCCTGAGCAGACGAAAATCCACGAAACCCGGCACCTCATCGAGATGGGTGTCGCGTTCTGCCCAAACCCGTTCGAAATCCGTCTCGCGTCCCCGCGCGACACGGAATCGGTTCATCGCGATAAACATGGACGCGCCCGCCGGTTTCTCGTACGTTCCGGTCATGGCCGCTCTTGTGGCCGAGTGCGGCGCGGGGCGCAAGTGCCCTCGTGCCATCGCGCCCGAACGCCGCGTTGCGCCGGGGGACGGCGCGATCAGCCGGGGGAGCGAGGGAATATAGGGGACGCCGGAGCCGGCCGGACAAAAACTGTACGTGTCGAATGTTGGCTTGCAAGACAATTAGACACCTATTTCATCCACGACAATACCGTTGAACTTCGCTAGAGCCGCGACATTCGAGGATATTTGTTGAAGTTTCGTCAAATAATTGTCCAGAATTGCCGTACAAACGAAGATTAATGAAGAAAACTGCCTAAAGCTACATCAATTGGACTTGTAAATTTCAGTGCAATTTCCTAATCTACACAATTGCCCGCCTCGATAACCTCAGACAATGAGATGAGTGAAAATACTAGACGATTATTCCCTGTCAAGAAGATTTCCATGACGGTCTATTGGCAATTCGGCTGGTTCGATCGAACCGTGCAATTCCGACAATGTTGATCCAAATGTCGGGTTGTAGCGTTTCGCCTCACTTAGACTCACACGATTTACTTTAACAACACGCCGATATTGTCGCTCAAATGTATCAGACAAAATAATCTTAAGTTTTGTTTTACAATACAACAAAGCCGGAAAGCATCCGCCCCAACTCTCTGTCTGTTCAAAATATACAACGCCGTTAGTGGAACGGCCAGATTCAAGAAAGGTTTCAGGGGAAGTTCCAGATATGTAACTTCTTTGAAACAAAAATGGGTAAACCTTAGTATTTTCGCCAATAGACGCCTGAAAATCATTGAGAGAAACAACCTGATTTTCCAAGTAAAACCACTCAAGTCGGTAACGAAACCAGTTTAATATGTCGCGTAGAAAAATATGCCAATGATATCCAACCTAACACTTGTGATACTTGTGGACACCACACTCACGTTTGAGATATTCAGATATAAGGCTATTCCAGTTCTATGTAGATTGAAATTACCTTCTTTCCGACCAGTACCAAATACACATACGAATGTAGGACCTTCGAGTGTCCTAATTCTCAAATCAGGTACACTTCTAAGCCACCTAAAGAGGCCGCTGACCCATCCCAAAAATATCGTGAAAATAAATAGGATAAGCGTCAATACCCCTTGGTTTTCATTAATAAGAGCCACGACGTCAGAAAAAATTTGATCGATATCCAATTTTTCGTCCGACATTTCATGTTTCCGTCCAAAGAAATGACCTTGGAGTCGCCAGACTTGTTTGACGACACTGCGGCGAGAACATCACCCAATGATCCCGTAGAGTTAACGTAGATGCCGAAAGTCTTTCCAGAGAAATCAAAGAAAGTATCATAAAACGCGGTACGTTCACGAGGCGCGAAGTGATGGTCTCTAATACCGCACTAGGTGGGCATTACGTCGTAGGCGAATCGGCCTGCTCCGCAACGATCCGGTGTGCCGGGTACCGCACATATTCGCGGCCGGATGTTTCCTGCATTGCCCGAATATCCCGGAAGATTGCCTCAACATCATAGTTGAAACGAGCTGCGTGTTCGTCACGCACTGCCCGGAGCCCGGCGATGATCGGATCAGTCCATGTCGTCTGCATTGTTGAACTCCAACAGCTCGTTCGGTGTGCAGATAACAGGTGGTTAATAGCCAGCCTGCCGGCACGCCCGTTCGATCTTGGATCGCATCGCGGCATTGGCGATATGCCGGAAGTTCCACGTTACCAAATAGTTGACGCCGCCCGTAACGGCAACAGCAATGTGCGCGGCGTCCTCGGCCGCCTGGCGTGGGACCGCACCGACCTTGAGCAGTTTTCGGGCGAGCCTTTCCGCGTCGTCCGTCGCGTCGAGGAGCGTGACGGTTGCAAGCGCCTCCAGACGAGCGCGGGTAGCATCCGCGTCTCCCGCTCCGGCTTCCGCTACAACCAATGCTGATGCGACGAGATCGAACCTGCGCGAAGCACCACGCCACCATTCCCGTGTCACTTCCTGATAAGCTGCGACCACGACATCGCGGGACGTCCGCGCCGTCAGATAGCTGAGAACAGAGGTTTCGATGTACGCGGTGGGCTTCATGGCCCGGGTGATCTTCTCCGAGGCTGGGCGAGCATTCTACTGTCAGACGGCACGCCCGCCGGTTTCTCGTTCGTTCCGGTCATGGCCGCTTTTGTGGCCGAGGGCGGCGCGGCGCGCAAGTGCCCTCGTGCCATCGCGCCCGAACGCCGCGTTGCGCCGGGGGGCGGCGGCTTATAGAAAAGGCCGGCGTTGAGACAAGGGTGGCGTCGTTCCGCCTTGCGGCGGCGCCTGACGGCGCCGGCGGCCAAGCGCCGCGAACGCCGCCGGCATCCAGTTCCGACATCCGTTCTGGACATTCGGTTCGGGCTTTCGATTCGGGCTTTCGATTCGAACATTCACGGGAGAGTAGACGATGCGCGTCTATTACGATCGCGACGCCGATGTGAACCTGATCAAGGGCCGGAAGGTCCTGATCGTCGGCTACGGCTCGCAGGGCCATGCCCATGCCATGAATTTGCGGGACTCGGGGGTCACCGACACTGCCGTCGCCCTGCGCGAGGGCTCCGGCACCCGCAAGAAGGCCGAGGCGGCCGGCTTTACGGTCCATACGCCGACCGAAGGCGCCAAATGGGCCGACGTCGTCATGATGCTGACCCCGGACGAACTCCAGGGCGACATCTACGCCGACGAGCTGCACGGCAACATGAAGGACGGCGCGGCGCTGGCCTTCGCCCACGGCCTCAACATCCACTTCAACCTGATCGAGCCGCGGTCCGACCTCGACGTCTTCATGATCGCGCCGAAGGGGCCGGGCCATACCGTGCGCTCGGAATATCTGCGCGGCGGCGGCGTGCCGACGCTGGTCGCCGTGGCCCGCGACTCCTCGGGCAACGCGCTCGAACTCGCGCTCTCCTACGCCTCGGCCAACGGCGGCGGCAAGGCGGGCATCATCGAGACGACCTTCAAGGAAGAATGCGAGACCGACCTGTTCGGCGAGCAGGTCGTGCTGTGCGGCGGCCTCGTCGAGCTGATCCGCAACGGCTACGACACCCTGGTCGAGGCCGGCTATGCGCCCGAAATGGCCTATTTCGAATGTCTGCACGAAGTGAAGCTGATCGTGGACCTGATCTACGAGGGCGGCATCGCCAACATGAACTATTCGATCTCCAACACCGCGGAATTCGGCGAGTACCGCAGCGGGCCGCGCATCATCACCGACGAGACGCGCGCCGAAATGAAGCGCATCCTGGACGACATCCAGAGCGGCCGGTTCACCCGCGAGTGGATGCTGGAGAACCGGGTCAACCAGACCAGCTTCAAGGCGACCCGGCGCCGCAACGACGCCCACCCGATCGAGGAAGTCGGCGAAAAGTTGCGGGCGATGATGCCGTGGATTTCCGAAAAAGCACTGGTCGACAAGAGCAAGAACTAATGCGGTCGATCCGGCCGGTTACTTACGACGCCACTTGCGGATTCCATAATTTTCAGTAATGATCGGATGTCGGCTCGTTTCGGCAACTGCGCCCCGGTCTTCTGCAGGGTGAGCGGATGCGGCGGACGGATCGAAGGCGTGCAGGCGAAGGCACGCGCAGAGGCGCGGGCGCACCCTTTCGGGCGTGCAGCGGGACGGCAATTGGGGGCGCCGGCGGTTCCGGGTATCGCCGGGTATCGAAAGCGCAAACCGGCGCAAAGTTCATGCTTCGACCGCGCGTCGCGATTGTGTCATAATCGCCGGAATTCGAAGACTGCTACGATCGCCCTGATCCGCGTTTCCGGACCGCCGTCACAATGCTGCCACAGGCGGATGGCAAACCGGTAATCTGGCTGCCCGCGCCTTGAGGGCGAGGACCGTGCCAGAGGTGCTGGAGGGGAATGAGCAATATGCTGACAGGACTGCTTGGCCTGATGTCCGCCGACATGGCCATCGACTTGGGAACGGCGAACACCCTGGTCTATGTCAAGGGCCGGGGAATTATCCTGAACGAACCCTCCGTCGTCGTCCTGCGGGAAACCAAGGGCCGGCGCGAAGTCCTCGCGGTGGGCGACGAGGCCAAGATGATGCTGGGCCGGACGCCCGGCAACCTGCACGCCATCCGCCCGTTGCGCGACGGCGTCATCGCGGACTTCGACGTCGCCGAGGAGATGATCAAGCACTTCATCCGGAAGGTGCACAACCGGCGCAGCTTCGCGGCGCCCCAGATCATCGTCTGCGTTCCGTCGGGCTCCACGGTCGTCGAACGGCGGGCGATCCATCAATCCTGCACCAGCGCCGGCGCCAGCCGGGTCTATCTGGTCGAAGAGCCGATGGCGGCGGCGATCGGCGCCGGCCTGCCGGTGACCGAGCCGACCGGGTCCATGGTCGTCGATATCGGCGGCGGCACGACGGAGGTGGCGGTCCTCTCGCTCGGCGGCATCGTCTACGCCCGGTCCGTCCGGGTCGGCGGCGACAAGATGGACGAAGCCGTGATCGGCTATATCCGCCGCAACCACAACGTTCTGATCGGCGAATCCAGCGCCGAGCGGATCAAGAACGAAATCGGTTCGGCCGCCGTGCCGAAGAATGGCGAAGGCAAGATGCTGTCGGTCAAGGGCCGCGACCTGATGAACGGCGTGCCGAAGGAGCTGATCCTGTCGGAAGCGCAGATTGCCGAGGCCCTGTCGGAACCGGTCGGCCAGATCATCGAGGCGGTCAAGATGGCCCTGGAGCACACGGCGCCGGAACTGGCGGCCGATATCGTCGACAAGGGCATCATGCTGACCGGCGGCGGCGCCCTGCTGGGCAATCTGGAGATCGTGTTGCGGCAGGCGACCGGTCTGCCCGTCTCCATCGCCGACGACCCCCTTTCCTGCGTTGCCCTGGGCACGGGCCGCTGCCTGGAAGATTTACGCAGTCTCAAGTCGGTCCTCGTCACGTCGCCCTGATGGCGCCGGGGCAGGTAGGCTCAGGTGGCGAGCAGACGGAGAAGACAGCCACGGGGCCGCGGCCGTCCGGTTCGAAGCGGCAACCTGCTGGCCGGCCTGCGCGTGTGGACGCGCCGCTTCGCCGTCATTCTCATGGTCCTTGTCGCCGGGTCGCTGATCGCCATCGACCGGATCGGATCGCCCGTCACGCATGAAATCAGATCCGGCGTGGCCGATCTGTTCGCGCCCGTCATCGAAACCGTTTCGGCGCCCTTCCATGCAGCGGCTGACTGGTTCGACGCCTTCGAATCCAACGCCACGGTGCGCGAGCGCAATGCGGAGCTGGTGAAGGAAGTCGAGCGTCTGCGGATCGCGCTTCAGGAACTGGCCGCGCTGGAGGAGGAGAACAAGCGGCTGCGCGCCCTTGCCAACGCGGGCAGCCGCATCAAGGGCCGGCATCTGACGGCGACCGTCGTCGCCGATACCGGCGGTCCCTATGTCCGGTCTCTGCTCGTCCGCGCCGGCTCGGCGGACGGTCTCCGGCGCGGCATGGCGGTGATCAACGCCGACGGCTTCATCGGCCGGATCGTGGAAGTCGGCCGCCATGCCTCCCGCGTCCTGCTGGTCACCGATCTCAACTCCCGGATTCCGGTCCAGCTGGCGGCAACCGGGCTCCGGGCGCTGCTTTCCGGCACCAACGGCCGGCGCATGCGGCTGACCTATGTCCTGCCGAACGTCAGCGTTTCGGTCGGCGCCCTGATCGTCACCTCCGGCCATGGCGGTGTGCTGCCCCGCGGCATCCCGGTCGGCCGGGTCGACAGCGTCAACCGCGACATTATCCTGGTGCGCCCGCTGGTAAACTGGAACCGGCTGACCTTCGTTCGCGTTATCGACTACCGGACCCCCGGGCTGGTCGAAGACGGGCTGGTCGAAGACGGGCTGGTCGAAGACGGGCCGGGCGATCTCGAACGGCGGCAGGTTGGCCGGAGGCCCGAGACGCCATGAGCGAGCCGGTCCAGCGCGCCATCGACCGTGCGGTGCGCCGGTCGTTCCCGATGGCGACGGCCTTGATCGCCTCTCTGGCCGGGCTTATCGCAGTGCCGGCCCCTGACTATAGCCAGATTGCGCCCGCCTTTACGCTGATCGCCGTCTACTGCTGGTCGATCTGGCGGCCGGATCTGCTGCCGCTGCCCGGCGTTTTCCTGATCGGCCTGTTCGAAGACCTGCTCCGTGGCCTGCCCCTTGGCCTGACCGCCCTGATGCTGCTGGCGGCCGCCAGCTTCGTGCAAAGCCAGCGCGGTTTCCTGTTCGGCCGGTCCCTCCCGCTGTTCTGGTCGGTCTTCGCCCTGCTGGTAGTTGCTTGGATGGCCGTCGAATGGCTGGCGATGTCGGTCCTGCTCGGCCAGATTCTCAATCCGGACGCCGCCTTTTTCCGCTATCTGATGACCTTCGGCCTGCTGCCGGTCGGCGCCGCGGTGCTGCTGGCCGTGCAGCGCAGCGCCATGCAGAACGTCTAGACCATGCCGATTTCGGAGAATATCGAGCAGAACCGGAAATTCAGCCGCCGGCTGTTTCTGCTGATGGGCGCCCAGGGCCTGGCGCTGGGCGGGCTGGTCGCCCGCATGTACCAGCTCCAGGTCAGCGATTCCGAGCGCTATACCACCCTCGCCGAAGAAAACCGCATCAACACCCGCCTGCTGCTGCCGCTGCGCGGCCGGATATTCGACCGGCACGGCCGGCCGCTCGCCGCCAACGAAGAGGACTATCGTGTCGTCATGGTGGCGGAGAAGACCGGCAACGTGGACCGGGCGCTCGATCGCCTCGCCGGCATTATCGAGCTGAAACCGGGAGAACGCGACCGGGTCGTCCGCGAGGTCCGCCGCCGGCGCCGCTTCCTGCCGGTCACCATCGCCACCGGCCTGACCTGGGAAGAAGTCGCCCGGATGGAAGTGAACGCGCCGGACCTGCCGGGTGTGTTGACCGAGCGCGGCTTCAACCGGGTCTATCCCTATAGCGAACTCGTCTCCCATCTCGTCGGCTATGTCGGTCCGGTCACCGAAAAGGAGCAGGAATCCGATTCGAACCGGCTTCTCAAGATCCCGGAATTCCGCATCGGCAAGCAGGGCGTCGAAAGAACCTACGACGGCCGGCTGCGCGGACGCGGCGGGACTCAGCGGGTTGAAATCAACGCCTCGGGCCGCGTGCAGCGCGAACTCGGGCGTCGCGAAGGCACACCCGGCGACGACTTGCACATGACGATCGATATGGCCCTGCAGCGCAGGGCCATGGAACTGGTCCGGCCCCATCGCGTCGGATCGGTTGTCGTCATGGACATTCACACCGGCGATATCCTGGTGATGGCGTCGACGCCCGGCTACGACCCGAACCTGTTTATCCAGGGCCAGCGTCCGAAAACCTGGCGGGCGTTGCAGACCAACCGGCTGGGCCCCCTGTTCAACAAGGCGATTTCGGGCCAGTACGCCCCCGGATCCACCTTCAAGATGATGGTGGCGCTGGCGGGCCTGGAATCCGGCGCGATCGACGCAACCTCGACGTTCTTCTGCAACGGCGTCTTCGAACTGGGCCGGGCGCGGTTCCACTGCTGGAAGCGGGGCGGGCACGGCACGGTTTCGCTGCACGACGCCATCAAGCAGTCCTGCGACGTCTATTTCTATGAGCTGGCCCGCCGCCTCGGCATCGACCGTATTGCCGAGACGGCCAAAAAACTGGGCATCGGCGTGCCGACCGGCATCGATCTGCCGGCAGAAAAGCATGGCAACATGCCGACCAGGGCGTGGAAGCGCGGCTACTTCAAGCACAAGCGTAACAAAACCTGGTTCCCCGGCGAGACCGTCATCGCCGGTATCGGCCAGGGCTATGTTCTGGCGACGCCCTTGCAACTCGCTGTTATGACGGCCCGGCTGGCCAACGGCGGATATGCCGTCACGCCGCGTCTGGTCGCCGAACAGCCGGCCGGCTATCGCACGGGCTATCGCCGGGCGTCGGCCCTGTTCCGCCGCATGGATTTCAGGCAGGCGAACCTGAAACGGATCGGGGACGCCATGTCGGCCGTGACCAACGAGACCGGCGGCACCGCCTTCTGGACCCGGATCGCCGAGGAGGGCATGGAGATGGCGGGCAAGACCGGCACCTCCCAGGTGCGCCGCATCACGAAGGCCGAACGCGAGCGCGGCATCGTCAAGAACGAAGACCTGCCCTGGCACCGGCGCGACCACGCGCTTTTCGTCTCCTATGCGCCGATCGACGACCCGCGTTTCGCCTGCTCCGTGATCGTAGAGCATGGCGGCGGCGGCTCCCGCGTCGCGGCGCCGATCGCAAAGGAAATCCTGCTCGAAACCCAGAAACGCTACAGCGGTGCCGCCGAAAGGGCCGATTTGGACGTTCGGAGGCTGGATATCCGTGGGGCGCCGGCGGGCATCGGGAGCCGCACGCAATGATGCAGACCCGATAATGCAAACGATGAACCTGTCGGAGGAACGGGCCTCCCTCCTGCACCGGCTCGGTTCCGTCAACTGGGGCTTGACCCTGTCGGTCTGTCTCGCCGCCGCTGTCGGATTCGTGTTGCTGTATTCGGCTGCGGGCGGCGAATTCTCACCCTGGACCGCCGCCCAGATGGCGCGCTTCGGCGGGGCGTTTGTGGTCATGATCGTGACCGCCACGATCCCGCCGCGGATCTGGTACCGGCTGGCCTACTGGATGTGGGGCCTGTCGGTCCTGCTGCTGCTGGCCGCGGAATTCAGGGGCGTGGGGGGCGGCGGCGCGGAACGCTGGATCGACCTCGGCGCGTTCCGGCTTCAGCCGTCCGAAATCATGAAGATCGCCCTGGTGCTGGTGCTCGCCCGCTATTTCCACGCCGTCCGGTTCGAGCGGGTGCGGCGCATACGGACGCTGCTGCCGCCGCTGGTGCTGCTGACGATCCCGGCCGCCCTGGTGCTGAGGCAGCCCGACCTGGGCACGACGGTCATCCTGGTCGCCGTGGCCGGCGGCGTCTTCTTCCTGTCCGGCGTGCGCTGGTGGAAGTTCGCCCTGGTCGGGGCCGTGGCCGCCGCCACGGTGCCGCTGATCTGGGCCTACGGCCTGCAGACCTATCAGAAGAACCGGCTGCTGACCTTCCTCGATCCGTCGTCGGACCCGCTCGGCGCCGGCTTCCACATCACCCAGGCCAAGATCGCGCTCGGCTCCGGCGGCATTTTCGGCAAGGGCTTTCTGAACGGGACGCAAATCCATCTCAACTTCGTGCCGGAGATGCACACGGATTTCATCCTCGCGGTGCTGGCCGAGGAGTTCGGCCTGGTCGGCGCGCTCGGGCTGCTGGCGATCTACGGCCTGATCCTGTTCCATCTGCTGGCCTCGGCCCTGCGCGCCAGAACCCAGTTCGGCCGCCTCGTCGCCGCCGGCGTCGGTATCACCTTCTTCCTGTACGCTTTCATCAATCTCGCGATGGTGCTGGGGCTGCTGCCGGTGGTCGGCGTGCCGCTGCCGCTGGTGTCCTATGGCGGGACGTCGATGCTCACGCTCCTGTTCGGCTTCGGCCTCGTGATGAGCGTGGCTCAGGGAGGCAGCGCAGGCGACGATCCCCTGACCGAGGATTAGCGCGTCCCTCGATACGCGCCTTCGCCGCTACTCGGGATGAGGGATGTATCGAAGGCGACACAATCCCAAAACTTCCTCATCCCGAGTAGGCGCGCCAGCGCTGTATCGAGGGGCCCTCATCCCGAGTAGGCGCGTCAGCAGCCTGCCCTGAGCCTGTCGAAGGGCCGTATCGAGGGGCGCAGCATCTCGCACAACGGGCCCGGCCGCCTGCGGCGGCTTAGCCGGCACCGGCGACTTTACAGGCCGGCCGCCCTGCCCCATATCTGCCGCTGCCGAATACAGGCGCCGGCGGGGTCTCACCGGAACCCGCGCGGCGCCCACCGGACGGGCGATTAGCTCAGTTGGCAGAGCAGCTGACTCTTAATCAGCGGGTCCGGGGTTCGAGTCCCCGATCGCCCTCCAAAAATTTTCCATTAAATCAACAATTTAGGCGGTTTCTCCGCAAAGGGAGAACCGGTGCACTAGCGACGTGTCAGCAATATGTCAGCAAACGTGTCAGCAAAAAAAGGCCAGTTGCGCGTTGCGGCGTCATGCGGATAGGTTCGCGCCGATGGCGGGAGCCGGTCGCGTTGTCGGTACGGGAGGCACGCCGATGTTTGGGATACGAAGACGGGAACTGGAAAAGGCCGCCAAGCCTGTGGCGGGTCAATTGATCGAAAAGGCTGTCGAAGAAGACCAGAAACGGCGCGGCGCGGCAAATGACAGCATTTTGACTGGTGAAGAATACGCCAGCACTCTCGCGGCATGGGCTGCCACTGCAGGATTAGTATGGAAACGAGCCAAGTGCGGAGATCCTGACGCGTTGCGACAGACTGCTAGGAACTATGTGTTTGGCACTGGGATGCCCGTCAAACCTCGCAAGGCGCGTCTATGGCTCGATGTGGCGCGAATTCTTGAAGAAATAGAACAGCCATTTGCCGAATCGTCTGTTGATCCGTTCTGGGATGACATGGCCGAGGCGTTGAACGGAATATTGACTCCCAAGGAACGCGCCAAGGCGGCTCGCGATGCAATGGAGTGGGTAGAAGTATATAATGTGATGCAGAAGCGATCTCAACGCTAGTTCTTGACTGTTCGGCCGAGGTACCTTCCCGAGTCATGCCGAATGTGTATTACACACGCCGGGAGAGGCCGCAGGAGCGCCGTTACTGGGAATTCCCCCCGGCAAGGGTCGAAGCTAGAGGCTGTCCTGAGCCGCCGCTGCGCTCTCAGTCCGCTACTAGCGCTTGGAGACGATGAATGACCTTGACGCGTTTCGCTTTTCTGCTGGTCGTCGCGAAAGTGATGATGATCTCTGCTCCGTCGCTGGGCAAAGAAGCGACCGCACTTGACCGTTTCCGCCTATGGGCCAATTGCAATCCCATGAATTTGGTTGTCGAGGAACAAGACAAAGATGCAAAAACGATAGGCTTGGAAACCGATGAAGTTACAGCCGCTGTACGCAGCAGATTAAGAGCCGCCCGCCTCTTCGACGCGGACTCCCTCCCCTATCTTTATGTGAGTATTTACGTGGCAAGCCGCGCTTTCAGTATTCGGGTCAAATACTACCAATGGATGAAAGATACTGTATCAGGGCTAAGTGGGTATGCCGTAAAATGGTCAACCAGCAGTTTTGGAACGCACGGCGACGATCCAACCTTTATCCTGTCGAGCCTGTCAGGAAACATGGACAGATTCCTCGATGAATACCTGCGGGTGAACGCCTCGGCCTGCAAATCCTAAGACCTGAAACTTGAAATAATTATTTTGCACGGCCGAGTCCGCCGCAACTCTGTCAGGCGGCATTGTTGCATGGCGCAACAATCGAACGGGAAGTGTGTCAAACACACAACCGCGGATTCCCGTCGATTGCAAAAGGAAAATGCACAGGGCCGCAATCCGAAATCGGACACTCAGACGCTCAATTAAAGGCTACGCCCATCCGAGCTGGTTGAATGCCCATCCGTCGTTCCAGATTTTGGTGACATTCGCGATTTTGCCGTCGCGCATGTCCGCCACGTAGACATAGTCGGATTCGGTCTTCTTGCCGGTCGGGGGGACCGGGCCACCATCGGCGGTGTGGGTGCCGTGAAAGACCCCGAAGATCGTGACCTTGCCGTTCGCTTCATCCGCCCCGACGGCTTTGAGGTCATAGCTGGCGTCGGGCATGATCGTCAGAACGCCCGCCATCCAGTCGCAATATTCTTCGAGGGTTGTCATTTCTGCAAGCGCTCCGGCCTGCGCGGAAAACCCCGCGCCCGGATGACAGAAACCGGCGCAACCCGACCAGCCCTTGCCGCTTTCGCAGGCGTGATAGAAATCCAGTGCCGCATCTTTCGAAATGCCCATGAAACCCTCCCTTGTTTCGGAGCACGCAGGGACCGACGAGTGTAGATCGGCGGCCCCGCCGGCACAATTGCATTCGGGCGGCGCCGTCCGGGCCGGATTCGGCAATTGCCTGCCGGACCGCCCGAACCGCAGCGCCGGGAGACCGGCCCGGCGGTGATCGGGCCGGGGGCAGAATAGCCCCCGGCCCCACCGTCCCCCGCAGGCGAACGGCGCAGACGGCAACGGCGGGAGGAGGGACCGCAATCGTCTGCGCGCGCATTAACCGCCGCGGGTATTCCGGCTATCCGGACACGTTCTCCACGGACAGTTCCACCGCGTGCAGGAAGGACCGCGCCGAGGAGCGCGGGCTCATCAGGAGGAAGCTGTCCGCGCCGTCGCGCAGGATAATGACCGAGAGATGCTCCATCGCGGTGCGCGCCACCCGGCCTTCCGGGAAGGCCGCGTCGTCCAGATCGAGCGGACAGATGCGCTCGAGCGCGCTGCGGACGCCGGCGCCGGCGATGCGCAGCATGGCCCAGCTGTCCGACTGGTCGGTGACGCAGGCGGCGGCCCCGAGCGCGGCGGCCACCGTTTCTGCGGGCCGGTCCCGGTCGGGCGGCTCGAACAGGATGAACATCTGGTCCGGCTGCATGCCGAGGATGCGCGCGCCGTATCTCCCGCCGGCGGCCGTGTCGCCGATCGCCGGCCGCGACGCCGCGAACCCGTCGGCCAGCGCCGTCGCAAACGCTGCGTCCCCGCCCTGAGGCACCGCCGCCGAGACCAGCGCCAGGCCGGTCTCCTCGGCGAGCGCGATCGCCCCGAAGGTTTCGGCGTAGCCGCCGAGCGGCGCGCGGGCCGTGAGCGCCCCAAATGCTGGGTCAGACACGGAGCAGCTCCCCATCCGGATCGTAGAAATGCGGCGAGACGATCTCGACCGGGATATCCGTGCCGCGCGCGCCGTCCCAGGCCCGGACCGTTTCGCCGATGCGGGCATGGCCCTTGCGGATGAAGCCGAGGCCGATCGACGTTTCGAGCATCGGCGAATAGACCACGGAGGTCATCCAGCCCTCGTCGTTCGCCATTTCGGCCGCCGCGCCAGTCGCGAGGAAGTGGGCGCCGGCGGACAGTTCCTGCGACCGGTCGACCGGTTTGAAGCCCATCAGCTCCAGCCCGTCCTCCCGGTTCATCTCCGGCCGCTCGGACAGGGTGTTACCGATGCAATCCTTCTTCTTCGACACCATGCGCTGCATGCCGAGCATCCGCGCCGTCGTCTGGCCGATCAGTTCGGGCCCCGCCGCATGGCCCTTCTCGACCCGCATCACGCCCAGCGCTTCGGTGCCGTAGGCGACCGCGTCGAATTCCTCTCCCGCCGCCATCAGCGCTTCCATCAGCGCTTCGCCGTAGCGCGCCGGCACGGCAATCTCGTAGGCCAGTTCGCCGGAGAAGGAGATGCGGAACAGCCGCCCCGGCGTGCCGCCGCACACGCTGTGCGCGCCGCAGGCCATGAAGGGGACGGCCTCGTTGGAGATATCGTGCTCCGGATCGACGATCTTGCGCAGCAGGTTGCGCGCATTCGGGCCGGCGACGGCGAACTGCGCCCATTGTTCGGTCGCGGAGATCAGATGGACGTCCAGGCCCGGCCACAGGCACTGGCGGGCGAACTCCATGTTGCGGAACACCACAACGGCGTTCGCCGTCGTCGTCGTCATGACGAAATGGGTTTCGCCGAGCCGCGCCGTCGTGCCGTCGTCGTAGGCGATGCCGTCCTCGCGCAGCATCAGGCCGTAGCGCACCTTGCCGACCGCCAGCTTGGCAAAGCCGTTGGCGTAGACCTTGTTCAGGAACTCCGCGGCGTCCCGGCCCTGGATATCGATCTTGCCCAGGGTCGTGACATCGCAGATGCCGACCGAGCCGCGGGCCTGCAGGACCTCCCGGTCGACCGACTGGCGCCAGTGGGTCTCGCCGGGCCGCGGAAACCATTGGGCGCGCAGCCACATGCCGGCCTCGACGAACACGGCGCCCTGCCCGGCCGCCCAGTCGTGGCTCGGCGTCAGGCGGGTCGGGCGGAATTCCTTGCCGCGCGAGCGGCCGGCGAAGGCGGCGATCGGCACCGGCGTATAGGGCGGGCGGAACACGGTCGTGCCGGTCTCGGCAATGGAGCGGCCGGTCTGCTCGGCCATGATCGCGAGCGCGCCGACATTGGCCGTCTTGCCCTGGTCGGTCGCCATGCCGAGGGTGGTGTAGCGCTTCAGATGCTCGACCGAGCGGAAGCCCTCCCGGTGCGCCTGCACGACGTCCTTCACCGTCACGTCGTTCTGCAAATCCAGCCACGCCCGGCCGCGGCTCTCCCGGACATGCCAGAAGGGCGTCACCCCGGCCGCCTCGTCGCTCGCAGCCGGCGGGCCGCCGGCGGCAACCGAAAAACCGAGACCGGCAAGCGTCGCGACGGCCGCCCCGTGGCCGTCGTCCAGCGCAGCCGCGGTCGTGAAATTGCCGTTGGCGGCGCCGGCGACGGCCATGCCGGCCGGCAGGCCGCCACCCGGGACGAAGGCAGCGATGTCGTCGCGCCAGACCGGCCGGCCGCCATGATGGCAGGTCAGATGGACATTCGGGTTCCAGCCGCCGGAAACGGCAAGGCAGTCCAGCGCGATCCTTTCGCCGGTCGCCAGCGCAACTCCCTTCAGGCCGCGGCGGCCCCAGGTCGCTTTCACCTTGCCGCCCATCAGGATGCGGGCACCCGGCACTTCGGCAAGCGGCTCCCGATCCCGCACGTCGATGACCGCCGCCACCTCGACGCCCTTTGCAGCGAGATCGGCCGCCGTGCGCCAGCCGTCGTCATTGTTGGTGAACACGCCGATGCGCCGGCCCGTGCCGACGGCAAAGCGGTTGGCATAGGTGCGCACCGCGCCGGCCAGCATGATGCCGGGCCGGTCGTTGCCGCCGAAGGCGATCGGCCGCTCGATGGCGCCGGCGGTGAGGACGGCCCGCTTGCTGTAGATCCGCCACAGGATCTGGCGCGGTTTGCCGTCGCTGGCGGCCAGATGGTCCGTCTTGCGCTCCAGCGCGCCGTAGATGCCGTGGTCGTAGGCGCCGATCGCCGTGGTCCGCGGCATCAGGCGGACCCGGTCCATGGATTCGAGCTCGCGCACCGCATCCGCCGCCCAGGCCGCGCCGGGCCGGCCCTCCACTTCATGGGTCTCGGCGTTAAGCCGCCCGCCCATGACGAAATCCTCGTCGGCCAGAATCACCCGCACGCCGCTGCGCCCGGCGGCGAGCGCCGCGGCAAGGCCGGCCGGACCCGCGCCGATAATCAGCAGGTCGCAATGCAGGAACCCCTTGTCGTAGCGGTCCGGGTCGGCCTCGCCGGACAGGCGGCCGAGACCGGCGGCGGCGCGGATAGCCGGCTCGTAGACCCGCTCCCAGAAGGATTTCGGCCACATGAAGGTCTTGTAATAGAAGCCGGCCGAGAGGAACGGCGCGAGCAGATCGTTAAACGCCAGCAGGTCGTGGCGCAGCGAACCGCGATAGTTCTGGCTGCTCGCTTCCAGCCCGTCGAACAGTTCGGCGACGGTCGCCCTTGTGTTCGGCTCCCGCTGCGCGCCGCTGCGCAGTTCGACCAGGGCGTTGGGCTCTTCCGAACCGGCGGTGAAGACGCCGCGGGGCCGATGGTATTTGAAGCTCCGGCCGACCAGCCGGACCCCGTTGGCGAGCAGGGCCGAGGCCAGCGTGTCGCCGGGATGGCCGGTCAGCCGGCGGCCGTCGAACCGGAAATCGAGGCTGCGGCTCCGGTCGACCAGGCCGCCGTCGAGGCGGAGCGGCCCGCTCACCGGTCCCGCCCCCGGGCGACGGCGACATCGCGCGCCAGCTCGACCTCCAGAACCTCGTGGGTCAGCGTGTTGCGGGTCACGACCAGCCAGGACCGGTCGCCCTGTTCGTGAAACCACAGTTCCCGATGCTCGCCCGCCGGGTTGTCGCGCAGGTGCAAATAGTCGTGGAACTGCTGCGCCGCATCCTCGGCCTGCCAGTCCGGCCGGTCGATCAGGCTGGCGTCGCCGAGCACGACGAATTCCGCCGCGTCGCGCGGGCCGAGGAGCGGATGGTCGATGATCATCCCGCGCGCCTCTAATGCAGGTTCGGCTGGGCGCCGACGCCCTTTTCGTCGATCGCGCCGCCACGCTCGAAACGGTCCAGCCGCATTTCCGTGGCGACCGGGTGCGGTGCGCCGGTCGCGATCAGGTGGGCGTAGCAGTAGCCGCTCGCCGGAGTCGCCTTGAAGCCGCCATAGTTCCAGCCGCCGTTGAAGAACAGCCCGTCGACCGGCGTCCTGTCGATGAAGGGCGAGCCGTCCATCGACATGTCGACCAAGCCGCCCCACATGCGCAGGACCCGCGCCCGGCCGATCATCGGCATCAGCGCCATGCCGCCCTCGCACACGTCCTCGAGCGTCGGCAGGTTGCCGCGCTGGGCATAGCTGTTGTAGCCGTCGATATCGCCGCCGAAGACCAGCCCGCCCTTGTCGGACTGGCTGACGTAGAAGTGCCCGGCCCCGTAGGTAATGACTCCGGGAATTGTGGGCTTCAGCCCTTCGGTCACGAAGGCCTGCAACACATGGCTTTCGATCGGCAGGCGCAGGCCGGCGTAACCCATGACCCGGCCGGAGGAACCGGCGACGCAGACCGCCACCCTGTCGGCCCCGATAGTGCCGCGCGGCGTCTCGACGCCGTGGCACACGCCGTTGCGGATATCGAAGCCGGTCACCTCGCAGTTCTGGATCAGGTCCACGCCGCGCCGGTCGGCGCCGCGGCCGTAGCCCCAGGCGACCGCATCGTGGCGCACCGTGCCGCCGCGCGGCTGCCACAGCCCGCCCTTGATCGGGAAGCGCTCGTTATCGAAGTCCAGGTAGGGGCATTTCTTTTGCAGGGCTTTGCGGTCGAGCAGCACGCCATCCGCCCCGGCCAGGATCATGGCGTTGGCGCGCCGGGCGGCGGCGTCGCGCTGGGCGTCGCTGTGGTACAGGTTGATAATCCCGCGCTGCGAGACCATGGCGTTGTAGTTGAAATCCTGCTCCAGGCCTTCCCACAGCTTCATCGACAGCTCGTAGAAGGGCTCGTTGCCGGGCAGCATATAATTGGAGCGGACGATCGTCGTGTTACGGCCGACATTGCCGGAGCCGAGCCAGCCCTTTTCCAGCACCGCGACATCGGTCAGGCCGTGCACCGTCGCCAGGTAATAGGCCGTGGCGAGCCCGTGCCCGCCGCCGCCGATGACGATGACGTCATAGTGCCGCTTCGGATCCGGCTCGCGCCAGACCGGCTTCCAGCCGCGGTTGCCGGTCAGGCCTTCCTTGAGAATTTGCAGAACGGAATAGCGCATGGCGTCCTCTGCGGAATGCCCGATCGATGCACCGAACGCCGCTTCAATGCTTTCCAACAGAAGACGTATTTTTTAATATTCTGGACATGACTGAACCGTCTTTCGCCAAACGCCGCATCGCGGTCCTTCTGGTCGAGGGTTTCGCGCTGATGTCCTTCGCTGCCGTGACGGAACCGCTGCGCGCGGCCAACCTGCTGGCGGGAAAGCGGATCTACGAGGTTGCTTGTTTCGCCGCCGGCCCCACGACCGCCGCAACGCTGAACAGTTCGTCCGCGGCCTCGGTGACGGTCGGCCCGCTGGAGCACGCGACCGGAGACTTCGACCTTGTACTGGTCGTCGCCGGCGGCGACCCGGTCGGGTTTCAGGACGCCGCCGCCTTGCAGTGGCTGCGGCGCCAGGCCCGGCACGGCCGGATGCTGGGCGGCGTTTCCGGCGGCCCGGCGATCCTCGCCAATGCCGGCGTCATGGAAAACCGGCGGATGACCATTCACTGGGAACACGCCGCCGCCCTGGCCGAGCGCCACCCCGGCCTGCTCCTGGAACGCACCCTCTATGTCGTCGACCGGGACCGCATGACCTGCGCCGGCGGCACGGCGCCGCTGGACATGATGCACGCCCTGATCGCCGAGCAGCACGGCACGGACTTCGCCCGCAAGGTGAGCGACTGGTTCATGCACACAGACGTGCGGCCGGCGGGCGGCCCGCAGCGGGCCGGGCTGGCGCAACGCTACGGCACCAACCGCCATGCCGTGCTGGCCGCCATCGAAGCGATGGAGAACCATATCGCCGATCCGCTGCCGCTCGCCGATCTGGCGCAGGTTGTCGGCGTCGGCATCCGTCAGTTGAACCGGCAGTTCCGGGCCGGGCTCGGCCGCAGCGCCGGCGCCTTCTATCGGGATCTGCGGCTCGACAAATCGCGCGAGCTGCTGCGCCAGACCGACCTGCCGATTCTCGAAATCGCTATCGCAACCGGCTTCACCAGCGCCGCCCATTTCGCGACCGCTTTCCGGAAACGCTACGGCCGGACGCCATCGCGCTACCGCCTCGAACCGCGGTAATCGATGGTATTGCCGGCCGTCGCGCTATACCAATTCGGACCAATTAAATGCACATGCATCTAAATTCATTGAATTATTTTGCATTAAGCGCCATGCTGCACGGGCGCGGACTGGCGCCGGCGGGCAATAAATTGGTTGAAATCGGTAAATCGTTTCCGCCGATCCGGGCCGGCGTCTTGACATGACTTTCGAATATCTGGGGGAGCCAAACCCATGGAAGGCAACCTTAATGCCATTACAACGGTGTTCACCGAGTTTTACTACTGGGCGACCATTCCGTTGATGTTTTTCATCCATATCGGTTTCTGCATGTACGAAGTCGGCGCCAGCCGGCGGCGCAATCACATGCATACGCTGATGAAGAATACGATGCTGATCCCGCTGGTGACGATCACGTTCTTCTTCTTCGGCTGGTGGCTCTACTGGGCCATGCCGAACGGACCCTGGATCACCGGCGGGCTCCTGGTCGGGGACGCGGCGCCCAACACGCCCTGGTCGGAGACAATGGGCCCGAACGCAGGAGACCGCATAACCGGCGTGTTCTGGGCGGCTTTCCTGCTGTTCTCCTGGACCGCAGCCTCCATCGTGTCCGGCTCCGTTATCGAGCGGATCAATTCCGGCGCGTTCTGGATCCTCGCGGTCGTGATCGGGTCGGTCGCCTGGATCATCGACGCGGCCTGGGGCTGGCACTCTGGCGGCTGGATGGTCAAGCTGCTGGGCTATCACGATGCCTACGCTTCCGGGGTGATCCATGCGATCGCCGGCGGCTTCGCGCTCGGCATCCTGGTCGTGCTGGGTCCGCGGCTCGGCAAGTTCGCCAAGGACGGCACGCCACGGGACATCAATCCGCATAATCCGTGGATGGTGTGCCTCGGCCTGTTCTTCATTTATGCCGGCTTCTGGGGTTTCTATGTGGCCTGCAACGTGCCGCTGATCGGCCCCGAAGGGATCGGTGGCCAGATCACGGGCGACACCTGGACAGCGACGACGATTTACCTGACGCCGACGACCCTCGGCGCCATCACGGTGAATTTCCTGATGTCGCTTTCGGGCGGCCTGCTGGTCGGCTATCTCGCCTCCAGGGGCAATGCCTTCTGGACCTATTCAGGCGGTCTTGCGGGCATCATCACGGCCTCGGCGGGCAACGATCTGTATCATCCGATTCATGCCATGATCATCGCGGGCGTCGGCACCTACCTCGCCTACAAGATGCACTACTGGGTGGAACGGAAGTTCAAGATCGACGATGCGGTCGGCGCCGTGGCGGTTCACGGCTATGCCGGTTTCATCGGCCTGGTGATCTGCGGCTTCGTGCTGTGGGGCCATCCGAGTTCGCCCTACGAAGGCTACGCCACGATCAACCCGCTCGGCCAGTTCCTCGGTGCGATCATCATGTTCTTCGTGCTCGGCTTCCTGCCGGGATGGATCGTCGCCAAGATCCTGGCGGCGGCCGGCTTGCTTCGGATACCGAAGCAGGTCGAGCTGCTGGGCCTGGACTTCGCGACGAAACGCGACGAGCAGGCGGCGGCGGCCGACGTCCGCGCGACCGAGAAGGCGACCGTCTGACGGATCGTCCCTACCCCATTGGCCTCCCCCACCGATCGTGGGACCCGCCGGCAAAACGACGCCGGCGGGCCGGAGGCCGGAAAGGAGATTGAAGCATGTCTACGACAGGCATCGAGAACTGGGCGGTCGATTTGAAAGACGTCGGCGCCATTTATCCCTTCCAGGGCACGGAAGTCATCTTCGTGATCGTCGGCGTCGTCCTGTGGCTCGGCTGGCACGTCCTGCAAATGCGGGCCGAGAGCCAGGACTATGACGGAGTCGTCAGCCGGCACGGCGACGACGCCAGCGTCAACGAAGCCCTCGATGGCGACTAGCGACAACCGGGGCGCGCTGGATGCCCCGCCAAACGCCTGAAATGAAAAGCCCCCGCCGGGAGACCAGCGGGGGCTTTCTCCTGCTCAATCCGTGGAACCGGGAGGTCAGCTCCAGGGGAACGGGCTGTTGCTCAGCGGATGCAGTTTGCCTTCGGCATAGCGGCTGAAGCGGAAGGGTTCGAGCAGCGCCTGTTTCTCGCCCATGATTTCGTCGGCGACGAGATGGCCGACGCCGATCATTTTGTAGCCGTGGTTGCTGTCGGCGACGATGTGGACATTCTCGCAGAAGGTGTCGAAGACCGGGAAGCTGTCCGGCGTGAAGCAGCCCAGCCCGCCCGACGGCTCCTTCTTGAACTTGCCGATCTGGCCGGAGAAGCGCTCCTGGCAGAAGGCGAGCGCCGAGCACCACATATGGGCGAAGTCGTCGCCGACGATGAATTCCGGCGATTCGGGGCCGTAGGGATCGATCGCGACATCGTCGGCCGGGGTCTTCACCTCATAGGGCATGGCGCCGCCCTGGACGCCGCCGAAATGGAAATCCGGCTTGTAGTAGATGCCCCACGGTTCCTCGGTGATGACCGAGCCGTCGACGTCGGAGCGCAGGGGCGCATCGGTATCGACATGGATGACCGGCGGCATGCCGCCGTCGTTCAGCTTCTGCAGATCCGGATCGACGCCGACCACGCCCTCCTCCAGGCACCAGTAGCGCCAGGTCGGGATGCCGTCGTGCATCGCGCCGTCGGGGCCCCTTGATCGAGACCTCGCGCGGCAGGTCGAGCATGTCCCAGATCGTCTTGACCCAGGGCCCGACCGCGACAACGACCTGCTCGCACCTGATCGTCCCCCGGTCGGTCAGGACGCCCGTCACCGCGTCGGAATTGCTGCCGCGCTCGAAGCCGGTCACTGCCACGCCCGTCATGATGCGCACGCCGTGGGCCTCGGCCTTGCCGGCCAGGCCGTAGACGGAGGCGGTGTTGTTGGCGTAGCCGCCCTTCTTCTCGTGCAGGACGGAGGTGATGCCTTCGGCGCGCCAGTCCGACAGCAAACCCCTCATGTAGGTCATGCAGTCCTTCTCGCCCTCGATGAACTCGGAGCTGTAGCCGATCGCCTTCTGCTGCTCGTAGATGCTGGTCACATCCTCGCGCATGGCCTCGTGGCTGATCTGCATGTAGCCGACCGGGTGGTAGCTGAACGCCTGCGGATCGGATTCCCAGACGCCGACGCTGTGCGCCATCAGCTCGCGCATGGCGGGCTGGAAATAGTTGTTGCGGACCACGCCGCAGGCGATGCCGCTGGCGCCGGCGGCGATGGCGGTCTTGTCGAGCACCAGGATGTCGGCGCCGCTGCCCTTGCCGCTGGCCTCGAGCCGTTCGGCCAATCGCCAGGCGGTCGCCAGGCCGTGAATGCCGGCGCCGACGATGACATAGCGGGCGTGTGTCGGGAAACTCATGGGGAGGTCTCTTCAGAGGGGATCGCGAATTCGGGACATTGCGCATCCTGCGCTTTTCGAATCGCCGGATAAACAATATAACGGACTGAAAAAAGCATTATTCTGACGAAACTCGTCTACCGGGCCGAGCGGCCGGAAGGGGCAATGGAAAAACCGGTTCAGGTCGAATTTGCCTTGGTGCCGGGCTTTTCGCTCGTCGCGCTGGCCTGCGCCGTCGATGCCTTGCGGGCGGCCAACCTGGTTCTGGGCCGGAGCGCCTACCAATGGCGCTTGTGCGCCGATCCGGGCGACCCGGGCGATCCGGGATTTGCGGACGGCGTCCCCTCTTCCAGCCACATCCGGCTGCCGGCGGCGGCGCTGGCGGCCAAGGGAGTTGCCGGCGCGGCGCCCGACCTGTTCGCCGTCGTCGGCGGCGAGCGGTCCCACGACTACCGATCGCCGGCGCTTGCCCGAGCGCTGACGCGCGCGGCCGTCCGCGGCGCGCGGATCGGCTCGATCTCGGACGGCGCTTTCGTCGTCGCCGCCGCCGGGCTGTTCGACGGCTATCGCTCGACCATTCACTGGAAATGCCTGGATGCCTACCGGGAGCGCTTTCCCGATCTCGATATCCGGACCTCGATCTTCGAAATCGACCGCAACCGGTTCAGCTGCGCCGGCGGCACCACCAGCCTGGACCTGATGCTGACCTTCGTCATGGAGGCTCATGGCGGCGAGGCGGCGTCCCAGGTGGCGGAAAACTACGTCCACGACCGGATTCGCGAGGCGGCGCAGGAGCAGCATGTCACCGCCGCCATCCGCATGGCCGGCCGCAACCGCCATCTCGCCGAGGCCATCCTGCTGATGGAACGCCATCTGGAAGATCCGCTGTCCGTGGACCAGATCGCCGGCGCGGCCGGCCTCTCGGCCCGGCAGCTCACCCGCCTGTTCCACAGCCACCTGGGGCGGTCGACCGGACAGTTCTATCTCGACCTGCGGATCGACCGCGCCGCCAGCCTGCTCCGGCAGACCGGCATGAGCGTTTCCGAAATCGCCGTCGGCTGCGGCTTCCTCTCCGCCTCCCATCTCGGCCGCCATCTCAAACGGCGCCACGGCGCGACGCCCGGACAGTGGCGTCGCAGCCCCTAGCCTGCGTTCTCCCGGCGGGGAAAGGGGCGGCGCGCCGCAGCCGTTCGATCGGCGCCGTAGGGGAGGGATTCAATCGACGACCGGAACCGGCCGGGGACGCGGCTCAGGTCGTGACAACGATGAGAAATCCGGTCTAACGTCCGGGCCGGAAAATTGAGACAGGCCGAGCGCCGTGACCCCGGATACCCTGCGCCAACAGTTTCTCACCTGGCAGTGCCGCGTCCGCCAGATCGCCATGCGCGAGGATGGTGGCCGGCCGTCCGAAGGCATGCGCCCGGCGATCCTGTCATCCGATGGCCGGACCCTTTCCGACGGCGTCATCGTGTTGCTGGTGCGCAGCGATCCGGCGGAAAGCACGGATTTCTTCGAGTTCCAGGTCAAGCAGAATCACGACCCCAACGAGGTCTATCAGAAAGGACTGACCTTTCTGCAATCGACGCACTATCACCGCGCCAACCGCTTCTCCGACGAGATGACGGCCCTGTTCCTGCCGGAATCCCGCCTTGCTGCATCGCTCGTGGAGATGGAGGCCTGCCGGCTCGATTTCCGGCAATTCAGCCAGACCTACCGCCTGCCCTGCGCGGTGCGCGAGATGGCGCCCGACGAGCCGGCCTACCGCAACACCCTGTGGCACAACCGGCTGTTCAACACCCGGCTTTCCGACGATGTGCGCATTCTCGGCTGCAAGCCGGACTGGACGGCCGCGGCCCTGCTGCTGGCCGCAGCGGACTGACGGCGGCGGCCCCTTCGATACGCCGCTTCGCGGCTACTCAGGGTGAGGGCGAGGGTGGTACAGAATCATAGGGAAGCTAATGGAGTCCCTCATCCCGAGTAGCCCCGGATTAAATCCGGGGCGTATCGAGGGATGGCGGCGCGGCTATCGATGCAGGATCTGGCTCAGGAACAATTTGGCCCGCGCCGATTCCGGACTGTTGAAAAATTCGGCCGGGGTGTTTTCCTCGATGATCTGCCCCTCATCCATGAAGGCGACGCGGTCGGCGACCTCGCGGGCAAAGCCCATTTCGTGGGTCACGACCAGCATGGTCATGCCCTCGCGCGCGAGGTCGATCATCACGTCGAGCACTTCCTTGACCATTTCGGGGTCCAGCGCCGAGGTGACCTCGTCGAACAGCATGATCCTCGGCTTCATGCACAGCGAGCGGGCGATGGCCACGCGCTGCTGCTGGCCGCCGGAGAGCTGGCCGGGATATTTGCCGGCCTGATCGGCAATCTGGACGCGCTCCAGATAGGCCATGGCGACGGCTTCAGCCTCGGCGACCGGCAGCTTGCGGACCAGATGCTGGCCGATCACCAGATTCTGCAGAACGCTCAGGTGGGGAAACAGGTTGAAGGACTGAAACACCATGCCGACTTCCGAGCGTATGGCGTCGATATTCTTCAGATTGTCGGTCAGCTCGATGCCGTCGACGATAATCCGACCCTGCTGGTGCGCCTCGAGCCGGTTGATGCAGCGGATCAGGGTCGATTTTCCCGAACCGGACGGCCCGCAGATGACGATCTTTTCCCCCCGGGCGACATCGAAATCGATGTTGCGAAGAACGTGGAATTCGCCGAACCACTTGTTGACGCCGATGAACCGGATCACCGGTTCGGTCGCGGAACCGGATTTATCGGGCATCGACATTGGACCGGTTCTCCAGACGCATCGAATAGCGCGACATGCCATAGCAGAATGCGAAATATATCAACGCGGCACTCAGATATGCCGACGCGAATATGTTGGGCGGGCCCAGCCATTTCGGATCTTCAAGGGAAAGCTGGATGATGCCCAGCAGGTCGCTGAACCCGACCAGCAGCAGCAGCGTGGTCTCCTTGAAAATGCTGATGCAGGTGTTCACCAGCGCCGGGACCGAATTCCGGATCGCCTGGGGCAGGACGATATATCCCATCATTTTCCAGTAGCCGAGACCGATCGAACGGGCCGCTTCGTACTGGCCCCTGGGAATCGATTGCAGGCCGCCCCGGAAGACTTCCGCCATATAGGCCGAGTTGAAGATGGCGAAAGCGATGAAGGTTCGCACCACCACGTCGATCTTGCTGCCGTCCGGGATGAAAATCGGCAGCAGCGCAACGAAGGCGACGATGACGACGATCAGCGGCACGCCGCGCCAGAACTCGATAAAGCCGGTACAGAGTTTCCGGATGACCGGCAGTTCGGATTGACGGCCCAGCGCAAGGACAAGACCGAGCGGAATCGAGCCGAGAATGCTCGTGCTGGCGACGACCAGGGTCAGCAGCAGCCCGCCCAGGGCATCGGTCGACACGCGGGACAATCCGAGAAAGCCGCCGGTCAGCAGCCAGAGCGAGGCGAGCGGAAAGACGATCGTAAATCCGATTCTCAGGCGCCGCTTGTATCGCCCGAAATCGAAGACGTAGACGGTGCCGGTTGCGACCGCGAGCGCATAGACGATGTTGACCCGCCAGTATTCCTCCTGCGGGAACAGGCCGTAGACGAACAGGCGCCAGCGATCGGCGACGAAGGCCCAGCAGGCGCCGCCATTTGCGGCGCAGGCCTTGGCAGACCCGCCGACCCAGGTGGCGTCGATCAGAGCCCACTGGACCAGGAACGACAGGACTTCCCACATCGCCCACGCCAGCGCGAGGGTGATGACGGTGTGGTACCAGGTCGAAAAGAAGCTCTCGCGAATCCAGGTTGCGGCCGGAGTCGCGCTTACCGGCGGCGGCAACGGCTTCCGATATTTGTGAACGATCGCTGCCATGTCAGCGGCCCGGGATCCGGGTGGCGGCGTTGTACCGGTTCATGATCAGCGCAATGATCAGGCTGATGACGAGATAGAGGCCGAGCGTGATCGCCTGCAGTTCCAGCACCTGGCCGGTCTGGGATTCGATGGCGCCGCCGAGCGCCCAGAACAGGTCGGCATAGCCGATCGCCATGGCCAGCGCCGTGGACTTTGTCAGGTTGAGATACTGGTTGGTCAGCGGCGGCACGATCAACCGCATTGCCTGGGGAATGACGATTTCGGAATAGATCTGGCCCGGCCGGAATCCGATCGAATACGCCGCCTCGCGCTGGCCCTTGTGGACCGACATGATGCCGGCCCGGATGATCTCGCCGATAAAGGCCGCGTTGTAGAGGGTCAACGCGACCAGCATGGCCACGAATTCCGGCGTCAGCGCCATACCGCCGTTGAAATTGAAGCGGCCGAATATCGGGATACTCCACGTCATCGGGAAGCCCAGGGCCCAGGCGACGCCGAGCGGAAGCAATACGACGAGGGCCAGCGCGACGCTCCACACCGGAAAGGTCTCTCCGGTCCGGGCCTGCCGCCGTCTTGCCTGCCGGCGGACCCACCAGGCGGCGACCAGCGCTACGAAGAAGGCAATGCCAACAGCGCCCAAACCGGGTTCCGCCACCGGCGAAGGAACGACGAAACCCTCGATATTCAGAAAACCGACATCGAAAAAATTTATCGATTTTCGTTTGTCGGGCAGCAGGCGCAGGGCGGCAAAATACCAAAAAAACAGCTGCAGCAGCAGCGGCACATTGCGAAATATCTCGACATAGCCGGCGGCAAGCTTCCGCAACAGCCAGTTCCTGGACAGACGCGAGACCCCGACGACAAATCCCAGGACGGTAGCGAAAAAAATCGCAGCGACCGCCAAAACGACCGTATTGAGCAACGTCACCAGAATGGCCATGCCATAGCTGGATTGCGGCGTGTAGGGCAGGAGGGCGGGGCTGATGCTGAAGCCCGCCTCGTCAGACAGAAAGCCGAACCCGGCCGTGATCCCGAGCCGCGCCAGATTTGTCGCCGAGGTGTCGACAACCCAGCCGATCAGGAGAATCAGGCCGACAACCAGTCCCCACTGATAGATCGTGGCGCGGACATGGCCGCGATTCCAGAAATTGACGATCGCTTGCATCGAGGCCGGTCAACGCTGCGGGCGCGGCGCCTGCGTCGAGCAGAGCACCGCGCCCGCCATACGATTGCCGGACGGATCAGCCCGTTTTACCGGAACGGCGGCGCGATCAGAATTCCGCCCTTGGTCCACAGCTTGTTGACGCCGCGCGCCATGCCGAGGCCGTCTTTACCCAGATTCCGCTGCCAGATCTCGTCGTAGTTTCCGACCGCCTTGATCGCATTGTAGGCCCAGGCGTCGGAAAGCCGGATCTTCTCCGCGAAGCTTCCGGTCTTGCCCAACAGCCGCTGCACGAATGGATTCTTCGAGCCCGAACGCATCTGATCGACATTAGACTGTGTTACGCCGAGTTCTTCCGCCGCGATGACCGCGTTGAAGACCCAGGTTACCAGATCGCGCCAGTTGTCGTCGCCGTGAGACACCATCGGCGAGATCGGCTCGTTCGAAATGGTTTCCGGCAGGATGATATGTTCGTCCGGATTTTTCATCGAGGTCCGGCGCGCGCCGAGCCCGAATTTGTCCGTCGAGTACACGTCGCAACGACCGGCATCGTAAGCTTTCTGCGCTTCGCCCATGCTGCCGAAGGTGACCTGCTTGAAGGTCATATTGTTGGCGCGAAAGTAATCGGCGGCGTTCGCCTGGGTCGTCGAGCCGGCGGACAGGCAGATCGTGGCGCCGCTCAATTCCTTGACGCTTTTGACGCCGAGTTTCTTGCGAACGAGAAAGCCCTGCCCGTCATAGACCATGACGCGCGTGAAGTTGAGGCCCTGCCCGACATCGCGGCCGAAGGTCCAGGTAAACCGGTGCGTGACCACATCGACGGTGCCGGCCTTCATGGCGTTGAAGGCGACTGGCAGGCGCATCTTGGTGGTTTTGATCTTGCTGTCGTCGCCCAGCACTGCGGCGGCGACGGCGCGGCAAAGATCGATGTCGAAGCCGACCATTTTGCCTGTCGAATCGGGGAACGCGTAACCGGGAACGCCCGGCACGACGCCGCAATGCAGGATACCCGCTTTCTTGACGTCGGCCAGGCGGTCTGCCTGAGCGGCGGATACAGTGGCCCCGAAAACCGCCAGCAAGGCGGCAGAAACGACCGTCATTCCAGAGAGTAATTCTTGTCGAGTCGGCGTTTTCATGTTCCCTATTCTCCTTTTCCGGAAAGTTGTTTCCGATTGAGCGCGCTTAAATCAATGAAAGCCGCTGCCTAGCCGGCCGTAGCGCAGCGTCTCGCCCGGGCCAACCGCGAATGTCCGCTGCGGCCCTCGGCGGATCGGCTCCGTATCCTAGTCACGAAATTTCTGGTCGAAAAAGGCGCGTTTCACGCCTGCGATGCGGCAAGATGACATGAAGCCGGCTGCGGCACACCCCCTGCCCTCGGGCCGGACCGACGGGTATCGGCAGGCGTTTTGCGCCCTGGATCGATCGCCGCCCCAGAAACCGGACGGCGCAGCCAACGCCGCCTAGAACAGTCCCTGCACCAAGCCGTTTTCGTCGAGATGGATGGCTTCGGCGGCGGGCACGCGGGGCAGGCCGGGCATCGTCATGATGTCGCCGGCGATCGCCACGATGAAGCCGGCGCCGGCGGACAGGCGCACCTCGCGGATGTTGACCGCGTGATCCTCCGGCGCGCCCTTGAGCGCCGGGTCGGTCGAGAAGCTGAATTGCGTCTTCGCCATGCAGACCGGGAAGTGGCCGTAGCCTTCGGCTTCCCAGTCCTTGAGCTGGTTGCGCACCTTCGCGTCGGCCGTAACCTCGCCGGCGCGATAGATTTCCCTGGCCACCGTCTCGATCTTGCCGAACAGCGAAAGATCGTCGTCGTAGAGCGGCTTGAAATTGGATTGGCCGCTGTCGCAGATGTCGACGACGGCCTGCGCCAGTTCCTCGGTGCCGGCGCCGCCGTCGGACCAGTGGGACGCGACGATGGCCTGCGCGCCGAGGCCGGCCGCCGTCTCGCGCACCGCATCGAGCTCGGCTTCGGTATCGGCGATGAACCGGTTGACGGCGACCACCGGCTGGACGCCGAATTTCTTGATATTCTCGACATGCCGGGCAAGGTTCGAACAGCCGTCGCGCACCGCCGCGACATTCTCGGCGCCGAGATCCTCCCGGGCGACGCCGCCATGCATCTTGAGCGCCCGGACCGTGGCGACCAGCACCACGGCATCCGGCGCCAGCCCGGCCTTGCGGCACTTGATATCGAAGAATTTCTCCGCGCCCAGATCGGCGCCGAACCCGGCCTCGGTCACGACATAGTCGGCCAGTTTCAATGCCGTCGTCGTCGCCGTGACCGAGTTGCAGCCGTGGGCGATGTTGGCGAAGGGACCGCCATGGATGAAGGCCGGGTTGTTCTCCAGCGTCTGGACGATATTCGGCATCAGCGCGTCTTTCAGCAGCACCGCCATCGCCGGCGACGCCTTGATGTCGGCCGCGCACACCGGCTTGCGGGCCCGGGTGTAGCCGACGACGATATTGCCGATACGCTCGGCGAGGTCGTCCAGGTCGGTCGCCAGGCAGAAGATCGCCATGATCTCCGACGCCACGGTGATGTCGAACCCGTCCTCGCGGGCAAAGCCGTTGGCGACGCCGCCGAGCGACGACGTGATCTGGCGCAGGGCGCGGTCGTTCATATCGACGACGCGGCGGAAGGCGATCCGGCGGGTGTCGAGGCCGGCCGCGTTGCCCCAGTAGATGTGGTTGTCGACCATCGCGGCGAGCAGGTTGTGGGCGACGCCGATGGCGTGGAAGTCGCCGGTGAAATGGAGGTTGATATCCTCCATCGGCACAACCTGGGCATAGCCGCCGCCGGCCGCCCCGCCCTTCATGCCGAAGCAGGGTCCGAGCGAGGGCTCGCGCAGGCACACGGTCGCGCGCTTGCCGATCCGGTTCAGGCCGTCGCCGAGGCCGACAGTCGTCGTCGTCTTGCCCTCGCCCGCCGGGGTCGGCGTGATCGCGGTGACTAGGATCAGCTTGCCGTCCGGCCGGTCCTTGAGCGAGCGGATGAAGTCGTAGGAAATTTTCGCCTTGTGCGGGCCGTACTGCAGCAGCCGGTCCGCCGGGATATCCAGCTTCTCGCCGATTTCGGCGATCGGCTGGAGGGAGGCTTCGCGGGCGATTTCGATATCGGATTTTACGGACATGACATGACTCCCTTACCCGGTCGCCGCCCGCCGGCGCCTTGACGGCAACCGGCGAACGGCGGCGGGCAGGAGGAAAGGGTTCGCTAGAACTTGCGGTAGGCTTTGTAGAGGTCGACCATCGGGTGATCGGGCGACATCTGGAACTTGATCAGCATTTCCCGGGCGATCATGTCCCGGTCCTGCTGGTTGCCCGGCAGGTCCATGTCCTCGGGGATCGCGACCCAGCCGTTGATGTTCCGGTCGAACACCGCGGCCTGGCCGTCGTCATAGCCCATATGGACGTCTTCCAGCCAGTTCAGGTCGTCCCAGCCCATGAATTCCAGATAGTCCTTCAGGAACGGGGTCAGCTTGTCGTAGTCCGGCACCAGGTTGACGTCGTAGCGGTAGCCGATGTGCTGCCCGATGGTCTGCTCGCGCTCCGAATCGAGCCCGCCGCCCTTCAGGAAATGATCGACATCGTCGATCTGGGCACCCTTGTATCCGGTTCCGGCCATCTTGCGCGCCCTCCCCTCTAGATATGGTGATAGTCGGCGACGCCGACCGTGAAGTCGGTGCCGGCCAACGGTACCTGCGCGATCGCGGAGGCTTCCATGGTGAGCGCGGCCAGATCTTCCGGCTCGAGGCTGTGGATGTTGGTCTTGCCGCAGGCGCGGGCCATCATCTGGGCTTCCATGGTCAGCGTGTGCAGGAAGTTGTAGACGCGCTCCGCCGCCTCGTCGGGGTTCAGACGCTTGCGCAAGACCGGATCCTGGGTCGCGACGCCGACCGGGCAGCGGCCGGTGTGGCAGTGGTAGCAGTTGCCGGCCTGGACCCCCATTTCCGACGGGAAATCGGCTTCCGGGATGTCCTTGTTGCAGTTCAGCGCCATCATGGCCGAGTGGCCGATGGCGATGGCGTCCGCCCCCAGCGCCAGCGCCTTCGCCACATCGCCGCCGTTGCGGATGCCGCCGGCATAGACCAGCGAAATCTCGCCCCGCTTGCCCAGATCGTCGATGGCCCGGCGAGCCTGACGGATCGCGGCCATGCCGGGCACGCCGGTCTCCTCGGTCGCCAGATGCGGGCCGGCGCCGGTACCGCCCTCCATGCCGTCGATATAGATCGAGTCCGGATCGCATTTCACCGCCATGCGGACATCGTCATAGACCCGCGCGGCGCCGAGCTTGAGCTGGATCGGGATCTGCCCGTCGGTCGCCTCGCGGATTTCGAGGATCTTGAGCGCCAGATCGTCCGGCCCGAGCCAGTCGGGGTGG
The DNA here is from genome assembly GCA_965249845.1 of Alphaproteobacteria bacterium. GTDB lineage: Bacteria > Pseudomonadota > Alphaproteobacteria > Bin65 > Bin65 > Bin65. Next base: position 1,245,763 of record CBDFNA010000002.1, read on the forward strand.
CGGGCCGGCGAGCGCTGGTCGATACCGGCCGGCAGCGAGCGCATCTCGGCGACCTGGTCGGTCACCTTCTGGCCCATCAGATGGCCGCCGAGGCCGACCTTGCAGCCCTGGCCGATGAAGAATTCGCAGCCGTCCGCCAGCAGCAGGTGATGCGGATTGAAGCCGTAGCGCGACTGGATGCACTGATAGAACCATTTGGACGAATAGCGCCGCTCGTCCGGGATCATGCCGCCTTCGCCGGAGCAGGTCGCCGTGCCGGCCATGGTGGCGCCGCGGGCGAGCGCGGTCTTGGCCTCGAACGACAGCGCGCCGAAGCTCATGCCCGTGATGTAGATTGGAATATCCAGCTCCACCGGCCGCTTGGCGCGCGGACCGATCACCGTTTTGGTCTCGCATTTCTCGCGATAGCCCTCGATCACGAACCGGGTCAGCGTGCCGGGCAGGAAGGTCAGGTCGTCCCAGTGCGGGATTTTCTTGAAGATCGAGAAGCCGCGCATCCGGTAACGGCCGAGCTCCGACTTCACATGGATGTCGTTGATGACTTCCGGCGTGAAAATCCGGCTCTTGCCGAGAATGTATTTTTCCTCGACTTCCAGCTTGGAGTGGCCGGTGCCACCCGGGGTCGGATCGTCCAACATGTCGGTCTCTTTCTTCGGTGCCTCGGCGCGAAAGAAGGAAAGCCGGGCCTAGAGGACCAGCTTCTTCTCCGTCGGCTCGAGATTGTCGTAGCTCCAGAGCTGCTTGCCGGCGACGATCTTGGTGAAGTGATCGACGCCTTTTCCGGGCAGCATCTCGTACATGGTCAGCTTGCGGGTCAGCCAGGCCCGGTCGATATCCGTCAGCTCGGCCGGGACCGCATCGACGCCCAGATTCCGGATTTCGCCGCCGACAAAGATCGTGCCGTCATACATCGAATCGCCGAGGTTCTTGCCGGCGTTGCCGCAGACCACGATGCGGCCGCGCTGCATCATGAAGCCGGAGAAGGCGCCGGTATCGCCGCCGACGAGGATGGTCCCGCCCTTCTGGTCGATCCCGGTGCGCGAGCCGACGGAGCCCTTGCACACCAGATCGCCGCCGCGCAGCGCCGCGCCGAAGGTGGAGCCGGCATTCTTTTCGATCACGCAGACGCCGGCCATCATGTTCTCGCCGAACGACCAGCCGACGCGGCCGGCGATCCGCACGGTCGGGCCGTCGAGCAGGCCGCAGCCGAAATAGCCCAGGCTGCCTTCGACGATGATGTTCATCCGGTTGAGGATGCCGACGATCAGCGAGTGCTTCGCGCCCGGATTGCGGATCACGATGCTGCCGTGACCCGAATCCATGAACTCCCGGATCCTGTTGTTGATCTCGGTCGGCGCCAGATCGGCGCAATCGACCTCGGCGCGCCGGTTGAAATCGACATCGCGGGCGAAGTGGTAGCCGAACCCGCCCTCGTTCTCGAGGGTGAACTTGGTCTTGATGTCCCGGCCCGTCAGGGGCTCGGTATGCATCCCCATCTGGGTCGAGACGGACTCGCTTAGGCCTGCCATACCCGGACCTCCTCGTCGTAGGGATCGGTCGTATCGATCTCGTGGGGGACGATGGCGCGGATCGCGACCTCTTCCGACGCCAGCGCGACCATGTCGTCCGCTTCGTAAAGAACCATCGGCTTGGCAGCCATGGTGTCCTTGGCCATGCCCAGTTCGTTGCCGGTCGTGATCAGATAGGTGAACACCCCGTCGATCTCGTCGATGGACCGGCGCAGGGATTCCTCCAGCGTCATGCCCTTCTCCAGGTTGACCGCGGTATAGACCGCCAGAAGCTCCGAATCGCAGTCGCTGACGAAGCGCTGCCCTTCGCGCTCGAGCTGCCGGCGCTTGAGCCAGTAGTTGGTGATCTGGCCGTTATGAACGACGGCGATATCGTTATACGGATAGGCCCAGTAGGGATGGGCGGAGCGGATATCGACATCGGATTCGGTCGCCATCCGGGTGTGGCCGATGCCGTGGGTCCCCTGAAACCCTTTCAGACCGTAGGCTTCGGAGACCTCGGCCGCGTCGCCCAGATCCTTGACCAGTTCGAGCGCGTTGCCGATCGACAGGATCTCCGCGCCCTCGACTTCCTCGATCTGGTCGGCAAGGGTCTTGAGGTCGCCGTCATAGGAAATCCGGTAGCGGACGGCGTATTCCGTCGGCTCGTCCAGTTCGAGGACATCGACGCCGAGTTCCTTGAGCAACCCGTCGACCGCCACCTTGCGCTCCTTGATCTCCCGATGAATCTTCGAGCCGCCGCCCAAGTCTTCCTTCTCGGCGACCTTGAGGCGCATGATGTATTCGTTCGGCCCGGGCGCGCCATACATGGCGAAACCGGTCGAATCCGGGCCGCGATGCTTCAGCGCCTGCAGCATGGCGGTCATCTCCTCGCCGATCTTGCGGGCGCCGTTGCGGTAAATCAGTCCGGCAATGCCACACATGGCATATCACTCCTTTGAGGAACCAGATTTCAGGAGGCGGGAAGCTTTCGTTTTCCGCCGGATCGCCGTATCTCCGGCTAGGGCAGGCAATCCAGATAGGTATCCATGTCCCACTCGGTTGTCGTGTGCAGGAAACGCTCCCACTCGTCCCGCTTGTACTCCTCATACAGGCGGTACATGTCACCGGGCATGGCGGATTTGATGACATCGTCGGCCGCGAGCGCGTCGAGCGCGGCGCCGAGCGTCATCGGCAGCTTCTTGACCTGCTTGCCGGCTTCCATCGCCTGGTAGATGTTGCGGTTTTCCGGCGGGCCGGGATCGATATCGTTGCGGATGCCGTCGTCGGCCGCCTTGATGATGGCGCCAGCCATCAGGTGCGGGTTCACCATCGAGTCGACGGACCGGTATTCGAAGCGGCCCGGCGCGGAAATGCGCAAGCCGGTCGTGCGGTTCTGGTAGCCCCAGTCGGCGAAGATCGGCGCCCAGAAGCCCGTGTCCCACAGACGGCGGTAGGAGTTCACCGTCGACGAGCCGATGGCGGTCAACGCGCCGAGATGCTTCACGATCCCGCCGACCACCTGCAGGCCGATCTTGCCGGGCATCTGCACATCGTCGGTATCCGGCATGAAGGTGTTCTCACCGCCCTTCAGGTAGGTGAAGTTTTGCTCCATGCCGGGCAGCGGATCGTGGCCGAGCGGGTTCAACACCTCCTCGCCCCCGCGCCAAAGCGAGATGTTGTGGTGGCAGCCGGAGGCCGATACGCCCATGAACGGCTTCGACATGAAGCAGGCGATCAGATTGAACTCGCGGGCGACCTGGGCGCAGATCTGGCGGTAGGTCGTCAGCCGGTCGGCTGTGCGCAGCGCATCGTCGAAGGTGAAGTTCAGCTCGAGCTGGCCCGGCGCGTCTTCATGATCGCCCTGGATCATGTCCAGGCCCATGGCGCGCGAATATTCGATCGCGCGCATATACACCAGGCGCAGGCTCTCGAACTGGTCGATGTGGTAGCAATAGGGGTTGGAGAAGCCGCCGTCCGGCTTGCCGTCCTCGCCCTTCTTCAGCCACATCATCTCCGGCTCGGTGCCGTGGCGCAAATGCAGGCCGTTATGGTCTTCGCGGAATTGCGCATGGATGCGGCGCAGGTTGCCGCGGCAATCGGCGGTCAGGAAGGCGCCCGGCTCTTCGCGCTCTTCCCGGTTGCGGAACAGGGTGCACCAGAGGCGGGCGACGCGCTTGTCCCAGGGCAACTGGCAGAAGGTTTCCGGCTCCGGAATACCGACCAGTTCCTTATCGTGCGGGCCGTAGCCGAGATATTCGCCGTGCCGGTTCACGAACAGGTTGACGGTCGCGCCGTAGACGAGCTGGAAGCCCCGTTCGGCCATCGTTTCCCAGTGATCCGCCGGGATGCCTTTGCCGCAGATCCGGCCGGTGATCGAGACGAACTGGAGATAAAGGTACTGGATCCCCATTTCGTCGATCTTGCTGCGCACCTGTTTGACCAGATCGTCCCGGCCGTCCTGTTGCACAAAGGCTTCGATATCCATCATGTCGCCATCCCCTTCAGGCGCGCTTTACCCTGCACGCTCGCCACGTCGCCCGGGCAGTTGACGTGACCAATACGAACCATTAAGCTGAATTCGACCGAATGACCGCGCGTGAGATATCCGGTAGAGAAAAATCAGAATAACTGCGCTAAACCGGTTCCGCAAGCGGCAAGGGTTCAAAATCAAGCTTGACTGAACGGCGGCCACTTTGCACTGTTGCATAACCAATTGCAAACCAATTTTGCCAATATCGACCAATTAGGTTAAGATGGCAATTTGCGTGGAATTCGGGAGGATGCTGCTGTGGACGACGCACGCGCGTCTGGACAGGAAATCGGGCCGGCAGCCGGCCCGCGACTCGGCGAGGGCGGCCGCCATGTCGGCTATATCACAGCCCAGTTGCGCGAGGCAATTCGCAGCGGAATTTACGTAAACGGCGATCAGCTGCCGGCCGAGCGGGAACTGGCCGAGCGCTTCGATACCGCGCGCAGCACCATCCGCAAGGTCCTGCTCAATCTGGAGAATGACGGCCTGATCGAACGGCGGGTCGGCAGCGGCACCTTCGTCAAGTGCGACGATATCTCGATCGGCGCGGCGCATGACATTGTCAGCCGCGTCAGCCCTCTGGAACTGATCGAGGCGCGTCTCGCCGTGGAGCCGCACATGACCCGCCTCGCCGTGCTCAACGCCACGGCCACCGAAATCAAGATGCTGGAATCGATCCTGGAGGATCTGGAGCGGTGCCGGGACGACAAGGAGGCCTTCTCCCGCCACGACATCATGTTCCACGAGTGGCTGGCCAGAAGCTCCAAGAATCCCCTGATGCTGCACCTGTACCAGCAGATCAACGCCGTCCGCGGCCACGACCAGTGGGACGCGATGAAGAACAAGATCCTGTCGCCGGACGAGATCGACACCTACAACCGCCAGCACCGGGCGCTGTTCGAAGCGATCAGGCGCCGGGACATCGCGTCTGCCGTCAAACAGATCAACGACCATCTGGAAAAGGCGCGCCAGGACCTGATGGGCGCGACGGAGGTCTAGGGGGGCCGCCGGAATTGCCCGGTCCGGCGGTAGCCCGCGTAATCAACAAAATCCAAGGTGTGTCACCCCGGCCGACCGGAGGAAGAGCCGGGGACCAGAGTCGCCGGCACGGCATGTCCCTGTGGCTCAGGTTCGGATCTGCGCTACGCTCCCCGGACCGGGGCCGGAGCAGGCATCCGGGGTGACAAGGGCGGGACTGACGGCGAAGGCGGCTTTGACGGCAATGCCGCCGCCAGAGAGTCTACCCGCGCTCACTCCGCGACGATGGCAGCCGGCAGTCAGGCTGCGTTTCGCCAGGGCTTGCCGGAAGGGCGTCCTCGAAGCGGGTGGGCTTTGGCGTAAATTTCGGCCGCCGCGAATGCCTCGCGCGGCGCCTCCGGATAGTCGACCGCAAGGTCCTCGACGGAATCGCCATCCTGCAGTCGTCCCAAAATCGAATAGACCGTCAACCGCGTTCCTGCAATGACCGGCGTGCCTCCCAGGATGTCCGCATCGGAAGCGATATATCGGTCGCGGGCTTCCCGGTATCGCTCGGCGTTTTGCAGCGAGTCCGCGGCGAGGCGCTCCAGATCGAGCATGGCGCCAAACGCAAATTCGACGGTGCCGAGCCGCATGGGCTCAAGCCGGACCAGATGTGTCCAGATTGTCCGCTTGTGGCGTACCGGGAGGTCTATGAGGTTCGCGGCCTTGAGGGAGTGGAAAAAGGGGACGGCGCGGATCGGGAGATAGCGCGTCGCCCCGCCGCGCAAGCGCGCCGGCGCGGTGACGGTCCGCAAGATGCTGGCTTCCACCGCCTTTTCGATCGTCGTTCGCGGCACTCCCGACAGGGCAGCGGTTTCGCGAATGGTCAGATCGGCAGTGATCGGCATAATTCATTCCCTTTCGGGAATTAATATAAGCCGCAGCCTTCGGAACTGCAAGTCATACCGGCGCCGGCGCTCACTCCGCGGCGATGGCGGCCGGCGGCGCTTCCGGCGTTATCGGCCGGTCGTGGTCCAGCGCCGGTATCTTGCGCCGCGCTTCCGCCACCCGCGCCAGGTCGATTTCCGCCATCGCGATGCCCTCGCCGTCGCCGCCGTCGGCCAGCACCGCGCCCCAGGGATCGACGATCAGCGAATGGCCGAAGCAGGCGCCGCCGCCCGCGACTTCGCCATACTGGCAGGGCGAGATCATGTAGCAGCCATGCTCGATCGCCCGGGCCCGGTTCAGGACATGCCAGTGGGCCTCGCCGGTGACCTTGGTGAACGCCGCCGGCGCCGCCAGCATGGTCGCGCCGTTGTGGGCGAGCTGGCGGTACAGCGGCGCGAAGCGCAGGTCGTAGCAGATCGACAGGCCGAGCCCGCCCCACGGCGTCTGTGCCACGACCGACCGGCCGCCGGGCGCGATCGTCGCCGATTCGGTGAGCGGGCCGGAATCGAGCACCACGTCGAACATGTGGATCTTGTTGTAGCGCGCGACGATCCCGCCCTCGCTGTCGAGGACATAGGACCGGTTGGAAATGCGGCCGTCCCGGTTCAATACGCCGAGCGAGCCGAGCAGGAACCAGACCTTCCAGTCCCGTGCCGCCCGGGCGAAGGCCGGCAGGACCGGATGCTCCGCTTCCGCAAAGGCCGCTGGATGGAACAGGCCGTTCTCGGTGCGCAGGCCGGAGAAATATTCCGGCGTACAGATCAGGCCGGCGCCGGCCTCGGCCGCCTCCCTGGCCAGCCGCAACGTCGTTTCGATATTGAAATCGACGTCCGGGGTGGCGTTGTTCTGGATACAGGCGGCGACGAATTTCGTTGACATGAATTGCTCCTGCCGGCGGGGCGCCGGTCGATTCCGTCAGGCCCGGACCCGGGACTTGGTCGGGTCGTAGAACGGGAACGGCACGACAGTCGCCGGGATGCGCTTCTGGTGGCCGTCCAGCTTGCCGACCTCGACGGCCGTGCCCTCTTCCGACGCGGTCACGTCCATCCGGCACAGGGCGATATTCTTGCGCAGAATCGGCGAGCGCATGCCGCTGGTGACGGTGCCGACCTGGGCCCGGCCGATATGGACGCAATCGCCGTGGGCCGCCGCCTCCTGCCCGTCCAGCTCCAGGCCGACCAGCTTGCGCTGGGGCGATTCCTTGCGCCGGACCAGGGCTTCGCGGCCGACGAAATCCTCGTTGTTGGTCTTCAGCGCGACCGTAAAGCCGATGCCGGCCTCGAACGGATCGGTCTGGTCGTCGAATTCGTAGTTGGCGAAGATCAGGCCGGCCTCGATCCGGACCATGTCCAGCGCCTCCAGGCCGAAGGGCGACAGGCCGTGCGGCTCGCCGGCTGCCCAGATCGCGTCCCACACGGCGCCGGCGTCGCGCGGATGGCACCACACCTCGTAGCCCAGCTCGCCGGTGTAGCCGGTGCGCGAGACCACGATCGGAATTCCGTCGTGATCGCCGATCCGGCCGATCGCGAAACGGAACCAGCCCAGTTCCTCCATCGACGGCTGGGCCGGCGGCGTCCAGATCGCTTCCTTGAGGATATCCCGGCTTTTCGGGCCCTGGACGGCGACGTTGTGGAGCTGATCGGTCGACGACCGGACCCAGGCGTTGAGGTCCAGGTTCGCCGCCTGCTCGCGCATCCATTCGCCGCCATAGTCGCAGCCGCCGATCCAGCGGAAATTGTCGTCGCCGAGCCGGAAGGCGGTGCCGTCGTCGATCATGCCGCCGGTCTCGTAGCACATGGCGGAGTAGACGACCTGGCCGGTCGCCAGCCGCCGGACGTTCCGGGTCAGCGTCCATTGCAGCAGGCGTTCGGCATCCGGCCCCAGAACCTCGAACTTGCGCAACGGCGACAGGTCCATGATGACGGCCCGTTCGCGGCAGGCCCAGTATTCGTCCAGCGCGCCGCGGTTGGTGAAACCGTTGGCCAGCCAGTAGCCGTTATATTCGGTGAAGTTTCTCGTGTGCTCGGCAAACCGGCTGTGGAAACCGGTTTCCCGGGTGAGCTTCGGATCGGCGTCGGGAGTCATGCGAAAGGCCACCGCTTTGGAAAACACGTTCTCGCGCGGGTAGACCCGCACATGGATGTCGGTCGGGTTCCAGCCGTTGGCGCCGTCGATATCGTCCGGGCAGGCGGACGAGGCGCACACCAGGTCGGTCATTGCCTGCATCAGCACATAATCGCCCGGCCGCGACCAGGGATTGTCGAAGACGGCCTGGTCGGCTTCGAACCCGGTGTTGAAGAAGAAGTTCAGCGCCATCCAGCCGCGCCGCGGCTCGATCCCGAACGGCGCCAGCGCGCGGTTGAAATTGTCGGTGCAGTTGACATGGCCGGGATAGCCCATGTCGTCGTAATATTTCGCCGTGCAGGCAAAGAGGAAACTGTCGTGCCGGCCGCAGGTGTCGCGCACGACTTCGAGCATCGGCTGCAAATCCTGGTCGTAGAATTTCGACAGCAGCCCCGGCGCCGGGTAGGCGTTGCCCATCAGGGTGCGGGTCGCCGTCGCATCGAGGCAGAATTCCTGTCCCTTGTCGAGGCCGGCGGCGGTCAAGGCCTGAAAATCCGAACATTCCCGGCCCTGCACATCGATGATCTGGATGAACTCGCCGGCCTTGACCTCATAGGCTTCGGCCGTACCGGCGGCGACGCGCCGGTCGAGGCGCGGATCGGCCAGCGGCTCGGGCACCGGATGCTCGTCGGGCGCAACCGGGTTGGCGCGGGTAACGAAAATCTCGACCGGCGTCGGCGTGTCCTGCCGGTCGACCCGCATCGGGCCGCCGGGCGCCGCCACGAAGCAGACCAGCGGCCGTTCGGCGGTGAAGCTTTCCTCGTCGCCCGGCCGCGAATCGCCGCCCAGGACGTCGACGGAGCGGGCCGCCGCGATATCGAGGCCGCGCCGTTGCAAGCTGCCCGCCAGCGAGCGGGCGAATTCGTTTTCGGCGCCGAGGATCGCCTTGAGGCCCTCGGCCGAACCGGTCGCCGCGGCGCCGAGCGCGCCGGTGTCCGCCGCGCCGTCCGGGGCGAAGGCCGCAATTTCCGCAGCCTGCCGCCCTTCCCGGTCGCGAACCGTGAGCATGTCGCCCGGCTCGAGCGAAAAGACGGTCGCCGCGCCGCCCTGCGCAACGTAGCGCTCGACCCCGAAGCCCAGCGTGGGCACCCCGGGGATCAGGACCGCGCCGGCCCTGGACGGCTGTTGCGAGAGCGGCCCTTGCGGTGTCTGGATGTTCATTCCAACCCCAACACTTTCTTGCGTTCGCGGGCCCAGGAATTGATCAGCTGATCGGCGATCAGGCCCATGAAGGCGATGCACAGGCCGACGACCAGCGACTTGCCGGCATCGTTTTCGGCCTTGGACCGGAAAATCTCCTGGCCCAGATCCGTCGTGCCGATAAAGGCCGCGATGACGGCCATGAACAAGGCGTACATGATTGTCTGGTTGATGCCCAGCATGATCGCCGGAAAGGCGAGCGGCATGCGCACCTTCCACAACACCTGGCGCGGCGTGCAGCCGGAGGTGATCGCCGCCTCGACGATCTCTTGCGGCACCGTCCGCAGGCCGAAGATCGTCAGGCGGGTGGTCGGGATCGTCGCGTAGATCACGATGGCCATGATGGCGGCGAAATCGTTCACGTTGAACAGCATGATCGCCGGGATGAGGTAGATGAAGGACGGGAAGGTCTGGAAGGTGTCCAGGATCGGTTCCACGACCTTGGTCCGCCTCGGGCCGGCCGCGGCCCAGATGCCGACGATCGACCCGAAGATAACACAGACGATGACGGCGTAGCTGACCATGTAGGCGGTGATCAGCGTCCGCTCCCAGAAGCCGGCGAAGGCGAGATAGAGCGAGAGCGCCGACAGGATGCCGGCGACGCGCCAGCCGCCGAAATACCAGCCCAGGGTGGCGACCAGCACCACCAGGGCCGACCAGGGCAGCATCAGATAGAGGTCGCGCATCGGGATCAGGACGTTGACCAGCAACGCGGCCTTGATCAGTTCGAGATAATCGAAGGCGTAGACGACGATTTCGTCGATCAGCGCATCCCATACCGGCGCCGTCGTGATCGGCAGCGACTTCGGCAGCAACTGCAGCGCCGGAACGACCGCCGCCAGAATATAGGACACGACGACGACGGCGGCGCTGGCGGTAACGAACGGATGCCGGACATGGAACGGCCCTTCCCGGGCGTGCTCCGGCTCTTTCTCGGCCCAGGCCTGGCTCAGCCGGTCCAGGATGATCGCCATGAACACGATCACGACGCCGATCTCCAGCGCCTGGCCGATCCACAGGGAGCGCAGCCGGTTCAGAAGGTCGTGACCCAGGCCCTTGGCGCCGACGAAGGACGCGAGGACGACCATCGCCAGGCACAGCATGATGACCTGGTTGACGCCGACCATCAGCGTCGGCCGCGCCGCCGGCAGCTCGACCTTCCACAGCATCTGCCGCCGTGTACAGCCGGCCATGACGCCGGCCTCGCGCACCTCCGGAGACACGCCCTTGAGGCCGAGGATGGTCAGGCGCGACATCACCGGAAAAGCGAAGATGATGGTGGCGATCGTACCCGCCTTGTGGCCGATGCCGATAAAAATGGCGACCGGGATCATGTAGGAGAAATGCGGCAGCGCCTGCATGACGTTCAGGATCGGCCACAGCAGTTTCTCGAACCAGCCTCTCTTGTAGGCGACGATGCCCAGCGCCACCCCGATCGCGCCGGCAATGGGCGCGGCCACCAGCACGACCGACAGGGTGATCATCGACAATTCCCATTTGCCGAAGATCGCCATGTAGGCGAAACAGATGCCGGCAACGATGCCGAGCCGGCGGCCCTGCAGGTACCAGCCGAGCACGACCGCCAAGCCGGTTACGGCAATCCAGGGCAGGCCCGGAACGGAACGGAATCGGCGAAACCGCCGACCAGAATGGCCTCGACGAAATTGAGCGGATAGTCGATCAGATTGGCGATCGCCCGGGTCATGTCCCGGAAGGTGAGAAGGCCGAAAAACTCTTCCGTGCGCAGGAATTCCACGGCGGCGTTGATCCAGCCGACGAACGGCGCCGACCATTCCTTCGGAACGATGCGCAGCCAGTCGGGCAGCCACGGGCCGATCAGCAGGACGAGAACGAACGGCGCCAGCAGGAAGAGCGCGACGCGAAGGCCGGATTGCCCCGAGCCCGCCACCCAGCGCCGGACCGCGACTTCGCCGCCCAGGACCGCTGCGTCAACCACGGGATTCGGGCTCCTCGGAGAACAGCACGTCCAGGATCTGAGCGCGGCTCACCGCGCCGACGACCCGGCCGTCGTCGTCCGCCACCGGCACCGGAAGCTCGCGGTCGATAATCAGGCGTGCAACGTCGGCCACCTTGTCGCTCTGGCGCACGGCGTTGTCGGACAGGGCCCTGCCGTCCGCCGGCGCTGCCATGACCGAGGCGACGGTCAGCAGCTTCTCGCGGGCCACGTCGCGCGTGAAGTTGGCGACATAGTCGTCGGCCGGTTTCGTCACCAGCTCCTCCGGTGCGGCCGCTTTGCTGATCGCCGGAGCCCAGTCCGCGGCCGCCGAGACGATCAAAATCCCGCTCCACAACTGGTCGAGCCAGCTTGTGGGCGCCAGGATCGTAGGCAAGATGCTGGAGATGTTGGGCGAGAAGGTCGACTATGTGTCGGCCGACAGCCAGGTCGTCTACACCTCGATGTGCGAGGGCGACATCCACCTGGTGCACGAGGTCTGGCAGGGCGCGTTCGGCGTCAGCTACGAGAAGCAGCTCAACAAGGGCTGCGTGATCACGGCGAACACCCACGAGGCCAAGACCCGCGAAGAGTGGTGGTATCCGGAATATGTCGAGAAGGCCTGCCCCGGCCTGCCCGACTGGAAAGCGCTGAACAAATGCGCGGCCATGTTCGCAACCGCCTCCACGAAGCCGAAAGGCCGCTTCCTCGCCGGGCCGGTGGACTGGCTGAAGAACGACCAGGAGCGCGTTGACGGCCTGGGCATGAACTTCAAGGTGGTGAACGCCGGCTCGGCCGCCGCCCTGTGGGCGGAGCTGAAATCCGCCAGCAAGCGCAACGCGCCGATCGTGCTGTTCAACTGGACGCCGAATTTCATCGAGGCCCTGTACGAGGGCAAGTTCGTGGAGTTCCCGGCCTATCATGAGAAGTGCCGCAAGGATCCCAAGTGGGGCCTGAACCCGAACAAGTCCTACGACTGCGGCAACCCCAAGGACGGCTACCTGAAACTTGGCGTCTGGAAGGGCTTCCCGAAGGCGTGGCCGAAAGCCTACAAGCTGATGCAGAAGATGAGCTTCTCCAACCTCGACATCGCCGTCATGGCCAAATTGGTCGACGTCGACAAGATGGAGGCCGAGGCCGCCGCGGCGAAGTGGATGAAGGACAACGAGAAGAAGTGGAAATCCTGGGTGGCGGCTGCCAAGATGTAAAGCCGGCCCCGCGGTCGCAAACCGCAAACGGTCCGTCAGCGATGGCGGGCCGTTTTCTTTTTCCGCGCTTGAAAGGCCGACGGTCGCGCGGGAAATCGCGAATGGAAAAATGGGGCGAATGACGGGATTTGAACCCGCGACCCCCTGGACCACAACCAGGTGCTCTAACCAACTGAGCTACATCCGCCGCCGGGGCTCCCGGCCCTGAGCCGGGGCAGGCCCCGGATCGGGTCCGGGGCAGGTCCGGCGTTGTACGCATCGCCCCCGCAAGGGTCAAGCCGCGCGGTCGAGATGCCCCACGCACGCCGGGCGCGCCGGCAAGGGCGGGGCGCCGGCCGCGCTGATCGGCGTTCTCAACCTGTGAACGCTCGTGCCCCTGCCGGCATCGGCGCGGCGCTCGGCGACTTCCCCGGCACCGCCGCCTATGTCATTGATCGGGCCGCGCGGCTGAGGCGCGTCTCCGCGCCGCCGTCCTGAATGTTGCACCGCACGAAAGACCGCCCCTGGAACCTGCCCCATGGAGAGTTCGACCGTGAAGTTCGTCCCGATGCTCGCCATCGTCTTCGGCCTGGCGCTGACCGGTCTGTCAGGTCCGGCCTCGGCCGACACCGCCAAAGGCCAGAAAAACTTCAAGCGCTGCAAGGCCTGCCATTCGCTGACGGAAGGCAAGAACGGGCTCGGCCCCTCGCTGCACAAGGTCTACGGCCGCAAGGCCGGCGCCATTGCGAAATTCAAGTATTCCAAGGGGATCAAAGCGGCCGCGGAAAAGGGCCTGGTGTGGAACCGGGAGAACCTGATGGGCTATCTCAAGCACCCGCGGAAATTCCTGCAAAAATATCTCGGCGTCAAACGGGTCAGCAACAAGATGACCAACAAGTTCAAGAAAGTGAATTTCCGAAAGGACGTGATCGATTACCTCGAGAGCGTGAGCAAATAGCGGCCCGCCTCTTCCGCCGCTGCAATTCGGGCGGAAAGGCAAGACGCGAATTGCGGTCTGGCGCGCTTGCCCGACAGGTCGCTTTCGACTAAACGCGCGGGATGCGCTTTGCCTGGTTCGCCTATATGCACGATCCGGCCGACGCCGGCCTCCGGCTGTCGGACGCGGAGCGCCGCTTCGTCTGCGACCTCGTCGCGTCGACGCCCGGCCTGGCCAAGGGCCTGGTCTTCACGCCCTGGGACGTGAGCGGCCTCTATTTCGACGACGGCGTCGCGCCCCAACTGGCGCTGCAGCTCTATTTCGACGAGATCGCCGATCTCGAGGCGGCGCTGGCTCCGGACGGCCATCTTCAGGCGCTGGCGGCGCCCGGCGCCCTGCCCTCGCTGGAAAACGCCGCCCGCGAACAGCAGGCCATGCTGGCCCGCGCCTTCCCGGTTCCCGATCCCGAATTCCGCACGCCGGCGGGCGAACCCTGGTGCACCTACCTGGTGCACTATCCCGGCCCGGCGGAGGATATGGGCGCCTGGCTGACGCACTATCTGGAGAATCATACCCGGATCATGGCGACCTTCCCGGGCATCCGCGAGGTCGAGGTCTGCTCGCGCATCGACTGGTGCGGCGCCCTGCCCTGGCCGAGAGTCGACCATATGCAGCGCAACAAGGTGGTGTTCGACGACGGCGACGCGCTCAAGGCCGCCATGACGTCGCCGGTGATGCAGGACATGCGCGCCGATTTCCACACCCTGCCGCCCTTCGACGGCGGCAACCGGCATTATCCGATGGCGACAGTCGCGATCGGCGGCCCGGACGCGGCATAGCCGCCATACCGGAGTGGGCGATGCCCGAGGCTTGGCGCGGCGGCCCGCCTGTGGATATGATGAAAGAGCCGCACCGCGCCCGGCCCGCCTCCCTACCGGAGCAACATGAGCAATCGGAACCGAAAGGTTTCCGACGGCGCGACCGACAGGCCTGAAACAGCTTGAACCAACCGTCAGGCCGTGCGGCGAGCCGAGGCGATTCCGGATGGGCGTAGCGACGGCCACGAAGGAAACGGTGGCAGGCGGCGGCGCGGCGCCGCAGGCGGATGAAAGCTGCGTCGAATTCCTGATCGGCGAGCGCCGGGTTTCCAACGCCGCGGTCGCCGCCGCGCTGATCGCCGTCATCGGCGTCACCTTTTCCATCTTCCATCTCTACGCCGCCTATTTCGGCCAGGCCCAGAGCTATCTGCACCGGACCATGCACGTCACCCTGATGATCGTGCTGTGCGTTCTGCTGAAGCCGGCCGGGCGCAAATCCTGGAAAGAGCCGATCAACGTCTGGCTGGGCTATGACGTTGCCTGCATTGCGCTGACCATCGGCGTGCAGGCCTATATCTGCTGGGACGTCTTCGCCTTCATCAATCGGCGGGGCCTGGCCGATCCCGTCGACCTCGCCATCGGCGTGACAATGATCTTCCTGGTCATGGACGCGACGCGCCGGGCGATCGGCTGGATCATGGTCGTGCTCGGGGCGTTCTTCATCCTGCAAAGCGCCTATGGCGATTATTTCTTCGGCATCTTCTACGGGCCTTCCATCGACTGGTCCCTGATCATCAACGACCTGTTCATGGAAGAAGAGGGCATCTACACCATACCCATCAGCATTTCGGCATCTTACGTTGTGCTGTTCATCATCTTCGGCGCCTTCATCATGCGCACCGGCGTCGGCGAATTGTTCAAGGACGTGGCCTACGGGCTGATGGGCCGGCAGGTCGGCGGGCCGGCCAAGGCGGCGGTGCTGTCGAGCGCCTTCATGGCCTCGATCTCCGGCAGCGCGGTTTCCAACGTTGCGACCACCGGCACCTTCACCATCCCGCTGATGAAGCGCATGGGTTACCCGCCGGCCTTCGCCGGCGCGGTCGAGGCCTGCGCGTCGACGGGCGGGGTATTCACACCGCCGGTCATGGGCGCCGTTGCCTTCATCATGGCCGAGTTCCTGGGCGTGCCCTACTGGGATGTCGTCAAGGCCGCCGCCATTCCGGCCCTCATCTATTTCACCGCCGTCCTTGCCATGGTGCATTTTCGCTCCCTGCGCATGGGTCTGGCGCCGCATAAGGACGAGGAACTGCCCTCGGCCTGGCGCGCGCTCCGGGAGCGGGGCCATATGCTGCTGCCGGTGGTGGCGCTGGTCGGCGCCCTGGTCGTCGGCTACAGCCCGATCTTCGCCGCCCTGCTCGGCATCGTCTGCGTGTTCGGGCTGAGCTGGTTCCGCGCCGAAACCCGCATGACCCCGGTGACCTTCCTCGGCGCGCTCGAGGACGCAGCGCGGATGATGGTCTCGGTCGCCGTGCCGTCCGCCGCCGCCGGCCTGATCGTCGGGGCGCTCTATTTCTCCGGCCTCGCCGTCCGCTTCTCCACCTCGATCATCGACCTGTCCCAAGGCAGCACGATCCTGGCCCTCGGCCTCGCCATGATCATCTGCATCATCCTCGGCATGGGGATCACGGTGACGGCGCTCTACATTCTGGTCGCCGCGCTCGTAGTGCCGGCGCTGACCAGCCTCGGCGTCGAACCGATGGCGGCGCATCTTTTCGCCTTCCATTTCGGCGTCCATTCCTACATCACGCCGCCGGTGGCGCTGTCGGCCTTCGCCGCCGCCGCCATCGCCGGAAGCGACCCGATGAAAACCGGGTTCCAGGCGGCCCGCCTAGCCCTCGCGGCCTACATCCTGCCCTACATGTTCGTCTTTTCGCCGGGTCTGATCTGGGTCGGCCCCTGGCACGGCATCCTGATCGCGGCGGCAACTGCCATTATCGGCGTCGTCGCCCTGGCGGCGGCCGTCGAGGGCTGGCTGCTCGGCCCGGCGCCGGGCTGGCAGCGCATCGCGCTCGCCGCTGGCGCGTTGCTGCTGGTGGCGCCGCCGCTATGGTCCCATGCCGCCGGGTTCGCGATCGTGGCTGCGGTCTTCGGCCTCCAATGGCTGGGCCGCGAGCCGGCGTCCCGCGCCCGCGAAGGCCCGGTCCGGGGGAGCGGCGAATGATGCGCCGTTACAACACGCCGATCGGATGGGCGGCCATCGCCGCGGCGACCGGGCTGCTTTTTCTGCTCGACCATCTCCGCATGATCAATTTCCATTTCAACTGGTTCGTCGCGATCCTGCTGGCCGTCTCGGCCGCGCTGGTCGCCTTTGTCGCGAAACTGGCGCACAAGACCGGGAGCGCCTCGCGGCCGTCCGATATTGAAAAGCCGGCGGAGACCGGCACGCCTGACGGGCAAACCTGACAGGCAAACCTGACAGGCAAACCTGAATCTCAACCGAAGGAGGGAATTATGAGTATAATATGGAAATATACTGGAGCGGCAGTGACCGCAGCCGCTTTCGCCCTGGCGCTGGCCGGCAACGCCGGCGCGGCCATGCCCGAAAAGACCCTGTCCATCAGCACGTCCGGCAAGGGCGGGAGCTGGTTCGCCGTCGGCAGCCGCGTCATCCGCGAGGTCGAAAAAGCCAATCCCGGCCTGGTGACGCAGGTCCAGACCGGCGGCGGCCTGACTAACCTGCGCAAGATCCAGGCCGGCCAGGCCGATATCGGCATGACCTTCGCCTTCGCCGCGCCGATGGCCTACAACGCCGTCGCGCCGTTCAAGAAGAAGCACGACAAGCTGACCTATCTCGGCGTGCTGTTCCCCGGCTATCTGCAGATCGTCACCAAGAAATCGAGCAATATCAATAAGTTCGAGGACCTGTTCGACAAGCGGATTTCGGCCGGCAAGATCGGCTGGGGCGGCGAGCTGATGTTCCGCCTGATGCTCGGCGTCTACGGCATGGATTACAACAAGATCCGCGCCAAGGGCGGCGTCATCAACCATGTCGGCACCGCGCAATCGACCCAGATGATGCGCGACGGCAACATGGACGCCATCGTCAGCGGCGGCAGCCCGCCGAGCCATCCCAAGTTCGCCGAGCTGTCCCTGACGACGAAGATCGACCTGCTGTCGGTCGGCGATGCGGGCCTGGGCCGCATCTTCAAGGCCTATCCGTCCTTCGTGAAGGCGACCATGCCGGCCGATCCCTACAAGGGCGTCAAGGGCGGTTTCCGCACCATCGGCGGGGCGGTCATCCTGGTCGCGCGGAAAAGCCTGTCCAACGAGGCCGCCTACCGGATCGTCAAGGCGTTCTACGGCAACCTGGACGGCATCAAGAAGGACATGAAGCAGCTTCGCGAGGCCCAGGCCAAGGACGCCCTGACCGGCAACAAGGGCCTGCCCCTGCATCCCGGCGCCGCCCGCTACTACAAGGAAATGGGCATGAACTAACGCCCGGGAACTGAAACCCGTCGACTTTTCCTGAGGAGGTGCCCGGCCGGACAAACCGGAACCGGGCATCTCCCGCTCTTCTCGAATTGTGGAGACGGTATGCGCACGCTCATTGAGAACGGCAATGTCATCGCCTGGAACGGCAGCAGCCATCATGTCATCGAGGCCGGGGTTCTGGTCTTCGAGGGCAATGAGATTGTCCATGTCGGCGCAACTTACGAGGGCGAAGCCGATACGGTCATCGACGCCACGGGGCGCCTCGTCATCCCGGGCTTCGTCAATTCGCATCTGCATCTGACCGACACCCCGTTCACCAAGGGACACCAGGAAGATATCGGCAGCCCGTCGGGGCCGTCGAACTATCAGAACTACAATGCGCTCTACAAAATGCTGCCCGGCGTCCGCAAGGCGTCGGCGCCGGAAGACCAGTATGCCGGGGTGCAAATCTCGCTGGCCGAGCTCCTGCTGACCGGATCGACGACCATCGTCGAACTCGGCTACGACTATGAGATCGGCGGCGGCGGCGACATGGCGATCACCGAGACGATCGCCGACCTGATCGGCGCCTCGGGCATCCGCTGCTACACCGGACCGCGCTACCGCACCCGCTATTACGGCGCCGACGACAGCGGCGGTGTGTTCTACGAGGACTATCCGAACGGCGCGCGGGAACGCTTCGAGGCCTGCGTAACCTTCTGCCAGGACTGGAACGGCCGCTACGGCGGCCGGCTGCGGACCATGCTGGCGCCCGGCCAGATCGACACCTGCGACGCCCGGCTGCTGAAAGAAACGCGGCGCTATGCCGACGAACTGAAGATCCCCATCCAGCTCCATGCCGGGCAATCGCCCTTCGAGTTTTCCCGGGTCCGCGAGACCGAAGGCCAGACCAGCGTGGAATACATGATGGAAACCGGCCTGCTCGGGCCGGATTTCATCATCGGCCACGGCCAGTTCATGTCCGACGACGGCGATATCGCCAGCATGGCGCAGCACGAGATCGACGCCCTGCGCGAGTCGAAAACGGCGGTCTGCCACCTGCCCTGGGTCAAGGCGCGGCGCGGCGGCGTGATCGATTCGATCCAGAAATACCGGGATCTGGGCATCCGCCAGTGCCTGGGCACCGACAACTACCCGCTCGACATGTTCCATGAGATGCAGACCGCCGCCATCGTCTGCAAGATCGTCGAGAAGTCATCGGTCGCTGCGACTTGCGAGGACGTATTCCACATGGCCACCGTCGGCGGCGCCGACGCGCTCGGCCGGCCGGACCTGGGGCGGCTGGCGCCGGGCTGCCGGGCGGATATCGTGTTTGTGCGGATCGACACGCCGAGGGCCGCGCCGGTCTACGACCCGTTCAAGTTCCTCGTCCTGGCGGCGGGCAGCGGCGACGTCGACCGGGTCATCGTCGACGGCGCCACCGTCGTCGAACGAGGCGAGGTGCTGACCTTCGACGTGCCCGAGGCCGTCCGCCGGGTCAACGAAGCGAGCAAACGCGTCTGGGCGAGGCTGGATTATTGAGCGGGCCGTCGGAGCGGCAATTGAGACACGCCGTACCGACGGGCATCTGTCAGACAACCCCGAACAAACGCCACCGCTATTGCAGATACGGCAGGCAGCCGGTTTCGGCGAGGAGGGCTTCGAGGCCCGGTGCGCCTTCGGCCGCCCGGTATTTCTGCCGGAGCGCGATCAGCGAGCGCGCGTGGTATTTCTGCGGCCCCTGGGCATAGGCGCCGCCGGGGAGGTCGACGCTGAAACTCTCCTCCCCGGTTTCGAGCGCCAAAGCGTTGGCATGGGACCAGGGCAGGAAGAACGCGCCGGCATTCGCCAGCAATGGCGTCAGGGTTTCCTTCAGGCTGTCCCAGCTCTCGAACGGTCCCTCGTTGTGCGGCTCCAGCACACGGTAACTCCAGGCCAGCACCTTCGGCGCGCGCGCCCGGATGATGCCGGCCGCCGTGGGATCGAGCGCGGCCTCGTACAGCTGCGGCGCCAGCCCGAAGTCGGCGAAGGCGGGCCGGGCGCCGAACAGGTATTTGCGCGACTCCAGATGCGCTTCCAGGATCGCCAGAAGATCGTCGAGATAGCGCGAAATCAGCGGTGCGTTCGCCTCGCTCGACCCGGTGAAATGGACTCGGCCGACCATCCGTTCCCGGACCTGTTCCGCCAGCGCCTCGACCGCCGCCGAATCGTCGTGCGGCAGGAAGGAGCGGGCGAGCACCAGCGCCGTGGCACGCCGGTCGACCTCGGAATGCCAGCGGTGATGGAACATCAGCTTGTTGCCCCATTCGTCGCCATATTCCTCGATCAGCGCGGAGAGGAAGCGGAGGGCCGGATCGTCGGGATGGATCGACGGCTCGGGATGCTCCGCCTCCAGCGCCTCGATGATCGGCGTCGAATCCTGGATCGCCCTGTCGTCCGGCGTCACCACCAGCGGGATCAGCGGCAGCCGCGCCCGGGCCTCGAACTCTTCCCGGTGCTGCGAGCGTTGCAGCCAGAGGTGCGGGACGGCCTTGTAGCGGAACCAAGCGCGCACCTTGACCGAATAGGGCGACATCTCGTTGCCGAAGATCCTGTAGGGCGCTGTCATACCGGTCCTTTCGTTGCCCGTAACCGGGGCCGCGCCGCTCAGGCGCCGTCGTCGCCCCCGTCATCGATAGTGTGCAGTTCGCGGCGCAGGATCTTGCCGGTCGGGTTGGTCGGCAGGTCGGCGACGAACTGGATTTTCCGCGGCACCTTGTAGGGCGCAAGCAGCTTGCGGCAGTGGGCGATAATGTCGTCCGCGTCCGGCGCGGCGCCGGGGCGCGGCACGATATAGGCCTTGGCGAGTTCGCCCTTCTCCCGGTCCGGCACGCCGCCGACCGCGACCATCGAGACATCGGGATGGGACGCCAGCACCCGTTCCAGTTCCGCCGGATAGACGTTGAAGCCGGCGGTGTTGATCATGTCCTTCTTGCGGTCGACGATCCACAGGAAGCCGTCTTCGTCGCGGGTGGCGACGTCGCCGGTCCGGAACCAGCCGTCGGCAGCCATAGCCTCCTGCGTCGCGGCCTCGTTGCCGTAATAGCCCATCATGACGATCGGGCCGCGGATCAGCAGTTCGCCGGGCTCGCCCGCCGGCATGGTGACCGCGCTGTCCTCGAGGCCGCCGATCCGCGCCTCGATATAAGGCAGGGCGACGCCGACGGAGCCGAGCCGGCGCTCGCAGAGCGAGGCATGGGTCGTGCCGAGCCCGGCCAGTTCGGTCATGCCCCAGAGTTCGAGCAGCGTCGCGCCGAACTTCTCCTCGACCTCGGCGGCGGTGGCGGCCGGAAAGGTCTGCCCGCCGCAGGTCAGCCGTTCCAGGCTCGACAGGTCGTATTTGCCGATGGCCGGGTCGGCCAGCATGTACATGAAGCCGGTCGGCACCGCCTCCAGCATGGTCGCGCGGTATTGTTCGACCGAGCGCAGCATGTCCTCGGCAACGAACCGTTCGAGCAGGACGAGCGTCGAGCCGTAGAACAGCGAGGCGTTCATGACCGCCTTGCCGTAGACATGGGAGCAGGGCAGCGCGGTGACGACGATGTCGGCCTCGGTCCGCCCGTGCATGAGCTTCATCCCCGCCGTACCGACCGCGATGGCGCGGTTGGACATCATCGCGCCCTTGGGATGGCCGGTCGTGCCGGAGGTGTAGCCGATCGCGCCCAGATCATCGAGGCCGCGGGGCCGCGTTTCGAAGTCCTCCGATGTTCCGGCAATGAAGTCCTCGAAGGCCGTCGCATCCGCCGGCCCGTCGTCGTCGAACAGGACGACCCGCTCGACATCGGTTCCTTCCAGGGCGTCCATCAGCCCGTCGCCCTTGCCCGCGCCGACCAGCAGCAGCTTCGCGCCGCAATTGCCGGCGATAAAGCCGATTTCCCCGGCCGTCAGCATGGCGGTGACCGGGTTGAGCACCGCGCCGGCCTTGGCCGTGCCGTAATAGGCGGCGACCCAGTCGAACGAATTCTGCCCGCACAGGGTCACCCGGTCGCCGGGCTCGATGCCCTGGGCCACCAGGGCGTTGGCGAAGCGGTTGGCGCGCCGGTTCAAGGCGTCGTAGCTGTAGGGCACGTCCCGGAAAATCACCGCCGGCTTGTCGCCGTACGCCGCCGCGGCCTTCTCCATGGCTTCGCCGAGTGTCATCAACATGGCAGTTTCTCCCCGTATCCTTTTCCCGGCCCGCGCCCAGTCCTATTCCCCGTACCCGTCGACGAAAAAGTCGATGGCGAGCGGCTTGTCCGGATGGTTGCGGTATTTGTCCAGGTCGGTGACGCCTTCGGACGCCAGCACATCCTCGTCGATAAACAGGTTGCCGGTGCAGGTCTTCGCGTCGCGCGTCAGGATGATATGGGCGCAATCGGCCAGGATTTCCGGCGTGCGTGCGGTTTCCCAGTCCATGCCCGGCACCAGCTTGAGCGCGGCGGTCGAGATGAAGGTTCTCGGCCACAGGCCGTTCACGGCGATGCCGTATTTCGCGAACTCCGCCGCATGGCCGATGACGCACATGGACATGCCGAATTTCGACATGGTGTAGGCGGTCGTGTCCCGGAACCACTTCGGGTTCAGGTCGAGCGGCGGGCTGAGCGTCAGGATGTGCGGATTGGCGGCCTCCCGGAGAAAGGGCAGCGCCGCCTGGGTGGCCGCAAAGGTGCCGCGCACATTGATGCCCATGATCAGGTCGTAGCGCCGCATCGGCGTCGCCGGCGTATCGGTGAGGCTGAGCGCGCTGGCGTTATTGACCAGGATGTCGATGCCGCCGAACGTCTCCGCCGCTGCTGCCATGGCGTCGCGGAGGCCGGCGTCGTCGCGCACGTCGACCGGCAGGGCAAGCGCCCGGCCGCCGGCCTTTTCCATGTCCTCGGCCGCGCTGTAGATCGTGCCCGGCAGTTTCGGATGCGGCTCGGTCGTCTTGGCGGCGATCACGATGTTGGCGCCGTCCTGCGCCGCGCGGACGCCGATGGCATGGCCGATGCCGCGGGTCGCGCCGGTGATGAACAGGGTCTTTCCTTGCAGCGTGGCCATGCGGCGCTCCCCGGATTTGGCTGGGCGGTCGGCCGGGCCGATACCGGCCCGGCCCGGCAAGGCATAGGGCGAGCCGCCCCCCGGACTCAAGCCGAAGTTGAAACAAGGGCGGATTTCTCACCGACTGCATACGCGGACGGTGCAGATGCATGTCCCTCCGCTTCCCCCCTTCAGAAGGGGATGCGGGAACGGCCCCGCGGTGGCCGGGGTTCCGGTATGTCATGAAATGTCATGTTTTGTCATGAAGCGTCATGATTCGGCTGGCCGGCCCTGCCTCTACCTGGCCGTCATTCCGACCGGAGCCGCCCGCCGGGCGGCGTAGCAGCCTGCCCTGAGTAGCCCCGCCGGGGCGTATCGAAGGGGAGGAATCTCGTCGCCGGCCTCGGGTGCTTGTTCGGCAAACCGAGCCGGGATCCCGCCGCTCCCTTCGACAGGCTCAGGGCAGGCTCCTTTGGATGGTCGGGATGACGGGTGGGGTGCGTGCGGTCGCAGGGGACGCCCGGGGTGTCATGAAATGTCATGTTCCGTCATGATTCGTCGCGATGGCCTCTCCTTTCGCTCCGCCGCGCCGCCCCGTCTTCGCCGTTCCCGTGCGCCGCCGTCGATTATAGACCGACCATTCTGTACACCGTGTTTTTTTTGCACATCGGCCTCTCCACGCGAAGCCGCATCGCCGGCCCGGACCGCCGCAAACCGCCGGCCGGAGCCGCTCGCAGAAGGCACGAGTTGTTCATTTAATGTTCTTGTACCGGCGTCAAGCGCTTTTTGGCGGCGTCTTCGTTCGGATTCCGGCCCCGGGGGTTCCCCTGCGAAAGGGGAAGGGTCGCGCCGCCCCCCTTTTTTCGCCTTTTCCGGGTTTCGCAGAGGAAGCCTGAAGAGGGGGAGAAATCGAATCGATGCCATCCGTCCCTGACCGCCTGCTCTTTCTGCGCCCTGCGCAACACTCCGGGACCGGCGGGCGCTGGCAGAAACGGATCGACCGGCCGTTTCCCGGAGAATCCGCCGCGCCCGGCTTGACCGAAGTTCTATCCGGGGCGACACGTTTTGCACGCTGCACGGATCGCGCCCGATCCCCGAAAAACAACCGGAGACCCCTGCCCATGCCCGTCATTCGCGTCGAAGTTCCCGCCGGCACATCCGCCGAGACCCAGGAAACCATCCGCGTCGCCACCAAGGAGGCGGTGCTCAAGACCCTGGCGCCCAAGGAAACAAAATACGATTACGTCGCCGTGCGCGAAGTGGTCGCCGAGATCGGCGACGGCGTGCCGCTGGTCGAGGTCGATCTGCGGCCGGGGCGCGAACCGGCGCGCAAGAAGGCGCTGGTCGACGCTATCGCCGAAATCCTGAACGAGACCATGGGCGTCGATCCGGCCGACATCTATGTGCTGTTCCGCGAGACCACGGCGGACAACCACTATACCGGCGGCACGCCGCTCAACCCCTGGGTGCCCGCCGACGTATAGGGCCGCCGGCACAGCGCGCCGACGAGCCGTCCAGCCATTTTGAGAGAGCCGGTTGCGACCCAAATCACTGGTGCTGTCGCCGCAATGTCCTGCCCGGACGGATTGAATTCTTCGCAGGTTGGTAAATCCGAGTTGCCGAAATCTTGGCGCGCCGGACGCAAACGAACGCTGATTCGCCCGCCTCACTCCGTTCGATCGAAATGACGGGTCGGGACAGGGGTACGCTCAACCCTCGAAAATCCGGATGGCGAGCGGCGCCGAGCGGCCGTTGTTGGTCGGCGAGGTATCGGCCGGGCAGGCGGAGACCGCGGCCAGGATGTTCATCTCGGCGCGCAGCTCGATATAGTCGTCGGGCCCGACTTCGGTCGGCAGGATCTTGAAGCTGCCGTCGGTAAACAGGTCGACATTCATGAAGACGTTGAAGACGTCGAAAATATCGTCGCCGGTCAGGCCGAACGGCTCGACGGCCTCGCGCAGGTTTTCCTGGCAGGACCGGTGGCTGCCGGCCGGAAGATTGTCGCGGATTTCGTAAAGCCGGGTCGAGCAGCGACCACCCATATTGCCCCAGTGGTTGGGATAGGTGTCTTCCAGCACCGTCATCATGACGTTCTCGCGCGGCGGCTTGGAATAGAAGTATTTGAAGGCCTTGCTGGTGCCGGTGCCGGCGGTCACGTTGATCGCCCAGCTCTGGCCGCAGTGGAACATCTCCTTCGGATCGTCGGCGTTGTAGAAGGCGCAATCGCCGACCTGGCCGCCGACGACCTGCGCGATGCGAAAGATCTGGCCTTTCTTCACGATGAAGCCGCGCCCGTGGCGCGCCGGGATCTCGAATTCTTCCAGCAGTTTTCCTTGCATGAGCTAATCTCCTTTCGTGGCGGCGTAGACCATACGGCGCCCGTCCTCCAGCCGGAAGCCCGGCAGGCCGAGGCTGTCCTGGAACATCCGCAGATAGGCGGGCGACGCTGCGTCGCCGTTTTCGCGCGCCCGGCGCAGCGCGGCCCTGGCGGCTTGCGTGGCCCGCGGATCGACCGCCCCGGCCGCGTCGAGCGCGACGCCGTAGACCGCTTCGGCATAGTCCCGCGTGATTCGCTCTTCGGCGACATCGGCGGCGACATCGGCCGGATCGCGTTCGAGCGGATCGCCCTGCCCCGCGCCGCCGGCGCCGATATGGCAGAAGACGTCGCCGTCCCGGAGCCGGATCGCCTCCATCGGCATGACCGGCACGGTCCGCTGGCCGGGGCCGGGATTGACGATATTCCAGGACGGCGTGCCCGGGCAGCCGCCGTTCAGGCCGTAGGGCAGGAATTGCCGCCGGTCCGAGCGCATGACCATCTGCACGCCATCGGCCGCGCGCACCCGGTACTGCCGCCGGTAGGCCGGCGCGCCGCGGTAGCGGCCCGGCCCGCCGGAATTCTCGACCATGCCGTAGCGTTCTATTTCAAGCGGATGCAGGGCCTCGATCATCTCGACCGGCTGGTTGGTCAGGTTGCCGCCGGGGTTGGGGATGCCGAAGGTGCCGTCGCGGTCCGGCATGGCGCCCCAGCTTCCGGCCAGGGTCTCGGAGCAGACGAACTGCCTGCCGCGGTGCATGCCGCTGATCGCCGGGAAGGTGACGCCGCCCTCGCCGGCCGCCGGGATCTTGTCCGGCACGATCTGGGCGAACACGCCGAGCAGCACGTCGATGGCGCGCCAGCCGACGATAGCGCGCGCCGCGCAGGCCGCCGGCGGCCGCGGGTTGACGATGGTGCCCTCCGGCAGGCGGATGTCGAGCGCGCGGGCGAAGCCCTCGAAGTTCGGAATCTCCTCGCCGGCGATGCATTTCACGATGAGCTGGACGGCGGACTTGACGAAGGGGGACGGGCAGTTGATCGCGCCCGGCACTTCCGGCGACGTGCCCGCCCAGTCCACGATCATTCGGTCGGCGTCGACGGTCACGCTCACCTTTAGCGGGATCGGCGCCGGGTCGTCGCCCAGCCCGTCGAGATAATCTGTGAAAGACCATTGCCCGTCGGGCAGCGCGGCGATCTCCTGCCGCGTCACCGCCTCGGCATAGTCGTGCAGGTCGGCCAGGATGGCGCGAAAGGTCTCGCTGCCGTGTTTCTCCACCAGCCGGCCGTAGGCGCGCTCCGCTGTGGTGCAGGCGGCGACCTGGGCGCGCATGTCGCCGGCCAGCTTGTCCGGCACCCGGCTGTTCTGGTGCATCAATCGGAAGAAGGTCTCGTTCGGCCGGCCTTCCTCAACCATTTTCAGGACCGGAATGCGCAGCCCTTCCTGGAAGATCTCCGTGGCGTAGACCGCTGTGCTGCCCGGCGCGATACCGCCCATGTCGATCTGGTGGACCAGGGTCGCGGCGTAGCCTTCCAGTTCGCCGCCGTAGAACAGCGGCTTGACGATATAGACGTCCGGCAGATGCATGCCGCCGGCGGTGTAGGGATCGTTGAAGACGAATATGTCGCCGGGCCGTGTGTTGTCGCCGTATTCGTCAATCAGCGCTTTCATCGCGTCCGGGAAGGAACCCAGATGCAGGGCCATGGTCAGGCCGTGGGCCACAGCCGCGCCGTGCCGGTCGCACAGGCCGGTCGAATAATCCATCGAATCGCGCACGATGGAGGAATAGGCCGTGCGCATGATGACCAGCGCCATCTCGTCGGCGATCGACGACAGGGCGTTGCGCACCACTTCCATGGTGATCGGATCGGCATTGCGGCCGGGCCGGGTCATGCGACGCTTCCCTTCTCCAGCACGATATTCTGCGCCGCATCGAGGCGCGCCGTCCAGCCGGGCGGCACGACGCAGGTGGCGTCGTATTCCTCGACGATCAGCGGGCCGTCGCGCCGCGCCGCCGTCAAAGCATCGCGCCTGAGGACCGGGACGGTCAGCCGGCCGCCCGCCGCGCCGAAAAACGCCAGCCGCGCCCCGGGTGCTGCGCCCCCGCTCGTTCTCGGCTGCGGCGCCGGCTTCTCGACGGCGACGGTGGCGACGGCGCGCAGGGTGACGCTCTCGACCGCTTCGGCGTCCGCCCGGTGGCCGTAGGTGCGCTCATGCTCGTCGCCGAAGGCGGCGGCCATCGCGGCGGTGTCCGGCATTCCGTCCGGCCCGCCCGCCACCGGCACGGCCAGTTCGTGGGCTTGGCCTTCGTAGCGCAGTTCGGCTATCCGGCGGACGGCATAGTCGCCGGCGCCATAGCCTTCGGCCGCCATTTCCGACGCCAGACCGGCCTCCAGATCCCGGAACAGCGCGTCCAGAGCGGCCGGCCCGGTATCCGACAGTAGCGCGAGATGGCTGCGCGCGGCCTCCTGCTCGATATCGGAGAGCAACAGCCCGTAGGCGCTGAACACGCCGGGATTGGGCGGCACGACGACGGTCGTCATCTCCAGCAGGTCGGCGATCGCCGCCGCCACGACCGGCCCGTTGCCGCCGAAGGCGAACAGCGCGAAATCCCGCGGATCGCGACCGCGATAGGTCGAAACCGCCTTCACCGCGCGCATCATGGTGCCGCAGGCGACCTCCAGGATGCCATGGGCGGCGTCCAGCACGTCCTTGCCCAGAATGGCGGCGATCTTCTCGCCGATTGCCTGGGCCGCAGCCTCCGCATCGATGGCGAGGCCGCCGCCGACGAGATAGTCCGGGTTGAGCCAGCCCAGGGTCAGCACCGCATCGCAGAAGGTCGGCTGTGCGCCACCCTGGCCGTAGGCGACCGGCCCGGGCACGGCGCCGGCACTGTCCGGCCCGACGCGCACGAGGCCGCCGGCGTCGATTCGCACCAGGCTGCCACCGCCGGCCCCGATCTCCGAAATGTCGATGACCGGCAGTTTCAGGGCATGGCCACCGCCCATCACCAGCTTGCTCGACAGGTTGATGCCTGCGCCGACCTCGTAGTCGCCGGTCCGGGCGACCTCTCCGGCCTCGACAATGGAGGCCTTGGCCGTGGTGCCGCCCATATCGAGGGTGATGCAGTCGGCCACGCCGTCGCGGGCGCCGGTGTGGGCGGCGCCGATGACGCCGGCGGCCGGCCCGGATTCGACGATATAGGCCGGCTTCTCCGCCGCCGCGGCGGCGCTCATGATACCGCCGTCGGACTTCATCACCAGGATCGGCGCGGCAACGCCGATGGTCCGCAGATGCTCGCGCAGCCGGCCGAGATAGCCGCGGATCACCGGGCCGAGATAGGCGTTGATGACCGTCGTGCTGGTCCGCTCGTATTCGCGGATGACCGGCAGGAGATCGCTCGAGCAGGTCAGGAACACGCTATCGCCCAGCCGCTCGCGCAGGACGGCGGCGATCTGCCGCTCATGGTCCGGGTTGGCATAGGCATGCAGCAGGCACACGGCGACCGCCTCGACCCCGGCCGCCGCCAGCCGCTCCGCCGCGGCCTCGACGCTTGCCCGGTCGAGCGGGCGCCAGACCTGGCCTTCCGGCCCGATCCGCTCATCCGCCTCCAGGCGCAGCCGGCGCGGCACCAGCGGCTCCGAGCGCCGGTAGTTCAGCGTGTACATTTCCGGGATGCGCAGGCGCCGCATCTCCAGCACGTCGCGGAAGCCGCTTGTGGTGACGAGCCCGGTCAGCGCTCCCTTGCCCTCCAGCACGGCGTTGGTCGCCACCGTCGTGCCGTGCACCACCCGCCCGATGGCCGCCGGTTCGAGCCCGAGTTCGCCGAGCAGCGCCGCGACGCCGTCGCGGATGCCGAGCCCGTAGTCCTCCGGCGTGGAGAGACGCTTGTGGGTGTGCAGAGCGCCGTCCGGTCCAGCGAGCACAAGGTCGGTAAAGGTGCCGCCGATATCGACGCCGAGGCGGTAGGCGCCTGCCATCACGGCGCGAAACGCTGCGTATCGAGCACGAGCCGGCCGCGGGTGTTTTCGCCGGCTTCGAGAATGCGGTGTGCCTCGGCCGCCCTGTCGAGCGGCAATACCCGGCTGACCAGCGGCCGGAGATGGCCGGAATTTGCCAGATCGACGACGGCATTCAGAATTGCGGGATTGTCCAGGATCATCGCCTGGCGCACCTCGATATCCAGCCCGGCCGACAAGTCTTCGAACGGCTCGGCGATCAGCCAGACCAGGATGCCGCCGGGCCGCAGGACGCCGTAGGAGCGGTTGTGCACCGTGCCTCCGACCAGGTCGATCACGACGTCATGGTCCGAAACCGCCGTCTCGAAATCCACCTTGTCGTAAGGCACGATCCGATCGCAGCCGAGCGCCGCGACATGATCGCGGTTCCGTTCGCTGCAGGTGCCGGCGACCTCGGCGCCCAGATGCTTGCACAGTTGCACCGCCATGCCGCCGATGGCGCCGGCCGCCGCGTGCACCAGCACCTTGTCGCCCGCCTTGACGCCGGCGGTTTCGACCGCGGCGATCCAGGCGCAGACGCCGGCATGCATGATCGCGGCGCATTCGACGAAGCCGAGCCCTTCCGGGGCGGGGACGACATCGGCCGCGGGGCGGGCCGCGAGCTGCGCATAGGAGCCCTGATCGACATGCTGGCAGGTGAAGCAGACCCGGTCGCCGACGGCGAAGCCGGTAACGCCGGCGCCCATCGCGCGCACGATCCCGGCGCCGTCGCGGCCCGGCACCTTCGGCGGCCGGACGGGGAAGATTCCGGTCAGATGGCCCCGGCGCAGCTTCCAGTCGCCCGGCACCACGCTGACGGCATGGACCTCGATCAGCAGCTCGTCCGGCCCCGGTTCGGGATCGGGCAGGTCGACCGGCTTGAGTTCCTCCGGCCCGCCGAAGCGGTCGAAACGGATGGCTTTCAATCGAGCGTCCTCCAGGCGGCAGGCGGCTTCGCCGGAAGGCTGCCGCGCAGCGCGTGAACCTTGCGAGAAGGCGGGGGCAAGGTCAATATTGCGCCGACCCTCTCCCTGTTTCGAGGCCGCACATGACAAGCGAACGTCCCGAAGACCCGGCAGCGGCGCGCGCTGGCCCGGAAACGGTAGAGCATGGCGGCGCGCTGGCGCCGGATCCGGGCGTTGAACTCGACGCGCGGCAACGCCGCCTGATCGCGACGGAACTGGACCGGTATGCCGAAACGCTGGCTGCGATCGGGCCGCCCGACCCGGACGTCGAACCCGGCGTCGACCTGCGACGCCGGCTGGTCCGCGCCGCCCGGGCGTGAATCGGGATCGTGACCGGAGATCCATCCAGCCTGACCCTGTCGGCGGCGGCGAGCCTGCTCGGGTCCGGCAAAATTTCAGCCTGCGAGTTATCGACAGCCTGCCTCGAACGGATCGAGCGCCAGCAGCCGATTCTAAACACCTTTCTTACTCTCGACCCGGATGGCGCCCTTGCCGCCGCCGAAGAGTCCGACGCGCGCCGGGCGCGCGGCGCGGCGCGCGGACCATTGGACGGTATTCCGGTTGCGCACAAGGATCTGTTCGACCGGGCCGGGCGGATCACGACTGCCGGCAGCATCCTGCTGGACGACCGGATACCGGACCGGACGGCAACCGTCCTGGAGAAGCTGGACGCTGCCGGCGCCATCGAAGTCGGCACCCTCGGCGCTTCGGAGTTCGCCGCCGGCGCGACCGGCCATAACCGCCACTACGGCGACTGCCGCAACCCCTGGGATCCGTCGCGCATTCCCGGCGGATCGTCCGGCGCTTCGGCCGCCGCCGTCGCCGCGCGCCAGGTGTTTGCCGCCCTCGGCACCGACACGGGCGGGTCGGTCCGCATGCCGGCGCATTTCTGCGGCACGGTCGGCCTGCGCCCGACCCAGGGCCGGGTCAGCCGCCACGGCGTCGTTCCGCGCAGCTGGTCGATGGATGCGGCAGGGCCGCTGGCCCGCACCGCCGAGGATGCCGCCCTGGTGCTACAGGCGATCGCCGGGCCCGATTCCTGCGACCCGACCGCCGAAGCCGTCCCGGTTCCCGACTACCGCGCAACGCTCGATGCGCCGGTCGTTGGACTCAGGATCGGTGTGCCCGAGCAATATTTCTTCGACAAAGTCGATGACGGTATCGGGAATTTGCTCGACGCCGCCTTGGAGATTTTTGCCGGTCTCGGCATCGCCGTGACGCCGCTGGCGGTTCCCGATCCGTCCCTGCCCTTCCGGCTGGCCCTGATCGTCCTCAAGGCGGAAGCGGCGGCAGTCCACGAAGACTGGATCCGCAACCGGCCGGGCGACTACGATCACGGCATCCGGGAAGGTATGGAAGCCGGCCTGTTCGTCTCCGCCGTGGACTATCTGCGCGCGCTGCGCCAACGCGGCCCGGCGCTCGAAAGCTGGCTCGCCGGGCCGTTTTCACAGGCCGACGTCCTGTTCACGCCGGTACTGGACGATCCGACGCCGACGCTGGCCGAAAGCGCGGTGACCGGGTCCGCCGCCGCCGCCGGAGTCATGGCCCGGTTCGGGCGCTGCACCCGGCCGTTCAGTTTTCTCGGGCTGCCGGCGATTTCTATTCCCTGCGGTTTTCAGCCGGATGGCATGCCCGCCGGTTTCCAGCTGGTCGGCCGTCCGTTCGAGGAAGCGACGCTCTTTCGCCTCGGCCACGCTTATCAGCAGGCGACGGACTGGCACGAGCGCGCGCCCGCCATCGCATCGAGCGAAACACCGCCCAACGGCCAAGCGAGGCCCCGATGAATTCCGAACCGACCGGCGACCCGACGGGCAGGATAGGCCTGCGCACCGATGGCAGGGTCCAATGGCTGACCTTCGATCAGCCGGCCAAGCACAATGCGCTTTCGATGGGCATGGTCGAGCAGGCGCTCGACGCCGTGCGCGCCTTCTGCGCCAACGCGGAACTGCGCGTGCTGGTATTGGCCGGCGGCGGCGACCGGGCCTTCGTTTCCGGCGCCGACCTGGCCGAATTCGACAGGAAACCCGATGCGGCCGGCGCCGAGCGGCGATATTTCGCCCTGGGCGCCGAATTGTTCGAAGCGGTGGCCGACTGCCCGAAGCCGACGATTGCGATGATCCACGGCTATTGTTTCGGCGGCGGCGTGGCGCTGGCTGCGGCCTGCGACTTGCGCTACGCCGCCGACGACGCCCGGTTCTCGATCCCGGCGGCGCGGCTGGGACTCGCCTATTCCCTGACCTTCGCGAAATGGGTTCTGGACCTGGTCGGACCGGCCGCCGCGCGAGAAATACTGTATACAGGCCGGCGCTACGACAGTGCGGAAGCCGAAAAGCTCGGCCTGGTCAATCGCGTGTACGAGAAAGCGTCTCTGAATGCGGAGGTGGCGCAGATTGCTGAGACGATCTCCGCTAATGCCCCCTTGTCGGTTCGCGCGACCAAAGAGACAATCCGCTATCTGCTGAGCGACTCTGAAAACCGCGAGTATCGCGACCCCGACGATACTGAAAGAGCGGCGTGCGAGAAATTCATTGCGGCCTGTTCCGATAGCCGCGATTTTGCCGAAGGTCGGGCCGCCTTCGCGGAAAAACGACAGCCCGTTTTCGAGGGCCGGTAACGATACTCCGGATTTCGAGGACGCGGCTCCGACTAACACGGGCAGGATGTCGGGATGAGCCAGGAACGCAACTTTTTCGAATTGACGGCGCGGGAAATCGCGCTTGGCGTGAATGAAGGCCGCTGGACGGCCGAAGCCGTTACCCGCTCGTTTCTGGAGCGATGCGACGCACTGGAAGAGCGGGTGCGGGCCTGGGCGGCCTTGGACCCGGATCTGGCGATCGAACAGGCGCGCGCGGTCGATCGCGAGGGCCGGGAAAAGCCGCTGGCGGGCGTGCCGTTCGGCGTCAAGGACATATTCGCGACGGCGGACTACGCCACCGAATACGGCAGCCCGATCTACAAGGGTTACCGGCCCCGCGGCGACGCCGCCTGCGTCGCGCTCGCCCGCGCTGCCGGCGCCGTTATTCTGGGCAAGACGATGTCGACCGAGTTCGCCGCGAACAATCCGACGGTGACGCGAAATCCGCGCGACCTGAGCCGAACGCCCGGCGGCTCTTCGAGCGGCTCTGCGGCGGCCGTCGCGGCGTCGATGGCGCCGGTGGCGATCGGCACGCAAACCGCCGGATCGGTTATCCGGCCGGCCTCCTATTGCGGTGTCGTCGCATACAAGCCGACTTTCGGCTATTCCCAGCGCGCCGGACTCAAACCATCGGCAAACTCACTGGACACCTTGGGTTTTTTCGGCCGCAATGTGGGCGACGTGGCGGAGTTTTCGTCACTTTCGAGCGGCCGGCAACCGTTTCCCAATCCCGAGGATCCGGACGCCGCGCCGCGGTTCGCAATGTGCAGGACCGCGGAATGGTCTGCCGCGGAAAGCGGCACGATCGAGATACTTCAAGAGTTCGCCGATGAGCTGCGCGAGGCCGGCGCGAATGTTGCCGATATCACCTTCCCTGTCGGCTTCGACGGCCTGGCTGACGCCCAATGGACGATCATGGCCTATGAAACGACCCGGTCGCTGGCCTGGGAGCGGCTCACCCATCCGGACCTCTGTTCGCCGCAATTGCACGCGATCTTCGAACTGGGAGAGAGCCTGTCGGACAAAGACTACGGCGCGGCCCGCATCCTGGCGAACCACAGCCGCATCATGCTGAACGAAATGCTGCGCAGGGCGGGCATCCATGTGCTTCTCGCTCCGGCCGCGACAGGCGAGG
Organism: Alphaproteobacteria bacterium; assembly: GCA_965249845.1. Classification (GTDB taxonomy): domain Bacteria; phylum Pseudomonadota; class Alphaproteobacteria; order Bin65; family Bin65; genus Bin65. Next base: position 1,279,485 of record CBDFNA010000002.1, read on the forward strand.
CCCTGGAAGGACTCGAGAGCACGGGCGACCCGATCCTGAACCGGGTCTGGACGCTTCTGCATATGCCCTGCATGACACTGCCGCTGCTCACCGGACCGGCCGGCCTGCCGATGGGCGTTCAACTGATCGGCCGTATCGGCCGGGACTGGCGGGTCGTAGAGGCCGCCAAATGGATCGAGGCCCGATTGCCCTATCGCGGGACGCTCGACGAACGGATTGCCTGACCGCTGCCGCGCCCCTGCCCGTTCCGTTCGATCAGGCGCGTCTTGCCGGCCTCGCGCGGCAGCGCGCCGGGCCGGAGCCATTCGATCGCGGGCGTTACGCGCAGTCGCGCCCGGCAAGCTTCGGCAATTCCGGCCGCCAATGCCGGCAGATCGTCGCTGCGTTCGCCATCGCCGTGTTCGATCCTGAGAGTCAGCGGCGGTGCAACCTGCGGCCCCGGCCCGTCGAACGCGATCCGGAAATGGCCGGTGACCCGGGGCCGGAATCCGGCGAGCAAATCCTGGATCGCCGCCGGATAGACGTTGACCCCCTTGACGATCAGCATGTCGTCGGTCCGCCCCAGGATGCGGAACAGGCGGCCCGGCGTCGGGCAGTCGGGCGGCGCGTCCCACACCTGGATCAGATCGCCCAGCGCATAGCGCATGAACGGTGTGCCTTCCCAGTCCAGGAAGGTGAACACCATCTCGCCGACCGCGCCGTCGGTCTGGGCCACCGGGGCGCGGGTATCCGGATCGACCAGCTCGAGCAGGCAGTGGTCTTCGGAGACGAACTGCATGCCGGAAGCGCGGTCCGGCGGTTCGTCCGGCGAGATGCCGTGGAAGGCGTGGCCGCCGCCGGTGTGATCGAAGACCCTGGCGCCGAAGCCCTCGGCCAGCAGGCTGCGGACTTCCGGCAACCCGCCGCCCGGTTCGCCGACGCAGAAGAAAATGCGGATGCCAAGCTCCCGGGCCGGCCGGCCGGCGCGCTGCGGCGCCTGCTCGATCAGATAGCGGCCGAAGGACGGGGTTGCCAGCAGGGCTATCGGCCGGGTGAGATCGAGATATTGCAGCACCCGGTCGGTACCGCCTTCGATGCCGACCGGGACGACGCAGGCGCCCAGATGCTGGATGCCGTCGGATAATGGCAGGCCGCCGGTGAACATGCTGAGCGACACGGCCTGGAGCATGACATCGCCGGGCCGGATGCCGGCGCGCCAGTATTTGCGCGCATGCATTTCGTTGATCACGGCGATGTCGTGCGCCGTGTGGGTGTAGAGGGTCGGCGTACCGCTGGTGCCCGAGGTTGAGACGATGCGGACGATCTTCTCGCGCGGTGCGCAGGCGAGCAGTTCGAAGGGATTGCCGAAACGGTCCAGCGATTCCTGCTGCGCAGCGCGGTGGTCCGCCTTGTCCATCAGCGGCAGGCGGGCGAAATCCTCAAAGGAGCGAATGTCGCCCGGCGCGGCGCCGGCCCTGGCAAACTGCGCCCGGTAGAAGGCCGAATTGTCGTGGTTATAGCGGAGCTGTCGGGTCAGCCGGTCCCACTGCAAGGCACGCAGCGCGTCGCGGGACAGGGTCTCGACGGCCGGATTCCACAGAAGCTGTTGCGGATCATTCGGCGGCATCGGCTTCGGTATCTGCGGCCATGTAAGGCTGACAAATCTCGAACAGCAGCCCGGTCACGTCGTCCGGCTCGAAAAAGGCGACCCGGCCATGCGCGCCGTCTGCCGGGAAACCGTCCTGGACCATAAAGCCGCGCTCCTTCAGGGCGGCGATGCTCGCTTCGGCGTCGGTCACTTCGGCCGAGACATGGTTCAGGCCCAGCCGGTTACCCATAACCGCCCGGGCGAACGCTGCCTCGCCGGTATACTGGAGCAGTTCGATCACCAGATTGGCGGTTTGGAAGGTCGCGGTGCGTATTTCGTATTGCGGCAGATCCTTGAACGACACATCCTCGCCGAAGACGGGCCGCAGCCGTTCGACCGCCGCTTCGAGGTCGGCCACCATCAGGCCGATATGGTCGATCCGGGGACGGCTCATCGGGCGGTCCTTCTCAGCGCTGCCGTTTCCGAGCGGTCGATTTCTCCGTCGGCCGAGACCGCCACGCCATAGTCGCGCGCCGCGGCGGCCGGCGTTATCAGCCCGTTATGCACTTCCTCGGCGACCAGTTCCGGCGGTCGCTCGAACGGATCGCCGTAACCGCCGCCGCCACCCGCCGTCTGCATCAGCACCGTGCCTTTGGCGACGTCGCGCAGGATCTGCTTGGATTTCACCGCCCGCTCCGTGCCGTCCGGCGCGCGCAGCACGGCCCGATTAAGCTGCCCGGCGCCACCGCCGAACAGGCCGAAAGCTTCGGCGCCCGGCTCGATGCCGTCGCCGAACGCCACCGCGGTGACATTCTCGCCGTCAATGCGGAATTCGGTCTCGATCCCGAGGCCGCCGCGCCAGCGCCCCGGCCCTGCTGAATCCGGCAGATATTCGTGCTTGGTCAGGACGTGCGGGTTCTGGATTTCGAACATTTCGTAGTCCTGGGCCAGGATACCGCCGGCGCAGTTTATCAGCCCGATATGGTCGTAGCCGTCGGCGCCATGGGTCGCGCCGGAGCCGCCCTTGAGCGCCAGGAACAGGATATCGGTGTAGGGCCGGCCCTTGCGCGGGTCGTCGCCGGTGACGGCAAAGCCGAGGAACCGGTTCCATCCGGCGGTCACGGTTTCGGGAATCGCCTGGGCGAAGGCCTTCATGATCGCGTCGGAGGTCGGCCCGGTGATCGAATTGCCGAAGGTCGTGGCGGCCGGGAAGGCGGCGTTGAGGAAGCAGCCCTCGGGATTGACGATCCGGACCCGGCGCTGGATGCCGGCATTGTGCGGGATATCCGGATCGATCAGCATCAGGAAGGTCAGCATGACCGCCGAGGCCGTCGCCGCATAGGGGGCGTTGACGAAACCCGGCGTCTGCGGCGACGAGCCGGTGAAATCGAAGGTCACGGTGCCGCCATCCACCGTCACCGCAAGCCGGATCTCCATCGTCGAGCCGTCGGTGACGCCGTCGTAGAAGACAGTGCTGGTCGCTTCGTAGCGTCCGTCGGGGATCGCCCCGATCTCGCCGGCGACGATGGCTTCGGTGCTGTCGAACAGATAGTCCTTGTGGGCCAGAAACCGCTCAAGGCCATAGCGATCGATCAAATCCCGGATGCCGCGCTCGCCGACCCGGGTGCCGCCGATCTGGGCCTTGATATCCTCTTCGACGATCCGGTAGCGGATGTTGGCGAAGACCATCCCCCACACATCCTTGCGCAGCACGCCCCGGTCGTAGACCTTGAGCGGCGGAATGCGCAGCGCCTCCTGCCAGACTTCGCGCGCGTCGGGATTGTAGCCGCCGGCCTGGGCCCCGCCGATATCGGCCTGGTGGCCCTTGCAGGCCGCCCAGGCGACCAGAGCCCCCTCGTGGAAGACCGGCCGGAAGGCGGCGACATCGTTGTTCTGGTTGCCGCCGCTGAACACGTCGTTGTGCAGGATGACGTCGCCGGGATGGATGTCGTCGCCGAAGAAATCGATAATCCGCTTGCAGACCGGCTGCAGGGCGAAGGCGAGTACGGGGATATATTCGGTCTGCTCCAGCATGTCGCCGTTGGCGTCGTAGAGACCGGTCACGAAGTCCCGCGCTTCGTTCAGAATCGGCGAGCGCGTGGTGCGCAGCAGGGCGAGGCCCATCTCTTCGGTAATCGATTTGAGCCGCCGGGCGATCACCGACGCCAGGATAGGATCGATGGTCTCGGGCCGGTCCGTCATGCCGCCCCCGTCCGTTCGGTCAGCACCGCCGTCCCCACCAAGTCCATTTCCAGATCGAAACCGGCCGGCGCGATGATTGTCGTGACCGCCGTTTCGACCACGGCCGGCCCGGAAAGCGCGTTGCCCGGCGCCAGCCGGTCGCCGTCGAACACCGGCGCATCGAAGAAGTCCTGGGCTTCGGGCGCATAGACCGGCCGGCTGCCCTTGCGGGCGGCAGACGGGTCCGCGCCTGCGCTCTCGAGGATGGCAAGCTCGGGCTTCGGAGTCCGCCCGAGCGCCGTCATGCGCACGTTCACCAGTTCCACCGGCGTCTCCTCCTCGGCCAGATCGTAGCCGAACATGCGGTCGTGGCTGCGATGGAACATGGCCTTGACGGCGTCCAGATCGAGGGACTTGAGCGCGGCTTCCGGAATCTCGTCGACCCGGACCTCGTGATATTGGCCGATGTATCGGAGATCCAGCGCATAGACAAACGCCTGGTCCCTGTCCGCCACGCCCTCGGTGCGCAGCAAGGCCTGCGCCTCCCCCTCCATGTCGCGCAGCAGGCCCAGCAAGACGCCGCTGTCCAGATCGCGCGCCGTGAACGACGTCGCGTAGGAGCGCACGAGATCGTGGCGCAGATCGGTGCGCAGCATGCCGGCGGCACACAGGATCGAGGCCTCGCGCGGTACGAGAACGGTGCCGATGCCCAGTTCCCTTGCAATCATGGCGGCGTGGATGGCGCCCGCCCCGCCGGCGCAGACCAGCGGGAAATCCCGCGGATCGTAGCCCCGTTCGATCGAGACCTCGCGGATCGCCGAGGCCATGTTGACATTCATCACCCGGTACATGCCGGCCGCCGCGGCGACAGAAGTGAGGCCGAGCGGCCGGGCGATATGTTCGGCGACCGCCCGGCGCGCCGCGCCTTCGTCGAGCCGTATCCGGCCGCCGGCGAAAAAGTCCGCCGACAGATAGCCGAGCAGCAGATTGGCGTCGCTGCAGGTTGGCCTCTCACCGCCCAGTCCGTAGCAGGCCGGCCCCGGTTTCGCGCCGGCGCTTTGCGGCCCCATGCGCAGCAGGCCGCCCTGGTCGATCCAGGCGATGGAGCCGCCACCGGCGCCGATCGTCTTGATGTCGAGCGACGGCAGGGCCATGGCGAACCGGTCGATCGTGGCGCCGGTCGTTACCGCCGGGGCACGGTCGAGGGTCAACGATGCCTCGAAGCTCGTGCCGCCCATATCGATGGTGATATTTCGCCCGGAGCCGGCGCGGCGGGCGTAGATCTGACCGGCAACCGGGCCCGCCGCCGGGCCGGACAGCAGGGTCGAGGCCGCCTTGTCGATGGCAGCCTGGGGCGCGCAGACGCCGCCGTTGGACTGCATGATGAGCAGCGCGCCATCGAAGCCCGCCTCGGCGAGCCGCCGGGTCAACCGCTCAAGATAGCGCTTGAGGATCGGCCCGACCGCGGCGTTGAGCACGGTCGTGCTGGTGCGCTCATAGTAGCGCACCTGGGGCAGCACTTCGGACGAGATGCTGACATAGGCCTCCGGCATCAGGCGCCGGAGTTCGCTCGCCGCCGCCCGCTCGTGGGCCGGGTTGGCGTAGGCGTGCATGAAGCAAACGGCGACGGCCCGGACGTCGGCGTTGCGGAAAATCGCGGCCGCGGCGACGACATCGTCCGGCTCGAACGGCGCCGCTTCCTCGCCCGTCGCCAGAATGCGGCCGCGCACCGGCAGGCGCAGCCGGCGCGGCACCAGCGGCTTCGGCGCCAGATACTTGTTGTTGTACAGTTCCTCGCGGATGCCGCGGCGCATCTGCAGCGCGTCGCGGAAGCCGTGAGTCGCCAGCAGCCCGGCCTTCGCCGTCGCGCCGGTCAGCACGGCGTTGGTCGTGACCGTCGTGCCGTGGACGACGCGCTGCACGCCGGCGAGGAAAGCGCCGGGCGCTTTGCCCTCGGCCGCCGCCATCTCCGCGAGGCCGGCCATCACGGCGTCCGACGGATCGTCCGGCGTCGACAGGACCTTGAAGATCCGCCCCGCGCCGTCTGCGTCCTGAAGCAGGAAATCCGTAAACGTCCCGCCGACATCGATGCCGATCGTGTATCCCATGCGCGCGCCGGTTCCGCTCTTGCCTTTCGCTTGGTAATCGGAATGCTGGCGCCGGTCCATCGCAAGCACTGAATTTCAACAGGCAGGAGGCGGCTTATGGCGCTTGAAACCCATCTTGCCGGCAGGACGGCGGTCGTCACCGGCGCGTCGGAGGGCATCGGCCGGGCGATAGCCGGGCCGGCTGGCGGCCGAAGGCGTCCGCCTGCATCTGTCGGCGCGCACGGCGGCGCGGCTGGACGATCTGAAGGCGGAAATCGAAGCCGCCCATCCGGTATCCGCGATCTGCCATCCGCTCGATCTGTCCACGAGCGACGGCCAAATGGCGCTCGCCGAAGCCTGCCCCGACGCCGATATCCTGATCAACTCCGCCGGCGCGATCCCCAAGGGCCGGATCGACGAAATTCTCGAGCCGCAATGGCGCGCGCTGTGGGACCTCAAGGTCTTCAGCACGATCAACCTGTGCCGGGAGTTCTACGCCCGGATGAAGGCGCGCGGCGCCGGGGTCATCGTCAACATCATCGGCAACGGCGGCGAGAAGCCGGTCGCCGACTATATCTGCGGCAGCACCGCCAACGCCGCCCTGATGGCCTTCACCCGCGCGCTCGGCGGCGGCGGGCCGATGGACGGCGTCCGCGTCGTCGGCCTGAACCCGGGCCCGGTGGCGACGGCCAAGCTGGTCGGCATGATGCGCAAGGCGGCGCTCGACGCGTTCGGCGACGAGGAACGCTACACCGAATATTTCGCGCCCTTCGCCTACGGCCGCGCCGCGACAGTCGAAGAGATCGCCTCCATGGCGGTGTTCCTGGCCAGCGACCTGTCGAGCTACACCACCGGCACTGTCGTGACGGTGGACGGCGGCATGGTGAACAAGGGCCCGCTGTTCTGAGGCATCGGGCGGGCTACCTTCCGCAGACCTCCTCCCCGGTGTATCCTCTGTCCGGCTCAATGATCGGGGGCAGCTATGTGGACGACGCAGCGGATCGCGGACCTGGTGCAGCCCGGACGGGTGCACCGGGACGCCTATACCGATCCGGCACTCTTCGATCTGGAGATGGAACGCATCTTCGGCCGGGCCTGGCTCCTGCTGGGCCATGACAGCCAGGTTCCGCGGTCCGGCGATTTCGTCACCACCCATATGGGCCGGCAACCGGTCGTGATCGTGCGTCAGCGCGACGGCGGCGTGAAGGTGCTGTTCAACCGCTGCGCCCATCGCGGATCGACCGTCTGTAGCGCCGCGAAAGGAACGGTCACCCAGTTCGTCTGCGCCTATCACGGCTGGACCTACGGCCTGGACGGCGCGCTGCTCGCCGTGCCGGCGCCGGCTGGCTATACGGCGGACCGGCACCCGCAGCAGCACGGCCCGGGCCTTGCCGAAGTGGCGCGGACCGAGGTCTATCGCGGCTTCGTTTTCGCCAACCTTGCCGCGGACGGCCCGTCGCTGCGCGAATTTCTCGGCCCGCTGCTCTCCTCGTTCGACGATCTGGTCAACCGGGCGCCGGAAGGCGCAGTCGAGGTCGCCGGCGGCGTCTCGCGCCACGCCTATGACGGCAACTGGAAATTCGTGCTGGAGAACCATCTGGATACGATCCATCCGCGCTATGTCCACGCCTCCTCGATCGCCGCCGCCAACGAACAGGACGACAGCCGGCCGACCGACGGCGCCGGCGAGGTCGCGGTGCGCCAGATGCGCCAGAACGGGGCGCCGAACGAATTGTGGGAAGGTCTCGGCCTCTGGGTCGCCGAGCGCGGCCACGGCTATATGGGCGACTATCACGACGACGAGAAGCTGGTCGCCCATTCGGACGATCCGGTGCACGTCGACTATCAGGCGCGGATGGAGGCGGCCTACGGGCCGGCGCGGGCGCGGGAAATCCTGGCGGTCACGCGCTGGAACTCCATCGTCTTCCCGAACGTCTCGTTCATGAGCCAGTTCGGCCAGCTCCGCATCGTCCGGCCGGTCGCCGTCGGCCGCACGGTGCTGGACACCTACGTTTTCCGCCTGAAGGGCGCGCCGGACGCCATGTTTCGCCGGGCCATCGCCTTCGCCAATGTCGTCAACGGCACCGGCTCGCCCGTGCTGACCGACGATCTGGAGGTCTACGAGCGGCTCCAGATCGGCCTCGGCGTCGACGGCAACGAATGGGTGAATACAGGCCGCGGCTTCGGCCGCGACGTGCGGGATGAGGGCAACGGCCTCGACCGCGGCGGGACCGGCACCAGCGAAATCGCCGTGCGCAACCAGTTCCGCGCCTGGTCCGGCTATATGACCGGGGCCGGCGCCGATGCTGCCGATGCGGCGGACATGGCCGTGGCGGCCGAATGACCGACGGCGACATACCCGCCGCCTGCTTCGACCGGGCAAAGATCGAGGCTTTCCTGATCCACGAGGCCGACCTGATCGACCGGCGCGAGTTCGCGGCCTGGCTCGCTCTCTACACCGAAGACTGCCGCTACTGGGTGCCGCTGGAGGAAGGCCAGACCGATCCGCAGGATACGGTCTCGCTGATCTACGACGACCGCAAACTGCTCGAAACCCGGGTGCGCCGGCTCGGCCATCCGCGCGCCCACGCCCAGGCGCCGCCGTCGCGCACTCTCCACACCGTCGCCAATGTCGCGGTCGATCCGCAACCGCAGGACGGGCGGATCGTCGTCCGCTCCAACCAGATCGTCGCCGAATACCGGCAGAACCGCACCCGCCTGTTCGCCGGCCGCTGCACCCATCGCCTGGCACCACAGGACGGCGGCTACCGCATCGCCTGCAAACGCATCGACCTGATCGATTCGGAAGGCGAGAACCGCGGGATACCGATTATTCTGTAGGCGCGTGCGGCTTGAGGGCTGCCCGGGACGGAGTAATACGGCCAACTAACTTATTGCATTATAAAGTTTTTTCGTCGGGAGTCCGAAATTTTCCCCACGACTTCCCAAACATTTTCGGTGAGAGCTCCTGAGGATCTATGACGCGTCAGGATGGCTCCTTGCGAAGAATTCGAATCACCTTGCGCGAGCGTTCCGACAGCCCTGGTGCTATCGGGAGGGGCGCCCCAGGACGCCCCCAGGGCGCCTTGTCCGATTGTCCTACCAAGCCATCTCGGGAAGGCGGGAAGGCCCCTCACGCCGTCGCGCGCGACGGGGAGAGGGCGTTCACCGTTGGTCGTAGCTTTTCGGATGAGCCCTTCCGGTGAGGGTTGCCATCACGGCCCTCCGCGAATCATCCATATCACCCCTCAAGGCGTCATGTACGATTTTCCCGACTTTCCCTTCGAATTCCGGATCGAGTAGTTCAGCGATTTTACGGAGGGCGTATTCCAGCCGCACGATGCTGCTGTCCAGTTCTGCTCGCGTGGGCTGAGCCTCGGGATCATAAAGTTCGGTCGGAACTTGCATCGCTGTCTCCATGTTTCGGTGGGAAGCGTCACCATGTCGGATTTGGGCCGCGTCGCCCGTGAAGGCGCCGCGCGACCTCACGATATGGAGGCTCGAGCGCGCGGTTCAAGGGTAGCCCCTTGGCACAACGCCTCTCCAGCCGCCGCGCAAGACAAATACGGGCCGCTCCAGGCTCTTGCGTCGGTTGGGCTGCTCAATCGCTCAGTTCAGACACGCGCCCCAACGCGACCGCGACGCCTATCTCGATATGCCGCCGCAAATCATCGGGCTTGAATAGCGCCGCCTGCCCTTTCGCGCATGCATGCCACGCCCGGCCCGCAACGTCGGTGGCCCAAAGCTCGCTCAGGTCGATTGTCAGCCCCGGCTATCGAGCTTGCGGCGCGCTTCCGCCTCGATCAGCAGCACGATGGGGCAGAGGCTCGCGTGCATGAAGCGGCGGAACGCGTAGCGCTGCGCGGTACCGCCGGAATTCGCCACGAACAGAGTCAGCGGCACGCCGAACGCGGCCAGCAGGTCGCGCCCGGTCTCGGTGCGCAGCGCGTCCAGGGTGCCCGGCGGATCGGCGCCGAACCGCGTCACGCCGAAACCGCCCTGAGCCGGAGCCCGGAAATTGCGCTTGATTTCGTTTGCCGCACCGCCTTGGGTAGCGCCGTCCGGACAGCGATGGTCCGCGGCGAGAGCGGGAAGGGGCGAGGCAATGAAAGTCCATGTCAACGGGTGCGACTTCAATTGCCGGGTGGAAGGCAACGGCCCCGGCATCGTGTTAATTCACGGCGAAATCCACGGGCTCGACTATTGGGCGCCCCAGATCGATGCCTTCTCCGACCGATACACCTGTCTGGCCTACGACCGGCGCGGTCACGCCGGCACGGGCATGACGGATTTCGGTTTCTCGGTCGAGAACCAAACGATCGACCTGCTCGGGCTGATTGAGCATTTCGGACTGGAAAAGCCGCTGCTCGTCGCGCTGGCCTTCGGCACGACCATCGCGGCCAATTTCGCGGTCGACTATCCGGGCCGGGCTTCGGGGCTGGCGCTGATCGCCTGGGGCGAACTGTATGAAGCGCGGGACTATCTGGAGCGCTGGCAGGTCGCCGGGCGGGCGGCGGCGGACGCCCTCGAAGCCGGCGGCCGGGACGGGCTGGTCGCCCTGCTCCGCGAACATGGCGGCACGAAATATTTCAAGGTCATCCCGCCGGCGGGCCATCCGTTGCGCGAGCCGGCGATCCAGCTTCTCGCCAATCATCCCGCCGCCGAATACCGATATGGAATGCTGGAGATGGCGGCCTCCGTGCCCAACCTCATTCCCCGGCTCGAGGCGTTGGACATCCCGATCATGGGGATCAACGGCACCGAGGATCCCTTCATCGAGGATCCGGCGCGCCTCGCCGGCGTGAAGAATTTCCGGCAGGTCGAGCCGGTCGAGGGCGGCGGCCGCTTCCTGCACTGGGAATATCCCGAAGTCTTCAACCGCCGGCTCGCTGACTTTTTCGGATTGTAAACGGCGCACCGGCCGCGCAACGGCAAAACCGCTCAGCCCATCAGGCGCGGCAGCAGCAGGGCGATATCCGGAACGGCGACGATCAGGGCGAGGCCGACCAGGCTCGCCAGCACGAACGGCCACACGCCGGCGAAGATCGCCCACAGGCTGACATCCTCCAGAACCGTCTTCACGATGAAGACGTTCATGCCGATCGGCGGCGTGATCAGGCCGATCTCGACCACGATGATCGCCACGATGCCGAACCAGATGAGGTCCACGCCCAGCGGCGACAGGATCGCGGCGAATATCGGCACGGTCAGCAGCAGCATCGCCAGGCTGTCGAACACGCATCCGAGCAGCAGGTAGATCACGCACATGGCGATGACGACGCCGAGCGCCGACACATCGAGCGACTGGATGAATTCGACCATCGCCGCGGTCAGGCCGGCGAGATTGACGAAGTTGGAAAAGATCAGCGCGCCGAAGGCGACGATAAAGATCATGCCCGAGGTGATGCCGGCCTCGACCAGCGCATCGACGAACTCGCGCCACGGCAGCTTGCGCCGCAGCAGGGCGAACAGCAGGGCGCCGTCCGCGCCGATGCCGGCCGCTTCCGTCGGCGTGAAGACGCCGAGATAGATGCCGCCGAGTACGAGCAGGAACAAGGCCACCACCCCCCAGACCCGGCCGAGATAGCGCCAGCGGTTCGGCGGGAATTTGAACGTCACCCGGCCATTGGTCGCCTTGGTCACTGCCTTGGCCCACTCGCCGGCGATGCCGGTGTTGATGATGTGCTTCGGCGGCGCGAAGAAGTTGAGCAGGATTTCCGTCTTCGCCTGGGCGCCGGCCATCCAGCCGGAGGCGGCCAGCACCCCGAAGGCGACTGCGGATGCACGGATTGCGCCCGCCCCGGCGGCGGGCATCCGAATTGGGGAATTCATCGCTTTCCTCCCGTTAGTGGCGCGCGCATTTGACGGGCGAGAGCCCGAAAGGTCAGACGAAACCCGCGGGCGCGGCGCGACGGTCCGATACCGCGCCCATTTGCGGCGGGAAACATCCGCCGGGATACGCCACGATACGAAGCGCTACGCCCTGTCCGCGGTGTCCGCAATTTCACCGAGAGACCCGACCCGCCATGCCCCGTTCCGAAAAGCCCCGTCCCGTGACGCCCCGTCCCGAAAAGCCCAATATCGTTCTCATCGTCACGGACCAGCACCGCGCGGATCATCTGGGCTGTTACGGCAACGACATCGTCCGGACCCCGAACATCGATTCCATCGCCGCCCGCGGCCTGGCGTTCGACCGCTTCTACGTCGCCAGCCCGATCTGCATGCCGAACCGGTCGACCATCATGACCGGCAAGATGCCGAGCGCGCACGGCGTGCCGACCAACGGCCTGCCCCTGCCGCTGGAATCGGTCACCTTCGTGGACCTGCTGCGCAACGAGGGCTACCGCACGGCGATGGTCGGCAAATCCCATCTGCAGAACATGACGCCCATCGCGGTCGAGGACTGGAACTATCCCGCGCCGCCGCCCGGCCGCCGGCCGCCGCCTGAACTGGCCGAATCGTACAGGCGCGCGGTCGATGGACCGGGCTACGAGGTCGAGCGGACCGAACGCTTCATCGCCGATCCGGACCGCGTCGTGGAAACGCCCTATTACGGCTTCGACGATCTGCGTCTGGTGACCCGGCACGGCGACGCCACGCACGGCCACTATACCCGCTGGCTGCTGCAACGAACGAACGACCCGGATGCGCTGCGCGGGCGGGCCAACGCGCTCGATCCCGGCGGCATTACGGCGCCCCAGGCCTGGCGCACCCGGATGCCCGAAGAGCTCTATTCCACGAGCTATATCCGGGAGGCCGCGGCCGACCTGCTGGAGGAATACGCGCAAACGCCGGACCGGCCGTTCTTCATGCAGTTCTCCTTTCCCGATCCGCACCACCCGTTCACGCCGCCGGGCCGTTACTGGGACATGTACGATCCGGACGATATCCCGGTTCCGGACTCCCTTGGCCTGGACCATGTCGATCCGTCCAACCTGTGGCGCAAATTTCACCGCGATCTGGAGGGCGGCACCGCGAAGCGCGAGCATGTCCATCCCTACGCCCTTTCGGCGCGCGAGGCGCAGGAATCGATCGCGCTGACCTACGGCATGATTACGATGATCGACGATGCCATCGGGGTATTCCTCGGCCGGCTCGACGAACTCGGCCTCGCCGACAACACGGTGCTGATCTTCACCTCGGACCATGGCGACATGATGGGCGACCACGGCCTGATGCTGAAACACGGCTTTGCCTATGAGAGCCTGATCCGCGTGCCGTTCATCTGGAGCGAGCCGGACGGCAGCGTGGCGGGCGGTATTGGCGGCCGGACCGGCCTGCTCTCGGGCTCGATCGATATCGGCGCGACCGTCCTCGGCCGGATCGGCCTGGCGCCGCCCAACGGCAACCGCGGCTTCGACCTCTTGCCGGCGGCAGCCGCCGGCACGCCGGTGCGCGACGCCATTCTGATCGAAGAGGAAGACCTGCCGGTCAATTCGAACGTCGACCGCTACCTGCGCCTGCGCACGATGGTGACCGGGCGCTGGCGGTTGACCTTCTGGGACGGCGACCCGCTGGGCGAATTGTTCGACCGCGAGGAAGATCCGCTGGAGTTGCGCAACCTGTGGAACGATCCGGCATCGCAGGGCATCAAGGCCGAACTTCTCGAACGCATGCTGCGCGAGACCCTCCACCATCAGGATATGGGCCCGAAGGCGGTCTGGTGCGCGTGAGGGGTCAGCCCGAGCGTCACTGCTGCTGCCCGGTTATGAGCTCGAAAGATTGCCTCGACTACCACCCGGTGGCGGGAGGCCCGACGGCGGCGGGGCTCGAAACCGGCGGCGCGGCGCTCGCCAGCAACGAGACATTCGAATCGTTGCCCTGTTCAATCCGGCATACCCGATGCATTTTCCAATGCTGACGGTGTAAACCGTACCGAAACCGGAGGGCGAAGAAGACCGACACCGGACAGAAACGCAGAAGTCAGGTCCGCGCAATTATCGAGCGGCACCTGAAGAGCCAGCTCGACCTGACGCACATGGTATCTCTGGACGTGAGGGAAGAACGCGATTCCGACGGCGATCCGGTGCTCCACGTCATCGTCGTCTACGAGGCCGACAAGGTGAAACTGGACGCATCCAAGCTTTCCGGTTTCGTAAGGCGCCTGCGACCGGCGCTCTTCGAGGCTGGCGAGGATCGTTTCCCGGTGATGTCCTATATTTCCCGGGAGGACTACGCTGCAACCGCATGACCTGATTCGAACGGCGAGGCGCTTGGCCTCGATGGGCGGACGCAAGCCGCGCCCGTCCGCCTCTTACCGCGCCCGCGTCTCCTCGATCTGCCGCAGGATGGCAGCGCAGAGCGGGCTGCGCCGGTCCATATAGCCTTCGAGCACGGTGAAGTGGTTGAGGCCGGGCAGGTCGAGATAGGCGCCCTTAAGGCCGGCGCGCGTCCAGGCGGCGAGGAAATCCTGCGACTGGCGATGGAACTCCGCCGATTCGTCGCCGCCCAGGGTGACGATCAATGGCCCGGCGGCCGACGGGATGTGCCGGATCGGGCTGTTGCGTTCGATCTCCCCGGCGTCCAGCTTCAGCTTGGGCTGCAGCCAGCTATGCTCGAAGGGCGCAAGGTCGAACAGGCCGGAGATGGCGCAACCGCTCTTCACCGCATCCGCGGGCACACCGTAGGTCCCGGCCCAATCCGTCGCCATCAGCATGGCGGTGAGGTGCCCGCCGGCGGAATGGCCGGAGACCGAGATCCGGTCTGGATCGCAGTTGTGGCGGCGCGCGTTCTCGTACAGCCATTTCACGGCGGCCCGGTTCTGGCGCACGATCTCGGTCATCGTCACATTCGGGCACAGATCGTAGTTCAGGATCGCGACCGCGACGCCGGCCTCGACCAGCCCCTCGGCGACGAAACTGAACTCCTTGCTGCTCAGCGAATGCCAGTAGCCGCCGTGAATGAACAGGTGCAGCGGCGCATCCGGGGCCCGGGCCGGATAGAGATCGAGATGCTCGGCCGCCGTGGCGCCATAGGGAATGTCGAGCGTCGGCTTCAGTGCGCGCCGCACCCGCTCGCTGCTCGACAGGAAGAAATCGACAGTGACGCCGAAATCGTCGACCGACGCCTCGACATCGTATTGCGCGTCGATCTCCGCCCGGCTGCGGAAATTGCGATACAGGAATCCGTTGCCTGTCGGCGCCGCAGCGGTTCGGTCGCGCGGGGCGGGCGTTTGCATTGACGATGACGCCGGCGGACGCACCGGAACGGCCGGCTTGGGCGAGGAGGCCGCCGGTGCCGAGGACGAAGCCGCCGCGCCGGTTTCCGGTTCGGAGCCGCGCAGCGTCAGCCGGCGCTTGGCCTCGGTGGGAATGCCGCGCGCCCGGCCGCGCCGCGCCAGCCGGTCGTCCAGCGCCAGTTCGACCACCGCCGCGCCGCTGCCCCAGACCGGCCCGTAGGCATGGACGAAGGCGCCGCACCATTGCGGGCCCATCCCGCCGAGCAGCCATTCCAGATGCTTCATGCCCATATCGGCCCGGGCATTGGCGGCGTAGTCCGGCAGCAGGGCGCGAAGTTGCGAGGTGTCGCCGGCGATCAGCGCCTCGAGCAGGCGGCAGTTCCAGTGATCGTCGGTGTCGCCCGCGAAGCTGTCCTCGGCCGGGTCGATCGCGCGCCGGTGCACCGCGCCTGAGAGGCCGCCGACGCCGATCAGCGCCACCCGCTTGCCCTGATCGGCCGCGCACTGCACGGCGAGCGCCGCCAGCCGCCCGGTCAGCGCGCCATCGTGATAGAGGTTGTTCGACGCCACGGCGAGCGGCCAGCGCGACTCCGGGTTGAGCAGATTGGCAGCGACGATGGTGCCGGTATCGATCGGGAACCGGTCGTAGTTCACCGGCTTCGAACGGACGCCGATATCGTCCGACTGGTCGATGCAGGCTTGGGCCAGCTCGGCGTCGATATCGAAATCGTAGACCAGATCGCCGAAAGCGTGCCAGTTCTCGTCGACATGGATGCCGCGCACCCGCGGCCGGGTCTGCCAGAGCTGGTCCAGCACCGCGACCCACTGGGTCGAATAGACCAGCAGCACATCCGGCCTTGCCCGCTCCAGCGACCGGGCCGCCGCTTCGTAGCCCTCGAACAGGGCCTTCCAGCCGGGCGCCTCGGGCCGCAGCAACGGCAGGGGCGTGCCGGGCACCAGAAAGGCGGCGACCACGGTGTTGCCGTTGCGGCCCTGGCGCCGGCGGCCGAGCTGGCCGATCAGGTCGGCGAGCGCCGTCGCCTCGAACAGCTCCCGCCAGGCCGAGCGGGCGTCGCGCGACCGGCGCAGCACATCCACCATGCCGATGACGCCGCGCGGCAGCACCAGGATCACGATTACCGAAGCCAGCCCGAGAATAAGCAATGGCTGATCGAGCCAGCCGGAGAGCAGCCGGTCGATGACCACGAAGATCAGCGCTCCGACGATGGGGCCGGACAGGCTGCCCATGCCGCCGGCCACGACCACGAACACGAAATAGGCCGACCAGATGACAGTGAAGGCCGACGGCGGCGTGAGCGAGACCGCCTCGATGAAATAGAGGCTGGCGGCCAACCCGGTGAGCCCGCCGGACAGGACGAAGGCGAGCAGCTTGACCTTGGCGACATCGACGCCGACGGTCGCCGCCGCCTCGGCGTCGTCGCGCACCGCGGTCAGCGCGAGGCCGACCCGGCTGTTCAGCAGCGAGCGGATGATCCAGGTGGCGAAGACCAGCAGGATCAGGCCGACATAATACATCTCCTCCAGCGAGACCGAGGACGGGATGCGCATGCCACCGCCCGCGCCGACCAGTTTCCATTCGTTGAAGACGGTGCCGACCGCCGCGGCGATCAGCCAGGTCGCGACCGCGAAATAGGCGCCTTCCAGGGTGAGCAGCGGCATGGCGCCCAGGAAGATGACCAGCAGGATCATCACCCGGCGGACATAGGGATCGCCGAACACGTCCCACCACGGATCGTAGAAGACCAGGATCTCGTAGCCGATCCAGACGGCGACCCCGATCGCGACCGGTTTGAGCACCGCTGGGCCGATCAGGCTGGAGCGGACGGGAATCGCCAGCAGGTAGGCGAAGGCGGCGGAGACCAGCCCGGCGATCGGCAGTGCCACCCAGACGTGGACGCCGCCGTAATAGACCAGGATGCCCATCGTGAAGCCGGCAATGCCGACATAGACTTGGTTGCCGAAGGACAGCAGACCGCAATAGCCGGCCAGCAGGTTCCAGGCATGGCCAAAGACAGCGAATACGAACAGGGTCAGCAAGAGCTGCGTGAAATAGCTGTTGGCGCCGAGAACCGGCGGCAGCAGGATCAGGACAACGAGGCCGGTGCCGACCAGCGCTTTGGCGCGCCAGCCGGTGAGCCATCGGTCGAGGAAGCCGCCGAGCATCGCGCGCGCCTGGCGCCGCCTATCGTCGCCGCGCGAACAGGCCCTGGGGCCTGACCGTGAGGACGAACAGGATCAGGATATAACCGGCGACGAGCTGCGCCGACGGGCCGAAATAGGTCCCGGCGAGCACCTGGGTAATGCCAAGCAGGACGCCACCGACCAGACTGCCGGCAATCGACCCCAGGCCGCCGACGATGACGACACCGAAGGCGACCAGCAGGAAGACCGGCCCGTCGAACGGCTGGAAGGTGCGCGACATGCCGACCATGACCCCGGCGACGCCCGCAATGGCGATGGCGATGCCGCTGGCCAGCGCGTTGATCTTCGGCGTCGCAATCCCCATCAGCGGCGCGATCTCGGGATCGTCGGCCGAAGCGCGGATGGCCCGGCCGGCGTGGGTCCGCCTGAGGAACAGGTGCAGGGCAACCAGGATCGCCACCGCGATGACAAAGAAGATCAGCCGCAGGGTCGAAAGGTTGAGATCGTCGGTCAGGCGCACCGCGGAATAGGACAGCGAGTTGCGGATGATCCGGGCGTCCGACGCGAAACCGCCGAGCAGGGCGTGCGCAATGACGATGGACAGGCCGAAGGTGACCAGGATCGGCGACATCAGGCCGAACCCGGCGGACATGCCCTTGCGCTCCATCGACTGGACCGAGATCGCATTCAGCAGGAAACGCTGCAGCGCGTAGCCGACGCCGAACATCACCGGGATGACCAGCGCGAGGGTGATGAAGGGCGAGATCGGCACGAACTGCAGCACCAGAACGGCCAGATAGGCGGCAAGCACCAGCATGTCGCCATGGGCCAGGTTGACCAACCGCATGACGCCGAAAGTCAGCGCCAGGCCGATGGCGATGATCGCGTAGTAGCCGCCGAGCATGACGCCGGAGAGCAGCCCGTTGGCGATGTCGATCAAGGTCCAGTACAGGTCTTCGTTCATCCGCCCTGCCCCGCCGCTTCGATGCCGAAATAGGCGGCCGAGACCCGGTCGCGGCCGAGTTCGACGGGATCGCCCTCCAGGACCACCCGCCCTTC
Source organism: Alphaproteobacteria bacterium (assembly GCA_965249845.1). Lineage (GTDB taxonomy): Bacteria > Pseudomonadota > Alphaproteobacteria > Bin65 > Bin65 > Bin65. The sequence continues at coordinate 1,297,720 of CBDFNA010000002.1, forward strand.
GAGCAGCACGGAGACCGCGGAGGCGACGCGCATGGCGCGCTCGGTATCCTGCTCGATAACGATGCAGGTGACGCCGCGCCGGTTGATCGCCGCGATCCGCTCGTAGATCTGGTCGACGACGATGGGCGCCAGGCCGAGCGACAGCTCGTCGAGCAGGATCAGCTCCGGCGACGACATGAGCGCCCGGCCGATCGCGACCATCTGCTGCTCGCCGCCGGACATCTGCGAGACCGGCTGCTGGCGTCGATCGGCGAGCCGCGGGAACAGGCTGTAGACATCCTCCAGCGTGTCGCCCAGCATCGCCCGGCAGCGTGGCAGGAACGCGCCGCACACCAGATTTTCCTCCACCGACATGCTGGCGAACAGGCGGCGGCCTTCCGGCACCAAAGTCACGCCCAGGCCGACAATCTCTTCGGTCGGCAACGCATCGATGCGCCGGCCCTTGAACTCGATGCTGCCGGCGATATGGGCCGCTCGCCCGCGATTCATCATGCCGACGATGGCGCGCAGCAGGGTCGATTTGCCGGCGCCATTCGCGCCGACGATGGAGTGGATCGTGCCCTTTTCGACGCTGAACCCGACTCCGTAGAGCGCGCGGCTCTCGCCGTAAAAGGCCGAGAGGCCCCTGACGGTCAGCAGGACCGGCAGGTCAGGCGCCGAGATAGACACGGCGCACATCCGGCGAGTTGATGACTTCTTCCGGCTTGCCCTGGGCGATGATGCGGCCCGAATCGAGCGCCAGCAACCGGTCCGTCGCGGTCAGCATGGTCTTCATGACATGCTCGATCCACAGCACGGTGACGCCGCCGGCGCGGATGCCGGCAATCAGTTCGATAAATTCGCTGACCTCGTGGTCGGTCAGGCCGGCGGCCACTTCATCGACCAGCAGCAGCCTGGGCCGCATGGCGAGGGCCCGGGCCAGTTCGTGGCGCTTGCGCATGAGCAGCGGCAGCCGGCCGGCCAGCGTGTTGCGCGCCGGCGCGAGGTGGGTGTCCGCCAGCACCTTGTCGATCCATTCGTCGACCTCGTCTTCGGCCACGCCGCCGCCGAAGATCGCGGCGACCTTCAGGTTGCCGGCGACGGTCATATGGGTGAAGGGTTTGGGAATCTGGTAGGTCCGCGCGATGCCGGCGCGGGCGCGATCCTGCGGCGCCCACCGCGTTATGTCGTTTCCGCCAAATTCGACATAGCCCGAATCCGGCCGGATATCGCCGGAAATCAGGCCGAACAGCGAGGTCTTGCCGGCGCCGTTCGGGCCGATGACGCCGAGAATTTCGCCTTCGTCTATCGAGAAGGTGACGCGATCCGCAACGTGGATCGCGCCGAAAGCCTTGGACAGCCGTGTTGCGGAGAGAACCGTCGTCATCCTATCCCGGTCGCCCCGGTAGACCTGCGCCGGCCGGTCCAATGGAGTCCCGGCGTCACCCGGCGTGCCGCCCCTTCCCGTTCGGGGGGCACGCCGGGCAACCAGCCGGCCGAACGGTTATTTGGCCTGGTACAGCCGAATATCCGCCGTCTTGCGAACCGACGGATAGACCGCATTATAGACGTTGTCTTTGACCCAGCGCTTGGTTTTTGAATCGACCCGCCACTGGGCGCCGCCCAACGGCTGAACCGAAAATTGCTGGGCGTTGAACTTCACGCGCCCGACGACGGTGTCCAGATCCGTCTTGGCGAGCGCCGCCAGCAGCTTCGCCCGGTCGGTCGAACCGGCCCGCTGCATCGCGTCGAACAGCACATCGTAGGACGCATCCGTGTAGGCCAGCGGCGGCGAATAGTATTTGCCGGCGTTCTGCTTTTCGTACAGGTCGACAAGGCCCTGACCGGTATAGCCGCCGAATTTCGACTTGCCGGGATAGGCCGGCGACCAGAAGTTCACGCTCAGGATATCGATGCCGAACTCGCCGAGCGCCTTCATGGCTTCCGGATAGCCGGTCGCCTTGTCGATGATGTACATGCGCGGCTTGAATCCGGCCTGCGCCGCCTGCTGCAGATAGTTCTGCAGGTCCGGCGGGGCGAGCACGCCGGTCACCACCTGAACCCGGCCGCGCTTGAACTTGTTGATGATCGCCGAGAAATCCGGCAGGCCCTGCTTGAAGCGGCCGGGATCGACCGGCTTCCAGCCCTGCTTCTTGAAGGTCGGATCGAAGATCCGCGCGAACACGACACCGTCGGGATCGTTCGGATAGAGATAGCCGATACTGCCGTTGAAACCGCCGGGCAGCGCCTTGATCATGCCGACATGGTTCGCCACCAGGTCCGGCACGCCGAAGAAGAAGTGGAAAGTGTATTTGTAGGTCTTGGGCTTACCGTCCGGTCCGAACAGCCAAGCCTCGACCGGGGTGTTCGAGGTGATGCACGGCACCTTGTAGCGCTCGCACAGGTCGGACGGCGCGTTGGTCGTGTCCGGCGTGCCCTGGGCGAACACCACGTCGACTTTGTCCTTCAGGATGGCCCGGTTCGCCGCTTCGCCGGAACCGGCCATGGTGCCGCGCGAATCGTAGATCTTGTAGTTGATCTTGCATTTCTTGCCGCCGACCGCGAGGCCGCCGGCCTTGTTGATCGGATCGACCTTGTTCCCGTCGAGCCAGGGCGTCTCCCGGCCCATGTCGAGCAGCGGGCCGGTCAGCGGTACGACGCGCCCGACAGTGATGCTGCAATCCTGCGCCGCGGCGGGCGGCGGCGCGGTCGCAACGGCGGTGCCGGCTATCGCTGCCAGCGCCAGTACAGAAGCAAATTCCTTACGCATCTTCCATGTCCTCCCTAGAGTCTGAACTCGATCACTGCGGCACCGGCGCCATAGGCCGGGCCGTATCCGTGCACTCTGGCGCCGAAAAACCGGCCGCCGGCAGCGCCCCTGACCCAGGCCAGGTGTTTGAAGCCCATATCGACCCGGGCCTCGCGCGCATAGTCTTCGATCTCGGCGTCGAGCCGGCCGGTTTCGCCTTTCTCCAGCAACCGTAGTATGCGCCGGTTCCAGTTGTCGTCCTCTTCGGCGGCGATGCGGTCCTGCTCGATGGCGATCGGCTTCCGGAAAACGGTGCCGGAAAGCCCGCCCACGCCGACCACCGCCACCTTCTTGTTCTGGGCGCGCGCCGTCGCAGCGGCGATCTCCGCCATCTTCATGGTCGTGGCGGCATCGTGGTAAAGATTGTTGGCCGCCATCACGAGCGGGAAGCGCCCTTCGGGATCGAGCAGCCGAGTCGCGACGATGGCGCCGCTGTCGATCGGGAACTGGTCGTAGTCGACGCTTTTCGAGGAAATGCCGGCTGCCCTGCATGCGTCCACACAGCCCTGGGCCATCTCGGTATCGACACGGATGTCGAACGGCATGTCGCCATAGTCGTGCCAGTTCTCGTCGACGTGAGCGCCGGTCAGCCGCGGCCTTGCCTGCCACAGGGCGTCGAGGACCGCGATCCACTGGGTCGAGTACAGAAGGATGGCGTCCGGCCGGGACGTGGCAAGCGCCCGGGCCGCCCGCTCAAAACCGGCGATGATCGGTCTCCAGGGCGGATTGTCGGGCCGCAACAGATGCAGGGGCGAGCCCGGCACCAGGAAGGCGGAAACCGCGGTCACCGCATCGCGCCGGCATAGGCTGCCCGCCCGCCCGGGGCGGATGGCGGGGCGGATGACGGGGCGGACGGCGGCGCGGCGGCGCCGGCCAGCCCCGCCTTGACCAGGTTCCATTCCATGACGGCATTGCCGGTGCCGATCACCGTGCCGTAACCGTGCAATTCGCCCGGCAGTTCGGGATAGCCCATGGCCGCGAACATCCAGGTGAAGGCGCCGGACTTCACTTCGGCAAACGCTTCCTCGATGAATTGCGGCAGCAGCCGGAACACCTCGCCGGTCTTGCCCTGGCGCAGCAGTTCGATCATCCGCATATCCCACTTGTAGCCGTCATAGCTTTGCGGATGCTCGCGCGACATGTCCTCCGGCGTGTCCGGCTCCTCGTGAAAATGCCAGTGGCACAGGGTGTTGGACGCCAGCAGCACGGCCCGCCGCCCAGTCGCCTCGATGGCCTCGCGGGTCGCCTTGCCGAGCGTATCCATCTCGTCCAGGCCTTCCTCGGTCGTCAGATAGTAGGGCGAATTGTTCGCCGAGATACCGACGATCGGAATATCCCATTGCGGGCGGATCATGTGCAGCGTGGTGATCGTTCCGTAATCGACCCGGAATTTCGGGTTACGCATCATCATCGCCGTCAGGCCGCGCTGGGCGGCCCGCTCGCAGCAGGCCTCGGCCAGCTCAACATCGACTTCCAGCTCGAACGTGTAGCGGAACAGGTTCGGGAATATCGGATCGACCGACTTGCCGGAGAGATGCCGGACGCCGAGGAAATGGTGGCCGACCTGGGTGATCCAGTGCGGCGAGTGGACCAGGAGAACGTCCGGCTGCAGTTCATCCAGGCTCTTGCGCGCCCGTTCGTAGGCCCAGCGCAGCGGCTCCCAGCCGCCTTCGGATTTCGGTTCGTTTTGCGGCGGGTTTTCGCCATAGACCAGATGGGGCGGATGCGGCGCCAGAAAACCCGCGATAATTTCACCGTTGGGCATCGTCTTATTGCCTTCCTCGCCAATCCCGCGCTGTTCGGTCATTCTAGCGGCGTTCGCGCGCCGGTCAAACGCAACCGGGCATGGCCCGCATGCAGGGCGGCAGACGCTGCTCCGGCCAACAAAGTCTTGGCGAAGGGGCGGTTATGCGGCCATCATGGCGCCGGTTTCCTGCACCGGCGACGAATTCGGCCGGGCGCGGGACGCCGAAGAGGAGATGTGGAGAAATCGCCGATGACGCTCGGGTCGATACTTGCCGCCGTTGTCATCGCACTCGTCGCGATCGTCATTCTCTGGCTGCTGTTCTGGTGGCTCTACCGCCGCGCGACCAAGGAACTGTCGTTCGTCCGCACCGGCTTCGGCGGCCAGAAGGTGGTCATGAACGGTGGCGCCCTGGTGCTGCCGGTCCTGCACGACATCATCCAGGTCAACATGAACGCGCTGCGGATCGATGTGGCGCGGGCGGCGCGCAACGCCCTGATCACCAAGGACCGTTTGCGGGTCGATGTCTCGGCCGATTTCCTCGTCCGCGTCGGCGCAGATCATGAGGCCATTGCGACGGCGGCGCAGAGCCTGGGCACCAAGACGCTGCGGGTCGAGCTGCTGAAGGAGCTCATCGAAGGGCGCCTGACCGACGCCCTGCGCTCGGTCGCCGCCGAGATGGCCATGGAGGAGCTGCACGAGAAGCGGATCGAGTTCGTGCGGCGGGTTCGCGATACCCTGTTCGACGATCTGGCCTCCATCGGTCTCGAACTGCAATCGGTGTCGCTCACCAGCCTCGACCAGACCGACCGGGAGCATTTCAATCCGCAAAACGCGTTCGACGCCGAGGGCCTGACCCGGCTGACCCAGGAAATCGAGAGCCGGCGCCGCCAGCGCAACGAGATCGAGCAGGATACGGAAGTCGAGATCCAGTTGCGCAACTTGAAAGCGGAACAGGAAAAGCTCGAGATCGCGCGCGACGAGGAATTCGCCCGCCTCGAACAGGAGCGGGCGATCGCAACCCGGCGCGCCGAACAACGCAGCGAAGTCGCCGCGCGGGAAGCGGAAAAGGAACGCGAGACCGAGGAGGCCCGGATCGGGTCGAGCAAGGCCATCGATCTCGCCAGGGTTGCGAGCGACCAGGAACTCGAGGCCCGGCGCATCGCTGCCGAGCAGGAAGTCCGCGAACGCGACATCCAGCGCGACATCGCCGTCGAGCTGGCCCGGCACAACCGCAGCATCGAAATCGACACCAAGGCCAAGGAGCAGAGCAAGGTCCGCGCCGAGGCCGAAACGGCGCGGGCCGAGGCAGAACGCGCAGCCGAGGCCGTCGAAACCGTGCGCGAGATCGAACGCGCCGAACGCCAGAAGCAGATCGAACTGATCGAGGCGCAGCGGGAGGCCGAAAAGGCAGCCATCGGTACGGTTTCTTCGGCGGCTGCGAAACGTGAGGCCGCTGAGGAACTGGCCGAGGCCGACCGGCTTCAGACCGCCAGCGAGAGTGACCGCATCCGCGCGATAGCGGAGGCCGAATCCGAGGGCGAGAAGCTGCGCGCCGCTGCGCAGGAGCTGCGCAGCAGTATTGAAGCTGCCGCCAAACGCGCCATGAACGACGCCGACTCCGGCCTCAGCCCGGACCTGATCGACATGAAGGTCCGGCTCGCCATCATCGAGCATCTCGAAGGCATGATCGCCGAAAGCGTCAAGCCGCTGGAGAAGATCGACGGCATCAAGATCGTCCGGATCGACGGCCTGACGCCGCAATCCGTCGGCCCGGACGGCGAAAAGCGCGAAACCGGCCTGTCCGACGAGATCGTCAACAGCGCGCTGCGCTACCGCGCCCATGCGCCGGTGCTCGACCAGCTCCTCAAGGATGTCGGCTTCTCGGCCGGCGACCCGCAGGAACTGCAGGACGCCCTCACCGGCATGCTGCGCTCGAACAAGGCGGGCGAGGAGAAGGAGTAAGGCGGGCTACCTGCTAGCGGCGCCGGGACGGAGGAAAAATTCTGCAATCTCCCTCACCCTGAGTAGCCGCGAAGCGGCGTATCGAAGGGCCGTTACCATCCTTCAAGATGCAGTTTTTCATGCCGCTCTCCGGGGGCCGTCTTGAAGGCCACATCCCCTACGGCACGGCGGCGAGGAGGGCCTTGGTGTAGTCGTGCTGCGGCGCGCGGAAGACCTCCTCGGTCGGCCCCTGTTCGACGATCCGGCCGCGGTTCATGATCGCCACCCGGCTGCACAGGTAGCGCACGACCGAGAGGTCGTGGCTGATGAACAGCATGGAAATGCGCATCTGCGCCCGCATATCGAGCAGCAGGTTGAGAATCTGGGCCTGGACCGACATATCGAGGCCGGAAACGATCTCGTCGGCGACCAGCACCTTGGGCGCGGTGCACAGGGCGCGGGCGATATTCACCCGCTGGCGCTGCCCGCCGGAGACCTGGACCGGATAGCGGCCGATCGTATCTTGCGGCAGGCCGGTCTGCCCGAGCAGTTCGCGTGCGCGTTCCAGCCGCTCCGGCCAGCGTGCCGGCGGGCGCCGCACTTCCATCGATTGCGTCACCAGCCGGCCGATGCGCTGGCGCGGGTTGAGCGCCGATTGCGGGTCCTGGAAGATCATCTGGATCAGGGCGATGCGCTGCTTGGCGGTGCGCTGGAACGGGCCGGTGATGTCCTGCCCGTCGACCACGACCGTTCCGCTGTCCGGCGTTTCCAGACCCAGCAGCAGCCGGGCGACGGTCGACTTGCCGCTGCCGCTCTCGCCGACCAGCCCGACGAACTCGCCCGGCGCGATGTCGAGGCTGACCGCGTCGACAGCGACGACCGGCGCACGGCGGCGGCCCAGCCAGTCGCGGCCGGAGCGGAAGGTCTTGCCCAGCCCATTGACCGAGAGGATCGGGCCGGCGGCCGCATCGAGCGTTGCCGCCGGTAGAGCCGCCTGCTCCGCTGCGCCGTCCTGCATCTCCCGGCAGGCCCCGGCGCCGCGGACGAACCGGCCGGGCGCGACCTCCGTCAGCGGCGAGCGGGCCGCGGCGCAGGCCTCGTCCCGGATCGGGCAGCGCGGCGCGAAGCGGCAGCCCGGCAGGTCCGCGAAGCTGCTCAGGCCGGGCATGTGGTCGGGCAGCGCGGCAAGCCGGCGGGCCGGCCCGCCGAGCCCCGGATTGGCGGCCACCAGGCTACGCGTATAGGGATGCAGCGGATCGCCGAGCAATGCCGCCGCCGGCCCGGTCTCGACGATCTCGCCGGCATACATGACGGCGATGCGCTGGCAGTGCTGCGCCGCCAATCGGAGATCGTGGGTAATGAACATCAGGCCGGTCTCGCTGTCGCGCTGCAGCTCGTCGATCAGCTCCATGACCCGCGCCTGGGTGATGACGTCGAGCGCCGTGGTCGGCTCGTCGGCGATAATCAGATCGGGTTTGCCGGCGAACGCCATGGCGATCAGCGCGCGCTGGCACTGGCCGCCGGAAAGCTGGTGCGGGAAGCGGGCGAGCAGGTCGGCCGGACGCGGCAGATGCACGGAATCGAGCGCGGCGATCGCCCGCTCGCGCCGGGCCGCCTTGCCGCCCTGGCCGAGGCGCTTGAGATGCTCGTCGAACTGCGCGCCGAGCGACAGCACCGGATTGAGCGATGTCATCGGGTGCTGCGGCACGAAGGCGATGGCGTCGCCGAGCAGGCCGGTCCGCTCGCGCGGCGCCATCGCCAGCAGGTCGCGGTCCCGGAAGGTCGCGCTGCCGCCGCTTGCCGCGAAACCCCTGGGCAGCATCCCGGCGATCAGCCGGCCGACCATGGACTTGCCGGCACCGGATTCGCCGACCACGCCGACCAACTCGCCACGGCCGACCGTCAGCGAAACATCGCGCAGCACGTCGATCTGCCGTCCCGCGGCCTCTGTCGCAACGCTGACATCGTTGAGGGCGAGCAGGGACATGGCCGAAGCGCTCAATGCTGCTGCAGCCGGGCGTCGAACGTCCGGCGCAGGCCGTCGCCCAGCAGGTTGAAGGCGAGCACGGCGGTCACGATGGCGAGGATCGGCAGCACCAGCCCCCAGGCCGACTGGTACATGTAGTTGCGGGAGTCGGCGATCATCACGCCCCAGGCCGGGATGCTCGGCTCGACGCTCATGCCGACGAAGCTGAGGATCGCCTCGACGATCACGGCGATGCCCATTTCCAGGCTCATCAGGGTGATGATGAGCGGCGCGGCGGCCGGCAGCACTTCGCGCAGCATCGTGCGCAGATGTGAAAAGCCGGAGAGCCTGGCCGCATCGACATAATTCTGCCGGCGGATAATCAGCACCTCGCTGCGCACGACCCGGCAGAAGCGCGTCCAGTCGACCAGGATGATCGCCAGGATGACGTTGCCGATGCCGACGCCGAAGCCGACGATCAGGATCAGCGACAGCACGACCGGCGGGAACGACATCCACAGGTCGACGGCGCGCGAGATCAGCCAGTCGATAACGCCGCCGAAATAGCCGGCCAGCAGGGCAAGCATGGTGCCGATCAGCATGGTGCCGACCGAGGCGCAGACCGCGACGAACAGGGCGACCCTCGTGCCGTAGATCAGCCGGGACAGGGTATCGCGGCCCAGATTGTCGGTGCCGAGCCAGAAGCCCGCCTCGGCGGTATCGGTCCAGAACGGCCCCTTGAGCGCGTTCAGCAGATCCTGCTCGTTGGGATCGAACGGCGCGATCAGCGGCGCCGCGATGGCGCAGAACAGCAGCACGAGCAGGAGCGCCCCGCCGACAACGACGCGCCCGGAACGCAGCGCCCGCCGCAGGGGGCTTTCGTCGGCAACGGCCGCCGCGGCGCTCACCGGGTCCGCCGCAGCTTGGGGTTAACGACGATGTAGATCACATCGACGACCAGATTGATGGTCAGGACGGCGAGCGCAAAGATCAGGGCGGCGCCCTGGATGATCGGCAGATCGGTGTTGCGCACCGCCTCCACCATCAGGTTGCCGAGGCCGGGATAGGAGTAGATGACCTCGACCAGCAATGTCCCGCCGAACAGGAAGCCGAACTGGACGCCCATCAGCGACAGGGTCGGCAGCAGGGCGTTGCGCAGGGCGTGGCGGTTGACCACCCGGCGCTCGGGCACGCCGCGCAGCCGCGCCATCGTCACATAGTCCTCGCCGATCACGTCGAGCAGGCTGGAGCGCAGCAGCCGCATGATGAGCGGCACGGTGCCCAGCGCGAGCGCCAGCGCCGGCAGCAGCATATGCCGGATCGCTTCCAGGAAGGCGGTGACGTTGCCGATCAGGAGGCTGTCGAGCAGCAGGAAGCCGGTGAGGCGCGGCACGGTCATGTCCGGCGGCAGGCGGCCGGCGAAGGGCAGCAGGTTCAGGGCGACCCCGAAGACCAGGATCAGAAACAGCGCCCAGAGAAACTCCGGGATCGACATCATCAGCGTGCTGCCGACATCGACGGCCTGTTCGGAAGGCCGGCCGCGCAGCCGGAACAGGAGAACGCCGCCGGGCAGGCCGATCAGCGTGGCGAACAGAGCGCCGAAGACCGCTAGTTCGATGGTCGCCGGCAGCGACTGGCCGATCAGAACGGAGACCGGCTGGCCGAAGGCGATCGACTTGCCGAGGTCGCCCTCCAGCAGATGGCCGAGCCAGATGACATACTGGTGCATCACCGGCAGATGCAGCCCCATCTCACGGCGTAGCGCCTCGACATCGGCGTTGGTGGCGTTGGGCGGCATGGACATCGCCACCGGATCGGCCGGAATCAGCCGCAGCACGATAAAGACGAGGACGGAGACGAGCAGCATGAGCGGGATCGCGACCGCGATCCGGCGCAGGATAATCCCGAGAATTTCGCCGCTCATGGCGCAGGCGCGCGAGCGGCGGTTATGGAGCAGTCGAAGGCCGGCAACGCCGCGACCGTTAAGGCCGCGGGCATTGCCGGCGCTTCAGGGCCTATTTCCAGGACCACGTATGGGGCAGCACCCAGCCGTTGTTGTACTGCACCACCTGCAGGTTGGACTTGTGGACCCAGGTGGTCACCGACTGCAGCAGCGGCATGACGGCGCCCTGCTGCGACGCATAAACGGCGACCTTCTTGTAGCCGGCGATGCGCTTGTCATAGTCGACTACGCCGAACAGCTTCATCACCCGGCCGCCGACATCCATGTCCTTCCAGGCGGAAAACGGCAGCTTCGGATGCATCAGGTAGCCGGTGAACATCTCCGGATCGCCGATAGCGTTGTCCCAGCTGTAGAGCGTCGCCTCCGGCAGCTTGTTGCCGCGGTTGAGCTCGAAATATTTCGGCTGCTCGATGACCTGAAGCGTGGCCTCGATACCGACCTTCTTCCACATGGAAACGATCGCCCGGGCGATATCGTAGTCGCCGGGGAAGACGCCGTTGAAGCTCGCCATGCCGATCTTGATCGGCTTCTTCGTGCTGAAACCGGACTTCGCCAGCAGGGCCTTCGATTTGGCCGGATCGTACGGGAATTCGAAATCCTTCACGTAGCCCGGCGTGCCCGGAGGCGCCACGATCGAGAGCGGCACCGCCTTGCCGCCGTAGAGCGCCTGCGAGATCGCTTTCTTGTCGATCGCATGATGCGCTGCGAGGCGGACATTCTTGTCCGCAAAAGCGCGGTCGCTGCGGATCTGCAGCAGGATCACGCGGGAGATCGGGAAGATCCGGCCGCTCAGTGCCGGCATCTTGCCCAGCCGCGCGACCTCGCGGATCGGCACGTCCGGCGCGAAATCGACCCGGCCGGACTGGACCGCCGCAACGCGGGCCGACGGGTCCTTCATGATCAGGATCGTCACCTTGCGGATCTTCGGTTTCGGCCCCCAGTATTTATCGAAGGCTTCCAGCACGATGCGCGAGTTGCGCTGGTAATCCACCACCTTGTAGGGCCCGCTGCCCATCGGCATGCCGGCGAAGCCGTCGGCGCCGACCTTGGTCACATGATGCTTCGGCACCACGAAGTTGGCCAGGAAGGCGAGCCAGGGGATCGCCGTCGCCATAGGCTTATTCAGCTTGATGACCGCGCGGGTCGGGGACGGCGTCTCGACGTCGGCAACATTGCGCCAGATGCGCACCAGGTCGATCTTGTGGCCGGCCTTGCCGCGCTCGAGGAAGGTGTATTTGACGTCGGCCGAAGTCACTTTCGTGCCGTCGTGCCAGTAGGCGTTGTCCCGGATATCCAGCGTCACGGTCTTGCCGTCCGCTGACTGGGACCACTTGGTCGCCAGCGAAGCCCGGAGCGTCAGGTCCGGCGCCTGCGTGAGCAACTGGTCGTAGACCATCTTGTAGATCGATTGCAGGCCGGGATTGGTCCGCCGGTTCGGATCCCAGGACTGCGGATCGACCTGCCAGGCGATCACGACACTGTCCTTCGCCGCCTTGGCTTGCGTTGCCAGCGGCCCGACAACGGCCAGAACGGCCGCCGCGCCGGCCGCGATGCCGGCTATCAAATGACGTCTACGCATCGTTCCCTCCTTGTTGTGCGTTACTCGAATTCCCGGCGTCAGCGTACCAGCTATGGTCATTCCAGCCAAACGCCGCGCTAGATCGATTTCCAGTCGACCGCCTGCTCGAAGGCGTGGGCGGCCCGATACAGGGTCGATTCGTCGAAATGCCGCCCGGTCAGCATCAGGCCGACCGGCAGGCCATCGCGCATCGCGCAGGGGATGCTGATCGACGGATGGCCGGTGCAATCGATCGGCGCCGTATTGGGAATGGGGGTGAAGCCCGGCACCATATCCTCCTGACGGGTTCGGTTTTCCGGCGGCAGTTTCGATCCCTTGATCGGCGATGTCGGCATCAACAGGATATCGACCTCCTCCAGCGCCGTGTCGTAGGCGGCGCGCAGCAGGCGGCTGAGATTCTGCGCCTTGGCATAGTAGCGGCCATGATGGTCCGTGCGCATATGTTCCGCACACAGCATGCCCAGCTTGAAAATCTCCGAGAACATGTTGGATTTGGATTGCCAGCCGTTCAGCTTCTCCAACAGGCTGGGCACATAGACGCCCTTCCAGTTGTGGCCGTTGCCCAGGCCCTTGAGGATCTGTTCGTAGGCGCCTTCGACGGCGATCGGCACCCAGACCGGCATGCCGAGTTCGCGATGGGCCGGCACGGATATCTCTGTCACCGCCGCGCCCAGCCCGGCGAAGATCCCGGCCGCGGCGCGCACGGCCTCGTCGACATCGGCTTCGCTGTCTTCGAAGCCGAAGCCCTCCTTCATGACGCCGATCCGCAGGTCGTCGACAGGTCGGTACAGCGCCTGTGTGTAACGTGCGGTGCGCGGCGCATATTGGCGCGGATCCAGCCCGTCCGCGCCGGCCAGAACTTCAAGAAACAACGCATTGTCGCCCACTGTCCGGCTCATCGGCCCGAGATGGTCCAGCGTCATCTCGATCGACGCGGCGCCGGTGTAGGGCACCAGACCCCAGGTCGGCTTCATGCCGACCAGGCCGCAGAAGGACGCCGGCTCCCGGACCGAGCCGCCCTGGTCGCTGCCGATGGCAAGATCGACTTCGCCCGCCGCCAGCAGCGCCGCACAGCCGGACGAGGAGCCGCCGGGCGTATATTCGGGATTCAGCGGGTTGAGCGTGGTCTTCTGGGCATTCGTGTGGCTGCTGCCGGAATAACAGAAATATTCGCAATGGGCCTTGCCGAGGATGGTCCCGCCGGCATCGAGGGTGCGGGTCACAACCGTGGCGTCGACCTCGGGCACATAGCCCTGCAGCACCGAGGCGCCGTTCATCATCGGCACGCCGGCGACGCAGATATTGTCCTTGATCGCCACGGTCATGCCGCGCAGCTTGCCGCGCCTGCTGCCTTCGATGGTGGATTTGACATACCAGGCGCGCAGCGGGTCTTCCTCGTCGGTCGGGAAGTACCCCGGCGTGCGCGGATATTTCACCGGCGGCAGGTTGTCCGGCAGCCGGTCGAGCGGCCGGTAGTAGGTCTCGACCGTGCCGCGGACCAGCTCCGTGAATTCGTCCAGATCGGCCGGATCGAGCGATAGTCCCAGAACGTCCGCGGCGCGCGCAACCTGTTCCCGTGTGGGCGATTTAGCCGTCATTTCGGCGCCGTCCTCCATTTCAACCAGGCTGGTTTGGCATTCGCCGGCAAACTCATAACACAGACCCGTGCGGCTGTGCGCCCTCCCGGTTCCCGGACTGGAAAAATCTGCCTCCGCCGGCATTTCGCCGAAACAGAATACTCGATGGATTCCCTGCGGTTTGTGGCAAGGTGGCCGCGATGACCGTTAGCGCCTACGAAATCGAGCGCCTGCGCGCATTGCCCCTGTTCGCTGGCCTCTCGCCCGAGAGCCTCACGGACCTGCTGAGCGACGCGACGGTCCGGGTGCATGCCAAGCGCAAGACGCTGTTCGAACGCGGCGATCCGGCTACCCGCTTCTATGTCGTTCTGTCGGGCTGGGTGAAGCTGTATCGCCTGCGCCCGGACGGCGCCGTGGTTGTGGTGGAGATATTCGGGCCGGGCGAATCCTTCGCCGAGGGCGCCATGCATATGCCGGAAGGCTATCCGGTCAGCGCCGAAATGGTCGAGGAAGGCCGCCTGCTCGAAATGCCTACCGAAGCCTTCGGCCAGCGCTTGCGGCGGGATCCGGATCTCGCGACCAGCATGCTGGCGTCGATGGCCGTGCGGTTGAAGCATTTCGTGAACCGCATCGAAAAAACGGAGACCCAGACCGCGGCCCAGCGGGCGGCGGATTTCCTGCTCAAGTTCAGTCCGCCGCCCGATCCGGGCGGGGCGGGTGCCGAACTCCAGCTTCCCTACGACAAGCAGCTGATCGCCAACCGGCTCGGCATGACGCCGGAAACCTTCTCGCGGGCGCTTTCGGCCCTGCGGAAGCAGGGCGTCGAGGTGGACGGGTCCACGGCCCGAATCCGGGACGTACCCGCGCTGCAACGGTTCACCGCGCCGGACTCGGGTTAGACCGCGGCCGGGTCAGGATCGGTAGATAGACACCGAAGAATAAGGCGAACGCGCCGGTCCAGCAGGCCGCCGAGAGGTGCAGCAACGGCGTTTCGGCGCCGATGTCCAGCGCTGCCAGAACCCGGGTAACCGCAGACAGCGTCAGCAGCAAATAGGCGGCAACCATCGGCCGGGGCGCGACCAGGGCCCGGCCGGTATGGCCCAGGGCGGCACGGCTGCTCACAGCCATGACCATCGTGGCGGCGGCGCCGACCGAAAGGGCATGGAGCGCGGCGCTTTCGGTTACAACGGTGCCGAGCAGGGCGAAACCGTACAATGCCAGGCCGGCGGGAATCCATAGCCAGCCCAGATGCAGAATCCAGAGCAGCGGGATGCGCCGGGCCTCCCATCCCCGCCAACCGGCGAGCCTGACGGCGGCGAGGAACGCCGCCACCAGCGCTACCGCGCCGGCCGCCGGCGGTGCGACATCCAGAACGATCGTCGCGCCGGCTGCCGCAACGCACAGATTGCCGGCGACCTCCAGCCGGGGTCGCGGCGGAATCTCGATGTCCCGGCCGGCGCCGATGAGCGCGTTGCGGGTGAAGGCCGGCACGATGCGCCCGCCAATCAGGGAGATCAGGACAATGACCGTGAGCAGGCCCAGGCGCGCACCCGTCATCGAGCCGTCCGCCCACAAGCCGAGCACCGCCAGATGGATGATCGAATTGGCGCCGGCCAGGATCAGCACCAGCAAAATCACCGGCAGGTTGCGCCATTGGCGGGCGGCGACGATGCCCGCGCCGAGAGCGAGGCAAAGCGCAGGCAGGAAAGCGATGTCGATCGCCGCGACCAGCCAGCCGGGCAGCGCTCCCGAGACCAGCCAGGCAACGCGCCCGGCCAGCCAGAGCAGCACGAGCAGGATCAACGGCGGGCCGGCGAGCGGTTTTGCGCCGGTCCATTGCGGCACGGCGGTTGTCAGAAACCCGGCCATCGCCGCTGCGACGAAACCGAACAACGTTTCGTGAATGTGCCAGACCAGCGTCCCGCCGCGCACCGGCAGATCGACAACGCCGCTGACCAGCAGAACCCACAAAGGGATCGCCAGCGCCGCAAAGGCCGCGCCCAGAAGGAAAAACGGCCGGAGACCCTCCGACCAGAAAGGATGCCGCATGGCTGTCCCCAGCGTACGCCGGAACGGGGCGGGCAGTTTTTTCCGACAACGACGCGAAGCGCCCTGCCCGTTCGCCGATCCTAGCCGGAGCGGATCGGCATGCGTTTGATCGCGATCAAGGGCGCGTGCCGGCTATCCTGCCGATGATTGTCGAATTCTACGCCGGCTTCCGACGGTAAGCGTCCCGGCGATGAGCTGTTCGTATGACCAGGACGATCAATTCATCGTTCCGGACTTCGTAGAGCACCCGGTGATCGCCGACGCGCAGTCGCCTCAGGCCGCGCAAATCGCCCTTGAGGACACTGCCAAGAAAAGGATTGTCCGCCAGTCGGTCGATTGCGGCGACGATCCTGGCCCGTTCGGGTTTGGCGACGCGCCGAATTTCCCTGACCGCGCCGTCCTTAATCCGAATCGAGTAGGTCACGCCGAACGACGTCCCAGTCCAGTACCGGATCGGTGGGATCCCGGAGCCGCTCGACGGCAATGGACAGGTCGTCGAAGTCTTCGAGATAATGCTCGACCGCCTGACGGACGACCTCAGCACGGCTTCGGCGGAGGTGGCTGGCCGCTTTGTCGAGGGCTTCGACGAGCGAATCGGACAGGCGCGCCGTAATTTGCTGTGTCATTGGAGCCCGCCGCTGTTTAATGTCAGTGACATTATAGTACTGTAAATTGAAGCGCTCGGCAATCGGTCTTGCCTTAGCGCTCGAGAATCATCGAGCCTCACCGACTATCCTTCCCCGCCCCCGGCGCCCGGCCTTGCCCCGGCGCGTTTGCGCCGCCAGTCTGCCCAATCGACCGCGTCGGCTTCGAGCCTTTCTATTGCATCCAGGTCGCAGTTTGCCGGGAAGACGACGAGGTTGTCGCTCGGGTGGCGCGCGTTCGGCACGCGCATCGCTTCGAATCCCAGGAACCCCAGGGCCTCGCCGATCCTTTGCGTGTTGCGATAGACGATTTCCCGGTATCGGGCCCGGTCCACGCTGAGCCGTTCCAGCAGTTCGATATCGCTCAGGTCGATGACCTTGCCGAATCCGGCCCGCATCCGGTGAACCGTCGACCGGAGACGGCTGGGAAAGACGGACTGCTGACGGTTGATGTGAAAATAGATTTCCGAGACCGCGCCGTCTCGTTCCAGCGCACAATAAAAAACCTCGCTATCGCGCCGGTTCCAGCGGCCGGCGCCTTTGGAGCCGTCGAGCGGCGACCGCGCTCCGTGCACCACACGCCAGAACGCGCCGCCGAAGACCGTCTCCGGAAGTTCGGCCAGCGCGTCGAGTAGATCGACATCGTGACCGCTGTGCCCTAACGCCATTCAGAGGTAGACCCCGCTTTCGAGGCGATCGATCACCTCCAGCACGTCTGCGATACGGCCGTCGTTGATCAGGTCGTACGGCCGCTCGCCGTCGAGTTGCGGATGGCCGGTCTGCAACCAGAGACGCGCCTCGTCCGGTTCGTAGAAGTCGGACAGGCGTTCGGCCACCCACCGGAGTTCGGCGATAACCTGCTGCTTTTCGATTGTCGGGCTGCCCTGGCCGCGGCTCCAGCGATGGACCGTCGGCGGAGAGACCCCCACAATATTCGCAAGATCGACGTTTTTCAGGCCGCTCAACCGGCGCAACTCTCCGACCATACGCGAAACGGCCGTCGACTCCCGGGCGGCAAGGGTCATGGTTCACCTCATACAGCCGGATACAGCCGGCGATGCAAAATTCACGCCTGCGGGCATTGTCCGGCACCTCGCAGGTCGGCCGGGAATGGGAACTTGTCCACGACAGGAAGTTAAGAATAAATTTCAATACAATCAATTGGTGAAATTTAATTGAGAATTCCGGGGCAATCGCCCTTGCCGTTCGGGGAGGTCGGCCCTCAATCGAACAGATCGAGGCTGGCCTGGGCCTTTTTTGTCAGGCCCGACCGCACGATGCGGTAGGATTCGGCGAGCCGGTGCCGCAGTTCGTCTTCCGGCAGGTCCGAGGGGATGTTGATCCAGGAGCGGTGGAAATAGGGCGCCTTGCGGCCAGCGCCGAATTCGATGAGCATTTCGGCGGTTTCGATACTGTCGGTCTTCACCGAAACACCCGGCGTCACCGAGCCGATGCAGGCGAACATCTTGCCGCCGACCTTCCAGGCGTCGTGCCCGCCGCCCCAGGGATCCGATACTTCGGCGCCGGGAAAGGCCCGGCAAATCTCGTTGACTCTGTCGCGGCTCATTCTGCACTCCGTCGCCCGCCCGGCCATCCGGGAGACCGGATTATCTCAGGCCGATACCGGATCGGGCAACGGTCAGGCGATCTTGCGCTGCTCGACGGTGCGCTCGCCGATCGCCTGCAGGGCCGGCATGACGCCCGAGGCGAAGCGGTCCATGTTGGCGTCGGTCAGGTCGGCAGGCAGCGTGCCGAACTGCAGGAGCGCGATGAGGTTTCCGAAGCCCATTTCGGCGTGATAGTCGATCAGCCGGTCGCGCACCGTTGCGGCGCTGCCGCAGACCATCATGCCCATCTCCATCGCCGGCTCGATGGCGAGATCGCCGAACATGCTGGTCTTGGCCGCGGCGATCCGCTTCATCGACGCGCGCGAGGTGTAGCCGGGCGGCAGCAGCATTTCGAGCGGCATCCGCGCGAAATAGTTGCGGAAATTCTCGAAATGCACCCTGGCTTCGGCCATCGCGCTTTCGTCGGTCTCGCCGACATAGACCGGCACCGCCCAGCCGAGCTGGCTGTCGGCGGCCGTGTAGCCGTATTCCTGGGCCCGGACCCGATAGAGATCGAGATATTTCTTCACCGCGGCAGCCGGGCTGAAGGTTTGCAGATAGGTGTAGCGCCGGTCCGGATGGGACGCGAAATCGATGGTTTCCTGGCTCCCTTGGGACGGAATCCAGACCGGCGGATGCGGCTGCTGATAGGGCCGCGGCCATGTATTCACATAGCGGTGCTTGTAGTGCTTGCCGGAGAATTCGAACGGCCCGGTCTCGGTCCAGGCCCGGATTATGAGATCGTGGGCTTCATGGAACCGCTCGTGGCTCGTTGTCGGGTCGACGCCGAAGACGTGATATTCCGCGCCGATGCCGCGCACGAAGCCGGTGATGAGCCGGCCGCGGGTCAGCGTATCGATCATCGCGTGCTCCTCGGCCAGCGTCAGCGGATGCTGGCGCAGCGGCAGCGCGCTGCCGAGGATGCAGATTTTCACCCGGTGGGTGCGCCGGGCGAGCGCCGACGCCATCACGATCGGCGACGGCATCATGCCGTAGGCGGTCTGGTGATGCTCGTTGACGCCGATGCCGTCGAAGCCGAGTTCCTCGGCCCGCTCGAGCTGGTTCAGGTAGCGCTCGTAGAGCGCCGCGCCCTTCTCCGGATCGTAATGCCGGTTCGACAGCTTGACCCAGGACGTGCCGACCTTCCGGACCTCGTCCAGGTCGACATCGGCGTAGGGCATCAGGTGGAAGAAGAAGACCTTCATGGTTCATTCGCTTTGCTTGCGGGGACTTTGGATGTGGGCTTCGATAGCGGCGGCCAGCGCATCGGCTTTCTCGATATGCAGAAAATGGCCGGCCTCGGGCACGATCGTGACGCCGGCGCCGGGAATCATCGCGGCGATGGCGTCGCCGTGGCCGGCGGACAGGAAATTATCGTCGTCGCCCCAGACGATATGCGTCGGCACGTCGATCCGGTGCAGCCATTTCGGCAGATGGGGATCGTGCAGCCGCGGCTCCCAGGCGAGCCGGGCGAAGGCCGACCGGTTCTTGAGCCAGGTGTCGTCCGCCTCGACCGCCTCGGGCAGCCGGGAAATCGCGGCCTCGGCAAAGGTCTGGTCGTGGAAGCCCTGCCGGAAGGTTTCCTCCGGCGCCCAGATGAAGGGATCGCCGGTCGCAAGGCCCGGCACATGCACGCCGGCCGGGCACACCAGGGTCAGGCTGGCCAGCCGTTCGGTGCTGCGCACGGCGACCTCCATCGCGATCCACCCGCCCAGCGACATGCCGGCCAGATGGACGCCGGAGAGATCGAGATGGTCGAGGAAATCCAGATAGAAGTAGGCGACGTCGTGGATGTTATCGAGCCAGTCCGGCTCATCGGACTCGCCGAAGCCCGGATGTTCCGGCGCGATCACCGTGTAGTTCCCGGCGAGGCGCGTCATGAACGGCAGTTCGATGCCGCCGCCCCCGGCCCCGTGCAGGAACAAGAGCGGCGGCCCCTCGCCGCCGCGCAGCAGGCTCACTGTGCAGCCGCGGACGGTCTCGGTCGATTTGGTCAGTCTGGACACGGAAGCGGCCTCAATTCTGGTTGGCGGTCGGGCAGAGCGGCGGACGGCGCGGGATCAGCCCGCCATGCAGCCGCCGTCGATCGGAATGGCGGTTCCGGTGATGAAGGAGCCGGCGGGCGAGGCGAGCAGCAGCGCCAGGCCCTGCAATTCCTGTGTATCGGCAATCCGGCCCATCGGGATGATGTCGGTGAAACCCCTGACGACTTCCGGATCGTTGAGGCGGCCGTTGCCGATGTTGGTGAAGAACGGCCCGGGCGCGATGGCGTTGATCGTGACGTTGTAGGGCGCCAGTTCGAGCGCGGCCTGGCGCACGAGGCCGACCACCGCCGTCTTGGTGCCGTTATAGGCATAGCCGACCATCGGCTCGGCCTTGAGCCCGGCGATCGAGGCGGTCACGACGATATGGCCCGACTTCTGCCGTTTCATGTGCCGGGCGGCGGCCTGGACCGTCGCGAACACCGATGTCAGGTTGATGTGGACGACCTCGTCCCATTTGGCGGGGTCGACGGCGTCGATCTTCCCGGCCTCGGTCAGGTAGCCGGGACCGGCGCTGATGCCGGCATTGGCAAACACCGCGTCGAGCCGGCCGCGTTTTTCCGCAGTCGCGTCGATAGCGGCGCGCAGCGCCGGCAGGTCGGCGACATCCAGTTCGATCCCTTCGACCGAGGCGCCGGCCCCGGCAAGGCGGCCCGTCTGCACCGCCAGCGTTGCCGGATCGATATCTGCCATGTCGACATGGGCGCCGTTGTCGGCCATCGCCTCGGCCATCGCGAGCCCCAGGCCGCTGGCGGCGCCGGTGACAAAAGCGACATGGCGGGTAACGTCGAACAGCTCGGCTGCTTTCATCGATCCGCTCCCGCATTCCGCTGCGCCTCCGCAGCAATCCGGGGCGCCGTCTGCGCCGCCCAGTCGAAAGCGGCCATCAGGCGCTCATGCCGCCGGGCAATGAGATCCCGGGCATGCGGGTGGGGGAAAATGTATAACTGATTTTCCAGCATTGCCTGGATCGCCCACCGGCCGACTTCGACCGGCTTCTTACCCGCTTTCAGCATTGCCGCCAGATCGCGATTGGTGGGCGCGAAAGGCCCGCCATAGCGCGCCGGCCGGTTCCGACCGCCCTCGTAAATGGCGGTATCGACGGCAGCGGGGCACAGGATGGACACGCCGATGCCCCGTTCGGCCAGATCGTCGGCCAGCGCCTCGGACAGGCCGACGATGCCGAATTTCGACGTGGTGTAGACGCCGTATCCCCAGCCCGGCATGACTTGATGCCCGCCGATGGAGGCGGTATTGACGATGTGGCCCCCATCGCCATGGGTCAGGATCAGGGGCAGGAAGGCCTGGAGCCCGTTGACGACCCCCATCAGGTTGACGCCGAGCACCCAGTCCCAGTCGCCGTCCGGCACCCGGTCGAGCGGCACACCGGAGTAGCCGACGCCGGCGTTGTTGCAGAGGATGTGAATGGCCGGAAAGGCCGCCGCGACCTGCTCCGCCGTTCGCTTCATCGCCGCCCTGTCGGAGACGTCGACGGCAAAGCAGCGGACCTCGATGCCGTCGCGGGACAGACCGTCCCCGACCTGAAGATCCGCGTAACGCCCTATCGCGGCGGCGGCGCGGTCGCCGCGGCGGTCAACTCGAAACGGGCCGAAATCGGCATCTCCGACATAGGCGAAATGACCGATGCGCTGACCGGTTCGGGTCGGTTCAACGACAGGAAACTCCCGAACCTGCGTATTGCCTTCAGGGTGCTCTCCTTCCCGGTCACCATATTCGTCCGCAAGGATTCGCCGATCAAAACCCTCAAGGACATGAAGGGGAAGAAATTCGGCAGCCGGTGGTCGGCCTTCCCGAACATGATCCCGCTGATGAACGGTCTGCTGGCAACCGCGGGCCTGAGCCTCAATGACATCGATGGCGTGCCGACAGCCAACATCATTCGCGGCGCCAACGACCTCAAGGCCGGCAAGACCGACGCCTTCGGCTTTGCCGTCGGCGCGCCGAAGGTCGCCGAAGTCAATTCCGCGGTCGGCGGCGTGCGCGCGCTCGGCATCGACAACTCGCCGGCCGGCATCGCCCGCATGAAGTCGGTCCGGAAGGACTATTTCCCGATGATGGTCAAACCCCATCCGCGCATGGTCGGCGTCCTGAAGCGGACCTGGGTGCTGGGGTCGGACCTCATCATCTATGTCGGCGCCCATGTGTCGGACGACACGATCTACAAATTCGTCGAGGCGCTGCATCCCGACAGGAAGGAACTGGCCCAGGGCCATCCCTCCTTCTTCGGCTTCCAGCCCAGGAACATGGGCAAGCAGTTCTCCGTGGCGAAATACCATCCGGGTGCGATCCGCTTCTATAAGGAGAAGGGCGTCTGGCCGGCCAAGTGACCTCGCCGGGCGCGCAACCGCCCGGAAATCCGCCCCCGACCGCCGGGGCAGAGGAACAGGACGATAGCGCAGCGCCGGCCGGTCCGGTGCTGCGCTATATCCGTCCGGTACTGGCGGCGCTGCTGACCCTGGGCTCGCTCGCCTGGTCGGCGGACATGTACCGCGATGTCGGGCTGGTGCTGTTCCCGGAACAGTTCCTGTCCGGCATGCTGGGCATCGCGCTCGCCCTCGTCTTTCTGCACTATCCGGCCCGGCGGCGCAGCGAACGGACGCGCGTGCCGCTGTACGATCTGGCGGCGGCAGCCGCGGGCTTCGGCGCCGGCGCCTACGTCGCCGTCGTTTTCCCCGAACTCAGCGAACAGCTCGATTCCGACCCGCTCGACGGCCTGATCGTTTCGCTCATCTTCGTGGCGCTGTGCATCGAGGGCCTGCGCCGCTCGGTCGGCTATTCGCTGACCGTCATCGTCGCCGTCTGCATCGCCTATGCCATGGTCGGCCATCTGGTGCCGGGCGCGCTCGAGACCCGCCAGATCGAATTCCAGTCGTTCGTCACCTATCTGGCGCTCGACACCAGCGCGCTGCTGGGGCTGGCGATGGTGGTGGGCACGACGGTGGTCATCACCTTCGTCTTTTTCGGCCAGCTGCTGATGCGCTCCGGCGGCTCGCAATTTTTCAGCGACATTTCCCTGGCGCTGATGGGCCGATACCGCGGCGGCTCGGCCAAGATATCGATCATCGCGTCCAGCCTGTTCGGCTCGGTATCGGGCGTCGCGGTCTCCAACATCGTGGCCACCGGCGTTGTCACCATCCCGATGATGAAGCGTGCCGGTTTCTCGCCGCGCTTTGCCGCCGCCGTCGAGGCCGTCGCCTCGACCGGCGGGCAGCTCATGCCGCCGGTCATGGGCGCCGTGGCGTTCCTGATGGCCGATTTTCTCGAGCGGCCCTACCAGGATATCGTCATCGCCGTGCTGGTGCCGTCGCTGCTCTACTATGTCGGCCTGTTCATCCAGGCGGATCTGGAGGCGGCGAAGGGCGGCATCCGCCGGGTGCCGGCCGACCTGATCCCGCGCACCGCGGCGGTTTTGGCGACCGGCTGGGTCTTCATCATCCCCTTCGCGGCGCTGATCTGGGCGCTCTTCACCCTGAACTGGGAGCCCGAGACGGCGGCGATCCTGGCGTCCGGCACCGTGCTGCTGGTCGCCTTCTACCTGCTTTCGGTCGGCCATCTGCAAAGCCGGACCGGCGGCAGCTTCCCGGACACCCGCGCCATCCTGCCGGTCGCGGCACTGCTGGTCGCGCCCGCCCTGATGCCGGTCTGGGGCCTGTTCGCGGCCGGCGTCCTGTCATCGCTGATGGCCATCGTCCTCAGCGGCGTCGCTGTCATTTCGGGCTTTTTCCTGGCCGGGCTTGCCATCATGACCGCGGCGGCAGGCGGCGGCGCGACGCCGATGGGCGCGCTGGCGGCCTTCCTGCGCTATCTGGTTCGCGCCTTTGCTGACGGCGCCCTGCCATTCGGGCTGCCGTTGCTTCTGTTTGCCTGGGGCGCGTGGGGCGCAGACTATATCTCCCTGAGCCTCGCCCTGTTCCTGACGCTGGCCGGCCTCGCCCTCGGCGTCGTGACCGGAACGGTTCGCGCGCAAGCGGCGTCCGATGCAGCGGCGTCCCGCCCGGCGCCCCACCCGGAACAGGGCACGACCCTGCTCGCCGCGATTTGGGGCGCCCTCGATCTGCTCCGCCTGTCCCTGATCCGGACCGGCCTGTCCTCCCTCGATATCCTGATGATCGTGGCCGGCGCCGGCTTCATCATCGGCACGCTGCACATTACCGGGCTGGGCTTTGCGCTCACGGTGATGCTGGTCGATTTCGGCGACGGCAGTCTGTTCGTCCTCCTCGTCATCGCCGCGCTGCTCTGTATCGTCCTCGGGATGAGGATGCCGACGGCCGGCGTCTACATCCTGCTTGCCGTGCTGATCGCGCCGTCGCTGGCCAAGGTCGGCATCGATCCGCTGGCGGCGCACATGTTCATCCTCTATCTCGGCATGATGTCGCTGATCACGCCGCCGGTCGCGGTCGCCGCCTTCTTTGCCGCGAGCATTGCCGGGGCGCCGCCGATGAAAACGGGCTGGACCTCCGTCCGCTTCGGCTGGACCGCGTTCGTGGTGCCGTTCCTGTTCGTGTTCTCGCCGAGCCTGCTGCTCCAGGGCGAGCCGCTCGATCTCGTCGTCGATGTCGCCAGCGCGGTCGCCGGCGTGTGGATCCTGTCGGCGGCGATGATCGGTTTTCTGTTCCGCGATATGCCCGGGACCGTCCGGCTCCTGTTGGCCGTCGCCGGCGTCGCCCTGATATTGCCGCGCGGCATCGACGGGCCGATCGTCTGGATCAACGCCGCCGGTCTCGCCCTCGCGCTCATCGTGACGCTCTACGAGTTGAGCCGCCACCGGCGGTCGGCGGCCATGACGGCGGCAGACCGGTAGCGCCCGAACGGCCGGATTCTGCGCCCTTGCCGGCCCGGATCGTCGTCACACGGCTCCATCGCGGTTGCGCCCGACCCTTCGGCACGGGTAATACAAGGTGCGGGATTGCCGGCCGAAACGGCTGAGGGAGCGAAATATGAGACCGAAATCGTTCTTTAAGGGCGCCGCAGCGGCGGCGTTCGCGCTGTGCCTCGCGCCGGCCTTCGCCCCCGATGCGCGGGCCGCGGATGGCAACGAGGGCAAATGGTATATCGGCGCCAACATCCCCGTGATGTTCATCGACGCCACGAAGACTGGCGTCAAAGGGGTTTCTACGTCGGAAGTGGGGGGTAGCAAGTTTCCACCAGTTACACGACCAATGGCGTCTCCCATTACGGCCTGGGTTTCCGGATCGGCGGCATCGTCGGCTACTATGTCCTGCCCAATTTCCGTCTCGAGGGCGAATTCTTCTACGGTCTTGCCCGGGTGAAAAAGACCGTCTACAGCGGCACGCGCTTTACGACCGCACTAGGGACAAATCCAGTCCCCGGCGGGAGCATTAACCAGCCCATCAAAGGCAACGCCAAAATGCTCGGTACCATGGTGAACGCGTGGTACGACATCGAGACGGGCTCGGCTTGGAGCCCCTTTATCGGCGGCGGCATCGGCGTCTTCAACGCCGATTTCAGCGGCCTGAAATGGGATCCCAACACGGTTTGCCAAGGGATTGCGAGTGGGCTGGATCCACCATTGACGCTACCGCCAAATTGTGGCCTCCGGCCCAAGGACAAGGATACCGTTTTCGCCTTCCAGGTCGGCGGCGGGGTCGGCTACCGGGTCGACGATACGACCACGGTCCAGCTGAGCTACAAGTACCAGTTGGCGCCCGGCCTGCAGTTCGACGGCAAGGGTGTGGCAGGCACCGTCAAGACGAAATCCGACATGAAGATCCATCTCTTCGAGGTCGGCTTCCGCTATCATTTCTGATCGCGCCGCCGGGCCGGGCCGGCCGTTGGCAAGACGGCCGGTCGCCCGGAGCCGGGCGCCGGCAGCGGACCCGGATTTCCTGCCAGCCATCGGGCTGGACTTGCAAACGGAGCCACTGAA
This sequence comes from Alphaproteobacteria bacterium, assembly GCA_965249845.1. Classification (GTDB taxonomy): domain Bacteria; phylum Pseudomonadota; class Alphaproteobacteria; order Bin65; family Bin65; genus Bin65. The sequence goes on from CBDFNA010000002.1 coordinate 1,323,531, forward strand.
GCGCCAATGACCAGGGGCGACGCGAGCGGCGAGACCGTCGCCGGCCGGCTGCTGGCCCGGCTCGGCCGGCATGTCGACTATATCTTCGCCAACACCGGCACCGATTTTCCGCCGATCATCGAGGCCTTGGCGCGCGCTGAGGCCAGCGGCGCGACGCTCCCCACGGCCATCGCCGTGCCCCACGAAAACGTCGCCGTCGGCATGGCCTACGGCCACACGATGGTTTCCGGCCGGCCCCAGGCGGTCATGGTCCATGTCAATGTCGGCACCGCCAACGCGGTCTGCGGCCTGATCAACGCCTCGCGCGCCCGCGTGCTCATGCTGCTCGCCGCCGGCCGCTCGCCCTATCACGAGACCGGCGCGCACGGCACCCGCAACCGCACGATCCAGTGGGCGCAGGAAATGTTCGACCAGGCCGGCCTGGTGCGCGAGGCGGTCAAGTGGGACTACGAACTCAGCCGCGGCGAGCATGTCGAGGCGGTGATCGACCGGGCCATCGCCGTGGCGCTCAGCGAGCCGATGGGGCCGGTCTACCTGACCATGCCGCGGGAGGTGCTGGCTGAGCCGGGCGACGCCGCAGCAGCGCCGCCGGCTGCCGCGCCCGCCATGCCGCCCGGCCCCAACCCCCAGGCCATCGACGAAGCCGCCGCCATCCTGGCCGATGCGCAGCGGCCGCTGATCGTCACCGGCAACGCCGGGCGCAGCGCCGCCGGCTTCGACGCGCTTGCCCGGCTGGCCGGGCGGCACGCCATCCCGGTCGTCAGCTTCTTTGCCCGCTCGCTCTGCATCGCGTCCGACCATCCGATGAATCTGGGCTACGAGCCGGGCCCGATGCTGGCGGAGGCCGATGCCGTGCTGGTGGTCGAGTGCGACGTGCCGTGGATCCCGAGCCTGCAAGGCCCGCCGGCGGGCTGCCGGGTCATCCATCTCGGCGTCGATCCCTTGTTCAGCCGCTATCCGGTGCGCAGCTTCCCCTGCAATCTGGCCATCGACGCCGCACCGGAACTCGCTCTGCCGGCGCTCGACGCCGCGCTTTCCGGGCAAGCCGTCGATCCGGACACAATCGCCGCGCGCCGGGCCGCCCTCGCCGCCCGCGCCGCCGAACTGCGCGCCGGCTGGCAACGCGCGGCCACGGAATCCAGGGGCGAGCGGCCGATAAGCGTCGCCTGGCTCAGCCATTGCATCGGCCGGGTCGTGGACGAAAACACCATCGTCCTCAACGAACTCGGCCTGTCGCCGGCGCATCTCACCCTGCAACGTCCGGGCAGCTATTTCGGGCTGAGCCCGGCCGGCGGCCTCGGCTGGGGGCTCGGGGCGGCCCTCGGCGCCAAGCTCGCCGCGCCGGACAAGCTGGTCATCGCGTCGATGGGGGACGGCGCCTACATGTTCGGCAACCCGACTCCGGCCCACTATGTCTCGCGGGCGCACGATCTGCCGGTGCTCTACATCGTCAGCAACAATGCCGGCTGGGGCGCGGTCCGCGCGGCAACCCGGGCGATGTATCCGGACGGCGCCGCCCAGCAGCGCAACGCCATGCCGCTGACCGCGCTCGACCCGATGCCCGACTTCGAAACCGTCGTCGCCGCGAGCGGCGGCTACGGCGAGCGGGTGGAAGACCCGGCCGCCCTGCCCGATGCGCTCGACCGCGCCGTCCGCGCGGTCCGCGAGGAAGGCCGGCAGGCGCTGCTCAACGTGATTACCCGCGACAGGTGAGCCGGGCGCCGTCGGCCTGCCGCCCGATACGCACCGCCTAGCGCATTTCGCGCGGGACGATCATGTTGGGATCGACGATGCGTCCCTTGTCGATGATGACCTTGTTGTCGAGCATCATGGTGCAGTCGCGCATCGGCACATCGTAGTGGCCGCGGGTGGTGCGGGTGCCGCCGCCTTGCGTGTTCGGCCCGGTCGAGAACAGGAAGTTGCCCGGGAAGGTCCGCGCCGCCGCCCGGCTGCGCTCGGGCTCGTCGCCGTTCAGCGCAATGCCGTACCACAGCGCCTGCGGGTTCAGGCCCCAGCCCAGATGCGAGATCGCATAGGGTTCCATGTCGTCTTCGTCTTCCCGGTTGTCGTCCAGCCAGTCCTGCATCAGTTTGGCGTCGAGCCCGCCCTCGACCTTGCGGATATAGCCGTCCTTTATCGTCAGGCGGACCGCGTCCTGGATGTAGCGGCAATAGGGCAGGATCACGATGTCGCCCGGCGCCAGCACCACCGTGCCGTTGGCCGAGCCCTCGTTGGGGAAGGTGTGGATATGGCCGCCGCCCCAATGGTCGAAGCGGCCGGGCTCGTCGGCAAAGCCGTATTGGGTCATCACCGGGTATTCGCCGCAGTCCCAGGTCAGGTCGGTGCCGGCGTCGCTCACCACCCGGGCCATCTTCGTCCTGGCGTAGAGGGCGTCGCCGTAGAGGCAGGCTTCCTTCAGCCCCTCCGGCGCCATCAGCTGCTCCAGATCGTCCGGCGCATCGATGATCATCTGCACCCTCGTGCCGGTCTCGGTCACATCCTTCAGCCATCGGGTGAACAGCGGGACATGGAAGATCGCGATCATGTCGGCCGCCCTGGCGGCCTCCAATGTCCCCTTGCACCGGCCGATGGTCGCGACCCCGACCCGGGTCCAGGACGGGATGTTGTTGACGCACATCTCGTAGATGTCGGCGCCCAGCTCGTCGGCCGCGGCGAAGGCGGCCTCGATATACTCGCGCCGGGTCGACAGGTCCGAGACGCAGGCGACGGTCTCGCCCTCTTTCACCCGGCACAATTCGAACTGGCGCCGGTACAGCATCGCCAGCCGGGCCGGATTGACCTCTTGCGCGCGCTGGTTGAGATGCACCATGCTCCGTCTCCCTCCGTCGCCGGCCCCCGGCATGTACAAAACGCCGTGCACAAATAGCAGGCACGAACGGCGTGCAAAAAAGGCCGTACACAAAAAGGCAGGCGGGCCATAAAAGAACACTGTTCGTTTATGACCCCAAGGTGCGGCCTCTCCCGCGCACAAGTCAAGATCGATTCCGCCATTGTCGTTCGGCGCGGGGCTTTGACGCCGTGTGTGGACGCTGCCTCGGATGCAAGCGGTTTTTGGTTGCGTCTGGAAGATGCGGTCACCGCTCCAATGCACATAGGCGCATGAACGCGGACAACGTGCGCGCTTTCGCAAAGCCCGCTGGGCATTTCGGCGGCAATCCAATACAATCCGCAAGGACATGGCGACGGTCTTGGAGGCTCTCATGCCGGATACGCCGAATTGGCACATCGTAGGGGATTGGTTCGATAACTGCAGTTGCGCCGTCGCGTGCCCATGCACCTTCGCGCAACCGCCGGATAACGACTTTTGCGAATCGGTCCTCTTTTGGCATGTCACGCGTGGGCATTACGGGGACACTGTCCTCGATGATCTCGCCTTCGTGCGGGTCGGCCGCTGGGACGGCGATCTGTGGGCCGGCAAGGTCAAGGGCCGGGCCGGTGTCTTTATCGACGATCGCGCCGATGACGCGCAGGCCGAGGCCCTGGCGGCAATCTTCGGCGGCCGCGTCGGCGGATTCCCGGGCAAGGTGAACGCCCTGTTCACCGGAGGCCGCAAGGTCCTCGGCAGGGAGCGCGCCAGGATTTCCTTCGAGATCGCCCCCGACCAGTCACGCTGGGGCGTCGACATTGCCGGCAAGGTCAAGGCCTGGGCGGAGGCCCTGACCGGGCCGACCAGCAATCCGGGCGAATACCCGCGGCTGGCCAACGCGCCGGGCTCGGAAACCGGGCCCGGGCCGCAGCTGGTAACCTGGGGGAAGTCGACCGTGTGCCATGTCGACGCCTTCGGCTTCGACTTTTCCTGGGGCGTCAACTCCGCCAAGCATATCCCGTTCGACTGGGCGGGACCGTAAGCCTTCGGCACGCGTGCCGAAGCGGTCGCGCAGGCCCGCCGCCCTTCGCATGACCGTTCAAAGCAAAATTGCGGCGCCGGCGCAAAGCAGGGCTGCGCCGAATAGCCGAGCGATCCAACCCGGCAGCCGCGGCCATTTTTCGAGCGCCACCACGAGGGTCAGGAACACGATCCAGACCGGATTCATGACGCCCGCGACGAACAGGAGGAGCATGAGCGCCCAGCAGCATCCCGCGCAATAGAGGCCGTGCTTCAGGCCCATCGTCAGGGCGCCGCGCATGCCATCGCGCCATTCCGCCATCAGAAATCCGGCCGGCGTCCGGCAACGCCTCAGGCAGGCCTGCTTCAACGGCGTCAGCTGGTAGAGGCCCGCAACGATAAGCAAACCTGCAGTGAGCCGGTCGGAGCTGCTGACGATCATCGGCGTCAGCATTCCGCTGGCCTGCAGTGCCCATTGAGCACCGGCGGCGAGCGCGGAATAGCCGATCCACACGAGAAGGTAGGCGCCGGCGAAGACCAATGACCGCGATGCCGCCCGCCCGGCCTGCGCATTGCGCCGTTCCAGGGCATCGAATGTCAGGATCATGGGAGCTGCCGAGGGCAACATCATGGCGACCATCATGCCGCCCCACATGACGGCAACGGCAACCGCCGTCGACCAGGACCAGGCGGCATCGACCGGCATCATCACCCGGACGGCCGGATGCGCCATGCTGAGCGTCATCCAGGCGACGAACGCCCAGCTCGCAACGAAGACAAGCCCCATTGCCGTCAGGATTTCAGCCTGGCGAAGAACCTGGCGGACGACCGCGTGCATCGCCAATCGCTCCCGGATGCATGGGTACAAAACCACTTTAGCAACAACTCTGGCGGCACGCAGGTTCGGAATTCCGCGCAGCCTTCGACAGCGCCTGCCGGCATCGCGGTCTCGGCAGCGCGCGATTAACGCCGTCTACGCCGGTTCAATTCGTGTCGCGCCGCAAAACCGGACGGAGGTGAATCAATGACCGCATACTTTATCGTGCGCGCCGAGGTGGACCCGGCCGCACGCGGCCCCTTCGACGCCCGGTACGAGAACGAACACCTGCCGGACCCGTCAGGGCCTTCGGCGCGAAGGGCGCTTCGCGCGGCTGGAGCGACGTGGAAGACAACGTCCATATCGCGTTTACGAATTCCCGGATCCGGAAGCGATGAACCGGGCAATGGCGCTCAACGCGCTCAAGCGCATGATCGGCGAATTCAGCCGCAATTGGGACGGCACGGTGACCCGGGCGCGCAACGTTGTGGAACCGATCCAGACAATCTGTACGGCGGCGCCCCGGGGAGACAGCGCCGCCCGCCGCCGCTTCGGCCTGAAACCGCGCCATGTTGCAGTTTCAGCCGATTTCTACGGATCAAGAATTTTCGCTAACCGAAACATAATGGTCGGAGTGAGTGGATTCGAACAACTGGCCCCTGCCTCCCGAAAACTGTTCAATGCCATTTATTCATGATTTATTCAGGAGAAATTCTTTATTTGTACATGTTCTTGCGGCTGAAATTTGGCTGAAATTGTGCCATGGCACAATTTCCTCAAGGGGTTCTGCGTTCGATCGCCTCGACTGCGCTTCGCAAATAGTCGGGGTGATGATGGCCATATACCCGCTCCAACGTATCGAGGGTGAGTCCGAGGAATCCAGCGGCTGCCCATTTGTCGGCTCCGCGCTTCATCGTCCAGGTGATCGCGGTGCGGCGCAGATCATGGCGGGTGCAGTGTTCGATGCGAGCGTCTGCTAACGCGGTCGACCAAGCTGTTTTGATGCTCCCGACCCGTTGTCCCTCGTATTCCACAACGAAAAGGGCGCCGTTTCTTTTCCAGCGGCGCAGATGCGCCAGAAGATGGCGGGGAAGAGGTACAGGTGGCTGGCGCTTCTTTGTCTCGGCTTCGCCAGGGGCCCGGCGGTACATCATGCCGGTATCGGTATTGATCCAGCCGCCGTGCGTATGCGGCATGAAGCGCTGCGGTGGCCTCGCCTTTTCGGACAGCCTGGCGGCTGATTTAAGGTGTATTCCGGTTGTTTCTCAGGCCGCCAGAATCCCTTTTGAACGATCTTCCTGCTGCTGCTGCGCCTGTGGGGATGTGGGCAAGGCGCGAAGCGGCTTGTCCATCATATCCACAGGCGGCTCGCCGCGGTATGCCTCGGCCGGGGTTCGCCCGTCCAGCGCCGCGTGCGGCCTCTCGAGGTTGTAGAAGCGGACCCATTCGCCGATCGGGCGCCGGGCCTGGAAGCCGTCGGCGATCTCGTGCAGATAGATCGCCTCGTATTTGAGCGAACGCCACAGTCGCTCGATGAAGATATTGTCCATGCACCGGCCCCTGCCATCCATCGAGATCCGGATGCCCGCCGCTTGCAGGCGCCCGGTGAAGGCGAAGCCGGTGAACTGGCTGCCTTGGTCGGTATTGAAGATCTCCGGCTTGCCGTATCGACCCAGGGCCTCGTCGAGAGCGTCTGTGCAGAAACTCGCGTCCAGCGTGTTCGACAGCCGCCAGGCCAGGACGTACCGGCTCGCCCAGTCCGTGACCGCCACCAGGTAAAGGAAGCCGCGCTGCACCGGGATGTAGGTGATGTCGGCGCACCGGACATGGTTCGGTCGCTCGATCGCCAAGCCCCTGAGCAGATAGGGCCAGACCCGGTGCTCGGGGTGCGGATCGCTGGTGCGCGGCGCCCGATAGATTGCCTGAAGCCCCATCAGGCGCATCAGCCGAGCGGCCCGGCGTCGGCCGATCCGCACGCCCTCGCGGCGCAGGTGAAGTGCCATCCGACGGGCGCCGTAGAACGGGTACTTCAGGAACAGCTCGTCGATCCGCCGCATCGGCGCGAGCGTCCCCGCGCTCTCCCCCTTCGGCTCGTAGTAGAGCGAGGAGCGCCCGAGCGCCAGCAGGCGGCATTGTCGGCTCAGGCTCAACGCCGGGTGGTCGCGCACCACCATCGCTCCGCGGCGCTCCGACCGGCTCATCGACCGGACCCGCGCGATAAAAAATCCCGCTCCACGATCGGCTCCCCGATCTTGGCGTGAAGATCGCGGACCTCGCTCTCATGGTCCCGGACCCGCCGCTCGGCGCCCTTCGAGAACACCTCGACCAGACCCTCGATCGCCTGGCGCTTCCAGGCACCGACCTGGTTCGGGTGGACCTGGTGCTGCGAGGCGATCTCCTGCAGCGTCCGGTCGCCCCGAAGCGCCTCCAGCGCCACCTTCGCCTTCAGCTCCCCTGAAAACCTGCGTCGCTTGCTGCTCATCTGCATTCCTCCGTCAGACGGTGGAATACACCTTAGCGACCTGTCCGATTTTCCGGCGCCACCTCAGACCTGAGGCTCCCACATCCTCGCCATCGTGCGCCGGCGCCTGCCTCAGGACTGGATCGAGCGCTACAACACCACCCCCGTGCTCATCGAGACCTTCGTCGAGACCCCGCGCTACACCGGCGCCGTCTACAGGGCATCGGGCTGGATCCCCGTCGGAACCACCCAGGGACGAGGACGCTATGACAGGCATACAAAACGATCCCAGCCCAAAAAAGACATCTGGTTGCGACCCCTCCGAAAGGACCGGAAGCGAACACTCAATCGTTGAATCCACCACACCCATCACCGCGTGAACGAACGCTTTCGGCATGACCCCTCCAACGCTCTGCACCGGTCCCCAAATCCGTCATCAAACCGCATATGAGCAGCATCAAATCGGGGGCCATATGTGACCATCCGTGGCTGCGATTCAAGAGGCAAGAGGCCAAGGGAAGAAAGAAAAACACGCTTCAGTGCAATAGGTTAGTCCACAATTGGCACCTACAGGGTATCGGTGGCGCAACCGGAAGAACATGAATATATCTTTCCAGCGCAGAGCAATGATCGAAGCACCGCGCGGGAAAGATTTCTCCACTCCCTGGCGGTCGGTCGATATGACGGTATTGTTGTCGGCAAATCGGGGCGAAACAGATAGCGCGGTGCTGTCCCCTTAGCCGAACCCGTATTCCAGATCCGCCGCCAGCGCTGCCTGCACGGCGTCCGACATCACGGCCATATGGGCGTAGTTCGGGTGGCCGACGCCGACGATGGCCTCGCCCGGACCGGATTTGCCCGATTTGAAAGCCGCCGCCTGTGCATCCGTGAAAGGGAAATGCACGAACTGGACGGAGGAGGCCTTGCCGTCCGCTGTCGTGCGGTCGAGGTCGTCCTCGGGAACCCCTTTGACTTCGCGATCGCCGAACCGGATGAACATAGTTTCCTCGAAGCCGCCGAGCCGGGCCAATACCGTGCGCCGGCGGCGCTCGTCGTCGATCTCGATCATCACCGTCGCAACCAGCTCGCGGCCGTTCGGGATCAGCGGGTTGTAGGCCGCCAACTCGTCGGCGATCTGCTCTTCGCCGCCCTTCTCGATGAACAGCATTTCGTGGATCTGGTGCCACATAGTGGCGCGGTTCTCGAAATAGAAGGTGGCGGCGGCGCCGACCTCGACCCGGCGGTTCTTCTTGAGCTGCGCAACCTCGCGGCGCTTTTCCTTGCGCACCGCCTCATAGTCCGCCAACGCCATGATGTCGGCGCGCGTCAGCGTGTTCGTATTTGGGGCGTCCATCTGCAGGGCGTTCATTGCCAGGCGTCAGTTCGGCAAGGGGGCGATGCCGCCGGCGACTTCCAGGGACGCCTGCATCAGGGCATAGCCGGCGTCCGGATCGATGCGCAGGCGCGGGCCGTCCGCCGTCAGTTCGCGCCACGGCATGGCCTCGGCGGCGTCCGGCCGGCGGCGCGGGAGCGCGCCTCGGCCACGCTCGCGCTCTGGGCCAGGTCCATCAGGTTGAGCCGGGTGGCGAAATAGAGCGAATGTCTCAGCTCCCGGTCGGCGGCGTCGATCGCGTCCTGCGGCCGGGTCCACAGGCCATGCACGGTCTCGCTGCCGTCATGGCTCAACGTCTGGTCCGGCGGTACGGCGGCCAGAAAAAACATGGTGTTGAAGCGTTTGGGCCGGAACACCGGCGTCACCCAGCGGGAAAACGGCGCCAGCCCGGCCATGTCCAGCCGCAGGCCGTGGTCGGCCAGAAATCGGGCGAACGGAATCCGGTTGCGGCCGATCGCTTCGCGGAACCCGGCAAGCGGCGCCAGTTCGGCGTCGGTCAATGTCGCGCCGTCGCGATGGGCCAGCAATACGCCGCATTCCTCGAAGGCTTCGCGCACCGACGACACGGCAAAGCCGAACGCCTCGTCGTCCAGGCTCTCCGCATTGTCGGCCAGCGCGCGCAACGCGGCGGAGGAATCCTCCGGCACCACCTTGCCGCCGGGGAACACCATCGCGCCGGGAAATGCGCCGACCCGGACGCTGCGCTCGACCATGAAGACTTCGAGCCCCTGCGCACCGTCCCGCAGCAGCAGGACGGTGGCGGACGGCAGCGGCGCGGAAATTTCCGCCGCTTCCAGGCCCGCATCCATGCCGCGGGCTTCCATGACCCTGATCATTGCGGGAGCGTCATCCGATCACCGGGCGTATTTGCGGAAGCTCACGGTGTCGTCCCGCGCGATCTGCTCGACCAGCGCGACCTCCCACACCAGATATTCCTCCATCTTCGCCCGGACCTCCTCGTCGGTATCGTAGGGCTTGTACCAGACGTCGTTCGGCTCTGTAGTCGCCAGAGTCATCCTGCCGCTGTCGGGCTCGACGGGCCGGCCCGTGGCGCGCCAGGCGTCCAGTCCGCCGGCCAGCACGACGATCTCGTTGTCGATCTCCAGGCAGGACAGATCCCCGGCCGCCAGGTGGGCCAGCCGGTCGTCGTCGGCGTAGACGACAATCCGCTCGTCGCGCGGCAGGAGCGCCTCTTCGAGGCGGGTGCGCAGGCCCCACCAGGCGCCGGCAATATGGCTGCGCCGGTAGGTCAGGCTGTCGGACAGGTCGAGGATGAAATCGTCCTCCGCCACATCGCCGGGTCCGATGGTATCCCACACTTCGATGTCCGGCGCCGTCGGCGGGCGCGGCCCGGTCTCGACCGGCCAGTCGCCGATCGCGCCGCCATAGACATGCACGTCGCGCCAGCCGAGCTGGACCAGCCAGGAAGCGGTCATCACGGCGCGGACCTGCTCGTCGTCGAACAAGACGATCCGGGCGTGGCGGGTCGCGACATACTCGTCGGTCGCCTGCACCAGTTGGCCGCCCGGCGCGTGGCGCGATCCGGCGACATGGCCGGCCTCGAATTCCTCCGGCGTGCGCACATCGAGCAGATAGAGGGTGCGCGCGCCGGTTTCGGCCTGCCATTGCTCCACCGCCGCCTTGTCGGCGAAGGGCACATCGAAGCGCCGGGCGACCGCCGCCGCCCTGTCCTGCGCGACCGCCACGGCGTCCGGCGATGGCTCGGGGCCGAAGCGGGCGGAGCCGTGCTCGCAGGAGAAACCGGCCAGTTCCCAGCCCATGGTGCCGTCCTTCAGGGCCGCGACCTCGTTGGGGATGCCGGCGTTGATCAGGCTCTGGGCGCCGATGATGCTGCGCGTGCGGCCGGCGCAGTTGACGACGACCAGCGTTTCCGGGTCGGGCGCGATCTCGTGGACCCGGTAGACCAGTTCGGCACCGGGCACGTCGATGCCGCCCGGAATGTTCATGCGCCGGTATTCCTCGACGGGCCGGCTGTCCAGGATCACCATGTCCCGGCCCGACCGAATGGTCTCGTCCAGTTTCTCGGGCGGCAGGCGGGGCGTGTCGTAGGCGTGCTCGACGAATTCGCCGAACGCCTTGGACGGCACGTTGACGCCGGAATAGAGCTCATAGCCGGCTTCGGCCCACGCCGCCGTCCCGCCTTCGAGGATGCGGACATCGCTGTAGCCGAGGGCGTCCAGCACCTCCATCGCTTCGCCGGCGATACCGGACGGGCCGTCGTCGCACAGCACGATCCGCACGCTTCGGCGCGGCACGAGGTCCAGGATCTGCAATTCGAGGCGCGACAGCGGGATGCAGACGGCCCAGAACAGATGGGAATCGAAGAAGACGCCCTGTTCGCGGATATCGATCAGGGCGAGCTCGTCGCCATCCTGCAGGGCGGCGTGCAGGTCCGCCGGGGAAATGTAGAGGCTCATGGTCTGTTCCGGGGGATGTTCCGGGGGATGTCTCAGGCGCCGCGCGCGTCGATGATGTCCTGCTGGGCCGGGAAGTTGCGCCAGCTGTGGTCGTCGGCCCGGTAATAATCCCGCGCGTGCAGACGGTCGAGCGCCAGGCCGTACATGTGGAAGTTGACGACCCGGTCGTCGCCCTCGACATGGATGGAATGCAATTCGTCCGGCAGGAAGGCGACCGCGGAGCCCTGCCGCACGACATGCCGGCCGGTCTCGGCCACGCCGCCGTCCGCCGTTCGCTCGTAGAAGCGGTTCAGCTCGTCGCCCCGGATACCGGCGATCACCGCCCAGGTGGTGTGGTTGTGCGCCGGCGTATCCAGCACGCCGCGCGCCGACTGGACATAGAGGGCGAAGCGGTGGTCGTCGTCCTCCGCAATCCGGTAGATGTTGGCGGGGAATTCGACGCCGGCCTCCGGCGGCGGGAAATCCTCCGCCGGGAACAGGTCCGCCTGCGCGGCCAGGTCGAGCAGGCGCTGTTTCATCCGGGCAAGGCCGTCCGGCGTCACCCCGTGGTCGCGTTCGATGGCGCGGATGTCCGCCACCGCCGCCTCTACCGCCCGGCAACGCGCCTCGCGCCGCCCCGCTTCATTCGCCGTCATTGCGCTTCTCCTCCTTCGGTCAGGCCAGCAAGCCCATCATGCCATCGTATACCAGCTTGATGCCGATCCCGAACAGCAGGACATAGGCCGCAATATAGAAGATGCGGTCGGAGATCCTGGTGTGCAGCCACACGCCGAGCAGCGTCCCGGCCACGGCCAGCGGGAACAGGGCTGCCGATACGGTCAGGTTGGTCGCCGGAAACTGCCCGAGCAGCCAGTAGGGCACCAGCTTCACATAGTTGATCGAGGCGAAGAACACGACCGTCGTCGCCTGGTACAGCGTCTTGTCCAGCTTCTGCGGCAGCAGGTAGACCGCGACCGGCGGCCCCCCGTTGTGGGAGATGAAGCTGGTGAAGCCGGCGATCACGCCCCAGAAGCCGCCGCGGACGATGTCGGGGGCGCCGGGCGGCCGGTCGGTCCGGCGTGCGCCGAGCCAGGTGCGCACCGCAAACAGGATGGCAATGACGCCGATCAGCACCCGGATCGCGTCGGCGTTCAGATGCCGGAAGGTCAGCGCGCCGGCGAGAATCCCGATCATCGCCGCGGCGATCAGGATGCGCATGTTGAGCCGGTGCCAGCGGCCCCAGTACGCCTTCAGCGACATCAGGTCGATCAGGCAGAGCACCGGCAGCAGCACCGCTGCGGCGGTGCGCGGATCGACGACCAGGGAGAGGATCGGCACGCCGACCGTGCCCAGCCCGCCGCCGACCCCGCCCTTCGATATGCCGACGATCAGCACGGCCGGAACGGCCGCCGCCCAGAACCAGGGATTCTCGATAAGCATGACGGGGGCATAGCCGCCGCCGCGCCGCGCGGGAAGCCCGTTCGCTGCAGGCCTGCCCTGCAAGCGGGCGGGCTGCGGGCGCGCAGAACCCTCGACCGTCCTGCCTGAAAGCGTCAGGATGCGCCGGAATTCATCCCACCGAATCGTCCATCCGAGCTTCAACCATGCCCCGCTTCTCCGCCAATATCTCGATGCTGTTTGCCGAGCGCGACTGGCTCGACCGGCCGGCTGCCGCTGCGGCGGCCGGGTTCGGGGCGATCGAGATCCAGTTTCCCTACGACCGCCCGGCCGGGGAGTGGAAACGGGCGATAGAGGCGGCGGGGCTCGCCATTTCGGTCATCAACATTCCGGTCGGCGATATGCACGATGGCGGGCCGGGCCTCGCCGCGACGCCGGGCCGGCAGGCCGGGTTCCGCCGGGCGGCCGAACAGGCCCGCGATGTTGCGGCGGCGCTCCGCCCCCGCAACGTCAACGTGCTGTCCGGCTTTCCCGAATTGCACGGCCATGAGCGCGCGCGCTGCCTCGATACGCTTACGGAAAATCTGCGCGTCGCGGCGGACCTGATGGGCGAGATCGGCATCGGCGCGGTCGTCGAGGCGGTCAACACCGTCGACCGGCCGGGCTTCCTGCTCTCGACCAGCGACCAGGCGCTCGACGCCATCGACCGGGCCGGCCACGGCAATCTGTCGCTCGAGCACGACCTGTATCACATGGAGATCATGGAAGGCCGGCTGATCGCCCGGCTTGAGGAAATCCTGCCGCGCATCGGCCATATCCAGTTCGCCGACAATCCCGGCCGGCACGAGCCCGGCACCGGGACCATCGACTATCCGGCGGTCTTCGACGCGCTCGACCGGCTCGGCTACGACGGCTGGGCCGCCGCGGAATATTTCCCGAGCCGGGTCACGGAAGAGACGCTGGGGTGGATGGCGGGAACGAAATAGAGCGGCGGGAATCCCGCGCGGGCCCTCGGGCGGCCATGCGCGCCGGCTACGGGCACCAGCCTTTTCGGCGGCCGCCGTCGTAGCGCCTGCCGTAACCCTTTGCGATCAGCACGTCCGAGAACGACTTTCCGTCCAGCACCAGATCGGCGATCACGCGCCCGCCGTATTTGCCCCAGGCAGGATTGCGCACCACGATCCGCGTAGCCTTGTCGATTTGCCTCTTCGTAAAGGCTTTCGCCTCCCGGCCCTTCTTTCTTTCTTCCGCACATTTCGCGCGCCAGCCTTTTTCCGGCGTGTCCACGCCGTCCAGCCGCACCGCCAGCTTGGAAAGTTCCGAGGGCAAATCCGCCGAAGCGTTGACTACCACCGTGTCGCCGTCGATCACCCGCTTTACCGGCCATGTGTAGTCCGCGCCGTTGGCGGACGTAACGAAGAGCGCAGCGGTCAGCGCAATCGCGCCGGCCACCGGTGCCGTCCGCAAAACCAAGCGGAAAAAATCGCTCCGCTTGACATAGGTCAAGGCCATACCCCTCCAGCCAGGTCACAAACCGACTGGACCCGGCCGAGGGTGCCGGGCCATTGTGACCAACTCGCAGAGTATGCAGAGATGTCCCGCCTATTCGCCTGAGCGCGGAGAGCTACCCCGCGCCGGGCATCAGGCTATTCTATTCAGCGGGTGACCCGACCTAACGGGGCCCTGCGGACGGCCACGTCGCCGATGCTCGATTATCTCGATTAACCTGTCAAGAAGCCTGTTGCCCCGCCGATCGTTTCAGCGGCCGCAGGCGTTCGGGTCAGGCCAGCCCGAGCGCGATATCGGAAACGTAGGGATTGCTCCGGCGTTCGTGGCCGAAGGTCGAGGGCGGGCCGTGGCCGGGGATGAAGGCGATGTCGTCGCCGAGCGGGAACAGCTTGTTGCGGATGCTGGCGATCAGGTCTTCGTGATTGCCGCGGGGAAAATCGGTCCGGCCGATCGAGCCCTGGAACAGCACGTCGCCGACCACCGCCAGCCCGGCCCCGCGATGGATGAAGACGACATGGCCCGGCGTGTGGCCGGGGCAGTGGATCACGTCCATCGTGATGTTGCCGAAGCTCACCGTATCGCCGTCCTTCAGCCAGCGGTCCGGCTCGAACGCCTTGGCGCCGGCGAAGCCGAACATACGGCTCTGCTCTTCCATCTGGCTGATCCAGAAAATGTCGTCCTCGTGCGGACCTTCCACCGGCACCTTGAGCCGCGCGGCCAGGTCTTTCGTGCCGCCGGCATGGTCGAGATGGCCGTGGGTGATGAGGATTTTCTCGACCGTCACGGCGCGCTCGGCGATCGCGCTTTCGATCAGCTCCAGATCGCCGCCCGGGTCGGTGACCGCGCCGCGCATGGTCCCGGTGCACCAGAGCAGCGAGCAGTTCTGCTGAAACGGCGTCACCGGGATCAGCACCGCCTGGATCGGCGGTCGGGCTGAGGCATCGTTCATGGCGGGAAAACGGCGGGTGGTCGGGCTTCTGAGATGTCGCGCGGCCCCGAGGCGTTCAAGCCCCGATCTGCCGCACGGCTCAAAGCGAAGCAGGGTCAGGCCGTAGCGGCCGGCCTCACCCAGACCGCCGTGTCGTGGAACGCCACGCCGCCGACCGGTGCGACCGCTTCGCCGGAGACGAGCTGGTTGATGCCCATGCCGCCGCCAGCCGGGTCGCGGTAGGCATCGCCCGGCCAGATGCCCTCGACAATCACGGTGCCGGGCAGCACGCCGCCGGTCAGCCTTGCCGTCAGCGTCACCGCGCCCCGGTCGTTGCCGACGCGCACGCTGGCGCCGTCGGCGATGCCGTGGGCCGCCGCGTCGTCGTTATGGATCATCACCGTCGGCGTCCCCTCGCGCCGTTGCGAGCCGCGCGTCTCGGTGAAGCTGGAATTGAGGAAGGTACGGGCCGGCGGCGCGACCATGCGGAAGGGCCGGGCATCGTCGGCCGCCTCGATGACCGCCCAATGGTCGGGCAGGGCCGGCAGGCCGGCATGATACGGGCCGACCGCCGCCCAGTCCGGCCTGAAATGGAACTTGCCGTCCGCGGTCGGGAAGCCGTTCAGGAAATGCGCCTCCTCGAAGGGATGGTTGCAGTCGATCCAGCCCTTGGCCGCCGCGTCGTCGGCGCTGCCCTTGCCGGAGACTTGCAGGGTGGCGTCGATCATTTCCCAGGCGGTCATATCGAAGGCCGCCTGGTCGGCCCCCAACCGTCTGGCGAGCCCGCACACGACGTCGTGATTGCTGCGGGTCTCCGCAAACGGCTCGATTACCCGCTTGCCGACGGTCAGCGCCGAATGGCCCCAGCCCATATAGATGTCGTCGCATTCCAGGAAGGTGGTCGCCGGCAGCAGGATGTCGGCGTAGCGGGCGGTCGCCGTCATGAACTGCTCGTGGACGCACAGGAACAGGTCGTCCCGCGCCAGCCCGGCGCGCACGGCCCGGCTGTCCGGCGCCACTTCGGCGGAATTGGCATTCTGGATCAGCATCGCCGTCACCGGCGGGCCGCCTTCCAGGGCGCCGGGTTCGCCGGTCAGCACCGCGCCGATGCGCGACTGGTCGAGCGACCGGATCGCCGGATCGGCAAGGTCGAGGCCGTGGGCGAGGTTCAGATCCAGGCCCCAGTCCTCGAGCCGGGCATAGAAGGCGCCGCCGCCCTCCTCCTGCCAGGCGCCGGTCAGGGCCGGCAGGCAGCTCACGGCATGCATGGCGACCGCCCCGTTGCGCGCCCGGGTGAAACCGAGGCCGAGGCGCACGAAGCTCTTTTTCGTCCGGCCGTACAGGCGGGCGAAGTCGATGATCTCCTGCTCGGGCAGGCCGGTGATTTCCGCCGCCCAGGCCGGCGTCCGGCTGAGGATATGCCGCTCGACGCTCGCGTCGAAATCGGTCAGCCGGGCGAGATAGTCGCGATCCGCCAGCCCTTCGGCCAGGATCACCTGCATCGTGGCGAGCGCCAGCGCGCCGTCGGTGCCCGGGCGCAGGATCAATGCCCGGTCGGCCGCCTGCACCGTCGGCGTGTTGTAGACATCGATCACGACCAGCTCGGCGCCGCGGTCCTTGCGGGCGCGCTGGATGTGGCTCATCAGGTTGACATGGGTGGCGACCGGGTTGCCGCCCCACACGACGATCAGGTCGGACTTCGCCGCTTCCGCCGGGTCCGGCCCGGTCAGCATGCCGACGCCGGCCTGCCAGCCGGAGGAGGACGGGCCGACGCAGATGGTCGAGCGTTGCCTGGAATAGCGCTTGGCGTTGCGCAGCCGGTCCAGGCCCCAGCGGTTGACGATGCCCAGGGTGCCGCCGGAATGATAGGGCCAGACCGTCTCGCTGCCGTTGCGGGCCTCGGCCCGGAGGAAGGCCTCGGCGATCTCGTCCAGGGCGTCGTCCCAGGAAATCGGCGCGAACGCGCCATCGCCTTTGGCGCCGGTCCGGCGCATCGGCCGGCCCAGCCGGTCCGGGTGATGCACGCGCTCGGCGTAGCGGGAAACCTTCTCGCAGACGATCCCGGCGGTGTAGGGCAGTTCCTTGTTGCCCCGGATCCGGCCGATGCGCGTCGGCGACAGCCGCTCCACCTCCAGCGCGCAGGCGCTCGGGCAATCGTGCGGGCAGGCCGAGCGGACGGTCGCAACCGCCCCGGAAGCCGGCGCTGCTGAAACCCCGGCGCCGGGAAGCGCTGTATCGAGCGGCATGGAATTCCCTTCCTTGCAGGCCCCCTCGCCAGACTGGGGGCCACCGAGCGTAGGAACGGTGAGCGGGGGCGTCAATAGAAGGCGGGGCCGGGCAGTGTCTCTGTTTGAAGTCCTGGAAAGCGCCGGATCGGTCCGGAGCGGTGCATGCAGTGGAAAATTTATTCAATGACGGAACGGCTTCGCGCCCCTGGCCCATTCCCGAACCGTCATTTCGACCGGGCGGAGCGAGCAGGCCATCGGGCGGCTCCGGTCGATATGACGGGTGGGCGGCTATCGGCGGCCGGGCGCCGCAGGTCGCTGTCGAACCTGTGATGGCGCCGGAGAGGCTATGCCGTTGTGCGCTGCGGAAGCGCGTGATTTGTTGCGGCGCAATAGACGGACGCTCGCTCCTTCGCATAGGGGGGGTCCGATCGTTGAGGCCGGCGCGGTCGGGAGCCGCTTTCTTCATGCTCTATTCCCTGTACGACTGGCAGCTCGCCGCCTTTGCGCCGATGCGCACGATGGCGGTTGCCGGCCGGAATTTCCTGACCAATCCGGACTTTCCCTTCACCGAAAGCCGGTTTTTCCGCGGCGTCGCCGCAAGCTGCGAGTTGTTCGAACGCGTCACCCGGCGCTATGAGAAACCGGAATGGGGCCTGGACCGAACCCTGACCGACGGCGCCTGGATCAGCGTGACGGAAGAGATTGTCGAGGCCCGGTCGCACTGCAACCTGCTGCATTTCCGGCGCGCGCCGACCGACTCCGGGGAACGGCAGGATCCGAAGGTTCTGGTCGTCGCGCCGATGTCCGGCCATCACGCCACGCTGCTGCGCGGCACGGTCGCCGCCCTGTTGCCGGACCACGATGTCTACATCACCGACTGGATCGACGCCGGCCGTGTCCCGGTTTCGCAGGGCCGGTTCGACCTGGACGACTATGTCGATCATGTTGTCGCCTTCCTGCGACGGCTCGGGCCGGGCGCGCATGTTATCGCGGTGTGCCAGCCCTCGGTGCCGGTGCTGGGCGCGGTTTCCCTGATGGCGGCGGACGGCGATCCCTGCCAGCCCGCTTCCATGACCCTGATGGGCGGGCCGGTCGATACCCGCAACAACCCGACCAGGGTCAACGACTTCGCCAAACGGCACAGCTTGGGCTGGTTCGAGCGCTCGGTCATCGCCCGGGTGCCGTTCGGCTACGAGGGCTTCAATCGGCGGGTCTATCCCGGATTCCTGCAGCTCACCGGCTTCATGTCGATGAATTTCGACCGCCATTTCGGCGCCCATCTGAAATTGTTCGACCATCTGATCCGGGGCGACGGCGACAGCGCCGCGGCGCACCGCAAATTCTACGACGAATACATGTCGGTGATGGACATGACGGCGGAGTTCTATCTCCAGACCGTCGATATCGTGTTCCAGAAACAAGCGCTGCCGAAGGGCGAATGGGTCTCGCGCGGCCGGAAAATCGAGCCGTCGGCGATCGGGAAGACCGCGCTGCTGACCGTGGAAGGCGAACTGGACGACATTTCCGCGGTCGGCCAGACCCGCGCGGCGCACGAGCTGTGCAGCGGCATCCCGGCGGACCGCCGCCGCCATATTCTGCAGCCCGACGTCGGCCATTACGGCATCTTCAACGGCCGGCGCTGGCGCGAGACGATCTATCCGCAGGTCCGCGATTTCATCCGCGCCGCCCGAGCCGGGCGGGCCGCTCCGTCGTAATTCGCGCCGGGCCGTGAGCGAAACCCTGACCCTCGATGCCGGCGGCCTTGCTGTTACGTTGGGAGTCAGGCGCAGCCGCCGCGCCCGCCGCATCCTGCTGCGCATCGACCGCAACGCGCGCCGGGCGGAGCTTGTGCTGCCGCTTGGCGTTTCGGTTGCCGACGGCCGGCGCTTCGCCGAAACCAAGGCATTGTGGCTGCGCAACCGGCTGGCGTTGTTGCCGGAGAGCCTGCCCTTCGCGCCCGGCGCGACCGTTCCGATCCTGGGACGGGACTGCCTGCTGGTCCACGCCCCGGGCGGGCGGGCCGGGGTTGTGCGCGACGGCGACCGGCTGATCGTTTCCGGCCATAGCGATTTCTTCGCCCGGCGGGTGCGCGACTGGCTGAAGCGCGAAGCCCGGCGCCGGATCGCCGGCCTGGCGCACGCCAAGGCGGGCCGGATCGGCTGCAAGGTCGCGCGCGTTTCGGTGCGCGACCAGCAAAGCCGCTGGGGCTCGTGCAGCAGCAACGGCAATCTCAGCTTCTCCTGGCGGCTGATCCTGGCGCCCGAAGAAGTGCTGGATTATGTCGTGGCTCACGAGGTCGCCCATCTGGCGGAACCGAACCACTCGCCGCGCTTCTGGGAGCTGGTCGACAGGTTGAGCGACCATGCGGAGTTCAGCCGCAAATGGCTGCGCGCCCACGGCCCCGGCCTGCACGCCTATGGCGCGGCCTGAGGAAAATCGCGGCAGGACAAGCAACGGATAGCGGCGGCGGCCGGCCTGTTCCACTCTATACGCAGCGTGAAAAAGAACCCGCAGGACAGGACGCGAACCATGACCCCGGAAGCCGCCTCCCCGGATACCGCAACCGCCTTCCGCACGCTGCCGGACCGGCAGATCGAGCAGGCCTGCCGCTTCATCGACAGCTTCGGCGACGGCGTGCCGACGCTGCGCCAGATCGCCGGCCATGTCGGCCTCAGCCCGGCTTGGCTCCAGAAGCGCTTTACCCGGGCGCTCGGAGTCTCGCCCAAGCAGTATGCCGACCAGCGCCGGCGCGAACGGCTCAAGTCGCTGCTGCGCGAGGGCGACGAGGTGACCGGGGCGCTTTACGAGGCCGGCTACGGCTCGTCCAGCCGGCTCTACGAATCCTCCGACGCCACGCTGGGCATGACGCCGGCGACCTACCGCAAGGGCGGCGCCGGCGCCCGCATCGCCTGGACGGCGGCGCCCTGCGCGCTCGGCCTGCTGCTGGTGGCGGCGACCGAGCGCGGCATCTGCTTTATCGCCTTCGACGACGACGAAACGGCCCTGCTTGCCGAACTGCGGGCCGAGTTCCCCCACGCAGAGATCGTGCCGGACATCGGCATTCTGGAAACCTGGACCGCCGAGGTGCTGCGCCGGATCGAGGGCCGGCCGCCGGGCGAGAGCCTGCCGCTGGACGTGCGGGCGACGGCGTTCCAGCAGCGGGTGTGGCGGGCGCTCACCGAGATCCCGCAGGGCGAGACCCGGACCTACAGCGAGATCGCCCGGGCCGTGGGCAAACCGTCGGCCCAGCGCGCCGTCGGCCGCGCCTGCGCCACCAATTCGGTCTCCATCGTCATTCCCTGCCACCGCGCCCGGCGCGCCGACGGCGGCCTCGCCGGCTACCGCTGGGGGCTGGGCCGGAAGGAAGCGCTGATCGAGGCGGAGCGGGCGGGAGTGGACACGTCATAAATCGCGGCCGGCCCCCTTCGACAGGCTCAGGACAGGCTTTCGATACGCCCCGGATCAAGTCCGGAGCTACTCAGGGTGAGGGAGGGTGTTGCATGGGCGGCGACACATTTTCAAATCTCCCTCATCCCGAGTAGGCGCGTCAGCGCCGGATCGAGGGACCGTCGCCCCAACTGACAATTCAGTCTTTCGCCACATTAATCTCGACACCGGCCAGCCGTCACCCCCGCCGCCAGTTTTCCGCCAATGCGATAACTTCGGCGGGCGACTGCCCCTCCTCGCGCAGGGCGCGCAGGGTCAGGGACCGGTCGCGTTTGGCGAAGCGTTTGCCTTCGGCGTCGAGCAGCAGCTTATGGTGACGGTAGGCCGGCGTCGGCAGGTCGAGGACCGCCTGGAGCAGCCGGTGGATGTGAGTGGCGGCGAACAGATCCTCGCCGCGGACGACGAGGGTCACGCCCTGCCGGGCGTCGTCGAGGGTGACGGCGAGGTGGTAGCTCGCCGGCGTATCCTTGCGGGCGAGGACGACATCGCCGAACGGCGCCGGATCGGCCGTTACCGCGCCGGCCTCTTCGTCCCGCCAGGTCAGCGGGCCGTAGCGGGCCATCGCCGCTGCCGCGTCGAGCCGCCAGGCATGGGCATCGCCCCGCTCGATCCGGGCCTGCCGCTCGGCCGGCGCAAGGCCGCGGCAGGTGCCGGGATAGCGGAAGCCGCCGGCGAGGTTTTGCGAATCGCCGGGCGGGCCGTGGGGGGCGGCGCCGGACGCCTCGATCTCGCGGCGGATGTCCGCCCTTGTGCAGAAGCAGGGATAGGCAAGACCCTGGTCCCGGATTGACGCCAGGGCGGCGCAGTAGCGGTCGAAATGCTCCGACTGGCGCAGCACCGGCTGTTCCCAGTCCAGCCCGAGCCAGGCCAGGTCCTCGTATGTCGCCGTCTCGTATTCCGGCCGGCAGCGCCCGGTGTCGATATCCTCCAGGCGCAGCAGGAAGCGCCCGCCCTCGGAACGCGCGCGGCGCCAGGCCTGCCAGGCGGACCAGGCGTGGCCGAGATGCAGATAGCCGGTCGGGCTGGGCGCGAAACGGGTAACGAGCACGGCGCGGTTTTCCCTTTCCCGGATTGCCGCCTGCGGGGGTCATTCGACGGTTTCTTCCGGCGGCGCTGGCGGCGGCCGGTGCGCGCGGTTATAGCAGAGCGATGCGCCAGTTGACCGAGCAAAGCCTGATCGCCGGCCTGGACGAGGCGGCCTCGCGATGCCCGCCCGTGGCGCGGGCCCTCGGCGAGGTCGGCTATCCGGCGCTGCGCCATCGGCCGCCGGGCTTTGTCACCTTGCTGCGCACGATCGTCGGCCAGCAGGTCTCGGTCGCCAGCGCCAACGCGATCTGGACACGCGTCGCCGAGAGCGTCCAGCCGCTGACGCCGGAAGCGCTGCTGGCGCGGGATGACGACGCGCTGCGCGCCTGCGGCCTGAGCCGGCCGAAAATCCGCTATGCCCGGGCGCTGGCCGAACGCTGTAACACGGGCGCGCTGGACCTCGGCCGGCTGCAGAACCTGCCCGACGAGGAGGCCGCCGCCGCGCTGGTCGACGTTCCGGGCATCGGTCGCTGGACGGCGGACGTCTACCTCTTGTTCGCGCTGGGTCGGCGCGATGTCCTGCCGGCCGGCGACCTGGCGCTGCTGACCGCAGCCCAACGGCCGTTCGACCTGCCGGCACGGCCGACCCCGTCCGAACTGATCGACCGCGCCGAAATCTGGCGGCCGTGGCGCGGCGCGGTGGCCCATCTGCTGTGGCGCTATTTCAGCGCGACCAAGGCGGGAACCGGCAGCGGCGCGCCGGTCTAGGCCGGAGCAGGCGCTTTCGCCGCCTTGCACCGGCCCGCATCAGCCGATACACATTGCGGCGATGAAGCCCGCGCGCGCAACATCTTGCGGAACGGATCGGCGACTGTCATCGGCCTGTCATGGATGGCCGGTAGAGACGCCGAAAATCGGATAGTCCGGCGCCACCGGCCTGCCGGCAGGATCGACGAAACGCCATGACCGTAGCGCTGAACGCCTGCCCCGCCCTGGTCCTGAACGCCGATTTCAGACCGCTCAGCTATTTTCCCCTGTCGCTCTGGTCATGGCAGGATGCAATCAAGGCGGTCTTCCTCGACCGCGTGATCGTGCTGTCGGAATACGACCGCAAGGTGCGCTCGCCGTCGGTGGAGATGGCGCTGCCGAGCGTGATTTCGCTCAAGCAGTATATCCCGGCGAACCGGCGGCCCGCCTTCACCCGATTCAACGTGTTCCTGCGCGACAAGTTCACCTGCCAGTATTGCAGTGTGCCGGGAGCCACGGGCGATCTGACCTTCGACCATGTCATCCCGCGCTCGCGCGGCGGCCGGACGCAATGGGAGAATATCGTCACCGCCTGCGCGCCCTGCAACCTGCGCAAGGGCAACCGGGTGCCCCGGGAAAGCGGCATCCGGCCCCGGCGCATGCCGCAGATGCCGACCAGCCATTTCCTGCAGAATAACGGCCGCAGGTTCCCGCCCAACTTCCTGCACGAAAGCTGGGCGGATTATCTCTATTGGGACGCCGAGCTGGAAGCGGACTAAGGGCGGACCGTTCAATTTTACAGTCCCGAATCGTTCGCTGCCCGCGAAGGTTCCGGGCAATACACCCCGTCATTTCGACCGAGCGCAGCGAGCGGAGAAATCTTTCCCGCGCGACGCTCCGGTCGATATGACGGGCTTCGTTTCGGGAAAAGCGGCGAGGGGCTATCCCCCGGCCGGCCTCACTCGCCGTCGTCCTTCTCGTTTCGGGAAAAGCGGCGAGGGGCTATCCCCCGGCCGGCCTCACTCGCCGTCGTCCTTCTCGTGGACGCCCCAGACGGCGGCGCGGCGGACCCAGCCGGTATGGCCGTCGGCGTCGATCCGGCACCAGGCGGCGGCGCATTTCTCCAGTTTGGCGATCGCGCCGGGTTCCGCTTTCGCGACGGCTCTTGCCCGGTCTTCCGGCTGCTTGCGCAGAATGACGGTTTGCGGATCGATCAGCACCGTGCGCCGGCCGCTGAGGTTGCTGAGATGAATCCAGCCGACCGTGCCCCAGCGATCGCGCACCTGGCGCCAGGTATCGAGGTCGCGGATGACCTCGACCGGCAGGCCGCGCCGCTTGTAGACCCAATCGATCGGATATTGCGTGCCCGGGCCGGCGCGCAGGTTGACGGTATCGAAGCGCAGCGAGACGAAACGCGGCACCTTCAGCTTTGCGGCCATCGCGGGGCCGGCGCCGGCCAGCCCCATTTCCGGAACCGGACCGGAAATCAAGAGCCCGGCAAGCAGAATGCACAGGCAGGCGGAACGGCGCAAATCCATCGCCGCGGTATGCGGCCCGCGGCAATCGACGTCAAGCGGCAGGCCGCTGTACGCTGGACATCGCCATGGCCCCTTGATACCCACAACCTCCGGCGGGGAGGCACCGCCCGATTCGTGCCGCAAGAGGGCCGCAAGAGGGCCGCAAGAGGATACGAGGAGCGCCATGGCGCAGGACAAGCCGGTTGTCGTCGTCACCCGCAAGCTGCCGGATCCGATCGAAACGCGGATGATGGAGCTGTTCGATACGCGGCTGAACCGCGACGACCAGCCCATGACGAGCACCGACCTGATCGAGGCCTGCAAGACGGCGGACGTGCTGGTGCCCACTGTCACGGACCGGATCGACAAGGGCATCATGGCCCAGGCCGGGCCGCGGCTGCGCCTGATCGCCTCCTTCGGCACCGGCGTCGACCATATCGATCTCGCCACGGCCCGCGAACGCGGCATCACGGTCACCAACACCCCCGGCGTGCTGACCGAGGATACCGCGGACATGACCATGGCGCTGATCCTCGCCGTCTCGCGCCGGGTGGCGGAGGGCGAGCGGCTGATGCGCTCCGGCGAGTGGAAGGGCTGGGGCCCGACGACCATGCTCGGCCACCGTATCTGGGGCAAGCGCCTGGGCATCCTGGGCATGGGCCGGATCGGCCAGGCGCTGGCGCGCCGCGCCCGCGGATTCGGCCTGTCGGTCCACTATCACAACCGCCGGCGGCTCGATTCGGCGACCGAAGGCGAACTTGAGGCGACCTTCTGGGAGAGCTTCGACCAGATGCTCGCCCATATGGATATCCTGTCGGTCAACTGCCCGCACACGCCGGCGACCTATCACCTGCTGTCGGCCCGGCGCCTGAAATTGCTGAAGCCCCGCGCCATCGTGGTGAACACGGCGCGCGGCGAAGTGATTGACGAGAATGCGCTGACCCGGATGCTGACCAACGGCGAGGTCGCCGGGGCCGGGCTGGACGTGTTCGAGCACGAGCCCGCGGTCAACCCCAAGCTGCTCAGCCTCGACAATGTCGTGCTGCTGCCGCACATGGGATCGGCGACCATCGACGGCCGGATCGACATGGGCGAGAAGGTCATCGTCAACATCAAGACCTTCGTCGACGGTCACAAGCCGCCGGACCGGGTGATCGAGGCGCTGGTCTGACGGGCTGACGCCGCCCGCGCCCGCCGCTACGCCCGCCGGAACTCTTTAGCGGGGACGAACGGGTCCGGCGCCGCCCCCCGACTCTGGCCGGTCAGGCGGCGAGAGCGCGGGCGCCGCTAAAATTTCCGATCCACTCCTTGACCCATTCGATGCCGTCGTCTTCCGGGATCGTGCCGGAACTGGCGTCGTGGGTGAAGATTGTGCCGATCCGTGTGGCGCCGCAGTCTTCCAGCGCCTTGTCGAACCTCTTGCCGCCGAAATTGAAGGTGTCCGAATAGGTCATGTCGCCGAGCGAGAAGACGCCGTAGCGCACGCCGCTCAGATCCGGCTTGTCCTGAACCAGCCCTTCGTAGAGCACCATGGCGTTGTCCGGCACGTCGCCCTGGCCGTAGGTCGAGGAGACGATCAGGAAATCGCCGCCATCGTCGAACACCGAGATGTCGAGATCGTCCATCGCCTCGACCTCGACCTCATGGCCGAGCCCGGCGAGCGTGTCGCACATCTCCTCCGCCACCATTTCGGCGGTGCCGGTCATCGTGCCGACGAGAATCTTCAATTCCACGACCGTTGCTCCAACATGTCTCGGGTAGGGTCCCGGTTATGACGGCTTCCGGCGGACAGGCCAATGGAACAAAGGTCCGATCCGGCGGCGAACGGCGCGCAAGATAAATCCGATTTCCCTTGATGACAAGCATTATATTGCATATGTTCTGCCGAACCCTCGGTACTGGGCCTGCACTATGGATACCTCCGCACGATCGCCTGCCGACCCGCCCGCGCCGGACTCCCGGAACGATGGCGACGGCGGGCTGGACGCCTACCTGGCCGGGCTGGGCGAGCGCGTGCGCGCGGCGCGGGCGCGGCGCGGCATGTCGCGCAGGATCCTGTCCCGCGCGTCCGGCGTTTCGGAGCGCTATCTGGCCCAGCTCGAAACCGGCAAGGGCAATATTTCCATCGCCCTGCTGCGCAAGGTCGCCGAAGCGATGAGCGTGCCGCTGGCCGACCTGGTTCGCGAGGGCAGCGAGCGGCCGGTCGATCTGACACTGCTCATCCGCAAGCTGGAGCGCCTGCAGCCGGACGAACTGGCCGAGGCCAATCGACTTCTGACCGAAACCCTCGGCCTCGGCGAAACGGCCCACCGGATGGACCGGATTGCGCTCACCGGCCTGCGCGGCGCTGGCAAGACCACGCTGGGCGCCGCCCTGGCGCAGCGCCTGGGCGTGCCCTTCATCGAAATGGCGCGCGAGATCGAACGGACCGCCGGCATGTCGGTCGACCAGATATTCGATCTGTCCGGCCAGGCCGCCTACCGGCGTTACGAGCGCCGCGCCCTGGAAGACGTGCTGGCGGACCATCCGGAATGCGTGATCGCGACCGGCGGCAGCATCGTTTCGGAACCGGAGACCTACGAACTGCTGCTTCGGGAATGCTTCACCGTCTGGCTGCGCGCCGCGCCGGAGGACCATATGCGCCGCGTCCGCGAACAGGGCGATACCCGCCCGATGGAGAACAGCGGCGAGGCGATGGCTGACCTGAAACGCATTCTGGAAACCCGGCATAGCCTTTATGCCGGGGCCGATGTCGCGGTCGACACATCGAACCGGTCGGCGGAAGCGGCGCTGAACGCCCTTGTCAGCGCGCTGAACGACGCCCAGCGGGAAAGCGAATAATATTTCTTGCCTTAACAAGACTATGCATTATATTGCACATAGCGGTCCGCGAGAGTGACGGACGTTGAACAACCGGCCGCGGGCGGACCCGACTGACCCGGCGCGGCGCCCAGGGAGCGATCATGACCGAGAATATCGTGCTGTATGACCGGGAGCCCGGCGATTACAAACACTGGTCGATCGATATCGACGGCGATGTCGCGCGGCTGACCCTGGATGTCGCCGAGGACGGCGGCCTGAAGCCCGGATACAAGCTGAAGCTGAATTCCTACGACCTCGGCGTGGACATGGAACTGTCCGACGCTCTGCAGCGCATCCGCTTCGAGCATCCGTCGGTCAAGGTGGTGGTCGTCACCAGCGGCAAGGACCGGGTGTTCTGCGCCGGCGCCAACATCAACATGCTGTCCTCCTCCGAACACTGGTGGAAGGTGAATTTCTGCAAATTCACCAACGAGACCCGCAACGGCATCGAGGACATGTCCGAAACCTCCGGCCTCAAATCCGTCGCGGCGGTCAACGGCGCCTGCGCCGGCGGCGGCTATGAGCTGGCGCTCGCCTGCGACGAGATCCTGATGGTCAACGACCGCTCCTCCACCGTGAGCCTGCCCGAAGTGCCGCTGCTCGGCGTGCTGCCGGGCACTGGCGGCCTGACCCGCGTGACCGACAAGCGCAGGGTGCGGCGCGACCTGGCCGACGTGTTCTGCACGACCTCCGAAGGCGTGCGCGCCGACCGGGCCAAGGCGTGGAAGCTGATCGACGATTATGCGCCGCCGGCCGCGTTCGACGCGCTGGTCGCCGACCGGGCGAAGGCGCTGGCCGCGCAATCCAACCGCCCGGACAGCGCCGACGGCGTCAGGCTGACGCCGCTCGACCGCCGGATCGACGACGAGGGCTACCATTACAAATTCGTGGACGTGACGCTGAAATCGGCCGACCGCACCGCGACTCTGACGGTGCGGGGGCCGGCGGGCGACCCGCCAGCGACAGCCGCCGAGATCGAGGCCGCAGGCGCCGATTGGTGGGTCTTGCAGATGACGCGCGAACTGGACGACGCCATCCTGATGCTGCGCACCAACAATACCGATATCGGCCTGTGGCTGCTGCGCGCCGAGGGCGATCCCGGCAGGATCCTGGCCGCCGGCCGGTCATTGCTCGACAACCGGGACAACTGGTTCGTCAACGAGACGATCCAGTATCTCAAACGGACGTTCGCCCGCCTAGACGTCTCGTCGCGTAGCCTGTTCGCGATTGCCGGCTCGGGCACCTTTTTCACCGGCATCCTCGCCGAGCTGCTGCTGGCCGCCGACCGCTCCTACATGCTCGACGACCGGGAAGAGCCGGAAAATTCGCCTTCGATCCTGCTGGACGAGACGAATTTCGGCCTGTTCCCGATGCCGAACGGCCTGACCCGGATCGCGGCGCATTTCCAGGAGGATGCCGACGCCGAAGCCGCGGCGAAGGCCCGGATCGGCGAGGAGATCGGCCCGGAGGATGCAGCCAGCCTCGGCCTCGTCACCTTCGCGCCGGACGATCTGGACTGGGACGACGAGGTGCGCCTCGCCATCGAAGAGCGCTCCAGCCTGTCCCCCGACGCACTCACCGGCATGGAGGCCAGCCTGCGCTTTGGCGGCCCGGAAACCATGGCCACCAAGGTGTTCGGCCGGCTGACCGCCTGGCAGAACTGGATTTTCATCCGGCCCAATGCCATCGGCGACCAGGGCGCGCTCAAGCTCTACGGCACCGGCACCAAACCCAGCTTCAAGTGGCAGCGCGTGTAACGCCGCCGACCGCGCCGCCCCGAACGAAATTCCAGCCGCAAGGACCCCTTTCATGTCGATCAACTACGCCGAGAAGATTCCGAACAATGTCGATCTCAGCGCCGACCGCCAGCTTCAGCGCGCGCTGGAGCGGTGGCAGCCCGCCTTCCTGAACTGGTGGGGCGAGATGGGCCCCGACGGCGATTTCCAGGCCAGGGACGTCTATCTGCGCACGGCGACCTCGGTCGACGCCAAGGGCTGGGCGACCTACGGCCACGTGAAGATGCCGGACTACCGCTGGGGAATCTTCCTGGCGGACAAGGTCCAGGACCGCACCATCGGCTTCGGCGACAATTTCGGCCAGCCCGTGTGGCAACAGGTGCCGGGCGAGTTCCGCTCCGACCTGCGCCGCCTGATCGTGACCCAGGGCGATACCGAGCCGGCCTCGGTCGAGCAGCAGCGCATGCTCGCCTACACCTGTCCCTCGCTCTACGACATGCGCAACCTGTTCCAGGTGAATGTCGAGGAAGGCCGCCATCTGTGGGCCATGGTCTACCTGCTCCACGCCCATTTCGGCCGCGACGGTCGCGAAGAGGCGGAAGACCTGCTCGAGCGCCATTCCGGCGACGTCAACAATCCGCGCATCCTGACGACCTTCAACGAGCCGATCGACGACTGGATGTCGTTCTTCAGCTTCACTTATTTCACCGACCGGGACGGCAAGTTCCAACTCAAGATGCTGGCGGAAAGCGCCTTCGATCCGCTGTCGCGCACCTGCCGCTTCATGCTGACCGAGGAAGCGCACCACATGTTCGTCGGCGAAACCGGCTTGGGCCGGGTCATCAAGCGGGCGCTCGAGGCGATGCAAGAACTGAACACCGACGATCCGCAGCGCATCCGCGATCACGGCGCAATGGATCTGGGTTTGATCCAGAGATACATCAATTTCTGGTACTCGTCGTCCCTCGACCTGTTCGGCGCGGACCGGTCGACCAATGCGGCCGCGTATTTCGCCAACGGGCTCAAGGGCCGGCCGGACGAAGACCGGTTCGAGGATCACATCGAGGCGGACACGGCCTACAGCATCGAGGAGCCGACGGAAGACGGCGCCGGCGTGCGCGACGTCGACATCCCGACGCGCAACGCCATGAACCTGGTGGCGCGCAAGGGCTATTCGAGGGACTGCGATATCGGCATCACGCGCTGGAACCGGATGATCCGGAAGGCCGGGGCCGATTTCGAAATGAGCCTGCCGTCGGACCGCTTTCGCCGGACGGTCGGCCCGTTCGCCGGCTTCCATTTCGCGCCCGACGGCACGCCGATCGGCCGCGAGGAATACGAGAGCAGGATCGGCGGCTGGATCCCGTCGAAAGCCGACAGGGCCCATGTCAAGAGCATGATGAAACAGGTGACCGAGCCGGGCAAAATGGCGGGCTGGATCGCGCCGCCGGACCGCGGCATCAACAACAATTCCGTCGATTACGAATATGTCCGGCTGTAGCCGGTGACGCGGAACGGCAGAAGGCCCGGTCGTGGGATTATCAGCACTCCGGCCTGAACGCTGCTAAATCATTGATATTGTTGAAATAATCCCCATCTGTTAAGCTCACCTTCCGATCACATCACGCGGGGAGGATGGCATGGGTACTAACCTGGGATCGCGCAACGCACCGTCTTCGCCGGGCCTTCTGAGGCAGTTGCAGGGCCACCGGCTGACCACCGCCGAAATCATCTACCGTCTGCCGGATCACCCGGCGCTGTTGCAGACCTATGTCTGGCAAAGCCTGGATACGGCGCCGCGCTTCCCGAAGCTGCGGGATTTCCTGGGCTATTGGGAGGAGAATCTGGAAGGCGCGCTGCACATCGTCCGCGTCGCCTCCAGACAACTGATCAGGCCGGCGGAATTCCGCTTTATCGACGGGCAGCTTCGGCTCAACTGAACCGTTTGCACACCGGCCGGACACTGCGGTGACAAAGGGGCTTCCAACCCAGGCGGACACGCTCTAGCTTGCCGCCCGTCTTCCGACACCTGACTGAATTCTACGGCAAATAATGGCATGACGCTGAGCGTCGCGATCATCGGCTCCGGGCCGAGCGGTTTCTACACGGCCGAATCGATTTTGCGCACGGTCAAAGATGTCGAGATCGACATTGTCGACAGACTGCCCACCCCCTACGGCCTGATTCGAGGCGGCGTCGCCCCGGACCACGCCAAGACAAAGAACGTCGCGCGGTCCTACGAAAAGACCGCGCGCGACCCCCGGGTGCAGTACTACGGCAACGTTTCCCTAGGGGACGATATCGGCCTGGGCGCGTTGCGCGCCATGTATGACGCGGTTGTGCTGGCGACCGGCGCCGCGGTCGACCGGCCTCTCGGGATTCCCGGCGACGACAAGACGGGCGTGCTGGGGGTCGCCGCCTTCGTCGGCTGGTACAACGGCCATCCGGATTTCCGCGATCTCGATCCGCCGCTGGAGACGCAGGCGGTCGCGGTGATCGGCGTGGGCAACGTCGCGGTCGACGTCGCCCGGGTTCTGACCAAGACGCCGAAGGAGATGGCGGCGACCGATCTGACCGACTATGCCGCCGCGGCAATCTACGCCGCGCCGATCCGCGACGTCTATATGTTCGGCCGGCGCGCGCCGCACCATGCCAAATTCAGCAATGTCGAACTGCGCGAGATGGGCCAGCTCGAGGACAGCGCCCCGGTGCTGGACCCGGCGGAGCTGACGCCGGACGTGCCGGAGGATTTTGCCGCCACGCTGAGCGACCGGGATCTGCGCATGACCCGGCGCAATCTGGCGACCCTGCACGACTTCGCCGCCATGGAACCGGGCGGCCGCGCCAAGCGCGTGCATTTCCGTTTCTGCGCCAGCCCGGTCGAGATCCTGGGCGGCGAGCGGGTCGAAGGCATCCGGATGGAGCAAACGCGGATCGAAGACGGCCGGGCGGTCGGCACCGGCGAGACCTTCGACATCGCCTGCGGCCTGGTGATCCCGGCGATCGGCTATCATTCCGATCCGGTCGACGGCGTGCCTTTCGACGGCGGCCGGAGCCGCAACAGCGACGGCCGGATCGAACCCGGCCTCTACGCGGTCGGCTGGATCAAGCGCGGCCCGTCGGGCGTCATCGGCTCGAATAAGCCGGACGGCGCGGCGGCGGCGCAGCAGATCGTCGAAGACTGCGGCGCCGGCGCCGGCAATCCCGGCCGCAAGGCGCTGGACAACCATTTTCAGGCAAACAATATCCGTTTCGTGTCGTTCGACGACTGGAAACGGATCGAAGCCGCCGAAGAGGCTGCCGCAACACCGCCGGCGCCGCGCCGCAAGTTCGGCCGGATCGCCGAAATGCTGGCTATGCTGGACCGATAGCGCCGGACAGACCGGCGGCGGACAGATCGGCGGCGGACATAGAAGCCAATTGCTTTAGGTCTGAAATATTTGGAACACTGAT
Source organism: Alphaproteobacteria bacterium (assembly GCA_965249845.1). Taxonomy (GTDB): domain Bacteria; phylum Pseudomonadota; class Alphaproteobacteria; order Bin65; family Bin65; genus Bin65. The sequence continues at coordinate 1,355,317 of CBDFNA010000002.1, forward strand.
AGTTCAGGCCTATAACAATTGTCCGCGCCCGGTTATAACCGGTTATAAGCGGTGAGCGCGGTAAGGATTTGGGTGCACCGGCAATTGCCGGCGAACCCGCAAAGCGAGAGGAGAGGGCCGATGGAAGGCGGCTCGGTCGTACTGGACCAATCCGATAACGAACTGGAAAGCGCAGTCGTGCGGTTTGCCGGCGATTCCGGCGACGGCATGCAGCTGACCGGCAGCCAGTTCACCCAGGCCACCGCCATGGCCGGCAACGATCTTGCGACCTTTCCGGACTTTCCGGCCGAGATCAGGGCGCCGGCCGGGACGACGTTCGGCGTTTCCGCCTTCCAGATCCATTTCGGTTCGCGCACGATCCGGACCTCGGGCGACGCGGTCGATGTGCTGGTGTCGATGAACCCGGCGGCGCTGAAGACCAATCTGTCCGACCTGCGCAAGGGCGGCCTGATCATCGTCGATACCGGCGCCTTCTCGCCGCGCAATCTCAAGAAGGCCGGCTTCACGGAGAATCCGCTGGAGGACGGGACGCTCGACGGCTATCGCAAGCTCGAGGTCGACATGACCCGCATGACGGTCGAGGCGGTGAAGCCGTTCGGCCTGGGCAACAAGGATGCGCAGCGCTGCAAGAATATGTGGGCGCTGGGCCTGGTCGACTGGCTGTTCGGCCGCGACCGCACCATCAACGAAGACTGGCTGAACCAGAAGTTCGGCCGCAAGCCGGAGATCGCCGGGGCGAACATCGCGGCGCTCAACGCCGGCCACGCGTTTGGCGAGACGGCCGATATGTCGCGCGAGTTCGGCGCGTTCGTCGTGCCGCCGGCGGATATCAAACCGGGCATCTACCGGGCGCTCACCGGCGCCGAAGGCGTTGCCATGGGCCTTGTCGCCGGCGCGCGGCTGGCCGGTCTGCCGATGCTGTTCACCGGCTATCCGATCACACCGGCCTCGGCGCTGCTGCACCTGCTGGCGCCGCTCAAGGACTACGGTGTAACGACCTTCCAGGCGGAAGACGAAATCGCGGCGGTCTGCGCGGCGATCGGCGGCTCCTATGCCGGTGCGCTCGGCGTCACGTCCAGTTCGGGCCCCGGCATCGCGCTCAAGACCGAAGCCATCGGCCTCGCAATCGCCACCGAACTGCCGCTCGTCGTCGTCAACTCGCAGCGCGGCGGCCCGTCCACCGGTCTGCCGACCAAGACCGAACAGTCGGACCTGTATCAGGCGATCTACGGCCGGAACGCCGATTCGCCGCTCGCCGTGGTGGCCTGCCACTCGCCCGGCGATGCCTACTTCGCCGCCATCGAAGCCTGCCGCCTGGCGGTCAAATACATGACGCCGGTCATGTTCCTGACCGACGGCTATATCAGCAACGCCGCCGAGCCCTGGCTGATCCCGGACTTCGAGGATAGCGAGCCTTTCCCGGTATCCTTCCGTACCGATCCGGAAGGTTATCAGGTCTATGCCCGCGATCCCGAGACCATGGCCCGCGCCTGGGTAAAGCCCGGCACGCCGGGCCTGCTCCACCGGATCGGCGGCATCGAGAAGCATCACCTGACCGGCGACATCTCCTACGACGCCGACAATCACCAGGAGATGACGAACAACCGCCTGAACAAGATCCTCGGCATCGCCAAGGACATCCCGGCCCAGGCCGTCGATCAGGGGCAGGCGGGCGGCAAGGTGGCCGTCGTCGGATGGGGCTCGACCTACGGGCCGATCAGCCGGGCCGTCTCCAACAAGCGCGCGCAGGGACACGATGTGTCCCACATCCATATCCGCCATATTCGGCCCATGCCGCCCAATCTGGGCGACCTGCTCAAGAGCTACGACACCGTGCTCGTGCCGGAGATGAACACCGGACAACTGGTGACGGTGCTCCGCGCCGAATTTCTTGTCGACGCCAAACCGTTGAATAAAGTGAACGGCAAGCCGTTCCGCATCGTCGAAATCGAAAACGCCCTCGAAGCGTGGCTCTAGCGCCGGCGGAGAAAGAGCAATGAACGTACAAACCCCTGCAAGCCTGTCGCCCAAGGATTACGCCACCGACCAGGAAGTGCGCTGGTGCCCCGGCTGCGGCGACTACGCCATCCTGAAGGCCGTGCAGAAGACGATGGCCGATATCGGCGCCGACCCGGCGAGCACCGTGTTCGTCTCCGGCATCGGCTGTGCGGCGCGGTTTCCGTACTACATGGAGACCTACGGGTTCCATACGATCCACGGCCGGGCGCCGAGCTTTGCGACCGGGATCAAGCTGACCAACCCGGACCTCGACGTCTGGGTCGTCGGCGGCGACGGCGACGGGCTTTCCATCGGCGGCAACCACACGCTGCACGCCATCCGCCGCAACGTCGACATCAGCTATCTGCTGTTCAACAACGAGATCTACGGGCTGACCAAGGGCCAGTATTCGCCGACCTCGCGGCTCGGCACCCGCTCGCCGTCCACGCCCCACGGTTCGATCGATTCGCCGGTTAACGCTCTGAGCTTCGCACTCGGCGTCAACGCCCGCTTCGTTGCCCGCGGCATCGACCGGCGGCAGGATCACCTGCCCGGCCTGCTCGCCCGTGCCCACGCCCACAAGGGCTGCTCCTTCGTCGAGATCATGCAGAACTGCATCGTCTACAACGATGGCGTGTTCGAGCATTTCACCGAAAAGGATGTGCGGGCCGACATGCAGCTCGAGGTCGAGCACGGCCAGCCGCTGCTGTTCGGCAAGGACCGGGACAAGGGCCTGCGCCTGAACCGCCGGACCCTCGAACTGGAAGTCGTCACCGTTGGCGAGGACGGCGTGAGCGAGGACGACATCATCGTTCACGACGAGACCAACCGCACCATCGGCGGCGCGCTGGCGCGCATGCAGCCGCCGGACTTCCCCGTCGCCATCGGCGTCCTCTATTGCGATCCGGCCGATCAAAGCTATGAGCGGGCCGTCCTCGCCCAGAACAAGGCGATCGCCGACAAGGCGCCGACCCAGGGCGATATGAACCTCTTGTTGCACCGCGGCTCGACCTGGGAAGTCGCGGCCTGAGGGGATGCTTTTCCGGCTCCGATAAACGAAGACTGGGGGCTGTCTTGAACCAAAGCGAAGCCGAGAAAATCGTCCGCCAGGCCGAGGCGGTGTACCGTCGGCGCGATGTCGAGGCGACGATGGCGCTGTATACCGACGATGCGGCGATCTTCTGGAACGGCCGGGAGGTGGCGCGCGGCGCTGAGCAGGTGCGCGCGTTCCACGAGCGCTTCTACGACCCGTCGATACGCGATGTGCAGCTCGACAAGACATTGATCGCGGCGAGCGGCGACTGGATCGCCGTGGAATGGATCGCGAGCTGGGAAAATCCCGACGGCAGCAAGGGCCGTCAGGTCGCCGGCGAGCACTGGAAAATGCGCGGCGACCGATTGTGCGAATGGCGCGCCTTCGTTTCGACAAAACGGGTCGGCTGACCCCGGAGGACAGGGCCCGGCCACTCCGCGCCGGACCCATGCCCGCGAAGACTTGACCCCCGAAGACTTGACCCCCGAAGACTTGACCCGGGGCCCGGTTCGGCGAGACTGCCGCCCCATGACCCGAAACCTTCCCGCCGCCGCGCCCGCTGACGCGCCCGATCTCGACGCCCCCGACTTAGACGCCGTTATCGTCGGCGCCGGCTTCTCCGGCATGTATCTGCTGCACCGGCTGCGTGGCGCCGGCTTTCGCGCGCGGGTCTACGAAGCCGGCGGCGGGGTCGGCGGCACCTGGTACTGGAACCGCTATCCCGGCGCGCGCTGCGACGTCGAGAGCATGTTCTATTCCTACCAGTTCGACGACGCCCTGCAGCAGGACTGGGAGTGGACGGAGCGCTATGCCGTCCAGCCGGATATCCTGCGCTACGCCAACCATGTCGCCGACCGGTTCGCCCTGTGGCCGGACATGCAGTTCGACACCCGCGTCGCCGCGACGCACTGGGACGACGCGGCGGGCCTCTGGTCGGTCCGCCTGGAGCCAGAAGGCGGCGCGCCGGAGACGGTGACGGCCCGCTTCTGCATCATGGCGACCGGTTGCCTCTCGACCGCCAACCTGCCGGACATTCCCGGCCGCGACAGCTTCCGCGGCGCGACCTACCACACCGGGCGCTGGCCCCACGAAGCGGTCGATTTCACCGGCCTGCGGGTCGCGGTGATCGGCACCGGCTCCTCCGCCATCCAGGCGATCCCGGCGATCGCCCGGCAGGCGGCGCAGGTCACCGTGTTCCAGCGCACGGCCAACTATTCGATTCCCGCGCACAACCGAACGCTCGACCCGGCGGCGGTTGCCGAAATCAAGGCCAACTACCGCGCCCTGCGCGAAGAGGCCAAGACCCGGTTCGGCTGCTTCCTGGTCGATCTGCCGCGGCCGTCCGCCCTCGCGGAAAGCCCGGAGGCGCGCGAAGCCGAATTCGAACGGCGCTGGCGGAACGGCGGGCTGGCCTTCATGGCGAGCTATCAGGATCTGCTGTTCGACCCGGAAGCCAACGACACGGCGGCCGATTTCGTCCGCGCCAGGATCCGCGAGACCGTCGACGATCCCGAGACCGCGCGCAAGCTGATGCCGACCAATGTGATCGGCTGCAAGCGGATGTGCGTCGATACCGGCTATTTCGAGACCTACAACCGCCCCAACGTCCGCCTCATCGATATCAACGACCGGCCGATCCGCGAAATTGCAGCGTCAGGTGTCGCGATTGAAGGCGAGGAGATCGAAGGCGAGGAGATCGAAGCCGACGCCATCGTCTTCGCCACCGGCTTTGACGCCATGACCGGCAGCCTGTTCCGCATCGACATCCGGGGCCGCGGCGGCCTGCCGCTGCGCACGGCGTGGGACGGCGGGCCGCGCACCTATCTCGGCCTGGCGGTCAACGGCTTCCCGAACCTGTTCACCATCACCGGGCCGGGCAGCCCGTCGGTGCTCACCAACATGATGCCGTCGATCGAGCAGCATGTCGAATGGGTGACGGACTGCATCGAGGCCCTGCGCGACCGCGGCGCCGCCGTGATCGAGGCCGAACGGGCCGCCCAGGACGACTGGGTCGGCCACGTCAACGATCTCGCCAACGCCTCCCTGCGCTCGACCTGCTCGTCCTGGTATATCGGCGCCAACGTTCCCGGCAAGCCGCGGGTCTTCATGCCCTATATCGGCGGCTACCCCGCCTACGCCGCCAGATGCGCCGACGTGGCCGCGGCAGACTACGAGGGGTTTGCGATCAGGTAACGACTGCTTCCGCAGCGCGGCGACTTATCCTTCCCCCGCTTCAGGATTCCTCCGCAAAACCCGGACACCGGGGAAAGCGGCGGCGGGAACGGCCCGTCGGCGGATGGGCGGCGGCCAGGGGTATCCGGCATGTCAAGAAATGTCATGGTTCGGAATCTTAAAAGGAACCAGAGCCAACACGGCCAGAAATTCTTTCGTTAACTAACTGAACAATCGTTATAATTTATGATTTCTGCCCGCAATGGGAAGGTCCCTCGGTTTCCATTCGATTTTTCCGTAAGCAATACGCAAGCGGATTCGATCCATATTCCGGGTGTGCTTGCCCATTATTGTCGTCGTTCACCACCACCGCACAACCAACGCGGTAAATGTTCCATCAGCCCGTGATGAGCTTATCCGATCCCGTAGATTCTAGCGATTGAGGGTGCATTTCCAGTCTTTTCGCAGAGGCCGGAGCCAGATGTCCTTCTTCGGCTTGTCGAACTGTTTTTGCCGGTCGTAGCGCCCGCGCCCCTGGGTGGTGCCGACATGGAGCCAGCCGGAGGCCCTGTAGACGGCGCCGGTGTATCGCGGGGTTTCGACGAAGGTCTCGATGAGCACGGGCGTTGTGCCGTAGCGCTCGGCCCAGTCGTCGGGCAGGCGCCGGCGGACGATGGCGAGGATGTGCGAGCCGAGGTTGGGGATCTCGATCCAGGGCAGGATCAGGAACCTCGGGTTGTCGACGACGAGGGGGAGGTTCTTCTCACGCAGTCGCGGCGTCCATCCGATGAAGCGGTCGCGGGGCGCCAGCTTCCACGCGGCGGTGCTGAAGCCGAGCATGGCGACGGGCCAGCCGTTTCGGTCGCGGACGGCGTAGCGCATCTGGGCGCCGACCAGGGTCTTATAGCCGAGATAGTGGTAGCGGGCGACGAACTCGTTCCACAGCCTGCCCTCGCGGGTCTCGCGGACGACGGGGCGCAGGTCGATCGGGCGAACCTCGTCGAGGGTTGTCGGGGCCGGAAGCAGCGGCGGCTCGGAGTCCGGCCCGAAGACGACGGGCTTTGGCCGGTGCTGCCGCCCCCTGGGCGGTGGCAGGACGACGAGGCCGTCGCGGTGCATGGCCAGCATGGTGACCCTGGCCATCATGTCCTTGAGCCCGCCGTCGGGCTTGAACCAGCCGATGAGCCGGCAGAACTCTCGCGACAGTCCGGCGCGGGTCGGCTGCGGATCGACAGCGATCAGCGCGCGCAGCAGCGCCATTTCCCCGGCGGTGAAGTCGCGGCCGTAATAGCGGCACTCGACCCGGCCGGTCATGCTGCCGCCATGAAGGCGCGCCGGCGCTCCTCGCTCATCGACCATGGCAGCCACGGCGACAGGTCGTCCGGCGCACGCCCGGCGTTCTTCGCGCATGCTTCCAGCCACGCTTCCAGCCAGCGCAGGACGTCGATGCCGTTCAAGGCGAGCGTGCCGACGACCGAGTGCATCACGGCCGTGAACCGGGCGCCGTTCTCGCTGTCGGAGCCGAACGACAGCCGTCTTCCGATCGCCGGCCCTCTGAGCACCCTTTCGGCGAGATTGTTGTCCAGCGGCACCTGGGGCCGGTCGGCGAAGACGCACAGCCCCTCGCGGTGATTCACCAGGGAGCGCAGCGCCTTGCCCTCGCGCGCCTGGTCGGACAGGCCGGCGAGCTCCTGTTCGGCCTCCGCGAACAGGCCGTGGAGCGCCTGCTTCAGCGCGCCCTGCGCCGCATCGAACGCTGGCGTCTGGCGCTCAAGGCCGGGGTCGTAATGCTCCAGACGCGCCTCGTTCAGGCGGTAGAGCACCGCGATCTGCTCGATCCATCCCTGGCACCATTGCGTCAGGCTCACCTGGCCGGCCGCGCACTCGATGAAGTCGCGCCGTTGATGGCTCCAGCAGAACGCAAGGGTCACCAGCCCCTCGCGAAGGCGAGCGAGCCGCTTGTAGGCACTGTAGCGGTCGCAGACGATGACCGTGTCGAGGAGAGCTTCGCCGAACAGCTCGAGCGCCGCCTCGGCGCTGCGCGAAGGGTCGATATGGAAGGAGACCGCGTCGCTGCTGACCGAGGTCCACAGCCACGCGCGGCTCGACCGGTTTTCCCCGCGAAGCTCCTGGACGCGCCAGCCGGTCTCGTCGGCATGGCGCAGCGCCGCCGCGTTCTGGTGCGCGAGGATCGCATCGGCCAGCGGCTCGAACAGCGGCACGAAGCGCTTCAGGCTGTTGGCCAGCGTCCCCGGCGAGACCGGCAGCCTCTGGCCGGACATCCACGCGGCAACCCGGTGCAGGGGGCGGAAGCAGGCGCAGTGTTCGAACAGGAAGCGCGCCCAGAAGCTGGTCCCGTAGAGCGTCCTGGGGAACAGCCGCGGCGCCGGGGGCGCCGACACTTCGATCGGCGACGACGCGCAGCCGCAGGCCCGGCGCCACCGGGGGGGCCGGATGACGCGTTTGTGGGCCTTGACCTCGATCTCGACGAGGGTGGATTCGTCGACACCGTTGGCGACATAAGCCTTCCCGCAACAGGAGCACACACGCGCTTCCTCCGGCGGGTTGAACTCTTCGGTGCGCTCCTCGAGCCCGGGCCGTTGGGTACGGCCATGGCCGGGGGCGCCGCGCTGCTGGCCGCGCGGGCGCCCGGAGCGCGGCGTCTCCTGCTTCTCGCTCTTGCGGCCGAACAGCGCCCTCGACAGTACCGCCCCGGTCGCGCGAAGCCTCGCAAGCTGCACTTCCAGCGTCTCGATCCGGTTCCGGGATGCCTTCGCACGTTGGCGCAGCCGGGCGTTCTCCCTGGACAACGATCTGATCGTGGCCTTCTGGCGCCGCGATCTCCGCAACGCACTGCGCAACTCGGCGTCGGCGCCGCGTAAAGACTTCGACAAGGACTTCCCGGTCGCGCGAAGCTTGACGAGCTGGGCGTCCGACGCTTCGCGGCGGGTCCTGGATCCCTTCACCGCCCTGCGCAGCCGGGCATTCTCCTTGCTCAGCACGTTGATCGTCGTCTTCTGGCGCCGCGATCTTCTCAGAGCCGCACGCAGGTGAGCGGCCTCGTCGGACGGCAGCTTCGACAGCGTCGCCCCGACCGCCCGGAGCTTGACCAGTCGAGCCTTCAAGGTCTCCTTCCCGGCCTTTGCTCCGTCACCTGTCAATCGGCTTTGAAGTTTGACCCCCGATCGGCGTGCAATATTGACCCCCCTGAGTGGCACGGCGGAGGTTGTCCCGGTAGTCAACAGGGGGGACCCGCGCGGCTTCGTGTAGCGCCCTGCGCTACGCGGAGCGAAGCCGCGTGGGGGGTGCCTGTTGGCCCACCGGGGCAACCGGGCCGCGGGGACGGCCGGCGCCGGGTCAGGAGCGGTTCTTGAAGCGCCAGCTCTCGTTTCCGGTCTCGATGATCTCGCAATGATGGGTCAGGCGGTCGAGCAGGGCTGTGGTCATCTTGGGGTCGCCGAAGACGGACGGCCATTCGCCGAAGGCGAGGTTGGTGGTGATGACGATCGAGGTGCGCTCGTAGAGCCGGCTCATGAGGTGGAAGAGCAGCTGCCCGCCGGCCTGGGCGAAGGGCAGGTAGCCGAGTTCGTCGAGGATGACGAAGTCGCGCCGGGTGAGCTGGTCCGCGGTGCGGCCCTGGCGTCCGGAGCGGATCTCGGCCTCGATGAGATTGACCAGGTCGACGACGTTGTAGAAGCGGCCGCGCGCGCCCTTGCGGATGCAGGACCGCGCGATGGCGACGGCGAGATGGGTCTTGCCGGTGCCGGTGCCGCCGACCAGCACGATGTTGCGCTTGGCTTCCAGGAAGCCGCCCATTGCGAGGTCGCGGATCAGGGGCTCGTTGACCGGCGAGGCGGCGAAGTCGAACTCGGCCAGCTCCCTGGCCGCCGGCAGCCTGGCGGACGCCATCTGGTACTTGATCGAGCGTGCCGTCTTGTCGGCGATCTCGGCCCTCAGCAGAGCGCCGAAGATCTGTTGCACCGGATGGCGGCGCTTGAGCCCGTCGGCGAGGATGTCGTCATAGGCGGCGCGCATCCCCGCGAGCTTCAGCGTTGTCATCATCGCCAGCACCTCATGACGCTCCATGGCCGGCCCCCCTCAGGCGGTCGTAGCGCCGACAGTCGGCCACCGGCTGGTGGCGAAGCCGCAGGCCCTCGGGCGTCGGGATGGTCGCCGGCGGCGCCGGCTGGCACCGCCGGGCCAGGATGTTGAGCACGACGTCGGCGCTGCAGGCGCCGCTGTCGAGCGCCTCGGCACAGGCCGCCTCGACCGCCTCCAGCCCGTCCTCCAGCACCGCCGCGAGAACCTTGACGAACTGCCGGTCGCCGTCGTCGCGGGCGGAAAGCCGGGTCCGCAGGCGCCCGAGCGCGTTAGGCAACTGCCAGCCCTTGAAGGGCGCGCCATTGCGCAGCGCGCCGGGCTTCTTCGTCAGAATCGGCACGTAGTGCCACGGATCGTAGACGATCCGGCCGCGCCCGAAGCTGCGGGGATGCTCGGCGACGATCTCGCCGTCCTGGCGGATGACGATCCGATCGGCATAGGCCCGCACGTCCACCGGTCGCCCGACCGCGCGGGCCGCCACGCTGTACTGGTTGTTGTCGAAGCGCACCAGACAAGTCTTGGAGACCGCTACCTCAGTGGCGTGGAAGCCGTCGAAGGGGCCGCGATACGCTGTCAGGAAGGGCCGCTCCTCCTCGAACACCTGCCACACCGTCTTGCCCGGGATCGTCGGATGCGGATGCTTCCTGGCGTCCTCGATGCACCGATCCATGAGCCACTCGTTGATCTCGGCGTAGGAGCGGCCCCGCGGGCTGGGCGCGAACAGGCGGCCGCGAACGTCACCCACCTGTCTCTCGACCTGCCCCTTCTCCCAGCCAGCCCCGGGCGTGCACGCCACAGGCTCCACCAGATGGTGGGTACACATCTCCTGGAAGCGGCGGTTGTAGTCCCGCTTCTTGCCCACGAACACCGTGCTCACCGCCGTCTTCATGTTGTCGTAGATACCGCGCCGGCAGACCCCGCCGAAGAAGCGGAACGCGCGCTCATGCGCCTCGAACACCATCTCCTGGCTCTCGCGCGGGAAGATCTGGACCAGCTGCATGCGGCTGTGACACAGCCGCATGTGCGCCGCCTTCACCCTGGTCGTCGTGCCCGACAACACCGCGTATTCGTGGCTCCAGTCGAACTGGTAGGCCTCGCCCGGATCGAAGATCAGCGGCACATAGGCCTCGGACGACGACAACAGCCGGTGCCGGCGCCGCCAGACCCTGGCATAGCGGCGCACCGCGTCGTAGCCGCCCTCATAGCCCAGAGACGCAAGGTCTTCATGAATCCGCAGCAGAGACAGCCGATCCCGGCGCGCCTTCTTCTCGTTGGCCTTCAGCTGGCGCTCGAGCTCATCCACCCACGGTCCAAGCTTCGGCATCGGCTGGATCTTGCGCTCGTAGCTGTACGAGGTCTCATCGCCCCGCACCACCTTGCGCACCGTGTTCTTCGAAACCCTCAAATCCCGGGCGATCGTCTTGATCGGAACGCCCCTCACCAGATGATCCCGACGGATCCGTGCGATCGTTTCCACTACCAGCATCTCCCCCTCACCTCGTCCGTCCAATGACAAGGTGCGTTCATGGGAACAAACCATGGGGGGGTCAATTTTGGACGCCGATTACCCCCAATCGGGGGTCAATATTCCACGCCGATCAACACCAATGACGGCAGATCATCATGGGCGGGGTGAAGGCCGCCTTGACCGATCTTCACCTTCAAGGGACAAGACATCGAAATCCATCGGGTTCCACCAGCTTCCCAACCTGACTTGCCCTCCGAGCGGATGGACCCGACGCTCCTCGAAAAGGTGAGTATCAGCAGCCGCTCCCAAGTGACCATAGAAACAGGGTTGGTTCTCGCATCACGCTGTTTACGGGTCTGTGGGTCGAGTTTATTGTTCTGAGACGGTAATCACCTGACACTTTGGCAGGCGCCGGCGCGCGACCGCCGAGAGTCCTGCGCGCGGGCGATGGCCAAGCCGATTCCGATACGAGCGAGGATCGTGTTGCACCACATCCTACCCACCGGAAGAACGACATGACCACCAAAGACAAAGATAGCTCGGCGCAAGCTCAGCCTGCCGGTGCTGCCCGCCGAGATGAACAACGTGTCGAAGGCGTGCTGGAACATGGTTTATTCGCGCTAGCAATTTTGCAAGATCAGGAGGAACTCCCAGACCTACGGCGCAGAGGAACTGATTGACCGACACTGAACCATTCGGTTCAAAGCTCCACAATACCCAATAACATCGTAATTATAATGGAAACCAACACATAACCCGCTGCTTTGTGCACAAGAAAGTAATTTCTCACCCACCGTGCGTTTATAACCACCGCATATTGCTCATCACGAAGTTTGAGGCCGGGCGTCAACATATCAAGGCTATAAAACCATCCGACTCTCTCAATACTATCATCCTGTCTCTTGCCAAAGTGCAAGACAACAGCCCCTAAGGTAATGAAAACGCCCACCAATAGCAAACCGAACAAGATTCGAAATGCTATATTGCGATACAATAACGCAAACCAATAATATAGTACATTGGCGCTAGAAGCGCGCATACGGTTAGCGTGCAGAACTATGTCTGCCATATTGTTCTTCCCTTCCGCTCGCAAGAGTTTTCCTAAGTGCTCGTACGGTTGCGACGAGTACGTTTTGTCTTTTTCCAGCCAACCCAGCAGCGAAATTCCATCCCAAAAATCATCTGAGTGTTCTGGAATCATCCTTGACTTATCGAATTCGAATCCATGCAATTCGAGAGCTATATTGTCTGCCCAATCATCAGGGCTGGCCGACAAATTGCCTACTCGGACATCTCGTAGTTTCAAGACCGGATCATGGGGCTCTCCGTTCAGGGTTTCATAAGCTTTCCAGTCTCCTCCTATCGATAGCGAACCCCTGATTTCTGTGCCAGTTAAATCCAGGTATTTCAGAGTAGCTCCTCTTATATGTAAATTGTCGGCCCTAGCGTACATCATTTCGATGTGGCCTGTGACGGTTGATTTATGCAAGGAAATAGAAGCGGGCTCCTCCTGAGATCTATTGAGTTCACTCAGATCTATGAATAGAAAACTGGCATTTGACAGGTTTAGCACATAGGGAATTGAAGCTCCCGTCAGATGAAGATGCATTTCAAAGTCCGATCCGCACCGGGTTTGGCGGGGGCTCCAACTCTTGAGAAAGTGGAGCCATTATGAGCACGACAAGGAACAAGTTTTCCTCTGAGGTTTGCGCCCGTTCGGTGCGGATGGTTGTGGATCACCAGGGCGAGACTGAAGCCGACTTCTATCTCTCTTCGTTTGTCCCGGGGAATCTTGCGCAACCGGCCAAACTGCAAGCTGATTGATCCCAGAACGCGATCGTCGAGCAATTGGGTCTCGCGTCTGTCGCGGTCTCCCAAGACGGTCTTCCGGAGGAACATAGAACTGATCCGCGCGAATGCACCCGTCGCATGAACCCACTGATTTCCGTCGCGTATTTCAGGCAACCGACTTCTCAACCCGTCGATCCCGAGCTGTAGGTCGGTCATTGCGTCAGTGATCCGCGCCGTTTTCTGCTTTGGTATACCGCCAATCACACTGCCCTTTGCGGGTACGAAACGCGGTCTTTGATCTTTGGAGCCTTTGTCTTTGGCCTCCGTTCATGTTCACTCCTCTTCCAATAGCCAGCATGGGGTGGAGGTGACCACCATCTCGTGCTTCTCCGCACACGGGCACGACAGTGCCATGGTAAGGCTTCCGTTTACCGTGCGCCAAACCCAACTTTATCCCTTCAAAACCGAGAGAGATCAAAATGTTGCTTTCCCGACCAGCGTCCAACGTAACCGCCGAGAATCAGGCAGTGCTTGTTCCGACCGTCAGGATGTAATGAACCCGTTGCACCCGGTGCCGGACCCAGCGCATGGCGCCGCGGAGCCCGACCGCATCGGAGCGCAACGCAATGGCCGGAGTGCGCTGGGTCGGCACCTGCTCGGCCGGAAGTTCGAAATACCGCTGCGGAACCGCGCATCGAAGTAGAGTTGCGGCCGGTCGTTCCCAGCGTAGAGGAACATGTCCATCAATTTGCACGGCACGTTCCAGGTGTGGAGGCCGATGACTTGAAAGCCCGCAGCGGATAGAGCCTCCTCGACCGCCTGCTGGGTGGGGCTGTTGATGGCTGCGCCGCGGCCATCGCTCACCCTCACCGCGACCGACACCACCGCCATCGGAGCCGAAGCGCGCGCGCAGGACACGGAGGTGGACATGACGGACTTGACAGACAAACCCGACACCGCGCCCAAAACCGCCCCCAGGCGCCGAAACCGGCGCCCGAGCACAACTTCCTGGCTACGGTGAGCAAGGAGGACATCGACGCCCTTCTCGACGAGGTGGGCATCCCCGCCCGCGTAAGCCCCCAGGGCCCCGAGTCCGCGCCCCGGGGTCTCGGACTCCATTGCCGCGCTGGCGGCGCGGCGCCACCCCGAGCACTGGACGATCTAAATTGACCCCCATGTCGAGGACTGCGAGATTGTCGGCACGAGACACCGCGGCGGCCGGTCCATGCGACACCGCCGCCGGGCGGGAAAATCGGGCCGGGCCGATCTCGACGTTCAGTACGCGCAACGCCTGGCGTGAGAGCTAGCGGTCAATCAGGGCGCTGTGACTGCGCATCCCCGCTCTCCCCGCATCCGGTGCTCATCGGGCCAGGATGACCTCGACGCCGACCGCTTCGGAGACGTCGACCCACTTCCTGTCCACGGTGATGACAGGAACCGCTTCAGCAAGGCCGAGGGCGAGACATACCCGATCGCCGAGCGACAGACCGCTCGACCGCTTGACCTCACGCAAGGCTCCAGCCATGTAGGCCAGCCTCTCGTCGAACGGGCACACCACCAAGCCGAGCCCTGACAGGAGGTTCCGGGATTCGACGTCCGGCATCCCGCGGTCGGACAGCTTCACGGCCACCTCGGAGAGATTCACCGCCGAGACGATGCCGGCCTGGTAGTGGGTCTCGACGACATCCGCGCCGGGCTCGCGGAACAGCGCCGCGAGGATGGCGGACGCATCAAGAACGGTCCTGCGCATCGCCGGATTCCACATGCGCCGCCGCTGCGCGATCCTCGATCAGCTCTTCCGATACGAGCTTCGTTCCAGTCGGCGCCATCCCGGCAAGCCGTGTCTGCGCCTGCCTGAGCGCCTGCATTTTCGTGGTGAGCGTGACCTCGTCGCCCTGGACATGGAAGAAGAGCTCCGCCCGCGTACCCTCCACACCCAGTAGCTTGCGCAGGCGTGCCGGAACGACCACCCGGCCGTTCTCCGTCATCATCGCTCTGTAGCGTTGAGCATGCTGTTGTTCCATTGTTTGAAATTCTGACACTGTCCGTGAAATTGTCACTTGACATGTTGTTCCCATTCTTCGTCTGTATCCTCCTGCATGCCTTATGGTGTTCGCGCCACGGTCGACGAGTGACGCCACAGCGGCCAGACACCATCCGTGGACGCTCGGCTTACTCGATCGCCGGCTGATTTTCTTCTTGTGCGGGTCTGCGTCCGGGAGCAGGCAGGTCGCTTGAGATGGGCTTGCAATTCGCCCATGATGCGGTGCGGAGTCGGCCTGTTCGACCATTTCGGACACCGCAATCACAGGGTGGAGGGATCATGGATTCACTGCCGGTGCTGATAGGCAAGCGCCTGCTTTTCGGCATCGTCACCCTCATCGTCATCTCGCTCATGATCGCAGTCGGGGTAGAGCTGCTGCCCGGAGATCTCGCCGAGGCCATTCTCGGTCAGTCCGCGACGCCGGAGACGGTAGCCGCGTTCCGCCGGGAGCTGGGTCTCGACCTGCCCTGGTACACGCGTTACGTCACTTGGCTCGGGAACTTCATGACCGGCGACATGGGCACCTCGCTCGCCAACAAGCGCGAGATATCGGAGCTCATCGACACCCGGCTCGCCAACACCCTCTTTCTCGCGCTGAGCGCCGCGGTGATTGCGGTGCCGCTCGCGGTCTTTCTCGGCATGATGGCCGCCCTGTACCGCGAGACCCTGTTCGACAAGATGATCTCGATGATGACGCTCTCCACCATTTCCTTTCCGGAGTTCTTCGTCGCCTACATCCTGATCGTTCTCCTCTCGGTACAGTGGAGCGTATTCCCGAGCATCTCCAACATCTCCCCCGACATGGCGCTCGGCGACAAGCTCCATGCGGTGGCGCTGCCGGGACTCACTCTCATCCTGGTGGTGGTGGCGCACATGATGCGCATGACCCGCGCCGCCATCATCAATCTGATGATGAGCCCCTACATCGAGATGGCGCGCCTCAAGGGCATCAAGCGCAGACGCATCATCATGCATCACGCTTTCCCCAACGCGCTGTCACCGGTCATCAACGTGATCGTCCTCAACCTTGCCTACCTGGTGGTCGGCGTGGTGGTGGTCGAGGTGGTGTTCGTCTATCCCGGCCTCGGCCAGCTCCTCGTCGACTCGGTGTCGAAGCGGGATCTGCCGGTGATACAGGCGAGCGGTCTCATCTTCGCCGGGACCTACGTGCTGCTCAATCTTGCTGCGGACGTACTGTCGCTTCTCGCCAACCCACGCCTGCGCCATCCGAAGTAAGGCAGACCGATCACATGCTCGTGAACGTACTCAAGGCGCTGGCGTACTCTCCCTGGAGCGCGAAGCTCGGCTTGGCGATCATCATCGTCAACGTCACCTTGATGCTCTTCGCTCCGCAGCTCACTCCCTTCCGGGAGACGGAGGTGGTCGGCGACGTCTGGGAGGTCGGCTTCTGGGCGGCCGATTGCACCCCGGAAGGAATCTCCGCCTACCAGTGCTGGGAGGAGATCAACCGGAGCCGCGAGCACAAGGTGCTGCTCGGCACCGATCACATCGGGCGGGATCTCTACACGCGCCTCCTCTACGGGGCGCGCAACACCATCTCCATCGCCCTGGTGACGACCGCCCTTTCCTTTGCCCTCGGTATCTCCTGCGGCTTCCTTGCCGCCACCCAGCGCGGATGGGTCGACCAGACGCTCAGCCGCTTCGTGGACGTGCTCATGGCCTTCCCCACTCTGATCTTCGCGCTTATGATCCTCTCGGTAGTCGGCACCTCGGTGACGGCGCTGATCGCGGTCATCGCCATTCTCGACGCCACCCGCGTCTACCGCCTGTCGCGGGCGGTCGCCATGGACGTGGAGGTGATGGAGTACGTCGAAGTCGCGAGGCTGCGGGGCGAGAAGCTGTGGTGGCTGATGCGGCGCGAGATCCTGCCGAACACCCTGCCGCCTCTGGTGGCCGAGTTCGGCCTGCGCTTCTGCTTCGTGTTCCTGTTCCTGAGCGCGCTCAGCTTCCTGGGCCTCGGCCTGCAGCCGCCGACCGCGGACTGGGGCAGCATGGTGAAGGAGAACGCGGGCGCGATCATCTTCGGCATCTACACTCCGCTGGTACCGGCCGCCGCCATTGCCGTTCTCACCATCGGCGTCAACTTGGTGGTGGACTGGTTTCTGCGCAAGGCGGCGGGGCTGCGCGACGAATACTGAAACCTGCGCCGCAAGCCCGGAGACGCAACCAGGAAGGACGTATGTCTCGACTACTCACCATGGAGGGCCTGCGGGTCGAGGGGTTCCAGGAAGAACGCTGGCAGGAAATCGTCAAGGGGGTGGACATCGAGCTGGACCGCGGGCAGGTGCTCGGGCTGATCGGGGAGTCCGGCGCCGGCAAGACGACCATCGGCATCGCGAGCATGGGCTTTTGCCGTCCGGGTTGCCGTATCACCGGCGGCAGCATCACCTTCGACGGCATCGAGCTCACGTCGGCCGGTGACGAATGCTTGCGCCGGCTGCGCGGGGTGCGCATCTCCTACGTGGCGCAGAGCGCTGCCGCATCCTTCAACCCCGCCCACCGGATCATCGCACAGTACGCCGAGGCGCCGGCGCAGCACGGGGTGATGGCGGTCTCCCAGGCGGAAACGGAAGGCAAGCAGATCTACAGGAAGCTCGATCTCCCGGATCCCGAGAACATCGGCAATCGCTATCCCCATCAGGTCTCCGGCGGGCAGCTCCAGCGCGCGATGGTGGCGATGGCCATGGCGTGCAAGCCGGATCTGATCGTCTTCGACGAGCCGACCACCGCGCTGGACGTGACCACCCAGATCGAGGTGCTCACCGCGATCAAGGATGCGATCCGGGAGCTGAACACCGCCGCCATTTACATCAGCCACGATCTGGCCGTAGTCGCGCAGGTCTCGGACAGCATCATGGTGCTGCGCTACGGAGAGACGGTCGAAGTCGGCAAGACGAGGGAGATGATCGCGGCGCCGCGGGAAGAGTACACCCGGGACTTGCTGTCGGTCCGCAAGGTGCGAGAGGAGAAGGTGCATCATCCCGAGGAGGGAGAGATCCTGCTCCAGGTCAAGGACATCAGCGCGAGCTACGGCGGCTCCGGTGGCGTGTCGGTGCTCGAAGACATCACGTTCGCCCTCACCCGTTGCAACACCACCGCGGTAGTAGGCGAGTCGGGGAGCGGCAAGAGCACCCTGGCGCGTGTCATCACCGGGCTCCTGCCCCCGACCAGGGGTTCCGTCATATTCGAGGGCCAAGCGCTGCCGCCGCATTTCAAGCACCGCGACAAGGAGATGCTGCGCCGCATGCAGATGATCTATCAGATGCCGGACGTGGCCCTGAACCCGCGCCAGAAGGTGCACGAGGTGCTCGGCCGGCCCTTGTCCTTCTACTTCGGCATGGAGGGCAAGGAGCGACGCGACCGGGTGGTGGAGCTCCTCGATCAGATCGAGCTGAGTGAAAGGTACATGGATCGCTTCCCCTCCGAGCTGTCGGGAGGCGAGAAGCAGCGCGTGTGCATCGCACGCGCGCTGGCCGCGAAGCCGGACCTGATCATCTGCGACGAGGTGACCTCGGCGCTCGACCAGCTCGTGGCGGACGGCATCCTCCGCCTGCTCCAGCACCTGCAGAATGAGCTCAAGGTTTCCTATCTCTTCATCACCCACGACCTGGCGACGGTGAAAGCGATCTCCGACGAGATCGTGGTGATGCTCAATGGCCGCGTGGTGGAGCACGGGCCACGCGACGAGATCCTGTCGCCCCCCCACCACGAGTACACCCAGCTCCTGCTCGCGTCGGTGCCGGAGATGGACCCCGACTGGCTCGACGACCTGCTACGCACCCGTGCCGGCGCCCGCCTGCGCGAGGGCCCGCTCAGCGAACAGCTCACCTGAGCCATCGAGGCTCCGCCTCGGCGGCGAGGCATGGGGCGCTCTTGCCGGCGCGGGCGCCCCCGCATTGAACGGGTGGCGGGCAAGCGACACAAGCGCCAACCTGCCCGAACTTGGCTCACGGCGCCGGCCACGGCGGGCGCTGCCGGGAAGCCGGCATCCCGTATGGCCATCGTCGAGGCGGAACACGGCACGGTCAATCCGGTCGTCAAGGTTCGCTCGCGCCTCGAAGAGACTTGGTTTCATTAGAGCGTATCCGTTATAGATAGAATCTTTTGATTCCAATTGGTTAGGGGATGTGATTCAAACTGGCCACTGGTGAAGGAGGCCAGCATGGATGGGCCGAGCTTAGTCGAATGACCTTCGCGAACGCGTTGTCCGAGCCCACTTGGCGGGCGAGCCGATCCGGTCTGTGGCGGCGCGTTACGGTGTCAGCGTTTCCTCGGTCCCCAAATGGGTTGCCCGCTGGCGGGCGAGGGGGAGCGTGGCGCCGGGCAAGATCGGCGGCCACCGAAGCTGGCTTCTGGAGCCGCACCGGGAGCTGGTTCGAGCGCTGGTCGGCGAGACGCCGCATCTGACGATCGACCGGCTGCAGGATCTGCTGGCCGCGGCAGGGATCTCGGTGTGCCGGGACACGATCTGGCGGTTCCTCAGGCGCGAGGGGCTGAGCTTTAAAAAAAGGGTCTTGCCTAGCTGAGCATCTCTGGATTGGTCATAAGTCTAGGCATGACAATGAAAAACAAATACGCCAAGCGTTCAAGGATCTCCAAGGGCAAGGTCCGCGAGCTGGTTCGTTACTTCGCCGCCGATCTGACAGCCCTCCAGGCGGCGACGCTGAGCGGTCTGAACCGCAACACCGTGAACCGGCTCTACCGCGGCTTGCGGGAACACATCCTGGTTGCCTGCGAGGCCCAGCGTCCGCTGTTCGGGGTCGTCGAGGTCGACGAGAGCTTCTTCGGGGCACGCCGGGTCAAGGGCAGGCGCGGGCGTGGCGCCATCTCGGAGAACTAATCAACACCATCCAACCCGACGAGTGCAACAACTACATCCAAAACGCCGGATACGGTTCAAACTAAATCAGTTACGCTCTAGACAAGCGTTCCCGGCGGTAGGTAGACTTCAGCATCATCGGTCGCAGACTGATCGGTATCGAAACCCCGGGGGGGGAACATCATGAACAAAACAAGACATTTGAAGCGCCAGTTGGCCAGCGGCACCCTGAGTCGCCGCGAGTTCATCGAGAGGGCGGCGGCTCTGGGCGTTGCCGCCGCCACGGCAAGCTCCCTGTGGAGTGGGGCGGCGCACGCGGCCCAAAAGGGGGGCCGGCTTCGGGTGGGCATGGCCCACGGCTCGACCACCGACTCGCTCGACCCGGCCACGTTCGAGAACGGCTACACGAGCACCCTGAATTACACCGTCAATAACCATCTGGCCGAGATTGGCACATCCGGCAAGCTGGAGCCGGAACTGGCCGAGAGCTGGGAAGCCTCGCCCGATGCCAGGGAATGGATTTTCAAGATTCGCAAGGGCGTCGAATTCCACAACGGAAAGACAATGGATGCCGATGACGTGGTTGCCTCGGTCAATCACCATCGACACAAGGATTCCAAATCCGCGGCCAAGGCCCTGCTGAAGACCATGGTGGACATCAAGGCCCAAGGTAAGGATACCGTCAAGGTGACGCTGGACGGCGGCAATGCCGGCTTCCCCTACATCATCAGCGACTACCACATCGCCATCCTGCCCAGCAAGGACGGCAAGATCGACCCGCTCGGCGGTGTCGGCTGCGGCGGCTACAGCGTTCAGGCATTCGAGCCGGGCGTACGCTTCCTGGGCAAGAAGCACCCCAACTACTGGAAATCCGGGCACGCACATTTCGACGAGGTGGAGATCCTGTCAATCGTCGACGTTTCGACCCGCACCAATGCCCTGAAGACGGGCGAAGTCGATGTGATCGACCGTTGCGATCTCAAGACCGTGCATCTCCTCGCGCGCACGCCCGGCATCGAGGTCGAAGAGACGACGGGCACCGCGCACTATACGATTCCGATGCGTACCGACATGTCGCCCTTCGACAACAACCACGTCCGCATGGCTCTGAAGCTGGGCCTGGACCGGGAAGCCTTGTTGAAGACGGTGCTGCGCGGCCACGGTGCGGTCGGCAACGACCATCCCATCAGCCCGGCCAATCAGTTCCATGCCAGCGAGCTCCCACAACGCACGTACGATCCCGACAGGGCGAAATGGCACGTGAAACAGGCGGGCCTGAGCAGTCTGTCGGTGGACCTGAGCGCGGCGGACGCGGCGTTCGCGGGCGCGGTCGATGCCGCCGTACTCTACAAGGAACACGCCGCCGCGGCCGGAATAGAGATCAACGTCATTCGTGAACCGAACGATGGATACTGGTCCGCGGTGTGGATGAAGAAGAGCTGGTGCATGTGTTACTGGTCCGGCCGGCCCACCGAGGACTGGATGTTCTCGACCGCGTACTCCGACAGCGCGGCCTGGAACGATACCTTCTGGAAGCACGACCGATTCAACCAACTCCTGATCCGGGGCCGGTCCGAGTTGAACGACGAACTGCGGCGTGAGATGTACGTGGAGATGCAGAGCATCGTGCGTGACGAGGGAGGCGTAGTGGTGCCCTTGTTCAACAACTACGTGTTCGCGACCTCGGACAAGATTCGGCACGGCAAGATGCAGGGCAATTGGGATCTCGACGGGCAGAAGCTCGCCGAGCGGTGGTGGTTCGCCTGATTCATCGAGCGTCCAGGCGCCGAGAGCGGACAACCACATGGCATCATTGAAGACCCGGCTTACGCCGGGTCTTCTTTCCTTCATCCCGACTTTCTCCGGCCCCCGCCGCCGGCTGAGGCAGATGACATGTCCGCTTGCAACGACAAGCTGAACCAGTACGGTTGATGGTCCGAACCGGCCGCGTCACCGTCGATCCGGGCGTGGCTCACGTGTCTCGCGAGGCCGGCGCTGACAAAGGCGTAGTCGAGACGAAGCCCACGCTTCCAGTCGTCGATCGCGTCGTACCACGTGACGCCACCGTCCCGTTCATGGCCCGCCTGTGTCCAGGTATCGACCGGATGGTGGGCGACGATGCGGTAACCGTGGTAGTAGTCGGGCTCGCCCACGATGCGCTCGTACTCGCGCGAGTTCGGGGTGAGATTGCAATCACCCATGAGCACGAATTCCTCGCTCATGGGCGTCTCTTCCGTGCCCTCCCGCCAAGGCGGTCCCGTGCACGCGCCCCCCTCCCGGGGAATGTCGAAGAGCCGCGCCACCAGAAAGTCGATCTGTGCCATGCGTTCGTCGCTGGCCCGACTGTTGAGCTGTACACAGTAAATGCGCAGTGGCCCCGAGGGCAGGGCGACGATCCCCTCCAGGACACCGCACTGCTGATTGTGGGTATCGAAGGTGCGAAATCGGGGCAGGAGAAACAGCCTTGAGGACCGAATGGGGTAGCGGCTGAGGATCATGTTTCCGAATTGCAAGCGCCGATTGGCAGGTCGCCCCGACGCATCCCGGATACCGGCGTCGATATCGACCGGTGGACCGTAAGTCCAGAAGTAATCGGGCAGGAGGTCGCCCAAACGCCCGGGCTGATCGTCATCCGGCACCCCGGGCATGTTTCGAGTCACCTCCTGAAGACAGATGAGGTCGGCGCCTTCCACCGCCGATGCGATGCGTGCGAGGTCGTGGCGATCATCCTTACCTCGGGAGTACCGGATGTTGTAGCTTACGAAGTGCATGAGTGTCTGAGGTGGCCTCGCCTATTCGGACAGCCTGGCGGCTGAGTTAAGGTGTATTCCGGTTGTTTCTCAGGCCGCCAAGATCCCCTTGAATCGATCTTCCTGTTGTTGCTGCTGCGCCTGTGGGGATGTGGGCAAGGCGCGGAGCGGCTTGTCCATCATATCCACAGGCGGCTCGCCGCGGTATGCCTCGGCCGGGGTTCGCCCGTCCAGCGCCAAGTGCGGCCTCTCGAGGTTGTAAAAGCGGACCCAATCACCGATCAGGCGCCGGGCGGTGAGGCCGTCGGCGATCTCGTGCAGATAGACCGCCTCGTATTTGAGCGAGCGCCACAGTCGCTCGATGAAGATATTGTCCATGCACCGGCCCCTGCCATCCATCGAGATCCGGATGCCGGCCGCATGCAGGCGCCCGGTGAAGGCGAAGCTGGTGAACTGGCTGCCTTGGTCGGTATTGAAGATCTCCGGCTTGCCATGCCGGGTCAGGGCCTCGTCGAGCGTGTCGGTGCAGAAGCTCGCGTCCAGCGTGTTCGACAGCCGCCAGGCCAGGACGTACCGGCTCGCCCAGTCCATGACCGCCACAAGGTAAAGGAAGCCGCGCTGCACCGGGATGTAGGTGATGTCGGCGCACCAGACATGGTTCGGTCGCTCGATCGCCAAGCCCCTGAGCAGATAGGGCCAGACCCGGTGCTCGGGATGCGGATCGCTGGTGCGCGGCGCCCGATAGATTGCCTGAAGCCCCATCAGGCGCATCAGCCGAGCGGCCCGGCGTCGGCCGATCCGCACGCCCTCGCGGCGCAGGTGAAGTGCCATCCGACGGGCGCCATAAAACGGATACTTCAGGAACAGCTCGTCGATCCGCCGCATCGGCGCGAGCGTCCCCGCGCTCTCCCCCTTCGGCTCGTAGTAGAGCGAGGAGCGCCCGAGCGACAGCAGGCGCCATTGCCGGCTCAGGCTCAGCGCCGGGTGGTCGCGCACAATCATCGTGCGGCGCTCCGACCGGCTCATCGACCGGCTCATCGACCGGACCCGCGCGACAAAAAATCCCGCTCCACGATCAGCTCCCCGATCTTGGCGTGAAGATCGCGGACCTCGCTCTCATGGTCCCGGACCCGCCGCTCGGTGCCCTTCGAGAACACCTCGACCAGACCCTCGATCGCCTGGCGCTTCCAGGCACCGACCTGGTTCGGGTGGATCTGGTGCTGCGAGGCGATCTCCTGAAGCGTCCGGTCGCCCCGAAGCGCCTCCAGCGCCACCTTCGCCTTCAGCTTCCCCGAAAACCTGCGTCGCTTGCTGCTCATCTGCATTCCTCCGTCAGGCGGTGGAATACACCTTAACGACCTGTCCGATTTTCCGGGGCCCCCTCAGTCGTGATGGCGCACGCCGATGGCGTGATGCTGAAATATCGAACTGGATCGTGGATCATAGGCGCATGAGCCTCGACACCGCATTTCAGGGGAGCCTCTTCGCCAGCGATTTCCTGCGCGACGCCATCACCCGGTCGCCCGACTGGCAGGAACTGGACGACGCGTCGCTAGAAGACCTAGAGGCCGCGCTGCGCGCGATCTGCGACCGCTTCCCGGCCGCCGCATCGCCCAACGAAAGCCAGACCGAGGATGATCTGATCTGGCCCGTCCTCGCACGGCTTGGGTGGACGGCGAGCCTGCGACAGCAAAACCTGAGCGCACACGGCCGGGAGGATGTACCGGACGGCCTGCTGTTCGCTGACGATGCGGCGAAGGGCCGGGCCAACCGCTTCGCCTAGGAGTGGAAGCGCTACGAGCTCGGTCTCGCGGTCGTCGAATCCAAACGCTGGCAGCGCCCGCTCGGGCGATGTCCCTATCTCTGTTGAAATTCGTGGGGCAGGCGTCGCTGGTTGATGATGCTATGCTGCCTTCATGATGGTTTCAATGGCACTGTCGGCCTGAGCCTTTCTCAAGTGTTCCTGGAGAGCATTTCGGAGGATGGGCAGCTGGCGATAGGCCTTGAGGCGACGGAAGGTTTTCTGGGCCTCCAGCAGGCCGGCGGCGGTCCATCTGAGCGCCATCTCGGCGTGTCTCCAGCGTTTGACGTTGCGGGTGACCTGGCGCACCGTGCCGAGCGCGTTCTCGACGATGTTGGTGCAGGCGAGCGAGCGCCGGAGTTCGTGCGGCAGGCCGAGGCGGATGACGGTGAGGATCTCCTCCAGCCCCTCCAGGATGCTGCCCGAGACGCCCGGTTCCTCATGCTCCAGACGCCGGACCAGGTTGCGCAAGAGCCGCTCGGCCTTGTTTGCGTCGTCCTGGTCCCAGGCCTGACGGAGCGCCTTCTTGACGCTCGCGTGCAAATGTTGGGGCAGGCGCTCGATGATGTTACGGCCCTTGTGGACCTGGCAGCGCTGGATGGCGGCGGCCACACCGAAGGTGTTTCGGATCGCTTTGCTGAGTGCCTTCGCGCCATCGACGATGAACAGCCGCGGCAGTGTCGGATCGAGCCCCCTGGCGAGGAGATTGTCGATCAAGGCCTGGACGACGACCGTGTTCTCCGTCGCCCCCTCGACCACGGCCAGGACATGCTTGTCGCCGTTGCCATCGACGCCGATCGCCGCCATCAGGACATGGTCGCCGACATGCAGACCGTCGATCTGGATGACTAGCAGGTCGAGTTCCGAGAGATCCGAGGCGAGCCAGGCCTTCATCTTCTTGCGTGACAGCGCCACAAAGCGCCGGGAAACGGCCGACTTCGAGGTGCCGTCGCCACGCGCTTTCGCCAGGTCGCCCTCGGGCAGACGGACCGCGCGGTGGTACTTGCGGGTCGACACGTTCAGCACCATCAGGTTGAGCGCCCACTCGAGCAGCAGGTTGCCATCGTGTAGCGCCTGCCAACTCTCCAAGCTCACCTCTTTGCCCGCCCGGTCACGAACCCGTGGCCGGGCCACCTTCACTTTGCCGCCGTGGTAGCCGATCTCGCTATGTGTCCTGCCCCAGCGATAACCTCGACGGTCCCCATGGCGGCGATGTCGGGCCCCGCACACGGTCGTGGCGTCCTCCTCCATCATCTCGGCCAAGGCCTCGACCCCGGCCAGAAGACAAAACCGATCCACGCTGAGATGGACTGCGTCCATCGCGTCCGCCAGCGGCGGCATAGGAATCGAGGGGGCAAGGGCTTTCGGGCGGCTGGAACTACGGATATTATTTCCCATGGTGTCGTTCTCCCTTTTGGGTTTGCAGCACCCGGAGCCTAACGGCTCCAGGAGAGCGGCACCTACCTCAACTTTTCAACATCGACCGGGACATCCCCCCCGGCGACCATGGGGTCCGCCGTCGGTTGTGCACCGGCACGGCGGATGAACAGGTTGCCGATGCCGTCGACGCTGGCGGTGAAGCCGCGTCGCGACGCCCATTCGAGCACCAGGCGCCGGGCCTGCCCGTCCTCCGGTGTCAGCGCCTGGCGGTTGACACCGCCGCGCCCCGTCGCGCCGATGGCGGCGATCTCCATGTGGCGCTGCCATAGACGGTCCTCCTGGACCGCCTCGACGACGGCGGCGACGGTTGCCGCGTCATCCGCCATGTCGCTTCCCCCAAGGATTATCGAAGTGCCTCGGTCATCGGCTCAGAGTTTTCCGCACTCGCCGCGGCTGAGGAATTGGCCCGCACCTTCGCGGCCGAGCCATTCGCTGCCGTCAACGATCAGTTGACCGCGCAACAGGACCTTCTTGACCCGCCCTGTGACCGGGCGACCCTCGAACAGCGAGTAATCGACCCGGCTGTGGTGCTCCGACGCCCGTATGGTCCATTCCTCGTCAGGATCGAACAGGACAATGTCGGCATCGGAACCCACCGCGATGGTTCCCTTGCGCGGGAACAGTCCGAACAGCTTCGCCGGCGTGGTCGCGGTCAATTCGACGAACCGGTTGATCGACATCCCCCGCTTGTGGACTCCGCCGTCGTAGAGCAGCGGCATCCGGGTTTCGATGCCCGGCGCCCCATTGGGGATTCGGCTGAAGTCATCTGCGCCCTGCTGCTTCGAGTATTTCATCCCATACGGTTGCTCGTTGAAGCAGAACGGGCAATGGTCGGTGGAGACGACTTGCAAGTCGTCGGTCTTGAGACCTCGCCACAACGCCGTCTGGTGCGCATGTCCACGGAGCGGCGGGGTCGCCACGTACTTCGCCCCCTCGAACTCTGGGCGATCGTATTCCTCGTCGGTGAGAAAGAGGTAATGCGGGCCATGTCTCGGCATGCACCCGGATGTCGCGATCGCGCGCCTCGGTCACCGCGGCGAGCGCCTCGCTGGCCGAAAGATGAACGATATAGAGCGGCGCGTCTGCCAGCTCGGAAATGCGGATGGCACGTTGGGTTGCCTCCCCCTCCATCAGCGACGGCCGTGTCAGCATATGCTGTTTCGGCGAGGTGCGGCCCTGCGCCAACGCCTCTTCGACCAATACCTGAATGATCGGGCCGTTTTCCGCGTGCACACAAGTCATGCGCCTTGCTCGCCAGCCACGCGCATGGCCCGGAACAGTCCGCCGTCCTCGATCATGAGGACGCCGGGATACGCCATGAACAGCTTGAAGCTGGTGACGCCTTCGCCGGCGATCAGGGTCTTCATGTCGACGAGCGTCTGGTCGTTGACATCCAGTAGAATCATGTGCGCGCCGACGTCGACGCAGGCACTCTCTCGCCGTTTATGCCAATCCTCGAGCCCAATGAGCGGGCTTTCGCCGCGGGTCTGATTGCAGAAATCCACCACTGTGGTCGTGCCACCGAAGGCAGCCGCTTTTGTGCCCGTGCCAAAGGTGTCGACGGTTCTCGCGACACCGAAATCCCAGTCCAGGTGTGTGTGTACATCTACGCCGCCGGGCAGCGTCAGGAGACCGCTGCGTCGTGAACTTCGACATGGTCGCCGACGGGGATATCCGTGCCGATGGTATGCACGCGGCCGTCCTCGATCAGGATGTCCGCAATGTAGTTGTCGACCGCGGTAACAACATGCGAATTCTTGATCAGTATCGTTGCCATTTTCCCCTCCGGTTTCCTCCCCATCGCCGCCGACCAGGGCGACCAGCGACACCGATTTGGGGGCCGAGAAGGTGAGGTCGCGGCCGGGCCGGTGGTGGATTTCCCCGTCCTTGCCGCGGCGCCCGAGCTCGGTGCCCGAGCCGTCCGGCACCTTTCCTTCGAGGACCTGCCGGAAGGTTTCGGGGTCGACCGGACCCTTCAGCCTGTCAACGGCGGCGTAAAAATGTACCGGAGCGGCGGTCGAGCGGGGGGGATGTCCGGTCGATGTTGAAAAGTTGAGGTAGGTGCCGCTCTCCTGGAGCCGTTAGGCTCCGGGTGCTGCAAACCCAAAAGGGAGAACGACACCATGGGAAATAATATCCGTAGTTCCAGCCGCCCGAAAGCCCTTGCCCCCTCGATTCCTATGCCGCCGCTGGCGGACGCGATGGACGCAGTCCATCTCAGCGTGGATCGGTTTTGTCTTCTGGCCGGGGTCGAGGCCTTGGCCGAGATGATGGAGGAGGACGCCACGACCGTGTGCGGGGCCCGACATCGCCGCCATGGGGACCGTCGAGGTTATCGCTGGGGCAGGACACATAGCGAGATCGGCTACCACGGCGGCAAAGTGAAGGTGGCCCGGCCACGGGTTCGTGACCGGGCGGGCAAAGAGGTGAGCTTGGAGAGTTGGCAGGCGCTACACGATGGCAACCTGCTGCTCGAGTGGGCGCTCAACCTGATGGTGCTGAACGTGTCGACCCGCAAGTACCACCGCGCGGTCCGTCTGCCCGAGGGCGACCTGGCGAAAGCGCGTGGCGACGGCACCTCGAAGTCGGCCGTTTCCCGGCGCTTTGTGGCGCTGTCACGCAAGAAGATGAAGGCCTGGCTCGCCTCGGATCTCTCGGAACTCGACCTGCTAGTCATCCAGATCGACGGTCTGCATGTCGGCGACCATGTCCTGATGGCGGCGATCGGCGTCGATGGCAACGGCGACAAGCATGTCCTGGCCGTGGTCGAGGGGGCGACGGAGAACACGGTCGTCGTCCAGGCCTTGATCGACAATCTCCTCGCCAGGGGGCTCGATCCGACACTGCCGCGGCTGTTCATCGTCGATGGCGCGAAGGCACTCAGCAAAGCGATCCGAAACACCTTCGGTGTGGCCGCCGCCATCCAGCGCTGCCAGGTCCACAAGGGCCGTAACATCATCGAGCGCCTGCCCCAACATTTGCACGCGAGCGTCAAGAAGGCGCTCCGTCAGGCCTGGGACCAGGACGACGCAAACAAGGCCGAGCGGCTCTTGCGCAACCTGGTCCGGCGTCTGGAGCATGAGGAACCGGGCGTCTCGGGCAGCATCCTGGAGGGGCTGGAGGAGATCCTCACCGTCATCCGCCTCGGCCTGCCGCACGAACTCCGGCGCTCGCTCGCCTGCACCAACATCGTCGAGAACGCGCTCGGCACGGTGCGCCAGGTCACCCGCAACGTCAAACGCTGGAGACACGCCGAGATGGCGCTCAGATGGACCGCCGCCGGCCTGCTGGAGGCCCAGAAAACCTTCCGTCGCCTCAAGGCCTATCGCCAGCTGCCCATCCTCCGAAATGCTCTCCAGGAACACTTGAGAAAGGCTCAGGCCGACAGTGCCATTGAAACCATCATGAAGGCAGCATAGCATCATCAACCAGCGACGCCTGCCCCACGAATTTCAACAGAGATAGGGACATCGCCTCGCCGGGTCGCACCTCGATACGCAGCCTACCGGTGGCAATTTCGGCGTTCTCGCAGCGTTGGAAGTGCTGGACGCCGCCAGTGACGCCGGCGTCGCCACCCGGCGTCCTTTGGAAATGGTGGTGTGGACCAACGAGGAAGGCGCGCGGTTCCAGCCCGCCACCATGGGCTCGGCTGTGTTTGCCGGCGCCCTGCAGCTGGAAACGGTGCTGGCCTCCCGGGACAGCGACGGTGTCACGGTGGAACAGGCGTTGGCCGAAACGCTCAAGGCCGCCCCGGTTGCCGAACGGCGTGACTTTCGCGCCCCTATGGCCGCCTATGTGGAGGCCCACATCGAACAGGGGCCGATCCTGGAATCGACCGGAAATACGATCGGTGTCGTGACGGGCATCCAGGGGCTCAGATGGTTTCAGGTCGAGGTCAGTGGCGAGGAGGCGCATGCCGGTACCACGCCGCGCCGCAACCGCCGGGATGCCTTGGCCGCCGCCGTCGCCATGGTGACGAAATTGCAGGCTCTGATGTTCGACGAGGCCGATACGGTGCGCTTTACCGTCGGCCGCTTCGAGGTGGCGCCGAACTCGCCCAACACGATACCGGGGCGGGTTTTCTTCACCATAGATTTCCGGCACCCCGACCGGGACGTCCTGACCCGGCTTGGCGACCAGGTCGAACGGGTGTACCGAGCCGAGGCGAAAGATTGCGACATCGAGGTTGTCGAAACCATGTTTGCGCCGCCGATCGAGTTCGACCCTACCGTTCGCGATCTCATTCGCAGCGCCGCCGAGCGGCAAACGCTGCCGCATATGGACCTGACGTCCGGCGCGACTCACGACGCCAAATTCATGGCGGGACTCTGCCCGAGCGGCATGATTTTCGTGCCCTGAGAAAGTGGTATCAGTCACAACGAAGCCGAGAATGCGTCGTCGGCCGACCTCGCTGCCGGTGCCAGAATCCTGGCGGAAGTTGCGATGCGGCTGGCGAACAGGTAAAAGGCAAAAATGCGGGAACGAAAGCGGGATTCCCTTGCCGCCATCAGGGGGCCATTCCAGCTAAGTGAAGGCGTCTTCCGTTGTAGCTGTTGATGAAATGTGGCAGGTGCTGCGTGACATCTTCTTCATTCTCGAAGGGCATGGGATAGACTGAAGTGGCCTCGCCTTTTCGGACTGTTGTTCGGCGCCGGTGCTTGACCCCTCAGAGCTCAGTAGAATCAAAATGTTGACATGCTGATCGGTGTCAAATCAGCATGCCGAACAACACATGGGAGCAGGTGAGCGGCCGCGAGCCGTACCGGCGGCGGACCTAGTTTCGTGGGGGTGTGAGTGATGGATACCGACGCGCGGGGGAGGGCAGAGGGGCTATTTCCGTTTTCCGTGGAGGAATATGAAAGCCGTTTGAAGAAGGTCCGTGAAGGGTTGCAGGAAATTCGTGCGGACTTTCTGCTCGTTACCAATTCCGTCGACATTTTCTACCTGAGCAACTTTCAGAACTCCGGTCAGGAGGCCTTTCAGTGCCTGATCGTACCGGTCGACGGCCCGCCGCACTTCGTCTTGCGGCGATTGTACTTCACGGCGGTCGCCGGTCTTTCCTGGATCAAGGACGGCACGCCGGTCGCGGACACCGGGGACCATCTCGATGTGCTCGTGGCGAGTCTCCGAAAGATGGGTGCGGACAGGGCGCGTATCGGATATCAGGACCGGAGCCTCAGCCTGCCGCCCGTGATTCTCGATGGTCTGCGCAGGGCTCTGCCCGAGGCATGCCTGGTTTCCGCGAGCGGCGTCATGGAGCGATGCCGGGCGGTCAAGTCGCCGGCGGAGATTTCATATATTCGGCGTGCCGCGGACCTGTCCGTGATGGGCATGGAGGCCGGCATCGCCGAAATCCGGCCCGGCGCGGACGAGAATCAGGTCGCCGCGGCCGTCTACGACACGATGGTCCGGGCCGGAAGCGACTATGTCAGCGCGCAGCCCATCGTCGTCTCGGGTTCGCGCGATCCGCCCTACCGGGGTCTGACCGAGGGCCGGGTCATTCAGGACGGGGAAAGCGTGTGGTTCGAGGCATCGGCCAGCGTGCACCGTTACGGCGGCCCGATCATGCGGACAATCTCGGTGGGGGAGCCGTCCGCAGACCTGAAGAAGGCTTCCGACGTCATGCTCGGGGCCCTCGATCGGCTGCTCGAGGCCGCCGCGCCCGGGGTCGCTGCCGGCGAGGTCGACAGGGCCGCGCGCAGCTTCGTCGAGGAACAGGGTTACGGACAATACTGGCTGCACCGCTCGGGCTATTCAGTTGGCGTGGGCTTCCCGCCGAGCTGGACCGAGGGCGAAGTCATGGACCTCAAACCCGGCGATCCCCGGCCTCTCCTGCCCGGCATGGTTTTCCATTCTGTGCCCTGGATCCTGCTGCCGGGCGTCGGTGCGGTTGGAAACAGCGAGACCTGGACGGTGACGGACAACGGGATCGAGGTGCTGACCGACACACCGCGAGAGCTTAGGATTTGCAGATGATCCGGGCGGTCGGGTGCGATCCTTCCTCGAGACCGGATAACAGCATAGGCGCTCCGATGCATGCGGACCTGGAGCCATTTCAGGCTCGGGGGCCTTTAGATCGCTGGATTGCCGATTGCATTCGAAGGGCAGGAAACCATGAAACCGGACCTCAATATCGCCGATAGCATGCTCGATTTGATCGGCGACATCCCCCTGGTTCGTCTGAATCGCGTCGGCCGGGAAAGCGGGGCCGAAATTCTCGTCAAACCGGAATTTCTGAACCCCAGCGGCAGCATAAAGGACCGGATCGCCTTGAGGATGATAGAGGAGGCCGAGGCCCAGGGGCATCTCCGTGAAAACTGTCGGATCGTCGAGGCCACGGGCGGAAACACAGGAACCGCATTGGCGTTCGTTAGCGCGGTGAAGGGTTATGACTTCGTCGCCTATGTTCCGGACAAGATCGCCGATCCGTCGCGGGTCGCGATCATGCTGGCATATGGTTGCGACGTCGTTACCGTCGATACCGACGCCTATGAAGCCATGCGCACGGGAGACGGCTCTGCGGGCTCGAGAACCGGCGCGCACGGCGGTTACCTGGAGCTGGGCGGGCGTCAATTGTGCCTCGATACCGAACGGCAAGAGCGCGATGTATGGTATGCGCGGCAGTTCTCCAATCCCGCCAACGTCGCCGCCCACCGCGAAGGAACGGCACAGGAGATTCTGGACAGGACCGACGGCAAGCTGGATGCCTTCGTCGCCTCTGTGGGGACCGGCGGCACGCTGTTCGGAGTCGCGCAAGCGCTCAAGGAACACGATCCGGAGATCGCCGTCTGGGGAGTCGAACCGGCGGGAACGCCGATGGTGGGCGATCCGGGCGCCTATCCCATGATCCCCGGCGTTTCGGACGGCATTATCCCCGACATCCTCGAAAGCGGGCTGATCGACGGAGTCCTGCCGATCAACGACGAGGAGGCCATCGGCATGGCCCACCGACTGGCGGAAACGGAGGGCATATTTTGCGGCATATCGGCCGGCGCCAACGTCGAGGCCTCGCTGCGCCTTGCCGGGAGAATCGGGCCGGGCAAGCGCATCGTCACCGTCCTGCCGGACAGTCGCGACCGCTATCTGCAGTTTGAAAAATACACGACGTAGGAGGCCCGTCGGTCCGGCGCCCGCGCCGCACGCCGTGACTGTGGTGAGGAATCCGGGCTAGAGTTCCTGCGGGCGAGAATTATCGAGACCAAGGAGTGTCCGCCCATGGAACCGGTCGACGTGATCGTTGTCGGCAGCGGCGGGGCGGGCCTGCTGGCAGCCTGCGTGGCGGCAGAGATGGGTTGCCGCACCTTGCTGGTCAGCAAGGGTCAAGTGGCGCGGTCCGGTGCGACCGCCACCATAACCGGCGACACCTGTGTCGATGGCCATACCGCCGTCCACCAGCTCGGCCTCAAGGCGGACGACACCGATACTCAGGAATCCTTTTTCGAGGACACTGTCGTCGCGGGAAAGTTCATCAACGACCGGCGGCTGGTTGCGGCCATGGTCTCGGAGATCGGACCCGAGGTGAAGCGGCTCAGGGACGATGGTCTGCGCATGTCCGATCCGGTTCTGACCCCCGGCCATCGGACGGCCCGCGGGGTCTGGTTCTCGGGCATGGAACTGATGCAGGTTCTGCGTAAAAGAGCGCTCAAGGCCAAAGTGATGGTCCGGGAGGAGTTCTTTGCCACCGATATCCTGACGACCAACGGTGTGGTCGCGGCGCTTGCCGGACTCGATCTCCGAAGCGGGGCGGTGGCCTACATTCAGACCAGGACCGTCGTGATCGCCTGCGGCGGGGGCATGATGGTGTATCCCGTGCAGACGGCGCCCGAGGAGCTCACCGGCGACGGCTATCGTCTTGCGCTCGGCGCCGGGGCCGAGCTGATCGACATGGAGATGGTGCAGTTTCTGCCGTGCGTGCTCGCAGAGCCGCAGATCTGGCAGGGCATACAATTCCCCTGGCTGCTCGGGCCGCAGGCCGGCGTTCGTGCATGGCTGCTCAACAGATACGGCGAGCGTTTCATGGAACGCTGGGACCCGGAGCGTATGGAACTGTCGACCCGCGATGTCATCGCGATCGCGTGCATGAAGGAGATGCTGGAGGGTCGTGGAGGGCCGAACGGCGGCGTGTATCTGTCCTGGGCGCACCTTCCGGGCAATATCATCGACTTTATGCAAGACTGGTCTTTCAAGACGCAGATGCGCGGGCACTGGCGCTGGGAGGGTTTCGATTTCGCAGGGCTGGTTGAGGAAATAAAGGCTGGCCGCGCGGTGGAAGTCATCTCGGGGAGCCATTTCTTCATGGGCGGGATCGCGATCGACGAGACCTGCGCGACGCGGGTCCCGGGACTCTATGCCTGTGGCGAGGCGGCGGGCGGCGTCCACGGCGCAAACCGGCTGTCGGGCAACGCCGGTAGCCAGATTCTGGTTCAGGGCCGCAGGGCCGGCGCTGCGGCAGCGACCTATGGCGCCGCGACGGGTCAGGAACCGGTTGGTCGCGAAAGCTGGGAGGCAGTCTCCGCCGGACTCATGGCGCCCCTGGAGCGCGACGGAGAGCTACGGCCCTTCGAGTTCAAGGAGAGTATCCAGGAAATCGCCCAGCGCCAGGTCGGTGTGGTCCGCACAGGACCCTCGCTCGCGGCGGCGAGGGATGCCGTGAACGACCTGCGCGAGAACGCGCTGCCCTACATCTCATGCCGAAGCAGGGAACCGTGCTACAACAAGGAGTGGGTGGAGGCGATCGAGTGCCAGAGCCTTCTCGATACTCTCGAAGCGATCGC
>CBDFNA010000003.1:0-740000 GCA_965249845.1 Alphaproteobacteria bacterium
TTCCACGAGGAGCTGGTGGCGGAGCATGGCTGTGAGCGCAGCAACAACTGGGTGCGGCTGACCTTGCAGGTCCATGGGCGCCGGCGCAAACGCGCCCGTCGCGCGCTGCCCGGCATGATGGCGCACCAGGACGGCTCACGGCATGAGTGGCTCGCCGGCCGGCCGCCGCTCGACCTGATCGTCACCATGGACGACGCCACGAGCGAGATCTACTCGGCCTTCTTCGTCGAGGAGGAGGGCACAATGTCGAGCTTCCGGGCCCTTGCCGAGGTGATCCGGGAGCGCGGGCTGTTCTGCTCGCTCTATGCCAACCGGGCCAGCCACTACTGGCACACGCCCGAAGCGGGCGGTGAGGTGGCGCCGGAAAATCGGACAGGTCGCTAACCTGACTTATTCATCGGAGGCGGAGTTTATCGGTTGATTTTGTGTGCGCGTGGCTTTGCGTTCGGCGCCTTGCGGTGCCGGGATTTGAGGTTGGCGGTGTCTGGGTTTGGGGTTGAACGGGCTCGGGTTCTCGGGGCACGGCGCCCCGGCGATCGGGGGCCCGAGGCCGCGAGACGCCCGGCCAGCAGGCGGAACAGGGCGGCATCCGGACAGGCCGAAGCGAAGTGGATGCGGATGCGGGCGGCCCCTTCGGCAAGCTCAGGGCAGGCTTTCTCGACAACGCGGGCGCCGACCTTGAGCAGGTTCTTTCTGAGGGTTGCGAACTCGGCCCAGGCGCGAGCGGCATCCTGCGGGGCACGGCATCCTGCGGGGCACGGCATCCTGCGGGGCACGGCATCCTGCGGGGCACGGCATCGCGCAGGGCACGGCATCGCGCAGGGCGAGCATCAGCCAGTAGGCCGCGGTGTGCAGGACGAGGCGGAACTGGTTGGCGATCGGGCTCTGGCAAGAGGTCCGGTCCGAGGCGAGCTGGCCCTTGTGCAGCTTGATGAGGTTCTCGGCCTGGCCGCGGGTGCAGTAAATATCTTCGCAGTAAATATCTTCATAGGGATGGCGGGCGTCTCCGCCGAGCGAGGTGACGATGTAGCGGGCGTCGAAGCCCCGCGCGCTTGCCTCCAGCCGGGCGACGACCCGGCGCTGGCGGCCCCAGGACCGGGCGGCGTAGGCGAACGCGGCGAAGCCCCGCATCCTGCCCGCGCCGGCCTCGGCGCGGCGCCCCCTGAGGTCGTCGGCGACCTCGTATGAGAGGCGGTGCGACACGCTGTTGCCGGCCAGGCCGAAGATGTAGTCGACGCCGT
The DNA here is from genome assembly GCA_965249845.1 of Alphaproteobacteria bacterium. Classification (GTDB taxonomy): domain Bacteria; phylum Pseudomonadota; class Alphaproteobacteria; order Bin65; family Bin65; genus Bin65. Next base: position 1,242 of record CBDFNA010000003.1, read on the forward strand.
TGTCCTCGCACCAGGCCATGGCCTCGGTCCGTCCGTAGTGGCTGTCTCCCCGGAAGGTGAGCCGGGTGCGCGGCCAGTGCCGGCGGATGCGGCGCACCAGGTGCTTGAGGAGGGTGCGGATCTCGGCGCCCGACGGCGTCTTGCCCGGGCGCAGGAGCACCGCCACCGGCTTGCCGCTCGCCACATGGTAGACGTGGACCGGCAGGAAGCAGCGGGTGTCGTAGTGGGTGTCGTAGTGGGTGTCGTAGTGGGTGTCGTAGTGGGTGTCGTAGTGGGCGTGGAACAGCGACAGCTGCTGGTGGCCGTGCACCGGATCGCAGGTGTCGTCGATGTCGAGGGTGATGGCCGCGGGAGGGGTCGGGAAGGAGCGGCAGAAGAGATCGACCAGCGCCGCGGTCATGCGCGCCACCTCGATGCGCGAGGGCGCGTTCTCCAGCCGGCTCATGGTCGGTTGCGAGCACAGCGCGCGGCCGCTTTCCGGCGCCCGGCCCACGGCCGGCTTGAACAGGGGATCGGTGCGCAGGGCGTCGCAGTCGTCGGCATCCTCATACCCGCACGCGATCGCGAACATGCGGAAGCGCAGCATCGCCGGCAGCGTGTGGACCACCGTCGCCGGGTCGCGCCGATCCCGCATGCTGCCCGCCAGCGTCTCGGCCAGACGTAAGCGGCGCTCCGCCTCGCGCAACAGAACCACGCCGCCGTCCGACGAGATCAGCCCGCCATCGAAACCGGCGGTCACCTTCTTGCGTCTGACGGCTGGAAGATCGAACGGGAGCAGGCTCTCTTCGGTCATGGCGGCGTGGCGCTTTCGTTGCTCGCGAAGGAACTCGCTTTGACAACGAATTTCTACACGATCACAACGACTTACGCCACGTCCGCCACCACATCATCAGACCCGGCGTGAATAAAGCGGGTTAGCCCGGATATTTCATGAAGTAGGCACCGCTGCGTTCCGTTTTATGTTATGATTCAGTTGGTTAAGCAGAATCTGACACGGGAGCGCGGCGGTGACGGATTGTATCTCTGGTCGGCTTTCTTTTCCAGCCTGTCGCGGGCGCCGGGTCGAGGCGGGTTTCGACGGCGGTGAGGTGACGAGCAATGGCGGTGCGTTGCTGTTGCGTCAGGCGGATCGCCGGCTTGGCCTGACGGCGGCGGTGGCGCGCCGGCTTGGCGATACGCGTCAACGGGGCAAGCTGCGCCATGGCGTGGCGGATTTGCTGCGCCAAAGGATATTCGGGATTGCGCTGGGCTACGAGGATCTGAACGATCACGCGGCCCTGCGCCATGACCTTGCCTTGCAGACGGCGGCCGGGCGCGGACCGGGCTCTGGCCAGCGCGGCGACGCTGTGCCGCTTCGAGAACCGGGCCGAACGGGATTGGGCGTGGGCGGTTCACGAGGTTCTGGCCGCGACCTTCATCGCCTCCTTCGAGCGGCCGCCCGAAGAGATTGTGCTGGACATGGATGCCACCGACGATGCGGTGCACGGCCATCAGGAGGGGCGCTTCTTCCACGGCTATTACGACCGCTATGCTTCCTGCCGCTGTATGTGTTCGCCGGCGATCACCTGCTGGTGGCCTATCTGCGGCCGGCCGACATCGACCCGGCGAAGCATTCGCTTGGCATTTTGAAGCTTCTGGTCGCGCGCCTGCGCCGGGCCTGCGCCGGGCCTGGCCCGGGGTGCGCATCGGGGTGCGCATCGGGGTGCGCATCGGGGTGCGCATCGGGGTGCGGGCCGATTCCGGCTTCTGCCGCTGGCGACTGATGCGCTGGTGCGAGCGTCACGGCGTCGGCTACATCCTCGGCCTGGCCAGGAACGCCCGGCTAGATGTCGACCTCGACGAAGCGCATGGCCTGGCGGGCCGTGCGGCGCACCATCTTGCGGCGCAGCGGCGAATGCAGCAGCCGGTTGAGCGCGGCGAGCGCCAGCTCGCCGGATCGGCCGGTTTCCGGCGAGGCCAGCAGATTGCGCACCGCCAACGCCGTCTTCAGCAGATGGACGGAGACGATGTACCTGTCGTAGCCGTGGTCCAGGAGAGTCCGGGCGACCTCGGCAAAGAAGGCGTCCGGGTCGGCGACCGTCCAGTCGTCCGGGTCGACGTTCTCGTCCTGGTGCGCGATGTTGCGGCCGGAGAAGCAGGCCATCTGCAACAGCCCGGCCGGCCACAATTCCGGATATTTCGAACAGAGACCGAGCACCGCATCGGCGAAGGTGAGGCCGTGGGTCAGGTCGAGCCAGCCGAAATTGCCGCCGTAGGGCCGGTCGAGATCGTCCAGGTGCCTGAGGTCGAAGCGCACCATGTTGAGCGCGTTGGCCCCGAGCAGGCTCCGGAACAGGTCGGGCGCCGGCGCGGCGCCGTGCCCGGCGGTGAACGCAAGCGCCTTGTTGGCGTTCAGCTCGGCAAAGTCCGCGGCGGCGGGCGCCGACCCGTTGGCCTTCGATCCGAAATCTTTCAGAGCGGCGCTGTAGCCGCGGAACTCGGGTATCAGGTCCTCGCGGAAGGCCGACACCAGCCCGCGCACGAGCGAAAGCAGGACCGGCTCGGCGATAGTCTCGCCCAACCGCCGGATCAGGGCGCCGGCCTTGGGCACATAGATCGCGGCGTGGCCGAAATCGGCATAGTGGGCGAGCGCGGCGCGGGCCAGTGCGCGCTCCATGGCGCCCCAGGCGTCGCCCGTCGCGACCGCGCCGCGGGTCAGGCGGATGGCGCGGATCTCGTCTTCGTCCTCGACGGCCTGGCAGAAGGCCTCTTCGTCCCAGTCCTCGACGCCTTCCGCATAAGGGTAGCTCGGCTCGCGCAGGGTGTCCTCGGCCATGTGGCCGATCGCTTCCAGGAGGCAGATGAGCTGGTTTTCGGGTTCGCCCGCCTGTTCGTCATGGAGCGCAAGCCAGTCGGCCGTGCCGGCGTAGGCGTGGGTCCAGCCGAACTCCATCCTGTCGTGCGACCAGCGAATCGCCTCCTTGACGGCGATCGTGGGATCGACGCCGAGCCGCGCAATCCGGGCGATCTCGCGCGCCAGCCGTTCGTAGCCGTGGTCGAGGAAACCCTGCTTCAGATCCTCGAGCGATTTGGCGAGCCGCTGCTCGACCGGCGGATCGACGATCTCGATCCAGACGTCGCCATCCCGGATCTCGACCGGATAGACGCGCAGCCGGTCGCCGTCGCGCTGGTTCTCGCCGGTTTCCAGATCGAACTTCCAGTTGTGCCAGTTGCAGGTGAGTAGGCAGGTGCCTTCGAGGGTGCCCTCGCGCAGCGGGTAGCCCTCGTGCGGGCAGCGGTTGTTGCAGGCGTAGATGCCCTTGCCGGTGTCGAAGAGGGCGATCTGGCGGCCGTCGAGGCGAAAGACCGTCCGGCCCTTCTGCCGGAGATCCTCAACGCAGACAGCCTTGACCCAATCCTGGTGCATCTTTGCGCTTCCCCCGTCGTCCGAGGCGGCTCCGCCATTTCGGACAGGCCGGCGACCGGGCTATGGATTGTTCCGCTTGTCGTTCACGCCGACACCGTCCCTGCGGTCGATCTTCCGGTCGCGATTTGTCGTTCGGCGCCGAATTTCGATCCTGCAAGAACGGGAACAGGAACAACAATGTAGCACGCCTGTCGGCGTCGAAACCATGGGCTGTCCCGCATTCTTGAATCGCGAACCCCTGCATAAGTCGGTATCTTCAGGGCCGTGACTTCGATTGGCGGCTCAGAATTTGTGGCGCCAGCCGGCGAGGAGGGTGAGGTCGGACGGCGCGGCGGCGTCATGGCCCGGATGGACGGTCCAGGTCGCACCCAGGCGCACGGCGCCGGCGGCGGGAAGCGGCCGATGCCATTGGGCGGCAATCTCGATCTGGCGGCCGGTCGGCGCAAGATCGGCGGTCAGCGGCTGGCGCAGCACCCGGCCGTCCTTGGTCCGGCCGACCGGCACCGAGAGCCGGGCCCGGCCGGTTTCGAGCCGCAGGGGCTGGGAGACGGAAAGGTGCAGGGTGTCCCCGCCGGCCAGCGGCCGCTGCGCGCGGATCGCGAAGGCGCTGCTGAACAGCGGCGACACGCCGGTAATCAACCCGCCGCCCGCCGCGGCATGGGCCATGCCGATTTCGGCGCTGGCATCGAGCCGCCATGCGCCGACCCGCGTGCCGCCCTCGAAACCGACAAAGGCGGAACCGGCGGAGAGCCGGCCGAAGGCGCCGGCCGCCCGGCTGCCGAGCAGGCTTTCGCGCTCGCCGATCAGGCCCGCGCGCAGGCCGACGGGCCGTTCGGGGGATCGCCAGGACAGCACGGCGCCCGAGACCGGCGCCGGCCCGCGCTGCCCTTCGGTCGAGAAGACGGTGAAGCCCAGGCCGCCCGGTCCCCAAGGGCGTTCACCAGCGCGTCCACCGGCGCGTTCGCCGGCGCGTTCTTCTGTGCGCTCCCCCGCGCTCCCCGCCATGCTGAGGGCCAGCGCCCGCCCGGCGAGCGCCAGATGGCCGCCGCCCATGCCGCCGGACGGCCCGCCAAGGAAGCCCAGCCGCAAACCGGTCGCGCCCACACCCCGGTTGCCGGGCATGAAGCCGCCGACCGGCGCCTGCCCGATTCCGGCCGTGGCGGCATTCCCGTCCCCTTCGGGCCAGGCCATGAAGGCGTTCAGCCGCGCCATTCCCGAGGGGCCGGGCGCGGCGCGTGCGAAACCGCGGAGCTTGTACCAGAAGGGCGCGCCCAGCTCGTCGAAGGCGGCGACCTCCTGCCCGGCGAGCGCTTGGGTCAGTCCGTTGCCGAGCGCGTTGCCGAGGGTAAGACGGGTCTGCACCACCGGGCTGCCGGGGCCGCCGACCGTATTGCCGAGGGCAAGGCTGGAGGTGCCGACCGGCGTCGTCGCCGCGTCCAGGTCGAGCAGGCCCTGGCCGTAGATGGTGCTGTCGGCGTACCTGCCCTGATCGTTTGCGGTTTCCAGCATCCGCTCGACCAGTTCCGTGTTCGACATCATGTCCCGGAAATAGTGCTTCATCACCACCAATGCGCCGGTCACCATCGGCGCGGCGAATGAGGTGCCTCTAGCGTTGTACCAGATGCCCCGGGCGCCCGGCTCGCTGGTGTCGGGATGCGGGCCGAAATAGGCGGTCCGAATCTGCACGCCGGGCGCCGCGAGACACCATTGGGCGGCGCTGCCGCAGCGGTTGGAGAAGTCGGCGATCTCGCCATCCGGGCCGATCGCGACGACAGCGATGACATGACCGCGCAGTTCGGGGATCCGCGCCGGCAAACCGTCTGGGATTCCCACCGATTTGGCATTGACACGATATTTCGTATCGCCGTTTTCGACGTAGGATTCGCAAAGGTCCGGGTTGCCCGCGAAATCGGCCGGATCGCAGGGATCGCCATGGGCGTTGCCGCCGGAATAGACGAAGACGGTTTTCTCAGTCGCGCCGGTCTGGGCGAGCGCAGCGATAGAGTCGCCGAAATTGTCACGCAGTTCCTGTTCGCTGTACTGGTCGATGATCCCGTTGTAGCCGACGCTTATGTTGACGAAATCGAGGGTCCGCGTGCCGCTCGACCAGGCGAGCACACGGTCGATCACAGCTTTGAAATCGTCATCGTCTCTGGCGAGCGTAGCCAGCGATACCGGACGATAGGCGCCGTCGCTGGACCCGAGGGGAATGGCGAACATCGCGACATCGGCGCCCCACGCCACACCAGGGGCACTGACCAACCGCCCGACGATCACGCTGGCGACCGCCGTGCCGTGGGAGACCTTGATTCCGGTTTCATCGATCGCGCCGTCGAGAAATTCTTCCGTGACCGTCTTCGTGCAGGTCCCCGACCCGCCGCAGAAGGCCGGGTGATCCTTGTCGATTCCGGTGTCGACGACTCCGACGGTCTGGCCGGCGCCCGGCGCCGTATTGCTGCCGTATTTGCTTTCGAGCCGGGCCCAGGCCTGTTCGGTCCGGATGCGGCTCAGCCCCCATTGATTGGCCACGAGGCAGCCTAAGATCGCCGTCCCGACGCACCGGCTTCCCGTTCCCGAGCCGGCGTTGTTGCCTCCCCCGCCCCCTCCGCCGCCGCAGGCCGAAAGCAGCGCTGCCGCGAGCAGCAGGACGGCAAGGCGGAGCGGCGGCATCGCCCGAGGCGAACGGGCCATTGCCGGCCACCCGTATCGAGTGCGGCGCGCGCAGGAACCGTGTCGGCGACCGGCACACCATCCCGGAGCAGAGCGCCCGGACGAAATGGGCAATTTTTTCTTCCGCATCAACCAGTTCCGGAAACTCCGTTCTGCCCCGGACCGCGCCGATGAAACCCGATTGTACCGACATTGCCGAGGTCGACGAGACCTACGGATCGAAGAGCAGCATCGGAGTGGATGACGCGAGAACCCACCTGGTCCGGTTCAGGGCTGGGGTTGGGATTTGGAATCACTGGTCTGCCCTTGCGCGGCACCGGGGTCGAGGAACTCTCGACAAAAGTCCAATATATGGAATCATTAGCCACATTGTAGCACAAAAGCCTTCGTATTGGCCACGATGGAATTCAGCGCCGGACCGTGAAAGCCGGCATCGGGCCGTGATCGACGATCCTGGCGCCGAAGGCTCGATTTCCGTCTTCCGGCGCGGGCGCCGGTGCAGCGTGTGGGATCGACCGCGGGCGCGCATCGAACTAAACGGTTTGCATGGATTTCCGACACGCCGGACAAATCCGAAGGGCTCTAGCGAGGCGGCGGGAAGTTCCCAACAAGAGTAATTAATCACCGGTCTCGACTGAAACGGATGCGACGCCAAAAGTCATTCGGTCTTGCTTAAGGGAATAAATTCTTGAGCGCGAGATAGTGCAATCCAACAACGTTGGCATCGCTCTCGGCTACATCCAATCCAATGGTTTCCGTCGATCTTTCGAGATAGTGCAATCCAACAACGTTGGCATCGGATGAAACAGGCTATGAAAATTAACTCACGCCATGTCTTCCGATTGCGATCCCCCAGACGCCGTGCGTTCGCTCGGGCGGCAGGGAGCATCGCAAAGCCGCTCGATCCTCGGCTTCACCCGCGCCAGCGCAGGATCCAATTCCGAGCGCGCCTCGGCGTGGATCAATTCGGCGATGCACTCGCCGAGCACCTCCATCTCCGCAAGACCGAGCCCGCGGGTGGTCGCGGCCGCCACCCCGAGCCGGAGTCCGGTCCATTGCGACGGACGACGCGGATCGAAGGGAATCGGATTCTTGTTCGATGTGATGCCGGCCGCGGTCAGGGCGGTTTCCGCCTGCTGGCCGAGAATGCCTGCCGACGACAGGTCGAGCAGCACCATGTGGGTATCGGTGCCGCCGCTGACGATTCCGACCCCCCGATCGCTCAGCACGGCGGCCAGCCTGCGTGCATTGTCGACGACCCGACGGCCGTAGTCCCGGAACTCGGGGCGCAGGGCCTCGCCTAGACACACCGCCTTGGCGGCCAGGACGTTGGAATGGAGGCTGCCCTGAACCCCTGGGAAGACGGCCGACTGCAGTTTCTTGGCAAACTCGTCGGAACGCGACAGGATCAGTCCGCCCCGGGGACCGCGGAGCGTTTTAGTCGTGGTGCAGGTCACGATGTCGGCATGCGGCAGCGGCGAGGCGTGCGCGCCGGCGGCGACAAGTCCGGCGATGTGCGCCATGTCGACCAGGAAACGCGCTTCCACCTGCCGGGCAATGCCGGCCATCCTTTCGAAATCGATCTCGCGCGGATACGCCGAGCCGCCGGCGATCAGCAAGGACGGCCGGATCTCGTGCGCCTGGGCTTCGATACGGTCATAGTCGAGCAGGCCGCTGTCGCGGTCGACGCCGTAATGGTGCGAGTCGAACCAGCGCCCGGACATGTTCGCTCCGGCGCCGTGGCTGAGATGGCCGCCCGCCGCTAGGTCGAGGCTGAAAATGCGATCCCCGGGCCGCACGAATACGAAGAAGACGGCCTGGTTTGCCTGGGTCCCCGAGTGCGGCTGGACATTGGCATAGGCGGCGCCGAACAAAGCCCTGGCCCGCTCGATCGCAACCCGTTCGACGACATCGACATACTCGCCGCCGGCGTGGAAGCGGGCGCCCGGATAGCCCTCCAGGGTCTTGTTGGAAATCTCGTGGCCCAGCGCCTCGCGGACCGCGCGGCTGACAATGTTCTCCGACGCGATAAGCTCGATCCGGTTGCGCTGGCGCTGCTTTTCCTTCTCGAGCGCCTCGTTCACGACGGGATCGGCGTCGGCCAGCGGCTGCGTTGCGTAGCCGGCAGCGATGTCGGCTTTGTCGGTTGCCATTGCACGCTTCATCCGATCCCCAACAACAGGCGCGGCAGAAACAGCGCGAGATCGGGGATGTAGGTGACCAGAAGAATAACCGGTAAATAGCCGAAAAGAAGGAATTTCATGGTCGGCCCCAGCATTTCCGGCAGGGTAGTCTTGCCGACCGCGCCGGCCAGATAGAGCAACGGTGCGCAAGGCGGCGTGATGTTCCCGGCCGAGATGTTCACGCCCACGATGGCCGCGAAGTGGATCGGATGGACGCCGATCTCGGTCGCGACCGGCAGAAGCACGATGGCGGCCAGAATGGAGCCCGAGGCATCGTCCACCACCATCCCGATCAGGAGGAGAATGAGGTTGATCATCAACAGCAGGATCAGTCTGTTGTCCGAAATTGAGGTCAGCCAAAGCGCGATCTGCGTGGGTATCTGCTCGAGCACCATGGCCCGCGTCATGACGAATATGAACAGCAGGATGATCATTACCGCGCCGGTCACCGCCGCGCCCCGAACGATCGCATCGCCGGTGTTTTTCAGATTGAGGCGGCGGGTCAGGAAGCCGAGGCCGATCGCGTAAGTCAGGCACACCGCGGCCGCTTCGGTCGGCGTGAAGACGCCGCCGTAGATTCCCCCGAGCATGACGACCGGCAGAATCAGGGCCGGGATACCGCGCACGGTCTGCACCCTCGCGTTGGCGAAATATTCCCTGACCGAAACTTTCGTCGCCACACGGATGTCGTAGTTGCGAAGGTGATGGAAGTTGACGGCGCTGAAAATGATGATCAGGACGAACGCGGCACCGACCGTAGACAGAAAGCACGCCGTGACGGGGAGTCGCCCGGCCAAGGCAAACAGGATCATCGGAATGCTCGGCGGGACGAGGATGGTCAATACGGAGGATACCGCCACCAGAGACGTCACATAGCCGCGCGGATAGCCTTCTTCGGTCATCTTGGGAATCATCACGCTGCCGATTGCGGCGATGGCCGAGGAAGCGCTCCCCGACATGGCGCCGAACAGCGCGCAGGCGATGATCGTGACCACGCCGAGCGCACCCTTGATCTGGCCCACGAAGGCGTTGATGAAATTGATCATGCGGTCGGAGATTCCGCTCGGAATCATCATCGAACCGGTGAGAATGAACAAAGGGAGAGCCAGTAGCGCGAAGCCGCCAGCCTGCCAGAAGGCATAAGGCAGGAGAAAATCCAGATCGCGGCCGGTGATGAAAGCGAAGCCGAATGCCACGACGCCGAAAGCAAACGCGATCGGGATGTCGATCAGAATGAGGATCAGAACAACGAGGATTGCGCAAGCGAACAACAACATGTGCTGTGTCCTCTCCGGCGACGCAGCTACAGGGCCGGATGATCGGTTGTTTCCGGGTTATCCGTGTGCGGTTCCGTACCGGTCGCCAACAGCCAGAGATGCATCAGGAACAGGAGCGTTGCGACCGCGAAGCCGAACATCATCGAGGAGACCCACACGGTGGTGGGCCAGCTCAGATAGGTGCTGATGCGCCCGCTAGCGTCGGTCTTGAGCCAATACTCGATCGAGAAGTAGAGGAAGATGGCGGAGCTCAGCGCGCATACCAGGAGCTTGAAGATTTCCAGCGCCTTCAGGCCGGCCTCGTTGCGGATAAAGAGCTGGAGGACGCCGCTGCCGATGTGCTGTCGGGTGCGCGTGACATGAACGAGGCCCAGAAAGTAGATCCAGAGGCCGAGAAGGACGGTGACTTCCTCGATACCCAGGAAAGGCGTGACGAAAACGTATCGAAGCACGATCTGGAAGACCATCAGGGCCGCCAGCGAGAGACAAAAGAAGATGATCAGCGCCCGCTCGAGCCGGACCAGTCCTCTGATTGCAACGGTCAACACGGCAAGCCCCTTTTCACGCAGGCGGATCGGTCCGGGTTCGGTGGCGCAGACAGTTTGCGGTCCGGTCGCAGGCTGTCACCGGTGCGCCATAAACAGGATTTCCCGGCACGTCGGAACGGGTGGCGGTGCGAAATGCGGCCGGTTCGCGCCAACCGCCGGAAAAATGACGGACCGAGACCGTATCGCATCCAGTCTCGGTCCGTCACGCAGCGGCACGGGAGGAGGGGTCACACCCGCCGCACTATTTTCCCAGAGCCTTGCGCACGGCATCCATGGTCTTCTTGCCGACCTGCTTCTCGGCCCAGGGCCACTCAACCTCGTAAACGATCTTCTTGGCCGCATCGAGTTCTGCGGCGGTAAGGCTGTGAACCTTGACGCCCTTTTTCTGCATCGCCGCGATCGCCTTGTCCTCGATATCTTTGAACTCCTTCCAGGCAACGGTGACGGCGTGGTCCGCCGCGCTCTGGATGGTCTTGCGCTCATCGGCCGAAATGCCCTTCCACCACTTGGCGTTGGCCAGCCAGAAGGAATAGCCGCAGACATCGTTGGTGCGGACATAGTGATCGTAGACATCGGTCATGGTCGCGACGGTCGCGGCATCCTGGAACGCCGCACCGTCGACGGTGCCGAGTTGAAGGGCCGTGTAGAGTTCGGAGAACGGCATCGGGACCGCAGAAAATCCGAGGGCCTGGAAGCGCGTGATTCCGATTTTGATCGGCGGTACGCGAAGCTTGAAGCCGCGCCCGTCAGCCGGAAACTTGGTCGGCGCCTTCACGCCCTTGCGCACTGCGACGCCATACATGCCGTCGGGCAGTATGCCGACGACATGCATCTTCAGGTCCACGAATACCGTTTTCCAGAATCCAGCCATCGCGCCGCCCGGCTTGTAGGTTTCGACGCACTCTTTCCAAGTGCCGGCAGTGTAGCCGAGGGTGGCGAGATCCAGCCGCGCATCGAACTGAGAGGCATTCCAGGTCTGGGACATCTGGATACCGCCCTGCATGGTCTGCTCGAACAGGCCGACCCAGTCGCCGAGGTCGCCGCCGGGATGATGCTCTACCCGTATCTTGCCGCCGGAAAGCTTTTCGAGCCTGGCCATGAAGGCGCGCGAGGCAACATTCTGGATGTTCTTCGCATCCATCACATTTGCAAGAATGAATTTGGTGGCGCTTTGCGCAGGGTTGGCCAGCGCAAACAGCATTACGGGAAGCAAGAGCCATGGCTTTTTCGCGCAGGCCGAAAGCACTTGTCGTATCGTCGTCATCGTCGGGCTCCTTAGGGTACGATGGACCGGGGGTACGATGGACCGGATCCGCCGACTCCGTCCGAGGCCTGGGATCCGCACCGAAAACCGAGTAACTCCATATAGTGGAACATTGTTCTATTATTTAGTCAACGGTAAAGCCATTCCGTGCGGGGAGTCAAGAATCACCCTGGATGGGCGAACCGGTGCTGCTGCACGCTCATAGAGCCGGTTCCATGGGTGCCGCAGCGGCGCCGATCGCCCCGACGGAAGCGAATCGCCTTGCCAGTCTCCGACCCGCTATCCACGAAGAATAATTCGCCGGCTCGGACATCGAACCCGACGTCGTCGCAAATCGACGGACCGACGGGGCGTTTACGGTACGCCGGCACCGCCAGCCGGGTGGCGAACGAAGACTTCACGCCCCCGGACTCGGTGACGCTCCCGGCGGGCGATCCGTCGGTGAGCGTGACGATTACGATCCGCGACGACCGAGAGGCCGAAGGCGACGAGACGATCGTGGTGACGGCGACGCTCGATGGCACGCCGGCCGGAACGGCCACGCTGACCATCGAGGATACCGGATCGAGTCTTCGGCGGACGGCAGCGATCCGCGGACCGAGGTCGAGGCCGACACCGGGAGCGACGCGACGACCTACCGGCATCGCGGCCTGATGCCGAAGGAGACGCGCCACTACCGGGTCTACGCGATCAACGCGAGGCACACGGGGACCGTGCCGTCCAACGAAGCCTCAGAAACAACGTTCGCCGACGGCCGGGGGGCGCTGCTGACGCCCTCGGCGCTGGTGGTGGACGAGGGCACGTCCAAGTCCTACACGGTCGAGCTGACGGAGGCGCCGACCGCGACGGTACCATACTGTGGGCGCTGCCTAGAAGCGCGATATCACGCGGAGGCCGAGTGCATGCTCCGGCGGCATGCGCCGGTTGGCAGTGCTCTCGCGCCGCCGCGCCTCGACGGCGAGTTCCAGCGCGCTGCCGTCCGGCCCCCCGCCGCCGCGCGCCAGCCGCCATCCCAGGCTGTAGTCCCGCCCGGCGTTAGACAGGCCGGCGTTAGACAGGCCGACGGCGATCTCCGGCGTCGAGGTGAAGCGGTCGTCGAAGGCCGCGAAGCCGTAGCTGAACCGCGCCTCGAGCCGCCGCTGCCGCAACTCGTCGCCGCCAGCCCCGGACCCCGATCCGGGGTCGTTCGCCGCCAGCCCCGCCGGCGTCGTGTGCCCGAGCGGCGCATTGGCGCTGCCATGCGCCGAGACGCCCAGCGTCTGCGTCAGGCGCAGCCGCGGCCCCCGGTCGCCGGCCACCGGGTCCCAGGAGAATGAGCCTGCAAGCCCGCGCTGTCGGAAGCCCTTCGACTCGTGCGTCAGCAGCCCGCGCCCGTGCAGCTCCGCGCCCAGCCCGCGCTTCGGGTCGGCCCAGGCGAGGCCGGCGCCGATGTCCGCGCCAAAACCGGTCTCGGCGTCGCCGCCGTCGCGGCGCATCCCGATCTCAACACCCGGTGTCAGCATCGAACCGTCGGCAAGCCGAACCGGCCAGGAGCCTTCCAGCCCGAGCCGCAGCCGCGTCGTCTCCGCTGTCACCGCCGCGAGATTGCCCGAGCTGCCTCGGACCGCCGCCGAACGGATGCGCACACCCATGGCGTCCGTCCTTACCGCGAGTTCGATACCGCCGATTTCCGGCGTCTTCACCAGCACGCCGCGCAGCCCGAACGCCGCCATCGTGAGATCCAGACCGGTCCGGATCGCTTCGGTGCGCGCGCCGTCCGCGTCCTCGGGATCCAGCGTCAGGCTGCCTTCGCCGTAGCCCGCCACGCCCCACACCGAGAGACGCGCGCTCACCGCATGGCGCACCCAAGGCCACACCCCGGTCATCCGACATACCGCCGGACATGGCTCGGCGGCGTGCCCTTGAGGCGCAGCACGAAGTCGGGCAGGAACCAGTAGAGGGCGTAGCGCGCGATATTGGCCCCGCCGCCGCGCTTGACCCGGCGCAGCAGCAGCCAGCCGCCGACGCCCGCGATCAGCCCCGGCACGAACTGGTTGGCCGCGAGTCCGAGCAGGCCGGGGCCCATCAGCGCCGCCGCCTCGTCGACGGTCCAGAACAGCCAGCGCTCGGGATCGTCGAGCCGACGCGGGATGGTGTGGCGCGCGGTGTCGTTCACGACGGCCTCACACGATTCAGACCGTGTGAAAACTCTGGGTGGCGGGGGATTCCGTCCGACTCATGGCGATGTTAGGGTCCGCCATGAGACACATTCCTGGCATTGACCGCTCTCAGGTTCTGCTTCTGCCGGAAGCAGTGGACGATTACGTGGGCCGGGATAACCCGGTCCGTTTCATCGATGCCTTCGTGGATGGTCTGGACCTGGCGGTCGCTGGTTTCGAGCGCGCCGCGCCGAAGGCGACAGGTCGTCCCGGCTACGATCCGGCGGACCTGCTGAAGCTCTACATATACGGCTATCTCAATCGGGTACGTTCGAGCCGCCGGCTGGAGGCTGAGAGCAAGCGTAATCTCGAAGTGATCTGGCTGTTGCGGCGTTTGTCGCCAGACTTCAAGACGATCGCCGATTTCCGGCGGATCAATCGGGCGGCCTTCCGACACGTGTTTCGGGAGTTCGTGAGGCTATGCCGCGAACTGGAGCTGTTCGGGCGCGAGCTGGTGGCGGTCGACGGCACTCGGATCAAGGCAGTGAACAGCCGGAAGCGGAACTTCACCAAAGCGAAGCTGGAGAAGGCGTTGGCCGAGAGCGACGAAAGGTTGTCGCGTTATCTCGACCGGCTCGACGAGGCTGACGGGCAAGACGAGGGCGGCACCGGCGGCGGCACCGGCGGCGGCGAGGTGGAGCATATCCAGGAGAAGATCGCTGCGATCCAAGGGCGGCGTGAGCGGTTTGAGGAACATCGAGACGCGCTGGCTGCGAGTGGCGAGGACCAGCTCTCTTTGACGGATTCGGACAGCCGGGCGATGCACGCCGAGACCCGGGTCGGTGTCGGCTACAACATTCAGATCGCCGTGGACGCCAAGCACAAACTGATCGCCGAGCAGCAGGTCCATAACAAGGTCAGCGATCTCGGTCTATTGGCCGAGACGGCGGTGGCGGCCCGTCGGAACCTGGCCGTCGATCGGATCGACGCGGTCGCCGACGCGGGCTACTTCAAGATCGAGGATATCGAGGCCTGCGAGAATGCCGGCGTCGTGCCGCATGTGCCCAAGCCCCAGCGCGGATCCACGGTGAGCCAGGGGCTCTTTCCCAAGGAACGCTTCCGCTATGACGGCGGCGAGGACATTTACATCTGCCCCGACGGCCAACGCCTGGCGCTACACAGCAAGCGCAAGCGCCGCGATCTCATCTTCGCCAGTTACGCCAATCGCGCCGCGTGCAAGGAGTGCCAACTCAAGTCGAAGTGTACGAAAAGCGCCTTCCGTCGGGTCCTGCGCTATGTCGACGAAGCGATCCTGGAGCGCATGGCAGAACGATTGGCGGCCCGCCCGGAGCTGCTCGATGCGCGCCGTGAAAGCGTCGAGCATCCCTTCGGCTCAATCAAACAATGGATGGGCCAGGGTGCCTTGCCATAGCAGGTCACCCGGTCGAAGCTCTCGGACGGCAATCCGCTCCCGGATCATAGCGGGCGTGATCCTGCTGATCGCCGCCTCAAGGCAGCGCAACGCCTGTCCGCGCTGAATCAGCAGTTCCCACTCAGCCTCTGCACGGCTCTTGATCTCTTTCTGGCTCAGCCCGAGATCAGCCGAATGCACAAGTAGAACGGCAAGCTCTTTAGCAATCTCGTCCTGATTTCCACCCTGCCACAGCCACGGAAGACGCGCGACCGCCAGCACGGCCGCAAGCTCGAACCTCGCTGCCGCCGGAGACTCCCCCTCGTCGGTCCGTGCGGCCAGATACCATCCGATGAGTGCAGCTGAAAGTTCCTCCGATCGCATGTTGTTGACGAAGGTCTGTCTGTCCTCCGACGTACCAGCACGGAATTCCAGCCAGCCCACCGATTTCTGGGGCGCCGACGAGAAGAACGAAGATGACCAGATTCCCTGTGTCAGGTCGAAAAATCGCTCGCGTTCAACCCAGCCCTTCCGAAGTCCGAGGCACAACAGCGCCGAGGCCAATTTCAGGTCAGTGGCGAGGTATTCCGGCTCGCGTTCGGACAGGAATTCCGAACTCGTCATCGCCGCCTGGAACTGATCGAAGAGCCGCGCGATGCGGCGCGTGTCTCGCTCGGTGGGGACGGCATCCGTCGTCGTCGCTGGCAAGCTCTCTGGACGATCAACGACTTCATCGTCATCAGGATCGTTGTCGTCGTCGATGCCTGCTTCGTCGTCTGGCTCTTGCTGCTCTACTCCGAACCACCGCAAAAGGAGTTGCTGGAGCGATTGGATATGCCCGTCTTCGCCACCACCGGCGGGGAACCAGAACGGATCAAGCTTTGGAGCCCGATAACCGGTAGCGAAAACGTCAGCTGCGGTAAATTCTGATTGTTTAGCAGATGTAGCCCCACCCCTTGGACGTCGCTCTGAAACACTTGGTCGAACTGTGGGCGTGTAACTCAAATGCTTGCAGAACACGTCCAGCACCTCCGCCCATCCGCCGGGGCTCCACAGTCCTGGCTGAACGCGCGCGCGGAAGCTGTCGGCTACATCCCTTCCATGTTGATGTTGTTGAAGCGCACCACGATGTCCAGCGTCTCGCACAGGCCGTAGATGCAGATGGGTCCGGCTTGGTCTAGCCGGGCCTTCGCCCGCGTGGCCGTGGCGGCTTGTATGGCTTGGGTCGCGAGAGCGCGGCGGTTGAAGCTGGGTTTAATTGTGCGCATCACGCTCATCAGCGATCGCCTCCAGTCGCGGTGGAATCGCTGCGCAAGGCGGCCAACAGCTTGAGCAGGTGTTCCAGGTCGTCGGGCTTGAGTTTTGAGAGTTCGCGCGCGGCGAGCTCAAGTCGCGGGTCCTGGGGTTCAAGTGTCTCGGGCGCCTCGCCAAGTAGCCAGACGACGCTGATGTCATATATCTCGGCAAGCCGGGCGAGCTCGTCGGCCGAGACGCGGCGGTTGCCGGCTTCCATCTCACTGACGGAAGGGCGATGCAGGCCGAGCATCTTGGCGACATGGCCCTGCGACAGGCCGGCAAGCTTGCGCGCCTCTTTCAGGCGCTCGGCAATCTGGGCCCGCTTGGCGGAATCGAGTTTGGTCATGCCGCGGCCGCTTCCTGCTCGCTTTGCTTCCTGAGCAAGTCGCAGACGAAGACGGCTGTCTCGTCGATGGAGCGCGGGAGCTTGGTCGTTTCGTCGACGAAGATGTTCACGTCGTCGGGGATGGTCGCGTCGATCTCGATCGCAAGGATCGTGGTCGCGATAGGCCAAACCTTGCTGTCGAACTTTGGCAGGTTCTCGATCGGCTTGATGGTGCCGGTCAGCGTCGGGCATTCGAGGTCGCTGTCGGCCTGAATCTGGCCGAGGACGGCGATCAGCTTCTCTTTCAGTGCGGCGGGATCCATGGGTGCCTCCTTCATCCGACACGCGGTAAGATATTCTTACTGCTACGATGAGTCAAGCCCGGCGTATTTTGCCAATTTGGTACCCAGCACTGGGCAATAAGGCGAAAGCCGAATTATTCTCCTCACCAAGAGAAGAGAATGTGCTTGCCATATGACGAGAACGACGCCACATTCTCCTCATTGAGGGAGGAGAACTATGTACATCTGGGAGCAGCAGGAATGGCCCCACTTAACTTGGGACGATGGGCGGCTCCTAGAGCCGCTCGCGGCCGCGCGCCTGAAGCAAGGCCGACTCCTAGGAAGTATGGCAAGACTTGGCTTCGACTTGAAGCTCGAGGCGCAGCTCGAAGCGCTCACGGAAGATGTCATCAAGAGCTCGGAGATCGAGGGCGAGGTCCTTGACCGTGACAGCGTGCGATCCTCGATCGCGCGCCGCCTCGGCGTGCCCGCCGCCGCCGTCGTGCCGGCCGACCGGCGGACCGAAGGCGTCGTCGAAATGATGCTAGACGCCACGGAGAATTATGAGGCATTGCTGACGCCCGAAAGGCTATTCGGCTGGCAGGCCTCGCTGTTCCCGACCGGCTATTCAGGAATGCACAAGGTCAAGACGGGCGCATGGCGCGACGACGCGGCAGGGCCGATGCAGGTCGTTTCGGGGCCGATCGGTCGTCAGCAGGTGCATTATCAGGCGCCGCCGGCCCCGCAGCTCGACGGCGAGATGCAGGCGTTCCTGGATTGGTTCAATCGCCGGGGCGAACCCGAAGGCCTGCTGCGCGCCGGCCTCGCGCATCTCTGGTTCGTGACTATTCACCCGTTCGAGGACGGCAACGGCCGCGTCGCGCGTGCGATCGCGGATCAAGCGCTGGCGCAGTCGGAGGACTCAGGACAGCGCTTCTACAGCGTGTCGAGTCAGATCCGGAAGGAACGGTCCGACTATTACGACATGCTTGAACGCTCGCAGAAGGGCGCGCTCGACGTCACCGATTGGCTGGCTTGGTTCCTCGACTGCTTTTCTCGCGCGCTCGACGGTGCCGAGGCGGCTTGCGCCAATGTTCTGCGCAAGGCCGACTTCTGGCAGCGCTACGCCCGCGAGGCTTTCGACAAACGACAGAAGACAGTACTCAACAGGTTTCTCGATGGATTTGAAGGCAAGCTGACGGCAAAGAAATGGGCCGCGATCGGAAAGTGTTCGATTCCGACGGCGCAGCGCGACATCAATGAACTGGTCGAGCGCGGCATCCTTCGCCGCAATCCGGGCGGCAGCAAGAACACAAGCTATGACCTTGTGATGGCAGCATGAACATGTTAGCCGACTGCAAGCCTTTGTACGCTGAAGCGCGATGCTGCTTGGCTTGCTGTCGCCGAGACCCGGCTACCAGGTCGTCCATAAATGGCCGGAGTGGCTTGCACGCCGCCGCCTCAGGTGCATGAACTGGGACAGGATGAATGAGCTCCTTGAGCGACGTCCGTTGCGGAGGATGTCCAAAACATGAAGTCTCGATTGAGTCGGAAAGATCTCGTGGATTCGCCCGATCGAAATGAACCGCATGTGGTCATACTGGGAGCCGGGGCGAGCAAAGCAGCGTTCCGGCACGGAGACGCGAACGGACGATTAGTGCCTCTAATGAATGAACTGCCTGAGATTCTGGGCAGCCCGTGGAAAAATCTCGTTGAGAATGCAAGTCTCGTGAACCTCGATTTCAAATCCCAGTTTACGTGGTTGCGAGAAAGCGCAAGGCATCGTGATCGATTGAACGAAATTGAAGATATTATGTATGAGTATTTCTCGAGTCTGGCGCTTCCGGATAATCCTACCATTTACGACTATCTGATACTCGGGCTGCGAGGAAAGGATGTCATCGCTACCTTTAACTGGGACCCTTTTCTTATTCTCGCTCATGCCAGAAATAGAACTATATCCAACTTGCCGGAAATAAGGTTCCTCCACGGTTGCGTTCAATATGCAAGCTGCCCCAACCACGATGTCCTTGGTCGACTAGGGGAACGATGCCCGATCTGCAAGGGGGGACTGATTGAGAGTTCAATTTTGTTTCCTTACAGCGACAAAGACTATACCAAGGATAGAATTATTTCCCGGGACTGGGCATTTGTAACAGACCGCCTGAAGGAAGCATTCCACTTGACGATATTTGGATATTCGGGACCGGCGACTGACTATAAGGCAAAGAAACTACTTTTGGATGGTTGGACGCGAACATCGACGCGCCAGTTTAGCCACGTCGAAATTATTGATATCGGTGATGCGGCTGATCTCAGAAGGAACTGGCGGGAATTCATTCCCTTTCATCATGACATGGTTATCCCATGTTTCTGGGAATCCACGATCGCAAAGTGGCCACGTAGAACGGCAGAATACAAGACCGCTGCTTCGTTGTTCGGAACGGTTTCTGAGATCATTGGTCCCATGAGGACTAAATCGCTTAAGGAGTTACAGACGTGGCATGCAGAATTCGTGGCTGCGGAGGGTCGGTGAAACCTGCGCTTCAGCACAGGTGCGCTAGGGTTCCGACGCGGGGATCTCGGCGAAGCGGCGCTCCATCAGCGCCTCGCCTGTGGATACCAACTGCACGATGGCGAAGCGCTCCTCCTCCATGTCCGCTTCGATGGCGTGGATCGCTCTCCCGGTTTTCCAGGTATCGCAGTCTCTCGGCGAACGGCACCGTGCGCAGCGCCAGCTTGACGCCAGGCAGCGCCTCGAAGTATCGGACGAGCGCCGGGGCGACGACTGTCTGCATCTACACCGGGGTGGCGGTGGGGGAATCGGCAGGTTCGGGGACGGAATGGGGTAGAAGTGTTCGGGCAGGCAGTTCGATAGACGGGCGGATGGCCGTGAAGCGGCCTGTCCGAGCGGGGCTGGGACGAGGGACACGCCTGCTCCTGGCAACCTGGCGGCGACAGTTCCGGGTAATTTGCGCAACTGGGGCGCGGGCGGCTATTTCGTGTGAGGATCGAACCCCGGTCGAGCCAGAACATCGGAGTGAAAGCAGGCGAGGACGGTTCAAGCGAGCGTCGATCGCGACGCAAGACAAGGGGAGCTGGACGCAGGCGTGGATGCGAAGGAACAGGTAGTGGCGTTCGATTTGAGCGGCGTTTCCACAAGCGGCATCAGTTCGAGGAACTCCGAGAGGCTAAGCGACAACCGTAGATCCCTAAGAAACCTGTAGAGAGCGGTCGAAATGGTCAGCTCATGCGGATTACTTCTCGACGAATTCGAGTTAATAAGTCAGAAAGCCTTTGTCCCGGACTTCTTGAGCGCGCTGTTCCAGGAGTCTGATCGTGTACAGTTTCGCGATGAGGAGAACGAAGTCGATATCGTCCACTATAAGGCTGGCCGTGACAGCGTGTTGCGGCGCTTAGATCTTATGGGGTGCACTGAATCTCTGGGTGAACGGCGATTCCAGGAATGGCGGAAGGCAACGATTAGATATTACCGAGATTGGAAAGAAGAGTTCAACGACGACTCTGATACCGATGAAACGCTAAAGGCTTTGCAGGAACTAAGCTGGAAGGAATGGCGTCGCCGCGTCCCAGAGGTTCTTCGCCCTCAGTACGATCTTGAGAATTACAAAAACCACGTTGATGAGATCGATCGAAACATGAAAGGCGGCGACCCCTCGTGGCTATGGTTTGACGGATATGATTCTCTTTTGTCGTTTTGCTCAATCGTGGCCGCGTGTTCTGACACTAAAACGATCACTCTTGACATAGAACCTTTGATCGGCGGTGGATGGATTGGTCTTGACGAAAAATTGTGTGCTGACAAGACCCGCATTGTTCCGACGAGAGGTCAACCGGTTGGTCCAACGATTATCCTTGCCGAAGGACGTTCCGATATTGAGATCTTAAAAGGCTCCATAGAGAGGTTTCATCCGGACCTTGTGGACTATCTCACGTTTCTCGACCATAGCGAATTCAGAGTGGATGGTGGGGCAAGTTATGTAGTTAAATTCTTGAAGGCCTTTGCGGCAGCGAGCGTTCCCGCTAACATCGTCGCCGTCTTCGACAATGACGCCGCTGGTCGAATGGCAATTAAGGACGCAATTGCACTCAATCTTCCAAAAAATATGGCATGTGTTCATTTGCCGGACATCGACCTTGGACGTTCTTACCCGACCATCGGCCCCCAAGGCTTTCACAAGACGGACATTAATGGCAAAGCCTGCGGAATCGAACTTTATCTGGGCAAGGAAGCGCTCACGTCGAACGGTAATCTCAGACCTGTACGTTGGACCGGGTACAATAAACAGGCAGGCACCTACCAAGGAGAGGTGGATGAAAAGAATGATGTGCAGCAAATATTTCTTGCAAAAATGTGTGAAGAACCCGTTGATCTTTCCAATAGCTATCCGGAATTGATATTGGTCTGGAAAACGATCCTAAGCGCAGCAACACAGGTCGCAGAAGCCTCACAAATGTTCGCTCGTGTGCCCCGCAGATGGTAGGTCTCCAATGTTATTATTGCATTTGCTTGCGAGGACAGCCCGATTTGGTTGAGTTGGCCCCACCTGTTCAGACAACTTATCGGCTGGGTTAAGGCGTATTTCGGTTGAAATGTATGAAGACCATTTGATCGTTCTCGAGCGGGGTCAGGCTAACATGAATGGTGTCGGTTTAGGTGCCGAGTCGCGAAACATTTTGTGACAGTGGTGCTGGCGGCTGAAATGGCTTATAGCAGGGCTATGGGTTCCCCAGTTCTGGAGAGCGGAGCCGGTAATGGCATCAATGGGGCGTGTAGGAGGGGAAGTTGCCGAGCCCCTCTCCCTACAGTCCCGAGCGTGCGCGATTGACGCACTCGGTTCCTCACCTGACGGGTTCGCTTAAGGCGCGTTGCCAAGAGCGCTGAGGTGGCCTCGGAAAATCGTACAGGTCGTTTAAGGTATAGTCCCCCGTCTGGCGGAGGAATGCGAATGAGCAGCAAGCGACGGAGAATTTCGCGGGATCTGGAGGCGAGGGTGGCAGTGGAGGCGCTTTGCGGGAATAGGACGCTTCAGGAGATCGCTTCGCAGTAACAGGTCCATCCGTACTAGGTGGGCGTCTGGAAGCGCCAAGCGATTGAGGGTCGCCGATGCCAAGGGACGCCGACTAGGGACAGCAGATTGAATCCAGCGGCTTACGGAGCGATGACGAGCGCGTTGGACTTCGTAGCCTGGCGGTCTAGGAAATCCGAGAAAAACAATGGGCTAGACAGCGGTCTGCATGCGGTAACAAGCCTGCATGGCAAATCAAGCATAAACGTGACTCGGGTCACCGGAATTGAAGCGCCTAGAGGATATCGGCGGCGATGCTGACGGCGATTCGCTCGGCGGATTCCCTGATCGAGTCGCGCGCAAGGTGCGCATAGCGCGCGGTCGTCTCGACCCGGCGGTGACCGAGGAGTCGGCCGATGATCGGGAGGCCCTCACCGAGTGCGAGCGCCCGCGAGGCGAAGCTGTGCCGGATGTCATGGATGCGCACGTCGTGGAGCCCGGCCCGCACGCGGATGGCCTCCCACGACCCGTCGATGTCCGTCATGTGCCTGCCCGGCTTGGCGCCCGGAATGACCCAGGGATTGCCGGGCTTGCGCGGCAGGTCCGTGAGGACGCGGACCGCCGACGGGGACAGGTGAATCGTGCGGGCGCCGGTTTTCCCATCGGCGAGATGAATCTCGGCCGCGTCGAGATCGACATGCTCCCAGCGCAGGGTCAGGATTTCGTTTCGGCGGCAGCCCGTCAGCATCAGCAGGCGGATCGTCGCGATCGCGCCGGCGGATATCCGGCTGCCCTTGCCCGAGACTTCGTCGAGCACGTGCCCGAGGCGGGTGAACTCCGTGTCGGTCAGGAACCGTTCCCGTTTCCGCTTGGGGTTCATCGGGATGAACTCGCAGGGATCATCGTAGTCCTCCGGCGCCATGTCCCAGCCCCTGGCGAGCGCGTACATGTGGCTCAGGGTCTCGACCGCCATATTTGCCATTGCGGGGGTCTCGCACAGGCTTTCGTGCAGCGCCATGACGTGCCGGCGTTCGACCGCGGCGATCGGCAGTTTGCCGAGCGCCGGCACGATGTGGCGGTTGACGACGCTGCGGGCCGTCCGCTGTGTCTTCGGCTTGCAGCGGACAGCGACATGCTCTTGGAGATAGCGGTTGGCCAAGTCGGCCACCGTCGGGCCGCCTGCGTACTTCGCCGGGAGCGGAAGGGGAACCGGGTCCTCCCCGGCCTTGACCCGCGCGATGATGAGCGCGGCCCGCTGGCGCGTCTGCTCGGCGCTGAGCACCGGGTGGCGGCCGACCGTTATCCGCCTTGGCTTGTTCGGCTTGTCCGGCCCGTCCGGACCGCGCGTCTGGGCGACGAAGACTTTGCCGCCGCTGGGATAGACCCGGACCCCGAAGCCGGTGAGATCGCGATCCCAGAACACCGTGTCGCGTTCGACGCTCAGCGCCGCCACCGTGCGGTTGGAGAGCGTCTTGTATTGCAGTACCGCCATCGCCCGCGCCTCCCCTACGCCGCCTCGACGGCGTGTGGCGCGAGGTGGGCGCCGATGCTGTCGCCGGTGCGGGCGGCGGCGGCCTTCTCGGCGTCGTGCACGAGATGGGCATAGCGGGCGGTGGTGCCGACCTTGGAATGACCGAGGATCCGGCCGATCATGGTCAGGCTCTCGCCGAGCGCGAGCGCCCGGGAGGCGTGGCTGTGTCTCAGGTCATGAACGCGCACGCCCTCCAGCCCGGCATGCGCCTGGATGCGGTTCCAGTAGTAGGTGAGATCCGGCAGGCAGGCGCCGGGCTTCCTGCTCCGGATGACCCAGGGATTGCCCTCGACCCGTTCGATGCCGTCGAGCACCTTCAGGACCGGGGTCGTCAGCGGCACCATGCGCGGGCCCCGCTTGCCGTCCCTGAGCCGGAACTCGCCCGCCGTGCGGTCCACGTCGTCCCAGCGCAGGGTGAGGATTTCGGACTTTCGGCAGCCGGTCAGCATCAGCAGCCGGATCGCCGCGATCGCCGGCCGCCACATCCAGCCCCCGGCTTCCGCTTCCCTCAGCGCCGCGCCGACGTTCCGATACTCCTCGGGGGTCAGGAACCGTTCCCGGGGCTGCTCGCGGTAGTGGCTCACCGCCTTGCAGGGATTGCGGCCCCGGGGCACCAGGTCCCAGGTCTCGGCCAACTTGAACATCTTCGACAGCATCGCGACGACGTGGTTGGCCATCGACGGGGTGTTGCGGAGGCGGTCATGGAGCGCGATGACATCCTTCGAGCGGACGTCCTTCACCGCCATGGTTCCGAGCGCCGGAACGATGTGCCGGTCGATGGCGGTGCGGTAGAGCTTCTCGGTCTTCGGCTTGCAATGGACCTTCACATAGGCGCGCATGCACCGCGCGGCGAGATCGGCCACGGTGGGTTCGGGCTCGGGCTCCGGCGGAACCGGATCCAGGCCGCGCTTGATGCGGTCGATGATGGTGGCCGCCTCGCGGCGCCTCTTGTCGATCGCCACCCCCGCGCAGGGTCCGAGCGTCACCCGGTGGAGGCCGGCGGGTCCGCGGGACTGGACGACGTAGACCTTGCGTCCGTTGCGCTGGACGCGGACGCCGAAGCCGGCGAGATCGCGGTCCCAGTAGACGGCGTCCTTGCCGGTGACCGGCAGGGCGGCGACGCTGCGGGTGGTGAGGCGGAGGGTGCTTTTCTTCGGCATGACGGGCCCCGATGCGTGCCCCGGATCCGATCCGACGGAATCCGAAGCGTGTAATCAAGCCGCAAACGCACGGCATCAATCCGTGGGGGTAGCTTAGGGTAGGTGTGGCTTCAATTCAAGGAGTCGGGAACGACGGCGGGACAAAAAATGCTAAACAATACGGTCAGTTAGGCGTCGTATGGCACTGTAAGGACTCGACTGGCATCGGGAGGAAATTAACGCCTGTCTTACCGTCGCACAGCCGTAGTTTCCCCGTCGTCCGGTCGACATCGTCCCAGCGCAGCTCCAGCACCTCGTTGCGCCGGCATCCGGTCAGCACGAGAAGCCGGATCGCCGCCGCCGCATACCGCGATACCTTCCCCCTGGCTTCCAGCACGTCGAGCGCCCGGCCGAGCCGGCAGTACTCGGCGTCCGTCAGAAACCGCTCGCGTGGCCGCGCCCGGTACTTGCGCACCGCCCGGCACGGGTTCGGCCCGGCCTCGCGCAGGCCCCATTCCACGGCCAGGGACTGTTGTTAAGCGCTCTTTGTTGACCCCTCGCAATCCAGTAAGATCAATGCGTTACCGCGCCGATCGGCACCGAACCCACGCTCCGTACAACAGAGAAGACGCGCGAGGGGCCCCGAATCGACGGCCCCGACAGCTGTCCCGCCCATGCGCTGAGCGTCGTGCATCCATAGTGTTGACACTTGACTTAGAGCCTTTTGAGGGGTTTCCGTAACATGCCGATATTGCTCCATTATTCGGCGTATCTTTCCTCCTGCTACTCAAACCGGCCGAGCAGGGCAGGAAAGCCGCGCCGCGCGATGCGGGGGCATCGGGCCAGCGGCTTGACGCCCCCTGCCGGCCCGACAGCGCCGCCCTCCGGGTCGCGTCCCGATTCTGTTTCGGGGACGCCCGCCCGCGGCGTCGCGGGCCCCGACCGTAGTCCCCGCTACGCTCTTCGGCCCGCTCCTGGCGGAGCGGACGTCCGGACGCGACGCAGGCCGTGACAATGGAGAGAATTCCGGGCTAAGACCGTCCTCACATTATGCGTGAACCGAACGGAACCGAACGAGGGAAAGATGGCTAAAGGATATTGGGTCTCCTGCTACCGCGAAGTGAAAGATCCGGACGCGCTGGCCTCCTATGCCGAACTGGCCGGCCCTGCGGTGCTGCAACATGGCGGCCGTTTCCTCGCCCGGGGCGGCAAGGTGACGCCCTACGAGGCCGGCCTCGCCAACCGCACCGTGGTGATCGAGTTCGACAGCTACGAGCAGGCGATCGCCGCCCGCGAGAGCGACGAATACGCCGCTGCGCTCGAGCGTCTGGAAGGCGCGGTGGTGCGGGACTTCCGGGTGCTCGAAGGGGCCTGATCGCGCCCTTTATCCCCGGGCCAGTTCCTGCTCGACCAGGGTGGCCCAGTAGCTGGCGCCGACCGGCAGGATTTCGTCGCTGAAGTCGTAGTGCGGGTTGTGGACCATGCAGCCGCCTTCCGCGCCGACGCCGTTGCCGATCCAGACATAGCTGCCCGGCCTGGCCTGGAGCATGAAGGCGAAATCCTCCGAGCCCATGACCGGCAGCGGATCGACCTCGACATTGGCGTCGCCGACCACCCGGCCCGCGGCGCGCGCGGCCTTCTGCGTCTCCTCCGCGGTGTTCACCAGCACCGGATAGTTGTGCCGGTAGTCCAGGTCGGCGGCGATGCCGTGGGACGCGGCGATGCCTGCGACCGTCTCCTTCATGCGCCGCTCGATCATTTCCCGCCCTTTCGGCGACAGCGCCCGGCAGGTGCCGGAGAGCACGGCTTCGTCCGGGATGACATTGTCTGCCGTCCCGGCGTGGAACTGGGTGACGCTGACCACGACGCTGTCAAGCGGATCGTTGGTGCGGCTGGCGATGGTCTGCAAGGCGCCCACCATCTGCGCGCCGACGACGACCGGATCGACGGTGTGATGGGGCATCGCGGCATGGCCGCCCTTGCCCTGGATGCGGATGGTGAACATGTCGGCCGAAGCCATCATCGCGCCGGTGCGCACGCCGATCGTGCCGCGCGGCATGCCGGGCCAGTTGTGCATGCCGTAAACCGCTGTGCACGGGAATTGCTCGAACAGGCCCTCGTCGACCATGACCTTGCCGCCGGCCGCGCCTTCCTCGGCCGGCTGGAAGATGAAGTGCACGGTGCCGTCGAAATTCCGCGTTTCGGCGAGGTAGCGGGCCGCGCCCAGCAGCATGGCGGTGTGGCCGTCATGGCCGCAGGCATGCATCTTGCCGTCGTGCCGGGAGCGGTGCCCGAAATCGTTCTTCTCGTCGAGGTTGAGGGCGTCGAGATCGGCGCGCAGCCCGATCGTCCGGGAAGAGGCCCCGGCCTGCAACCGGCCGACCACGCCGGTCTTTGCCAGCCCTCGATGGACCTCGATGCCGAAGCTCTCCAGCTTTTCGGCGACGACGTCGGCCGTGCGGTCTTCCTCGAAGGCGGTTTCCGGATGGGCATGGATATCCCGGCGCCATACGGTCATGTCGTCGTGGAAATCGGCGATGCGGTTGATAATCGGCATGGGTCGTCGCTCCTCGGTCGTTCGGGGCCTGTTTAACGCGCTTCGCGTCGTGACGGAATCGATACCGGTAAATTGGACGCGGCCAATCCGGGCATGCTGCTACGCGGCCCCTTGGCCGCACGGGTCGATATCGCGGTCGGGGGGAATGACATATTTGTCCAACACACCGCCGGGGCGAACGGCTAATATCGCGGCATACAACCGAAAACCACCGGGGCTGTCATGCGCCACTATCTCGACATCGATCTTGCGACCCGCACCGTCAAATCCCGCGAACTCAAAGGGCGGGAATTTGCCGAGGCCGGCCGGTATTTCATTGCCAAGACCCTGTTGAGGGACGGCGTCGCCAAGGTCGATCCGCTGTCGCCGGACAACCCGCTGATCTTCTCCGCCGGGCCGTTCGCCGGCACCAACTTCTCCAACGCCAACCGGCTATCCGTCGGCTGCAAGAGCCCGTTGACCGGCGGGATCAAGGAATCGAACGCCGGCGGCACCTTTGCGCTCGCCATGGGCCATCTGCAAATCGCCGGCTTCACCCTGCACAACGCCTCGGACGACTGGGTCGTCATCCGCATCGACAAGGAAGGCACGTTCAGCTGGGATACGGCCGAGCCCTACATGGGCAAGGGCAATATCGAGGCCGCGGTCCTGCTGCACGAGAAATACGGCAAAAAGACCAGCGTCGCCCTGTGCAGCCCGGTCGGCGAATATCAGGGCCTACTCGCCGGCATCGCGGTGAGCGACGCCGAGAACCGCCCGGTCCGCCTCGCGGCGCGCGGCGGCGTCGGCGCGGTCATGGGCATGAAAAAGGTCAAGGCGATCGTCATCGACAAGACCAAGATGCCGCCATTGCACGACCGCCCGAAAGTGATGGGCGCGATCAAGGAATACGGCGCCATGCTGCGCGAGCAGCCGGCGGTCCAGAACATGTCGACCTACGGCACCGCCATGATGGCCGACTACACCAACACCGTCGGCGCCCTGCCGGTGCGCAATTTCAGCGCCGGCCGGATCGTCGATCCCAAGGAGGAAACCTTCGAGGCGGGCGGCGACTTCATCTACAACCAGAATACCGAGCGCGGCGGCGATCCCTCTCACGCCTGCATGCCCGGCTGCCTGATCAAGTGCTCCAACGTCTATGTCGACAAGGACGGCAACGAGGTCGTCTCGCCGCTGGAATACGAGACCATCGGCCTGCTCGGCACCAATTGCGGCCTGAAAGACCCGGACGACATCGCCCATCTCAATTTCATCGCCAACGATCTCGGCATCGACACGATCGAGGTCGGCGCCATGCTGGCGATCCTGATGGATCACGGCGAGGCGGAATACGGCGATGTCGCCTTCATGGAACGGGCGATGGAGGACATCCGCGTCGGCAACGAACGCGGCCGGATCCTGGCGCAGGGCACCGCCCGGGTCGGCGAGCATTACGGCATCGAGCGGGTGCCGGTGATCAAGAAGCAGGCGATCAGCGCCTACGATCCGCGCATCATCGAGGTGACCGGCGTTTCCATGATGCTGACCGCCCAGGGCGCCGACCATACGGCCGGCAACCTCCCGGCCTACGATTGCAACGGCAAGACGATGACCGATCTGGCCGAGGCCAGCTACGGGGTCCAGATCAACAGCGCGGTCGCCGATTCGCTCGGCCTGTGCGTGTTCGGGCGGACGGTGACGGACGTCAACCGCAAGCTGATCGCCGACGCCATCAACAATGCCTACAATATCGACATACCGCCGGAATTCATCGACGAGATCGGCATCGAGACCCTGAGGCTGGAACGGGAATTCAACCGCGAGGCCGGCTTCACGGTCGATGACGACGAACTGCCGGAATTCTTCCTGAAAGAGCCGCTTGCCCCGACCAACAAGACCGGCCGGCTGCACGCCGCCGAGGTCAACCGGGCGATGGACGAGGTGGTGGCGGGCTGGTAGCCGCCGGCGCATTTCGGTTGCCGCGGTCACCCGATTCTTCCCCTCTTCAGAGGATTTCTCCGCGAAAGAGCTGAGGTGCGCCCGAATCCTCCTCCCCTCGATTCCCCTGCGAAAGCCGGACAAAGCGAATAAAGGGGCGGTGGCGCGGCCTTTCTCCTTTCGCAGAGAAATCCCAGGCCGGAACCCGAACGGAGACGGCGCAAGAAAAGTATTTGACACATGGATAAGAACATTATATGAACAAAATTGCGTCTTCGGCGGGCGGCGGTTTGCGCCGTCCGGGCCGGCGATGTGGCTTCGGGCGGAAAGGCCGGTGTGCAAAAAAACATGGTTTACAGAATGGTCTGTCTTTTTCGGACGGCAGCGCAGCAGAGCGACGGGAGAGGCCATCGCAACGACTCATGACATTTCATGACAGGAGCGAAACCCCGGCCGCCGCGGGGCCGTTCCCGCCGCCTTTTCCCCGGTGTTCGGGTCTTGCAGAGGAGACCGTCGGCGAGGGGAGGGGGCTCAAAGGATCGCGCTGCCTCCTTTGGCAAAAGCCGCTTGCAGCCATTTTGAAGAGAAATCCTCTGAATGGGGGGAGGTATAAGGGCATGGCGTCCGGCTGACACCGGTTACCGCTGGCGGCCGACCCGCACAGCGTCGCCTTTCTTCACCGTGCCGCCCCGGATGACGAAGGCGTAGACGCCCGCGCACGGGAGCAGCTCGCCTTCGAGCGCGGGGACGGGAACCCGGTTGTGCTCGACGATGGTGCGCAGGACGTGCGGGTCCTTCCGAAGCCCCTCCTGTGCAAGCGTCGGCACCGAGCAGCGCGGCGCCGGGTCGGTAATCCGCAGACGCACCTGCTCGCCGATCGCGAGCTCCCGCCCGACCCAGTCGTTCTCGACGAAGCCCCGATCTCCCTCGGGCGAGGCGATAATCATGTTGGGGCGAAAGCGGCGGACATCGAACGCCGACTCCGGGCGCAGTTCGGCAAGGCGCGCCAGCGTCGCCGTCGCGATGAGATGGAGGGCGGCGTAGTCGGAGAACCGGCCCGCCATCATCAGTTCGCCGATATCGACGACGGTCTCCTCGTCGGCCAGCGGGTCGAGGCGCTCGACGCTGACGGCCTCCGGGCGTTCCGCCGTGAGCGCGACCGGCCGCCCCAGGGTTTCGGAAAGGCGCGCATCCGCGTCTGCCTCGTTGCTGGCGGCCGCCGTGCCGTCGGGCCAGACGATGCGCACCGGCGGAAGGGGCGCGCCAGCCTGCGGCGGCGCGACGAAATCGGCGGCGAGCGCGATCAATCCGGCCCACTTCTTCGGGTGCTTGGCGCTTCCCACCCTGCCGCTGGCCCGGTCGATCACGGCATAGGCGCGGTCGCCCAGAATCCCGCCCTCGGCGATCGGCGCTTCATCGAGCCTGGCGCCGGCCATGGATTTGACCGGATAGCGCCAGAGCGCGTTGACGGTGCCGCCGTCCCGTGTGTCTCGCGAGGCCATGATCGGTTTCCCCTTGCTATCGGCGCGCTATGACGTGCCGTCCTATACCAGGCAACCGCCCTCAGGACACACGGCCTCAGGACACATGAGCCAACGGTCTTCGAGATGTCGAGCCGGGGAGAATCTGCCGCGCTCCCTTCGCAACCCCGTACCGATGCGTTAACAGGGGCGCGACTTTCCCGATCCCCTGAACGGAGCTTACCATGCGCTGCTGCCCGATCGTCGAATTCGGCAAACCCCTGGTCGAGATGGAATTGCCGACGCCGGAACCGGCCGGCGATGCCGTGCTGCTGCGGGTGACCGGCTGCGGCGTATGCCACAGCGACCTGCACATCCACGACGGCTATTTCGACCTGGGCGACGGCCGGAAAGCCGATCTGACCCGCAACTGCGAACTGCCGTTCTGCCTCGGCCACGAGATTGTCGGCACGGTCGTCGCGATGGGCGAGACTGCGAGCGGCGTGGCGATCGGCGACAGCGTCGTGGTCTATCCCTGGATCGGCTGCGGCGAGTGCCCGGTCTGCGCGGCGGACGACGAGCATTTCTGCCCGAAGCATCGCTCGCTCGGCGTGGTGGCGAACGGCGGCTTCGCCGACCATCTTATCGTGCCGCATGCGAAATACCTGTTCGACCATGGCAACGTGCCGGGCGAGGTCGCCTGCACCTATGCCTGTTCGGGCCTGACCGCCTTTTCCGCGATCCGCAAGGCCGCAAAAACCGGCGCGGGCCATATCGTCATGATCGGCGCCGGCGGCGTCGGCCTTGCCGGGCTGGCGATCGCCCGCAACGTCACTGACGCAACCATCACCGTCTGCGATATCGACGACGCCAAGCTGGAAGCGGCAAGCGCGATGGGCGCCGACCATGTTGTCAACAGCAGCGCCGCCGATGCCGCGAAACAGATCCGCAGCCTGACCGGCGGCGGCGCCCCGGCCATCGTCGATTTCGTCGGCGCGGCGGCTTCGGTCGGCTTCGCCATGAAAACCGTGGCCCGGCGCGGCACCATCGTCGTCGTCGGCCTGATGGGCGGTTCGGTGCCGCTCTCGGTCCCGCTGCTGCCATTGACCGCGATGACGCTCACCGGCAGCTATGTCGGCAGCCTGGCGGAAATGACCGAACTGATGGAACTCGCCCGCGCCGGCAGGATTCCCGCCCTGCCGGTCGAGCGGCGCCCGCTCGGCGAGGCGCAGAAGACCCTGGATGATATGAAAGCCGGCCGGATCGTCGGCCGCGTCGTCCTGGCGGCGTGAGATATTTGGAGACGGCTATTTCGTCCTTCGAGACGGGCGTTTCGAGACGCAGTGCTTCGCACTGCTCCTCAACGCCCTCCTCAGGATGAAGCGGAAGGTTAATTTTTCACTCTTTTTTCTTCATCCTGAGGAGAGGTTGAGGAGCGATCCGAAAGGATCGCGTCTCGAAACCTCGTCTCGAAGGACGCCGCCAACAGTCTTGAGCCGGTCGAAGGGCGGAGCGAAGGGCCGGCTCCGCTTCTGTGCCGGAAGGGTAGCGCAGTCGCGGCGTCACGTTCTTGCCTCGCCCGCGCGCCATCGCCTATACCCGCTGACAGCCGCGGGGCAACAGCGCCCCGGACCGGCAACCGGGGGAGTGGAAACAGGCATGTCCGACGCCGATACCGATGCCGACAGGGATGCTGAACCGCAGCAGGAATACACCCGCCATTTCCCGGTCTCGTGGCAGGAGTTGCACCGCGACGCCAAGGCGCTGGCGTGGCGCCTGAGCAGCCTGAACCATGTCAGGGGCGTGGTGGCGGTAACGCGCGGCGGCCTGGTGCCGGCCGCCATCGTCGCCCGCGAGCTGAACATCCGGCTGATCGACACCTTCTGCGTCGCGACCTACGACGACGAGGTCAAGGGCCAGGTCAAGGTGCTCAAATCGGTGGAAGGCGACGGCGAAGGCCTGCTGATCGTCGACGATCTGGTCGATACCGGCGCGACCGCCAAGGTCGTGCGGGAAAGGCTGCCCAAGGCCCATTTCGCGACGGTCTACGCCAAGCCGGCCGGCCGGCCGATGGTCGATTCCTATGTCACCGAGGTCAGCCAGGATACCTGGATCCATTTTCCGTGGGATACCGAGGAGCAATATGTGGCGCCGATCCGCGGCGGCGGTGACTAGGGGCGGGGGCGCCGGCATCGCCTCTCCGCCTTCCTACGCGCGCGGCTACGCACTTCTGATCGGCGTTGCCCTCGGCTGGGGTTTCAACTGGCCGTTGATGAAAATCATTGTGACGGAGGTTCCGGTCTGGCAGTTCCGCGGGTTCAGCGGGATCGCCGCGGGCCTGCTGCTGCTCGGCCTTGCGATCGCGGTGAGCCGGGGATCCGGCGAGGCCTGGAGAACGCCGCGCGAGCAATGGTTGCGGCTGTGTCTGGCGGCGCTGTTCAACGTCACAAGCTGGTTCATTTTCATCGGCTACGGTGTGTCCATGATGGGGGCGGGCCACGCCGTCATCATGGGCTTCACGATGCCGCTGTTCGCTGCGGTTTTCGGCGTAACCTTCCTGGGCGAACCCATGACGCGCCGCCGTCTGGCCGCCCTTTGCCTGGGCGCGGCGGGAATCGCGGTCCTGATGTCCCACGATTTCAGCGTGATCGGGGCCGAACCGCTCGGTTTCGTCCTCACCCTGATCGGCGCGGCCCTGTGGTCGGTTGGCGTGCTCATCCAGAAACACACGCCGTGGAAGATCGGCGTGCTGGCATTGAGCGGCTGGCAGATCCTGCTGGGAAGCCTACCGATCTTCGCGGTGTGCCTGGTCCTGGAGGATATCGTCTATCACCGGGCCAGCCCTGCGGTCTGGTGGGCGACCGTCTACCTGATCCTGATCGCCCTGGTGTTCTGCTATTTCGCCTGGTTCAGCGTGGTCAAAATCTTTCCCGCCAGCGTCTCGGCCGTCGGCACGCTGCTGGTGCCCATCGTCGGCGTCGCCAGCGGCGTGGCGGTGCTGGGCGAACCCTTCGGCCTGCGCGACCTGATCGCGCTTGCCCTGATCGTCGGCGCCGTCGCCCTGGTCCTGCTCGTTCCGGCCGGCGATCCGGTGGCCGGCCGGCGTGCGCCGGGGCCGCGCTGAGCCTTGGAAGTTCCGACCATGGGGGCAATTCCAACCAAGGGGGCAACGCCGCAACCGGCGACCGCGCCGCTTCCGGGACCGCGCTGATCCATGGCGCCGCTCGGCGGCCTGATCGCGCTGGTCGTGCTGTGGCTCGTCTGGGGCACGAGCTGGCCGGCCATGCGCACCGTGTTCCTCGAACTCCCGGTCTGGCAGTTCCGGGCCGTGACCTGTGCGGTAGGCGGCATTGTCCTGCTCGGCCTCGGCATGATGCAGGACCGCGGCCGCTGGAAGGCGCCGCGCCGGATCTGGCCGCGCCTGATCCTGGCGGCCTTCCTGAATATGACCTGCTGGCACATTCTGGTCGGCTTCGGCCTGCAGATCGTCGGCGCCGGCCATGCCGTCATTGTCTGCTACACCCTGCCGGTGTGGACGGCGTTGCTGGGCGGCCTGTTCTACGGCGAACGGATCTCGGCGCGGATGCTGGCCGCCCTGGTTCTGGGGATCGCGGGTGTCGCCGTTCTGCTGTCCGCCGGTTTCGATGCGTCCGGCGACTGGTTCCGGGGCGAGCAGCCGCTGGGCTTCGCTTTCGTGCTGCTGGCGGCGATCACTTGGGCGGCCGGGACGCTGGTTGTCAAACACTACGATTGGGGCGTCTCGATGAACGCAATGGCCGGCTGGCAATTACTGATCGGTCTGATCCCGATTGCCCTGATCGCTTTCGTCAGCGAACCTTTTGTGCTGCACCGCGCCAGCCTGGAGGCCACGCTGGCCGGCTTCTATGTGCTCTTCGTCGCCATAGTGATGGGCTATGCCCTGTGGTTCCGCGTGGTCCAGTCGATGCCGGTGACGGTCGCCTCCATCGGCACGATGATGATCCCGGTGATCGGCCTCGCCAGCGGCGCGCTCATGCTCGGCGAGCCCTTCGGCTGGCGCGAATTCCTGGCGCTGGCGCTGGTCCTGTCCGCCATCGCGCTGGTGCTGTTCTTTCCGGCACGGCGGCAGAGCGGCAGCATGGACCGGGCCGGCTGACCCGTCCGGCGGCTCCCAATCAGGTAACGGGAACGTTGTCGAGCAGGCGGGTCGGGCCGAGGCGCGCGGTCGCCAGTACCCGGGCCGGCCGGTCGAGGGTTTCCAGGACGGCGAGATCCGCCGCGGCCCGGCATTCGACATAGTCGACCGCATCGAATCCGGCATCCAGCAACTCCTGGCGCGCCGCCGCCGTCGCGGCGTCGATCGCCCGGCCGCCGGCAATGGCCTTGGCGGTTTCGTGCAGAATGCGGTTCAGCGTTGCCGCAATCCGGCGCTGCTCCGCCGAGAGGTAGGCGTTGCGGGACGAGAGGGCGAGGCCGTCGGCCTCCCGCACCGTCGGCACCGGCACGACGGTCAGCTCCATATCCAGATCGCGCACCATCCGCTGGATGGTGATGAACTGCTGATAATCCTTCTCGCCGAAATAGGCCCTATCCGGCCGGCACTGCATGAACAGCTTGCAGACGACGGTCGCGACACCGTCGAAATGGCCGATGCGCACGGTACCTTCCATCCCGGTCGTCACCCGGCCGACATGGACGGCGGTCGCGAAACCCTCGGGATAGATATCGTCGGCCACCGGGATGAAGGCGAGATCGGCCCGCTCCCTGGAAAGCCCGCTCAGGTCTTCCTCTTCCTGGCGCGGGTAGCGGTCCAGATCCTCGTCCGGGTTGAACTGGGCCGGATTGACGAAAATCGACGCAACGGTGCGGTCGCATTGGGCCCGCGACTGCCGGACCAGCTCCAGATGCCCGGCGTGCAATGCGCCCATCGTCGGCACCAGGCCGACCGATTCGCCGTTGCGCCGCCAGCGCGCGACCGTATCGCGCAGCGCGGGAATCGACCGGACGACCCGGGTGCGGAACGCCGCCATCGCCCTTACCTTATCCGGGCCCGGCCGCGCTATGCGGTCTTGGCGATGCCGAAACAGTATTCGGCCGACGGAAACTCCCGGGCCCGCACTTCCGCCGCATAGCGCCGGGCGGCCTCTTCTACCGTCGGGGTCAGTTCGGCATAGCGCTTGACGAAGTTCGGTTTGAAATCGCCGAACAGGCCGAGGATGTCCTCGGTCACCAGTACCTGGCCGTCGCAGGCCGGCGAAGCCCCGATCCCGATGGTCGGAACGGATATTTCTTCGGTGATCCGGCGGCCCAGCGGCTCCGGCACGCCTTCCACGACGATGGCGAAGGCGCCGGCCCCGGCGATGGCCCTTGCGTCGTTGCAAATCCGGTCGGCTGCCGCCTCGTCGCGCCCCTGGGCCTTGAAGCCGCCGAACGCGTTCACGGACTGTGGCATGAGGCCGACATGGCCCATCACCGGGATGCCGCAGCGGACCAGAAGGTCCACCGTTTCCGCCATCTCCTCGCCGCCTTCCAGCTTGATGCCCTGGCAGCGGACATCGGCCATGACCTGCGCACAATTCCGGAAGGCCTGTTCCCGGGATTCCTGATAGGTCCCGAACGGCATGTCGACGATGACGCAGGCCGCCTGCGAGCCGCGCATCACGGCTTGGCCGTGGGCGATCATCATGTCGAGATTGACGCCGAGGGTGCTGTCCAGCCCGTAGAGCACCATGCCCAGGCTGTCGCCGACCAGCAGCAGATCGACATGCGGATCGAGCATGCGGGCGATCGGCGTCGTATAGGCGGTCAGACAGACCACCGGCGTGCCGCCCTTGCGCGCGCCGATGTCGGGTACGGTCAACCGCCGGCCGACAACCGGCGCTTCGGCCTGGACGCTCATGTCACGGATCCTGCCTCTGCCCGGGATCGCTGTCCCGCTCACAGTAGCGCAGCGCCGGGCAGGCGGAAACCGCCCCGATATGCGCATGACTATTTGCGCGTGACCGTTTACGCGTGACTTTCCCCGCCGGCGCCGTCCGCACCCGGCCGGTCTTCTCCTGGAGGGGCGGCGCCCTGCGGCAGGGTGATGCGGAAATGGGTGTCCGCCGTGCCGGTCGCGACCAGTTCGATCACGCCGCCATGCGCCGAGACGATCTCATGCGCGATCGCCATGCCGAGCCCGGTGCCGCCGGCGCCCGGCCGGGTGATGAACGGCTTGAACAGCGACTGGCGGATATCGTCGGGCAGGCCCGGGCCGTCGTCTTTCACGTCCAGTACGATCAGGCCCGCTGCCGCGTTGGCGCAGACGGTCACGGTCTGCGCGCCGGCCTGGGCCGCGTTGCGCATCAGATTGGACAGCACCCGGAAAATCTGCCCGCGGTCGGCGAATATCGTCAGATCGCCCGGCATGTCGCTGACAAAGGACGTGCCGGGATGTTCGGCCCCGTGCACCGCCGCCAGTTCGAGCACCAGTTCGTTCAGAAAGAAAAACTCCGCCCTGCGCGTTGCTTTTGAATCTCGCGCGAAGTCCAGGGTCTGGGTGCACAGCCGGACCGCGCGGTCGATGGAGCGCACAAGCGACGGCGAGATTCGCCGGACACCCGGATCGTCGCTGCTCGCCAGGCGGTCCGACACCAGCTGCGCCGCGGCGAGCATGTTGCGCAGATCGTGGTTGATCCGGATAATCGCCGCCCCCAGGGCCGCCAGGCGCTCGTTCTGCCGCAATGTTTTCAACAGATTCTGCTGCAGGTGGGCATACTCGTCTTCCGCCAGGCCGATTTCGTCCAGGCGGCCGGTGGGCTGCAGCATTCGCGCTTCGTCGGTCGGATCGTCGCTGAACCGGACCATATTGTCCGTCAGGCGCTGGACCGGCCGCACGATCGCCCAATGCAGGGTGAGATACACCAACAGGGCCGTAAAGAAGGAGATGATTAGCGAGAGGATCAGGATACGCTGGGAATATTGCAGCATGCCCCGGTGCAGCGCCGCATCGGATATCAGCACCTCGATAGCGGTGGCCGGGTTGCGCGGCGACGGGCCGACGAGGCGCAGGATGCGGTCGCCGCCATTGATCAGTGCGTCGATGGCGTCCCAGATCAGCATAAGAAATTCGGGATTTCCCAGGCTGACGCGCATCGACACCTTGGGCGGCATATTGACCGATATCAGGTGCCGAGACCCGCTTTCCGGGCGTATCGCGATCGCCAAAGCGCGGGCGTGGGACAGCAGACGGCGGCTGAGTTCCGGACCGACCATATTGTCCGGCGCCGCACCCAGCGCCAGCGTCGCCAGATACGCGTCGGAAAGGACATTTTCCAGAAAGTTCTGCCGGTAGCGCGCAATCGACGGCAGATAGATGAAAATCTCCGCCAGCATCACGAAGATCGCGGTCAGGACCAGCAGCTTGGTCGACAGGCCGGTGCCCCACGCGAAGCGGCGCCGGCCCCCGGTCCGCGTCGGGTGCCGGGCGTCTGCGTGCGCGTTACGAGCGCCGGACTTGCCTATCATGGCCCGTCATGGCCCGTCATGGCCCGTCAGTCGCGGCGCGGCGCATCCGGCAGGCCACCGGCTCTGCGGCGCTGAACCCGTTTGTAGACGACCGGCAGCATCGAAAGAATCGCGAGGCCGACCAGCGGCAGCAGGATTTCCGCCTTGAAGATTATGCCGAGATCTGGGGAACCGCCGCTACTCAGCAATGCATCGATGCTCTTGCCGAGGCTGACATACACAATAGAGCCCGGCATGATGCCGAAGAAGGTAGCGATGACGAAAGTTCGTAGTCTGACGCCGAGGAAGGCCGGAACGAGATTGACCAGCCAGAAGGGGAAAAGCGGAATAAGGCGCAAGACCATCAGGTAGGAAAAGGCGTTTTCCCGGAACCCCTGTTCCATCCGCTGCAGCCAGCCTTCGGATTTCCGGCGCAGGATGGCGCCCAGGGCGGATCGGGCGGCGAGGAACAGGATCGTCGCGCCGACCGTTGCGGAAACAACGACGGTGATCGCCCCGGTGACGTAACCGAAGAAAAACCCGCCGACGAGCGTCGCAACGGCCCCGCCCGGGATCGAGAAAGCGATCATGGCGGCATAGGCCAGACCGTAGATTACCGGCGCCCAGATGCCGCGGGCCGCAATCCACTGCTCCAGCGCCTCGCGATGCTCGCGCAGTTGCTCGAAGCTGAGATAGCGATGCCAGCCCATCGCCAGGAACAGGGCGGTGCCGCAAAGCAGGATCGCCAGCGGCGCAACGCGCATCCATCGGGACCGGCTGTTCCGGGAACTCGGTGCGGTGCTGGTCGGCGGATCGGTCACGGGACGGCGGAGTCCGGCTTGGGGCCCGGTCGGTCGGGGTCCGGGCGGGCAGAACCGTTGCATAGCGCGACCGGCCGCGAACCGACAGTGCAAATCCTCGTGAAATCGGCGTAAGGCCGCTCGCTGCCTGCCCGGGGCCGGGCGCCGATGCCGGACGGCCGAACCCGCAGGGGCCTGCATCCTGACGACCAATGAACGTGCGGATTCGTCGCCGCCCTGCACGGCGCGGCCGTGTTGACCGGACGGGTGCCGCATTCATATATCCGACTGAACGGCTTTCGGCCGCCGGCGGCGCCGGTGTGCCCCTCAAGGACCCCTCAAGGACCCCTCAAGGAACGGTCCGCCCCGATGGGGGCCTGCCGTCGGCTCTTGCCCGGCGGGCAATTCGGTGCGGCGCCGCAAATCAATGGAGAATGTCCGGTGAAACGCACCTTCCAGCCCAGCGTGCTGGTGCGCAAACGGCGTCATGGCTTCCGCGCACGGATGGCGACCAAGGGCGGCCGCCACGTTCTGGCCCGCCGCCGCGCCAAAGGCCGCAAGCGCCTGTCGGCCTGACCGTCCACCGCATCGCCCAGACACCAAGGGGACCGCGGCGAGAGCCCGCAGTACGAAGGCAGCGTCCCCATCGCAGCAAATTCGATACAGCAACCCCGGCAGATCGCCCACCGGCCGGCCAGCGGAACGCCCGTCAGGATGCCAGCAGAACCGACCCTTCGGCGTCTTGAGCGCCGCCCGGAGTTCCTGTGGGTCCAGCACAAGGGGCGCCGCTGGATCACGCCCGGCCTGGTTCTGCAGGCCTGCCCGGTGCGGGATGCACGGCAGAACGGTGGGGCGGAAGGGCGGATCGAGATTGGCATCGGGCTGACCGCGAGCAAGAAAGTCGGCAATGCGGTTCAGCGCAACCGCGCCCGGCGGCGGATGCGCGCCCTTGCGGCCGGCGATCTGAAACGCCTCGCAAAGCCCGCTGTCGATTATGTGCTGATTGCCCGCAAAGGGACGCTGACCCGGCCCTGGCCGGATCTGCGGCGGGATCTGTTCGAGGCCCTGAGGCGGCTCAAGATGCTGCGCCGGCGCGTGCCCGGCGAAGATGGGGAGGCTGCGTGACGCCCGTGCCCCAGGCTTCCCCGCCGGCCGCACACCGGCCTGCCGAATTGCCGCCGCCCGGCCCTGCCGCGCGCCTGATCCTGATCGCGATCCAGGCCTATCGGCTTACCCTGTCGGCCTTCCTGGGCCGCCAGTGCCGTTTTGCGCCGACCTGTTCCGAATATGCCGCCGAAGCCGTCCGCGCCCATGGCGCTGTGCGCGGCGGCTGGCTGGGTCTGAAGCGGATCGGACGCTGCCATCCGTGGGGCGGGGCGGGCTACGACCCCGTGCCGCCGCGCGACACTGCCTGACGGAGCCGAGGCGTGGGACCCAAAGAGCCTGACCAACGCAACATGATCATGGCGATCCTGTTTTCGATCGCCATCATCTTCGGCTTCCAGGTCATCTTCGCCCCGCAGGAGAAGCTTGGCCAGCGGGACAGCGGCGAGCAGGGCGGCCAACAGACCGGCGCCCAACCCGGCGCGCAAACGGACGGGCAGAGCACCGGAAAATCCCGTTCCAAAGCCCCGGTCCGCATTGTCGAGGACAAATCGATCCTGCCGCGCACGGAGGCGCTGGCCGCGTGCCGGAGCGGTGACGGCACGCCCTTGAGAATCGCCATCAAGACCGCCTCCGTGACCGGTTCGATCTGCCGGCGCGGCGCGGTGTTCGACGACCTGACCCTCGTGAAGCACTGGGAGACCCTCAAGAGGAAAGAGAAGATCCATCTGCTGCGGCCCGGCCGCACCAACGGCGCCTACTATGTCGGCATGCGGTGGGAGGTGCCGGGCAAGAGCGAGGGCGTCGTGCCGGGGCCGGATACGGTCTGGCAGGCCGACCGCAATGTGCTCGAGGTCGGCAAGCCTGTCACCCTCACCTGGAAGAACAGCGACGGCATCGAGTTCCGCCGCACCTATTCCATCGACCGGAACTATCTGGTGACGGTCGAGCGCCGGGTCGCAAACCGCAGCGGCAAGCCCTTCGTGCTGCGGCCGACCGGATATATCCACCGCCACGGCGAGCCGGAAACCCTCGGGTTCTTCATTCTGAGCGAGGGCGGCCACACGACGATCAAGGGGCCGGGCGAAGAGAACTACGTCACCGAAGGACAGGAAATCTTCAACAGCCTCCTGGACTATTCGGACATCAAGGACGAGCCGCAATCCTACCGGACCACCGGCGGCTGGATCGCCTTCAGCGACCAGTACTGGGCCGTCGCGCTGGCGCCGGAGCAAAAGCAGAAATACGTATTCACCTTCGATCACCGGCAGAAATTCGAGGGCTTCGAAGACGTCTTCCGGAGCTATTTCAAGACAGAAACCGATCTCGTCGTCGCGCCCGGCGCCGAAACCTCCCGGACGCTGCGAATTCTGGCCGGACCGAAGGAATCCAAGGTCCTCAAGGCGTATGAAGAGAATTTCGGCATTCCGCGGCTGAACTGGCTGGTCGACTGGGGCTGGTTCTTCTTCCTGACCCAGCCCTTCTACTGGCTGCTCCAGGCTCTGTTTGGCTATGTCGGCAATTTCGGCGTCGCCATCATGCTCGCGACGATCCTGGTCAAGATCGTCTTCTTCCCGCTCGCCAACCGCTCCTACCGCAGCATGAGCCGGATGAAGAAGCTGCAGCCGGAGATGATGAAGCTGCGGGAGCGCTATGCCGACGACAAGCAGCGCATGAACCAGGAGCTGATGGGCCTGTACCGGGAGAAGAAAATCAACCCGGCCGCCGGCTGCCTGCCCATCCTGCTGCAGATCCCGGTGTTTTTCGCGCTGTACAAGACGCTGTTCATCGCCGTGGACATGCGCCATGCGCCGTTCTTCGGCTGGATCCAGGATCTTTCGGCGCCGGACCCGACGACCGTCGTGAACCTGTTCGGCCTGTTGCCGTGGGGGCCGTCGGGCATCGCCTATGTCGATATCGGCATCTGGCCGATCGTCATGGGCGTCACGATGTTCCTGCAGCAGAAGATAAATCCGCCGCCGGCCGATCCGATGCAGCAGAAGATCTTCATGGCGCTGCCCTTCGTGTTCACCTTTATGCTGGCGATCTTCCCGGCCGGCCTGATCATCTACTGGGCCTGGAACAATACGCTGTCGATCGGCCAGCAATGGGTGATCATGAAGCGGATGGGCGTCTGGGAGAAGAAACAGGCCATCGGCAACGTCCGCGACCTCGTGCCGGCCGAAGCGGGCGCCGCCGGCGCGGAACCGGAGGCGGCCGAGGCCGAGGACGACGGCGAAGAGGAAGAGGCCGCCGCCGAGCCGGCGCCGAAACCCAAGGCCCCCGCCCCGGCCGGCGCCGGCGCCAACCCGGGCCGCAGCAAGCAGAGCCGCAACAGGCCGCCGGCGGACAGGTTCGGCAAGGGCCGCCGCGGCAGCACTGGCGGACGCGGCCGGCGCAAATAGGCGGGCCGGCGCCCATGGACGACGCCACCAACAATCTAGAAGCGAACGATCTTGAAGCCGACAATCCCGAAGCGGGCGATCTTGACGGTGGCGATTCCGAAGCGGGCGAACTCGAAGCCGGGCGCCTGCTGTTCGCGCAGGAATGCACCTTCATTTCGGGCGTCGTGCGCGTGGGCGATCTGCCGCCGGACGCCCTGCCGGAGGTCGCTTTCGCCGGCCGGTCGAATGTCGGCAAGTCCAGCCTGATCAACGCGCTGACCAACCGCCGGACGCTGGCCCGGACCTCCAACACGCCGGGCCGCACCCAACAGATCAATTTCTTCGACCTCGGCGGCCGCCTCCATCTGATCGACCTGCCCGGCTACGGTTATGCCAAGGCTTCGAAGGACAAGGTTCGAAGCTGGAACGCGCTGATCCGCGATTATCTGCGGGGCCGGGCGAGCCTGCGCCGGGTCTGCCTGCTGATCGATGCGCGCCACGGCCTGAAGCCGAGCGACGGGGAGATCATGGCGCTGCTGGACGACGCGGCCGTCTCCTACCAGATCGTGCTGACCAAGACGGACAAGCTGCACGAAAGCCGGCTTGCGGACTGCCTCGACGAAACGGCGCGGGCCGCCGCGCGTCATCCGGCCTGCCATCCCGACATCGCCGCGACCAGTGCCGAAAAGGGCCGGGGCATCGCGGATTTACGCGCCGCCCTTGCCACGGTCGCCGTCCCGGCCTAAACGCTCCGCACATTTTCCGCTACAATCGGCCCCAGACGACCAGACAGGAACGGCCGCCCGATGGCTGACCGGAAATTCAACCTGACCGAAGCCAAACAATGGCTGCGCACGGCGCGGACGCTGACCGAGGCCCTGCCCTATCTGCGCCGCTACGACGGCCAGACCTTCGTCATCAAATACGGCGGCCACGCGATGGGCGACCGGCGCCTGTCCGACAATTTCGCCAACGATATCGTGCTGCTGAAGCATGCCGGCGTGAACCCGATCATCGTCCATGGCGGGGGCCCCCAGATCG
Organism: Alphaproteobacteria bacterium; assembly: GCA_965249845.1. GTDB lineage: Bacteria > Pseudomonadota > Alphaproteobacteria > Bin65 > Bin65 > Bin65. The sequence goes on from CBDFNA010000003.1 coordinate 44,468, forward strand.
GCCGGATGCTGGAGCGGCTCAACATCAGGAGCGAGTTCGTCGACGGCCTGCGGGTGACCGACGCCGAGACGGTGGAAATCGTCGAAATGGTCCTTAGCGGCTCGATCAACAAACAGGTCGTGCAGTCGATCTACCGGGCCGGCGGCAAGGCGATCGGCCTCAGCGGCAAGGACGGCGGCCTGATCCGCGCCCGGAAGCTGACGCGCAGCAAGCGCGACCCGGATTCGAATATCGAGCGCATCCTCGACCTCGGCTTCGTCGGCGAGCCGGAGTTCGTCGATCCGGATATCCTTGACGACCTGCTGGCGAGCGGCCTGATCCCCGTGATCGCGCCCATCGGCGTGAGCGAACGGGGCGACACCTACAACATCAACGCCGATACGGTCGCCGGCGCGGTCGCCGCCGCCAGCGAGGCGATCCGCATGTTCCTGCTGACCGATGTGCGCGGCGTGCTGGACAAGCAGGGCGAACTGGTGCCCGAATTGTCGGTCACGCACGCCCGCGCGCTGATGGAGGACGGCACCATCGCCGGCGGGATGATCCCGAAGGTCGAGACTTGCATCCGCGCCATCGAAGGCGGCGTCGAGGCCGCGGTAATCCTGGACGGCCGGGTGCCCCATTCCATGCTGCTGGAAATCTTCACCGAAAGCGGCACCGGCACGCTGATTCGCGCCGACTAGGCCAGAACGCGACCGCTGTGCCCGACCTTTCCCATATCGGCCATTGGGCCTTCGACCTGGACAACACGATCTACCCGGCCGAGTGCAACCTGTTCGCCCAGGTCGATGTAAGGATCGGGGACTATATCGCCGCGGCGCTGGACATGCCGCGGGACGAAGCGCGCCGGCTGCAGAAGGGCTACTTCCGCCAATACGGCACGACGATGAAGGGCCTGATGCAGGAATACGGCGTCGATCCGCACCATTTTCTCGATTACGTCCACGACATCGACTACAGCCCGGTCCCGCCGTCGTCCGACCTGGCTTCGGTGCTGGACCGGCTCGACGGCCCGAAATACATCTTCACCAACGGGTCGGTGAAACATGCCGAGGCCGTGCTCGACCGGCTCGGCGTCGCCGGACAGTTCATCGACATTTTCGATATCGCCGCCGCCGGCTTCCATCCCAAGCCGTTGGATCCGTTCTACGACCTGTTCCTGGACCGGCACGGCATGGACCCCGGGGCCACGGTGCTGGTCGAGGATATTGCGATCAACCTGAAACCGGCCCATGAGCGCGGCATGACCACCGTGCATGTCCGCACCGGAAGCGACTGGGCCATGGACGGCCACGACGCCGACTATGTCCATCACACGACGGACGACCTGGTCGGCTTCCTGCAGGCCGTTGCGGCGCGGATGCCGGCCGAACGGCGCGCCTGAGAGACGGCGATCTGTTGCGCAGGCGCTTCGGGCGCCGTTGCTGTTTGCCTCAGATCGGCGCGTTGCCGATCCTGACGTTGGCCGGCCCTCGATACACCCCGGCTTCTGCCCCATAAGCGCTAACTTGTTTATGTTTATTTTTGTCTATGGTCTCCGGGTGTTTGGTTCCGGGGGCGTGCGATGGACGAGGAGTGGGCGGTGCTTCGGTCTTTTCTGCCGGCGGGCTGGGAAGAGTTGGGGCGTTCCAGCGGCGCATTGAAGGGGCTGCGTAAGGACAAGTCTGCGGAGGCGGTGCTTCGGGTTCTTCCGCTGCATCTGGGGTGCGGGCACTCGCTGCGCGAGACGGCAGTGCGCGCCCGCAAGGCGGGTCTGGCGCAGTTGTCGGATGTTGCGCTGCTGAAGCGGCTTCGCAAGTCTTCGGACTGGCTGCACGGTCTGTGCGTGGCGCTGTTTCGCGAACGGGGTCTGGCGCGGGCGGTCGGGCCGGGCTGGCGGGTCCGGGCGTTCGACGCCACCACGGTCCGCGAACCCGGGCGGACGGGTTCGCTGTGGCGGGTGCATTACAGCCTGTGCCTGTCTTCGCTGCGCTGCGATTTTTTCGAGGTCACGCCGACGCGCGGCGCGGGCAGCGGGGAATATCTCGCCCGGTTTCCGGTTAGCGAGGGCGACCATATTCTGGCCGACCGGGGCTACGCGACGGCGGCGGGCCTACGCCATGTGTCGGCGGCGGGCGGTCGCGTCACGGTGCGGGTGAACACGGGAGCGTTGTCCCTGCGGACCCCGGACGGGGCGCCCTTCGACCTGCTTGCGGCGGTGTCCGGGCTGACAAGCGCCGGGGCTGTGGGGTCGTGGCCGGTCGCGACCGCCGGGGAGGATGGCGTATGCGGTCGCATCTGCGCGGTCCGCAAGTCGGCGCAAGCGACCGCGCGGGCCCGCAGGACGGCGCGCCGCGAGGCCCGGCGGCAGGGCAGCGAGGTCCGGCCCGCAACCCTCGCCTTCGCACGCTATGTCATCGTCTTCACCACGTTCTGCGAAGAGGCGTTCAGCGCCCGCGAAGTTCTGGAATGGTATCGCCTGCGCTGGCAGATCGAACTGGTCTTCAAACGCCTCAAGTCCCTGGCGCAGTTGGGCCACCTGCCCAAGCGTGACGACGAGAGCGCCCGCGCCTGGCTTTACGGAAAACTCCTTGTGGCGCTGCTGGTGGATAAACTGGTCCGTCACGCCCGCGCCGTTTCCCCCTGGGGATACAACCTGGCGCCGCCACCGTCCCCATAGCCCCTGGCGGGAGCTCCGCTTCGTCCTCAACCAGGTCCGCAGCGCCATCGAGCCGCCCTTCGGCCTCACCCGCACGATCGACGAGTGGAACGACATCTCCAAAGCCCTCTCCGAACCGCCGCGACGCCGCAGGCCCCAACGGGCCTCCCACTTCAATCCATAAACAAGTTAACGCTTATGGGATCAAGTCCGGGGCGTATCGAGGGACGCCCGCCTACACCAGCTCGATCGGCCCGCGCGGGGCGCCGGCGGCGCGCAGGATGGAATACCAGGTCGAGCCGAGCATTTCGGTGCCGGAGACGCCGACCGCGGGCTGGCGTTTTTCGGTCCGCAGCAGGCCGCCGCCCGCGTCCCAGGCCTCGACCTCGGCGACCGCGCAATCGAGGCCGGGATCGGCGATCAGCCGGGCTTCGCAGGCATCGAGGCCGGTCGAGACCAGGGCGCAGGTCACCATGGTGTTGACGTTGCGCGGATAGAGTTTCGCGACGCCGCGGACCGGGCCTTCGTAGATCACGGTCTCGCCGTCGATGGTCGCCGGATCGAAGCCGCTCTCGGAGAAATCGAGATTGTCCGGATGCTTGCGGAAGGTGATGCGAACCCGTTCCCACCTGCCGCGCCGCATCAGCAGGTCGTCCCCACCCGTCAGCGCGCCGGCCGGCACGATCAGCCGCGTATCGTTCGCCGCCGCCGCGGCCTCCAGCCGGGTCCGCAAGGCATCATCAGCCAGCGCGGTCACCGAAAGCGGCATGTAATTGGCGAATCTCAGGAAACCTTCGCCGAAGCGGACGCTGATCGACGGATGGGCGCATTCGACGATCAGGTCGGGCCGGCGCGATTGCGCTTTCTCAAGATCGTTCAGACGCAACACCGGATCGACATCGGCCAGCGCCGCCGCGCTCCGGTTGTGGACGAAGGCGGTCTCGAACCGTCCGCCGCTGGCGGCGATCCGCTCGACGATGAACCGGCCGATATAGCCGTACCCGATGATCCCGATGCGCATGGTGGCCGACCCCGATCTCCCGGCTCGCCGGAAACCTACCCGAACACCACCGGCAATGTGCGGGGACCGCGCACGGTGCCGTCGGACCAGGTCACTTTGCCGTCGACCCGGTAATCCGGAATCCGCTTCAGCCATTCCTCGATGGCGATCTGCATCTCCATGCGCGCCAGGTTGGAGCCGACGCAGCGGTGGATGCCGAGGCCGAAGGCGCCGTGGCGGTTCTCCTGCCGGTCGAGGACAACCCTGTCGGCGTCCGGGAACACGGACGGGTCGCGGTTGCCGGCCGGGAAGGACAGCAGCACCATATCCCCCGCCTTCATCGGGCAGCCGCCGAGTTCGACATCCTTCTTGACCTCGCGCGCCATGGTGACCGGCGAATAGGCGCGCAGCAATTCCTCGATCGCCGTCGGCATCAGGTCCGGCTCGGCGATCAGGCGCGCCCGGTCGGCCGGATGCTGGCCGAGATGCACGAGCGAGGCGCCGATGGCGCTCCAGGTCGTGTCGATGCCGGCGATCATCAGCAAGTTGAGCGTGCCCAGCACATGATTTTCCTCGAACGGCACGCCGTTCAGGGAGCCGTCCATCATGACCCGGATCAGGTCGGGCTCCGGCCCGTCGGGATCGGCCTCGGTCCGACCTTCCCGGCGCAGCGCGATATGGTGGCGGAAATAGTCCCGCATCGCCTTGGTCGCATTCTTGCCGATGTCGTCGTCGACGATGCCGAGCTCCAGGATCTCGTGGATCCACTGGATGAACCGGTCGCTGTCCTTCACCGGCACGCCGAGCATATAGGCGATGATGCGCACCGGGATGTGGCGGGCGTAGTGCTGGGCGGCGTCGCAGCGCCCGCCGGCAATGAACTCGTCGATCAGCTCGTTGCAGATCCGGCGCGCCATCGGCTCCAGCTTGCCGACCTCCTGCGGCGTGAAGAAGGGCAGCAGCACCCGCTTGTGCGCCTTGTGCTCCGGCGGGTCGGAGGTGATCGGCGGCGCCGGCAGCGGGTCCTCGTATTTGCGGTCAAGCAGGACGATGCGGCGCGACGTGAAATGTTCCGTGTCGTAGGCGACCGCCTTCACGTCCTCGTAGCGCGTCGGCAGCCAGGCGCCCTCGAAGCGCTCGGTATGGGCGATCGGGCCGGTGCGCAATTCGTCCCAGATCGGGAAGGGGTCGTCGCGCCAGCGCGGATCGAGATGGTCCCAGTCGGTGCGCCAGTCCTTGACCGGCGGCCGTTCGACTGTCGGATGACCGCCCTGATCGGATGCCGGGCAGGTTTGCGCGCCGGTGTCCGCTTCGGGGCCGGACCCGGCCTGTGAGCCGGGCTTGCCGCCGCTCATCCCGCATCCTCCAGAATCTCGACGGCATATTCCGGGCAGTTGGCCACGGCGAGATGCGCCTTCGCTTCCAGCCCCGGCGGCACGATGCCGTCGCCGACCGCCGCCGCGTTGCCGAAATCGTCGAGCGCGAACAGTTCGGGCGCCAGCGCATGGCAGCGGCTGTGCCCCTCGCAGCGCTCCGGATCGACCCGCACCTTCATGGCCTTCCTCCTTCGCCGGCTGTCCGGCCTCCGCATGTTCCACGGGTCGGCGGGAAAAGAAAAGGGCGCGGGCTGACCCAACGGCCGTTTGGTTCTGCGCGGGCTGCGCCCGAAATGCCGGAGCGGTTTCGCGGCCCCGACGGTACAGGCCCTCAGACCATGACCATGCCGCCGTTGACGTGCAGGGTCTGGCCGGTAACCCAGGCCGCCTCGTCGCTCGCCAGCCAGACCGCGGCGCCGGCGATGTCGGCGGGCGCGCCGATGCGGCCGGCCGGGATGCGCTCGATCAGGCCGTCGCGCTGCTTCTCGTTCAACGCATCGGTCATCGGCGACTCGACGAAACCGGGCGCGATGCAGTTCAGCGTCACCCCGCGCGCCGCGACCTCCGCCGCGATGCTCTTGGTCATGCCGATCATGCCGGCCTTCGACGCGGCATAGTTCGCCTGGCCGGGATTGCCGGTGACGCCGACGATGGATGCGATGTTGACGATCCGGCCGTAACGGCGGCGCACCATGGTCCGCAATGCCGCGCGGCACAGCCGGAACACCGCACCCAGGTTGACGTCGATCACGCTCTGCCACTGGTCGTCGGACAGGCGCATGGCGAGCATGTCCCGGGTCAGGCCGGCATTGTTGACCAGGATATGCAGATCGCCCAGCGCGTCGGCGACCCGGCCGGGCAGCGCCTCGGTCTCTTCCGGATCGCCCAGGTTGGCCGTTGCAACATGGACCCGCTCGCCCAGCTCTCCGGCCAGCGCGTCCAGCGCCTCGCGCCGGGTGCCGGAGAGGGCGACGGCGGCGCCCTGCGCGTGCAGGGCTTTCGCGATGGCGCCGCCGATGGCGCCCGACGCGCCGGTGACAAGGGCGTTCCTGCCGGTAAGGTCGAACATGATGCTGTACCGTTTGCTGTTCCGCTATGCTGCCGGGCCGGCGGGTCAGGCCGCGGCGAGGAAGGTGTCGATATCGTCCGGCGCGCCCACCGCCGTCGCCTTGAGCTCCGGATCGATGCGCCGCGCCATGCCCGTCAGCACCCGGCCGGCGCCGATCTCGACCAGATCGAAGCAGCCTTCGTCCCGGGCGAACAGCATGCTCTCGCGCCAGCGCACCATGCCGGTGACCTGCCGGACGAGGAGATCGCCGATGGTCGGCCCGTCGCTGACCGCCGCCGCGGTGACGTTGGCGATCAGCGGCACCGCGGGCATGCCCGGCGGCACGCGCTCCAGTTCTTCCGCCATCGCATCGGCCGCCGGCTGCATCAGGGCGCAATGGAACGGCGCGCTGACCTGCAGCTTCATGGCGCGCCGCACGCCCATCTCCTGCGCCGCCGCGATCGCCCGGTCGATGGCGCCGGCATGGCCGCTGATGACGACCTGGCCGGTGGCGTTGTCGTTGGCGATGGCGCAGACCTCGCCGTCCGCCGCCGCTTCCACCGCCGCTTCCGCCTGCTCCAGCGTTGCGCCGAGCAGGGCGGCCATCGCGCCCTCGCCGACCGGCACCGCCGCCTGCATTGCCCGGCCGCGCGCCTTGAGCAGCCGGGCGGTGTCGGCCAGCGTGAAGGTGCCGGCCGCGCACAGCGCCGAATATTCGCCCAGCGAATGGCCGGCGACGAAGCGCGCCTTGTCCGCCAGCGCCAGGCCGGCTTCTTCCAGCGTGCGTACGATTGCGAGGCTGACCGCCATCAGCGCCGGCTGGGCGTTCTCGGTGAGCGTGAGCTCCTCGCCCGGCCCGTCGAACATCAGCCGGGACAGGCTTTGCGACAGGGCGTCGTCGACCTCCTCGAACACCAGCCTCGCGACGGTCGAGGCCTCGGTCAGTGCCCGGCCCATGCCGACGGTCTGGGAGCCCTGTCCCGGAAAGACGAAAACGCGATCTGCCATGAAGCCGGCCCTCCGGGCGGTGAAATAGCGAGTTGGCGAAGCGGCAAAGCTGGTTCTTAGCGTGCGGCATAAGCGTGTCAAGCAGGCCCCTTGCGCCGGTTGCGCGCCGCCATATATTGCGCGCTTGCCATATCTCCTTGCCGGGGAGAGGGCGTTTCGGCCCGAAACCCCGGCTAGACCTGTGCGGCTTGTCTTTTTGCGTTGCGGCTCCGGCCGGAAACAAGAAGAAGCGGCAGGTCGTGAATCAGCCGTAAGGAGCGTTTGTTTTGCCGAACTACGAATGCGTGTATCTCGCGCGCCAGGACGTTACGGCCAGCCAGGTCGAAGCCCTGAGCGACGGCTTCGCCGAAATCGTCGCCAACGGCGGCGGCGAAGTGAAGAAGCGCGAATATTGGGGCCTCCGCAACCTCGCCTACCGGGTCAAGAAGAACCGCAAGGCGCATTATACGCTGATGAACATCGAAGCGCCGGCCGCCGCGGTGCACGAGATGCAGCGCATCATGCACCTCAATGCCGACGTGCTGCGCGAATTGATCCTGCGGGTCGACGAGCTGAACGAGAGCCCGTCGATTATGATGCAGCGCCGCGAGGAACGGCGCGACCGCGGCGAGCGGCGCGGCCGGCGCGACGACGAGCGCCGGACCGAGAGAGCGGCTCCCGCCGAGAGGGCCGCGCCCGAGAAAGCAGCCCCCGAGAAAGCAACCCCCGAGAACGACACCGCGAACAAGGACGCCGCTGACCGGGCGCCTGCCGACCAAGAGGCGCCAGCCGAAGCCGCTCCCGAAGCGCCCGTCGAAGCCGCTCCCGAAACGCCCGCTGAAGCTCCGGCCGAAGCCACTGCCGAAGCCGCTGCCGAAGCACCTGCCGAAGCGCCCGCCGAAGCCGCTCCCGAAACGCCCGCTGAAGTTCCGGCCGAAGCCACTGCCGAAGCCGCTGCCGAAGCACCCGCCGAAGCGCCCGTCGAAACTGCCGCCGATGAGGCTGACGAAAGCGCTGCCGAAAAAACCGCCGATAATTCTGGGGGAGACTCCTGATGGCCCGCCGCCCGTTTTTCCGCCGCCGCAAGAGCTGCCCCTTCTCCGGCCCGAACGCGCCGAAGATCGATTTTCTGGACGTCAAGCTGCTGCAGCGCTTCATGTCGGAGCGCGGCAAGATCGTGCCCAGCCGCATCACCGCCGTGTCGGCCAAGAAGCAGCGCGAACTCTCCCGGGCGATCAAGCGCGCGCGCTATCTGGCGCTCATCCCCTACGTCACGAGCTAGGAGGGCCGGCGCCATGGACGTGATCCTCCTCGAACGGATCGAGAAGCTCGGCCAGATGGGCGAAATCGTGTCCGTCAAACCGGGCTTCGCCCGCAACTACCTGCTGCCGCAACGCAAGGCCCTGCGCGCGACCGACGACAGTGTCACCCGGTTCGAGGCCCGCAAGACGCAGCTCGAAGCCGATAACCTGACCCTCAAGGCCGAGGCCGAATCGGTCGCCGAAAAGATGGAAGGCGCGGGCGTGACCGCCATCCGCAATGCCGGCGAAGCGGGCCAGCTCTACGGCTCGGTCTCCGGCCGCGATATTGCGACCGGCCTGACCGAGACCGGCTACACGGTCGACAAGCGCCAGGTCGTCATCGAGCAGCCGATCAAGATGCTGGGCATCTTCCCGGTCCGGGTCGTCCTGCATCCGGAAGTGTCGGTGACCGTCACCGTCAACGTCGCCCGCTCGCCCGAAGAGGCCGACATGCAGGCCGCGCGCGCCGCCCGGGGCGAAGACCCGGTGGTGCTCAGCCAGACCCTGGGCGACGAAGACCTGCTGAACGACGAAGACGCCATCGCCATGATGGACCGCGAAGAGCGCCGCGCCGCCCGCGAAGCCGCCCGCGCCGCCGAAGCCACCGCCGAAGCGGCCGCGGAAGCCGCGCGGCGGGGGCGCAGCCAAGGGTAGGGAAGCGCCGCCGACCGGGGACCGGACTGACCCTGTCCTTTACCCTTTTCAAAGGGGGAAGTGGCCGGGCGCAGCGAGGTCGATAGGGGTGCCTTGACGGACCAACGCTTCCGCCTTCCCTTAGGCGCGCGTCCGGTGACGCGCCAACCCCACCTGACCTCCCCTTCTGAAGAAGGGGAGGAACCGGGACATGGCTTCGTACCGTCCAATCATGCCTTCGGTAAGAAAATCAGGCTAGCCGAAGTGCGACGGCAATCGGGGCTTTCGTGGGCCAACGCCCCGGTTCCCGAGGAACTCCGCACCACCCAAGGCCGGTACAACTACAGTACAGCGGTCAATATTGAACGCCGAACAACAACTGGCCGAGCCGGTGGACCTCTTCGTCAGTGAGGAACCGTTCCCGCTACTTCTCTTTGTACTTTTGCACAAAGCGGCACGGGTTGCCGCCGTCCTTGCCCAAGCCCCAGGCTTCCGCGAGGTTGAACATCTTCCGCACCACCTTGAGGATGCGATTCGCCTGCTGAGTCGTGAGCCCACAGGCCCCTCCCACGCGCAGGCCAACGCCAGCCGCGCACAGGGCGCGTCGGCCCGCGCGCGGAGCCCTCCCATGGACTACGCGGACAAGCTGCCACCGAGCCGCTGGTACATTTTTACGCCGCCGTTGACAAAGAGCCGGTCGTGATCGGCCTATTTGATTTTGAGGGCCGTGTTGAGCAAATTGGCACAGGCCTCGGCCACATTGTTGTCCGGCTTCGCCCCGCCGGGGAAAGTTGCCCAGCCGGCTTTCATCAGATGTCTGTCGCGTTGCCACGAGTCGACCGCGGCGAATTTGGCGGCCATGCCATTTTCGGCATTGGCCGCCTTTTCGAATTTCGCGGCGCAAATCGGGGCCAGAGCCTGGACCGTTGCTGTTTTGGCCGCCATTTCGGCGTTTTCAGTGGCAGTGCTACCGAGAAGCCATCCGCCCCAAGAGAAACCGATGACCAAGGTGGCAACCACACCCACCACTAATCCTTGAATGAGACGTGTCGGAGAATTTCCATCAACATATGGAGATAAGAATGCAGGCGTTCGCATGGGGGTATCCTCTCCCATATCGAGAGCGGAATGTTCCACCCTACCGCGTCCACAGTAGCACGCTTGTCCCATTCTTCCTAGGCGGTGTCCTCGTTCGGCACAGCGGCTACCTGGAGTGGCCCTTGGGGGCCACTCCAGGTAGCCGCTATTTCATTCCGCGCCAAGGGCCGCCGCGCCCGGAATTTCCCGCCGAACGACTTGAAATTTCAGCAATATTTCCCATATTAGGTATTCGCGCCTTGCTGCGGGCGAGCGACATACGGTTTGCCGCCACGACCCATCCTGACGAATCATGACATTTCATGACACCCCGGTGCCGCACCGTTCCGCCGGAAATTCAGATCCGTTGCCGGGGCCGTCCGCCAGTACGGTCCCGAAGCGGGTTGCAGCCGGGTTGGGCCGGGAATAGCCTGTCGCCCGCAATGCAGGAAGCGCCGCCCGTTTCGGAAAGTCGGGTCCCGGAAATGCAGATCGGGGCAACGGACCACTGGACGGGCCGCCTCGCGCTCGCGCTCGCCTTCGTTCTCGTCGTGCTCGGCATGGCGAACAACCTGCCCAGCATTCCGGGCCTGCTCGAGCTCGTCCAGGCGATCCCGGGGCTGGCGGGCATCCCGCGGCTCAGCAAATACAGTTCGGAACATTTCTTCCCGCTGATGTTTGCGCTGATGATGGTCATCGCGCTGCTGGTCGTCTCCTTCGGCCGGGACTGGGCCGGCCGGTCGCGGGCCCGGCGCGCGTCCGGCATCCTGCTCGATCTCCTGATGCTGGCCGCTGTCCTGGGCACGGCGGCCGTCTACCTGATCGAGCACGAGCAGGTCTGCCTGATCGACACGGTCAGCGGCGAACGGGCCCGGCTGATGGCCAAGACGGCGGCGCGCGCCGCCGAATACCGGGATATTTTCGGTATCGATCCGGTCGAGGAGTTTCCCGATTGCCAGGCGAACCTCGGCAACTGGATCCTGCCCTTCCTGCTCGCCGCGCTCGGGATTTTCTTCGTCTACATCATCAGGGCCTGGGGCTTCCCGATCGTCGCGGTCGCGCTGGTTATCGCGCTCTACACCGTCCTGTCCTCGGCGGCCTGGTATTTCGAATGGAACGATAACCGCTATCTGACGACCTCGATCGGCACGGAAACCGACGGCATCCGCAACTATTCGGCCGGCGTGATCGGCGCGCGCAACGCAATCATCCAGGAATCGAACAGCATTCTGGGGCGGTTCCTGAGCGTCACCGTCAACATCGTGTTCCCCTATGTCGTGCTCGGCGCCCTGTTCAGCGCATCGGCCGGCGGGCAATCCCTGATCAAGCTGGCCTTCCGGGTCACGCAGCGGCTGCGGGGCGGGCCGGCGCACGCCGCCATCGTCGGCTCGGCGGGCTTCGGCACGGTGTCCGGCGCGCCGGTCGTCAACGTGCTCGGCACCGGCACCCTGACGATCCCGATGATGATGCGCACCGGCTTTTCGCCGACCTTCGCCGGCGGCGTCGAGGCGGCGGCCTCGAGCGGCGGCCAGATCATGCCCCCGGTCATGGGTATTGCAGCCTTCGTGCTCGCGGCCTTGTCGACCGTGCCCTATTCGCAGGTCATCGTCGCGGCGTTCCTGCCGGCGCTCGCCTACTTTTTCAGCCTGTTTCTCACCGTCGTGTTCGAGGCGCGGCGCACCGGGATGACAGCCATGGGAAAGGAGGCCCGGGAGCACATCCTCTCGCGCCGCGACTGGATCAACCTGTCGATGATTGCCGGGCCGATCGTCGTCATCCTCGTCCTGCTGCTGAGCACGAAAGACGGCATCGGCACGGGGCTCCTGGGCTTTCTCGCCGGATACGACCCGACCTCCGGAGAGGAAATGCCCTGGCTGCTCGAGGTCCTGAAGAACGCGGCCGGCGACCCGGACTCCACCGGCTTCTGGGCCGTCACCGTGCTGATCGTCCTGCTGTTTCTCGACCCGGAGATCCGGCGCGCGCCGTCGAAGGTGATCCGGGCGCTGTCCGACGCGGGCCTGGTGATCGCGCAACTGTTCCTGCTGCTGGTCGCGGTCGCGGTCATCGACGTCTGCATGAATTTCACCAACATCACCGGCATCCTGACCATCGACATCCTCAACTGGCTCAAGTCCATCTCGACTATCGACCTGTTCGGCCAGGAGATTGTCATCGGCGGGTCGGTCTATCTGATGATTGCGCTGGTCGTCGCCATGCTCGCGACGATCCTGCTCGGCATGGGGATGCCGACCCTGCCGGCCTATGTGAATGTCATCCTGATCATCGGGCCGCTGCTGGTCGCGCTCGGCACCTCGCTGTTCACGGCGCACATGTTCATCTTCTATTTTGCGGTGGCGTCGGCGATCACGCCGCCGGTGGCGATCGCCGCCTTTGCGGCCTCGACCATTTCGAAGGCCGAGCCCCTGTCCACGGGATTCGCGGCCGTCCGGATCGGCATCGTGATGTTCACGATTCCCTTCGTCTTCGCCTTCTATCCGGAATTCCTGCTGATCGAGCAGGCCCAGTTCGCGCAATCGCTCGACGGCAGCGTGAGCGCGGCGAAAACCTACCTGCCGGGCTATGACGGCACGGTCGATCCCGGCGGCCTCGCCTGGCTGGTGCTCCGGCTGGCGGTCGCGCTCTACCTCGTGGCCAGCGCCTTGAGCCGGTTCGACGCGGCGCGCCTGTCCGCCGCCGAAATCGCGGTGCGGCTGGCGCTGGCGGTCCTGCTTCTGGTCAAGGCGCCCGAAATCGCCGGCGCCGCGCTCGGTGTCGCCGCCGTTTATCTCGCGCTCCACCATTTTGGACTGCCAGGCAGGCGCGGCGCGGCCGCGCCTGAACCGGGCGAACGCGTCCAATGACCGCGCCGAACCGGACCGGGACGCTCTATTTCGAGGATTTCGCGCCCGGCATGGTGTTCGAATGGGGCGAGATGGCCGTCAGCGAGGAAAGCATCGCCGCGTTCGGCCGGGAGTTCGACCCCGTGCCCATTCACACCGATCCGGCCGCCGCTGCGGATAGCGAGTTCGGCGGCCTGATTGCGAGCGGCTGGCAGGTAGCCGCCCTGATGCAGCGCATGCAGTATGAGGGCTATATCAAGCGCGCCGCATTGATCGCCTCGCCCGGCGTCGACGGATTGGACTTCCTGCGCCCGGTGCGGCCCGGCGACCGGCTCTCGCTGCGTGTCGAAGTCGTCGAATGCCGGCGCTCGCGCACGCGGCCGGACCGCGGGCTGGTGCGCGTGCTGGCCCATCTCGTCAATCAGGAGGGCGAAACCGTGCTCGAAAAGCGCGGCAAGTCCTTCTTCCGCACCCGCCCGGCGGCGGCCGGCGTCCGAGGCGGCGGCGAGGAGATCGAACGACGATGAACGCCGAACCGTATGTCAGCCCCTATGCCGGCCTCGATCTCGCCAGCCTGCTGCTGCAGCGGGCGCGGAGCCACGGCGACCGGACCTTCCTGACCTGGGCGCCGTTCGACCGGCCGGCGACATCCTGGACCTACGCCGCCTTCGCCGGCGACACCGCCCGGCTGGCGCACGGCCTGATGCGGCGCGGCGTCGGGCCGGACGACCGCGTGATGATCCATCTGGAGAATGCGCCGGAATATCTGCTCGCCTGGCACGCGCTGGCGCGGGTCGGGGCCGTCGCGGTGGCGACCAATGCCCGGGCCGGCGCAGAGGAACTGACGTATTTCGCCGAACACGCCGCCGTCACCGCGGCGATTACCCAGCCCAATCTTGCGGCGCGGGTCCGGGCTTCCTGCCCCGGCCTTCGATGGCTCGCCGTGACCGGCCACGACGCCGGCGCGGAACCGGTCGTCGCCGACCGGCCGTCCGGCGAGGACCGGTTCGAGGCGCTGTTCGGCGACGCCTCGAAGGCCCCGGCGCCGATCGGAGACGGCCGACGGCCGATGGCGGTCCACTACACCTCCGGCAGCACGGCCCGGCCCAAGGGCGTCGTCTGGACTCACGACAATGTGCTGTGGGGCGGCCAGGTCTCGGCCGCTCACGAGCGGCTGACCGAGGTCGACCGCCACCTCGTCACGCTGCCGCTGTTTCATGTCGTATCCGGCATCTACTCCACGATGGCGAGCCTGTGGGCGGGGGCGGAGATCGTGTTGCAGCCGCGCTTCTCCGCCGGCGCCTTCTGGCCTGCCGCGGTCGGGCACCGATGCACCTGGGCGTCGCTCGTTCCCTTCTGCACGGAGGCGCTGCGCCGCGAACCGGTTCCCCAACGGCACTGGTTCCGCACCTGGGGCCACGCCGTCCTCGATTCGGCTGTCGAGGCGCATTTCCGGGTTCCCCTGCTCGGCTGGTGGGGCATGACCGAGATCATCACCCAGGGCATCGTCGGCGATCCCGGCCTGCCGAAGCGCGACGGGGCGATCGGACGCCCGGCGCCGGAATACCGGCTGGCGGTGCTGCGCGGCGACGGCCGGCCGGTCGAGCCGGGCGAGACCGGCGAACTGCACATCCGCGGGATGCCGGGCCTGTCCCTGTTCCGGGAATATCTCGACAATCCCAAGGCGACCGCCGAATCCTTCGACGAGCGCGGCTACTTCATCACCGGCGACCTGGTGACGCTGCACGAGGACGGCCTGATCGGTTTCGTCGACCGCGCCAAGGAAATTCTCAAGGTCGGCGGCGAAAATGTCGGGCCGGCCGAGATCGAGCGCGCGATCCTCCAGGTCGAGGGCGTGCGCGAGGCGGCGGTCGTCGGCAAGCCGGACCGGATGCGCGGCGAGGTGCCGGTGGCTTTCGTGGTGATGGCCGGCGCGCACGATACGGCCGCGATAACTTCGGCCATTCACCGGCGCTGCGAGGCGGCGCTGGCGGATTTCAAGCAGCCGCGGGAAATCCGTTTCCTCGACGACATGCCGCGCGCCGGCGGCATCGCCAAAATCTCCAAGCCCGACCTGCGCCGGCGGATCGAGGCGGAGCAAGAGGACTGAAGACGGCCCGGTCCGGCTGCGGGCGCCGATTCTGAAAGGATATCCCGCTGCTAGAATTTTTTTTGTGGGACAGCGCGATAACCCCGATTCCTCCCCCTCTTCAGAGGATTCCTCTGCGAAAGCCGGACAAAGCGAAAAAAGGGGCGGCGGCGCGGCCCTTCCCCTTTCGCAGAGGAATCCCCAAGCCGGAACCCGAACGGAGACGGCGCAAAAAAAGCGCTTGACGCACGCACAGGAACATTATATGAACAAAATTGCTTTTTCGGCGGGCGGCGGTTTGCGCCGGCCCGGGCCGGCGATGCAGCTTCGGGCAGAAAGGCCGGTGTGCAAAAAAACGTGTTTGACAGAATAGTCTGTCTATTCCGGACGGCGGCGCAGCAGAGCGAAGGGAGAGGCCATCGCGACGAATCATGACATTTCATGACATGTGCGAAATCCCGGCCGCCGCGGGGCCCTTCCCTCCGCTTCTTCCCCGGTGTCCGGGTTTCGCAGAGGAATTCTCTGAAGAGAGGGATGTCCGGATTAGAATTGGGGTGGCGCGTCGCCAGACGCGCAGCGCCGAAAGGTGCTTGTCACCCGTCGATTCGTCACGGCACCCCCATCGTCCTCGCCGCGCTCGGCCACTTCCCCCGCTGAAGCGGGGGAAGGATCTTCCGGGGCCGGATCGGACCTGTCGCGATCCGCGCTGCGCCCGGCCGTTCTTAACCGCTGGGCTTGGCGCAGGCGGCGATCTTGTGGCCGGCTTCCTCCCAGGCCTCGACTGCACCGGCATGGAATTTTACGCCGGCGTTGCACATGCCCATCTTCGCGTCGTCGACAATGCCGAATAGTTGGCCCCGGGCGAACGGCGCCTTCCGGTACAGGTCGGGCAGGGTTTCGATGAAGGCCTTGGTGAGCGCCTTGGCCAGCGCCTTGGGCATGTTCTTGCTGACGACGTCGCCGCCGGTGTTCGAGACCGTGCGGAACATGTCGTCTTCGGAGATGACGTTCACGCCGGGCCCGTAATGCGCCAGGTTTTTCTTCGGAAAGACCATCGCCACGTTGCCGGGCGCCTTGACGAATTTCTTGAAACCCTTGGTCTGCGTCGTGGCTATCGGGATCGAGACTATGTTGATCTTCCCGGCCGCGATGTAGATCGGCATGTAGGAGGCCGGATTGGTGCCCGGCCGAACCGCGGCGCTGACCGCGCCGTCCAGGAAGAGCGAGTCGGCCTGGCCCCACGCAATCTGCTTGCCGACATAGCCCTTGCCTTCGTTCAGGCCGGTGGTCAGCTGGATGATCGCCCGCGCCGTGGTGAGCGCCCCGCCGCGCGGCGGGCCGTTGAAGATGGTCTTGCCCTTGAGCTTGTCCCAGCTGTCGATGCCGGTCGAAGCGAAGGCGATCAGATAGTAGTGGGCGAGATGGTAGGGATAGAGGATGCGGAGGTTCCCGGCGAGCTCCTTGCCCTTTTTCCGGCCCAGCCCCGAATAGGGTCCCAGCCCCTTCGACATCAGGAAGTGCAGGATAAACGGATTGGCGGCCAGATCGGTCTTGCCCTGCGCGACCTGCAGGATCGATTTGGACAGAATCTTCCCGGCCTGCGCCTGGATCGTCGCGATCTTTCTCTTGGCGGCGATTTCGGCGAGATGCTTGGACGACATGTCGGTCGCGCCGCCGATCGAGGCGGATTCCATCGTCAGGGTCGGCGTCTGCGCCTGGGCGGAAGCGGCAAGGCAGACTGCCGTACCGAATACGATCAAACTTCTCATGGGTGTCTCCTCAAGTAAGGCAATTTTCCGGGCAAAACGGGAAATGCACGTTTGCACTATTTATCTTAATACGGATTTCCGCCCAAGACGAACTGACCCTGCCCCGCAGCGGTGGATCGAAGGGGGCCGGTTGCCGCGCAGAAAGCCTTACGCTGCCGGCGCCGCGTCCGGCGCCCCATCCGGCGCCCTGTCCAGCGCTTCGCCTTCCAGGGTGATGCGGTGCATGAGGCGGCGGTGGCCGTGATAGTCGATGAGCGCGTAGTGCCAGGTCGCGCGGTTGTCCCAGAAGGCGACCGAGCCGGGCCGCCACCGGAAGCGGTAGGTGTGCTCCGGCTTGGCGACATGGGGCGGGGTCTCGACCGCGACCAGGATGGAGCCCAGCGCGGGCTCCACGTCATAGCTGTGGTCGGTGTGCCAGGCACCGCCGATATTGTTCTTCTGGTCCGGCTCCTTCAGCACGGTCGCCACCTCGGGATGGGTGTCGGTCGGCTTGAAGAAGCGGTTGATGTTGATCTCGCCGATCTTGCGGGCAAAGCCGATCTGGGCATCCGGATCCAGCGCCTGATCGCGGAAGAACAGCACGCCGTGCCGGCCGAGCGCCAAACGGATAGCCGCCGCCTCGTCGGCCCCGATGCGCCGCAGGTCGATACCGTTGACAAAGGCGCCGACCCCGCCGCCGGAGGGCGAAATGTCGAGGCTGGTCAGATCGAGCGAATCGGGCATGGCAGGCGTCCTTTCGGTGCATCGCGGTTATGCGCCGCCGCCCCTTCGACCGTCAACGAACGGCAGGTTCAGCTCGTGCTCGCGGGCGCAGGCGATGGGGGCCGCAGCAAGATGCGCCGGTCCAATCCTGCGAACCGGACGCGGCCGGCTCTTGTATTTTAACCTCTGCTGCTTTATCTTACTTTTGACTTACAAATCTTATTTGAGGAAACCCGCGATGTCGATGGCCGAACGGCTTACCACAACCGTCTCGACCAAGGGCCAGGTAATCCTGCCCAAGGCGATCCGCCGGGCCCTGCGCTGGGAGGCCGGAACGCGTCTGACGGTGGAAAATACGCCGGAGGGTGTGTTGCTGAAGCCCGAGCCCGTGTTCGCAGAGACCCGGCTTGAAGAGGTGTTCGGGTGCCTCGCCTACCAAGGTACGCCAAAGACCTTGGAAGAGATGGATGCAGGAGTCCTGGCAGAGGCGAAGCGGCGCCATGCGGGCGGTTGATACCAACATCGTTGTCCGATTTGTGACCAGCGACGATTTCAATCAGGCCGTCAGGGCGAAGCGCGTAATTGCGGAGGGAAATGTCTTCGCGAGCACAACGGTGTTGCTTGAGAGCGAATGGGTGCTGCGGAGCGTCTACGGCTTTTCCGGAAAAGAGATCACGGCGGCGTTGCGCCGGTTTGCAGGATTGCCGGGCGTTTCTGTGGAGAATCCTGTCCTGCTCGCCGACGCTCTCGACCGTGCGGAAAAGGGCATGGATTTTGCCGACGCCCTGCATCTCGGCGCTGCCGCGCAGTGCGAAGCCATGTTGACCTTCGACCGCCGATTTATCGAACTGGCCGGGGATGCGCCCGTCACGGTGACGGAACCCTGAAATCGCTGCTTGCCGCCTGCGCATGTAGGTCCCCCCCTCACCCATCCAGAAACGGCAGGTTCAGCCCGTTCTCCCGCGCGCAGGCGATGGCGTCTTCGTAGCCGGCGTCGGCGTGGCGCATGACGCCGCTGGCCGGGTCGTTCCACAGCACCCGGCCGATGCGCGCCGCCGCTTCCGCTGTGCCGTCGCACACCAGCACCATGCCGGCATGCTGGGAAAACCCGATGCCGACGCCGCCGCCGTGATGCAGGCTCACCCAGGTCGCGCCCGACGCCGTGTTGAGCATGGCATTGAGCATCGGCCAGTCGGAGACCGCGTCCGAGCCGTCGATCATGCCTTCGGTCTCGCGGTTCGGGCTGGCGACCGAGCCGCTGTCCAGATGGTCCCGGCCAATCACCACCGGCGCCTTCAGTTCGCCCGTCGCGACCATCTCGTTGAAGGCGAGGCCGAGCCGGTGCCGGTCGCCCAGGCCGACCCAGCAGATGCGCGACGGCAGGCCCTGGAAGCGGATGCGCTGGCGGGCCATGTCGAGCCAGTTGTGCAGATGCGGGTTGTCCGGCATCAGCTCCTTCACCTTCGCGTCGGTCCGGTAGATGTCCTCCGGGTCGCCGGACAGCGCCGCCCAGCGGAACGGACCGACGCCGCGGCAGAACAGCGGCCGGATATAGGCCGGCACGAAGCCCGGGAAGTCGAAGGCGTTCTCGACGCCCATCTCCTGCGCCATCTGGCGGATATTGTTGCCGTAATCGAGGGTCGGCACGCCCCGGGCCCAGAAATCGAGCATGGCGCGGACCTGGACGGCCATCGATTGCTTCGCGGCCTGCATCGTCCCCGCCGGATCGCGCTCGCGCCGCTCCTCCCATTCGGCAAGGGTCCAGCCGGCCGGCAGATAGCCGTTCAGCGGATCGTGGGCGCTGGTCTGGTCGGTCACCGCGTCCGGCCGCACGCCGCGCTTTACCAGCTCCGGGAAAATCTCGGCCGCATTGCCGAGCAGGCCGACCGAGATCGCCTTCTTGCCGGCGCAGGCCTCGCCGATCATGGCCAGCGCCTCGTCCAGATCGGCCGTCTGCCGGTCAAGATAACCGGTCTTCAGCCGCATCTCAATCCGGCTCGGCTGGCATTCGACCGACAGCAGCGACGCGCCGGCCATGGTCGCGGCCATCGGCTGGGCGCCGCCCATGCCGCCCAGCCCGCCGGTCAGGAACCAGCGTCCCGACAGGTCGCCGCCATAATGCTGCCGGCCGACCTCGACGAAGGTCTCGTAGGTGCCCTGAACGATGCCCTGGCTGCCGATATAGATCCACGAGCCCGCCGTCATCTGGCCGAACATCATGAGGCCGAGACGGTCGAGCTCGTTGAATTTCTCCAAGGTCGCCCAGTGGGGTACGATGTTCGAGTTGGCGATCAGCACCCGCGGCGCATCGGCATGGGTGCGGAAGACGCCGACCGGCTTGCCCGACTGCACCAGCAGGGTCTCGTCCGCCTCAAGACCCTGGAGCGCGCGCACGATCCGGTCGTAGCTGTCCCAGTTGCGCGCGGCCCGGCCGATGCCGCCATAGACCACCAGTTCCTGCGGTTTCTCCGCGACCTCGGCATCCAGATTGTTCATCAGCATGCGCATCGGCGCTTCGGTGAGCCAGCTCTTGCAGCTCAGTTCGATTCCGTGCGGTGCGCGGATTTCGCGGGTGTTGTCGAGGCGGATATTGTCCGTCGGGCGAGCGGTCACGGCGGTTACTCCGGTTGAGGCGGTTCCGGTTGGGGGCGGCGCGGCAGGCGCTCGTCGTGAGCGAAGCGGGTCGCCAGGTAGAAACGGTCGCCCGGATGGGTGAGCCAGGCGCGCGACGCGACCCGGCCGCCCGACCAGGTACGGCGGTGCAGCAGCAGGCAGGGCTGGTGCCGGCCGATGCCGAGCAGCTTCTGTTCCATCGGGCCGGGCAGGACCGCTTCGAGACGGTGCTCGACATCGCCGAGCGGCGCGGCGCGCATGAGATATTCGTTCGGCGTCTGGCGCGTGAGATCGACCGCGAGATAGTCCGGCGCGGCAGCCGGATTGACCCAGCGGTCCTCAAGCTGGAAGGGTGCGCCATCCAGCCGGTGGACCAGCCGGCTGTGGAACAGGCCGGCGCCTGGCTCCGTTTCCAGTTCCTCGGCAATCTCCTCCGGCGGCACGGCGCGCCGGTGCAGGACGACGTCGCAACTGTAGGCGCCGCGGCGCCGGATAACGTCGGCGATATTGCGGATTTCCAGCAGGTCGAGCCGGGCGCGCCGATCGGCGACGAAGGTGCCCTGCCCCTGGACCCGGCGCAGCCAGCCGTCGTCCTTGAGTTCGCGCAGGGCGCGGTGCACCGTCATCCGGCTGGCGCCCGACATCCGCACCAGTTCGTTCTCCGAGGGAATGCGGTGGTCGACCGGCCAGGCGCCGTTGAGGATCGACCGGCGGACATAATCCTTGACCTGTTCGTAGAGCGGGGTCTCGCCGGCTGCATCGAAGGTCGGTGGTGGCGCCGTCAGGGTCATCCTGCCAATCCCAGATAGGCTTCGACCAGGGCTGGATCTTCGCGCGCGGCCTCGGCCGTGCCGCTCCAGACCGCCCGGCCGGATTCGAGGACGCACACCGTATCGGCGATTTCGAAGGCGCGCTGGGTGCTCTGCTCGACCAGCAGAATGGCGAGCCCTTCGTCGCGCAACCGGCCGAGCGCCTCGTAGCACATATCGATGACGGCCGGCATGAGGCCGAGCGAAACCTCGTCGATCAGCAGGAGGCGCGGCTCCGCCATCAGGGCGCGGCCGATCGCCAGCATCTGCTGCTCGCCGCCGGACATCGACCCGGCGAGTTGCTTCATCCGCCCCTCCAGCCGCGGGAACAGCGCCAGCACCCGCTCGACATTGCGCGCTTCGGCCCGATGCGACCGGCTGTAGCCGCCGACGGTGAGATTTTCCTGGACGGTGAGGTCCGGGAACAACCGCCGCCCCTCCGGCGCCAGGGCGATACCCCGGCCGACCCGCGCCCGCGCCGGTTCGCCGGTGATGTCCGCGCCGTCGAACAGCACCTTGCCGCCCATCACGGCGACATGGCCGGCAACCGCCATCAGGGTCGAGGATTTGCCCGCGCCGTTGGCGCCGATCAGCGCCAGCACCGTGCCGTCCGGAATCTCCAGGCTGAGATCGGTGACCGCCCGGAACGGGCCGTAGCCGCAGGTGAGGCGGTCAAGCTGCAGCATCGCGTGCCTCCGCCGAGACTTCCGATTGCGCGCCGAGATAGGCGTCGCGCACTGCTGGATCGGCCATCACGACAGCCGGGTCGCCGTCGCCGATCTTCCTGCCGTTGTCCAGCACCACGAGCTGCCGGCACACCCGCATGACCTCGCTCAGATTGTGTTCGATCAGCACAACGGTCGTGCCCTGGCGGTTCAGGTCCACCACCGTGTCGGCGAGCCGCGCGGCCTCGGTCGTGTTCAGGCCGGCCAGCGGTTCGTCCAGCAGCAGGACCTTCGGGTCGAGCGCCAGCGCCCGTGCCACCTCCACCCGCTTGAGATGGCCCAGCGGCAGTTCGGCCGGCAGCGCCTCTGCGGCGTCGGCGATCCCGACCAGATCGAGCAGAGTGCGCGCGCGGTCCCGTTCCGCCTGCCGCGAGGCGGTGGCGAGCGCCTTGAGCGGCTCCTTCGTCTTGGCGTAGCCGGCGGCGAGCGCAACATTCTCGACCGCGGTCATGCCGGGGAAAGGCCGCACGATTTGCTGGGACAGGCCGAGGCCGAGCCGCACCCGGCGATGGGTCGGCAGGCGGGAAATCTCCGCGCCGTCCAGCACGATGCTGCCGGCCTGCGGCCGGACCATGCCGGTGATCGCGCGCAGCATCGTCGTCTTGCCGGCGCCGTTCGGGCCGATCAGACCGAGCAGCGCGCCCCCGGGCACCTCGAAGCTGACTTCGGCCAGCGCATCGACGCCGCCGAAGCGCACCGAAACGCCGGAGATGGCGAGCAATGCGTCCATCCCTGCCCTACCCCGCCCTGCGCCGGCCGGAGGCCAGCCGCCACACCATGCGCATCAGGCTGTCGACTCCGCCCGGCGCGAAGCGCATGACGGCGAACAGCAGCACGCCGTAGATCAGCAGCTTGTAATCGGCGAACACCTGGAGCAGCAGCGGCAGCACGCTCAGGAACGCCGCCGCCACCACGACACCCCAGACCGAGCCGATGCCGCCGACGATCACCATGGCGAGCACGGAGATCGATTCGACGAAATCGAAGCTCTCGATCGTGACGAACTTGACATAGTGGGCGAACAGGGCCCCGGCGAGGCCGGCGAGCGCCGTGCCGAACACGAAGGCGGTCAATTTGTATCGCGCCACGTCGATGCCGACGGTCCGGGCGGTATCCTCGTCGGTCGCGATAGCGTCGAAGGCGTGGCCCATCCAGGACCGTTTGACGTAGAGGCTGAAGGCGATGACCGCGGCGGCGAGCGCGGCGCACAGCACCATATAGGGGACCTGGCCGATGCCGGGATCCGGGATGCCGGCGATGCCCTCCTCGCCGCCGAGAAACTCCTGCTGCCGGACGAATCCGGTGAACAGGAAACCCACGCCCATGGTCGTGATGGCGAGAAAATCGCGGCGCACCCTGAGCGAGGCGAAGCCGACGATGAAGCCGAAGAAGGCGGCGACCGCCATGGCGATCGGCAGGGCGAGCCAGAACGAACCGCCATCGGTCGTGAACAGGGCGGCGGTATAGGCGCCGATGCCGTAGAAGGCGGCGTGGCCCAGGCTGATCTGGCCGCAGAAGCCGGTGATCAGGTTGAGGCTCAGCGCGAAGATCACGCTGAAGCACATCACGGTCAGGAGCGAGATTTCGTACATGCCGGATCGCGCTCCCCTCAACGCCGGCTGAACAGGCCCTGGGGCCGGATCATCAGGACGACGATGAGGAAGGCGAAGGCGATGGCGTCGCGGTCCAGCACATCGTCCAGATAGATGGTGCCGAAGGATTCGATCACGCCCAGCGCCAGCGCGGCGATCAGGGTTCCCTTGACGTTGCCGAGCCCGCCCAGAACGATGATGGCGAGCGCCTTGTAGGCCGGCACGCCGCCCATGGTCGGGATCACCTGGTTGAGCAGCAGCGCCACCATTATCCCGGCCGCCGCGGCGAGTGCCGAGGCGACGAAGAAGTTGATGTAGCGCACCCGGGCGAGGTCGATGCCGAAGGATTCGGCCATGGCGGCGTCCGACACCGTGGCCCGCCAGGCGATGCCGATGCGCGTCCGGCCGGCGAGCAGGGCGAGCCCGCCGATCAGGACGACAGCCAGCACGACGACGACGATGCGCCCTTCCTCCAGCAGCACCCCGGCGACCGCCACGGTGTCCTTCAGCGGCGGGTCCAGAAAGGAGATGCTCGTCGCCCCGAAAATCAGCCGGTAGATCTCCTCCATCGCCACGAACAGGCCGATCGAGGCGATCAGTGCGACATGGGGCGGCTTGTCGAGGATCGGCTCGTAGAACAGCCGGTAGAAGGCCATGCCGAAAAAGCCGACCGCGACGACGGTGATGACGAACGCGGCGGCGAAGCTGCCGGTCTCGTTGGTCAGCAGCAGGCCGACATAGGCGCCCAGCGTGAAGATGCCGGCATGGGCGATATGCAGGATCCGGAGCAGGCCGTAGACCAGCGTCAGGCCGACGGCGATCAGGGCATAGATACAGCCTTCGACCAGCCCCTGGACCAGAAGATCGGAATAGTTCAACGCGGGACGCCCCGGTCGCTAATGGTCAGGTCGCGTTTCAATGAATCGGGTATCGACAGGTAACGCACACGCCGGCCGCGCGAAACCGGACGGCGCCGCGGAATGCAGCGCCGCCCGGCCCGTTGCCGTTGTGCGGCTTACTTGTTCGGCGGCGTCAACAGCTTGACGTCCAGGATCTCGGAGTGATAGCGCCAGCGGCCGCCGCGCACCTCCTGGACCTTGAGCGACTTCTGCACCTCGCCCAGCGCGTTGAAGGAGAGGGTGCCGGTGATCGCATCGACCTTGATCGAGGCCAGCGCATCGCGAATTGCCGCCCGGTCGGTCGAGCCGGCCTTCTTGAGCGCCGCAGCCGCCACCATCACGGCGGCGTGGCCGGAGGCGCCGACCATGTCCGCGCCGTAGCCGGTGCGCTTCTTGAACTCGGTCATGAATTGGCGGACCGCCGGATCCTTGCTGTCCCGGTCGAGCGCGGTGACGATGATGACGCCCTCGGCCGCCTTCTTGGCGATCTCGATGAACTTGACGCCGTCATAGCCTTCCTGGGCCACGACCACCGCCGTGACGCCGCCGGCGCGAAGCTGGCTGACGAAGGGCGCGGAGACGAACCAGTAGCCGGTATCGAAAATGGCGTCGGGATTGTCCCCCTTGATCGAGGAGACGATCGGGCCGAATTGCCGGTCGCGCAGGGAATACTGGTATTCCTTGATGACCTGGATGCCGTAGTTGGCCATCACCGACTTGAAGCCGGCGGCGAGCGCCTTGCCGTAGTCGTTCTTCATGATGGTGATGACGACGCGCTTCTTGCCCAGCTTGTCGCCCATCAGCTTGGCCGCCGCCTTGCCCAGCACGCTGCCCAGGATTCCGGTGCGGAACACATAGTTGCCGGCCCGGGTGATGTCCGGGTGGACGGCATAAGCCGAGACGTAAGGCACCTTTGGCGTTCTGATAAACGCCGGCCGAAGCGCGGGTCGGCGCCGAATAGCTGCCGGAAATGCCCATCGCGACCTTGTCCTGCTGGATCAGCTTGGTCGCGATCGGCACGGCGAACTTCGGCTTGGCCTGGTCGTCGTATACGATCAGTTCGAGCTTATTGCCGTTGACGCCGCCGGCGGCGTTCACCGTATCGATGGCGATCTGCGCGCCGGTCAGGACCGACTTGCCGTCGGCTGCCGCGAACCCGGTCTGGGGCGTGTTGAACCCGATCTTGATGGTATCCGCCGAGGCCGCAGATGCCGTCAGCGCGAGGGCCGCCGCAGCAGCAATGCTGAACTTCCAGAACGTCATGATACTCCTCCCTTCGGCGAGCGCCGGCGCTTTCCGGCCGGCCCTTCACCGCACAGTGCCGCCGGCCCTTCGCCGGAGCATCTTGGCAGTGGAAAGCAAGTTATATATACAAGTCAAGACCAATGTAGACATGGTATAGATGGGGTATAGACCGGATCGGGATGCCGGCGGTACGGTCCGCCGGACCGCGAGCGAGGAGGACAGGATGGCCGCCGACCGCCCCACCGTCACCGACCGGCAGGTTGACGAATTCCAGAGAGACGGGGTGCTCCTGCTCCGGGGCGTTTTCGCCGACTGGGTCGATGACCTGCGGCGTGGCATGGAAGCCAACATCGCGGCGCCGAGCTGGCGCGAGCGCAGCATCCAGCCGGCCGACGGCACGGCGCCCTTCTT
Organism: Alphaproteobacteria bacterium; assembly: GCA_965249845.1. Classification (GTDB taxonomy): domain Bacteria; phylum Pseudomonadota; class Alphaproteobacteria; order Bin65; family Bin65; genus Bin65. The sequence continues at coordinate 70,219 of CBDFNA010000003.1, forward strand.
TCAGGACTTCTGCAACTGGGACAAGATTCCGGAATACAACCGCTTCGTGACCGAATCGCCGGCGGCGTCCGTCGCCGGGCGCCTGATGCGGGCGAAAGCGGCGCGGCTGTTCCACGAGCATATCCTGATCAAGGAGCCCGGCTCTTCGGTCGTGACGCCGTGGCACCACGACATGCCCTACTATTGCGTGAACAGCGCCATGACCTGCAGCCTGTGGATCGCCGTGGATTCGGTGGCGCGCGACTGTGCGATCGAATATGTCGCCGGTTCGCACAAATGGGGCCGCGAATTCCGCCCCGAACGGTTCAACGGCACCTCGCTCACCCCCGGCGACACCCGCGAGCGGATACCCGATATCGACGCCAACCGCGCCGATTACGACATTCGCGGCTGGACCATGGAGCCGGGCGATGCGGTTGCCTTCACCTACTGGACGGTGCACGGCGCGCCGGCCAATGCCTCGACCGAGCGGCGGCGCGCCTTCTCGATCCGCTTCGTCGGCGAGGACGCCGTCTATGCCGAAAAGGGCGCCCATTCGCCGCCTTTCCCGGATCTCGGCCTCGAGGTCGGCGAGCCGCTGGCGGGCGACGACTTTCCCCTGCTGTGGAGCGCATGAACCCCTACCGCTTCACACCGGGAGATGCGCCGCTGCTGATGAGCATTCCCCATGTCGGGACAGCCATCCCGGCGGCCGTCGAAGCGTGCATGACCGAACGCGCCCTGGGGCGGCCGGATACGGACTGGCATCTCGACCGGCTCTACGATTTCGCCAACGAGCTCGGCATCCCATCCCTGCAGGCGGTCTGGTCGCGCTATGTCATCGACCTGAACCGGCCGCCGGACGACGCGCCGCTCTATCCCGGCCGGACTTCGACCGGACTGGTCCCGGCGGAGGACTTTGCCGGCAATCCGCTCTACCGGCCGGGCGAAGCGCCCGATGACGAGGAGCAAGCCGAACGGCTGCACGCCTGCTGGCTGCCCTACCACCAGCGACTCGAACGCGAACTGGCCTCGATCCACCGCAGGCACGGCATCGCCATCCTGTTCGACTGCCATTCCATCGTTTCGGAAGTGCCGCGCCTGTTCGACGGCACATTGCCGGATTTCAACCTGGGCAGCGCCGCCGGAGGCGCCTGCGATGCCGGGCTGCGGCTGCAGCTCGCCGAGGCGCTGGGCGAGGACGAGCGCTACAGCCTGGTCGTCGACGGCCGCTTCAAGGGCGGCTTCATCACGCGCCACTACGGCGATCCGGAAAACCGCATCCACGCCTTCCAACTCGAACTCTCGATGGCGACCTATTGCGAAGAGACGGCGCCGTGGAACTTTCTGCCGGACAAGGCCGCCCGGGTCCGGCCGTCGCTCCGCCGCATGCTGGAGGCGGCGCTCGACTGGGCGCGGGAGCGCGGTTAAGGCCGTTCGGGATCATGTCGACCGCTTTCCCCGGCCTCCCGGCCTTTCGATACGCCGCTTCGCGGCTACTCAGGGTGAGGGGAATCAACAAAAACCCCTCATCCCGAGTAGGCGCGCCAGCGCCGTATCGAGGGGCCCTCATCCCGAGTAGTTCCGGAGGACCGTATCGAAGGGCCGGCGCCAGGCTACACCTCGCCTGCCACCACCGTACCGCCCTTCACGACCGCCCGGCACGGATTGAAGCCGGCGGGATAGGCCAGTTCGCCGGGCCGGCCGATGTCCCACAACGCGAAGTCCGCCGCCTTGCCCGGCTCCAGGGTGCCGATCCGGTCCTGCAGGCCGAGCGCACGCGCCGCCTCGCGGGTCACGCCGGCCAGTGCCTCCGCCGGGGTCAGGCGGAACAGGGTGCAGGCCATGTTCAACATCAGCAGCAGGGAGGTGACGGGCGAACTGCCGGGGTTGCAGTCGGTCGCCAGCGCGATACCGACGCCGTGCTCGCGGAACAGGTCGATCGGCGGCAGCTGGGTTTCGCGCAAGTAATAGAAGGCGCCGGGCAGCAGCACCGCCACCGTCCCGGCCTTGGCCAGCGCACGCACGCCGGCCTCGCCGGCATATTCCAGATGGTCGGCCGAAAGACCGCCATACTCGGCCACCAGCGCAGCGCCGCCCAGATCGCTCAACTGTTCGGCGTGCAGCTTGACCGGCAGGCCGTGGTCGCGCGCCGCCCGGAACACCCGCTCGGTCTGGTCCCGCGAAAAGCCGATGGTTTCGCAGAAGGCGTCGACCGCATCGGCCTCGCCGGCCTCGGCCACCGCCGGGATCATCTCGCGGCACACCAGGTCGATATAGCCGTCGGCATCGCCGGCATACTCCGGCGGCAGGGCGTGGGCGCCGAGGAAGGTGGCGGCGACATCGACCGGCACATGGTCCGGAATGCGCCTTGCCGCCTGCAGCATCCGGCGCTCGGTCGCCGTGTCGAGGCCGTAGCCGGACTTGATCTCGACCGTCGTCACGCCTTCCGCCGCAATGGCCCGGAGGCGCGGCAGGGCGCTCTCGACCAGATCGTCGACCGAAGCCTGCCGGGTTGCGCGCACGGTCGAGACGATGCCGCCGCCGGCCTGTGCGATCTCGGCATAGGTCGCGCCGTTCAGCCGCTGCTCGAATTCCGCCGCGCGGTTGCCGCCGTAGACGGCATGGGTGTGGCAGTCGATCAGCCCCGGCGCGATCCAGGCGCCGCCGGCATCGTGGGCCGGAACGCCCTGTGCCTGCGCCCGGTCCAGATCCGCCGCCGCGCCGATCCAGGCGATGTCCCCGCCGGCGACGGCGATCGCGCCGTCCTCGATCACGCCGTAGGGATCGTCGCCGGAAGAATCGTGACCGGCCGGCGTCATGGTCGCGATCCGGGCGTTGGTCCAGATACTGTCCCAGGCGGTCATGATCGGGCCTCGCGGTTCGCTACAATGGGCAAAGCCCCGGCACTGTACCTTTGCGGCCGGGAAATATCTGCCCCCTTCGTGAGACCCTCGGGAGCGGCGAGGCCGTGACCGGCGCGTCGGCGAGGCTCTGGTGCCCGCTGTGCCTGTTGCCGTCCGGCTGGGCGGAGGACGCGCTGCTGCACCTCGACGACGCCGGCACGATCCGGCGCATCGAAACCGGCGTGCCGGCCGCCGGCCATACGCAGCTTTCCGGCCCGGTCATCCCCGGCATGCCGAACCTGCACAGCCACGCCTTCCAGCGTGCCATGGCCGGGCTGACCGAACGCGGCGGCGGCGACACGCGCAGCGATTTCTGGTCATGGCGGCAGACCATGTACAGCTTCGTCGGCCGCCTGACGCCGGCGCAGGTCGAGGCGATTGCCGCGCAGCTTTATGTCGAGATGCTGAAGGCCGGCTACACCGGCGTCGCGGAGTTCCACTATCTCCACAATCCGCCAGGCGGCGGCCGATACAGCGATGTTGCCGAGCTGGCCCGGCGCGTCGCGGCGGGGGCGGACGCAGCGGGCATCCGCCTGACGCTGCTGCCGGTGCTGTTTCGGGAAGGCGGCTTCGGCGGCGCGCCGCTTGCTGCGGCCCAGCAGCGCTTCCGGCTGGAGATCGATGAGTGGGCCGGAATCATTGCCGAGTTCGCTGCAGCGTCCCCGACCCAAACAGCGGGCGCAGCCCTGCACAGCCTGCGCGCCGTCCTGCCGGCGGATATGGCGGACGCGCTGGCGGCCTACGACGCCATATGCCCCGAAGGTCCGGTTCACATCCACATTGCGGAGCAGGAACGGGAAGTCGCCGAATGCCTCGCCTGGTCCGGGTTGCGGCCGGTCGAATGGTTGCTCGACGGTGTCCCGGTCGACGGTCGCTGGACCCTGGTCCACGCCACCCACATGACCGCCGAAGAAACCCGGCGTGCTGCCGCAGTCCGGCGCCGTCGCCGGCCTGTGCCCGACCACCGAAGCCAATCTCGGCGACGGCGTGTTCGCCCTGCCGGAATGGCTCACCGCTGGCGGCGCGTTCGGCATCGGCAGCGACAGCAATGTCTCGCTCGACCCGCGCGAGGAGCTGCGCTGGCTGGAATACGGCCAGCGGTTGGTCCTGAAACGCCGGCTGGTCGCGAATGCCGCCCTGCCCGGCGCTAAGGACGGCGCCGGCCCGCCCCTGTCGCTGGGCGCTTCGCTGTGGCAAGGCGCGGCCGACGCCGGGGGCCGGGCGATGGGCCAGCCCTGCGGCACGCTCGCCGAAGGCCGAGCTGCCGATTTCCTGGTGCTCGATCCGGATCATCCGGCGCTGGCGGCGCACGGCCCGGACACGTTGCTCGACGCCTGGGTCTTCACAAACGCCGGTCCGGCGCTTAGGGAGGTCTGGGTTGCCGGGCGGCGCGTCGTGGAGAATGGCCGCCACGCCGGCGAGGACGCCGTCCGCGCCCGGTACCGAACCGTCATGACCGAATTGATACAGGATCTCTGATGCCCGAACCGGTCACGCTAACGCCCGGATCGATTACGCTGCCGGCACTGGAAGCGCTGTACCGCGAAAGCCCGCCGGTCCTGCTCGACCGCGCCTGCCGGGCGGACATGGCGCGCGCGGAAGCGGTCGTCGCGCGGGCGGCTGCGGGCGACGCGGCGGTCTACGGCGTCAACACCGGCTTCGGCAAACTGGCCAGCACCCGTATTTCGCCGGAACAGACCGCACAACTGCAGCGCAATCTGATCCTCTCCCACAATGCCGGAGTCGGGCCTGACCTGCCGGAACGCATCGTCCGCCTGACGATGACCCTGAAGCTGCTCAGCCTCGGCCGCGGCGCTTCCGGCGTGCAATGGGCCATCGTCGAAACCCTGGAGCGGATGCTGGCGGCCGGCGTGACGCCGGCGGTGCCGGCGCAGGGCTCGGTCGGCGCGTCCGGCGACTTGGCGCCCCTCGCCCATCTGACGGCGGTTTTGATTGGAGAAGGCCGGGCCGACTATCGCGGCGAACGGCTGCCCGGCGGCGCGGCCATGCAGGCGGCCGGTATCGAACCGGTCGTATTGCGCGCCAAGGAAGGCCTGGCGATGATCAACGGCACCCAGTGCTCGACCGCATTGGCGCTGGCCGGCCTGTTCGACGCCAAGCGGCTGCTGCGGGCGGCGCTTGTTACGGGGGCTCTTTCGGTCGACGCCACTCTGGGCTCCGACACGCCGTTCGATCCTGAGATCAATGCGCTGCGCGGCCACCCGGCCCAGATCGACGTTGCGGCGGCGCTCCGAACCCTGCTGGCGGGCAGCGAAATCCGCGCCTCGCATGTCGATTGCACGCGGGTGCAGGATCCCTACTCGGTGCGCTGCCAGCCGCAGGTGATGGGCGCCTGCCTCACCCTGCTGCGCCAGGCCGGCTCCGTCCTGGCGATCGAGGCGGCGGCGGCGACCGACAATCCGCTCGTCCTGCCGGAGCGCGGCGAAATCCTTTCGGGCGGTAACTTCCATGCCGAACCGGTCGCCTTCGCCGCCGACCAGATCGCCCTGGCGGTCAGCGAGATCGGCGCGCTGGCGGAGCGGCGCATCGCCCTGCTGGTCGATCCGTCGATGAGCGAACTGCCGGCTTTCCTCACTCCCGATCCCGGCGTCAACAGCGGCTTCATGGCGGCCGAGATCACCGCCGCGGCGCTGGCTGCGGAGAACAAGCAGCGCGCGGCGCCGGCCAGCATCGACAGCCTGACGACCTGCGCCAACCAGGAAGACCATGTTTCGATGGCGACCCACGCCGCGCGACGGCTGGCCGAGATGAACGACAATCTCGGCAAAATCCTGGCGATCGAATGGCTGGCCGCCGCCCAGGGCATCGGGTTCCGCGCGCCCCTGAAAACGAGCGCCCGCCTCGCCAGCGCGGTTGCGCGGTTGCGCGCCGTCGTGCCGCCGCTCGAAGAGGACCGCTATATGGCGCCGGACATCGAGGCCGCCGTCGACCTTGCGCGCGCCGGCGCCCTCGTCGAAGCCGTCGGGCCGGACGGGATGCCGGGCTGGTGAGCACACGGCCCGCCCCGGAACGGTCCGGTCCGTCCCGGACCGATATCGCGGCTCTCGCCGACCGCCTGCGCGCGGGCGAAACCCGTGCGCTGGCCCGGGCGCTCACCCTGGCCGATATCGGCGGCGAGGAGGCCCGCAAGCTGTTGCAGGCGCTGGAGAAGGACCGGCGGGAGACGCCGGTCATCGGCCTGACCGGGCCGCCCGGCTCGGGCAAGTCCACCCTGATCAGCGCCGTGATCCGCACGCTGCGCGAACGGAACATGCGGGTGGCGGCGCTGGCTGTCGATCCGTCGAGCCCGAAGAGCGGCGGCGCCATTCTCGGCGACCGGGCGCGCATGGGCGAGCACGGCTCCGACCCGCATGTCTTCATCCGCTCGATCGCCGCGCGCGGCCATCTCGGCGGCCTCGCCCTCAACATCCAGGCCTCGATCGACGTGCTGAACGCGGCCGGTTTCGACATCGTCCTGCTCGAGACCGTGGGCGCCGGCCAGTCCGAGGTCGAGGTGGCGCAGGTCGCCGACATCACCGTGGTGATCAGCGCGCCCGGCCTGGGCGACGGGCTGCAGGCGATCAAGGCCGGCATCCTGGAAGTCGCCGACATCCTGGCGGTCAACAAGGCCGACCTGCCCGGCGCCGACGCCACCGCCCAACAGCTCGAATCGATGCTTTCGCTGCGCAGCGCCCGCCGCCGCGACACGCCGGTCGTCAGCACTGTCGCAACCACCGGCGAGGGCGTTGCCGGGCTGGTCGATGCCGCCTGGCGCATGGCCGGGGCGATCACCCCGGAGGAACGAACCGCCCGGGCCGAGCGGCAGGCCGTCGACCGCCTCGCCAACATGGCCGGCGCGCTGGTGCGCGATGAGCTGAAGGCGCTGCCGCCGCAAGAGCGCCGCGCCCTGCTCGAACAAATCCGGGCCGGCGCGGCCGATCCGGCGGAAACGGTGCGGCGGCTGTTCGGGCAGTAGACGGACTGCGTTAGATGTTCGCCGCCGCCGATCGCCCCGCGAGGCGGCCGAACACGGCGCCGTTGGTGAGGCCCGTGCCGCCCGGATAGTTGAACCAGAACAGGCCGCCGACCAGCTCGCCGGCGGCGTAGAGGCCGGGGATCGGCGCGAAGTCGCTGTCGAGCACCTGCGCGCTCGCCGGGTCGATGCGCAGGCCGCCGAAGGTGAAGGTGAGGCCGCAGCCGACCTGGTAGGCCTCGAAGGGCGGCACGGCGATCCGGTTGGCCCAGTTGGTCTTGTTCACCGCCAGGCCGCGCGTGCCGCGCCCGTCCTTCACCGTCGGGTCGAACGGGGTACCGGTATCGACGGCGGCGTTGTAGGCCGCCATCTCGGCCAGGAAGCCGTCCCGGTCCACGCCGTCCAGCCGGCCGGCCAGTTCCTCCAGCGTATCGGCCTTCGCCTTCGTGACCTGCCGGATGCGGTATTCGTCGCGCAGCAGGTGGCTGACCCGGGCGTCGAAGACCTGCCAGGCGAAGCTGTCCGGCTGCTCCAGGATCGTGCGGCCGTAGCGGGCGTAGGTGTAGTTGCGGAAATCCGCGCCTTCGTCGACGAAGCGCCGCCCGGTGGCGTTGACCATGACGCCCCACGGGTAGCTGTGCTTCTGGAAGCCGTCGCCGACCGCGAGGTCGCCGAACTCCGGCGCATTGTAATCCCAGGCGACGGCATGGCCGCCCGACCAGTTGCCATAGGCCGCCGCGCCGATCTCCAACGCCATGCGGATGCCGTCGCCGGTGTTGAAGCGGCTGCCGCGCACCTTGGCCAGCTCCCAGCCCGGCCCGAGATAGCGGGTGCGCCATTCCGGATTGGCCTGGAAGCCGCCGGCGGCGAGCACCACCGCCTGCGCCGAAACCGTCTCGATCCGGCCATCCTGCTTGAAGCGGACGCCGCCGACCGTGTGGCCGTCATGGATCAGGTCCAGCACCCGCGTGCCGTAGCGGATGCCGATCCCCGCCGCCCGGGCAATCCCGGTGTGGCCGTCGACGAGGCCGGGCCCGCCGCCCCAGGCCTCCAGCGTCAGCCCGCCCCAGAAGCGGAAGCGGCCGTCGATCCTGAACGCCTGCCGGCCGTAGATCGGCATGAAGCGGATGCCCTTGCCGCGCAGCCACTTCATCGTTTCGGCGGATTCCGTGACCAGCCGCTCGCACAGAGCCGGGTCGGTGCGGTAGCGGGTGAGGCGGAACATGTCGTCGTAGAAGCGTTCGGTCGGGTAGTCGCCGAAATCGGTGATCGAGATCTGCTCTTCCGGCAAATCCGGGCACAGGGCGCGGATATCGTCCACACCGTCATAGGCAAAGCGGAAGGCGCCGGCGGTAAAGCGCGAGTTGCCGCCATTCTCGGCTTCGGGCGCGCGCTCCAGCACCAGCACCGAAGCGCCGGCCTCGCGCGCCGCCAGCGCCGCACAGAAGGCCGCATTCCCGGCGCCGACGACGATGATATCGGGTTGGCTCACGATCGGTCAGGAAATGTCATGATTCGTCATGGTGTGCCAGACGGCCCGGGACTCCCAGGCTGGCGCCGGCGGTGGAGCGTCCGGCGCGGAGATGTCAGGATATGTCATGATTCGTCACGCGCGCCCTCTCGCCCCTCCCGTCATTCCGACCGGAGCGGCCGCAAGGCCGCGAAGTGGAGGAATCTCGTCGCCGATGTCCGGCGCTTGTTTGTCAGGCCGAGCCGGGATCCCTCCCCTCCCGCCGGTCGGTCGGGATGACGGATGGGGATCGGACGACAGGACAGGCGTTCGAAGACGTCAGGAAATGTCATGTTCCATCGCGATTTCGCCGCGCATCGAAAGCCTTCGGCGGTGTCAAGGCCGGTTCCATAATATAGGAAAAATTGCTAAGACGGCAAGCCGGCAAGCGTCACATCGGACAGGTTTGGCCGCGCCGCTTCTTCTGCTAGTGTCCGCCGCCGCATAGGACATAGGGCGGAATAGCCGGCGAACCGCGCGCCGGGGAGGAACATCCATGAAGCTGAACGAGGCAGGAGAGCGCTGACCGGTATGGACAAGCGAAACCTCTCCGAACGCGACATCTGCACCAAGTTCATCACGCCTGCCCTGCGCAATGCCGGGTGGGACGAGATGCTGCAGATCCGCGAGGAGGTCAGCTTCACCAAAGGGCGCATCATCGTGCGCGGGAAACTGGTCACGCGCGGCAAGACCAAGCGCGCCGATTATATCCTCTATTTCAAGCCGAACATTCCCATCGCGATCATCGAGGCCAAGGACAACAACCACAGCATCGGCGACGGCATGCAGCAGGCGCTCGACTATGCCGAAACGCTCGAAATTCCCTTCGTGTTTTCGTCTAACGGCGACGGGTTCGTCTTCCACGACCGGACCGGCGAGTGCACGCCGCGCGAAACGAACATCGGCCTCGATTCCTTTCCGTCGCCAGCGGACCTGTGGGCGCGCTATCGCAGTTGGAAGGGTCTGACGCCCGAACAGGAGGAAATCGTCCTTCAGGACTACTACGACTACGGCGCCGACAAGAGCCCGCGCTACTACCAGATCAGCGCCGTCAACGCCGCCGTCGAAGCCATCGCCAAAGGCCGGGGTCGCATCCTGCTCGTCATGGCGACCGGCACCGGCAAGACCTACACCGCCTTCCAGATCATCTGGCGATTGTGGAAAGCGGGGCGCAAGAAACGCATCCTGTTCCTGGCCGACCGCAACATCCTTATCGACCAGGCGATGGTGAACGATTTCCGGCCGTTCGGCGGGGCGATGGCCAAGCTCTCGACCCACGCCGGAACCATCGAACGCGACGACGGCAAGGAGGCGGAGGTAACGCTGGCGCTCGACAGGAAACGCCGGATCGACACCGCCTACGAAGTCTATCTCGGCCTCTACCAGGCAATCACCGGGCCGGAGGAGCGGCAGAAAATCTTCCGCGAGTTCTCGCCCGGATTTTTCGACCTTATCGTGATCGACGAGTGCCATCGCGGCAGCGCCGCCGAGGATTCGGCCTGGCGCGAGATTCTCGAATATTTCGGCTCGGCTACCCAGATCGGCCTGACCGCCACGCCCAAGGAAACGAAGTACGTCTCCAACATCGACTATTTCGGCGAGCCGGTGTTCTCCTATTCCCTGAAACAGGGCATCCGCGACGGCTTCCTCGCCCCCTACAAGGTGGTCAGGGTCCATATCGACCGTGACGTGGAAGGCTACCGCCCGGAGAAAGGCCAACTCGACCGCGACGGCGAATCGGTCGAGGACCGGATATACAATGTCAAGGATTTCGACCGCACGCTGGTCATTGACGATCGCACAAAGGTGGTGGCCCGGAAGGTGACAGCCTTCCTGAACGAGAGCGGCGACAGATTTCAGAAAGCCATCGTCTTTTGCGTCGATCGGGAACACGCCGCCCGCATGCGCCAGGCGCTGATCAACGAAAATGCCGACCTGGTGGCCGCGAACCCCCGCTATGTCATGCGGATTACCGGCGGCGATGCCGAAGGGCAGGCCGAACTCGGCAATTTCATCGATCCGGAATCGAAATATCCCGTCCTGGTCACCACCTCGCGCCTGCTTTCCACCGGCATCGATGCGCAGACCTGCCGCCTGATCGTGCTCGACCGCGAGGTCGGCTCGATGACGGAGTTCAAGCAAATCGTCGGCCGCGGCACCCGCGTGCACGAGGACACGCTCAAACTGTACTTCACCCTCATCGATTTCAGGGGCGCCACCAGCCATTTTGCCGACCCGGATTTCGACGGCGAGCCGGTGCAGATTTACGAACCGGGGCCCGACGATCCCATCGATCCGCCCTATGTGCCGCCGGAGGACGACGACGGCGTGCCTCTGACGCCCGAGCCCGGGGACGACGAGACCGTCGTGATCGACCCGGCCGACCCGTCGCCGGGAGGGGGACCGCGAGAAAAAGTTTATGTCGATAACGTCGGCGCAAGGATTCTCGCGGTGCGGGAGCAGTATCTGGATGAGGACGGCAAGCTCGTTACCGAATCGCTGCGCGATTACACGAGAAAGGCCCTGCGCAAGCGATTCGCCAGCCTCGACGACTTTCTGAGGCGCTGGAACGAAGCCGAGCGCAAACAGGCGATCCTCGACGAGATGGCGGACGAGGGCCTGTCGCTCGATTTTCTGCGGGACGAGATCGACCGCAACCTCGATGCCTTCGATCTGATCTGTCACGTCGCCTTCGACGCCAAACCGCTGACCCGGCGGGAGCGGGCCGAAAATGTGAAAAAGCGCGACGCCTTCGCCAGATACGGCGAGCAGGCGCGCGCCGTGTTGAATGCGCTGCTCGAAAAATACGCCGACGAAGGCGTGCTCAATCTCGACGACGCCAACGTGCTGCGAATTCCGCCGTTCGACAAACTCGGCACGCCGGTCGAGCTGGTCCGCGCGTTCGGCGGCAAGCCGGGATTCGAACGCGCCGTGCACGATCTTCAATCCGCTCTCTACAGGGAATCCGCCTGAGACATGTCCGTCCGCACCCTCGTCAAATCCGTTCAGGACGTCATGCGCCAGGATTCCGGCGTCGATGGCGACGCCCAGCGCATCGGCCAGTTGTGCTGGATGTTTTTCCTCAAGATCGTCGACGACCAGGACCAGGAGCTCGAACTCCTGAAAGACGGTTACCGCTCGCCCATTCCGGACCGTCTGCAATGGCGCAGCTGGGCCGCGGACCCGGAAGGCATCACCGGCGAGGACCTGCTTTCTTTCGTCAACGACGATCTGTTCCCGTCGCTGAAGGAAATCCCGTCCGCGGCCGGCGCGCGCGGCAAGGTGGTGCGCGACGTGTTCGAGGACGCCTACAACTACATGAAATCCGGCCAGTTGCTGCGTCAGGTCATCAACCGGATCAACGGCATCGACTTCAACAACCTGACCGAACGCCAGCATTTCGGCGATATCTACGAGCAGGTCCTGAACGACCTGCAATCGGCGGGCAACGCCGGCGAATATTACACGCCGCGCGCCGTAACCTCCTTCATGGTGCAGATGATCGATCCGAAACCGGGCGAGACGCTGTTCGACCCGGCCTGCGGCACCGGCGGATTCCTGACCTGCGCCCTGCGCCATATGCGCGAACGCTACGTCAAGCGCCCGGAGGACGAAGCGCGGACGCAGGCCGCCCTGCGCGCGGTCGAAAAGAAGCCGCTGCCCCACATGCTCGCGGTCACCAACATGCTGCTGCACGGCGTCGAGGATCCGTCCTTCCTGCGCCACGACAACACGCTGGCGCGGCCCTACATCTCCTGGGGCCGGCCGGACCGGGTGGATATCGTGCTGACCAACCCGCCCTTCGGCGGCAAGGAAGAGGATGGCATCGAAGCCAATTTCCCCAAGCACTTCCAGACCCGCGAGACGGCGGACCTGTTCCTTGCCCTGATCGTCCGGCTGCTCAGGCCCGGCGGCCGGGCCGCCGTCGTCCTGCCCGACGGCACGATGTTCGGCGAGGGCGTCAAGACCCGGCTCAAGGAGCATCTGCTGGAGGAATGCAACCTCCACACCGTTGTGCGCCTGCCCAACTCGGTCTTCCGCCCCTATTCCTCGATCGGCACAAACCTGCTGTTCTTCGAGAAGGGCGAGCCGACAAAGGACATCTGGTTCTGGGAGCACGGCGTGCCGGAAGGCCAGAAGGCCTATTCCATGACCCGGCCGATCCGCCTGGAGCATCTGGCCGATTGCGCCGCATGGTGGGGCGGGCCGGACCGGGCGGGCCGCGAGGAAGGCGAGCGCGCCTGGACGGTAAGCGCGGAGGCGGTGAAGGAACGCGGCTACAACCTCGACATCAGGAACCCGCACACGGCGGAGGCGGACCTCGGCGATCCCGAGAAATTGCTGGAGGAGTTGACAGCCGCCGAGGCCGAGGTGATATCGGTGCGCGACGAGTTGAAAGGACTCCTAGCGGAGGCACTGTTACGATGACGTCGAGAAAGCGCGCCGTATGCCGCCGGCGCACGAGGGTTGGGGATGCACGCCGCCATCGCTGAAAATAGAGAAGAACTGGCCGAACTCTGCCGGCGCTACGGCGTGGCGCGGCTCGAAGTCTTCGGCTCGGCAGCGCGCGGCACCGATTTCGATCCGCAAACCAGCGACGCCGATTTCCTTGTGGAATTCGAGCCCGACAGCGAATTGCGGCCGTTCCACCGGTATTTTGCCCTCGCCGAGGCTCTGGGGAACGCGCTCGGCCGACCGGTCGACCTCGTGGAATCCGGTGCTGTTCGCAACCCGTATTTGCGCGCGGCCATCGATAAATCGCGCGAGCTTGTCTATGCGTCGTGACCCTCGCGTCCCGTTGTCGGACGTCGACCGGGCAGGCGCTTCTGGCCGAGCTGGGGCCGCCGGAGGAATGAACGCCAAACGGCTGCTCGCCCTTTACGACCGCGTGGCCGACGCGCCGGACGGCATCGCCCGCCTGCGCCGCTTCATCCTCGACCTCGCCGTGTGGGGCAGGCTGGTCGAGCAGGATCCGGCGGACGAGCCGGCATCGGAACTGCTGAAGCGGATCGCGGTAGAACGCAAAGAGCGGATTGATCGTGGAGAAGTCAGGCGTAGTAAGTCCTTCGACCTCATCAATGACGTTCCATTCGAACTGCCGTTCGGCTGGGTATGGATGCGGCTTGGTGAAACTGGGAATATATTTACAGGAAACAGCATAAACTCCGAAACGCGGGAGCGATTGATAAAGACGCAGAAAGGCCATCCTTTTATTGCAACTAAAGATGTTGGCTATGGGCTCAATGAAATCAACTATGCAAATGGTCTTTTAGTCGAGTATTCCGAAGTTCGGTTCAAGATCGCGCGGGCCGATTCCGTTCTGATATGCGCAGAGGGTGGCAGCGCTGGTAGAAAGATTGGATTGACCAACCACGAAATCTGTTTTGGCAATAAACTCATAGCAAACGAGACATGGAGTGTCATCTCGCCAAAATTTGTACTGTACGTTTACCTAAGCGACTTCTTCTATGCGCAGTTCTTGCAGAAAATGACGGGTGTGATCGGAGGAATAGCGGTCGGGAATTTTCTCCAACTTCTTTTTCCGCTCCCGCCTCTCGCTGAACAATTCCGTATTATCGCAAAAGCCGATGAGTTGATGGCGCTCTGTGGTCGTCTTGACGAGGTCCGCGCCACGCGGGAGGACACCCGCGACCGGCTGACCAAAGCCAGCTATGCCCGTCTGAGTACGCCCGATACGGACGACACGACTTTTCGATCCCATGTGCGCTTTGCCGTCGATGCCCTGCCCGCCCTGACCGCCCGCGCCGGCCAGATCGCCCGCCTCCGCCGGACCGTCCTCGACCTCGCCGTGCGCGGCAAGCTGGTCGAGCGGAAAGAAGGTGAAGGCGATGCTTCTAGCTTGGTTGATGCGATCCGACTTGAGCGGGGGCAAGCAAAGCGACGGGCGAGTGAACCCGAGATGACATTGGTGGATTTTTCGATTCCGCCGCACTGGGCGTGGTAATCTTTAGATGAAATAGTCACCGACACTCCTCAAAATGGTCTATCGCCCCGAAGATCAGAAAGAGCAGACGCGCCAAAGGCGATTACGCTAACGGCAACGACGAGTGGCTCATTCGATGGCCAGCACTTCAAGCATGTCGATGTTAAGCCTACCGATGCCGCGGGCTATTGGCTCGATCCAAGTGATCTCTTGTTCCAGCGAGGAAATACGCGAGACTATGTCGGAATGGCGGCGATTTATGACGGCCCACCCAATGAGTTCTTGTTTCCTGACTTGATTATGCGTGTGAAAGTGTCCCCACACATGAGCATTCGTTACACGCATCTTTGGTGTATCGCGCCATTTGTACGTTATTACCTGAGCTCAAATGCAACGGGTGCCCAGCAAACAATGCCCAAGATTAATCAGCGCATTTTGAGAGCAACACCAGTCGCTATTCCCCCCCTCGCCGAGCAGCATCGGATCGTAGCGAAGGTCGATGAACTCATGGCCCTTTACGACCGGTTGGAGGCCGGCCTTGCAGCCGCCGACACCACGCGCCGCCGCCTGCTCGAATCCCTGCTCCACGAAGCCCTGGACGAAGCGGCGTAATCCGCGCCCTCACATCGCCCGCAGCATCTCCGCGATTTCGGCCCCATGCGTCAACGTCATCATGTGGCCGGCGCCGGGCAGGTCGTGGAGGGTGGCGCCGGGGATCGACTGCGCCACCAATTCGGTCAGCCGGGCGTGGAGCGGATCGGTCGCGCCGCCGCGGATGACGGTGACCGGCACGGCGATGTTGGCGAGATCGGCGCGGCGCATCTCGAGACGCTCGACGGCGTCGAGCCCGATGGCGAGGCGTTCGGCCAGGGCCAGCATCTTCGCCTGCGCCCGATCGTCGAGGCCCTGCCAGAAGCCCGGCCGGTTGTTGAAATAGTCGAGATACCGTTCCATCGCTACGGCATCCCGGCCGCCGGCGCGCACGGTTTCGATGAAATGCCGGTTCCGGCCGCCGATCTCGTCGGCCAGGGCGGTCTCGCCGGCCTCGCGCAGCAGCGGATAGGGCGCCGGCTCGAGCAGGGTCAGCCGGCCGATGAGGTCCGGCCAGGCAAGCGCCATAACCAGCGCGATCGTCCCGCCATAGGAATGGCCGACGATATGGGCGCGCCGGCCGCGGACGTTCGGCAGTTCGGCGCGGATGACAGCGGCGAACGCGGCGGCTTCGTCGCCAAGGGCCATGGGCGCCGGTCCGGCGAAGGGTTCGGTCTCGCCGTAGGACGAGGGATTGACCGCGGCGGTGCGGCAACGGTCCTGCAACGCCGCCGCGATGGGCCGCCAGATCGAGGCCCCGCTGGCGCCGGGCGGCTGGAACAGCATCAGCGGCGCGGAGCCGTCGTCCGGCCCGCCGGCCTCGTAGCTCACTCTCCGGCCGTCGCAGTCGGCAAAGGGCATGGCTGGCGTTCCAGTTGCTGTTCCAAAGGGGGCGAACAGGCCGGGGCAGGCCCCGAGACTGGTCTTGAGACAGGTTTTGAGACAGGCGGGTATACCATTGCCACGGATCGGACAGGCAGGGTGCAGCGTCGTGCGGCATAGGGCGGCATAGGGCGGCATAGGGCTGCATAAGCAAATCCGGGCCTGCTCAAGCAGGCGGTAATCGGGTTGGAGCCGGCCGCAGCCAACGTCGGCCGACGGGCCGGTCGCGCCGCCCGGAAGTTCAGTCGAAAGGTTGGCGCCGCCGGTCTTCGCGAATCCCGGTGTCCGCGACGGCGCTGCAGTCCAAACGGTCGAATGCGGCTATGCGCAGAGTCGAACACGCCTATGCGCGAAATCGATTGCTCAAAAAATCTACGAAAGCCGGCCTCGATCTGCCATCGGGTAAAAAATCCTGTCGAGCACAAGAGCGGATGCACTGCGGTCCAGGCCGGAGCATCGCCGCCGGTTGGGGCCGGTTCCGGAAAAACCTCATTGTCGACGATATTGCTCGAAATCGTGCATTTGCACCTGTTTTCACGCGGCAGCCCGCCGGCTGCAAGCGACAGACGGCAGCGCGCCGGCTGCGCGCAACGAGTGGCAGCCACCCGATCGCGACGCGAAACAGTCAGAATACGTTCCGATAAATTCGTATATTTTGTGGCATTTTGGGAATAAAATGATATAAATCGAACTCAAAATTGGTCCGCAGCGACGATATCCGAGCGGCGCAATTCTTGTTGCAAAACCCACGTTTTGATACTAGAATTTCTTATCGTCCGCCGGGTTGAATATACGATTTGGGCGGGCAGGTCAAAGTATGGTTTCGGGAAGGATCCGTTAAGAAAGGTCGTGTCGATACAGACCGATTGGGAGAAAAATCCGGAACATACTCTAGTGTATTGTTTGAGTACACTTCAAGAAGGAGGAAACTAAAATGGCCAATACTGTATTTCGTGCAGAGATGGACAAGTGGCCCGAGGACCAGGCGGTAAAGACGCATAACCGCTGGCATCCCGACGTCCCAATCGTGGAGCAGTTCAAGCCCGGCGACGAGTTCCGGGTGGAGTGCTACGACTGGACGGGCGGGCAGATTCACAACGACGAATCCGCCAACGACATCCGCGATGTCGACTTGTCCAAGGTGCATTACCTGAGCGGCCCGTTCGGCGTCGAAGGCGCCGATCCCGGCGATCTCCTGGTTGTCGATATCAACGACATCGGCTGGCTGGAAGATTCGCAATGGGGCTTCACCGGCATTTTCGCGCTTGAGAATGGCGGTGGCTTTCTCGACAAGCACTTCCCGGATGCGCGCAAGGCATGCTGGGATTTCCACGGCATCTACACCTCATCCCGCCACATTCCGGGCGTACGTTTCCCGGGATTGATTCATCCGGGACTGATCGGCACGCTGCCTTCGGCCGACCTGCTGAAGACGTGGACCGATCGGGAATCGACTCTGTTCAACACCGATCCGGACCGTGTGCCGCCCTTGGCCACCCTGCCGGACGGCCTGGCCGGAACCACCACCGCACTGATGGGTCAGATGACCGGGGATGCCGCCAGGTCGGCGGGTCTCGAAGGCGCCCGGACAGTGCCCGGACGCGAGCATGGCGGCAACTGCGACATCAAGAACCTGTCGCGCGGTTCGACGTGCTATTTCCCGGTTTACCAACCGGGCGCCGGCCTGTCGATGGGCGATATTCACTGGTCGCAGGGCGACGGTGAGATCACCTTCTGCGGCGCCATCGAGATGGCGGGCTGGATCGATATCGGTGTCGACGTCATCAAAGGCGGCGTCGAGAAGTACGGGATTACCAACCCTGTCTTCAAGCCGAGTCCGGTCGAGCCGCACTATTCCGAGTATCTGATCTTCGAAGGGGTCTGCGTCGACGAGCATGACGGCTCCCAGAAGTATCTGGATGCGACGGTTGCCTATCGAAGGGCCTGCCTGAACGCAGTCGAATATCTCAAGAAATTCGGCTATTCGGGCGAGCAGGCCTACATGATTCTCGGCACAGCGCCGGTTGAGGGTCGCGTCAGCGGAATCGTCGACATTCCGAACGCATGTTGCACGGTCGCCGTTCCGACCGAAATCTTCGATTTCGATATTCGGCCGAACAAGGCAGGTCCGAGCATCGAGGTCAGCGGTGCGGACGCAGCATCCTGCAGCTAACTGACAAGGCGGGCCGGAAGTGGGGCGGTATTGCCCTGCTTCCGGCCATTTCTTTTGAAGGAGCAGGCATGTCGAATGACATGTGATACTCGGAGGTATCAACTATGTTGGGACTGGCACTTCTCTGGGTCGGAGCCGTTCTTTTCCTGAACGGGCTCTGGCTTATGGGCCGCATCGGAGATCGCGAGATCGCGATTATCAACATCTTCTCCGGCGGCGTTACGCTGCTGGTGTCGCTTTATCTGGCCTTCGGCCCGGGCAACAATCTAGTGGGGCAACAGGCAGCTGGGCTTACCCTGCTGTTCTCGTTTACCTATCTGTGGGTGGCGTATAACCGTTTTCAGGATGTCGACGGACGCGGACTCGGCTGGTACAGCCTGTTCGTCGCCATTACCGCGGTTCCGGTCGCGATTACCACGCTGCAGGGTGCAGCTTCAATCTGGGGCTACTGGTTCGGACTGTGCTGGGCGGCATGGGCCGTGTTGTGGTTCATGTACTTCCTGCTGCTGGCGATGCAAAAACCGATCGCCAAGGTGACAGGAGCGGTGACCTGCTTACAGGGTATCGTAACGGCTTGGCTGCCGGGTTACCTGCTGTTGGGCGGTTACATAGCCTGAGGCTCAAGTCCTTAGGTCCAATACCGTAATCGGGGCGTGCCGTCCGTTTTCTGCGGACGGCACGCTGCTTTTCCTGCTATAATGGCGCGGTGACAAGGGAGGGTGCGATGCCCCTTTACGAATACATTTGCCGGGACTGCGGTCCGTTTACGGAAATTGAAAAAATGGCCAGAGCCTCCGAGCCCATGCCCTGCCCGTCCTGCGAACAACTTGCCCCGCGCGGCATCAGCGCACCGTTTCTCGCCAATATGGACCCGAACAACCGGGTCGCGCATCAGCGCAACGAACTGAGCTCCCACGAACCCAAGGTCGGGAAGCCCACGAAACACGATCACAGCCATCACCACGGCCACAGCCATCGCAAGGCCCACGGCCACAAGGGCTCGCGCCCGTGGATGATCGGGCACTGATTTTCCGGCCGGAAACCGGACCTGCCATCTTTCGACAATCCCAAAGTGAATCCGGGGACCCTGGCGCCTGTCCTCCCGGAAACACGCGCCGATCCGGGTGAGCGGCCGGCATCGTGCCGCAACGGAAGCGCATTCCTCCCGAAGCATGCCGAGACTTGATCCGCAGGTTCATCGCGGGCCGATGTGTGCAAGGGTGAGGCCGTGCAAGGTCGAACAGGACCAACGCCCGCATGATTTATTTCTGGATCGCGCTCGGTAGCGCCATCGGCGGTATGGGCCGCTACTGGTGCAATGGTCTGGTCACGGCACGATTGGGGCCGGAATTCCCCTGGGGCACGCTTCTGGTCAACGTGGTCGGCTCGCTGATCATCGGCGTTGTGGCGGCGCTCAGCGTTTCCATCGACCGTCCGTGGCCCGGACCCGAGGCCCGCGCCTTCCTCATGGTCGGTTTCTGCGGCGGCTACACCACTTTTTCCGCTTTCAGCCTGCAGACGCTGAATCTGCTGCACAACGGCGACTGGGTAAGGGCCGGGGGTAACGTCCTGCTGTCGGTCGTGCTGTGTCTGATCGCCGTCTGGCTCGGCTATCTCGCCGGCAACGGCATCAATCAGCTCAGGGCCGGCTGAGCCGGCGCGATCAGGCGACCGCCGCCCGGACCGCCTCGATAACCCGGTCCGCCGCTTCGTCGCGCATATAGGCGTGCATCGGCAGGCTGAGGATCCGGCCGCACAGCGCTTCGCTCACCGGCAGGGAGCCTTCGCCCGCGCCATGGTCCCGGTAGGCCGGCTGCAGATGCATCGGCTCGGGATAGTAGACCGCGGTGGGAATGCCGGCTTCGGCCAAGTGCGCGCGTACGCCGTCCCGGTCGTCCACCAGGATGGAATATTGCGCCCAGGTGCTGGTGCAGCCGTCCGGCCGGAACGGCGTGGCGACGACATCGCCGAGGCCGGCGTCGTAGCGGTCCGCCAGCCGGTTGCGCGCCGCAACCTCGCCCTCGAAGGCCGGCAGCTTGCCGAGCAGGACAGCCGCCTGCAGGCTGTCGAGCCGGGCGTTGAGGCCGACCCGCTCGACGGCGTATTGCACGCTGCCCTGACCGTGCACCCGGATCGAACGGAGCAGGGCCGCCATCTCCGGATCGTCGGTGACGACCGCGCCGCCGTCGCCGTAGCAGCCGAGCGGCTTGGCCGGATAGAAGCTGGTCGTCGTCACCGGCGCGAGGGTGCCGACCCTGCGGTTGCCGCGCCGGCCGCCGAAGCTCTGGGCGGCGTCGGCAATCAGGCTGAGACCCTCCTCCCCGGCGATGGCGGCGAGCGCTTCGTAGTCGGCGGGCAGGCCGAACAGATCGACGGCGATAACCGCTTTCGGGGTCAGGGCGCCATCCGCGCGAACCTGCGCGATGCGCTGCCGCAGATCGTCCGGATCGATGTTGAAGCTGCGCTCCTCGACATCGACGAAAACCGGCGCGGCGCCGAGGAGCAGCGCCACTTCGGCGGTTGCCGTAAAGGTGAAGCCAGGCACGAAGACCGCGTCGCCCGGCCCGACGCCCAGCGCCATCAGCGGCGCAATCAGCGCGTCCGTCCCGCTGGAGACGGCCACGGCCTCCCGGGCGCCGCAGAAGGCGCACAGCGCTTCTTCGAGCGCCTCGATCTCCGGCCCCATGATGAAGCGGCCGTGGCGGAAAACCTCGGCGACACGCGGCGCGATGGCATCCTTGAGCGCCGCATACTGGGCCCGGATGCCGGCGAACTCCAGGTCGGGCACCTCGGCGTCGGGCAGGAAAAAACTCTGTGGCATCGCGGGCGTTGCTTCGGGCGCTGTTCCGACCGGGGGCGACTGCGCCGCCGGTTTCACGATATCGCTCTCCGGTTGCCGGTCGGGCGGTCGCCGGGCCGGTGCGTCGCCGCCGACGCGGGTCCGGATACGTCGATTCCGGCCGGCACGCCAGCGTTGCCTCGGGTCCAGCTTCCAATCGTCACGCTACGATCGCCGGCATGGCGGAAGCAGCTGCGGCAGGCGCTTTTCCCGTCCACCTCTACTGTCCCGCGCGTCGGCATGCTATGCTCGGCACATCCTCTGTTGGGAGACCTCCGACATGGCCCGGCCCCAGGCTGCCCGAAATCACCCCGAACGCCGGGCGACCTATCGCGACGTGCTGGACGCGCCGGCCCATATGGTGGCCGAGGTTGTGGAGGGGAGCCTTTATACCCATCCCCGGCCTGCGATGCCCCATGCGCGCGCCAGCTCGGCACTCGGTGCGAAAATCGGCGATCCCTTCGACTTCGGCGAAAGCGGTCCCGGCGGCTGGTGGATCATCGACGAGCCAGAGCTTCATCTCGGCGAGGATATTGTCGTTCCGGACCTTGTCGGCTGGCGGCGGGAAAAAATGCCGGAGTTTCCAGATACCGCCTTCGTTACCCTCGCCCCGGACTGGGTCTGCGAGGTGCTGTCGCCCTCGACCCGCGATCTGGACCGCCACAGCAAACGGCCGGTCTATGCCCGGGAGGGCGTCGGCCATCTCTGGTTCGTCGATCCGGCGGCGCGCGATCTGGAAGCGTTCGAACTGCGCGACGGCGAATGGGTCCTCATCGCCACGGCCCGCAACGACGACCCGGTCTCCATTCCGCCGTTCGAGGCGATTACCTTCCCGCTCGACGCCCTCTGGCCGTAAGGCCGGCGGCATCGACCGGGCAGCCCTTCTGGATCAAGCCGCGCGTTGCAGGGCCAGCCGGGTCCACACCGACGACAGCGACGCCGCCAGATGCTCGATATCGGCGTCGGTGTGCAGCGGCGACGGCGTGATGCGCAGCCGCTCGGCGCCGCGCGGCACGGTCGGATAGTTGATCGGCTGGACATAGACGCCGTAGTCGTCCAGCAGCAGGTCGGAAATCTGCTTGCAGACCACGGGATCGCCGACCATCACCGGCACGATGTGGCTGGGATTGTCCATATGGCGGATGCCGTGGTCGCTCAGCCGCCTGCGGACCTTGGCGACTGTGCCGCGCTGCCGCTGCCGCTCGGCATCGCTGCCCTTCAGGTGCCGGATGCTGGCGATCGCCGCCGCGGCGACCCCGGGCGGCAGGGCGGTGGTGAAGATGAAGGCCGAGGCGTAGCTGCGCACGAAATCGACGATGGCGGCCGAGGCGGCGATGTAGCCGCCGACGCAGCCGAAGGCCTTCGCCAGGGTCCCTTCGATGACATCGACCCGGTCCATGACGCCATCCCGTTCGGCGACGCCGCCGCCGCGCGGACCGTAGATGCCGACCGCATGCACCTCGTCCAGATAGGTCAGCGTGCCGTATTGCGCGGCCAGATCGCAATAGCGGGCGATCGGCGCGATATCCCCGTCCATCGAATAGACCGATTCGAACGCGATCAGCTTGGGCCGGCCCGGATCGGCCTCGGCGAGCAGCCGTTCCAGATCGTCGGCATCGTTATGCCTGAAGATGCGCTTCTCGGCGCGCGACTGGCGGATGCCTTCGATCATCGAGGCATGGTTCAGCGCGTCGGAGAAGACAATGCAGCCCGGCAGCTTCGAGGCCAGCGTGCTCAGTGCGGCGAGATTGGCGACATAGCCCGATGTGCAGACCAGAGACGCTTCCTTGGCATGCAGGTCGCACAGCTCCCGCTCCAGCAGAACGTGGAAATGGTTCGTGCCTGCGATGTTGCGCGTGCCGCCGGCGCCGGTGCCGCAGCGGTCGATCGCCTCGTGCATGGCGCGCATTACCGCAGGATGCTGGCCCATGCCCAGATAGTCGTTGGAACACCAGACCGTGACTTCGCGCGCGGCGCCATCCTTGCGCCGCGTCGCCTTCGGGAAATCACCCGCGTGCCGTTCGATATCCGTGAACACACGGTAACGGCCTTCCCGGTGCAGATTTTCGATCTGCTGCTGGAAGAAACGGTCGTAGTCCATCGGTGCTCCCACAAGATCGCCCGGTCGCAACGTCGGAGACAGTGCTTCCAGCAGGCAATCGGCAGGGGTTTCCGCGCCGCCGCACCGCGCGCCCGAGGGCCCAGGCCCGGATTCGGAGAACCGGGACCGGCACGACGAAGAACCCGTGTTCCACTAACGCCGATTGCGCCGGAATCGGGCAAGGAAAAATGCCGCAACGGATTCCGCCCCCCCCCGGTCCCGACCCGGTCGTCTGCAGCGCCGCCCGCGAAAAACGGACAGAAATTGCAGGCCGGGCGCCAACCGATTTCGGGCCGTATTCCCGAACAAGGCGAGCCGGCGGCGGAGCGTATTTGCCACGGTACTACGGCGAGAACGGAAATTGCGATGCGACCGTGGGACAGAATTCGCTGCCCTCTTTCTATCGGTAAGTATCTGGCCGTTCGCGATTTACTCTGCCGACGGCCCAGCATCGGGCCGCAATCTCGAGTCGGTCGTTTCCCGTTTTTCCTCGCCGGCAGCGACTGTTCCGGGGCTACACTCAGGATATTCCTGTGGTTTTGGAGGATGAAAATCGGGATCGGCGATAAAATAGCGTCATTGCATGCAATTGCGTACGGTTGGAAATCAGTGGTTCCACAGTTCAACGGAAATGAAGCGGACCGAAGCTTCCGTCCGCCAGCGCCGCTCCGAATCAACCGCAGACACAAATGCGTGTATTGTTTTGCGAATTGCTTTGCGGTAAAGAAACCGAAGCTGGGAGGCGAGCTGCTGATATAGTCGGATTATTCGAACAAACATTCGGGCGACCGGCAATCTCAGGTCCGGAATATGTCAACAGTCTACGACAACCATGCAGGACGCTTACTGTCTTCACCGATTCCAACCCATCGGACGGGTAGACAACGGCTGTACTTCCGGCTCAACTGTAAACTGAAAGAGGTAAATCTCCGATGTCTTCTCATATGATCGACGAGAGCAAACTGACCAAGGGGCAACTCCGCAAACTCAACGCACTCTGCAAATCGGTGGGCCATGAGATCGGCGAGCGTGCCTTTGGCGATTGGCTTTCGGTGCAAACGAATGAGGACGGGGATCAGAATGCGGATCTGATCGCCGATACGCTCTGGCCCCTGGTCCAGGACGGTAGCCTGAGGATTCCGCGCGGCGGCTACCGGGTCCGGCGCGGTCGCGGCCGGATTATCGTCGAGCCGGCCGGTTAGTAGGTCGGCTTAGGGGCGCGCGCCTTCTCGGCCGCGAGCACGGCCGAGGCGCCGGCGGGCGATGAAAGCGTCGATCGATTCACTCCGGTTGACCGGGCCCTGTTCGGCCTGCAACGTCAGCACGATAGAGCGTCGGGCGCGCCGGCATTTTGTTGCACCTGCTGCGCCGCGCAAAATATCATGGGCGGTGAGGAACATTGCCTGGCGCCGGAGCGCCTTCAACGCCTCCGATTGTGTTCGCATCCCGTCTGCATATCGACAGGCGAACTCCCGCCCCGGTCTGCATGAGAACACTATAGTTTATCGGAATGCAGAAGCTCGTGTATGCCGACCTGGTTGCCAGTGATATCTGTTGAGGCAGTGCGCATTCGCGGGATTGCCTTGGCAGGAAACGTTCCGCTTGCAGAGACAGGAATAGCGAGCGCGCCATTGCGCACCGTTTCCGATAATCCGGCGACCGCACAAAGAAAAATCCGCGTAGTTCCGGGATCCACGGGTAAACAGCAGACCGCGTCGGTTCCGGATCAAACGAATATTCGAATGACCCGGCCTCCTGAGGCCGGCCGCTCATTACGACCGGCAGACCATCCCGGTCCATTGGGCGTAGAGCTCGACTATTTTCGACGACCGACAGAAAACCGATCGGCCGTTGCAGACCTGGAACACGACAAGTTTGCGAATAGGGTCTTCCTCATTGGTCCATTCGTATGCAAACGAAATGAATTGCCCATTGAGTCCGGTAGCGGCTGAACTCGCAACGGCCGAGTCTGCGGCGGCGAGTGCGGGCAAGATCGAGCGGCGGCCTGAAAAATAACGGCTGCGGGCGTTTACGCGCAGCCGGTCGGTGTGACGAAAGTCGGCCGCACTATGGTCCCGCCGCAACCGGCAGGGTGCTGAGACCGCGGAAGCGAGCGCGGCCGTGGAAGCGGCTCGGCCCGTTGCGCCGCAGGTCCGGAAAGCGCGCCACCAGCTTGCCGATCGCCACCCGGCCCTCGATCCGGCCCAGCGTATTGCCCATGCAGACATGCTTGCCGGTGCCGAAGGCGATCTGGGGGTTGGGGTTCCGGCCGATGTCGACATTCTCAGGATCGTCGAACACCTCGGGATCGCGGTTGGCGGCGGCGACTCCGCAATGGATGAAGGTGCCGGCCGGCAGGGTAATGCGCCGGTCCGGCGGGCCGAATTCCATCTCCTCGGTGGCTTTCCGGTTGCCGATCTGCAACGGGCTCTGGAAGCGGAGGGATTCCTCGACCGTGGGTGTAATCAGCGCCGGGTCGTCGCGCAGGCGCTGCATCTGGTCCGGATAGTCCAGCAGCATGTCGATGCAGTTGCCGAC
Source organism: Alphaproteobacteria bacterium (assembly GCA_965249845.1). GTDB lineage: Bacteria > Pseudomonadota > Alphaproteobacteria > Bin65 > Bin65 > Bin65. The sequence continues at coordinate 95,655 of CBDFNA010000003.1, forward strand.
CAGGTTGGCGGTCGTTTCGTGGCCGGCATTGAGCAGGAATATGCAATTCTGCACCAGCTCGGCCGGCGACAGCTTCTCGCCGTTCACCTCGCCGAAGATCAGGGCCGCCAGCACTTCGCCCTGCCCGCCGGAGGCCGGTTCCAGCCGCCGGTCGGCGATCAGCTCTTCCAGCATGGCGCCGAATTCCTCGACCGCCGCGTGCCCGGCCTGCATCTTTTCCGGCGAGACGACCGGATCGAGCGCGCCGAGGATGAGCGTCGAGAAATTGTGCAGCCGGTGGCGGTGCTCTTCCGGGATGCCGAGCATGAAGGAGATGATCGCCGTCGGCAGGGCGAGCGCATAGTCCTGGATCACGTCGAAGCGGCCCTGCACAGCCATCCGGTCGAGCAGATCGTCGATGACCTCGTCGATCAGGGGTTCCAGTTCCCCGATCTTGCGCGGCGTGAAGGCGGCGGCGAGCAGCCGGCGCACCCTTGTGTGGATCGGCGGGTCGTTGAAGACCAGGCTGGTTGTGTGGTGGGTATAAAGCGGCCCGTCGCCGAATTTCGGCTTGAAATCCACCTTCTTGTCGGAACTCATCGCCGGGTGCTTGAAGGACAGCACCACGTCCTCGTAGCGGGTCAGCAGCCAGGTGCCGTCCGGGTTGCGATGGACCGGATCGTGTTCCCGCAAAGCCCGGTACATCGGGAACGGGTCGTCCAGAAAATCCTGGCCGATGGCGTTGAGATCGAAGGACAGCGCGGAATCGAGGTCGGGCATGAGGGTCGGCACCCACCCAAAATTGCAGGCGCCTCGGAGATTCCGGTGAAACAATGCTGCGGTCAATGGCCCCCTGCGCGGACCGGCCATGCGCGGACCGGCCATGCGCGGGCGCCAAAATGCGCGAGCCCGCAATGCCGGCGCGCGGGTCAGCCGCCGGTCACGCTCATATGGCGGGAGACGGCGGGGGCGGTGCGGCGGCGATCGATCACAAAATCGTGGCCCTTCGGTTTCCGCGTGATCGCCTCGCGGATCGCGTCGTCGAGCAGGCCGTCGTCCTCGCTGGCGCGCAAGGGCGCGCGCAGGTCGGCGGCGTCTTCCTGGCCCAGGCACATATAAAGCGTACCGGTGCAGGTCAGCCGGACCCGGTTGCAGGATTCGCAGAAATTGTGGGTCAGCGGCGTGATGAAGCCGAGCCGCTGGCCGGTTTCGCGCACCGTGAAGTAGCGCGCCGGACCGCCGGTGGCATGGTCGCTCTCGTCCAGCGTCCAGCGCTCCTTCAGTTTGGCGCGCACCATCGACAGCGGGAAGAACTGGTCGACGCGGTTGGCGGTGCCGACATCGGCGCCGATCTCGCCCAGCGGCATGACCTCGATGAAGGTCAGGTCGAAGCCCTCCGCGCCGGCCCATTCGACCAGCCGGTGGGTTTCGTCCTCGTTGACACCCTTGAGCGCGACCGCGTTGATCTTGACGGCGAGGCCGGCGGCTTTCGCGCCGGCCAGCCCTTCCAGAACCTTTTCCAGTCTGCCCCAGCGCGTTATGGCGGTGAACTTCGCCGGGTCGAGCGTATCGAGCGAGACATTGACCCGGCGCACGCCGGCGCGCACCAGCGCTTCGCTGTGCTTGGCGAGCTGGCTGCCGTTGGTCGTGAGCGTCAATTCGTCCAGCGCGCCCGGGCCGAGCCCGTCCCGGTCGAGCAACGCGCCGAGTCGCTCGATCAGGGTCATGACCCCGCGGCGCACCAAGGGCTCGCCGCCGGTCAGGCGCAGCTTGCGCACGCCCAGCCGCACGAAGGCGCGGCACAACCGCTCCAGCTCCTCGATCGACAGGACCTCCGACTTCGGCAGGAAAGTCATGTCTTCCGCCATGCAATAGACGCAGCGGAAGTCGCACCGGTCCGTCACCGACACGCGCAGGTAGGTGATCGCCCGGGCGAACGGGTCGATCAGCGGCGCGGACTGTTGCAGCGGGCGAACGTCGTCTGGCATCGGGCCTCGAGGAGGTCGGGGCAGCGGTCGGGATTCCTCGTTGCGATGTAGAGCGTCCGGCGCCGCGCGGCAACTCTCCCGCGGACGGTCCGCAAGGATATGCCATCGCGTTCCCGCCTCCGTGGAACCGCGGACCGCCTTGCCTGGGGCTCGCCGGATACGCATGTTGCCCGCATGAATTCCGTGCCCGCCCGATTGCCGTGACCCGTTCTGCGCCGATGGAACCGCCTGCGCCGTCGGTCCCGGACGGTACAGTTATGCCGGACCCGGACGACCCGGCGCTGTCCGAAGCCGTCGTCGGCATCGACGAGACCGGCGCGCCGGTCGAGACCCGGGTGGCGGTCGAGCGGCCGCTCACCCTGTTCCTCAACCGGCAGGAGATCGTCACCGTGATGACGATCGGCGACCGGCCTGAATGGCTGGCCGTCGGCTATCTCAGGAACCAGCACATGCTGCGCGACGACGACCGGATCACCGCCATCGAGCATGAAGCCGACCTCGGAGTCGTCGTGGTCCGGACCGAGCGGGAAACCGACTACGAGGAAAAGCTGCAGAAAAAGGTCCGCACATCGGGCTGTGCGCAGGGCACCGTGTTCGGCGACCTGATGGAGAATTTCGACGAGATCGACCTCTCGGCCGAGGCGCGGCTCCGGACGTCCTGGCTCTACGCCCTGACGAAAACGATCAACACGACTCCCAGCCTCTATCTCACCGCCGGCGCGATCCACGGCTGCGTGCTGTGCCGGGAAGACCGGGTGCTGCTCTATATGGAAGACGTCGGCCGCCACAATGCGGTCGACAAGATCGCCGGCTACATGGCGCTGCACGGCACCCGGCCGGACGACAAGATCTTCTACACGACCGGCCGGCTGACCAGTGAGATGGTCATCAAATGCGTCCAGATGCGCATTCCGATCCTGGTTTCGCGGTCCGGCTTCAGCGCGTGGGGCGTCGATCTCGCCCGCCAGGCCGGCCTTACCCTGATCGGCCGGGCCCGCGGCAAACGCTTCCTCGCGCTCGCCGGCCAGGAGCGGATCGTGTTCGATTCGGAAGACTGAGCGCCGTTGGCGTCCGGCTGCCATTGCGCCGCCAATATGCTACGGCTGCTGCCAGACGGTTGACGCCCTGCACCGGCGCAGCGTCCGGTGCCGGGTTTTTTGAATTCCTTGAGGATTGGAAATCCAGATGAAACCGGTTTGTCTCGTTATCGGCGCCGGCGCCGGCATCGGCGGCCATGTCGGCTTGCGGTTTGCCCGGGCCGGATATCATTCCGTGCTGTGCCGCCGATCCAACGCAGAGGGCCTTGCGCAATTGGTCGAAACCATCGAGGGCGAGGGCGGCAGCGCTTCCGGCTTTCTGCTGAACGCCGTGAAACCCGAAAGCATCGAGGAGCGTGTCGCTGCCGTCGAGGCGGAAATCGGCCCGATCGAAGTCGTGGTCTACAATCTGGGCGCCCAGATCGGCGATCATTCGCTCGCCGACACCAGCGACAAGGCCTTCGAGATGGGCTGGCGCCTGGCCACCTTCGGCCTCTTCCGCGCCGCGCGCGCCGTCTGCCCCCCGATGGTCGCGCGGGGCTCCGGCACGATCCTGGCGACTTCCGCCACGGCGGCCGTGCGCGGCAACAAGGGCCAGCACAGCCATACGGCGGCGATGGGAGGCCGGCGCATGCTTTGCCAGTCGCTCAATGCCGAATTCGGGCCCAAGGGCATTCACGTCGCGCACATCGTGATCGACGGCGCGGTCGATGCCCCCGATACGTTAGGACGAATGCTCGGTCCCGAAGCGTTCCAGAAACTGCGCGAAACCCGCGGCATGGAGCACGATGGCCTGCTGCTGCCGGCCAACGTAGCCGAAACCTACTACCATCTGTCCCAGCAACACCGGTCTGCCTGGACCCATGAAATCGATCTCCGGCCGTTCTCGGCGCTGCCCTGGTGGAACCACGAATGAGCGGCCCATCCATGATGCTGTATATGGTGCCGCTGGCCCCCAACCCGACCAAGGTCATGCTCTACATCGCGGAGCGTGCGGCGGCGGGCACGGAACTGCCGATTGAGCAGGTCGTGGTGAATACGCTCAAAGGCCGCCATCGGCAGCCCGAGCATCTGGCGCGCAATCCGTTCGGCTCGCTGCCGGTGCTGGAGCTCGAAGACGGCTCATACCTGATCGAATCGCTCGCCATCATCGAGTTTCTGGAAGACCGGTTTTCCGCAGGCGCACTGCGCGAGACGGATATCGAACGCCGCGCGCGGGCCCGGGATCTGGAACGCGTCGTCGATTTGCGCGTTGCCGGGCCGATGGGGCGATACGCTCACGCCAGCAAGTCGCCGCTCGGCCTGCCGCCCGATCACGCTGCGGCTGCGGCGGCCGAAGAGAGCCTTCAAGGGCCCCTGGACTATCTCGAGGCGTTGCTGGACGACGGCCGCGCGCTGCTGATGGGAGAGCGGGCCGCCATCGCCGACTGCACGATGCAGGCGGCGCTCCAGTTCCTCCGCTTTGTCGACGCCGACCTGCTCGGCGACCGCCCGAATCTGCGCGCCTGGGATACCCGGTACAGAAAGAGGCAGGCTGCCCGGGCGGTTCTGAAATGGTAACCGGGCGCTGATTTCTTCGTTGTTATCGGCGGAGACGCTGTCGAGAACAATTTGAGTTGATCGCTTCGGTTGTGGTTGTTGTGCCTGTGGACAAAGTGAGGTGGCCTCGCCTTTTCGGACAGCCTGGCGGCTGATTTAAGGTGTATTCCGGTTGTTTCTCAGGCCGCCAGAATCCCTTTTGAACGATCTTCCTGCTGCTGCTGCGCCTGTGGGGATGTGGGCAAGGCGCGGAGCGGCTTGTCCATCATATCCACAGGCGTCTCGCCGCGGTATGCCTCGGCCGGGGTTCGCCCGTCCAGCGCCGCGTGCGGCCTCTCGAGGTTGTAGAAGCGGACCCAATCACGGATCAGGCGCCGGGCCTGGAAGCCGTCGGCGATCTCGTGCAGATAGATCGCCTCGTATTTGAGCGAACGCCACAGTCGCTCGATGAAGATATTGTCCATGCACCGGCCCCTGCCATCCATCGAGATCCGGATGCCCGCCGCTTGCAAGCGCCCGGTGAAGGCAAAGCCGGTGAACTGGCTGCCTTGGTCGGTGTTGAAGATCTCCGGCTTGCCATGCCGGGCCAGGGCCTCGTCGAGAGCGTCCGTGCAGAAACTCGCGTCCAGCGTGTTCGACAGCCGCCAGGCCAGGACGTACCGGCTCGCCCAGTCCATGACCGCCACCAGGTAAAGGAAGCCGCGGTTCACCGGGATGTAGGTGATGTCGGCGCACCGGACATGGTTCGGTCGCTCGATCGCCAAGCCCCTGAGCAGATAGGGCCAGACCCGGTGCTCGGGGTGCGGATCGCTGGTGCGCGGCGCCCGATAGATTGCCTGAAGCCCCATCAGGCGCATCAGCCGAGCGGCCCGGCGTCGGCCGATCCGCACGCCCTCGCGGCGCAGGTGAAGTGCCATCCGACGGGCGCCGTAGAACGGATACTTCAGGAACAGCTCGTCGATCCGCCGCATCGGCGCGAGCGTCCCCGCGCTCTCCCCCTTCGGCTCGTAGTAGAGCGAGGAGCGCCCGAGCGCCAGCAGGCGCCATTGTCGGCTCAGGCTCAGCGCCGGGTGGTCGCGCACCACCATCGCGCGGCGCTCCGACCGGCTCATCGACCGGCTCATCGACCGGACCCGCGTGACAAAAAATCCCGCTCCACGATCGGCTCCCCGATCTTGGCGTGAAGATCGCGGACCTCGCTCTCATGGTCCCGGACCCGCCGCTCGGCGCCCTTCGAGAACACCTCGACCAGACCCTCGATCGCCGGGCGCTTCCAGGCACCGACCTGGTTCGGGTGGACCTGGTGCTGCGAGGCGATCTCCTGCAGCGTCCGGTCGCCCCGAAGCGCCTCCAGCGCCACCTTCGCCTTCAGCTCCCCTGAAAACCTCCGTCGTTTGCTGCTCATCTGCATTCCTCCGTCAGGCGGTGGAATACACCTTAGCGACCTGTCCGATTTTCCGGCGCCACCTCAAAGGACGATGGCGCCGGCGATCTTGGCGAGCAGGGTGAGGCCGTAGCCGGTCGTCGTCAGCGCCGCGACATCCCCAAGCAGCCACCACGCCATGACGACCCCCGCGGCAATCAGGACCGGCACCGTGACGGCGGCGATCCGCCCGAAACGATGGCCGAGCGCCGCCGCTTCGGACAGGCTTTCCGAGGCCCCGGCAAGCCGGCGCAATGGCGAGAGAATGCCGATCCAGAACGCCGCCGCCGCGAGATGCAGCACCAGCAGCGCTTCGAGCCAGACCGGCCCGGCATCCGGCACATGCCCGATCCGGGTGAACGACCACAGCGCGAGCACACCGCCGGCCGCGACGATCCACGGGCCGATACGCGGCGCACGGAGCCCGGCAAGGACCAGCAGCAGGCCCGAGCCCAGAAGCAGGAGCCGCGTACCGGGCGGCGATTGCCAAAGCAGGTCCAGCATCTCCGGGTCCGTCATGCCGGAGATGTCGCCCGTCATTGCCGCGCCGCGCAGCAGGAAACCGGCCCCTGCGGCGAGCAGCGCCAGCAACGTAAACGCCCCGGTCTGCCAGGATACCGGGCTGCGCATCGGCTCGGTCTCGCGTCGGAAAACGAGGCGCGCCAGCACCAGTCCGACGCTGCCGAGAACCCCGAGATACAGCAGGAATTTCAGGAAGATAGAGGCAAGTTCCCGGAAATCGGGCAAGGGTCACTTCACCCGGAACGTGAAGCGGCCGCGCATGGCGTGGCCGTCGATGGAGAGCCCGCGCCACTCGATCCGGTAGAGGCCCCTGCCCTTGCCGCTCAGGGGAACCGTGAACCGGGTCTTGAAGGATTTCTGTCCACCAAGCTCCAGATCGACCGCAGGACCGTCATCGTGGGTCATCCGGACCCTGGTCAGGCGCAGGCGCTTGGCGAAAGTCAGGACGATCCGCGCCGGCGCCTGCGCCAGCACGGCGCCGTCGGCCGGCGCCGTTGTGTTGAGCCTGGAATGGGCGGATGCGCCCGTCGCCATAAGCGAAATCAGGCCGGCAAGGACGAAGCGCTTCATGGCAATCCTTCACTCGATCTCGTTGGCCCGCTGAAGTTCGCGGATATAGGCCACGATCCGCGCAACTTCCCCGCGGGACAGGCCTTCGACCGGCGGCATGTTCCCGAACCGCCAGTGATGGGCTCTCACGCCGATTGCGACCGCCCGCTGGAACGACTCGTCGCCATGGTGGCCGGGTTCGTAGACGATGTGAACCAGCGGCGGGGCGACATCTACCTGCCCTACGGCGTTCGGGCCGTGGCAGGAGGCGCATTTCGAGTCATAGAGCTGCTTTCCGGCCTGCGCTTCGGTCGAGAGGGCCGCCGGAAGGGCGATCTCGACCAGCGGCGCGCCCTCCGGGCCGGTCTGCGCTTCCGTCCCGGCCTTGCGGCCGGAACCGCCGAACATATAGTGGCCGGCCAGGCCAACCATAACGGCCAGCACAAGCAGGATGGCGGACTGCTTCAGTGACATGCCCGGCCCAGCGCCTTGAGCCGCCAGTAGTTGTAGGGCAGCGGCGTCACGAAACCGGCGGCGAGCATGACCGGCAATACCCACCATGTCAGGATGGCGCCGCCGGTCAGTGCCGCATCGACCGCGTTCATGGCGGCCTCCATCGAGATCATCGAAATGAACGACATCCCGATCGCGGTCCTGAACGCGGCCCCGAGATCCATCTGACGGACCAGAATGAAGGTTTCCAGCGCGATGGAGGTCAGCAGCCCGTTGACGATGGCAAGGATCATGATCGCCATGATCGGCCAGGGAATGCCGGTATACTGGAAAAACGCGATGGTGCCGAAATCGCCGATCGAACAGCCGATCAGGCACCACATCGTGTTCTTCGATGCGGCGCGCCAAGTGTGGCGGCAGCGCCAGTCGATGGTCAGTTTTTCGGCGATGGCGGCCATGGCGACACCGGTTGCTTTGTCCCGTTGTGTAACCTAGTGTTTCCAGTCACTGGAAGGTCAAGGGGGAACCGTCGTGAACATATCCGCAGTGGCCGACGCCGCGGGGCTGCCGGTCAAGACGGTGCGCTATTATTCGGATATCGGCCTGGTGCCGGCGCCGGCCCGCTCGATGGCGGGATACCGGAGCTATGACGATCCGGCAGTGCGCAAGCTCGTCTTCGTGCGCCGGGCGCGGGAGTTCGGCTTCTCGGTCGAGGAATGCCGCGAACTGCTCGACCTGTACGAGGACCGGCACCGCTCCAGCGCCGACGTGAAGCGCATCGCGGCGCGCCGGCTGGACGAGATTGCCAAGAAGCAGCGCGAACTGCAGTCGCTGCACGACGAACTCGCCCATCTCGTCGAGGCCTGCCGCGGCGACCACCGCCCCGACTGCCCGATTATCGACGGTCTGGGGGCGAGGCAGGCGCTGACTCCCGAATAAATGGAGGCAGACCGCGTGGACGACGAACTTCGCCTCGCCGTTCCGGAAGACGTATCGGAGGTCGCGGCGTTGGTGGACCGGGCCTACACCGGCTACATCGTGCGGATAGGCCGGAAGCCCGCCCCGATGCTGGACGATTACGCCGTGCTGATCGCCGACGGGCTGGTCCGGGTTCTGTGCCGCGACAGGCGGATCTGCGGCGTCCTGGTCCTGATCGAAAAGGACGACCATCTCCTGCTCGACAATGTCGCCGTCGCCCCGGAGGCGCAGGGGCTGGGTCTCGGGCGGCGGCTGGTCGAGGCGGCCGAGGAAATCGCAAGAAATCTGGGCTATGCCACCGTCCGGCTCTACACCCACGAGACGATGGTCGAGAACGTCGCCCTGTACGAACATCTCGGCTTCGCGGCGACCCACCGGGCGACAGAACGCGGCTTCGACCGCATCTATATGGCCAAGCCGGTTGCTGACGCTGAGGAGGCGGAAAAAGGCCTGCCGTCATCCTGAAACGGGGGCTTAGCCAAGAACGGGCGTCAAATCCGCGAAGACCTGAACGACAGAAAAGTAGGCTATATCGAGTTTCGATTTTAAAATTGCTCGATGCATGTCGACGCCGACCGCGCATGAACCGCCGCGCCGTATCCCTGATCCTGCTGCTTCTGCTCGCCGCGGCCGCTGCGGCGTTCGCCGCCTGGCTGCTGGCGCCGCAGCGCCTCTCCGACGCACGAATTGCACGGCATTTCCTCACCATCGCGTTCGGGCGCGAACATGCCGCCGGGCCGGGACAGCATCTGGCGAAATGGCAGGATGGCATCCGCTACAGGGTCGTGCGCTGGGCCGGCGGGCCGGACGTTGCGAAGGCCGAGGCGGCGCTGCACCGCCAGATGCGCGACCTCGCCGGACTGACCGGCCTGCCGGTCGCTCCGGCCACCCTGTTCGACGCCAATTTTATCGTCGCATTGACCGGCGAAGACCTGTTCGCCTGGCAGGTGCGCCGGGCGCTCGCCGCCGCCAACCGCCGGCTCGGCGGCCGCATCGCCGACGCAAACTGTGCCGGCTTCTTCGGCCAGGACATCGAGACCGGGGCCATCGTCAACGCCCGGGTCATCATCCCGGTCGACCGGGCGGTGCGGCGCAGACTGCTGCAGCGCTGCATCGTCGAGGAAACCGCCCAGGTGCTCGGCCTGCCCAACGATGCCGACGGTGGCGTCCGCTCGGTCTTCAACGATGCCGACCGCTCGACCGCGCTGTCCCGGCTCGACCGGCTGTTCGTCGCCCTCCTCTATCACCCGCGCCTGGCGCCGGGCCTGAGCCGGGCCGAAACCGCCCGCCGCATCCGGCAAATCCTGCCGGCCCTGCGCCGCCGGATGCGTTACTGAAGGATGGGCAGCGCCGGGGTGCCGCCCTACCCGGCGCGCAGCCGCTCGACGAATCGGTGCAGGCCGACCCGGCGCTGCCGCCGCAGCCGTTCGGCCTTGAGGATCGTCCGGGCCTCGCGGACGCTCTCGTCAATATCCGAATTGATAATGATGTAGTCGTATTCCGCCCAGTGGCTCATCTCATCGGCTGCCATGGCCATGCGGGCGCGGACGGTCTCGGCGCTGTCCTGGGCGCGCTCATGCAACCGCCGTTCCAGCTCTTCGGTCGTGGGCGGCAGGATGAAGACGCTGACCAGATCGTCCCGCTTAGCGGCCTTGAGCTGCTGCGTGCCCTGCCAGTCGATGTCGAACAGCACGTCGCGCCCGGCGGCGAGCGCCTTTTCGACCTCGCCGCGCGGCGTGCCGTAGCCGTTGCCGAAGACCTCAGCATGTTCCAGCAGATCGCCGGCCGCCGCCATCCCATCGAATTGCGCACGGTCGATAAAGTGATAGTCCGCGCCGTCCCGTTCGCCCGACCGCGGCGCCCGGGTCGTCACCGAAATGGACATTTCGAGATTGTCGTCGCCGGTCAGCAACGCCCGCGAGATCGTCGTCTTGCCGGCGCCGCTCGGCGACGACAGCACCAGCATCAGGCCACGGCGTGCCACGCCACCGGCGCCTTCGCTGTTCGGGCCTGCGCTATTCGACATTCTGCACCTGCTCGCGGAACTGTTCGATGGCGGCCTTGAGGTCGAGGCCGATGCGGGTGAGCGCAATATCGGCGGCCTTGGAACACAGGGTGTTGGCCTCGCGGTTGAACTCCTGGCACAGAAAATCCAGCTTGCGCCCGACCGCGCCGCCGTCGTCCAGCAGGGCGCGCGCCGCCTCGATATGGCTCTCGAGCCGGTCGATTTCCTCGCGGACATCGGCCTTTGCGGCCAGCAGGGCGGCTTCCTGCGCCAGACGTTCCTCGCCGACCCCGACCCTGGCCTCGAGCAGTTCCGCCACCTGTTGCTCGAAGCGCTGGCGCAGCATGGCCGGCTGGGCTTCCGCCGTCGCCGCCGCGGCGGCTGTCAGCCGTTCGATGTTTTCGAGATGATCGCGCAGCACGGCCAGCAACCGCGCCCCTTCCTCCACCCGCGCCACCGCCAGCCGGTCCAGGGCATCGGCCAGTGTCGCCAGGATCGCCTTCTCCCGTGCCGCCGCAACCGCCGCGTCCTCGGCCGGTTCGACGGTCTCGGCGATACCGCGAACCGCGATCAGCGCATCGAGCCGCGGCGGGGCCTGATCCACCCGGTTCCCCAAGGCATCTTGCAGCGCCAGCACCTGCTCCAGTGCCGCCTCGTTGATCTTCAGGGCGGCGCGGCGCTCGCCCCAGTCGAGCTGGAGCGACAGCGACAGGGACCCGCGCGCGAAGACGCCGGCGGCGGCCTTGCGCGCCGCGGCGTCGATGGCGTCGCTGCCCGGCGGCACCCGGCACCGCACATCCAGGCCCTTGCCGTTGACGCTGCGCGCCTCCCAGAACCACGCCGCCCCGTCGAGCGCGCCGTCGGCGCGGGCATAGCCGGTCATGCTGGAGACGGTCATGCGCGCCGGCCTGCGGCGCGGCGCCGGTTCGCCGTCTCGGGGATTTTCTCGGTCAGCCGTCTCGGTCCTTTCGGCCTGCGGGAAAGTGGAGGGGCGGACTTTAGCCGCCGCCGACACCATCAACAAGGAAGGGCGGCTCGATCCCGGCACGGTAGGGATCGTCCGGCTCGAACCGCAGCAGGGTTTCGCCAACGACGAAGGACTCCCCGATAACGGTCGGGATCACGCCGCCATTGGCGCCCGGCCGGTAATGCGCCCGGTAGGTGCTGCCGATGATGCTCTCCTGCACCCAGGCCTCGCCTGGGGCGAGCGTGGCGTCGGCGGCGAGGCAGGCCAGCTTGGCGCTGGTGCCGGTGCCGCAGGGCGAGCGGTCGTAGGCGCCGCCGGGGCAAAGCGTGAAATTGCGGCTGTCGGCGTTGGCCGAGACCGGCGGGCCGAAAAACTCGATATGGTCGATCTCCGCACCGTCATCGCCCGCGATGCCGGCCTGCGCCAGCGCTAACCGCACCCGCGCCGCCGCATCGGTCAGCGCCGGAATGTTCTCCATGGCGAGCGGCTGCGGCGCCTCCGGGCACAGGAAGAACCAGTTACCGCCCCAGGCCACGTCGCCGGTCACCCGGCCCAGCCCTTCGACCTCGACTGTTGCGCCGGCCATAGACCGGTAGCTTTCGACATTCTCCACGGCGGCGATGTTGGCGCTCAGGAGATCGACCGAGACGATGCCCACCGGCGTTTCGAACCGGTGCGTCCCCGGCGCGATCCGGCCGAGGAAGGCCAGCGTCGCCGCGACGCCGATCGTGCCGTGGCCGCACATGCCGAGATTGCCGGCGGTGTTGAAGAAGATCGCACCGGTCTCGCAGGTCGGATCGTCCGGCGGGCAGAGCAGGGCGCCGACCATGGCGTCGAAGCCGCGCGGCTCGGTCAGCAGGGCGCTGCGGACCCAGGCTTCGGCAGTCTCGAACCGCACCGCCCGCTCGGCGAGAGTCCCGGCGCCGAGATCCGGGCCGCCCTCGACGATCGTGCGGGTCGGTTCGCCCGCGGTATGGGAATCGATCACGCGCATTGGCGGCGCTCTCCCCGGACCAGAAGGGGCATCAGGCAGACAGGCGGGCGGCGTCCGGGTCTTTCATCCAGCCGGCATGCCAGGCCTTGAACAGGGCAAGCTGCGCCTCGGCATAGCGCCGCTGGCTCTCGCTCAGCGCATCGGTGGCGTTGAAATGCCGGGCATAGCCGGCATGGCCCTCCACCGTCATCAGATGCTTGTAGTAGAGCACCAGGTCCGGCCCTTCGTCGAAGGAAGCGAGGACGGCCAGCGCCTCGTCCAGTTCCTGCGCCAATCGCCTTGCCGTGGCGTCGCCGGCCGCCGCCTGTTCGCACAGCGACACCAGCTGCAGGATCTCCCGCGGCAGCGCGTTGCCGATGCCGGTGATCGCGCCGGTCGCGCCGCACTGGACATAGCCGTGGAAGACCGCGGTATCGACGCCGACCAGCAGCGAAAGACTGGGGTCGCGGCTGGCGATGTGTTCGGCGGCGTAGCTGAGCGCCGCCGCGCCGCCGAATTCCTTGAAGCCGATCAGGTTGGGATGATCGCGCCGCAGGTCGAAGAACAGGTCGGCCTTGGTCTCGAAGCCATAGTAGGGACTGTTGTAGATCACCGCCGGCAGGTCCGGCGCCGCGGCGAGGATGCCGGCGAAATGGGCGCGCTGCGCCGCCGGCGAGGCGCCGCGCGACAGCACCCGCGGTATCGCCATCAGGCCGTGCGCGCCGCACGCCTGGGCATGGGCGGCATGGCCGGCGGCCGAGCGGGGATTCTGCGCTCCGGTGCCAATGATCGCGGGCACGCCGGCGGCAACCAGCCGGGCCACGCCCTCCTGCCGCTGCGCATCGGTCAGCAGCGGCCAGTCGCCCATCGAGCCGCAATAGACGACCGAGCGCATGCCCGCCGCGATCAGCCGTTGCGCCGTATCGACCAGCCGGTCGAAATCCGGTTCGCCCTGCGCGCTGCACGGGGTCATCAGCGCGGGAATGCAGCCGGTGAAGACGGTCGTGTCCATGGCGCCGCCCTTTCCTCGTCAACTCATGCCGAGCATCATCACAAGGCCCGATCCGGCGCAAGCCTTCCAAGCGACGCGATCGCGATAGAGATGCTGCAAATCCGGCAAACGGTCTTGGTCAGGCGAAGCAGATTATGCGTCGCATCCTTGACATAGTGATGTTTTTTGTTACCTATTACGTAACGATAATGAGAATATCTTGAACATCGCCTTTCGTACCCGCAAGCTCGAAAAAACTTTTAACGCGGTCGCCGCACTCCGGAAAACCTATGGGGAGTGGATGGCCAAGGTAATTATGATGCGAATGGCGGTCCTCAAGACTGCGCGTAACCTTTTTTCGGTGCCCACCACGCCGCCGGAGAGACGGCACCGGCTCAGAGGCGATCGAGACAAACAGTTCGCAGTCGATCTTGTTCACCCCCACCGGCTTGTTTTCGAAGCGAATCACACGCCGCTTCCGCGTAGGGCGGACGGTGGGATCGATATCGAACGGGTGACCTCGATCACGATCCTGGACGTGATCGACTATCACTGAGAGGAAGGACGGATGGCCACCGACACCAATCAGTACCGACCGGACTACGCGGTCCCTCCGGGGTGGATCCTGGAGGAACGACTCGAGAGCCACGGCATGTCGCACGCCGAGTTGGCGCGCCGGTGCGGCCGCTCAACAAAACTGATCAGCGAAATCATCGCGGGAAAAGCATCGCTCGAGCCGGAGACCGCTCTCCAGTTCGAGAAGGTGCTCGGCGTCGATGCCGACATATGGCTCGGGATCGAATCTGACTATCGGCTTGACAGAGCGAGAAAGATTGAAGCCGAGGCGGGTTTTGCGGCGGCGGCGTGGGCCAAGTCTTTTCCTGTTGCGAATCTTGTACGACGGGGATGTTTCGGGCGGCCGGATTCGGATGCCGATGCCGTAAACAAGTTGCTTACCTTCTTCGGTGTCGCCTCGGTCGATGCGTGGACGAGACGGTACGGCTTTGCGAACGGCGCCTATCGGTGCTCGTCGAACTGCATGGATGACGAAGCCACGCTGGCCACCTGGTTGCGGCTCGGCGAGATCGAAGCCGAACGCCAGGATTGTGCGGCCTACAACGCCAGCGGCTTCAGGCGGGCAATCCGGGAAATTCGTGGCCTGACCGGTGCCCCGGCCACAGAATCCCTGCAGCAGGCCGCAACGCTTTGCAATGAGAACGGCGTTGCCCTTGCGCTGGTGCCACCACTACCGAAATCGGCGCTTACCGCCGCCGCCCGGTGGCTCTCGCCCAGAAAAGCCGTCATCCAACTCAGCACGCGGCAAAAATCCGATAGCCGGCTTTGGTTCAACTTCTTCCATGAGGCGGCGCATATTCTGCTTCACAGTAAGAAGAACGTCTTTGTCGACGCGGCGCACAAAGACAGTGCCGGGATCGAGGCCGAGGCCGACGAATGGGCATCCCACCAGCTGGATTCTCGGCAAACCGGTGACGGATTGCCACCATATCGCCGTGCGGCGACACCATCGCTTCGGCGCCGGACCGGACCGGGGATAACAGTATGAACACCCGGATGCAGGACCTTCGCGTCGATCATGTCGGCAGCCTGCTGCGGCCGCGCTCGTTGATCGACGCCTTTCTGGCGCGCGGCCGGGGGGAGATCGACGAGGAGGTATTGGCCGCTGCGCAGGACGACGCAATCCGCGATGTCGTCGCGAAGCAGGAAGCCCTGGGGCTGCCGGTCGTCAGCGACGGCGAGTATCGCCGGCTGAACTGGCAGGTCGGCTTTTCCGAGATCGAGGGCTGGGACCAGTGGGAAGGCTCGTGGCGGGCCTTCATGGCCAGCCCGGACAATTTGATGGAAGGCGAAGAGCCGGGCCGGCGCGGCGCGGATGCGGTCGAGCATTTCAAGGCCCCGGCGACCGGAAAGCTGGCCCTGAAACGCAACGCCCCGCTGGCGGAATACCGGTTTCTGAAAGGACTGACAGGAACGCCGGCAAAGGTCATGCTGATGGGGCCGGACCGGGTCGCCCAGATGTGCGATATCGAAAACTCGGCGCCCCACTACACCGACCGTCAGGCCTTCCTCGACGATGTCGCGGCGATCCAGAACCGGATGGTCGGCGAGATCGTCGACGCCGGATGCCCCTATGTCCAGCTCGATGAGCCGAGCTACACCGGCTATGTCGACCGGGCGACGCTGGAGCGCATGGCGGCGCGCGGCGAGGACCCGGTGCACAATCTCCGGAACGCCGTCGAAGCCTCGAACGCCGCCATTGCCGGCTATCGGGGCAAGGCCTGCTTCGGCCTGCATATCTGCCGCGGCAACCGGGCCTCGATGTGGCACCGCGAGGGCGCCTATGACGGCATTGCGGAATATCTCTTCGGCAACCTGAAGTTCGACCGGCTGCTGCTGGAATACGATACCGAGCGCGCCGGCGGTTTCGAGCCGTTGCGCTTCGTCCCGAAGGACGGCCCCATCGTGGTCCTCGGCCTCATCACCACCAAGACGGGCGCGGTCGAACAGGCCGACGACCTGATCGCCCGGATCGAGGATGCCGGCCGGTTCATCGATGTCGGGCAGGTCGCGATCGGCCCGCAATGCGGCTTCGCCTCGGGCATCGGCGGCAATGTCCTCACCGAAGACGAGCAGTGGCGCAAGCTGGAGGTCATGCTCGACGTCGCCGAAAGGGTGTGGGGCCAGCCCGGACGGCAGACCACCTCTACCGGCACCGCGACGCCCGCGAGCGGTTGAGTTCCTCCACGAGCACATCGATGTGTTCTTCGCCCGTGAAATGGCTCGTCAGGCACGCGCGCAAGACGGATTGGCCTTCGAACATGGCTGCCGAGAGCCACGAGCGTCCGGATCTCGCGACATCGTTAGCCGTCTTTCCGGGCGCTGCCTGCCCTCGGTCGTCGACGAAACAGACGACCGCGAGCGGACTGTCGTTCACGATGCGCCAGCCGTTCCCGGCGAGGCGGGATTTCAACACTTCCGCCAGCCGCAGCGACTGCTCGACATGCTCCCGGTATCCCGACCAGCCCATGCAGGCCAGCGAGAGGAAGAGTTTCAGGCCCATGAACCGGCGCGACCATTGGAGGGAATGGGTATAGGGATCGACCTCGGCCTCCGTGCTTTCGGGCATGTAGCTCGCGGCCACGCGGAAGGTCTTGCCGAGCAGGTCCCGGTCCCGGCTCAGGAACATGCCTGCGCCCATCGGAACCGCGAACCATTTGTGCGCGTCGAGCGTGATCGAGTCGGCTTTCTCGATGCCGCGCAGGTGTTCGGCGCAATGCGGGCTCACCAGCCCGGCGCCGCCCCATGCGGCATCGACATGAAACCATGCGCCGTGCGCCCGGGAGATTGCAAAGCAGTCATCGAGCGGATCGATCATGCCGGCATTGGTCGTGCCCGCAGTCACGCCGATGAAGACGGGTACGTCGCCGGCCGCCCGGTCCGTCCGGATTTGCTGCTCGAGAGCCTGCGGATCGAGCTTTCCGGTGCCGTCGGTCGGCACAAGCCGCACCGCCTCCCGGCCGATTCCCGCCTGATGGGCGATCTTGAACCAGGCGAGATGGCTTTCCGCGGAGACATAAAGCCGGGGCCGCCCGGCGAAGGCGCGCGCGCCGCGTTCGGAGAAGGCCGGACACGCCGCGGTCAGCGCCATGAGCACGGCGGTATTGTTGGCTTCGGCCCCGCCGCTCGTGAAATGGCCGGCGATCTCATCGGGGCGCCAGCCGGCAAGGCCGCCGACCGCCTCGACGACGTGCCGCTCGATCTCCACCGCGGCCGGCGCTTGCGACCAGACGGCGAGGCATGGATTGAGATGCGCGGTGATCTGATCCGCCAGAATCGACGGGAACGTCACACTCGGATTGTACAGGCCGAAATAGGCCGGATGCATCAGGTGGACGATCCCGTGCTGCAGCAGGTCGATGACGCTCCCGGACGCGTCCAGCAGGTCCAGCGGCTCCCGGAAATCGAATTGTTTGAGCCTTGCCCGCAACGCATCCGGGTCCGGCCGCGGATCGACCGGTCCCGATTGCAGCGCGTCGATCGCCTCCGCCAGCCGCACGCTGAGTTCCTGCTGAACCGCCAGGCGCCGTTCTTTGGCGGGCCACCGCGCGGCGGACGGCGTCGCAACTTGTTCCATGGTGTCGAGCCCGATTGTTGCGCCGGATTGTCAGGGTGAATCCCGTAATCCGGCGCACCTGGCCAGACGATCCTTGGTCGCGCCATCCGATTGAGGCTGCCGTGGCAAACAGGAAGTTCGTTGAGCGTTTGGGTCGATCCCATTGCGTTGGCGCCGCCGCAGCGTTACGCCTCCGCCGCCATGAGATTTTCCCCGTGAGGTTGTCGGTCGTCACGGCGGCGCTTGTCGCCGTCCTGGTCGGCTTCGGCAGCACGATTGCGCTGATCGTCTCGGCCGCGCAGGCGCTTGGCGCGACCGAGGCGCAGACCGCGTCCTGGCTGGCCATGCTCTGTCTCGCCACCGCCGTCTCGACCGCCGTCCTGAGCCTCCGCTACCGGATACCCACGGTTACCGCCTGGTCGACGCCGGGCGCCGCGCTGATCGTCGGCACGACGGGGATTGCGATGCCGGAAGCCGTCGGCGCCTTTTTGGCCGCGGCCGGCCTGATTTTGCTGACCGCCGCCGTGAAGCCGCTCGGCCGGCTGGTCGAGAAACTGCCGGTGGCAGTCGCGGCGGCCATGCTGGCCGGCATCCTCCTGCGCTTCGTGCTGGAGGTCTTCGTGCAGGCCGGCGTGGAGCCGGCGCTGGTGCTGCCGCTCGTCCTGCTGTTCCTGGCGATCCGGACGGTCAGTCCGTCCTGGGCGGTCATCCTGGTCCTGGTCGCCGGCATCCTGCTCGCCCGCTTCCTTGGTCTTGCGGAAGGGATGACGCTCGCCCTGCGCCTCACCGAACCGGTATTCGTCCGCCCGTCCTTCGAGGTCGGCGCCATCGTCGGCCTCGGCCTGCCGCTCTATCTGGTCACCATGGCCGGGCAGAACCTGCCGGGTTACGCCGTCCTGCGCACCTTCGGCTACACGCCGCCGACCCGCCCGATCCTGCTGGTGACAGGACTTGCCGCCGCCGCGACCGCGCCGTTCGGCGCCCATATGACGAACCTGTCGGCGATCACCGCCGCGATCTGCAACGGGCCGGACGCCCATCCCGACCCGGCGAAGCGCTGGCTAACCGGGCCGTTCTATGCCCTCGGCTACGTTTTCCTCGCCGTTTTCGCCGCGTCTTTCGTCGCCCTGTTCGCGAGCCTGCCGCCGGCCCTGATCGCGGCCATCGCCGGCCTGGCGCTGATCTCGCCGCTGGTCGTTGCCGCCGGCGGCGCCCTGAAGGCGGAACCCACCCGTTTCGCCGCCATCGTCACCCTGGCGGTGACCGCGTCGGGCGTGTCCCTGCTCGATACCGGCTCGGCCTTCTGGGGCCTGATGGCCGGCCTGACGGTGCTCGGGCTGGACCGCCTGAAGGACAGGGTGAAAGCCCGGTTGACGAAACCGGACGAAACGGCGGACTAACCGGTCTGCGCAAACGACCGATCCGCCCGGCGAGGCCCGTTTGACCGATACTGCCCCTTCCGCCGCCCGCGGCCGGATCGCCCTGTCGAAGCGGCGCAATTCGCCTCAAAATCAGGTCCCGAACATGGTCTTCGGTAGGAAGAGCGCGATTTCTGGGAAGGCGACCAACAGCACCAGACAGACGATCATGGCCACCCAAAAGGGGAGCACGCCCTTGTAGATCTCCTTCATCGGAACATTCTCCGCCACCGCCTTGACAACGAAGACATTCATGCCGACCGGGGGACTGATGAGCGCCATTTCCAGCACGATCACCATGACGACGCCGAACCAGACCTGCAGCCCGCTCTCATCCCCGGCGAGACCGAGCATCGCCGGTACCTGCGACTGCTCGATGATCGGCAGCACAATGGGAAGGATCAGTACCATCATTGCGAAGCCGTCGAGAAAAGTGCCCAGCAGGATGAACGCGAAGAGGATGATGAACAGCAGCCCTATGGGGCCGATGTTGAGCTCGTTGAGCGAGGTCGCGAGTTCGGTCGGGATGTTGGTCAGCGCCAGAAATGGCGAGAACAGGCTGGCGCCCAGGATGACCGCGAAGACCATCAGCGTCGTCCGGACAGTCTGCAAAAGCGCATCGCGATAGCTCCTGGGACTGAGCGAGCGGCGCCACAGCGCCACGGCGATGGCCAGCGCCGCCCCCACCGCGGAGGCTTCGACCGGCGTGAAAACGCCCAGATAAATCCCCCCGATGGTGACAAAAATGATGGAAATGATTGCGGTCGCTCGGAGCAGGTCGGATATTCGCTCGGTCAACGTCGCTTTTTCCGAGGGCGGGCCGAGCTTCGGATTGATTCGCGTCCGGATACTGACGGTCACGATGAACAGGGCGGCCAGCAACAAGCCCGGAAAGACGCCCGCAACGAACAGGCGGCCGATCGACTCTTCCGTCAGGATGGCGTAGATGACAAATCCGGTCGACGGCGGGATCAGGATACCGAGTGTGCCGCCCGCGGCCACCACGCCGGTCGCCAGCCGCATGTCGTAGTTGTAGCGCTTCATCTCCGGCAGGGCGACGCGGCCGAGGGTGAGCGCCGAGGCGACCGACGATCCGCTGAGCGCCGCGAAACCGGTGCAGCCGATGATGGTCGCGGACGCCAGGCCGCCGCGCAGATGCCCGACCCAGGCGTGCGCCGCGGCATAGAGGTCGCGGCTCATGCCGCATTGGCTTGCAATATTGCCCATCAGCACGAAGAGCGGGATGACCGTCAGCTCATAATAGCTGGACACCACCCAGGCCTGATCGACGAGGGTGGCGAAGGCTGCGGCGGGGCTGTTGAGCAAAGCTATGCCGATCAATCCGACCACCATCATCGCAAAGGCGACCGGCATGCGCTGCAACATCAACGCAATCAGCAAGAATAGGCCGATGATCCCGTATAGGGTCGGGGACATGGCCTATTGCTCTACGGTCCCGGTCACTCTGTGACCGAATCCTGGTTTTCGAGGCCGGTAGATAGATGAGGGAGCGGGCGGCCCGACAGAACGATTGCGAACTCGACCAAGAGGGCGGCGGCGTAGAGGCCCGAGCCCACACTCAGCACATAGTAAAAATAGTAGAGGCTCACCCCGAGCATGTTGGAAGTTTCTTTGAGCATCTCCTTTTCTTCCGCGCCGAGCCAACCCTGCCAGGCGAGCAATCCGAAAACGATGGCGATCGCCAGCTTGGCGAACGCGTCGCGGAGCCTGTTCAGTCCGGAAAACGGATAGTTGGGCACCAGATCGATAACGATATGGCCGTTGCTCCGACCGGCATAGGCCAGTGCCAGCCAGATCATGACCACGAGGGTCAACTGGACAATATCGTTCGACCCGCGCACAGGCTCGTTGAAGACGTAGCGCATGACCACCTTGAGCACGGTGAACCCGGCCAGGATCGTCAGCGCCGCGCCCGCGAAAATTCCCATCGCGACGCACAGACGGTCGATGCAGGTGAGCAAGCGGGTCATGATTCGCCCAATAGCGGCGCCTCAGGAGGAAACGCTTCGCGAAGAAAGCGGGCACGAACGCGCGTACGAAACTTGTCGGCGGACATCGCCTGAAATCCGCCGCGGTTCTGTGCCCGGGCTTAACGAAACGGGCAGTGGAAGGCGCTTCGAAGTCCTTCGACCGCCGCTGGCGCAATCCGCCGTATGATGCGCTACTTCATGTCCTTGATGACCTGGCCCGCCGGAATACCCTGCTTTTCCAGGTCAGCGACGATCTTCGCGCGCGCCTTGGCGGCCGCGCGGTCGAATTTCGGACGCTCTGCGTCGCTCACCCGGATGATCTCCTTGCCTTTCCTTTTGGCGAAAAGCTTGAGCGCCAGCTTGCCGAAGCTTTCCAGTTTCCCGGCCGCCAAGACGCTGAGCTTCTCACCCGACGCCTTGGTCAGCGCCTGCTTCTGATCTGCAGGCAACGTGGCCCAGCGTTTCCCGTTCATGACAATGAAGAGTGCGAAGGGCATCTCCGGAATGTTAACCGTGACATATTTCGTGGGCTCGATGAGCTTGAAGATCAGCAGGCTCGACGGGCCGGTGAGAACGCCGTCGATCACACCCGTGCTCATGGCCGTGTAGAGCTTGTTGGCCGGCATGGTCACCGGGCTCGCACCGTAAGCCCCCAGCACCTCGCCCGCGCTTCGCGACGGGGTGCGGATTTTCATGCCCTTCAGGTCCGCCAGGGTCCGCACCGGCTTCTTGCTGGTGAACAGGACAGACGATGCCGTGGCGTAGGAAGCAAGCACATGCGTGCCACGGTACTCGGAAGCCAGATGTTTGCCCATGACCCGCCACATCTTCCTGGTGGCATCGATGCCGTTGCGCGCGACTCCTGGCAATTCGATAAGCAACGTTTTCTGGAACAGCGAGGATGTATAGCCGGTCACGCCCATGCTGATGTCCGCAATGCCTTTGACAGCGCGGTCGTATTGCTGAACCGGACCCTTGCCCAAGGCGCCCGACGGATAGATGCGGATCTTGAGTTTGCCGTCGGTCGTAGAAGCAACATCGTTTGCCATTTTTTCGAAGATCGGCTTCTGCAGCACATACTTCGGGGGAACAAACGTAGCGAATTTCAAGACTGTTTGAGCGCTTGCGGACACCGCCAGTGCCGCGGTCAATCCTGTCATGATGGTCGCAGAAACGATCGTGTTCCTAAAATTTTTCATCTGCACCTCCCTAGCCTGGTTCTGCCTCCCGCTCGGTCCGGTGCGCCCGATGAACCTGGATGGCAGCACGCAACCGGCGAGCGTCACTGAAAGCGTGACGAACCGGAACCGTGTCAGGAATACCATAATTCAACGCCTGGGTCCGCATTGCTGTTCGGATCGGCAACGAGCGTCTAATTCGGGTTTCGATTGAGTCTCGATGTCGTTTCCTCAATCGGCCGCGCCGTCATCGAATGGGCCGCCGACCCAGCGATCCCGCCGCCGGACACCGGTTCGCCTGCCGTGGCCTGTCCGCCGGCCTGACGGTGCTCGGGTTGGACCGCGTGAAAGACAGGGTGAAAGCCCGGTTGACGAAGCGGGACGAAACGGCGGATTAACCCGCATGCAATCGCGAACACCGAGCCCGCCGTTACGCCGTTGACCGAACCCGCCCCGCCCGCTGCCGACGACTGGTCCGCCGACGACTGGTCCGCCGACGCCATCTCTGCCCTGCTTGCAATGGAAGTCCGGCAGATCGCCTATGTGCCCGATGCCGGCCTGACCCGATTTCTCACCCTGGCGGAGGAAGAGGACGGGATCGCCATGACGTCCGTCGTGACCGAGGAAGACGCCGTCGCCCTGTGCTGCGGCGCCTGGCTGGGCGGGCAGCGGGCGCTCGCCGCCATGCAATCCTCCGGTGTCGGCAATATCCTCAACATGCTGTCGCTGCCGCGGGTCTGCGGAATGCCATTGCTCATGCTGGTGACCATGCGCGGCGAACCGGGCGAGACCAACCCGTGGCAGGAACCCATGGGCCGGGCGGTTCCGGCACTGTTCGAAGCGGCCGGTGTGGAGCTGCGCCGGGTCGAAAGCGCATCCGGTGTCGGCCCGGCGCTGCAGCAGGCCGGCGCGGACGCCTTCGGCGGTAACCGGCGGATTTGCGTCCAGCTCGCCCAGTCGCTCATCGGCTTCAAGGGCTTCCAGGGCGAGGGAGAGAGCGATGCTTGACCGCCGCGCCGCCGTCGCCGCGCTGCTCAAGAACCGGGGCGACGATCTGCTTGTCGTCGCGGGCCTGGGCGCCCCGGCCTGGGACTGCACCGCCGCCGGCGACCATGACCTGACCTTCCCGCTGTGGGGCGCGATGGGCGGCGCGGTGCCGATCGGCCTCGGCCTCGCGCTGGCGCAGCCGAACAAGCGCGTGCTGGTCGTGACCGGCGACGGCGAGATGCTGATGGGCCTGGGCAGCCTGACCGCCGTCGGCGCGCAGAAGCCGGCCAATCTCGCCATCGTCGTCCTCGACAACGAGCGTTACGGCGAAACCGGCATGCAGCGGACCAACACCGGCCGCGGCACCAACCTCGCAGCCATCGCCAAGGCCAGCGCCATCCCGGTCGTCGCCACCGTCGGCAGCCCGGCGCGGCTGGACGAAGCCGTTACCCTCGCGCGAACCGCCCGCGGTCCGGTCTTCGTCGTGCTCAAGATCGGCCCGGAGGCGCACGACCTGGTCCTGCCGCCGCGCGACGGGGTCCGGCTCACCGGGCGGTTCCGGGAAGCGCTCGGGGTGTAGTATCGTCCGGTATCGAGCGGAACCGGACTGAATTGGAAGCGAAGCCGATGAATTGGACTTCGACGGAAGCAAAGAAAAATTTCAGCGAAATGGTCGAGCGCGCGCTGCACGAAGGACCTCAATTCGTCACCCGGCATGGCAAGAACTGCGTAGTAATGCTTTCTCGGGAAGAGTTCGACCGCCTGGAAGCGGCAAGTAGCGGCGCGGCGGAATCCGGCAAAGCGGTGCGGGAATACAAGGATTTCAAGGACTGGCTGTTCAACGCGCCAGTCGATCTGTCGAAACTCGACTTGACCCGGAACGAATGGGATTTCGCCGGGACCGGTGCGGCGATTGTCAACCCGTTGTGCGAAGAATAGCTTTCGCTGGGCTGCCCGTTTTCGGTATTCTGTCGGCATGAACGCCCTTCCACCGCGACCGGCCGCGCCCCGAACCGCCGAATCCGCAAACGCGGCATCGGGTGGCGACGAGTTCCACGACGATCTCGGCAACCGCCGCGGTCTCGACCCGGCCTTCATCAAGGAGCTGACGCGGCTCGACCCGCTGCGCTCGACCGTCTCCGTCCTGCGGACCTGGCTGGAAATCGCCGGGCTGCTGGCGCTGGCCGTCCTGTTCCCGGAATGGTGGGTCGTGGCGCCCTGCATGGTCCTGCTCGCGACACGGGCGCTGGCGCTGTTCGTGCTGTCCCACGAGGCGGTCCATTACCGGCTGTACAAAACCCGCTGGCTGAACGATCTGGTCGGCCGCATTTGCGCAACGCCGGTCGGCATTTCGATGTTCGCCTACCGGGTCGTCCACCGGCTGCACCACAATCACCTGTTCGGCAAGCAGGATCCGGACACGCCGATCCATGGCGGCTACCCGCGCGGGCGCGCCTATCTCGCCGGCAAACTGCTCAAGGATGTCGGTGGGCTGACGGCCTGGAAAACCTACGCCTATTTCTGGGGTGCGCCCTCGGCCGCCCGGACCGACGGGATGAAGGTCGATCCGCTCGGCGACACCTCGCCGAAACTGCGCCGCGACGCGCTCAACGACCGCTGGGCCGTGGCCGGCTTCCATCTGGCCCTGCCGGCGGTCGCGCTGATCTTCGGCTTCTTCACCGAATATCTGCTGCTCTGGGCGATCCCGCTCTGGTTCCTGCTCCAGCCGCTGATGCGCTTCCGCTCCATCCTGGAGCACGGCATGACGACCGAAACCGGTGACGCCTGGCGCGACGCGCGCACCAATCTCGGCCCCGGCTGGCTGATGTGGCTGCTCTTCCCCCACAACGTCCATTACCATCTGGAGCACCACCTCTACCCGTCCCTGCCGCACTACAATCTGGCGAAAGCCCACCGGGCGCTGCGCGAGGGCGGCCTGCTGGAAGGCGCGGAGGTGCGGCCGGTCGGCTACGCCGTGCGCCTCGCCTGGGGAACGCCCGGCGGGTAGAAGAAAGACAGCCATCCTTCGAGACGGGCGTTTCGTCCTTCGCGAACGACGCCGCGACATCGCCGCGCCTGCCCGCCGGGCCGGCGCTGCCCTATCTCGCGCCGCATCCCCCCGCAAACTGCAGCCACCGCCGACCGGAGCCGCTGAGTCCCTGAGCCATGGACCCCAGGAAATACATCTATGTGATGAAAGGCCTGTCGAAGGCCTATCCCGGCGGCAGGCAGGTGCTGAAGGATATCTGGCTGTCCTTCTTCCCCGGCGCCAAGATCGGCGTGCTCGGCCTGAACGGCGCCGGCAAGTCCTCGCTGCTCAAAATCATGGCCGGGCTGGACGACAGTATTTCCGGCGAGGCCTGGGCGGCCGACGGCGTCAAGGTCGGCTTTCTGGCCCAGGAACCGGAACTGGATGAAAGCCGGAGCGTCGGCGACAACGTCATGGACGGCGTCGGCCCGCTTGCGGCATTGGTCGAGCGGTTCAACGAAGTCTCGATGCGCTTCGGCGAGGACCTGACCGACGACGAGATGAACGGCCTGATCGAGGAACAGGCCGAACTTCAGGAACGGATCGACGCCGCCGACGCGTGGAACCTGGAGCGGCGGATCGACATTGCGATGGACGCGCTGCGCTGTCCGCCGGCGGAGACCGCGGTGGCCAATCTCTCCGGCGGCGAGCGGCGGCGCGTTGCGCTGGCCCGGCTGCTGCTTTCCGGCCCGGACATGCTGCTGCTCGACGAGCCGACCAACCATCTGGACGCGGAATCGGTCGCCTGGCTGGAGCGCTTCCTGGCCGAATTTCCGGGCACCGTCGTGGCCGTGACCCACGACCGCTATTTCCTCGACAATGTCGCCGGCTGGATCCTCGAACTGGACCGCGGGCAGGGCATCCCCTGGAAGGGCAACTATTCGTCCTGGCTCGACCAGAAACAGAAGCGGCTGGAGCAGGAAGGCAGGGCCGAAGCCGCGCGCCAGCGCACCCTGGGCCGCGAGCTGGAATGGATCCGCCAGGCGCCGCGGGCGCGCCAGTCCAAGAGCAAGGCGCGCGTCAACGCCTACGAATCGCTATTCGCCGAAGCCGGGCAGCAGGCGCCGGAGCAGATGCAGATCTGGATTCCGCCGGGGCCGCGCCTGGGCGATGTCGTGATCGAGG
Source organism: Alphaproteobacteria bacterium (assembly GCA_965249845.1). GTDB lineage: Bacteria > Pseudomonadota > Alphaproteobacteria > Bin65 > Bin65 > Bin65. The sequence continues at coordinate 121,919 of CBDFNA010000003.1, forward strand.
CCCGGGGCGTGCGCAAGGCGTTCGGCGACCGGCTGCTGCTGGACGATCTGAATTTCCTGATGCCGCCGGGCAGCATCGTCGGCATCGTCGGGCCGAACGGCGCCGGCAAGACGACCCTGTTCCGCATGATCGCCGGCCAGGAAGCGCCGGACGACGGCGCACTGCGGGTCGGCGAGACGGTGCAGTTCGGCTTTGTCGACCAGTCCCGCGCCTCGCTCGACGGCGGCAAGACGGTGTGGGAGGAGATTTCCGGCGGCCTGGACGTGCTGGCGCTGGGCAAGCGGGAAATACCGAGCCGCGCCTATGTCTCCAATTTCAACTTCAAGGGCGGCGACCAGCAGAAGAAGGTCGGCATGCTCTCCGGCGGCGAGCGCAACCGGGTGCATCTGGCCAAGGTGCTGAAATCCGGTGCCAACCTGCTGCTGCTCGACGAGCCGACCAACGATTTGGACGTCGATACCATGCGGGCGCTGGAGGAGGCGCTGCTCGCCTTCGCCGGCTCGGTGATGGTGATCAGCCACGACCGCTGGTTCCTCGACCGCATCTGCACCCACATCCTCGCCTTCGAGGGCGACAGCAGGGCGGTCTGGAACGAAGGCAACTGGCAGGATTACGAGGAAGACCGCCGCAAGCGCCTGGGCGAAGCGGCCGAACAACCCCACCGCATCAAATACCGCCGGTTGGAGGCGTAGGGCGTGGAAGCCGGTCTGAGGAAATGTCCGTCATATCGACCGGAGCCCCGGATTAAATCCGGGGCGGAGCGGAGATATCTTTCCTGCGCTTATATAACATAAATTGGCCGTGTTGATAACTTGTTGTTATTATTGATAAATTGATCTCATTTTAGCGTATCTCTATTCCTCTGTCGGTTTCCGTAATCAAGACGAATGCAGATTTTTTCAAACGCACGGGTGCATTCGGGTGTCTTTGTCGGTTTCCGTTCGGCAATTCTTTAAATCCGTTCGGCCGCGCCGGGGACCGCAGTGGTTTCCGCGCCGTAGACCGTTACCGTCGGCTGCGGCTGGACCAATGACGGGATCGGTTTGCCAGCGACCGCCACGACCGTCGTCCTGACCTTCGACGAGGCGCCGGAGGCAGATTCGCTCACGGACCCGGCGGTCTTCGCGGTCACGGTAACGGCCGGGGACGCAAGCAGCACGCATACGCCGAACTCGGTGAGGATCAGCGACGGTTCGGCCGACGTGCGGCTCCTCCTCCTCGATCGCGATGCGATAAGGCCCGGCGAGACCGTGAGCGTCTCCTACACGAAGCCCACGGCACCGGATGCCATCCCGCTGCAGGACGCCGACGGCAACGAGACCGCGGCCTTCACGGAGATCCTGATGGAGGGCGGCGGCCAGCTGCCGGTCTACCGCTGCGACGAGACCGTGCGCTGCCTCAATCCCACGCTCGGACGCGTCAATGTCCCGGCCGACCGGGGCTTCCGGGCCCGGGTCGCCGGGCTGCTGCGCGATCTCGTGGATGCGGTCCGGACCGACACCGCGCCGCCGGCGGTCGCGCTCGGACTGGTCAACCTCACCACGCTGCCGGTCTACCGGGTCGCCAACGCGGCGGCGGCCTACAGGGGCGCGGTGGTCGACCAGGAGATGGATGCCCTCGCCCTCGACCTGATGCAGGTCTGGATCACGGATCTGCACCGCACGGTCGAGGAGCGGGCCGGCACCCTCGATATCGCCGACGGCGAGCAGCTTCGGAAATGGCGTGAGGGGCGCGATGATCGTGCCCAAGGCGACGGTCCGGGTGGTCGACCGGATGGATCCGGCCCTGGCGCCGGCGGTGGTGGCCAACGTGCCGATCGGGCTCGCCCTGTTCGCGTCGCTGACGTCGCAGGTGGGCGACGGCCTGACCCGGCTCACCGAACAGGCCTTCACCCTGCCGAACGACCTCGCCTACCGGCGCCACGGATTGATATTCGGGGCGCGGCTCGCGGCGTCGGCGACAAGGCTCGAAGTGACCGACGCGGTGTTCGCCCGCAATCTCAGGAACTACGCAAGGCAGTGCGTGTTCCATGCCCTGCTGCTCGGGCATATCTCGGCGGACGACCTCCGGGAGAGCACGGATATCTGGGGCTGGTTACCGCCGGGGGCACGCCGTCGGCCGGCGCCTCGCCGGCGCGCATGTTCGAGTTTGCGACCCGGCAGGCGGCCGTCGGCACCGGGGCGACGCTGATCGACCGGCAGATCGTCACCTGCCAGGCCGGGGCGGGAAGGCTGAACGCCCAGTGGAACGCCGAGATCGCACGGGCCGGCACGGTGTTCGGGCGGCGCATCTTCCCGGACGCCAGGACGGAGGCGCTGGCCCGGGCCGAGCTGCTCGCGGCGCTCCCGGCCGCGCACGACTTCCTGATCGGCGCCGCGCGCTCGGCCGGCGAGATCATGCGCCAGCAGATGGTGCTGAACGCGGTCCACGACGCCGGCGAGCAATGGGCTGTCAATCGGCGTTCAATATTGACCCCCTTGATTCAAGCCAAATCAGTAAGTTGAGCCGCCGATTGGCGTCCAACAGGCGCGCCGAATAACACCCGCCGGCGCCGTGAAGGTGTTGCCCGCCGCGTCCCGCAGCGGGTCGGCGCCCGGCACCGCATAGGAGACCGTCACGGTCTCGCCGGGCCGCACCGGCGCGGCGAGGGTGAGGGTCACGGTCCGGCCGGCTACCGCGACCGTGCTTACGGCCGGCGAAGGACTCGGCGGGGTTGCCCGCCGCATCCCGCAGCGGGTTCGGCGCCGGCGCCTTGTAGGAGACCGTCACGGTCTCGCCGGGCCGCACGGCATCGGCCGGCGCGAGGGCGAGCGTTATCGTGTCCGGATCGCCGGGGACCAGCACGGCGGCCGGCGTGCGCACGCTGCTCTCGGCCCCGTCCCCGTCTCCGGCCGCGACCGTCACGGCGAAGGCCGAGGGGTCCGGGATCGAGGCCGGATCCAGCGCCTCGGCGTAGGTCAGGCTAACGGTCCGGCCGCCGCTGCCGGCGCCGATCTCCGCCCCGGTCAGCGCCGGGGCGGTGTCGTCGGTCCCGGTCAGCGCCAGGCAGGCCGCGTCGCCTTCGGCCCAGCCGGGGAGGTTGGCGGCAAAGGAATAAGTACCGTTGCCGTCCGCGGCCGCGAGGCGGTACTGCCGGTCGCCGGCGTGGAGCACCAGGCCGGCGGTATCGGGGATCAGCCTGTCGAGGGTGAGGGCCAGGTTCGCGGTCCCGCCAGTCACGGCCACGGATTCAATGGCATACGCCGTCCCGCGATAGTCGAAGGTCGTGTCGTCGAGGGCCCCGTGGCCGGACCCGAAACCGCGCGAGGCACCGCTTTCCCCGACAACCAGGTTGGCGGTCCAGATCCGGTTCGCCATTGAGGCCGCGCTGCACATCGCGTAGCGCACGAAGGCCAGCGTGTAGGACTGAGGTGGCCTCGCCTTTTCGGACAGCCTGGCGGCTGATTTAAGGTGTATTCCGGTTGTTTCTCAGGCCGCCAGAATCCCTTTTGCGATCTTCCTGTTGTTGCTGCTGCGCCTGTAGGGATGTGGGCAAGGCGCGAAGCGGCTTGTCCATCATATCCACAGGCGGCTCGCCGCGGTATGCCTCGGCCGGGGTTCTCCCGTCCAGCGCCGCGTGCGGCCTCTCGAGGTTGTAGAAGCGGACCCAATCACGGATCAGGCGCCGGGCGGTGAGACCGGGGCCGCGCGCCCCGCGATCCTCAGCTCCATCAATCCCCAACGCCTGCCACAATAAAGCTCGTACCCGGATGCCAGACAGCGTCAGCGGGCAAGTTCGCGCCGAGTCACCGTGACCCTAATAACAACCGAAGGGTGAATAGTTCGGTTTATTGCGTTATCTCAATTATTTAACGTGCATCCGTGGTACACTTCAAAGTTGAATGAGCGCAGTCATTCGAATAGGCTCGGTGCTTACAATACAAAACCGAAACGAGGGAGGTTTACCTTGGCCACTCCAGCGCAAGAGTACGAGACCCGAGCCGCCCGTGCGCGTGAGTTGATGAAGGATCACGGGATCGATGGTCTCGTTGTGACCGACCCGACGACTTTTTTCTATTACAGCGGCCAGCGTGCGCCTGCGTGGATGAAGCAGCGGCCGAACGTATTCATCCTCCCGGTCGACGGCGAAGCCGCGATTGTCACTTGGTCCGGTCCGGGCATGTTCGCGCGGCTTTACGACCGGCCCTATCCGTCTTGGGTAGACGACCGGCATATCTACCCCGAAGTGCCATTCAACACTGACGAGCGCGTCGACTGGGGCATCCGCGCAGTCCTCGAAGACCGCGGACTTGCGAATGGCACGATCGGGATCGAGCTTGGCCGCGAAACCTGGCTCGGCATTCCGTACAATGATTTCATGCGGCTTCGGGAAGACCTGCCCAATGTCCGCTTTGTCGAGTCGGGCCCGGTGATCTGGGGCTGCCGGATGATCAAGTCGGAATGGGAGATCGAGGCGCAGCGCAAGGCGTGCGCCATCGGCGGCGCGGCGTGGAAGCGCTGCCTTGAGGAGTTGCATCCCGGAATCACATCCGCCGAGATACAGAAGCGGATCATCGCATACTATATGGATGAAGGCGCGGACCTCGGTTCCGGTCCACCAATCGCGCTCGGTGCAACCGGATCTGGCGGGGAGTTCCAGTCCGGCGATGTGCTCTACCTCGATGGCGGCTGCGCCTACGAGGGCTATCGTATGGACTTCACGCGCCGCGCCGTATTCGGACCGCCAAGCGACCGGCAGCGCCGCGAGCACGACGGGATGTGGGAGATCCTGTTCAAGGTGATGGGTCGCATGACGCCCGGCGTGACGATGACCGAGATCTTCGAATATTCCCAGTCGTTGCTGGCTAGGACCGGCTTCATCAACTATTCGGACCACCCGGCCAAGCGCATCGGCCACGGCATCGGTCTGGAGACCGAGCCACCATCAATGAACACGTTCGATCCCAACGTGCTTCAGGTCGGCATGACGCTGACCCCGGAGCCGAAGATCGAAAGCGTGGACGGGCTGGTCAACGCCGAGGAACATGTGGCGATAAGGGAGCACGGATGCGAGATCCTGTCCACCGATCCGGGTTGGGAGCTCTTTGTTGTCGAATGACGGCACTGGAAGCCCGAGAAAATGACAATGTGGACATTTCAGGAGGAGAAAATCCAATAAAGATAAGCAATCGCGCGATTAGCGTGGTGGCACTTTCGGCATGTGTTGCGACGGCGCTACCGGGCCTCATCATGAAACAAGCGGGCAACGGGCAGTAGAATAACATGTTATTGCGCGCGCCGAAGCAGATCCTCCTCAGTCACGCGGACATCGAGTCGGTGGCGCCGTCACTGGGGGAGATCGTCGAGATTATCGAAGAAACCTATCGCATGGATGGCCGCGGTGAAGCGGACGTGCCGGTGAAAATCGGTGTCCATCCCGGACGTCCGCACAGCTTCCTGCACGCCATGCCGGCTTGGGTGACGGGCAATCGTGCGCTCGGGATGAAATGGATTTCATACTACCCCGGCAATTTAGCCCGCGGTTTCCCCGACTCGTCGGGCCTGATCGGATGCGGAGGCCTGGGGACCTGGTCACTGAGGGTGCTTTCCGCCCTGTTTCCAAGCCTGAGCGATGTTTACATGGCATCGCGGACCCAGGCAACGCGCCAAAAATTCTGCAAAGACATGGCGAAGGAAGGTCCGTGGAACCTGACCGCGGTGGACTGGTGGCGGCGAATAGAAAAACTTGAACGTGGTACGAGGTTGTTCGATCAGAGGCGTGACGGGTGAAGGCAAAGGGGGTTTCCGATCAAGATTTGCTTGAGCTGACGGGATGCCTGTAGTGGGTCAGGTCGATCGGGAAAGCGCGGAAACCTTGATGCAGTGGGCAGAAGTTCAGACCCGCACACAGGGGAGCAAAGGTGCGACGCCTGACCCGGAGGCGAGGTGAACGTATTGAAGAAATTTATGTTTTCAGGATTTTCCACTTTATGGAACTGGACTGCCTTGGCCTCGCGGCTAACGATTGGCAAACAGATTCTTTCTAACCGGGGACGCCGGATGGCGCGGCATGCGCCCCTTCGAGAATTGCCGGCCGCATCGGCGGCCGATGGCGGCTCCGGTGCAGAGTATCCATTTCGATCCGGGATTTCGCCGGCCCGGCGGCGCGTCCTTCGTCCGGACGGACGTGCAGAGCATGACGGCCGGCCGGATCGTTCGGTCGCGACCTGGCGCTCGGTCTCTTCCAGTATCTGGAACGGCGCCGAGTCCCCAGCCCGGCGGCGCGGCCGACCGGTCCGCGCCCGCGAGATCGACCGTTTTCGGTTTGCAGGAATGCGCAGGCGACATCGCCGCCGAGGCGAAGGCCCGGCAGGAGCCCGCTCCCGGCAGTGGCGGACATGTTTTGATGACGGACAGGCCACCCGATCGCATCGGCAATGCGGGATACCGCAAACGGCGACATATCTTGGAAGAGGTGTGCCAATACAAGAGCGAAGGAGGATTTGCCCGCCCCATAGTCACCAGTGATGCGCCAGGCTCGGTGTCCGGAATTGGCGCGCAGACCGTCGGCGATGCGTCGAAAGGCTCCGGCCATGTGAGGCGTCACGACATAGTGCTCCAGTGCGGCTACGTCGTGAAAGTCGCGCTCCAACTGGACAGACCGGAGAAATCGGGTCGGAACCCGGAAGAAATCGGAGATCGCGGCGGAGTTCTTAGGCATCCACTGGCTCCATCTCGTAAATTTCGGCGAGAGTGATGGCCTTAATGCCCTTTCGGCGGGATAACAGGCCTTGAACGGCGGAAGGCTGGTACAGGAACAGCCGCTTGGTGCCGGATGCGGCGTTGGCTTCGAGACGGGACCGAACGTCATCTTCCGGCAGTTTAAATATCTGTCCGGGAGAGCAGGTGTTGTTCGGCGTGGAACCTTGACCCCTTGGCAGCCAAGAGCGTCAATGGGTTAGAACTCCGATCGGCGTCGAATACGCACGCCGAATAACATCCGGAGGCAGAGTGGCTGTCCTGCCGGGAATGTTCCGGCAGTTCGTAGTCGAATCGGCCGCTATCGTGCGGTTGCTGACACCGGTTTTGCCGACGCCGGTCCAAGGTGTTATCGGGCATCGGGCTTTGACGCCGATCAGCACGCTAACTCATTGATGCGCTTTGATTGCGAGGGATCAACATCCCGCGCCGAACATCCATGAACGCCCCCTGTTGATGCAAGCGTTTTTTCGAACGGTTTGGCGCATGCGGTCAGGTGCTTACATCAACAGTATAGCGCCAGGCGATATCGACGCTCACCCGCCTGTCCAGCGCCAACGCGACCCCGGCCGTCGCCATCCAGGCCAGATCCACCCGGCTCGCGCCCGGTACGATGGTTGCCGTCGCCGGGAAGGTCACGATCGTCTTCCCGATCCGGGTATCGAACCTGATCCGTCCGGCTGAGTTACCCTGCCTCAGTCGGCCAGCGCACCGACAGGGCCCGCACCTTGCGCCAGTCCAGACCGCCGAACAGCGCCTCGAACTCGTGTTCCGGAACCGTACTTGTCTCACAGCCGGCCGCCGCGGCCCGGCGCAATTGTAGAGCCGCCGCAGCGCGGAATGGTATAATCTGCCGAAGGACGCGTATCGGCGGCACCGGTTCCGGGATATCCTGACGCTCCGGAATAACGCCGACGGGTTTACGGGATACCGGGGGATTTAACGATGCATCGCCTGACAGGCGCCTTCCTGTTGGTCATGGCAGGCAGCCTGGCGGCGCCCGCGTATTCGGCCGGACCGATCGATCCGTTCGTCGGCGCTTTCGCCGGCGAAGCCAAGGTCGAAGCCGGCAACGGCATCCAAATCCGTAAGGTCTCCGTCACGATCGAGAAATCCGGGCGCGGCTTTTCGGTGGACTGGACAACGCGCATCCCGAAGGCCGGCGGCAAAAGGAAGACCAAACGTTTCAAGATCCAATTCAATCCGGTGAAACGGGGGATCTTGTATGCCGCCGGCATGCGCCGCACGATGTTCGGCAAGTTGGTGCCGCTCGACCCGCTGCAGGGCGACCCCTACATGTGGGCGGCGATCCGCGGGGCGACCCTCTTCGTATATGGCATGCACGTCACGGAAGACGGCGGCTACGAGTTCCAGGTCTATGAGCGCACGGTGAAAGGCGATGACATGACGGTCGTCTTCAAGCGCTTCCGCGATGGCAAGACCCTCAAGGACATCACCGCCCATCTGAAACGCGAATAGACCGGGCGCGCGTGGCTTGCAACGTGGCAGGTCCGGCTTCGAAGAGCCGCACCTCGATCCTTGCGACAACACTCCCGGAACGGCCGGACCGGAGAGCGCCGGCTCGTCAGTTCCCCTGTCGGCCTGACCGCATTTCCTGTGTACCGGAGCGTCTCCCCGGCACTAGCCGTCGTCAGGCCGGTTCAGGCGCTTCTTCAACTTGTTCGACGGCCGGAAGACCAGGATTGTTGTTCGGCGCCGGGATTCGACGCTGATCGGGTTGCTAACCCATTGATCCTCTTCGACTTTGTGGGGGCATTTTCCAGCGCCGAACAACAGCTGGAAAGGCATATCGCGTCGATCCTCACGGCATAGCCGTTGTGCGCTTGGCCGGTCACCGGATGGGTCAGGGGGACACGCGTTATGCTCCCCCCTTGAAGCGCCCTTGGCCAATTCCCGGGCCAATCGGGCGTTCTCAGTCTGCTGCAAAGCAGTAGAGCCGACCGGAGCCGCCAGTGCTCACGAGATCTACCTGGCTGCAGCCGCGTGTCCCATGCGCGGAGGTCCACGAAATTTTGCCGCCGCCGTGGCGGTCGTGATGGCCAACCTGGGCCGAGCCTTTGCCGGAGCTCGTCCAGTTCTGGCAGGTATGGTCGCCTTTTTGGAACGGAAAATAGGCGGTGCCGTCTTCCTTCGATCCGGTCAGGATATCATGCTCGTTGGGCTTGTCGCCCCGGCCGTTGACCAGATTGCCGTTCTCGTCGAGCGCGGTGCGTTTAACGATATTCGGGCTGATGTGAAGCTGATCGAGATCGACCGCGATCAGTTCGCCGCGGGCATTGTACCAGGGGCCCGATCCGATGCGGTCGCGGGCGGAAATCGCCCGGCCTTTTTTGACTTGGGTGCTGAGATAGGCCCGCCAGGTGCGACCCTTGGAGCCAGCCGCCTCGGCGAGCTTCGTGCAATGGGCGTCGGCGCCCGCAAGGCCGCCGAGATTCGCCCCCTGGCCCATCCCGACACTGGTGACGAAAAACCCCATGGGGTGCTTGTCGGCGGCGGCGAGCGGTACGCTCACCAGGGCCAGTATTCCCGATACCGCCAGCATTTTGAACGTGTTCACCTGTGTCTCCCTCCTATCGATCGTAGGCATCGCGGTGCTTCATGGACACGACCGCCGTCCGATAGAGCCGAAGGACGCAATTTTATGCCCGGAATTGACCGGCCATCATACACGATTGCGCGACGTGCGTACGACCTGTTGGCGGACTATGCGACGGCGACCCCGCGCAGCGAACGGCTGGCGCGGCATATTACTCCGGTGTCGCGTCCCAGGTCCGGAACCGCTGTTCGTAGCCTTCCGCGGCCCGTTGCTTGCGGATGACCAGCGGGTTCGGATCGGCGAGGCCGCTGGAGTCCGGACGGCGCCAGTAGCGCGCGTGATGGAGATGGAGCGCGTCGCGCGGCATGTCCTTGGGCGAGGCGATGACATATTGCCGGTCGGGACCGAGGGTCATGAGTTCGTCGGGGGTTATCAGGCGCTCGCGCACCAGGGCGCGGGAATCGCCGGCCTGCCATTGGGTGTTGGCGGTGACGATGCGGTTCTCGGCGATGGTGCCGGAACGGTTTTCGGTCCTTGCCTCGAAGGTGGCGGTGCCCATGGCCCTGGAGAGCTCCTCCGCGCCTTCGGCGTCGGTGCGCGGAAAGCCCAGGATCTGGACCAGTTCGGCGAGATGCAGGAGGGTCTTGCGGTGCTCCTTGCCCCAGGTCGAATCGAGCGCCGAGATCGACTGTGCGAAGCACTAGAATATGGACGCCCTTGCCGGCGGCCATCGTGTACGGCCGACGGGCCATGGCATCTTGTCCGTCGGGGCTGTTATGGGCGGAGCGCGGAAGCGGCGGAATCCGGGCGCCGCGCACCCGGCGAGTCCGGATTGTTGTCAGGCGTCAAACTTTGACCTCATTGATTCAAGCCAAATCAATAAGTTGAGCCGCCGATCGGCGTTCAACAGGCGCGCCGAATAACACCGGCCGATGCTTTGGTTCGCTGCGTCACGGGCTAACGGAACGACTACATGGGGTGTCAGACGGTGGTGGAATTACGGTTGCGACGCGGTGTTGCTATGGTGTTGATCGAATGCTGGACTGAACAAGCGGAGAATTTCTAGCCCGGATATTTCATGAAGTAGGCACCGCTGCGTTCCGTTTTATGTTATGATTCAGTTGGTTAAGCAGAATCTGACACGGGAGCGCGGCGGTGACGGATTGTATCTCTGGTCGGCTTTCTTTTCCAGCCTGTCGCGGGCGCCGGGTCGAGGCGGGTTTCGACGGCGGTGAGGTGACGAGCAATGGCGGTGCGTTGCTGTTGCGTCAGGCGGATCGCCGGCTTGGCCTGACGGCGGCGGTGGCGCGCCGGCTTGGCGATACGCGTCAACGGGGCAAGCTGCGCCATGGCGTGGCGGATTTGCTGCGCCAAAGGATATTCGGGATTGCGCTGGGCTACGAGGATCTGAACGATCACGCGGCCCTGCGCCATGACCTTGCCTTGCAGACGGCGGCCGGGCGCGGACCGGGCTCTGGCCAGCGCGGCGACGCTGTGCCGCTTCGAGAACCGGGCCGAACGGGATTGGGCGTGGGCGGTTCACGAGGTTCTGGCCGCGACCTTCATCGCCTCCTTCGAGCGGCCGCCCGAAGAGATTGTGCTGGACATGGATGCCACCGACGATGCGGTGCACGGCCATCAGGAGGGGCGCTTCTTCCACGGCTATTACGACCGCTATTGCTTCCTGCCGCTGTATGTGTTCGCCGGCGATCACCTGCTGGTGGCCTATCTGCGGCCGGCCGACATCGACCCGGCGAAGCATTCGCTTGGCATTTTGAAGCTTCTGGTCGCGCGCCTGCGCCGGGCCTGCGCCGGGCCTGGCCCGGGGTGCGCATCGGGGTGCGCATCGGGTGCGCATCGGGGTGCGCATCGGGGTGCGCATCGGGGTGCGCATCGGGGTGCGGGCCGATTCCGGCTTCTGCCGCTGGCGACTGATGCGCTGGTGCGAGCGTCACGGCGTCGGCTACATCCTCGGCCTGGCCAGGAACGCCCGGCTGGCGGCCTTGGCCGCGCCCGAGATGGCGCTGGCCGAAGCCGGCTTCGCGGCGAGCGGGCTGAAGCAACGCCGCTTCGCCGAACTCACCTACGGCGCCCGCAGCTGGGATCGCGATCGCCGGGCGATCGCCCGGATCGAGCACGGCCCCAAGGGCGCCAACCCGCGCTTCACGGTCACCAACCTGGCGGGCGACGGCCGGGATCTCTATGAGCGTCTCTACTGCGCCCGCGGCGAGATGGAGAACCGCATCAAGGAACAGCAGCTCCAGCTCTTCGCCGACCGCACCTCGTGCCACCGATGGTGGCCCAACCAGTTCCGCCTGCTGCTCGCCAGCCTCGCCTACACCCTGCTCAACGCGATCCGCCGCCGCGGCCTCGCGGGCACCGACATGGCCCGCGCCCAATGCGCCACCATCCGCCTCAAGCTCCTGAAGATCGGCGCCGTGATCACCCGCAATACAAGGCGGGTGCGCTTCCACCTGGCCTCCGCCTGCCCCGAGCAGAACCTCTTCCGCCTGGTCGCCGCCCGGCTGAAACCCGGATAACGCCGAACCTCCCAGCCCGGCCCGGTCGGCCCGACGCCGGCATCGCAACCGGCAACCCCGGCATCGCAACCGGCAACCCCGGCCCGCGCCCACTGGTGTCCGGTTTAAAATAGTGGACTGGTTTCATGACATTGATTCTATTCGTTTCCAGACGTTTAGCGGCGTTCAGGACACGAACGGAGATCAATTGTCAATCGGCTTTGAAGTTTGACCCCCGATCGGCGTGCAATATTGACCCCCCTGAGTGGCACGGCGGAGGTTGTCCCGGTAGTCAACAGGGGGGACCCGCGCGGCTTCGTGTAGCGCCCTGCGCTACGCGGAGCGAAGCCGCGTGGGGGGTGCCTGTTGGCCCACCGGGGCAACCGGGCCGCGGGGACGGCCGGCGCCGGGTCAGGAGCGGTTCTTGAAGCGCCAGCTCTCGTTTCCGGTCTCGATGATCTCGCAATGATGGGTCAGGCGGTCGAGCAGGGCTGTGGTCATCTTGGGGTCGCCGAAGACGGACGGCCATTCGCCGAAGGCGAGGTTGGTGGTGATGACGATCGAGGTGCGCTCGTAGAGCCGGCTCATGAGGTGGAAGAGCAGCTGCCCGCCGGCCTGGGCGAAGGGCAGGTAGCCGAGTTCGTCGAGGATGACGAAGTCGCGCCGGGTGAGCTGGTCCGCGGTGCGGCCCTGGCGTCCGGAGCGGATCTCGGCCTCGATGAGATTGACCAGGTCGACGACGTTGTAGAAGCGGCCGCGTGCGCCCTTGCGGATGCAGGACCGCGCGATGGCGACGGCGAGATGGGTCTTGCCGGTGCCGGTGCCGCCGACCAGCACGATGTTGCGCTTGGCTTCCAGGAAGCCGCCCATTGCGAGGTCGCGGATCAGGGGCTCGTTGACCGGCGAGGCGGCGAAGTCGAACTCGGCCAGCTCCCTGGCCGCCGGCAGCCTGGCGGACGCCATCTGGTACTTGATCGAGCGTGCCGTCTTGTCGGCGATCTCGGCCCTCAGCAGAGCGCCGAAGATCTGTTGCACCGGATGGCGGCGCTTGAGCCCGTCGGCGAGGATGTCGTCATAGGCGGCGCGCATCCCCGCGAGCTTCAGCGTTGTCATCATCGCCAGCACCTCATGACGCTCCATGGCCGGCCCCCCTCAGGCGGTCGTAGCGCCGACAGTCGGCCACCGGCTGGTGGCGAAGCCGCAGGCCCTCGGGCGTCGGGATGGTCGCCGGCGGCGCCGGCTGGCACCGCCGGGCCAGGATGTTGAGCACGACGTCGGCGCTGCAGGCGCCGCTGTCGAGCGCCTCGGCACAGGCCGCCTCGACCGCCTCCAGCCCGTCCTCCAGCACCGCCGCGAGAACCTTGACGAACTGCCGGTCGCCGTCGTCGCGGGCGGAAAGCCGGGTCCGCAGGCGCCCGAGCGCGTTAGGCAACTGCCAGCCCTTGAAGGGCGCGCCATTGCGCAGCGCGCCGGGCTTCTTCGTCAGAATCGGCACGTAGTGCCACGGATCGTAGACGATCCGGCCGCGCCCGAAGCTGCGGGGATGCTCGGCGACGATCTCGCCGTCCTGGCGGATGACGATCCGATCGGCATAGGCCCGCACGTCCATCGGTCGCCCGACCGCGCGGGCCGCCACGCTGTACTGGTTGTTGTCGAAGCGCACCAGACAAGTCTTGGAGACCGCTACCTCAGTGGCGTGGAAGCCGTCGAAGGGGCCGCGATACGCTGTCAGGAAGGGCCGCTCCTCCTCGAACACCTGCCACACCGTCTTGCCCGGGATCGTCGGATGCGGATGCTTCCTGGCGTCCTCGATGCACCGATCCATGAGCCACTCGTTGATCTCGGCGTAGGAGCGGCCCCGCGGGCTGGGCGCGAACAGGCGGCCGCGAACGTCACCCACCTGTCTCTCGACCTGCCCCTTCTCCCAGCCAGCCCCGGGCGTGCACGCCACAGGCTCCACCAGATGGTGGGTACACATCTCCTGGAAGCGGCGGTTGTAGTCCCGCTTCTTGCCCACGAACACCGTGCTCACCGCCGTCTTCATGTTGTCGTAGATGCCGCGCCGGCAGACCCCGCCGAAGAAGCGGAACGCGCGCTCATGCGCCTCGAACACCATCTCCTGGCTCTCGCGCGGGAAGATCTGGACCAGCTGCATGCGGCTGTGACACAGCCGCATGTGCGCCGCCTTCACCCTGGTCGTCGTGCCCGACAACACCGCGTATTCGTGGCTCCAGTCGAACTGGTAGGCCTCGCCCGGATCGAAGATCAGCGGCACATAGGCCTCGGACGACGACAACAGCCGGTGCCGGCGCCGCCAGACCCTGGCATAGCGGCGCACCGCGTCGTAGCCGCCCTCATAGCCCAGAGACGCAAGGTCTTCATGAATCCGCAGCAGAGACAGCCGATCCCGGCGCGCCTTCTTCTCGTTGGCCTTCAGCTGGCGCTCGAGCTCATCCACCCACGGTCCAAGCTTCGGCATCGGCTGGATCTTGCGCTCGTAGCTGTACGAGGTCTCATCGCCCCGCACCACCTTGCGCACCGTGTTCTTCGAAACCCTCAAATCCCGGGCGATCGTCTTGATCGGAACGCCCCTCACCAGATGATCCCGACGGATCCGTGCGATCGTTTCCACTACCAGCATCTCCCCCTCACCTCGTCCGTCCAATGACAAGGTGCGTTCATGGGAACAAACCATGGGGGGGTCAATTTTGGACGCCGATTACCCCCAATCGGGGGTCAATATTCCACGCCGATCAACAGCTACCACCTCGCCTATTCCGATTCGATTGCCGCGCTTGCCGGCCTTGGCGGAGGGGCGGGTATTCGGGACTGTCCCGGAGTGTCCGTCAAACTCTCAGCCTTGCACGCCCGTTACGAATTCGGGCAACGGGATCGGGTAATGATCGAACTGGTCGCACGCTTGCGCTCGCTCGCCTTGCTCGCCAGGTCGGCCGGCATCGGCCTGAATGTGGATGCCGAGGAGGCGGACCGCCTCGACCTTTCGCTCGACGTCGTCGAGGCGGTGCTCGCGGATCCCGCGCTCGCGGACTGGGAGGGCTTCGGTGTCGTGGTGCAGGCCTACGGCAAGCGCGCGCCGCACGTCATCGACTGGCTCTACGGGCTCGCCGTGCAACTGGACCGCCGCATTATGGTCCGGCTCGTCAAGGGCGCATACTGGGACAGCGAGATCAAACGCGCGCAGACTCTCGGCCTCGACGGTTTCCCGGTCTTCACCCGCAAGGCGGGGACCGACGTGTCCTACCTCGCCTGCACCCGCAAGCTTCTCGGGATGACGGACCGCATCTATCCGCAGTTCGCGACCCACAACGCACACACGATAGCCGCGGTGCTGCACATGGCCGACGATCCCGCGCGCTTCGAGTTCCAACGCCTGCACGGGATGGGCAAAGCCCTGCACGAAGCTGTGCGCGAGGCGCATGGCGTCCGGTGCCGGATCTACGCGCCGGTGGGCGCCCATCACAACCTGCTCGCCTACCTCGTCCGGCGCCTGCTCGAGAATGGCGCCAACAGTTCGTTCGTGAACCAGATCGTCGACGAAAGCGTGACGCCAGAGGACATAGCCCAGGATCCCGTTGCGGCGGTCGAGCGGCTCGGCGGCGCCGTCGCGAACCCCCGCATCGCCGCGCCGGCCTGTATTTTCCTGCCGGAACGGCGCAACTCGAAAGGGTGGGACCTCACAAATCCTCTCGCGGTAGCCGCGATCGACGCCGAACGCGAGCCGTTCCGATCCGCCAGGTGGGAGGCGGGTCCGCTGGTCGCGGGATCGCCGATCGGGGCAGGCCGCCAGGAAGTTCGGAATCCGGCCTGGACAGACGAGATCGTGGGCCATGTGACGCAATCGGCGCCCGCGGACATTGCGGCGGCAATCGAGGCGGCCCGGACGGGTGCGGCGGCCTGGGCTTCGATGGGTGTCGAGGAACGGGCGGACCGGCTGCGCCGCGTGGCCGATCTTTACGAAGCGCACGCAGCCGAACTGTTCGCACTGGCCGCCCGCGAGGCGGGCAAGACCTGGATCGACTGCGTCGGGGAAGTGCGCGAGGCGTGCGACTTCGCCCTCTTCTACGCGAATGAAGCGATCCGTGAAAGCGACAGCGGCCGAAGCGTTCCGCGCGGGACGGTTGCCTGCATCTCGCCGTGGAACTTTCCGCTTGCGATTTTCTCCGGACAGATTCTCGCGGCGTTGGCTGCCGGAAACGCGGTGATCGCGAAGCCGGCCGAGCAAACGCCATTGATCGCAGCGCGCGCGGTCGCCCTGATGCACGAGGCCGGTATCCCAGCGGACGCAGTGCAGTTGCTGCCCGGTGACGGCGCGACGGTCGGGGCAGCGCTGGTGTCCGACCCCCGTATCGACGGAGTGTGCTTCACCGGTTCGACTGATACCGCACGGCTCATCAACCGTGCGATGGCAGAACACCTTGCACCCGATGCGCCGCTGATCGCCGAGACCGGCGGCCTGAATGCGATGATCGTCGACTCCACCGCACTGCCCGAGCAGGCGGTGCGCGACATCGTCGCTTCCGCTTTCCAGAGTGCCGGCCAGCGCTGCTCAGCCTTGCGGATTCTCTACATCCAGCGCGAGGTCGAAGAACGGATTCTCGAGATGCTGTTCGGTGCGATCGACGAGCTTCGCATCGGCGATCCATGGCATCTCGCCACCGACATCGGACCGGTCATCGACGACGAGGCGCGGGATCGCATGGATGCCTATTGCAATCGCGCCGAACGGGAAGGCCGGCTGCTGAAGCGCGCGGCTGTGCCGGCCGCGGGCCGGTTCGTGCCGCCGACCGTGTTGCGGGTCGACGGCATCGGGGCGCTCGGCGAAGAAATCTTCGGGCCGGTGCTGCACGTCGCGAGCTTTGCCGCGGAGGGCATCGATTCGGTTGTCGATGCCGTCAACGCAGCGGGATACGGGCTCACTTTCGGATTGCACACCCGCATCGACGACCGCGTCCAGCATGTCGTCGACCGCGTGCGCGCCGGAAATATCTATGTCAACCGCAACCAGATCGGGGCGGTCGTGGGTTCGCAGCCCTTCGGTGGCGAAGCCCTAAGCGGCACCGGGCCGAAGGCGGGCGGCCCGCACTATGTGCGGCGGTTCATCGCCGGCGCCAAACCGTCCGGCGGCCTGCCGTCGGGCGAGGCGATCGACGAAAGACGGCTCAAGGCGGCAGTTTCCGAAGCCGCGCGCGGTTTTGCCTTCCGGCCGCATCGCCGAAGCAAGCGGGCGCCCGCCGACATCGGTCGCGATGGGAACCCCCGGTACGCACCGCGGGATCTTCCCGGGCCGACCGGCGAATCGAACCGGCTTTCCTTTGCGCCGCGCGGGGTGGTGCTCTGCCTCGGACCCGGCGTGGAAGCGGCGGGCGCGCAGCTCGCGGCGGCCCGCGAAGCCGGAAACGCCGCGGTGGCGGTTGCCCATGGCCCGGAGGCGGCGTTCGCTTCCCGGGCCCGCGACCCGCAAACCATAATCCTGGACGGGCAGGTCGCTTCGGAGCTCCTCGCCTCGCTAGACGGTATTGCCGCCGTCGCCTGCAGCGCCGAACGGAATGTCCTCGCGACGATACGTGCGGTGCTGGCCCGGCGCCCCGGCCCGATCCTGCCGCTGATTACCGAACCGGTGGCGCCAGAGCGCTACGTCGTCGAACGCCATGTATGCGTCGACACAACGGCAGCCGGCGGCAATGCTATCCTGCTCGCCGAGGCGGAAGCTTGACAAAAGAAGCATAAACATGTGCATTGCGGGTGGTTTGCGGGGTGGACGGAGGTCGCGGGTCGTCAATTGTGACCCAGCGCCGTGTCGCGCCCGGCCTGCTCAAGCGCCCGGAACGGTGCCAGGTCCTCTGCCGAGGGCCAAGCGGCGATGCCTGCGGTCATGTCGAGGAAGCGCTCGCGCCGCAGGAACGCCGGCACGGCTTCGTTCGCTACGATGCCGCCGTTAGGTAGCGTTCAACATAACCGCCGTGATGCGGGCCGCAGTCTCCGTCGGTGATGCGAGAGACGATTCCCGATGTTGTGGACGGGCGGTATGTCTGCCTTCCCGATTTCGGGAGCGCCGAGTTCGCGGCGCGGTGCGGTCGAGGGAAGGCGGGGGAAGAGCGGTCCGCCTCCCATCTGGTCCACGAGCTGATCGAGGCACGCGACGAGAAAAGGCTGCTCCGCCTCCAGGACCAGCTCGCCAGGGTCAGCCTGCCGATCGTCGACGAGCTCGGCTACGTGCCCCTGTCGCAGACCGGAAGCGAGCTGCTGTTCGACGTCTTCAGCCGGCGCTACGAGAACGGCGCCACCATCGTGACCTCGAACCTGCCCTTCCAGGAATGGACCTCGGTGTTCGCCAGCGAGCGCCTCACCGGCGCGCTGCTCGACCGCATCACCCACCATGTCCATATCCTGGAGATGAACGGCGAGAGCTACCGGCTCAAGCAGAGCCGATCGCGACGCCGGCAACCGTCCGAATAACCCCCCGCTTGCCCCCGTGGGCCCACAGGCCCCTCCCACGCGCGGGCCAACGCCAGCCGCGCACAGGGCGCGTCGTCCCGCGCGCGGGTCCCTCCCATGAACTACGGGGACAAGCTACAACCCAGCCCGCAGTACATTTTTACGCCGCCCCGCCGATACATTTTTGCGCCGCCGTTGACACGTGTTAACAGCGGAGGAATAATGCTCCACACGAGGCGGCTGCGTAGTGCGGTCGCGGCGGCGCAAAATTGCGCCATCTATAGCCCTTTGTCGGTTGTGTCGAGAGGCGGGGGATGTACGGCGTGGAGCTCTATGCAGCGGTTCGTCTGGCGATTGTCGACGAGGGTTTGAGCCATCGCGAGGCGGCGCGGCGGTTCGGCATCGACCGCCGGACGGTGAAGAAGATGCTGAACTATTCGGCGCCGCCAGGTTATCGGCGGACGAAGCCGGTCAGGCGGCCCAAGCTGGAGGGGTTCACCGGCATCATCGCCGCGATCCTGGAGGAGGACCGGGATGAGCCGCGCAAGCAGCGACACACGGCGCATCGGATCTTCGAGCGGCTGCGGGACGAGCACGGGTTCAGCGGCGGCTACACGATCGTGAAGGTGTCAACGGCGGAGAGATTATGTACCGGTGCAGCTTCATGCTGGACACGCCCTTGAGGCTCGTGACCTCCAGGTGGATCGCGAAGACCCACTTCCGTAAAGGCACCTTCTCGAGTTCTCGATCGTGGTGCCAGTCTTGACGCTGAAGTAGGATCTGCAGTCCCGACAGCGATACGGCATGTTGTTATACTCGGCATCGTGGTTGTCGAGGCTGTCTGACGTCAGACAGCCGGGCTGCTCGGCATCGAACATTCGGCCTGGGGGCGTTACAGCAAGCGTCCCGGCCACTCTTTGCTCCGCACCATCTTCTCCACCACTTCCTGCATGAGCGCCGATACCGCCTTGGTCGCGCGCGATTGCACCCCGCGTGCGACGGAACTGATGGAGAGTTGCCAGGAGATCTGCGGATCGACGAGTGGAACGGCAAACATCTGCCCGGACGCGACTTCCTTCGATACGGCGAAACGGGGAAGGATCGTGCAATAGCCCCCGAGGACCAGTTCGATCATGCTCGGCAGGGAGTCCAGATCGATCTTGACCGACAGCCGGTGGCCGGAACGCGCCGCGATATCTTCGAGCAGCATCCGGATGGTGTGCGGCGGGGCGGCCATCACGAGCGGGTACTTCATCGCGTCCGCAAGGCGAATGGCCTTCATCCGCGCAAATTCGCGGGCCGGCGGACAGATCAGGCAGAGATCCTCGGCCATTAGGGGCTGGACATGAATGCCTTCGTGGGCCTTGGCGTTGTAGAGGAGCGCCATGTCGAGCCGGCCGACATGAAGCCACTCCGTCAGATGCCCGCTCATGGCCTCGACAACATGCAGGGAAATGCTGGGGTAGCGGTCCTCCACGGCGTTGATGAGGGGAATTGTCAGGCCGCGCGCAGCCGATGTCGGGAGTCCCAGCCGGACTTCGCCGGACGGGTTCGACGCATGATACTGGACCAGCTCCTCCGTACGCTGGAGCTGGAGCAGAAGCGAGCGGGCGTGGTCGAGGAAAAGGCGTCCGACCTCGTTTGGCGTAACGCCCCGAGAATGCCGGGTCACCAGCTCGACGCCCAGCTGTTCCTCCAGATTGCGCAGTTGTTGGCTGAGCGACGGCTGCACGACATTAAGCTGTTCCGCAGCGCGCGAGAGGCTCCCGGACTCGGCAATCTGAACGAAATATTTGAGCTGCTTGAAATCTACCACAACGCCTGTCCGACAAGAGCTTCCGGGATCTCGGGTTCGAGCCGGCGGGCAGCTTCCCGCGTTACGATTGCGGAAGATAAGGATTCCGGAACCGCGCCTCAGAGGTTTTCATGCCCGGCAGCCGGCCTGCCGGGGGACACAGGAAAACGCATATCTTCAATCAATATATCGGTAAAATCGATAGGAGCAATCAATAAAATTTCTAGCTAGCGGCAGGACAGCCGGGCCGGCTTATATCAAATTAATTGATATTAGATATAGCCGCTCTCTAATTGTTCGATAGCCGATTCGCCGACTACTATCCGGTGTTCCGCGGGGGCCGCGGCAGCCGCAAGGCGCCGCTCAGGGGCCATCCCGGCGGGTAACCGGCGGTCGGCCGGGTCCGCCTCGGCGGGAACCGGCAAAGGGCCGCCTGCATCCGTGCAGCGCCCCGGGAATCCGGTGAGTTGGATTTTGCACGGAGGGAGGAAGTGTCATGTCGAGAATTGCGATGCGAACTGCAATCGGAGGCGCGGCGATGTGTGTGGCTGCGCTTTCCCTTGGATCCGGGGCCGCAAACGCAGCGGACGCCAAGCCGTGCATCGGAAATTCGGGACCGGTGACCGGCCCGGCGTCCTTCGCGGGCAAGTCGATCAGGATGGGCGCCGAAATGGCGGTCGACGAAATCAACGCCGCCGGCGGCGTGCTCGGAAAGAAACTCAAGTTTATCCAGTATGACGATGCCGGCGCCCCGCCGCGCGGCGTCGACAACGTCCGGCGCATCGGATTGAGGGACAACTGCGTCGCGATGATCGGCGGCTACCATTCGACCGTCGCACTCGCCATGCGCGACCCGATCCACGAGATCAAGATGGTCTATGTGGGCGTCATCGCGGCCAACACGAAAGTCATCGAGAACGGCCGCAATCCCAACTACATGTTCCGTGTTTCGGCCAAGGACCGCTGGGTATCGAAATATCTGGTCGCCGAGGCGCTCAAGCGCTCGCCGAGCAACAAGGTCGGTATCATGTACGAGAACACGGGATGGGGCAAAGGCGCCTATCCCAACATCCAGGCCGCGCTGCGCGAGCAGGGTACGAAGGAGGTCGGCGCCGAGACCTTCAACTGGCGGGATACGGACATGACACCGCAGCTCATCCGCCTGCGCAAGGCAGGCGCCGAATCGCTGGTCATGTGGGGCCTTGATCGCGAAGGCAACCAGATCATGCGCAGTCTGCAGAAGATCGGCTGGAACCCGGTCAAGATCGGCGCCTGGGGATTTGCCGGCAACCTGGGCGAACTGGCCGGCAAGCTCGCCAACTGCTCGCTCATCATGCAGACCTATTCGTGGATGGGTACGCTCGAGCCCCGGGCCCAGAAGCTCTACGACATCATGAAGAAGCGGTACGGTGTCAGGAGCCAGAAGGAGGTCCGCATGGGCAGCGGGGTGGCGGACGCCTATGACGCCATCCACATCATCGCCAAGGCCATCAAGATCGCGGGCAGCTACGACCGGCAGAAGGTCTACGAGGCCATGTTCGCGGTCAAGCACGACGGGCTGGTGATGAAATACGATCCGGCCTTCGAGCGGACCGAGGAACGCCACGATGCGATCCTGCCCGCCGCCTACAAGCTGACGGCCTGGTACAACGGCGAGTTGCTGCCAGTCAGCCAGACGCCCTGCAAATAAGCAAACGGGCAGCCCCGGCGAGCGTGCCGCACGCTCTCCCGGGGCTGCCGATTTTTTTGCTATTGGATTGCCGCCGGTGACAGGCCGAAAACCGTGAGCGCTGCCCTCCAGTATTTCCTGGCCGGGCTGGGGATCGGTGGCATTTATGCCCTGGTCGCCATCGGTTTCCACATCATGTGGTCGTCGACCAAGGCCGTGAACTTCGCCCACGGCGACACGCTGATGCTGGGCGCCGTGCTCACGATCGTCTTTCTCGACCACGGAATCGCGATGCCATTGGCGATTCTGTTGTCGATCTGCGTCGCTATCGTTTTCGGAGTCGTGCTGGAACGGGTCGCCATCCGGCCCTTCGCCACACATGCCCGTTCCATCGGCTGGATGCTGACGACGATCGCCATAGGCATCATGCTCGAAAGCTATGCCACGATCGAATTCGGCGCGTTTTCCCGGCCGCTGCCGTCACCCGGCGTTACCGAACCGATCGTGATCTTCGGGGCCGGAGTCTTCATCCAGGAACTCCTTATCCCGTTCGTCGCGGTCCTTATCGTCGTCCTGCTCGGCCTCTTCCAGCGCCGGACGCAGCTCGGGCGCGCCATGCGGGCCGTCGCTTTCGACCGGGTGGCGGCCGGTATCGTCGGCATCAACGTGAACCATGTCGCCATGTTCTCGTTCGCGCTCGCCAGCGCGCTGGGCGGCTTCGCCGGCATCCTCGTCGCGCCGGTCATCCAGGCGTCGTCGACCATGGGCCTCCTGCTCGGCATCAAGGGATTCGCCGTCGCCATCATCGGCGGCATCACCAGCGCCCCCGGCGTCGTGATCGCCGGGCTGCTCTACGGCATCATCGAGAAATTCGTCGACGGCTATATCAGCACCGCGGCACGGGAAGCCGTGGGCTTCAGCCTCGTCATCCTGGTGCTGATGCTGTTCCCGCAGGGCCTGTTCGGACGCAGGGAACTCGTCAAGGTATGACCTGGCTCGCGCGCCATTTCAATCCGGCCTTCGTCGTTGCGGCGGCGATCCTCATCCTCGTTCTTCCGCACATTGCCGCCAACGAATACGAGCTGCGGCTGATCACCCTGCTGATGATCTATGCCATCATCGCGCTCGGCCTGAACGTGCTTGTCGGCCTGACCGGGCTGGTATCGCTGGGCCAAGCCGGACTCTACGCCATCGGCGCCTACACCGCGGCGATCCTCGCGACCCGCCTCGGCGTCGGCCTGGTTCCCGGCCTGATCCTGGGGATGGCGCTCGCCGGCGCCTTCGGCGTCCTGCTCGCCTATCCGACGGTCAGGGTGCGCGGCGTCTATCTGGCCGTCGTCACCATCGCCTTCGGCATCATCGTCGAGAATGTCGCCATCGAATGGGACAGTCTGACGGGTAGCTGGGTCGGCATATCGAACGTGCCGGCGCCGACCCTCCTGGGGCTGCCGCTCGACTACAAGTCCTACTTCATCGTGGTCGGTGCGAGCGCCCTGATTGCGTACCTGGTCAACGTGAACCTGATGAACTCGCGCTTCGGCCGCGCCATGCGCGCCACCGCCCAGAGCGAGATCGCGTCGCGATCTCTCGGAATCAACGTGGGCGCGATCCGGACTCTCGCCTTCGTCGTCTCGGCCATGGCGGCGGGGGCGGCGGGCGTCTTCTACGTCTATCTCAACAAGTATATCAGCCCGGATATATTTTCGTTCACCGATTCGGTGCGCTTCCTCCTGATGGTCATCCTCGGCGGGTCGGGCACCGCGCTCGGACCCGTGGTCGGCGCCTCCATCATGACCTACCTGCCGGAATATCTGCAGGCCTTCGGTCACTGGCAGAGTTTCGCCTACGGCCTGCTGCTGGCGGCGGTCATGTTTTTCCTGCCACGCGGGATCGTCGGGTCGATCGGAACCTTCGTGACGGCGCGTCTCGGCGAGAGGAGGCCACAGTTCGCTGCCGACGCGCGCCCGCGCCTCAGCGACATCATTTCAGTCGAACAGGCGGACGGTTCGGCATGTCTCGACGCCAGAGGCGTCTCGGTTGCGTTCGGCGGCCTCGTCGCGGTCGACAAGGTCAACGAAACCATCGACACGGGCGAAATCCACGCGCTGATCGGGCCGAACGGCGCCGGCAAATCCACATTTCTCAACGCGATCTCCGGGGTCTACCGGGCCGATGCCGGCAGCATCACTTTTCTGGGGCGGGAAACGACCCGCCTGTCCAGCCACCAGCTGGCCCGCCTCGGACTGGCGCGCACTTTCCAGAACACCGAGCTGTTTTCGGACATGACCGTGCTCGAAAACGTGCTCGTGGCCTTTCACAAGGAATACCGGTCGAACATTTTCTCGACAGTCTGCCGGCTGCCGTCTTTCCGGCGGGACGAACGGCATTTCCGGCAAGCGGCGATGGCCCTGCTGAGTTATGTCGGCCTTGCCGCCTTTGCCCACGAGAAGGCCGCCAACCTGGCATTCGGCCATCAGCGGCAGCTTGAAATCGCCCGCGCGCTGGCCCTTTCGCCGAAGCTCCTGCTTCTGGACGAACCGGCGGCCGGCCTCACGCATGCGGAGATCGAGCAGCTCATCTCGCTCGTCCGGGACCTTGCCGCCAACGGCATCACCGTTCTGATCGTCGAGCACCATGTCGAGTTGATCATGGAGATTTCCGACCACGTGACGGTGCTCGACTATGGCGAACTGATTGCCTCCGGCAGCGCGACCGAGGTACAGACCGACCCCAAGGTGATCGAAGCCTATTTCGGCAGCCAGACTTTCGGCAACGGGCCGGCGCTCGCGGCCGATACCGATACCGATACCGAAACCGAAACCGCAGGCGGGGAGCGGTGACCGTGGCGGCTCTTCTGGAGGTCAGGAACCTGGCTGTGACCTACGGGCGTGTCGAAGCGGTGCGGGACGTGTCGCTCGCGGTGGACGCGGGCGAGTATGTCTCGATCATCGGCAACAACGGGGCGGGAAAGAGTTCGACCCTGAAAGCCATTGCCGGGGTCGTCAGGCCGGCGGGCGGTGAAATCATCCTGGATGGCAAGCCGATCGCGGGCAAGCCGTCCTACGACATTGTCCGGCTCGGACTGTCGATGGTTCCCGAAGGCCGCCTGATCTTTGCCGACCAGACCGTCGAGGACAATCTTTACCTCGGCGCCTACTCCCGGCGCGGCGGCGGCCGGTCGCGGGAGGTGTCGGAGGATCTGGAGCGCATGTTCGCGTTGTTTCCGATTCTCAAGGACCGGCGGCAGCAGCTGGCCGGCAGCCTTTCGGGCGGCGAACAGCAGATGCTGGCCCTGTCGCGGGGGTTGCTCTCCAGGCCCCGCCTGCTGATGATCGACGAGATGTCCCTGGGGCTGGCGCCGCGGGTTCTGGAAACATTGTTCCCGGTTATCGAAATGCTCAACCGGGAAGGCCTGGCAATCCTGCTGGTAGAACAATTGGCGACGGTGGCCCTGCGCTATGCGCACCGCAGCTATGTCATGGAGGATTCGAGAATTCTTCTCAGTGGACCGTCCCGGGAACTGGCCAGCGACGAGCGAGTCATCGAGTCCTACCTGGGACGGCGAAAGGCGAGTTGAGAAGCGGATGCGAACCGCATCTCACACGGTTCCGGCGCCGCACGGTATGCGCGGCGTTCAAGCAAGCGAAGCAAAGGAGGAAAGACCATGTCTCAAATCGTTGACCTGACCCTGACGCTCGAAGACAACATGCCGGCGCATAAGTTGTTCCAGCGCCCGGTTGTCGTCCCGCATCTGACCCACGAACAGACCAAGTCGTTCAATCTGGGGGTGCCGGAGGACCGGCTGACTTTCGCCACGACCTATATCGGCACCATCGACCACATCGCGACCCATGTCGACGCGTTCTATCACGTCAATCCCAATGGCGCGTCGGTCGACAAGATGCCGCTCGAGATCTTCATGGGTAAGGCCGTGTGCTTCGACATGACCCACATTCCCGATCTCGGCGATATCGACGTGAAGGAAATGGAAGAGGGGGAAGCGAAAGCCGGCGTGAAGGTCGACGGCCATATCGTGCTGCTCAACACCGGTCTGCACAACCGCCACTATCCGGACGTCAAGGTGGTCTGGAGCAATCCCGGGCTGACAGGCGAAGCGACCCACTGGCTCGCGGACCGCAACTCGACCTTCCATGGCGTCGAGGGGCCGTCGACCGACAAGCCGTCCTGGGACGAATTCCCGAACCATCGCGTGTGCCGGGACCGGGGAATCTCCCACTACGAATGGCTGATCAATCTCGAAGAACTGGTCGGCAAGGGAGAATTCATGTTCTACGGCCCGCCGCTCAAGATCAACAACGGCAGCGGTTCGCCGGTTCGGGCCTGGGCCGTGCTCGATTAAGGGAGGGAGCGCGCCCGCCCTTGCGCCGGCTTCGGCCGGCGCGGGGACGGGCGCGTAAGGTTGAACGCCGATGTCTGTCTCACCATCCACTATGGGCGAAGATGCCAGGGTGCCGATCACCTTTGTGACCGGCTTCCTGGGCGCGGGCAAGACAACGCTCGTCAATCACGTCCTTGCCGATCCGGGCAGCGGCAAATGCCTGGTCATCGTCAACGAGTTCGGCGAGATCGGCATCGATTCGGACCTGATCGCCCGCGCGTCGGACGACATGCTGGAGCTGACCAACGGCTGCATCTGCTGCGCCAGCAAGGACGACCTTGTCGACTCGCTCTACAAGGCGTTCATGCGCCGGGTCGGCGTGATAGAACCGCAAATCGAATTCGATCGGGTTCTGGTCGAGACGACGGGCATTGCCGACCCGTCGCCGCTGGCGCAGCTGCTGTACACCGACATGCAGCTCAACCTGTCCTACCGGCTGGACGCCATCATCACCCTGGTCGATCTGAAACATGTTGGCGGCCAATTGGAAGCCAACGACGAAGCCAGAAAACAGGTCGCGATCGCCGACAAGCTGATCCTCAACAAGCGCGATCTCGTCGGTGAGACGGAATTTGGCGCGGCCCTCGATGCGGTGAACCGACTCAACCCGTTTTCCGTGAAAGAGGTCACGAAACATTCGAAAATCGAGCTCGACAAGCTGCTCGATCTCGACCTGTTCGAGCCGAAGATCAGGGACAGTTCCCTCGGGGAATGGATCGGCATTGCAGACGCTGCGGGACGCTCCGGCGACGGGACCGGACACGACCGTCAGCACGGGCACCACGACCATCACGAGCACCACGACCATCACGAGCACCCCGACGAACACGACCACCATAACCATGGCGACGTTTCCGCGGTTTGCATCGAAGAAGAACACCCTCTCGACTACCCCCGGTTGATGGCGCTGATGGTCGAACTTACGGAAGAGTATGGCGACGACCTGTACCGGGTGAAGGGAATGTGCCGCTTCGTCGGCAACGACAACCCGGTAGTTCTCCAAGGGGTGCAGAAGGTCTTCAGCCCGCCGACATACGCAGAGAACTGGCCCGGAGGCCAGGCGCGGACGCGGCTCGTCCTGATCGGCCGGGGGCTGAAGGGCGACGATATCCAAAGGCGCCTCCTGACCTGCCGGTCGACATCGGACAGGCCGGTGTTCGACCGCGGCGCGGGCTCGATCTGAGAGGTGAACCCCTTGAGAGGATAGGGACAATGAACGACTTCGCTTTCATGACGGCGATCGAGTTGAGGAATCGGATAGCGCGCAGGGACATCTCGCCGGTCGAACTCGTCGAAGCGTCCCTGGAGCGAATGGACGGGCTGGAGCCCACGCTCAACTGTTTCGTCGATCCCTCACCGGAGATGGCCCTTGAGGCTGCAAGAAAGGCGGAACGGGCCGTGATGTCCGGAGAGGCGCTCGGGCTGCTCCACGGCCTGCCGATCTCGGTGAAGGATCTGATCGCCGTCGATGGCCTGAAGCTCACCTTCGGCTCCAGGGCCATGGCGGACAACAGGGCCGCCGTCGACGCGCCCTCGGTGGGTCGGGTGCGGCGGCAGGGCGGCTGCATCGTCGGCAAGTCCACCACCAGCGAGTTCGGCTGCAAGGCGGTCGGCGACAGCCCCCTCACCGGGGTGACGCCCAACGCCTGGAATCTCGCCAAGACGCCCGGCGGATCGAGTTGCGGCGCGGCGACCAGCGTCGCGGCCGGGATCACACCGTTTGCCCTCGGCACCGACGGCGGCGGTTCGGTGCGCATCCCGAGTTCGTTCAGCGGCCTGTTCGGGATCAAGGCCCAGTTCGCGCGCGTCGGGGTCTTTCCGGCCAGCGCCACGCCGACCCTGGCCCATGTCGGCCCGCTCGCCCGGACGGTGCGCGACGGGGCACTGCTGCTGAGCGCTGTCGCCGGTCACGACAGCCGGGATCCCTTCGGCGTCGCGCAGCCGGTTCCCGACTTCCTGGGCGCCTGCGAACGTCCGGTCGAAGGCATGCGTCTCGCGTGGAGCCCGACCCTGGGATACGCGCAGCCGACAGCCGAGGTCGTCGGGATCGTCGAGGACGCGGTCAAGGTGTTCGAGGATCTCGGCTGCACCGTGGCCCTGGTCGAACGGGTCATGGACGACGATCCGCTCCCGCTGTGGATGGCGGAGTTCTATGCCGGGGTCGGCACGCGCCTAAAGGATGTGCTCGCCAATTCGCCGGACCTGCTCGACCCGGCGGTCGCCGATGTCCTCTCCGGCGCCCTCGATCAGGAGCTCGGCGATTACTATGCCAGGGTTTTTCTGCGCTACGACTTTCGCGAGAAGATGCGCGCCTTCTTCGAAGACTACGATCTGCTCCTGACGCCGACGCTTCCGGTGCCCGCATTCGATGTGAAGTGCGACGCGCCGCCGGAACTTCCGGACCGCAACATCGTGTCGTGGGTCTACTACACCTACCCCTTCAACCTGACCGGCCAGCCCGCCGCTTCCGTTCCGGCCGGATGGACCCGCGACGGACTCCCCGTCGGGATGCAGATGGTCTCGAAGATTTTGCATGAGGAAGACATTTTCCGCGCCGCTGCGGCGTTCGAGGCAGCCAGGCCCTGGGCCGACAGAAGGCCCGATCTGGCGGTCGCGGAGCAGCATGCGTGATGACGCCTTCGACAACTTCGACAGGTGAAACAGCTTTGGCGGCGATGCGATGCTTCAGTTCAACAGCCGCCATATACGAGAGTTCGTCAGGCAGGGTTGTGCTCGCCGAAACTCGTCAATTGAGCAGCTGTCTCGGTAGCCACATGGCGATTTCCGGAAATGTCATGACAAGGGCTAATCCGGTCAGTTGCAGGAGCACGAATGGAATAATGCCAACGTAAATCTGCTGGATTTTTACCTCGGGAGGGGCAACGCCCTTCATGTAAAACAGTGCAAAGCCGAATGGCGGGGTCAGGAAGGACGTTTGCAGGTTCACCGCAAGTAAAATGGCGAACCAATAGACGACGTCCAACTTGGACACATGGCCGGCGAAGTCGAGCAACTCGATGATCGGCGCAAAAACCGGAATGACGATTAACGTGATTTCGATCCAGTCGAAGAAAAAGCCCAAGAAGAAAACAATCGCCATCAGGATAAAAAGTATCCCCCACGACCCGAGGCCGGCGCTGTCGACCAGGCCGACGACGAGGTCGTCGCCGCCAAGAGACCGAAACGTGTAGGAAAACGCGGTCGCGCCAATAAAGATAAAGAATATCATCGCATTGGTGAGCATCGATCGCTCAACAACATCGCGTAGCATACCGAATGTCAGCCGCCGATTCAGCGCCGCAAGTATAATGGCTCCCAGAGCCCCGACTCCGGAGGCCTCGGTTGGCGTTGCCCAACCCAAGATAATCGAACCGAGGACCATGAAGATCAGGAAGATCGCCGGGAGGAAACCACGCAAGAGAAGGCCAATCAGTTCCCGGTTGTTCTCCGGGCCCAGCTCGCGGGGCAAAGGTGGAGCCAGCTTGGGTCGCAGGCTGCATAGAACAGTGATGTAAACGATATAGAGTCCAGCCAGCAACAGGCCCGGAAAGAAGGCTGCGACAAACAGATTGCCGACGGATCGGCCCAAAAGTTCGGCCATGATGACCAGCATGATGCTCGGGGGAATCAGCACACCAAGCGTGCCGGATGCAGCGATCGTCCCGGTGGCCAGTGCCGTGTTGTAATTGCGCTCCAGCATCACAGGCAGGGCCATGATGGTCATCATGACGACCGACGCACCTATGATTCCCGTCATTGCCGCCATGATGACGCCCATCACGGTTACCGACAGCGCCAAGCCTCCGGGAACTCTGTACAACAGTACCTGCAGGCAATGCAGAAGGTCTCTGGCGACTCCGCTTTTTTCGAACATCGTCCCCATGAATATGAACATGGGGATGGCAATGAGCACCTGATTGTCGGCAATTCCGCCCCAAATGCGCGAGACGATATTGAAGAATTCGATCTCCGCAAATACGCCGAATGCAATACCGATGAAGCCGAAGCCGAGTCCGACGCCGCCCAGAATGGCCCCAACCGGGTAACCGGTGAACAGGAGAAAGCCGAGAGCCAGGAACATGAAGAGCGGCATATAGTCGATAAACACATCGATCATAGCAACTCCCTCACCGGGCTCATTGCCGACTCTTCATTGGCCGACTTCACGTTTGGTTTGTCCGAGCCCAGTTGGCGGTCTCGGAAAGGGCCGGTGAACCGAAAAGCTCGACGAGCTTGCGCAGCAACACGCTGACCGCCGCCAGGAAGATGAGCACAATTCCCAGCGGCAGACAGGCCTTGACGATCCAGCGGTGCGGCAATCCGGTTGCTGAATCCGACATTTCTCCCAACGCCCAGGATTTCTCCCACCAGTCGATGCCGTGATAGAAAACAATCAGGCAATATGGAATGAGAAAGAACAGACAACCCAGCAGCTCGATCCACAGTTGCGCCTTGCGCGGGAGTCGTTCATGCACGATTTCGATGCGCACATGGGTATCTCTGATATAGCCCCACCCGATGCACAACAAAAACAACACAGCATGCAAGTGCCATTCCAGCTCCTGCAGCTTGGTCGAGCCGAGCACAAGAAACCGGCGTGTGATCACGTCGAAAACGATTACCGATATGAGCAGCAGGCTTAGCCATGCCACCAGCGAGCCGACAATACTGACAACGCGATTAAGGAGATTGCTGATGTGGTACAGAATCAACATGTGTTCACGGAGGTCACTATGGCGCAAATAATTGCTCCGTGCGCTAAACGCGGTAGCGCACGGAGCATGATTTTACTGCAATGAACCAGCTTGGGTCTATTTCAGATACCCCAGATCGGCCCAAATTTTGTACTCTTTACGGAAATCGGAATAAGATTTCCAAACCTTCTTGAAGTTATCGCTCTTGGCTTTGTCCTCTTCGACAACTTCAAGCCATGCTGCTTTGAGCGCATTCAGGATTTCAGGAGTCCATTTGTGAATTATTACACCCTTCCCTATCAGCGTCCTTAACGCCTTTCCTTGGATCGCCTCACCTTCGGCAAGGCCCTCACGCATATTGTCACCGCAGGCCATCTCGACGATGGTCTTATGCTGCTTCGTCAACGCATCCCATTTTTTCTGGTTGATCATAATGTCGAAGAAGGTCGACTGCTGATGCCAGCCGGGGAAATAAGCATGTTTGGCGACCTGATAGAATCCCCAATCCAGATCGATGGCAGGCATGGAGAATTCCGCCGCATCGATGGTGCCTCGCTCCAGTGCAGGATAGATATCGGCTCCAGCGATCAATTGCGTGGACACGCCGATCTTCTGCATGACTTTGGCCCCAAGGCCGAAAAAGCGCATCTTGAGACCCTTCAGGTCTGCGAGTGTCTTCATTTCCTTGCGGAACCAGCCCGACCCTTCAGGCGCAATTACACCGCACAGGACGGTATGGATTCCATGCGGGGCGTACAGAGCTTCAAACAGTTTCTTGCCGCCGCCATAGTAATACCAGGCCATATACTCGCCCGCGCTCGGGCCGAATGGAACCGCAGAGAACATGGCAAACGCCGGATCGCGACCATACCAGTAGCCAGGAGTTGACCAGCAGGCATCGACCGATCCGGCACTCACGGCGTCGAAGCATTCCTTGGGTGGAATCAACGCGCCAGGCTCTGTGAACTGGATCTTGAGCGTCCCACCGGACGCACGATCAACCTTGCCGACCAAGCTCTTGCCGAGCGAGCCGAGCTGGATAAGTTTGCTGGGAAAGAAACTTCCCATTTTCCAGCGCACTCTTTCGGCAGCATCAGCGACCGTCACTGTACCCAGGCAGACAGCGCCTCCGAGCATTGCTCCCAGGAACGATCGGTAAATTCTACGAATGTTCATTTCTGTTCTCCCTCTTCTCTGTCATGGCGACCAAATTCGCCTGGAGCCGGTTACTGTTCTTCGTTCGCGATACTCGTTCTTCATATGGCCACTTCGCAGCATGCCTCTGTCGCAGGAACCTTCTAGGTGCATTGCTCGAAGGCCGTAAGCGTTTCTCTCCGGTCGAGGCCATTGGCAGTGATACAAATACCGGATTGGCCATACCGCTGATCTGAGCCACAGGCTGGCTCGATCGGACTTCCGCCAACGATCTCGAATGGAATAGGGTGTTCGGCGTGGCGGACATTCAGCAACGCCGACATCCTGAATAATCCGCTTCCGAGAGTCCGGACCACCTCGTCGATGACCTGCATACAGGTCGGCATATCCAGCTCTCCGGAGATGCTGATTCCCATAGCCCGCACCACGGGCTCAATGTCTGGTGTGTTTTTTCCCGCGTTTTTTTTTGGAGATTGCCTGCAAAACACGCGGGATGTCAACGGCGGCGCGATAATGTACCGGCGCGGCGGTGCTCACGCTCCTGCCCGAACTCCTGCCCGAATTCGATCGCATTCGCCTCATCGTCTACGGGGTGTTGATCCTGGCCACACTGTATTTGCAGCCGAATGGGGCACCGCCGGGAATGCCGGGCGGGGACTGAGGCTGGAGCCGGAGGGGCGGCAGCTTTTTCTCGACCATACGGTGATGGAAATCCTCGAACTCGGCGCCCACCGGCGTCTCCGCGCCGGCGCACCAGCAGGGTGGCGTCGCCGTGCATATCTTCAAGTAAATCATCCGCTTGCAAGACGGCCAGCTCCGAGCGGCGGAGCATCGCGTCGTAGGCGACCGCGAGCAGGGCGCGGTTGCGCAGGTCGATCAATCGGTCTCCCCGGCCTCGAGCAGGCGATGGCGCAGCGGCCATGCGCGGGCCGGTCTTGGCATCCCACAATCGCAACACCCGCGCCGTGCGGTCGACATCGTCCCATTTCAGGGAAAGGATCTCGTCCGATCGGCAGCCGGTCAGCATCAGGAGGCGCACCGCCGCGATCGCAGAGAGCAGCATCGAGCCCTCGGCCTCGAATTTCTTCAGCGCCGCCCCGAGCCGCCGGACCTCCTCCGGCGTCAGGAAACGCTCGCGGGATGCCTCGCGGTAGTAGCGGACATGCCGGCACGGGTTGCGGCCGGGCGGCATCATCGCCCAGGTCTCGGCCAGAACGAACATCTTCGACAGAACCCAGACGGCCCGGTTGGCCGCCGAAGGCGTGTCGCGCAGCTTGTGGTGCAGCGCCGTGACGTCGCCCGGCACGACATCCTTCAACGCCTTCTTCCCCAGGGCCGGCAGAATGTGGTTCTGCAGCGCCATGCGGTAATTCTTCGCCGTGTTCGGCTTGCACCGGACGGCGACATGGTTCTTGAGGCAGCGCGCGGCGAGATCGGCGACGGTGGGCTCGGGCGCCGGCTTCGGCGGCATCGGGTCCTCGCCCCGCTTGATGCGGTCGATGACGATAGCCGCCTCGCGCCGGCGCACCTCGATCGTCTCGGAGCCGACCGGCCCCAGGGTCACCCGCTTCAGGCCGGCCGGCCCCCGCGACTGGACGATGTAGAGCTTGCGACCGGTGGCGTGGACCCTTACCCCGAATCCGGCTAGGTCGCGGTCCCAGAAGATCGCGTCCTTGTCCTCGGCCTTCAGCCGTTCCACAATCCGCTTGGTCAGTCTGAGCGTGCTGCGCCGAAAGCGTTTGTTCACGCGGTGATGGGTGTGGTGGATTCAACGATTGAGTGTTCGCTTCCAGTCCTTTCGGAGGGGTCGCAACCAGATGTCTTTTTTGGGCTGGGATCGTTTTGTATGCCTGTCATAGCGTCCTCGTCCCTGGGTGGTTCCGACGGGGATCCAGCCCGATGCCCTGTAGACGGCGCCGGTGTAGCGCGGCGTCTCGACGAAGGTCTCGATGAGCACGGGGGTGGTGTTGTAGCGCTCGATCCAGTCCTGAGGCAGGCGCCGGCGCACGATGGCGAGGATGTGGGAGCCGAGGTTCGGAATCTCGATCCACGGCAATATCAGGAATCTCGGATTGTCGACCACGAGCGGGAGGTTCTTCTCACGCAGCCGCGGCGTCCATCCAATGAAGCTGGCGCTCGAGCTCATCCACCCACGGTCCAAGCTTCGGCATCGGCTGGATCTTGCGCTCGTAGCTGTACGAGGTCTCATCGCCCCGCACCACCTTGCGCACCGTGTTCTTCGAAACCCTCAAATCCCGGGCGATCGTCTTGATCGGAACGCCCCTCACCAGATGATCCCGACGGATCCGTGCGATCGTTTCCACTACCAGCATCTCCCCCTCACCTCGTCCGTCCAATGACAAGGTGCGTTCATGGGAACAAACCATGGGGGGGGGGGGTCAATTTTGGACGCCGATTACCCCCAATCGGGGGTCAATATTCCACGCCGATCAACATGAGAGGGTGCAATTCTTGGCTTGGGGCCGGCACCGCCCCGGCTGACATCCCGAGCGCGACCGAAAGGCCGGCCGCTCAGCGCTGCGCAGAACATGAACGCGGGGGAAATCCGGGCTAAACATATGCGATAGCGTCCATTTCCAGCAGGATGCCGGGTCCGATAAAGCTGACTTCGGCGGTCATCCGCCCGGGCGCATCCTTCGGGAAGTATTCCCTGTAGACCTTTTCGAAGCCGGGCTTGTTGTCGATGTCCGTAAGATAGACCGTCACCTTGACGACTTTCTCCAGGGACGATCCAGCCGCCTTGAGAATTGCCTTGAGACTTTCGAATACCCGGCGCGCCTGAATATCGATGTCGCCCTCGACGATTTGCCCGGTTTCATGATCCTCGGGCGCAATTCCGCCGGTGAAGACGAAATCGCCCACCTTCCAGCCCTGGGAGAAGGGATAGGGATGATTGGCAATTTTCCCCGGCGCCAGGGGAGACTCGATTTTCTTTTTCGTCAGCATTTCCTGAGGCCTCAGCGATTTGCACCCGGTCAGTTGTCGAAGTAGGCGATGCCCGTCTCGTTAAGATCGACCCAGACGGTTTTCTCCTCGCAATATTCCTCGAGTCCCGACAGGCCCTTTTCGCGGCCGATGCCGCTCATCTTGTAGCCGCCGAACGAGGCGGAAATCTGGGTCTGCCGGAAGGTATTGATCCAGACCGTCCCCGCCTTCAGGCGCTGCGCCAGGGTCAGGGCGCGGCGCATGTCCTGCGTCCACAGGCCGGCGGCGAGGCCGTAGACGGTGCAGTTGGCGTCGGCCACGAGCTGGTCGTCGTCCTCGAAGTCGAGCACGGACAGGACCGGCCCGAATATCTCTTCCCGGGCCACGCGCATATCGGGTTTGACGCGGTCGAAGATGGTCGGAAGATAGAAATATCCGCCCGCCAGTCCGGGGTCGTCCGGCGGCCTGCCGCCGGCGATCAGTTCGGCGCCTTCCTGCTGGCCGATCCCGACATAGCGTTCGACTTTGTCGCGCTGCTCGCGCGTCGTCAGCGATCCGACATGGGTCGCCGGATCGAGCGGATCGCCGATCCGGATCTGCCGCGTCATGTCGAGCAACTTGCCGACAAAGGCGTCACGGATCCTGCGATGCACAAACAGGCGGGGCCCGGCGTCGCAATATTGTCCGGCCCCGGCGAAGATACCGAAGAGGGTTCCCCGCACAGCAGCGTCGATATCGGCGTCTTCGCAGACAATATTCGGGGCTTTGCCGCCGAGTTCCAGCGTAACCTTGGTAAGATTGTCAACGGAAGCGCGCAGAACCGCTTGCCCGGTCGACACCTCGCCGGTGAAAGCCACCTTGTCGATCCCGGGATGGCCCGACAATGCCGCGCCGGCGGTATGGCCGAAACCCGGCAGGATATTGACAACGCCGTCGGGTAGGCCGGCCTCCATCAATATTTCGCCGAGAACCATCGCAGTCACCGGCGTGTGCTCGGCCGGCTTGAGAATCATGGTGCAGCCGGCCGCCAGCGCCGGCGCCAGTTTCTGCGCCGCCTGCGGCAATGGCGAGTTCCAGGGAATGATCTGGCCGCACACGCCGATCGGCTCCAGGACCGTGTAGGTGTGAAACCGGCCGCGCACCGGCACAACATGGCCTTCGATCTTGTCTGCCCAGCCGCCGTAATATTCGAAATAGTCGGCCGAGGCGTTGACCTGGGCGCGGGTCTCGCGAATCGCCTTGCCGTTGTCCAGCGTTTCCATCACCGCGAGTTCGTCGCTCCGGGCGCGTATTTTCTCCGCCACCTGCAGCAATAGCCGCCCCCGCGCTGCTGCGTCCATGCGCGGCCACGGACCCTCGTCGAACGCGCGCCTGGCCGCGCGGACGGCCGCATCCACGTCCGCGGCGTCGGCCTCCGCCACGTCCGCAATATGCTCGCCGGTCGCCGGGTTGTGGCTTGCAAAGACATTTCCGGACACCGCGTCGGTCCACCGCCCGTCGATCAAAAGCCGATACTGTGCCGCCATGTCCGTATTCTCCCGTCAGTGTCGTCTAGAGAGCGTCGACAAGGGCCTCGAGCTCCCGTTCCGTGTTGTAGAAATGGGGCGCGATGCGCAGACCGCCCTCGATGGCGCTCAGAACGAAACGTTGCTGCATCAACTCGGCTTGGCGCGCCGCTGCGTTGTCCACCTCGATCACGACAATCCCGGCGCGGTCCCGGTCGGCGCGGGGCGTAAGGCAGGGCAGCCCCTTGCGTTCAATGAGGTCCATCAGATGGCCGGTCAGGTTGCGGACCCGCTCGTCGATCCAGGAAAGCCCGACCTCGCCGATGAAATCGATCGCCGCCTCCAGCGCGTGAACGCCGCCATAGTTGAGGTTGCCGTGCTCGAAACGGCGCGCGTCGGCGTGAAACAGCGGCGCTTCGTCACTCGCGGCCGTGCCCGCGAGGCTCGAACGCGCGGCGAATGGCGGCTGGAGACGCGGAATCAGTGGCTCGCGGCAGTAGAGAAAGCCGAGGCCATGGGTGCAGAGCAAGCCTTTCTGAGGTCCGCAGGCCAAGGCGTCGACCCCCTGATCGGCGACATCGAACGGCACCGTCCCGATGGCCTGGACCGCATCGACGACCAGCAGCGCGCCCTGTCGGCGGCAGCGTTCGCCAAGCCGCTTCAGATCGAACCTTTGTCCGGTGCAGTAGCTGACGGCGGAGATGGCAACCATCCGTGTGGAGGGGTCGATCCCGGCCAGGACATCGTCGAGCACGATGGTCGCGCCGTCGCTCTCGACCACCCGGACCTCGACGCCGCGGCGCCGCAGGTTGAGCCAGCCATGCAGATTGTTGGGGTGCTCCAGGGCATGCACGACCATGCTGTCCCCGGGCTGCCACGGGAAGCTCTGGGCGATGGCGTTGAGCCCTTCGGAGGTATTCTTGACGAAAGCGATTTCCGACGGACCGGCGCCGATCAACCGGGCGATCTTGGCGCGGAGTAGCTCGGCGCGTTGCTTCCAC
This sequence comes from Alphaproteobacteria bacterium, assembly GCA_965249845.1. Taxonomy (GTDB): domain Bacteria; phylum Pseudomonadota; class Alphaproteobacteria; order Bin65; family Bin65; genus Bin65. Next base: position 159,353 of record CBDFNA010000003.1, read on the forward strand.
CGGTCCTTGTCGCCGGGGCATTCATGAATCTCATCGAGAAACCGGCGCCACGCTTCCTTCACGGCCAGGGGCAGCGGTGCCTTGTTGGCGATATCGAGGTAGGTCCAGTCCCGGGTGACCGGGAACTGATGCTGCCATGTGCGGGTATCCTTCATGGTCTCAGAATATCCGGGAGCCGTGTCGTATCTCAGCGTGCGCCGTCGGCGCCGAAGATTTTCATCCTGGCCGCCCGGTTGTCGTCGAGCAGCGTTGCCAGCTTGGCGAATGCGTTCGCCACGGCCTCGACGACGCGTTCCGGTCCGCCGAAGCGTTCGACCTCGGCTGCCGTCGGGCGCAGGCGCAGCGATACCCGGGCGCCCGGCCGTTCGGCCACATTGGACGTAAAGATTCCATGGTCTTCGAGAAGGACCATTCCCAGGATGCACGACGCCTCGGCTGGCACGAGGCCGCAATCGCTGGCGTCTTCGTTCCCGATTTCCAGCCCGATGGTCAGCAAATCCTCTTCGGAAATCGTCGGGCCCATACAGAGATCGAGCACGCGGTCGGGGCCGAAGCGCGCCTGGAGGCCGAGTGCGATTTGCCGTGCGGTCGACGAATCGTCCCTCAGGGTATCAGGCCGGTAATTTTCGAGCGAACGCAGCACGCCCAGGACCAGCGGGCCGCGGGCTTCCAGACCGAGCCCGCTGGCGTGCGCCACGGCCCGTTCCACCAGGTCCGGCCGGCCGACCATGAGACCGGCGCGCGGGCCGCCCAGCCCGGCCTTGTCGCAACTCGTGATTCCATAGTCGGCCCCCAGTTCCAGCGTTTTCGCCTGTTCCAGAAGCACCGGGGCCACCCGTGTCCCGTAAGCATCGTCGACGAAGACGGGAGAGCCAGCGTCCTTCGCTATGGCAATGACTTCCTCAACCCGTTCGGGCGCAAGAACGTCGAGTTCGCTCGTTACCCGGGTCAGGACCGTCAGCGCTGCGCCCTCCAACAGGGAAGGCTCAATGCCGTCATCCGGGTCGTGTTCGGTCAGCCGGGCGCCGGCAAGGGCGGCTCCGCGACGGATCGACGGGTGGGTTCGCCCGGCCGGCGCTACCGCCAGAACCCTGTCCTCCGCGGACGCCATGGCGAGGATCGTTGAGACGATGCCGGCAGCGGACCGGTTGAAGAGCGCCACGCCTGCGTCTCCGCCGGCGCCGAAGTGTTCCTGCGCCAACTCGCTGAAACGCCCCTCTATCAGCGCCATGCCGACCCATTCTTCAGCGAGTTCGTCGCTGAGGTCTGTGTCACGGGCTTGAAAATCGCGGCGGTGCCCGGTGAAATTGAACAGGCGATCCCGTCCCAGGGATGCCACCCTGGCGCGAATGATATCCAGGCCGTGAGTTCGGCGCCGGAATTCGTCCAGGGGGCCTGAGAGATGGCGGCCCCGCGCATAGCCGACGGCGGGATCGAGCGGGTTGCCGAAGCGATCTTGCATTTTTCCCCTGCTTCTGCGACCGGCGCCGGCCGCCGCGGGCGCGCCATTTCGCTGTCGCCGCCAACCTTCACCGGGTTTGGGCTCGCCCGGTTGATTGTGTTGTGTCGACAAAATTCGCTTGTACCTTATACAACGTCAAACCGGATGGAATGTACCCAATCGGTGCGCCGACGGACGGCGATCTGCGTCGCACGGAGCGAATCGGTGTCCGAGCAAGGAGAAGGGCTCTTTGAGCGAAACTGCTTCCGATGCACAGGTCGTAGCCGGTTCGATGCCGTTTCCCGAGATCATTCGGCGAGCAGGCCAGGTCCTACCGGGCGGCGTGCTCGGCCGTCACGTTTATCCGGATACCGTCGAACATATACCGGTTTCCGGCAAAGGCGCCTGGATTGTCGACCAAAAAGGCCGAGAATATCTGGACTATTCCTGCGGCGGCGGATCGTTGATTTTGGGTTACAGCCACCCGGCCGTCGTTCGGGCGGTGCAGGCACAGGCCGAACGGGCCACGCAATTCGTCAGCATCCTCAACATGCCGGCGCTACAGTTGGCCGAGCGTATCACTGAGCTGGTGGGGTGGGTTGAACAGGTCCGCTTCGCCCTCTCGGGCGCGGAGGCCGTCATGTTCGCCTTGCGCCTGGCGCGGGCAGCGACCGGCCGGGACAAAATACTCAAACTAGAAGGCGCCTATCACGGTAATTGCGACTATGCGCTTTGGGGCATGGCGCCCGGCGAAACCGCCCTTACCCTGAGGGCCGAGCCGGATTCGGCGGGCATTCCCGACGCCATCCGGGATCTCGTACTGGTTGCGCCGTACAACGATTCCGAGGCCGCAGGTGCGATCGTGGAACGGGAGTGGCGCGACATCGCGGCCATAATCGTCGAGCCCGTCCAGCGCTACTACGCAGCGGAGGCCCCATTTCTCGAAACGCTCCGCCGGCTGTGCGACACGCATGGCATCGTCCTGATCTACGATGAGGTGATCACGGGCTTCCGCCACGCCCTGGGCGGCGCGGCCGAACTCACAGGAATCGAACCGGACTTGTCGGTGTTCGGCAAAGCGCTTGGCGGGGGGCTCCCGGTCAGCGCCGTTGCGGGCAGGGCGGCCGTCATGTCCCACGGGGATCCACGTCGCGGGGGTCCGGATGACGGCTACTGTTATGTGACCTCTTCCCAGGCGGGCAATCCCCTCGGCTGCGCGGCGGCGCTGGCGACATTGAGCGAACTGGCCAGGCCCGGGGTTATGCGGCGGTTTCACCGGACCGCCGAAGACCTGAAGGAGGGCCTCCGGGAGCTGGTCCGGCGCCGCGGCGCGAAGGCCCAGGTCGTGGGCGCAGGACCGCTTTGGGATATCGTGTTCGCCGAAGGTGAGATACGCGATCACCGGTCGGCGTCTTGCAACGACAGCCGCAGGCATCTGCGGTTTCATCTCGGCCTCGTCGAGCAGGGCGTGATGGTGCGGGTCGGCGGCAGGAGCTATTTTTCCACGGCCCATGAGAGCCGGGAGGTCGAATTTACGTTGCGGGCCGCCGACGCCGCGCTCCGGTCGGCAGAACGATGACCGGAGCGGCGCCGGCCTCACCGGACCGCAGCGGATATCGTGTCGGCTTCGATGTCGGCGGCACGTTCACCGATCTGGTGCTGCTCGATTCCGGAGGCCATGTGAAGGGCGCCGTCAAGGTGCCGACGGACCCGACGGATATCGCCCTTGGCGCCGTGAGCGGCATTTGCAGGCTGCTGGATCAGGCGGGTGTCGGATCTCGCGATATCCTGTCGCTCATTCATGCGACGACACAGACCTCGAATACGCTGATCGAACGGAGCGGCCCCCGCACCGTGTTGATTACGACGCAAGGCTTCCGCGACATTCTCGAATTCGGCCGGGAAGCGAGATACGACCTTTACGATTTGACGGTCCGGCCGGTCGTGCCCCTGGTGCCACGCCACCTGAGGTTCGAAGTCAGGGAAAGGCTGAATGCCGATGGGTCGGTTGCGACGCCGGTCGATGTCGAACAGGTCCGGCAGGTTGCGCACGTGCTTCGTGACGAAGAGGTGGAGGCGGTCGCAATCTGCCTGCTGCACGGCTATCGCAACGGGGTCCACGAGGCGCGGATTCGCGATATCCTGCGTGCGGAGGGCTTCGCCGGTCCGATCGTGCTGTCGAACGAGACCTGCCCGGAAATTCGCGAATACGAACGGGCCTCGACGACGGTCGCGAACGCCTATCTGAGCCCGCGGGTCGCCGGCTATATCGAACGGCTGGACGGGCTGATGAAGAACGGCGGCATCCAGGCGCCGTGGCACTTGATCTCGTCGCACGGCGGACGGTTGACCGTAAATGCGGCCGTCCGCCGCCCGGTTGAGCTGCTGGAATGCGGCGCCGCGGCCGGCGTCCTGGCGGCTGCCGGAATCGCCCGCCGGATCGGCTGGCCGAAGGTGCTGGCCTTCGATATGGGCGGAACGACGGCCAAGGCCGCCATCGTTCTCGAGGGCAAGCCGATCCTGGCGCGCAGCTACGAAGTCGCGCGCAACGCCCGGTTCAAGAAGGGCAGCGGCATTCCGATTCAGGCCGCAGCGATCGACCTGATCGAAATCGGCGCCGGCGGCGGCAGCATTGCCAGAATCGACCGGATGGGGCTGATCGAGGTCGGCCCCGACAGTGCGGGCAGCAATCCCGGCCCGGCCTGTTACGGCCGCGGCGGGCGCGCGCCGACCGTCTCCGACGCCTGCCTGATGCTCGGATATCTGAGCCCCGACGGGCTGCTCGGCGGCGATTTCCCGCTCGATGCCAATGCCGCCCGAGATGCCATTTCCGAGGGGGTCGCACGTCCCCAATCGGTCGGCGTCGATGCAGCGGCGGAGGCGATCTTTCGGGTGGTGGTCGAGACGATGGCAAACGCCGCGCGCATCCACATTCTCGAGCGCGGTCTCGATCCGCGGGAGTTCGCGATTGTCGTGTGCGGCGGCGCGGGCCCGATGCACGCCGCTGCGCTGGCCCGGCATCTCGGCGTTCGGGACGTCCTGATCATGCCGCATGCCGGGGTCGGCGCCGCCGTTGGCCTGCTCGAGGCGCCGGCAATCGCCCGGGCCTCGCGCTCGCGGCTGGAATCCCTGGACGATGTGCAGTGGGACGAGGTTGCGATCCTGATCGAGGATATGCGCGCCGAGTTGCTTGACGATTTCGGCGCCGATTGTCCGGACGATCTCGAATTCAGCCTGTCGTGCGACATGCGCTATCGCGGCCAGGGGCATGAGATCGATGTTCCGGTTCCCTGGCCGGTTGCCGGGGCAGCAGGGCAAGAGGCTCTGTCCGAAGCATTTTCGGAAGCCTACCGGAAGCTTTACGGCCGGACCAACCCCGGCGCCCGCCCGGAGGTCGTGAGCTGGCGCCTGGAGGCGAGAGGACCGCACGCCGATCTCGCCGTGGGCACCGCCGGTCCGTCGGACGCCGATACATCTGCCGACCGACGGCGCCGGGCGAATTTCGAAGGCGGCCCGATGGACGTCCCTGTACTCGACCGTAACCGGCTGGTCGCCGGCGCGCACGGCGCCGGACCGGCGCTGGTCGAGGAGCGCGAGACGACCACGGTCGTACCGCCCGGCGCGGCGTTCTGGACGGATTCCTTCGGCAACCTCAGAATCCGGATCGGGGACTAGACGATGTACCGATCGGCGAATTCCGCAATGGTCGCGACGAACGCAGATCCGGTCCTCGGTCCGGGCGATATCGAAATCGTCTGGCGCCGGCTCATCTCCTTCATGGACGAGGCGATGACGACCATGATCCGGACGGCCTATTCGACGACCATCCGGGAGAGCCGCGATCTCACCGTCGTCCTGTTCGATCCCAGAGGCCGCGCCGTCGCCGAATGCTCGTCCGCCAACGCCTCATTCATCGGCACGCTGCCGCGCTCGATGCAGGCTTTCCTGAAGGCGCACCCCGCCGGGGAATGGCGGGCCGGGGATTGCATCATCACCAACGATCCGTGGATCGGCGCCGGCCATCTTCAGGACATCACCATGGCGTCGCCGATCTTTCTCGGCGACACACTATTCGGTTTCGCGCTGATCGCCGCGCACGGGCCAGATATCGGCGGGAGCCTCTATTCGGCATTGAGCCGCGAAGTGTTCGAGGAAGGCCTGCGCATTCCCGTCTGCCACTATGCGAGGGCGGGTGTCCGGGATCCCCTCGTCCGCGACTTCATCGTGTCCAATGTGCGCGTGCCGGACAAGGTGATCGGCGATCTGGAGGGCATGGCGGCCTGCGTGGAAAAGGCCGGCCGACAGGTTCGCGAGCTTGCGGAAGCAATGTCGCCGGAACGGTATCTGGCCTGCGCGGATGAAATCGTCAGCCGCTCGGAAGCCGCCATGCGCGCAGCGATCCGGGACGTACCCAACGGTACCTATCGCAGCGAACTGACCACCAGCGGACTGGGAGAACCGATTCGAATTGCCTGCGCAGTGACCATCTCCGACGACACAATCGGCGTCGACTATACCGGGACCGACGGCGCCCAGCGTTTCGGCATCAATGTTCCCCTCTGCTACACCTATGCCCACACGGTCTATCCGCTCAAATGCGTTTTTGCGCCGGAGATTCCGAACAATCACGGCACCCTGACGCCGCTGTCGGTGACAGCGCCCGAGGGTTGCGTGCTCAATCCGAAATTTCCGGCGCCGGTCTCGGCCCGTCACCTTACCGGCCAGTTTCTCAGCGCCGCGGTTTTCCTCGCGCTCGCCGATTGCATCCCGGACCGGGTGATGGCGGAAAGCGGCGTTACCCGGCCGCAGCTGGTCTTCAGCGGCAATACCCGGGATGGCGAACGGTTCGTGGAGCATATCTTCATGGTCAGCGGCCTCGGCGCGCGATCGGTCGCCGATGGCCCCAACGCCCTGTGTTTTCCGGCCAACACCACCTGCACGCCAATTGAGATCATAGAGGCGCTGACGACGCTCCATATCGAATGCAAGGAATTGGTGCCCGACTCCGGCGGCGCTGGACAGTGGCGCGGCGGCTGCGGTCAGCGGATGGCGGTGCGCAACGCCTCGGCCGAACCGATCCAGCTTTCCGTCCTCGCGGAACTGACCCATCGGGGCGCGCGCGGCCTGTTCGGCGGATCGTCGGGCCGGCCGGCCATCATCACCCTGGATGGCGCGCCCATCCCGGACAAGGCCCTGATCGATTTTCCGCCGCAGTCGCTCCTTGTGGTCGAATCCGCGGGCGGCGGCGGGTTCGGCCCCGCCGAACGGCGCGACGCGGCCTCAGCCGCGCACGATCTGCTGGAAGGCTATCTGAGCAGCTGAGGCGTTCCGCTCCAGGCGGCACCCGGACCTGCCGAACCAGATCAACCCGGGTCCGAGGCGGCCGGCAGGTTGGCCTTCAGATGGGCCTTGATCCGGTGGATATGCCGCTCCGCGCTTTCCCGCGCTTTCCCGGCATTGCGCGAATCGATAGCAGCCAGAAGCTCGCTGTGGTCGTTGAGCGATTTCTCCGATTCGCCGGGCAGCAGGATATCGGCCACGGGATACAGGGCGGCGTCGATACGGAGCGAGCGGAATATGGAAATCAGCTTCGGGTTTCCCGAAGCGGCGTAGATCAGATTGTGAAACTCCTGACCCAGCGCATGAAAGGCGGAATCGTCCCGCTTCCTGAAGGCATGGCGTTGGGATTTGTGAACCTTTTTCAGTTCTTCGATATCGGCAGCCTCGGCATTTTCCGCAGCCAGGAAGGCGGCCAGGCCGTCCAGGGAAACGCGAACCGTCAGCAGTTCCTCCATCTCCTCGATCGTGACCGATTTCACGAAGGCGCCGCGACGCGGTTGTATCTGGATCAGGCCTCTTGTCTCCAGGGCATAGAAGGCTTCCCGGAGGGGCGTTCGGCTGACGCCCAGCCGGTTGGCCAACTCGACTTCGCGCAACCGCTCTCCCGGTCGGTACCGGCCCTCCAGGATGGCCCGCTCCAACAGATTGGCGATCCGCGCCGAGACCGGCAAATTCAAATCCTCGACAAGATCCTTGTCGAGATCGGGAACCTGTTTGAGCGTGGCCGCCATGGGCGTGCATCCATTGCTGCTGCTGTTTTCGCACTCGTTGCGGACCGCCGCAATCCGGCGGCCGCGAACCTGCGAGAACTTCGCAATATTGAATTTTGTACACAATCCCGTGTTGACAGTGAACAGGGCGCCTGCCCATACTCGATTTTCATCGGAAGATCCTGCCGCCTGGCGCTGTGGCGCCGCCGCTGGCGGGCATATGTTCGAGATGGCCGAGCACTGCTAGGGCACTCGGCGTCGCCGAGTGGGAGGGAGCGTCTTCATGAATTCGAAAAGGTGTCTCAAGGTCGTGCGCAGAGCCGCAACCGCGGCTTTCGCTGCGGGCGCCGGTCTGGGCCTCTTTGCCATGCCCTTCGGTGCGGTGGCAGGCGACGGACCGGGCGGTTTCCCGAAACGGCAGATCACGATCATCGTCTGCTTCGGCGCCGGCGGCGGCAGCGATCAGATGGCGCGCGCCATGGGCGCGGCGGCCAAGAAGGTGCTCGGCGTCCCGGTCGTCGTGACCAACAAGAAGGGCGCCGGCGGGCTCGGCTGCCTGCCCGATTTCCTCGGTGCGCCGGCAGACGGCTATACGATCCTTCAGCATACCGACAACCTCGTTACGCTCTATGCGTCGAAGAAAAGCAACCTGAACCCGGCTACCGACATCAAACCCCTGCTGATCGCCAACGTGGTTGCCAGCCAAATTTTCATCAATTCCAAGGACAAGCGCTTTCTGACCGACGGAAAGCCGGACTTCGACAAGGTGCTCAAATACGCCAGGGCCAACCCGGGCAAGATGACGGTGGCGAACTATGGCACGACCGAGAATCTCGAAGGCGTGACCATGGGCAAGCTGGAGAAATTCTTCGGCATCAAGACGAAGATCATCGCTTTCGACAAGCCGGCCGAGCGCTATGGCTCGGTAATCGGCGGCCGCATCGACGTGCTGTTCGAGCAGATCAGCGATGTCCGCTCACTGGTCCAGAGCGGCGACCTGGCGCCGGTCCTCTCGATCTGGCCCAAGCGGTTCAAGGTCTATCCCGATACCAAGGCGACCGGGCAGGACTACGGCATGAAATGGACACCGACGGTCAAATGGCGGGCGCTGTTCGTCCGGAAGGATATGCCGAAGCCGGTCTTCGACTTCCTCGAAGCGGCGATGAAGAAGGCATGGGCGACGGAGAGCCATCAGGCATGGCTCAAGAAAAAGGGCATGCACCTGCTGAATTCCTACCGGAACAGCGCCGAGACCACGAAAATTGCGGCTGAGGAGATCAAGACCTATTCGGACGCCTATCGCGAACTCGGTCTGCCGAGCCGGTAAGCTCTGCCGGGCCGGACGGCGGGCCTCCGGCCCGACAGACCAACCGTAACCTATGGGAGCGCGCGCCGCCGAAGGGCTGTCCTGGCTTGCCTTCGCGGCGCTCGCTTATTTTCTTTCCTACGAGTTCGATCAGCCGCTGCGCGGCTATGCTCTCGGCGCAACGACCTGGCCGCGCGCCATCATATTGATGATCGGTCTGGGCGCCGCCGGCCTCCTGGTTTCCCAACTGCTGAATGGCGCCGGCGAATCGGACGCCGACAGCGCTCCCGACAGCAGCTTCGCGAGCGGATCGGACACGGCGGCGGCGAGTCCCCGCTCAACAGCCGAGTTCTGGCGGCAGGCGCTCGAACCCAAGCGGCTTATGACTTTCGGCCTGCCGCTGGTCTATGTCGCGGCCATGCACCGCTTCGGATTCCTGTTTGTGTCGCCGGTTTTCCTGCTCGCCTACATGTATCTGTTCGGCTACCGCCGCTGGCGGGTGCTGATCGTTGTCAATCTTGCCATCTACGCCATCGTCCTGCTGGTCTTCGTGCGCCTGCTCTACACTCATTTCCCGCCCGGCCTCGGCGTGTTTCACAGCTTCACCGGCCGGTTCGTCGATTTGGTCCAATAGCCGGGCGCGCGGACGGTGGAGGATTTTCTTCTCGGTACCTATCAGCTCATCAGCGATCCCACCGCGCTGCTCCTGTTCGCCGCGGCCCTGATTGCCGGGCTGGTGTTCGGGTCGGTCCCGGGCCTCAGTTCCATGACCCTGGCGGCTATCTTCCTGCCATTTTCCGTATTCCTGCCGTCCGAGCACGCGATCCTGTTCTACGGCGTCATCTATGTGTCCGGCGTCTACGGCGGCGCCACGACGGCGATCCTGTTCAATATCCCAGGATCGGTGGAAAACACGCCGACCACGTTCGACGGCTATCCCATGACCCGGAAGGGTCAGGCGGGAAGGGCGGTCGGGCTGGCAATTACGTCGTCTGCGATCGGCGGCACGCTCTCCTGCATCGTCATGATGATCGGCACGGCGCCGATCGCCCGCTGGGCGATCTCCGCGATCGGCCCGATCGAGAAGTTCGCCATCGTGTTCTTTGCGCTGGCGGTCGTAGCGGGCATCGGCAGGGGGTCATTCTGGAAGCGGTGGATATCCCTGTTCTTCGGCCTGTGGATCGGCACCATCGGCACCGATCCGGTGGGCGGCCTGGGACGTTTTGCCTTCGGCGACTACTATGTGATGACCGGCATCAACTTCACGGTGCTGATCGTCGGATTCTTCGCGGTATCCGAGGTGTTCGTACAGGGCGAACGCTTGGTCAGGGGCACTTACAAGGCGCCGAAGGTCTCGGTGGACTTTCCCCGTCTGGCCGAGTTCTGGAGGCTGAAATTCGCCATCCTGCGGTCGTCGGTCATCGGCTTTGCCTGCGGGGTGCTGCCCGGCGTCGGCGCCGCTCTGGCGTCGTTCCTGTCCTATAGCGAGGCCGTCCGGTGGTCGAAGCACCCGGAACGGTTCGGCACCGGCGAGCCCGAAGGCATCGTAGCCGCCGAGACCGCGAACAACTCGGCGACCGGTGGCGCCATGGTGCCCCTGCTGGCGCTGGGCCTGCCTGGCGGCGGCTTCACGGCGATCATGATCGGCGTGCTGACCTTGCACGACCTCACGCCCGGCCCGCTGGTCATGATTCAGCACAAGGCGCTGGTCTGGGTGCTGTTCTGCGGCATGTTCTGGGCCAGCATCGCCATTCTGGTGCTGGGCCTCATCGAGACGCGCATGATCGTCAATCTGCTGCGCATCCCGTTCGCCATTCTCGGCCCGGCGATCATATTCTTCTCGACCATCGGCGCCTTCTCGCTGCGCAACAACATCCTGGATGTCTGGACGATCTTCGTTGCCGGCATCCTGGGCTATGTGCTGCGGCGTTACGGCTATTCGCTGCCGGCCATCGTGATGGGGGTCATTCTCGGGCAAATCGGCGAAGAAGCTTTCTACCAGTCGATGGTCCTGATGGATTACCGGCTGCTCGGATTCTTCGACTACCCCACCGCCGCCGTGTTCCTCGTGTTGGGCGTTGCCACCATCGTGGCCCATCTGGTCCGGGTCGCCCGCCGCCACGGGCGAGGCCGATCGCCGGAATGAACAGGTGGAGGCACGAAGGATCGCTGCAATGGAGCGCCCGCAGGCCGCACTTGGATGGGAGTCGGCAATGTGCGCGCCCCGGATGTCTGGAACGCCTGGCGGCTCGCTTCCGGCGCCTTGGATTGTCGTCGCCAATGTTCGGGCCGGCGTTTATGATGCCGTTGTGACTGTGACGTTCCCGGCCCGGGTATGACCACGGAGATTGGGCGGACGAAAATGGGAGCCGGAGCCAGTTCCGCACCGGAAGTCGACCCGATTGAGCTTGAGATCATTCAGGAGGCGATGATCTCGATCGTCCGCGAAATGCGGGTCAATCTCGTGGCGACCGCCTATTCCTCCATCATCTACGAGGCCTACGATTTTTCCTGCGTGCTGATCGACGGCCAGGGACAGATCGTGGCGCTGGCCGAGGACAACCCGTCCCACATTTTTCCCGTGCCGTGGTCGGTCAAACAGATGTTCGACACGTTCGGCGAAGATATCCAGCCGGGCGATGTCTTCCTTCACAACGATCCCTATACCGGCGGAACCCATCTCAACGACATCGCCATGATGTTTCCGGTGTTTGCAGAGGATCGGCTGGTGCTCTTCCCGACGGTTCGCGCCCATTGGGGCGATGTCGGCGGCACCACGCCGGGCAGCATTTCGGGCAAATCGACGGAGATTTTCCACGACGGCGTACGCCTGCCGATCGTGAAGATCGCCAGCGGCGGAGAACTGAACCAGGGCCTGTTCGACGTGATGATGGCCAACATGCGCGTGCCGCGGGAGCGGCGCGGCGATTTCATGTCGACCTGGGGCACCTGCCAGGTCGCCGAACGGCGCATCGCAGAATTGTTCGAGCGGTATGGCGTCGCGACCGTCGAGGGCGCCATCGCCGAACTGATCGACCGGGCCGAGCGCAGGACGCGGCAGCGCATCGAAGCGCTCGCCGACCGGGAATATGTTTACGAGCATTATCTGGACCCGGTCGGCGCCGACGCCGAACCCGTGATCGCACGGGCGCGGATCCGGATCGACGGGAGTGACATCGAGGTCGATTTCACCGGTTCTTCCGGGCAAACCAGGGCGGCCATGAATGCCGGCCCGGCCGTGGCCGCAACCGGCGCATTCATCGTGCTCAAGGCATTTCTCGATCCGGCCCAGCCGGTCAATCACGGGAATTTCCGGCCGATCGCGATCACGGCGCCCGAAGGGTCCTTCTTCAATGCCCGGTACCCGGCCTCGTGCGCCGGATCGTCCGAGGTCCGGCATGCCGCCATATCGGCGGTTCTCGGTGCCATGAGCCAAGCCATGCCGGAACGGATGGCCGGCGACATCAAGGGCACCTCGAATCACATCTATATCGGCGGACAAGACCCCGACCGGCCCGAACCCTTTATCTTGTACGAATATCCCGCCGGGGGGACGGGTGCGACCGCCGAAGGCGACGGCGGCGATGCGTTGCGCAACTTCGCAGAGGGCGATTTCGCATCGATACAGTCCGTCGAATCGATCGAGCACGAAAGCCCGCTGCTGGTCGAGCGCTGCGAAATCCGACGGGATTCGGGCGGCGCCGGGCGGCACCGCGGCGGCTGCGGCCTGCGCCGGGACGTGCGCGTGCTGGTCGAGGAAGCGTTGCTCTCGGTTTCCTCCAACAAGAATGTCATGCCGCCGTTCGGGGTTGCGGCGGGATGGCCGGGCGCGCCTAACAGTTTCGCGGTCGTCCGCAATGGCGAGGAACTGGCGCCTTCCGATACGCCGGGGCAGGTTCAGGGATTTCCCCTGCGTTGCGGCGACATTGTGGTCATGCGCAGCTCTGGCGGCGGCGGTTTCGGCGATCCCCTGGAACGGAATCCGGATCTTGTCCTCGACGATATGGCGGAAGGCCGGCTTTCGGCTGAAACGGCGCGGCTGGTCTATGGCGTTGCGGCCGACGGTCAGGCTATCGACCTGGAGGCGACAGCCGCATTGCGGGCCGGAATGAAGGCTGAACAGCGGCTGCTGACCGTCGAACCGGCTCCGGGTCCGCCGTCGGGCGGCAGAATCTGGTGCGAACTCGCAACAGGCGCGATTGCCCGGCTCGGCCTGAAAGACGGTGGGGCCCACGAAATCCTCGACGCGGGAGGTCCGGGACTGAGGGTCTGGATACGCGGCGGCGAGGGAATCGATGAGAAAACGATCAAATTGCCGGAGCGAATCTGCCGCGCCCTGAAACTGCGCGAGGGGGACGGAGTCGCGCTCCGCCCGCTTTCGGAACCGCTGCGCGCCGAACCGTTATGACGGAGGGATCTGGCCAGCGCGACCTGATTGCGACCGCCGAACGCATCTTTCCCGGCGGGGTGCTGAGCCGGCACAAACTCGACGACGAAAATCAGCTCGTCTTCGTGTCGGGCCGCGGGGCGCATGTGACCGACGCCGCTGGCCGCGAATTCATCGACTTTACCTGCGCGGGCGGCGCCGTACTCCTCAGCTACGATCACCCCGGAATTCTGGCCGCGTTGGACGCACAGGCCAGGCGCGGCGTTCATTTCTTCAGCCTGCTCAACGAACCGGCGATCCGTTACGGCGCCGAACTTGTCGAGGTGCTGCCGCTCGGCGGGATGATCCGCTTCTGCTGTTCGGGCGCCGAAGCCACGTTCAACGCGATCCGGCTCGCCCGCGCCTATACCGGCCGCAGCAAGATCCTGAAATTCGAAGGCGCCTATCACGGCCATCACGACTACGGCATGTGGAGCTACAACCGCTTCGCCGCCGACGCCTTCTCGCCGGTCCCGAACTCGGCGGGCATGGCGGCCGGGATCGCCGCCGATATCCTGATCGCGCCCTACAATGACGTGGCCGCGGCGGAAGAGGTGTTCCGGCGCGAAGGATCGGCGATCGCCGCCGTGATCATGGAACCCGTGCAGCGTATGACGGCCCCGGCGCCGGGATATCTCGAACGGCTGCGGGAGCTCGCCTCGGAAAACGGCGCCGTTCTGATCTTCGACGAAACCGTCACCGGATTCCGCCTGGCGCTGGGCGGCGCTCAGGAGCGGTTCGGCGTGCTGCCCGACCTCGCCGTCTACGGCAAGTCGCTGGGCGGCGGCCTGCCGCTTGCGGCGGTCGTCGGCGATCCGGAAATCATGGCTTTGGCGTCGGTCGAGGCCTGGCAGAACGATCCCCGAGGGGTCTTCTTCTCCGGCACGCTGTTTGGCAATCCGATGGCCTGCGCCGCCGGACGGGCGTTTCTCCAAGCGTTGCGGGAACCGGGCGCTTTTCCCCCGTTCCTGGCCCGCGCAGAAGCCCTCAAGGCAGGGCTCACACAGATCCTCGGCAAGCACGGAGTCAATGCGCACATCGTCGGCGAAGGGCCGATGTGGCGGCTCTATTTCGGCGATCCGGGACAAATCCACGATGTCCGCGCGACCTCCGACAAGGACCGCCAGCGCGCTTTCGATCTCGGCCTGCTCGACTCCGGCATCTTCGTGCGGCCCGGCGGCGGGCATTATTTCTCCATGGCCCACACGGACGAAGACGTAGAGACGGTCCTGCGGGCGGCGGACCGGATCGTCTCGCGGCTCTAGGACCATCGAGCGCATGGCGATCGCGGTTGGCATTGATATCGGCGGAACCTTCACGGATATCATTGCGCTGGACCTCGAAACCGGCGACGTGCGCGCGGCGAAATCGCTGACAAGCTACGGGGACGAGACCAAGGCCCTGATGGAGGGCCTGCACGATGTCGGCGTTGCCTACGGCGAGATCGACCGCCTCGTGCACGGCACGACCATCGGCACCAACGCCATCCTCGAGCGCCGGGGCGCGCGCACCGCCCTTCTGGTGACCCAAGGTTTCCGCGATCTGCTCGTCATCGGCCGGACCCGCCGCATGGCGCCGAACACCCTGTTCGACCTCACCTTCCAGCGGCCGAAATCGCTAGTTCCGCGGGCGCTGCGATACGATGTCGAAGAACGCATCAACGCGTCGGGCGAAACCGTCCGGCCGCTGGATCGCGACGCGCTCGCGGCTATTCTGGACGACCTTCAACGGCAGGATATCGAGTCCATAGCCGTGTGCTATCTGCACGCCTATGCGGCGCCGCGGCACGAACTGGAAACGCGCGAGGCGATCCGGGAGAGGCTGCCCGGGGTGCCGGTATCGCTGTCCCATGAGGTCGTGCCGGAATATCGCGAATTCGAACGTCTGAGCACGACGGTCCTGAACGCCTATATCGCGCCCGCTCTCGAAGAATATCTGGCAAGGCTCGAGAGCGTCCTGCGGGGGCGGGGTGTCCGGGGCGCTCTCTTTATCATGGCTTCGAGCGGCGGCGTGCTCTCCCTCGAGCGGGCCCGCCACTTCCCCGTGACAACCGTACTGTCGGGTCCGGCTGGCGGTGTTGTTGCCGCGGTGCAGTCGGCCACTGCGACCGGCGCTCGCGATCTCATCACCTGCGATATGGGCGGCACAAGCACGGACGTCAGCATGATCCGCGATCTGACGCCGACGGTGAAGAAGGACGGGGTGATCGCCGGAATGCCGCTGAAATCGACGCAGATCGATATCAGTACCGTCGGCGCCGGCGGCGGCAGCATCGCCTGGCTGAGCGACGAAGGCCAGCTTCATGTCGGCCCGAAGAGCGCGGGCTCACGCCCCGGGCCGATCTGCTACGGCCTGGGTGGAACCGAACCGACGATCACGGACGCCAATCTCGCTCTTGGCCGCCTCACGGTCGGCCGCAAGCTGGGCGGACGGATCGAGCCCTCGGCGGAGCAGGTCATGCCGGCGTTGCGCGATCTTGCCGACCGCCTCGGTGTCGAGAGTCCGGAACGCATGGCCGACGGCATCATCCGCATCGCCGTCGCCAAGATGGTCGCCTCGATCCGTGAAATCTCGATTGCCCGCGGCCACGACCCGCGCCGCTGCGTGCTGGTTGCGTTCGGCGGGGCAGGACCGATGCATGCCACCCAGGTTGCCGAAGCTCTCGCGATCCCGAAAGTGATTGTGCCGCCCCATGCGGGGAACCTTTCGGCGCTCGGCCTGGTCTCCGCCGATCTGCGCATCGACCTGGGCGAAACCGTGCTCCTGCCCAACGAGCCGGCAAGCATGGCGGCGGTGCAGGAAGCCTTCGCCCGGCTGGAAGAGACGGGGCGCGACCGGTTCGCCGCCGAGGGTTTCGCACGGGACGCGGTTGCAATCGAACGGGTCGCTGAAATGCGCTATGCCGGACAGGCACACGAGCTTGCCATTCCGGTTATGGGCGGGCTGGACCCTGCCGTCCTTGCCGAGGCGTTCAACGCCAGCTACGAGCAGGCCTACGGTCATTGCAACCGCGACGAGGCGATCGAAATCGTCAATCTGCGCTTGGCCGCCATCGTGCCGGTGCCGCAACTGCGCCTGCGGGCGCGGCAGGCCGACGGCGCCGGCGCGAGCGGCGAACGGGCGGTCTGGTTCCGAATCGATTTCCAGCCGACTGCCGTGTATGAGCGGCACCGGATTCCCGTCGGGGTTTGGCTTCTTGGCCCTGCCATCGTCGAGGAGGGTGGCGCGACCACGGTCGTCTTTCCTGACTGGCGCATGCGGCGGGACGAGCACGACAATCTGAGCCTGGAGCGAATCGACTGAACCGGCGGCACAGCCGCACCCGAACAGGGCCCGAACCGCCTCGCCGGCAGCCGGGCTTCCTACTCAGGCACATCGCCCGTCCGGGGCTATTGTTGACAGGTCAACACCGCGTGATAGGGTTTGCGCAGTGCAAGAAAATAAGAGGGCGGCTCCCATCCCCGACGGCCATCGGGGTGTTGCTATGGGGTCTGTTGCACTCCAATGTCCTTGAGCGATGGACAGACCGTCCCAAATTCAAACTTGGAAAAGCGTCCGAAAAGAGGACGCTGTGAGGAGAGATTGGGATGTCTATTCTAATTCGCTGGTTTACCGGACTTTTGGCGCTCGCCATCGCGTCGAGCGTCCATGCCGCGCCCAAAAAGACGGATTGGACCATTTCGTCTGGTGTCGATCCGTCGGGCCCGTTTCAGGTGATTGCCGAGGCCATGGGCTTCTTCAAGAAACAGGGCCTCAACGTTACGGTCAAAAAATATTCCTCTGCGACACGCGGCTTCCGCGGCATGCTGGCCGGGGAGAACGACATGGCGAACTCCGGCTCTTTCGCACCCGTCAGCACGCTTGCGCAGGGCTCCAAGAAGTTCAAGATCGTCGGCTCGACGCGCAACAGCCAAAGCGGTTTCACGGCAATCATCGTCCGGCCCGGCATCAACGGTCCCAAAGACCTCGCGGGCGCCAAGGTCGGGATCGCGCGGGGCAGCCCGTCGTCTCACATGTGGTTCGACAAATACGCCGCCAAGCACGGCCTGAAGAATTTCCAGAGGCTCTGGCTGCAGCCGCCGGAACAGCTTATCGCGTTCAACAAGGGTGAGATCGATGCTGTTTCGATCTGGTATCCGTGGGCCGGCCGGGCCGCGGGCGTCCTGAAAGGCGCCAAGGTTTTGGCCCGGGACAAGGACATCGGCTTCGTCAACGATACGCCGATCACCTTCAGCAGCCGGCTGCTGGCGGATCGCGACGCCGCACTGGGCATCATGAAAGGGATGGTCGCGGCCAGCGAGTTCCTCGATGCCAAGCCCGACGAATCGGCCAAGATCGTCAGCAAGGCCTTCAAGATCGATCTCAAGGACACCAAGGCGATCTCGAAGACGATCAGCCTGCGCGTCCAGTTCTCGGACGGCACCACCGCCGACCTGTGCCAGTCGCTGAACTTCCTCAAGGGGCTCGGCAAGGTCAAAGGCACGCCGGACTGGAAGACGGGACTCGATTCGAGCATCATGAAGGCGGTCGCTCCGAAGCGCGTCACCGCGAAATCGTTGCCGAACTGCTAGCAGTCGGCGCGTATGCACGCGGCGGAGTTCATCGGGGTAAAGAAGCAATTCGGCGGGCGGGGAGAGGATCCCGGCCCGCCCGCTCTTGAGAATTTCGAAGTTGCCATCCGGGAGCGGGAGTTTTTTTGCCTGCTCGGCCCGAGCGGCTGCGGCAAGACCACGGCCCTGACGCTGTTGGCCGGCTTCGAATCGCCGACCGAGGGCCAGGCCCTGCATCGCGGCGAACCGGTGCGCGGTCCGAGCGCCGACCGCGGCGTCGTCTTCCAGGGCGACGATTCCCTGATGCCCTGGCTCACGGCTCGGGACAATGTTCTGCTCGGGCCGCGGATACGCGGTCTGGCCAGGCCCGAACAGGACGATATCGCCGAGCGCCTGCTGAAGCTGGTGGGCCTCGACGGCCACGGCCACAAATTTCCGCGCGAACTGTCCGGCGGCATGAAACAGCGCATCCAGATCGCGCGGGTTCTGGCGACCGAGCCGGACATGCTGCTCATGGACGAGCCGTTCGCCGCCCTGGACGCGCAGACCCGCGGCCAGATGCAGGACGAGCTTACGCGTATCTGGAGCTCTAGCCGGCGTACCGTGCTGTTCATCACCCATGACGTAGTCGAGGCGCTCATCCTGGGCGATCGGGTCGGGGTGATGCATGCAGGACCGCGCTCGTCGATCCGGGAGATCTTTTCGATCGACCTGCCGCGCCCGCGCGACCGCACCGATCCGGAATTGCTGGAGCTGTACCGGAAAATTCAGGAGATCCTGGCCGACGAAGTGCAGCGGAGCCGCGCGGAATGAGGCGGATCCTGCTGGACCGGGTGTTGCCCTATTCGCTGACGATCGCCCTGTTGCTCGGTCTCTGGGAAATGGGCTCGCGGATGATCAATCCGTTGTTCTTCCCAAGCCTCGAGACCGTGGGCGAATCGTTCGTACGGCTCGCGACGGACGATCTCTGGGCTCAGATTCTGGTCAGTCTGCTGCGCATCTGGACCGGCTTCCTGCTCGGCAGCCTGCTCGGCGTGCTTGTGGGCATCCTGATGGGCGGCCTGCCGCTCGCACGGGGCATGCTCTACAGCGTCGTCGAGTTCTTTCGCTTCATTCCGCCGATCGCGATGATCGTTCTCGCGGTGTCGTGGTTCGGCACCGGCGACGTCGCCACCATCTTCCTGATCGTCTTCGCGACGGTGTTCATCGTGACGATCAACACCGAGGACGGCGTCTATCATGTGACCCGCAACCGGGTTCGCGCCGCCGAAAGCCTCGGCGCGAATACGGCCCAGGTCTTCCGCCTCGTTATCTTTCCCTCAACGCTGCCGCACGCCCTGACCGGCATGCGGGTCGCCATGGGCAACGCCTTCTCGACCATCATCGCCGCCGAAATGATCGCAGCGGATTTCGGCCTCGGCTTCATGCTCCAGCAGGCGCGCGTCTTCCTGAAGACCGGCGATATCTTTGTCGGCCTGGTGGCGCTCGGCCTGCTCGGCTTCGCGACCGACCGCATCTTCCGCTTCCTGATCGACCGCTGCGGCGGCGAATATGCCAAGGTCGCCTGACATGGCTGCCGCCAGGGCCTTCGACCTGCTTCTGGCCCCGAGCTGGCAGGCCAGCGAGATGGAGCGGCCGGGCGCAGTCGTCCTTCCGGTCACCGGCGCCGCCATCCTGATCGCGATCTGGGGGTTCGCCTCGCTCCGCTACGACGTCACCATCCTGCCGTCGCCTGGCCAGGCCCTGGAGGAGGGGATCGACCTGCTCTTCGGCGGCGAACTCGTCTTTCATGCCCTGGCCAGCCTGCAGCGGCTGCTCATCGGGTTCCTGCTCGGCAGCGCCATTGCGATCCCGATCGGTTTCGCCATGGGCCTGGTGCCCTTCTTCCGGCGCATGATGGAGCCGATCACCGAGTTTTTCCGCTATATCCCGGCCATCGCCATGGTGGTTTTCGCCCTGATCTGGTTCGGCATCGGCGAGGCATCGAAGGTCTTCCTGATCTTCTACAACACCTTCTTTTCCGTCGCGCTGGCCACCGAGGCCGGCGTGAAACACATATCCCAGGTGCGAATCGATGCCGTGCGCAGCCTCGGCGCAAACCGCCGGCAGGTGTTGAGGTTCGTCGTCATACCCTCCGTCGTGCCCTATGCCATCCAGGGCATGCGCATGGGCATGGGCCGCGCCTTCGCAACGATCGTATCGGCCGAGATACTCGCGGCGAATTCCGGGCTCGGGTTTCTGATTTTCTCGTCGCGCGAATTTTCCAGGATGGACACGGTGATCGTGGCGATCGCCGTTCTGGGTGTTTTGGGCATCGTCATCGACCGCCTGTTCCGACGTATGACTCGCATGGTCGGCGGCAACTATCTGCCGAGCGAGATGGGTTGATGACGGACAATCTGGTCATTGTCGCTGGCAGGCTACCGGATGGTAAAGAACGGTTAGTCACATGCTGCGGTGGCGGTATTCGTCGCCTTCCCGCGCGGCCTGTCCCGTAGCCTAACGCAGATCCTGTTGGACTTGCTGCAGACCGAGATTGCACGGTCCTGCGAGGCCAGTGCCTACGCCAACACGGACCGCGACCGACTCTCCCGAGTGTTCGCGATTTTCGCGGCTGATATTTGTGGACAGCGGAGTTTTTTTCAGCAGCGTGACCACGGCAATCGCACCTATGGTGTCGCTGTGTCGGGAATACGGACCTTTGACGGTCGACGAGTGACGGCAGACAATATGCTATATGTGTTGAAATCTTGCCGTGAAAACAATAGGTTACAGTGGATCAAATCGCGATCATGAGCGAATGTCGGTCTCGGTGGTTGCGGACTCCCGCAACCAAAAGCAAGGCCGATTCAATGGCTTGGGAATCACATGGGAATCAAGAGAAATCTAAAATTTTGACCGCCAACGGCGTCGCACGGCGGTAACGGTTAGGTTGGGCCGGTAGGCGATCCAGGCGATCACCAGGATCGGCGGCGATTTCCCGTTCCGGCCAACCGCGGCGGGCTCAGAGCAGTGCTTTGCCCGCGCCATGTCGGCTCGGCCGAACCATTACGCACGGCGACAGCAAGACCAAGCATGAACGGCGACCAGCTGCTGGAGGCCCGAGTCCCGATTCGCCAGGCCACAAGGCCAAGTCGCGTCTCGACGAGCCGGAGCGATGGTTGCTATCGTAACTGCTTCAGAATTCTGCAACTTTTGATCGCGGTCCCTATTGCAGGATTTTTGATCGACACATGTCTTCAACGACGATCCGCTGGTCAACCTATTGATCTTCCGCGATTGGGTGGGGTCAATACCCTGTGCTGACCAACAATCTGGGTAAAGAGGGACCAATGGATCAGAAAGATTCGAGGGGGGAGGGTGCCGACGGCACAGAGAGTCCCGGCGAGTTTCTAGCGAACCTGGGCCAAGCACTTCGCAAGCAAGACGATGTTGATGCCGGCCTCGCGGAGATCCTTGCCACACATTTGCTTACTACTGAGCCGGTCGCTGACGCTGTTTCAAAGGCTAAGGCTGCCATCCTGAAACTCGCAAGCGTTCGGGCAGATCCCCCCGGTTCGGAGCGGGACAATGACTGACCCCTGTTTCCTCCGATCGTTAGAACTCGCTGGATTCCGTGCCTTTCTTCAGCCGAAGACGTTTGATTTCAGTCAGAAGCGTTGCCTTGCTATCTTCGCCCCGAACGGTTGTGGTAAATTGTCTGACATCAGCGCCTATGAGACAGGCTGAAGTGGTTTTGTAACGGAGGATTCCTGGTTCATCGTTGTGACTGAAGGGAACGAAGATGAGACAGGAATCGATGAGTTCGAGAGGCAGCGCCGAACGGACAGTACGGGATATTCGGCGCAAGACACGCAAGCAGTATTCGGCTGAAGAGAAGATCCGGATCGTGCTGTCGGGCCTGCGCGGCGAGGACAGCGTCGACGAGCTGTGTCGCCGGGAGGGGATCGCAGAGAGTCTTTACTACAGCTGGTCGAAGGAGTTCCTCGAGGCCGGCAAGAGGCGGCTTTCGGGCGATACCCGGTGCGATACGCGGCTCAGGACAGCAAATCTATCGTCGTTCCCAAGCCTGCATCCCGCGCACGTCGATAGATTGTCCATGCAAGGGGCATGTCGACGCTCGCGAGTCCTGTCGGTATCGCCATGATGCGATCCTGATCGCTAAGCCGACCGGGGCGGTTCCCCAGGACGATATCGCCGAAAGAAACGGAACCGTCCGGCAGATGCAGGTCGGGCCTCCGCTGTGCGGCGGCAGCCTTCAGACCCGCGTCGTTGTCGGCGACCAGGAGGTCGATGTGTCCGAACGCCTCGTCTTCCCAGGCAGTCAGGACGTCGAGCGCGATGGCCAGCATACCGGCAGTCCACCAGCTCGCTTTCAGCGGCCGTTCCGATCCCTGCGGTATCGACGAAACGACGATATCCATGTCGCGAACCGCATGTTCCGCGGAGTCCACCGGGATCAGATTCCATGGCCCTTCCTCCGCCATGGCGGCGCAAAATCCCTCGCGGCTTGCCCGCCTCCGCGATGCGACGAAGACATCGTTCAAAGTGGGAAACAGGGCCGACAGCACCCTGAGGGACCACAATCCCAGGCCGCCGCATCCGATCAGTCCGAGACGAACCGGGTCCCGGCCCGCACAGTGCCTGGCTGCGACAGCGCCGCAGGCTGCCGTCCGCACATAGGTGATCCACATTCCTTCCATGATCGCCACCGGCAGCCCGTGGTCGGGATCGTTGAGCACGATCAGACCCGAGGAGTCGGGATATCCGCGTTCGGTATTGCCGGGGTAGTAGGAGATCCACTTCATCCCGAGTGCCTTCTCGCCGGCCACCCACGCAGGCATGGCGTGCAGGAAGCTGTGCGGATGATCGGGATGCACTCCGACCTTCACCGGCACCTCGACCTCGCCGCGGCCGTCCATGCGATAGGTCTCTTCGACGAGGTCGATGATTTCCGTAAGCGAAGGCGCGACCGCCTCGATATCGGCACTATTGAGAAGGAGTTGTTTGGGGAACCGCAATGTCATGGTGTGAGGGAAGCTCTCGTCATTTGAACATGAGGCTGGGCAATGACAGTGAAATGTCCGGAAATGCCATGATCAAGGCCATGACGATGGCGTCGCAGATCAGGAACGGAACCGCCGCCCTGATGATATGGCCCATGGTCGTATCCGGCGGCGACACGCCTTTCATCACATACAGCAGAATACCGTAGGGCGGGGTCGTCTGTGCCATTTCGATATTGATGAGGAACAGCACCAGAAACCAGATAGGGTCGTAACCCAGCTGTTTCACCACGGGCAGGAAGACCGGGAGGGTGATCATCATCAAGGGCACACCCGAAATAAAGCCGCCGAGGATCAGGATCACGACTTGCATCATGACGATCAGAATCAGCGGCGCCACCGGGAGTCCGACAGCCCATTGCACGAGATGTCTGTTAGCGCCGGTAAACGCGAGCACCTGGGAATAGGCCTGAGCCGCGGCGAGAATGATCAGGACCATCACCGAAATCCGCAGCGTGCTTTCCAGCGCGTCGCGCGTGACCTTCCAGTTGAGTCCGCGGTAACAGGCGGCGAGAACGAACGCGCCGGCGGTGCCGAGCGCCGCTGCTTCGGTCGGCGTGGCAATGCCGAGAAAGATGAACCCGACGACGAGGAACACGATCAGTCCGAGCGGCAGCACATATTTGACGGTGAGGGAAATTTTTTGCTTTAGCGGCACGGGCTCGATCGCGTAGCGCGGCGCCAGATCGGGCTGCAGGTAGCAACGGGTGATAATGTAGGACGCGTACAGGACCGCCATCAGAATTCCCGGCAGGATGATCGCGATCAGAAGCTTGCCGACCGACACCTCCGCAAGCACTGCCAGAATCACGCCGAGCCCGCTCGGCGGAATCATGATCGCGAGCCCGCCGCTGCCGAGCAGCGGACCTATGCTCATCGGTTTCTTATAGCCCCGAGATTCAAGTACCGGTGCGAGCGTCGCTCCGAGCATCGCGGTCGTTCCGATGCTCGCTCCGCTGAGCGACGCGAGTACCGTGCCCGATGCCACGGCGAGCAGCGACAGGCGTCCCGGGAGGTTTCCAAGCCATTTGTCGAGCGTGTCTATCATGCGAGCCGCCACACCCGCCCGGAACATGACCTCGCCCATGAGCACGAAAAGGGTTATCGGCAGCAGGACGAAAACCGTCAGGCTGCCATAGGCGCTGTTGATCATCTGTTCGAGCCCGGCTTCACCGCCCATCAGCAGGAACATGGCCACGATGTTCACTGCGAAGAACGAGAAAACCACCGGAACCCCGATGAACAGCAGAATGAAAAACGCCCCCAATATCAGTGCGAGGGACCAATACCATTCCACGCCGAATCTCTCCTGTTGCGCGGGTTAGAGGTCGACCTGCATGCCATCGGACCGCCGGTCGGAGGGAGAGCGTATCAGCCGCCAGACGTCCCTGATCAATTGTACGAGTAAGAGCGCGCTGCCGAAGGGAATTACGACAAAGACGATATAGATGGGAATTTCCTCGACCTTGAAATAGTCGTATTCGTTAGTGAGTATTTTTTCCCATGTAACCTTGCTACCGTACCAGACCAGCACCAGGCAGACGCAGATCCCCAGCAACAGACCGAACAGGTCGGCGGCCAAGCGCATCCTGGGTCCGAACCGGGATACCAGGATGTCCAGGCGGACATGCCCTCCGCGTTGCTGCAGCCAGGCCGCACCGAGAAACGCGATGAAGAGAAGGCTCCACTCGTTGAGTGCTATCACCCAGAGCACCGACTCGCCGAAGAAATACCGCGAGCCCACATCGACCGAGACGCTGACGACCTGGAAGATCAGCAGAGCCCCAGCGATCCAGGCGGACGCGTTGACAATTCTGTCGAAGACCGCCCCCATCGGCCTCTCCGCCGGAGCGTTGCCTGGATTGCCGGATAGCCCGCCGCCGACGACCGCGCGTCAGCGTGTGATCATCTTGCGGATTTTCGCGTACTGCTCGGGCGCCAGTCTCTTCTTCATGACCGTCCAGCGCGATCCATTGGCGATGTCCACCCATTTCTTCGCTTCGTCCGCGGGCAGGCTGATGAATTTCACGCCACTCTTCTGCAGCTTCGCCATTTCGGCCGACTTCAACTCCCTGCCCTTGGGAACCATGAAGCGTTCCATCTCGGCCTGTTCGTCGAGCATCAATTTTTTCGCAGCGGCGGACAATTTGTTCCACTTTCCGCGGTTTATGTAACTGAACGTCGTGTGCGCCGGCCAGAACGCGTTCGCCATTGCGCAGCAGATGACCTCGTGAATACCGATACTCGTCGCGGCCAACGGAAACGGCGCCGCCTGGACAACGCCGCGCTCCAACCCGGGATAGATCTCGGAAATCTTCATATGTATCGGCGAAGCGCCGATCGCCTTCATGAACGAGTCATAACCGGAGTGGGATCGGATCTTGACATTCTTCAGATCGGCCATCCGGTTTATCGGCTTCTTGGAGAAAATATGGAAACCAACATCGGTGGCGGTACGTCCCATGACCTTGATGCCGATTTTCTTGTGAGCTTCGTCGAGAAGGTCGATATATCCCACTTCACGTTCTTCCTTCGGCGATATCTCGGACATGCCGACGGTGCCGATCTCCGGTACCAGCGCCTGATGGATGGTGAACGTCATGACCATGTCGACAACGCCCTTGCTCGTTGCGTTCATCTGATCGCGGAGCGGAACAACCGAAGGCCCACCGATATAGTCAAGCTTCAGGACGCCCTTTCCCGCCTTGTTCACCCGTTCGATGAAACGCCTAATCATAACCATGCTGGGATAGCTACGATCTGGCTGGGAGAATGTTACCACGCGCAGCGTCGTCTCTGCCGATGCGGCGGGGGCAACGAAACAGGCCACGGTTGCAACCCACGCGGAAAGCATGGTCACGAGTATCGTCTGGTATCGGGCTGTCATGGATATTCCTCCTCTTATTGAGTCTCCTGCCGAACTCGCGCGGCATGCCCCGCATGCCGAGGAAAGCGGCCGACTCCCTTGAGGAAGCTATCATAGGGTCGATTCACGCGACAAACGAAACTTTTCCGCCTTCCGGCGATTCCGGTCTCCCGTCCCTTTACCGGAAAGTTCTCGGCGAAACGGTATCCCCGCATTGCGGGGCGGTCATTCGACGACAAACAGTTCCCAGCCGGGATCGGTCGACAGTATTTCGCACCCGTGATCCCGTATCGCCACGTGCTCTTCCGGATTCACGAGGCCATCCGTACTCTCGATCTTGGGCTCCGGGGTCAGCGTCATGCCCACTTGCAGTACATTCGGATCGAACAGGTTGATCGATGGCGGTTCGGTCTCCAGGCCGATGCCGTGACCGATGCGCTTTGCCGGATCGTCCGAATAGTTGATGAAATCGGTCGCGGCCAGCAGGGATTGTGAGTACTCGAAAATCTCCGGCATGCCAGTCCCCGGGGTCATGCGATCCATAACCTTGAACAGGATTTCCCACATCCCGTCATGTTCACGCCGCTGTCGATCGCTCGGCACGCCGAATACCGCGCGGCGGGTAAAATCCATGCGGTAGCCCTCGAAATTGCAGCCCCCATCGAGATAAAGCACATCGCCGGCCTGAAACGTGCCGCCCGGCCCGGTTGCGCCGAGCGCGGTCGGCGGGCCGGAATCGAGGTCTGCACCCTCGTCCATATAATAGGTGATGATACGCTTCTGGATTTCCGCCGAAGTAATCCCGGCATGAAGCTCCTGGAAACAGCGCCTCCATGCCCGGCCGCCGATAGCGCAGGCCTCGCGTTGCGCCTCGATCTCCCATTCCGACTTGATCATCCGGCATCCCCAGATAACCGGTCCCGATTCGACAAACCGGACGTTGGGCAGATCGCTTTGCAAGCGGACGAAATCACAATATGGAATGCCGAGCCATGTTTCGCGCCCGAGCTCTATTCCGATTGTAGAATTCAGCAGACCGCGGTCCTCAAGCACCGTTCGAATGCCCCAGTCCACGCGTTCGTCGGTGTTGAACGGCACCTCGGGATAGATGCGCCGATCTTCGACCCAGGACGGATAGGGCCGGTCATAAAGCCGTGCGAACATGCCGGGACCGGACCAGCTGATAACCGCGGCCTCTCCCTCGAGCGGAAGAATGAACACGTTCGGCCGCTGCCTCATCCACGAAGGCGCCTTTTGACCGCTGAAATAGAAAAAAGTCGTCGGGTCGGTCACCACGAGACCGTCGATCCCCTGCTCATTCATGAGCGCTCGTGCCCGTGTTTTCCGGGTCTCGTATTCCTGCGCCGGGACGGGCATGAAACACCTCGTTCGCATTGCTGTCGGTTTCCGAGTAACGAGCCTATGCCAGCGCCATCGCGCGTTCAACCGGCTCGACGGTTATTGTTTCCGGGTGTTGCCCGAGCCGCTACCCGATGATATGGATTTCGTTGTGAAAACGGTCTTCAGCAACGCCACTGTCATCGACGGACGGGGAAATGCCTTCCACGGCTTCGTTGTGGTTGACGGCAAGGAGATCCTGCACGTAGGCCGAGGCGAAACCCGCTTTCCTGCGACCGGGTACGAGGTCGTGGATCTCGGGAATATGATCCTGCTCCCCGGTTTTTTCGACTGTCACGTCCACCTGCGTTCGGACGGGCTCGCCGATCCGCGCGCGCAAGTTCTATCCGACACGGACGCACTTTGTGCGTTGCGATCCGCGCGCAATGCCAAACTAACGATCGAGGCCGGCATCACCACCATACGGGATTGCGGCTCGACCAACTTCGTCGATTTCTCGGTGCGCCGGGCAGTGGAGCAAGGACTGATTCCCGGTCCCCGCATGGTCCTGTCGGGCAAGGTCATCTGCATGACCGGCGGCCACGGCTGGAACGTAGGACAGGAGGCGGACGGTCCCGACGGCGTGCGCAGGGCCGCGCGCGAGCAGCTGCGGGCGGGAGCGGACAACGTCAAGCTGGTCGCTACCGGCGGAATCCTCACGCCGGGCACCGAGATCGGGAGCGCCCAGCTCACGATCGACGAGCTGCGCGCCGGCGTCGAAGAGGCGAAGAAGGCCGGCGCCATCTCGGCCGCTCACGCGCACGGCGCCACCGGCATAAAGAACGCGGTGCGTGCGGGTATCGACTCCATCGAGCACGGTTATTTCCTGGATGACGAGGGGATAGAGCTGATGCTCGAACGCGGCACTTATCTTGTGGCCACATCCGCCGCGGTCAGGAATGTCGCGTCCCGCGGAATTGAGGACGGCTTGTTGCCCGACGTTCATCGAAAAGCGTCTGAGGCGGTCGACAGCCATGTCGAAAGCTTCGGCAGAGCCTACCGCGCGGGCGTCAAGCTGGCGATGGGAACGGATTCGGGTGTGCCATTCACCCGCCACGGCCGAAATCTGGAAGAACTGGCACATCTGGTCGAAATGGGGCTCAGCCCCATGGAGGCGATCGAAGTCTCGACGCTCCGCAGTGCGCGGCTGCTGCGCCTCGACGACCGCCTCGGCAGTATCGAGGAGGGCAAGCTTGCCGACCTCGTCGTGTGCGATGGGGACCCGCTATCCGATATCACGGTGCTTCAGGACACGAGCCGCATTAAATGGGTGATCAAAGGCGGTGAAGTCGTCATTCGCCGCAATGACTCCCCGAGGACGCCCCGGGGAGCATAGACGCATCGGCACGCGACGCATCCTCTCCAACGCCCGCATCGTAGACGGCACCGGACAAGTCCTGTCGGACCGGTTCATCGTCATCGAAGACCGGTCGATCGCCGACATTCGTCCGATGTCCGACTTACCCGACTCGCCGAACGGGGAGGTCATCGACGTTTCGGACCGGACCGTCATGCCGGGAATAATCGACTGTCATGTGCATCTTTCCATTGACGGCGATGCCGATCCTATCGGCCAGGTCGTCAACGACACCGCGGCGATGTCGGTTCTGCGCATGGCCAGGAACGCCGAACGGACGATCGCCGCCGGCGTGACAACGGTTCGCGATCTGGGCGCCAAGGATCACATCGATATTTCCTTCAGGCGTGCGCTCGCCGAAGGCTTGGCGACGGCTGCGCCGCGCCTGATCCTGAGCGGCCAACCGGTAACCATGACGGGCGGCCATTGCTGGCAGTTCGGCCGTCAGGCTGACGGGGTGGACGACGCGCGGCGGGCGGCACGCGAACAGATTCGTGCCGGTGCAGACTGCGTCAAGCTCATGGCGACCGGCGGTATCCTGACACAGGGCAACGAGATCGGCGCAGCGCAGCTGGAGGAAGCGGAAATGCGCGCGGCAATCGAAGAGGCCGACAAGGCGGGTAAATTGACAGCCGTTCATGCGCATGGCGCGTCCGGGATCAAGAACGGCATCCTCGCCGGTGTGCAAAGCGTCGAACATGCCTACTATCTCGACGATGAAGGCATCGATCTGATGCTGAACCGCGACGTGTGGCTGGTCCCGACCGCGGCTGCAATCGATCTCGTGGTGAAAAACGGGATCGCATCCGGGATCCCGACCGATGTGGTGGACAAGGCGGAAGCCGCTATCGAAATTCAGCGCGCGACTTGCAACAAGGCGCTCCAATCGGGCGTCGGGATCGCGATGGGCACGGATGCGGGCACGCCCTACAACCGGCATGGCGAAAACGCGCAGGAACTGGTTGCCCTCGTATCGCTCGGCATGAGTCCGATGGACGCAATCCGTGCGACCACGATCCGGGGGGCGGAACTCCTCGGATTGTCCGACCGGTTGGGAACGGTGGAGATCGGAAAGACGGCGGATATCGTCGTTATCGACGGCGATCCATTGGAAGATATTTCCGTCCTGTGCCTTCCTGAACACGTCGCGATGGTGTTCCAGGAAGGCGAAATCGTTGCGCGTCACGGAGAAATCGTACCCTCGGAATACTAGCCCGGATATTTCACCACGGTCACGGCTTGCGTCGTGTCCCTTTTTTTGCTTCTGGGCGTTCGATCCGCCAGGAGCGGGCCGAAGAGCGTAGCGGGGACTACGGTCGAGGTCGGCGACGAAGCGGGCGGGCGCCCGGACGCGACGCGAAGGGCGGCGCTGTCGATTGCATCGCGGATCAGCGCTCCACGCTAAGTACGCGTCGAGTTCGGGCACTCCGGCAAGCCGTTCAGGACGACGACGGGATCTCGACGGGGTTTTCGAAACTTTCGACTTCGTGAAAGTCGTGGCCGGCCGGAGCATAGATTTCGATGACCAGCGTCGGGCCGTGGCCGCCGGCGCTTCCGGCCGTGTGCACCACGCCCGCTGGGATGTAGCTGACATCGTCCTTATGGAAAAGATGGCGTTCGCCCTCGACGACGACCGAACGGGTCCTTGAGGCCGTAACCGGCCTCCGTGTCCAGTTGCGTTGCGGTCTGGCGCGCATCACGGACCAGCGGGCGGGTGCTGTCAGCAAACGACAGGAGCCTTCCCGTGCCGCTACCCGGCAGCGTGCCGATCGACGGCGACAGGTTCAGCGACAGGCCCCGACCAGCCGGGCCGGGTTCGAGGCGCACCGAGACCGACGCCGCCCATTTGCCGAATCCCGGATCGGTGTGCGTGAGCAGCATCTGGCCGTGCGCCTCGACCCCCAGCCGGGACCCGGGATCGGCGTAATGCAGCCCTGCACCGGCCTCCACGCCCATGCCGGTTTCCGCGTCGCCGCCGTCATGGCGCAGGCCGAGTTCGAGCCCCGGCGTCAGGGTCCGATCCCGCCCATCGACCACGAAGGTTCGCGAGCCTTCAAGCAAGAGCCTGAGCCGGCTCGCCTCGGTTTGGGTCGCCGCCATGTCCGGCACCGCTGCCGATGCCATCTGCACCAGGAAGGCGTCCGCGCGCTGCGCCAGGTCGACCCCGCCGTACTCACCGGGCGTCAGGACCGCGCGCCGCAGGCCGGCCACGAACAGGCGCATGTCGAGATCTGCCCGCAAGGCCGCCGGGTTGCCGCGGCCCCGGGAGAGCGTCATGTCGCCGGCGCCGTAGCCGACCAGACCCCAGGCCCGGACCCGGTCGTTCGGGTCGTAGCGCAGATAGGGCCAGACACCCGTTACCCGGCTCTCGATCCGGCCGCGGCCCGCCCCCGGCAATCCGTAGGAACCCGCAGCTTCGCTGACCGACAGCGCAATCCCGACGAGCCAGCGGTCCGAGGCGGCGTCGAAACCGGCGATGCCGGTGGTTATGGATCGAAGGGCTTCCCGGAGTGGATGATGCGGTCACGGTGACTAAAAACAGGTGGTCCGGGATCGCAGGACGCAGCCGCTGGTCCCGGTTTGCCCCGTTGCGGACCGGCCTTGTGGGCGGCTTCAATACCGAGCTCTATCGCCATGTGCCGATCCCGTATCACCAGTGCCAGAGCACGGTCCCGCGTATCACCGCCCATCTCCAGAATCTCGGGATCGATTTTTCGGAACTTATGCGCGGTGACCTCGAAGAGTACGTGCTCAATGACCAGGCGTTCCTCGACCCACGAGCTCTCCGGAACGGCTCTGGACCGGCTCACAAGGCATCGCGGAACCGGACGCGGCGGTTGCGGTCCTTGGAGCAAGTGACTGTATCAACAATTTCGGTTATCGGCGTACGTACGGCAACGTGTGGGGTTTCATGCGCTCAAGACAGTACCGAATCCGGACAGATCGTCCGTTGCCGGTCGCTCCCTCGCCTTACCGAGACGAGCCTGCAAGATGGTTGACGAATCGATCCGTAGATACGAGTATCAATCAACCCGTATCGACAAATAAGTTCGAACTAATTTGTTCGGAAAGAGGTAAAGATGCATAAAACATTGTTTCGCGTTTCGCTAGCGGCTGTTTGGCTGATTGCCGCATCTGAACCAGCCACCAGCCAGGAGACGTTCACGATCTCCTCGGTTGTGCCGCCGACGCATCACATCAGCTCACGGATGATTATGCCTTGGGCGAAGCAGATCGAGAGCGGCACCGAAGGCCGGGTCAAGTTCAGGCTGCTGCCTAAAGCGGTGACCGGTCCGAGACAGCAGTTGGATGCGGTTCGAGACGGCCTTGCCGATGTTTCGTTCGTCGCGCATGGATGGACCGCCGGCCGTTTCGTCCTCACCCAGGCAGCGGAATTTCCCTTCCTCGGGGATAACGCAATGGCGACGGCCCTCGCCTACCAGCGAATACACGATCGTCATTTCGCGAAGGTCGGTGAGCACAAACGCCAAGGTATCATGGGGCTCAGCGTTTGGACGCACGGCCCCGCACACATTTACACAGCGCGCAAGGCCATCAATCGCCTGGAGGATTTTCAAGGGCTCAAGATCCGCGTGAGCCCGAGCACATGGGCGAACAAACTCGCGCGCGCGCTCCAGATCAGTGCTGTCATCCAACCCGCCCCGCAGAGCTACGAGCTGCTCAGCAGCGGCGTCGTCGACGGCATCTTCTTTCCCCATGACGGGATCTGCCTCTACAGGCTGGAGACGCTTCTCAAGCACAACACGCTCGTGCCGGGCGGGTTGTACAATATAAGCTTCGCCCTGATCATGAACCCCGACAAGTTCCGCCTCCTGTCGTCGCACGATCAGAAGATAGTCCTGGCTGCTTCCGGCGAGACATTTGCGCGTCGCTCCGGCCAATCGTGGGATGTCGCGGACGCCAAGTGCGTCGGTAAGATGACGGCCGCGGGAGTTCGGATGCAGACGGCGAGCGCCGACCTTCTCGCCCGCATAAAGCAAGCGACCCGACAAGCGGAGCAGGACTGGATAGACCAGGTCAAATCGATGGGCGTGGACGGTGCGGCGGTCATGCGCGAGCTGCGCGCCGAGGTAAAGAAGATCGAAGCGGAGTCGAAGAAATAGGCAGGCCTTGGCCCGTTCGATCATTCCACCATGACTCGGAAGGGCGGCGACTTCATTCTAGGCGGGCTCGGGATCGTCGGTTGCGCAGCACTGTTTCTCATGATGGTGCTGACCTTTGTCGACGTGGCGGCGCGCTATGTTTTCAACGCGCCGATCATGGGATCCTTCGACTTGACGGAGCTCATGCTTGTCGTCGTCATCTTTTGCGGGCTGCCATTGGTCACCGCACGCAGCGAACATGTGGCCATTGATCTTATCGATCCTGTCCTGCCGAACGATCTTCGAATCGTGCAACGGTCGGCGATCGACATCGTCTGTGGCGTCGCCACGGGCTTCGCCGCAATCCGACTTTGGGAAAAAGCCGAAGGCATGGCTGTGGCCGGAGAGGTGAATGTCACCCTTGGCATCCAGATGTCGCCGTTCGTCTATTTCATGGCGGTGCTGATGGGAGCAACGGCTGTCGCATTTATTGTCAACATCGTGCGCCGCAAAGGTGACGGCGGAGCGTCTTCGGGCACCGCACTTTGACTGAGGCGGCGATCGGCTTCGGCGCCATGTTGGCCCTGGTCTTTCTCAGAGTGCCGATCGCGATCGGCATGGGCCTGGTCGGCTTCGCAGGGTTCGCGGCGATCGTGAACAGCAAGGCGGCGCTCGCCATGGTGGCGGCCCTCACATATGAGACCGGTATCAATTACACGCTTTCGGTCGTGCCCTTGTTTATCTTGATGGGTGCGTTCGTGACTCGCGCAGGGCTGTCGAGCGAGCTCTATGACGCCTCCTATGCCTTTCTCGGACATCTCCGCGGCGGGCTCGCGATGGCGACGATCATCGCCTGCGGCGGCTTCAGCGCGGTCTGTGGCTCGAGCCTTGCGACGGCAGCGACCATGGCCAAGGTCAGCATGCCGTCGATGCGACGATTCGGCTACGCCGACAGCTTGGCAACCGGTGCGATCGCGGCCGGTGGCACGCTCGGGATTCTGATTCCTCCCAGTGTCCTGATGGTCATCTATGGCCTCATGACCGAGCAGGACATCGGCAAGCTCTTCCTTGCCGGCCTGATTCCGGGCCTGGTCGCAATCGGCCTATACCTGCTGGCCATTATGGCGGTCGTCCGCGTCATTCCGAGCAGCGGCCCGCCGGGAAAGCGAACGCCCTGGCCGCAGAGGCTCCGGGCGTTGCGCTCGGTATGGGGCGTTCTCGTCTTGTTCATGCTCGTCATGGGCGGTCTGTATGGAGGTGTCTTCACACCGACTGAGGCGGGCGGGATCGGAGCCACAGGAGCGTTCTTATTTCTGATCGGACGGCGCGGCTGGTCGTTGGCCGAGATCTACGACGTCCTCCTCGAAACGGTGCGCACAACCGCAATGCTCTTCTTCGTCCTGATCGGCGCGCTGATCTTCGCCAACTTCATCAACTATACCGAACTGCCTGCGACGTTGATACGAACCGCGGCGAGTTTCGAGGCCAGCCCCGTTCATGTCCTTCTCGCGATTGTGGCGATCTATCTGATCCTGGGGTGTGTCCTCGAGAGCCTGTCGATGATCTTGCTAACCGTCCCGATATTCGCACCGTTCGTTTCTCAGCTCGGCATCGATATGATCTGGTTCGGAATCATCATCGTTGTCGCAACCGAGATCAGCCTCATCACACCGCCGATCGGCGTCAATATATTCGTCATCAGGAGCGTGCTTCCGGAAGTCTCCACAGTGACCATCTTCCGCGGCGTTACGCCGTTCTGGTTAGTCGACATATTGCGTATCGGCCTGATCGTGGCCTTCCCTGCGCTGTCGTTGTGGCTGCCCGATCTTATGCGCTAGGCGGGAATCATCGGAACGGTTCCATGGCCTTGCGAACGGGATCAATGTTCGACTATATCGTCATCGGCGGCGGATCGGCCGGAACGGTGCTGGCAAGCCGGCTCACCGAGCGCTCGGACACCACGGTGCTGCTGATAGAGGCGGGACCT
Organism: Alphaproteobacteria bacterium; assembly: GCA_965249845.1. Taxonomy (GTDB): domain Bacteria; phylum Pseudomonadota; class Alphaproteobacteria; order Bin65; family Bin65; genus Bin65. Next base: position 193,903 of record CBDFNA010000003.1, read on the forward strand.
GACCTCATGCCGGGCTCCGAGCCGCGCGCAATCCGAGACACCTTTCATTCCGCGGTATTTCGCGCCGAGAACATGTGGCCCGGCCTTTCCGTCCATTGGCGCCCGGTCCCTCAGGGCGCCTATGACGATGCCCCTTTGCAGCGCTACGACCAGGCACGAATCCTCGGTGGCGGATCGAGCGTCAATGCGATGGCAGCCATACGCGGCCAGCCCGAAGACTACGACGAATGGCAGGCTCTCGGTGCCGACGGGTGGTCGTGGGCCGATGTCCTGCCATTTTTTCGCAAACTCGAGCACGATCTGGATTTCGCCGGACCGCTCCACGGTCAAGACGGGCCCATCCCGATTCGCCGTCATCGCCGTAGGCAGTGGCCGCCTTTCTGCTGCGCCGTCGCCGAGACTCTCGAGGGGCGCGGGTATCCTCATGTTCCCGACATGAACGCCTCCTTCGCCGATGGCTGCGTCTCGGTTCCGATCAACAGCCTTCCCACGCACCGCGTGTCGACGGCGACCGCCTATCTGACACCAGAGGTCAGGAAGCGCCCCAACCTTCGGATCCTGACGGAGACACTTGCCGTCGGGCTCGAAATGTCCGGTCGGGCAGTGACCGGCGTGCGGCTCCGGTCGGGGGCGGGTGAGATGATCCATCACTGCAACGAGGTCATCGTGTCGGCTGGTGCGCTGCATTCGCCGGCCTTTCTCTTGCGATCGGGGATCGGCCCCGCGAACGAGCTTCGGATGCTGGGTCTCGACGTCGTCGTCGACCTTCCTTCGGTCGGCAAGAATCTTCAGGATCATCCGACGGTTGCGATCGCCGCACACCTGCGGCGGCGGGCAAGGCAGCCACGCGCGTTGCGGCCGGCACCGAACGTCAACCTTCGCTTTTCGTCCGGATTAAACGATTGCCACAGGGCGGACTGTTGGCTGTCGATCGCCAACAAAATCTCCTGGCATCCGATCGGCGCGCGCTTCGCGGCCTTGGGGGTGAGCGTCTATAAGCCCTATTCGAAGGGACGTGTGATGCTGCGATCGACCCGCATCGAGGACGAACCGCGCGTCGAGTTCAATCTGCTCTCCGACCATCGCGACATGCAACGGATCAAGCTCGGCATGCGTCTGGCCAATGAACTCCTGATGGAGCCGTCGGTGCGTTCGCTGATCACATACGCATTTCCAGCAAGCTTCTCGGAACGAGTCCGCAAGCTCAATCGGTACGGCGCGATCAATTGGGTGAGGGCGGCCGCAGCGGCATTTCTTTTGGACGGACCATCGCCATTGCGCGATCATGTCTTGCGCAGCCAAGTGCAGTCGGGACCAGGTCTGCCCGAGCTCATGCAGAGCGATTCGGCTTTGGAGGATTGGATCGGCGACAGCGTCACGGGCTTTTTTCATCCCGTTGGGACATGCCGGATGGGAACCTCGTTTGACCCGAGCGCCGTCGTGGACGTATCATGCCGCGTTCACGGAGTAGGTGGGCTGCGGGTGGTCGATGCCTCGGTGATGCCCGCGATCGTCCGCGGAAACACGAACATACCGACCATCATGATCGCCGAAAAGGTTTCCGACGCGATGCGCGGGAGGGCTCTGTCAGCCAAGTAGGAATGAGCGCGATGTTTTTGCGGAACTACTGGTATGTGGCCGGCCGGTCGGACGAGGTTGGGCGGGTTTTGCTCCAGCGTTGGATCTTGAACGAGCCGGTGCTTCTTTACCGAACCGAAGGCGGCACAGCGGTCGCGATGCAGGGTAATTGCCCACATCGCAGCCTGCCGCTATCGAAGGGACGTCTCATCGAAGACGAGGTCGAATGCGGATACCACGGTCTGAAGTTCGCACCCAGCGGTGAATGCACCCATGTCCCGGCCTTGGATAAGGTTCCTGCGACGTGTCGTGTCAAGACGTATCCTGTGGTCGAAATGAACCGGTGGGTCTGGATATGGATGGGAGATCCGGCGCTCGCCGATGAAGCGACGATCCCCGACTGTCGCTGGAACGACGATCCGGAATGGTCGGTGACGGAAGGCCACCTCGAAATCGGATGCAACTATGCTCTGCTCGTCGACAACCTCCTAGATCTCTCGCATACGGCGTTCGTACACAGGGACTCGATCGGCGACCGGTCGGTTGCCGAGGCACCGGCAAACACGGAGGTGAGCGGCAACAGCGTATCGGTGATCCGGCGCCTCAAGAACGTCCCGCCGCCTCCGTACTTTGTGAAGTTACACGGCTGGAACGGGAACATCGACAGATCACAACACATCCAATGGACACCGCCTACCTTCGTACATATCGTTTCGTGGACTGCGCCGGTTGGGACTGACAAAAGCGACAATTCGAACGCGCTGGTCTATCGCGTGCTCAACGGCATCACGCCGGCGACGGAACGGCAGGTTCACCACTTCTGGTCGATCCCGAGGAACTTCGCGCATGGGGCGGAGGTGGACGATCAACAGCAAGAAGAGAACACTCGGATTCTTACTCAGGATATCGCGATCCTCGAGGCACAACAGGAGATGGTGAACCGCCTGAGTGGTACCCCCGATAGCCTTGAAGAATGGGTCAACATCCCCGCCGACGCCGGCGCAATTCGTGCTCGCCGAATCGTAGCCGCGCTGCGCGAGCAAGGGCATCAGGCGCAGTTCTGACGCGACGACACCAGCGCCGACGAGGCCCCTGCGTTATGACCCGGCATGTGTAGTGCCTGCGATGGTGGCGAAACGGAAATTATGTGCAATCAAATGCAGGCGCCGGAACTGTTGCTGCGGAAGCCAGCCAATCCACCGGTCGCGCGCCGTCAGCTTGAGAACCCCGGCCTGTCACCCCCGCAAGTGCAATCAGGATATCGCCCAAGGTTGTCAGTTGGCACATAGGTTCGACGCCGATCAGCGTGCTAAGGTATTGATCCATTTTGACTTTGAGGGGTCATTTTTCTACGCCGAACAACAGGTCAAAGTGAGGTGGCCTCGCCTTTTCGGACAGCCTGGCGGCTGATTTAAGGTGTATTCCGGTTGTTTCTCAAGCCGCCAGAATCCCTTTTGAACGATCTTCCTGCTGCTGCTGCTGCGCCTGTGGGGATGTGGGCAAGGCGCGAAGCGGCTTGTCCATCATATCCACAGGCGGCTCGCCGCGGTATGCCTCGGCCGGGGTTCGCCCGTCCAGCGCCGCGTGCGGCCTCTCGAGGTTGTAGAAGCGGACCCAATCGCGGATCGGGCGCCGGGCGGTGAGACCGTCGGCGATCTCGTGCAGATAGACCGCCTCGTATTTGAGCGAACGCCACAGTCGCTCGATGAAGATATTGTCCATGCACCGGCCCCTGCCATCCATCGAGATCCGGATGCCCGCCGCTTGCAAGCGCCCGGTGAAGGCAAAGCCGGTGAACTGGCTGCCTTGATCGGTGTTGAAGATCTCCGGCTTGCCATGCCGGGCCAGGGCCTCGTCGAGAGCGTCTGTGCAGAAACTCGCGTCCAGCGTGTTCGACAGCCGCCAGGCCAGGACGTACCGGCTCGCCCAGTCCGTGACCGCCACCAGGTAAAGGAAGCCGCGGTTCACCGGGATGTAGGTGATGTCGGCGCACCGGACATGGTTCGGTCGCTCGATCGCCAAGCCCCTGAGCAGATAGGGCCAGACCCGGTGCTCGGGGTGCGGATCGCTGGTGCGCGGCGCCCGATAGATTGCCTGAAGCCCCATCAGGCGCATCAGCCGAGCGGCCCGGCGTCGGCCGATCCGCACGCCCTCGCGGCGCAGGTGAAGTGCCATCCGACGGGCGCCGTAGAACGGATACTTCAGGAACAGCTCGTCGATCCGCCGCATCGGCGCGAGCGTCCCCGCGCTCTCCCCCTTCGGCTCGTAGTAGAGCGAGGAGCGCCCGAGCGCCAGCAGGCGCCATTGTCGGCTCAGGCTCAGCGCCGGGTGGTCGCGCACAATCATCGCGCATCGCTCCGACCGGCGCTCATCGACCGGCTCATCGACCGGACCCGCGCGATAAAAAATCCCGCTCCACGATCGGCTCCCCGATCTTGGCGTGAAGATCGCGGACCTCGCTCTCATGGTCCCGGACCCGCCGCTCGGCGCCCTTCGAGAACACCTCGACCAGACCCTCGATCGCCGGGCGCTTCCAGGCACCGACCTGGTTCGGGTGGACCTGGTGCTGCGAGGCGATCTCCTGCAGCGTCCGGTCGCCCCGAAGCGCCTCCAGCGCCACCTTCGCCTTCAGCTCCCCTGAAAACCTCCGTCGCTTGCTGCTCATCTGTATTCCTCCGTCAGACGGTGGAATACACCTTAGCGACCTGTCCGATTTTCCGGCGCCACCTCAGACATCGCTCCAGGACCAGATACAGCTGACGAATATCATAGGTTTATGATTGGCACGCTAGAGTTCATATTTTGGCCTAATCTTATTTATCCGAAGAAGAAATCACCCTTACACGGGGGCCGAAAACGAATTGATATCACTTATACTAACGCGGCTCAAAATGGTTTCTTCTACCGCGTACATAATTCCTATCAGATTGCTTCAAGCATGATAATGGTAGAGTGTAAAAATTATTCGAAGGATCCGAATAATCCGGAAATTGATCAAATTTCCGGTCGCTTTAGTACCAATAGAGGAAAGTTAGGCATTCTTGTTTATCGAGATATCTCCGACTACAACTTACTGTGTCAGCGATGCCGCGACACCGCAGACGACGGTCGTGGCTTCATTCTTCCCCTTGGGGATGATCAAGTTCGTGAGTATCTTGAGCTTATCGCTGATGGTAGACGAAATGCAATCGATCAGAGACTAGACGGGCTGCTAAAGAGGCTCATCACGTGAAGGATCGGGGTTATTGTGGAGCGGTGTCCAGTACACGGATTGGACATCCTACCTGTTCACAGCAGACGTGAATCCAGATCAGCAGTGGTTGCACCAAAAAATTGCTCACAGTTTGTTCAAGAATTGGATGCATAGGCGATTTATTAGAGCAGGATGTTGCTATGCTCGCTGAGATGGTGCCGATCTGCAGCGCAACCTAAAGTTTCTGTTTGTTCGAAAGGGGTCTCGTCCCAGTGCCTAAACACCTTGCCCGGAGAAGTCGGCATAGACCTCGATGACATAGCCGACATCGACGACCAGGATGAAGGGCGGCCAGCCATGCTCCTTCGGCAGGGCGCGGGCGTAGTCCTCGGCCTGCTGCTTGGCGGCGCGCATCGCCTTGTCCCAGCCGCCGGTGCCGCGGGTCGCCGTGCCGGCCTTGACCTGCGTGGCATCCCGGGAATCAGGGTCGGCTGGTTGGGATCGGCCGCCTTCGCTTTTATCCGCTTGGCGGATTGCTTGCCCTCCATGACGAAGCAATCGCGCTTGTAGAGGTCGATCCGGCGCCGCGCCGTCGCGCCGTCGTCGAACTTGAAGTCGACGCGCCGTTCGAAGACGTATTCGTTGTATTGGTTGATTTCCTGCGACGGATCGGGCCGCGGCAGGCCGAGCAGGTCGCAGAGTTCGCCGGCGAATGTCTGGAAATTCGCCAGTTCCGAGCCGCCGGACTTCTGTCACCGGGCGATGAATTTCCCGGCTTCGGCGGGGTCCGTATCGTCGCCGGGGCCATCGTCAGATCGGTCCGGTTGGGCGTCCGTTTCGCTCATGGCGCGACCATAGCGAAGCCGGCCCGCCGGGAAAGCCCCGAATTCCGCGTGCCAGCCCGCTGCACCTCGCGCTTGACGGCTTCCCAAGCCATACCCTAAGGGGCAGAGATGCAACGCTATTCGATCGTGTCGCTGGCCCGGAATGCGCTGACCGGCCACAGGAACTGGCCGCAGGCCTGGCGCAGCCCGGCGCCGAAGCCAGAATACGATGTCGTCATCGTCGGCGGCGGCGGTCACGGCCTGGCGACGGCCTATTATCTGGCGGCCGAACACGGCATCTCGAATGTTGCGGTGCTGGAGAAGGGCTGGATCGGCGGCGGCAATACCGGCCGCAACACCACGATCATCCGCTCCAACTATCTGTGGGACGAAAGCGCGGCGATCTACGAGAAATCGCTCCAGCTTTACGAGGGCCTGAGCCGCGAGCTGAACTTCAACATCATGCTCAGCCAGCGCGGGGTGCTGAACCTGGCGCACAACGAGCACGATCTGAAGGAAATGTCGCGCCGGGTCCGCGCCATCCGCGGCAATGGGGTCGATTCGGAAATCCTGAGCCCGGAAGAGATCAAGAAGCTGGTGCCGGCGATCAATATTTCGCGGGATCTGCGGTATCCGATTCTGGGCGCATCGCTCCAGCGCCGCGGCGGCGTTGCGCGTCACGATGCGGTGGCCTGGGGCTTCGCGCGCGCCGCCGACGACCGCGGCGTCGACATCATCCAGAATTGCGAAGTCACCGGGATCGCCCGGCAGGGCGGCAGGGTCACCGGCGTCGAGACGACCCTCGGCCCGGTCAGGGCCGGCAAGGTCGGCATCGTGGTGGCCGGCCATGCCAGCGTGCTGGCGGCGATGGCCGGATTGCGCCTGCCGATCGACAGCCACCCCCTGCAGGCCATGGTCAGCGAACCGATCAAGCCGGTGCTGGATTGTGTGGTGATGTCGAACGCGGTCCATGTCTATGTCAGCCAGTCGGACAAGGGCGAGCTGGTGATCGGCGCCGGCATCGACAGCTTCAACAGCTATGCCCAGCGCGGCAGCTGGCACGTCATCGAAGGGCAGATGGGCGCGCTGGTCGAACTGTTTCCGATTTTCTCCCGCCTGCGGCTGATGCGCAGCTGGGGCGGTATCGTCGACACCTGCCCCGACGCCAGCCCGATCCTGTCCAAGACGCCGGTCGACGGCCTTTATTTCAACTGCGGCTGGGGCACCGGCGGCTTCAAGGCGACGCCGGGCTCGGGCTGGGCCTTCGCCCACACGATCGCGCGCGACGAACCGCATCCGATCGCCGCGCCGTTCTCGCTCGAGCGCTTCACCACCGGCGCGCTGATCGACGAGCACGGCGCGGCGGCGGTGGCGCATTAGGGGAGGGGCGGATGCTGCTGATCCACTGCCCCTATTGCGGGCCGCGCGACGAAACCGAGTTCAGCTATGGCGGCGAGGCCGATATCGCCCGGCCTACCGAGCCGGACGCCCTGAGCGATGCCGAATGGGCCGACTATGTGTTCATGCGCACCAACGCCAAGGGCCGCTTCAAGGAACAGTGGGTGCATAGCCACGGCTGCGGCCGCTGGTTCACCATGGTGCGCAATACGGTGACTCACCAACACGGCGAGACCGGCGTGTTCGGCGGCGTCGAGCCGGAGGCCGGCGGGTGAGCGGGCCGCAATACCGCTTGCCGGCCGGCGGCCGGATCGACCGGGATGCGCTGCTTGCCTTCTCCTTCAACGGCGAGACCTTCACCGGCTACGCCGGCGACACACTGGCCTCCGCCCTGCTGGCCTATGGCGCCTTTCCGCTGGCGCGCGGCTTCAAATACCATCGCCCGCGCGGCATCTGGAGCGCCGGCGCGGAAGAGCCGAATGCGCTGGTCCAGCTCGAGACCGGCGGACACACCCAGCCGAACCTGCGTGCCACCCAAATCGAACTTTATGGCGGCCTGACCGCGGCGAGCGTCAATGCCTGGCCGTCGGTCGATTTCGACCTGATGCGGGTGAACGACTGGCTCTCGCCGATCTTCCCGGCCGGTTTCTACTACAAGACCTTCATGGGCGGCGGCCTCGGCGCCGGGCGCTGGTGGAAGCTGTTCGAGCCGTTCATCCGCCGCGCCGCCGGCTTCGGCACGGCGCCGGCGGCGCCCGATCCGGACCGCTACGAGCGCATGAACGCCCATTGCGATGTGCTGGTCGTCGGCGGGGGGCCGGCCGGCCTGTCCGCCGCGCTGGCGGCGGCGAACCGGGGTTGCCGGGTGATCCTGGCCGACGAGCAAACCGAGCCGGGCGGCGACCTGCTGGCCGGTGATTGCTCGATCGACGATGCGCCGGCGATGGACTGGGTCGCCGCAGCAATGCAAAGGTTGGGCGCTGCGCCGGATGTTACGGTGCTCGGCCGGACGGCGGTCGCCGGCCTGTACGATGACAATTTCGCGACCGCCGTCGAGAATGTCGGCGAGCGCTTCGGGCCGGGCGCGCCGGCGCATCTGCCCCGTTTGCGGCTGTGGCGTATCCGGGCCCGGCAAGTCGTGCTGGCGACCGGCGCGCACGAGCGGCCCTACGCATTTGCGAACAACGACACGCCCGGCGCGATGCTCGGCAACGCGATCCGCCACTATGCCGAGCGCTACGCCGTGGTTCCCGGCAAGCAGGCTCTGCTGGGCACGAACAACGATTCGGCCTACCGCACCGCCCGGATGCTGGCCGAGGCAGGCGTCGCGGTGACCCTGGCCGATGCGCGCGAAACGCCGCCGGCCGGGCTGGCGAAGGCGGCGGACCGCGCCGGCGTGACCGTCGAGGCCGGCTGCGCGATTTCCGCGGTGCTCGGCGACCGGCGGGTGCGCGGCGCGAAGATCGGCCGTGTCCTGCCCGATGGCGAAACCTCCGGCGCGCCGCGCCTTGTCGAGGCCGATCTGGTCGGCGTCTCCGGCGGCTGGAACCCGGCGCTGCATCTGGCGTCCCATCGCGGGGCGAAACCGGTCTGGCACGAGGCGCAGGCCTGCTTCGTACCGGACGACCTGACCGCGCTGGGTATGCGCGCCGCCGGCGCGGTAACCGGCGCCGAAACCCTCGCCGAATGCCTGGAGCAGGGCTATGCCGCCGGCCGCGATGCCGCCCGGGCGGCCGGCCGGACGAAGCGCACCCGCAAGCCGGCGCTGAAGACCGGCGACGAAACGGCGACGGCGCCGATCCAGCCGCTGTGGGCCGTCACCAGCCGCCGGCCGGGCGGCCGGAAGGGCAAGTCATTCGTCGATCTGCAGAACGATGTGACGGTCAAGGATGTCGCCCTGGCGGCGCGGGAGAACTACCGCTCCGTCGAGCATCTCAAGCGCTACACAACGCTGGGCATGGGCACCGACCAGGGCAAGACCGCCAACGTGACCGGCCTGGCGCTGATGGGCATGGAGACCGGCCGGACGCCGGAGGCCGTCGGCATTACGACCTTCCGCCCGCCCTATACGCCGGTTCCGTTCGGCGCGCTGGCCGGGCGGGACCGCGGCGCCCTGTTCGATCCGGTGCGCGAGACGCCGATGTTCGACTGGCATGCCGCCAACGGCGCGGTGTTCGAGGATGTCGGCCAGTGGAAGCGGCCCTATGCCTATCGGCGCGACGGCGAATCGCTCGAGGCCGCGATCGACCGCGAGGTCCGGGCGGTGCGCGACGGCGTCGGCACGATGGACGCCTCCACCCTCGGCAAGATCGATCTCAAGGGGCCGGATGTCGCGACGCTGCTCAACCGCGTCTACACCAACGACTGGTCGAAGCTGAAGGTCGGCCGCGCCCGCTACGGGCTGATGTGCCACGAAGACGGGATGATCTTCGACGACGGCGTGACCGCCCGGCTCGGCGACGAACATTATGCGATGACCACGACGACCGGTAACGCCGCGACCGTGCTGGCCTGGCTGGAAATGTGGCTGCAGACGGAATGGCCCGAACTGCGGGTGTTCGCGACCTCGGTGACGGAAGCCTACGCGACCGCGACCGTCGCCGGCCCGGAGGCGCGCGCTCTGGTATCCGGCCTGGACAGCGACATCGACTGGTTGGACGACGCATTCCCGCATATGGCGGTTGCCACCGGAACGATTCTCGGCGTGCCGGCGCGCGTCTTCCGGGTCAGCTTCAGCGGCGAGGCGTCCTGGGAAATCAACGTGCCGGCGCATCGCGGCCTGGCGCTCTGGCAGGCGCTGATCGATGGCGGCGCAACGCCCTACGGCACGGAAGCCATGCATGTCCTGCGCGCCGAAAAGGGCTTCATCATCGTCGGGCAGGAGACCGACGGCACGGTTACGCCCTTCGACGTCGGCATGGGCTGGGCCGTCAGCAAGCGCAAGGATTTTATCGGCAAACGCTCCTACAGCCGGCCGGATACGGCGCGCCCGGACCGCAAGCATCTGGTCGGCCTGCTGCCGCTCGACCGGAAGGTCGTGCTGCCGGAAGGCGGCCAGATCGTCGCCGATCCCGGAGAGAAACCGCCGATGACCATGCTCGGGCATGTCACCTCCAGCTACCGCTCGCCGAGCCTGAACGGCGGCTTCGCCCTGGCGCTGCTGAAGAACGGCCGCAACCGTATGGGCGACGCCGTCCACATCCTCAAGCTGGAAGGCGGCTCCGATCCGGCGCGGGTCGTTGAGCCTGTGTTCTACGACAAAGAAGGAGGGCGGTTGCGTGGCTGAGACGCTCGCCCTGAGCCATCCGCTCGCCCTGCCGCCGCAGCAGCAGGGGCCTGACAGCGACGCTGTCATCCTGACCGCCGCGCCGCCGCTGGTTCTGCTCGACCTGCGCTGCCGCGACACGGCCGCGCTCGATGCCTTCCTCGAAGCGCCGTTGGGGCTTGCTTCGCCGGCGGTCGCGCGGGCGGTCTCCAACACAGCAGGGACCCTGTTCCGTTTCGGCCCGGACTGGTGGCAACTGCGCTGCAATGACCGCGAGACGGCCGAACGGCTGCGTGAGGCGGGAGCGGGCGGCCCGGTCGGCGTCACCGATATCTCCGATTCCTATGTCGCCATCGGCGTCGCCGGACCGCGCGCCCGGGAGGTTCTCGCCAAGGCAGCGACACTCGATCTGCATCCGGACGCCTTTCCCGCCGGAACCGCAGCCCGGACCCTGTTCGGTCGGGTGACCGTTGTCGTCTCGCGCCTCGACAAGGGCGAACCGCCGGCTTTCGACGTGACGATAAGCCGGTCCAATGCACGCTTCCTTTGGCGCTGGCTGGCTGACGCGGCGCAGGAATACGGCTACACTTGCAATCCGTTTTCCGGCGGCGCCTGAAGCGGATCGGCGTAGATAGGGGCTGTTTGGTCGCTAAAGGCCGCGGGTTTCGCGTCTCGACCGGAGGCGCGCAATCGGCTAGTCAGCATCGCTCGCCAGAAAGAAATGTTCTCAACCGAACCGGTTGGTAATTCGCTCCGCTATGACCGAAATCGCCCGCGAGGCCGCCAAGACCGGGCGGCGCAAGACCCGCCCGACTCCCAAGGGCCGCCAGGTCGATCCGGCCGCGCTCGACCGGGTTCGCGCCCTGCTGGGCGATACGCCGCGGCAGCGCGATCTGCTGATCGAGTATCTGCACCTGATCCAGGACGCCTGCGGCCATCTCTCGGCGGCCCATCTGGCGGCGCTGGCCCACGAGATGAAGCTGTCCCAGACCGAGGTCTACGAGGTCGCGACCTTCTACGCCCATTTCGACATCGTGAAGGAAGGCGAGACGCCGCCGCCGGCGCTGACCGTCCGGGTTTGCGACAGCCTCAGTTGCATGATCGCAGGCGCGGACGCGCTGATCGACTCGCTCGAGGCCGGGACCGATCCGGCCGAAGTGCGTATCGTCCGCGCACCGTGCATGGGCCGGTGCGAATCGGCGCCCATCGCCGAGGTCGGCCACAACCACATCGTTGACGCGACTGCCGAAAGGGTCGAAGCGGCGATCCGGGAAGGCCACATCCATCCGGCCGTGCCGCCCTGCCAGGATCTCGCGGCCTATCGGGCGCAGGGCGGCTACCGGCTGCTGCAGGCCTGTCTCGACGGGCAGCGAACGCCGGACGACATCATCGAAATCCTGAGCGACGCCGGCCTGCGCGGCATGGGCGGCGCCGGTTTCCCGACCGGGCAGAAATGGCGCTTCGTGCGCGCCGAGCCGAAGCCGCGCCTCATGGCGGTCAACGCCGACGAAGGCGAACCCGGCACCATCAAGGACCGGTTCTATCTGGAAACCGAGCCGCACCGGGTGCTGGAAGGCATGCTGGTCGCGGCCTGGGCCGTCGAGGCCGAAGCGGTGTATTTCTATCTGCGCGACGAATACCCGGGTATCCGCGAGATTTTACTGACTGAAATCGCGGCGCTGGAAGCCGCCGGGTTGGCGCCGCACACCAGGATCGATCTCCGGCGCGGCGCCGGCGCGTATATCTGCGGCGAAGAATCGGCGATGATCGAATCGATCGAAGGCAAGCGGGGCCTGCCGCGGCACCGCCCGCCCTTCGTGGCGCAGAACGGTATTTTCGGCCGGCCGACCCTGGTCAACAATGTCGAGACCCTGTTCTGGATTCCGGTCATCGTCGAGAAGGGCGCAGACTGGTTCGCGAGCCACGGCCGCAACGGCGGCAAGGGGTTGCGCAGCTATTCGGTCTCCGGCCGGGTCAGAGAGCCGGGCGTCAAACTGGCGCCAGCCGGCATCACTCTTGCGGAACTGATCGACGAATACTGCGGCGGTATGGCCGAGGGCCACGCGCTCAAGGGCTATCTGCCGGGCGGCGCATCGGGCGGCATCCTGCCGGCCGCCATGGCCGACCAGCCGCTCGAATTCGGCGTGCTGGAAAAATTCGGCTCCTTCGTCGGCTCGCACGCCGTGGTCGTTCTTTCCGACCGGGACGACATGAAGGCCTGCGCGCTCAACCTGATGCAGTTCTTCGAGGACGAGAGCTGCGGCCAGTGCACGCCCTGCCGGGTCGGCACCGAAAAGGCCGTCAAGCTGATGCAGCGCGACGCATGGGACGAGCCGTTGCTCCAGGAGGTGTCCGCCGCGATGGCCGACGCCTCGATCTGCGGCCTCGGCCAGGCCGCGGCCAATCCGCTGCTGTCCATCTTCCGGCATTTCCGGGATGAGCTGACAGCCTGAACGGGCGAGCGCGCTCTCTCCGGGAATTGTCCCTCGATACGGCGCTTGCGCGCCTACTCGGGATGAGGAGAATTATCATCCTTCCTCACCCTGAGTAGCCCCGAAGAGCCTGTCCTGAGCCTGTCGAAGGGGGCGTATCGAAGGGCGCATTGCATCGTCGCTCGGCCTTTCCAAATTGGCCTCCGGACGGCCGGCTGTGCGGCCATTTGCGGGCCGAGGGCGGCCGGGCCGGATTGGAGGCGCGGACACGACCGGCTACACTCCACGCCGGCATACCGATTTCGGCCTGAAACCAGACAGACCGCCATGATCCCCAACCAGCTTCCCGCCCTGAATTTCGAGCTCGGCGAGACCGCGGACATGATCCGCGATACGGTCATGACCTTTGCGTCGGACCATGTCGCCCCGCTCGCGGCGGAGGTCGACCGCACCGACAAATTCCCGCGCCATCTGTGGCCGATGATGGGCGAGTTGGGCCTGCACGGCATTACGGTGGAAGAGGCGTATGGCGGCGCCGGCATGGGCTATCTGGAACATGCCGTCGCGATGGAGGAGGTCAGCCGCGCCTCCGGCTCGGTGGGCTTGAGCTACGGCGCCCATTCCAACCTGTGCGTCAACCAGATCCGCCGTTGCGGCAACGACGAGCAGAAGCGCCGCTATCTGCCCGGGCTGATCTCCGGCGAGCATGTCGGCGCGCTCGCCATGTCGGAGCCGGGCGCGGGCTCGGACGTGGTCTCGATGCGCACCCGCGCCGACCGCAAGGGCGACCGCTTTGTGCTGAACGGCTCCAAGATGTGGATTACCAACTTCGAGGAAGCCGATACGCTGGTTGTCTACGCCAAGACCGATCCGGATGCGGGGCCGCGCGGCATCACCGCCTTCCTGATCGAGAAGGGTTTCGACGGGTTCTCGACCTCCCAGAAGCTCGACAAGCTGGGCATGCGCGGCTCGCCGACCGGCGAACTGGTGTTCCAGGACTGCGAGGTGCCGGCGGAGAATGTCGTCGGCGAAGTCAACGAGGGCGTCCATGTCCTGATGTCGGGCCTGGACTATGAGCGCGCCGTCCTTGCCGCCGGTTCGCTCGGCATCATGCAGGCCTGCATGGACGTGGTCGTGCCCTACATCCACGAGCGCAAGCAGTTCGGCCGGGCGATCGGCGAATTCCAGCTCATGCAGGGCAAGATCGCCGACATGTACACGACGATGAATGCCTGCAAGGCCTATGTCTATGCGGTGGCGAAGGCCTGCGACCGGGGCGAGACCGCCCGCAAGGACGCCGCCGGCGCCATCCTCTACGCTGCCGAGAAGGCGACCTGGATGGCGCTGGAGGCGGTGCAGGCCCTGGGCGGCAACGGCTATATCAACGAGTATCCGACCGGCCGCCTGCTGCGCGACGCCAAGCTCTACGAGATTGGCGCCGGCACCAGCGAAATCCGCCGCATGCTGATCGGCCGCGAACTGTTCGAGGAGACGGCCTGACCCGACAGTCCCGGGATTTTGGACGAAAAACCTGCGATGGCGATAGAGTCTGCCCTGACCGAGGCGCTGCGCGGCATCTCGACCGCGACCCTCACGATGCAGCTTGTCAAGCGCGGCATCCGGCGTGGCTGGATGGCGGGGACAAGGCCGCTGCGACCGGGCGGTCCAAGGCTCGTCGGGCCGGCGTTTACCCTGCGGTTCGTGCCGGGCCGGGAGGATATTTCGACCCGGGAAAGCTATGCCGCGCCGAATTCGCTGCGCGACGCCATCGAGGACATGCCGGCCGGCGCCGTTGCGGTCATCGACAGCCGGGGCGAGCCGGGCGCCGGGACGCTGGGCGACATTCTCGCCGGCCGGATGAAGCAGCGCGGCGTGGCCGGCATCGTCAGCGACGGCCCGATGCGGGATATCGCCGGCATTCGCGCCGTGGACATCCCGATCTGGTGCAACGGCGTCACCGCGCCGCCCTCCATCGCGGCCCTGTGATTTGCCGGCTGGCAGGAGGCGATCGGCTGCGGCGGCGTGGCGGTGTTTCCGGACGATATCATCGTCGCCGACGACGACGGCGCCGTGGTGCTGCCGCAGGCCCTCGCCGCCGGGATCGCCGCCGATGGCAGCGAGCAGGAAGACCTGGAAGCCTGGATTCTCACCGAGATCGAGCGCGGCGAACCGGTGAAGGGCCTGTATCCGCCGAACGAAGCGGCGCTGGCCCGCTATCGTGCCGCGAAATCCAAAGACCGCTGAATTTTCGAGCGGACGGTCTACAACAGGAACCTATGTCAGAGCAGGAAGAAACTGTGTCAGGCGCCGAGCGATACCGCTTCAGGATCGGTTCGGGCGGCCGGATCGTCATCCCGGCCGCTTTCCGCGAGGCAATGGAAGTGGCGGAAGGCGACATGCTCGTTGCGACAATCGACGAAGATGGGATCGTCTGGTTGACCAGCGCCACGGCGGCCGTACGCATGGCCCAGCGTATCGTTTGCGCGGCGATCCCGGCCGATATCAGACTGTCCGATTCGCTGATCGAAGACCGGCGGCGCGAAGCGTCGTCGCGTTCAGGGCCGAGTAACGCCTGATTCAGTCCTCGGCGCGTCGCCAGTGCTGATGCTGTTGTACCCGGAGTTCGATGGCGAGGCGGTCCGGTCCATCCTGCAAATCCGATGGGCAGGCGGGTTCTCATTGGAACTTGCTGCGGCAGAAATTCTGACATATATTGAAATTTATGGCCGAAAAACAGAATCATGTCTTTGAAAACGATTTCTGGCGCGCACCGATGGGCGCGGGCGGGCGCGTCGTGATCCCGGCCGCGGTCCGCGAAGAACTGGGCTTTGCCGAGGGCGAGCCGCTTGTGCTGACCGTCGACGATGGGACCGTGCGGATCGAAACCTTCGAGCGCAGCGTCGAGCGAATACAGGCGCAGGTCCGAAAGATGATCCCACCGACTGGCGACCTCGTCGACCGGTTCCTTGCCGACAAGCGGGCGGAAGCGGCGCGCGAGGACGCCGGCGACGCCGAGTGGGTCCAAGCCGGCACACCGGTTGACCGGGCCGCGGAGTAACCCGTTGAGCGGGGAGCGTGTTGTCCTAGATTCGTCGGCGATCCTAGCTATGATGTTCGGCGAACCGGGCGGCGAGGCCGTGCCCTCGCTCCTGCCGGACTGCGCGATGTCTACCGTCAATCTTGCCGAAATCGTGACCGGCCTGGTCAATCGCGGCGGCGATCCCGAAGACGCCGCGGAAACCGCTTCGCGATTGCCGGTCGAATTGATCGCCCTGGACCGGGATGTTGCGCTGGCGGCGGGCAGATTGCGGGCCGGCACTTCGCAATTCGGACTGTCGCTTGGCGACCGGGTCTGCCTGAGCCTCGCAAGAAAACTGGAATTGCCGGTTGTCACCTGCGATACAATGTGGAGAGAACTCGCCATCGGTGTCGAAATTCGTCTGCTCCGATAGCTGCCGCAAACTGCAAGGAAATCGCCATGACCGCGACCGCTTCCGATCCCGTTGTCATCGTCGACGGCGCGCGCACGCCGATGGGGAGCTTTCAGGGCAGCCTGAAGGACATCACCGCCACGGCGCTCGGCGCGGTGGCCATCGAAGGCGCCCTGAAACGATCCGGCGTGGCCGGCGAGGATATCGACGAGGTCATCATGGGCTGCGTGCTGCCGGCCGGGCTCGGCCAGGCGCCGGCGCGCCAGGCGGCGCACGGCGCCGGCATCCCGTGGGACGCCGGCTGCACCACCGTCAACAAGATGTGCGGCAGCGGCATGAAGGCGACCATGCTGGCCCACGATCTGATCGTGGCGGGCGTCAACGAGGTCATGGTCGCCGGCGGCCTCGAGAGCATGACCAACGCGCCCTACCTGATGGACAAGGCGCGCGGCGGCCTGCGCATGGGCCACGGCCAGGTCTGGGACCACATTTTCCTCGACGGGCTGGAGGACGCCTACGAGCCGGGCCGCCTGATGGGCGCCTATGCCGAGGACGCAGCCCAGCACTACCAGTTCACCCGCGAGGCCCAGGACGACTTCGCCATTACCTCGCTCATGCGCGCCAAGGCGGCCAACGAGGACGGCTCCTTCGACCGTGAGACGGAGCCGGTCACCGTGCAGACGCGCAAGGGCGAGGTTACGGTCGAGCGGGACGAGCAGCCGTTCAACGCCGATCTGGCGAAAATTCCGAAACTGAAGCCGGCCTTCCGCAAGGAAGGGACGGTGACGCCGGCCAATTCCTCGTCGATCTCCGATGGCGCGACGGCGCTCGTCCTGACGACGCAGTCGGAGGCGGAGCAGCGCGGCCTCAGCCCCCGCGCCCGCATCGTCGCCCACGCCACCCACGCCCAGGATCCGGCCTGGTTCACCACGGCCCCGGTCAGCGCGATCGAGAAGGTGCTGGAGAAGGCCGGCTGGCAGACCGGCGATGTCGACCTGTTCGAGGTCAACGAGGCCTTCGCCGTCGTCACCATGGTGGCGATGCGGGATCTCGGCCTGCCGCACGACATCGTCAACGTCCATGGCGGCGCCTGCGCCCTCGGCCACCCGATCGGCGCGTCGGGCGCGCGCATTATCGTCACCCTGCTGAACGCCATGGCGGCCAAGGGCGTCGACCGCGGCGTCGCGGCGCTGTGCATCGGCGGCGGCGAAGCGACGGCGATTGCGATTGAGCGGCTGCATTGATCCGGTGACGGCCGGGCCGCCGCCACGGCCTGCCACGAAACTGCGCCTCGCCTAGTGCATCCCGCGCCATCGCTGCCGAATAGCCGGAAGGGATCGAAGGGCATGGCCGAAGCGGATCGGGTGATCGTCGCGGGCGCGGGGCCGGTCGGTATGACCGCCGCCTCTTATCTGGCGATGCACGACATTCCGGTACTGGTGCTGGAGGCCGGCGATGATCTGGCGACCGACCTGCGCGCCTCGACCTGGCATCCGCCGACCCTCGACATGCTGGATTTCTTCGACGGCCTGACCGGCGAGATTGCCGATTGGGGCCTGATCGCGCCGGCCTGGCAGTATCGCGACCGCGAGACCGGCCCCGTGGCGACCTGGGACATGGGCCTGCTCGGGGACGACACCGGCCATCCCTACCGGATCCAGACCGAGCAGTGGAAGCTGACCCGCCTGCTGCACAAGCGGATGGCCGGTGTGCCGCATTTCGACCTGCGCTTCGGCCATGAGGTGACCGGCGCCGGCCAGGACGGCAACCGCGCCTGGGTGACAGCCAATACTGCCGACGGCAAAGCAACGTTCGACGGCCGCTGGGTCATCGCGGGCGACGGCGCCAACAGCGCGGTGCGCCGGTCGCTGGGAATTGCCTATGACGGGCTGACATTCCCGGAACTGTTCCTCACACTGTCGACAAGCTTCGAGTTCCGCGGGCCGATGCCGGATCTCACCCTCGTCAACTATTTCGCCGATCCGGAGGAATGGCTGGTGCTGCTGCGCGTCGTCGACGCCTGGCGCGTGCTGTTTCCGACCGGCCCGGACGAGGACATGGAAAAAGCGCTGACCGATGGCCGCGTGCAGGAACGGCTGGAGGGCGTCGCGCCGGGCTGCGGACCCTTCGACGTGGTGCACAAGACCCATTACCGGGTGCATCAGCGGGTCGCCGACAAATACCGGATCGGCCGCATCCTGCTGGCCGGCGATGCCGCGCACATCAACAATCCGCTCGGCGGGATGGGCATGAACGGCGGGCTCCAGGATGCCTTCAGCCTGTGCGAAAAGCTGGTGGCCGTGTGGCGCGGCGAGGCCGACGATGCCGTGCTCGACCGTTACGAGCGGCAGCGCCGGGCGATGGCGCTGGATTTCGTGCAGCAATCCACTATCCGCAATCGCGAAACGCTGATGGAGGCCGATCCTGTGCAACGGCAGAAGCGCCACGACGAAATGCGCCGCACCGCCGAGGATCCGGCCCGGGCGCGCGAATTCCTGTTGCGCAGTTCGATGATCGCGGGGTTGCGCGAAGCCGAAGCAATCCCATAGGGAAGCAATCCCGTAGGACGGGGACGCCGCACCCGCGGCCGGACCCGCCAAGCCAGAGGAGCGAGTAAATGGTCGATTCGATCGGTCACCGCATGAAGTTCGGCGTCATCGCACCGTCCACCAACACGGCCGTGCAGCCGGAGTTCGATTCGCTCCGGCCCTGGGGCGTGACCAACCATTTCGCCCGCATCCACATCCCCGACAATCCGGTGCGAAGCGACGAGGATTTCAATCAGCTCATGCTCGACATCCGCGCCGAGCTGATGGTGGCGATCGACCGGGTGGTGACCTGCTCGCCGGGCGCCGTGATCATGGGCATGTCGGCCGAGACCTTCTGGGACGGCCTCGAAGGCTCGAAGGTCTTTCACAAGAATTGCGAGGAACGCGCCGGCGTGCCGGTCTCGATGGGCTCCGACGCCTGCCAGGCGGCGCTGCGCAAATACGGCGACATCCGCAGGATCGGCGTGATTACCCCCTACATGCCGCTCGGCGACCAGAATGTCCGGCAGTTCTTCGAGGATTGCGGCTTCGAGGTCGTCAATCTCAAGGGGCTGCGATGCGCCAGCCCGCAACTGATCGCCCATGTTTCGGAGCAGGAGCTGCGCGATTCGATCGTCGAGGTCAACGACAGCCAGGTCGAGGCGATCGTCCAGGTCGGCACCAATCTCGCCATGGCCCGGGTCGCGGCGATCGCGGAATTCTGGCTCGACAAGCCGGTGATCGCGATCAACACGGCGACCTACTGGTGGTCGCTGCGCCAGCAGGGCATCGAGGACAAGGTCTACGGCTGGGGCAGCCTGATGCAGGATTACTGAGGGCAGAAAATTTCTCGGCACAGGAACCGTTTGCCGGGTCGCACCCGGTCAGTTCAGGGCGTCCCACTCAAGGTCGACATCGTAGTGCGACATCACGGGGTCGCCAGACACCAGGAATATCGATTCGATCGTTGCCTGTGCGATCAGCATCCGGTCGAACGGATCGCGGTGGTGCAACGGCAGGTTGCCGGCGCACTTTGCGTGCGCGGCGTTAATGTCCAGAATTGAAAACCCGATGTCGGTGAAACAGGCCGGCATCGTTTCGACCGCGGCAGCGGCGGCGGGAAGTTTTCCGAGCTTCGACTTTATCGCGATCTCCCAGATCGTCGCCGCGCTCACGAACGCTTCCGTGTCGGGGTGCGCCACGATATCTCGAATGCGTCGGGGAATCCGGTTGTCGCCTTTCAGCCACCAAAGCGCGACATGCGTGTCGAGGAGGACGCCCATCGCGGTCAGCGATACCAGGCCTCAAGTTCTTCGTCCGGAAGGGGTTCGAAAAATTCCGGACCTACGTCGATAAGCCCTTTCATCGAACCGAAGCCCTTCAATTTGTCCACTTTCGACGCATAGGGCACGAGACGCACAACCGGCTGGTCGCCTCGGGCGATGACGATTTCCTCGCCAGCCTCGACGCGTTTGATCAGTTTGGACAAGTTGGTTTTGGCGGCGTGCACCGTGACGGTCGCCATAACAGTCTCCTTGACTAAGAATTAGCTAATATAACGACTGCCCATACGCGATGCAAGCCTCCGCCGCTCAATCCCCGGTGTCGAGGCGGAAGGCCTCCCGGTGGGGCACGACGCGGCCGGCGACCGGGGTGGGGAAGTGCCCGGCCAGCAGAATTGAGTCCGTATCCGCCAGCCTCTCGACCATTGCCGTGCGGCTGCGCGCCGACAGGGCGGGATTCTCGCAGAAGGCGCTCGACAGGCCGGGATCGCACAGTTGCAGCGGTGTGTGCATGGTGTCGCCGCACAGCAGGGCGTGGCGGCCGCCGTTGCGGACGTTGACGTTTACGTTGCCCGGCGTGTGGCCGTAGGCAGGCTCCAGCCAGACGCCGCGGTCGAGCTCATGGTCGGCCTCGACCAGCACCGCGCGCCCGGCCTCCATTACGGGCAGGACGCTGTCGTCGAAGCTGCCGTGATTGGGCGGCTCTTCGGCGCCTTCGGCCTTCGCCCGGCGCGCTTCGGCCTCCCAGAATTCGTATTCCCGGCGCGCGAAGACATAGCGGGCGTTGGGAAAGGTCGGCACCCAGCGGCCGTCGACGAGCTGCGTGTTCCAGCCGACATGGTCGGCGTGCAGATGAGTGCACATCACCACGTCGATCTCTTCGGGCGCCACGCCGGCGGCGCGCATGGTGTCGAGAAACGGCGTCCGCTGCCGGTGCCACAGCGGGCGCAGCGGCCGGTCCTTGTCGTTGCCGACGCAGCAGTCGACCAGGATCGTCTGCCGGGGCGTGCGCAGGACCATGGCGTGGAAGGCCATGATCAACTGTCCGTCCGGCGCGACAAAGCGGGGCACCAGCCAGTCGGCGTTCGCGTCCACGAGTTCCTGCGTTGCCCCCGGCAGGATGAAATCATACGCGGTGAAAGCGCCTTCGGCTTCCACGATCCGGTCGATGACGATGTCGCCGATAGCCTGGGTCTTCAAAATTCGGTCTCCGTATTGCTCCCGCGTCGGGACGATGCCGGAAGTGGCGATGGCGCCCGGCTGAAGCCCGATTGCAGCCCGACTAAAGAATACCGGGCTTTTCGTGATGCCGGTCCCGCGCCCCGGCGGCGGCTTCGTCCGGCGACAGCGCCTCGTCCCACAGGCGCGCGATATAGCGCTCCGCCGTATGGCCGTTCGAACGGTCCGAACACAGCCACAGGATCGGCGCGCGCATGATCTCGGGCTGCAGCAGGCCGCCGTCGGCGCCGCGTTTCTGCAGCATGTCCGGCAGGATGGCAGTGTCGGTGGCGCCGCCGGGCAGGAAGACGTTCACGGTCACGCCGGTCCCCTCCAGATCCTGCGCCCAGACCCGGCTCATCGCCTCCAGCATCGCCTTGCTCGGCCCGTAGGGCGAATAGCCGACGCGCACGATGGTGACGTCGCTGGTCGAGACGTTGACGATCTTGCCGAAACCCTGCCCGATAAAATGGGGTGTGAAGGCGCGCGCCATGTTGAAGACGCCGTTGATGTTGGTGTCGACGATCTCGCGCCAGCCGTCGAGCGGCGCCTCCCAGAATTTCGGCCGTTCCTCGACATAGTTGGGATGGACCAGCTTCATGCCGCGCCCGGCATTGTTGACCAGGCAGTGCACCGCGCCGAAGGCGGCCAGGGTGCGCTCGCGAACCTTCAGGCAATCTTCGTAGTCGCGTACATCCGCCTGCACGGCGATCAGGCGGCCCGGTCCGGCAAGCGCCTCGGCCTGCGCTTTGGCGTCGGCAAGTTCGCTCGCTTCCCGGGCGCCGGTCACCGTCACCCGCGCGCCGGCTCCGACCAGGGCGAGCGCCATTTCGAGGCCGAGGCCGCGACCGCCGCCGGTCATCGCGACGACGCGGTCCTTGAGCGAAGGATAGAGATCGGCAGCGGCGCTCATCAATGCTCCTTCAGCAGGCGGCCGAAGCCGTCCAGCCGGTCATCGATCCCGGCGCGGCGCAGGGCGAACCAGAAGGTCGCCGTGTTACTGCTGACCACCGGTTTGCCGCACTCGGCCTCCAGCCGTTCGATCACATCCAGTGTCGCAAGATCGGTGCAGGACAACAGAATCGCCTGCGCCTCCGGCCGGTCGACCCGCCGGGCGAGGGCGTACACTTCCTCGGGCCGGATTCTTGCAATATTGCGGTGCTCCTGCGGCCCGCCGGCGCCGTAGCCGAAGCCTTCCTCGTGAACGACCTCAACGCCGTGATCGGCGAGGAAGCGCACCTCGTGCGCGTTAAGCCCGGCATCGTAGGGCGTGCCCAGCGCGATCCGGGTTGCGCCGAGCGCGCGCAGGGCCTCGACGAGCGCCTGCGCCGTCGTCACCGCCGGCCGGCCGGTGCGCTCGCTCATGAAGGTCGGCAAGGCCCCGACCGGGCTGACCATGGAGCCGGCCGTGCAGCCGTAAGCGATCAGATCGACGCTCGCCATCGCCAGGTCGCCGGCATAGCGCTCGACATCGGCGTAGAGCGCCGCCTTGCCGGTCTCGCTCTCGGTATCGAGATGCAGCGGCATGCGTGCGGCGTGCAGCGTTACGCCCGATGGCATCATTCGGGCCCATTCCGCCTCGTTGGCGGTGTTGGTCGGCGGGACGATGACGCCGATCTTCGCCCTTGTGCCGTAAACTGTCGGCTGATCGATTCTGTCCAGCCGCATCGGACCGGCTACTCGGCCGCCTCGGCGGCAATGCCGGAGAGCGCCCCGATTACTTCGTCGGTCGTCATGATGTCGGCGAAGCTGACCGACATGCTGGTCAGGCTGGCGTTGTGGATGGCGTCGGTATAGGTGGCGTTGCCGTCCGACACCATGATCACGTTGAAATTACGCATCATGGCGTCGCGCGCGGTCGCCTCGCAGCAGACATTGGTGAGTGTGCCGGTCACCGCCAGGGTATCGATGCCCCCGGCGCGCAGCCGGTCCTCGATATCCGACGAGCCCTGAATGAAGGCGCTGAAGCGGCGCTTGACCACCCACATGTCCCCGTCCTCGACATCCATCGCCGGCCACAGGGAATGCCCCTCGGCGCCTTCCTTGAGCTGGCCGACTATCCGCTGCGCCATCTCCAGGTTGCAGGTGCCGCCGAGGAAGGACGACCATTCGGTGAAGATATCGTCGTCGAAGGTGGTATAAACCCAGACGACCGATCCGCCCGCGGCCCGGAACGCCGCCGCCAGGCGATTGATGTTGGGCACGATCTCCCGCGCCTCCGGCACCTCCGATGGCAGGCCGGGTTTCAGGAAGGCCGTCTGCATATCGACCACGACCAGCGCGGAGCGCGCCGGATCGAGCGTGTCGCGGACATGCAGCCTGCCGCCGCGCCGGGCCCTGATGAGCCGGACCGCGTCCGGGTGCAATTCGGTCTTGTGCATCCTGTTCTCCCGTTCCGGCCGGTCCGCGCCGGTCCGTTCCCGATATCGGCCCTAAAATGTATACAATCCCGATCTTGTCCAGCGTTACTCCGCGGCTTCGGCCGGTTCGATTTCGTGCATCGGAAAGCGTCGCCGGTCGCCCCGGGCGCCGAGGATATGCGCACGCATCAGCGAGGACGCCCAGTCCGGGTCGCGGTTCTCGAAGGCCGAGATCAGCTCGCGATACTGCAGGCAGGAGCGTTCGAGATCGACGATGGCCTGCCAGTTGAAATGCTTCATCAGGATCAGCGGGATGTCGATGATGGTCTCGAGCATCGCCTCAAGTCGCCGGCTCTGTGCCACGGAAAGAATGAGGCGGTGGAATTCGGCATTGAGCCGGTTGAATTCGTGGACATAGGCATCGTCTATGGGCCGGCCCTGCAACGCCTCCATTTCGCCGGTCAGGCGCTTCAGTTCGGCAATCTCGGCCTCGCCGATCCGGGTCGCCGCGCGGGCGGCGCTGTGCGCCTCCAAGGTTGCGCGGAGTTGGAAGATTTCGTCGATATCGTCGGCGGTGAAACGCTCGACGAAGGTGCCCTGGTTGCGGGCAAAGGCGACCAGGCCTTCCGTCGCCAGCCGCCGCAGCGCCTCGCGGATCGGCGTGCGGCTTAAGCCGATGGCGGCCGACAGCTCTTCTTCCTTGAGATGGCTGCCCGGCAAGTAGTCGGCGTTGACGATGGCGTCGCGGATATGGAGGTAGGCCTTCTCGGCGGAGCGCGACACGGATCCTCCCGGTTTTGCGGCGGCGCGACGGAGCATCTGTCGGCCGCTCCATTGTACACAGGCGCGACGGCCGCGCAAAAGACGGCGGCGGGGCCTGGGATTGCCGGCTATCGAAACATCCCGGTTCTGACTATAACGACAGACTGAGCCGATTTCACTCACGCCAGGCGTGGAGGCGTCCGATGAGCACCGACAGGAACACTCCCTTCGAAGCGCCGGTGGTCGATCATCTCTCGGTGCAGGTCGTCGTCGATTCCCATCACGAGCTCTTTCTGCCCAAGGCCACCCATCCTCATGTCAACATCGAATATGTCGGAGTCATTGCCGGACAGCACATGACGACGCTCGCCGGCGAGTGGGGCCTCTCGCTCCATCTCGAATCGATGGCGGGCGGGCGCCGGGCCGAATATCTGCTTGACTTCGGCTATACGCCGGAGATCCTCAACCGCAACTTCGGGCTGCTTAGTATCGATCCGGCACGGCTCACCGGACTGATCCTGAGCCACGGCCACCGCGACCACTATGGCGGGCTGGAGGGGTTCGTGAACCGCTACCGCAGCGAAATGGGCGGGGATATGAGCCTCTATGTGGGCGCTGAGGAGGCGTTCCAGGTGCGCTGGCTCCCGGCCGGCCCGCCGAAGCCCGGCGAAAAGCCGGACATGCTGTACTGGGGCGCCCCGGATCGCGAGTCGCTCGTCGCGCAGGCGGTTGCGCCGGTCTGTTGCAACGGGCCGTCGGCGCTCGATGGTCCTTTCACCACCGGTTATATCGAGCGCGATTCGTTCGAAGAGGTCACCGGCGGCACCATGCTCCAGGTCCCGGACCATTTCAGCGAAGCGGAAAATCGCGGGGAGCTGGTGTTCGACAGCCATCCCGAAGAGCATGCGACCTGCTATCTGGTACGCGGGCGGGGACTTGTCGTGATCTCGTCCTGCGGTCACTCCGGCATCGTCAATTCGGTCCGGACCGCCATGTCGATCGCCGGCACCGACCGGCTCCACGCGGTGATCGGCGGCTTCCATCTCGGCATGTCGAAGCCGGAGTATATCGAATACACCATCGACGAGTTACAGAAGCTCGACCCCGATGTCGTCGTCCCGATGCACTGCACCGGAGCGCCGTTCATCGAGGCGATGCGCCGCCGCATGCCGGAGCAACTGGTGCGCTCCTACCTCGGCACCAGGATCACCTTCGGCGTCTGACCGGAACGGTATAACCGCCGAACAGCGCGGCGGTGCCGTATGGCGCCGCGCTCGGCGGGGTAAAGACCACCGTCATCTACGGCGACGACCGACGCAAGCCGGATGTCGGCCTGCGGGTTGCCCGCAAGACGATGAGCAGCGACAAGGTCGATATCGTCGCCGGAATCATCCGGTCCAACGTCCTGGCCGCGGTCTCGCGGGCGGTCCCGTGCAGAGCCTCCTGCGATCGAGCCGTCGACCGCCTGCGGCCCGGTGGACGGGTGTGCCTGCACTCAGATCTGCCTGTCCAGCCGGGCGCCCGACTGGCAGACGCCTGTCAGCTATCTTGTTCAGTACACAGACTTCAGCGCCACTCCCTTCCAATTGTCCCGAAAATGGACACGGCATCCTGTTGTATCTTGAACTATCAAGGTATCTCCGGCAGTATAATTCAAAGGAAATGGAGATTGAATCGATTAATCGTCTTGGTATGAATTTTCCGACGGGTTGCAAAATGCCGGTTTGGTCGCTACGGTCGCCGAACCGGTGAATCGAAAACCGATAAACACCCGTCCACCGGATTGACGCAAGTCGGGCGGCGGTGTTAAGGGGCAACCGTCTGCGCCCATGTTCAGGCCGATTGTTCCCGGTTTCAGAGCCGAGTTCGATTTCTTGCCCGATATTGCGGATTGGCTCAAATAAACCTTCTTTGGAAATTGAGCGGACAGAATGTCCAAGCCTACGCTTAGCCATATTGCCAGACAACTCGGTGTCTCGACTGCAACTGTATCGCTCGCGATGCGCGGCAGCACGAGAATCAGCGAAAAGACCCGGAACCGGGTCACCGCCGCGCTCAAGGAATCCGGATATATTTATCAGCGTAGCGCGGCCGGGTTGCGCACAGCCAGGACCCATACTGTCGGGGTTATCCTGAACAGTATATCCGATCCATTCTTCAGCACGTTACTGGCTTCGATGGAAGAAGCGTTAGCGGAGTCCGGACGAACGGTATTTCTGTGTAACACCAATGAGTCGGTTGCCCGGCAAACCGAATTTATCCGTACGATGTTGGAATACAATGCCGACGGCATTATTATTTCGCCTGCGGTCGGTTCGACAGCAAAAGACTTTATTTTTCCCAGCACAGGACCGCCTCCCATAGTTTTTGTTTCTCGGACTATTTTCGAGCTCGGCTACGACCATGTTATAAATGACGATCGGCAATCGGTTCTTTTGGCAATGGAGCGGCTTCTGGGTTCGGGGCACCGCCGCATCGCCACTATCGGCGGCGATCCCAGCGTCAGTTGTTTCAGCGTCTGGGTGCAGGCGTACAAAGACGCTCTGAAGGAGGCTTCGATCGACTACGACGAGACGCTGGTCTGGCCCTCCGTCCCCAATAGATTGGCGGGTTTCGAAGCGGCATGTTGGATTGCCGGGCTCAATCCCAGACCGACGGCGGCAATCTGCTACAACGATGCGCTCGCGCTCGGGCTCTTTTCCGGGCTCCAACGGGAAGGAATATTGCCCGGCAAGGAATTTGCGCTCGTCGGGCACGAAGATGTCGAAGAAGCACGCCTCGTACACCCCGCCCTTAGTGTGACGACGGTGTCCCGGGATGAGATGGGCACGAAGGCCGCCTCGCTTCTTCTCCAGCGAATAGGCAATCCCGGCGCGCCGCCACAGCAGATTGTCCTGAATTCCGAGCTCATCGTCAGGGAATCGTGCACGGTGTCCAGTGAGTTTCTCGCGCCGGGCGGATGAAATCAGATACCGGTAGCTGTCCCGTCCCGGTTCCGGTGGCATGTAGCCGTCGGTAGTTTCGCCGTTCCCAGCGCCATAGGTCCGCCGCCGGGCAGGACCGAGCTCCGGGAAAGCCGGACAGCGGTCGAACCCGAAAACCGGACCGACTCAACTTACCCGAATACGGCGACTAACGCCCGCCGCCGCGCGCAGGGTGCACCGTTGCCGTCCTGCAAATGCATCGCATATCGCTGCGCAGGCGCCGGGACGACCGGCCGGGCCATCATCGGGAACGACACCATGGGCATGATGATCGACGGCGCGTGGCACATGGAAGAGCAGATCGCCGCCGCGGCCGACGGACGGTACCAGCGCGCCACCACATCCTTCCGCAACATCGTCACCGCCGACGGATCGGCGCCCTTCAAGGCCGAGCCGGGCCGCTACCACCTCTACGTCGCGCACGCCTGCCCCTGGGCGCACCGTACGATGATCCTGCGCTCGCTGCGTAAGCTCGACGAGGCGATCTCGGTTTCGGTCGTGGATCCGTATTTGAGCGAGGAGGGCTGGCATTTCAGCGACGGCCCCGATTGCATTCCGGACAGCGTCAACGGCGCCCGCTACCTGCGCGACATCTACAAGAAGGCGCAGCACGACTATACCGGCCGGGTTTCGGTTCCCGTGCTCTGGGACAAGAAGGAAGGGACCATCGTCAACAACGAATCCCCCGAGATCGTCCGGATGCTCAACACGGCCTTCAACGAATGGGGCGAGGGCGAGCCGGATTTCTATCCGCAGCCGCTGCGGCGCGAGATCGACGCCGTGAACGTACCGATCTACGAAAATGTCAACAACGGCGCCTACAAGACCGGTTTTGCCAAGACGCAGGAGGCGTATGAGGAAGCCTTCGAGGCGCTGTTCGAGACCCTGGACGAGCTGGAAGCCAGGCTGGACAGGCAGCGCTATCTGGTCGGCAACCGCATGACCGAGGCGGACTGGCGGCTGTTCCCGACCCTGGTGCGCTTCGACGCCGTCTATGTCGGCCATTTCAAGTGCAACAAGCGCCGGATCGAGGACTATCCCAACCTCGGCAACTATCTGCGCGACCTCTATCAGCAGCCGGGCATCGCCGCCACGGTGAACATGGACCACATCAAGCGGCACTACTACGGCAGCCATCTGGCCATCAATCCGACCGGCATCGTGCCGAAGGGGCCGGCGCTCGACCTGATGCGCCCCCATGACCGCGACCGCTTCGGGTGACGGCACAGTTTCAAGTTACCAAATAGTGTCACCCCGGACGGAGCGAAGCGACGATCCGGGGACCAGAGCCAAAAACTGAGGCCTTACCGGCGACTCTGGACCCCGGCTCTCTCTTCGGTCGGCCGGGGTGACACAGTTTGGTGGATTGCCGCTCACGGAAACCCATGCCGCGCCGGGCCAGATTGCGCTAGACTCGCCGGACAGGAGCGTCCCAGGGAGAATCGGATGAGCGCGACCGGCCGGAACCCGTTCGAGACCGATCTCGACAAGAACCCCGCCAACTACATGCCGATGCACCCGAGCCGGTTCCTGGAACGGGCGGCTGAGGCGTATCCCGGCCGGACCGCGATGATCCACGGGGCGCGGCGCTTTACCTATGCCCAGCAGCTCGAACGCTCGGTCAGGCTGGCGAGCGCGCTGGCGCAGCGGGGCATCGGCGCCGGCGACACGGTGGCGCTGATGGGCGCGAACACGCCCGAGTCCCTGGAAGCGCATTTCGGCGTGCCGATGACCGGCGCGGTGCTCAATCCGCTCAATATCCGGCTCGATGCGGCGATCATCGCCTTCATCCTCGACCATGGCGGCGCCAAGGTCCTGCTGACCGACACCGAATTCGCGCCCACCGTCGAAGCCGCCCTCGGCATGGCCAAAGTGAATCCGCTCGTGGTCGACATCGACGACAGCGAAGGACCGGGCGGCAAACGGCTGGGCAATCTGGATTATGAGGCGCTGATCGGGGAGGGCGATCCCGATTACGACTGGCCCGGCATAGCCGACGAATGGCAGGCGATCGCGCTGTCCTACACCTCCGGCACGACCGGCGATCCGAAGGGCGTCGTCTATCACGCCCGCGGCGCCTACATGAACGCGCTCGGCAACGCGGTGACCTGGGCGATGCCGCACCGCCCGGTCTATCTGTGGACGCTGCCGATGTTCCATGCGCTCGGCTGGTGCTTCCCCTGGAGCGTGGCGCTGATGGGCGGCACCCATGTCGGCCTGCGCAGGGTCGAGGCGCGGGCGATCTTCCAGTCGATCGCCGACAACGGCGTCACCCATATGTGCGGCGCGCCGATCGTGCTCTCCACCCTGATCAACGCGCCTGAGGACGACCGCATCCCGTTCGAGCAGTCCGTGAAAGTGTTCACGGCAGGCTCCGCGCCGGCGCCGGCGGTCCTGGACGGCATCGCGAAGCTGGGCTTCGACGTGACCCATGTCTACGGCCTGACCGAGGTGTTCGGCCCGAGCGCCCATTGCGCCTGGCAGGAGGATTGGGCCGGCCTGCCGGCGGACGCCCTGGCCGAGCAGAAGGCGCGCCAGGGCGTGGCCTATCCGACCATGGACGGCGGCATGATCGTGGCCGATCCGGAAACCCTGGAGCCGGTGCCGCGCGACGGCGCGACGATGGGCGAGATCCTGAAGCGCGGCAACTCGATCATGAAGGGCTATCTCAAGAATCCGAAAGCCACCGACGCGGCCTTTGCCGGCGGCTGGTTCCATACCGGCGACCTGGCCGTCTGGCACCCGGACGGCTATGTCCAGATCAGGGACCGCTCCAAGGACATCATCATTTCCGGCGGCGAGAATATCTCGTCGATCGAGGTCGAGGCGGCGCTCTACGCCCATCCGGATATCGTCGAGGCGGCAGTCGTCGCCCGGCCGCATGAGAAATGGGAAGAGACACCCTGCGCCTTCGTCGGCGTGCGCCCCGGCGCCACGCTGACCGAGGCAGAGGTCATCACCTGGTGCCGCGAACGGCTGGCGCACTACAAATGCCCGACCGCCGTTGTCTTCGGCGAACTGCCAAAGACTTCGACGGGCAAAATCCAGAAATTCCTGCTGCGCGAACAGGCGGCCGGCTGAGTCCGAATTTCGCACCGAGGGGAAGCGTGTCGCGGCTCAAATCGCTAAAAAGCGTTCTGGGACAATCGGTTTGCCGGATTGATCCTCCCCTGCAATTCGGAGGGCACCCATCCGATCGCCAGCGATGCGCCCTCAAGGATCGCGGATCAGAATGACATTGCCGGTCGGGGTGCGCGCCCACTCGCGATAGCCGCGGCGGTCGGCGATCTGCCGCCAATCCTCCGCCCAGTGTTCGCTCCAGGTGTGCTCGGCGATTATCGTTTCCGGCAACAGGGAATCCGGGGCTTCGCCAAGGAACGGCGCCAGCACGCGGTCCTCAAAGCCCTCGACATCGACCTTCAGGGCGCTCAGCCGGTCCAGGCCCTCGTCCCTGACGATATCCAGCAGCGGGCGCATTTCGGCCGAAATGCCGCCGGTTTCGTCGATCCGGGTTCTCCCGAGATTGCGCGCATCCTCGGCAATCCGTATCGAGTCGCGGCGGTCGCCGACCGCGCAGTCCAGAAGCCGCAAGGTGCATTCCGGATTCAGCTCCAGGTTGAATTTCAACCGGCGGAACATCTGCGGATGGGGTTCGATGGCAACGACCCGGCCGCCGGCTGCCGCCACCCGCAACGCATAGAAGCCACAATTGGCGCCGACATCGATAAAGGCGAATCCAGGCTTCACCATGCCGAGGAGGCAGTCCATCTCGACCGGGTCGAAGCTGTCGGGGCGCAGGAGCAGCCGGCTGTCGGACACATTGCCCTTGCGATACAGCCGCCAGCGCAGCCCGAAGCGCCGCACATCCGCCATGTCGCTGGAAGAAAACCGTCGATCGAGCCAGCGCAGCCGCCCGAAAATCCGCTTGCCGGTCCAGCCGTATCCGTACAGCCGCGCCATGAACCGGTACAGGCGCCGCTGCAGGGCATTCGGGCTGTGGGCGCCGAAGGGGCTGGTGTCGTCGACGATCACGGTCATGCAGAAGCGATGCCCTAAAAACCGGTCGTCATCAAACGGGAACTGCCAAATCCGGGGCGTATCGAGGGACCGGCAAGCCGACGGAAGCTGCGATTTTCCGGCGAGCGAACGCCGATTGCAGCAGCGCCGCCCCTGCGGCCGTCAGAAATGCCGGATCAGTCCGACCAGCCGGCCCTGGATGCGCACCTGTTCCGGGTGGAAGATGCGGGTCTCGAATTTCTTGTTCGCCGGTTCCAGCGCAATCGAGTTGCCGCGCTGGCGCAGGCGTTTCAGCGTCACTTCCGCTTCGTCGACCAGGGCGACGACGATCGTGCCGTTGTCCGCCTTTTCGCAGCGCTGGATGACCACGGTGTCGCCGTTCATGATGCCGGCCTCGACCATCGAGTCGCCGTCGACTTCCAGCGCATAGTGTTCGCCGCGTCCGAGCATACTGGGCGGCACCGCGACCGTATTCGACGTATCGCGCAGCGCCTCGATCGGCGTGCCGGCGGCAATCCTGCCGTAGAGCGGCAGGGCCATGGCGTCGTTCGCCGCCTCGACCGGCCGGCCGGCCAGCATGCCGCTGCGGCCGCCGTCGATCACGCTGGGCGAGAATTTGCTGTTGCGCGCCGGCATGCCCGGCGATGTGCCGATGGCGGCGGTCTCCGGCATGCGCATCACTTCCAGCGCCCGCGCCCGGTGGGGCAGGCGGCGCAGGAAGCCGCGTTCCTCGAGCCCGGTGATCAGCCGATGGATGCCCGACTTCGAGCGCAGGTTGAGCGCATCCTTCATTTCGTCGAAGCTCGGCGAAACGCCGGACTCAGCGATAAAGTCGTTGATGTAGATGAGCAGTTCATGCTGCTTGCGGGTAAGCATTTCGAGCCTCTCTGAATTGTCCGTTTCCTGAAGCCTGGTCACACGACCTCAAGGAACAAAATATAAACTTGACGGCTGTTCTACTTTGGTTCGATTTGCCGGTCAAGTATTCTTTGAATCATTCATCAAATCGCGGCCAGGTCTTTCGACAAGGGAATAATCGTAACGGGGTCGCCGGCTGCTGCCGGCGGCGCATGGGGCGGCCGGACGATCAGCGCGTCGGCCGCGGCCAGGCGCGAGAGCATCGAACTGTCCTGTTTGGCGAAGGGCGTCGCAACCGCCCGGCCGCCATCGTCCGTTGACAGGGTCGCGCGCAGATAGTCCTCGCGTTCATCGTTGCCCGGCAGGTCCGCGCCCAGGGCTGCGGTTTCGGTCGGCGGGCCCTCTGCCGGCCGGCCGAGCAGGCGCTGCAGGACCGGCGCCATGAACATCAGGGCGCAGACCAGCGCCGAGACCGGGTTTCCCGGCAGGCCGAGGAACGGCGTTGTGGCTCTGTCCTGCTCGAGCGCGCCGAAGATCAGCGGCTTGCCCGGCCGCATGGCGATCTTCCAGAAATCGACCTTGAGGCCGATGGCGCCCAGCGCCGGTTGGATCAGATCGTGATCGCCGACCGAGGCGCCGCCGGTCGTCACCAGCAGGTCGGCGCGCTCCATGCCGCTCACCGCAGCCTGCAGCGCCGCCGGATCGTCTCCGGCAATGCCGAGATTCTGCGCCGCGCCGCCATTGCGCTCGACGAAGGCGGTGAGCGCCCAGCTGTTGGAACTGACGATCTGGCCGGTCCCGACCGGGTCGCCGGGCAGGACGATCTCGTCGCCGGTCGCCAGGATCGCCACGACCGGCTTGCGCACCACCGGCAGCCAGGGCGCATTCACCGCGGCGGCCAGGCCGATATCCCGCGGACGGAGCAGCCGGCCGGCCCGCAGCAGGATCTCTCCGGCTGAGAAATCCAGCCCGGCCGGGCGGATATAGCGGCCCTCGGCGACCGGCTCGGTCACGATGACGGAATCGCCCGCCGGTTCGGCATTTTCCTGAATCAGGATGGCGTCGGCGCCGGCCGGCACCGGGCCGCCGGTGAAGATCCGCACGGCGGTCCCGGCCGTAACCGCGCCGTCGAAGGGCCGGCCGGCCGGCGCCTCGCCGATCAGGCGCAGGCGCGCGCCGGGCGATTGCGCATCCGCGGCCCGCACGGCGTAGCCGTCCATCGCCGAGACCGCGAGCGGCGGCTGGGTCAGGCGGGCCGCCACGTCCCGGGCCAGCACCCGCCCGACCGCAGCGGAAAGCGGCACGATTTCGGCGGGGAGCGGCGCGAACCGGCCGACGATCCGCGACCGGGCTTCGGCCACCGAGATCATGGGTTGCCGCGCGACCAGTCGCCGGATCGGCCGCCCGACTTCTCTTCCAGCCGGATGTCGCCGATCGCCATGCCGCGGTCGATCGCCTTGCACATGTCGTAGACGGTGAGTGCGGCGACCGAAACGGCGGTCAGCGCCTCCATCTCGACGCCGGTCCGGCCGGTGCAGGAAACCGTGGCGGTAATGTCAAGCGTGCCGGCCTCCCGGTCCGGCGCCAGATCGACCGAGACGCTGGTGACGGGCAGGGGATGGCACAGCGGGATAAGTTCGGAAGTCCGTTTTGCGGCCATGATCCCGGCCAGCCGGGCGGTCGCCAGCACATCCCCCTTGGCGATGGTGCTGGCTTCGATCTTCGCCAGCGTCGCTGCCGCCATGCGGACGCTGCCGCGCGCGACGGCACGGCGTTTCGTGACTTCCTTGCCGCCGACATCGACCATGCGGGCCGCGCCCTGCGCGTCGAGATGGGTGAATTCCTGCGTCCGATCCGCCATGTCCCGGCCCGTTTTGCGCGCTTCGCCGGCCTTCGCCGTTACGAACCCTGCTGGCGCTGGGCCGCGCGGGAGAACAGCCGGTCGATGCCGCTGCGGTCGATCTTGACCGGATATTTCCGGCGCAGCATGGCGCCATACTGGTCCAGCAGTTCCTGCCCGAAAGACGCTTTCACGCTGTCGAGGATATTCTGGCGCCGCTTCTTCGCATCGCCGCTATTCTCGATAGCGGTCAGGACGGCAACCGAGTAGCCGCTGGCGCCGGGCCCGGCGACCACCGCGCCCTTCCGGGCGGCCTTGAAGAGGGCATCGCGCAACTGGCCGGAGACTTCCGGATCGCCCGTTGCGCCATAGCGGTTGAGCGGCGAACTGTTCTTCACGCTGGTACCCGCCTGTTTCGCCACCTTGTCGACGGCGGCCCCGCTGCGGATCTGCTGTGCCAGTCCGTCGGCCTTGGCCTTGAGCGCCCGGGTCCGGGCCCCGACCGTCCAGTCGCCGGCGACGCGCTTCTCGATTTCCTTCAGCGGTAAGATCCGGCTTGGAGCGATCTTGTCGACCTCGACGATGAAAAAGGAGCCGTCCTTTCTTTCCACGACATCGCGGTCGCTCCGGCCGGTATCCTGTTCGAAGATGCGCTGAAGGAAGCGCGGATCGTCCGGCAGGCCCTTGATCTCCTTGCCCGCCGCGTTGCGCCCGCGCGGGTCGATGGCCGGGATGCGCTGCACCTTGATCCCGATCTGGCCGGCGATCTTGTCGAGCGGCAGATCGGCGCCCAATCCGTCGTCGGCATCCTCGCGCAGCCGGTCCAGGATGTCGCCGGCCCGTTCCCGCTTGATCGCCTCCTCGATGTCGCTTCTGACCTCCTTGAGCGCTGTCAGCTTTTCCGGCTCGACCTTGTCGACGACGATGACGTGCCAGCCCAGGGGCGTCTTGACCGGCGCGGTGATCTCGCCCCGGTTGGCGGCAAACGCCGCTTTCGCCAGTTCCGGAATAGGCAGGTCGGCGGCCGTCACCGTGCCGAGGGAGAGCGGTTTCTGCTTGACCGTTTCTTTGGCGACGGTATCGAAAGTCTTGCCGCCGGCCATGGCGTCGCCGACCTGCCGGGCATCCGCCTCGGTCGTGAACAGGAGCTGCCGCAGCGTGCGCTTTTCCGGCGCCGTGTATTTGTCCTTGTCGCGGTCGTAGGCCGCCTCGATTTCGCCCCCGGTCACCGGGATCCGGTCGAACACGTCCGACGGCATGACGATCAGCACGGAAACCGTGCGGTTGGCCGGTTGCCTGTATTGCTCCTTGCGTTTCCCGTAGAAGTCCGCGAGCTGCCTTGCGGTCGGTTCGGGCAGGTCGGTCACCGAACTGGCGCGGAGCGTCAGGAAGGCCGCCCGCCGCTTCTCGTTACGGAACCGGTCGACGGTTTCGACGATCGCGTCCGGCGCACTTTGAAGGCCGGCAATGCTCTGCACCAGATATTGCGCCGCGAGCTCGGCCCGCTGGGAATCGAGAAATTCCGGTTCGCTCATCTGCGAGTTTTCAAGCCCGCGCCGGTAGAGCTGCGGATCGAACTTGCCGTCAACGCCTTTGAACGCCGGCATGGTCCGCACGGCCTCGCGGACCACGGCGTCGCCGATCGCGATGCCCTGATCCCGGGTCGCCTGGCGGAACAACGCTTCGGTGACGAAGCTATCGGCAACCATGTCGACGATGCCGAGGCTCTTCGCCATCTTGTAGTCGACCGCGCCGCCGCTGCGCCGGTTCACCGCCTCCAACCGCTCGCGGAAGGCGCGCTCGTATTCCCGGCCCAGGACTTCCTGCTGGCCGACCGTGATCACCGCTTCGGCGCGCGAGAAGCCGTCGCGGAAGACATATTCGACGCCGACGATGGCGAAGGGCGGAATCAGAATGCAGGCAAGAACGATGCCGAGCCAGGATCGGGCGCCCTTGCGGATGTTCTGGAGCATGCAGGCCGGGTCCGGTTGTTGCGTGCGGGCGCCGGAAGGAAAGCGGGCGCACCGGGCTTCGCCGGCAATGTAGGGACGCCACGGCGGCGCTGGCAAGCGGCCCGAAGCAATTCGGCGCGATTTGGAGCGATTCGGCGCGGCGCGGCGCCTTCACAACCCTGTCAAAACTGTAGCGGCAGGGCTGACCGGCCGGCCAATCCGGCAGAAAAAGCGGTCGATCTGGCGACTGGCGGTCGCACGACCGCGCTGGTAAGCACTGCCGGCGAGACGGAGGGAACCGGGCGGAACCGGCCAGGTATGACGAGCGCCAAGCGGCTGATCGCCGGCAACTGGAAGATGAACGGGTTGCGCGCGGAGGCGCTCGCCCTGGCGCGCGCCGTGGCCGTGGCAGCGGCCGGCGCGGGCGAGGGCTGCGCGGTTGCCGTCTTTCCGCCCTTTACGGCGCTGGAGGCGGTCGCCGCTGTGCTCGCAGGCAGTCCGGTCGGGCTGGGCGGGCAGGATTGCCACGAAGCGGAGGCGGGCGCCCATACCGGCTCGGTGAGCGCCGCCATGCTGGCCGATCTGGGCTGCCGCTATGTCATCGTCGGCCATTCGGAGCGCCGCCACGGCCTCGGCGAGACCAGCGGAACCGTGTGCGCCAAGGCGGAAGCCGCGCTCGGCGCCGGGCTGGTCCCCATCGTCTGCGTCGGGGAAACCCTGGAGCAGCGCGAAGCCGGGCAGGCCGAAGCAACGGTCGCCGGCCAGATCGCCCGCTCGGTCCCGGACGGCGATGGCCGGATCGTTCTTGCCTACGAGCCGGTCTGGGCGATCGGCACCGGGCGGACGGCCTCGACCGCGGATATCGCCGCGATGCACGCCGGCATCCGCGCGCGTCTCGCCGAGCGCCGGGGCGACGGCGGCGCCATCCCCATCCTGTATGGCGGTTCGGTCAAGCCGGACAACGCCGCCGAAATTCTGGCCCTCGCCAATGTCGGCGGCGTGCTGGTCGGCGGCGCCAGCCTGGACGCGGTCGCTTTCGCGGAGATCGTGCGGGCGGCGGGGTAGGCGGATTCCCGAATTTTGCAAAATCGGTATTGGGGAACCGGCCGAAGCCGTCACTACCGGGCGAAATTCAATCGTGTCACCCCGGCCGAAGTGCCGATACGCGATCCTGCCGATCGGCGGGGGTGGCATGACGGGTATCGCAGCGTCGCGCTGCGCTTGCCGAACCGCCCACGAACCAAAGGCAAAAAAACCGAACTGGTTCGGGACAGTGTCAGCCCGCTCCCTACCGGAGCAAGTCAACGATCCGCCGGTCGTGCCAGGTTTCGCGGCTGCCCTGGCCGTGGAAACCGACATGGCCGCCGCTGTCGTGCAGGCAGGGCATCAGGGCCGGGTTGTCCTGCCAGCGGTAGGTGTCGAAAGGTTCGGGCCCGATCCAGGGATCGTTGCGCGCGTGGACGATCAGGGTCGGTACCCGGATTGCCGGCATGAAGCGCATGGCCGAACAGTCGGCATAGTAGCGCTCGACCGTGCCGAAGCCGTAGCGCGGCGCGATATAGTCCGCGTCGTATTCCACAATCGTCCGCGCCCGGCGCACCGGCTCGCGCCACGGCTTCGGCAGCCCGTCGCGTGCGCCGAACGCATCCTTCTTCATCCGGTCGAGCAGATAGCGCTTGTAGAACCGGTTGCGCGGGCGGTGGAAGCTACCGGCGGCGGCAGCCAGATCGATCGGCACGGAAACTGCCGCCGCCGCGCGCAACGGCGCCGCCGCTCCTTCCTCGCCGAGATATTTGAGCAGCATGCTGCCGCCCAGCGAATAGCCGGCCGCCGCCACGCCGTTCCGGCTGAAGCGGGCGGGAAGCTGGGCCAGCACGGCCCGGAAATCGCCGGTCCGCCCGGCGTGATACTGCTCATGGCACAGGCCAAGCGCCGGGCCGGCGCCGCGCAGGTTGAGGCGCATGACCGGAAATCCGGCCCGGAGCAGCGACCGTGCGGTCGCCCGGACATGGATGCTGTCCTCGCAGCCGGTGAGGCCGTGGATCAGGATGACCAGCGGCCGCAACGCCGCTTCCGGCGGGACCGCGGCCCGGCCGATCAGGACATCGCCGCTACCGTCCGGCATCTCGAAATGCAGGGTTTCTTCCGGCCATGGCGACAGGTCGATTCGCTGCCGGACAAGCACATTGCGCAGGGTTTGCAGGTCGCCGCCCCACCAGGGCGGCCGGGGCCGGAATTCGGCCATTGCTCGTGCGGCGGTTGCAGAGCCGTCCATGCCGCCTATATGGCACGGCTGCCGCCCAAGTCGACCGCTCAAGTCGACCGGCTTCGCTGCGGCAGCCACCGATTGCCGTGGCGATCCCGCCCGCTTCGCGTTAAGGGAAGCCCATGTCCCGAACCGAGGAACCCGCCGGCCCGCTAAAGGGCGTCACCGTCATCGACCTGACCCGGGCGCTCGCCGGCCCCTACGGCACCATGCTGCTCGGCGAGCTGGGCGCGCGGATTATCAAGGTCGAGCCGCCGGGCGGCGACCAGGCGCGCGAGATAGGTCCCCATGTCGCCGGCCAGAGCGCCTATTTCATGTCGCTCAACCGGGGCAAGGAATCGATCGTCCTCGATCTCAAGGATGCCGCCGACCGCGAAATCTTCGAGGCGATGGTCCGGCGTGCCGACGTGCTCTACGAGAACTATCGCGCCGGCACGATGGAGAAGCTGGGTTACGGCTGGGACGTCCTGAAGGGCCTGAACCCGCGCCTGATCTACGCCGCAACCAGCGGCTTCGGCCAGACCGGCCCCTACCGCCACCGTCCGGCCTACGACATGGTCGTGCAGGCGATGGGCGGGATCATGAGCATTACCGGCCAGCCCGGCGGCGCGCCGACCCGGGTCGGCACGTCGATCGGCGATATCGCGGCCGGCCTGTTCACCGCGCTCGGTGTCGCTTCGGCGCTGCAGCACCGGTCACGCACCGGCGAAGGCCTGATGATCGATGTCGCCATGCTCGACAGCCAGATCGGCCTGCTGGAGAACGCCGTCGCCCGCTACAGCGCGACCGGCGCGGCGCCCGGCCCGCTCGGCGCCCGCCATCCGTCGGTGGCGCCGTTCGACGCTTTCCGCACGGCCGACGGCCATATCGTCGTCGCCGCCGGTCATGGACGGATGTTCCGGCAGTTCGCCGAGGCGGTCGGGCAAACGCAATGGCTGGCGGATGCGCGCTATGCAACCCTGGCCGACCGGTTGGATCATGTCGATGCGCTGAAAGCCGAAATAGAGGCTGTGTTCGAGACGGCGACGACCGATCACTGGCACGCGCTGCTGGAAGCCGCAGGGATCCCGTGCGGTCCGATCAACACCGTGCCGGACCTGTTCGAAAATGCACATGTCAGGGAACGGAACATGCTTGTATCGATCGACGATCCCGATGCCGGGAGGATGCGGCTCGCCGGCCTGCCCGTCAAAATGTCGGCCTACGAGGATCGGCCGACGCGCCCGGCGATGCCGCGGCTGAACGAGGACGGCGACCGGCTGCGGGCCGAATTCGGCGAGGCTTCCGAATGATCCGCTGGCTTGTCCGCTGGACCCTGCGGGCCGCTCTGACGCTGGTGCTGTTGGTGGCCGTCGGCGGCGTCGCGATGTTCTTCTGGTTCCGCACTTCGCTGCCCCGGATAGACGGGGCGGTGACCGTCGCCGGTCTCGAGCAGCCGGTCAGCATCGTACGCGACACCCGTGGCATCCCGCACATCTACGCCAAGACGGAGCACGACGCCTGGTTCGCTGTCGGTTATGTCCATGCCCAGGACCGGCTGTTCCAGATGGAAATGCAGCGCCGCGCCGGCCAAGGCCGCCTCGCCGAGGTCGTGGGCGCGCCGGCTCTGAAAGCGGACCTGCTTTTCCGGACCCTGGGCCTGTACCGGCGCGCCAGCAAGAGCGTGAAACATCTGAAGCCGGAGCACCTGAAGGTGCTGGAGGCCTATGCCGCCGGTGTGAACCAGTGGCTGGCGAGCCGCAAGGGCACGTTGCCGCCCGAATTCAATCTGACCGGCATGGATTTCGAACCCTGGAAGCCGGCCGACACGCTGGTCTGGGGCAAGCTGATGGCGCTCCGGCTGTCGACCGACTGGCAGGGCGAATTGCTGCGGGCGCAAATCGTCCGCAAGATCGGCAAGGAAGCGATCCCGGTTCTGTTCCCGCCCTATCCCGGCGACGCGCCGGTGACGGTCAAATCCCACAAGGAAGGCCTGCTGAAAGGCTTCGACTTCGGGGTGCTGTTCGCCGCCCTGCCGCACGACCTCATCGGCAAGGGCGCGTCCAACGCCTGGGCGCTGCGCGCCGACCGGACGACAACCGGCGCGGCGATCCTGGCCAGCGACCCGCATCTCGGCATGAATGCGCCGGTGCTGTGGTATCTGGCCCATATCAGCGCGCCGGGGATTTCCCTGAGCGGCGCCACGGTGCCGGGCGGGCCGGTCCTGATCCTGGGCCACAACGGCCATATCGCCTGGGGCGTCACGACCACCTACATCGATACCGACGACGTTATCCTGGAGAAGCTCGACCCGGCCGATCCCGGCCGCTATCTCGCCGACGGCAAGTCCGTCCCCTTCGCCGTCCGGACAGAAAAGATCGCGGTCCGGTTCGGCGACGATGTCACGCTCACGATCCGGGAATCGCGCAACGGGCCGGCGCTCGATTTCAACGAGGAACTGAAGGAATACGGCGAGAAGAACGGGCGCGTCGCCGTCTTGCGGGCGCCGTGGCTGAGCCGGGCCGACACCAGCGCAGCTGCCTTCGTTGCGGTCAACAAGGCGACGAACTGGGGTGAATTCAGGAACGCGCTGCGCCATTTCATCGGCCCGGTGCAGAACTTCCTCTACGCCGATACGGCGGGCAACATCGGCTATCTCGTCCCCGGCGTCATCCCGGTGCGCAAGCGGCCCGACGCCGGCTACCTGCCGCAGGACGGCGCCGATCCGCAGAGCGCGCTCGCCGGCACCATCCCCTATGACGCGCTGCCGCAAAGCTACAACCCGCCGGATGGCGTGCTGATCAACGCCAACAACCGGATCGCCGGCAGCGACTATCCCTATTTCCTGTCGAAAAGCTGGGGCGATCACTATCGCGCGGAGCGGATCGCGCAACTCCTGAAGGCGAAGGAGCGGTTCACCCCGGACGAGATCGCCCGGATGCAGGCGGACCACGTTTCGCTCGCCGCCCGCGCCACCCTGCGCCTCATGCTCGGAATCGAGCCGGCGGACGATCTGCAACGGCGTGTCATGGAGATGCTGAAATCCTGGGACGGCGCCATGTCGCTCGCCCGGCCGGAGCCGCTGATCTACACGGCCTGGTTCCGCGAACTGAACCGCCGCCTCTATGCCGACGAACTGGGCGAGATCGCCAAACGATATGTGTCCAACAGGCCGGACGTCGTCATCAACATCCTGACCGACCACCGCAAATGGTGCGACGATGTCGGGACCGACGCGAAAGAGGACTGCCCGGCGGTCCTGCGCCGCAGTCTGGCGGCGGTGCTGGAATTCCTCACCGACAAGCTGGGCGACGATCCGCTGCTCTGGCGCTGGGGCGATCTCCACTATGCCGAAATGCGCCACCTGGCCTTCGGCCCGATCCCGATCCTCAGCCGGCTGACCACCATCAAGATCGCCGCCAACGGCTCCCGGTTTACGGTGAACAAGGCGCCGATGAACTTCCGGTCCGACAATTCCTATGCGACGCGGCAGGGCCCGGGCTTTCGCGGCGTCTACGATTTATCCGACCTGAAGAATTCGCGCTTCACCATCAGCAGCGGCCAGTCCGGCAATCCCTATTCCTACTACTACGACAATCTGGTGCAGGACTGGCGCGACGTGCGCCACTGGCGGCTGGCGCCGGACGAAGCGGCGGCGCGGCAGGGCGCCATCGGCGTGCTGACCCTGTCGCCGGAACCGTCGGGCTCCTCGGGAGCCGACCGATGACCGTTACCGCCCGGGACATCCGTGCCGCCGCGGAGCTGCTGAAGGACCAGGGGGTGCGCACGCCCACGCTGCACTCCCGCACCCTTTCGGAAATCGCCGGATGCCAGCTCTGGCTGAAATTCGAGAATCTGCAATACACCGCGTCGTTCAAGGACCGCGGCGCCTATGTGAAGCTCGCCTCGCTCGACGATGCGGCGCGCAAGGCCGGCGTTATCGCGGCCTCGGCCGGCAACCACGCGCAGGGCGTCGCCTATCACGCCCGGCGGCTCGGCATTCCGGCGACCATCGTGATGCCGGCGCAGACGCCGTTCAACAAGGTCCGGCAGACCGAGCATTTCGGCGCCCGGATCGTCCTTCACGGCGCCGATCTGGCGGAGAGCTACGACCATGCGGTGGAGATCGCGGAACGCGAGGGCCTCTCGATCATCCATCCCTACGACGATCCGGCGATCATAGCCGGGCAGGGCACGGCCGCCCTGGAGATGCTCGAGGATGCGCCGGACCTCGATATCCTCGTCGTGCCGATCGGCGGCGGCGGCCTGATCAGCGGCATGGCGCTGATGGCGAAGGAGATAAAGCCGGGCATTGAGATCGTCGGCGCCGAGGCGGCGCTCTATCCGGCGATGAAGCAGGCGCTGGCCGGCAAGGAAATCGAGGCCGGCGGCACCACGATCGCCGAAGGCATCGCCGTCAAGCGGCCGGGCAGGATCACGCGGGAAATTATCCGGCAGCATGTGTCGGATATTCTGCTGGTCGCCGAACCCGAACTCGAAAACGCCGTCCTTATGCTGCTCGAGATCGAGAAGTCGGTCGTCGAAGGCGCTGGCGCTGCGGCGCTGGCCGCCGTGTTGCAGGAAAGCGCGCGGTTTGCCGGCCGCGATGTCGGCATCGTCATTTCCGGCGGCAACATCGATTCGCGTGTGCTATCGGCGATCCTGATGCGCGGCCTGATACGCCAGGGCCGGCTGGTCCGCCTGCGCATCGATATCCAGGACCAGCCGGGCGTTCTCGGCGCGGTATCCCGCCTGATCGGCGAGGCCGGCGGCAATATCGTCGAGGTCTACCACCAGCGCCTGTTCCACAACGTGCCGCTGAAACAGGCCGAACTCGATGTCGTTCTGGAAACCCGCGACGCCGGCCATGTCGCGGCCATCGTGAAAGCCCTGTGCGACGCCGGCCATTCGGCAACACTGCTCAGCAGCAGCACCGGCGCGAAGGTCGATTGAGGCGGGTTTCGCGGCCCGGTTGCGCAGCCCGGCGCCGTCAGGCGGCCGGCGGCGGCCGGAAGCCCTGGGCGATAAGGTAGGTCTCCGCCGAATCAGGGCGGCTCGCCGGCGGCTTGACATGGCGGACGGTTGCGAAACGCACCCGCACGCGCTTCAGCAGGTCGGCGTCGGCGCCGCCCCGAAACACCTTGGCGACGAAGGCCCCGCCGGGTTTCAGCACCCGTTCGGCGAAATCGAGGGCGTCTTCGGCCAGCGCGACG
Organism: Alphaproteobacteria bacterium; assembly: GCA_965249845.1. Taxonomy (GTDB): domain Bacteria; phylum Pseudomonadota; class Alphaproteobacteria; order Bin65; family Bin65; genus Bin65. The sequence goes on from CBDFNA010000003.1 coordinate 237,284, forward strand.
ATGCGCAGATGGTCCGTCGCTTGGTGGCCGGTCGTGGACGGCGACAGGTCGCTCAGCACAAGGTCGATGGTTACCTCGCCGACCGCCCGTTCGAGCAATTCTACTGTCTCAGGATCGAGAAAATCGCCCAGCAGAATTTCCGCGCCGGGGATCGGATCGATCTCAAGGCGGTCGAGCGCGACGACCCGGCCGCCGGTCTCCGCGGCCCGCGTCCGCTCAAGCGCGACCTGGGTCCAGCCGCCGGGCGCAGCGCCCAGATCGACAACGGCCTGGCCGGGCCGGAACAGCCGCAGCCGGTCGTCGATCTCGATCAGCTTGAAGGCCGCGCGCGAGCGGTAGCCGAGCCGGCGCGCTTCGGCGACATAGGGGTCGTTGAGCTGGCGATCCAGCCAGCGGGTCGAAGATGCGGGTCGGCGGCGCGCGGTCTTCACCCGCACCTTCTTTTCGCGGCGGCCGCCGCTGCGCGCCGATTTCCGGCTCATCGACGTCGGCTCAGGCCGCCGGCCGGTTGCGGCGCAGCCAGTTCAGCAGATCGGTCCGGGTCACCAGCCCCCAATACTGGTTCTCGTCCCGAATCAGCGCGACAAAGCCTTTGTCGAACGTGGCTTTCACGTCGCTCAGGCTGGCGTCCGGCGGCAGGGTTTCGAGATTTGCTGTCATGGCCGTAGCGACCAGGTCGCTGAAAGCGGCCCGCATGTCGGTGTTGGCCAGCACCCGCTGCAACAGGTCCGATTCGTCGATCAGGCCGATCACGCGCCCGTCCTGCACCACGGGCAACTGGGAAATGTTGGCCAGCCGCATCTTGCCGAGCGCAATCGCCAGCGTGGCGTCAGGCGGGACGGTGATGTCCTCGTGCTCGTCGTGCCGGCGGGCGATCAGGTCGCGCAGATCGCTATAGGTCTCGTGCTCGATGAAGCCCTGGTCGGCCATCCAGTGGTCGTCGTACATCTTGGAAAGATATTTGTCGCCGCTGTCCGGGATGATGGCGACCACGCGCTTCGGTTCCGTCTGCCGGCGGCACCATTCGACGGCCGCGGCGACGATGGTGCCGGTGGACGACCCGCCCATGATGCCCTCGGCCTTCAGCAGGCCGCGCGCCGCGGTCAGGCTTTCCCGGTCCCCGACGATAATCGCCTCGTCGATCAGGGACATGTCGCCGACCGGCGGCAGTTCGTCCTCGCCGATCCCTTCCACGACCCAGGCGCCGGGCTCGGTCAGTTCGCCGGTCTGGACATAGGGCGCCAGCAGCGAGCCCTCAGGATCGGCCAGGATCATCTTCAGATCCGGTGCGACCCTGCGGAAATAGCGGCCCAGCCCGGTCATGGTGCCGGCCGTGCCGATGCCGCCGACAATGGCGTCGACATCGCCGTCCATCTGGTCCCAGATCTCCGGGCCGGTCGTGGCCTCGTGGACCGCCGGGTTATCCGGGTTGTAATGTTGGCGGATATAGAGCGCGCCGGGCGTGCGCGCGGCGATCTCATCGGCCATTGTCTGGTATTGCAGGGGATGGCCGGGCGGCACATCCGTGCGGGTGACGATGACCTCGGCGCCCAGCGCCCGGCCGTGCTGGATCTTTTCCCGGCTCATCTTGTCCGGGATGACCAGGATCATGCGGTAGCCCTTGAGCGCCGCCACCAGGGCGAGGCCGATGCCGGTGTTGCCGGACGTCGCCTCGACGATCGTGCCGCCCGGCTCGAGACGCCCGTCGCGCTCCGCCGCCTCGACCATGCCGAGCGCGATCCGGTCCTTGACCGATCCGCCGGGGTTGAACTGCTCCAGCTTGGCGAACAGCCGGCACGACCCTGTATCCAGGTTGCGCAGTTCCACCATCGGCGTGTTGCCGATCGCGGCGAGCGTTGCGGCGGCGGTTCCGGAAGTCACCCGACGGTTCTCCAATGCCTTGACTGCTGTCCCGTGGCGAGGACCGTAGCAGCCGGCCGCAGCGCGGACAATCACGGGTCCACGCCCGGCCCTTCGATACGCTCCTTCGACCGTCCCTGGGCAGGCCGCCCTTCGATACGCCGTCTGCGGCGGCTACTCAGGGTGAGGGTGGAACCCGGAGGGAGACACAATTCCATCCCCTCCTCATCCCGAGTAGCCCCGGACTTGATCCGGGGCGTATCGAGGGACCGGCCAGGGCACGTACCCGAACTGGCCGGTTCACCCCGCCGGTTCGGCCGTCTTGCAGGTGCCGCGCACGATCAGCTCCAGCGGGCAGCAATGCTCGTGGTGGAAATCCGCCTCCGGCCAGTCGATCATCTCGACGAGGGCGTCGGCGGCCAACTGGCCGATCCGGCGCGCCGGAATGCGCACGGTGGTGAGGCCGGGTTCGAACGCGTCGGACCCACGGAAATCGCCGATCCCGATGACGGAGAGATCGTCCGGCACGGCAATGCCGAGAGAGGCGGCGGCGAACATCGCGCCCTGGGCGATGACATCGTTGCCGGCCAGGATTGCGGACGGCCGGCTGCCTTCTTGCCTATCTTGGGCCTGCAACTCCCGGGCAATCAGCTCTTTCGACAGGCGGATGTCGTAAGGGCAGGTAATGTGCCGACCGTCAGGAACCGCAAGTCCGGCCTCGCGGGCGGCCTCAAGCGCGCCCCTGCGCCGGCCGGCGGCGCGGTCGTTGGAGCGTTCGTCGCCGATGGCGAACAGGATGTCCCGATGGCCGAGCGCCAGCAGATACCCGGCGGCCATCCGGCCGGCCTGCTCGTTGTCGAAGCCGATGCACGGCCAGGCCTGATCGGCGCGGTAGTTCCAGAGCATGGCGGCGGGAATGCCCTGCCGCTCGATCTGCGCCATCGTTTCCGGCCTGTGGTCCAGCCCGATCAGCGCCAGGGCATCGACCCGCTGTTCCGAGAGCGAATGGACCAGCACGGCCTCGCGGGCCAGATCGTAACCGTGGGCGGCGATCAGCATGGTCCGCCCGTGGATCGCCAGCGCGGAGGAGAAGGTCTGGAGCATTTCCGAGAAAATCGCATTGTCGATGGTCGGGATGACCAGGCCGATGCAGCCGGTGGCGCCGCCGACCATGCTGCGCACGGCGCGGTTGCGGACATAGCCGAGTTCCTCGACCGCGTGGCGGATGCGCTCGCGGGTCCGGTAGCGCACGATATCGGGATCGTTGAAATAGCGCGATACCGTCGCCGGCGAGACCTCCGCCCGGTTGGCGACGTCGACGATACCCGGCAGTCGTCCGCGTTTTCCGTGTCGCGCCATGCCCTGAACGAAGTCTGGAATGAAATCGTTTGCAGTTTCGTTTTCATTTCATAGCCTGTAAGTCCCGGCAACTTCAAGGGCCGGGTCTCCAATCCGGCGGCGTGCCGCACCGAAACAACGGACGGACCGGTTGCCGATGCCCGAAATCGACAAGTTTCCGCTGAAATTACCCAGGATCAGGTCCGGGCTTGCGGCCGTCGGACCTGGCGTGCTGCTGTCGCTCGTCCTTGCGATCGCGGCGCAATTTCTTTCCGACCACTACGGCGCGCCGGCAATGCTGCTCGCCCTGCTCCTGGGGATCGCCTTCGGCTTTCTCGCCGAAGAAGGGCGGTGCGTTCCCGGAATCGAACTGTCCAGCCAGAGTATCCTTCGCATCGGCGTGGCTTTGCTGGGTGTGCGCATCAGCGCCGATCTGGTTTCGAAACTGGGATGGGAACCGATCGTCCTGGTGATCGCCGGAGTCTTTGCAACGATCGCCTTCGGGCTGATCGGCGCCCGGCTGTTGGGCAGGGGCTGGCGCCTTGCGCTGCTCACCGGCGGCGCCGTCGCCATCTGCGGCGCATCCGCCGCCATGGCCATCGCCTCGATCCTGCCGAAGAACCGGCATTCGGAGCGGAACCTGACCTTCACCGTCCTCGGCGTGACCGTTCTGAGCACGCTGGCGATGATCGTCTATCCGATCGTCGCCGATCTGCTGGGCCTGACCGAAACGGGAACCGGGGTGTTCTTCGGCGGCACGATCCACGATGTCGCCCAGGTGGTGGGCGCGGGGTTCTCCGTGTCGGAAGCGACGGGGGAAACCGCGACGGTGGTCAAGCTCATCAGGGTAACCATGCTAGCGCCGGTCATCCTGATCTTCGGCCTGTTTTTCGCCGTCTTCGGCGTCGATCGGCCGATCGGGGAAAAGCCGCCACTGGTGCCGGGATTTATCCTGCTGTTTTTCGCATTGGCTGCAGCCAATTCATTCGATCTGGTTCCCGGATCGGTGCGCGACCTGCTGGCCGACATTTCCCGCTGGGCGCTGCTGACCGCCATAGCCGCGGTCGGCATGAAAACGTCGCTTCGCAAGATTGCCGAAGTCGGCGCGCCGGCAATCGTCCTGATCTGCGCCGAAACCCTGTTTCTCGCCGCCTTCATCTGCGTCGGCATCCGGGCTCTGATGTAGAGCAGGGAGCCATGTTGGGAACCGTACTCCGCTTTTGGCGTCGCGCTGACGTCAACAAATGAAAACGTTTGCAAAATAGTTTTCATTCTTTAGCGTTGCGGGCACATTGATCTCAACGGGCGCAATCGCAGCCTCCCGGCCGGGCAAGGCCGGATAGACTCCCGGCGGTGGCCGCAAAGAGCGTCCCGCCGAACCGGAGCAGGAAACGGGTTTGGAATTTCTCGACCATTTCGGCGCGGTCTTCACATGGTCCTCCATGCTGATCCTGTGCGCCGGCACGGTCGGCGGCCTGCTGCTGGGCGCAACGCCGGGCCTGTCGCCGACCATGGCGGTCGCCCTGCTGATCCCGTTCACCTTCCACATGGACCCGGCCCAGGGCCTGATGCTGCTGGGCGCGGCCTATACCTCCACGGTCGCGGGAGGGGCGGTCAGCGCCATCCTGCTCAACATCCCCGGTGCGCCGGCCAATATCGCGACCGCGCTCGACGGCAACATGATGGCCCGCAAGGGCGCCGGCGCGCGGGCCTTGCAGATCTGCTTCTTCTCCTCGGCCATCGGCGGCGTCCTCGGCATCCTCGTGCTGATATTCCTGACCCCGGTTCTGGCAAGCTGGGCGCTGAAATTCGGGCCGTCGCACCTGTTCTGGGTCGCCATTCTCGGGGTGACGATCATCGGCACGCTGGATTCGAAGTCCGTGGTCAAGGGGCTGCTGGCCGGCTGCCTCGGCCTGTGGATCGCCATGATCGGCTCGGACACCATCCAGGGCGTCGAGCGCTTTATTTTCACCGAGGAACTGGAAGGCGGCGTCCATATCATCGCCGCCCTGATTGGCCTGTTCGCGATCCCGCAGGTCATCGAGATGCTAGAGGGCGGGCGCAACGATCAGCGGAGGACCGTCCTCGAAGTCCGGCGCGCCAATATCTGGCGCTCTGCATTGGAGACGGTCTCCAAGGTCAAGGCGCTGGTGATCGGCAGCATCGTCGGTGTCGTGGTCGGCCTCATTCCCGGCGCCGGCGGCCAGATTGCCGGCCTCGTCGCCTACGATCAATCCCGACGCTTTTCGAAGAACAGCCGCAAATTCGGCACCGGCGAAAGCGAGGGCGTGGTTGCGGCCGAAAGCGCCAACAACGCGATGGTCGGCCCGTCGCTGGTGCCGTTGCTCACCCTTTCCGTACCTGGCAGCCCGACGGCGGCGGTCCTGCTCGGCGGCCTGCTGATCCACGGCATTTTCCCCGGCCCGGACCTGTTCCAGAAACACGCCGCAGTCGCCTATTCCTTTATCAACTCGATGCTGATCGGCCAGATCCTGATGCTGGTCTTCGGCCTCGCGATTGCCGGCCTCGCCGCCAAGGTCATCGAGGTGAAGCCGCCGATCCTCGCCGCCGCGATTCTCGTTCTGGCGGTATTCGGCAGTTACAGCGTGCAGAATTCGATGGCCGATGTCGCCATCATGCTCGTGCTGGGCATAGGCATGTATTTCCTGGCGCAATACGGGTTCAGCCCGGCGCCGCTGGTGCTCGGCATCATCCTGGGGCCGATCGCCGAGCACAACTATGTCCAGGGCCGGATTCTGGGCGAGGCGCAGGACGGCATTGCGCCGTATTTCCTGACCGGCTGGCTCAACCTGCTGCTGATCGCCCTGGTCCTGCTGTCGCTGGGCTACAGCATGGCCGCCGAAATCCGCGAAAAGAGGCGGAGCCGCACCGAAGCTGGGGAGGCGGCGGCATGACCGGCAAACCCGTGCCCGATCTGGTATCCGGAACCGCTGCCGAACCGCCGGCTGAAGCCGCGCCCGAAGCGGCGTTCGAGATGGGCGACGCCGGCCGGCTGCAGCAATCCATCGCCGCTCTGGTCATTCTCGCGGTCGCCGGCTGGATTACCGTCGTCAGCTTCGACGTCGAGGATCCGCAGCCCTACCTGTTCCCGCAGCTCTTCTCCGGGATCATGGTCGTGCTGGCGCTGATGGCCGTGCTCCGCGCGGCGCGCGGCCGGAACCGCACCGGCGCCGGGGTTGGCGTCCGGAAATTCCTGAACATCGCGCCCGGCCTCGCCGTGATGCTGGTCCATGTGTTCGTGTTGGCCGAATGGCTGGGCTTCTACGCCGCAGCCTTCCTCAGCATGCTTACGCTCTACAGCTTGTACGATCCGAACCCACACCGGAAGGTACGGACCTGGGCGGTCCGGCTTGCCGTCACGGTCGGATTCGTCGCCGTCATCTATGCCGTCTTCGCCCTCGGTCTGAAGGTGCAGACACCCGAAGGAACCCTGTTCTAGCCGTGCTCATTGCCCGGCTGACAACCGGCGCTTGCGCCATCGAAAGGAAGTGGAGGAAACCCAAATGAGAAAATCCATCATCGTCGCGGCGGCGCTGGCCGTCGCCCTGCCGGCGGGACACGCCGCCGCCGAATATCCGGACAAGCCGGTCAGCCTGATGATCGCCTACAGCCCAGGCGGCGCGACCGACTTCCAGGCCCGGATCGTCACCATGGTGGCGGCCAACAAGGACCTGCTCGGCCAGCCGATCGTTATCCTCAACCGGCCGGGCGCCGGCGGCAAGGTGGGCTGGAACTTCTTCGCCTCCAAGGCGTCGACCGACGGCTACCAGATGGCGGCCTATAACGTGCCGCACTTCATCGCCCAGTCGATCAAGTTCAAGACCAAATACAACATCGACAATCTCGAGCCGATCGCCAACTGGGGCGCCGACCCGGCCGTCCTCGTCGTCAACAAGAACAGCAAGTTCAACTCCGTGAAGGAGATGGCGGCCTGGGCGAAGGACAATCCGGGCAAGGTGACGGTCTCCGGCGCCGGCCTGTTCGTCGGCCACCACATCGCCTTCCTGCAGATCCAGAACGCGCTGGGCGTGAAGCTAAGCTATGTGCCGCACAAAGGCGGCGCGCCAGCTCTGAAATCCGTGCTCGGCGGCCAGGTGATGGCGGGCGTCAACAACCTGTCCGACGCCTACCGCAGCCGCGGCAGCCTGAAGATCCTCGGCATCGCCGACCTGAAGCGGGACAAGCAGTTCCTGCCGGACGTGCCGACCTTCAAGGAGCAGGGCTATGCGGTCGACGATTCGTCGGTCAACTTCCGCGGCATCATGGTCCGCAAGGGCACGCCGCAGGCGGTGATCGACAAGCTGGCCGGAATCGTTCCCAAAATGTTTGGGAACAAGCGCGTCGCCAAGCAGATGCGCGTCGGCGGCTCCCCGATCCGCATCATGGATCGCGCTGCGGTCCAGAAGATGTGGGCGGAACGGCAGAAGTTCCTGACCGGCCTGCTGAAGGGCCTGTAGGAGTCCTTCCTTTCGGTTGTTCGCCGCCGTCCGCCAGGGCCTTTTCAAGGCGCGGCGGATGGCGGCGGCGGCCGACAGTGCAGCGATGGAAGCGACCGGACCGACCGCCGGCCGTGCAGCAGACCCAATACCCGCGGAGTGCGTGGTGACTGAACAGTCGGCAATTGCGATGAGCCCGCCAACGTCGGGCGACGGGGCAACCCGGGAACCCGGCGCGGAAGCGGTTGTCGCCGCTTTGGTGGCCAGGGCGCGGGCGGCCATGGACGCCTATGAGAATGACGATCAGGCGCGGGTCGACGAAGCCGTGACGGCGCTCGCCTGGGCGATCTACAAGCCTGCGCATGCCCGGATGCTGGCGGAACTCGCGGTCGAAGACACCGGCCTCGGCGATGTCGAGAGCAAGGCGATCAAGAACACCCGCAAGACCTTCGGCACCCTGCGCGATCTGATGCGGGTGAGGACCGTCGGCGCGATCGAGGAACTGCCGGAGCGCGGGCTGGTGAAATACGGCAAGCCGGTCGGCGTCGTCGGGGCCGTGTGCCCGTCGACCAACCCCGCGGCGACGCCGGTCAACAAGGCCATGATGGCATTGAAAGGCGGCAACGCGGTCATCGTCGCGCCGTCGCCGGCCGGCCAGAAGACCACGATGGAGACCGTGCGCCTGATGCGGCAGGAGCTTCACAAGGCCGGCCATCCCGAAGACCTGGTCCAGATCCTGCCGCCGCCGGTCGACAAGGCGTTGACCCAGGCCTTGATGGACCAGAGCGATCTGGTCGTCGTCACCGGCAGCCAGAACAATGTCCGCCGCGCCATGAAATCCGGCACGGTGACCATCGGCGTCGGCCCCGGCAACGTGCCGGTGATTATCGATTCGAGCGCCGATCTTGCGGATGCGGCGCACAAGATTTGCGCCTCGAAAATCTTCGACAACGCAACCTCGTGCTCGTCGGAAAACGCCGTCATTATTCTCGAGGACGTCTATGAAGCCGCCATGGCGGCGCTGATCGAAGCCGGCGGCTATCGCTGCACATTGCGCGAAAAGGCGGCGATCGAGGGCGTGTTGTGGCAGGGCGGGACGCTGAACCGCCGCGTGATCGCCAAGGACGCCGAGATTGCGGCTCAGGTGTTCGGCCTGCCGGAAGCGGCCGGCACCGCGAAATTCTTCATGGTCGAGGAACGGGCTGTCGGCGGAAAACACTCGTTCGCCGACGAAAAGCTCTCGCTGGTCCTGACCGTCTACCGGGCGAAGGATTTCGCCGACGCCAGGCGCATCGCGACGGAAATCCTGCACGTCACCGGCCTCGGCCATTCCGTCGGCATCCACACGCAGGACATGGACCATGCGCGCGATCTGGCGGCGTCGACCGATGTCGTGCGGGTGCTGGTCAACCAAGCCCACACCTTCGGCAACGGCGGCAGCTTCGACAACGCCATGCCCTTCACCCTGTCGATGGGCGGCGGCACCTGGGCCGGCAACACGATTTCCGACAATCTCAACTGGTCGAATTTCATCAACGTCACCCATCTCGTCACCACCATTCCGGAGGACCGGCCGAGCGAGGAGGCGATGTTTGCGAACCATTGGGAAAAATATGGCCGCTAGGCGCGCCGGACCCGGCGCGACGGGACGGGGGCAGCGCACGGCATGAATTTCGAGGAACATGCCGCCAAGACCCTGCTGAAAGCCCGTGGTCTGCCGGTGCCAGAGGGCCATGTCGCCACGAGTCCGGCGGCGGCGGCCGAGGCGGCGCGGGCGCTCGGCGGGCCGTGCGTCGTCAAGGCCCAGGCGCCGACCGGCAAGCGCGGCAAGGCCGGCGGCATCCGGCTGGCGGCGTCGCCGGAAGAGGCTCGGGCGGCTGCGGCGGACATTCTCGGCATGACCATCGGCGATCATCGGATCGAGCGCCTGCTGATCGAGGAACAGGTTCCGATCGCCGCCGAACTCTATGCCGCGGTGCTGAGCGACGCGGCGAGCCGCGGGCCGGTCGTGCTGTTCTCGGCCATGGGCGGCATGGAGGTCGAGGAAATGTCCGCGGCCGACCCCGAAACGATGCGCCGGATCGTCGTGGACATCGCGGGAGGCCTGAACGTCGAAAGGGCCGCCGCCGCCCTGGACGGCCTCGATCTGCACGGCCAAACCAAAGCCGTCGCGCAGTTTCTGGTCGGACTCTACGACAGCTACCGGGCGCTGGATGCCGAGCTCCTTGAAATCAACCCGCTGGCGCTGACCGAAGACGGCCGGCTGCTATGCCTCGATTGCAAATATACGCTGGACGACGCGTCGTTCGGCCGGCAGGCGGCGATTGCCGAAACCGGGTCGCCGGAGCGCATGACGTCGCTCGAGGCCGAGGCCCATGCCAGCGGCCTGAAATATATCGAGCTGGATGGCAGCGTCGGCGTGCTGGCGAACGGCGCCGGCCTCACCATGACGACCATGGACGCGATCACCCATTTCGGCGGCCGGCCGGCGAATTTCCTGGAGATCGGCGGCGAGGCCTATACCAAGGCCGAGACGGCGCTCACCATCCTGCTGAAGAACCCGAACATCCGCTCGCTATTGGTCAACTTCTGCGGCGCCTTCGCCCGCACCGACGTGATGGCCGACGGCGTCGTCCAGGCCTGGAAGAAGCTCAATCCGGATATCCCGGTCTTCTTCACCATCCACGGCACCGGCGAGGAAGAGGCCATTGCCCAGGTCGAGCGCGATCTCGGCCACCGGCCCTACGACCTGATGGACGATGCGGTGTCGGCTGCTGTCGGGGCCGCGGTCGGGCCGGCGGCATGATCCTGCGCAGGGAACACCGCATCCTGGTCCAGGGCGTGACCGGCAAGCAGGGCACTTTCTGGACCCAGGCGATGATCGACTATGGCGCGGCCGTCGTCGGCGGCGTCAACCCGCGCAAGGCCGGCACCGGGCATCTCGGCCTGCCGGTCTTCGCTTCGGCCGCCGAGGCCGCCGCCGAAGCGCCGTTCGACGTCGCGCTGATGTTCATTCCGCCGGCAATGGCGAAGGAAGCGGCGGTCGACGCCTGCGAGGCCGGCGCCCGGCTGCTGGTCTGCCTGACCGAGCATATCCCGGCCCACGATGTGCTGGAGATGCACGCTGCGGCGCGGGCGAACGATACAAGGATCGTCGGCCCGAACACTGCCGGGCTCGTGACGCCGGGCGAGACCTTCGCCGGCATCCTGCCCGCCTTCAACCGGTCGGTGTTCCGGCCGGGCCGCGTCGGCGTGATTTCGCGCTCCGGCAGCCTGGGGACATTGCTCAGCCTCGTGCTCACCCAGAACGGCTTCGGGCAATCCGCGGTCTACGGCGTCGGCGGCGACCCGATCGTCGGCACGACGACGCGCGAAGCGCTCGAAATGCTGGATGCCGACCCGCGGACCCAGGCCGTTGTCATCTGTGGCGAAATCGGCGGGTGCGCCGAAGAGGAAGCCGCGGAATACGGAGCGGGAATGGGCAAACCAGTGGTTGCTTTCGTGGCCGGCCGCGCGTCGCCGCCCGACAGGAAGATGGGCCATGCCGGGGCGATTGTGTCCGGCGGGAAAGGCGACTACCACTCGAAGCGAAAGGCATTGGAGATGGCGGGAATCGCCGTCGCCGACGTGCCGAGCGACATTCCGAAACTGCTGTCGGCGCGCCTGAAGGCGGCGGCCTGACCGAAGCATATTCTGTGAGGATCGACCGATGAAAATGACGACCGAGGAAGCCTTTGTGAAAGTGCTGCAGATGCACGGCATCGAGCACGCCTTCGGGATTATCGGCTCGGCCATGATGCCGATCTCGGACCTGTTCCCGAAGGCCGGCATCACCTTCTGGGACTGCGCCCACGAGGGCAACGCCGGAATGATGGCTGACGGCTACACGCGCGTCACCGGCAAGATGAGCATGGCGGTCGCCCAGAACGGGCCGGGCATCACCAATTTCGTGACCCCGGTCAAGACGGCCTACTGGAACCACACGCCGATGCTGCTGGTGACGCCGCAGGCGGCGAACCGAACGATCGGGCAGGGCGGTTTCCAGGAAATCGAGCAGATGGCCGTGTTCAAGGACATGGTCTGCTATCAGGAAGAGGTGCGCGATCCGCTGCGTATCGCCGAGGTGCTGAACCGGGTGATCGAGAAGGCCTGGCGCGGCAGCGCGCCGGCGCAGATCAACGTGCCGCGCGATTACTGGACCCAGGTGGTCGATATCGACCTGCCGCAGATCGTGCGGCTGGAGCGTTCGCCCGGCGGGCGGGCCGCCATCGAAGCCGCCGCCGCGCTGCTCTCGGTAGCCAGCTTCCCGGTGGTCCTGAACGGCGCCGGCGTCGTGCTGAGCGGCGCCATCGACGCCTCGCGCAAGCTCGCCGAGCGGCTGAGCGCGCCGGTCTGCTGCAACTACCAGCATAACGACGCCTTCCCCGGTAGCCATCCGCTCTCCGTCGGCCCGCTCGGCTACAACGGCTCGCGCGCCGCCATGGAGCTGATTTCCAAGGCCGATGTCGTGCTCGCGCTCGGCACAAGGCTCAACCCCTTCTCGACCCTGCCAGGCTACGGCATCGATTACTGGCCGGGCAAGGCGAAGCTGATCCAGGTCGATATCAACCCGGACCGCATCGGCCTGACCAAGCCGGTCGCGGTCGGCATTGCCGGCGACGCGAAGCTGGTCGCGGAGCAGCTTCTCGATCATCTGGCGGCGAACGCGGGCGATAACGACCGGGACACGCGCCTGTCGGCGATCCATCACACCCGCTCGGCCTGGCTGCAGGCGCTCAGCGGCATGGACCACGAGGACGACGATCCGGGCACGACCTGGAACGAGCGCGCCCGCACCCGCGAGCCGGAGAAGATGAGCCCGCGCATGGCCTGGCGGGCCATCCAGTCGGCATTGCCGGGGGATGCGATCATCTCGTCGGACATCGGCAACAACTGCGCCATCGGCAACGCCTATCCGACCTTCGAGCAGGGCCGGAAATATCTCGCGCCCGGCCTGTTCGGGCCGTGCGGCTACGGATTCCCGGCGATCGTCGGCGCCAAGATCGGCTGTCCGGACACGCCGGTGATCGGCTTTGCCGGCGACGGCGCTTTCGGCATCTCGATGAGCGAGATGACCGCCTGCGGCCGGGAGGAGTGGCCGGCCATCACCATGGTGATTTTCCGCAACTACCAGTGGGGCGCCGAGAAGCGCAACACGACCCTGTGGTTCGAGGATAATTTCGTCGGCACCGAACTGGACCTCCAGGTCAACTATGCCCGGGTTGCCGAGGCCTGCGGCCTGAAAGGCGTGCAGGTCATGTCGATGGACGAGCTGACGGTCGAATTGAAGAAAGCCGTCGACGCCCAGATGAACGACGGCGTGACCACCTTCATCGAGGTGCTGCTGAACCAGGAGCTGGGCGAGCCCTTCCGCCGCGACGCGATGAAGAATCCTGTCGAGGTCGCCGGCATCGACCCCGCCGACATGCGCCCGCAGCAGGCGGCGTAGCCCTTCGAGACGGGGTTTCGAGACGCGGTTCTCCGAACCGCTCCTCAACCTCTCCTCAGGATGAAGGTATGAAATCTGAAACAATCATACAGCTTCATCCTGAGGAGAGCGTTGACGAGGCGCGCCAGCGCCGTCTCGAAACGCCCGTCTCGAAGGACCGCATCCCGAACCTCCTTCCTGTCGCCCCGGACGGAGCGAAGCGACGATCCGGGGACCAGTGCCACACGCGGAGGCCTTACCGGCGGCCCCTTCGACAAGCTCAGGGCAGGCTCTGGACCCCGGCTCTCCCTCCGGTCGGCCGGGGTGGCACAGTATGTTTAGAAGGATAATGCCCGTCAGGCCGCCGGCCAAAAGCCCCGCGACAGCGCCAGCGCGCGCCGCTACGATCCGGCCGTGACCGCCGCCGCCGAACAATCCGTAACCGCGCGCAGCCTCGGCGTCGTGACCGGCCTTGCGAAAGAGGCCGACTGCCTGCGCCGGGCGGGCGCGGCGGACCTGCTGTTGGTCCGAGCTACAACCGGCCGGCCGGACGATGCGGCCGATGCAGCCCGCGCCATGGTCGATCACGGCGCCTCGGGGCTGGTCAGCTTCGGCGTCGCCGGCGGGCTGCGCCATCCGCGTGATTTCGCCGGCATCTGGCGGCTGGCGAAAGAGACCAACCGGGCGCTCGCAGCCTTGCGCGCCGCGGTTGAGGCCGGGGCGATCGACGCGCTTCGATAGTCCAACCGGGAAATCCGGAATTCGGCGGGATTCCGGCTTCGGCCTCTTCTACACGCCCGGCACCATGTAGGCCCCGACGCCGACGATGTAGGGGCCGGCGCGGATGACATAGGTCCGCTTGGGCTGCATGGAGTGCGTGCAGGGGCTGTACCAGGTGTAGCGGACCCAGCCGCGCCCCGATCCGGATGAGGCGACGCGGCGGATGCGGGCATAGGGGTCGCCGTTGCCGGCCGGGCCGACCACAGTGACACCGACATTGTCCGGCCAGCCGCCGCTCGCCAGCATCGTGCCGTGGAAATCGAAGACGAAGACATAGAGATCGCCGGCGCCGAAGCCGTCGGTCCGAACGGTAAAAGCGGGCAGCGCCACCGCGGCGCCCTTCGATTGCAGGAACGCCGCCGCCCGCGGCCAGTTCCCTGGCCCGGTCTTCGGTCGCCACAGGGCAGCGCGGATCGAAGGCCCGGACGCCGGGCGCTGTCAGCAGGATTGCCAGCAGGATCGGCAGCAGGATCGGCAGCAGGAAGATCGCCGCCGGAAGCGTTGGATACGCCATGGGAGACCGTGCCGGCGGTCAGTGCAGCTTGGGCGGTTTGAGCATGCTGCCGCGGTCGATGCTCTTGACCGAGACCTCGGAGACTTCGCCCTCGCGCACGACGGTCAACGGCACCTTTGTCCCGGCGGCGCCGGTTTCCCACACCGTGCGGAAGAAATCCGGCAGATCGCCGACCGGCGAGCCCATCACCTGGAGCACGATATCGCCCGGCAGCAGCCCGGCGCGATGGGCCGGTCCGTCCTCGACCAGGCCGATGACGACCAGCTGGTCGGACACTTCGGCGGCGTAGAGGCCCAGCCACGGGCGCGCCCGGCGGCTGGCGACGCCGTATTTCTGCAGATCGTCCAAGACCGGCGGCAGCAGATCGATCGGCACGATCATGTTGCCGTCCGACCGCTGCTCGCCGCCGCGCGCATTCTGCACGAACAGCGAGCCGACGCCGTAGAGCTTGCCCTCCGGCCCGATCAGCGCAGCGCCGCCCCAGTTGGGATGGGCCGGCGTGGTGAAGATCGCCTCGTCGAGGACATATTCCCAATAGCCGGCGAATTCGCGTTTGCCGACAACCGTCGCCGACAGGGCATGTTCGTAGCCGCCATGACCGGCGACCACCACCTTCGAGCCGGCGCCGAGATCCCGGGCGCTGCCGAAATCGAGGACCGGGCAGTCCAGCCGCCCGAGCGCCTGGACCAGGCCGAAGCCGCTCTCGAAATCGTAGGCCACCGTATGGCCCGGCACCGCGGCGCCGTTATGGGTGTTGAGCCAGATCGTCTCCGCCTCGGTGGTGAGGTAGCCGATGGTGAGGACGAGGCCCGACTCGCCGATGACGATACCGTTGCCCGCCCGCTCGGTGCCCAGAATGTCGGCGGTGAATGCGTCCGACGGAATTTCCGCCCGCAAGGCCACCATAGAATGGAGCACCCGGTCGAGGTCGTAGTCGACCTCGTCCGGATTGGCCCGGTCGGCTTCGGCGAAGGCCCAGTCGGATTCCGTGTCGTCGTCGCTCATAGAGGGTCGCTCATACCGGCAAGATAACGCGGTGCGCCGCGGAAACAATCGGCCTGCGTTGGCGCGGCGGCAGCGGACCGGTCAGGCCGCCTCGTCCGCCGCGATCGTGATTACCGGTTCCATCGCCGTGAGTTGTTCCGGCTCGAGATGGCAGGCGATGTTGTGCCGGTCCGCGAACTCGCGCACCGGCGGCGGGGTAACGTCGCACAGCCCCGGCATGGCGTAAGGACAGCGGGTGCAGAACACGCAGCCGGACGGCGGATTGGCCGGCGACGGCAGCTCCCCGGTCAGCACCACCTTGCGCTTCTTCACAGAGGTATCGGCGATCGGCACCGCCGACAGCAGCGCCTCGGTATAGGGATGGTAGGGCGGCGCGAAAATCTCGTCCGTCGTGCCCTTTTCCATGATCCGGCCGAGATACATCACGACGACGCGGTCGGCGAGGTAGCGGACGACCGACAGATCGTGGCTGATGAACAGCAGGGTCGTGCGGTTTTCGCGCTGAATGTCCATCAGCAGCCCCGTGACCGCCGCCTGCACCGACACATCGAGCGCCGAGACCGGCTCGTCGGCGATGACGACCTTCGGATCGCCGGCGAAGGCGCGGGCGATGCCGACGCGCTGCTTCTGGCCGCCGGAGAGCTGGCGCGGCCGCCGCTTGGCGAAATCGCGCGGCAGCTTGACGATATCCAGCAGTTCGTTGACGCGGGCCACGATCTTTTCCCGATCGGTCTCGACGCCGAACTTCCGGATGACCCGCGCGATCTGGTTGCCGACCGTGTGGCTGGGGTTGAGGGTGTCGAACGGGTTCTGGAACACCATCTGCAGGCGCGAGATCGTCGCTGCGTCGCGCTTCTGGACCGCCAGCTGGCCGAGTTCGACATTGTCGAGCGTGACGTGCCCGTCGGTCGCCGATTCCAGGCCCATCAGAACCTTGGCGAAGGTGGACTTGCCGCAGCCGGATTCGCCGACGATCGCGACCGTCTCGGCCTCCCGGGCGCGGAAACTCAGCGCCTCGTTCGCCTTGACGGTCTTCTTCTCGCCGGCCAGGAACATGCCGCCGGTCTCGATCTCGTAATGCTTCTGCAGGTTCTCGACGTTGAGGACGACATCGCCCGCCACGACCGGCGCGCCGGCCTCCGGCAGTTCGAGCGGCACGGACCAGTCGATCTCGTCGTAGCGGGTGCAGCGCACGGCGTGGCGCTCGCCGGCGCCGGTATCCCGCATCGGGATCAGCCCCTGGTCGCAGCGGCCGGCTTCGAAATAATCGCAGCGCGGCCCGAAATAGCAGCCGTCCGGCCGTTCGTGCGGCAGCGGGAGCTGGCCGCGGATCGGCAGCAATGGCCGGGCGTTCTTGTCGGCGCTGGGTAGCGGAATCGACGAGAACAGGCCCCGCGTGTAGGGGTGGCGCATATTGTTGAACACGTCCGTGATGCTGCCGTTTTCCACGGCTTCGCCGGAATACATCACGGTCAGGCGGTCGCAGGTCTCCAGGATCAGCCCCAGATTGTGCGAAATGTAGATCATGGAGGTGCCGAACTCCGAGGAAATTTCCTTGATCAGTTCGACGATGCCGGCCTCGACCGTGACGTCCAGCGCCGTCGTCGGCTCGTCCAGCAGCAGCAGTCTCGGATTGGCGAGCAGCGCCATGGCGATCACCACGCGCTGCTGCTGGCCGCCCGAAATCTGGTGCGGATAGGAATTCATGATCCGCAGCGGATCGGGCACGCGCACCTTGGCCAGCATCTGCTCGGCCCGGTCGTAGGCCGCTGCCTTCGACGTTTCCTCTTCGTGGTAGAGCGGCACCTCGGCCAGTTGCTCGCCGATCCGCATGGCCGGATTGAGCGAGGCCATCGGCTCCTGATAGACCATCGAGATCTTCGAGCCGCGGATCTGGCGCAACTCCTCCCCGCTCATGGTGCGCATGTCGCGCCCCTCGAACAGGATCTCGCCGCCGGTGATGCCGCCGTTGTTGCCCATATAGTTCATGATGGCGAGCGCCACCGTGGACTTGCCGCAGCCGGACTCGCCGACAATGCCGTGGGCCTCGCCGGGCATCAGCTTCAGGTTGAAATCGATGACCGCGGGAATTTCGCCGGAGCGGACGAAATAGGAAATGCTGAGGTTACGGCACTCCAGGACAGGAGTCGCGTCGTTCATGTCAGTCTCCGGGCCCTAGTCGCGCAGGCTCATTTCGCGCAGGCCGTCGGCCATCAGGTTGAAGCCGAGGATCAGGCTCGACACCGCCAGCGCGGGGATCAGCAGCATGTAGGAGAACTGCCAGACCATCAGGTTGGAGGCCTCCTTGATCATCAGGCCCCAATCGGGATCGGGCGGCTGCAGACCGAGGCCGAGGAAGGTCAGCGTCGTGATCGCCACCGTCGTGTAGCCGAGGCGCAGGCAGGCATCGACGATGATCGGCCCACGCACGTTGGGCAGCAGTTCCACCACCATGATGCGGAACGGATGCTCGCCCCGGGTCTGGGCGGCGAAGACGTAGTCGCGTGTCTTGTTGTCGAGCGCGAGGCCGCGCACGATACGCATGATCGCCGGCGCCGAGGCGAAGGTGACCGCGATGACGATGTTGAAGCCGCTCGGCCCGAGATAGTTCAGGATCAGGATGAACAGCACCATCACCGGGAAGGACAGCAGCACATTGGAAACGAACGAGATGATCTCGTCCCAGATGCCGCTGATGTAGCCGGCGACCAGGCCGAAGATGCAGCCGACGACATAGGCCACCGTCGTTGCCGTGACGCCCCAGACCAGCACACGCTGGCAGCCCCACAGCATGCGGGAGAGCATGTCCCGGCCCTTGAGATCGGTGCCGAGCCAGAAGGTGATATCGCCCACCTCCGTGCCCGGCGGCGCAAACGGCCGGATCGGCTTGTTCGGATCGAGCAGCGGCAGGAAGGGCACTGAAACGGACACGAAGACCCAGAAGAACACCAGGGTGCCGCCGAGGATGGCGACCCAGGATTCGCGCCAGCTCGCCATCGCAAGCGCATAGAGGATCAGCGTCGCCGGGATCGCCGGGACCAGCACGATTTCCCGGATTCCGGCCCTGGCCAGCGGTTCGCCGAACATGACATAGGCGATCAGCGGGAGAACCATGAACAGGCCGAGGACGATCAGGGCCCGCGGCCGTTTCAGGCGTTGTATCGGCGACAGGCGCGGCGCCGGCATGGTGGTGTCCGTCATCGCCGCTTCCTAGCTGAACCGGATGCGCGGGTTGAGGAAGGTGTACCCGACATCCGAAATGATTTGCGAAAGCACGGCGACGAAGACCGCGACGAGCGTGGCCGCCTGGATGACGTAGACATCGCCGAACAGGGCGGCCTCCAGCAGCATCTTGCCGAAGCCGTTGAACTGGAAGAAGACCTCCACCACCACCACGCCGGAGAGCAGCCAGTTGAGCTGCAGCACGATCACGGTGAAGGGCGCGATCAGGGCGTTGCGCAGCGCGTGGCGCATGATCACCCGGGAGTAGGGAATGCCCTTCAACACGGCTGTGCGGATATATTGCGAGGTCATCACCTCGGCCATCGAGGCCCGGGTCATGCGGGCGACATAGCCGAAGTCGTAGAGCACCAGGGTGAGGACCGGCAGGATCAGTTCGGCCGAGTTCCAGCCACCGGTCATGGCCGATTTCGCCGGTAGCCAGCCGAGGCCGAGCGCGATGATGACGGTGAGCAGGATCGCCGTCGCGATCTCGGGGATCGAGGTCGTGAAGACGGCGATGAAGGACACCGATCTGTCCTGGAAGGAGCCCTCCTTCATCCCCGCGACAATGCCGAAGATCAGCGACAGCGGGATCATCAGGAAGAAGACCCAGAAGGCGAGGATGCCCGTGTTGAGCAGCCGCTCGCCCATCACTTTCGAGACCGGCGCATCCTTCTCGAACGACTTGCCGAAATCGCCCTGCAGCAGGCCGGCGACCCATTGGGCGTAGCGTTCGTGGACGGGGATGTCGAGGCCCTTGTCCTTCAGCCACTTCTGGTAGTCGTGGTCCGACATTGCCGCGACGGAGAAGCCGCCGAGTTCGGCAGTGGCGATCTGCTTTTTGAACTTGTCGCTGTCGAAGACGAGGAACAGGATCAGCGACACCACCGCCATGATGAGAACCATCTGGAGGAGGCGCCGGGCAATCAGCTTTAACATGGAGGGCCTACCGGTTCGGAGTCAGGAAAAACGCCCCGGCCGTTTCGGGCCGGGGCGCTTCTAATTTCCCGAAGCTAACCGATCCAGACCTTGTTGAACTGGTGGTAGCCCGTCGGGTGCGGCGGGAAGCCGTGCACCTTCTTCGCCGCCGCCGTATAGACCGGCCGGAACAGCGGCAGGACCATCACGGCCGCATCCTGCAGGATCTTCTCCGCCTTGCCGAGCAGCGGCTTCCGCTTCCCGACGTCGAAGGTTGCCTCGGCGGCGTCCAGAGCGGCGTCGAACTCCTTGCTGGCCAGATGGGTCTCATTCCACGGCACACCCGTCCGGTAGCCCAGACCCATCACCATGGTGCCGAGCGGGCGATGCGTCCAAGCCGTGGCGCCGAACGGAGTCGAGTCCCAGACCTCCCAGTATTTCGAGGCCGGCATCACGTTGATCTTCAGGTTGATGCCCGCCTCTTTCATCTGGTCGCGCATGGCCTCGCACACCGTCTGGTGCCAGGGACCGTCGGTGTTGCCGACATCAATGGTCAGTTCGATGCCGTTCGGGTAGCCGGCTTCCGCCAGCAGCTTCTTCGCCGCCGCCGGGTCGCGTTTCAGCATCGGCAGTTCGAAATGGTCGGGGTGAACCGGCGCCACATGATAGTTCTGGCCGACATCGCCGCCCCTTGGATAGACCAAATTCTTGACCTTGGCGTTATCCACGGATTTTACGACGGCCTGACGCAGCTTGTGATTGTCGAACGGCTTCTTCGAAATCTGCATCCGACAGCACAGGGTGCGCGCCGTGCGCGCCGGCAGAATGTTGACCGGCAGGGATTTGGCGAGCGCCATCTGCTCGATCGAAAACTCGTAGATGGCGTCGACGCTACCCGAGGCGAGCGCCGAGAGCTGGTTCTCGTTCGAGAAGTTGAAATAATGGATATCGTCGAGATAGACTTGGCCGCCCCAATACTTGAACGGCTTGCCGTTCGACATTTTGGTGACGCGCTTGAGGATCGCCTGCTTGCCGACCTGAAGATCCGTCAACGTGAACGGACCGGTGCCGATCGGGTTGCTGGAGAACGGCTTCTTGAAGGACGGATGCATCAGCGCCGTCGGATAGTTGTAGCAATCCTCCGGCACGGACAGGACCGGCTTCTTGAGATTGAAGCGCACGGTGTGTTTGTCCACGGCCTCGACGGCGCCGGGGATCTCCACCATGATGGCCTTGCCCTTCTTGTCCTTCTTGCCGCTGTCCTTGCGCATGCCGGCAAAGGCCGCCAGGCCGACGTTGGACGAGCCGAGACCCGGCTGCAACCAGCGCCTGATATTCCAGACGACGTGATCGGCGACGAACTCCTCGCCATTGTGCCACATCACGCCCTTGCGCAGCTTGAAGGTCCAGGTCTTCAAGTCATCCGACACCGTCCAGCTTTCCGCCAGCATCGGCCGGGTGACGTTGTCCGGGCCGGTCATCGACAGATGTTCCACGATATGGCGCGTCTGGTTCGACATTTCGGCCCACGAATAGGTCGCCGTGTCCTCCATCTTCTGAATCGCCATGCCGACGCGAAGCTTGCCGCCCGTCTTGGCCTTCGGATCGTCGGCCGGGAACGGCGAGTTCTCCAGCGCCCAGGCCGGTGACGGGATGCCGGCCATGGCATAGGCAGCGCCGGCCGACACGCCCACAAGGGCGGCGACGCGAACGAATTCACGACGGTCCATCCGCCCGTCCTTCATGACCTCGTAGGCTTCGTGGACTTTCGGATGATCGTCTTTGCGTGGTTTGAGAAACGACATATTTCCTCCCTGGAATCACTGTTTATCAGCGCAATGGCGCCCGGACGCCTCTTGGTTCGGGGGCCTGAACGCCTTGCGATGTGGAGATTTACCATATCATTTCCAAACAACGGGAAAACCCCGGAAACAATAAAATGTGACCCCCTGCCGATCGGCGCCGGAATGCTGCCGTTTTCGAGGGGCGGCATCGTTCGGGGCAGTCATCTTCCCAAGGCGCGGAACCTGCCCCAGGCAAGGCTTGGGGGCGTCTCTTCGAGGGCTCTCTCCAGGGAAGGCGGCGGGCCGGAACAACCCGTGATGCCGGGCCCTTGTATCCGGTCTCGTCGAAAGCCGGACTGCATTTTTCGGCCTGGATAAGTCGGCTATATTCGTTGACACACACGGACCGAAATTATTATGTTCGTAAATAGAACTATTGTTCGCATAACGAACGTTTGCAGGAGCGGAGGAAAATCGTGGAAGACTACAAGACCGTGTTCGGCGGCCTGAACGATTTCACGCCGGGCGGCGTGGACGCCATCGACGACAACCCCAAAAACTATGTCTTCTCCAACGTGTTCGACGTTGCCGGCAAGAGCGCGCCCTACGAGCGGGTCGCCGTCGGCAAGAACCTCGAATATGTCATGGAGGCGATACGCGCCGAGGGCCAGTCGCCCTGGTACGCCTGTGCCCACGACGAATTCGCCCTGTGCATGGACGGCGAAGTGGAGATCCATCTGGTCAAGCCGGACGATCTCGACAGCCTGATCGATCCGGACGGCGAAGGCGCGGTCGTCCTGGACGAGGCGCCCGACGGCCGCAAGATGGGCCGGATCGTGCTGCGCCGCGGCCATCAGGCCCTGCTGCCCGGCGGCGCCGCCTACCGGTTCGAGGCCGGCATACCGAGCGTGCTGCTGACCCAGACCATCCAGGGGCCGGCCACGGTCGAGCGCTGGGCCGAGATCTGCCAGACCGAGAGCCGCCCCGCCGGCTGACGCCGGACCGTACCTGTATTCGAGAGGACCGACCGATGACCGAAGCCCTTCAGACCCACTACAAGATCAATCCCGCTTCCAACGAGACCGGTTACAAATCCTATGAAGCCGGCTCCTTCCGCTTCAAGCGGGACGAGTATTTCGTCGCCATCTCCTGGCCCAAGGGCGCCCACACCATACCCGCCGACGCCTTCATGCGCGCCATGATGCGGACCGTCGCCTGGGGCTTTTTTTACGGCACGCTGAGCTACGATCCGGTGTTCGGCACGACCAACCACTACGGCATCGTCGATATGTTCGCCGGCACCTATCATCCGGTGTTCAAGGAAAACGGCCGCGACCATCTCGAGAAGTTCAAGGCCGAGGGTCTGCTGGAACTGTTCCGCGACCTGGTCGACGACTGGACGAACGAAGGCTACGACCCGTTCGCTGCACCGGGCGAGAACGATGCCGGCAAGCCCTGGGGCCGCAAAAACGGCAACAATGCCGATGCCGTCACCCGCATCCGCGTCACCGCCAACCGGATGGTCGGCCTGCCCGGCGACGCCGCGATCCGCACCGACGAGAACGGCTATACGAAGAACCGCATGTTCGCCGATGTGCCGTCGGACCGGCCGCTGGTCGAAGTCGAGCCCGGCTTCGAGAACGAGGTCGCTGCGTTCAACCTGTACGATTACCTGTCCCGCTCGGATGTGACCTGGAATCCGTCGGTCTGCTCGGTCGTCAAGGAAAGCCTGTTCTGCCCGACCTCGGAGGAGTTCATGCTGCCGGTCGAGCACGGCAACGACCGCTGCGAATGGTTCGTCCAGTTGTCCGACGAAATCACCTGGGAGGTGAAGGACAAGCATACCGGCAAGCCGCGCTGCCGCATTGTCATGCGCCCGGGCGACG
Source organism: Alphaproteobacteria bacterium (assembly GCA_965249845.1). Taxonomy (GTDB): domain Bacteria; phylum Pseudomonadota; class Alphaproteobacteria; order Bin65; family Bin65; genus Bin65. Next base: position 260,515 of record CBDFNA010000003.1, read on the forward strand.
TCGCCTGCATGCCGGCGGATATCCGGCACCAGGGCTGCAGCCCGAAGCGCTCGATGCTGCTGGTCTGGGAAAACGCCAGCCCGCGCATCCCGGACATGATCCTGAGCGGCGAGGCGCCGGTTGTCGCGGTGCAGTTCTAGAGCCGCCCCGCCCTTCGCCCTTCGCCCTTCGCCCTTCGAGACGGCCATTTCGAGACGGCGCTTCGCGCCTCCTCAATGGCCTCCTCAGGATGAAGAGGAGTTACAGGCGGTCACTTCACTTCGCTTCATCCTGAGGAGGGGCTGAGGAGCAGTTCGGAGAACCGCGTCTCGAAGCCCCGTCTCGAAGGCCGGCAACCGGAGGCAAACAGCAAAGAGGGAATGATCGATCCCTTCACCTATATCGGCCTGCCGGCCCGGGTCATCTTCGGCCCCGGCAAGCGCCGGGAGTTGCCGGCCGAGGTCGAGCGGCTGGGGGCGGAGCGGGCGCTGGTGATTTCGACCCCCGAGCAGCGCGGCGACGCCGAAATGGCCGCCGGATTGCTCGACGGCCGGGCGGCCGGCATCCATGCCGGGGCGATCATGCACACGCCGATGGAAACGGTGCACGAAGCCCGGCGCGTCGCCGCCAATCTGAACGCCGACTGCTATGTCACCGTCGGCGGCGGCACCGCCATCGGCCTCGGCAAGGCGATTGCGATCGAATCCGACATGCCGGTGCTGGCCGTGCCGACGACCTATGCCGGTTCGGAAATGTCGACCATCCAGGGCTTCACCGAAGATGGGGTCAAGACGACCCGGTCCGATCCGCGCATGCTGCCGAAAACGGTGATCTACGATCCGGAACTGACGCTGTCGCTGCCGCCGTCCTACAGCGGGCCGAGCGGCATGAACGCCATCGCCCATGCCGTCGAGGCGCTCTATGCCGAGCACGCCAACCCGATCGCCTCGCTGATCGCCGAGGAAGGCATCCGGGCGCTGGGCATGGGCCTGCCGAAGGTGTGCGCCGCGCCGGACAATCTGGAGGGCCGGACATACGCCCTCTACGGCTCCTGGCTGTGCGGCATCGCATTGGGCGCGGGCGGCATGGCCTTGCACCACAAGCTGTGCCATGTCGTCGGCGGCAGCTTCGACCTCGCCCACGCACAGACCCACACCATCATCCTGCCGCACGCGATGGCCTATAACGCGCCGGCCGCCCAAGCCGCCATGGCGCGGGTCTGCCGGGCGCTGGGCGCGGAGAGTGCGCCGCAGGCCGTCTACGACCTGATCGGCGCCATCGGCGCGCCCCTGGCGCTGAAGGATATCGGCATGCCCGAAGACGGCCTCGACCGGGCGGCAGACCTGGCGGTGCAAAACCCCTACTATAACCCGCGCGAGACTACCCGCGACGGTATCCGGCAACTGCTGGACGACGCCTTTCACGGGCGCCGGCCGGCAACCTGAGCAATCCCACCCGCACGACGCTTCAAAAACAGGAGGAAACCCGGGATGACTGAAACGACCAAGACGACGCTATCACGGCGTCACGCCCTGCAGATCGGCGCCGGCGCCGCGGCTGCATCGACCCTGGGCGCACCGGCCGTGCTGGCCGCGAGCAAGACCCTCAAGATCGGCTTCGTGAGCCCGAAGACCGGCCCGCTGGCGCCGTTCGGCGAGGCCGACGCCTTCGTGATCGGCAAGGTCCGCGAGACGCTGAAAGGCGGCGTCAAGTCCGGCGGCAACACCTACAACATCGAGATCATCGAGAAGGACAGCCAGTCCAATCCGAACCGCGCCGCCGCCGTCGCCGCCGACCTGATCCTCAAGGACGAGGTCCATCTGATGCTGGTCGGCTCGACCCCGGAAACCACCAACCCGGTCGGCGACCAGTGCGAGGCCAACGACGTTCCCTGCATCTCGTCGCTGGCGCCCTGGCAGCCCTGGTTCTTCACCCGGGGCGGCAAGCCGGGCACGGGCTTCAAATGGACCTACCACTTCTTCTGGGGCCTGGAAGACGTGATCGCCGTCTTCACCAACATGTGGTCCAAGCTGCAGACCAACAAGAATGTCGGGGCGCTGTTCCCGAATGACGGCGACGGCAACGCCTGGGGCGACAAGAAGCTCGGCTTCCCGCCGGTCCTCGCCAAGAAGGGCTTCACGCTCACCGACCCCGGCCGCTACCAGAACCTGAACGACAATTTCTCCAACTACATCGCGGCGTTCAAGAAGGCCAAGGCCGAGATCGTCACCGGCGTGATGATTCCGCCGGACTTCATCACCTTCTGGAACCAGGCCAAGCAGCAGGGCTTCAAGCCGAAAGCCGTGTCGGTCGGCAAGGCGCTGCTGTTCCCGGTCGTGATCGAGGCCATGGGCAAGAACGGCCACAACCTGTCGTCCGAGGTGTGGTGGACGCCGACCCATCCGTTCAAGTCGTCGATCACCGGCGAAACGGCAGGCCAGTTCGCCCAGGCCTACACCGAGGGCACGAAGAAGCAGTGGACCCAGATGATCGGCTTCGTCCACGCGCTGTTCGAGGTCGCCGTGGACGTCATCGAGCGGTCCGAGGATCCGACCGACAACGAGGCCAACCTGAAGGCGCTGGCGGCGACCAAGGCCAGCACCATCGTCGGCCCGGTCGACTGGACCAAGGGCGGCCCGTTCAAGAATGTGTCCAAGACCCCGCTGGTCGGCGGCCAGTGGCGCTATGTGAACCAGAAGTTCAAATACGACCTGGTCATCACCGCCAACGAAACCGCCCCGATCATCCCGGCGGGCGGCAAGATGGAGCCGATTTCGTAGGCGGCGGTTTAGACCGTCCTTCGAGACGGCCATTTCGAGACGGCCCTTCGGGCCTCCTCAATGGCCTCCTCAGGATGAAGGAGAGAGTGGTGCCGACAAGATTTCCTCTCTTCATCCTGAGGAGGGGCTGAGGAGCGGTTCGCAGAACCGCGTCTCGAAGCCCCGTCTCGAAGGACGCCGAACCCGCACACACGAATCCATGCCGCAGATCGAGCTGCACAACGCGCGCAAGTCGTTCGGATCGCTGGTCGTCATCGACGATTTGAGCATGCATCTGGACGAGGGCGAGGCGCTGGGCGTGATCGGGCCGAACGGCGCCGGCAAGACGACGCTGTTCAACCTGATCAGCGGCGGCCTGGCGCCGGACGCCGGCCGGGTCTCGTTCGACGGGACGGACATCACGGCGCTGCCGGCCCATGAGCGCTGCCGCCGGGGCATCGGCCGCTCCTACCAGATCCCGCATCCCTTCATCGGCATGACGGTGTTCGAGAACCTGTTGGTCGGCGCCGCTTTCGGCACCGGCAGGCCCGAATCCCAGTGCTACGGGCCGTGCGCCGAAATCCTGGAAAAGACCGGGCTGATCGCCAAGGCCAATACGCTGGCGGGCAGCCTGTCCCTGCTCGAGCGCAAGCGGCTGGAGCTGGCGCGCGCGCTGGCTTCCGACCCCAGGGTGCTGCTGCTCGACGAGATCGCCGGCGGCCTGACCGAGGAGGAATGCCTGACGCTGGTCGAGACCATCCGGGAGATCCGCGCCGGCGGCGTCTCGATCGTCTGGATCGAGCATATCGTGCATGCGTTGCTCTCGCTGGTGGACCGCCTGATCGTCATCAACTTCGGCGTCAAGATCGACGACGGCGATCCGCACACCGTGATGAACAGCGACCAGGTGCAGGAAATCTACATGGGGATCGTGGCGGAATGAGCCTGCTGGAGACCCGGAGCCTCACCGCCTTCTACGGCGATTTCCAGGCCCTGTTCGGCATTGACGTCGCCATCGAGGCCGGCGAGACCGTCGCCATCATCGGCTCCAACGGCGCCGGCAAATCGACCTTCCTGCGCAGCCTGACCGGGCTGCTGTCCAACGCGTCGGACGCGATCCGATACAAGGGCGAGGCGATCGGCGACCTGCCGGCCAACCGGATCGTCGCCCTCGGCATCGCCATGGTGCCGGAGGGCCGCAGGCTGTTTCCCTCCCTCACGGTCGAGGAAAATCTGAAGATCGGCGGTTACAGCGGGCGCGACGGCGCCTGGTCGGTCGACCGGGTGCTGGAGCTCTTCCCCTTCATGCAGGAGCGCCGTCAGACGCCGGCCACGGCGCTCTCCGGCGGCCAGCAGCAGATGGTGGCGATCGGCCGGGCGCTGATGGCCAACCCGGAGTTGCTGCTGTGCGACGAGATCAGCCTCGGCCTCGCGCCGACGGTGATCAAGGACATCTACGACGCCCTGCCGGCGATCCGGGACGCGGGCACCACCGTGGTGGTGGTGGAGCAGGATATCCAGCAGGCCATGGCGGTCTCCGACCGGGTCTACTGCTTCATGGAAGGCCGCGTCACCCTGGAAGGCGCGCCCGACGAACTCAGTCACGACGCGATCAAGGAAGCCTATTTCGGGCTGAAGGGAGCCGCCTGATGGGTTGGGTCAATTGATGGTCCGGGCCGCCTGATGGATTGGGTCAACGCCATCATACAGGGCGTCCTGGTCGGCGGGCTCTACGCGTTGTTCGCCACCGGCCTGTCGCTCATCTTCGGCGTCATGCGGCTGGTCAACATCGCCCACGGCGACCTGATCGTGCTGTCGAGCTTCCTCGGTCTCGCCATCGTCACCGGCTTCGGCATGCATCCGCTGGTCGCGCTGACGATCGTCGTGCCGCTGATGTTCGCCATCGGCTACGCGCTCCAGCGCGGCCTGCTCAATTTCACCCTGGGGCCGGATATCCTGCCGCCGTTGCTCGTCACCTTCGGCCTGTCGATCATCATCCAGAATGCATTGCTGGAAATCTTCTCGGCGGACAGCCAGAAGCTGCCGGCGGGCGCGCTCCAGACGGCGAGTCTGCAACTCGTCGAGGGGCTGGCGGTCGGCGTGTTCCCGATGATCGTCTTTGCCTGCGCCATCGCGGTGATCGCCGGCCTGCAGTTGTTGTTCTACCGCACGACGCTGGGCACCGCCTTCCGGGCGACCTCCGACGATGCCGACACGGCGCGCCTGATGGGCATCGACAACCGCCATATCTTCGCGCTCGCCATGGCGATCTCGCTGGCGGTGGTGGCGCTGGCCGGCGTGTTCCTCGGCATGCGCACCTCGTTCGATCCCAGCATCGGGCCGGGCCGCCTGATCTACGCCTTCGAGGCCGTGATCATCGGCGGGCTGGGCAGCCTGTGGGGCACATTGGCCGGCGGCATCATCCTGGGCGTTTCGCAGATCGTCGGCGGCAAGCTGTTCCCCGGCGCCGACCAGCTCGCCGGCCATGTCGTGTTCCTGATCCTCCTGGTGGTGCGGCCGCGCGGCCTGTTCCCCCGGGCGGTCGACTGAGGCGTCGGCACGATGGCGGAAGCCGCCCGATACCGCGTCGCGACGGCGACACGCACCAGCCGCATCGGCCTGCTGGTCCTGCTCGCCGGCGTCGTCTTCCTGGCGACGACGCCCTGGTGGGGCGGCCGGGCCGAAATGCGCCTGGTCGTCGAATTCTGCTATTTCCTGGCGCTGGCCCAAATGTGGAACCTGCTGGCCGGCTATGCCGGGCTGGTCTCGGTCGGCCAGCAGGCCTTTGTCGGCCTCGGCGGCTATGCGCTTTTCGTCTTCTCGATCTGGTTCGGCGTCCATCCCTTGCTGGCATTGCCGCTCGCCGCGTTGACGGCGGCCGTGTTCGCGATTCCGACCGCGCTGATCGTGTTCCGGCTGCGCGGCGCCTATTTCGCCATCGGCACCTGGGTGACGGCGGAGGTCTACCGCCTCAGCTTCGCGCAGGTATCGGACCTCGGCGGCGGCTCCGGCATGAGCCTGCCGATCGGCGTCATCAAGTCGGTCGCCGGCAGCCGCTCGGAGCGCGAACTGGCGGTCTTCGCGATCGGCGTCGTCCTCGCCGTGGCCTCGACCGGCATCGTCTACTGGCTGCTGCGCTCGCGCTACGGTCTCGGGCTGACCGCGATCCGGGACAGCGAAGCGGCGTCGGAAAGCCTCGGCGTCAACAATTTCCGCACCAAGCTGTTCGTCTATGTGCTGGCGGCAACGGTCACCGGCTTCATCGGCGCGCTGATCTACCTGCAGAAATTCCGCATCGCGCCCGACGCCGCCTTCAGCCTGATCGACTGGACCGCCTACGTCATCTTCATCGTCGTGATCGGCGGCATCGGCCGCATCGAAGGGCCGATAATCGGGACCATCGTGTTCTTCATCCTGCGCGAATTCCTGGCCGACCTGGGAAGCTGGTACCTGATGATCCTGGGCCTGGTCGCCGTCGTCATCATGCTGCGCGCGCCGCAGGGCATCTGGGGGCTGCTCGCCGCGCGCTTCGACCTGCACTTCTTCCCGGTGCAGCGGCGGCTCTATCTGCGCGATGGCAGTCCGCCCGGCGGTCCTTGAAGGAACGGCGCTATGACCGTGCGCTTCGACCGGCCCTGGTACAGCCGCCCCTTCGCCCCGTCGCCCGGCGAACGGCTGTGCGACGCGGCGGCGATCGGCCCGGGGGAGGCGCGGGCGTTCACCTTCGGCGAGGGCAAGACGGCCTTCGAGCTGATCCTGGTCGGCACGGCGGACGGGCCGCGCGCCTACATCAACCAGTGCCCGCACTTCAAGATCCGGATGACCGCCCGGCCGAACGAGCTGCTGAATTCCGACGGCCTGATCCAGTGCGCCTGGCACTATTCCTGCTTCCGGCCGGCCGACGGCCATTGCGTTTCCGGCCCGGTCGAGGGCTATGCGCTCAACGCCGTGCCGGTTGAGGTGCGCGGCGGCGCCATCGTGATCGGCGAGCCCGTGCCGGCGGCCCAGGCGGAGAGCCCAGAGAGGCCAGAGAGGCCGGAGCGAAGGGAGAGCGCGGCATGAACCGGCCGGAGATCGCCCCCCGCGCATCCGCCGGCCCCGATCCGGGAAACGCCGCACCCGATCCGCGACCCGGCGAGGCCCACCATGAGGAAAGGGAGCGTGTCCGCTCGCTGGCGCGCGGGCTGGCGGTGATCCAGGCCTTCGGGCCCGAACGGCCGTCGATGACGCTGACCGAGGTCGCCGCCGCGACGGGCATGACAAGGGCCGCCGCGCGGCGTTTCCTGCTGACCCTGGAAGATCTCGGCTTCGTCGCCTCCGACGGCAAGCATTTCTCGCTCACGCCCCACATCCTGTGCCTCGGCTACGCCTATCTGTCGTCGATGAGCTGGTGGCATATCGCCCAGCCCTTCATGGAACAGGTCGCCCGCACGGTGCAGGAAAGCTGCTCCGCCGCCGCGATGGACGGCGACGAGATCGTCTATCTCGCCCGCATCCCGGGCACACGGATCATGTCGGTCAATCTCAACATCGGCTCGCGCCTGCCGGCCTATTGCACATCGCTCGGCCGGGTGCTGCTGGCCGATCGGCCGGCGGCCTGGCTGGACGACTATCTGGCGCGCACGCCGCTCGAGAAACGGGCGCCGCGTACGATCACCGACCCGGCCCGGCTGCGCGCCGAGATCGACAAGGCGCGCGCGCTGGGCTTCAGCCTGGTCGACGAGGAGCTGGAGGCGGGGGTCCGCTCCATCGCCGTGCCGCTCTACGACCGGACGGGCGCCTGCATCGCGGCGCTCAATGTCGGCGGCGCCGCCGCCCGAACGACCGTGCAGCGCCAGCTCGACGTCTATCTCCCGGCGCTCCGCGAAGCCTCGCGCAAGACGACCGAGGCATTGCCATAGATGGCCGAGCCTGCAACGCACCCACCCTTTTTTGCGATATAATTCTTGATTTATTGCTTTGTTTACCTATAGTGGGAATTTTCAGCAAGAAAGTCGCGGAACGTCCGATTCCCCTATCCTCGTCGTCCCGGATCGAGCGAAACGGAAGTCCGGATCGATACCACTCCAGATCCTGTTTATTATAGACAGGTCTGTCTTTACCATGCCAGGTCCGTAAATAGACTGTAAGGTCTATTTGTTCCTCCTTAAAGGGACCAACCGGAAGAATCATGACATATCCTGACATCCGGCTACACCATCCCTACCGTCATCCCGACCGACCGGAGGGAGTGGAGGGATCCCGGCTCGATCTCACGAACGAGGTCCGGACCCAGGCGACGAGATTCCTCCGCTTCGCTCCGGATTTAATCCGGGGCTCCGGTCGGAATGACGGGAGGGGCGAGAGGGAGCGTCCGGCACATCATGACAATACATGACATCCCGAATAACACCCGGCCCCGTCGGGCGGATTCCGGTCCGGCTCCCCGCACATCACGGCGGGATACCAGTCCTTATCCGGGGCGGGTTCTATTGTTTCGGCGTCGATCCGGCCAATATCCTCACGACACGAACCGGCGCGGCACGACCCGGATTGTCGAGGCCGCAGCGGAGGGATAGCGGCCGCCGGCCCCAACGCCCGGACCGGCGCTGTCGCGGGCCGGGTTTCGGCTATCGCAGGGCGCCGATCGGTGGTACCACCCGCTTTACGCGCGAATTCGGAGCGTCTCCCGCAATGATCCTTGCCGTTTCCCTGCGCGCCGCTGCGGCGCTGGCATTGGCCCTGCCTCTTGCCCTGTCGAATGCCGCCCCGGCGCAGGCGCAGCAATCCCAATCCGGCAAGAATCGGCCGGCCCCCGCCGAAAATCCGGTCGTCGCCATCGTCAGTGGCGATAAGGTGATGCTATCGGATTTGCTGGCGCTCCATGCCGACTTGCCGGAGCAGGTCCGGGAAATCCCCTTCGAGCGCATCTACCAGCCGTTGCTCGAGCAGGTTATCCAGACGAAGCTTCTGTCCGCCAGAGCGCGGGCCAACGGGCTCGACAAGACGCCGGCGATCGAACGCACGCTGCGCACCTTCGCCGACCGGGTGCTGCAACGGGCCTATCTGACCGATCATATCGACAGGACCGTCACCGAGGACCAGCTCGGCCAGGCCTACAAGGATTTCGTCGCCGGTCACCGGGGCGAGGAGCAGGCCAAGGCCCGGCACATTCTGGTGAAGACCAAGAAAGAGGCGATGGCGGTCGTCGAGGCGCTGGAGAAGGGCGGCGGCTTTGCCGACCTCGCCCGGAAGAAATCGATCGGTCCCTCGAAGACGGGCGGCGGCGACCTCGGCTGGTTCGCCAGGGGCCAGATGGTGAAGCCGTTCGCCGATGCGGCGTTCGCGCTCAAGAAAGGCGCTTACACGAAGACGCCGGTGCAGACCCAGTTCGGCTGGCATGTCATCCTGCTGGAGGACCGCCGCCGGCAGGCGCCGCCGCCGTTCAAGGCGAAGCGCGACGAACTCAAGGCGGAACTGGGACGCAAGCTGGCGGCCGCCGAGATCGAGCGCTTGCGCAAGGGCGCCGAGATCGTCCGGTTCGGCCCGGACGGAAAGCCGCTTGACGATGGCGCGTCCGGTAAGAAAGAAGACCGGAAAGAAAACCAGAAAGAAAAGAAGTAAGACGACGAGATCAGGGAACAGGCGTCTCCGTACGGTCTGACCTGGCGCTCTTCCGGGGCGCCCGAAGCCGGAGACGGACCGCAGTACGCATCATGGCTTTAAAAAAATCGCCGCTCGCACCAGAGCGGTTTCCCGACCTGCCGGCGATCGGCGGCGTGCAGTTGGCGGGCCGCGCCTGCGGCCTCAAGCGCAGCGGCGCGAAGGATCTGATGCTGGCCGTCCTCGCGCCCGGCACGACTGTCGCTGGCGTCTTCACCCGCTCGCTATGTACCTCGGCCCCGGTCGACTGGTGCAAGGAAGCGCTGCCGGGCGGCCGGGCGCGGGCGATCGTGTGCAATTCGGGCAACGCCAACGCTTTCACCGGCAAGGCAGGCGACACAACAGCGGCTCAGACCGCAAAGGCCGCCGCCGGCCTGTTCGATTGCGCCGATGAGGAAGTGTTTCTGGCCTCGACCGGGGTGATCGGCGTGCCGCTCGGGCCGGACCACATCGGCGGCTGCCTGCCGGAGCTGTCGCGCCATCTGCGCGACGACGCCTGGCGCGACGCGGCCGAAGCCATCATGACGACCGACACCTTCCCCAAGGGCGCATGGGCCGAAGCGAGGATAGACGTTACAACGGTGCGCATCGCCGGCTTCGCCAAGGGCAGCGGCATGATCGCGCCGGACATGGCGACGATGCTGGGCTTCGTCTTCACCGACGCCAACATCCCGGCGCCGCTGCTGCAGAAACTGCTGGCCCGGTCGAACGATCGCTCGTTCAACGCCGTGACGGTGGACGGCGACACCTCGACCTCCGATACCGTGCTGCTGTGCGCCACCGGCGCGGCAGGCAACCCCGAGCCGGCCGATCTGGGACGCCTGCGGGATTTCGAGAAAGCGCTGGATGCCGTGACGATCGACCTCGCGCAGCAGATCGTGCGCGACGGCGAAGGGGCGAGCAAATTCGTCACCGTCACGGTCAGCGGCGCCGCCTCCGCCCGGGCGGCGCGCCGAATCGGCCTTACCATCGCCAACTCGCCTCTGGTCAAGACGGCAATCGCCGGCGAGGACGCCAACTGGGGCCGGATCGTCATGGCAGTCGGCAAGGCCGGCGAAAAGGCGGACCGGGACCGGCTCTCCATCGCGATCGGCGGCGTCACCATCACGGAAAACGGCCAGCTTGTGCCCGGCTACGACGAAACCCCGGTCGCCGGGCACATGAAGGGGGCGGAGATCGATATCGAGGTCGATATCGGCATCGGCCGGGGCAGGGCCACCGTGTGGACCTGCGACCTGACCCATGGCTACATCACCATCAATGCCGACTACCGAAGCTAGGGCGGTATATTCCGATGGTGGCCCGGGCTGCGATCCGGGGTACAAAACAGCGCCGCCGCAAGACCTGCCGGTCGTGCTCGTCGCGGCCATTGCCCTGGTCGATATCGACAATCGGGTGCTGATCGCGCAACGGCCGGCCGGCAAGGCGATGGCCGGCCTCTGGGAGTTCCCGGGCGGCAAGGTCGAGCCGGGCGAAACGCCGGAGGCCGCGCTGATCCGCGAAGTCCGTGAGGAACTGGGCGTCGACACATCGGAAAGCTGCCTGGCGCCGTTTACGTTCGCGTCCCACGCCTATCCGGCGTTCCATCTGCTGATGCCGCTCTACATCTGCCGGAAATGGCTCGGCGAGCCGGCGCCGCGCGAGCATGAGGCGATCAAGTGGGTCCGGCCGCTGCGCCTGCGCGATTATCCCATGCCGCCGGCCGACGAACCGCTGGTCGCCATGCTGCGGGACTTTCTCTAGCGTTCCACCGCCGCCGGCCGGGGGAGGTGCCGATGCAAGTCAGCCTTCTGGGCACAGGACTGCCCTATCCCAATCCCCGGCGGCGCGGGCCCGGCTACGCGATCCGAGCTGGCGCCAACAATTTCGCGGTCGATTGCGGCTCGGGCGTCGTCCACCGGATGATCGAGCTGGGGCTGATGCCGAACGAGATCGACCATCTGTTCATCACTCATCTGCATTCCGATCACTATATCGATCTCGGCCATTTCATCGTCACCCGCTGGATTATGGGCGATGACCGGCCGTGGCACATTTACGGCCCGGAAGGTGTCCGTACGATGGTCGGGCAGCTTCTCGACATGCTGCGCCCGGATTTCGAACTGCGCATGAAGATCCGCAGGGTTCGCAGGGAAATGCCAAACCTCCGGGTTCATGAACTTACCGAGGGCCTGGCGCTGGAGGCCGACGGCGTGCGGGTCACGGCCTTCGATGTCGCCCACTACCCGCTCGACCAGGCCTTCGGCTACCGTTTCGAAACGCAGGACCGGCGGATTGTGCTGTCCGGCGATACCAGCCCCTGCGAAAACCTGATCCGCCATGCCCATCGCGCCGATGTCCTTATCCACGAATGCGTCCAGTACGAGAAATGGACATCGCCCCAAATCGACAAGAGCCATACGCCGCGAGCGCATACGTCGCCCGAACGGCTGTCGCTGGTGGCGCGCGACGCCGAGCCGGGCCTGCTCATCACCACCCACATGCTGCCGGAGTCCGAACCGCGCGAGTTGCGCGGGATAATCCGCCGCGACTATGACGGCCGCCTAGTCATCGGCGAGGATCTGATGACCCTGTAGCTGCTGCGCGGGACACCGCCTTCGGCTATCCTGTGTCCGGCGATTATGGGGCTTCCCCGGGAAGTGGCTCATCATGGGTTGTGCCTGGCATGATTGACGGCGAGATCGGGCCGGTCCTGGCTTTCGGGGCCATTGCGATGGCGCTGGTGCTCTATACCGCCCCCAGGGTGTCGATGGAACTGGCGTCGCTGGCGGTGATCTGCCTGCTGCTGCTGGCGTTCCACATCTTCCCCGAAGCCGGCGCCGACGGGCGGAACAAGCTGGGGCCGACCGACCTGCTGGCCGGCTTCGCCAGTCCGGCGCTGCTCGCCCTTCTCGGGCTGATCGTCATCGGGCAGGGGCTGGCGCAGACCGGGGCGCTCGACCACGGCGCCCGCGCGCTGCTCGGCTCCGCCGGCGGGCGGACCGGGGTTGCGCTCACCCTGTCCATGTTCGCGGTGCTGCTGATCAGCGGCGTGCTCAACAACACGCCCGTCGTCGTGATCTTCATCCCGATCCTCCGGACCTTCGCCAGCCGCGGCGGCACAGCGCCCAGCCGCTCCATGATGATCCTGAGCTACGCCTCGATCCTCGGCGGCATGACGACGCTGATCGGCTCCAGCACCAACCTGCTCGTCTCCGGCATGCTGACCGATCTCGGCCGGCCCGGATTCGGCTTCTTCGACTTCACCGTGCCGGGCCTGGCCGTGGCCCTGCCCGGCCTGGTCTTCGCGCTGCTGGTCGTCCGCCGCCTGTTGCCGGAACGCAGCACCGGCGAGGAAACGGTCACCGGCGCCGGCCGGCAGTTCCTTGCCCAGATCGATGTGGTCCGCGACCGGCCCCTGGACGGGCTCAAACCCGCCGGCGGCTTTTTCCCGAGCCTCGCCGATGTCACGGTCCACGCCATCCAACGCGGCGCGGCGAGCCTGTTGCCGCCCTTCGAGGAGGACGCGGCGCTCCGGCACGGCGACATCCTGATCGTGAGCGCGACGCGGGCGGCGCTGACCGATGCGGTCCGCGGGCAGATGGATCTGCTGCATCCGTCGCTCGGCGACGCCTGGGCGGCGCGGGAGGACGAGAGCCACGGCAAGCCGCCCTGGCTGCGCGGGCGGCAATTGCTCGGCGAAGTGCTGGTGACGCCGGGATCGGAGCTAATCGGCCGGACGCTGGAAGAGATCGGCTTCCGCTATCGCTACAACTGTGTCGTCGTCGGCGTGCAGCGCCGCGCCGCCCGCATGCGCCGGCCGATCACCGACCTGCCGCTCGACGCCGGCGACGTACTGCTGGTGCAGGGCACCGCCGAGGCCAAGGCGGCCTTGCGCGGCCGACCGGGCATCCTGCCGATCGAGTGGTCGGCGAGCGAAGTGCCGTCGGCGCCGGAGGCGTGGCGCGCGCTGGCGATCTTCGGTGTCGTGGTCGGGCTTGCGGCGGTCGATATCCTGCCGATCGCCATCGGCGCGCTGGCCGGCGCCGCCGCCATGCTGGCAACCGGCGCGATGACCCTGCGCCAGGCCGGCCGCGCGGTTGGCGCCGATCTCGTACTGATGATCGCCGCGGCCCTCGCGCTGGGCAAGGCGCTGCAGGTGACCGGCGGCGCGGAGCTCCTGTCCGACCTGCTGGCCGGCGCGCTGGCGGGCGCGCCGGTGCCGGTGGTGCTTTCCGCCTTCTTCCTGCTGGTTGCCGTTTTGGCCAATCTGGTCGGAACCAAAGCCGTGGCGGTGCTGTTCACGCCGATTGCGGTCTCGCTGGCGCAAGGGCTCGGCGCGCCGGTCGAACCGTTCGCGGTTGCCGTGGTGTTCGGCGCCAATTGCGCCTTCGCAACCCCGATGGGCTATCAGACCAACCTGCTGGTGATGGGCCCGGCCGGATACCGATTCCAGGACTTCGTGCGCGCCGGGTTGCCGATGCTGGTCTTCGTGTGGGCGACGGTAAGCGTGGTCCTGCCGCTTTACTATGGCCTGTAGCCGGGCGGGCAGCGGTCCGCCATGGCGGACCGGCCAGCCGGGCGAGAGCCGGGTCTTGCGGTGCGGGCAGCGGTCCTCCATGGCGACCGGCGTGCCGCCTTCATTGCGATACATCATCACCGGTTCGTCGCAATCCAGCGGGGCAACAGCGACCGGCCGACCTCCTTCGCCGTCGCCGCAACGTGCAGACCATTCTCGACGAACCTGCGCGCCTCCCCCGATAACCGTCCCGCCAGCCGGCCCGTCAGTCTTCCGGCAGATTGCCCGCATACTCGGCCAGCCAGGCCGCGTCGATTCCGTCCATGGTCATAAGTTCGGCCGCGGCCTCGGCCTTTGTCTGGGTGACCGCCTCGATATTGCGCTGGTCCGCGCCCTGGGCCGGCTGGCAGGCGAATTCCAGCCGGACGTCGTTGGGATCGCGCAGATAGACGCCGACCATGCCCGGCAACTGTTCGATCGGGCCGCTGTTCGGCACGCCGTGCCGCTCCAGCCGTTCCAGGATATCCTGGAACCGCGCCGGGGCGCAGGAGATCGCCACATGCTGCATGCCGCCGATGGCGTTGCGGTTGGTCTGCGGCTCCGCGCCCTTCGGAATCTCGAAAAAGGCCATCAGGGCGTCATTGCCCATATCGAAGAAATAATGGCGGATTTTCTCATAGGGCGGGTTGCCCCGGTTGCCCGGCCCGGTGCCGAGGCCCGGCGGCACCTTCATGGCATGGACCAATGGCATGCCGAGCACGCCGACATAGAATTCGACCGTGCCCTTCATGTCGTCGGTGGTCAGCGCCAGATGATGTACCCCGCGCGTCGGCACATCGCCGGTATGATGGTGCGACGGCAGCGGTTTGAGTTGCAGGTTCATATGTCTCTCCCGGCCCCGACGGATTTCCGTCTTCCGCCGTGGCGCCATCGCTGCCAAGCCTAACCGCCGCCTCAGGCCCGCGCCACCCGTTTGTCCGCGGCCGGAGCAGGTAGATAGCGCGCCGGTCCGCCGCTGGAACCATCGATGCCGCCGTTTCGATGCTTGATTTGTAGTGCGGTGTGCATTACATATGATTAGCAAGAAAGGGGTCGGCATGTTGAACTTCGACACCGGTTCGAGCGCTTCCGGGAAACGGAGCAGGACCACGCAGTTGCGCCACGACGACCGGTTGGCCACGCTGATCGAGCGCGCCGCGCGTTCGCTGGGTGTGGACAAGTCCGTCTTCCTGCGGGCGGCGGTCGAGCGCGAGGCGATGCGTGTGCTCGAAGCGCAATCCCGGCATGTTCTGACCGAGGAGGACGCCCGGCAGTTCGCCGCGGCTCTCGATGCTCCTCCCGCCCCAACCCCGCGCGCCCTGGAGGCGGCCCGGAACTATCGCACGCGCGTCGTTCGTGCCGACTGAACTATCGGCCCTTAGAATCGAGCTCTTCGATGCGGCGCGGCACGACCGCGCCGGTTTCGATTGCGGCGTCGGTCGCCTCAACAACTACCTCAAGCTGAGTGCAAGGAAGCAGCAGCGGGACGACATGACCCGCGTCTATGTCGCTGTTGAGGACGGCAGTGCGCGCATCCTCGGCTATCATGCGATCTCCCTGGGCACGATGAACGTGGACGAACTCGAACGCCGGCCCCGCAGCGCGCCGGCCCACGGGGAGCTTCCGGTGCTGTTCCTCGGTCAGGTCGCCGTGGACAGGGGCGCGCAAGGCTGCGGTCTCGGTGGCATCCTCATGCATCATGTCTTCGAAAAGGCGTGCGCAATTTCCGACATTGCCGGCTGCCACGCGATCCTGCTCGATGTCATCGCGGACGGAGGAGACGAGGCGTTTACGCGCCGCAAGTCGTGGTACGAAGGGTTCGGGTTCACCGCCTTCGCCAGCAACCCTGAGCGGATGTTCCTGACCATGAAACAGGTCCGCGCAATCGTCCGGGCCGGGCGGGAGAGCGGTGGTAGTTAGCGTCCCATTTTGCTCATCGACGACAAACCGGAGGGTGGGTTCCTCCGGCCTCGGCGGCATTATAACGCGGCGAGTCCACTGGGTAAGGAAAATCCAGTGGGGTACAGCCCATAAGGCTTGCACGCGCAAGCAAGAAAAGTTTTCAGTTGCATACGTTGAATGTACCGAAAATATTTCGAAAAAAATCTAAGAATATTTTCGTCTATTTCATTACCCATGCGCCATAAACCTGCAAACCAAATCCAAAAATAAGAAAAGTTAAGCCAACAATGCTAAACCGAAAAGAGGAAGATGCCAAGCGCTCATCTTGACTTACATTGTTATAGAGGATTTTGGTGATCTCAGTAACGTATTCAGCTAATCCATTCACCGCCCATGAAAGTTCTCTAAGGGTTTCAATTGCATGTCGTGCATTGTATGAAACTTCATCTTCACCATGCACTCGCGAATACGACCTCTCTGGAATCCATTCAGATCGCTTCTTGATATCATCAGCCCATGATTCAATTTCGCCAAAGTCTGCTTCCATTTTGTTGAACAGGGCACGACCCTTTTTGGCCCTGCGTCGGAGCTTTGCTTGAACTCTTACTAGATCAATTCCTAAGAATAAGGACTCCGATGAGGTCAAGAAATAAACCAAATATTGAGTACCAATTCATCGAGAACCTCGATTTCTCTAGTCTGCGTTACTCGGATACCAAATTATTAAGGTTGGTTGCCGTATTCCATTCTATTCCTTCATTTTTGTTTTAGTCATGACAGACCGAGGCGAACACGAAAAATTTCGTATGGTTCTCGACGCACTCGCACTCGGAGCCGATGCCTGAACCTGATCAGAGCCGGTCCGCAGCTGGGGGTCAGGCGCATTCGAATTCAAATACGGAAATAACCATTGCCTGCGCGACGACGTTCATCCGGCGGTCATAGCTGGCGAATGTCACCGAGGCGCCGAGGCCGATCACCGCTCGCATCTGTCGTCGTCCAGTTCGTCCAGAATGTCTTGTAAGCGGGCGACCGGTTTCGCGCTAGGCAACGGACCTGCATTTGGCAGAACTGGCGGTTTCAGGAAACCACTGCGTATTGCTTCGGCCAAGCGTGCATCTAGAAGCAATCGATTTTTCGACTCTGGTGCCATTCCGGAATCGCCTCTCCTACTCCGCCGCCTGTTGCGCCGGGGAGGTTGTGGCGCTGAGCGTCCGCCAGTCTTCTTCCTTGGGATAGATGCCTTCGAGCGAGCGGATCGCGGCCTGGGGGAGGCGCGGTTCTGCAGTCCCGAGGGCCGGCTCGCCGCGGGCGACCGCGCGCGCGGCTTCGACCATCATGCGGCGGAATTCGACCACCGCGAGGTCGGACGCTCCCAAGATGTCGTTCGTGCGGTCGACGATCGGGCCGGGCGAGACCCACATGGCGACATCCTGGTTCGGGATGCCCTCGATGCCGGTGAAACTGCCGGCCTTCATGGCTTCGCGATCCTGCAGGAATCTGTTTTCCAGCGTGCCCCGCGGCGCCCAGTCGTCGGTCAGGTCGATGCCGCGCCTGGTGTGGTGGAACGTCCGCCATTCCTCGGTGCCCGGCACGTCCGGCCCGTCCCAGGCGATGAAATAGAAGACGCTGTTCACGTCGTCGATCGGCACGATCGCGCTGGCGACCCGGTGCCTGTTGTTCGGCGGGATCAGCGAGTAGTAGGGCGCGACGAACTCGGTGACGCGCAGATAGTTGTGGGTCGCGGCGTTCTTCACCGGCCGGCGGATGGCGACATAGTGGAGGCCGTAGGAGGTGCGCTCGATCTGCATGCGCGGGGATTTGTCGGTCGACGGCCGGTACCAGGATTTATCGTCGGCCTCGGCGCGGGTCACCCGGGCCGGCACCATATCGCTCGAATGGAGGCTGGAGGAATGGGCGCTGTCGATCTGGCCTTCGTGAATTTGCGCCCAGTTGCACGGCACGCGAATTTTCAGGATCGAAATGTCGATATCGTCCCGCGGCGCGAAGGCCGGCGGATCGAAGGGCGGATGTTCGGAAGGCGGCGGCTCGGAAGGTTGGGCGGCCTCGCGTTCGCCCAGCCAGGCCCAGACGAAGCCGCCCCATTCCACCACCGGATAAGCCCGCGCCCGGACCTTCTCCATCAGCGTGCTGCCTTCGGGCTCGGAACTCATGGCGACGCACTGGCCGTCCACATCGTATTTCCAGCCGTGATACAGGCAGCGCAGCCCGTACTCCTCGTTGCGGCCGAGCAGCAGCGAGGCCCCCCGGTGCGGGCATTTCTCGTCGAGCAGGCCGAGCCGCCCGTTGCTGTCGCGGAAGGCGACCATGCGCTGGCCGAGCGCCTCGACCGGCAGGGGCGCGCCGTCGGGCTCGGCGACTTCCTCGATCAGGCAGACCGGTGTCCAGTGCTGGCGCATCAGCCGGCCCATCGGGGCGTCGCCCTCCACCCGGGTCAACAGGTCGTTTTCTTCTGCGGTCAACATGGGGCGGTCAACATGGGGCGGTCAACATGGCGTTGCCGGAAACGATGGATTAGATAACGAGCCGGATGCTACGTCGGCGGGCGCGCCCCGTCCAGTTCGACAGCACCGCCGGACCCGAACGCCCGACCCGAGATGGCCGACCCGAAATGGCCGACCCGAACGCTCTGATCCGCCTGACCATCGCCGGCAAGCGCAGGCTCACGCCCGGCATCTGCGAATTCACCCTGGAGCCGGCGGACGGCGCGACGGTGCAACCCTTCGAGCCGGGGGCGCATCTCGGCGTGGAGACCCCGTCGGGCGCCATGCGGCAGTATTCGCTGGTCAACGACGGACGGGCGCCCACCCGCTATGTCATCGCCCTGAAGCGCGAGCCGGACTCGCGCGGCGGCTCGCGCTCGATGGTCGAGGACACGGCGATCGGCGGAACCCTGCGCGCCGACGCCCCGGCGAACAGCTTCCCGCTGGCCGAGGCGCCGGGCTATCTGCTGGTCGCCGGCGGCATCGGCATTGCGCCGATCCTCGCCATGGCCAACCGGCTGGACGAGGAGGGCCGGCCCTTCCGGCTGATCTACTGCACCCGCAGCGCGGCGGAGACGGCTTATCTCGACGGGATGCGCGCCCGCTTCGGCGACCGGCTGACGGTGCATCACGACGATGGCGACCCGAACGCCATTTACGATTTCTGGGACGATTTCGCCGTACCGCAGAACATCCGGGTCTATTGCTGCGGCCCCAAGCCGCTGATGGAGGAAGTCAGGGCGGTCTCCGGCCACTGGCCCGAAGGGCGGGTTCAGTTCGAGGATTTCAAGCCGGTCGAGGCGGTGCGGCCGGACGACCGCCCGTTCGAGGTCGTGCTGCAGCGCTCGGGCCGAACGGTTGCGGTGCCGGCCGATCTGCCGATCCTGGAGGCGCTGCGCGCGGCCGGAATCGCGGCGCCGAGCTCCTGCGAAAGCGGCGTCTGCGGCACCTGCAAGACCAGGCTGATCGCCGGCGAGGCCGATCATCGCGATAGGGTCCTGCAGGACGAGGAGCGCGCGGCGTACATCATGCTGTGCGTGTCGCGCGCGAAGAGCGGAGCGCTTACCCTTGACCTCTGAACCGGTCCGCCTCGGGGTCGTCGGGCTGGGCCGGGCCTTCGCGCTCACCGCGCCCGCCCTGCGTGCCGACGGCCGGATCGAGCTGGTCGCGGCCTGTGCGCCGCGCGCAGAGTCCCGCGCCGCCTTCGAGGCCAAATTCGGTGGCCGCGGCTACGCCGATCTCGACGGTCTGCTGGCCCATCCCGGCCTGGAAGCGGTCTATATCGCAACGCCGCACGGGCTGCATGCCGAACAGGTCATGGCCGCCGCGGCGGCCGGCAAGTATGTGCTGGTCGAGAAACCGCTCGCCGTTTCCCTGGCCGATGGCGAGGCCATGGTCGAGGCCTGCGAGCGGGCCGGCGTCGCCCTGATCGTCGGGCCGAGCCACAGTTTCGACGCGCCGGTCGCGCAGGCGCGGGCGCTGATCGACAGCGGCGATGTCGGCCGGGTCCGCATGATCCAGGCCTTCAATTACACGGATTTCCTGTACCGGCCGCGCCGTCCGGAAGAGTTGCGCACGGAAGACGGCGGGGGCGTGCTGTTCAGCCAGGCGGTGCACCAGGTCGATATCGTGCGCCTGCTCGCCGGCGGGCTGGCGACGCAGGTGAGCGCCCGCACCGGGGCCTGGGATCCGGCGCGCCCGACCGAAGGCGCCTACAGCGCGCTGCTGGCATTCGAGGGCGGCGCCTTCGCCGTGCTGACCTATTCCGGCTATGGCCGTTTCGATAGCGACGAATGGATGGGCTGGGTCGGCGAACTGGGCCGCGAGAAGGATCCGGCGGACTACGGCGGGGCGCGCCGGGCGCTCGCCGCGGCGGCGACGTCGAAAGACGAATCCGCGCTCAAGCGCACCCGCACGTTCGGCGCGGCAGCGCCGCCGCCGGCAGCGCCGCATCACGAGCATTTCGGCCCGGTCGTCGTCTGCTGCGAGCGCGCCGACATTCGCCTGACGCCGGACGGCCTGTGGATCCATGGCGACGAACGGCGCTTCGAGCCGGCGCGTCGAACAGCCGATCCGCGCGCGCCGGTGCTCGATGCATTGGTCGCAGCCGTCCGCGATGGTATTCAGCCGGTGCAGACCGGACGCTGGGGCCTGGCCAGTCTGGAAGTGTGCCACGCCATCCTGCAATCGGCCCGCAGCGGCGCGCCAGTCCCACTGACGCGGCAGGTGGCCGCCAATCCCGGAGGAAGCCTGAAGTGAGCGATCTGCGACTGTCCATCGCCATGGGCGACTACGACCGCACCCGCCCGATCGCCGACGGCAGGGTGAAGATCGACGGCGTCGATCCGGCGGTCATGCTGCTGACGCCGGAGGAGATGTTCTTCCGCGCCATGCGCCACCGGGCGTTCGACATCTGCGAGATGTCGCTGTCCTCCTATGCGATCTCGGTCGCGCGCGGCGAACCGCACTATATCGCCGTGCCGGTCTATCTCTCCCGCGCCTTCCGCCATACCTCGATCTACATCCGCACCGACCGGGGCATCGACCGGCCGGAGGACCTGCGCGGCCGCAGGATCGGCATTGCCGAGTATCAGCTCACCGCCAATGTCTGGGCACGCGGCATCCTGGAGGAGGATCACGGCGTGAAGCCATCGGAAATCCGCTGGGTGCGCGGCGGCATGGACACGCCGGGCCGGCCGGAGAAGATCGCGCTCGACCTGCCCGCAGGCGTGAGCGTGGAGCCGGCGCCCGAGGGCGCGACCCTGAACGGCATGCTTGCGGCCGGGGAGATCGACGGTTTCATCGGCCCGCGGTCGCTGCGCTGCTTCGACGAAGGCCACCCGAAGGTCGGCCGCCTGTTCGGCGATTCCTTCGCCGCCGCCGAGGCCTGGTACCGGCGCCACGGCGTCTTTCCGATCATGCATGTATTGGCGGTCCGTCGGCCGCTCGCCGACGCGCATCCCTGGCTGCCCGGCGCCCTGCTGAAGGCCTTCACCCGATCCAAGCAGATGGCGCAAGACGCGCTGCACGACACTTCGGCGGCCAAGGTGACTCTGCCTTTCCTGGAAGACAGCCTGGAGCGCGCCCGGGCGCTGATGGGTGCCGATTTCTGGAGCTACGGCCTCGCCGGCAACGAGAAGACCCTCGACACCTTCCTCAGCTACCACTTCGCCCAGGGTCTGGCGCCGCGCCGCGTCGCCGTCGAGGAATTGTTCCACCCGGCAACGCTGGAGGCGTTCAGCCTGTAGGGCGCGGCGATGACCGTCGAGCCGCCGAACCGCACGTTTCCCGAGATTCCAACTGCGTCACCCCTTACGCCGCGCAGCGGCGCATCGGTGATCGGAGTCACAGAAGGCGCCGCGCTTCGTCGACCGACCGTTGCAGGGGAGGGTTTGAAACTTGTCCGTCCAGGAGGCTTCTTGCAAATTTGTCTATAAAATACGCTTATTTACAATAGGTTACAGAACTAGCCCGGATATTTCATGAACGGGCGAGAGTTCAGGCATTGGCGTGTTTTTCGGGCGCTGGCGCTGGGGTGAGCGGTTTTCTGGCGGAGATATTGCCGCCGGGGTGGCGTTGTCGGTCGGTTTCGGGTGATTTTCGCTGATTCCGACCGGAGTCCACTGGTGTCCGGTTTAGCATGGGGTGAGTTGCATATTTATTTGCCTTGTGTCCGGTGGCGGGATTTGCGGCGTGTCTTTGATGTTCAGGAGGGAGCGCCTGTGCATGATGTTGAGGCGCACGAGTCGGGCGAAGGCTTGGGGCCTTGGGATTGTTTTCTGGGCGTTATGGGCGGCGCGCAGGATGAGGAAGGCGATCAGGGCGACGTAGATCTGGATTTTCACGGCGTTTTCGCTGACGCCGAGGAAGTGTTTGATTTTGAGGTTCTGCTTGATCCATTTGAAGAACAACTCGATCTCCCAGCGCTGTTTGTAGAGCGCGGCGATCTCTTCGGCCGGGGCCTTGAGGTCGTTGGTGACGAACCGCAGGGTTTTGTTCCGATCGACGCTGATCGCGATCTCGCGCACCGGATCGGTGAAGGGGTTGTTACGGCCGCCGCCGATGCGTTTGGGGAGATGGCCGATGCGATCGGACAGGATATCGGTTCCGGCCGGAACCGGCCGCTCGGTCGTGACCGCCAGGGCGGTGTTCTTCTTCAGCCTGCTGACGAAGCGGCAGCGCAGGGCGTGAAGCTCGGCCCACCATTCATAACTATAATACGCCAAATCAAAGACATAGGTTACGCCCGGCTCGATCGGCATGGCCTTGGCCGGGGTGATGTCGTTGACGTTGTCGGGCGTCACGACGGCGCGCAGCGGCACCCCGCCATGCGGTTCGTAGACGACATGAACCTTGGCCGCGCAATGATCCTCGGAGAACCGCGCCCACCCCTCGCTCAACGCCGACAGATTGACTTTCGTCGCATCGAGCAGGCGCACCGCGTCGCGCAGCTTGCGCCGCAGTCCGGGCCTTGCCAGACGCGCCATCTCAGCGAAGACATCGGCGTAGACCTCGAATGACCGCTTCGCGTTCGCATCCGAAAGGGTCGAGCGCGAGACACCCCGCAGCCCCACGTGATAGAGCCGCGCCGCTTGGCTCGCCAGCCCATACTCGATCTCGCGCAGCGATGCGGCGCCCGAGAACTGACCGTAAAGCACCGCCAGAAATCGATCGCGCGTGCGAAGCCGGCGTACCCGGCAGTCCGAACCATGCTTCGACACAGCACGATCGAACACCGACCAAGGAATGTGCTTCGTCAACTGATGAAATACGCTATTTTGATGCCGCATGACATTGATCTCCGTTCGTGTCCTGAACGCCGCTAAACGTCTGGAAACGAATAGAATCAATGTCATGAAACCAGTCCACTATTTTAAACCGGACACCAGTGACCGGAGCCCCGGATTAAATCCGGGGCGAAGGTGCCTGCCCTGAGCCTGTCGAAGGGGAGGAATCTCGTCGCCGGCGTCCCGCGCTTGGTGTTCGGGCCGAGCCGAGGTCCCTCCGCTCGCTCCGCCCGGTCGGGATGACGGATAAGAGGTCGGGCAGGGACGGGGATTTGCGGTGTCATGAAATGTCATGTTTCGTCATGATCCGCGATTTCCGGGAGCGCGGCCCGGCGGTGTTCCATCGCCAATTGAACAGATCGGGACAGTCTTGCGAAAATATTGCAAAATGGACCGTTCGGTCCAGTCGTGCCGCCAGCACCGTCCGCCTCTCAAGACACAAGCGTGCCGCCCCGGACCCCGATCCGGGGCAGGCATCCGGGGCGATACGGGTGGGACAGGGGGTGTCAGGAAATGTCATGTTTCGCGTCCGGCATCGCGCTTCGCCCTCTCCCGTCACTCCGACCGCAACGCTCTGCCGAGCCTGCCCCGAGCGTGTCGAAGGGTTCGCGGAGCGGAGGAATCTCGCTGCCGGCCCCCGCCACTTGTTTCTCAGGCCCAGCCGGGATCCCTCCGCTCGCTGTGCTCAGTCGGGATGACGGAATGGGATTTCGCACATGTCATGAAATCATGTTTCGTCAGCAGAAATTCCCTATAGCTGGATTGTTCGGACATGAGGCATATAACTAATTGTAAATTAAGAATATTTCTATATTTTTTCCATAATGGAATCCGCCAATTTTCCGGTCGGATTTTTCCGTAAGCAATCAGCAAACGGATTCGATCCAATTCCAGCGCAGGCGGGCGCATGTCTGGCGGTCACCCTTCCGTCCTGCGGTGATGAGCAGAGTTTCAGCGATTGAGCGATTTGCCTCCTGTTTCTTCGTCGCAGAGCGCAGTCGGCGCTCGTTGTCTTGCTGAATGAGTCTCACCTGCGTATCGCCCAGATCAAGCCTGAGGGCAGACTCAACGAACCTACAGGCGGCGTGACTATGCCGCTTATGCACCGAGTTCTTAAACCTGTCCGTCGAGCGCATGATACTTGGCTCGGCCTAACCGAATTCGAAATAGATGGACCGGCCCGTCTCCCCGCGCCGTGGCCCGCATGCCTGCAGGCACCGAACCGTCTTGAAAAACGGTACTTGGAGGAGCCGCTCTGTTGTTCGGCATGCTGATTTGACGCCGATCAGCATGTCAACGTATTGATTCTACTGCGCTCTGAGGGGTCAGGCACCCACGCCGAACAATAGTAAGCTGCGCATTCGCAAGCGGAAATAGCGTTGCATGTCTGACGACGCCCCCGCCGCTTCCCGTTGTCCGCGGGCGCGACATGACTTAGGCTGCGGCATAGCGGCAACATGTGGGCCAAGAATACACAGGCCAAGAATACATACGGGGGGGTAATCGCGGCGGGACGTTTCGCGCGGCCGGTCCCCGGGCTAGGGAGGAACTCATGAAGAAATCCAATATCGTCGCGACCAAGGACCAGCTCCGCCTGATGTATGAGAACATGGTCAAGGCACGCTACTACGAGGATACCATGGCGGCGATCTATATGGAGGGGAAGACTCCCGCGTTTGACATCGGCGCCGGCACCGTGCCTGGCGAGATGCATCTGGCGGCGGGCCAGGAGCCCTGCGCCGTGGGTGTGTGCGCACATCTGCGGCCGGACGATTCGGTCACCGCCACCCATCGGCCGCACCATGTCGCCATCGCCAAGGGCGTCGACCTCAACCGCATGACCGCGGAGATTTTCGGCAAGAAGGATGGCTTATCCGGCGGCCGCGGCGGCCACATGCATTTGTTCGATCCGGCGGTCAATTTCGGTTGCAGCGGCATCATCGGTGAAAGCGCCGGCGTCGCCGTCGGCGCCGCCATGGCGAGAAAAATGCAGGGCACCGACGGCGTGGCGATATCCTATATGGGCGAAGGGGTGACCAACCAGGGAGCGTTTCACGAGGCGGTCAATCTCGCCGCTGTTTGGAAGCTGCCGGTGCTTTTTGTGGTCGAGGACAACGGCTACGCCATCTCGGTGACCAAGGACGCATCTACTGCGGTCAAGCGCAACAGCGACAGGGCCGCCGCCTACGGCATCCCCGGCGAGTATATCGAGAACAACGACACCATGGCGGTGTTTCGGGCGGCCGGGGAGGGAATCGCGCGGGCCCGGGCCGGCGAAGGACCGATGCTGATTGAGATCGAGACCTATCGCTATTACGGCCATTTCCAGGGCGACGCCGAGGCCTACCGCCCGGCAGGCGAAGTCGAAGAACTCAAGGCCAAGGATCCGATCGACATTTTCCGCGCCTACATCACCGGCGACGGCGGTATCGGCGAGCAGGAAGCCGACGGTCTCGCGGACAAGGCGCGCAAGGAGGTCGACGCGGCAATCGAGTTTGCCCGCAACAGTCCTTACCCGGAACCCGAGGAAGCGCTCGAGAAAGTGTTCGTCTAGCCGGCCTGGCGTCCCGCGCGCGATCACGAGAGCGCTGACGACGCGAATATCGGGCCAATCGAACGGATACGGCACAAATTACCCCGACAGGCGTGCCGCGGAAATCGCGGCGCGCCGGCCGCCACGGCGGCAGGACGGGGATAGAGGGAGGAAATCGATCATGTCCAGTTCAGAGCGTACGCTCACCATTTCACGGGCCATGTCTGAAGCCATCGCGCAGGAAATGCGCACCGATCCCAATGTCTTCGTGATGGGGGAGGACGTCGGTGTCTATGGCGGCATCTTTGGCTCGACGGCCGGGCTCTACGACGAGTTCGGGGCTCAGCGCGTTATCGATACGCCGATCTCCGAGACCGGGTTCCTGGGCGCGGCGGTGGGCGCCGCCATGTCCGGCATGCGGCCGATCGCAGAGCTGATGTTTGTCGATTTCTTCGGAGTCTGCATGGACCCGATTTACAACATGGCGGCCAAGAACATCTATTTCTCGGGCGGCGCGTTTCGCATGCCGTTGGTCATCACCACTGCCGTCGGCGGTGGCTATTCCGACGCCGGCCAGCACTCGCAGACGCTCTACGCCACCTTCGCCCACATGCCCGGGCTCAAGGTCGTCGTCCCGTCCACCGCATATGACGCCAAGGGGCTGATGACCGCCGCGATCCGCGACGACAACCCGGTTTTTTACATGTTCCACAAGGGCATGCAGGGGCTCGGTTGGATGGCGTCGGTCGCGGGCGCAGCGACTGAGGTGCCCGAGGAGCCCTACGAGCTTCCGTTCGGCGAAGCGGCGATACGGCGCGAGGGCAAGGATGTGACCATCGTCGCCATCGGCCTAATGGTGCATCGCGCCCTGGAAGCAGCGCAGGCGCTTGAGGCAAATGGCGTCGACGCCGAGGTCATCGACCTGCGCACCCTGGTCCCGCTCGATCGCGACGCGGTGTACAACTCGGTCAAGAAGACCGGCCGTCTGGTCGTCGCAGATGAGGACTACACGAGCTATGGCGTCACAGCCGAGGTCATCGCCTCGGTAGTCGAGCGCGACGTCGGCATGTTGAAATCGACGCCGAAGCGGGTGGCGTATCCGGATATCCAGGTGCCATACAGCCGCCCCATGGAGCAATTCGCGCTGCCGAACGCCGACAAGATCGCCGCCGCAGTCCAGGCGACCCTCGTTTAGGAAGCGCCGGCGATGACGGAGGTGCGCGTCCCCACGGACATGTGGGACACGGCGAAGACGCCGGAGGCGGTGATCGTCAACTGGTACTACCGGGATCGCGCGACGGTCGAGGCGGGGGTGCCGCTCGTCGAGATCATGGTCGAGAAGACGCAGTTCGAAATCGATTCGCCGGCAGCCGGCGTGCTGCGCATCCTCGCCCCACCCGAGACGGTGGTGACGCCGGGAACGGTCATCGCCCAGATCGGCTGACATGGACGGCGCGGCGACGAGGTTGTCGGCCCAACCGGTTGCGGCGGATGGGGACGGGGTCTTCTCCGCTTTCCCCCGCTGGCATTTCTGGGATGACCGCGCTGGCGGCGATCCCGCGGCCCGGCTGGCGCGCGACGTGGCGCTTGGCGAGGCAATGGCACGAGCCGACTCACTGCCTACCTTCCGCCTTTGGCAGAACCAGCGCGCCCTGGTGGTAAGCCGGCGGGAGAGCCGCCTGCAACGGTTCGAGGCGGCCTCGCTGAGGCTCGCGCAGGAGGGCTGGCCGGTGCTGGTGCGCGACAGCGGCGGCGGTGCGGTGCCGCATGGCGAAGGAATACTCCACCTTTCGCTTGTGCTCCCCCGAAGCGACGCCCCGGCATTCTCAATCGACGCGCTTTACCGGGCGCTGTGCAAGCCGCTCCGAATTGCCCTGGGCGGCCTCGGTATCGAAACCGACCTCGGCGCGGTGCCTGGCGCTTTCTGCGACGGCCGTTTTAACCTCATCCATCGGGGCCGCAAGCTGGCCGGCACCGCGCAGCGGTGGCGGGGAGGACCGGCCGGGACCGGCGTCATCGGGGGCTATGCCCTGGCTCACGCCCTCCTGGTCGTAGACCATGATCTCTCCGCGGCGAACGCCGCGCTCAACCGTTTCTATACGCTTGTCGGGAGCGACCAGCGTGTCGATCCGCGCGCTTCGACCACCGTGCGCGCCTGTTTATGCGCCGGCGGGTGTCCCGTCGACCTGCCCCCCGGGAAGAGACTGACCGATACCGTTCGCGCTGGCGTCGCCGCTGCAACAAAATTGTTACTGGAGGGGCGGGAAGAAGGGTCTGATCGCGTCGACACTTCAACAGTTCTCCGGACATTGTCGGCTTGAGGCTCCTGGCGAGGCTCCTCAGGCTCCGGCGAGCGCGATCCATTCCGATACTTCAATAGCTCGCCCGAGGCGATCCGCCTGGCAGCGATGATGTATATCCGCAATCCGCTGTCGTTGCTCCCAGGTCGAGGACATTCTGTCCGGGCGCGGCATCGATATCCGCCGTGTAGTCCATGATCGCCTCCTCGGGACGGTCCGCCGTCGCCCCGACTTTCTGTTCCCGCCCACCTGTTATTCGGCGCGCCTGTTGGACGCCGATCAGCGGCTCAACTTATTGATTTGGATTGAACCAAAGGGGTCAATATTTGACTCCTAACAACATTCTTGCGGGTGAGGCTTTTCGGAGCCTGCTTGGTGGCATGAGAAATCCGCCTTGTATCTCATCGAATAGCCGTCGGTGTTATGGTTCCGGTGGCGGAAGCGGGCGGGAGACCGTATCCCCCTTGGTTTTGAAGACCGCGGATGAGCGTGGCTCCCCGTCTGCTGTTCCTGCGAACCCGAACAGTCGCTTGGTCCGCCCTGCGAGACCGCATTTGCAAGGACGGGTCATGGAACGGATTTTTGTGGGTATCGATGTGGCGAGGGACCGTCTCGACGTGCATGTCCGGCCGTCGGGGGAGGCCTTTGCCGTCGCGCGCGACGGCAAAGGCCTGGAGGAATTGGCGGCCCGGTTAGGCCAGCTCGGCCCGGCGCTCGTGGTGCTGGAGGCGACCGGCGGCTTCGAGGTGACGGTGGCGGCGGCGCTGTGTGCGGCCGGCCTGCCGCTCGCGGTGGTCAACCCGCGCCAGATCCGCGACTTCGCCCGGTCGACCGGCAAGCTCGCCAAGACCGAGGCCCTCGATGCCGCGGCGATCACCCATTTCGCCGAGGCGGTCGATCCGGCGCCCCGGCCGGTGCCCGACGAACAGGCCCGCGCCCTGGGCGAACTGGTCGCCCGCCGGCGCCAGATCGTCGAGATGATGACGGCCGAGAGCAACCGCCGCACCCGCCTGGCCAGCCGGCGCGCCCTCAAGAGCGTCGACCGGCTGCTCAAGGCGCTCCAGCGTGAACTGTCCGTTCTCGAAACCGAGATCGACGACACCATCCGCAAAACCCCCGCATGGCGCCCCCCGACTGGTTCTGAGCCGAGGATCTGCTCAAGAGCGTGCCCGGCGTCGGCGACGCCACCGCCCGCACCCTGATCGCCGATCTGCCCGAACTCGGCAGCCTCGACTGTTGTTCGGCGCGCAAATTAGGACGCCGATCAGCATGGCAACATATTGTTTTCATTGAACTAGGAGGGGTCAAGCACTGACGCCGAACAACAAGCGGGTCCTCGCCCCGCTTGATGCGGTCGATGGCAACCGCCGTACGGCGGCGCGCCTGCTCGGCGGAAATCTCGCCATGGCGCCCCAGGGTCGCGCGCGTCGCGACCCTGGGGCGCATGAGCAACCGGGCACATGGGTAACAGTTCTGACCGGAGACATGGGTAACATGTTTCAGTTTTTGTTCATGTTGCATTGAGATCGGTTGTCGGTTGTTGGGCCGGTGGGTTTGTGGGTAACCCCTTGGGGTTATCCACAAGTCCACGGGCCTTGTGTTTCGGCCGTTGCAGTCGCTCGCCGCGATGATCGACGAGGCCGAGCTCGATGGGGCCGTATCGGACCTGCCAGAGACCTTCGTCGTGCTGGATCAGCGCGACGGCTTCGCCGGCGAGCGCCTGGTTGATGTAGATGAGGCTGCCCTTCCACTTGATCTCGCCGCTGCGGCGCACGCGGCGGCGCTCGGCGTCGTCCGGACAGGGCGGCTCGCGCAGCACGCCGTCCCAGGCGCGGGCGGCAGGACGGTAGTGTTCGGCCGGGGTGTCGTGATCGAGCGCGGCATGGGGGCGCTCGAAATTATAGACCCGCTGGAAGTCGCGAAACCGCTCGATCTGACGGCGCAGGTCCGGCGCGGGCGGGCTCGCCGTCTCCTGTTTGAGCGTCAGATGCAGACGCTCATGGCGGCCGTTCTGCTGCGGCTTTGCCGGCGCGATGCGCTCGGGCCGCACGCCGGCCTTGATCGCCAGAACCGAAAACCGCGACAGGCCGCCGGCGCCGGTCGAGGCGAACGGCGGCCCGTTGTCCGAGCGCAGCGCCACGGGCAGGCCATGCTCGCGCAAGGCGGCGTCCAGGATCGGCCAGACATGGTCGGTATCGGCGCGCGCCACCGCCTGGCAGCGCAGAAGGTAGCGGCTGTGCGCATCCGACAGGGTCAAGGGCTCGCACCGCGCCCCGTCGCCGGTCCGGAACCAGCCCTTGAAATCGATGCACCACACGTCGTTGGCCGCAGCGCACGCGGCAAACGGCGCCGTGCGCGGCGGCACGCGCCGGCGCAACCGGCGCTTCACCGTCAAACCCTCGCGATCGAACAAGGCCCCGATCGTGCTCGCCGCCGGCCAGCCAACGCCCGGATCGCGACGCTGCAGCCAGGCCCGCACCTTCACCGGACCCCAACTCGGATGCGCCCGCCGAACCGACAGGCACGCGCCCGCAATCTCCTCCGACAACGACCGCACACGCCGGTGCGGCGCCCGCGAGCGGTCCGAAAGCCCCGAAACACCGTCCAGCCGATAGCGCGCAAACCACTTGTAACCGACCCGACGGCTCACACTGAACCGACGACAGGTCGCGGCAAACGATTCCTCACCCGCCTCAATCGCCATCACAAAACGCATCCGTTCATCCACAGCACAGGTCTCCTTCCAAACCATCGGCAAGCTCCTCCTCGCCGATCATCAGACCTGTTACCCATGTCTCCGGTCCAGACTGTTACCTATGTATCCGGTTTGCACCCGCAAATTCCCCTCCCCCGCGGGGAGAGGCGGACACTATTTTGAGCATGAACGGATGCTCGACGCGCTCGGGCCCGGAGGCGATGGTGGCGCGGCGGTTGAGCCGCCGCCCCTTACGCCGGGCGCACCCACACCGCCGTGTCGTGGTAGACGGCGCCGCCGAGGGGCGGGCCGGGGTCGGCGCTGACCAGCGCGTTGACGCCGAGGCCTTCCTCGAAGGCGGCGTTCGGCCAGATGCTTTCGATAATGGCGACGCCGCGTTGCATGCCGTCGAACGCCTCGGCATGAACGACGATGCTGGCCCGGCGGTTGCCGACCCGCACCCGCTCGCCGTCGGCGGCGGCGATCTCGTCCAGATCCTCCGCCCGCAGCTTGATCGACGGGCGGCCTTCCCGCTTCTGCGAGGTCGGCGTTTCGGTGAAGCTGCTGTTGAGATAGTTGCGCGCCGGCGCGGTCACGAGGCGGAAGGGATGGTCGTCGTCCGCCTTGTCGATGATCGCAAAATGGTCCGGCAGCTCCGGCATCCGGCCGCTGTCCCGGCCGACCTTCGACCAGTCCGGGCGGAAGCGGAACTTGCCGTCCGCATGGCCGAAGCCGTTGCGGAAATGCATCTCGTCGCCGGCCTTGGCGCAGTCGATCCAGCGGCCGTCGGCCACCGTGTCGGCATCGCCGAGGCCCGAGGCCTTGAGCGTCCGGTCGATGATCTCCCATTCCGTCATGCGGAAGCCGGGATGGTTGTTGCCGAAGCGCTGGGCCAGGCCGCACAGCACCTCGTGGTTGGAGCGGCACTCGCCGAGCGGTTCGATGACCTTGCGCGCGACCTGCAGGAAGGTGTGGCCGCCGGCGACATACATGTCGTCGTGTTCCAGGAAGGTCGTCGCCGGCAGGACGATATCGGCCATGGCCGCGGTCTCGGTCATGAACTGCTCGTGGACGCACACGAACAGGTCGTCGCGCAGGAAGCCCTCGCGCACATTTGCCGATTCCGGCGCCACCACCATCGGGTTGGTATTCTGGATGAACAGCGCCTTGACCGGCGGTCCCGCCTCGCCGCTGTCGTTGCCGATGCCGCGGACATCGCCGGTCAGGATCGGGCCGATGCGCGACTGGTCGAGCAGCCGGGTGGCCTTGTCCATGACGTCGAGGCCGCGGATCAGCGTGGCGTCGACCGGATAGAGGCCGCCGTTCGAATAGAGCGCGCCGCCGGCATGGTGTTGCCACTTGCCGGCGACGGTCGGGATGCAGGTCACGGCATGCAGGTTGGCCGCGCCGTTGCGCGAGCGGGTGAAGCCATAGCCGATGCGAATGAAGGCGCGCTCGGTCCGGGCGTAGAGCGCCGCGAAAGCCTCGATCTCGCCGGTCGTCAGGCCGGTGATTTCCGCTGCCCAGTCCGGGCCGCGGCCTTGCAGATGGGCCTCCAGGTCTGCCGGGCAGTCGGCGAATTTCTCCAGATAATCCCGGTCGGCGTGGCCGTCGCGGAACAGGATATGCATGACGGCGCAGGCCAGCGCCCCGTCCGTGCCCGGCCGCGGCGCCAGGTGCATGTCGGCCTGTTCGGCCGTGGCGGTGCGGTAGGGATCGACCACGACCAGCCGGGCGCCGCGGTTCTTCCGGGCCCGGGCGATATGGGTCATCACGTTTACCTGGGTGTTGACCGGGTTGCCGCCCCACACGACGATGAGGTCGGCATCCTGCATCTCGCGCGGATCGACGCCGTATTTGACGCCGACGCCGGCGAGCCAGCCGGCATCGGCCAGCGTGTTGCAGAACGTGGAGTGCTGGCGCGAATAGCGCATGGCGTGGCGCAACCGGTCGATGCCGTCGCGCTGCACCAGGCCCATCGTGCCGGCATAGAAATAGGGCCACACCGCCTCGCTGCCCCATTCCCCAGCGATCGCTCTCAGTTTCCCGGCGACCTCGTCCAGCGCCTCGTCCCAGCTTATCGGCGCAAAGGCTTCGATGCCCTCGCCCTTGTTGCCGACCCGGCGCAGCGGCCGTGTCAGGCGGGCCGGATGATGGACCCGCTCGGCGTAGCGGGCGACCTTGGCGCAGACCACACCGGCGGTATAGGGGTTGCTCTTGGCGCCGTGGACCCGGCCGATGGTGTGGGCGTCCAGCCGTTCGACGTCCAGCGCGCAGGTGCTCGGGCAATCGTGCGGGCAGGTCGAGGGAACGATCTCGGGTTTCGTATCCAAGGGCGCAGCGTCCAGCGGCATGGCGCTTGTCTCTCGGCGGTAAGGGTGCGGATGGGGCAATCTACGGCCCGCATCTTCGCTGGGCAAGCCGGCGAGGCTGGCAGACAGGCGCTACCGGCGCGAACTTCGCCCAACGCCGACCGGGACAGGAAATTCGGCTACGCGGTTCCCTGTAGCGTGAGCGCCAGCGGATGGCCGGCAAGTTGCCGGTCGACGGTGAGCAGTTTCAGCCCTTCCTCCTGGGCCTGGACGAGCAGCAATTCGTCGAACGGATCCTTATGGTTGAGCGGCGTCTCAAGCGCCCGTGCGGCATGCAGGATCGTCATCGGCAGGAACGTTACGTCCTGTTCCTCGAGCGCGGCAACCGCGTCGTTGGGATCGAAACGGCTCTTGCGCACGCCCGACGGATGGCGGGCATTGAACTTGAGCCGCATCTCCCAGATCGACACCGCGCTCACAAAAATCTGTGTCTCCGGCACAGCGAACAAACCGCGTTCGGCTTCGAGGAACTTTCCCGGCTTGTCCATGAAGTCGAAGATGTAGGACGTGTCGAGAAGTACGCGCATTGCCGGTCAGTCTAGTCGTCGTCGAGGCCGAGCACCTGGCGGCTGAAGGCGGGATCGTTAAATTCCTCCGGCCAACCTTCCCCGTCGCCGACGATCCCCAGACGCCGGCGCGTCGCCTCCAGCTTCTCGAAGTCGATGCCGCCGCGGCGGTCGCAGCGCACGAGTTCGACCGCGGGATGGCCGTGTTTCGTGATAACGACCCGTTCGCCGTTGCGGGCGGCGACGACCAGCTCGGAAAGGCGCGCTTTCGCATCGCGCAAGCCGACTTCCATGGCGGAACACTCCAGCTTCCGGTTTCGTATTCGGCAATATGCGCGGCCGAACCCGTTGATTCAAGACCACATTGTGACTACAACAAATACAGAATTGCTTCCGCGGCATGTCCATTGGGCCGCAAAGATCCCGAAATCTTCCCTTTCGCAACGGTAGGCGCGACAGCTAGACCGGTTCGACCGTCACCCTCAGCCCCGGAGCGGCTGCCAGCCGCCGGTCGCCGGTGACGAGCACTGTCGACAGCGCTTCCGCCAGCGCCACATAAACCGCGTCGTACGCGGATACATTGGCGCGCAGCCGCCAGACCCGGTCGAGAAACGGTTCGTGCGGATAGCGTTCGACATCGAGACTCCGCCAGCGGCGGATCGCCAGCGCGCCCGACCGCTCGTCGAGGGCGCCCCGCAGCACAAATCGGCGCAAGACCTGGGCAATCTCCACATCTATGAGATGCGGGACATGAACGGTTTCGGTTTCGTCCGCCAGCCGCGCGGCGAGCCGTTTACCCGCCGCGGTGTTCAGCAGCAGTTCGACCGCGCCAGATGCGTCGAGCACCATCAGCGCAGACCCCGTTCCTCGCGGAGAATGTCGGCCGGAGAACGGTCCAATGCGATCTCCGGCTGCGCAGCGATGGCTTCGAGCCACTCCCGCCGGCTCGGGCGCGCGAGCGCCCGTTCGATCTCCCGCAGTATGTAGCGGGACATCGAGACGCCTTCGAGGGCGGCGCGGGCTTTCAACTGCCGGTGCATCGACTCCGGGACATTGCGGATCTGGATCATCGTAGTCATGAAATAAACATGAAAGCATAATAGCTTCATGTCAACCTGCATTGAGCCCCGATTCGCCACTTTTCCGTGGCAACGGTCCCGCCGGCCAGCCCGGCTTCGGCGACCAGCTCTTCCTCGCGCGCCAGCAGGTCCTCGACAGCCTCGCCGCTGACCGATTCCCGGCCGATTTCGAGCAGGATCGGCACGGCGAGCGGCGACACCCTGTCGAGCTTCTGGTGCCGGATCCGGCCCTGCACCCGGGTCAGCATTTCGCCGAGCCGGCGGATGTCGGTGAGGCCGGTGGCGGCATCCTGCCGGGTCGCGCGCAACAGGATGTGGTTGGGCTCGTGCCGGCGCAGCACATTGTAGATCAGGTCGGCGCTGAAGGTGATCTGCCGGCCGGTCTTTTGCTGGCCGGGATGGTTGCGTTCGATCAACCCGGCGATGGTCGCGACATTGCGGAAAGTGCGCTTGAGCAGGGTGCTTTCCGCCATCCAGGCTTCGAGGTCGTCGCCCAGCATATCCGGATCGAACAGGCCGTCCAGATCCTCCGGCCGCTCCAGCGACCAGACGGCGATGACATAGTCGGTGGCGACGAAGCCGAGCGGCCCGAGGCCGGCCCGCTCCATGCGCCGGGTCAGCAGCATGCCCAGGGTCTGGTGCGCGTTGCGGCCTTCGAAGCAGTAGGCGACGGTGTAGATCTTGCCCTGGCGCGGGAAGGTCTCGACCAGCAGCCCGTCGGCCTGCGGAAAGACCGAGCGCTCGGCATGGGCGTCGAGCCAGTGGCGCACCTGTTCGGGAAAGCCGCGCCAGCCGGCCGGATCGGCGATCAGGGCGCGCACCCGGTCCGCCAGATTGGTGCTGAGCGGCAAACGCCCGCCGCCATAGGCCGGCACCTTGGGCGCGTCCAGGCCCCGGGCCTTGCGGGCATAGACCGTCATCTCCCGCACTTCGTTGAACTCCAGCATCTCGCCGGCGAAGATGAAGGTGTCGCCCTTGACCAGGCCGTTGACGAAATATTCCTCGACCTGCCCCAGATTGCGGCCGCCGGCGCGGACCTTGAGCATCTGGGCCTCGACGATCACCCCGGCGTTCATCCGGTGCTGGCGGGCGAAGCGCGGCCCGGCGATATGGTAGCGGCCGTTCCCGTCGACACTCAGCCGCTTGAAGCGCTCATAGGCGCCCAGCGCGTAGCCGCCGGTCGCGACGAAATCCAGCACATCGTCGAAGGCCCGGCGCGACAGGCCGGCATAGGGCGCGCAGCGGTTGACCTCGGCGAACATTTCGTCGGCGGTCGGCCGGGCGCCGCAGCACAGGCCGACCAGATGCTGGGCCAGCACATCCAGCCCGCCCTCGCGCGGCGGGTCGCCGTCGAGCTCGCAGGCCTCGACCGCCTCGATGGCCGCGCGGCTCTCCATGAATTCGAAGCGGTTGCCCGGCACCAGGATCGCCTTGCTCGGCTCGTCGTAGCGGTGGTTGGCCCGGCCGAGCCGCTGCAGCAGCCGGCTGGCGCCCTTGGGCGCGCCCATCTGGATGACGAGGTCGACATCGCCCCAGTCGATGCCGAGATCGAGCGACGAGGTGCAGACCACGGCGCGCAGGGCGCCGCGCGCCATCGCGGCCTCGACCTTGCGGCGCTGCTCGCGCTCGAGCGAGCCGTGATGCAGGGCGATGGCCAGCCCGTCCTCGTTCATGCGCCACAGCTGGCGGAACACGATCTCCGCCTGCCCGCGCGTGTTGACGAAGACCAGGGTGGTGCGATGCAACCCGATCTGCGCGTAGACGGCCGGCAGGGCGTGCAGCGCCATATGGCCGGACCACGGGATGCGCGCTTCCGACTCGACGATGGAAATGTCCGGCGCCGCGCCGGGCGGCGCTCGGACGATCCGCACGCCTTCGCCTGCGCCATCGGCCGCGAGCCAGCGCCGCGCCGCAACCTCGTCATGTACCGTCGCCGACAGGCCGATCCGCCGGGCGGCCGGCGCCAGCGTGGCGAGGCGCGCCATGGCCAGCGCCAGCAGGTCGCCGCGCTTGCTCGGCATGATTGCGTGCAGTTCGTCGAGGATCAGGCAACGCAGCCGGCCGAACAGGCGCGGGGCGTCGGCATAGGTCAGCAGCAGCGACAGGGACTCCGGCGTCGTCATCAGGATATCTGGCGGCCGCTTGCGCTGGCGCGTGCGCTTGGCGTGGGGCGTGTCCCCGGTCCGGGTCTCGCAACTTATGTCGAGCGCCATCTCGTGCACCGGGGTTTCCAGATTGCGCGCGATATCCACGGCCAGCGCCTTCAAGGGCGAGATGTAGAGCGTGTGCAGGCCGCCGAAATCGCGCTCCAGGCTGCCGCGGCAGGCCAGATCGATCAGGCTGGGCAGGAAGCCGGCCAGCGTCTTGCCCGCCCCGGTCGGCGCGATCAGCAACGCATCCCGCCCGCCCTGCACCGCGGCCAGCATCTCCCCCTGATGCGGGTGCGGCGCCCAGCCCCGGCCGGCGAACCAGCCGGCGAATTGCGGCGGCAGGCTGGTGGAGACAGGTGCGTTCATGACGGCGGGAGCGGTACCGGGCCGCACCGTCGGCATCTGTCCAAGAGTATCGGAGGGTGAGTCAGGAGGGGTCGAAGCTGATCCGGAGCCTGGTGCCGGTCGCCAGCGCGACTCGTTCCAGTGTACGGGTGGACGGATACATGCGTCCGCTCTCGAGCCGGGCCACGACCGATTGCGTCGTTTTCATGCGCTTCGCCAGTTCAGCCTGGGTAAACCCGGCGCGTGTGCGGGCCTCGACCAGCGAGCGCGCCAGATCGAATTCCGTGCCGAGCCGGTCGTACGCCACGCGGTATTCCGGTTCACGGCTCCATTCCTTGTGCAGTTCGGCAATCTTGGTCATGCAACTACCTCCTTGGCGCGATTCAGCGCCAATCGGATTTCCTGGCGCGGCGTCCGCTGGGTCTTCTTCACGAACGCGCGCACCACCACGACCCGCCGGCCTCCAGCCGCAACATAGATTGCACGCGCTATACCGTCCCGCCCGCGCAGGGGCATTTCCCAGAGCGGGTCCCAGAGCGGGCCGGTGAGGCGCCTGACATGCGGCGCCCCTACCCGTTCAAGGCCCACCGCCGCAATCAATTCGCAAATTCGGGCGAACCGTGCGCGCATTTCAGCGGGTAGCGCGTTGAGTTCCTCGTCCACCGATTCGTTCGGAGTTTCGACGCGCCATATCCATTGCCAAATAATTTATAGCGATTTCGGGTAGTGCATCAGTTTGAATTGCGATTTTTGTAGCGACCGCGCGGGCCGGGCTTCGGGGCGCGTCCGTCCATGATCTGCACCAAGTCTTCCATATCCCAAACCGTGCCGCTCAAGCCGGCTTCCATGGCCGGGGTGACGCGAAGCGTCTTGTGGATGCGGATAAAATTGTACCATACGGTATAGAGCGCCACCATGTGCATGTGGGTTTCGAATTTTTTGGAGAACGCGTTGGTCAGCCGAGTGAACCGGCGCATGTGCATCCGCATCGTGAGATTCTGGCGCTCAACGTGGGACGTGCTGACCGCCTTTGGGTCGGGATTGCCCTCGACACGGCGCTTGCGCGCGCCGACGCACGCGGCCGGGCTGTAGCGCTTCTGCGCTTCCGGCGCTTCGCCGTACAGCTTGATTAGCTGGGCATAGTCCACATCGCCGCCGAACGCGCCCTCAACCGCTTCCAGATACGCTTTGTGGCCATCTGTCGTAAGCTGCACCCGGTTCGCCAGCCGGCTGCGCAGGTCGTCCATGAATTCAATCGCATATTCGCTGTCGCGACCGCCGACCAGCCATGACACGATCAGCTTGCTGTCACTGTCCAGTGCGGTCCATGTCCAAGTGTCCCCGGCTTCCTGCGGGGCGGCCTTCGCCGCGGCGACATTCTTTTGCTTCGCGTAGGTGAAGCTCCAAATTTCGTCGCATTGGATGCGGCTGGCGGTGACGCCCTGCACCATTTCGTCGTGCAGATCGGCACAGACCTTGCCAGCGTCGATCAGCAGCTTGGCGACGGTGTTGAAGCTTACGTCGGCGAGTCGGGCGGTTGCCCGCATTGACTGGCCTTCGCAAAGCATCTTCAGGATCAGGGAACGGGTTTTGAGGGGCAGCTTGTTCATACACCTAATATATGAACTCATATGCTTACCGTCAAGGATTTTTTTGTATTTGCAGATTGACACTCCTGTCCGCTACTTTCGATAAAGTGATTGTGTCCCGCCAAGCATTGACTTATATGTCCATAGACGATCATGTTCAAGCTCAGGTGCGCGAAGAGCGTCTTTTCCACATTGAACCCCTTGATCCCAGTTCGGCAGTGAGACGGGTGATGGTCGTATCAGATGAAATTCGGAAGCTTATCGACGGCCCTTGGTCGAGCAAGTCTTTAGAAATGCGAGCATACCGACTTCGCGCC
This sequence comes from Alphaproteobacteria bacterium, assembly GCA_965249845.1. Taxonomy (GTDB): domain Bacteria; phylum Pseudomonadota; class Alphaproteobacteria; order Bin65; family Bin65; genus Bin65. Next base: position 299,511 of record CBDFNA010000003.1, read on the forward strand.
GATCTTGAAGCATTTGTTAAAGGAGACATTCTCGGCATATCAATGACGCCATATCATCACAAAACCGCGTATATGGGTTTACTCGCACCGCCCGAACGTGGCTTTTGGGACATTAGGAGCCGCGACCCCCAACCCGGCCTACGTATTCTTGGGCATTTCGCAATAACAGATTTGTTTGTTGCGTTAGCTTGGTTCCCGAGATCGGTAAAAGTAAACGGACGATTGCCGATCAATGACTCTCGTAGTTTAAATTGGGAACTTGCAAAACTTCAATGTGAGGAAGCATGGGGAAAATTATTCCCTAACCATGTGCCTCAAGTTAGGGAGGAGATCAGCGACCTTGTCTCAGAGAACACATTTTTGGTCTGAAATAGAAGACCTGAACGCCCAAATCCCGGAAGGGAAATTAGAGTACCTTCGTGAACAGGTGCGAAATGATCTGTACCACTTCGTAATTGCGAAGTTTTTAGAGCAGGAGGAAACTCGCGGCCTAAATAAGGCAGACCTAGCGAGGCGGCTGGCATGTGATCCGGCGCGCCTCAACAGACTATTGGGTGCGCCCGGAAACTGGACACTTAAGACGGTGAGTGACTTGCTTGTGGGGATCGCGGGCGAAACGTTGGTGCCGCAATCAACAAGGGTACCGGGAGCGACTGTGCGGAATATGAGCTCAGTTGATCTATTGTCGTCTTACTCAGACATTAAGCTGTACGACAAGCAGTTCGATATAGCTTCGACTTCTGGCGAATCAACAATAGTAACAAATCAAATTCAATGAGCACCGATATTCACCGCAAAATAAAGATAAATTGCGCCGTCATTTGCGATGATATTCGTCGCGAAAATAATGGAAAAGATATACTAATTGGCGCATATTCAAGCATGATCGTGGTGCATGCGTTGCCCACTCTTGCATTGCCTTTGAAATGCTGGATCAGTTTAGAATTTCGGGGGCCAAATGTGATTAAAACAACTTTTAAAGCGACTGACCACAACAAACAGAAAATATTTGAACAAACGACAAATATGGGAACAGACGAAAAATTAGGCTCTGGGAGTTTCTTTTTTGGCCCGATATTTTTTTCTCTAAGAGAGCCGAAAGGGCACTTAGATATTGACTTTAAAGAAGAGGACGATGAATGGAGAAGAATCATAACGAAAGAAATTATTTATAGGAGTAGATAGGGTAGAATAAGCGAGGTCTACTGACCATTGTCGTGCCATCGTTTCGCCGCCGCCTTACGGGCAATTTCGGATCGTTGTTCAGCCGTCAATTTCTCGGCCCGCGCCCTGCCTCCCTTCGCGCCTAGAGCCTTCGCCGCCGGGTCCTTGCCGTCGTCGTCAAATTCTTCCTCTGCCTCGCCGGTCGCGATCTGCATGACGCGAACGGCGTTCCCGATCACGTCGGCTGGGCGCTTCTGGCCCTCTGGCCCCTTGGGCATGGCGGGTCTCCCTATGCTTCCCGCTAAGCATAGGGCATGATGGCGGCTGGCGACAGGCCAAATTCAAACTGATGCACTACCCAATTTCGCTATAATTCCAAGATCTTTCAATTCCCCAAGGGTGTCGCGGGCCTCTTGCGCCGATTGGCGGAAGTATCTGCCCGGAAATGGAAATCCGCATATTCTGTGTTGCGTATCGACGCCGGTTTCCGAGATCGCTTGCGCGACGATGGGGGCGAGAGCCTTCATCGCCGTGGCGACCGCTCCCGGCCGATAGATTTTACGCAATTCCTGGAACATCGGCTCTCCTGTCAGCACCCGTCGCCCGCTCACCGTTGCGCCGCTTTCCAATCCGGCGCCGCATAAGCCGGCGCTTCCGACGACGGCAGCGGATCGCGACCGCGGATCGCGTCGGCGGCCTTCTCGGCGATCATGACGGTCGGCGCGTTGAGGTTGCCGCTGGGGATCGCCGGCACGATCGAGCTGTCGACCGCGCGCAGCCCTTCCATGCCGCGCACCCGCAACTGCGGGTCGACCGCCGCCATCGCGTCCGTGCCCATCCTGCAGGTGCCGCAGGGATGATAGGCGCTCTCGACGGTCTCGCGCACGAAGGCGTCGATCTCGTCGTCGCTCTGCACCGCCGCGCCCGGCGCCAGCTCGTCGCCGCGGAAGGGATCGAAGGCGGGCTGGGCGAAGATTTCCCGGGTGAGGCGGACGCAGGCGCGCATCTCCGTCCAGTCGTCCGGGTGGCTCATATAGTCGAAGCGGACCTGCGGCGGCGCCTGCGGATCGGCCGAGGCGAGGCGGACCGTGCCGCGCGATTTCGAGCGCATCGGCCCGGCATGGGCCTGGTAGCCGTGGCAGCGCACCCGCTCCTTCATGTCGTAGGAGGCCGCCATCGGCAGGAAATGATACTGGATGTCGGGCCAGCGGACGCCCGGCCGCGAGCGGATGAAGCCGCCGGATTCGAAATGGTTGGTCGCGCCGAGGCCGGATTTGAATGCGATCCAGCGCATGCCGATCAGGGCCTTGCTCAGCAGGCCGGTCGCCGAATAGAGCGTGATCGGCCGGGTGCAGGCCTGCTGGATATAGAGTTCCAGATGGTCCTGGAGATTCGCGCCGACGCCGGGCAGGTCGTGGACGACTGCGATGCCGTGCTCCTGCATCGGCCCGGCCGGGCCGATGCCGGAGAGCATCAGAAGCTGCGGCGCGTTGATCGGGCCGCCGCTCAGGATGATTTCGCGCCGCGCCTCGACGGTGCGGACCTGGCCGCCCGGGCCGCCCTGCCGGTATTCGACGCCGCGCGCGCGCCGGCCGTCCAGAAGCAGGCGGGTGGCCATTGCATCGGTCGCGACGGAGAGATTGGCGCGCCGCGACGCCGGCTTCAGATAGGCGTTCGCGGTGCTCCAGCGCCGGCCCCGGTGAACCGTCATGTCCATCGGCCCGAAGCCTTCCTGCCGGTAGCCATTCATATCGGCGGTGCGGGCGTAGCCGGCCTGTTCGCCCGCTTCGATGAAGGCGCCGTAGAGCGGGTTGGCCCCGGTCCCGCGCGCGGTGTGCAGGGGGCCGGAAGCGCCGCGGTAGTCGTCGCCGCCGCCGGCGAAGCTCTCGGCCTTGCGGAAATAGGGCAGCACCTCGGCATAGGACCAGCCGGGCGCGCCGCCTTCGGCCCAGCCGTCGTAATCCAGCGCGTTGCCGCGGACATAGGCCATGCCGTTGACCGAGGACGAGCCGCCGAGCACCCGGCCGCGCGGGCAGTGCAGGCGCCGGCCGTCCAGGTGCGGCTCCGGCTCGGTCCGGTAGTGCCAGCCGTAGCGCGGGTGGGTCATGGCGATGGCGAGCGCCGTCGGCATCTGAAGGAAGATGTTGCGGTCGCTGCCGCCGGCCTCGAGCAGCAATACGGTCGACCTGCCGTCTTCGGTCAGCCGGTTGGCGAGCACGCATCCCGCCGAGCCGGCGCCGATCACGATATAGTCAAAGGCCTGGTTGCCGTTCATCCGGGTATCCCGCCGCGTCGACCCTTGCGGCAATATGGTCGCCGTGCTAGCCGTATCGACGCCCCGAATTCCTCAACAGGGGCACGGATCGGGCACCGTAAAGGGAGGAAATTCCGATGACAAGACGCGTACGACTGGCGGCCCTGGGCGCCGCTTCCGCAATGCTGTTTTCGACCGCCGGCTGGGCGGCCGATCCCGGCTCCTGCAAGAACGTCCGCTTCTCAGATGTCGGCTGGACCGACATTACGGCGACCACCGCGGCGACGTCGGTGGTGCTGAAGGCGCTCGGCTACAATCCGAGCGCGAAGGTGCTCTCGGTGCCGGTCACCTACAGAAGCCTCAAGAACGGCGATATCGACGTTTTCCTCGGCAACTGGATGCCGACCATGGAGGCCGATATCAAGCCGTACCGCGACGACGGCTCGGTCGAGACCATCGCCAAGAACCTGACCGGGGCGAAATACACCCTGGCGGTCAACGCGCTGGCGGCCGGCGGCGGCATCGAGGGCTTCGGCGACATCGCCAAATACCGCAAGCAGCTCGAAGGCAAGATCTACGGCATCGAGCCGGGCAACGACGGCAACCGGCTGATTCAGGACATGATCGACAAGAACACCTTCGGCCTGAAGGGGTTCAAGGTGGTCGAATCGAGCGAGCAGGGCATGCTGGCCCAGGTCGCGCGCGCCGACCGCAAGAAGCAGTGGATCGTCTTCCTGGGGTGGGAGCCGCATCCGATGAACGCGAAGTTCAAGATGGCCTATCTCGCCGGCGGCGACGATATTTTCGGCCCGAACTTCGGCGGTGCGGAGGTCTACACCAACATTCGCAAGGGCTATGCCACGCAGTGCCCGAATGTCGGCAAGCTTCTGACCAACCTGACATTCACGCTGGCGATGGAAAACGAGATCATGACCGCGATCCTCGAGGACAAGCAGGATCCGCAGAAGGCGGCGGCGGCATGGCTCAAGAAGAATCCGGCCATCCTGAAAGGCTGGCTGGCCGGCGTGACGACCATGGGCGGCGGCGAAGGCATGGCCGCCGTCAACAAGGCGCTGGGTCTGTAGCAGCAGATTCGACCCGTCAGGTTGCCCGTCCGGCCACCCGGCCGGCGGCCCTGACGGGGCGGCCCGGACAGCGAATAGCGCCGCGGGGTAGTTCTTGGACTGGTTGACCAACCGGAAGATCCCGCTTGGCAGGTGGATCGAGTCCTTCGTGGACTTCCTGCTGGACCACGGCGCCTGGTTCTTCGACTACCTGTCCGATGTCCTGAAATTCACGATCGAGGGCGTGGCCGAAATTGCCACGTCCCTGCCGCCGCTATTGCTGGTGGCCGTGCTCGCCGGCTTCGCCTTCTGGCTGCACCGGTCGTGGAAGCTGGTCGTCGCGGTCGTCCTGCCGCTGCTGCTGGTCATCAACCTGGGCTATTGGGAAAATACGGTCCAGACGCTCACCCTGATCCTGTTCTCCACCGTGATCTGCATTGTCGTCGGCGTGCCGGTCGGCATCGCAGCGGCGCACCGGCCCTGGCTCTACAACGCCCTCCGCCCGGTGCTCGATCTGATGCAGACCATCCCGACCTTCGTCTATCTGATCCCGACCATGATCATGTTCGGCCTGGGAATGGTGCCGGGCCTGATCTCGACGGTGATCTTCGCGATTCCCGCGCCGATCCGGCTGACCCATCTCGGCGTCTCAAGCGTGCCGCGGCCGCTGGTCGAGGCCGGCGAGGCCTTCGGCGCCACCCGCCGCCAGCTTCTGTGGAAGGTGGAGCTGCCGCACGCCATGCCGACCATCATGGCCGGCGTCACCCAATGCATCATGCTCAGCCTTTCCATGGTCGTGATCGCAGCGATGGTCGGCGCGCCGGGGCTCGGCGTTCCCGTGCTGCGCGCGCTCAACACCGTCAACATCGCCAAGGGGTTCGAGGCCGGGCTCGCCATCGTCATCGTCGCCATCCTGCTCGACCGCATCTGCAAGCAGCGCGGTAGCGGCAAAAAGCGGGGCTGAGCCATTCACGCGATCGAACTGAAGGATGTCGACATCCTGTTCGGCGGCGATACCCGGGCTGCCCTGCAGATGCTCGACGGCGGCGCCGGCCGGCAGGAAATCCAGGACGCAACCGGGGCGGTGCTCGGCGCCGCCGGCGCGTCGCTCGCCGTCCGGGAAGGCGAGATCTGCGTGCTGATGGGCCTGTCCGGCTCCGGCAAGTCGACCCTGCTGCGCGCCGTCAACGGCCTCTGCCCGGTCACCCGCGGCCAGGTGCTGGTGCGCGACGGCGGGCGCGCGCTCGACATGGCCGGCTGCGACGCCGCCACGCTGCGCCGGATGCGCATGGAGCGCATCGCGATGGTGTTCCAGCAGTTCGCCCTGCTGCCCTGGCGCACGGTGAACGAGAATGTGAGCTTCGGTCTCGAACTGCGCGGCGGCAACCGGGCCGAGCGCGACGCCATCGTGGCGGAGAAGCTCAAGCTGGTCGACCTCGACCGCTGGGGCGACAAGTTCGTGCACGAACTGTCCGGCGGCATGCAGCAGCGCGTCGGCCTCGCCCGGGCGCTCGCGACGGATTCCGATATCCTGTTGATGGACGAGCCCTTTTCGGCCCTCGACCCGCTGATCCGGGAGCATCTGCAGGACGAATTGCTGGATCTGCAGCGCCGGCTCGGCAAGACCATTCTGTTCGTCAGCCACGATCTCAACGAGGCCCTCAAGCTCGGCAAGCATATCGCGATCATGGAGGCCGGCCGGATCGTCCAGTTCGGCGAGCCGGAGGAGATCGTCCTGAACCCGGCCAACGCCTATGTCGCCGAGTTCATCGCCCATATGGACGCGCTCAACGTGCTGCGCTGCGGCTCGCTGATGACGCGGGTTGCCGAAATCCGGCGCGACGGCGACACCCTGCTGCTCGACTGGTCCGGCCTCAACCGGCTGAAGCTGAACGACAAGGGCGCGCCGGACGAAGCGAGCATCGAGCCCGCACCGGCGACGATCCGGCACTATACGCCGGAGATGGATACGTCGGCGCTGGCCGGCGACACGATTTGCGCGGCAACGCCCGATCTCAGGATGCGCGCGGCGATCGAGCTGCGCCACTGCACCGGCCGGCCGGTCCTGATGATGGAGGACGGCCGCATGGTCGGCGTGATCGGCGACGACGAAATCTACCGCGGCCTGATGAGCCAGGGCACCGCCGGCGCGCATGCTGGAGACGGAGGCAAAGGCGGAGCGAAAACTTCCGATAATCCCGAATAGGCGCGCTTGCCGGATTAGCCGAACAGTTCGGGTTGCTGCTCGGCCTCCTCGAACGGGTCGTCCGACAGCTTTGGCAATCTGATTCTCTCCCGAATGGCTCTGACGCTCCTGCTGGCGACATAGTGGCGTCCGCGCCTCTCGCCGCGGGCTTCGAGAAATCCGGCGTCCACAAGGTTTTTCAGATCCCGGCTTGCCAGGTTGTTCGAAATTTCCGCCGAGGCGCGATACGAGGAATTCCGCACCCTGATGCCGGACGCGGCCTCCAGCAGCGCCATGACCGTCCTTTCGTGAAGACGGTGTTTCGCCGCTTCCGTGGAAAACGCGTCATACAGTCTTTCCCATTCCCACGTTCGGCGAAGCAGGGTTTGCGCCTGCCTATAGTGACCGAGGATGCAAAATCGCACCCACGGCCGGCTGTCGCGCTGAGGGTTCCATCCGCCGCCGCCGACTTCCGCAAGAACGTCGTAGTAAGCCTGCTGGTTCCGGCCGATATACTCTTCGATGCTGGAAAAGATCGGTGTCACGATCCCCTCGTTGGCAAGGACCGCGGTCTGCAAGCAGCGTGCGGCCCTCCCGTTGCCATCGGAAAACGGATGAAGCATGGCGATGTTCAGATGGACCATCGCCGCTTTGACGATGATCGACGGCGTTCGGTGATCGTTCAGGTAGTCGATGAGTTCGCCGATCAGCGGCTCCAGCGCGTCGCGGTCGACACCTTCATCGACTATGTCGCCAGTCACCGAGTTGCGCACGCAAACCCAGCCCGGCCGAATGTTTCCCGGGTTGGCGTCGAGGTCGTGCTGCGAAATCATGAAATGGACCGCCAGCAGAACATCGACGCTGAAGAAAAAGCTGTCGTCCCGGCATCGTTGAAGAATGTAGTCCATGGCAGATCGGTAGCCCTCCACCGCCTGCCAGGTGGCCTTGTCGGCTTCTCCCGGCTCTTCGTTATCCACGACCGCGATCGCGTCTTCGGCAGAGATGTTGATCCCCTCAATGCTGTTCGACGCACGCATGGCGCGGGCGCGGGTCAGGCGCGCCAGAAGACCTGTCCACCGCCGGGGGGACTGGGCAACATAGTATCGAAGGTCGTGGCGCATCTTTTCGATACGGTCCAGAACCCTTCTCTCGTCCGAACTGGGCGCCTCATAGTGGAACAACATGCAACATAACCATTATGCAAATGACGTGATGTCATTTAATAACTGATATATCGTCAGTTGACAACAACATATGATGCATCGGAGCGTCGGGACATCTTTGCCCGGCCGGCTCCCCGACCCCTACCCGTTCCACTCGAATGCCGGTTTGCGCTTATCCAGATAGGCGGCGATGCCTTCCCTCAGGTCGCCGGCCTCGTAGGCGCCGAGGCGTAGGTCGCGCAGCAGGTCGGGCTCCTCGGTAAGGCCGGCGACGATCTCGCGCAGGGCGCGCTTGGCGTAGCGCACGCTGTACTGGCTGTTGCGGCACACCGCCCCGGCGAAGGCGGCGGTCTCGCCGTCGAGGTCGTCCGGCGCATAGACCCGGTCGGCCAGGCCCCACTCACGCGCGGTCTCCGCATCGATCAGCCGGCCGGTGAACAGCAGATCCTTGGTCTTGGACGGGCCGATGGCCTGGCTGACCCGCCGCGTCGAGGCCATGCTGTAGCAGATGCCGAGCCGGGCCGGCGTGATGCCGAAGCGGCTCGCGCTGCTGCAGAAGCGCAGGTCGCAGGCGATCGCGAGCTCGACGCCGCCGCCGACGCAATCGCCGTGGATCATGGCGACCGCCGGCTTCAGGCAGTCCGCCAGCGCCCCGGCCGCGCCGTTCACCGCCTCCATGTAGGTCAGCGCACTCTGGCGATTGCGGAAGCGCTCGTGGAACTGGCTGATGTCCGCCCCGGCGGCGAAGGCCGTCCGGTCGACGCCGCGCACAACGATAACCTTGACCGCCGGGTCGGCCTCGGCCTGCGCCACCAGCGGCGGGATCGCCTGCCACATCTCCAGGTTGAGCGCGTTGCGCTTCTCCGGCCGGTCGAGGATGAGATGGGCAACGGGCCCGAGGGTCTCGAGGCGGATATGGCGGCTGTTCCCAGATACGGTCATGGGCTGGCGGCTCCTTGGGCGGTTCGGCTGGCTCTTCCTTCAATACGGCGCTTCGCAGCCGCAGGCGACCGTCATTTCGCCCGCAGCGCCGCGAGGCTGCGGAAGGGCCGCAATCGGCGCAGCTACGGCGATCCAAACCCGGTCAGGTTCGGGATTCCCGTCCGATACCAGCTGGGCAACTGCCGGCCATCGAGCCATTTTATGGCGTCGTTTCGAACCCTTTGCCCTTCGGCTGAGGACAATTTCCGTTCGTGGTCAATCAGGTAGGGCCTCAGTTCCGTTTTGGTTTCGGGATCGTCGGTTCGCCGATAGGCCGCGTAACGCCAGAAATAGGCCGCCGTGCGGCGCGAAAACGAAAAAATGCTTTCCGGATCGAACAGATTGCCGAGGTTACGCATTGCTGCAACGTTCCACCGGTCGTCGGCAGCGGCCAAATAGTAGGCGGCGGCGCGTCGTTTGTCCTTCGGGACGCCCCAGCCGTTGAAATACATGACAGCCAGATTGTTCAGGGCCTCTCTTCGTCCGGAAGCGTGGGATTTTCGATACCAGTACAGCGCCTTGCGATAGTCGCGTTTTACGCCTTTGCCGTGGCGATACATCCAGCCCAGGTTGAGCATGCCGTCGCTGCTCCCGAGGCTGGCGCTGCGGCGGTACCAGTAAATTGCCCTGGCCGTGTTGCGTAGCTCTTGCGGGCCTTCGTCATAGACGTAGCCGGCCCGGAACATGCCGTAAGCGTCCCAGGCCTCTGCGGCCCGGAGATACCATTTCAGGGCTTTCCCCCAGTCCTGCTCAACGTGTGTGCCGAACTGGTAGTACATACCGACTTTCACCATGCCTTCGGCGCAACCGGCTTTCGCCGCTTGCAGGTACAGCGAGAAGGCGGCGGCCTCGTTCCGCGACCACACGATATCCTGTTCATAGGCATAGCCGAGCAGCACGACGGCATCGAGGCTGCCGGCGGCAACCGCCCGTTCGGCCAGCCTGACCAGTTCCGGAAGTTTGTCGCGACCGTTCCAGTTTCGGTAGAGAAAGTTCGCCCGCATGTAGAGGGCGAGCGGGTCGTTCTCCAGATCCCGGGCGGTCAGCAGGCGGGTCGCCTCTTCCTTGCGACCGGCATTGAACAGGATGGTCGCGATCGCCACCCGGAGAGAATGGTTTTCGGGGTTTTTCTGGATCGGCGCCGCACAGCTTTGGGCAACGGCGAGGTATCGCGCGGGCTCGAACCGTTTCAAATCATGCGTCTGCCGCCAGTGACTGGGCGGTAGCGGCTCGAGGCAGCGATCCGGCAGATATCGCGGCTGGCAGAGATGGGCCGACGCTTCGAGCGCTGCCGAGAAAAAAATGACAAGAGCGAGCGGAATCGCGGTGACGGTTCGAAATCGCATGATCCTAGCCGGTGCAGCAGCGCCTTGAACAAACATCGAACAAATACAGATCCGCGCAAGCCGTTGCAAGGAATATTGCCGGGTCTGCCGGCACCCGAGGCACCGTGAATTACTAGCGACTCGAAACTATCTGGCGCCAGACTGTTTGGTCAGCGGACAATCCGTGGTATGGCCTGCGGCCATGAGCGCCCCGGACCCGCCCGCCGAAAATGCCGTAGCCGAAAACGCCGTGGACCTCGGCCATCTCTCGGCTTTGCTGGGCTATCATCTGCGCCGGGCCGAGGTGTTCGCCTTTCAGAATTTCGCCGCCCATCTGGGCGCCGACGGCGTCAGCCCCGGCCAGCTCGGCGTGCTGTTGCTGGTCGAGGCCAACCCCGGCTCGAACCAGACGCGGATCGGCAAGGCGCTGGGCATCGACCGCTCCACCCTGGTGTCGATCATCGACATGCTGGAGAAGCGCGATTTGATCCGGCGCGAGCCGTCGCCGACCGACCGGCGTTCCCACGCCCTGGTCCTGTCCAGCGAAGGGGCCGCCTTCCTGCGCGCCATCCGGCCGCGGCTCGACGCCCATGAGGCGGAGATCGCGCGCAACCTGTCAGCGGCCGAACGGGCGCAGCTCAGGGACTTGCTGCAACGGCTGGTGTTGCCGTGACGCCGGCACATCCGCAAGCCTTCCCCCTGACGTTCGGCACGCTGCTGCGCGAGAGCGCCAGGCGGCACCCGGACAAGGCGGCGGTTGTCGGCTATCGCGGCGATACCCGTTTGGCGTTGAGCTATGGCGCGCTCGACCGGGCGGCCAACCGGCTGGCGAACGCGCTGCGGCGCGAAGGCTATGCCAGATCGGCAGCGCAGCCGGGCCGATGGCTCGCGATCCTGTCGCCCAACGATATCGACTATCCGGCCGTCCATTTCGGTGCGGCACGCGCCGGCAGCCCGCTCGCCCATGTTTCGGTCCGCGCCAACGAGGCCGGCCAGGCCGAGATGCTCGCCCGGGTCGGCGCCGAACTGCTGTTCGTCCATGCCGCCCATGCCGGCGAAGGGCGCGCGCTGCTCGCCGCCTCGGCAACGCTCGAGAGGATCGTCGTTACCGGCGGCGCCGAGGGGCCGGACTCGCTGGAGGCATTTCTCGCCGATGTGCCGGATACCGATCCGCCGGTCGAGGTCTTGCCCGACGATCCGGCGGCGGTGACCTTTTCCAGCGGCTCGACCGGCGAGCCCAAGGGCGTGCTGGTTTCGCACCGCAACCGGGCGCTCGCGTCCTGCCTCGGCGCCGAGGTTTTCGAGTTAGCCGACGGTGACGTCATGGGCTGCACCACGCCGCTGTTCCACGTCGCCGGCCTGTTCATGTGGCTCCAGATCGGCATCCGGCGCGGCCTCACCGTCGTGCTGCTGGAAAAGTGGGCGCCGGACCTGTTCGCCGACGCAGTCGCGCGCGACGGCGTGACCGCCGCCTTCCTGGTGCCGGCCCAGGTGACGGCGCTGCTCAACGACCCGGCGGTGGCCGAAAGGATTCGCAAGGGGCGGGACCGCACGGAAGGCGGCGGCCTGCGCCATCTCAACATCAGCGGCGCACCGATCCCGGCCGGGCTGCTCGACCGGGCGCTGGACGCCTGGCCGGGCCTGGAGATCGTCGAGCATTACGGCCAGTCGGAGAGCTGCCCGCTCGCCTACCGGCCGGCCGCCTTCGCCCGCAGCAAGCCGGCGAGCGCCGGGCGGCCCTGCGTCGAGATGGCGGTGCTGGACGGCAATGGAAAGCCCCTGCTCGCCGGCGAAGCCGGCGAGGTCGCGAGCCGCGGCAACCACACGCTGCTCGGCTATATCGGCGACGAGGAAGGCCTGCGCAGCCTCCAGGCCGGCGACGGCTGGCTCCGCACCGGCGATATCGGCCGGATCGACGCGGACGGCTTCCTCCACCTGATCGACCGGGCCCGGGACGTCATCGTCTCCGGCGGCGAGAATATCTTCCCGGCGGAGGTCGAACGCGCGCTCTACCGCCATCCCGCGGTGCGCGAATGCGCCGTGTTCGGCGTGCCCGACGCGCAATGGGGCGAAGTGCCGGCCGCCCATGTCGTCGCGAACGGCGCCGGTGCAGCCGAAGGCGCCGGTGTGCCGGAAGAAGCCGCCCTGATCGATTTCGTGGCGACCCATATCCCGCGCTACAAGCGCCCGCGCTTCATCCAGTTCGTCGACGCCCTGCCCCGCACCGCCATCGGCAAGATCCAGAAAAACCGCATCCGCGCGGAATACTGGAAGGGGCGGGACCGGGCGATATGAGGGGGCGGAACAGATTGAACACGGGTGCCTTTTGATATCGGCAGCAGGCTAACCGGCGATGAACAATAGCATCCTATGGAACCGTATCGAGGCCCGTCTGGAGTCGTCACATTTGGCGTGGCGGGAGCGAATTGAAAGTTTCGGTCAAGTTGCGGCCGTCGAAAAAAGGGCTGCGGGCTGCACTTGGACCGACGACGAAGTCTTCGAAGCAGTCTTGTTGGCCGTACTGTCCAGCAACACGGTTTGGACGAAGATCGAGGGAATTCGATCGAAGCTCTCGAAACGTTTCTTCAATTTCAGCCTTGAGGCATATGCAAGCCTTTCGGATACCGAGATTGGCGATAAATTCGTGCCTTGGTTCAAAGAACGTAGAGCCGGTTCTGTGTCCCTTAGAAGTGGCTTAGGGCCTGTTCACACTAACGCACTGCATCGTAGATGAGTGCGAACAGGACGAAGCCCAGGAACAGCGCATCGAGTTTGTCGAAGCGTGAGAAGATGCGCCGGAAGCCCTTCAGCCGTCGGAACAGACGTTCGATTTCGTTGCGCCGCTTGTATATCTCCCGGTCGTACACCCAGGGTTTCCGCCGGGTCTTGAGTGGCGGAACGACGGGTGTGAAGCCGAGGTCGAGTGCCAGTTGGCGTGTCGCGTCCCCTTCGTAGGCGCGGTCCATCACCAGCGCCGGTCCGGCGCGCTGGTGACCGAGACGGCGCAGCAGCTTGCGCCCCTCCGGCGCGTCGTGCGCCTGTCCGGGGGAGAGCGAGAAGGTCACGGCCGTCCGGGCATCCGCGGCAACCATATGAAGCTTGGTGGTCCAGCCGCCTCGGGATCTTCCGATCGACTGGGGTCCGTTTTTTTTAGCGCCCCCGTCCCATCGGGATGCACCTTGACGATGGTGCTGTCCAGCGACACCGCTTCCAGCTTGAGGCGCACGATCCGTTGCCGTTGCAACTGCTCGAACACCCGGTCGAGCACCCCGCTCTTCGACCAGCGGTTCATGCGCATGTAGATGGTGTGCCAGTTGCCGTACCGGGCCGGCAGCCCCCGCCACTTGCAGCCATGCTCGGCCACGTAGAGGATGGCGTTGAGCACTTGCAGGTTCGACAGGCTGACGTTGCCGCGTTGCACCGGAAGGTACGGGGCAATGCGGGCGTATTGATCTTCCGTGATCTCCATCCGAGAATGATAACACGATTCGCATGATTAGTGTGAACAGGCCCTAGTCAATCTCATCGGCGCCGCTCAAATTCTCCTGCAATACAGCAAGAGATACGGAGCGGCCGACAGCTACTTTACAACGTTCATGTGCCGTTGCGACGACGACCCGAAGCAGGTTGCATTGCAGCTCGGCAGACAGGGCGAATATAAGCTCCCCTCGCTCGGAGTTGCCCTCGCCGCCGAGGCCTTAAAGAACCTTGGTTTCGACGTGGCAAAACCCGATCGGCACATCATGCGGGCGGTTGGGTCGTTCGGGCTGGTCCACTTCAATCGCTGGATGATCGGGAGCGAGAGAAGAATCGGGAGAAAACCGCCTGTCTCGACCTCAAAAGAGAAGTTGCTGGAAGTTATGACCGTAGTGGAAAAAATGGCGGTATCGGCGGGAAAGCCCGTTGTTTTTGTAGACAACGCCATCTGGCTGCTCTGCGCAAAGGACGAGTTGTACCTGACGAATTCGAAGCTTGCCGAGATCGCCCGCGCGGTTTCGTAGAATTGCGGCAAAGCCGCAGGTTTCGGCGTGCGTCCGGAACAGGCCGATTAGGCAACCGCGATTTTTTGAGATTCGTAGAGTGCGCCTCGAAGGCTCATCTTTTTAGTGAATGCAGGCACGGCCTGCCGTGATGGGGTGTCCAGCCGGATAGAAGGCCTGTTTAACCGGGTCCTATGTCCCGCCACCCTCCACAACCCCCTCTGGCGCCGGCAGCATCGGCACATGGCCCGGCTCCGCCGCGACGCGGGCGAGCCAGGCGGAGACCTTGGGGTAGGTGGAAAGGTCGAAGCCGCCTTCATCGGCGACATGGGTGTACGCGTACAGCGCGATGTCGGCGACGGTCATGGCCGCGCCGACGAGCCAGTCCGCTGCATCGAGATGCCGTTCCATCACCGCCAGCGCGGCGCGGCCGCCCTCCTGCTTCGCCGGAAGCTGGGCGCGTTGCGCGTCCGTCATCTCGACATGCTGGAGCCAGTGGCGCGCGACCGCGATGTTGGGCTCGTGATTGTATTGCTCGAAGAACATCCATTGCAGGGTCAGCGCCCGCTCCAGCCGCCCGGCCGGCAGGAAGCGCGAGCCTTCCGCGAGATACCACAGGATCGCGTTGGATTCGGCCAGCGGCGTGCCGTCCTCCAGCACCAGCAGCGGGATGCGCCCGTTGGCGTTGAGGGCCAGGAAGTCCGCCGTCCGCGTCTCGCCGGTCAGGATATCGAGCTCGATGCGCTCATAGGTCAGCCCGAGATGGGCGAGCAGCAGGCGCGGCTTGTAGCCGTTGCCGGACAGATGGTTGTCGTAGAGGCGAAGCATCGGCGGTTCCCTTGCGCAAGTGGGCGGACATCCGGATGGCCGCCGGGCGCGATAATGTCAAGGCGCGCCGGTGCCGGGTCGCGTCTCGGTTTGAATTTTTCCTTGGAACGGAACCCGGAGTGCTGCGCCGGACGCTTGTCCCGGACTCGGGTCCGGGCGGAGGGACCGTAGGGGAGGGTTTCAAACCCTCCCCTACGGCCGGTTCGGTCCGTTTCGCGGCGCGTTCGAGGTGCATCGCATTGTCGGTGACGCCGACAATCCGGGCGCCGGAAAAGCGGGCGATTTCGATCAGAGGCCCGCCGACGCCGCAGCCCAGATCGACCGCCGTCATGCCGGGCCCCAGGCCGAGCCTGTGGGCGATGTAGTGTTCGTGGCGCGCGATCGACGCGGCGAAGCTCTCGTGCGCGGCGCGCGGCGCGAAGTGGAAGGACTGGCCCCAGCCGTATTCGAAGAAATCGGTGACCAGATCGTAATAGTATTCTCGAAGCCCCTGTAGTCGGTCTTGCGCTCGTCCTGGCCGCCGCGCGCCGCGCCGCCGTAGCGCCGGTCATAGTCCCGGGCGCTGGCAGCGACCCTGATCGCCGACCGCTCCGGTCTTAATGGATATCCGTGAGCTTAAGAGCCATCGCGAGGAAGATAATCGGTTACGCCCCAAGGCGCCGCGAAAGCACGGACGGTAGCGGCCTGCAGGCGGTCCGTCATGGCAATAAACCAAGCCGGACGACAGCGGAAGCCAAGATCGGCCTTGCCCGATTTCCGGATACGCAATTACCCTTTGTCGGCGACGGCCACCGGGCCGGCGCTCCGCAGGCGAAGCGGCGCGCGCCGGCTCCGGCATAGTGGGGGACAAGGATGAGCTATCTCGACGACAGCGCGTGGCGGTATTTCTGGCATCCGGTCTGTACGCTATCGGAACTCGCCGCCGCCGCGGCCGACGACCGGCCGGTTGCGATCACGCTGCTCGGAGAACGGATCGCCGTTGCCGAGATTGCCGGTGCGGTGGCGGCCTTTCCCGACCGCTGCATCCATCGCTCGACGCAGCTTTCGATAGGCCGGATCGAGGCGGGCGGCCTGCGCTGCGCCTACCATGGCTGGCTCTACGATGCCGGCGGCGCGTGCGTCGAGATTCCCTCGATGCCGGATTATTCGATCCCAACCGGTTTCAGGCTGCGCAAGATCGAGGCCCGGGTTGCCTACGATCTGGTCTGGCTGCGCCTCGAGCCGGACGCCGGCACGCAGATCCCCGGATGCCCGGCCTGGGGCGACGAGGCCTTTCGCTGCGTCCAGGGCGAGCCCTATACCTGGCCGACCTCCGCCGGGCGCCGGCTGGAGAATTTCGTCGACCTGTCGCACTTCCCGTTCGTCCATGACGGGTCGCTCGGCGACCGCCGGCGCACCACCGTACCGATCGCGGATATCGCCCGCATCGACGGCGAACTCCGGTTCCGCTTCGAACCGGAACCCGAAATGGACCTGCCCGATGTCGCCCTGATGGCGCCGACCGACTACCGGATCTGGATGCCGTTCACGGTCAATCTCGAATTCTTCTTTGCGGACGGCGAACGCGGCCAGCTCTGGATGACGGCCTCGCCGATCGAGTCCGGAACCTGCCGCAGCTTCTGGTTTACCTGCCGTACGGCCGACCGGGACGGCGACGACCGACCCCATCTCGAGTTCCAGGATCTCGTCCTCGGCGAGGATCTGCCGGTGATCGCGGCGCAGGATCCGCCGGAGATCCCGGGTCCGGGCGCGGAGCAGTCCGTGCCGGTCGACGCGGTCTCGCTCGCCTATCGCCGTTGGCTGCGCGAACTCTCCAAGGCGGCGCAGAAAGGGGCCGGGGAAGTCGCCCGAAGTCTCGCCTCCGGGAAGCGCCCCGAAAGGCGCCCCGAAAAGAAAAGGCCAGGCGCTCCACGCAGCGCCTGACCCTTTACGGTTCCCGGAAGTCCGGGCCGACCCGTCAGCTCTCGAGTTCCTCGGGCAGCACGGCGTTGAGAATCGCCGCCGCGACGCCAGAGACGACAATACCCGAGACGAACAATGGCAGCGCCCACTGAGGCAGGACATCGGCCGGCAGCGGCCCGAAGCCGGCAGCGCCGGCGAGCTGCTGCACCTGCCACAGCCCCAAGCCGAGGCCGAGGGAGATCGCCGCGATCAGCATGTTGCGGGTCGACAGCCCGGACCGCGCCACGAGCTTGAGGCCGGCGGCGACAATCAACCCGAACATGATCACCGCGGCGCCGCCGAGCACCGGCTCGGGCATCGCGCCGATGACGGCGGCGAGTTTCGGAATGAAGCCGCAGATCAGCAGGAAGACCGCGCCGACCGTCACCACATGCCGGCTCATGACCCGTGTGAAGGAGACCAGGCCGACATTCTGGCTGTAGGAGGTGTTGGGCAAACCGCCGAAGAGCGCGACAACCGCCGAGCCGAGGCCGTCGGCCATGATGCCGCCCTTGAGCTCCTTGTCGGTCGGTTCGCGATCCGCGCCGCCGGCCGTTATGCCGGAGATGTCGCCGACCGTCTCGATCGTGGTGATGAACGCCATGATGATCATCAGACCGATCAGCCCGAGCGCGGCCGGCGTCGAGAATTCGAGGCCAAACCACTGGTCGGGCAGGCCGATCCAGTCGGCCTTGGCGATATTCGCGACCTTGCCCGGATTGAGCATCCCGAAGGGGATCGCGACCAGGTAGCCGATCACGATGCCGATGAAGACCGATGCGGTCGACCAGATCCCCTTGCCGTATCTGCGGATCACGAGAATGGCGAGGATGACGAACAGGGCCATCGCCCAGTTGCCGACGTCGCCGAAGCCGGCTTTCTTGCAGAAACCGGCGGGATAGGCGCCGCACCCGGCGGAATATTTGATGCCCACCGGCAGCAGGGTGAACCCGATCGTCATCACCACGACGCCGGAAACGAGGCCCGGGATGAACCTTCGGACCTGCGGAATGAAATATCCGAGAAGGATCTGGAACAGCCCGCCGACAAGGCTTGCGCCGAAGACGGCCGCAAGGCTGGCGCCGCCCTTGATCGCCGCGGTGAGGATTCCGACGTAGGCGAAGCTGGTCCCCTGGACGATCGGAAGGCGGGAGCCGATGGGCCCGATGCCGACAGTCTGGATCAGCGTTGCGACGCCCGCCGCAAGCAGGGCGATCTGGACAAGGACCGTGATATACTGGGGACCCGCGGCAAGGGCGATGAGCAGCGGCACCGTGATGTTTCCCGCAAACATGGCGAGCACATGCTGAATCCCGAGCGGAATCGCTTCGCGCATTGGCGGCCGGTAGTCGGGATTTTTGAGTTGTTCGTCCATGACCAGCGATCCGTAGTCTGAGTGACGGGAGGCGCCGGGACATGTCCGAGGCGCCAGCGGTTGACACCGAACTGGGCCAAGCCTGCCATAATCGCATGCCCGCCTGTAGCGAATCAAGATACCGGTCCGATCCGTTTCTTCACTATTCCGACAGAGGCCAACGGCGGGGTCGCCGGGCCTTTGTGCCGGGCCGGCGCTAAAATCCTGCTTGCCCAACATCGAAGGGCCGACTTACGCTGTCGGCCTGTGAGCGGCGGGCCTTGCGCGACAGGGCAGATCAGCAACGGACGAGGATAAGCCGATGCCGGCCGAACAGTCGGGAACCGGCGGCCCGGCGAACGAGGGTCATCTGTTCGCCGGCTACGAGACGGACCCCGCTTTCTACGATGAAATGTTCGACGCCACCGGCGCGCCGCGCGCCCATTGCCGCGAGTTGTGGGAGGCTCTCGGCGAGACGCCGCGGGACGAGATCGCCACGATGCAGGAGCGCGCGGAGCGGTCCTTCCTGCACGAGGGCATCACTTTTTCCGTCTATGGCGAGGAAGGCGCGCAGGAGCGCATCATCCCGATCGATATCATTCCGCGGCTGGTCGCCGCCGAAGAATGGGATTTCCTCGAACGCGGTCTGCGCCAGCGGCTCGAAGCGCTGAACCTGTTCCTCGCCGATATCTACGGTCCGGGGCGGATAATTGCCGATGGGGTCATTCCCGCCGATCTGGTCCGCGGCTGTCCGCAATTCCGGATCGCGATGCGCGGCGTGGAGGTGCTCCACGGCACGTATGTCTCGGTCTGCGGAACCGACCTGGTCCGGACCCATGACGGCTTCCAGGTTCTGGAGGACAATCTGCGCGTGCCGTCCGGCGTGTCCTACATGCTGGCCAACCGGCAGGCGGTGAAATCCAGCCTCCGCAACATGTTCCGGCGCCATCGCGTGCGCGGGATCGAGAATTACGGCCGGCTGCTCCGCCAGACCCTTGCCGAACTCTCGCCGCGCGGCGACGCCGATCCCGTCATCGTCCTGCTGACCCCGGGGGTCTACAACTCGGCCTTCTACGAGCACATGTTCCTGGCCCGCGAGATGGGCGTCGAACTGGTGCAGGGCAGCGACCTGCTGGTCCGGAACGGCTTCGTCTATATGCGCACGACCGGCGGGCTGCGGCGCGTCGACGTGATCTACCGCCGGATCGACGACGACTATCTCGACCCGCTGGCGTTCCGGCCGGATTCGGTGCTCGGCACGCCCGGGCTGTTCAACGCCTACCGGCTGGGCAATGTCGCCATCGCCAATGCGCCGGGAACCGGCGTGGCCGACGACAAGAGCGTCTATGCCTATGTGCCGGACATGATCCGCTATTTCCTGAACGAGGAGCCGCTGCTCGCCAACGTCGAGACCCATCTCTGCCGCGACCCCGAAGGGCTGGAATACACGCTCGACAACCTCGACCGTCTGGTCGTCAAGGAAGTCGGCGGCTCGGGCGGCTACGGCATGCTGGTCGGGGCCCATGCAACAGCGGACGAGCGCACGGCCTTTGCCGAGACGATCCGGCAGAATCCGTCCAACTACATTTCCCAGCCCACCCTCGACCTTTCCTGTGCGCCGTGCCTAACGGAAGACGGCGCGGCGCCGCGCCATGTCGATCTTCGCCCCTTCGTGCTGCGGGGGCAGGAGACCCGTCTGGTTCCCGGAGCCTTCTGCCGGGTCGCCCTCACGCCCGGATCGCTCGTCGTCAATTCGAGCCAGGGCGGCGGCGGCAAGGACCTCTGGGTCTTGTCCGGGTAACGGCATGCTGTCGCGCAGCGCCCAGGGCCTCTACTGGATCGGCCGCTATCTCGAGCGGGCGCAGCACGGTTGCCGTCTGATCGCCGACCAGTTCGAAACGATGAAGGACCGGCCGGTCGACGAGATCGACAAGAGCTGGCGGCGGCTTTATCTCGGGCTCCAGCGCGCGCCGGTCGGCGGCGAACTGCTCTCGAACCTGGACGACGAGCAATTCATGCTGGTCGACGCCTTTACGCTGGCCGACGACCTGACCTTCGAGCCCGGCAACCCCGATTCGATCCGCAACAGCCTCGCCAACGCGCGCGAGAACGCCCGCCAGGTCCGCAACGTGGTTGACGAGGATCTCTGGTCCTGCCTCAACCTCGCCTTTCTGGAAATCCGGGATGTCGAGATTGCAGACATCTGGCGAGACCGCCCGAACGAATTCTACCGTCGTACCGAGGATGGGGTCCGGACCTTCTTCGGCATCGCCGACGGCGCCATGTATCGCGACGACAGCTGGCATTTCCTGCAGCTCGGCCGCTTCGTCGAACGGGCGCAGCATCTTGCCGGGCTGATCCATGCGCAGCTCAGCGTCTATCCGGCCGGCGGACCGCGGGCCGATCGGGTGGCCGACCCGGACTGGCTTTCTCTCCTGCGGATCTGCGCGGCGCGGGATGCCTATGGCCGCCTTCATTCGCTCCAGTTCGAGCCGGCCGCCGTGGTCGATTTCCTGGTCGCCGACCCGCTGCTCTCCCATTCGATCCGCTATGTCCTGGCCCGAATCTGCGAGGCGCTCGACGCGGTCTCCGGGCGTCGGCCGCTTGCGGTCGAGGCCGGGCGCCGGGCAGGCCGGCTGGCCGCGCTTATCGACTACGATTGGCCGAACCGCGATCCCGGCGACGACAGCGCCAACCGGGCGACTCTCCGGGAGATCGGCGACTCCTGCCGCCGGCTGCACGATGACATCGACGCGGCCTATTTCAGCTACGGGATAGAAGACGGACCGGAAGAGTGAGCGCAGGCGACGGCAATTTCCCGCGGCGCGCTATCCCCTCGGCAGCTCGATAATCATTTCGGTGAATTCGCCGGCCTCGGTTTCGACCCGGATATCGCCGCCATGCTGGCGGACGATGTCGCTCGAGAGCGCGAGGCCCAAGCCGGTGCCCTTGTCGGTCGGCTTAGTCGTGAAGAAGGGATGGAAGATCTTCTCGACCAGTTCGGCCGGGATGCCGCTGCCATTGTCGCGGATGCGGATTTCGATGCTGTCCTCCGTGCCCCGGGTGGTAAGCCGCAACTGCGGCTCATAGTTGGCGCGCCCTTCCTTCAGCTTGACGGCGGACGGGTCGGCCTCCTTCAACGCCATTCGCCTCTCGTGGGTCGCATAACAGGCGTTGGTCACCATGTTCAGGAATACCCGGCTGAGGTCCTGGGGAATGACTTCGACCTCGCCGATGCCGGGGTCGAAATCCTCCTGCAAGTCGATGTTGAAGTCCGGATCGCTCGCCCGCGCGCTGTGATAGGCAAGCTTGGCATGTTCCGAGAGCAGCGCGTTGATGTTGGCCGGCCGGCGCTCGCCCGAGCCCCGGCCCATCTGGAGCATGCTCTGCACGATATTGTTGGCCCGTTCGCCATGCTCGTGGATCGTCTTGAGGTTCCCGGTCAGGTCGCCGGCAATCTCGTCGATCAGTTCCGCAGTGTCGTCGTCCGCGCCATCGTCCGCCCCATCGTCCCCCGGCGCTTCCCCGTCCGGGCCGTCCGTTTTCTTGCGGTCTCCGGCGAGGCTGCGGACTTCTTCCAGCAGTTCGTCCAGAAGCTCGATCGAGACTTCGGAGAAATTCTTGATGAAATTGAGCGGGTTCTTGATCTCGTGGGCGACGCCGGCGGTCAGTTCCCCGAGCGCCGCCAGCTTCTCGCGCATGACGATCTGGTCCTGGGCCTTTTCAAGGTCGCCCAGCGCCGTCTCAAGCTGGTCGTTCTTGCTCTTGAGTTCTTCGGCCAGCTTCTCCACCAGGTTCAGGCGCTGGACTTCGAGGGCATGGCGGCGAAAAACCTCAAGCGCAGCGGCCATTTCGCCGATCTCGTCGCGCCCGCCAATATCCACTTCGGCTTCCAGGTCGCCCTCGGCCATACGCCGCATGCGGTCGGACAGGCGCCCCAGCCGGCGCGACAGGAAGCGGCCGACATAAATCCAGGAGAGCATGACCGCGCCGAGGACACTGGCGGCGCTGATCAACAGCAGAAGATTGCGCCCGGTCAGGATCGCTTGCGCGGAGGCCAGCGTCGCCTCCTGGACGCTGGCGCGGGCGGCCCTGACCAGACCTTCGGCCTCGGCCACGAGTTCGACGGCGAGGCTGCGATTGCCCTCGAGGAGATCCCGTTGCTGGCGGTCGAGATCGAGTTCCCGGGCGCGCAGGCCGAACACGCTGTCGCGCCCGGCGCCCAGCGCGATCAGCCGGCCGAACGGGGCCGTGAGCCGCCGGCCCAACGATGCCGTCCCGAGCTGCGACAGGCGCCGCCTGATGCCGCGCGCGGTCGCCTCGAAGCTCTCCCGCAGCGGCTCTAGCAGCGAGGCATCGGAAATGTTCAGCGCCGTCGCGAGAAGCTGCGCGCCGGTCGTGGCGTCGGCCCGGAGTTCGGCGAGATGGCGATACCGGTTGATCTCCACCTGCGAGAAATGTTCCTGCTGCGGGACCGGCGGTTTGCCGAGCTGGCGATAGCCGGTCACCGCGTAGAACAGTTGATCGTCGATCAATGGAACCAGGTTGCCGACCAGCCGACTGCGCAACGATGTCAGTTCCCGGAGCCGCGCCTGGCGCTGGCTGGCCAGGTCGAAGCGCTTCGCCATCGACGCTTCGATCGCCTCGATGTTGGCCATCAGGGCCGCGCCGCGCCGGCGCAGGGACTTCGAGCGCGATGCGTCGCCCTCGATTCCTGTCAGCGCCTTCAGTTGAGCCTCGAAAGATTTCCGGTCTTCGGCGATCCCGCCTGCGATTCGGGCCAGTTCGCCGGGCGTCGCAGCTGCGGTGAGGCGCGGGGCGGCGGCCACCAGCGCGCCGCTTTGCTGCGCCACCGCGAAGGCGGCGGCCATCTCGGGAACGCTGCCCTCGTTCACCCGGCTCTGAACGTCGCCGACCCGGTCGAAGGAATTCCAGCCGACCAGGCTGGCGACGATGGTGAAGGCCGCGGCGCCGCCAATGCCGAGATAGAGCTGAGTCGACAGGCGTCTGGGAAAGTGGATCACCGCTTTGCCTAATCTCCGGCCGAATCCCGGAGCGTTTCGATCGGGTGGTAGCGGCCGTCACGGCCGATGACCGAGAGGAAGACGGCGTCCGAACCCTGGTTGTCGTTCGGGCCGTAGCGCAGGCGGAACCCATCGAGATCGATGGTTTCCTGACGCTTCAGCATCTCCAGGAAACAAGTTCGATCCGGCTGCTTGCCGCAAAACTGCAGCGCAACGATGGCGAGGCGACCGGCCAGATAGCCCTCCAGGGAGACAAATCCGGGGCGGGCGCCGGGCGCGTGCCTGGCCAGGGCCCGGCGGTATGCCGCCAGGACGGGGGGGCGGTCGGCGGTCGGAAACGGCACGACCTGGGTCACGAATATACCCTCGCCGGCGGAACCGAGTTCGCGCAGCAGCGCATTGCTGCCGACGAAAGAGATGGTCATGAAGACCGGATTGAAGCCGATATGCCGGGCCCAGGCGATGAACGCCGCGACCGGCCGATACGCCCCGACCAGAACCACTGCCCCGGGCCTGGCGCTGCGCAGATCCAGCAGGGCGGTTTTGACGGCGGTGGTATTGCGTGCGTAAACGCCTGTCGCCACCGGAGCCAGGCCGCGGCGCTTCAGCGCCCGCTGAACGCCGCGATACCCCGCACGGCCGAAGGTGTCGTCCTGATACAAGACCGCGATGCGGTCGATTCCGAGGTCGGCGATCAGGCGGCGCACCATTTCCTCGGTTTCCTGGTAGTAGGAGGCGCGCAGGTTGACGACGATCCGCGATTTCGGATCGCGCAGGAACTCGGCCCCGGTAAAGGGCGCGACGTAGGGAACGCCGTTGGCCGCAGCGACCGGCACCGCGGACCGCGATGTCGGCGTGCCGACGGCCCCGATCAGGGCAAAGACTCCGGTCTCTTTCGCCAGCTTGGCGGTATTGGCAATCGCGGCTTCCGGTTCGTAGGCGTCGTCGAGCGACTCAAGGTCGAGCCGGCGGCCGTGAACGCCACCGCGTGCGTTGACCTCGGCGAAGGCGGCCTCGATGCCCAGCCGCATGTTCCGACCCAGCTCTCCCGCCGGGCCGCTGAAGGCGGCGGACTGGCCGAACAGGACCCGTTCGGCGGAAACCCCACGTTCTGCCGCGGTTGCCGCCGCCGCGCCAAGCGCCGATCCCGGCAGCGCCACCGCCAGCAACGCTGCCGCGCGCCAGCCGGGCAGGCGTCTCATTCCTCTCTCCGCTTGACCAGGCTCAAACGGTTCAGGTCGCCGTCCCGGCGATAGCTCGTCTCGTCCATCATCGTCAGGACCAGATGGACGCCGAGACCGCCGATAGCCCGGTCTTCGATGGCCGAACTCGTGTCGGCATCCGGGGTCTCGACCAACGGGTTGAAAGCCCGGCCCCTGTCAGCCATGTCGATGATCAACCGTTCGGGCTCTGAGGTGAATTCGATCTCGACCGGTTGGCCCGGGCAATCGCCGTAGTTGACGACGTTCGTGAACAATTCCTCGACGACCAGTTTCACCTCGAACTCGAGCTTGGACGTCCACCCCTCCTGCTCAGCAAACCCCTCCAGCGCTTCATGCAGCTGCGCAATGTCGTCGAGCGTCGCCGACAACCGCAAGGACAGTTCCGCGCTCACCCATTCCCTCCGCTGCGCCACAGCGTCAGGCAAGTGATGTCGTCGAACTGCGGTGCACCGTCGGCGAAAGCCGTCACCGCCTTCAGAATGGCCTCCGTGGCGCCGCGGGCATCGCCCGGCGGCCCTTCGGCGAAGACTTCGTACAGGCGATCGAGTTCGAATTGCTCGGCCATATCGTTCTCGGCCTCGGTCACGCCGTCGCTGTAGAGGATCGCCGAGTCGCCCGGCGAAAGGGTGATCGAATTCTCACGGAATGAAATGTCCGGGAAGATGCCGAGTGCGATCCCGTCGGTGGTCGGCAGCAGGCTCGAAGTGCCGTCGGCCCGGAAAATCACCGGCGGATTGTGCCCGCCGTTGGCGTAGACCAGTTCGCCGGACGCCGGGTCGTAGACCGCCAGAAACAGGGTGACGAACATTGCCGTGTCGTTGTTCTCGCACAGCAGCTGGTTGACTTCGCGCAGTATCTTGGACGGGTCCGACTGGCCGATGGCTGCGCCCCTGAGCAGCGTGCGGCTCGACATCATGAACATCGCCGCCGGGATGCCCTTGCCGGACACATCGGCAACCGCCAGGCCGATCCGGTCGCCTTCCACGGGCAACAGGTCGTAGAAGTCGCCGCCGACGTCGCGCGCCGCCTCCATGCTGGCGAAGACCTGATACTGTTCGGTTTCGGGAAAGCTCTTCGGCAGGATCGATTGCTGCATCCGGTTCGCCAGGCTGAGTTCGCTTTCCAGCACGACCAGCTTGTCGCGGGATTCGAGCGCCGAGCGCCACAATTCGATGGTTTCCAGGGTGCGTGTGATCGTGATCCGCAGATCGTCGAAATCGATCGGCTTGGTGACGAAATCGAAAGCGCCGCGATTCATCGCCGTGCGGATATTCTTCATGTCGCCGTAGGCGGACACGACGACCGAGCGCACATTGGGATCGACCGACGGGATTTGCTGAAGCAGGGTCAGGCCGTCCATCTCGGGCATGTTGATATCCGAGAGGACCATGTCGATGTCCTGGTGTTCCCTCAGCTGTTCCAGCGCCTCGATACCGTTACCGGCAAAGACGAATTCGTATTGTCCGCTGCGTATCTCGCGGCGCATGCGCTGGCGCACGAGCCGTTCGACATCCGGCTCATCGTCCACCACCAGGATTTTGCTGGCTGCCCGTTTGATCTTGACCTCCTCGCTTCTCCGGAAACGAACTGCCCCGGAAACGAACTGCCCCGGAAACGAACTGCCCCCGAAACGAACGAACTGCCCCCGGGTCGGTCGGAGGCGGTGTCGTTCGGGCGATTGCGCTGGCCGCCGAATTGGCCTCCGACTCCTGCCGGAATATCGGTCCGCAGCAGCCGGAACTCGTGATCTCAACTATCGGCCGGGGATAACCTCATCGCGCTTTGAAATGGATGTCTTGTGCGACCGGCGCGCCCGCCTTCAGCCGTCCAGGGAATCGCGTGCTTCTGTTATCGACGGGTGAAGCGGAAGGATTTTGTCGAACCCGCTGATTTCGAAGACTTCGCGGATCCGGTCGGAAAGGGAGCACAGCAACAGTTTGGCGTCGCGGTTCTGGAGGGACTTGGCCGTCAGCAGGATGGCGCGCAGGCCCGCGCTGCTGATGTAGACCAGCTTCTCGAAGTTCATGATCACCGCGCGATCGCTATCCTCGATCGCGTTTCTGACCGCCTCCTCGAACTGAACGACGTTGGAGCCGTCGATCCGTCCTTCGACATCGGCGCACAGAACGTCGTCAATCCGTTCGGTCGTCACATTCACCATCGTTTTCCCTCCGCAAAAACCGCTGTCGCGCCGGACACCCGCTTCGTCCGGCGTCAGACGGTAGCTAAACTATTTCGCCGGGACAGATCGTCCAACTCTCAATCGTCGCTCTCCGGGAGGAGGACGAATTCCGGATAGGCTTCGATCCCCAGTTCCACCACGTCCTGGCCCAGATCCTCGGCCACGGGCGCGATGCGCACGCCGACTGTCAACTTTAGCACCGACCATATAGCCCATGAGGCGACGAAAACGAAAGCGCCGATGGCCGCAACGCCGATCAGTTGTACTAGCAGATCGCCGCCGCCCGCAATGGACACGGCGAGCGTGCCCCAGATGCCGGCAAACATATGGGCCGGCACCGCCCCGACGACATCGTCGATTTTCAGCCGTTCGAGAAGCATCACGCCGACCACGACGATCCCGCCGCCGACTCCGCCGATGACCACGGCCCAATAGTGCTCGGCGATGTCCGGCGCCGCGGTGATCGAGACCAGGCCACCGATTGCGCCGTTCAGGCTCGCCAGCAAGTCGACGCGCCCCAGCAGGGGACGCGACAGGGCGATGGCGGCCATCACGCCCGCCGCCGCGGCGAGATTGGTGTTGGCCAGAATGTTGGCGAGTGCCACGGCGTCGGCTGCGCCGCCGAGCGCCAGCTGCGAACCGCCGTTGAAGCCGAACCAGCCGAGCCACAGGATGAACACGCCGAGGGTTACCACCGGCACGTTCGACGGCGGGGTCGCCCTGACGCTGCCGTCCTGCCGGAACTTGCCCTTGCGCGCGCCGACGACAAGGGCGCCTGCCAGCGCGGCCCAGCCGCCCGTCGAGTGGACGATGGTCGATCCGGCGAAGTCCTTGAAGCCCATGTCGGCAAGCCATCCGCCGCCCCAGGTCCAGGCGCCGACGATCGGATAAATGACGGCCGTCAGGACGGTGATGAAGGCGAAGAACGACCACAGCTTGACCCGTTCGGCCAGGGTGCCCGAGACGATCGAGGCGGTCGTGGCGACGAACACCATCTGGAAGAACCAGTCGGACATCGTCGCCTTGCCTGTCTTGATGACGGCGGCGCCTGCTGCCGCCTTGGCCGCCGCGTCCTCGCCGGTCAGCAGCGTCACCTCGTCCGCCGTGGTGCCGTAGAACAGCGAAAGCGTGCCGAACCAGCCGCCCTCGGGCACGCCGACATACATGATGTTGTAGCCGACGAAGTAGAACATCAGCCCGGCGATGGCGTAGAGGCCGATATTTTTGAGGCAGATCACCGAGGCGTTCTTGGTGCGCACCGAACCCGATTCGAGCATGGTGAACCCGGCGCACATCCACATCACCAGCGCGCCCCAGATAAGGAACGAGAAACTGTTCAGGACGAACTGGGTTTCGTCGGCGAGCGCGGCGAAGGCGTCCGACGGAAAGATCAGGAGCAGGACGGCGGCGGTCAGGCCCAGGGAAACGGTCGCTGGGTGCCGTGCCCAGGAACCGCAGCGGCGAATGCTGTGGGAGGTCATTCCGGCTCCATAACCTGTCGGTTCCCGTATCGACGCAAGGGACGAACCGGCAGCCTCGACAGGTCAGGTCCGGTTCGGCGACCGCCAAATCTGCGGCGGTTCTTGTACAATCTTGCGGCGGGAAGCAATTAGTCCGCGACAAGTCGGGCGCTGTCAAGCGATGTCGCCAACGGAGCAGTCAAGCGATGTCGCCAACGGAATCGCGCAAAAGAGCCATTTTTTCGCCCGCCCGCCCGGCAGGCGCCGCATTCGGCCTTCGTCGAAAAAATCGGTGGATATCGGGGCGAGGTGGCGGATGGGGTGTCCGCCCATCTACTCTACTAACCGTTTGATTTACCTTAATTTAAGAGAATGACGGCAAGTCACACCCCCAATTTTGCACTACAATTTGTATGGTCGTTTGGGCGAATTCTCATAGCCGTAAGCCACGAACCGTGCCCGCACATACGCCGAATTACGCGCGGCGTCACCCAAGACATCGATGCAGACCGTCTACTAACTCGCCTCACCGTCCACGACGCCGACCGACATAGACACGACCGCGTCCGCTGCAATCGAGATCTAGCTACGAGACGGCTTCGCGGATCGGTTCTCCGATACCGTTTCACCGGATTTTGTCCGGAGTCGTGTTGCCGAACATCCGGCATGGGACCAGCGGGACGGCGGACCCCAGGGGGGGTGTCCGATCGACGGCTCGGCGCACGGAAGGGTCCATTGTATCGCGATTGCCCTCTTTCGGCCTTCGCGCGCGGACGAGGCCGTGTTGCGAGTGGTGCGCAACGGCGATCCGGCGGGGCGCCCTGGTGTCGATCTCGACCTCCGGAGGCAAGGATTCGCAGGCCATGACGATCCTGCTCGCGCGGATCGTCCCACGGGATCAGCTCGTGGCGGTTCACGCGCCGCTCGGAAAGATCGAATGGCCCGGCACCATCGACCACATCCTGGCGACACTTCCCGAAGGCGTCCCGCTCATCCTGGCGCCCGTCTCCTCCGGCAAGACCCTGCTCGATCGCGTCGAAGATCCGCTGGGCACGGTGCAGGACATCGTCGGCGGCACCGGCGGGCAGCTCGCGGCGGCGCTCGCCGTCGGCGCGGCGCTGGTCGGCTCGGTGCTGCGCTTCAACGCCATGCAGCTGATGGGCGCGGTCGGCGTCGGCATCGCCGCGGGCGCCGGCACCGGCATCGTCACCGGCCTGGTCGGCACGGCGATCGTTTGAGGCGACATCGGAATGAACGATACCGCCCGCCACACCATCCCGCGCCGTCTCGACGATCCGGAGCGCTGGCTGTTCTGGACCGTCGACGAGGCGGCGGCGCTGATGGGCCCGGCCCTGCTCGGTCTCGCTGCCAACCAGTTCGTGCCGGGGCTGATTGCCGGCGTCGGCGGCTGGCTGCTGCTGCGCCGGGTCAAGCGCGGTGGCGGGGCCAACATCGCGCGCTACGCCCTCTACTGGTTCCTGCCGGACTTCGTGCTGCGGCTCAAGGCGACGCCGCCGAGCCATCTCCGGCGGTTCGTCGGCTGAGGCCCCGGAAGGATTTGGCGAGATGCAGCGTGTCGACATGGACACCGCGTTCCGCCGGGTGCGGGACATCCGGCTGGCGCTGGCCGCCCTCCTGGTGCTGTCGATGACCGCCAACCTGGCGCTTACCGTCGGGTTCGCCGGGCGCGAGACGGTCACCGTGCTGGTGCCGGCGGCTGTCGGGCCGGCCTGGGAGGTCGGCGCCGGCCCGGCCGGGGCCGGCCGGGCCGGCGCGCGCTACCTGGAGGACATGGCGCGCACGGTGGCGGTGAGCGCACGCATGGCCGCGAAGGACGCACCGTCGTCCTCGATCGCGAGCCAGTCGAAGGCGAGGCCCGAGCGGTCCTCGAGCATGGCCTCGCCCGGGGACCAGGCGGCGAAGTCTTCGTCGTTCATGCGCATGGTCGGCCGGTCGGCGGTCTCGCGGATCGCGATGTCGAGTGCATGCGACTTGTAACCGTCGGTGAAGACGGAGCGGCCGAGCTGGAACAGCATGAGGTCGAAGGCGGCCTCGAAGTCCCCGGCGAGCTTGGCCTTCACGAGCGCCGTCCGGACCGACCGCAGATCGTCGGCAAGGCCGATGCCGACGCCGGCTTCCTTGCGCGCCTCGGCTTCGCGGTCCTTCGGCAGGTTCATCGGTCCGGACACCGCAGGGCCGGCGATGCGGCCGGGATCGGTCCCGGTCCCGACCTCGGCGGTGTGGCCGCCGGCGTTGTCGGCACCGGTTCCGGCGCCATCGGGCCCGGCGGGCGTCTCCTTCGGCATGTCCTCGGGCCAGACCAGCCCGTCGATGACCTGGAGCGTGCCGTCGCGCGCGATGGTGGCGATGCAGCCGGCGATCCCGAAATCCTCGCGCCTGTAGGCGGCCCGGGCCTCGATGCCGCCCTCGATCTCGTCGAGGCGTTCCTCGATGGCTCCGGCCTCCCGGACCGTTTCTTCGGTCCAGTCGTCGTCGAGCTCGGCGAGGACGCCCTGGCGGGCCTCCAGCTTCCCGATCTCGGCCTGCTCCTCGGGCGTGCGCTCGGCCGGTTCGGGATAGATCCGGCCGTAGCGGGCGGTGGTGTTCCAGTCGACCTCGACCATGGCCGTCGCCCACTTCCAGCGGGTCGCGAGCTCGTCCTTGAAGACGCACAGCTTCTCCATGGCGAGGTTGTTCAGAAGCGCCGGGTCGTCGAACCAGACCGCGCTGTCGTCGTCCCTGGAGAAGAGATCGCGCAGCACCTTGCCGCCGGCGGCCTCGTAGGCTTGCGTTCCCACGAAACGTGCGACCGCCGAGGTTCCCGGGATCCGTTCCTCGGTGAGGAGCCGCTTCACCTGCCACGCGGAGGGCCGGTAGCCCTGGCCCGCGATCTGCTCCCACGCCGCCATCTGGCGTTCATGGTCGGGGGTGACGGAGAAGGCCTTCAGCACTTCGAGGTCGATCTCGCCGGCGCGGTAGGCGTCGAGCAGGTCCGGCGCGACATTGCCGAGGCGCAGGCGCTGCTCGACCAGGCGCTCGGAGGTGCCGAAGCGTGCCGCGATGGCGGCGACGGAGAGGCCGGCATCGGCCAGCTTCGTGAAGGCGATGACCTGGTCGACGGGATGCATGGCGATGCGGACGATGTTCTCCGCCAGGGACAGCTCGCCCGCCATATCCGGATCGGCGGCGACCAGGCAGGGCACCGGGTGGTCGGCGTCGACAACGCCCTCCTCGGCCAATGCCTGTCTAACGTCAGAGCCTATGGGACAGTCAGAGGAGTTTTCATAAGGGAGGATTTCTGGTTCATCGCAGTGACCGAAGGGAACGAAGATGAGACAGAAATCCACGCGTGCCAAAGACCCTGCCGAGAAGACGGTCCGTGACATTCGCCGCCGGACGCGCAAGCAGACACTCTGTGATGGCCGCAGACGGTGGCGAATAGCCGACCAGCAAGCAACCCGCTTCGAACCTCGCCGCGAGAACGCGCACGGCAATGCCTCCGGACCCCTCGTCGACATCGTTCGATGGTCTGTCCACAAGCACGATCGGCTCAAACGACAGCTTGAGTTCGCCGAGCAGATCCTCCTCGAATGCCTGCGGCGTCATCACTCGTACCGTCATCAGCTCAGCATTCCCGGCTCTCCCTTCCACTGTCAGCGCGGCCTTTGAGCAGTTCGCACTGCCCGCCAAGACAACGACCTCGTTTTCGCGGCGAAGTCCGTAGAACTTGGCGTGCACGAATGCCGACCTTTCTTCTCCGCAGGTAACTGGGCGGCTGAAGTCGATGCTGCGAAGGCGCGCTCTCGCCGCAGTGGGTCTCCAGGCTCGCTCCTGAAGCGTGGATCGTCCCGCCTGACAAAGCACCGTCGTACGGTTTGCGCCGACCCTGGCCACGAGTTCCCGCAGGGCAATGCCCTCGTCATCGAAATAGGGGGCGCAGACGAGGAGCTCGTCGACGGGATCATCGCCGCGTGCGTCGAGCATTCGGTCCAGAAGAGCGGACCCGGATCCCACCCTTCCGACAAGCGTATTGGCGTCCGTGCCTTCCATCGACAACCACGACTTGCTCCTCCGGTCGAACGCCTCCTCGATCTCGACCTCGACGGACTCGGGCAGGGCGATTCGCTCAATCACGTCCGCCAGGTAGCGTCTGAACGCGAGGAACGGTGCCGCGCCGTCGCTCCCGCTCTCGAAGCGCGTCCAGACCTCCCCATTCTCGCGCCAGCCGCCGAAGGTCAGGTTTCCGCTCCCCACGAGCAGCGTCGCCGCCTGCTCTCCGGACAACAAAACCGCTTTCGGGTGGAATCGGAAACCCGGATCCATCTCGACCGGCACCACTCGGTACCGCACGCCCAGACTCGTCAGCACACCCTTCTGGTGAGCGAAGCTTTCTGTGGCACATCCGCTGTCGGCAAAGACAGTGATGGTCGGATGGCCACAGCGCCGGAATGCAGAGAGCACCAACGTTGGACGTGCACGAACACAAAGTCAATGTTGTGCGTGAGAATGACAGCGTTGGTGACGTCCTTCGCCGATGAAATCACCTCCAGCACATCGGCCCGCATCTCGACTATAACTCCGCCGCAATCCGGCGCCCCCGCTCCGTCAAACTGAATGTACCGTCTCGCCGGTCAAGGACTCCGAGATCAGCCCACATGCCCAGCAGATTTCCCAGCCGATCCCCGCTGCGCCCGGCAATAACCGGGGTCCCAGTTGGCCTAAGGAGCGCTCCGTCCGGAAAGAAACGCAGCGAGCACTGCTGCCCCTGGCTTATCTTCCGAAGCGTCGTTGACAGATGCGCCTCGATCACCACCTCGATGAGTAGTCTTCGCAGCGCCGTCTTCAACGAACTTCCGCGCTCTGCGTCGAGCACGGCAAATGCGCGCTCAACGTAGTTCTTTCGGTGTGGAATATGGCCGGCTGCCCGAGCCGCTTCCGTCTGACGTCGCGATGCGACCAGAACGCCGACTCCGAAGAGCGCTTTGCACCATGCGGGTAGGCCTCGCGCGTCAGTGATGGGCACTGACTGGTCGAGCCAGGCGTCGGTCGCCAATTCCTCCTCCATCTCCTCAAGCGTGGCTTCCAACACCGGTTGTTCAATGCCGAGGACCTCAGAAAGCACAGCCGGAATAGATTCGTCGCTCGACCACTCGTTCAGTACGTCATCTACAGTACCCTCGGTCAGATCCATCAACGTTTCGGTCAACGCACCCAGCAGAAGTTCCAACGCGAAGTGAACTCGCCTTCGAAGCTCGTATTCGGCCCACGCCATCCCGACCTCGCCTCCCGAGCGTCCATCCGCTGCCTCCTTGTAGGCAGAGGCGATGAGCTGAGCCGAGGACATCGCGCCCGTGTCGAGCCGCTCGAAAGCCCAGCTGCTCGTCGCCAGGAACCGTTGGTACGCCTTGCTCACTTCGGCGCTGTTCACATATTCGTGGAGGAAAGCGTCTTGCAGGAGTTCGCGTTCGTTCTCCAGTTCATCGAGGGCGTTCACCGAGAAAAACTGAGCTTCCGCTTCAAGCGCCGACGTGGTTATCGTCCCACCGATTAGGATTGCGCTCGCCAGCGCCGAACCCTGCAGAGCATCGCGGCGCGCGCGGTGCAGCGCCTGCCCTCGCTCAGGAATCTGAACCGGCAGAAATCCATCCCCAGTCTCTAGGATTCCGAACGAACGGCAGGGCATCACGTAGGTTCCATACGAGGTGCCGCCCCGGTCATCCGGCAAGTCTACGGCCCCCTCCGCATTCAGTTCCACTAGAGCGTTCATGAACAGATCCGATCCCAGTACGCCGTAAGTCGCGCCGTTCCGGTCCTTGCTCGCTCGAACGCGGGTAGCGGCGAGGACCACGAACTCCAGCCGACGGAGTATCCGGTAGAAACGGTCTTCGTCGAACTGTGCCGATCCACCGCCGCGCCGCAGTTCCTCGTTGTAGAACTCGGCTATTGCCCATGGGAGCAGCGACAGGTACCTGGCACGGAACGAGATCGTCGTGATGC
The DNA here is from genome assembly GCA_965249845.1 of Alphaproteobacteria bacterium. Lineage (GTDB taxonomy): Bacteria > Pseudomonadota > Alphaproteobacteria > Bin65 > Bin65 > Bin65. The sequence continues at coordinate 333,636 of CBDFNA010000003.1, forward strand.
CCGCCACCCATTGCCGCTCGATACTCTGGTCCAGCCGGCGAAGACCCAGAATGTCGAGTCCTCCGATCATCTTGCGTTCGCCAGCGTTCCAGAAGCTTTGCATGGTCTCGTACGGATAGTTTGAATTGATGCTGCGCGATACCTACGCTTTGGCAACCCTATTAGTGAGATGCGCGCCATTGGCGCTTGCACGGCGATCTATGAATTGATGCTGCGCGGCAACCCAGTTGCGCGCCAGCGATCTATGGCATTGGCGCTTGGGAAACCGATGTTGGCTGCGGGGGCAGTGCCGAAGGAGCTGAGACGGCGTCCTTGAACCAGTTCCCGGTCAGCGCGATTACGATGCCTAATGCGATCAAGCCGATGACACGGAATTTGGTTTGCTCCTTTTCAATGTCATGGACGCGGTCGCGGAGCGCGTTGTCGACGTGATTTATCTTCTTGGAAAGGCTGGCGAAGGATTGCAGTTCGCCGGCGATGGCCGTCACTACCTCGGGGTCGATGCCCTTGTGAATTGTGCCGTCCTTCTTGATGGCGGTCTCACAGTCGAGGCTTGCGTACCAGATCAGGAATATCGGTTGACCTCGCCCGAGGATGCCTGGCGGGCGGTATCGCCCGAAAGCCGCTTCCTGCCAGCTTCCAGAAACTCCTTCGACCAGCTGTAGTAAAGGCTCTCGGCGATCCCCTCCCGGCGGCACAGCTCGGCGATGCTGTCCTCGCCGCGCAGGCCCGACAGCACAATCCGGATCTTCTCCTCGGCAGAATATTGCTTGCGCGTCCGGCGCCGAATATTCCGCACAACCTGCTCAGCGGGCTCTTTGGCTCCCATGGATTTCTGTCTCATCTCCGTTCCCTTCGGTCACTACGATGAGCCAGAAATCCTCCGTTACGAAAATACCTCAGCCTGTCCCATAGTCGCTGATGTCAGACAGAGATATTCACCAAGACCAGCAGCACCACTGGGGAGGTCGTGATGGAAGTGAGAAACTCAGTAAGTTTGGGGCCCACTTGCTGCAAGGTTATCACCCAGCTAAAGGCAGAGGCCATGACTACTATGAACAGGACCGCAGCGGACGTTTTCATCGATTCCAGGAAAACCCAGGCCATCTTTGCTGGGCCTAACGTGCGAAAGACAAAGGCACCCATGACAGCGGCCCAGACCACAGCTACGGCGGACGCCTCGGTGGGCGTAAAGATTCCACCGACGATGCCTCCGAGGACTATGACGGGGATGGCCAAGGCAGGCAGGGAGTAAAAGAATGCCCTTATCGTCTCCCTCAGGGTCATCCGCTCCTTCGGGAAGCCTCTGATTCTAGCAATGATATATCCCGCAACTAAGAGATAGAGTCCTAAAAGGAATCCGGGAATGGCCCCCCAGGAACAGCGCTCCCACGGAGCTGTGCCTATGCTAGGCCGCATCGACCGAGTGAGCCACAGTGCCATGTTGCATCAGGCGGCGGACGGGTGGGTTCGAGTTCGGCATCCATGCCACGTGAGCACCGATTGCATCCAGGCCCTGGAGCCGATCCGCCTACAGGTTCGGAAAGCGCTTCGGCTTGCGCGAACTCGCCGAGGACCTCGGAATGACCGTGACGGACGACGACATTGGACGCGCGCGCCCGCCTACACCACGCTGAGAGGCATTCTTCAAGGCCTCGATGTGGCGCAGGTGGAGAGGGTGTTTGTCCTTGATCGCCACCCTCTTGCCCTTGTTCCCTGGGGGTACGTTGGGAGACCAACTGGCTTTGGTATCAGGCGTGAGAACCGGCGCCATCGACGCAAGATGGCCATGCCAGGACCGGGCGGGGATTCCGTCCGCTGCCGCCTGCAGCATCACCTTTTGCAAATCAGCCGGGAGACCCGTCCAGCCTAGCTGTAGGGCTCCTCCGAAGAGAAAGCGGTCCATTACCTGCAGCATGATGGTCAATGCCCTGTCGGCTCCTCTCCGGAGCCGCCTACAATCTCGGCGCAGCACGCCGTGCTTCGGTCGGTGCGTCGAGGCCGAAGCGCTCATAAGGTTGCTCGAAGGACGGGCCGTCGCTGACCCAGATCTCCCGCGCGTCGGCGTCGAGCACAATCGAACACAGCGTCTGCAGCCAGGTCGCCTTGCCGGCAAGCGCCGGGTCCGGCGTTTTGCAGATCGCGTTATCCCCGTTCTCAGTGTCGGCGAGCCAGCGGCCCAACAGCTCACGGGCGATTGGACCGGGGAAGCGCACGAGCTGTTGCCACCGCTCCCCGCGCAGCAGACTGTCCTCGAACCCACAAGCCTCGTCCACCAGCCGGCAATGGTTGGTGTGCCAGTACACGTCCTCCGGCCCGAGCGCTCGCTCGAACACGCCCTGAGGTGTGGCCTCCAAGCACCAGCCGTGGCCGGTGTGGTCGGCCACGAAGAAATTGATCGTGGCCTCGGGCGGGTTGTCACGGATGGCGTCCCGGGCACCCTCTAGGCTGTCCGCGGCCAGCGCCTGCCGGATCAGCGCGGCGAACGGGACCTGCCCGGTGGCGAGCGTGGCGCTGCAGGCGAGCCCGGTCTCGATCGCGACGATGCCGTGCTCGTTCAGCCCGTACTTGCCCGGCTGGCCGCACTCCGTCACCACCAGGTGATCCGGCTGGTCGTTGCAGCGCGCCGTGATCACGGCGCGGAACGCCATCACCTCCGGCCGCCATTCCCAGTTCATGCCGAGCAGCGTGTGACCGCTTTCCGAGCGGCGCGGGCCGATGAATATGTTCGAACACTCCCCAAGCTTGAGATGCTCGAAGGTGATCTCATAGCGTGCCGTCAGCATCACCACATCGTGCAGATGCTGCCGCGCGCCCTCGGCGATGCCCTCCATTTCTTCCAGCACCGCCGGGCAGGCCGCCGCCAGCGGATCGATGTACCGCCCGGCGCGTCGCCGCACCTCGGATGTGTCGATATCGAGGTGGTGCCGGAACAGGTGGTAATAGAAATCAACAGCCGTGGCGATGGGCTCGGCGAGCAAACGGCCGTGCTGTCTACCGCGTTCCCGGCTCGAGCCGTCGAGTTCGATCCGGTAGAGCCGGCCCGACGCGGCGTTGGGGGCAACCATGGCACTTCCCTTTCACACTCGCAACAGGACCATAATACATACTATATTTCCGGCAAATTGCCGCGAGGAAACGGGACAGCAACGCAGTCAGGAAACGAAGATGCGCATCGAGCAGATCTTGGTGGTGCCCGCCTGGGGCGGTTACTACAACGACGACCTGATGGCGATCGAGGCGGGCGCCGCGAAGGACGGCCTGTTCTACCTCGGCCGGCCGGTCACGCCCGGGTTCGACGAGATCCGCAAACCGGCCGAGGCGGCGTCCGTGGTCTTGGTGCTCGACAACGGTGCCGTCACCGTCGGAGACGCCTTGTCGGTCGCCTATTCGGGGGCCGGCGGTCGGCGCATTCGCTTCACCCGCGAACTGCAGGTGCCCCTGCTGAGACACTTCGCCTCGGCGCTGGAAAGCTGGGAGATTGGCGACTGGCGGGAGATGTGCCGCGGGGTCGAGGCGTTGCCGTCCCCGGGAGGTGATTTTCACCGCACCGCGGCCGAATACGGCCTTTCCCAGGCTCTGCTGCAGGCGGCCGCGCTGGCGGAACGCTGCACCGCGGCCGAGATCGTGGCCCGGGCCTGCGACCATCAGCTAGCAACCCGCCCGGTCCCGATCTACGTCCAGAGCGGCGATGACCGCTATATCGCGGTCGACAAGGCGATCGCCCGACGGGCCGAGGTCCTGCCTCACGGTCTCATCAACACGGTCGATTTGATCGGCCGCGAGGGCGAGACGCTGATCGCCTACGTGGACTGGATCGTCGAGCGCATTCGACGCTTCGCGCCTGCCGACTATCGACCGGAGATGCACTTCGACACCTACGGCCTGCTCGGCCAGGTCTTTTCCAACGACGCGGCGGTCATCGCGCGCTATGTCGCGTCCCTGGCCGAGGCCGCTTCGCCGCACCCGCTCTGTGTCGAGACCCCGGTCCTGCTGCAGAGCCGTGATGCCCAGATCGACAGCTTCGCCGCCATCCGCCGTGAGCTGAAGCGGTTGGGCAGCTCGGCAAGCCTGATCGTCGACGAATGGGCCAACACGGCCGACGACATCGAGGCATTCGTTGCCGCCGAAGCCACCGACATGGTCAACGTCAAGTCGCCCGATCTGGGCTGCCTGACCCGCGCCGTTGAGGCGATCCGGGAGTGCTGGGACGGCGGCGTGCGCCCTATTCTTGGCGGCTCCTGCACGGACACGGACGTGTCGGCGCGCATGGTGGCGAACGTAGCACTCGGCGCCGGACCGGCCTGGTTGCTCGCGCGGCCAGGCATGGGCGTGGACGAGGGTTTCCAGATCGTCCACAACGAAATGCACCGGGTGCTCGCCCTCATTCGCCTCTGACGAGGCTACGGAGGGCGGGCCTGCCTGTGGCGCCATTGGGCGCGAAGGCGGGAGACCTCAGGCCTTGCGGCGGGGGGCGACGGTGAGGTCCACTTGTTCCTGCAGGTTGATCGCCGAATCGCCGGGACTCACCTCGATCGCAGACGGCTCGCTCTCGCTCAGATGGCGCAGCACCTTCTGCAGGAACTATTCGGCGTGGCTGTGGGCCAACTGCTCGGCCGCCGTCGCGTCTCCGCGTGCCAGCCGGCGCCGTCGATCACCAGGATGATGAAGCGCTCGTCTCCGGCGCCGGCTTCGCGGGCGAAGAGCGCGAGCAGTGCCTCGTAGAACGGCTTGGAGACGCCGTTGGACAGGTACCAGAAGGTCTCGCCGCTCCTCGGCGAGACGAAGGCGGTGCCGTAGAGCCACTCGAAGCGATGGTGCCCGAGCGCCAAGGGGCGCGCGCCGCGCGACGCCCAGTAGCACCCGCTGAACGGCTTCAGGCCGAGCCGGTGCTCGTCACTGGCGAAGACGTCGACGGCTTTCTGCGGGTGGCGCTCGGCTTCGTCCGCGACCACCTGGCGAGCTTTTTCGCGCATTGTGCGGCATGACCACCAGGTTTTCCGACGCCAGCCGGATGATGGCTTCGCGGATCAGTGTTCGCGACACCCCTAACTCGTCGATGTGCCGCATCTCGTCAACATACGAGCCGGGCTTGAGGGCTCCCGTGTCCCTTGGGCCTGCCGCGAAGTTTATTCTGCACGTTCATCACAAGAGGCCAGCCATCCGCTACCGACGGGTTATCAGGAACCGGCAGTGGTCGGCTCCTTCAGCGCCACACTGCACCTCCTCCGCTCGACACGTCACCTCGTGACCCAACGAAGCGAACGCAGCCTCGATGCCGCCGGAAAAGGCACCTTCAAACATATAGCAAGTCTTACGGCCGGTGCCTGGTCCGTATTCGGCAACGTACACCGAATGCTCCACACGCAGCTCGGCGACGGCCCGTTCCGGATCGAAGCGTTCGATCGAGATCTGCGCGAACCCGCGCTGCCCCATCCGTTTCACATAGTGCTCGAAGATTGCCGCGCCTCCGATGCCGAACGTCTTCGCCTCGTGGTCGCACCAAATACGCGCGGCCCAATAAGTCGCGTCGTGCAGCGCGTTGCGATAGGCTTCTAGTCCGAAGGTGCGTTCGAACTCTTTGTGCGCGCCGACCCAGGCGTGGCGCGGCTGCAGAATCATTGGCTGGCCATCGACCGACCAGATCCCCGTATCGGGATCGACAACTACCTTCACAGGCAATTCACATAGGTGCACGCGGTTCTCCTGGGGCGGTGCCGGCACGGCAACTCAGCTGCCCCATACGTCTTTCAGGAAACGCACCCAGTTCTCGCCCATGACTTGGCGGATACGGCGTTCGGGCCAGCCGCGGCGTTCCATAACCTTCGTGAGTTCGGGAAAGTCCTGAATGCCGGAGAACTTCTCCGGATATCGCACCTCGGTGATGTCGGTCAGCTTACGGGCGTGACCCTTGTCGCGCAGCAGATAGTCCCAGGTCGCAGAATCGGTGCTATGCCCCTGCACGAAGTCCGTGCCGATACCGACATGGTCTTCGCCGGCCACACACACCACATGCTCGATGGAATCGACGTAGTCCTCGATGGTCGCGTCGTTGCCGTTCGGTTGGAAGGGCGGGTGCATGGTGACACCGATATGCCCGCCGTGATCGGCCAGCAGGCGTAGTTGCTCGTCCGTCTTGTTGCGCGGGTGCGCAAAACGCGCGGCGGGGCTGATGTGGCTGTAGGTAACGGGTCGCTCCGAGGCGTGGATGGCATCATCGGCGGTGCGATGTCCGACGTGACTGAGGTCGATGGCGATGCCGACACGGTTCATTTCCGCGACCAGCTCGCGCCCGAAATCGGTGAGACCGCCGTCGTGGCTCTCGAAGCAACCGGAGCCGACCGCGTTTGCAGTGTTGTAAGTGAGCTGCACGACGCTGACGCCCAGCTCCTTGAAGACCTGAATAAACGGCAGGTAGTCGTCGAAGCCTGTGGTGTCCTGCCAACCGAGGATAATGCCGACCTTGTTCTCACGCTTCGCGCGGTAGATGTCCGCGGTCGTATAGACCTGCAGGAGGATATCGGCGTACTGGTTCAGCCACACCTTCCACTGCGCCAGCCCCTTGAACGACTCGGTCGCGCGCAAATAGGGCAGGACGCAGGTGCAGTTGGCGGCGGTCAGGCCGCCTTCGTGCATGGCCTCGAAGATTTCTCGGCTCCAGTTCGGCACAAGAAGGCCGTCGAAGATGATCGCGTCTTGGTGCAGTGTCATGCTATTTCCCTGTTCGGGCCCAAGGTCAGAGGAACCCCGGCAAGTAGAGCGCGATGCCGGGGAAGACGGTCAGGATCAGGATCGCCAGCACCAGCATGCCCCAATATGGCACCGTGGCTCTTGCGGCTGCGGGCAGCGACACCTCGCCATGACTGATGGCCAGCAGGACATAAAGGTTCAGGCCCACGGGCGGAGTGATGGCACCGATCTCGATCATCATGGTGATGATGATGCCAAGCCACACCGGGTCGAAGCCCAGCCCGGTCATCAGCGGGAAGACCATTGGCAGGGTCATGATCATCAACGAAAGGCCGTCGAAGAAACAGCCGAGAATGAAATAGACGAGCGTGACCACCAGCAGTACTTCGTAACTCGACAGACCAGCGTTGCTCACCGCCTCGAAGATTTTGCGCGGTAGGCCGAGGTTGGCGACCGCCTGGGCAAGGATGAGAGTGCCTAGGATGACGAAGACGATGGCAGCCAGTATCCGGCTGCCCGAGACGAAGGCTTCCCAGAGTTTCCGGGGTGTCAGCGTGCCCCAGGCGAATCCCATGATGATGGCCACCGCCACCCCGAGGCCGGCCGCTTCGGTGACGGTGGCGAACCCGCCGTAGATCGTGCCCAGCACCGCGAAGATCAAGATCGGCAACGGCCACACACCCAACAGGCTGCGCAGCACCAGACGCCAACCGGGATTCGGGCCCGCGGCCGGCACGGATTCGGGGCGCAGAACAGCGAGCAACCCAACATAGAGGCTGAACAGTCCCGCGATCAGCAGCGCTGGCAGTATACCAGCGAGGAAAAGCTTGCCGATCGAAACGTCCTGCATGGCCCCGTAGATCAGCAGCGACAGGCTTGGCGGGACCATCAGGCCGAGCACGCCGGCGCCGGCAAGTGAACCGAGGACCTGTGGTCGATTGTAGCCACGCCGGCCGAGCTCGGGGTAGGCCACGGATCCGACGGCGGCCGCGGTGGCAGCGCTCGAGCCGCAGCACGCGCCGAATATCGTGCAGACCCAGACATTAGTTTGCAACAGGCGCCCCGGAACCCGATGGAACAAGGGGGTGAGGGCGGAGTAGAGGCGGTCGCTGACCCCCCCGCGCAGCAGGATTTCGCCCAAGAAGATGAATATCGGAACGGCCGCGAGCGTGTAGTCGCTGAACACGTTCCATACCGCCGGCACGGCGAGCGATGTCAGGCCGCCAGCCTGGAAATGCAGGATAATGAGGCCGGTGAGGCCGATCGCGGCGCCCAGAAAGGCGCCGCTTCCCAAGGTGATCGCAAGGGCTCCGACGATGATTGCCCAGACCAACGATTGCCCTCTCAGCCCTCGTTGCCGTCGCGCCGGGCGACCACCCCAAGCATGATGGCCAAGACATTGTTGGCGACGACGACGATCATCAGCGCAAAGGCCGCCGGCATCATTGCCATCCACGGATAGAGAAGGATTTCGGCCATCTCGGAGCGCGAACCGAAGTTGTACGAGGCGATCGTGAAATCGTAGGACTGAACCATGAATACCGCGGCGAACGCGACCAGGATCAACGTGGCCGCGGCCTCGGCGATCGCTCGGCCGAGCGGTGGCATACGATCGACGATGAGGGTGATCCGCAGGTGGGTGTTATCGACCAGACCGTTGGGCAAGGCCAGAAGGAACGTGGCGGCGGTCAACAGCCCGACCAGTTCGTCTGAAAAGTAAAAGGGAGCGCCGATCACGTAACGCATGAAGGCGCTTAGCACGACTAATAACGTGAGCAGCATTCCCGCAACCACGCTGGCATGCATGCCAGCGGCGGAGAGCCACTTTATCGGCCGCGACACCTGGCGCACCGGCGCAGCCGGCGACCCTTCCGGTGTCATGGGCAGCGCCCAGATGACGTCATTGCGGCGGCGTCAGACCGAGCTTCTTCATCAGCCGCTTGGCATTCTCGAGGGTCTTGGGGCCGGTTCTGCTTGCGAGCTTGTACCAATTGTCGAGTGCGGCCTTCTGAAACGACCTGCGATCCTCGTCCGAGAAACCCTCGATGACCTTGAAATCGCTGGTCGCCTCGAATTCCGTGGCGACCGCCGCCTCGCGCGGACCGACGTCCCGCGCCAGGCTCCAGCCGGCCATGAACCCGGCGGCCTCCGACACCACGTTCCGGAGATCCGGCGGCAGCGCGTCCCATGCCTTCTTGTTGGCGAGAATGACATTGGGCACCGAGGCATACGGCACGAAGTCGCTGCCGTAGCGGGTCACCTCCTGCAAGGAAATGGTTTTCCCAGATGAGTAGGCGTAGAGCGCGCAGTCGACGACGCCGGTGTTCAAGGCCACGTAAAGTTCGCTCTGCGGGATGACCTGGGCGGAGGCGCCCAGCTTGTTGAAGGACTCCATAACCTCTTTGTTGAACACACGAAGCTTCACGCCCTGCAGGTCGGCAACGCTCTTGACCGGCTTATCCTGGCAGAAGATCGCCAGCGGAAAAGCGCCGCTATGCTGGAAACCGACGACCTGGATCCCGGCGTTCGTGAAGAAGTCGGCGTAGATTTCCTCCAGGATGGGGATCACCTGTGGGTGCTCCTCTGCCCGCAGGATCGAGCCGGTTGGGTAAAGGTTAGCGATATGCGGCGCGTCACGACTGAGGACGCTCGGGATGATGACCCACAACTCGACCGCACCTGCGGGAAGCGAGCGCAGCACGTCGACGTCTTTCAGGCCGAGTGAGCCGCCGTGGTAGACGGTCACTTTCAACCGGCCCTGGGCTTTCTCGTTGATCCGATCCGCAAAGGCGGCCATGTCTTTGGCTTCCTGCCGGGTTTCCGTCCAGACGCTGTGCATGCGCCATTCGATGGTCTCGGCCGAGCCCGAGGTGAGAGGCAAACTGGTGAACATCGCAGCGGCCGCCACGGTCGGGCCTATTCCGCTGAGCAAGCGAGCTAACGTTCTAGAATATTTCATGGGGTCGTCCTCCTCTTGGCCTCACCCCCAAATCACCCGGCAGTCAATCTGCCGGAAATCGGCGCCCGGCGCAGCCACGAAACAGGGATGAATTATTATGCTCACACAGGGATGAATTATTATGCTCACATTAGTATAATGGGCGACGCGGCGCAATGATCCTCTGTGCCGTTAAAGCGGGGTACGGATCGTGCCGCAAATACTGCCAACAGAACTTATGGGCAGCTATGCGCTGCCAAGCTGGCTCTGGATCGTCATCAAACGCGCCGAAGAGGTCGGCGATCTCGGCGAGAGCGACCTTCGCGAGACTCTGGACGACGCCGTGCGCATGGCTCTGGCGGATCAGGAACGGGCCCAACTCGATGTCGTGACCGACGGCGAGATGCGGCGGCGCGACTTCATCCAGAACTTCTACGGTCTGATGACCGGGCTGAAAAAGCTACCGCCGACACGTCGCTTCGGCTCCGCCGGATACGATCAGAACCCGCGCTACGAGGTGGTCGACAGGATCGCCGCGCCGAACGGGCTTGGTGTCGTGGACGAGGTGGCATTCCTGCGGCGTCACACGACAATACCCTTCAAGATCTGCGTGCCGGGACCCATCACCTTGTCCCTACCGTTCATCCTGAAGCAGGGGTATGCGGACAAGCAAGCGCTGCTCGAGGACATGATCGTCATCGTCAACGCTGAGATGAAGGCGCTGCAGCAGGCCGGCGTCGACTACATTCAGGTTGACGAGCCTCGTTATGCGACCAGCCATGAGGACGCACGGCGGCTCGTGCAGATTTTCAATGCCACCCGCGAGGGCGTAGAGGCGCGTATCGGTCTGCACCTCTGCTTCGGGAACTTCAGAGGCCGGTCGCACGACCGGCGAGACTATCGTTACTTGTTCCCGGCCCTGAACGATGCGCGCTGCGATCAGGTGAACCTGGAGTTTGCCAACCGGGAGTTCGCGCAGATCGAGCTGATTGCCGACGTGGCAGCCGACCGCGACGTCGGCGTCGGCGTTGTCGACGTAAAGTCATTCTTCGTCGAGACGCCACAAGAGGTCGCCGACGGCATCCGCAAAGCGCTGAAGCATGCGCCCGCCGAGCGCATCGTGGTGACGCCGGATTGCGGTTTCAACCACTGTCCGAGACACGTGGCCTACCAGAAGATATGCGCCATGGTCGAAGGCGCCACGATCATGCGCGCGGAGTTGACTGGCCGCGCTTAGGATCTTGCAGCTAGCCCGCATTATTCACGCTTGGCGGCCGATTTGAGCGAGGCGAGCGGTATCGGCCGGGTTGACGGCGGCTTTCGGGGCGGGTTTTCGTTACGGGTTGGAGATTGACGTTCGAGGTTCATCCGGCGGCACGCGCCGCTTGGATCAGGGGCCTTGGGCGGCGATGGAGGCGGCCATCGCGATCAGGGCGTTGCGATATGGGTAGGCCGAGGGCAGGGCGATCTTGATGCGGGTGTTGAGCTCCTCGATGCGCACGGCGATCTTGAGGAATGCCCGTCGTAGCGTCTCGAACGTCGCGGTGCGCCACGGCGAGCGGCGGGGCGCGGTCCGGCGCAACTGATGCAGCAGCCAATAGGCGGCGGTGTGCAGGAACAGCCGGAACTGGTTGGCTTCCCATCGGTGACACGAGGTGCGGTCGGATTTGGTGTAGAGCTTGTGCTCCTTGATCATGTTTTCCATCCGGCCACGGGCGCAATAGACCCTCTCGTAGAGCAATTTGGCGCGGCCCGGCAGGTTGGTGACGACGAAGCGGACATCCGTCCCCCTTGCGGTGGCCTCGACGCGGGCAACGACCTTGCGCTCGCGTGACCAGCTTTTGGCCTGGTAGCCGGTCTGGAAGAAACGGCGCACCTTGTCCTTGCCTGATTGCACCCGGCGCATCCTCGCACCACGGCTGGCCGATCTCGCTCAGCCGGGCGTTGCCGGGAAGCCCGAGAATGTAGCCGTGGCCCTGATCCTCCAGCAGGTCCATGACCTCGGGCGTGCCGTAATGGCCGTCGCCACGCACCGCGATCTCGACCCGGGGCCAATGGCGCCGGATGCGGCCGATGACGTGGCGCAAGACCCGCGCCGCCTCGTCACCGGATGGCCGCTTGCCCGGACGCAGCAGCGACAGCACCGGCTTGGCGGTCGCCGCGTCAGATGTGGATGGGCTGAAAGCAGTACTCGTCGTAATGGGCGTTGAACAGTGCCAGTTGCTGGCCGCCGTGGACGGCATCAGGGGTATCGTCAATGTCGAGCACGATGCGTTGGGGCACGCGCTCGAAGCTGTTGATCATCGTCAGCCCCATGCGCGCCCGCGCCATGATGGGGCGTTCTCGAGCCTGGACAAGGTCGGCTGCGACATCAGATCGCGATCTCGGGCAGGCGACCACAGGCCAGCTTGAACGCCGGATCGAAGCGCAGCACGTCGAGGTCGTCGCAATCCTCGTATCCGCAGGCGATGGCGAACATGCGCGCCCCGATCATGTCGGCAGCTGGATTTGGCCTGGTCCGGGCTAGCAGACTGCGGTCGACATCCTGCCGAGCGTCCGGAAAGGTCTGTCGTTCCTCAAAACCTTGTCGGCCGCGGAAATCCTGGCATTTCAGGCCACTGCCAGCTACCATCTGCGGCATGCAAATGATCGTCGTGATCCTCGTCGCCTTCGTCCGCGAGATTGTCCTGAGCCGCGCAAGGTTACAGCTGGAAAACATCGCTCTCCGTCAACAAGTGGCAGTCCTGAAGCGGGACAGACCACGGCCGCAGCTTCATCCGCTCGACCGCGTGTTCTGGGTCTTCGTTTCCCGCCTGTGGCCACGCTGGAAGGACGCCCTTGTCATCGTCAAGCCCGAGACGGTCGTCGGCTGGCACCGCCAGGGGTTCCGCCTGTATTGGAAATGGAAATCCTGCCACGGAAAGCCGGGTCGCCCGCGAACCTCGAAGGAAACCCGCGAACTCATCCAACGATTGAGCCGCGAGAATCCGTTGTGGGGCGCTCCTCGCATCCACGGCGAGTTATTGAAGCTGGGAATCGATGTCTCGCAGGCGACTGTAACGAGATACATGGTACGGCATCCGAAGCCGCCATCGCAGAATTGGCTGACGTTCCTCAACAACCACGTGGGCTGTCTCGTTTCGATCGATTTCTTTGTGGTCCCGACGGCCACGTTCGCCGTTTTGTTCGTATTCATCGTGCTGCGTCATGAGCGGCGGCGTATCGAGCATTTCGGCGTCACTGCACATCCGAGCGCGGATTGGGTTGCACAGCAGATTCGCGAAGCTTTTCCGTGGGACACGGCGCCGCGGTATCTGATCCGCGACCGGGACGGCGCATACGGGCAATCGTTCCGCTCGACGGTGATGGCGATGGGCGTGGAAGAGGTTGTCACGGCGCCACGAAGCCCGTGGCAGAATCCGTATGTGGAACGCCTGATCGGCAGCGTGAGGCGCGAGTGCCTGAACCACGTGATCGTCTTGAATGAGCGGCATCTGAGACGGATCCTTGTTTCGTACCTCGATTATTACCACCGGTACCGAACGCATCTTTCGCTGGGCAAGGACACTCCCGAGGGGCGATCGGTTCAGCCCGGCGGCACCGGAAAGATCGTGGCGTTTCCGCAGGTCGGCGGGCTCCATCATCGGTACGAGCGGCTCGCGGCCTGAACACCACTGGGTTCCGTTTGAGGGTTCTCGTGTGGCGATGAAGACGCCACCGGGATAGCCATGGACTCGCCAGCACTCCCTGCCGCGCCGAGTGTCTTGCCGATGGCAGGCAGACAAATCCAAAGTAAGCGTGTGTCCTTACCGCCCTTGTGAGGTGTCGGTCCGAAGCCGCAGTCTCCGGTGATGTTCGGGAGGTCGATAGTGTCCGCTATCGGCTAATGGACACTATCGGAGGGGTGGTTGCGGTGGCGCGTCGGACACGCCGGTTCTGGTCGGAGGAGGAGAAGCGCCGGATCGTGGCGCAGACCCATGCTCCCGGCGTTTCGGTGTCCCAGGTCGGGCGTCGTTACGACGTGAACGCCAACCTGATCTTCACGTGGCGCCGCGATCCCCGCTACAAGCCTGGCGCCGACGGCGGTGACGCAGCGTCCTTTCTCCCGGTCGAGGTGGTGCCGGAGCCGGCTTCGCCGCCGGCGCCGCCTGCAACGTCGGACGGTCGGATCGAGATTGCGTTGTCGAGCGGTCACCGGGTGAGCGCGATCGGGTCGTTCGACGTGGAGGCGCTGTGCCGCGTGGTCCGGGTGCTCGGCGGATGATCCCGGTTCCGTCTTCGACGCGGGTATGGCTGGCGTGCGGGGTGACGGACATGCGCAAGGGGTTTCCGGGCCTTGCGGCGCAGGCGGAGCGGGTGCTCGAGGCGGATCCCTATTCCGGTCATCTCTTCATCTTCCGGGGACGCAGAGGCGATCTGGTGAAGATGATCTGGTGGGACGGCCAGGGCGCATGCCTGTTCGCCAAGCGTCTGGAGCGCGGCCGTTTCGTGTGGCCGTCGGCGTCTGGCGGCAAGATCGTGGTGACGCCGGCGCAGCTGTCGATGCTGCTGGAGGGGATCGACTGGCGGGCGCCGCTGCGCACCTGGCGGCCGCTGGTATCGGGATGATAATCTATTTATTAACAATAGGTTGAAGGCTTTTCAGGCTTCCCTTTGGCGGCCTTTTCCGCTAGGGTGCCGCCATGCTCGAAGAGGCTCAGGCACTGCCCGACGATGTCGCCGCGCTCAAGGCGATGGTGCTCACCTCGCGGGCCGAACTGGCGGCGCGGGACGCCGAGCTCCGTAACCGCGATCTTCCGATCGAGAAGCTCAAGCACCAGCTTGCGGGTCTGCGCCGGCAGCGTTTCGGCGTCGGTTCGGAGACCCTGGACCAGCTCGAGCTCGGACTGGAGGACGAAGAGATCGCGCGGGCTGCAGAGGCGCTCCCGGCCCCGCTGCCCGGTGCGAAGCGACAGCCGAAGCGCCGCCCCCTGCCGGAGCATCTGCCGCGCGAAGAGACGGTGCTGACACCGGGCGAGAACTGCGCCGATTGCGGCGGCAGTCTCAAGCGGCTGGGCGAGGATGTCACCGAGGAGCTGGAGTACATCCCGGGACGCTTCGTGGTGAAGCGCATCGTGCGCCCGCGCCTGGCCTGTCGCTGTTGCGAGAGGTTCCACCAGGCGCCTTTGCCGGCGCGGCCGATCGAGCGCGGCCGCCCGGGTCCCGGCCTGCTGGCGCATGTGCTGGTCTCGAAGTATTGCGATCACCTGCCGCTCTACCGCCAGTCCCGGATCTTCGCCCGCGAGGGGATCGATCTCGACCGCTCGACGCTGGCCGGCTGGGTCGGCCCCGCAGGTCGATAAGGGCGACGGCGCTGCTGGAGCCCCTGGCCGACGCCGTCGGGCGCCACGTGTTGGCAGGGCAAGCCCTGTTCGCCGACGACACCCCGGTCAAGGTGCTCGCGCCCGGGACGGGGAAGACGTCGACAGGGCGGGCCTGGGCCTATGTGCGGGACGAGCGGCCCTGGAAGGGCGAAGCGCCGCCGGCGGCGTGGCACCGCTTCTCGGCCGACCGCAAGGCCGAACATCCGAAGGCGCATCTGACGGGCTTCGGCGGCTGGATGCACAGCGACGGGTATGCCGGGTTCGGCAAGCTCGCCCGCGCCGGACCGGTCCGCGAGGTCGCCTGCCTGGCGCATGTGCGGCGCAAGTTCTTCGATGTCCATGCCGCCCAGGGCTCGGCGATCGCCGCCGAGGCGCTCAAAAGGATCGCCGCGCTCTACGCCGTCGAAAAGGAAGCCCGCGGGCAGCCGCCCGACCGGCGCGTTGCAATCCGTGGGGCCAAGGCCGGGCCGCGCCTCGACGATCTGGAACGCTGGCTGCAAACGCAGCTGCCCAGGGTCTCGGCAAAAACCCCGCTGGCCGCCGCCATCCGGTATGCGCTGACCCGCCTGAAGCGCCTACGGCCGTATCTGGAGCACGGCTTCCTCGAGATCGACAACAACCCCGCCGAGCGCGCCATGAGGCCGATCGCGCTGGGCCGCAAGAACTATCTGTTCATGGGCTCGGCCGCGGGCGGCAAGGCCGCTGCCATCGCCTACACCCTGATCGAGACCGCCAAGCTCAACGACATCGATCCGCAAGCCTGGCTCGCCGACATCCTCGATCGAATCCCCGACCACAAGATCAACCGCGTCGACGAACTGCTGCCCTGGAACTGCGCGCCAATCGCACATCCAACGGCCAATATCTGATTGACCAAGGGGCGGTCAGGCCAAACGCTTACAATCCAAACGACGTTTCCGGAAAACACCTTGCCTCCTTCGCGGTGAAAAGCGCATTGCCCGCCGGCGCCGAAGGATCCGTTGGTGACCCGGATGAGATAAAGAGGAGGGACAACCATCCGACGGCCTCGGTTCATGATCGCTCGCAGGGAGCGTGCGCGACTTCCGCTGTGGGTCAAAACCCGCCGTAGGCGAGGCAAAATCCACTACCTACCAAGCCGTGCTTTATGGGTGCACGCCCCTGGTGGCGGTCTGCGACCAAGCGTTCACCGGTCACGCCGCCGGGATGATCCTCACACGCCAGCTCGTCGTGGCGACATGGTCTTGGTTCGGTCTGGGTCTTGGGCTCGGGCTGATCGCCCGTTGAGGGCGCTGCGTGGGCCGCTAGGGCGGATTCGGGCTCGCCGGTGCCCCCCTTTACGTGCCGGGCGCGTCCTGCCGGCGCAGCGCCCTGCTAGCGCTCTCAGACGCGGCAGATGCGGGCTCAGGTGCCGGGATGCCCAGGGCTTCGGCGATGGTGCGGAGGGCCGCGCGCGTGTCTCGGTCGGCGCTAGGCCAGAAGGCCGGGCGACGCGGGGGCCTCTTCGAGTTGGGTTCATAGATTTGTATAGCTCATGGGATTCATGGTCAAAATCCCATTAGCCATACAAGTCTTTTGACAGGGTTCTGATCATCATGGGTTAATCCACACACCCAATCCATTTTTTAACCCGGGAATTACTCAGACTAGGCGACTAACCAGTACATTCCGAAGAATACCAGGGCAAATTGGCCTGCCCCCGATTAGTGGTCCAGCGCTTAAGTTAGAGTTTGGCGCGGGTTAAGTTGATGGGCCAACCGTAGCCCATCAACAGCGTAGGTTGGCCCCTCAACGTTTGGCAAGATGGCTCCTGGGGCCGGCGGTCTGTATCCGAGCGAGCTATGCGGCCGGATGGTATTATAGTGATGCCGCCATCGTTCGATCAGCACTTTGGCCTCCTTCAGTGTATAGAAGATCTCCGTGTTCAGGATTTCGTCCCGGAGCTTTGAGTTGAAGCTCTCGTTGTATCCGTTCTCCCAAGGTGACCCGGGCTCGATATAGAGGGTCTTGACGCCGATCCTGCCGAGCCAGTCGCGGACCGCATGAGCGGTAAACTCTGAGCCGTTGTCGGAACGGATATGCTCCGGCGGGCCATGTTGGACGAAGAGCTCGGTCAGACAATGGAGTACATTGTCCGAGTTCAATCTTCGCTCGACGACAACGGCCATGCACCGCCTGGTAAACTCATCGATCACGGTGAGCATGCGGAACTTCCTCCCATCGTGTGTTCGATCCATGACGAAGTCATAGGACCAGACGTGATTGGGCCAGCACGGCCGCAGACGGATGCAGGATCCGTCGTTGAGCCACAGCCTGCCCCGTTTCGGTTGCTTCTGCGGGACCTTCAGCCCCTCCCGCCACCAGATGCGCTGGACCCGCTTGGCGTTCACGTGCCAACCTTCGGTCCTGAGCAAGGCAGTGATCCGCCGATAGCCATATCTGCCATACTGGCTGGCCAAGCGGATGATCGCGGCCGTGAGTGCCTCTTCATCATCCCGACCACGGGGTCTCTTGCGCTGGGTTGAGCGATGTTGGCCTGCAACAGCACAGGCACGTCGCTCGGAGATTCCCAATTCGGCCTGGAGATGATCAACACACTGCCGGCGACGGGCGGGGCTTAGCAATTTCCCTCAAGCGCCTCTTTCAAGATCAGCTAATCCAACGTCAGATCCGAGATCGCCTTCCGGAGACGGCCATTCTCCTTCTCCAGGTCCTTCAGACGCTTGGCCTGGTCAGTACGAAGGCCGCCATATTCCTTGCGCCAGCGATAGTAACTCTGCTCCGATACGCCGAGCGTGCGACAAGCTTGACCAACGGACTGGCCCTGCGCCAAAGCCACCTCGGCTTCGCGCAACATGCTGATAATCTGTTCTGGGGTGTAGCGTTTACGGCTCATTTTGTCCTCCTTTCGAGGGGGCAAAATGCGCCAAACTCTCTTAACAAATCTGGACCACTTTTAGGGGGTCACTCCACCTCACGTTCCCTGATAAGCGGGAAGACGAGAAGAACAAGCGCCAGTGGTATTTTCTTATGAGTTTTCGCCTGGAATGTGCACGGCAGATCAATGAGTTAGCGCCGGCCAATCGAGGGAACTCATGAGAGAACACGTATTTTCTCGTCAGTTTGGAGCCGGACGCAGCGGTGCGAGGGTAAAAAGATGGCGGCACTTAGGCTCGGCGAGGTCACTGGCAGCTCTGTCATGGAAGCGGCCGAACATCGGGAGCCGTGTGAGTCGAGAGGTTCACGCACGGTTCTAGGAGCGCGCGGGGGTGAAATTCCTCCGCGTGACTCGACATGTGCAGAGGTTTAAGTGGCGTAATCAAGGCGTGTAGTTAAGGTGGGCTTGGTTGAGTTTCCACCTGCCCCGCCCATGTCGGCTTGTAGCCAAAAGCTGACATTCTAGTGCTGCACAGAAAGAAACGCGCCAGCTAGGAATCGAGAGACTGGATCGCCCCGTTAAGGCCGCGCGCTGCGCATCGTCCATCTGGCGTCGCAGCGAGCGAAATTAAAGCGCCCCGTCTACACCACCTCACGAAGCGCAGCCTTGCCAGGCCGACGGCGAAGATAGCGCGGGCAGCCAGCTCGCCGCCTGTAAACCGGGGCCGTCCACACATAGCCAGACGTAGGCGACCTGAATATCGGGATTTGGGCGTTCCACGTCTGCTGACCCAAGAAATCGATGGTCTTGGGCGCCGACGAGATCAAGCGTAAAATGCTCCACCCGAGCAGCCTACCAATGACGAATCGGAAGGATGTTGTCATGATAGCGAACTCTCTCCCCTGGCCGAACAACGCCAAATGTGCCGTCGCCATCACCTGGGACGTGGATGCCGACAGCGCGCTCAACTATTACAACCCCGATCGAGCCGATACGCTGGTCGCCAGCCAGTCCTACGTCCGTTACGGGCCCCTCATCGCGGTGCCCCGCCTCGTCGAGGCGTGGAAGCGCCTGGACATGCGCCAGACCTTCTTCGTCCCCGGCTGGTGCATCGAGAAGTATCCGGAGACCGTGGACCTTCTGCTCGAGAACGGGCACGAGGTAGCCTTGCATGGATACGTGCACGAACGGTCCAATGAACTCACCAAGGAGGAGGAGAAAGAATGCCTAGGGCGGGCGGTCGACGCCTACGTCAAACACGTGGGCAGCCGCCCGCGGGGTTGGCGGGCACCCAGCTTTGCGTTCTCCAAGCACTCGCTCCGGTTCCTCGCCGAAGAGGGTTTCGACTACGACTCGTCGCTCATGGGCGACGAGATCCCTTATCTGCTGCAGGACTCGGCGGCCTCCGTTCTCGAATTCCCTACGGACTGGACCTTCGACGATTGGCCCCACTACATGCACAATCGGGACTTCGGCTTCATGATGCCGATCTCGTCCCCCCGGCGGGCCATGGAGGTCTTCAAGTCGGAATTCGATGCCGCCTGGCAATACGGTGCACTCTGGATAACCGTGTGGCATCCCTTCGTTTCGGCGCGCCTCGCCAGACTGACGGCAGTCCTCGAGTTCATCGAATACATGCAAGAAAAGGGTGACGTCTGGTTCGCACGCCTAGACGAGGTTTGCGATCATGTGACGGGGTTGATCGCTGACGGCTCTTGGAGGCCCCGGGTCGAAAGGTTGCCGCTCTACGAAAGCCCCATCCCGGAGCTCCTGCGCAGGCCCACCTGAAACTGGCCGCCGGGGGTGCGCCCGATCGCGCGGACGTGTCGGCGCGACCGACGGCCGGGGCGGGTCGGCCCGGGAACCGCGGGTCACGGTCGAAGGGGCGTCGTCGGGCACGAGAACTCGGAACCGGCGGCCAAGGAGGTCGCGGACGCCGGCTAGGACGTGGCGCCGCTCAAGGAAACTCCCTCGCCCACCAGAATCGGGTCCCGCCGAGGATCGGCGAGCTCCTGGAGGATGGCGTCGTAGAAGCCTTCCGCCGCCGGAGACAGGGTTTGATCCTTGCGGGTGATGATGCCCAGCGACCGTTCCAGGTGCGGTCCGGCAATGGGGCGAGAAATCAGGCGCTCAGAGCAAACCATCGGGGACGCGACGGCGGGAATCGCCGAAATTTCAATTGGACAATTTTATTAATTTCAAGATACACGAATTTATAAACGAATTCGCGGCTAAACGAATTCGCGGCTAAACGAATTCGCGGCTAAACGAATTCGCGGCGCCAATCGTATCGTATCCCGATGTGCCTGCATTCGCAAACATGAAACCCCAAGGCGTCGCCGAGCGTGTCCGATCCCGCGCGGCGCAAACGTGAGGCGTCGAGGCCGAAATGCCTACGGCTCGTAACGCGCGAATAACCGCAGGCGGGCGTCGGCCGACCCGCCGCCGGGGCGGGGCTCCCCCGGCCGCCGAAGCATACCGGCGGATTAGTCGACCTGGATCGACCCGGCGTCCGTCCGCTCCGACGGTCCATCCGACGCGACCCGCGCCCGCCCGCTGTCGGCCTGCGAAGGCGCGGCGATCGGCCGTAGACGGCTGATCTTCAGCACATTAGCAAGAAATTCGAGGAGAGATCAATTGGCCGAATGGTGGAGAGAGCTTACCGTTATCGACGGCGATAGTCACGTTGCGTCCACCGAAGAAACATGGAAGAAATACCTGGAGAAACCTTACCAGAAGCGCCGGCCCCGCATCGTCAAGGATAACTTTGGCAGCGATCGCTGGATGGTGGAAGGCCAGCTGTTTCCCAAGCCCGAGGGCATCGCCTCGGGACAGCCGGAGGGGATCAGGGGCTCGATGCTACGGCCCGGCGTCTCGGATCCGGTCGCCCGGCTCAAGGACATGGACTCCGAGGGCATCGATATCGCCGTCGTGTTCGGCAACCTGCCGGAGCTCGGTCTGGCGGCCCTCCACGACGCCGGGCTTGCGATCGCCATGGCCCGTGCCTACAATAACTGGGTTGCTGAGTACTGCCGAACCGACCCGATCCGGCTCAAGGCAGTGGCCATGCTGGCGCTGCATGACATCGACGCCGCGATCGCCGAGCTGAGGCGAGCCACGCAGGAGATGGGGCTGGTCGCCGCCATGCTGGCAACTAACATCAAGGGCAAGGACCTGGACCATCCAGACTTTCTGCCCCTTTTCGCGGAAGCAGAAAAGCTGGGGGTTCCGCTGTGCGTCCACGGCGCCCCCTCGACCCTGTCGTTCGCCGGGGCCGAACGCTTCACCAACTACTTTTACACCCACGCAATCGCCCATCCCTTCGAGCAGATGATCTCGCTCATGTGCATCGTCTGCGGCGGAGTTTTAGAGCGCTTCCCCGACCTCCGCATCGCCTTCCTCGAATCCGGGATCGGCTGGATTCCCTACTGGGTGGAACGCCTCGACGAACACTACGAGCACCGGGGCGAGCTAGTCCCCGACATCAAGCGGCCGCCCAGCGAATACATCGCGAATGGTCACGTTTACTTCTTCTGCGAGCCCGAGGAGGCGATGCTCCCTTACGTGGCCAAGCAGTACGAAGACGCGATCGTCTTCACATCCGACTATCCCCACTGGGACGCGAAGTTTCCGGGAGCGGTGGAGGCGCTCGCCCAGCGCAACGATCTGTCTGAGGCAGTTAAACGCAAGATCCTGTCGGAGAATGCGGCCCGCTTCTACGGCTTGGATCTGGGTTGACCAGCGGGCCAACCTCGCTTGAAACCACTAAACCAAAGGGAGTACTGCACCATGAAACGCATACACATGCGCTTCTTGCCGGTTCTGTTCATCATCTCTCTATTCGTCGCCGTTGCGGGCGGCCCGCCGAGCGCCACTGCCCATCCGGAGGAGTCCGCGCTCGATCGGGCGACCAAGTCGGGGGTGCTCCGGGTCGGTTGGGGAGCGTGGTTCCCCTTCCTCTACGTCGACCCCAAGACAGGTAAAATGACGGGCTGGACCGTCGATCTCTACGAGAACCACCTCGGTCCTGCGATGGGCGTGAAAATCGAATGGGTCGAGCAGCCCTGGAGCACCATGATGGCCGGGCTACAGTCGGGCCGATTCGACATCGTCAGCAACGCCAACCGCAACTTCAAACGCCTGCTGGTGGCCGAGTACGCGGGGCCAATGACCCAGGCCGGAAAGGCGCTCATGACCACGAAGGACAAGATCTCCAAGTACAACGGTTGGCGGGACGCGGACAATCCCGACACGACCATCTGCGTCGCCCTCGGGACGTCCGCCGACGTGGAGGTCACCAAGGTCTTCAAGAAAGCGGAGATTATGCGCGTCGAGGGCGATCCCGCCTGCATCACGGCCCTCGCCAGCGGTCGCAGCGATATCTATTCGACCGACATCGGCAACCTCGAGGCGCTGACTCTGGAGCACAAGGCTTTCCGCGTGATCCCGAACAGCGCCTTCACCAAGGTGGAACTGGGGATCTGGGTCAGGCGCGGTGATCAGGCCACGCTCAACTGGATCAACATGTTCATCCGCGACATGAAGCTCAAGGGCGTGTACGACGATCTCATCGCGAAATATGAGCTGAAGGGCGTGTCGGTGGTCTGGTAGCCATCGACACAAGGTCATCAGGGGAGGGAGGACAGGAGCTGTGTACGTATTCCGTTTCGACGTCGTCTGGGACCACTGGTCCTACTTTTCGCAAGGTCTGTGGATCACGTTGTGGGTTTCCTTCGCATCTATCGGCCTCGGGCTCGCGATCGGCCTGGTCGTGGCCCTATGCCGGATTTCGAGGAACCCCTTCCTATCCCTCCCCATGATGGCCTACATCGAGTTATTTCGGAACACCCCGACCCTCGTGAAGCTCGTCTGGGTATTTTACATGATTCCCATTTTATTGGGCGTGGAGCTGGGCGCCCTCACCTCATGCATCCTGGCGATGGGGATATCGGCCGGCGCCTACTTGGCTGAGGTCTTCCGGGCGGGTATTCAGGACGTTCGCCGCGGCGATATCGAGGCGGCCTACGCGGTCGGGATGACGCCCGGACAGACCATGCGCCGGATCATCCTGCCCCAGGCAGTTCGCAAGACCCTGCCGCCCACAGTCAACACCTTCATCGTATTCATCAAGTACAGCTCGTTGGTCTCGGTGCTCGGTGTGAGCGACTTGATGTACAGGGCCAACGTCATTGCCACCACGACCTTTCGGCCGCTCGAGATATTCACGGTCCTGGCGATCTTTTACTTCGTCATTTGTTTCGGGTTGTCGCGCGCGGTCGGAGTGATGGAGAGCCGCATGGCGGTGGACAAGTAGCCCCCTTTCGGGGCCGCCGGGCGAGTGGGGTTGTGCTAATGTGAACGCGACAGGCGGCGAGGCGCGCCACGCACGCGGGCGCACGCGAGCCAGGACCGGCCGGTGGCGCAGAAGGGCCGCCGGCAAGCAGCGGACGGGTCAGCGGGATCGGGAGCCATGAAAAACCGGAGCATGCTGGTCGTCGAGGACCTCTACAAGAACTTCGGGAACCTGGAGGTGCTCCGCAGGATCAACATGTCGGTCGAACGCGGCGAGGTGGTCTGCATCCTCGGGCCGAGCGGCGGCGGCAAGAGCACGTTGCTCCGCTGCATTAACCACCTGGAGATGCCGACGCGAGGCCGTGTGCTCATCGACGGCGAACCCATCGGCCACCAGCAGACGGAGAATGGGATCATCCGGCAGCCCACCGAGGTCCTATGCAGGATGCGCGCGCAGATCGGCATGGTGTTCCAGCATTTCAATCTTTGGCCGCAGAAGTCGGCGCTCGGCAACGTTATTGAGGGGCTGACCCAGGTGAAGCGCATGCCCGAGGACGAGGCCAGGAAGGTCGGCGTCGAGCTCCTCACCAAGGTGGGTTTGGCCGAGAAGGTGGACCAAGGGCCGAGCCGGCTCTCGGGGGGGCAGAAGCAACGGGTGGCCATCGCCCGGGCCCTCGCTATGCAGCCCAAGATCATGCTCTTCGACGAGCCGACGTCCGCCCTCGACCCCGAATTGATCGGTGAGGTGTTGGAAGTCATGAAGGTGCTGGCCGCGGAGGGAATGACCATGGTGGTGGTCACCCACGAGGTGGGGTTCGCCCGCGAGGTGGGCGACCGTATTATCTTCATTGACATGGGGGTCATCGTCGAGGAGGGAACGCCCGAGGCCTTCCTCAACACCCCCCAGCAGGAACGTACCAAGAAGTTTCTCTCCCGAATCCTGTATTGACCACGGCACGAGCAGTGCATCTCATCGCCCGGCCAACGCTGTTGCCGACGGCACGTCGGAGCCCGTGTTCACCAGACGGCGCGGAAGACGCGCAGGAAGTTTCCGCCCAGCACCTTCCTGACATCGGGCGGGGCGAATCCACGCTGGACGAGCCGCTCCGTCAGCTTCGGAAAGCAGGAGACGCTGTCGAATCCCTCCGCGTAAGCGGTGTCCTTGGTGTAGTGACGCACGATGTCGGGGTAGCGCAGGCGGAAGAACATCTCGAACCGTACCTCCGACTCGCCCTCGAACAAATCCGATCCCACGCCCACGTGGTCGATTCCCACTAGGTCAGCCACGTGGGCGACGTGGTCGATAAAGGCATCCAGGTCGGGGCGGATGCCGGGCGTCGTCTCGCAAAAGGGCGAGAACGCGGTGATTCCGAGGACCCCGCCCCGGCCCGCGAGCGCCCGGATCAGGTCGTCGGTCAGGTTGCGGGGATGGTCGCAGAGGGCGCGGACGTTGGCGTGGCTCACCACCACGGGATCGAGCGACGATTCGATGGCCTCGCGCGCCGTCCGTTCGCCGGCGTGGGAAAGGTCGACCACGATCCCCAGGTGGTTCATCTCCTGGATGGAGACCCGACCCAGCTCGGTGAGGCCCGTGTCCGGGTCTTCCAGGCAGCCGCAACCGAGCGGGGTGCGCTCGTTGTATGTGAGCTGCGCGATGCGAAGGCCGAGTTGGTGAAGGATACGGATAAGGTTCGGGTCGTTGTCGATTTTCGACGAAAGGCCCTGCACCCCGAAGATGACGCCCAGCTTGCCCTCACGTTTGGCCCTCAGGATGTCCCGCACGGTCTGTACGTGGATCACACGGTCGGCCTCCAGCTCGAAGTAGCAAAGGTATCCATGCACGGTGTTCAGCATCGAGCGAAGGTCGTCGACGCCCATGCCGATCCCGCTTATCCCCAGGGTGACGTTCATGGCGGAAATTCCGGCTTCCAAGACCCTGTCCAAGAACGCCCGGCCATCGACCGGCGGCGGCGGGACTAGGGCCGTCGGTAGCAGGACGCCGACACCCTGCCCGTCGATGATCACGGCGTCCCGGCGGAGGCGATCGGCCTCCGCCTTTGCGGGGCGTCTCCGAGGGCGGGGGGGCCGTTGCGAGTGGTCCGTCATCTTGCCTACCTTGCTCACACCGCCGCGCTTCCTCTACGAGTGGGGCACAGGTCGGCCCGACGAGCAGCCCGTGGCCCGCGGCGGCCCCGACTTCGGTGCCTGGTGGCAGAGAACGTCAACGACGTTTCGGCGGTCGCGCTTGGCACCGCCGGGCCACGGTCTCCGATTCAGCGAGCCGTCCATGCCCGCGACCAATAATGGTCCTCGACGCATTAATGCCTTCTTTCTATTGGTTTTCCTTACGGGATTCGGTTCAAGGTTCCACATTGCGTATGCAACCCTCGACCCGAAACCCATCCGGCCAACCGTCGTGGCGGGACCACGGCGGGCGACCCGGTCGACCCCAGGCCCGAGGGGATGCTTCGGCGTCCTCGCCGCGGGACGCCGGCATGGTCCCGGAACCGCGGGCCTTCGGGTTGGTTTGGCCCTGGTCTGAGCATGGCGGCCCCGAAAACCCAGGCACCGAACCCTCTGCGGATTGCCGTTCTGGTCAAGCAGATCCCCCGTGTCGAGGCCATTGGTCCGGGCCCGGACGGCAGGCTCATCCGTGACGGGGTGGCGCTGGAGACGACCCCCTGCTGCCGCCGCGCCGTCAGCAAGGGGGTGGAACTCGCCAGCCTGACCGACGGGAGCGGCACCGTGTTCACGCTGGGTCCACCGCCTGCGGAATCGGTCCTGCGGGAGGCGGTCGCCGGGGGCGCCGACGCGGCGCTGGTGATCGACGGCACCGAGACCGAAGAGGACGTGGCCACCGCGGTCTCGGCCTGGGCGCGCGAATTGGAACCTTGGGCGATTCTCGCGCCGAGCACCGCCTGGGGCCGACAGGTGGCGGCCCACGTGTCCGCGGCCCTCGGCACCGGGCTGACCGGCGATGCCATCGCCCTCGAGGTCGCCGACGGGCGGCTGGTCGCCTGGAAGCCGGCCATGGGGGACCGGCTGGTGGCCGCCATCACCACAGTCTCGCCCCTTCAGATGGTCACCCTCCGCCCGGGCACGGTTCCGCCCTTGAGGTCGCGCCCCGCCCGGGCCGCGGTGAGCCGGCTGGCAGGGTCCAGCTGCGGGCGCATTCGAATTCACGAGAGGGTTCGCGACGACAATCCCGACGCCCTCAGCACCGCGTCGGACATGGTCGGTGTGGGCATGGGCGTTCCGCCCGAGGAGTACGGCGCGCTCCGGCCGCTGCTCGATCTCCTCGGCGCGGAACTGGCGACGACCCGCAAGGTCACGGACCAAGGATGGCTCCCGCATTCGCCCAAGTGGGACTCACCGGCCGAATCATCGCGCTGTGCCTTTACATCGCGATCGGAATCAGCGGCAAGTTCCACCAATTGGTGGGCCTCCGCAATGCCGGAACCATCATCGCCGTGAATGCCGATCCCGAGGCCCTGATCTTCGAGCAGGCCGACATCGGAATCGTCGGCGATTGGCGCGAGGTCGTCCCCATCCTCGTCGACGAGCTACCAAAGCATTACGTCGCCCGTCCCGAGGAGGGCGAGGCGGCGGCCGCGAGCGGGCTCCGCATCAACCGGCCGTAACCCGGGACCGTGTCGTCGTATCCCATGAGGCGCAAGGCGTGCCAGGCGAGAGCCTGATTGCTGGTCACCACGGGCTTGCCCACCCTTTCCTCCACTGCGTCGATGATGCGGCAGGCGCGCAAGGCCGTGCAGCAGATGAAGATGGCGTCCGCCCCGGGCCGGTCGAGGGCAACGGCGGCATGGCGGATGGCGTCGGGCGGGACGCGGTTCATGTCAGAGCCATTGGCGATGTTGAAGCTCGCCGAATGGAGCGCGCGGACGCCCCGCTCCGCCAGGTAGTCCTCCACGGCGGTCACCACCTCGAAGGGATAGGGTGTCAGCAGCACGATGCGCTCGACGTCCAGCGCCCTGAAAGCGGCCAACGCCGCGGTTATGGGGGTGGTGACGGGAACGCCCGGCCGCACCTTCCGGATGCGTCGGGAAACGCCTTCCTCACCCAGGGCGACGGTGCCCGAGGTGCAGCCGTACACCATGACGTCGATGTGGCCGTCCGGGAGGATTCCCGAGGCTGCCCGGGACATGTCCGCCCCGATCCTCCTCAGGTTGCCGAGGGTGACCGCATCCTCGTCGGCGACGCGGTTCACGTAGACCACGACCTCGTCGCGCGGGACCATCTCCATGACCTCGAGCTCGCTCACGTGTCCGTTGGCGAGTGCGATGAAGCCGATCCGCCCGCGCGGCCCGGGCCCCTCGCCAAGGGTCACCGGAAGCTCCTTCACACGGTCGCGGTCCCTGTCGTGGTCTGCGGTCGTTGGCATGACGGAAAGCCCCTTCATCCACCACGCGAATCGCTTGCGCGACGCCCTCGGACGGCCCCCCTAATTGACGATCTGCTCGCGCGGGGCGTGGGTCACCCGCTCGCAGACCCCCTCGGTGACGATCAAGGTCTCGCCCAGCGACATCGCGAGCCCATTGTCGCTGTCGAGGATGACCATGTGCAGGAAGAAGACCATGTTCGGCTCGATGACCTCGGGGTTGCCCGTATAGAACATGGGCCAGTCCATCCAGGTCGGCGGATAGGTGGCACCCATGGTGTAGCCGCAGGCGTTCATTTGGTGGCCATCGAATCCGGCCTTCACCAGCGTGCGGGCATGGATGTCGAAGACCTCGCCCACTGTGTTGCCCGGCCTCAAGGCGTCCTCGCAGGCCTCGAGGGCGTCGCGGCAGGCCTTGAACATGTCCTCATGCCGGGGGTCCACCGTGCCGGTGAGGACCACGTTCATGAGCGCCGTGTGGTAGTGCCGGTACGAAGCCGCGAACTCGAACTGCACCTGATCGTCGGCGCCGACCTCGCCATGGCCGGTGTGGTAGCGGATCATAAGCGCCTCCTCGCCGCGGCCCATGGGCCACCGACTGGCCGACGGATCGCCGTCCCCCCGCATGATCACGTTCATCATCTCGCCGTAGATGACGGCCAGGTTGGCTCCCGGGACCGTCATCCGCAGGGCGACGGCGAGGGCCTCGTCCGCCAGGTGGCCGGATTGACGAACGTAGGCCAGCTCGGCCGGACTTTTCACCAGGCGCAGCAACCGCACGAGGTCGGAAGCGTCCACGACCTCGCAGAACCCGTCCAGGGCCGCGTCCACCATCTTGCCCCGCTGGGCGGTCAGCCCGTAGGCATGGTATTCGACGCCGACCCGCTTACCCTTGCAACCGTAGTCCCGGAGCATGTCGCGAACATCCTCGGCCGGATTGGCGTTCTCGCGGTCCCTCCAGATCCGGATGTCCTCGATGACCGACGTGATCCGGGACTGCTGCTGGTCAGCGGAGCGGGTCACTAGGCCGAGGGCGCCGTCCGCCCCCAGGTACATGCCCTGGAACATGCTGTAGCCGCTCGTGTCGTAGCCGGTGAGGTAGTACATGCTCTCCTGCCGGAAGACGAGCAGCCCGTGGAGACCCTGCTCGGCTATCGTCTCGCAGGCTCGTTTCTGGCGGATCGCGAACTCTTTGCGGCTGAAATGGAGTGCCAAACCGGCCGTCCCCTTCCCCGACGCCGCGACCGAACCGCTCGCTGGTCGAGCCGGGCCAGGCCGCAATCTTAAACCATGAACGCTCGGCGTCAACGGCAGCGTAAAAGTCCATCACCGTGTGGATTGCACCCCCTGGAGTGGACGGCTGTCAGGCAGCGAGCTATAGCCGAATCTCGACGGGGCGGTAAAAAGTTGTTGGCCGATGGCGTGCTTGTACAGGTCTTTGCGGTTCGGTGAAGAATATTTGCCTGTCTCCGCGTTGCTGGTGGATAAAACCTGATATTACCTATCCTTGGCTTCTCCTTGGCTTCGTTTTTTATGGTGCGATTGCCGCGCAGCGTCGGATATTGAGGCCGAGGGCACGCAGATTGACCACGTAGCGCATGGCCGGCATGCCGCGAATGCGTAGGTGAGCCAGGTTCATCTGGTACTTTAATCGCGACATGGTCGCTTCTATGCCGGCCCGCCATCTGTAGACGTCGCGGAAGGCATCGCTTTGTTCATAAAGCCGGCGCTTTTGGTTGGCAGCCCTGGCCGGGGTATATTGAAAGCGGGAAAATTGGCCGTCACGCTTGGCCGCCTGCACGGGACATCGCAGTATATCGGGACATTTTTGGCAGATGGAAAGGTCGAAACGGGCCTGCAGCTTGGCTTTGGCGAGCGAGGCTGAAACCGGTTCGACGTTATTGGGACAGCGCAAGACCAAGCCTTCTTCGTTGAGAGTGAAATCCTCCAACGTCAACCGTCCCGAGACGGCGCCTTTCGGCGGTCGCGCGGGCGCCACGAGATTGATGTTCTGTTCGCGCGTCAGAGCCATGTTGTCACTGGAACCGTAATGTGAATCACCCAGCATCACCGCCGGCGTCAGCGCGCGCTCGCTCAGATCATCCAGCGCATCGGCCAAGCGATGGCCGTCATGCACCGTCATCTTGTGGACCTCCACGTGGGTGATGAGGTCCGGTGTCGCGGCAACCGCCTCGTTACTGTCATCTTCACAATAGGTTTCGACGATCTGCGCCATGTATCCCTGACCCTTGTGCGCGTTGTAGCTCGCGTCCGGGTCGGCCGGATTGCCGACGGTATCGCACGGCACATCCTTTGGATCTCGAATCGCGGCGCGCTTTGCGTCACGATCGCCACACTCATCATCAACGATCTCGAACTGATCGCGCAGAACCCTCTCCAGGATCGCAAAACTGGAAAGCTTTGCCGCCGCCGTGTCACGGAATTGCAGCACCAGGGCTAGGAGATCCTGACCCGCTTCGCCGAGGCGGCGTTTTGAAACACTCGGCGCCGTATTCGCGAACGCGCCATTGCCCTCGCGATCGACATAGCGGCGGATCACCTCCTTGCTGATCTGCTCGTGCAGACCGGGATGATATCGCTCAAGCTCACGGGCAAACTTCGAGATGCTCTCAACAACGATACCAAGTCGTGTCAGCGCCCGCATCGCCGAACGAAGGGCCGTCGAATCCATGCGTTGGTGGCTGGTATCGACAGAGAATCCCTGCACCATCCGATCCGTCAAACACCGAAACAGCAATTCATCGAGACCTTGTTCGATAAACAGACGGCGATAGTTGCGCAGGGTTTTCTCACAGAAATAGCTGTCCGCTTCGCTGCGCACGTCCAAGGCATAGTGCCACGCCATATTGAAGGCCAGGGCCTCGACGGTCTCTGCATCGCTCAGATCGTGCAGCTGCTGCAAAAGCAAGACCCCGATGACAACGTGTAGATCCTTCGATGGTCGGCCCATGCGTTCATCAAGGTGACGGCAAAGATCGTCAACCGGAAGTTCGACAAGCAGATGGTTCCGAAAAACCCCGGCCCAGGATTGCTCCATCAGGCGCCGACGTTCGTCCCCGAAATAGGACCAGCGATCAAACAATTCTCCGGTCCGTCGGTCGCGTAAAGTAAACATGCACAATTATAACCCAGCCGACTCTCATGAGGAATCGACTTTTTACCGCCCCGTCAACCCTTCATCCTGAGGAGGGCGTTGAGGAGGCCCGAAGGGCCGTCTCGAAACGCCCGTCTCGAAGGACGAAGCCCTGTCTCGAAGGACGAAGCCCACCCCTTATCCGTGGATCGTTTCGAAGCCCTCGAGGAACGAAAAGACGTTGCGGCCCAGGTCCGGCACATTGTAGCCGCCTTCCTGGATCAGCACCGTCGGCAGCTTCAGCTCCCCGATCGCGCGGGCGATGCGGTTGAAGCCGGGGGTCGTCAGCGCGATGCCGCGCAGCGGGTCCTTCTCGTAGCCGTCGACGCCCAGCGCGACGAACAGAATGTCGGGGCCCCAGGCCGCGATGCGGTTCAGCGCTGTATCGAGCGCGGTGAGATAGGTGTTGTCGCCGGTGTCCGGCGGCAGGGGCAGGTTGAGATGGCTGCCGGTGCCGTCGCCGTTGCCGCGCTCATCGGCATGGCCGGCGAAGAAGGGATAGAAATCCGCCGGATCGCAGTGCAGGGAAACGGTCAGCACGTCGGCCCGGCGGTAGAAGATGCCCTGGGTGCCGTTGCCGGCATGGACATCGACATCGAGGATCGCCGGGCGCCTGCCGTGGCGGGCGGCGTATTGCGCGGCAATCGCGATGTTGTTCAAAAAGCAGAAGCCGCCGGCCGTGTCGGCGTAGGCGTGATGCCCCGGCGGCCGGCACAGGCCGTAAGCGGCGGGTGCGCCGTCCAGCACCAGTTTCGCCGTGTGCAATGCGGTATTGGCGCTACCGCAGGCCGCCTCCCAGGTGCCGGGCCCGACCGGGCTGGAGAGATCCGCGGTGTGGAAGCCGACCTGACCGAGCAGGCTGGCGGGCCGGCCCGCCATGTGGCGGCCGGGATGGATGTTCGGCACAACCTCGTCGCCGGTCTGGCCTTCCGCCTTCCAGCGCCGGTGTACGGTCGACAGGAAATCCAGATATTCCGCCGTGTGCACATCCGCCCGCGGGCCTGGGCCGAAATCGTCCGGCGCGGCGATCTCCCCGCCCTGCGCTTTCAGGGCCGCCACAATCGCTTCCGCCCGCGACGGCATTTCCGGATGGGTGTGGAATTCTCCCGCCTTGAAATAGAGCTGCGGATCGTGGCGGGCGTGGCCGGTATGGAAAACGATGGGCAGCATGGCGGAAGCGTCTGCGGTCGTGGGGGTCAACGCCTAGCCGACCCGGCGGCGGCTTGCAACGCCGATGCCTGCGCGCATGGCTCGTCCCGAAGGATGGCGCCCGGTCTCTACGCGCGCTGGCCCCCGCCTGCCGCCGGCGCGAAAACCAATTCAGCCGGCGGGACGCGGCGCAGTTGAAGCAAGATCCGGCCCTGTCGCCCGGGCCACGAGTTGCGCCATCAGGAAGAACAGGTTTTGGACGGCGATCGTCGCGTCGACGATCGAGCGTTCCTCCGCCTCGCTTCTGTCATGTTCCGGCTGAGTATAGATGTTGCGCAACTTCCGCATCAGGACTCCCCGGTCGTCTGTCAGTTTCCTCGCATCGGACAGCGAGGCTTCGTCTTCATGATCGAGGGCATGCAGTATTGCCAGCAAGGCGCCGTCGACGCCCTCCACCAGATTGTTGCGAAAATCCTCGAGCGGTCGCTGCGCCGGGTCGGCAGGAGAGCGGTCCGGTTCGCCGGTCCCGGCCGGCAGGGCCTCGAGCGCAGCGCACAGGTCGGAAATTTGTTCTTCCAGCCAGCCAATCAACATTTGCCGGCTTGTTGCTTCGCCGCGGCGCTCGATGCTTTGGCCCGGATGTAATCGGCCAAGTTCAGTAAGAAAGTCGGTAATTTGCGCATTAAGTTCCCTTACAGCATCGGAAATTTGGCGGAAATCTTTTCCCTGTCTCACCAATTCAAGGTAGTCCGAAAACATCTCCAATACACGGTTTTGCTCGAGACGCGCAAGGTCAAGCGAAGATTCGGTGTCGACCAATAAATGATCGCCAACAAACTTGGGGCGGGATATACGTTCGATCTCATCCACGGGCCAAAACCGCGAGAGTATGTTTGCAAAAAATCGAGGAAAGAATAATACAATTATCTGAAGAGGTAAACAAAATAAGATTGTAATTAATACCAGTTTAAACGCCAGTCCGATTTCCGTCATATCGAATGCTGCTGCTACCGTTGGAATGCCGAAGTATTCTTCCAGAGCAAATAAAACCATCCAGAGTATCGCCGAAAATAGCAACAGGGAATACGAGAAAATTACCATATGTCGAGCCGTTCCGCGCAAATTCCACGAAATCAGGAACATGGAAAATGCCTGGCCGACAGAGGAACCGCATAAGAGAACGATGTAATGATCGATTTCGATCAGGCCGGCCAGTACCATACCGATTCCGAATGCCAAGACCGGCGCGGATGAATGAATAGCGAAGGAAATAATCCCGCTTACTGCGAAGCCAATAGGTATAGACTGGATCTATCTATCTAATATTTCTTGAATCCATCCTAGATTGCTCAGCATATTCCCCGCTTCCATCATCAGGGAAAATCCGAACAGAATAAATCCGATAGCAAGGGCAGCCGCTGCGAGCGGTTGGTAGCGGACTGCCCTGTCGCTGGTGACGACAATAGCTGTTACACCCAGTATGCATAGAGAGATAAATCGAATATCGATTGTCAACAATAGAAAGAAGAGAGATGCTCCAAGCGGAGAACCGCCCACAAGCAGTAATCCACGTCGGGACGAAATAAGTCCGCTTTTCCGGAGTCCCACGACAATGGACATTGTCGCTGTGGTGCTCTGGGTTACGCCGCCGACGATCGAACCCCAGCCGAACGCCAGGAAGCGGTTGCCGGTCAAGTTTCTCGACAGGTTTCGAAGCCTCGAGCCCGCCATGGACTTGAGGTTCTCCGACAGGAGCCACATGCCAAAGACAAGCAGTCCGATTCCACCAACGATCTGGCCAATAGCGTCGAGCATGCAGCAACCCGGGGCGAACTACGATCTTTTACACTCCGGATTCTGACCGATGCCCATTGCCGGTACCCGGAACGCTTTCGGATAGTTTAAAATCGGACAATCTTCAAGTCCGAACCGTGCGGTGTCGCCACCGCGGCGGGGCCGGTCTGGAATTGTCGCCCATTCGGTCTATCTGCGGCCGGGCCGGAATGTCGCCGGGCCCGGTTGCCTGGCCGCGAAAGAGGAGTACCCGGCCATACCGCCGATCCGTCCGTCAATCGATGCCGCAGCCAGACCCGCGCCGCCCGGCCGGGGCGCGGACAGCCTTGCCTATGCGCTGCTCATGGTCGGGCCGTTCCTGTTCGCGACCAATACGCTGGCGGCCAAGGCGACGGCCGACCTCATCCCGCCGGTCGCGTTCGCCTTCTTCCGCTGGCTCGGCGCGCTCCTGCTGCTCGCGCCGGCGGTCTGGCCCCGTTTCTGGCACCAGCGCCAACACCTGAAACGCGAATGGCCGGACCTGCTCGTCTTCGGGGCGCTCGGCATGGGCGTGTGCGGGACCTTCGTCTATGTCGGCGCCGATACCACCAGCGCGACCAATATCGGGCTGATCTATTCCAGTTCGCCGGTCCTGATCCTGGTCATCGCCGGCCTTTTTTTCGGCCAGCGACTAAGTAGCGTCGCCGGCCTCGGCGTTGCGTTGGCGCTGCTCGGCGTTCTGACGATCCTGGCGCAGGGCGATCCCGACACGCTGTTCGCCGTCCGCTTCGTCGTCGGCGATCTGTGGATCGTCGCCGCGGCCAGTGGCTGGGCGATCTATTCGATCCTGCTCAAACACCGGAAGACCGGGTTCGATACCCTGCCGCGCTTCTTCGCGATCTGCCTTGCCGGGGTGCTGATCCTGCTGCCTTTTACCGTCGCCGAGCATCTGGGCGGCGAGCCGGTCGCCTGGACCTGGGAGACCGTCGGCTGGATGGTCCTGGTCGCGGCAGTCCCCGGTGTCGGCGCCTACGCGGCCTATGCCTTCATCGTCGAGCGGCTGGGTCCGGGCAAGGCCGGCCTGATCCTTTACATGATCCCGGCGGTCAACGCGCTGCTGGCCTGGCTGCTGCTCGGCGAGGCGCCGGCATGGTATCATTATGCGGGTGCGGTCCTGGTGCTGGCCGGAATCTGGCTGGCCAACCGGAGGTCCGCGAAAGATTCGAACGAAACCCGGAATGGCAACGCATGAAACGGATCGACTGGTACTTCGACTATGTCTCGCCCTACGCCTATCTGCAGTCGCAGCGGCTCGGGGAATTCGCCGGCATCGCCGAAATTCGCCCGGTGCCGGTCCTGTTCGCCGGGCTGCTGAACGCGACCGGCGCGCTCGGGCCGGCGGAACTGCCGTCCAAGCGCCTGTGGACCTACCGCTTCTGCCAGTTCACTGCCGACCGGTTGGGCGTTCCCTTTCGGATGCCGCCGGCCCATCCGTTCAACCCGCTGCGCATCCTGCGCCTGTCCATCGCGCTGGACAGCGATCCGGCGGCCATCGACGCCATCTTCCGCTTCGTCTGGGCCGAGGGCCGCGACCCCGTCGCGGATTGGCCGGCCCTGACCGCGGCGCTGGGTGTCGTCAACGCCGATACCCGGATTGCGGCGGAAGCGGTCAAGACCGCCTTGAGGGAAAACACGCAAAAGGCGGTTGCGGCTGGGGTTTACGGCGTTCCCACCCTGATGATCGACGGACAGGCCTTCTGGGGCGTCGACGGCACGGATTTCGCCCACGCCTGCCTCGCCGATCCGGGAGTCCTCGAAACCGACGCCATGAAGCGGCTCGAGACGCTGCCGGCCGCGGCCGAACGGCGGCGCTAGCCTGGGACGCCCCCGGTGCCGGACCGCCCGCGCCTCGCCTGTATCGTCGCCGACTTGCGACAGGCCCGGATCGCGCTGAAGGAAGCCGCCGACGCCGGTGCCGATATCGAATTGTGGAGCCCGACAGACGGGGCCGGAAGCCTCGGAGTCGGCTTCTGGGCGGCGCTCGACCGGGCGGTCACCGGGGCCGCGGAACCCGGCCGGGCCGTCACGGTGCTGGACTGCGGCGACGCGCCAGGGTTCGCACTGGCGGCGATGCGCGAAGGGCTTCGCAATGTGCACGTTACGGTCGGGGCCGAGGTCCGCGCCAAACTGGCCGCCATCGCGAAGAGCTACGGGGCGGCGCTGCATCCCGGCCCGCCGCCGGAACTCGACCTGCGCGACCGGCTCGACCCGGCGGCCTCGTGCCGCTTTGCGTTGCGCGCCCCTGACTCCCGGCGGGACCGCCCGGACGTCTAATCTGCGCGTTGAAACCTTGGGCTGCCTTCTCTAAGCACTGGGTCCAAGCATTGGGTCTAAGCACAACGGTACGGACGGCGCGGCCGGCGGCACGGAGCGAAGGGACAAGCCATGAGAATGACGTCCAGGGTGCGTCAAATCCTGAAAAACTACGAAAGCGACTGTCCCGGCACCAAGGGCCAGTTGGCCCGCATCCTGATGAACGGCCGTCTCTCCGGCACGGGCAAGGTGGTCATCCTGCCGGTCGACCAGGGCTTCGAGCACGGCCCGGCGCGCAGCTTCGCCCCGAACGCCGCCGGCTACGATCCGCACTATCATTACCGGCTGGCGATCGACGCCGGCCTCAACGCCTTCGCGGCGCCGCTCGGCCTGCTGGAGGCCGGCGCCGATACCTTCGCCGGCCAGATCCCGACCATCCTCAAGGTCAACAGCGCCAACAGTCATGCCCGGGACAAGGACCAGGCGATCACCGGCGCGGTGGAGGACGCCCTGCGCCTCGGCTGCGCGGCCATCGGATTTACGATCTATCCGGCGTCGGACAGCCAGTTCGAGATGATGGAGGAAATCCGCGAGATGGCGGCGGAGGCGAAATCGGTCGGCCTCGCCGTCGTCGTCTGGTCCTATCCGCGCGGCGGCGGCCTCTCGAAGGAAGGCGAGACCGCCATCGACGTGTGCGCCTACGCTGCCCATATGGCCGCGCTGCTCGGCGCCCATATCATCAAGGTCAAGCCGCCGACCGGCCATATCGAGCAGGACGAGGCGCGCAAGGTCTACGAGGCGCAGCAGATCGACATTTCGAGCCTGTCTGCCCGCGTCGCCCATGTCATGCAGAGCGCCTTCGCCGGTCGCCGGCTGGTGGTTTTTTCCGGCGGCGCGGCGAAGGGCGACGCGGCGCTCCTGGATGAAATCCGCGCGCTCCGCGACGGCGGCGCCTCCGGTTCGATCATCGGCCGCAACAGCTTCCAGCGCCCGCGCGACGATGCGCTCGCCCTGCTCGACAAGGTGGTCAGGATCTACAAGGGGCAGCTTTAGCGCCGGCTCGCTGGAGAGGTGACGTGTCCGATCCGGGCTGCCAGCTTTATCTGGTTACCCCGCCGGCGCTGGAGCCGGCGGCCTTTGCCGAGACCCTGAAAGCGGCGCTGGACGGCGGGCCGGTTGGGTGCCTTCAGTTACGGTTGAAGGATGCGCCGGACGACGCCGTGCGCCGCGCGGCCGAAGTCCTGATGCCGGTCTGCCATCGGCATGATGTGGCGTTCCTGATCAACGACCGGCCCGACCTGGCGCGCGAAATGGGCGCCGACGGGGTCCATATCGGGCAGGAGGATGCCGGCTATGCCGACGCGCGGGTCATTGTGGGCGAGGATGCGACCGTCGGCGTGACCTGCCACAACTCCCTGCATCTGGCGATGGAGGCGGCCGAGGCCGGCGCCGACTATGTCGCCTTCGGCGCCTTCTTCCCGACCCGGACCAAGGAACCCAAGTCGAAAGCCGACCTGGAGACCCTCGAAAGCTGGGCTGCGGCAACGGTGGTGCCCTGCGTGGCCATCGGCGGCATCACCGTCGAGAATTGCCGGCCGCTCACCCGGGCCGGGGCAGATTTCCTGGCGGTTGTCGGCGGCGTCTGGAGCCATCGGGACGGGCCAGCGGCGGCGGTTCGGGCTTTCGCGGCGATCATGAAGGAGCGCGGCGGCGCCTGAGCGTCCTTCGAGACGGCCATTTCGTCCTTCGAGACGGGGCTTCGAGACGCGGTTCTTCGAACCGCTCCTCAACCTCTCCTCAGGATGAAGAGGAATTATAGTCTATCACCCTTACCCCTTCATCCTGAGGAGGCCATTGAGGAGGCGCGCTAGCGCCGTCTCGAAATGGCCGTCTCGAAGGACGGCCTGAAACCGTAAATCTGCCTCAATAGCCCAGCGCGCAGCCGTCCCGGCGCGGGTCGGAGCCTGCCGACAATACGCCGCGCTTCCGGTCGATCAGGATGCCCTGGCCGCCACCGTGCGGGCTCTCCGCGGGGACGACGCTGTGGCCGAGGGACCGGAGGCCGGCGACGGCAGATTCGGGCACGCTCGTTTCGGCAACAATGGCACTGCCGTCGTGGAAGACACGCGGACAGTCGATGGCCTGCTGGATATCCATGCCGAAATCCCAGAGATTGGTGATGACATGGGTCTGGCCGACCGGCTGGTAGGGGCCGCCCATCACGCCGAAAGCCAGTTCGCATTTGCCGCCGTTCAGCACCATGCCGGGGATGATGGTGTGCAGCGGCCGTTTGCGCGGCCCGATGCAGTTGGGGTGGCCCGGCCTCACGACGAAACCGGCGCCCCGGTTCTGGAACACGACGCCGGTCTCCTCCGAGCCGATGCAGCTTCCGAAGCTCCAGTAAACGGAATTTATGAGGCTGACGCAGTTTAGATCGCGATCCACCACGGTCAGGTAAACCGTATCTTTGTGGACCGGCCCGTCGACCGGCGGCAGCGCGCCCATCGCCCGGTCGCGCCGGATATGGCTGCGCAGTTCGGCGGCGAAGTCGTCCGACAGCAGGCGCACGACCGGCACGTCGCTGTGGCGCATGTCAGCGACATGCGCGTCGCGCTGGGCGTAGGCGAGGCGCTGGGCCTCCATCTCCAGATGCAGGCGTTCCGTCCCCACCGGGTCCAGACCGGAAAGTTCGAAGCCTTCCAGGATATTGAGCATGATCTGGGCGGTGATGCCGCCGCCGTTCGGCGGGATTTCCAGCACCGTGCGGCCGCGATAGTCCGATGCGAGCGGCGCGACCGGCTCGTGACGCTGTTCGGTGAAATCTTCTTCGGTATGGACGCCGCCGGCGGCCCGCAGGGCAGCGAGCATCCGGTCGAGCACCGGCCCGGCATAGAAGCCGTCGCGGCCCTTTTCGGCGATGGTGCGCAGGGTCTGCGCGAGGGCGGGCGAGCGCCAGACGTCGCCGGGCCGGGGCGGTGCGCCGTCTTTCAGATACAGGGCCGAGGCGGCGGCGTTGCCGTGCAGGCCGTCCAGCCGGTTGGCCCATAATCGCCGGGTCACCTCGCCGACGGTAAAGCCTTGTTCGGCGCAGGCGATGGCCGGCTGGAGCACCCGGTCTATGCCCATGGTGCCGTGAGCGTCGAGGATGGCGCACCAGGCGTCGACAGCGCCCGGCACCGTTACGGATTCGGCGCTTTCGGGGCCGATCCGGTCGATACCGCGCTCCAGCAGCGACTCAGCCGTTAGCCCGGCCGGCGCACAGCCCGAGCCGTTGACGCCGACAACCGGCCCGGCGCCGCCCTTCTGGTAGAGCATGAAACAGTCGCCGCCGATACTGGTGCTCATGGGCTCGATCACGCACTGCACGGCGCAGGCCGCGACCGCCGCGTCGGCCGCGTTGCCGCCGGCGCGCAGGATGTCGATGGCCGTCAGGGTCGACAGCGGGTTCGAGGTCGCCGCGGCGCCGTTGACGGCATGGACGACGGAACGGCCGGGGAACTGAATATCGCGCATGGCGGGAACCTGTCTGCGGAAGCCTGTCCGAGAAATGTTGTGCGGAACGCGCCCTCCGTGTAGCACGGGAGACGGAAACGGCAAGCGGGGCGGGTCGGCCGGACCGGCCATCGCAGGCCGATTAAAGCGGCAAATCGGGGAAGGACGCGTCATGGATGTCAAGGCAGCGGTTGCACACAAGGCGGGCGAGGCGCTGACCATAGAAACGGTTCAGCTCGACGGCCCGAAAGCGGGCGAGGTGATGGTTGAGGTGAAGGCCACCGGCATCTGCCATACCGACGAGTTCACCCTCTCCGGCGCCGATCCGGAAGGGCTGTTCCCCGCGATCATGGGCCATGAGGGCGCCGGGTTGGTGGTCGAGACCGGACCGGGCGTGACCGGGCTGCAGAAGGGCGATCACGTCATCCCGCTCTACACGCCCGAATGCCGACAGTGCAAGAGCTGCCTGTCGCAGAAGACCAACCTGTGCACCTCGATCCGCGCAACCCAGGGCCAAGGCCTGATGCCCGACGGCACCAGCCGGTTCAGCCTGAACGGCGAGCGGGTGTTCCACTATATGGGCACCTCGACCTTCGCCAACTATACGGTGCTGCCGGAGATCGCGCTGGCGAAGGTCCGCGAAGACGCGCCGTTCGACAAGATCTGCTACATCGGCTGCGGCGTGACCACCGGCATCGGCGCGGTCATCAACACGGCCAAGGTCGAGCCCGGCGCCAACGTCGCCGTGTTCGGCCTCGGCGGCATCGGCCTCAACGTCATCCAGGGCGCGCGTATGGCCGGCGCGGACAGGATCGTCGGCATCGACATCAACCCGGCCAAGCAGCCGCTCGCCGAAAATTTCGGCATGACCGACTTCGTCAATCCGAAAGAGGTTGGCAACGACAAGGTGGTCGAGGCCATCGTCGACATCACCGGCGGCGGCGCGGACTACAGTTTCGAGTGCATCGGCAATGTCGAGGTCATGCGCCAGGCGCTGGAATGCTGCCATCGCGGCTGGGGCGAGAGCATCATCATCGGCGTCGCCGGCGCCGGCCAGGAAATCGCGACCCGGCCGTTCCAGCTCGTCACCGGGCGGGTCTGGCGCGGCACGGCCTTCGGCGGCGCCCGCGGCCGGACCGACGTACCGAAGATCGTCGACTGGTACATGGAAGGGAAGATCAACATCGACGATCTGATCACCCACACCATGCCGCTCGAAGACATCAACTCGGCCTTCGACCTTATGCACGCCGGCGAGAGCATCCGCAGCGTGGTGATCTACTGAGGCCGGCCCAGCCCGCGATGCCGGGCGGCCGTGGCGGCTGACCCCGGCACAGATGCCGGGTCCGGACGGTTCGCCCGGGCCGCGCCCTATATCGCGCTGACCGTGGCGGCCGCCTTCTGGGGCGGCACCTGGACGGCGGCGCGCGGCGCGTATCAGGATGTCTCGCCGGCCGTCATGGCGTTTTCGCGCTGGGGCACCGCGGCGGCAGTCCTGCTGCCGCTGTTCGGCGTTTCGATGTGGCGCCACCGGGCGGCGCTGCGGCAGGAATGGCGCACGATAGTGGCGCTGGCCGCCGTCGGGGCGGTGATCTTCAACTATATGATCTTCCGCGGCACCCAGACGACGACCGCGATCAACGGCGCGCTGCTGAACGCGGCGACGCCGGTCTATATCGTGTTGCTGTCCTTTGCCGGCATTGGAGAACGCAGCACGGCCAGCCGGATCGCCGGCATCTTTGTCGCCCTGATCGGCCTGGTGGTGATCGTGACCCACGGGAGCTGGCAGCGCCTGACCGGGCTCGAGTTCGTCGAGGGCGATCTGTGGATCGCCGGCGCCATGTTCCTGTTCGGCCTGTACACGATCGGCGTCCGCGGCTGGAACAGCGCCCTGCCGCCGCTCACCGGCCTGACGGCTATGGCGGCGGTCTCCGCCCTGGGTCTCGCGCCCATTGCGGCGGTCGAACTGGCGGCCGGCGACAGCCGGCTGGTTCCGACCGCGGAGGCGGTGTACGGCATCGTCTATCTCGGCGTGTTCGCAACCGCGGGTTCCTACATCCTGTGGAACTACGGCATCCGCAAGGTCGGCGCGACCGCCGGCAGCCTGTTCCAGTATCTCATCCCGGTCTTTGCCGCCGTCCTCGCCGTGCTCATCCTGTCCGAGGAAATCGCTCTCTATCATCTGGCCGGGACGGCATTGATCGCCGGCGGCATCCTGATCGCCAATCTCGAACGCACG
The DNA here is from genome assembly GCA_965249845.1 of Alphaproteobacteria bacterium. Classification (GTDB taxonomy): domain Bacteria; phylum Pseudomonadota; class Alphaproteobacteria; order Bin65; family Bin65; genus Bin65. Next base: position 375,292 of record CBDFNA010000003.1, read on the forward strand.
CCACCGGCTCTGTAGACTCTCCCACCGCAACCTGCGGCCCGGAGCCTCTGGCGCGCCGGCTGCGCCTTGTGCCATGACAGGGCGCAACGCCCTTCCAACGGGAGCCCCGCCCATGTCCCTCGAGACCGTCAGCGCCAGCAAATGTTTTGGCGGCACGCAGTTTGTCTACGCCCACGATTCGGCGACGACACGGTGCCGGATGCAGTTCTCCGCCTATGTCCCGCCGCAGGCCGCGGACGGGCCGGTGCCGGTCCTGACCTGGCTGTCGGGGCTGACCTGCACGGAGGAGAATTTCACCGTGAAGGCGGCGGTGCAGCGGCACGCGGCCGAACACGGCCTGCTGGTCGTCGCGCCGGACACCAGCCCGCGCGGCGAGGGCGTGCCGGACGATGAGGCCTGGGACCTCGGCACCGGGGCCGGCTTCTACGTCAACGCGACCGCAGACCCTTGGGCCGCGCACTACCGGATGTACGACTATGTCGTCGAGGAACTGCCGGCGGTCGTCGGCGCCAACCTGCCCGCGGACATGAACCGCCGGGGCCTGTTCGGCCATTCCATGGGCGGTCACGGCACGCTGGCCGTGGCGCTGCGCAATCCGGACCACTACCGGTCGGTCTCCGTGCTCGCGCCGATCTGCGCGCCGACCGGGACCGGCCTCGGCGAGAAGATTTTCGGCGCCTATCTGGGCCCGGACCGGGAGGGATGGCGCGAATACGACGCGACCGAGCTGGTGAAGGCCGGCCATCGCTGCGCGCCGATCCTGATCGACCAGGGCGACGAGGACGAGTTCTTCCGGATGGGCGCCATGAAGATCGACCAGTTCCAGGCAGCCTGCGAAGCGGCGGGCCAGCCGGTCACGCTCCGCATGCAGCCGGGATACGACCACGGCTATTTCTTCGTGCAAACCTTCATGGGCGACCATGTCGCCTACCATGCCGGTGCGCTGAACGGCTGAGCGCCCTTCGCCCATCGAGCCCGAACGGAGACGCCGCAGAAAAAAGAGCTTGACGCTCGCAAAAGAACATTATATGAACAAATTTGCTTCCCTCGGCGGGCGGCGCCGGCCGGCTGTTTGCGGCGGTCCGGGCCGGCGATGTGGCTTCGGACGGAAAGGCCGGTGCAAAAAAAACACGATATATAGAATAGTCTGTCTATTCTGGACGGCGGCACCCGGGAATGGCGAAGACGGGCGGCGCAGCAGAGCGAAGGGAGAGGCCATCGCGACGAATCATTACATTTCATGACATCCTGGGCGTCCCCTACGACCGCACGCACCTCACCCGTCATCCCGACCGACCAAAGGGAGTGGAGGGATCTCGGCTCGGTTTGCCGAACAAGCACCCGAGGCCGGCGACGAGGTTCCTCCGCTACGCCGCCCGGCGGGCGGCTCCGGTCGGAATGACGGCCAGGTAGAGGCAGGGCCGGCCAGCCGAATCATGACGCTTCATGACAATACATGACATTCCATGACACGCCGGAACCCCGTCCGCCGCCCGGCCGTTCCCGCCGCCTCGTTCCCCGGTGTCCGGGTTTGGCAGAGGAATCCTCCTGAGGATGAAGGGTTGTGTCGATGGATCGCCGATTTATTCCTTCATTCTGAGGAGCGGTCTGCAAGGCCCCGTCTCGAAGCCCCGTCTCGAAGCCCCGTCTCGAAGGACGCGATCACTTCGCCGCGCCGCCGCCCAGCGGGTGCGAATTGAACCGCCCCATGGCCGGTGATAGCCTCCCGGCCCATCTCCGCGGCAACAAGACCGAAACCGAGACAGACGCCTCCCATGCGCATCAACGGCAACGCCATTCGCCCCGGCAACATCATCGAGCATAACGGCCGCCTGTGGCGGGTCGCCAAGATCCAGCACACCCAGCCCGGCAAGGGCGGCGCCTTCCTGCAGGCGGAGATGAAGGACATCCGCGACGGCACCAAGCTCAACGAGCGGTTCCGCGCGTCGGAAAGCGTCGAGAAGGTCCGCCTGGACGAAGCGCAATACCAATATCTCTTCGTGGTTGGCGACGAGGTCACGTTCATGGAGACCGAGACCTACGAACAGATCACGCTGAACAAGGGTGCGATCGGCGATCCGGCGGTATTCCTCCAGGACGGCATGACGGTCACCGTCCAGTCCTACGAAGGGGCGCCGATCGGCGTGGAATTGCCCGACAGCGTGGTCATGGAGGTCGTCGAGGCGGATGCCGTCGTGAAAGGGCAGACCGCGTCGTCGTCCTACAAGCCGGCGGTGCTGGAGAATGGCGAGCGCATCATGGTCCCCCCGCATATCGAATCCGGCACCAGGGTCGTCGTCGCCACCGCTGACGGCAGCTACGTCGAACGGGCGAAATAGCCGCCGGCCGTCCGCCGCACCACCTTACGCCCCGTCACAAAGCGCGCGCAGGCCGGCTGCAATGGCTCTGAAACCCGCCATCGTCAACGTCATGGAAGGCGCGGCGCGCAAGGCCGCCCGGACCCTGGTGCGCGACTTCGGCGAGGTCGAACAGCTCCAGGTCTCGCGCAAGGGGCCATCGGATTTCGTCAGCGCCGCCGACCTCCGGGCCGAGAAGACCCTGCTGTACGAACTGCGCAAAGGCCGGACCGGTTTCGGGCTGACGATGGAGGAGGGCGGGAGCCTGCCCGCTGCGGACGCCGACGCCTCCGGAGACGACCGCTGGATCGTCGACCCGCTCGACGGCACGACCAATTTCCTGCACGGCGTACCGCATTTCGCGATCTCCATCGCTCATGAAGAAAACGGGCAGGTGGTCGCAGGCGTGGTCTACCAGCCGCTGACCGACGAACTTTTCTGGGCGGTGCGTGGCACAGGTGCGTATCTGAACCACCGCCGGATGCGGGTTTCCTCGCGCGGCACGATGGCCGATGCCCTGCTGGCGACCGGCCTGCCCTATCGCGGCAAGCCGAAACATCCGGCCTACGGGGCGACGCTGGAGGCGATCCTGCCGAAAGTCGCCGGCGTGCGCCGCTTCGGTGCGGCGGCGCTCGATCTCGCCTGGGTCGCCGCCGGCCGCTACGACGGCTTCTGGGAGTTCGATCTGGAGTCCTGGGACGTCGCGGCCGGCCTGCTGCTGGTGCGCGAAGCGGGCGGTTCGGTCTCCGATGTCGCCGGGCGCGACAGGGCTTGGGCCGGCGCCGAGGTGCTGGCGAGCAATACGGCGCTGCATGGCGATCTGCGCCGCCTTGTCGGCGACGCGATGCGCGATGCCGAAGACTCCGGCAAATAGGCAAATTATTCCCATGAAGCCGGTGTGAACCGGCATTGTCGGGCGGTCTTGCGGCCGGTACAGTAGCCGGGCCCGGGTTCCGACCGGATGCGTTACAACATACTCTAGCGTATGGAATAGACGAAGCCGGCGGACCGGCCGTGAGGCCACCAACGGCGGAGCCATAACCCTTGACGATTCCCGCGCGCTATCTTCTGCGCATGGCCGCCTTTCTGGTGGTCGTGGGTGTCGGGCTGTTCTTCGTCAGCGACCGGTTACTGAGCGCCTTTGCGGCCAACGCCTTTCTCAATGGCCTGATCCTGACCGTCCTGCTGATCGGCATTGTCTTCTGCCTGTGGCTGGTCGCCCAGCTGTGGCGCGACGTCGGCTGGATCCGCCGCTACCGGCGCGGCCACGACGTTGCGGCAGCCGGCACGCCGCGCATGCTGGCGCCCATGGTGACCATGATCGGCGAGCGCGGCAACCGGCCCCTGCGCCTGACCGCCAGCACGATGCGCTCGATTCTCGACAGCGTCGGCGCCCGGATGGACGAAGGCCGGGAGATTTCGCGCTATCTCATCGCGCTTCTGGTCTTCCTGGGCCTGCTCGGCACATTCTGGGGCCTGATCGAGGCCATCGAGGCGGTGTCCAGCGCGATCCAGAACCTCAACGTCGAAAGCGGCGAGAATTTCAAATCGGTGTTCCAGCGGTTCAAGGAAGACCTGTTGAGCTCCATCGGCGGCGCGGGGACGGCGTTCAGCACGTCCCTGTTCGGCCTGGGCGGATCGCTGATCGTGGGATTCCTGGACCTGCAGGCCGGTCAGGCGCAAAACCGCTTTCACACCGGCCTGGAAGACTGGTTGTCCGGCGTCACCCGCCTGTCGTCGCTGCCGACCGAGTTCGGCGAGGACGAACCGGAATCGGCCGAGGCCTATCTCCAGGCACTGCTTGAGCATACCGCCGAGATCATGGAGAATATCCAGCAGTCGTTGTCGGAATCCGAAAGGGAACGGGCGGATACGGGCCGGAACCTCGCCGCCTTGACACAGGAACTTGCTGTCATCGCCGACAATATGAGCAGTGAACGGGGTCTCCTGCGGAACCTGGCCGAAGCGCAGCTTGGCCTGAAGCCGGTGCTGGACCGTCTGGCCGACGAGCAGGCCTTCGGCCGGCAGGAGATGGTAAAGGCCCTAAGCGAGGAGTTCCGCGCCGTGGGCAACCGGCTGATGGAAATCAATCGGGAGCAGCGTCAGGTTCTGCAGCAATCGGTGCAGGAAGCAAGCGGCGGCAAGCAGGAACTGATACAAGAATTGCGCAATGAGTTCCGGATCCTGGCACGCACGCTGGCCGCGGTCTCGAACCGCGGCAGCGAGGCGGCGGTCCAGACCGCCCTGGAACTGGAAAAAACGGAGCGTTAGATGGCGGGACGCAAACGGCCGCAACGGCGTTTCGATATCTGGCCGGGCTTTGTCGATGCCCTGTCGGGTCTGCTGATCGTGTTTGTCATCGTCTCGATGATCTTCATGACCGCCCAGTTCTTTCTGGGCGAGGAACTGGTCGGCCGCGATCGGACGATCGATCGGCTGATGGCCCAGATCTCGACTCTGAGCAAAGAGCTGGAAGAGGGTCAGACCAGAATCAAGGCGGCCGAAAGGCGAACGGCCGAGGCCGAAAAGACGATCGCCGACCTGACCGCGGAACTGCAATCGGCACTGAGCGAGCGCGACCGGCTGGCCGGCGAGAAGGCCGAACTGGAAACCAGCCTGTCCGGCCTGCGCGGCCGGCTCACCGCGCTGGAGGCGGATCGCGAGTCCCTGCGCGGCGAGATCGGACTGCTGCGCACGGACCGGCAGGGCCTGCTGGTCAAGCTCAATACGCTGGAAAAGGACAAGAAGAGCCTGCTGCTGCGCATCGCCGGCCTGGAGGAAGAGGCCAACCGCCTCGCCCTGCAGCTCGCGGAGGCGCTGAAATCCGGCAAGGCCGCAGACGCCCGGGCCGTCGGGCTCGGCAAGGAAGTCGACACCCTGACCGGGGAAAAGCAGAGCCTCGAGGCGCGGCTGGCCGAACTGGAAGCCGAGAACCGGCGCCTCGCGATCCGGCTGGCCGATGAGATTGTGGCGCGCCGGCAAGGCGAAACCGCAGCGTCGTCGGACGCGGCAAAAGCCGCCTTGCTCGAAGAACAGCTGACCGCCCAGATCGCGCGCCTGGAGGCGGACAATGCCGCCCTGCGCAAGCGGCTTGCCGAAACCGACCTGGCGCGCCGCCAAGGCGAGACGGCTGCGGCATCGGACGCGGCGGAAGCGGCTGCGCTGCAGGAGAAGGCTGACTGCCCAGATTGCGCGGCTCGAGGCGGACAATGCCGCGCTGCGCCAAGCGGCTTGCCGAAGCCGACCTGGCGTTGCAACGGCAAAAAGACACGGCTGCGGCATCGCAGGCAGCGAAAGCGGCCGACCTGCAGGAAATAGACTGGCCGCCCAGATTGCGCGCGCCTGGAAGCGGACAAGCGGCGCTGCGCAGCCGCCTGGCCGAACTGTGGCGTTGCAACGGCAAAGCGAACGGCGGCGCGTCCGAGGCGGCGAAAGCGGCCGACCTGCAAAAGAAACTGGCAGTTCAGATTGCCGGCCTGGAAGCGGAGATACGGCACTGCGCAACGCCTCGCCGATACTGTGGCGTTGCAACGGCAAAGCGAATCGGCGGCGCGTCCGAGGCGGCGAAAGCGGCCGACCTGCAAAATAGACTGGCCGCGCAAATCGCGCGCCTGGAAGCCGATATAGCGGCGCTGCGGAACCGGCTGGCCGACGAAGTCGTGGCGCGCCGCCAGGGCGAAACGGCGTCGGCGTCGGATGCGGCGAAGGCCGCCGCCCGGCAGAAGAAGCTGACCGCGCAGATCGCGCGCCTGGAGGCTGACAATGCCGCGCTGCGCCAACGCTTGGCCAATGCCCTTGCAGCGCACAAATCCGAGACGGCGCGAGGGGCCGCTCTGACCGTCGATGTGAAGACATTGCGGGACCGGCTGGCGGCCGAACTTGCAGCGCGCCGCCAGGGCGAAACGGCAGCGACTGCGGCCGCGGCGAAGGCGGCGGATCTGCTGAAGAAGCTGACGGCCCAGATCGCGCGCCTGGATGCGGCGAATGCTGCGCTGCGCCGGCAACTCGCCGGCGTCGTCGCGTCGCGCGAAGATGTCGAGGAACGCGCACAGGAGTTGGCGAGAATCGGCAAGGAAGCCAGAGCGCGGGCGCAGGCGCTCGAAAGCGCCGGCAAGGAAGCTGCGGCAATTGCCGCCGCGAAGGCCACAGCGATGGAGGCGGAGAGCCAGGAACTGAAATTCCGGCTGGCCACCATCACCCGCCGGCTGGCGGCGATCGAGGAAGAGAACGAGCGGCTTGCTGCGCAGCTTGCCGATGCGCTTGCGGCCCGGGATGCGCTGGGCAAGGAGGCGGACGAACTGGGCCAGGTGCGCGCCGGTCTGGACGAGCGGATCAAGGCGCTGGTCGGGCAGATTGCGCAGCTCGATGCCGAGAACAAGCGACTGGTCCGGCAGCTCGATGCGGCGCGCGAGGGCGGCGCCGAAGCCGAGGACCGGGTGGCCGATCTGACCGGCAGACAGGCGGCGCTCGAGCGGGAGCGGGCAGACCTGGCCCGCCAGCTCGCCGACCTGCGGGACAAGAACGCACAGCTGCGCGCGAACCTCGCCGCCGCGTTGCGGGACCACAATTCCCTGGGCAAGACAGCAGGGGCGTTGCGCGAGGAACAGGGCAGGCTGATTGCGCGCCTTGCCGAGGTCGAGCGCGCGCGCAACCGGCTGCGCAAGCTGCTGGCTGCGGCCCAGAAGGAAGGCAAGGGGCTGGGCGCGAAGCTGGGCGCCGCCGACCAACAGATCGCAGAGATGCGCTCGGTTTCGGCGACGCAGGCGCGCCAGGTGCTGTTGCTGACCCAGCAGCTTATCGCGCTACGCCGCCAGCTGCTGTCGATCCAGGAGGCGCTGGACGCCTCCGAGGCACAGGGCAAGCAGCAGCAGTTGAAGATCTCGAATCTGGACCAGCGCCTGAAGGCGGCGCTGGTCCGGCAGGTCAACGAGCTGAAGCAGTATAAGTCCGAATTCTTCGGCGAGCTGCGCAAGACGCTCGGCACCCGGCAGGATGTGCGGATCGTCGGCGACCGCTTCGTCTTCCCGTCGTCGGTTCTGTTCGCCACCAATTCCTCGGCGTTGCAGGAAGGCGGCAAGGTCGAAATGCGCAAGCTGGCGGCAACCCTGAAGGAGCTGGCGAAGAAGATTCCGCAGGAGATCGACTGGATCCTGCGGGTCGACGGCCACACCGATGTCCGGGCGTTCAAGGGCGGATCGAACCTGGAGCTTTCGGCCCGGCGGGCGATCGCCGTGGTGAACTTCCTGATGGAAGAGGGTATTCCGCCCCGCCGCCTGTTCGCCGCCGGCTTCGGCTCGCATCACCCGATCGACCCGGGCGATACCGAAGAGGCCTACCGGCAAAACCGCCGGATCGAAATCAGACTCACCCAGCGGTAGGGACTTCCCGCTTTACGGGACAGTCGGACCGCTCTGCGGTTTCCCGCCCGGCCGCATGCGCGCCTCTGCCGCTTGCTTCCTGACGGAGCGGTAATAATATTCGCCGCTTCCGGGGACGCGCCGATGCGCCGGCGCCGGTCCTAACCGCTTCTTCGCCGAGACCGACCGATGAAACAGGATATCCATCCCGAATATCACGAAATCACCGTCGTGATGACGGACGGCACCGAATTCAAGACCCGCTCGACCTGGGGCGCGGCCGGCGACACGATGAAGCTGGATATCGACCCGACATCGCACCCGGCCTGGACCGGCGTACACCGCCTGGTCGATACCGGCGGCCAGCTCGCCAAGTTCAACAAGAAGTTCGAAAACTTCGGGCTGTAGGCTGTCTCCAGGTGGCCGGCGGCATGACGGCGGGCTGGATCTATCTGATTGTCGCCATCGTGCTGGAAGTCGCAGGCACGATCTCGCTCAAATATTCCGAAGGCCTGAGCCGGTTGTGGCCGACCTTCGCCACGGTCGTGCTCTACACCGGTTCCTTCGCTTTGCTGGCCCTGGCGATCAAGTCGATCGAACTCTCTACCGCCTACGCCATCTGGGCAGCGGTCGGCACGGCGCTGGTCGCGGTGTTCGCCATTGTCATGTTCGGCGCGCCGCTCACCTGGGGCAAGGCGGTCTCGCTGGCGCTTGTCATTGCCGGCGTAGCCGGCCTGCACCTGTCCGACGCGGCAACGGCGGTCGGCAAATGACACCCGCTCCCCGCTGCTTGGCAGCGGGACAACGGCGTGCGGAAGGAGGTGCGGCCGCTGTCCTGGCGCTACATCCGGCGCAACGACCATTCGACGACCTGTCTCAGAACGCCGGCGAGCGCCGAATCGAACCCGCCGACGATGGCGTCGACCCCCTCGCCCGGCAACGTTTCGGCCGCTTCGAAGGTTCGGGACGCAACGATATCCCGGTCGTTCCAGCGGACCAGCCGGACATGGAGGCGGATGCGAATGCGCGCCGGGGCGCCCTTGTACATTTCGGCGTGAAATTCGCGCAGGTCGGACTTCAGAAGATAATCGGTCCTGAGACCGCTGCCCTGCCGGGCGACTCCGGTAATGCGGCCGGAATTGTCGAAGGTTTCGACCAGCAGGGTCTGGACCAGATTGGTGGCCAGGTCGGTCCACTCCGAATCGGCAACGTAGTCGAGCGTGGTCCGCTGCATCTTGACCGCGATCCGGCTGCTTCTGAGGCTCGCCGACGCCGTCGGCGTCTCAACCAGAAGCTGGGCGCGGACGCGCGGCAGATTTTCGGCAAAGCTGCTCTCGGGAGTCAGTTCGTAAAGCTGCGGCGGCTTGCGATCGGCGCCGGGAAGCATCGAGGCACAGCCGGCGAGCACCAGCAGGACCGGGATAAGGAGCGCGATCCTGCGGGATAGCGGCGGGGCGGAGCGGCGGAAGCGGCGATCGGTCATCGGGACCTCGGGTTCAGGCCGCCCTGCTGGCCGAAGAAGAATGCGGGCGGATCGTTTTCGATTCGCCGGATCACGCGGGTAAAGTCGCGCATCAGGCGGCGGCCGTCGGCGATAAACTGCGAAACGTCGTAAAGGCCGGAATTCAGGAAGCGCGCGAGCGGACGGCGGTTTTCCTCCACCAGCCCGGCGATCTGGCGGCTCATTTTGGCGAAGGCTTCGGCGCCTTCGTCGACTTTCGCCACCGTATCTGCCATCCGGGACAGCGATTCGCCCAGTTTCTCGATTGCCGGGCGTACTTTCTGCGTCACCTCCCGGGTTTCGCGCGCAACGTCCCTGATGTCCCCGGCCGCCGTTTCGGCCGAACTCAGGATGCGTTCGACGCGCTCCCGGTTCCGGTCGCCCAGGAAAGACGCCGCCCGATCCGCCAGTTTGGTCGCGCTCTCCGAAAATCCGGCGATGTTGCCGAGTGTCTTCGGGAGTTCTTTCAGGGCCGGCTCCAGATCCTTCGCGCGCCGCTCGGCCTCGCGGACGAACCGGCTGGCGTCGGCCGACGCCGTTTCGACATTCTTCAGAATTTGCGCCAGCCTCGCCCGGTTCCGGTCGTTGAACACGTCATCGGCCTTGTCGGTCAGTTTGGCGGCCTTGTCCGCCAAGCCGCGCACCGACCGGATGGCGCCGGTCAATTCCTTCGCGGCCGGGCGCAGGTCTCTGGCGACGGCGCGGGCGTCCTGCGCGAAGGCTTTGGCTTCGGCGGTGAAGACAGCAATTTCGCCGGCGGCCTTGTCCAACGATTTCACGATGCTGCCGATGCCTTTGCCGGACGCACCGGCGAAGGCGGCATCCAACCGGGCAACCACTTCATTCGCCCGTTCGGCCAGGGCGCGGATCGCGGTGACGGCCTTGGGAACCTCTTCGATCAGGCGCTGCAGATTGGTCGGCGTGCCCGGGATGCGCCGGTCCCGCATTTCCCGGGACATTGCACCGGCCGTTACCGGCCGGGCGTCGATCTGCCGATTGGGCGGACTTGGCCGTTTGAGCTGGATGAAGGGGATGCCTGTCAGGCCCTGCTGCTCGAGCGCGGCTACGAAGTCCGGATAGATCTGGGCGTCGGGACGGATGACAACGCCGACCAGCACGAATTCCGGGTTCTTGGGGTCCAGCCGGATGTCCCGCACCGTCCCGACCGGAATGCCGCGGTAGCGCACCACCGCGCCATTGTTCAGGCCGGTCACGTCCTGCTTGAACTGGATCGTCATTGCGACGCCACCGGCGCGGCCTGCGCCGCCGCCGACCCAAAGCAGGAAGACGACGCCGGCTGCGATCAGGCCGAGTACAAAAGCGCCTACCAGCACATAGCTTGCCCGGGTTTCCACGCTTTCTGCTCTGCCTCCCTCGTTAGTGCCCGGAGCCGGCGGCGTTGTGCGCCGCTTTCGCGCGCGGTCCGTGAAAATACGCCCGGATCCAGGGATGCGGATCGTTCAGCAGCACGTCCAACGGGCCGACGCGGATTTTCCTGTCCACCAATACCGCAATTCGGTCGGCAATCGCGACCAATGAATTCAGATCATGCGTCACCATGAACACCGTCAGACCCAGACTCCGCTGCAATTCCCGGATCAGCCGGTCGAAATCGGCGGCGCCGATGGGGTCAAGGCCGGCGGTCGGTTCGTCCAGAAAGACGATCTCCGGATCGAGCGCCAACGCCCGCGCCAGGCCGGCCCGCGTGCGCATGCCGCCGGAGAGTTGCGCGGGCAGTTTCCCGGCGGAATCCTGGGGCAGGCCCGCCATATCGATCTTCTGCCGCGCCAGGCGGTCGATGCGCGCCGGCGGCAGGCCGGTATGGGCCTTCAGCACCAGCGCGATATTCTCGGCCACGGTCAGTCCGCTGAACAGCGCGCCACTCTGGAACAACACCCCGATCCGGGCCAGCAGCGCCTTGCGCCCGCGGCCTTGCAGCGCCGGGAGGTTCTGGCCCAGAACCCGAATTTCCCCGGCATTCGACCGGTTGAGACCGACGATGCTGCGCAACAGCACCGACTTGCCGCTGCCGGAGCTGCCGACGACGCCCAGCACCTCGCCGGTCAGGACGTCGAGGTCCAGCCCGTCATGCAACTGCTGTGCGCCGAACCGGTTCTCCAGCCCGCGCACCGTGACGGCCGGTTCTGCTTCCGCGGTTTTTCTCGTTCGACCGTTCATATGTTTAGCCAGGACAGGGCCATGGCGAAGGCGGCATCGATCAGGATCACCGCAAAGATGGCCTCGACGACCGATGTCGTCGTTCGCCGCCCGACACTTGCCGCGCTGCCGGTTACCTTGAAGCCTTCGAAGCAGCCGACGATCGCGATAGCGGCCGCGAAAAATGGCGCCTTGGCCAGCCCGATCAGAAAAGTCGTGGCGTCGACGGCGCTGGACAAGCGCTCCAGGAACAACGGAAAACCGATATCGAGAACGGTGAGGCTGACGACGGCGCCGCCGGCAAGTGCGACAAGGTCGGCGTAAACGGTCAGCAACGGCAGCGCGATCGTCAATGCCAGTATCCTCGGCACCACCAGGACGCCGACCGGATCGAGGCCGATCGAGCGCATCGCGTCGACTTCCTCGTTGAGCACCATCGAGCCGATCTGGGCGGTGAAGGCGCTGCCGCTGCGTCCGGCGACCATGATGGCGGCGAACAGAACCCCCAGTTCGCGCAACACTGCAATGCCGACCATGTCGACAGTGTAGATATCGGCGCTGAACTTTTGCAATTGCAGCGCGCCCATGAAGGCGACCACGACGCCGATCAGGAAGGCGAGCAGGCCGACGATCGGCAGGGCGTTGAGGCCGGTGGCCTGCAGATGATGGGCGGTCGCCCGGCCGTCCAGAGTCCAGGGCCGCACCAGCGTCTTGCCGAGCGCGACGACGCACAGACCGAAAAATCCGAGCAGATCCCAGATTCTGATGCCGACGCCCACCGTCCGCCAGCCGATCAGCGACAGTTGGGCGATCGATCCGCCGGGACGCTCCGGCCTGGGAAGGTCGGCAATCGCCGCCTCGGCGTCGGCGACGCGCTGCAGCAGGCCGCGGTATCGCTCCGCCAGCCCGGTGATGGCGGCCGGCGACGGGGCGGCCCGGATCAGCAGTTGCGCGCCGGCACTGTCCAGCCCCGTCAGGCTACTGGCATCGACCTCGCGGATTGAAAGGCCGGACAATCCTGCCCGCTCCAGCCGCCGCGATAGATTGACGACATGAGCCAACCGCCAGATACCGCCGACACGCAGGCGTTCATCGCCTTCCAGGTCGAACCAGGCTACGGGCCGGTCGCCGGAAGAATGTGCGGAAATTCTGGAAGTGTCGGTCATGCAGCTTGCCCGGCTGGCCACTCACGGATTGACCATATCCTGAAGTTCGCCACCCCCGAAAGAAGCATTTCAGGTTGTCCAGGCGCCATACATGTATTTTTTGCATTGCAGCAATGATCTTCGGCTTGGGTATAAGAATATTGCTAAAACATTGTTTTTTATGCAAAAAAATTTTTACAGCGCAAAAAATATTTGATTTTCCGTAACCCGAATGTCATATCCGGACAGCGGCATACGCCCGTGCCGGCGAGCGATTCGCCGGCGCCTGTCGCGAAGATTGTCTCGGGCGTTTCCTCCCTAAACTTGGGCCGTGCTTTCGCACGGCCCAAGTTTCATGCGGCCTGCGGGGCAGGGATCAGCAGGCGCCGGGCAGCCCGGAATCGCCGGGGCCGAGCGCCCGTTGCATCAGGACCGTATCCACCCATCGGCCGAACTTGAAACCAACCGATGGCAGCAGGCCGGCCCGCCGGAACCCGGCCTTCTCATGCAGTCGGATCGAGGCATGGTTGCCGGAATCGCCGATCACCGCCAGCATCTGGCGATAGCCGAGCGCCGTGCAGCGGTCGACCACGGCTGTCAACAGGGCGAACCCTATTCCGCGCTGGCCGTAATCGGGCGACACATAGATCGAATCCTCGACCGTGTGACGATAGGCGATCCGCGGCCGGTAGCGCCCGACATAGGCGTAGCCGGCGACAGCGCCGTCGAGCTCGGCAAGAAAGTAGGGCAGGCCAGCTTCCTGGATGGCGCGCCGGCGCGCGTCCATCTCGCCGGCCGACGGCGGATCGATCTCGAAGGAGCCCAGCCCGTGCAGCACAAAACCGCGATAGATTTCCGCGATCGCCGCCATGTCCCCCAGCGGCCGCATCGCGGATCAGCAGGTTCGGCGCCATCTTCGGATCCAAGCGCAGATCGCTTCCGCTCGGGTGGCGGCTCAGGCCGCGGCAGCCATCGACGACCGCGTCAGTTCGGCGATCAGCGCCGCCAGGTCGCCGGCCAGACCGGCAAAGCCGGACGACTTGCAGAAGCTGGATTCGTCCATGTAGAGCGCGCGGTTGATTTCGATTTGCAGTGCATGGACGCCGCGTTGCGGGGCGCCGTAATGCCGTGTTGTGTACGCGCCTGCATAAGGCACGTTCCGTCGGACGACGTAACCGCGCTGGCCGAGCGTTCGCTTGGCCAACTCGGTCAGCCGGCGGTCGCACGACGTGCCGTGGCAGTCGCCCAGCACTATATCGACCCGCCGGCGCCCCGAATCCGCATCGGCCGGGCCGCCGACCGACGGCATGGAATGGCAATCGATCAGCAGGCAGAGGCCGAACTGCGCCAGGGTGCGGTCGATCAGCCCGGCGAGTGCCGTGTGATACGGCCGGTAACAGGCGTTGACGCGGTGCAGCGCCTCGTCGAACCGCAACTTGCCGCGGTAGATGTCGGAGCCGGACGAGACGACCCGGGCGATGGTTCCCAGACCGGCGGCAACCCGCGGCGAGCGCGTATTGACATAGCCCGGCAGCCGGTCCGCGAACATTCCCGGGTCCAGTTCGAACGGTTCGCGGTTGGCGTCCAGGAAGGCGCGCGGGAAACGGGCGCACACCAGGGGCGCACCCATCGCCGGTGCAGCGGCGAACAGTTCGTCGACGAAGCTGTCCTCGGACTTGCGCAGGGCCAGCGCGTCAAGACGCGACGCCGCGACGAATTCGGGCGGATAGTCCGCCCCGCTGTGGGGTGAGGCGAAGACCACGGGGGCGGTCTGGAGCACCGGCTCCAGCACATCGAAGGCCGGCGTCGCTGGCCACATGCCGTTGCGGCCGGTATCGGGCACGCACGGTTCGACAGGCGCGGGCGGGCAGGACATATCCATGATGGCATCGGGTTTACCCGATGCGATGGAGCCTGTCACCGCCCGATGGCGCCCCATGGACGACCCGATAGCGCCCGGCCCGGCACCGGCCGCAACGGCATCCCGGCCGCCGCGACATCCTTTGCTGAAACGCAACGGGCCGGGGCCTTGCAAGCCATCGCCAAGTGCGCGATATACCCGCCTTCACTCGATACCGCCGCCGCATCCGCGGCGATGCAGCGCCGCCGCCCGGGACCGTTCCGGTCCGGCACGGGGAGCAGCGGCGCGCAAAAGAGGACGGGTAAGGGCGCGTAGCTCAGCGGGAGAGCACTACGTTGACATCGTAGGGGTCACAGGTTCAAATCCTGTCGCGCCCACCATGCCGTCCTTCGAGACGTGGTTTCGCGACGCGATCCTTTCGGATCGCTCCTCAACCTCTCCTCAGGATGAAGTCCTTCGAGACGGGGCTTCGAGACGCAGCGCTCCGCGCTGCTCCTCAGCCCCTCCTCAGGATGAAGAGTTCTGTTGGCCCAATATTCTCAGCTTCATCCTGAGGAGGCCATTGAGGAGGCGCGCAGCGCCGTCTCGAAATGGCCGTCTCGAAGGACGCCTACTCCACCGGCGCCTTGAGCAGGCCCTTGATGATCTTGCGGGTCGGCGTCATCGGGAACTGGTCGACGATCGCCAGCTTCTCCGGCAGCTTGTTGCGGGCGATCCGGTGTTCCATCAGAAAGGCGCAGAGCGTCGCCAGGTCCGGCGCTTCGGCGCCGGGGTTGAGCTGGACCCAGGCGCAGGCCTGCTCGCCCAGCACCTCGTGCGGCACCGGGGCGACGGCGGCCATCTGGATCGCCGGATGGGCGCTCAGCAGGTTCTCGATATCCTGCGGATTGAACTTCACGCCGCCGCGGTTGATGATGTCCTTGATCCGGCCGGTGATGGCGACGAAGCCGTCCTCGTCCATGTATCCCAGATCGCCCGACTTGAAAAACCGGTCGGCGGTGAAGGCGGTCTCGTTGGCCTCTCTGTTGCGCAGATAGCCTGGGAAAACCATCGGGCCGCGGATCTGGATTTCGCCTTCCGCGCCGCGCGGCCGTTCCTCGCCGGTTTCGGGGTCGGCGACGCGCACCGTGCTGCCGGGCGAGGCGCGGCCACCGAAGACAGAGGATTTTTCGATCCCGTCTTCCGGCCGGGTGAACATGCCGGCCTGCAACTCGGTCATGCCCCAGAGCTGGCAGACCCG
This sequence comes from Alphaproteobacteria bacterium, assembly GCA_965249845.1. Taxonomy (GTDB): domain Bacteria; phylum Pseudomonadota; class Alphaproteobacteria; order Bin65; family Bin65; genus Bin65. Next base: position 390,910 of record CBDFNA010000003.1, read on the forward strand.
GCAGCCGGGCCAGGCTTCCTGGAGCGCGCGCAGCATGGCCGGCGGCGACGCGCTGCCGGCAAACAGGCACATCTCCATGCTGCTGAAATCGTGTTTCTCGATCAGGCCGGCCGCCGTCATGGCCGCAGCGTGGGCCGGGGCGAACCAGACCGCGGTAGGCTTCATGGTTTCGATGGCCTGGGCGAGGCCGGGCGGCGTGAAGGCGGGCAGCAGCAGGTTCGCCATCCCGGTGACGATGCCGAGATGGAAAGCGTAGAGTCCGTAGAGATGGGTGAAGGGCGCCGCCGTCAGGATGCTGTCCGCGGCGGTCAGGCCTTTCTCCGGCGCGCTCATGCGGGCATTCGACAGCATGTTGTGGGCGTTCAGCGGCACGCCCTTGGGCGAAGAGGTGGTGCCGGAGGTGTAGAGCAGCAGATAGGGGTCGGCCGCCGAAGGCTCGTGGCCGATCTCGACATCGGGATCGGCGGCGATCAGATCGTCGAGGGACAGCGCCCCCTCCGGAACGTCGCCCACGGCAATGACGTGTTTCAGGGTCGGCAGTTGCGGCTGCAACTCCAGCACGGCCTGCGCCGCCGACCAGTCCTTTGCCGCGCCCATGCAGACGATGGCCCGCGAGCGGCCGTGATTGATCAGGGTCTGAAGCTCGGCGTCGCGATAGGGCATGTGGACGGTCTGCACCACGCCGCCGAACCAGGTCACGGCCAGGTTGGCGATGGCGAATTCCGGGATATTCGGCAACTGGACCGCCACGACATCGCCGGGCCGTAGCCCGAGCTGCCACAGGCCTTTCGCCACCCGCTCTGCCGTGTCGCGCAATTCCTTCCAGGTCAGGGTGCGGCCGGGCAGAACGAAGGCCGGCGCGTCCGGCCGTTCGGCAGCGTGACGTTCGAGATACTGGCGCTGGGTCTCGTTACGCCACCAGCCCTTCTCGATATAGTCGCGCGCCTGGTCCGGCGGATAGTTCATGGCGGCGCGCAATTCCAGCGCGTCCTCGCTGTAGCGGAAATGGTCGAGATGGGGCGTAAACCGCTCGGTGCGGAAGCGCTTGCCGCCGCCCAGGTCGAGCAGCCGGGCATAGTGGCCGGTGCGGAAGCGCCGCCGCTCCATCAGGGTGCGGATATAGAGGACCTGATTACGGCTGAGGCCGATCCGGTCCGCGATCTCGGCGTCCGACAGGCCCATCAGTTCGCGATGGCGGTCGATCTCGTCCCAGTCCTTTTCCCGGTACGGATCGCCTTCCCGGACCTGATGGTTGTGCGACATCCGGAAGATGATCTCGCCGAAGGTCTCGAACATCTCCTCGGTAACGCCGATCTGGCGGCGGTTCAGCCCGCGGGTCATTACTCGGCGGCCTCCGCGTCCAGCCGGTGCTCGTGGCGCAGGATCGGATCGGCCTGCGGCGCCTGGGTGGCGATCGGGCAGACCCGCATGCATTCGAAACATTGGGCCAGCAGGCCGCCGGAGCCGACGCTCATCTTGTACCACAGCATCTTGTTGTCCGGATCGAACAGGGCGTCTTCCCGGTCCGCTTCGTCGGTCGCCCGGATGGCGTCCATGATCGCCGACGGCACCGTCTCGTACTGCTGGGTCATCTCTGCGCAGGCGGCCATGTCGTAGCGCATGACCTTCTGCTTGCCGGTCTCCTCGTCGACCTCGCCGTCGAGGCACTGGACCGGGCAGAATTTCATGCAGGGCGTGCGCTGGATCGAGCGGTACATGTTCACGCAGGACGGCGCCGGGCAGGGGTTTTCCGCCAGCGGCGCGTCCGGCTCGAGCTCCAGTTCCGTGAACACGCTGGCGAAATACATGTAGCCGAACTCGGGATGGAGCAGGATATCGCCGGCCAGCGAACGCGCGCCGATTCCGGCCAGTTCGGCATGCACCTTCAGGCTCTGCAAGGGGACGCGCGGGCCGGCATCCGGGTCCATGTCCGGCGGGCAATAGATCGAGCGGACGCCGAACTTGTTCTCGATGTAGAAGGCGAGGCCGTAGGAGATGGAGTAGGCACGGGTTTCCGTGGAGCCGAAATAGCCGAGCGCCTTCGCCGGCACGGTCCAGGCGCCCTGGGTCTGGCCGCCGACGCCGATGGCGATCACCGACTTGACCCGCGGCATGATATCTGCCGGCCGGTGGCCCGGCGGGCAGATCCGGTTGACGGCCTCCAGGTCGGCAACGCCCGCAGCGAGAGCGCCCTTCTTCAGGCAGTAAGCCAGGATCGCCTCCTTGGCGGCGACCTTGTCGATCTCGGGTCTCTTCTTCGGCATCGGAACAGCCTTTCCGGTTCAGGCGTTTGTTCGGGGCGTTTGTTCGTTTGTTCAGGACGTTTGTTCAGGACGTTTGTTCAGGGCGTCTGCCAGCTCGGCGCACCGGCATTTTGGGCTTCCGAGGCCGCATCGCGCAACAGCCGGCGCAGCATATTGCCGTTGCCGGGATTGCGGGGAATTTCGGTGCAGAAATAATAATATTTAGGCCGCATGAAGCCGGGGAGGTCCGGGACGCCCGGACATGGGCATCGAGCGCGGCGACGTCGCTCTCGCCCACGATGCAGCCGACGACGATCTGGCCCCAGCGTTCATCGGGCAGGCCGATGACGCTGCAATCCTCGACGCCCGGCGCGGTCTGCAACACGGCCTCGACAGTGTCGGGATGGATGCTCTCGCCGCCGGAGCGGATCATGTCGTCGACCCGGCCGTGCAGGGTGAAGTAACCGCGCTCGTCCAGGGTCACGACATCGCCGATGCGCACCCAGCCGTCCCGGACCTTTTCCGCCGTCGCCTCCGGCCGGCCGAGATATTCGGTGAAGACGGTGTCGGCGTCCGCCGCGACGAGCAGTTCGCCCTCCTCGCCGGGGCCGACGAGATCGTCCGGCCCGCCGCCCATCCTCACCACCCGGAGTCGGGTGTAGTAACCCGGCCGCAGCGCCAGATGGTCGCCGACCGGCGCCGGGTTGTAGGCGGAGCACATGGTTTCTGTCGTCCCGTAGATATGCCGGATCTCGGCATTCTCCCAGGTCCGGTCCATATGGGCGATCAGGTCTTCCGGGATCGGCGAACCGCCGTAGAGCACGAGGCGCAGGGAGCGCATCTTTTCCGGCGCGTAGTTCGGCGCCCTTGTCAGCGCAAAATAGAGGGTCGGCGCGGCGAAGGTATAGGTGAGCTGCTGCCGGTCGATCAGGTCCACGGCGGCGGCTGGGTCGAACGCGCTCATCACCTGGTAGCTGCCGCCGAACGCCAGCGTCACCAGGAACACACCGTAGAAGCCGATGGCGTGGGCGAGCGGCATGAAGCCGAGTGCCCGCGTGTGCGGCCCGTGCAGCACGCCGCCCTGGGTCGCCAGCCACAGCACCCGCGGCTCCGTCGTCCGCTGGGCCAGCACCACGGCCTTGGGCAGGCCGGTCGTGCCGGAGGTGTAGAAGATGATGGCGGGGTCTTCGCGGTCCAAGTCGGGCCGCGGCGGCAGGCCGGCGGGATCGGCCCGGCAGGCGGCGAAGTCCTCGGCGGCGTCGACCGCTTCGCCCGGCGCGAACAACGGCGCGCCCGCCGGCAGCGCCTCCGCAGCGGCCTTCACAACCGCCGGGTCCGGCACGACGAAGGCGCCCTTCATCCCGGCAGCCGTCACCAGCTTGCCGATATCGGCCGGTTTCAGTCTCGGATTGATCAGTGCCGGTACGGCGCCCAGCCGGGTCAGGGCGAGCAGGGCGAGGCCATGATCGAGGATGTTGGGCAGGCAGGTCGCCACCCGGTCGCCCGGCCCGATGCCGCGCGCCGCGAAGCCGGCCGCGATCGCATCCAGTTCCGCAATCAGTTCGCGATAGGTGAACTGCCGGTCGGTCCGGTTGTCCCGGATCGCCAGCGCGTCGGGCGACCGGTCGGCCTGGTTCCAGACGAGATCGTAGGCGGTCGCGGCCGTCATGCCGTCACCAGCCCGGCCGGTTTTTCCACCACCATTCGGGCTTGAAGCGCTTGCCGTAGCCGAGCGCCGTATCCAGCCACAGGGCGAAGCGCCGCAAGGGGCCGCCGGCCAGCTTCTTCCAGACGCGGAAATAAACGCGGCCGAGCGCCGTCTCCGGCAGCTTGTTATAGGGGCAGACCCGGATGCAGATGCCGCATTCGGTGCCCTGGTTGGCCCAGAAGCGGAAGCATTTCTCGCCGTCGACATTCCACTTCTTTATGCCGACGAAGTTGGAGGCGTTGTGGAACGCGCCGTCGGGTTCGCCGGCCGGGATCGCCTTGGGCGGGCAGGCGTCCGAGCATTTGCGGCACAGGTCGCAGAATTCCTTCACGCCGAATTTCTTCGGGCTGTCATGGGCGAGCGGCAGGTCGGTGAATATCTTGCCGAAGCGCAGGCGCGGGCCGAATTCGGGCGTGATGACCAGCCCGTGCCGGCCGTATTCGCCGAGCCCGGCCTGGATCGCATAGGGTACGCACTGGGCCGTATCGTTCAGGGAGGCGACGGCGTTGTAGCCCAGGTTGCGGATGAACTGGGCCAGGGACATCAGCGTCAGCCCGTCCTTGGAATAGCCGTAGCCCGCCGCCGTGCCGCCCAGCGCCGAGGGCATGGTCTGGATCACCTTGCCGGGCATTTCCGTGCCGATGACGATGCAGTGGGGCAGGGCCTCGCAATCGGCATTCTCTTTCTCGGAGCGGTTCTTGGCGTTGAAGCGTTTGGTGTAGTGCCAGCGCAGGTCGGTCGATGTAATGCCGATCAGGTCGGCGCCGAAGATGCGTGCGGCCTGCTTTACCTCGGCCGCCATTTCCGCCAGGTCTTCGACCGGCTCCCGGGTCGGCGCCGGCGGGGCATAGGGCGTGAGCTCGTCGAGGAAGCCGTCGTGCCGCTCATCCTTCAGCCGGCGCTCGATCAGCAGGTTGGCGCCGACCCAGGCGGCGTTGCGCATCGCGAAGTCCTTGGCGCGGTAGCCTTCCGTCTTCCGCACGCCCAACCCGTGGGTGAACATGGACTTGAACCAGTTGAGTCCCTTTTCCGAGCGGACGGTCTCGTCCCATTGCACGCGGGCGAAGGTGTCGTTGCACGCGTTGAAGCGCTGGAACTCCGGCTCGATCTCGAAGCCGCATTCGGCGTCTTCAGGCCGATGCAGCGCGCCGGCGAACCGCTCTTCCAGCGTCGGCGGGTTCGCCGCCGAGAGCGGCTTGGGCGTGTTCCGGCAGAGGGGTTCAGGCATGGCTCTTCGGCGTCACAGGCCCGTTACGAGGATCCGGGGTCGCCGCACCGCCTCTCGGCCCAGCGGACGACACTCTCGGCAATCTCGACGGCTTCACAATACTCCGCTTCGGAGATGGGCAGGTCTGCGAAAGGGTAGCGTGTCGCGCTCGCGTAGCGTGACAGGCCTCCGGCGCGGAGAAGGCCGGGCTGAATGGTCTCGCCGCTGGCCTCGAGCGTGACAAGCAGAAGCCGCAAGTCGTGGCTGTACGGAAATTCGATGCCGCGCTGGATCATTACACCTTTGATGGCTTTTTCCGCTGCCTGCTGTGCGTCCAGGCACAGATCCTCAAGGTAAATGCCGGGGATACGATTTTTCGCTCGCACAAGATTGCTCCGCGCGCGGTTGAGCCATTCGCGGGGATCGTCGGGCTGATAGCGCTCAGGCGGCATCGTACACCGTCAGACCCTCCTGCAGAGCGGACTTGAAGACCAGAGGGTGGGAATTCCGGTAACGCTCGACATCGTCCGGAGTCGCAACGACAACATCGATCGCGACCGGCACGCCGTACAGTTCCCGGTAGATACTGTCGTAGACGCGTTTACGTTCGCGCCAATGTTTGTCGTAATCTTTCACGACTAGCAGATCGACATCGCTGTGCGAGCCCATCTCGCCGCGTGCGGCGGAGCCGAAAAGAACTATTTTCTCGGGCCGGCACGCGGCAACGACCCGCCGGACAATATCGTCCAGCGTCTCGGCGTCGAGCGACCGTCCGACGCTGCGGGGCGCCACGGTTGCGGTTGCGCCGGGGGCCGTGTTCGCATCGGCCATCTTCGTCCTCCCGGAACCGAGTGCAGGCGTTTGAAACTTTGCGCGGGCGTTCCCCGGCAATCTAGCCCGGATTTCTCACTATTGTCACGGCCTGCCCTTCAGCACGCCGCTCATCTCGATGACTTCGGCCATGGCGGCTTCCTGGCGCGGCGCCATCAGATGGACGCCGCGGACGCCGGGAATTTCCTGTAGCTGCTGGATCAGCTCGGCGCAGATCTTCTTGCCTTCCGCCCGCTCGTCGTCCGCGCCTTCCAGCCGTTTCAGGATCGGCCCGGGGATCGAGACGCCCCACAGGTTCTCGTCCATCCACTTCGCCTGGCGCAGCGAAGCCAGCGGCCCGATGCCGACCAGGAAAGGCAGCTTCCCGGCGAGGCCGAAATCCGCCAGCCGGCCGAAATAGATCTTCGCGGTCTCCAGGTCGAAACAGTACTGGGTCTGGGCGAAATCGGCGCCGGCCTCGATCTTGCCCTGGAGGCTCTTCGGCACCCAATCTTCCTTCGGGATCATCGGCGCGTCCGCGCAGCCGATGAACAGCTTCGGCGGCGCCTTGATCTCGCGGCCGGCGTTGAGAAGCCCCTCGTCGCGCATCTTGCAGGCGAGCCGCATCAGGCCGGCGGATTCGAGATCGAACACCGTCGTCGCCGTCGGCTCCTCGCCCTTCTTCGGGTCGTCGCCGGTCAGGCACAGAATGTTGGGAATGCCGAGCGCGCCGGCGCCGAGCAGGTCGCCCTGCAGGGCGATCAGGTTGCGGTCGCGCACGGTGAACTGCAGGACCGGCTGAATGCCCTGTTGCATCATCGCGCCGGCCAGCACCAGGCTGGAGACATGGGCCTTGGCGGTGGCGCCGTCGGTGACGTTGACCGCATCGGCGACATCGCGCAGCGGCGCAACCCGTTCCAGCAAGGGCGCCAGGTCGGTCGTCGCGGTCGGTGAGGTCTCGCAGGTCACGGCGAAGCCGCCGGCGGCGAGCACCCGTTCCAGTTTGCCGTCGGATTTGCGCACCTCTGCCGACACCGATTTCGCCAATGCCGCTTCTTTCATCGTCACTACCGCTATTACCGGTTCGTCCTGCCTGCGGCCGGACCGCTCTTGCCGCCGTCCAGCAATATCGCCCATACAGTAGGATACCCTGCAGCGGCAATCCGCCGGGGACGATGGCGACGGACGAGGCGGAAATGGCGCAGGCAGCAGGAGTGGCGGTCCCGGCCGGTCCCGAATCGGAGCCGGAGGTTGCGAAGCACGCCTTCCGCTTCTTCGATAACCGCGAGAAATACCTGATGTTCGTCACGACCTGCTCCGAGAAGTGGGAAGTGGCGCAACGGATCGGGCGGGAAATTCCGTTCCTGAAGCCGACGCCGCCGGCGCTCAACCTGTTCGACGCCGGCGTGGGCGACGGCACGGTGCTGACCCGGGTGTTGCGCAACCTGCACCGGCAGTTCCCGGCGGTGCCCTTCTGTGTGGTCGGCAAGGAGATCAGCCTGGAAGATGTGCGGCTGACCCTTGAAAAGCTGCCGGACCGCTTTCAGGAGCACCCGCAGCTCGTCGTCGTCATCACAAATCTCTACTATGCCGAGGCGCCGTGGCTGCGCCTCAACCGGCCGGAGACCAAGCTGCCGGTGAAGCGCTGGGACATCGCGCTCGACGGCAGCACGGCGCACGAGTTCGACGAGCAGGTGCGCAGCCTGGGCCCGATCCTGGCCGACGGCTGGCAGACCAGAACCAGCGAGAAAACCGGCAACCCGCTCTATGTCCAGCCGTCGATCCTGGTGCTGCACCGCAAGGACCGGGCCTTCGCCCTGCACGAGGTGATCCCGCCCTCAGGGGGCGCGCCGACCGGCTACGACCTGGTGATCGCTTCGCAGCCCTACCGGGCGCGCCTCAGCGCGGAGGTTAAGGTGCGCAACGTGCTGGGCCCGCTCGCCCGCGCCCTGTCTCCCGGCGGGCGGATGATCGTCATTCAGTCGACCGGCAACGATCCGGGCATGGAACTGATCAATGCCGTGTGGGAAGAGGAATTTCTCTTCTCCACGCCGCGCCGCGACCTGATCGCGGGAATGAAAGCCGCGCTGGACAGCAGCCACAACGATCTGAACTACGACGCCCTGGCCGACGACGATTCGCTGTTCCGATACGAGCTGCACGCCCTGCCCGACGAAGTGGGCGATAGCATCGGCACCTCGACGCTGCTGGCCGCCTGGAACGCCGCCACCTACGTCGCCCAGATCGAGGACGACCGCATGGTCGATGTGCTGCGCGACGGCGACTATCTGGAGATTGCCCGCGACGTGCTGAAGCGGCATGGCGGCCTGTGGTTCGAGGACGAGAGCTTCCTCGTGACCCGGGGCTTCGCCTGAGCCCGCGGACATGAACCGGGAGGGCGCGGACCGGCTCCCCTATATCGGCGAGGCCGGGATCGCCGCGGCCCTGCGCTGGCCGGATCTGATCGACGCCATCGAGGCGGCGATGATCGCCTTTTCGGCCGGACAGGTCGCGCAGCCGGTGCGCCAGATGATCCCGGTGCCGGGCGAGGACGCCATCATGGCGGCGATGCCGGCGATCGGCCCGGCGGTCGAAGGGGCAGTCGAAGGGACAGTCGATGGGGCGATGGGCGTAAAGGTCGTCACACTGTTCCGCGGCAATGCCGGCACTGCCCTGCCGACCCACCAGGCGGTCATCCTGCTGTTCGACAAGGCGAACGGTGCGCCGCTCGCCGTACTGGACGGCCGCCTGATTACCGAAATGCGGACCGCCGCCGGGACCGCGGCGATCGTGCGCAAGCTGACGTCCGTAGCGCCGAAGACCGTCGCCATACTGGGTAACGGCGTGCAGGCGCGGGCCCATGTCGCAGCAATCCGGTCGGTCCGGGACATCGGCGAATTGCGCCTGTGGGCGCGCAACCCGGCGCACGGATGGCCGGTTGCCGACGATCTCGGCGCCGTGTTTCACGCTGATGCAGCCGACGCCGTGCGCGATGCCGACATCGCGGTCTGCGCGACCTCGGCGACGGAACCGGTCCTCAAGGGCGCTTGGGTCAAGCCCGGCGCGCTGGTCGCGTCGGTCGGCTGGAATGGCGCCGACGGCCGCGAACTGGACGATGCGGCGATGGCCCACACGGTGCTGGTCGAATCCCGCGACGCCGCGCGCGACCAGGCCGGCAATGTCCGCGGCTCCGGTTGCGCCATCTTTGCCGAGGTCGGGGAGGTGTTCGCCGGCGACAGGGCCGTGCCCGAGGGCGCGACGGTCGTCTACGATTCCGTCGGTATTGCCATCCAGGACATCGCCGCCGCCAAACTGGCGTTTGACAGGATCGCAGGCGGTGACCGCTGAGCGCACGGTAGGCGCACTTTAGGTCGTCGAGATGAACTTCCTTCGAGCCAGGCGTCTCGAAGCCCCGTCTGGAAAGACAAGGGTCGAGCGCCGATCACCCGCAGCAGGTGCGCATCATCGCCGACAGGCCCGCCCCCACGGACTATCTCCTGCCGCTGGCGTTCGTGCCGCTGTGGTCGACCGGCTTCATCTTCACCAAGCTGGGCATACCGCATGCCGAGCCGCTTACCTTCATGGCGGTCCGGTTCGCCATCGTGCTGCCGTTGATGATCGTCATTGCGCTGGCCGTGCGCGCGTCCTGGCCGTCGCGTGCCGAGGCGGGTCACAGCATGGTTGTCGGCCTGTTGCTGCACGGCTTCTACCTGGGCGGAGTCTTTTTGGCGATCGCGGAAGGGGTGCCGGCCGGTGTCGCCTCGCTGATCGTCTCGCTGCAGCCGGTGCTGACGGCAACGGCGGTCGGCGCGGTGCTGGGCGAGCGGGTCCGGCCCATCCAGTGGGTCGGCCTGCTGCTCGGGCTGGCCGGTGTCACCATGGTGTTGTGGCGCAAGATGGGTCTCGACGGCGGGCTCGACGCCGAGGGCAGCCTCGCAGGTTACGGTTTCGCCGCGATTTCGCTGCTCGGCATCACGGCGAGCACGATCTATCAGAAACGCTTCTGCGCCGATGTGCATCCCGCTTCCGGCGGCGTGTTCCAATATGCCGCCGCCGGCGTACTGGTTGTGCTCGGCGCCGAGTTGACCGAGACTTGGCGGGTCGACTTCACTGCCCCGGATTTTCTCATTTCCCTGTTCTGGCTGGCGGTCGTGCTGTCGATCGTGACCGTCTGGCTGCTCATGGTCATGATCCGGCGCGGCGCCGCCAGCCGGGTCGCCAGCCTGTTCTATCTGGTGCCGGCGTTTGTTGCCCTGTTCGCCTGGTTGCTGTTCGGCGAAACCCTCGGCCCGCTCGCGCTGGCCGGTATGGCCGTGGCCATCCTCGGTGTTGCTCTGGTGAACCGCTAGCCCGATGTCCCGCGTTGCGTGGCGCGGCAATCCTGCCGGGAATGCGGGTATCGTGGATGCGGAGGTGCAAAATGCACGAACGGATAATAATTTTCGAGGGCGACATCACAACGTTGTCGGTCGATGCCATCGTCAACGCGGCGAACAACGCTCTGCTGGGCGGCGGCGGTGTCGATGGCGCCATTCACCGCGCGGCGGGGCCGCGCTTGCTTGACGAGTGCCGCGCTCTGGGCGGATGCGACACCGGTGACGCCAAAGTGACCGGCGCGTATGATCTTTCCGCCCGCTACGTGATTCACACTGTTGGCCCGATTTGGCAGGGAGGTGGCTGCGGAGAGCCCGATCTCCTGGCGGGTTGCTATCGCCGCTGTTTCGAAATCGCTGCAGAAAAGGGCATAGCTTCGATCGCATTTCCGGCGATCAGCACCGGCGCCTATGTATTCCCCCTCGACCGGGCAACGCGTATCGCTGTGGCCCAGGCAAAGGAAAATCTGGAGAGCGGCCGCGCGCTGGAGAAGATCGTGTTCGCCTGTTTCGGCGCAGAGATCAGGGACATGTACGCAGCCGCGATTGAGGAGATCGTCCCGGGCTGATCTCGAGGCGGCCCGGTCGCGTCCTGCAGCAAAGCGGCAATCGAAAAGTATCTCGACGATGTCGATACTGGGCGATCGCCTCGCCGATGGCGGCGCGTTCACCTTGGACATCGCGGGCCGGGGCAAGTTCGGCGGCGACCTCGTGTGGGTCGACGAGGTCGACTACCAGGTCCCCGGCGACCTCGCTCCCAAATTCGCCGAGGCGATCCGCGGCTACTGGCCCGATGTCGACGAGAGCCGCCTGTCGCCGGACTATGCCGGCATCCGCCCACGCACCTGGGGGCCGGAAGAGGGCAACGGCGACTGGACAATTTCCGGCCCCCAGGATCATGGGGTGCCCGGTCTGGTCAACCTGCTCGGCATCGAAACGCCCGGTGTAACCGCGGCCCTGTCGATTGCAGACTGCGTTCTGGAACGTCTCGGTATTCCGCCGGTGCAGGCCGACCGGGACTAACTCCCGCTCTGCTGGAGGACGTTGTTGCGCATGCGCTTGAGCAGCGACAGAAGCGTCCGCCTTTCCTGGGCGGAGAAGCCGTCCATGGTCGATTCGACGATCCGCATGACGCTGGGATAGGCCTCGTCGACCTTGCGCCGGCCGGCTTGCGTGATGCAGACCAGCACGTTGCGCCGGTCGTGCGGCGGTGTTCTGCGCTCGATCAGCCCGTCCCGGGCCATCAGGTCGATGATCCGGCTGAGATTGGACCGGTCGATCGCCAGCTTGGCCGAGAGATAGCTGATATTGTGGCCGTCGCTTTCCTGCAGCACCGCCAGCACCCGCCAGAACATGACGGAGATGCCAAAGGGGCGCAGGGCATGATTCAGCGCGGCAAAGTTCCCAGACTGGATGGTGTAGATGTAGTAGGTCGGGAACTCGGTGACGGAGAACTGCGCGGAGGTCACGTCATCGGGCAACGGCGGGACAACTCCCTCTTTCCTGCGTCGACGACACGAATTTCCAGGTGACATCGATCAGGGCAGGTTGATACACCAATAGGTGAAATATGGGTGGAATTTCACTTATATCAACCGCCATTTGCGAGGCACCATGCGCATTCTCATGCTCGGCACGGCCGCCGCCGCGCCCGATCCCGACCGTAACCATTCGGCGATTCTGATCACGGTCCGCGATCGGCACTACATGTTCGATTGCGGCCACGGGGCGACGCACCAGCTGATCCGCTGCAACGTCAATCCCGGCCATGTCGACGCGGTATTCCTGTCGCATCTGCATTACGACCATATTGCCGATTTCGCCTTCTTCCTGCTGACCACCTGGATCACCGACCGGGAAAACCCGCCGGTCGTGGTCGGCCCGCCGGGCACGCGCGGCTTCGTCGACCACCAGTTCGCCGATGGCGCCTTCGCCAAGGATATCGAGGCGCGGGCGGCCTACCGGAACCGCCAAGGCAATATGCATGTGCTCAAACCCGATGTCCGCGAGTGCGAGCCGGGTGTTGTGTTCGAGGATGAGCTGGTCAAGGTCTCGGCCTGCTATGTCGAGCACATTCCCCGCGAAATCTCACCCTGTTTCGGCCTGCGGCTCGATTCCGTCGACGGCAAATCGGTGGTCTTCTCCGGCGATACCGCGCCGTGCGACCGGCTGATCGACCTGGCGCAGGACTGCGACCTGCTGATCCACGAATGCACCTTCCCGGAGAAGGCGCTGGAATTCCGCCGCCGGGCCAATGTCGGCACCTGGGCCCATACCAGCCCGGTCGAGCTTGGGAAGATCGCCGTCGCCTCGCGCTGCAAGAGCCTGGTCGCGACCCATTTCGGCAGCTTCGACACCACCTATCCGGTGCTTCGCGACATGATGTCGGTGCATATGCCGCGCGACCTGATCGGCCCCGCCTTCATGGAAGACGTCGTTGCCGATATCCGCAGATCCTACCCAGGCGACCTGCGCCTCGCCCACGACGGCATGCGCATAGACCTGTAGCCGGCGGATCGGGCTGCGCCGCTACATCTGGTTGGGCAGCCACAGCACGATGATCGGGAAAGCAACCAGCACGACAAGGCGCACCAGATCGGAAGCGATATAGGGAGTCACGCCCGCATAGATCGACTTGAGCGGCACGTCGGGCGCTTCGCCCTTGATGACAAAGACATTGAGGCCGAAGGGCGGCGTGATGAGGCCGAGTTCCGTCACCGTGACGACGATCACGCCGAACCAGATCGGGTCGAAGCCGAGGCCGACGATGCTGGCGAAAAACACCGGGACCGTCAGCAGGATGATCGCCATGGCTTCCATGAAACAGCCGAGAATCACATAGAACAGGATGATCAGCGCCAGCGTTCCGTAGCGGCCGAGGTCGAGCGAAATCAGCGCCTCGGCGACCTGCTGCGGAAACTGGGTGATCGTCAGGAAGCGCGCGAACAGGATAGCGCCGATCAGCACGACGAACAGGGCGCCGGTCGTTATCAGCGCTTCGCGCAGGCAGTCGAGCAGCCTGGCGATCGACATGCGGCCGATGGCGAAGGCCAGGATGCCCACGGCGGCGGCGCCCATGGCCGCGGCCTCGGTCGGCGTGAAGATGCCGCCATAGATTCCCCCGATGACGAAGGCAAACACGGCCACAACAGGCCATACGGTGCGCAATGAAGCGAAGCGGGTTCGCCAGTCGGTGCGGCTGCCGGCCGGAACCCATTCCGGCCGCAGGACCGCGACGACCTGCACCGCAGCCATATACATCAGAACGGCGAGCAGACCCGGGAGCAGTCCGGCGACAAACAGCTTGCCGATATCCGTTTCCGTGATGATGCCGTATACGGCGAGGACGATGGAGGGCGGAATGAGGATGCCCAGCGTGCCGCCGGCGGCGATGGTGCCGGTTGCCAGACTGTCGGCGTAGCCGTAGCGGCGCATTTCGGGCAGGGCGACTTTAGACATGGTCGCCGCCGTTGCAACCGAAGAGCCGCAAATCGCGGCAAACCCGCCGCATGCTGCGATTGTCGACAATGCGAGACCGCCGCGTCGGTGCCCCAGCCAGGCATTGGACGCACGAAACAGGTCGCGGCTCATGCCGGAGGCGTTCGCCAGCGCGCCCATCAGGATGAACAGGGGAACCAGTCCAAAGGTGAAATCGGTCAGCGTGCGGATCGGTGTCAGTTCGAGTAGCGACAGCGCCGGTCCGAGATCGGTCAGCATGGCGAAGCCGCCAACGCCGACCAGCGCCATCGCGATGCCGACCGGAACGCGCAGCAGCATGAGGGCGAAGAGAATGACGAAGGCGCCGATCGCGAGGCTGAGGCCGTCCATTCTCCGCCGCCCCTAGTCGATCGCCTGGTCGGTGACCGGGGCCGCAATATCCCCGCCGCGCAGAACCGCCCACAGGCGCACGACGCTCAGGAAGGTTGCGGCGCATGCCGAGGCGGCCACGAGCGCGTAGAATATCCAGAGCGGCAGGCCAAGATCGAAAGTCTGCTCCTCGGAAGCGATCACGGAGGCGACCCTGTCGAACATGAGCCAGGTTATGGCCAGGATCACCGAAAATGTTACCGCGGTCGCGACGATGTCGATCGCTTTCTTCGCGCGCGCACCGACGGTGAGCCACACCGTGTCCATGGTGATCTGCTGGCCGTAGTAGGTTGCCAGCGCGATGCCGTTCATCAGGGCGATGCCCATGGTCAGGCGGCCCAGATCGTTGGTATCGGGAATCGGCGAATTGAAGAAGAAACGCAGCAACACCGAAATGAAAACCAGCAGCGTCACGCCGAGCAGAAGAATGGCGGCAAAGCCGGACAGGGACCGGATCAATCTGTCGAGATTCCGCGACTCCATTTCAAGCCCCCGACTCGCGAGCGCCCCGCCCGGGCCGCGTGCAGGCGCGCGCTCTTTGCCGAAAGCGGCACGTCCCAGCCCGATCATATGAGATTGTAATTGTATTTTACATAAATTTTCGCATACTCGAACCGGTCTGTGGCGAACGGTGCGTATTCGCGTTTGATGCTGGCTCCCGTGCCGTCGCGCAGGCATCGAGGGAGGGAAAAATGGTTATTCGCAACGTTCGGATCGCGGCCGCTTCGGCGCTCGCCCTGTGCATCCTGGCCGGGCCGGTCCATTCGAAAACGGTCACCCTGAAATTTGCCCACTGGGTGCCGCCGGTTCATGCGCTGCACAAGGCGTTCGTCGCGTGGGGCACCTCGATCACCGAGAAGTCCGGCGGCACCATCAAGTTCCAGTACTTTCCGTCGAGCCAGCTCGGCAAGGCGAGCGACCACTACGACATGGCGAAGTCCGGCATCGCCGACGCCGTCTGGATCAACCCGGGCTTCAATCCGGGCCGCTGGCCGGTGACTTCGCTACCGGAACATCCGCTGATGCTGAAGGAGCCGCTGGGCGCGTCGCGGGCCCTGACGGCGTGGTACGCCGAATATGCCGACCGGGAAATGAACGACGCCAAGAATTGCCTGATGCACACGATGGTGCCGCTGACGATCTTCTCTACCCGCAAGGCGATCAAGACGCCGGCGGACCTGAAGGGCGTCAAGATGCGGCCGGCGAATGCCACCCAGGCGCGCATCTTCAAGCGGGCCGGCGCAGTCACTGTCTTTTCTCCGTTCCCGAAGATCCGCGACACCTTTGAGCGCGGCATCGCGACGGCTTCGACCGGCGTTCACGGCGCGCTGATCGCGTTCGGCGGCCATAAGGCGACCAAGTACATCATGGACGCACCGCTGTTCGGCGCGGTCTGGAATATCGTGCTGAACAAGGCGGCCTACAACAAGTTGGACGCCAAGCAGAAAGCCGTCGTCGACGCGCACTGCACGCCGGAATGGGCGGAACGGATAGCCGACCCGGTCGCCAGGTCCGACTGGGCAGGCGAGAAGAAGCTGCGTGAGATGGGCAAGACCTTCGTGCCGATCTCGGATGCCGACAAGGACGCTTGGCGCAAATTCTCCGCGCCGGCGCTCGAGGTCTGGAAGAAGAGTGTGGCGAAGCGCGGCTTCGACGCCGAAGCCGTTCTCAAGTCGCTGACCGATAAGTTGAGGGCCGAAAAGGCGCTGGTTGAATAGGCCGGCTGCCGAATGTGCAACTGAAGCGGGCGCCAGGCGCCCGTTTCTATTTTCGGGATCTCAGGAGCGCGCCGGGCGGGCCGGGGCGCCGGCCATGGGCACGTTCCGGTCGGTGCCGGCCAGTTGTGGCCAGCCGATCGGGCTGCCGACCGGCGCCGACCGGCGCCGCCATCGCGGCAGCCGGCACCAGTGCGGCCCGGTCCGACAGCGCCAGCCTGAATCCGGCCTGCGCGAGCCCAGCCGCGATTGGTGTGCCGAGCCCGCCGACCGCGCCGGTGACAAGGGCAACCCGAGTCGGTTCCATGGCGCTCTCCCTTCCGATGCTCCGCTGGACTCGGGCCTGCGGTTCCGCCAGAAACTGCCGACACGGACCGCCTCGCGGATTGCGCGCCGGGCGTTTGCCAGCGGAGGAACAATGCATGCCGGCCTATCTCGTGACCAGCGTCGAAGTCTTCGACCTGCCGACGTTCAAGTCGGAATACAGTACGCGCGGTTCGGCCGCTGCCGAGAAATATGGCGGCCGGTTCCTGGTCGAGGGCGGCAAGCCCGAACCGATCGAGGGCGACTGGCTGCCCAAGCGTATGGCGATCGTCGAGTTCGAATCGGCGGAAGCGGCGCGGCGATTCTACGATTCCTCGGAATACCGGGAAGCCCGGCGCCACCGCGCGGATATCGCCAATTTCAATATGATCCTCGTGGAGCCCGTTACTTAGGAAGGCCGGAACGGCTCGCGGAGCCCCGCCCGTTCCAGCAGAGGCAGGACGCGGTCGATAAAGAAGGGCAGTTCCTTCCGGAAATCGAAAAAACTCAGCGACGCGCCCGAGACGCCGGCGCCATGCAAGGCGATCAGCCCTTCGGCGACCTGCTCCGGCGTCCCGATCAGGGGAAAGGAGCCGTGGCCGCCGGCCACCCGCTGCCGGGCCGCCATGACGTCCGCCGGCGCGGATTGCGAGGTCTCGGCCTTGGCGCCGGTCCAGCGGTCGATCGCCTCGTTGTCCGCCTGCCGGCGCGCGTAATCGTCGTAGAAATCGCGCGCCTCCGCTTCGGTTTCCCGGCACACGACATGGGCGATGGCGCAGATGCCGGCAAACCGGCCGTGGGTTGTCGCGTCGGCAGAGACCCCCTCGACCACCGAGGCGGCGTGATCGGCGTCGCGGACGACGGCGAACAGGAAATCCGCTGCGTGAGCGGCGAAAGCCCTGCCTGCCGGGGAGCCGCCGGCCGACAGGATCACGGGACGCGGTTGCTGGACGGTTGGTGGGTCGGAATAGGCGTCCTTCAGGCGATAATGGGCGCCGCAATGGTCGAAACGATCACCGCGCACCAGCCGTGCGAAGATTTCGAACCATTCCAGCCCCTGATCGTAGCGCGCGTCATGCTCTGGCAGGGGCACACCGAACATGTCGAACTCGTCCTTGTTCCATCCGCAGACGATATTCAGCCCGGCGCGGCCGCCGCTGACATGATCGATGGTGGACACCGCCTTGGCCGCGAAGACCGGATGGACCAGGGCGACATGGACCGTTGTGAAGATGCAGGAATATTCGGTCAGTGCTGCAAGCGCCGCCGCCTGGGTCAGCGTTTCATAGGACCGGGCAGCATTGTCGTAGGTCCCGCCATAGCCCTTCCAGCGCGCCAGCGGCAAATTGAATTCAAGGCCCGCCCGGTCCGCAGTGCGGCTCGCCTCGGCGATATCGGCCCAGTCCGCCGGCCAACGCCCTGCCTTGCGCGTGATCGCCAGGCCGCCTTCCGCATTCATACGGAAAACGCCTAGCCCGCATTATTCACGCTTGGCGGCCGATTTGAGCGAGGCGAGCGGTATCGGCCGGGTTGACGGCGGCTTTCGGGGCGGGTTTTCGTTACGGGTTGGAGATTGACGTTCGAGGTTCATCCGGCGGCACGCGCCGCTTGGATCAGGGGCCTTGGGCGGCGATGGAGGCGGCCATCGCGATCAGGGCGTTGCGATATGGGTAGGCCGAGGGCAGGGCGATCTTGATGCGGGTGTTGAGCTCCTCGATGCGCACGGCGATCTTGAGGAATGCCCGTCGTAGCGTCTCGAACGTCGCGGTGCGCCACGGCGAGCGGCGGGGCGCGGTCCGGCGCAACTGATGCAGCAGCCAATAGGCGGCGGTGTGCAGGAACAGCCGGAACTGGTTGGCTTCCCATCGGTGACACGAGGTGCGGTCGGATTTGGTGTAGAGCTTGTGCTCCTTGATCATGTTTTCCATCCGGCCACGGGCGCAATAGACCCTCTCGTAGAGCAATTTGGCGCGGCCCGGCAGGTTGGTGACGACGAAGCGGACATCCGTCCCCCTTGCGGTGGCCTCGACGCGGGCAACGACCTTGCGCTCGCGTGACCAGCTTTTGGCCTGGTAGCCGGTCTGGAAGAAACGGCGCACCTTGTCCTTGCCTGATTGCACCCGGCGCAGCGCCGCGTCCTCGCACCACGGCTGGCCGATCTCGCTCAGCCGGGCGTTGCCGGGAAGCCCGAGAATGTAGCCGTGGCCCTGATCCTCCAGCAGGTCCATGACCTCGGGCGTGCCGTAATGGCCGTCGCCACGCACCGCGATCTCGACCCGGGGCCAATGGCGCCGGATGCGGCCGATGACGTGGCGCAAGACCCGCGCCGCCTCGTCACCGGATGGCCGCTTGCCCGGACGCAGCAGCGACAGCACCGGCTTGGCGGTCGCCGCGTCGAAGATGTGGATGGGCTGAAAGCAGTACTCGTCGTAATGGGCGTTGAACAGTGCCAGTTGCTGGCCGCCGTGGACGGCATCAGGGGTATCGTCAATGTCGAGCACGATGCGTTGGGGCACGCGCTCGAAGCTGTCGCAAAACAGATCGATCATCGTCAGCCCCATGCGCGCCAGTTCGCGCCATGATGGGGCGTTCTCGAGCCTGGACAAGGTCGGCTGCGACATCAGATCGCGACCGCTCTCGGGCAGGCGACCACAGGCCAGCTTGAACGCCGGATCGAAGCGCAGCACGTCGAGGTCGTCGCAATCCTCGTATCCGCAGGCGATGGCGAACATGCGCGCCCCGATCATGTCGGCGTATGAGTGGGTGGTGCTCGCTGGATCGCGCGCATCGGACAGGCAACCGGCTAGGCGCGCGGCAAGGCCGAGACGCTTCTCGATCTCGCGCAGCACCAGCACGCCGCCGTCCGACGACAGCCGGCCGCCGTCGAACCGGACGCACAGTTCCTTGTTCTCGACGGGTGACAGTCCGGGGAGATAGGCGGTAATCTCATCCATGGTGAGCCGGGTTTCCCTGTTGCCGTATGGTCTTGGCCAGACACCAGAATCATACGGAATCTCAACAGTTTAATCCACGCTCACCACCTCTTTCACGCCGTGCCGTGAATAATCCGGGCTAGCTTGAAGGGGTTAGGGCCGAACATCGGATTGGTCCGCCGTGGTGGCGCCATGAGGCAGTCTCCCGTATCCGTCGCGCCCCGAATGGGCGTCGTCCGACTATGCGACCTCGATGCGCTTACCCGATCAGATTTCCGGGAATTGCGGCGCGACTTCCTCCATGAAACGCTGCATCTCTTCCCGAGTCTGCTGCGGGTCCTTGAGGCCGATATTCACATAGAGGCCAAGTTCGTCGATCCCCATGTCGGCCAAGCGGCCGACCGAGTCGGCGATCGCCTGGGTGCTGCCGAGCAGGACCATGCCGGACACGAGATCCTGCGGTTTCAGCCGACTGACCCGATCCGCCATGTCGTGCCAGTAGTCGTAGGATTTGGTCTTGGCTTTCGAGGCCGTCCGCATCGTCGGCAGGGCGTTTTCCAGGAAGAAGCGGACCTGGCGCTCGCGGGCCGCCATTTCCTGTTCGGGGGTGTCGGCGAAATGCAGGAAGATTGATGAGTTTACGATACCGGGTTCGTGCCCGTTGGCGGTGCAGTTTTCCCGGTAATAGTCGATCATCTTGTCAACGCCGCCGAACGACATGCCGGCCGCAAAGGGAGCGATCGACATGTTGAAACCGCGGCTGCAGGTCATGTCCACCGTTGGCCGGGAAAAGCAGGCGACGTAAACCGGCATCGGGTTCTGGACAGGCTTGGGGACGATTTCCACGTCCTCGAAGCTGTAGAAGGCGCCTTCGTGTGACCAGCGCCCCGGCTCGGTCCAGGCCCGGTGGACGATCTCGAGGCTTTCGGCCAGAATTTCGGCATTGCGGTCAAAATCGACCCCGAACCGGTCGTATTCGTGCTTGTCGAAGCCGCGGCCGCAGGCGAAATCGACCCGCCCCCCGCTAACCAGGTCGACCGTGGCCCAGTTCTCGGCAACGCGCAGCGGATGGTGTAACGGCAGGACGGTCACTGCCGGCATGAGCCGGATTCGTTCTGTCCTGGTAGCGACCGCGGTGAGCATGATCTCCGGCGAGGCATTGGTGCCGAATTCGTTGAAGTGGTGCTCGCCGATCCAGGCGGAATGCATCCCCAATTCTTCGGCATAGACCGCCTGATCGCCGATCTGGAGCAACAGTTCTTCGACCGGCCTGCTGTTGTTCTTGTAGGTGTTGTCGGCGTTCGAGAAGTAACTGAAATTCATGGCTTACTCCGGCGACACATAATTGACGTTCCTCACCAGGTTATAATATATGAAAATTAGATGCATTATTCATATACTGACGAGCGAACGGTCAAGGCATTATCTGTCAACGGCGGCGAGAATATGTACCGGCGACGACGGCGTAGCGCTCGGCGGCAACCTGTCCCGGAACCGACCGTGGAACGTCTACTTCGATTACCAGTGGTGGATCTGTTTCGAATGGCTGAAGGGAAGCTCCGGCCCGAAAAAATGATCGTCGTCTCTCAACAGAAAAAAAGACACGCTTGGGATTGGCAAGCTGTGCCAATCATAGCCATTCGACGTCAACCTTACTATAACATGCTGTAATAGCATCACTTTATTTTTCGTCAGTTGACGCCTTGCTCTTGCATCGTCATCCTGGGTGGTCTCCAATACCTCCAGAATCGATGAATACCGTTTGCGATTTGATAACAGAATTGCAGATCGCACGAGTTGATGCACCGGAGAAGGCCATACCGAAGCGAAGCACGCTCAGTCTCACCAAGCGCGTCGTGAACGCGTTGCGGGTGGACGACAAGGACGCCATCTTCTGGGACCGCGACCTGGTGGGCTTCGGGGTACGGGTCCATGCCAACGGCCGCAAGGTCTATGTCGTCCAGTCCCGGGGGCCAAACGGCATCAAGCGCGTGACGCTCGGACCCTGTGCAGACCTGCCGATCAACCAGCGGCGGCGCGAGGCCGCGGCGGTCATCGATCGCATCAAGCGGGGTGAGGATCCGATGCCGGCGCCGCCGGCGCCCGAACCCACGGTCGCCGATCTGGCGGAGCGCTGCATGAGGGCCTATGTCGCCGTCCATTGCAAGCCCAAGACGGCCGAGGCGTACCGGGCCTCGCTCGACAACCACATTCTTCCGGCACTGGGCGCGATGCCGTTGAAGGCGGTCGGACCCAGAGATGTCGCCGCGCTCCATCACAGCCTGCGCGACACGCCCTACACGGCCAACCAGGTGATCTGGGTCCTGTCGAAGATGTCCTCTCTGGCCGAGGTCTGGGATCTGATACCGCCCAGCCGCAACCCGTGCCGGTCGGTGCGCCGCTACCGACAGAAATCCCGGGAGCGTTTCCTGACGCAGGAGGAGTTCGGGCGCGTGGGCGCAGCACTGAAGGAGATCGACGCCGAAGGTTCTATGTGGCCGCCGGCGATCGCGGACCTGCGCCTTCTGATGCTGACCGGGTGCCGGATGAACGAGATCCTGACGCTGCAATGGGACGATGTGGACCGCACGGTGGGCAAATTGCGGCTGAGGGACAGCAAGTCGGGTCCGCGTATGGTGCCTCTGTCGACGCCGGTCGAGGCGGTGCTGGACGGCATCGAGCGCATTGAGGGTAACCCGTGGGTCATCAGGGGCCGCAAGCCTGGCGAGCGCTTGCCCGGGCTTGCCTCATACTGGTCCCGGATCCAGGCCCGTACCGGGCTCTACGATGTGCGGATTCACGATCTCCGCCATTCGTATGCGTCCAGGGCGCTGGCGCTTGGCGAGAATCTGACCATGATCGGACGGCTGCTCGGCCATACCAGGGTGGGCACCACCGCCCGCAACGCCCATCTCTTGCAGGACGCCGAGAAGACCGCGGCCGCCCGGGTAGGCGACAGCATCGGCGCCCATTTCCCGCAACTTGATCCCGAGGCGGGGTAGAGCCAGGCGGGGTAGAGCCGTAGGGCAGGCCGGAGCAAGCATGGCGATACCGCAACGGAGATCTCTCTCGAACCGCATGGTGGCGGCGTTGACAGTCGAGCGCGACACGGTGTTCTGGGACCAGGCACTCACCGGGTTCGGGGTCAGGGTCTATCCCTCGGGCGGCAAGGTCTATGTCGTCCAGGCACGGGGCCCGAAAGGACCGAAACGCGTAACGGTCGGACGCCACGGTGTGATCGGTGCCGCCGAGGCGCGCCGCCGGGCGGCGCTCATCATCTTACGCATCAAGACGGGCGAGGAGCCGGTCCCGCTGCCGCTGGCAGCCAAGATCCCGGACGACCCCACTGTTGCCGAGTTGGCGGCCCGCTATCTGGACGAGCATGTCACTGTCAGCTGCAAGCCGGCGACGGCGCGAGACACCCGCAGCGCGATCCGCCGGTACATCCTGCCTGCGCTCGGCCGGCTGCCACTGAAGGCGGTGGAACCCGGCCAGGTCGCCGACCTGCACCGGAGATTGGCCCGCAGCCCTGCGACCGCAAACAAGGCGGTCAAGACCCTGTCGCACATGTACACCCTGGCCGAGGGCTGGAGTATGATCGGGGAAGGGTTCAATCCTTGCCGGTCGGTCACAAAATATCCCGAGCGCAAGCGGAAACGCTGCCTGACCGGTGCCGAGCTCGATCGCTTGGAGCAGGTGCTGGACGAGGCTGCATCCGGCGGCAGCATACCTTCCGGAGCGGTGGCCGCGATCCGTCTCCTGATGGTGACGGGATGCCGCAAGAACGAGATTCTTACCCTGCGGTGGGAAGATGTCGATGTCGTAGCGGGGGAAATCCGTCTATCCGCCAGAAAGACAGGCTTTTATTTTGTTCCCGGGCCAGTCGAGGCCATACAGTGCCAATCGTACCCTAACCGACTGTTGTATTTACGATAATTTTTCTCTTCGGCCTTCCTTCCCCCTTGCATTGAGGACAGAAGTGTCCTCTCATTGCCACTGAATTGATGCGGCGCGTTTGCCGCTTGATTACACGCTCCGGTCCATCGGCTCGGGCCGGGGCACGCATCGGGAGAAAGCGTTCGTTCACGCGGTGATGGAGGGGATGATGGCGCTGAGCCAAGACGGGCGCCGCCCGGCAGATCGCGGATTTGCCATCGACTTCCTCATCATCGTCACACCTTGAACGAACGCTTTCCGCATCGGGGCCCGTCATGCCGAAGAAAAGCACCCTCCGTCTCACTACCCGCAGCGTCGCCGCCCTGCCGGTCACCGGCAAGGATGTCCTTTACTGGGACCGCGACTTCACCGGCTTCGGCGTCCGCGTCCAGCGCAACGGCCGCAAGGTCTACGTCGTCCAGACCCGGGGACCCGCGGGGCTCAAACGGGTGACGCTCGGCCCCTTCGCCGGGGTGTCGATCGACAAGAGGCGCCACGAGGCGGCCACGATAATCGACCGCATCAAGCGCGGCCTGGATCCGATCCCGCCGGAGCCCGAGCCCGAACCCACCGTGGCCGATCTCGCCGCGCGCTGCATGCGCGCCTACGTGAAGGTTCATTGCAAGCCGAAGACCGAGAAGCTGTACCGGACCGCCATCGACCGGCACATCGTTCCCGCGCTCGGAACCATGCCAGTCAAGGACGTCCGCTCGAAGCATGTCATCGAACTCCATCAGCGCCTGCGCGACACGCCTTCCATGGCCAACCATGTCGTCGCGATGCTGTCGAAGATGTTCTCGCTGGCCGAGACCTGGGAGCTTGTGCCCCACGGCCGCAATCCCTGCAAGGCGGTGAGCCACTACCGCGAGCAGTCCCGGGAACGGTTCCTGACGCCGGAAGAGTACCGAAGCGCCCGCATGGCCCTGCGCGAGGCGGAAGCCGCCGGCTCGATGTGGCCGCCGGCGATCGCGGCGATCCGGCTGTTGATGCTGACCGGCTGCCGTAAATCCGAAATCCTCACCCTGAAGTGGGACGACGTCGACCGCACGGCGGGCGAGTTGCGGCTCCGCGACGGCAAGCGGGGCCCGCGCATGGTGCCGCTGACGCCTCCGGTCATGAAGGTGCTCGACGGCATCGAGCGCATCGAGGGCAATCCCTGGGTCATCCGCAGCAAAAAGCCCGGCGCCTGCCTGCCGGACCTGACCTACTACTGGAACCGCATCCAGGCGCGCGCCGGACTTGAGGGCGTGCGCATCCATGACCTGAGACACAGTTGTGCCGCACCGCCGTATCTTCTAGCTGCATAAATTGTCGTAACCGATTGTAATTACATCTCTTTTAATTTCCTCTCTCATCGACTAGATTTCGCCAAATTCCGATCCGTGTACAAGCGGTCAGCGGATTGGAGTCAATGCGTGTCGTGACAAGTCCGTCCGAAACTATGATTCGCCGGCTCACCGGCCTTCACCACGTCTTACCCGCACCCTTCGTCCGACCGCCACATTTCGCTCTCCGGACCGTCACGAAGGCCCCTTCAACCGTCCACCGATTCGTGCCTGGTCACAGGCCCATCCGATGAGGGCGGATTCACAATCCTTTCTGTTCGCGTTCGATAGTGAAGGTCTCGATTTGGAAACATCAAAGGCTTCTTGAATCAAAATCCATGCCGACACGGCAATATGCACACGGGCGGGTGGGTTCGAGCGTTGAGCGCGGAGGTCGGATTGGGATTCCTGAAGGCGTCCCAGCGACCTTTTCGTGGTAATCGACGTCCCGTCGCTCGCCACTGGCCGATTTCTTCGCCTCAGAACGCGTAGCGAAGGGACACTCTGAGTCCGTGGCCCACGAGCCTTGCCCGTGTTGCGGCAAGATTGAGCTCACGCGGCTCGCGGCTACCGTCGCGCCAGACCACTCGACCACCGCCACGGCCCGTGCGGACCACGCCGAGGTCGGTATAACGCCACGCGAGATCGAGCGTCGTGCCCTCTCCCAGCGGCACCGCGAACCCCGCCGTCAGCATCCAGGCGACATCGGTCCGGCTCGCCCGCGATGGCGTTAGAGCACGCCATCCCGCCGGCCGGGATAGGCCGTGCCGGTGCTTCCGCGGCACCCCCAGTTTCGCCGTCCGCCACCTGCCGGGAGCCACCTTATGGAAGTCCCGCGATTCCCACTTCCCGCCGGCAGTCCCGGACGTCGCCATCCCGAGTGCAGAGCTCGCGAACGACGCCTGCCTTCTTCACGACATCATGAACCCGCACCAAGCTGGCTAACTTTGGGTGCCACGGATAACGAACACGCCAAATACCGGTCCTGTGGGCGGTCAGTTGCTTCGTTCTACAATATCGAGCGCCCACACCAGCGCCGAGGCATGAACGGCAGGACACCCGCGGAAGTCTTCCTCAGCCGACTGCCCAAACCCAAAACGCCAAAGGACGAAAAGATGAAGAAAGCAGCCCCCCCCCCCCCCCCCGACTTGGCGGGAACTGAAACTGTCAGGCAAATATCCTATCTGTATAACCTGATGTTGTGCTGCACTTGGTAGTTCAATCGGTGACGCAAAACAATTCTATGAACCGTTATAAACATCGTTGATATCGATTTCCATAACCTTAGCTTCTCGTTTGAGGCTCCAAGTAAGAAGTAAATGTCGAATTCTATCATGAATTTTCAATACTGTTGAACCGAACACAAGATTCCCGAAAGCCAAAATCAAAAGGACAATATTCCCCACTGCTATTGACCAACCCAGAACCGAATCATTTGTACTGACTCCGAGCCCACCTACTACGCCGCACAACAGAAGCACACAAATGATCACACTCACAACGCTGGCTGACCACTTTGCCCGTACATAGCAACGCCAATATATCGTCTGGAGCATTTTCCTATTTTTTTCATACAGCTCATCCAGGCTAGCTTTTGTTTGGTCATGAGCCCGTATTTCTTCTACAGTTTTTGTGCTTTCTTCACCCCTTATTTCATTTTTTATTCTTTCCAATGTTTCCGTGATCGTTTCCTCTGTCAGAGCGGCTTCGTCACCCATCGTCAAGTTCATAAGCTCGCTATTTACTCTTATATCGCTTCGAAGCAATTGGTGATCTCTAGGACTTATTGTTTTAGCATTCTCTAACTTATCAATTTCCGTCAAAAACTTATTCAGTAATCCATTAGACGGCTGGAGTGCCGCGTAAGAATATGCCAATATTTCTACTTTCGGAAGCATCGGCGCACCCATTGGCGCCTTCAACCAAGCCATATTGGCTAAACTAAAGTCCGTAATCACGCTAGAGACGTCGCGAGAGATTTCATGTTTCTGCCCGTATTGCCATGCCGCACGAGCAAATGCAGCGTTACTTGTCACTAGTATCGCTCTTGACTTTTCTATCGAGGGCGACCATTTCCCCTTTCTCAACTCATAGATGCTTCGTACAGAGTTAATGTCATAGTCTCTTGCTCGTTCATTAAAGTAGGATACCTCATCGTCCAGCGTCTGTGCAAACGATGTTTCATCGATCTGAAAAGTCGTGGCATACCGTGGCGTTCGCCTAATTTGGATATCAAGCTGGTCCAATTCTTCATCCATTCTCCCAGCGAGCAGTAGCAGGTCCGATTTTGTGGTATTTCTGCGACGCGCTTCCGCAATTATCGCGCCTCTTCCATCCTGCGCATCCACTTTCGACGCGGCGCCCCTCAGCACTCCGTCCAACTCTTGTCGCGAATGGTCGAACGTGGCCATTTCACCGCCCAAACTACTCAACAAACGAATTAGCTCAATAGTTGCGTCCTGTTTGGCTGAACCCTCAAGTCCGAGCGCCCTTACAAGCAGAGGTGTATCGAAGTAGAAAACGACCCCGTCGTATGTTTTGGTCGCGTGTTGTAAATCCGGGCACAATAGGGCGTTTGCCAACATGTGGCCCTGAACTACCCGCAGAAAACTCTCAAATCTCTCTGGGTGGCTTTGCTGAAGATGTATAATGTATTTGCTAACCAATACAATTTCTACTTCATGGCTTCCGTCCAAGGGTGGGATAACCGTACCTCGCAAATACGCGCGTAGGCAGGTAACATCGAATTCAGAGAGAAATGCACATATCGAGGTGATCGCGCTTTCAGGGCGTTGCGCCCACGATTGCACGATTGAGGAGAGTTGTACGAGGTTATCGAAAATTCGATAAAGTCGTTTACAACAGCGTTGATGTGACGCTCAGCTTCCTGACGCCTTTTTACGATGTCGGACTCCGGCCAGTTCCCTGAAATTCGATAGACACCTTCAGTCTTCTTGATTAACCGCTGTTTGGCTAATCTCTGAAGCACCACTTGTACGGTTCTTTGCGGAATTACAAGGCCAAAATGTTCTCGAATTAGTGCAGTCACCGTCTGATCTGTGACTATGTCGGGTTTCTCTTCGACAAGCACCTGAAGCACAAAAGGTCGGAGATAATCGAGATAATCCTTTTCTTAATCGATATTGACCTTAAGTAGAGCTAGGCTGGTGAGTGTTTCGTTTGTCATTGGTGTGACTTGCCATCTGCTATTGTGGTCGATTTAGGTTGTCTCGTACGTGCTTTGCATCGTGTAGATAGTCGAGTTGGAAACTTCAGAGAATGTTTTCTGTTCCTGCTTGATGTGCAAGAGTGGCGGCTGCCCTATCGTCCATGTCTCCCCCTTGAAAGCGCTTGCTTCCCTGGCCCTTCTGGCACCCAAGCCTAGTGCGCCCGTCATCGTATCGCCATGGGCCGATTTCAACATTGCGACCATCGCCGGCGCTCTTCGACCTTGTCACCCTGACGGTTGCCGGTAACCCCCACGATCGTCCCGCCGTTTGTCAGCATCCCGCCGGTGCCCTCCGTCCGGGTCCATTTGCGCTTGACGTTCTTGCCCCAGGGGTCGTCATAGCCGTCCTCCGGGACATCGACCCCGAGGGTCACGCTCCCGCCCGAGGCGACGTCGAACCCGCCCGCCGGGCCGGCCTTCGCGGTCGGCACGAAGCGCGCGCTGCCGGAGTTGAGGGCCAGCGTCAGGTCCAGATTTGGATTTGTCAGCTTCTCGAAGATCCGCGGCGGCAGCGACGAGAGGTCGTTTTGGTCCAGGCGAAGGAGCGTCAGCCCTGCCAGCCCGTCGAACAGCCCCGCCGGCAGGCGCGTCAGGCCGTCGCCCGCCTCAGTGCGGTTGGCGCCCAAGTTCAAACTCGTCAGCGCCGTCAGCGGGTCGAACACGCCGGCCGGGATGTCGCGCAGCCGGTTGTTGCCCAGTCCGAGACCCGTGATGCCCGTGAGCCCGGCGAAGTCGCCGGCCTTGAGGCCGGTCATGCGGCTGCCCAAGGTTCCCCCGTCCAGGCCGAGCGTCCCGGTCAGCGCCCCCAGACGCGTGTTCCCCACCTCCGAGCAGTCCAGCGTGTTGTCGCTCTCGGCCGTCCGGACCAGCTCCAGCAGCTTGTCCCGTATCTGCGGCGTGCGCTCGCAGATGCCGCCGGTCAGGCCGAGCTCGAGGTCGGGCTCCACCGACCCGCCCACCTTGTGGCCCGCCTGCGCCGCCAGCGCGGTATGGGTCAGGATCGCCGGCGCACCGTAGACGCTCGCGATCACGCCGCCCTTCGGAATCAGGCGGTCCGCCAGGGCCGAGATGCCGTCGCTGTCGGTGTCGTTGGTCACCACGGTGTGCGCGAACACCAGCCGGGTGGTACCCGAGCCCCGGACGTATCTTGCAAGCGGCCCGGCTGCTCCCACCACCAGTGTCAGCGTCGGCGTCCCCAGGGACGTATCCACCAGCACCCGGTCGCCGAAGGTCACCGCGACCTCGATCTTCTCGCCCTGCCTGTAGGTGTCCCCCCCGTCGACCGGCTTCGACACCACCGCCAGCCCGGTCGGCGCCAGCGCCCGGATCGTGAATTCCGCCAGGGAGTTCGCCGCGTACAGCAAGCTCCCGTCGCCCTTCCCGCTGACCACCAGCACCAGCTTGACATCGGTCGCCGACGCCAGCGCCGGCACCATGAAGCTCGGCTTCGCGGCATCGGCCGCCGACAGCGTCACCGTGCTCTCCGGACTGTCGCTGCCGTCGAGCTGCCCCCACTCATAGGTCACCGGCAGCAGCAGCCGCTCTGCCAACGCCTGCGCCCGCCTTCCGCCCAACTTGAGACCCAGCTGGAGCACCAGGCCCTGTAGTCGGGAGGTTCGCCGTGCATGGGGGCTGGTAACCTCGGAGGAAAACCGTTCCGCGAAAATCGCCGTCCGGCAGCGGCTCGTGCGACACCGAAAACGCGGAACGGAAAGGGAAATTTTCACCTACCGGCCATGTGCCGGAAGGTCTCTCAATCCACGCCGAAAACGGCTGTGTACCTGCCGCGAAAGCCGACCGCATCGCGGACAGGCGGCTGCGGCGCTCCTTGCAAAGGCGTGAACAAGAACACGGTCTCCCGTCAACTCCACCTGCTCAACACTCAGGCCTTTCGGCAGAAGTCCTGTTCTCCAAGCCCGATGCCATAGGCAACCTTCCGTAGTGGCTGCCCATATCTAGCGTCAACAACCCGACACCTGCACCAAATCTGCGACAGACCCAAAGTTGGGCGCCGAACAACAGACCGTCATGGTAAGGTCGAATCGTTGCGGCCCGCGCGCCGGAATCGCGGAGCACTCGGAGGGACGAGACAAGCGTGGACATGCAGGGTCACAAGTTCGTTTCAATCCGCTTGCGCTATGAAGACTAATCGATAAAGTGATCTACATAACCTATTCTAAAACAATAATAATTGGATTGAGAAAGACAAAAATACAATCATGACACTTCATGACACCTCGCCCTCTTATGTCAAGGTGAACATTAGGTCATGACATTTCCCGACGTCCTGGGCCGAAACCTGCAAGCCGCGGCCCGCGCGACGGCGTGCTCGGTCCGGCCCTCGCCTTGCCGGGCCGCTTCCGGTAAGGACAACCGCAAACCGCTGCGCCGCCTTTGGAGCCGCCCATGCCGTCCCCTTCCCTGCCGCTCGACACCATCGCCCATCGGCAAGCCACCATCGTTGCGGGCGAAACGACCGCCGCCGCGCTGGTCGACGACGCCTGCGACCGGGCCGAAACGCCGGAGGGCGAGGGCGGCCTGGTCTTTCTCTCCCATTATGGCGAGGCCGTCCGGCTTCAGGCGCGCCACGCCGACGCGATGCGCGCCGCCGGCGTCGATCTCGGGCCGCTCGCCGGCATGCCGATCTCGATCAAGGACCTGTTCGATGTCGCCGGCGAGACCACGCGGGCCGGCTCGATCGTCCGGCAATCCGCCGAGCCCGCAGCGGCCGACGCCGCCATCGTGCGACGCCTGAAGGGCGCCGGCGCGATCCTCGTCGGGCGGACCAACATGACCGAGTTCGCCTATTCCGGCATCGGCATCAATCCGCATTACGGCACGCCGGCCAATCCGTGGGACCGGGCGAACCGGCGAATCCCCGGCGGCTCTTCCAGCGGCGCGGCGATCTCCGTCACCGACGGTATGGCGATCGCCGCCATCGGCACCGATACCGGCGGCTCGATCCGCATCCCCTCGGCGCTGACCGGCCTGACCGGCTTCAAGCCGACGGCAAGTCGCGTGCCGCAGGACGGCTGCTTCCCGCTCTCCTTCTCGCTCGACAGCATCGGGCCGCTCGCCGCCTCGGTCGAGTGCTGCGCCCTGGTCGATGCCGCGATGGCCGGCGAAACCCCGTTGCCGCTGCCCGCCATGCCGGCGGCGGCCTGCGCCTGGGCGTGGCGCAGACCCTGGTGCAGGACGGCCTGGAAGATCCGGTCCGCACGGCTTTCGAGGTGGCGCTGACCCGCCTTTCGGCGGCCGGCGCCCGGCTGATCGACCTGCCCTTTACCCTTCTCGCCAGCATTCCGCAGCTCAGCACCGCCGGCGGGCTGGCGGCGGCCGAAGCCCTGGCGCTGCATCGCAGGGATCTCGAAAGCCGGCCGCAGGAATTCGACCGCCGGGTCGCGGCGCGCATCCTGAACGGCGCGAAGATCGGCGGCGCCGACTATGTCGACCTGCTGCTCGCCCGGACGCGCTATCGCCGCAAGGCCGATGCGCTGACCGCGCCCTTCGACGCCGTCATCATGCCGACCTGCCCGCGCATCGCGCCGCGGATCGCCGACCTGGAAAACGACGATGCCGCCTTCGGCGAGGCCAATCTCGCCATGCTGCGCAACACGGCCTCGTTCAACTTCCTCGACCGCTGCGCCACCACCCTGCCGATCCATCGCGCCGGCGAAGCGCCGGTCGGGCTGATGGTCGTCGGCGAGACCATGGGCGACCGCCGCAACCTGACCGTCGCAAAGGCGATCGAGGCGGCGCTGGCGGCTGGCTGAACCGACGGCCGCGCCCCGTGAACGCCGAGCCTTGACCGCCGCACCATGAACGGCACCGTCCGCCTCGTCCTCGTCATGTGCATGGCGCAATCGCTCGGCATGCTCGGCTTCGCGACCTTTCCGGCGCTCCTGCCCGGCATGATGGTCGAATGGCAGCTCAGCAATACCGAGGCCGGCATCGTCAGCGGCGCGTATTTCGGCGGCTATATGGCGTCGGTGGCGATCCTCGTGCTGCTGACCGACCGTTTCGAGGCCCTGTGGATCTTCCTGTCGGCGGCTGTGCTGTCCGGCGCCGCCCTGCTCGGCTTCGCCCTGCTGGCCGACGGGTTCTGGAGCGGTCTCGTGCTGCACACCGTCATGGGGGTCGGGCTCGCCGGCGTCTACATGCCGGGGCTGCGGGTGCTGACCGACCGGCTGGAGGGGCCGAAACAGTCGCGCTACGTCGCCTTCTACACCGCGACCTTCGGCATCGGCGCCGGCCTGTCCTTCCTGTTCGCCGGCATCGCCAGCGACCTGCTGGGCTGGCGCTGGGCGTTCGGGCTGGCGGCGGTTGGCGCGTGGCTCGCCGGGCTGCTGGTCGCCGCCATCGCCCGGCCCTTGAAGGAGCGCCAGCCGCCGGTCGGCCATCTGCTGGACATCCGTCCCGTGCTGCGCGACCGGCCGACCATGATGTATATCCTGGGCTATGCCGGCCATGTCTGGGAACTGTTCGCGCTGCGCGGCTGGCTGGTCGCCTATCTCACCTGGGTCTCGGCGCGCGACGGCGGCGCGCCGGTCTGGCTCGCGCCCACCGCCGTCGCAACCGCGATCGGCCTGATCGGCGTGCCGGCCAGCATCCTGGGCAACGAGATCGCCATGCGCGCCGGGCGGCGGCGCACCATCGTCTGCATCATGCTGCTCTCCGCCGTCACGGCGCTCATCCTCGGCGCGCTTGCCGGCGGGCCCTATTGGCTGGTCTGTCTGGTCGGGCTGTTCTACGGCATCCCGGTGGTGGCGGATTCGGCCTCGCTGACCGCCGGCGCCGTGGCCGCCGCGCCGGCCGGGCGCCGGGGCGCGACGCTCGCCCTGCATTCGACCCTCGGCTTCGGCGCCGGCTTTCTCGGCACCACGGCGGTCGGCATCGCGCTCGATCTGGCCGGCGGCGCCTCCGAAACCGGCTGGCTGGTCGCCTTCGCCACCATCGCGCTCGGCGTGGTGTTCGGGCCCCTGGTGCTGTGGCGGCTCGGCCGCGCGTCCTCGAACGGGAAAACCCGGCAGGAGGCTTCGGCATGAGCCGCAAATCCAAACCGTCACATTGGGACAATCTGGCGACGATCCTCGATTATTTCGGCGTCACCCTCGTGTTCGATATCGGCGCGCACAAGGGCGAATATGGCGGCTATCTGCGCCGCGCCGGCTGGAGCGGCCGGATCGTCTCCTTCGAGCCGCAATCCTCGGTCCGCCCGGCGCTGGAGGAAAAGGCGGCGGCCGACGGCAACTGGCAGGTTGCAGCGGCCATGGCGGTCGGCGGCGAAGACGGGACAATCGCCCTCAACCTCTCGGCGGAGACCGACATGAGCTCGGCCCTGCCGCTCGCCGACAGCGCGATGCGCTTCACGCCGAGCTCCGCCATGACCGGGCAGGAGACCGTGCCGCTGCGCCGGCTGGCGACGGTGTTCGATGACTATGTGCGGGACGGCGACACCGTTTTCGTCAAGGCCGATACCCAGGGCTTCGAGAGCGCCGTGCTCGACGGCGCCGGGCCGATCATGGCGCGCATCGCCGGCTGGCAGCTCGAAATGTCCATCGAGCCGATCTACGACGGCGAGACCGACTGGCGCGTCCTGCTCGACCGCATGGAGCGCCTGGGCTACGCCGCCCATCTCTTCATCCCCGGCTATTTCAGCCGCCACATCGCCCGCCAGCTCCAGATCGACGGCGTGTTCATGCGGCGGCAGGTGGGATAGGCGGCACTTTCCGCCCGGCGCTGCGATGGGCTATGAATGCTGCAGGTTCGGAATGGAAGACACGGCATGAACAGACGATTGACCGTGATCGTCGAACGCGAGGGCGATGGTTACGTCGCGCTGTGCCCGAAAGTGGATGTCGCCAGCCAGGGAGGCACCGTGGCCGAAGCGCGCGACAACCTTGCCGAGGCCCTGACCCTGTTCTTCGAGACCGCTTCCGCTGGCGAGATCGAGAGCCGTCCGTCCGAACGTCAGGCTCCCGCCCGCGGTTCCCAGGCCGAGATTTGGGCCAGACCGCCAGTGTGACTTGGCGGGTTGCGCAGGTGCGAGAAAAGCGTCCCGGCGATCCTTGCCCCTACCCCTCCCGCGCCCATAATTCGCGGCTCAGCACGCCGACCCGGTCCTCGATCGCCTGGGCGGCGTCGAGGGCGAGGTCTTCGCGGAAGCGGCTGGCGACGATGTGGCAGGCGTTGGGCAGGCCGTTCAGGGTGCCGACCGGGGCGATGGCGCAGGGCAGGCCGAGCAGGTTCAGCGCCGAGATGAAGCGGGCGGCGGTGAAGATTTCGTAGACCCGCTGAGGGCTTTCCAGGTCCTCGTTCAGCAGGTTGACCGGCTGGACCGAGGCCGGCGTCAGGATGAGCGGCGTTTCCTCGAGCTGCGCCATCCATTCCCGGACGTGCCGGGAGCGCTGGGCGATCGCCGTCATATAGCCCTTGAGGTCGAGCGGATTGGAGAAGGCGAGATAGGCGTCCAGCGTATCCGTAAGCGCCGGCGAGGCCACCCGGTCGATGACCTCGCGCTGCAGGGTCTGGACCTCGGCCATCAGGATGTCGATCCACAACTGCCAGGTTTCCCTGAGGCGCGGCGCCGGCCCCTTCTCGACGGCAAAGCCGGCGTCCGCCAGCATGTCCGCCGCTGCGTCGACCTGGGCCATGACCGCCGGATCGCAGTCCATGTCGTCGTCCGGCTGGGCGTAGAGCACCCGGATCGGGCTCTCCGGCTTCGGCCCTTCCAATGGCACCGGACACCAGAACGGGTCGCGCCAGTCGCGCGCCGCCATCGCTTTGAGGCCGAGGCGCACGCTCGCCACCTCGCGCGCCATCGGGCCCTGCACCGACATGAGCTGGGCCAACAGCGGCCGTTCGGCCGGAGCGCTGGGGTTGTAGGCCGGCACCCGGCCGAGGGTCGGCTTTATCGTCGCCAGGCCGTTCGACCAGGCCGGGAAGCGCAGCGAGCCGCCGATATCGTTGCCGTGGGCGATGGCGCCGATGCCCGCCGCCACGGCCGCGCCGCCGCCGCCGGACGAACCGCCGGGATTGTGCAGCGGGCTCCACGGGTTCTTGGTCAGGCCGTGCAGCGGGTTATCGGTAAAGGCGCGGAAGGAGAATTCCGGCGTGTTGGTGAGGCCGAGGGCGATCGCGCCGGCCTTGCGCAGGTTGGCGACGACCGGCGAATCGTCCGGCGCGATGACGTCCTGAAAGGCCGCGATGCCGTTGGTATTGGCCTGGCCCCTGTAATCGACATTGGTCTTGATCGTGACCGGCACGCCGTGCAGCGGGCCGAGCGGCTTGCCGGCTGCCCGGTCGGCATCGGCCTGCGCTGCCGTCGCCCGCGCGTCGTCGCGGAGGTCGATGACGACGGCGTTGAGCGCCGGGTTGACCGCCTCCATCCGCGCGCAATGGGCCTCGACCGATTCGGCCGCCGAGATATCGCCGTTGCGGATCGAAGCCGCGATGGCCGGGGCGGACCATTGCCAGATCGGGCCGGCGGTGTCGGATTGAGTCATGGCTTCCTTCCTGAGCGAAATGGCGTCGTCTGTGCGGAATCGGGCCGCTGCCGACCCGGCGCGGTAGAGATACCCGATTTCACAGCCGTGCCAACCGCGGAGTGCAGGCGGCCCGGCCCGATTCCCGGTGCTTGCCCTTCCAATTCATTCCGTCCGTTTGCGGGGCCTCGCGATATGCGCCTTGCATCGGCGCGCATCGCGGGGCGAATATGCCGCCATGATCAGCTTTCCCGATACCGCAGCCGCCCCGGAAATCGGCGCGACCGCGCTACTGCCCTGACCGTGACCGCCATCGACAGCCTCGACGCCTTGCGTGCGCGCTATCGCGCGCCGGGGGAACGGGCGCGCCGGAAGGTCATCGACCGGCTCGACGCCCATTGCCGGACCTTCATCGCCCACGCCCCCTTTCTGGTGATCGGGACGGCCGGGGCCGACGGCGGGCCCGGCGATGTCTCGCCGCGCGGCGACCGGCCGGGCTTCGTCCATGTCGCCGACGACCGGACGATCCTGATTCCCGACCGGCCCGGCAACAACCGGCTCGATACGCTCAGCAACATTCTGGAAAACCCGGAAGTCGCCGCGATCTTCATGATCCCGGGATTCGAGGAGACCCTGCGCCTCAATGGCAGGGCGAGCCTGACCGACGATCCCGACCTGATGGAACGGCTCGCGATGGGCGGCAAACCGGCCCTGATGGCGATCCGCGTGGCGGTACGGGAAGCCTATATCCACTGCAACCGGGCGCTGCGCCGGGCCTGCCTGTGGGACGAGGCGAACAAACCGGACCGCAGTATCCTGCCGGGCGGCGGCCGCATGGTCCACGAGATGGCGGGCCTCCCCGGCGACCCGGAAGAGGCCGACCGCAGCTATAGCGAGGGTACGCGGAAGCTGTATTGACGTCATTCGGCCGGCGGCGACCGGTTATCCGGCCGCCTGTCGCGCCAATGCCGCCCAAGCCCGGGAAACGCGATGTTCAGGCTCATTTCCTCGATCGGCCTCGTCATGGTCACCTATGCCGGATTCGCCCTGCTGGGTCCGGTGCTGGGGGCGGCCGATTTCAAGATGGCGTTGTTCCTCGCCAACCCGGTGTGGACGGTTCCCCTGCCGTCGGGTGGAACCTGGCCGGTGGAAATTGGCGCCATATTTCTTCTCCTCGGCCTGACGGCCCTGGGTATCGAGACGCTGACGACCGCTCGCGCCGCCGGCCGGACGATCGGCTATCGGGCCCTGTCGATTCTGTGGCTGGCCGGCGGCGCGGCGCTGTTCCTGCTCGTTGAGGGCTTCGGCACCTCGCTTTTCCTCCTGCTGGTTGCGATGGCCTTGTTCGATGCGGTAGCAGGATTGCTGGCGCCGGTCCTGAGCAGCCGGCGCCACGCCGATCCCGCGGATGAAGAAGTGCAGGACGGCGAAGCGCAGGGCGACGCACCGCAACTCGGAGCGCCGCAGCCCGAGGCCCTGCAGCCGGAAACCCCGCAGCCCGAAGCCCCAAAGAATGAAGCCTCGCAGGCCGAAGTCCCACTGAATGAAGACCGGCGAACATGGGTTCGGCGACCGCGCGCGGTCGACCGGTCCTGACATGGCGCGGCCGACGGCGCTGCATTTCGGTTTCGCGCCGGGCGCGATGGGAATGACCTGAGCGAACCGCACGGCAGACACATCCGGCGCCCGGGCAACTTTTCGCCGCAATTTCGTTTATGATCGCGCGGGAAAGTGGCACTGTAGCCGGCAAGACGCCATGCATATCCGGCAGGATCCCTTGAAGCGGGCCTGCCGGCGCCGAAACCCCGACAGACGAGCCGCCCGCCCGATATGCGTGTGATCAGGATCCTGTTGTTTCTCGTTGTGGCGGCGGCCGTTGCCGCCTGCATTCCTGCCTTCTTTCCGTCGCTGATCTGGCAGGCGCCGAAAACCGGTCCGGAATCGTCGACGGCCGACGCCGCCAAAGGCGCCTACCTGTTCGCGATGTCCGGGTGCGCGGGCTGCCATACCCGGAAAGACGGTTCGCCGCTCGCCGGCGGACGCGAGATTGCCTCGCCCTTCGGGGTCTTTGTCTCGCCGAACATCACGCCGGACAGCGCAACCGGAATCGGCGGCTGGATGGAGGCGGATTTCATCCGCGCCATGACCCTCGGCCTGTCGCCCGACGAGCGGCACTATTATCCGGCGTTTCCCTACGTCTCCTACACAAGGATGACGCTGGAGGACTTGCGCGATCTGTGGGCCTATCTGAAATCCATCCCGCCGGTGACGAGCCGGACTGCCGGGCACCGGCTCGCCTTCCCCTATTCCGTCCGGCCCGGCCTCGGCCTGTGGAAGCTGCTGTTTCTCGAGCCCGGCCGATACCGCCGGGACCCCGGCAAATCGCGAAGCTGGAACCGCGGCGCCTATATCGTGACCGGCCCGGCCCATTGCGGCGAATGCCACACGCGGCGCAACATTCTGGGCGGCCTGCGCAACAGCGTGCAACTGGCCGGCGCGCCCGGCTATGGCGACGGCAAGACGAAGATCGGCGGCGCCCCCAACATCACGCCGCACAAGAAGAAGGGCATCGGCTCCTGGAGCCCCGAAGAAGTGGCCTTTGCCCTGCAGACCGGGGTTACGCCGCCGGGCGACGTAATGGGCGGGGAAATGGAAGAGGTCGTCGCCAACGTCACCGCCAGGCTGACCGACGCCGACCGCAGGTCGATCGTCGAATATCTCAGGAGCGTTCCGGCCAAGGCGCTGGAATAGCGGCCCTCAGAAAATCCCGGCCTCCAGTCCGGCCGCCATCGCCGCGCCGGTTTCGGCAACCCGGTCGATGAAAGCCTCGTCCCACTTGCCGCGGCAGATCAGCGGCTCCTGCACCGCGCGCCAGCGCAGGCCGGTGACGATGGTTTCGACGCCGCGGCGCGTACCGGTCCCGTCCTGGCCGGCGCGGATGTAGAGGCAGTAGGGCAACCCCTGGGTATGCTCCAGGCAGGGATAGTAGCAGCGGTCGAAGAAGTCCTTCAGGGCGCCGCTCATATAGCCGAGATTTTCCGTCGTCCCCAGAATGACCGCGCCGGCGGCCAGCACATGCTCCGGCTGCGTCTCGAACGGGCTTTGAGCGACGACCCGAACGGTGCCGCCCTCCAGGGCGTCGCGCGCCGCGGCCGCCGCAGCATCGCGCAGGCGCCGCGTGTTGTCCGACGGCACATGACCGACGATCAGGAGCCGTTTCGTGCTGTCCGGACCGGTCATGCGGCGGGCTCGCGGTTCGGCGCTGGGCATCGGCCCTTCGTCAAGAAGGGCCGACCGCTAGGCTATCGCGCGGGACGGTTGCCGTCGAGCGGAGGCGAAGCGCCCTCTTGCCCTCCGTGTCGAATGGCGGCACAACCGCGCTACTTTCAACCTCAGAAAGAGCAATAGCCGGCATGGGTGAGAAACTCGGTATCGGCGCGACCTTCCCGGAGTTGTCGATCGATCTGGTCGATGGCGGAACGATGCGCCTGCCCGATGACCTGAACGCCAAATATCGGGTCATCCTGTTCTATCGCGGCCATTGGTGACCGTTCTGCCGCCATCAGTTGGATGGCTTCAACAGACAGCTTGACGAATTGCGGGAAGCCAACGTCTCCGTGGTCGCCGCGAGCGTCGACAATATCGACAATGCGAAGAAGATCGCCGACGGCAAGGGTTTCCCCTTCGGCTACGGCGTGACCCGCGACATTGCGGATACGCTGGGCTCCTGGTGGGAAGACCGGCGCCAGATCATCCAGCCCTCCGAGTTCGTCGTGAACGGGGAGACCGGCAAGGTGGTCCTGTCCAGCTACAGCGACGGTCCGCTCGGCCGGGTCGACGCGGGCGATGTCGTCAAACTCGTCAACTTCTACGAGTCGATGGCGAAGAACTAGACGCCCGTTACGCATCGTTGCGACGGCGGCCGGCGTCTCCCGGACGGTTTCGCAAGGCCGCGGCGGCCGCCGCCCGGCGGCTCGGCACGACGGCGACATCCTTCGATTTCCGCTCAATTGCGAGACGCTTCATGTCCACAGATCTCGTCCTGTATGAAACG
Organism: Alphaproteobacteria bacterium; assembly: GCA_965249845.1. GTDB lineage: Bacteria > Pseudomonadota > Alphaproteobacteria > Bin65 > Bin65 > Bin65. The sequence continues at coordinate 430,097 of CBDFNA010000003.1, forward strand.
GCCGGCCGCGTCGCCACGATCACGCTGAACGATCCGGACCGGCGCAACCCGGTCTCCTCACCGGCGATGATCGACGCCGTGGTCGGCGCGATCGGCCGGGTGCAGCGCGACACCGACATCTCGGTCGCGATCCTCACCGGCGCCGGCACCGCCTTCTCGTCCGGCGGCGACGTCAAGGCGATGCGCGATGGCGCCGGCATGTTCGGCGGCCCGCCCCAGCATGTCGCCGAAGGCTATATGTACGGCATCCAGCAGATCCCGCTGGCGCTCTACGCGCTCGACGTGCCGACCATCGCGGCGGTCAACGGGCCGGCGATGGGCGCGGGCTGCGATCTCGCTTTCATGTGCGACATGCGGATCGCCTCGACGACGGCCCTGTTCGGCGAGGTCTTCGTCAGCCTCGGCCTGATCGCCGGCGATGCCGGAAGCTGGTTCCTGCCCCGGCGCGTGCCGTGGGAGGTCGCGGCCGAAATGTCCTTCACCGGCCGGCCGATCGAGGCGGAGGAGGGCTACCGCCGGGGCCTGTGCATGAAGGTGGTCGAGCCGGAGGCGTTGATGGACGAAGCCCGGGCGCTTGCGAACGTCATCGCCTCGAAGCCGCCCAAGACGATCCGCCAGGCGAAACGCCTGCTGCGCGCCGCGGTGAAGATGGACCTGCCGAGCTTCCTTGAGGCCGCCGCTGTCAACCAGGCGATGTGCCATCACAGCGAGGATCATCTGGAAGCGGTCAACGCCATGCTGGAGAAACGCCCGGGCGTGTATTCGGGGCGGTGAGACCGCGTTCGGCTTTCCGGACCTCGAACCGGTCTCGATCGGTCTCTCGCCTGTGTCGTTTGATTTGTCCCGATCTCGTGATTGTCCCTTGAACCTGTGCTAGAGACATGCTTCACGCGGCGTTTACCCTTGCGACGCCGCTGGAGCGGCAATGAGACGGGCATAAGCATCGCGCCATGAGCGAATCGATCAGCTTCACGCTGGACGGTGAGACCGTCGTTGCCGCACCGGGCGAAACGATCTGGCAGGTCGCGACGCGCCTGGGCACGGAAATCCCGCATCTCTGCTACGCCGACGAGCCGGGCTACCGGTCCGACGGCAACTGCCGCGCCTGCATGGTCGAGGTCGAGGGCGAGCGGGTGCTGGCCGCCTCCTGCATCCGGCAGCCGACGGATGGCATGACGGTCCATACCGTTTCCGACCGGGCCAAGGCCTCGCGCAAGATGGTGTTCGAGATGCTGCTGGCCGATCAGCCGGCAAAGGCGCAGGCCCACGATCCCGACAGCCGCTTCTGGCACTGGACCGGCCGGGTCGATCTGGAGGCAAGCCGCCTGCCGCCGCGCGCAATGCCGGCGCCGGATATCAGCCACCCGGCGATGGCGGTGCATCTGGACGCCTGCATTGACTGCAACCTGTGCGTCCGGGCCTGCCGCGAGGTTCAGGCGAACGACGTCATCGGCATGGCCCTGCGCGGCCACGGTTCGAAGATCGTGTTCGACATGGACGATCCGATGGGCGCCAGCACCTGCGTGGCGTGCGGGGAATGCGTGCAGGCCTGCCCGACCGGGGCGCTGATGCCGGCCAACCTGCTGGACGATGCGGGCGTGCGCACCGAATTTCCGGATGAGAAGGTCGAGAGCGTCTGCCCCTATTGCGGCGTTGGCTGCCAGATCACCTACAATCTGAAGGACGGCAAGCTGCTCTCGGTCGACGGCCGCGACGGCCCGGCCAACGAGCAGCGGCTGTGCGTGAAGGGCCGCTTCGGCTTCGACTATGCCCACAGCCCGCAGCGCCTGACCAGACCGCTGATCCGGCGCGAGGACGCGCCGAAATCGGCCGACATCGTCATGGACCCGGCCAACCCGCTGGAATTCTTCCGGGAAGCGAGCTGGGAGGAAGCGCTGGAGAAAGCCGCCGGCGGCCTGCGGCGTATCCGGGACGAAAAGGGGCCGAACGCCCTTGCCGGCTTCGGCTCGGCCAAGGGCTCCAACGAGGAAGCCTATCTGTTCCAGAAGCTGGTGCGCACCGGCTTCGGCACCAACAATGTCGACCACTGCACCCGGCTCTGCCACGCCTCGTCGGTCGCCGCGTTGCTCGAGGGCATCGGCTCCGGCGCCGTCACAGCGCCTTTTACCGCCTGCAAGGACAGCGACGTCGTCTTCGTCATCGGCGCCAACCCGACCGAGAACCACCCGGTCGCGGCGACCTACCTGAAACAGGCGGCGCGGCGCGGCGCGACCCTGATCGTCGCCGATCCGCGCGGCCAGGCGCTCGGCCGCCACGCCCGCCATATGCTGCAGTTCAAGGGCGGGACGGATGTCGCGCTGCTGAATGCGCTGCTCAACACGATCGTTTCGGAAAAGCTCTACGACGAACAGTATGTCCAGGCGCATGTCGAGGGCTTCGCGGCCTTCGCCGAGCATATCCGGCCCTTCACGCCGGAGGAGATGGCGCCGGTCTGCGGCATCGATGCCGACGAGTTGCGTACCGTCGCCCGGAAATTCGCCCGAGCGGAAAAGGCGATCATATTCTGGGGCATGGGCATTTCCCAGCACGTCCACGGCACCGACAACGCCCGCTGCCTGATCGCGCTCTCGCTGATCTCCGGCCAGGTCGGCCGGCCGGGCACGGGCCTGCATCCGCTGCGCGGGCAGAACAATGTCCAGGGCGCGTCCGACGCCGGCCTGATCCCGATGTTCCTGCCGGATTATCAATCGGTCGAAGACGCGGATGTTCGGGCACCGATCCAGGATCTCTGGGGCAGCACACTCGATCCGAAGCGCGGCCTGACCGTAGTGGAGATCGTCAACGCCATCCTCGCCGGCGAGATCGGCGGCATGTACATCATGGGCGAAAATCCGGCGATGTCGGACCCGGACACCGCCCACGCCCGCGCCGCGCTCGCCAAACTCGACCATCTGGTGGTCCAGGACCTGTTCCTGACCGAGACGGCCTGGCACGCCGATGTCGTACTGCCGGCCTCGGCGTGGCCGGAGAAGACCGGCACGGTCACCAACACCAACCGGCAGGTCCAGATGGGCCGGCAGGCGCTCGCCCTGCCCGGCGAGGCGCGCCACGATCTGTGGATCATCCAGGAACTCGCCCGCGGCATTGGGCTGGACTGGAACTACGACGGCCCGGCCGGCGTCTATGCCGAGATGGCGCAGACCATGCCGTCGCTCGACAATATCTCCTGGGAGCGGCTGGAGCGCGAAAGCGCCGTGACCTACCCGAGCGCGGCGCCCGACATGCCGGGCGCGGAGATCGTCTTCGGCGACGGTTTCCCGACCGCGAACGGCCGCGCCAGGCTGGTGCCGGCCGTGCCGCAGCCGCCTGCCGAAGTGCCGGACGACGACTATCCGATGATCCTGACCACGGGCCGGCAGCTCGAGCATTGGCATACCGGCGCCATGACCAGCCGCGCGACGGTGCTGGACGCGCTGGAGCCGGAGGCGGTCGCCTCGCTGAGCCCGGCCGACCTGCAGCAGCTCGGCATTGCGCCGGGCGATCCGGTAAGGGTCGAGACCCGGCGCGGCACGATCGACCTGGCGGCGCGCATGGATACCGCCGTACCCGCCGGCACCGTGTTCATCCCCTTCTGCTACACCGCGGCCCCGGCCAACATGCTGACCACGCCGCAGCTCGATCCCGTCGGCAAGATACCCGGCTTCAAATTCTGCGCGGCGCGGGTGACTCGGGCAGAGGCGCCGGCCGTCGCGGCGGAATAGTCCGGAACAGTCAACGGGGGTGCCGCCCCGGACGGGAAGGTGCAGTGTTCTCGCTGACCTTGACGCTCGAAGCAGGAAATTGAATCTTGCGAATTAAGTAAAATCAATAGGTTAGCGTTGCGGTCGATGCCGAACCGTCGCGCGGAACAACGACAAGGCCGGCTAATCAGGGCGCTTCTTTTTTGCAACTCAGAGGTCGACGCTAGAGATCGAGCCCGGCCCAAACGCGCTTGCTCGCCTCGTTCACTCGTCGAACAGCGGTGGGAACATCGATCGTTAGAACCTCGCCATCCCGGACAATCGTATGTCCGTCGACGATCACGCGATCTACATCGTCACCTGAGGCGGCCAAGACTAGAAATTTGAACGGATCGTAGACAGGCGAGGCTTTCGGTGTGTCGATACGGACCAAGGCGATGTCGGCCTTGCAGCCCGGCGCCAGGCGGCCAAGATCGGGCCGGCCCAGCGCATCCGCGCCGCCGACGGTCGCCATGTGGAACACGTCCCGAGACGATGCAACCTCGGCGGTCTTCTCGACGATCTTGCAGACCACCGACGCCATCCGCATGTCGTTGAACAAGTCGAACGGGTAGGTGTCCGTTCCCAGGCATTGGCGGATGCCCAATTCCCGATATTTGTGGATCGAATCGATGACACCGCGGCGTCGAGCCTTGACCCACGGCAAATGGCAGATCGTCGTTCGAGAGTCGCGTAGGGCGGCTGCTTCGTGCTGCCCATGCTCATGATGTCGCCATCGCCGCTCATAATCTGGCCGTGTCCGATAATGAAGTCGGGTCCCAACAGTCCGGTTTCCATCATCAGCTCGACGGTTGTCCGGTTCTCCGTTTCCATGACGCGGGCATACTCGTTGGGCGACTGCTCGGCATGAAGCTGGATCGGGATCTTGAGCTCGTCGGCGCAGCGGCGGGTATCCTTGAGGAGTTGCGCCTCGCAGGTATCGATCTGGCCCGGCGCGAGCATGGTACGGAGGCGGTCGTCGTACCGTCCGTTCCATGTGCGGCAAAACTCGACGCAGTCCTCAAACCGCTTTTGTGCTTTCGCACCATACTCATTGTAGAAGACGCTGCCTTTGTTATCGTCGCCATAGCAGCGGCTCCGATAGCGAGGCCCTGAATAGCACCGCAGACCGGATCGTCCCGCGACGTCCGCCACGCGCTCCGTTATCGAGATATCTCCGTCGCCGCCGATCTCGAAATCGTATCCGAGCTCGACAACGGTCGTCGAACCGGTCAGGGCCAGTTCCGCAAATGCGCACTCGGCGGCTGCGACCTGAGCCTCCGCATCTGTCGCCGCGCGCACGCTCGGCAGAGCCTTGTAGAGCGCAAAGAAATTCGTCGGCGTCCCTTCGCTCGACGAACTGCCGACCTCTTCCAGAAATCCCTTGGTGTAGGGCGTGTCGGTGACGTGCAGGTGGCTGTTGACAAGCCCGGGGATCACCAGGCGCCCGGTGGCATCGATCTCGCGATCGGCTGCAGCCTGTTCGTCCGGGCCGGCGGAAACGATCCGATCGTCTTCGAATACGACCGCTCCGTTTTCGATTGCTCGATGACGTTCGCCCATCCAAGCGATGACCGTACCGTTCCGGATTACCGTCCGCATGCCGAGTTTCCATCCAAATGAGCGGGGCGCCGGTACTGGCTCTCGTGAGACAATTCCGACGCCCCGTTCCGTTGTCCGATGCAGGCCGATGTCAAGCGTGGCTACATCAGGCCTTTCTCCTTGTAGTACTTGATCGCGCCGGGATGGATGTCGATCGGAATGCCCTTCAGAGCCCCTTTCAGCGTGTTCTCGCGCAACATGCGGAGATCGCCCTTGATGGCCTCCAGATTGTCGTAGAAGGTCTTGACGATCGTGTAGGCCGCCTCATTGGACAATGAGCGCCGTGCCAGCAACAACACGTTTCCGCCGATTGTATCGAAGCCCGCTTCGACCCCGCGGTAGATGTTTTTCGGAAGCGTGATCCGCGAAAGGAAGGGATACTTGGCGAACACCTTTTTGAGGCCGGCCTCACCCATATCGAGCACGTCGATGTCGGTGGTCGTCGCCAGCTCCTTGAACCTCGGATGGACCGGAGGGTTGCCGGTGATGAACATGGCATCCAGGTTGCCGTCGCGCATCATCTGCGTGGCCTGGCCGGTGCCCACATAGTTCACCACACCGCCATTGGCGCGAATCTTCTTGTAGTCCATGCCGTAGGCAGCAAGCACCATGCGGAACAGGAACTCGCTGGCCCAGCCATTCTTGCCGCCGGTGACCCGCTTGGAGAAAAGGTCTTCGAACTTCTTGATGCCGGATTTTTTCACGGTGATGATTTTGGTATAGCCGGGGAAGAGCTTTGCCAAAAATACCACATTCTTGCGCACCTTTTTGAACGGACCCGAGCCTTGGTAGCCAAGCCCGGCGATAAAGTCCTGGGCGACGCCAAGGTCGGTGGCGCCATCGTCCAGTTTTCGGATATTGCCGATTGCGCCGCCGGGTTGTACCTGCACGGTCAGGCCGGGCGCCGCCTTTTCGACGTCCTTGAACACCCGCGCCGCAATGCCATACCAGGCACCGCCCTGGCTTGCCGTGCTGATGGACAAGGTCTTCTCCGGCATTCCTGCCGCGGCGGTGCCCGCAAAGGCGAGCCCGACAAACATTGCCGCAACGCTTGTGCTGAGAATTTTGAGATACATAACGTCTCCTCCTTTTTTCGCAGGCCGCCGAATTGCGGCTCACTTGTTACCGGGACCCGAATCGAGATGGTCAGTCGGCATTCCCGGATAGATCGGCTTCGTCATTCCCCGTGCGTTTCTCCAGGAACCAGAAGGTCGATACCAGAACGGAACTCGCAATGAGCGTGAAAATGACGAACCAGTTGAAATAAAGGAATTGAGCTCGCAGCTGATTGAGCCCGAAGCAGATTCCTGCGATCGCTGCGATCAGCCCCCATCCGACGATTTTCTTCGTTGTGCTCGACACGGCTCAGCCCTCGGGCTCGTGCGGCAAGGCGCCGGCGCGCCGGGACGCCAGGAAGCGCAGCAGTACTACTGCACCGATCACAAAGATGCCGGCCAATTTGAGCCAATCGGCCGGGGCGACGAGGGCGATGGCACCCGCCGCCAGCACAACCCGGACGGCCGGGTTCAGCGGTCCCATCAACCATCCCTCGATCGCCGCAGCGAGGCTCGTCACGCCGACCAGGGCGCCAACGATTGCTATTATGATCGAATCCCACGAGCCGATCCAGAGGAGGCCCGTCGAGTAAACGAACATGTAGGGGATCAGATAAGCCGCGAAACCCAGCCTCATGGATTGGACTCCCGTCTTCATGGGATCCGATCCGGCGATGGCAGCGCCTGCGAACGCCGACAAGGCAACCGGCGGCGTAATGTAGGAATGCACCCCGAAGTGAAAGGCGAAGAAATGCGCCGCGATGGGCTCCACACCGAGCTTGATAAGGGCAGGAACCACCAGGGCCGCCACCAGGATATAAAGGGCGGTCACGGTGATTCCCATGCCCAGGAGAATGCAGATCAGCATGGCGAGGAACAGGGCCAATACCTGGCTTCCTTGCGCCAGATCGATGATGGAGTTGGAGAAGCGGACGGCGAGGCCGGAATAGAAGATCGCGCCCACGATGAGGCCCGCAGCCGCGGAGGGGACGGCAACGGCGACCATCATGCGGGCGGCATCTTCGAAGGCGCCCAGGAAGGTCACCGGCGTCAGGCGGGTATCGGGCCGCACCCAGCTCAGAATGAAAATCGAAGCAATCCCGGCGATGGACGCAAATATCGGGCTGTAGCCGACCACCAGGGTGCCGACCAGAATGAACAGCGGTATCAGCAGATGCCCGCGCTGCTTCAGCGCCTGCATCACAGTCGGCTGGCCGACTCGCGGTTCGGACTTGAGCCCCAGCTTGCACGACCGGAAGTGCACCATCGCGAGAACGGAGACGAAGTAAATTGCCGCCGGGACCGCGGCGGCTTTGACCACGTCCCAGTAGGGGATGCCGAGGAATTCGGCGAGGATGAAGGCGACCGCCCCCATGACGGGCGGCGTGAAGACACCGCCCGTCGACGCGCATGCTTCTACAGCTGCGGCGAAGGCGGGCGGATAACCCATGCGCTTCATGAGCGGTATGGTCACCGAGCCGGTGGTGGCAACATTCGAGACGGCACTGCCCGAGATCGATGCCATGAACGCACTGGAGAGCACGGCAACCTTGGCCGGGCCGCCGATCTGCCTGCCCATCAGCGCATAGGCGATATCGGTGAAGAGCTCACCCACCCCGACCCGCATAACGAAAGCGCCGAAAAGAATGAACAGGACCACGTAGGTCGCCGATATGGTGATCGGGATCGAGTAGATCCCGCCCTCTTCCATGAAGAGGTCGTTGACGATGAACGTCCAATTGACGTTCGGTCCGAAAAATATGCTGAAAAAGAGCTCGCCATAGAGCGTCTGAACGAGGAAGAACACGACCAGAGCCATCATGATCCAGCCGACGGCACGCCGCGTGGCCTCCATGACCAGCAGCATCATGACGATCCCTACGGCCATGTCGCGCGCCTCGTAGAAGCCCCGGCGCTGGATGTATTCGTCTATGTCCCAGCTGATATAGACCTGGATGGCAATGACCAGACCGATGCACAACAGATCGACGAAGAACCAGCTGTTGAGCGGCTCTTTCCAGGATTTCCGGCCGAGCGGCTTCAGGATGAAGCACAGCACCATCACGAGCGAGACGTGAACGGTGTTGTGAAGATAGCTTTCCCCCTGGCCGAAATAGGCGGCGTAGAGGTGGAATATGGAGAACGCGATGCCGATGATCGCGACCAGGCCGGCCAGGATGGTAGCGTTATTGAATTGGCGCTGCTTCAGGAGGAATTCGAGGCAACTGGACTGATCTTCGTCTGCCGCGGCCGCACTCGGGGCAACCTGGTCTGCGCGGGCAGGGTCCGGAATTGTCGCCTTCGATGTCATGGCAACATTAATCCCGGCCGGGTTCGCCGCTCACGGCAGGTATCATGGAGACTCATCCCAATCGCCCGGCGGCTCGGGAAATTCGGGGCCGTCGGGCCGGGTCACCGATGCGAGAGTATCCGCAGATAGAGAACATCATGTCAACGGCGCCGGCCTTCGGGTCGGCACCGGTCCGCGGTCGACCTTCGGTCGGCCAGGGCAGCACGATAAATTTGCCTTGATCGAAAGCCTGCCGCTGCCCTTTTGCGACCCCTACAACACCCACGCCACCAGCACGAAGCCGCCCAGGAGCAGCACGGTGAACACCGCGAAGGCGAGCTTTACGTTGCGGTCGATGAACCGTTCGATCAGCGGGCCGAACAGATAGACGGCGCCGGCGACGGCGAAATAGCGCACGCCGCGGCCAACCAGCGAGACCAGCGCGAAGCTGGCCGGGTCCATCTGGAAGAAGCCGCTGGCGATGGTCACCACCTTGTAGGGCACGGGCGTGACGGCGCCGATGGCGACGAACAGTTCGCCATATTTCTCGTACTCGGCCTTGGCGAGAGCCATCTGGTCCATCGCGCCGTAGAGTTCGAGCAGGGGCCGGCCGACTGCCTCGAAGGCGAAAGTGCCGATCAGCCAGCCGAAACAGCCGCCGGCCACCGAAGCCACAGTACAGGCCGCGGCCAGCTTCCAGGCCCGGGCGCGCATCGCCAGAACCATCGGAATGAGCAGGACGTCCGCCGGGAGGGGAAAGAAAGTGGCCTCGGCGAAGGCGAAGGCGACCAGCCACCAGAAGGCATGCGGATGCGCCGCCTTCGCCAAGACCCAGCCGTAAAGCCGTTGGAGCACTGCCGCCGTCCCGCCTCGATCCGAAACCGGCGGCCCGCTTGCGCGTCCGCCGCCGCGCGCGGGTGTAGCAACCCGCCCCTGCCCTGTCACGCCGTCAACAGGCGGAACGGCCGGGCCGAACGAAAAGGCCGCGGCGCCCTGGGGAGGAGGAACGCCGCGGCCTTCCCGGAGGAGGGCGGGAACGCAGTCGCGGGATCGTGCCGCACGATCCCGGTTCCACGCTGTCCTGCCGGTTCGGGAGTACCGCTCCGGAGGGTCGACGGGCGCCGGGGTCTGCGCCGCATCGACAGGACCGAGGGTGACGCCAGCCTGTGGCGGGATTATTGGCGAATCGGGGCAATCCCGTGATCGATTGCGGCGGTTTCGTGGCCTGTTTCCCGGCAACGCGCGCCCGGCCGATACCGGTTCAGCCGCCGGCGCCGGGTCGGGGCTTTTCGAAAATTGCGCAGAAATTGTTGGCCGGCATGGGCACGGCTTCGGCGAAGGCCAGGCCGCCCTGCGCTGCGAGCAGGACCACATCCTCCAGATTGCGGATGCCCCAGGCGGGATCCCGGCGGCGAAGGCTGGCGTCGAAGGCCCGGTTGCCGGGCGAGGTGTGGGCGCCGCCGCGCTTGAACGGACCGTAGAGCGCCAGTATGCCGCCCGGGCCGAGCAGCCGGCCGCCGCCATCGAACAGCGCTACGGTGCAATTCCACGGCGCGACATGGATCGTGTTGCAGCACAGGATGAGGTCGGCGTCGTCTACCGGCCAGGGCAGGCGCCGGACATCCAGGTCGAGAGGCGGCGCCACATTCGCGAGGCCGGCATGGGCGGTCCAGGCGGCGATGCTCTCCCGGCTGGCCGGGTCCGGATCGGAGGGCTGCCAATGCGTATCCGGCCGCATTGCCGCCATATGCACGGCATGCTCGCCGGTGCCGCTGCCGATTTCCAGCACCCTTGCATCGGGCGGCAGGCGCGGCAGAACGACCGCAGCGATCGGATCGCGGTTGCGCGAAGCGGCCGGAGCGAAGCGGCGGCGGTCGGGATGGTATGCCTTCAAGGTCACGGCCTGCGTAGCGCGGACCGGGCCGACGGCGCCGCCACGACAAGGAGATTGCCTGCTTTCCCGCCGCGCCTTGCCGAAAGAGGCTTGAAACCGGCGCGGCGCCACGATAAGCCGCTTCGCATCGACACTCGAACTATCCGGATGAAGACCGGGGGGAATATCCGAATGACCTATGTCGTCACCGAAGCCTGTATCAAGTGCAAGTATCAGGACTGCGTGGAAGTGTGCCCGGTGGACTGCTTCTACGAAGGCGAATCCATGCTGGTCATCCACCCGGACGAATGCATCGACTGCGGCGTGTGCGAGCCGGAATGCCCGATCGAGGCCATTCTGCCGGACACCGAACCGGATGTGGAGCAGTGGGTGGAGGTGAACCGCACCTATGCCGAGCAGTGGCCGAACATCAACCGCAAGGGCGAGCAGCCCGCCGACGCCGACGACTGGAAAGACGTCGGCAACAAGTTCGAGGAACATTTCAACGACCAGCCCGCGGCGCGATAGTCGCCGCACCCCCGGTAGCCGTTGCGTGCCGATAGCCGCGGCGGCAGCGCGGTTTTGTCAAAACGTCCCATATCCCAATGTCGCCCCCAATTCCGCCCCTTCCTCCGAGGGGCCGGTGAAATGGCGGCGCGTCGCCGTGCGCAGGTTTCTGCGAGGTGGCTCCTGTCAGCCCGCCACGACCCGCTCCCCTTCGCTGCTCGCGGGAATTGCCGCCTCCAAACAGGCTGAGGAATTTCTCCGGAAGGGTCGGCAGTGGTCGTCCGGTGCACCGGCACCGGCTGCCCCGTGCAGCGGCGGGCCGCATTGCCGCGGCTGCATTGCCGCGGCTTGGGCAACTGGAAATTTCCATTCATTTGTGGTAGCTTAGGGGCGTCCGAAAGGGTGTCCGGCTGCGGCCTGCGGCAGGGTGCCTTGACGAGGCCTGCCGGCTGGCGCCGCCCGCGGATTTTCCGATGAACGGCGCTTTTTGTCGCCGGGCCCGGCCGGGTCGAAGCCCGGAATGCGTGCGCAGTTGAAGCAACGAAGGTGAGGAGCGGAATGGCGATCAAATCCAAATTCAAGAAGGGTGATTATGTTGTGTATCCGACGCATGGCGTCGGCCGGATCACCGGCACCGAGAAGCAGGAGATCGTCGGCCAGCAACTGCATTTGTTCGTTATTGAATTTCCCAAGGAGAAGATGACCCTGCGCGTCCCGGTCGCCAAGGCGGACACCTCCGGCCTGCGTCTGCTCGCCGACACCGCGGTGATGAGCACGGCCTACAAGACCCTCAAGGGCAAATCCCGCGTCAAGCGCACCATGTGGAGCCGCCGGGCGCAGGAATACGAGGCGAAGATCAATTCCGGCGACCCGGTCTCGATCGCCGAAGTGATCCGCGACCTGCACCGCAACGCCGACCAGCCGGACCAGTCCTATTCCGAGCGCCAGATCTACCAGGCCGCCTTCGAACGCCTGGCCCGCGAAGTCGCCGCCATCGACGGCCTCGACGAGGACGCGGCGGTCGAGAAGCTGGAGCGGGTGCTGGAAGCGGCGTGAGGGGGTGTGAGCAGGAGTGGCGACGGAGCGATCACGGATTTACCCTGCACTCGACTTCCTAATTTGTCGTTTCAGATCGAAAATTAAACTCTGCCTGAGGCACCGGTCTCCGCTTTTTGCGGAGTCGTTTCGCGTGGCTCGCGCGTGCCATACATTTCACAGCTAGACTCCGCGACAATGCTCTTCGGCTCGTCGGCCTCCGACTCAGGTCACTATACGTCTGAACATTGCTGAATCCCGGCAATGGACTAATGTGGTACTTCATGAAGGCTGCGCGCCGATGCAAGGAGTTGACCGTGAAATTGAAAGTGGTGGTGCACGAAGCGGAAGAAGGGGGATATTGGGCGGAAGTGCCGGCCATCCCCGGATGTGCGACCCAGGGAGACTCCTTCGAGGAGTTGTTGGCCAATCTCTACGAGGCCATCGAGGGGTGCCTGTCGGTGGACGTCCAGGAGGCTGCCGCTTCATCCACTGACCGGATCGTCGAGATCGCCGTGTGAAAGCAGCCAGCGGCAAGCTGTTCTGTCGGGTGCTGGAGGCGCGGGGATGGAAGCTGGCACGCATCCGAGGCAGCCACCGGATCTATGCGAAAGCGGGTTCCAAAATCCGAATCTCGGTTCCAGTTCACGGCGATACGGCGCTGAAGCGCGGTTTGCAAAGGCATCTCATGAGGCTGGCGGAAATCGATGACGCCGAACTGTAGTTGGATAAACGAAGCGCTCAGTTCATGAATAGCGTCGAGGCGATGAAGGTGTTTGGCGTATGACAGGCGACCGCCCCACCCCCGTCTCCGATCCCCGCCTCACGCGCCTTCGCGCGATGATTGCGGAGAAGTCCGTGCTCAAGGGGCAGTTCCGGCTGGCTTCGGGCGGGGAGAGCGGGCTGTTTTTCGATATGAAACAGACGCTGCTGCTGCCAGAGGGGCTGGCGCTGGTCGGCAGCCTGATGCTGGAGAAGGTGCTGGCGAGCCGGGCGACGGCGGTCGGCGGCCTGGTGCTCGGCGCCTGCCCGATCGTCGGCGCCATCGCCCAGGCGAGTTACGCGGCGAGCGCGAGCGGCGGCGGGCGCGAAATCGCCGCCTTCTATGTCCGCAAGGAGCCGAAGAACACCGGCACCCGCGAGCTGATCGAGGGCCACGACATCGCCGGCCACGCGGCCGTCTATATGATCGAGGACGTGACCACGAGGGGCGGCTCGGTCATCAAGGCGATCGAGGCGGTGCAGCGCGAAACCCCCTGCGAGGTGCTCGGCGTGCTGACCGTGGTCGACCGCGAACAGGGCGCCCGCGCGGCGCTGGCGGAGATCGGCCTGCCGCTGGACGCCCTGTTCACCATGAGCGAGTTTGCGTGAGGGATGGGCGGCGGATCGGCAGTATGAGTCGCACTTGATTCGTACGTCCTATCGACGTACATTTTTCATTCAATTTCAGGATACGTCCGATGCTTCCTTTCCGCGACGAAACCGGACAGATTGATGAGCGTAGCGATGCCCGGATGAATTTCCGGACCAAGCCACGCATTAAGGCTGCGATCCAGCAGGCAGCAGCCCTGTCCGGCGTGGACGATTCTGCATTCGCCATAAACGCTGCCTACCGGGAAGCACTGGCAACCATCGCCGCGCACGAGCGCACAGTCTTGCAGCCCGCCGATCTAGAGGTGTTTTTTGCCGCTCTCGATGAACCGCCGGCGCCGACCGAAGCGTTGCGTGCGGCATTCGAGCGACATCGCAAGACCGTACACTCCCGGTGACGCCGGACGCGGAAGCCCGGCCTGGTACCATCGAGCCGTTCGATTCCGACAAACACAATCGGGAGAATTTTTCCTGCGGCATCCGGCAGATCGACAACTATTTCCGGAGAACCGCGAACAAACTTGCCAAGGCCGATAACGTCCGGCTCTACGTCATGACTGAGCCCAACGGTACCGTGATCGGCTTCCATGCCATCAACGCCCACGCAGTCTCCTATGAGGAACTGCCGAAGAAATACGGTCGGACCCGGCCACGCCACGGCGACATCCCGGCCGCCTACATCTCGATGATCGGCCGGGACCGGCGATACCGTGGCAAAGGCTATGGTAGTGATCTCCTTGTCGATGCTCTGAAACGCATCGCCCGAGCGGCAGACGAGATTGGGATCGCCGTTGTCATGCTCGATGTGTTCGATTGCGGCAACGCGGAACGAACAGGACGGCGCAAGGCGCTGTACGCAGGATTCGGCTTCAGGCCGCTCCCATGCAACGAATTTCGCATGTTTCTTCCGCTTGCGACCGTCCGCGCCCTGCTGATGGACGAAGCGGCTGAGGAAGCCGCAGCAGGAAAGGGGTGACGGGGTTGGTGGCGCCTTGTCCCGACGCTTCCCCGCACACTCGCTCCCCTACAAAATCTGCCCGAGAAACTCCTGCGTCCGCGGGTCCTTGGCTTCGTCGAAAAAGGTTGCGGGGGGGCCGTGTTCGACGATCACGCCGCGGTCGGTGAAATAGATGTGGTCGGCGATCTCGCGGGCGAAGCCCATCTCGTGGGTCACCAGCATGCAGGTCATGCCCTCCTCGACCAGTTCGCGGATCGTGACCAGCACCTCCTTGACCGTCTCCGGGTCGAGCGCCGCGGTCACCTCGTCGAACAGCATGACGTCCGGCTGCATGGCGAGGGAGCGGGCGATGGCGACGCGCTGCTGCTGGCCGCCGGAAAGCTCGCCGGGGAAGCTGTCTTCCTTGCCGTCCAGGCGCACCTTTCGGATCAGCGCCCGGGCGCGCGCCTCGACGCTCGCCTTGGCCTCCTTGAGCACCAGGACCGGCGCCATCATGACATTCTCCAGCGCCGTCTTGTGCGGGAACAGATTGTATTGCTGGAACACCATGCCGACCTTCTTGCGCAATTCCAGCTTGTTGAGCTTCGGGTCGTTGACCTCCTGCCCCTCCACGGTGATCGAGCCGGAATCGATCGGGTTCAGGGCGTTGACGCAGCGGATGAGGGTGGATTTGCCAGAGCCCGACGGCCCGATGATGCAGATCACCTCGCCCTTCATCACGTCGAACGACACACCCTTGAGGACCTCCAGGTCGCCGAACGACTTGTGCACATCCTTGAGCGCGACGATCGGCCGGTCGGGGGTCCAGTTACCGTTTGCGGTTTCGGTCATGTCCGGTCTCCGGTGGAGCCTGCCGCTTGCCCGCTACAGCTTGACCGCGAAGCGGCGCTCAAGCCACAGGGTCAGGCGGGCGATCGGGTAGCAGTAGGCGAAGAAGATGACGAGGGCGAAGCCGTAGAAGGGGATCAGCAGCTCGGGATGGTTGTTCTCAGATTCCATCGCCTGGCGCGACAGGGTGATGAGTTCCTCGACGCCGAGCAGCGAGACCAGCGGCGTCGCCATGGTCAGGATGGCGTACCAGTTCATCCACGGCGGGATCATGCGCTTGAAGCATTGCGGCAGGATGATGCGCCACAGGGTCTGCCGGCGCGAATAAGCCAGCGATTCGGCGGCCTCCCACTGGCCGGTCGGCACCGACAGCACCGCGCCGCGCACCACCTCCGAGATATTCGCCATGATCGGCAGCGACAGGCCGAACACCGCCTTCATCCAGTCCGGGATCTTGATGATGGTATCGCCGAGCACGATCTCGAACGGGAAGGTCAGCATCACGATGAACAGCAGGACCAGCCAGGGCGAGTTGCGGAACGCCTGGGTGAGGAACCAGCAGACCCGGCGCACGAGCCGGCTGGTCGAGATCTGGCCGAGGCCGAGCAGCACGCCGAGGAAGGTGCCGATCGCCATGGTGGCGATCGAAATCAGCACATTGAGCAGGAAGCCGCTGGTGACCAGGAAGGGCAGCCAGCGGATCAGCGCGTCGAAGGCGTCGGCGAAAGTGAATTTGCCCTGCGCCGAGGCCGACATCGGCCAGACCATGACGATGGCGGCGAGGATGGCGATCCCGGCGACGGGCAGCCAGCCGCCGGCGCCGGCAAGCCAGCGGCTGAACAGCAGGTCGTCGGCCTGGCCGGCGGCCCGGGCCCGGTAGGGGTTGAGCACGGCGAAGCCGCCGGCCGCCGGCGCATCGACACCCGGTATCGACTGAAGCGTCATCGACCGACGCGTCATCGACCGACGCTTCATCGAGATCTGAATCGGCCGGCTCATCAGGCGCCGCCTCCGCTGCCGTAGCCCGGAATCTGCATCCGGCGCTCCCAGCGGTTCATGCCGAGAACCAGAAAGCCGACCAGGGTGATGTAGACGATGAACATCAGCACCATGCAGGCGTTCTGCGCCGTGGAATAATCGTTGTAGATGCTGACCAGTTGGTAGAGCAGCTCCGGCACGGCAATCGCCAGAGCCTGGGTCGTCGTCTTGACCAGATTGACCAGATTGTTGTTGAGCGACGGCAGGCTGACCCGGAAGGCGAGCGGCAGCACGACATAGACATAGGCCTGGAAGCGGCTCATCCCGAGGGATTCGGCGGCCTCCTTGGTCGATTGCGGCACCGCCTCGATGCCGGCGCGGAATATCTCGACATTGAAGGCGCCGGCGAAGAAGGACAGCGAAATGATCGCCCAGCCGACGTTCGAGATGATCGGCTGCTGGAGATAGCCGTCGGGCGAATAGGACGGCGTGAACTGGCCCAGCGCGAAGTAGAAGAACATCAGCTGGACCAGCGGCGGCGTATTGCGGAAAAACTGGATGTAGCCCTGGACGATGCTGCGCACGAGGCGGGACCGGGCGCCCTGCAGCCACGCGCCGACCAGGCCGATGACGACGCTTAAAATTACGCAGACGACGGCGAGCTCCAGCGTCACCCACAGGCCGTCGAGGACGCGCTCCAGCTCATTGTCGTCGTAGATGTAGATGAAATTCCACGCCGCATCCCGCTCGGCGAGATCGCGGAAGAATTTCTGGATCGAGTCCCACATGGCAGGAAGCCCCGACGCCTTACCCGGCGCTCAGCCGGAAAGGCGCCCGACCGTTACCGGTCGGACGCCCATCGCCGGGCAAAGCCAGGTTTGCGTGCGGAACTGCTTGCCGCCGCTACTTGCCAGCCAGCCAGTCGTTGAACTTCTTGTTCTTGTCCGCCAGGTATTTGGTCGCCTGGATGCCCCACTTCTTTTCGAGGGCGATCAGCCGGCCGGACTGGTGCCAGTTATACGTCATGCCGGACATGAAGTTGCCGAACACGCAGCCCCTCTCGCCCAACGGCACGGCCAGGCCCCAGGGATTGTCGTCCTCGCTGCTGAGCGGCATCTCGAAGTCGTTGTAATGGCCGGACGACAGGTCGGACATGATCGATGAATCGTCATAGACCCAGGCGATGCACTTGCGGTCGCGCAGGGCCTGCTTGGCCTCGGCGTTGCCGGTGAAGGCGACGATCTTGGCGTTGTACCGCTTGGAGACGATCTTGTTATAGAAGGCGCCCTGCTTGCCGCACACCGGTTTGCCCGTCAGATCGGTCCATTTGCGGATCTTCAGCGCCTTGGGCGACATGACATTGGTGCCCGAGGTGTAGTAGTTCGGCTGGACGATGCCGACGATCTTGCGCCGGTCCTTGCGGTCCGACATCGTGGCGATCATCATGTCGATCTTGCCCTGCTGCAGGAACTGCATGCGGTTCGACGACTGCACGGCGACCAGTTCCAGCTTCACCCCCATGGCGTCGGCGACATCCTGGGCCATATCGGCCTCCATGCCGACGATCTTGCCGCTGGAATCGCGATAGCCCCACGGCTTGTAGTCGGCCTTGACGCCGACGACGATCTTGCCGCGGGACATCACCTTGTTCCACACCTCGTTCTTGCACTGCGCCGCCAGCGCAGACGTCGAACCGAGGGCGATGGCGAGCCCGGCCGCGGCGAGAACCAGTTTCTTCATTTCAACCTCCCGAGAAATCAATTTGTACGCAAGGGCAGCGCGGCAAGCGCCAGCGCCGCCGGAGAGCCCATCAGCCCTATCATTCCGCCCCGCCTGCGGGCAAGGGGGGAGTGGGGGCGTACAGGCCGGATTGTCGACCTCATCGCGGGGTAACGGGCCGGCTTCCGCTCTGCTCGGATGCCGGCCCGCGGTGGGGCCGGGACCGGTCGACCGGCCCCGCACTGGCCCTGCTAGCCCCGGCGTGGGACGATTGCCCGGACCGCGCCCTCCAGGGACCGTCAAGAAAGACCGTTTTTCCCCGGTCCGGTCCCCTTCTTCGGTAAGGCGTAAGCCCCTCGAATGCAGGCGTATCTTGACGGCCTCTGAACCATGGCCCACGCAATTTATAAAATCTAATACCGTTTTATTGTTAATAATATAATATTTACTTATAATCTTCGCAGGCCGTCTACAGGCGCACAGGCAGCCGCCCTGCCTTCGGCACACCCCGTAAGGGTGATCGAAATCCTGTACCCCGCCTGCTGCCGTTCGTCCGGCCGGCCGCTCTTATCCTGCCCGGCCGTCCCGGGAACAGCGGGGCGCGGCGCGGCAGAGTCGTCCGGGTTGTCAGCCAGGCGCCTTCCCGGCATATCGCAATTGTGGCCGTCGATTCAAAACCGGCAGCCCTTCGGCAACGACGGGTATGCCGCATGCGTCGCGCCGGAACGGCCTGTGAATGCCTGACGGGGAGACCGCGATATGCAGATCGCCGGAAAAATTCCTGGCTGGATCGCCGGCATGGCCGTCCTGTTCGCGTGCAGCGCGCGGGCGGCGGAACTGCCGCCGCCGGATATGCTGCAACGGCAGATGGGAACGCTGCCGCAGACGGTCGCGGTCTACGAGCCGCATCTGAGCGTCGGCGACAGGCATGTCGCGGTCCGCTATGTCGGCTACCCGGCCGTCGAGGCGTTTCAGCGGATATTGGGCAAGGACTGGAGACGGCAGGGCGAGACGGTCGAGTTCCGCGCCCTGGACGGTTACGTGTCCCGCCTCCCCGTCGGCCGGTTCGATAGGGAAAAAGCCTATCTGGTCTTCGCCCGGAAGGACGGCGCCCCGTTCACGGTGAGCAATATCCGGCAGAACGAGAAGGACGTGCCGCTCGCGCCCTACTATCTGGTCTGGGACAATATCTCGAACCCGGCCCTATCGGCGGAAGGCGCGCGGAACTGGCCCTATCAGGTGAAGGAGGTGAAGCTCGTTACCCTGTCCGACGGAGCGCTGCTGCCCAAAGGGCTCGATCCGCGCTTTCGGGAGGGCGCCGCGCTGGTCCGCACGCATTGCCTGAATTGTCACAAGGTCAACGGCTTCGGCGGCGAGAAATTCGAGGGCAACCTGGCAAAGGCGGCCAAAGACTATCGGGCGGCGGATTTCTTCCGGCAGCTCCTGACCCCGGCGGCAGAACGCGGCGATTCAACGATGCCTTCGCTATCCGACCGCCTGTCCGAACCCGAGCGCCGGCGGATCGCGAAGGCCATTCTCGCCTATCTCAAGGCGGTGCCGGTCCTGCCGTAGGGCGCGGCCCTGTCGCCTGGGCCGGGTTTGCGCTAGATTGAAGGGGCTCCCTGCCGCCGATTCGCCGTCGTCGCTCCTGTGCCCCCCAGCCCATGATCCGCGTCCAACAGGAAGATTTCGATCCCCAGGCCGAGGCCGCCGCGCTCACCGAAGGGCGGACGGATATCGGCGGCGTCGTCACCTTCACCGGGCTCGTGCGCGAACTGATCGACAGCGAAGGGCAGCCCGCTGCCATCGCCGCCATGACGCTGGAGCACTATCCGGGCATGACGGAGAAGATGCTGGCCGAAATCGAGGCCGAGGCCAACGCGCGCTGGCCGCTCGCCGCCAGCCTGATCATCCACCGCTACGGCCGGCTCGAACCGGGCGACCGCATCGTCTTCGTCGCCACAGCGTCGGCGCACCGCCACGCCGCCTTCGAGGCCAACATGTTCCTGATCGACTGGCTGAAGACCAAAGCGCCGTTCTGGAAGCTCGAAGAAGGCGACGCCGGCCCCGCCTGGGTCGCCGCCCGCGACAGCGACGACGACGCAGCGGAGCGCTGGCGGTAGGGCTGCTCCTCCAGCCGCCGCCTTACGGCTCCCCTTCCGCCGGATTCCCGTCGGCCAGATCGGTGCGCACGGCGTCCTCGACCATGCGGGCCGGCAGGGGCGGCAAGCCGCCGTCCTTATCTTCGCCGAAATAGACGGTGGTGTGCGGGAAGGGGATTTCGATGCCGTTGGCGTCGAACGCCGCCTTGATGCGCCGGTTCATCTCGCGGCGCACGCCCCACTGGAAGCCCGGCCGGCATTTGAAGCGGGAGCGGATGACGACGGCGCTGTCGCCCAATTCCTGGAGGCCGGCCACTTCCAGCTCCTCCAGGATACGATCGCGGAAATCCGGGTCCGCTCTCAAGCCATCGGCGACCTCGCGGATGACGGCGATCACCGCATCGACATTCTCGCCGTAGCCGACGCCGTAATCCAGCACGGCGTAGGAATAGTCCTTGGTCAGATTCTCGACGTCGCCGATCGAGCTGAACGGGATGGTATGCTTCGAGCCCGAATAATCGCGCAGGGTCACGGAGCGAACCGACAGGTCCTCGACCACGCCGCTGCGCCCCGCCACCGTCACGAAGTCGCCGATCGCCATGCTGTCCTCGACGATGATGAAGACGCCGGTGATGACGTCCTTCACCAGGGTCTGGGCGCCGAAGCCGACGGCCAGGCCGAGCACGCCGGCGCCGGCCAGCAATGGCCCGATATCCAGTCCGATTTCCGACAGCACGATCATCGCCGCGACCACCACGATAGCGACCAGCAGCGCCTTCTCGACCATCGGCAGCAGCGTGCGCATGCGCACGGCGCGCGTTCCCTCGCCGGTCTGGTCGAGCCGCGACAGGTAGCGCGCCGACGCGGTCTCGATCAGTTCCCAGAGAATAAAGGCGCCGACCACCACCAGCAGGACGACCAGCACCGTGCGGACCAGCGCCCGGCCGGCCGGGGTCTGCAACAGTTCGGCGACGCCGAAGCCCCAGACGTCGAGAATGGCGAGCAAGGCGACGATCAGAACGGCGCCGAACACCGTGCGCCGAACCGCCGCGAGATAGCGGTTGGCGCGCTGCTCCAGCCCGGGGTTCTTTTCCCGCAGCGCGTCCTCGATCCGGAACAGCCGGTCGAGCAGCCGGCCGAGCCCGGCGATCGACGCCATGGCGATCAGCAGGATAACGGCGCTCACCAGCGTGGCGCGCGCCATGAAGGCGAGACCGCCCTCGACATCGATCAGCCAGACGAACAGGCCGGCGAGCACATAGACGATCGCCGCGACATGCCACAACTCGCCGAGGCGGCCGAGCGCCCGGCGCAGGCCCGCGATGCCGGTCCGGGATTCCCTGCCGGCTATCGGGCCGGCTTCCGGGGCGCCTTCCGCGCCACCGCGCAGGCTTTCGGCAACCGGCCGGCGGTTCTGCAGGATCAGCGCGATCAGCATGGCCGCGACGGCGAGACCGAGCAGATGCAGGAGCGCCGCTTGGGCGCCGGCCGGCAGATCGAAAGCGGCGAGCGCCTCCAGCACGACGGCGCCGTAGACGACAGTGTTGGCGAGCCGACGCAGCCAGACATGGAGATAAGCGGCGGTGCCGTCGCTGAGCGGCAGGAGGCGCAGACTGCCGATCCGCGGCGCCAGCACCGCCCGGCTGACCGCCAGGATGGCCCGGGCCAGCACGATGCCGAAGATCAGGGTAAGCGCGACATGGGCGGTCGTGGCGCCGGGCGCCAGTTGCGGCAGGACGGTGTAAGCCGCCGCGGCCAGGGCGGCGATGGGCAACAGATCGAGCAGGGTCCGGATGGCGAGGCCGCCGGCGCGGACCGCAAGCCCTTCACTATCCCGGTCTTCGACCCGCCGGCGCGGCCGGCGCAGCAACAACCGCATCAGCCATTCCGCCAGCAAACCGAGCAGGATCGCCAGCGCGGTTTTCCACACGCCCTCGACCAGCAGCGCCCGCTTTTCGGCGTCGGCGAGGCGGCTGCGCAGCCAGTTCCACGCTTTCGGCAGGTCCGCGATGACTGCGGACAGGTCCTGCAGGCTTCCGGTGAGCCGCTGCGCTCTGTCGGCCAGCCGCTCCAGCAGGGCCGGCTCGGCCCGCCGCGGCGATCCCTTCGCCGTCTGCGCCGCTTTCTGCGCCGCGATCAGCGCCTTGAGCTGCGCCAGAAATCGTTCGCGTTCCTGCGCGTTCTCGATGGTCGCAACGAGCTTCTCAAGCGCCGCCGGATCGATTTGCCGGGCGGATTTTTCCTGCGCCGCCGCCGGAGACACGGCGAGCCCCAACGACAGCCAGATCGCAAGGAAGGCCGCGCCCAGAAGCGGCAGGAGGCTATGGCGAAGGCGGTGGAACATGGTCCGGAACAGGCGTATCTTTTCCAAAGGTTCCGGCTCGATCCGGCAGGGGCAGCATAGCAAGGGCGGCCACGCCGGCAAACTGCCCTGGCAAACCATCCCGGCAAACCATCCGCAGGCGGTTCGGGGCGGCGGCTCACGGAAGCGAAGGAGTATCGAATGCCGATGTCGGTGACAATCTGGCACAACCCGCGCTGCAGCAAATCGCGCCAGACCCTCAAGCTGCTGACCGAGCGCGGTATCGAACCCGCCATCGTCGAATATCTGAAGACCCCGCCCGGCCCGGCCGAACTGCGCGAAACCCTAGACAAGCTGGGCTTGGCCCCGCGCGACCTGATGCGCCGCAACGAGCCGCCCTACAAGGCCGAAGGCCTGGATGACGAAAGCCTGCCGGACCATGACTTGATCCGGGCGATGCACGATCATCCGGTGCTGATCGAACGCCCGGTCGTGCTGGCCGGCGGCAAGGCCGCGCTGGGCCGGCCGCCCGAGCGGGTGCTTGAAATCCTGTAGCGTCGCGGTCGACCGGCGCCATGTCCGCCCCGTCGCCGATCCGGCCCGAACGGCCCGCGCGTCAGGCGATCGCCGTTACGCCGGGCGGCGAGCCGGCATTGCTCGACGGCTCCGGCGCACTGGTCCTGCCGGAGTGCCGAACGGTCGTCTTCGCCGACCTGCATTTCGAGAAAGGCTCCGCCTTCGCCGAGCGCGGCGCGCTGTTGCCGCCCTACGACAGCGCGGCCACGCTGGAACGGATGGAGGCGGTGCTGGCCGTTCATCGACCGGCGCAGGTCGTCTGCCTGGGTGACAGCTTCCACGATACCGGCGGCGGCGGGCGGATGGCCGGTCCGCTGGCCGGACGGCTGCGCCGCCTTGCCGACCGCTACGACTGGATCTGGATTACCGGCAACCACGATCCCGAGATCCCCAAAAATGCCGGGGGAGCTGCGGTTCGCGAGTACAATATCGGCGGTCTGCGGTTCCTGCACGAACCCGACGCGACAGTGGGCGGCTTCGAAATCTGCGGCCATTTCCATCCCAAGGCGCGAATCAAGGCCGGGCCGCGACGCATCGTCCGGCCCTGTTTCATCGGCGACGACAGGCTCCTGATCCTGCCTTCCTTCGGCGCCTATACCGGCGGGCTCGACATCATGAACCCGGCCATCGCCGACCTGTTTCCCGGCGCCTTCACCACCTGGCTGATCAGCAACGGCGCCGTCTACGCCTTCCCGTCCGCCAAGACCCGGTTCCTGCCGTTCGACACCTGATCCTTGCGGCGGCGATACGGCGACGCGGAAGCCCTCAAGGGCACCGTCCTTGCGTCTACAACACGCCCTGCAAGGCCTTGCGCACCTCGCGGTCCCAGCCGACGGTGATCGTGCCGCGGGTGGCGTCGATGACCGGGCGCTTGATCAGGGTCGGGTGGTCTTTCAGCAGCGTCCGGGCCCTGCCGGCATCGAGACCGGCGCGGTCGGCCTCCGGCAGGTCGCGCCAGGTGCGGCTGCTCTTGTTGAGCAGCGTTTCCCAGCCGGCTGCGGCGATCCAGGCGTCGAGTTCCCCGTCGGAGAAGCCGTCGGCGCGCAGATCGCGGAATTCGTGCAGGAAGGCACGCTCTTCCAGGTATCGCCGGGCCGCCCGGCAGGTATCGCAGGTCTTGAGACCGTACAGAATGACCATGACCCGGGTTCCTCGATCAGTCGGGCGCCGGGCCGGCCGGGCCGGAGGGTTCTTCACGCGTTTCTGCGCGTGTTTCCTCCGGCGCCGCGTGTTTGTCGAGAGGCAGCGTCACCGTGGC
Source organism: Alphaproteobacteria bacterium (assembly GCA_965249845.1). Taxonomy (GTDB): domain Bacteria; phylum Pseudomonadota; class Alphaproteobacteria; order Bin65; family Bin65; genus Bin65. The sequence continues at coordinate 454,291 of CBDFNA010000003.1, forward strand.
GCGCAGACCCGGCCCGGCGCCGGCCAGGGTCAAGGCCCCGTCATGCAACCGCGCCACCGCATCGACCAGCGCCAGGCCGAGGCCGCTGCCGCCGGTCGTCCGGCTCGGGTCGGCCCGGTAGAAGCGTTCGGGCGCCCGCTCCAGCGCTTCGCCCTTCAAGCCGGCACCGCGGTCGCGGACCGAAAGGCGCGCGTTGCCGCCGGCCGTATCGAGGCTGAGGTCGATCGCCGCCATTGCCGGATCGCCGGACGCAATGCCGTATACGATGGCGTTGTCCAGCAGGTTGGCGCAGGCCTGAAAAAGCATGTCCCGGTTACCGCGCACTGTTGCACGACGATCCGGCAGGGCAAGCGCCAGGGTCGCGCCGGCGTCCTCGACCAGGGGCTCGTAGAGGTCCGCAACATCCTGCAGCAGGGTCCGCAGATCGACCGGCTGGAAACTGCGCTTCGGCGCGCCGGACTCCGCCTGGGCAATGCTGAGTATGGCGTTGAAGGTCGAGAGCAGCCGGTCGGTTTCCTCCAGCGCCTCGACGGACAGCGCCTGCTTCTCCCTTGCGGACAGCGCATCCGAAAGCTGCCGCTCCAGCCGCTGGCGCACGCGGCCGAGCGGGCTGCGCAGATCGTGGGCCAGGTTTTCGCCCACTTCGCGCATGCCGAGGAACAGCTTCTCGTTCTGGGCCAGCATGGCGTTCAGGCTCTGCGCCAGCCGGTCGAACTCGTCGCCCCTGCCGGTCTCGGGCATCCGCCGGGCCAGATCGCCGGCCATGATCTCCCGGCTCGTCCGGTTGATGCTGTCGATCCGGCGCAGGACGAGCCAGCTCAACAGGCCGCCGGACGCGATGGCGAACAGGACGGCGACAAGGCCGGCCAGGATCAGCGTCTCGCGGGTGCGCGCGGTCACCCTCTGCTGCTCGCGCAAGTCGTGACCGACCAGCAGGTAAAATCCGCCCTGGAGGCGGAACATGCGGCCGCGCGCCTCGCCTCGGGCGGCGGTGCGGCGGCCGGTTGCAGCGTCGCCGCGGAACGGAAAGGTCACCCAGCCGCGGGCGTCCGGTTCTTCCTGCGGCCAGGCCGAAATATTGCCGGCAAGCGGCGAAAAGCCGGGACCTACGACCAGATACAGGGCGCCCGGCCGGCTGCGCTGGCGGGCCCGGCGCTGCACGGCGCGGATCAACCCGATTGAGCCGAACTGGCGATATTGTTCGGCCAGGCCCTTTATCTCGGCGTCGATCGTCGCCTCGATCTGGCGGGTGACGGCCTGCAGGGACGAATAGTAGAGGGTGGCGACGACAGCGAACGCCGCAATGCCGAAGATGGCGCTGGACAGCAGCGAAAGCTGGAAAACGCGGGATTTAATCAGCCGGATCAGGTGCACGGAGGCTATACCCGGCGCCGCGCACCGTGTGGAGCAGCGGTGTCTCGAATTCCTTGTCGATCTTCTGGCGCAGCCGGCTGATATGCACGTCGATCACGTTGGTCTGGGGATCGAAATGATAATCCCAGACATGTTCCAGCATCATCGTGCGGGTCACGACCCGGCCGGCATGCTGCATCAGATATTCGAGCAGGCGGTATTCCCGGGGCTGCAGGTCGATGCCGATGCCGTCGCGTGCGACCTGGCGGGTCAACCGGTCCAGCTCGAGCCCCGCCACCCGAAGAACGGTTTCTTGCCGGTAGGATTCGCGGGGGCGCCGGCCCAGGGCCTCGACCCGGGCCAGCAGTTCCGAAAAGGCAAAGGGTTTGGTCAGGTAGTCGTCGGCGCCGGCCTGCAGGCCTTCGACCCGGTGACGCACCTCGCCCATGGCGCTGAGAAACAGGATCGGCGTCGTCCGGCCCGCCCCGCGCACGGTTTCCACGATCGTCTTGCCGTCCACACCCGGCAGCATCCGGTCGACGATGGCGACGTCGAAAGTCTCGCCGACCGCCTTGACGAGCGCTTCCCGGCCGTCCCGGGCGACATTCACGGCATGGCCCGCTTCCTGCAGCCCCTTGGCGACATAGTCCGCGGTTTCGCTGTCGTCTTCGATGACCAGGATTTTCATGGCGCCATTTATATCGGGACACCGCGGCCCGATGAACAGGCTTCCCGGCCCGCAAAAGACCGGCCCGTAAAAGAAAGGCCCCGGATGCCGCTGCCGAGGAGAAGAACCGGGCATCCGGGGCTCCCGAAACGCTCGGGAAGATGTCGGCGGGAGACCGACGGGAGAGGGACCGGGCGGGAGAATGCCGGACTCAGCCGAATTCCACGGCCACCAAGATCGGCTGGTTGCGGCGCAGGATGCGCAGCAGTACCGCTTCCCGGCCCTTTTTCCGGGCTTCGTCGACCCGCAATTTCATGGCCGCCGGCGTCGCCACCTTGTCGCCGTTGATATGGGTCACGAGATCGCCGCGGCGCAGGTCTTTGGCCGCCGCCGGAGAGCCCGGCCGGACCTCCAGAACCACGACGCCCTGAGCGCCACGGCGCAAACCGAACCGGCGGCGCAGTTCGTCATCCGCCGGCACGACCGACAGGCCGAGCTCGGCGGCGACTTCGGGCGCAGGATCGACGCTCGCCGCCGCCTGCTGGGTGCCGCTCTCGGCGACGCGAACCGTCAGGGTCTTGCTGGCGCCGTGGCGCCAGACGACCACTGCCACGGACTGTCCCGCCTTGGTGAAAGCGACCTTGCGAACGAGGTCGCGGATATCCTTCACCGGTTCGCCGGCCCAGCGCACGATCACATCGCTGCTTCCGACGCCGGCGCGCGCGGCCGGGCTGTCGGGCATGACAGCGGCGACCAGCGCGCCGCGCGGCTTGTCGAGGCCGACGGCCTTGGCGATCTCGGCCGATACATTCTGGATCTGCACGCCCAGCCAGCCGCGGCTGATCTTGCCGCCGCTCTTGAGCTGCTCGATCACCTTGCGCGCCGTGTTCGACGGAATGGCGAAACCGAGGCCGACGCTACCGCCGGTCGGCGAATAGATCGCCGTGTTCACACCGATCACCCGGCCGGCCATGTTGAAGGTCGGCCCGCCGGAGTTGCCCTTGTTGATCGGCGCATCGACCTGCAGGAAATCGACCAGAGCAGCGCTCCCGATGCTGCGCCCGCGGGCCGAGATGATGCCGGCGGTGACGGTGCTGTTGAGGCCGAAGGGGTTGCCGACGGCCATGATCCAGTCGCCGACGCGGGACTTGTCGGAATCGCCCCAGGAAACGTGCGGGAACGGCCCGTCGCCCTTGAGCTTGAGCAGTGCCAGATCGGTCTTCGGATCGCGCCCGACCACGGTCGCGTCGAGGCGTTTGCCGCTGTCGAAGACGACTTCGATCTTGCTCGCGCCCTCGGCGACATGGTGGTTGGTGACGACAAAGCCCGCCGGGTCGACGACGAAACCGGAACCGACCGCGCGGGAACGCCGCGGCCGGGGCGGACCGCCCCGGTCCGGCCCGCCCTGGTCCGGTCCGTCGAAATAACGACGGAAGAAATCGTGATAGGGCGAGCCCTCCGGAAACGGGTTGCGCCAACCGGGCGGAAAGCGGCGGTCGGCGGTCGGGCTGCTTTTCCGCTCCACTGCAATGCTGACAACCGCCGGTTTCACCTTGGCAGCGAGATCGGCAAAGCTGTCGGGCGCGCCGCGCGCCTGGACGGCGGACGGCAGCATCGCGAAGCCGGCCAGTGCGCCGGCGCCCAGGGTGAGAATCAGGCCTTGCGCCGGTTTCCGCCGCTGGCGTCCGGCGCGGGCACGATCGGCCAATGCTGTAGTCATGGGAATCCTCTCGTTCTGACGATCCGCGGTATCAAGGCGTTCCGGCCTGCCACTGGGGCAATCCGGCGCCTTCGGTTACAGCCTGATATAGGCCATCCCGCCTCTCCGTCTGCTGGAGGGAAGATTAAAGATCGGTAAGGTGGTGCGCGCCGGCCGGCGTTGGGACATTGCTGCCCTACCGGCACGGCGCGGCGCTGCTATATTCCATCGCAAGCCCGATACACCGACAGAATCTGCCCGAGGCTTCCATGACCGACTATCGCGCACCCGTCGACGACATGCGCTTTGTGCTCAACCATGTCGCCGGCCTGCCCGGCATCGCCACCCTGCCCGGCTATGAGGAAGCGACCGGCGACCTGGTCGACGCCGTGCTGGACGAAGCCGGCCGGCTGGCCGGCGAGGTGGTCGGGCCGTTGAACCGGCGTGGCGACGAAGAGGGCGCCGTGCTCGAAAACGGCGTCGTGCGGACGCCGGAAGGATTCCGGGATGCCTACTGGAAATTCGTCGAAGGCGGCTGGAACAGCGTGCCGTTCGAACCCGAGATCGGCGGTCAGGGTTTGCCCTGGGCCCTGAACGCGGCGGTGTCGGAGATGTGGGGCGCCGCGAACACGAGCTGGTCGCTGTGCCCGATGCTGACCGTCGGCGCCATCGAGGCGATCGGCGCCCATGGCACGGAAGCGCAAAAGGCAACCTACCTGCCGAAGCTGGTGACCGGCGAGTGGACCGGCACCATGAACCTGACCGAACCCCATGCCGGCTCCGACGTCGGCGCCCTGCGGAGCAAGGCGGTGCGCGACGGCGACCGCTTCCGGATCCGCGGCCAGAAGATTTTCATCACCTTCGGCGACCAGGATTACACCGATAACGTGATCCACCTCGTCCTCGCCCGGATCGAGGGCGCGCCGCAGGGCGTCAAGGGAATTTCGCTGTTCCTCGTGCCGAAGGTGCTGGTGAACGACGACGGCTCGCCGGGCCAGCGCAACGATCTGCGCCCGGTCTCGCTTGAGCACAAGCTCGGCATCCACGGCAGCCCGACCTGCGTCATGGCCTATGGCGAGAACGATGGGGCGATCGGCTATCTGATCGGCGAAGAGAATAACGGCATGGCCTGCATGTTCACCATGATGAACAACGCGCGGCTCAATGTCGGCGTCGCCGGGCTGGCCACGGCAGAGCGCGCCTGGCAGCAGGCCCGGGCCTTCGCCATGGAACGGACCCAGGGCCGCGACATCGCCACGGGCGAGCCCAATGTCCCGATCGTCCGGCACCCGGACGTGCGCCGCATGCTGATGGACATGAAGGCCAAGACCGAGGGGATGCGCGCCCTTTGCTACTACACGGCGGGGCGCATGGATGTCGCCAGGAAGCACCCCGACCCGGAGACGCGCAAGGCCGCCCAGAGCGATCTCGACCTGCTGATCCCGATCGTCAAGGCGTGGTGCACCGATACCGGCTGCGATGTCGCCTTCACCGGCGTACAGGTCCACGGCGGCATGGGCTTCATCGAGGAGACCGGCGCCGCCCAGCATATGCGCGACGCCCGGATCCACCCGATCTACGAAGGCACCAACGGCATTCAGGCCAACGACCTGTTGGGCCGCAAGATCATGCGCGACGGCGGCGAGGCGGCACGCGGCTTCATCGCCGGGATGGCATCGGATGCCGCGGACATCGCCGGATCGGGCAACGCCGATGTCGCCGCGACGGGGCGGGCGCTCGCCGCCTCGACCCGGGCGCTGGAACAGGCGACCGGCTGGATGCTGGAGACCGGGCCGGCCGACATCTGCAAGGCCTCGGCCCACGCCGTGCCTTACCTCACCCTGTTCGGCAATACGGTCGGCGGATGGCTGATGGCCAAGGCCGCGGCTGCAGCGGCCGCCGAAGGCGCCAACGGCCGCAATGGCAGCGGGGCCGAATGGTGCGATGCCAAGATCAAGACCGCCCGCTTCTTTGCCGATCATATTCTCAGCCGGTCCGGCGGCCTGCTCGCCAGCATCGCCGACAGCGGCGATACGGTAATGGCGCTGGCGGAAGATCAGTTCTGAGCCAGCCGGCCGGCGCCGCAGGGATTGCCAAAGGTTCCAGAGGGGCCATGACGCGAAACGAGGCTGCAACGCACCTGCTGGTCGAATTGTGGGACGCGGCCGGCCTTTCGGATGTCGGCGCGGTGGAAGACGCGCTGACCCGCGCCGCGCAGGAGAGCGGCGCCACGGTGCTGCACAGCTACATGCACCCGTTCGGCGCGGAAAAAGGCGTTTCCGGTGTAGTTGTTCTGGCCGAATCGCACATCGCCATCCACACTTGGCCGGAACGCGGCTATGCCGCCGTCGACGTGTTCATGTGCGGCGCGTGCGATCCCTACCGGGCGGTGGACGTGTTGCGGGAGGCCCTTGTGCCGGGCCGGGTCGAGATTTCCGAACACCGCCGCGGCGGCGCCGGCTGAGACGGGCGGCGATGGACTGGTTCGACGAAACGCTGCATGACGGCATCCGCCAGTCCCTGAGCGTGGACCGGCTGCTGCACCGGGAGCAGACCGGGCAACACGAGCTCCTGATTTTCGAGAACCGGCTGTTCGGCCGCGTCCTGACCCTGGACGGCGCGATCCAGACGACCGAAGCCGACGAATATATCTATCACGAGATGCTCGCCCATCCGGCGGTCCTGGCGCGCAAGGCGTCACTCGGGGTCGCTGCCGGCGCCGGCCTCGACATCCTGATCGTCGGCGGCGGCGATGGCGGCTGCTTGCGCGAAGTCCTGCGCCACCCGGAGGTCCGCGCGACACAGGTCGAGATCGATCCGCGCGTGGTGGAACTGGCGAAGACCCACCTGCCGGCGCTGTCGGACGGCGCCTTCGAGGATCCGCGCGCCGAACTGGTCATCGCCGACGGCGCCCGGTTCGTGGCGGACACGGACCGGCGCTTCGACGTCGCGATTGTCGACTCGACCGACCCGGTCGGGCCCGGCGCCGCCCTGTTCAGCGAACAATTCTACGCCAACTGCAAGCGTTGCCTGAAAGACGGCGGCGTCCTGATTACCCAGAACGGCGTGCCCGCGCTGCAAGGCGAAGAGCTTGCCTCCAGCCATGCCGCGTTCCGGAAGCTGTTCGCGGACCCGGCATTCTTCGTGGCCCCGGTGCCGACCTACAATGGCGGCTTCATGGCCTTCGGGTGGGCGACCGACGATTCCGGCCTGCGCCGCTGGAGCAGCGCCACGATCCAGGACCGGATCGACGCCATCGGGCTGAAGACGCGCTATTTCAACGCGGAGATATTTTCCGCCGCCTTCGTGCTGCCGAACTTTATCCGCGAACTGATGCGGGCGGCCGGCCGTTCCGGCCCCGGCGGCAACGGCGCGTCGTCTAAGAATTAGACAGAACAGTCTTTATATAGTGTTTTTTCGTCAGTCGGCCCTTCGTTTTCTTACCGTTTGCGCAACGAAAACCGATCCCTGCCGGGGCGCCGGCCGGGCCTCAATCGCACTCGCGGCGTTTGACCGGACAAGATGGAGCTTCGACAGGCAAATGTCAAGGAACAAATTACTTAATTCGTATATTTTTCCTATTAAGCCCCACTGAAGCCGGCGTCTATTCCGGGCTGCCCGCTGCGCTGCGGCCGGCCGTCCCGAGGATATTCAGCGCGGCTTCGTGCAGGGCGGGCGAGGAAGCCGCCAGCGTCAGCCCTGACCCTGCCTCCAGCGTCAGGCGCTTGCCGGACCAGTCCGTCATCGTCCCGCCGGCATTCTCGATCACCGGGATCAGCGCCATATAGTCCCAGGGTTTCATATCGCCTTCGACATGCAGGTCGATCAGCCCGCTGGCCAGCAATCCGGCGGCATAGCCGTCGAGGCCGAAACGGGTCAGGCGGGTCGCGGCCATGAGCCTGGCATAGGCTTCTGCCGCGGCGCCTTCGAACATGTCCGGCGAAGTGGTGAACATCGTCGCCCCGGCGAGTGGCCGCGGTGCGGCGATGTTGACCGGCGCGCCGTTGAAGACCGTGCCGTGCCCGCGGGCGCCGGCCCAGCGTTCGCCCGAGACCGGCTGATCGATCACGCCCAGGATCGGCTCGCCGCCCTGCAACAGGGCAATCAGGGTCGTGAAGGTGGGGACGCCGCAGATGAAGCTGCGCGTGCCGTCGATCGGGTCGATCACCCAGACGAAGTCGCGTGCGGCCCCCTCGGCGCCGAATTCCTCGCCCAGGATGCCGTGGCCGGGGCAGGTTTCCTTCAGGATCCGCCGGATTTCCCGTTCCGCCGCCTCATCGGCGATAGTGACGGGGCTCTTGTCGGGTTTGTCCGCTACGGCAATGCCGCTGCGGAAATGCGGACGGATGATCGCGCCGCTGGCGTCGGCGAGCCGGTTTGCGATCTCGATATACTTCTCGGGGCAGACACCGGTCATCGCACCGCGCCGCCGGGGCCCATTCGCCTTACGGCCCGCTATTCCGCCTTCTTGGCCGCGTCGCCGGCCTTGGGAAGCGGCAGCGGCTTGTCGGACCGGGACTGCAGGAAGGCGATCACGTCGGCCCGCTGCCCGTATTTACGCAGGCGATAGGTCATTTTCGTGCCCTTGATCAGGGCGCTCGGACGCTTGAGGAATGTGTATATTTCCTCGAACGACCAGTTCCCGCCAGCAGCCTTCATCCCGGAAGAATACCTGAAGCCGCCGACCGTGCCCTTCTCGCGGCCGACGACGCCCCAAAGATTGGGACCGACGCTGTTCCGGCCGCCCTTGCTCCAGGTGTGGCAGGATTTGCACTTGCTGCGCATCAGCTTTTCGCCCTTGGCCGCATCGGCGGCGGCAAGAGCGGCGGCAACCGCCGGCTCCGCAGGCACCTTCGGCTTGGCCGCAGTCGATTCGCCGTGTCCGGCCGAAGCCGACGCTTCGGCCTTATGGGTGAAATGCGTTTCCGGGACGAGGATGTCGCCCACCTTGCTGATCGCCATGGCGCTGATGCCCACAACCAGGATGGCGGCGGCAAAGGAGTTGAAATTCATGGCGGTGACCGGGCTTTCCTTGTAACGCAGGCCCTTGGACTCATACCCGGCGGCGCACGATTCGCGACGCCTGGGGCGAGCCGCTGTCGGTTCGCCGCAGCGCGTTGGCCGGCGCGGCGCCGACGGACCTGAGATTTCGTCTTTCGGTTATAGAGACGGCCCTACAGCCCCGACAGGCCGGGACTTGGCGACACGATGTCACATAAATCCTTTGCGAACCGCGGGTTACGCCCGATCCATGACCGATAACGGCCGGGAATCGTTGGTAATTATCCCCGCCCGGCTGGCCGCGACGCGGCTGCCGGGCAAACCGCTTGCGACAATTGCGGGCGCGCCGATGATCGTTCATGTCTGGCGCCGGGCGGTCGCGGCGGACATCGGTCCGGTCATCGTCGCCTGCGGCGACCGGGCGATCGCCGACGCAATCGAGCATGCCGGCGGCGAGGCCGTGATGACCGATCCGGACCTGCCGTCGGGCTCGGACCGGGTCCACGCGGCGGCGGCGATCCACGATCCGGAGAGCCGTTACGGCACCGTCGTCAACCTTCAGGGCGACTTGCCCGCGATCGAACCCGCCCTGATCCGGGCCGCACTCACCCCGTTGCGCGAACCGGCGGTCGATATCGCTACCCTGGTCGTGCCGACCGTCGATCCGGGCGAACGCGACAACCCGAATGTCGTCAAGGCGGTCATGAGCTTCCCGGATGGCGCCGCGGTCGGCCGGGCGCTGTACTTCACCCGGGCTGCCGCCCCGGCCGGCCCCGGGCCGGTCTGGCACCATATCGGCATCTACGCCTGGCGCCGCCCGGCGCTCGCCCGGTTTGTCGGCCTGCCGCCGAGCCCGCTGGAGAAACGGGAAAAGCTGGAACAATTGCGCGCGCTGGAAGCTGGCATGCGGATCGACGCCGCCGTCGCGGACGGTGTGCCGTTCGGGGTCGACACGCCGGAAGACCTTGCGCGAATGCGGGCTTTGCTGGAACAAGACGCATGATTGAGACCGCCGCAAACCGCATCGCCTTCCAGGGTGCCATGGGGGCGAACTCCCACATCGCCTGCCGCCAGGTCTATCCGGACATGCAGCCGCTACCCTGCGCGACCTTCGAGGACAGCTTCGCCGCGGTCCGCGATGGCGAAGCGCGATTGGCGATGATCCCGATCGACAATTCGGTCGCCGGCCGGGTGGCGGACATCCATCACCTGCTGCCCCATTCCGGCCTGTATATCATCGGCGAGCATTTCCAGCGGGTGGAGCATTGCCTCCTCGGCACGCCGGACGCCGATTCCGGCAGCCTGAAGGAGGTCCACAGCCATATCCATGCGCTCGGGCAATGCCGCAAGATGATCGCCGAAATGGGTGTCGAGCCGGTAGTCCATTTCGATACCGCCGGCGCCGCGCGCGACGTTGCGCAATGGGCCGACAAGACGAAAGGCGCCATCGCCTCGTCCGTGGCGGCCGAGAGCTACGGGCTGAAGATCCTGCGCGAGCAGATCGAGGATGCGGACCACAACACGACCCGCTTCATCATCATGGGGCCGGAGCATCTGATGCCCGCCGCGGGCAGCCGCAAGACGATCACCAGTTTCGTCTTCCGGGTCCGCAGCGTCCCGGCCGCGCTTTACAAGGCGCTCGGCGGATTCGCGACCAACAACGTCAACATCACCAAGCTGGAAAGTTATATCATCGACGGTGCGTTTACGGTTGCGCAGTTCTACGCCGACGTCGAAGGCCACCCGGACGAGCAGCCGATGAAATGGGCGTTCGAGGAACTGGATTTCTTCACCACCGAATGGACCGTGCTCGGCACCTATCCGGGGAGTCCGTTCCGGGGATAAGACGGATCGGGCCGGGACGGTTTTGCGACCGGGTCCGGGCAAACGTGCGGCAGTTTAAGGCGCGATACCGAGGAACAGTGCGAGCGCTCGGTTGACGCGAATCATGTCTGCGTCAGCGAGCCGCCCGAATGCGGCGCCGAGCTTTTCCGACCGGATGGACATGGCCTTATCGACCATGACGAAAGAAGGCTCGCGCAGGCCGGTTTGCGGAGACGGGTCGACCGGCAGGCGAAAGAGCGGCGCCTCTGTCGCGGCGGTGGTCACCGGGAGGACGGTGACTGTGGCGTGGTCCGCAAAGAGGTCGGACTGGATAACGAGGGCCGGACGGGGTTTGCCGAAATCTCCGGGCAATGCGACGATGACGAGGTCGCCGCGCCTCACCGCCGGGTTCCCCTCGCTTCCGGGATTCTCCTCACTTCCATGTTCCGAAGTCTTCGAGCGCCGCATCGACGAAACCGCCGAGGTCGGCGTCGGCGCGGTCGGAAGCGGCCGCCAGCGCGGTTTGGCGCCGGCATTCTTCGGCAAAGCCCGGCGCGCCCGAATCGGGTATCCATAGTTGCACGAGGCGCAATCCGGAGGCTCGGCGGGCGTCGCGGTGCTTCCGGACACGACGGGCAGCGGAACGGTCGGTCATGGCTTTGCCTCCGAAAATCTCTTACGTTACATGTAACACACATGCGGGCGATGGCAAATCCGGCGCGGGCGAACACACAGCCCGCCGGCGCTTCGACTGTGAGTCGGCGGCACTGGCCGGCGAGCAAAGCATTGCCTATGTCGTTCGGACAGCGGCCGGCTTGAGAGGATACCCCCGCCATGTTCTTTAACCCGCGACGCAAACTCGAGATGCCCGCGCCCGGCCGTGCGCTGAAGGGGCGGGCGCAGGCGATGCCGGTCGAGAACCGGCATTTCGTCAACGGCAACCCGATCAAGCCGCCCTTCCCCGACGGGATGGAGGCGCTGATCGTCGGCATGGGCTGTTTCTGGGGCGCGGAGCGGGTTTTCTGGCAGGCGCCGGGCGTCTACACAACCGCCGTCGGCTACGCCGCGGGCAGTACGCCCAACCCGACTTACGAGGAAGTCTGCAGCGGCATGACCGGCCACAATGAAGTCGTGCTGGTTGTCTACGATCCGGTGACGATACCGACTGAAGAAGTCCTGAAGCTGTTCTGGGAGAACCACGATCCGACCCAGGGCATGCGCCAGGGCAACGATATGGGAACCCAATACCGCTCGGGCCTCTACTGCACGACGCCGGCGCAGAAGGCGCTCGCCGAATCTACGAAAGCGTCGTTCCAGGAGCAACTTGCTGCCGCCGGCTACGGGCCGGTCACGACCGAGATCCTGGACGCTCCTGATTTCTTCTATGCCGAAGACTATCACCAGCAGTATCTGGCAAAGAATCCGGCCGGCTATTGCGGCCTCGGCGGCACCGGCGTGCGCTGCCCGACCGGTATCGCTGTCGCGGCGGAATAGGGTTCAGGCCGTCCACTCGGCGCGGACGGCGGGCTCGGTTTCCGCCTGCTCGGCGCGGGGCCGGAGCGCCTCGGCCCGATCCGGATCGAGCTGTCGGAGCGCCCACACCGCCGCGCCCCGGACCAGCGCCGACGCATCCTGCAACAGCTTTTCGGCGGATCCGGCCAACTCCCGGCTCCCGCTGTTGCCGATCGCGATCAATACGTTGCGGACGAAGCGGTCGCGGCCGATGCGCTTGACCGCCGACTTGCGGAACACGGCCCGGAAGCCGGCATCGTCGAGCGCAGCGAGGTCGGCGAGGCGCGGCGCGGCCAGTTCGGCGCGCGGCAGGAAGGCCGGCTCTTCTGTCAGGCGGGCGTATTTGTTCCACGGACAGACGGCCAGGCAATCGTCGCAGCCATAGATCCGGTTGCCGATCAGGGGCCGCAGGTCGCGCGGGATCGGCCCCTTGTGCTCGATGGTGAGATAGCTGATGCAGCGGCGCGCATCGATCCGGCCGGGCGCCGGGAAGGCCCCGGTCGGGCAGATGTCGAGGCAGGCCCGGCACGAGCCGCAATGGTCGACCTCCGGCGCATCCGCCGGCAGGTCGAGCGTGGTCAGGATCGCGCCGAGGAATAGCCAGCTCCCGAACTCGCGCGACACCAGATTGGTATGCTTGCCCTGCCAGCCGAGCCCGGCCTGTTCGGCCAGCGGCTTTTCCATCAGCGGCGCGGTATCGACGAAGACCTTGACCCCGGCGTCGAACCGGCCGGCGATCCAGCGCGCCAGCGCCTTCAGCCGCTTCTTGACGACGTCGTGATAGTCGTCGTTCTGCGCGTAGACGGAAATCCCTCCCCGGTCCCGTTGCCGCAGGATCGCCAGCGGGTCGCCCGCCGGTCCGTAGTTCACGCCCAGCACTATGGCGGTTGCCGCATCCGGCCACATCCGCTCCGGCGAACGGCGGCGCGCCCGGGTCGCCGTCAGCCAGTCCATGTCGCCCGCATACCCTTGCGACAGGAAACCGTCGAGTGCGTCGCCCGCTGCCTCGGGGAGCCGGGCCGCCGTGAACCGGACGGCGTCGAAGCCCAGACGCGCCGCCTCCGCACGGATATCGTCGGCGGGGCCCATGCCCGGTTCTCTCCGCTCCCGGTTAGCCACGCCCGCGATAGGGCGGGACGCCCTGGTCCGGCAGCCACAGATCTCCCGGCGGCGCGCCGGTCTGCCAGAACACGTCGATCGGGATGCCGCCGCGCGGATACCAGTAGCCGCCGATGCGCAGCCAGACGGGAGCCAGCGCTTCGACCAGCCGCGCGGCGATGTCGACGGTGCAGGCCTCGTGGAATGCGCCGTGATTGCGGAAGGATGTCAGGTACAGCTTCAGGGACTTGCTCTCGACGATCCTTTCGTCCGGCACATAGTCGATGACCAGATGGGCGAAATCCGGCTGGCCGGTGAGCGGGCACAGCGACGTGAATTCGGGGCAGACGAAACGCACCAGATAGATCTTGCCGGGGTGCGGGTTGGCCACGGTCTCCAGCACCGCCTCCTCGGGCGACGCCGGAATATCGGTCGGCTGGCCAAGCTGGGTGAGCGTGTGGGTTTCGGTCGGCGCTGACATGGGCGTTCCTCGGCGGTCCCTCAGGCGGCTTTTTTGTCGAAGGCCGCCTCGGCCGCGGCACTGTCCTGCCTGTATACCCCGAACCCGCCGGTTTCGACCGCTGTCCGAATGTCCCGCATCAGTTCCTGGAAATGCTGAAGGTTGTGCCAGGTGAGCAGGATCGGCCCCAGCATCTCGCCGGCCTTGAACAGGTGGTGCAGATAGGCGCGGCTGAAGCGTTGGCAGGCCGGGCAGGTGCAATCCGGATCGAGGGGCCGGTCCGCCCCGGCGTGGCGGGCGTTGCGGATGTTCAGCTCGCCGCCGGGCACGAAGGCCTTGCCGGTGCGCCCGGACCGGGTCGGCAGCACGCAATCGAACATATCGACGCCCCGGGCGACCGCGCCGATGAGGTCCGACGGCCTTCCCACGCCCATCAGATAGCGCGGTCTGTCGTCCGGCAGGGCCGGCGTCGTGACGTCCAGCGTCTCGAACATCGTCCGCTGGCCTTCGCCGACCGCCAGCCCGCCGACGGCGTAGCCCTCGAAACCGATGCCGGACAGCGCCAACGCGGATTCGGCACGCAGATCCGGAAACACACTGCCCTGAACGATGCCGAACTGGCCGTAGCCGGGGCGGGCGCGGAAGGCGGCGCGGCTGCGCTCGGCCCAGCGCATGGACAGGCGCATCGAGTCGGCCGCGGCGGTCTCGTCCACCGGCCAGGGGGTGCATTCGTCCAGAACCATCGAGATCGTCGCATCCAGATCGTCCTGGATTTCGGCGGAGCGCTCGGGCGTCAGCCTGTGCTCGCTGCCGTCGATATGGGAGCGGAAGGTGACGCCCGCCTCCGCCATCGTGCGCAGGCTGCCGAGCGACATGACCTGGAACCCGCCGCTGTCGGTCAGGATCGGACCGGGCCAGCCCATGAAGCGGTGCAGGCCGCCCAGCGCCTTGACCCGGGAGGCGCCCGGCCGGAGCATCAGGTGGTAGGTGTTGCCCAGCACGATTTCCGCGCCGGTATCCGCGACATGGTCCGGCAGCATACCCTTGACCGTGCCGGCTGTGCCGACCGGCATGAAGGCCGGCGTCTCCGCCGTGCCGTGGGCCGTGTGCAGCCGTCCACGCCGGGCCGCGCCGTCGACGCCCAGAAGCTCGAACCGGAACTCAGTCACGGCCCGGCCTCACCCCGGTCTCGCCCCGGTCTCACCCCGGTCTAACAGGGCACGCTCCAGCAGGCAGGCATCGCCATAGGAGTAGAATCGGTAGCCGCTATCGATGGCATGGGCATACGCCGCCTTCATCCGCGCGGTCCCGGCGAAGGCGCAGACCAGCATGAACAGGGTCGAGCGCGGCAGGTGGAAATTGGTCAGCAGCAGATCGGCGCTGCGGACCGGCGAACCGGGAACGATGAAGATATCCGTATCTCCGGCGAAGGGACAGATCCGGCCGCGGTCGTCGACGGAACTCTCGAGCAAGCGCAGGCTGGTGGTGCCGACGGCGACGATCCGGCCGCCGGACGCCCGCGCGTCGTCGATCCGTTGCGCCGTTTCGGCCGATACCGCGCCGGTTTCGGCATGCATCCTGTGGTCCGCCACCCGGTCGGCCTTGACCGGAAGGAAGGTGCCGGCGCCGACATGCAGGGTGACGAAGGCATGGTCGATGCCGCGTTCGGCCAGGCTTGCCAGAAGCGTTTCGGTAAAGTGGAGGCCGGCCGTCGGCGCGGCGACCGCGCCGCGCTCCCGCGCATAGACCGTCTGGTAGTCGACCCGGTCTTCCGGCCGCGCCGCGTCCCGCGCAATGTAGGGCGGCAGCGGCATCTCGCCGGCTCCCTCCAGCGCATCGAGCACGCCCGCCGCGCCGGCGTCGAACGCCAGCAGGAATTCCCCGCCCTCCCGTTTCTCGACAACCGTGGCGTCGGGCAGGCCGGAGCAGCGGACGGTGTCGCCCGGCCGGAGCCGTTTGCCCGGGCGCGCAAAGGCCAGCCACCGCGTCCGGGCGTCATCTTCGCACGTCACCTGTCGATGCAGCGTAATCTCGATACCGGTCTCGCCGCGCGCCGCCGTCCGGACGCCGCGCAGCCGCGTCGGGATGACCCTGGTATCGTTCATGACCAGAAGATCGCCGGGGCGCAGCAAATCCGGCAGGTCGCGGACTCGCCGGTCTGCCGGATCCGCACCGACATGCAGCAGCCGCGCCGAATCCCGCGGCCGCGCCGGCGCCTGGGCGATCCGGTCTTTCGGCAGGGGAAAATCGAATTCGTCGACGCGCATCGGGCCTCCGGCGGCGGCAGGATCGGGAGCACCGGCCGGCCTGTAGGAACTGGACAGGAATTGGCATTCGCCCGCGAACGTGGTAGCGGGCCGTATCGTCGCTTTTTCCGCGCGCCGGCCGCCCGTCCCGATTGAATGCCCGTGTCCGGATACCGCCACTTCCTGCCGCCGAACCCCGCCGATGCCGGCGGGACGGGCCCACCGAATGCACCGGGCGGAAATCGCTGAAACGTCGCCATGGCAACGGTCGAGACCCCTTCCGGCAAAGGCGCCGGAGACGAGAATTTTCCGGTCGGCTCCTTCCTGCTGCCGAAGCGGCTTCGCCCGAAGGTCGCGATCTTCTACGCCTATGCCCGCGCGATCGACGACATTGCAGATAACCCCGACCTGGACCCGGACGAGAAGGTCGCCCGGCTGGACGGGTTCGACCGCGCCCTGCGCGGCGAGACCGACGACCCGGCCTACGCCAAGGCGCACCGCATCCGCGAGACCATGGCGGAAACCGGCCAGGTCATCCGGCATTGCCGCGACCTGCTGATCGCCTTCAAGCAGGACGCCGTGAAATCCCGCTACGACGATTGGGACGACCTGATGAACTATTGCCGCCATTCCGCGGCGCCGGTCGGCCGTTTCCTGATCGACCTGCACGGCGGGCCGGACAGTGCCTGGCCCGCCGCCGACGCCTTGTGCAACGCGCTGCAGGTCATCAACCATCTGCAGGATTGCGCCGACGATTATCGCAAACTCGACCGGGTCTATCTGCCCGGCGACTGGATGGCGGCCGAGGGCGCGAGCGTCGTGGAATTGCGCGCCGCCGCCATGACGCCCGGCCTCCTGCGGGTGAAGGACCGCTGCCTCGACGGCGTCGATGCGTTGCTCGAAGAGGCCCGGCCCCTGATGCCGGCGCTGCGCAGCCGCCGCCTGGCGCTTGAGAGCGCCGCCATCCACGCACTGGCGCGCACCTTGTCGAAGCGCCTGCGCGCCGGCGATCCGGTCGCTGCCCGCATCGAACTGTCGAAGCCGCGCGCCGGCCTCGTCGCCGGCCGGGGCGTGCTCGGCGAACTGGGCCGCCGCTGGATGATGCGCCCTCGTGTCCCGACGCCGGGAACCTGACGCCGGGAACCTGACGCCGGGAAACTGATGGCGGGAACGCGGTGGCGGGAACGCGCTGGCGGCGGCGCCGAAAATGCGTGACGCCGGCCAACCCCCGGCGATAGACTCCCGCCGGATACAATGACGGTTTTCCGCTCCGACAGCCTCGTCCCGTGACCGCGCCAGCCGCCGACCAGAACCGCCCGCCGCCGCAGCGCCAGGAAAACGGCGATGGTCCCGACCTGCCCCCGCCCGATTTCGAGGCGCAGAACCATGCGCAGGATATCGTCCAGGGGTCCGGCACCACCTTCACGACCGCGATGAAAATGCTGCCGGAGGACCGGCGCAGCGCCATGTATGCAATCTACGCTTTCTGCCGCGAGGTTGACGACATCGCCGACGCTTCGGCGCCGGCGTCGGAAAAAATCGGCCGTCTGAAGAACTGGCGCAAGGAAGTGGAACGGGTCTATCGCGGCGATCCGCAGATCATGACCCTGCGCGCGCTGGTACGTCCGGTCCGCCAGTTCGGGCTGGAGAAGGAAGATTTCCTCGCCATTATCGACGGCATGGAAATGGATGCCGTCGAAGATATTCGCGGCCCGAGCCTGGCGATGCTGGATACCTATTGCGATCGGGTGGCTTCGGCGGTCGGACGCCTTTCGATCCGGGCGTTCGGCGCCGAGGAAGAGCGGGCGCGACGGGTTGCCTACCATCTCGGCAGGGCTTTGCAATTGACCAACATCCTGCGCGATCTGGACGAAGACGCCCGGCGCGGCCGACTCTATCTCCCCGCCGAACTGATCGATGCCCAGGGAATAGAGTCGCGCGAACCGCATGCGGTGCTCGGCCATCCCGCCCTGCCGGCGATCTGTGACGAGGCGGCGCGCATGGCCAAGCAGCACTACCGGATGGCGCTGCGGCACATGCGCAAATGCCGGCGCGGCCCGATGCGGCCGGCCCGGATGATGATGATGGCCTACCGGGCCACGCTTGCCGCACTGGAACGGCGCGGCTGGGAGCGCTACGCCGAGCCGGTGTCTCTCTCCAAATTGCGCAAAATCTGGATCGCCTTGCGCTACGGGCTGATCTGAGCCGGATGACGTCGCGCACGCCCCCCTGCGCGCCCCCCTGCACGCCACGGGCCTGGGTGATCGGCGCCGGCCTCGCCGGCCTGTCCGCTGCAGTACGCCTCACCCAGTCGGGCTGGTCCGTGACCGTCTTCGAAGCGGCGGGGCAAGCAGGCGGGCGCTGCCGGTCCTACCACGACTCGGCGCTCGACCGGCGGATCGACAACGGCAATCACCTGCTGCTGTCCGGCAATCGCTCGGCCATGGCCTTCCTGCGCGACATCGTTGCAACGGACCCCCTGGTCGAAGTAGCGCCGGCGCGCTTGCCCTTCGTCGACTTGCGTTCCGGCGAAGCCTGGACCCTCCGGCCGAACAGCGGACCGCTCCCCTGGTGGGTCTTTGCGCCGGGCCGGCGCGTGCCGGACACCGGATTGGCTGGCTATGCCGCTGCCATAAGGCTGTGCCGGGCCGGGGACCGGACGGTCGCCGACCTGTTCGACGGACCGCCGGGATCGGCGCGACGCCGGCTGTACGAACGGTTCTGGGAACCCATGGCGGTCGCCGTTCTCAACACGGAAGCCGACTCCGGCGCGGCCCGGCTGCTGAGGCCGGTGATGTCCGAGATTCTGTTCCGGGGAGAAGGCGCCTTCCGCCCCTGCATCGCCAATATCGGCCTGTCGGAGAGTTTTTGCGACCCGGCGCTGAAATGGTTGGAAGCCCGGGGCGGCCGGTTTCTGCCCGGCGTCCGGGTCAGGGCTGCTTCATTCGGCGATTCGACAGTTTCCGCCCTGGCCGCAGGCGGCGAGAAGATTGCCGTTGCACCGGGCGATGTGGTAGTCAGCGCCGTTCCGCCGGCCGCCTGCGCCGGCCTGTTTCCCGATATCGCGACGCCGACGGAATACCGGCCGATCGTGAACCTTCACTTTGTCGTCGACGATGGAATCGCCCTGCCCGGCGGCCTCCCCCTGGTCGGACTGATCGGCGGGACCGCGCAATGGTTGTTCATGCGCAGCGATATTCTCTCTGTGACCATCAGCGCGGGAATAGCCGAGGCCGGCTTGCCGCACGACCGGCTCGCCGGTCTGGTCTGGAGCGAGATTTGCAAGGCGACCGGCGCCGCCGGCCCGGTCCCGCCGTGCCGGGTGATTACCGAAAAACGCGCCACCATCGCCCAGACGCCGGCGCAGGATCGGCTGCGCCCGGGCCCGAAAACCCGCTGGCGCAACCTGTTTCTGGCCGGTGACTGGACCGGCACCGGCCTGCCCGCCACCATCGAAGGCGCCATCCGTTCCGGCGAAACCGCAGCGCATGCAATCGGCCGCGCACTGGCGAGCTGATAGCCGCCCCTCGATACGGCCCCTTCGGGGCCTACTCGGGATGAGGATTAGGGAATTTTCCATCCCCGATACCTCTCTCCCTCATCCTGAGTAGCGGCGAAGCCGCGTATCGAAGGGCCGTCAGGGGTGGAGACCCTGGATCAGCGCGACATAGTCCGGGTCGTCCGGCGGGATGAAGCCGTGCCGGATCAGGAAGTCGACGATCACCAGGTTGCAGTTGTCCTTGAATTCCCGCGTTTCGGCGACGGTGCGAGCGACCTGCCCGATCGGCCAGAGGGCGAAGCTCTCGATTTCGCCGTCCGTGTTGCGCGGCGCGAAATCCGGCGGCAATTCCAGATCGAAGCAGAATTGCACGTCGGGTTTGAGCCCTTCCGGCGCCTGCTGGACATAGGCGATGGCGCCGGCCGGCCGGGCCTGCCGGGCAAGGTCAGCGGGAATGTCCGCTTCCTCGGCGCATTCCTTGATCAGGTTTTCCATGAGGCCGAGCCCGACGGGCTGGCCGCCGGCCACCATATTGTCCAGCCGGCCGGGATAGGTCGGCTTATCTTTCGCGCGCCGCCCGATCCACATATGCAGCGCACCGTCCCGCCTGGTGTAACCGTTCAGATGCACGCCCCAGGCGCGCAGACCGAAAAAGGGCACTGCAGCCCGGTCGACGACGAAGGCGGGCGTTTCGCCGAACCGAAGCGCGGCGGGATACAATTCGCGGCGCAGCGGGGCGATAGTCCCGGCCTCCGCCAGATGCGCGGCCGCATCGGCGACGATTGCGCTCCGAGCCTCTGCCGCACCCGGACCTTCGCCGGCCGGGCCCTCTGCGAAGGTCAGGCTGCCGTCGCCCGTCTGCACGATCCCGGAATTGGCGGTCAGCAGTGGGCCGACCCGGTCGCGCCGAACCGCGCCGAGACGCCGGCCAGCGACCAGAAAGGGCGTGAAGGCCTCCGGATCGTGCCGGTTGATCTCGCGAATCCGGTCCAGGAAACTCATGCGCGTGCCGGTAGAAAGACGACCCGGTATCCGCTCAAGCGCGAGCGGTAACGGTGATGCCGACGACAAAGCCGCCGATCAGGCCGCAGACGCCGAGAAAAATCGCCGCCAGGGCGATCCGGCCAGGCCATTTCTGACCGCGCCCGGCGATCAGCGCGATCGACGCCACGAGCACGGCAGCCAGCCCGGCCGGCAGCGGAAAGAGCAGGCCGGCGATCGCCATCGGCAAGGAAAACAGCGACAATGCGAGGGAAAAGGCGGCGCGGGTCTTGCGCTGCCGCTCCCGTCTCGCGGCTGCCGTCGGTTTGGTCCGCCGCCTTGCCGCGCCGCTGCCGGATCGTTTCTTCCTCGTTTTCGAAACCGCGCTCATCGCTCCGTCGCAAGCGGCGCATCAGTGGACGTAGTCCGGGCACTCCCGTTCCAGAATCCGGTGGACGGAGCGGAAATGGTTCTCCGCCATGTCGGCTTCGTCTTCCGACATCTGTTGCGCGGTCATTTCGGCGACATCCTCCGGCACCAGCCGCAAGGGTTTACCGGTCGATTGCGCCATCACCTGATGCATCGCTGCCCGTTCCAGATAGTAAAGCCGGTTCCATGCCTGCGGGACAGTCGCGGCGGTCACGATGACGCCGTGGTTGGCGAGGAACAGGGCCGAGCGATTGCCGAGGGCCGCCGCGATACGGTCACCCTCTTCCTTGTATCCGGCCAGTCCGTTGTAGGCGGTGTCGTAGCTGACCCGGTTGTGGAACATCAGCGAGGTCTGGCTGAGCGGCAACAGCGTCGGATCCTCGAGCATGGTCAGCGCCGTC
Organism: Alphaproteobacteria bacterium; assembly: GCA_965249845.1. GTDB lineage: Bacteria > Pseudomonadota > Alphaproteobacteria > Bin65 > Bin65 > Bin65. Next base: position 475,461 of record CBDFNA010000003.1, read on the forward strand.
GCGTAAGGCATGTGGGTGTGCAGCACGCACTGTGCCTGAGGAGCCGCCTTGTGCAAGCGCCAGTGAATATAGAAAGCGCTGGCCTCCGGCGGGGCCTCGCCCTCCAGTAGCGTGCCATCGTCATCCACCAGCAGCAGGCTGGACGCGGTGACTTCCGACCAGTGCAGGCGCCGCGGATTGATCAGGAACAAGCCATCGGCGCCGGGGATGGCAAAGCTGAAATGATTGCACACGCCTTCGCTGAAGCCGATCCGATCTGCCATGCGCAGCGCGGCGGCCAGGTCGCGGCGGGCCTGTCGGACCGCTTCATTCCGGGATGTAATCGACGGACTCGCCATGGCGCACAACTCCCTGAAACCGGTTGCCGGGACTGTTGGCGGCGGAATGTGAGCAACGCGGGCCGGCCGGTCAAGGCCGGTATCGGCCGCTGTATGGGCGGCTAACGCATTTTGCACGTGTTCGTGAAATGTTGGGATTGGATTCGCCGGAAGCGATGCATAAGTTCGTAGTGGTTTCGCACCACACACCTCAAGAAATACGTCTCATCGGAGGACTATATCATGAAGCAAATGAATGCGCTGACCATTGCCGCCGCCGTTGCCGGCGCTCTTTCCCTGGCCGCCATAACGTCCGCGACCCCGGCGATGGCCGCCAAGGTCAAATGCTATGGTATCGCAAAAGCCGGTCAGAACGATTGCGCCAACAAGGCCGGCACCCACAGCTGCGCCGGGCAAACCAAGGCCAACTACTCCGGCGGCGACTGGAAGGGTGTCGCCGACGCAGCGGCCTGCGCCGCGGCCGGCGGCCAGTTGAAGGCGTTCAAGGGCATGAACCCGAAAAAGAAATCCGCCTGACGCCGGCCTGACAAAGAAGGGCGGCGCGCTTTCGCTGCGCCGCCCGAACTTTTTGTCCCGATCGTTCCGCCTCGGTCCTGCGCAAGCGGCACCGGGGCGGTTCGTTTCTCACGGCAGCCCCTCGGATAAGCAATAGCAGCGCCTATATATAGATGCAGGCGCACCGCGGGCTGGTGCATTGCGCACCGCCGGCCTGGTGAAATCGGCCGACAGGCAGCAACAGTCGGTGTCAGGAAACGGCATGGCCTTCGAACACCGGAACGGCATGTCTGGCAACTTCACCCCCGATCCGGTTCCCGCCGCCGCCGGGGTGGGTCTGCGCCATACCCACTATGACGACTTCCTGGACGGCCGGCCGGCGACAGCCTGGCTGGAAGTCCATTCCGAAAACTACCTGTGCCCGGGCGGACCGAGGCTGGCGACCCTCGAGGCCATTAGAAAGCACTATCCGTTGAGCTGCCATGGCGTGGGCCTGTCGCTCGGCAGCGCCGAAGGCCTGGATATCGAGCATCTGTCGCGCCTCCGGTCGCTGTTCGACCGGTTCGAGCCCGGCCTCGTCTCGGAGCATGTCTCGTGGAGCACGACCGGCGGCGACTATCTGAACGATCTGCTTCCCCTGCCCTATACCGAAGAGGCGCTGGACATCCTGGTCCGCAACATCGGACAGGCGCAGGAGGCGCTGAGCCGTGCCATCCTGATCGAGAATCCGTCCTCCTATGTCACCTTTGCCCAATCGGCGATCCCGGAGTGGGAATTCTGTATCGAAGCGGCGCGGCGCAGCGGCTGCGGCCTGCTGCTGGACGTCAACAACATCCATGTCAGCGCCCGCAATCACGGCTATGACGCCTTCGATTTCCTCAACGCGATCCCGGGCGAGCTGGTCGGCGAGATCCACATCGCCGGCCATGCCGACACCGAGTGGGACGGGCGGCCGGTGCTGATCGACGACCACGGTTCGACCGTCAAGGATACGGTCTGGGCCTTGCTGGCGGCGGCCCTTGCGCGGGTCGGGCCGAAACCGGTCCTCATGGAGTGGGACCTCAACCTGCCGCCCCTCGATATCCTGCTCGGCGAAGCAGCCAAGGCGCAGGCGGCGCTTAACAGGCTCGTGCCGCAGGAGCGGGTGTTGGACGATGTTGCCTGACCTGCAAGCCGCTTTCCGCGCGGGCGCCATCGGCCGGGACGCCGCGGCGGTCGCGGCCCTCGCGAATGGCGGCATGGAAAACGGCGACCGTTTCGGTATCTACCGGAACAATATCTTCAAGTCGCTGACCGGTGTCCTTGAGGCTGCCTTCCCGACCATCTGCAAACTGGTCGGCGGCGAAAACTTTGCCGTGCTGGCCCACCGGTTCATCGCGGCACACCCGCCGCGGCGGCCGCAGCTCTATGCCTACGGCGGCGACTTTGCGTCATTCCTGGCCGGGTTCGAACCTGCCGTTGAGGAACTGCCCTTCCTGCCGGATCTGGCCCAGGTCGAGTGGGCGGTAAACGAAGCCTATTTCGAAGCCGACGCCGAACCCCTTGCCGCAGACCATCTGGCCGGGCTGGCGCCGAACCGATACGGCCGGCTGCGCCTCAACCTGCACCCCACCGTGCGCCTGATCGCGTCGGACTGGCCGGTCTGGGATCTTTGGGACGCCGATACCTTGCCGGAACCGTGGCCGGAAGCCGCGCAAAGTGTGCTTATCCTGCGCCCGGCAAATACGGTCGATGTCGTGATGTTGACACCGGGCGATTTCGCCTTCGTGAGCGCAGCGGCCGGCGGCGAAACGCTCGGCCAGGCCGCAGCTTCGGGCGCCGGAGCCGATACGGATTTCGATCTTGCGACCGCCCTGGCCGGCCATCTGGCAGGCGGCACATTCCATTCCGAATACACAATAGATGCCAGTTGATACCGGCAGGGCATCCCGGAAACTCAGCCAAGCAAGGAGCAGAATTTCATGAAGATGACCGAGACCAAATCGACGGAGGAAGGGCTTGACGGCCTGGTCCAGCAAACCTTCCGCCTGTTCGAACTGATCCCCTATTCGGTGCTTGCGCTGGGCGCCCGCTTTGCTGTCGCCCTGTTCTTCTTCCGCTCGGCGCTGACCCGGGTCGGCGAGAAGATCGACCTGGGGTTCATGAGCATTCCGTTGCCCTGGGTAATTGGGGAGCATCAGGATTTAGTCTTCTCCGAATACAAGTATTTCGGCTTCGAGATGCCGGAATGGTTCCACGCCGTTTCCGTGCATCCGATCGTCTGGGCCGAAAGCGTCTTCCCGCTGCTCCTGATGGTCGGCCTGGCGTCGCGCTATGCGGCGGCGGTCTTGTGCGTCATGGCGCTGACGATCGGCCTGGTCGTCTTTGACAATCTTTTTTCCAAGGAGGCGCTCGGATTTGCAGTGCTCGCCGCCATCATCGTGAAAGGCGGACCGGGCGTGATTTCGCTGGACGCGCCGCTCCGGCGGATGCGCTGGGCGAACAACTGATCCGGCGTCCCTCGATACGGCCCTGCGGGCCTACTCGGGATGAGGATTTGGGGTTTCCCTCAACCTCGACGACTCTCGCCCTCACCCTGAGTAGCCCCGGATGAAATCCGGGGCGTATCGAAGGGCGGGGCGTATCGAAGGGCCTGCCCCTTCGGCAAGCTTGGGGCAGTCTCTGAGCCTGTCGAAAAGGGGCGGGCAAGCCCTTGGCGCGTGCCGCCGCGACGGCGCTTCCCTCAAGGTCGGGCGGGCCTTAAAACACCCAGTAGCCGCCGTCGATCAGGTGGCTGTCGCCGGTGTGGAAGGCCGAGGCGTCGCTCATCAGATAGACGGCGATGCCGCCGAAATCCTCCGGCCGGCCCCAGCGGCCGACGGGCGTGCGGGGCAGGGCGGATTCGGCGAAGCGGTCCCAGGCGAACAGCGTCTCCGTCATGTCGGTTTCGATCCAGCCGGGCAGGATGGCGTTGGCGGTGATGCCGTGGCGGGCGAAATCCACCGCCATCGCCCGGATCATCGAGACGACGGCGCCCTTGGTTGCGCCGTAATGCTCGTTCCGGGCGGCGCCGGACAGCGCGGCGAGGCTCGCCGTCGCGACCAGACGGCCGCCGGGGTCTCCCTTCTCGGCCCGGTCCACCATGTGCCGGGCTGCGGCGCGCAGCGTGTAGAACACACCGTCCAGATTGACCTGCATCACCCGCTGCCACTCGGCATCGTCGATCTCGAAGAAGCTGCGTTTGCGGCCGGTCACGCCGGCGTTGGCGAACACGCCGTCGACCCGGCCGAACTGCGCCTGGGTCTCGGCGAAGGCGGCGTCGACCGCCGCGCTATCCGAGACATCGACCTGCTGCGTGAGGACCTTCCGGCCGGCCGGCGCCAGACGTTCGGCGGCGGCGTCATTTTTTTCCGCGTTGGTGCCCCAGATGCAGATATCCGCCCCGGCCTGGGCCATCGCCTCGCAAAAGCCGAGGCCGATACCGCCGTTGCCGCCGGTCACGAGGGCGACTTTTCCGGTCAGGTCGAACGGCTTGTACATGCGAGGCTCCGGGCGTTGGGGAACCGCCTATAAACCTGATCGGCAGATGCCGATCAAGTGCCGCCCCCACCAAGGCTCCCCGGCCCTATCCGGTAGGGCACCGTCGACACTTTACAGGCGCGCGCCGCAAGGGCATGGATGGCGGCAGACCGACAGCGGCGGAAAGCGGGGAGTGATGGCGCGCGAAACCTTCACCTGGCGGCCCGAATGGGCGCACATTTCCTATGCGGAGACCAGCCAGTTTACCGAGACCTACGGCTTCGCCGGCAGCCAGGGCGCAGTGAATCTCGAGGGCATCCGCTTTCTCCCGGAAGGCAAACCGTCGGATACGCTGCTCGTCTATATGCATCCGGCCTCGACGCTCCAGCTTCTGCCCATGCCGCGGGCGATGGCCCGGCACGGCGTCCATGTCCTGTGCGCCGCCAGCCGCTATCCGAAGAACGATACGTCGCTGATCATGGAGAAGGTGGCGGCCGACCTCGGCGCCTGGGTCCGGCACGCGAAAGAAGACTGGGGCTACGACAAGGTCGTGCTGGTGGGCTGGTCCGGCGGCGGTTCGCTCTCGCTGTTCTACCAGTCCCAGGCCGAGAACCCGACGATTACCCGGACGCCGGCCGGCGACCCCTATGACCTGACGGCCGCCGGCCTTATCGCTGCCGACGCGGTCATATTCCAGGCCGCGCATCTGTCGCGCGCCGTGGTGCTGACCGACTGGATCGATCCCTCCGTGCGCGACGAGAACGCCCCGGACAACCGCGATCCGGAACTCGACCTCTACAATCCCGCAAACCCGAACCAACCGCCCTACAGCGCCGACTTCATCGCCCGCTTCCGGGCTGCGCAGCTCGACCGGGTACGCCGCAAGACCGCCTGGGTCCGCCAGATGCTGGAAGACCTGAAGAAGCGCGGCGGCAACGAGATCGAGCGCAGCCTGATCACCCACCGGACGATGGCGGAGCCGCGCTTTCTCGATCCCACGCTGGACCCGAACGACCGCGAACCCGGCATGTGTTACCTCGGCGTGCCGGAGACGGTGAACAGCGGCCCGGTCGGTCTCGGCCGGTTCTCCACCCTGCGCGCCTGGCTCAGCCAATGGTCGCCGGACGATACCAACGCCCATGGCGAGAAATGCGTGCGCACGGTCGGGGCGCCGCTGCTGGCCATCGAGAACTCGGCCGACGATGCGGTGCCGCAGCCCCATACCGGGATGATCTACAGGGCCGCCGGCAGCGCCGACAAAACGATGAAAGTGATCAAGGGCGGTTCCCACTATTATCTCGGGCAGAAGGAAAAGCTGCAGGAAGCGGCCGACACCTGTCTCGACTGGCTGGGCGCCCGTGGCTTCTGCAGCTGACCCGGATCGCCCGGCGATCAACGGCCTGGCGGGCCGGGTCGCCATCGTCACCGGCGGCGGTCAGGGGATCGGCCGGGCGGCGGCCCATGCCTTCGCCGCCTGCGGCGCGCTGCCGGTCATCGCCGATATCGACGAAGCCAAAGCCTCGGCGGTCGCCGCCGAGATCGGACCGGCGGCTCTCGCGGCGCCGACCGATGTCGCCGACCCGGCATCGACAGAAGCCCTCGCCGAAACCGTGCTGCGCGAACGCGGCCGGATCGACATCCTGTTCAACTGCGCCGCCATCTTCTCGACCCTGAAGATGCGCCCGTTCTGGGAAATCCCGGTCGACGAATGGCGGCGGGTGCTCGACGTCAACATCACCGGCACGATGCTGGCGACGAAGGCCGTGGTGCCGGCGATGCGCGAGGCCGGGTGGGGCCGCGTGATCAACGTCTCCTCGGCCGCGGTCAACCGCGGTCGCGACCGCTATCTCCACTATATCGCGTCGAAGTCCGCCGTGATCGGCATGACGCGCTCGATGGCGCGGGAGCTGGGGGATTTCGGCATCGCCGTGAACTGCATCCTGCCCGGCGCCACCATGACCGAAATCCCGCGCGAGACGACCTCGGCCGAGGGTTTCAAGGCCTTCGCCCAGGGCCAGTGCTTCAAGCGAACCGAAACGCCGGACGATCTGATCGGCTGCATCCTGTTCCTGGCCTCGCCGCAGACCGGCTTCCTCACCGGCCAGTCGCTCACGGTCGACGGCGGCGGGTCGCATCTGTAGGGCAGGCCGATGAACGTCCTGTTCGTCTGCACCGGCAACATCTGCCGCTCGCCGACCGGGGAAGCCGTGCTGCGCCGGATGGCCGAGGCCGCCGGGTTCGGCGATGCGGTGACGATCGATTCCTGCGGCACCCACGCCTATCACACCGGCGAACCGCCCGACGCGCGGGCGCGCGACGCCGGCGAACGGCGCGGCTACGATTTCTCCGGTCAACGCGCCCGGCAGCTCTGCGCTGCGGACTTCGACCGGTTCGACCTGATCCTCGCCATGGACAGCGGCCATTTCGACCGGCTCATGCGGGCGGCGGCGGCCATGCACGCGGACCGGATCCGCCTGTTCCTCGATTTCGCTCCTGGGACCGGGCGGCGCGACGTGCCCGACCCCTATTACGGCGGCGCGGAAGACTATGAACTGGCGCTCGACCTGATCGAGGCCGGCTGCCGCGGCATCGTCGCAATGCTACTCGAAGAAAGGCAATCGCCATGACCGACCTCGGCGACGTCTGGAAACTGGACGCCACGGCGCAGGCGGCGCTGGTCCGGCAGGGCGAGGTGAGCGCCCTCGAACTGGTCGACGCCGCCATCGGCCGGATCGAAAGGCTCAATCCGGCGCTCAACGCCGTCGTCCATCCGATGTTCGAGCAAGCCCGCACTGCCGCTGCGGGCAGCCTGCCGGACGGGCCGTTTCGCGGCGTCCCCTTCCTGCTGAAGGATCTGGCTGCCGAGTTCGACGGCGAGCCGATGACGGAAGGATCGAAATTTCTCGAGGGCTACGTTTCGGACGGCGACAGCGAACTGGTCGCCCGCTATCGCGCCGCCGGGCTGGTTACGCTCGGCAAGACCAACACCTCGGAGTTCGGCCTGCTGCCGACGGCGGAGCCGGCCCTGTTCGGCCCGGCGCGCAATCCGTGGAATACGGACCGTATGACCGGCGGTTCCAGCGGCGGCTCGGCAGCGGCGGTCGCCGCCGGGCTGGTCCCGGTCGCGCACGCCAACGACGGCGGCGGCTCGATCCGCATTCCGGCCGCCTGCTGCGGCCTGTTCGGGCTGAAGGCCACCCGGGGCCGCAACTCGCTGGCGCCGCACTATGGCGATATCGGCAACGGCATCGTCCACGAACATGTCGTCAGCCGCTCGGTGCGCGACAGCGCGGCGATCCTCGACATTTCCGCCGGCGCGGCGCCCGGCGATCCCTATGCGCCACCCCTGCCGGCCCAGCCCTTCGCCGAAGAGGTCGGCGCCGATCCGGGCGTCCTCAGGATCGCTGCGATGACGGGATCGATGAACGGTTGCGACGTGCATCCGGATTGCGTGGCCGCCGTCGAGGATGCGGCCCGGCTCTGCGAATCGCTCGGGCACCATGTCGATTATGCCGAACCGGCGATCGACTGGGACACGATCGCCAAACTGTTTTCGAACCTGTGGACCGGCATGTTCGGCTGGGCGGTCGGCGACTGGGCGCGCCGCCTGGACAGAGAGCCCGCGCCGGAACATTTCGAACCCTGGACCTGGCGCATGTACGAAGTCTCGCAAAAGACCGGCGCGGCCGATTATCTGCTCGCGGTTCAGGATGCGCAGCGCGTCGCCCGTATTGTCGGCCGGTTTTTCGACGACTGGGATATCCTGCTGACGCCGACCGTGGCCGCGCCGCCGTTGCCGGTCGGCAGCTTCCTCTGGAGCGAAGAAACGCGCCGGTCCGCCCGGCAGGCCGTCGCCCGGTTCAGTTCGCACACGCCGCTGTTCAACGTAACCGGGCAGCCGGCCATGAGCGTGCCGCTGGTCTGGAACGGTGCGGGGCTGCCGGTCGGGGTGCAATTCGCCGGGCGCTACGGCCACGAGGTTACGCTGTTCCGTCTGGCTGGGCAGCTTGAGAACGCCCGGCCGTGGAAGGACCGCTGGCCGGCAATCGCCGCCTGAGCGTGGCGGTGAATCCGGACCCCGCCTAACGCCTGCCGAACAGGCGCTCCAGATCGTTCAGCTTCAGTTCGACATAGGTCGGGCGGCCGTGATTGCACTGGCCGCTGTGGGGCGTGGCCTCCATCTGGCGCAGCAGGGCGTTCATCTCGGCGCCGTTCATGGCCCGGCCGGCGCGGATCGAGCTGTGGCAGGCGATGGTCCCGCACACCTCGTCCAGCTTCTCCTTCAGCGAGAAATCGCCGCCCATCTGGACGATCTCGTCGGCCAGGTCGCGCACGAGTCCCTGGATATCGCCGTCTCCGAGCAACGCCGGATATTCGCGCACGACGATGGCGCCGCCGCCGAATTTCTCGATGACCAGCCCGAGTTCCGCCAGATCGCCGCGGCGCGCGATCAGGGCGTTGGCCAGGTCGTCGTCCAGTTCGACGACTTCCGGGATCAACAGGCCCTGGCGAAGAACGCCGCCGTTGGCGAGCGCCACCTTCATCTCCTCATAGACCAGCCGTTCATGCGCCGCGTGCTGGTCCACGATCACAATCCCGTCGGCGGTCTGCGAGACGATATAGGTCCGGTGCACCTGCGCCCGGGCCGCGCCCAGAGGATTCTCGAAGGCCGGGTCGTCGCCGTCCGGCGCTTCGAGCGCGCGCGCCGACGGCGCAGCGACGCCATTGACTTCGCACGAAGCGGGCAGGAGCGGCGGGTTGGGGCCCTGCCAGGCTGTCGCTTCTTCGGCCATGCCGTAGACGCCGTGCGCGTGGCTGTAGTGCCGACCGCCGTTTGCCGGGAATTTGGAGGGCATGGCCGGCGCGCCGGACCCGTTTGCCGGACGGAACGCGCCGAGCGCCGCATCCGCCACGGTTGTCGAGGCCCGATGGCCCGCCTCGGCCAGCGCGTGCCGTAACGCGCTGACGATCAGACCGCGGACCAGGCCGGCATCGCGGAACCGGACCTCCGTTTTGGCCGGATGGACATTCACATCCACCTCCGCCGGCGGGATATCCAGAAAAAGGGCGACCATCGGGTGACGGTCCCGCGCCAGGAAATCGCGATAGGCGCCGCGCACCGCACCGCCCATCAGGCGGTCCTTGACCGGCCGGCCGTTGACGAACAGATACTGATGCCGCGCGGTTCCCCGATGCAGCGTCGGCACGCCGATATGGCCGGTCAGCCGCATATTTTCGCGCGTGGCCTGGACCTGCACGGCATTATCGGCAAAATCCTTGCCCAGGATGCCGGACAGCCGCTCCAGCCGGGCATCGAACAGATCCCCATTATTGACGGGCAGCGCTATCAGGGGCCGCTCGCCGTCGCCGCGCAAGGTGAAGCCGATTTCGGGATGCGCCATCGCCAGGCGGTTGACGGTGTCGCATACCGCCTGCTGCTCGCTCCGCCCGCTCTTCAGGAATTTGAGCCGCGCCGGGGTGGCGTAGAATAGATCGAACACCTCGATCTTGGTACCGCCGGGCATCGGCGCCGGTCCGGGAATGCCGCGCAGGCCGCCATGGATATGGATCGACCAGCCCGAATCGCCTTCCGCTTCCCGTGTGGTAATCTTGAGCCGGCTGACGGCGCCGATCGACGGCAAGGCCTCGCCACGGAACCCGAGCGTCGAAATGTTGACGAGATCGTCGTCCGGCAGCTTGCTGGTGGCGTGGCGCTCAACCGCAAGCGACAGGGCCTTCCGTCCCATGCCGCAGCCATCGTCGGTGACGGAGATATAGCTCCGCCCGCCGTTGCGCACGACCGCATCGATTTTGCTTGCGCCGGCGTCGATCGCATTTTCGACCAATTCCTTGGCGACGGCGGCCGGGCGCTCGATAACTTCGCCCGCCGCGATGCAGTTTACAACATTTGGTGGAAGGAGACGAATCATTTACCAGATAAAGTACATCATTTCGTTGGAGATTTCGAGAGAAATTCTCGCATCAGCGCCTTTCCGGCATCGACGGCAGGCTGGGTGAAAGGATCGATTCCCAGCATGTATCCTGCGATCGCAGTTTCGAGCAGAAAATGCATCGCCAGAGCGCCGACGGTTTCGGCATCGACGCTCGTTCTATGGAGACGAATCCGCCTTACCGGACGCCCGTTTTGCGCCAAAATCTGCGCGGTCGCCTGTGCTGCCGCCTGCATCAGGTCGCCGAGGGACCGGCCGTCCATCCAGGCCAGTTCGGCGTCATCGAGGGCGAGCGGCGGCGTATCGGCGGGCGGCAGGTCGATAAGCGTATAGCTGCCGATTGCCGGTCCGTTCAGCCAGAATTGAAGCTGGCTGTGCTGGTCGACCATGCCGAGCGCCGGATAGGGCATGCTGCCGCAGCCTCCCTTCCCCAGACTCTCGGCCCACAACTGGCAGTACCAGCGGGAAAATTCCGCCAGCCGGTCGGCATAGGGCATCACAACGCTGGCGCTGAGCCCCTTGTCCCGCATCAGCGCCACCTGCATCGCCGCGCCCAATGCTGGCGCGCAGTCCTGCGTCGTCGCCGCCGTCAGCGCCTGCTCCGCGACGCGACGCGCACCCGACCGGACCGCGCCGCCGTCGATTCCGGCGATGGTCGCCGGCAACAGGCCCACATTGGCGAGGATGGACATGCGGCCGACAACGTCCGGCTCGTGGTCGATCGCCGTCATGCCGTAGCGCAACGCCAGCCGCCGCAGCGGCGAATCCTGCGGTCCCGTAATCACGAGAAACCGCGCCGCCGCTTCGGCCGGGCCCAGCGCATCCGCCGCCATCGCCCGGTATTGCGCAAACACTGCGAGGGTCTCGGCAGTGGTTCCTGACTTGGACACGACGAGGAACGCCCGGTCTGCGATCTCTTCATCCGCAAACGGCCCGACGCTATGCGGATCGGCGTTCTCGACAAAGACCATCCGCCCGGAAGACGGGCCGGCTGGCGCGGCGGCGCACAATGTCCTGGCGCCGAGCGACGATCCGCCGGTTCCGATCAGGCAAATCCGGGACACTTTCGCCGCAAGATCGCCGGCTGCCGCCTCTATCTCCGGCAGGTCTTGAGCGGCAAATGCATGGCGCATCAGCGGAGCGCCGGCCTCGTGCTCTTTGCCGAGCCGCTGCAAGGCCGTCCAGGCATCGTGGCAAGCGGTGTCGAAGGCCTCTTGCGACAGGCCGTCCTCGCCGGACGGTGCCGAAAATATCCGGGAAATGTCCTGCGAATAGAGGGACGTCATGCCGATCGGCCTGCGGAATGCTCTGCCGGCCGTAGGCCGGCCGCTGTATATCCGTCAGTGCTTACAGGCCGGCCGGCTTGCCGACAACGACGAAGGTGAGCCGCTCCGGTTTCAGCAGTTCCCTTGCAACCCGCAGGACATCCGCAAGGGAAACTTTTTCGATATAGCCGTTCCGTTTGGCGAAATAATCGGGTTCCAGGCCTTCGAACTGCAGTCCGACCAGCATGTCGGCAATCCGCGAAGAACTGGTGAAGCGCAGCGGATAACTGCCCGTCAGGTATTTCTTGGCTGCGGCGAGTTCTTCGGCGCTCGGCCCCTCCCCGGCCATCCTGGCCCATTCCGCCCTGACGATCCGGACCGATTCCGCAACCCTTGCATTCCGGGTCGCCACAGCGCCCAGGAAAAGAGCCGAGCGCTGCATCGGCCACAGATAGGAATAGACCGAATAGGCCAGACCGCGCTTTTCCCGGATTTCAAGATACAGGCGGGAGGTGAATCCGCCGCCGCCGATGATGTGGTTCAGGATATACGCCGCATAGTAATCGGGATGCCGGCGCGGCAGGCCCGGCTGGCCGAACATCACTACACTTTGCGGCGTATCGAACTTCTTGACGACGATCCCGCCGGGCAAATTCGGCGCCACGGCAGGCACGGGGCGCAGCTTCTGTTGCGCGGGCAGGCCGCCGAAGGCCGTGTCGAGCAGGACCGCCAGTTGCGCCGGCGTCACATCGCCGACCACGCCGATAAAAAGATTGTCCCGGGCGAAATTGTCGGCGACGAACCTCTTCAGGTCGGCCCGGTCGATCGCACCGAGGCTCTTTTCCGTACCGGAAACCGGGCGGCCGTAGGGGTGATCCGGATAGGCCGAGGACCAGAAGGCGCGCCGCGCAAGATAGTTCGGCCGCTGGGTGTTGCGGCGATAGCTGGCGAGAAGGTTTCCGCGCATACGCTCCACCGCGTCGGTATCGAAACGCGGTTCGGTCAGCGCGAGGCCGATCATCCGGAAGGCGGCGGCGCGATGGCGGCTCAAGGTGCGCAACGTGCCGCGGAACTGGTCGCGCCCAACCTCGAATTCCAGGCGGATCGACAAATTTTCGAGTTTCTTCTGGAAAGCCAGCGCATTCATCCCGCCGGCGCCTTCGTCCAGCAGGACGGACGTCAGCTCGGCCAGACCTTCCTTGCCGGCCGGGTCCAGCGAACCGCCCGCGCGAAACCCGAAGCTGACCGACACGATCGGGTTGCTGCGATCCTCGACCAGCCAGGCGACGACGCCCGATTTGCTGGCGACCTTGTGAACTTCGATCGCTGCCCATGCCGTGGATGCGCCGAAGACGGCGAGCGCGGCGGCGACAATTGCGACCGCCAGTCCGGCAGCGCGCTGGCGGATGGTCATTTCCCGTGCCCCTCGGCTTTCTTTAGTCCGGTAGCCTTCGATCCGGCGGGTTGCCGGGGCAGCAACAGGGCGGTAACGGATTTGCGGCGCTGCAGCACGTGGCGCGCCGCGGCGTTGACCCGATCGACCGTCACCGCGCCGATCCGCGCCGGCCATTCTTCGACGTCCCGCAAGGTCCGGCCGATTATCAGCGACGTGGCTATGGCGTAGGCGCCGGTCCTGAGACTATCGCGGGCGAAGACCGCCTTGTCCTGCAACTGCCGCTTGGCCGCCTCGACATCCTCCTTCGACACGCCGTTCTTCAGAATTTTCGCCAGTTCGGTGTCGATCGCCTTTTCCAGCCGATCGACGCCGACGCCGTGCCGCGGCGATGCATACAAATCAAAGCTGGACGGGCCGCGGCGGCTCGCGCCGTAATCGCTGCCGGCCGTTGTGGCCAGTTTTTGCCTGACCACCAGGCTCTGGTAGAGCAGGCTGGTCGACGACGAGCCCAGGAGCCGCGCCAGCACCTGCAAAGCGTAGGCGTGCCGTGCGTCGGCGCTGTTGTAGCCGGGCGCAAAGTACATTCGGCTGAAGGACGGTTGGCGAACCCGGGGATCGCGGTAGATGACCCGGCGTTCCGCACGCTGCGGCGGATCCAGGAGCTTCCGGCGCGGCGGAAGCTTCGCCCGCGGCACAGCGCCGTAATATTTCTCGGCCAGACGGCGCACCTCATCGGGATCGACATCGCCCGCAACAACCAGGACCGCGTTGTTGGGGCCGTAATAGCGTTTGTAGAAATCCAGCGCATCCTGCCGCGACAGCCGCTCCATCTCGTGCATCCAGCCGATGATCGGACGGCCATAGCGGTGATTGAGATAAAGCGCACGGCGTGCCTGCTCCCACAGGATCGAGGACGGCCGGGCGTCGATACGCGAACGCCGTTCTTCCAGGATGACCCGCCGCTCCTGCACGACGTCGCCCTTCGAGAGCACGAGATTGGCCATGCGGTCCGCCTCGATCTCCATCATCCGGGCGAGGCGGTCCTTCGCGACGAACTGGTAGTAGCCGGTATAATCCCAGCTTGTGAACGCGTTCTCCCGACCGCCATTGGCGGCGACGATCTTCGAAAATTCGCCGTTTTTCAGGGTCTTCGTGCCCTTGAACAGCAGGTGTTCGAGAAAATGGGCGATGCCGGATTTGCCGGCCTGTTCATCAATGGCGCCGACCTTGTACCACAACATATGAAGGGCGACCGGCGCCCGGCGGTTAACGATGACCACACCCCGGAGCCCGTTTTTCAGCGTAAAAGTCCGGGCGTTGAACAGGCTCTCGCGTGCCGCTTCGCGGGCTTCGGCCGGCGCGCTGCCGAGGGCCGCCCCGCCGATGGGCAGAATTGCGGCAACGGCGCACGCCGGCAGCATCAACCGGCGTCGAAATCGTCGAGCGATCACGGAATACTCCTGCAACGGCTGACGGGACCGGTGGCGCGGAACGCCGCCCGGCCGACATTTGATGGACGCAACTTGTGGCCGGGATATGGCAACGCCAATCACATTGCCGAGACGGGATCGGCGGCGGCGATATTGCTGCGAGCGCCGGCGGGCGCCGGCAAGACGCCCGCCGAATTATCCCGCCGCAACGACCGGCCGCGCGCGGCGGCGCCCATATAAGCTAGCTCTTGTTCTTTACGGGAGGTTTCAGCAGTTCCTTTTCGCCCTTGCTCGGCGTGCCTTCCTTGACGATCTCCTTGCCGCGGGTTTCAACCCGGCTGTCGCGAACGATCTTGCCGCTCGAGCCAAGTGTCCGGCGGTTGACCGACTCGCCTTCCGACGTGGCGTCGAGATCGATTTTTTTCGGATCTCCGGCTCCGGTCGCAGCCTTGCCCGCGCCGTCCTTGGCATCGGTCCCGGCCTTTGGGGTCCGGTTGGCGTCGGTCTTGCCGATCGACGGCCGTTGCGAATAGTACGGCGGGACCGACAGGGCCTGTTTCGTAGCGCCGGGACTGCCTTTTCCGGCCGATTTATCGAGCTCCCGCGTGATGGGGTTGATGCCCTTGAAGGCCTCGTCGAGGGTCTCGCAAGCGCCCAGAACCAGAACCGCACCCAACGCAATTGCGAAAGCGGCGGGCCGCCGGGCAGGATTGTCTTTCGCTGTCATCAGTCTTCGCCCTCTGATCGATTCGCCGAAGCGCTTCGCCGGCAGAACCGTTCGGCTATGTAGCGTTTTTCCGGGCGCCGAACAAGGAAACAGCCAGCACGATTGCCACGCCGCAGGTGATCGCGGCGTCGGCGACGTTGAAGGTGGCGAAATGCCATCCGCCGACATGGAAATCGACGAAATCGACCACGGCGCCAAAGCGCACCCGGTCGATCGCATTGCCGGTCGCGCCGCCGGCGATCAGGCCGATCGCAAGCGTTGTCCAGCGGTCGCGTACTGTGCGCAGCCAGATCATCAGACCGGCAACGATAACAAGGGTCAGGCCGACCAGCAGCCAGGGCTGCCAGTCGGAGTCGCGGTTGAACAGGCCGAAGCTGATGCCCCGGTTCCAGACCAGCACGATGTTGAGGAAGGGCGTCGCCTCGATCGCCGGGCGGACCGCGCTGAGGGCGCCGAGCACCCAGACCTTGCCGATCTGGTCGAGCGCCAGGACCAGCGCGCCGAGGCCGGCGACGAGCCCGTATCGCCGGGCGCCCATCCGGCGGTTCAGCGCCGGGCCCGGACCGCATCGGCGCAGCGGCCGCAGGTCTCCGGCACGTCCGGGTCGGCGCCGACGTCGGGCAGTTTCTTCCAGCACCGGCTGCATTTCGGATGGTCCGCCAGCGCCGGCGTCGCGGCAACGCCGGCAATCTCCGGCAGCGCGAACGCGCCCCGGGGCTCGGCGGCGGGCTTCAGCGCCGCGGCCGAAGTGATGGCGATCTCGGCAAGATCGACTCCGGCCATGGCCTCGACAAAGTCGGGTGTCGCCTCGACAACCGGCGCAGCGTCCAGGCTCGATCCGATCCGCTTCGCGGCCCGCTCTTCCTCCAGCGCGCCGGTCACGACGCGGCGCAACGCGCGGACCTTCGACCATTTCGCCGCCAGGGCATCGTCGCGCCACTCGGCCGGGATATCGGGAAAAGTGCGCAGATGGACGCTGCCGGCATTGTCGCCATGGCGTGCCGTCCAGGCTTCTTCCGCCGTGAAACAGATCACCGGGGCCAGCCAGGCGGTCAGGCAGTCGAACAGGATATCCAGCACGGTGCGCGCCGCCCGCCGCCGCAGGTCGTCCGCCCGATCGCAGTAGAGCGAGTCCTTTCGGATATCGAGATAGAAGGCCGACAGTTCGGTGGCGCAGAAATGGTGCAGCGCGGCGTAGAAGCCGTGAAACTCGAAGGCATTGCACGCCTTGCGCAAGTCGCCGTCCAGCGTATGGAGCCGGTGTAGTATCCAGCGTTCCAATTCAGGCATATCCGCCGACGCAACCTTCTCCTGCTCCGAGAAACCGGCGACGTTGCCGAGGATGAAGCGCAGCGTGTTGCGCAGCCGGCGGTAGGTATCGGCCTGCTGTTTGACGATCTCCGGTCCGATGCGCAGATCTTCCGAATAGTCCGAGGCGACGACCCACAGGCGCAGGATGTCGGCGCCGAACTTGTCGCAAATCTCCTGGGGCGCCGTCACGTTGCCCAGCGATTTGGACATCTTGCGGCCGTCCTCGTCCGTGACGAAGCCGTGGGTCAACACAGCGTCGTAGGGTGCCCGGCCGCGGGTGCCGCAGGATTCCAGCAGCGAGGAGTGGAACCAGCCGCGATGCTGGTCCGAGCCTTCCAGATAGAGCGAGGCCGGCCAGACCAGCTCGTCCGGCTCCTGCTCCAGGCAGAAGGCGTGGGTGCAGCCGCTTTCGAACCAGACGTCGAGAATATCGTCAACTTTCTCCCAAGGGTCGTCCTTGTGATCTTCGCCGAGGAAGCGGTCGCGCGCGCCGTCCCGGAACCAGGCGTCGGAGCTTTCCTCCCGGAAGGCGTCGACGATCCGCGCGTTCACCGCCGGGTCGTTCAGCACGTCGCCGGTCGCCGGGTCGGCGAACACGGCGATCGGCACGCCCCAGGCGCGCTGGCGCGAAATCACCCAGTCCGGCCGCTGCTCGATCATGGCGTACAGGCGGTTGCGGCCGGCCGCCGGGAAAAAGCGGGTTGCGTCGATGGCGTCCAGCGCGGTCTTGCGCAGGCCTTCGGGCTCGCCGTCGCCCATGCCGATGAACCATTGCGGCGTGTTGCGGAAGATGACCGGCTTTTTCGAACGCCAGGAATGCGGATACTGGTGTTTGAGCCGGCCGCGGGCGATCAGCGCGCCGGCCTCGGTCAGGGCCGCGATCACCGCCTTGTTCGCACCGCCTTTCTTGCCCTTGTCGGTGATGACGAATTCGCCGGTAAAGCCGGGCGCGTCCGCGGTGAACGCGCCGTCCGGGCCGACGGTGAAGGGGATGGCCGGATCGATTCCCCGGGCCTTGAGCCGGGCTTCGGCGCCGGTCCAGGCTTCGAAATCGTCCCGGCCGTGGCCCGGCGCGGTATGGACGAAGCCGGTGCCGGCATCGTCGGTGACATGCTCGCCGGCCAGCAGCGGCACATCGAAGCCATAGCCGCCGAGGCCAGCCCCGCGCAGCGGATGGGCGCAGACTACTGCGGCCAGATCGTCGGCCGTAACCGCCCGCAGTTTCTCGAATCCGCTTGCCCGCGCGGTGCTCATCACCTCATCGGCCAGAGCGTCGGCCAGAATCAGCCGGTCGCCGGCCTGCGCCCAGTTGCCTTCGGGTGCCGCCGTCACTTCGTACAAGCCGTAGGAAATGCGCCCGGAAAAGCAGATCGCGCGGTTGCCGGGAATCGTCCAGGGCGTCGTCGTCCAGATGACGACCGAAGCACCGGCCAGATGGGGCGGACCGCTTTTCACCGGAAATTTCGCCCAGATCGTATCGGACTCATGGTCGAAATATTCGACTTCGGCTTCGGCGAGCGCGGTGCGCTCGACCACCGACCACATCACCGGCTTCGAGCCACGATAGAGCTTGCCGTTGGCGGCGAACTTCATCAGTTCGGCGGCGATCAGCGCCTCCGAGTCGAATTTCATGGTCAGGTAGGGATCGTCCCAGCGGCCGATCACACCGAGGCGCTTGAACTCCGCGCGCTGGACGTCGATCCAGTGCTCGGCGAACTCGCGGCACTCGCGCCGGAAATCGTTGATGGGAACGGCATCCTTGTCCCGGCCCCTGGCGCGATACTGCTCCTCGATCTTCCACTCGATGGGCAGGCCGTGGCAGTCCCAGCCGGGGACGTAGTTGGCGTCCTTGCCCAGCATCTGCTGGGTCCGGTTGATGAGATCCTTCAGAATCTTGTTGAGGCCGGTGCCGATATGGATGTTGCCGTTGGCGTAGGGCGGCCCGTCGTGCAGGATGAATTTCTCCCGGCCCTCGCTGATCCGGCGCAGCTGGCCGTAGAGATCCTCGACCTCCCAGCGCTTCTGGATTTCCGGCTCCTTTTTCGGCAGGCCGGCGCGCATGGGAAAGTCGGTTCGCGGCAGGAAGATCGTGTCTCTGTAGTCGACGGTCATCGATAAAATCCGGGAAGGGACCGGGCCGGAAGCGCCCGGCTTGAAGCGGGTACGGCGGAGTTGCCCGGCGTGTTCAGCGCCCCGCCGGGAGGGCGGCGATAATTCGGCGCGCCGCCGCCGCATCCTTCGCGATCTGCGCTTTCAAGGCGTCCAGTCCATCGAACTTCCGCTCGGGCCTGACATAATCCAGGAATTGCACCCGGGCGAGCCGGCCGTAAATGTCCCGGTCGAAATCGAAGATGTTGACTTCGAGCAAAACCTTGTCGTCGCCGATCGTCGGGCGCTTGCCCAGGTTGGCGACGCCGGGCTGCCAGACGGTTCCTGCGCTATCGGGGTCGTCCAGCGCGATCAGGACGGCATAAACGCCGAAACGGGGGCGCAGATAGTCGCTGATATCCAGGTTCGCTGTCGGAAAGCCGATGGTCCTTCCGCGCCGGTCGCCGGGCAGGACATGGCCCTCGATCTCCCAGTATCGGCCCAGCAGCGCCGCGGCGGTCGCCGGGTCGCCGTCGCGCAGCGCCTGGCGAATACGGGTCGATGAGTAGCTGGCGCCGGTCCCGTCGTCGACCGCGGGTACCACTGTGAGGCCGAAACGGCCGGCCTCGCTGTAGCCCTGCAAGGTCGCCACCGAGCCGGTCCGCCCCTTGCCGAAGACGAAATCGTAGCCGACCACGACGCGGCTGACCTGCAGGCCCCCGATCAGGATGTGCTCGACAAACGCTTCGGCCGTCCGGGTCGCCATCGCCTCGTCGAACGGCAGGACATACAGCAGGTCGATGCCGAGCGCTTCGAGCTGCCGCACCTTGGAGCGCAGCGGCGTCAGCCGGAACGGGTCTTGCTCCGGGCGGAACCAGGTGCGGGGATGCGGCTCGAAGGTCAGGACGCCGACCGGCGCGCCCGCTGTACGGGCTGCAGCGACGGTAGCCCCGATCACCGTCCGGTGTCCTTCATGCACGCCGTCGAAGTTGCCGACCGCAACGACGGCGCCGGCCGCCTCGGCCTGAACGTCCCGCCATGTCCGGATCAGCCGCATCGGGCGGCGGGTCAGCCGTCGCGCGACGGCACCTTGACCATCGCTTCGCCTTCGATCACCGGCTCGCCGTCCACCATGCAGATCGTGTCCAGGACCGCCCGGTATTTCTCTTCGTTGAGCTCGCGGACCGTCAGGCGGGTATTCACGGTATCGCCGGCGCGCACCGGCGCCATGAATTTGAGCGACTGGCCCATATAGATCGCGCCCGGCCCCGGCAGCTTGTTGGCAATGACCGCGGAAATGAAGCTGGCCGAGAGCATGCCGTGTGCGATGCGGCCCCCGAACATGCCCTCGCGGCCGAACTGGTCGGACAGGTGGACCGGGTTGATGTCGCCGGAGACGGCCGAGAAATTCGCGATATCCGCCTCGGTGATCGTGCGGGAATAGACCGCGGTCATGCCGACCTCGAGATCCTCAAAATGGTAGCCGTGCAGTTCGGCGCTGGTGACAGGCGCAAAGGCCGGGCCACGATCTTCGGGCCGCTCGTCGCGGGGCATCTACAATCCTCCGGAAGGGGAAAACCTGGGCGCGGGCGAAGCTATTGGGGCGCCGGAACCCCAACAATGCGACCGAAGGTATCCGGCGCCGCACCGCCCCGCAAATTGCCGCCTCCTGTACGCCGGCGCTCTGCGCTAAGCGGCGACTCCCGGGGGCGATGGTGTCCTG
The DNA here is from genome assembly GCA_965249845.1 of Alphaproteobacteria bacterium. Classification (GTDB taxonomy): domain Bacteria; phylum Pseudomonadota; class Alphaproteobacteria; order Bin65; family Bin65; genus Bin65. The sequence goes on from CBDFNA010000003.1 coordinate 495,683, forward strand.
TGTGCCCATTCGGCGCGGGCTTCGCGACGGGCGATGTAGATGCCGGCCGCGGCGATGATCGTGGCGCCGACCCAGGTCCAGAGGTCTGGCGCCTGACTGAAAAAGAGATAGCCGACAACGGCCGAAAAGATCAGCCGGGCGAAATCGAACGGCATCAGGGCCGTCGTTTCGGCCATGCCGAACGCCCGGGTCACCAGCAGATGGCCGACAGTGCCGGCAAAACCGATCCCGGCGGCGACGCCGAGTTGCTCCCAGGTCGGGTTTTTCCAGACGAACAGCGCCGGGATAAAGGTGATCGGCGCCAGATAAATCACCATCCACAGGTAGATTGCATTGGCCGGCTCGGTCCGGGACAGCTTCTTGATGCAAATGATGGAGCCGGCCATCATCAGGGCCGAGAACAGAACCGCCATCGCCGGCCAGGCGACCGTCCCGCCGTCCGGCCGCAGGACGATCATGGCGCCGAGAAAGCCGACCGCGACAGCCGTCCAGCGCCGCGCGCGCACGATTTCGTTGAGGAAGATCACCGCCAGGACCGTCACGAAGAAGGGCGCTGTGAAACTGAGCGCGACGGCTTCGGCCAGCGGCATGACGGACAGAGCCCAGAAGAAGGCGAACATGGCCGCCGCCGCCATCAGGCCGCGTATGGAGATCAGGCCGATCCGGCTGGTCTTGAGGATGCCGACTCCGGCCTTCATCAGCCAGGGCAGCATGAACAGGATGCCGAAGGCGCTGCGCAGGAATGCCAGTTGAAAGGGATGCAGATCCTGCGATCCGTAGCGGATCAGCCCGGCCATGCCGGCGAAGAAGACCGAGGCGAGGATCATCAGGGCCACGGCGAGAACGAAATTGGGTTCGGGAGCCCGAAACGCGGTATGGCGCGCTTCGGCGGCGTAGGCGGGTTCCGGCATGGCCGGAACTATAGGCGGCGTCCGGCATTTTGCCATCCGCGGTGCGCGCATGGCACGCAGGACATTCCGCCGGGGCCGTCAATCCGCTATCTGTCGAATGTGAGAGGACAAATCGGAGGGGAACCATGGCGAGCCAGATGATGTGGCAACCGAGCCGGGAGCGCGTCGACGCCTCGAACCTGATGGCCTTCATGCAGGCGGCGACCGACCGCTGGGGCACGAATTTCTCGGATTATGCCGGCTTGCACGCCTGGTCCGTGAACGAACCGGAGAAATTCTGGCCGACGCTGTGGGACTTCTGCGAGGTCATCGGCGAGCCGGGCGGCCGGGTCGTCATCGACCGGGAGAAGATGCCCGGCGCCCGCTTCTTCCCGGACGGCCGGGCAAACTTCGCCGAGAACCTGTTGCGGCGGCGGGACGATACGCCTGCCATCATATTCCGTGCCGAGGACAAGGTCCGCCGGGAAATGACCTGGCGCCAGCTCTACGACGCGGTCTCGAGCCTCGCCCGCGCTTTCCGCGCCGACGGCCTCGTCGCCGGCGACCGGGTCGCGGCCTACATGCCGAACGTGCCCGAGACGGTGATCGCCATGCTGGCGGCGACCAGCATCGGCTGTGTCTTCACCTCGGCCTCGCCGGATTTCGGCGTCCAGGGCGTGCTCGACCGGTTCGGCCAGGTCGCGCCCAAGGTGCTGATCAGCGCCGATGCCTACTACTATAACGGCAAGGTCCAGCCCTGCCTCGACAAGCTGCCGGCCATCGCCGCCGGCATGCCGTCCCTCGAACGGGTGTTGATCGTGCCCTATGTCGAGCCGGCGCCGGATATCTCGGCCGTGCCGCAGGCCGCCCTGCTCGGCGACTATATGGCGCCCCACGCGCCGGGCGAGATCGAGTTCACCCGGGTCGGCTTCAACGACCCGCTGTATATCCTCTACTCCTCCGGCACCACCGGCGCACCGAAATGCATCGTCCATGGCGTCGGCCCGGCCATTCTGACCCATGCCAAGGAGCATCGCCTCCATTCTGACGTGAAGCCGGGCGACCGGGTCTTCTGGTTCACCACCTGCGGCTGGATGATGTGGAACTGGACGGTCGGCGCGCTGGCCGCGGAGGCGACCATCGTGCTCTACGACGGCTCGCCCTTCTATCCCGACGGCAATGTGCTGTTCGACTGTGCCGACGACGCGAATATCACCCTGTTCGGCATCTCGGCCAAATTCATCGACGCCTGCAACAAGGCCGGCCTCAGACCCATCGAAACACACGATCTCTCCAGTATCGCGGCGATTTCATCGACCGGCTCGGTGCTGGTGCCCGAGGGCTTCGACTATGTCTACGAGAATGTCAAAGCCGATGTGCATCTCTCCTCGATGTCCGGCGGGACCGATCTGCTCGGCTGCTTCGTCGGCACGAACCCGCTGGCGCCGGTCTATCGCGGCGAACTGCAAGCGCCCTGCCTGGGCATGAAAATGGACGTGTTCGACGAGACGGGGCAGCCGGTCGTCGGCGAGAAGGGTGAATTGGTCTGCACCCGGTCCTTCCCCTCGATGCCGCTCGGCTTCTGGGGCGACGACAGCGGCGAGAAATATTTCAACGCCTACTATGCCGATTACCCCAATATCTGGCGGCACGGCGACTGGGTGCAGTGGACCGAGACCGGCGGCATGGTGTTTTTCGGCCGCTCGGACGCCACGCTCAACTCCGGCGGGGTGCGCATCGGCACGGCGGAAATCTATCGCCAGGTCGAGCAGCTTGAGGAGATCCAGGAAGCCATCGTCGTCGGCCAGGACTGGGACAACGATACCCGCGTCGTCCTGTTCGTCGTCCTGAGGGCGGGATACGACCTGACCGAAGAGCTGGAACGCAAAATCCGCGCCTGCATCCGTGCCGGCGCCTCGCCGCGCCATGTCCCGGCGCGCATCGCGGCCGTTCCGGACATACCGCGCACCAAGAGCGGCAAGATCGTCGAACTGGCGGTGCGCGATATCGTGCATGGCCGCCCGGTCAAGAACCGCGAAGCGCTCGCCAACCCCGACGCCCTGGAGTATTTCCGCGACCGCCCGGAACTGGCGGCGTGATGAGCGAGCGGCTCCAGCGCCGTTTCGACCTGCTGGCCCGGGCCGGGCGTCCGGGCCTCACGCCCTTCGCTGTCGCCGGCGATCCGGACGCGGCGACGGCCGATCTGGTGTTCGACGCGCTGCGCCGGCGCGGCGGGGACCTTATCGAAATCGGCATCCCGGCGCGGGAGCCGAACATGGACGGCCCGGTCATCCGGCGCGCCCACGCCCGGGCCGCCGCGGCCGGCGCCGGTTCCCTCGATGCGCTCACCCAGGCAGCGCGGCTGCGCGGCCGGGATCCGGACGTACCGCTCATCCTGATGGGATATGCCGCGGAACTCAGGTCGGCCGGGCCGGCGCCCTATATGGACGCGATGGCGAACGCCGGCGCCGACGGGCTGCTGATCGTCGACGCCGAACCGGCCGAGCGCATCCCCTGGTCCCAGCTCGCGCGCGACCGCGGCATCGCCTTCATCCAGATCGTCGCCAGCGATGCCGAGGCCGAATCGCCGCCCGGCCCGGCCTGGGCGCGCAGCGGCTTCGTCTACTGCGTCGCCTCCGACGGACCGACCGGCGGCACGCCGCCCGCCGTCGCCGCCCTCGCCGCCCGGGCCGGCAAGGCCCGACGCGTCACCGGGTTGCCGGTTGTGGCCGGGTTCGGCGTACGGACGCCGGCGATGGCGACGGCTATCGGCGGCTTTGCCGACGCTGTCGCGATCGGCACCGTCGTCGTCGACGCCCTGGAAAAGTCGCTCGCCTCCGGCCGGACCGGCCGCGCCGTTGCCGCTGCGGTCGGCAACGTCGTGCACGATCTCGCCGAAGGACTGGTTAAGGCGCGGCTCACGATACGGTGACTAGCGAAGTGGCAACTTGACAGCCCCGAAACCCGCCGCTACAAGCCGCCTTGAATGCTTGATCTTTGGGATTCCGCTGTGAAGCAGCCCTGCACCCCGTTCAGCAATTGCGTGACCGCGCCCATCGGCGCGGCGACGGTTGCGATGTGGTGGTGGCGTTGTTCACAGGGCCCAGCCGGGGTGCGCGCCTGATCGACTGAACCGATCTCCAACGCCCACCGGTCCATCAGACTTCTCCAACGGGGCCCGCCAGAACCAACTGGCGGGCCCCGTTCGTTTTCCAAGACGCCGAACCGCAACCAGACACCAAAAAGAACCGATACCATGTTGAACGATATTCTAGAGAAGATCGCCCGCCGCGAAGACCTGACCGCCGCCGAAATGGCGACGGCGGTCGGCGCCTTCGTCGATCACGAGTGCGAGCCCGCGCAGATCGCCGGATTTCTCATGGCCCTGAGGGTCAAGGGCGAAACCGTCGACGAACTGGTCGGCGCCGCCATGGCCTTCCGCGACCGCGCCGTGCGCCTGCCCGATACCGTCCGGCCGGTTCTGTGCACCGCCGGCACCGGCGGCGACCGGATGGGTTCGATCAACCTGTCGACCGCCGCGGCGCTGATTGCGGCGGCGGCGGGCGTCCCGGTCGCCAAGCACGGCAACCGCTCCGTCTCGTCCCGGTGCGGCAGCGCCGATGTGCTCGATGCGCTCGGCGTTCCCACCGGCCTGTCTCCTCAGGGAGCCGCGGCGGCGATTCAGGACAGCAACTTCGGCTTCCTGTTCGCCCCGCATTATCATCCCGCCATGAAGAGTGTCGCCCCGGTCCGCAAGGCGCTGGGGGTTTCGACCCTCTTCAACCTCCTGGGCCCGCTCACCAACCCGGCGCGTGTGCCGACGCAAGTCGTGGGCGTTTTCCATCCCTCCCGTACCCGCTTCATGGCGGAGGCGCTGTTGCGTCTGGGAGTTGAGCGGGCCCTCGTTATTTCCGCCGAATGCGGTCTCGACGAGATCGCCCCGGCGGGCGGAACGCGGACGGTGGAGCTGAGCGGCGGCGCCCTGACGGAGCGTGTCGTAACCCCGGCCGATTTCGGCCTTGCCGAACGGCCGATCGATTCGGTGCGCGGCGGCGATCCGGCCTTCAACGCAAGGATCATCCGGGCGGTCATCGAGGGCGAAGAGACGCCGGCGCGGACCGGGATCCTGTTGAACGCTGCCGCTGCGCTCTACGCCGCCGGGGCGGTGGACACCCTGCGCGACGCGGCGGACCTTGCGGCGCACACCATCGACAGCGGCCGGGCGGCAGCGACCCTGGACCGCATCAGCTACAAGGCCGAAGAGCAGGCCGTCGCCGCATGAACCGGCTCACCCCCATACTGTCGGCGCGGCGCGAGGCTGTCGCTGCCGCAAGGCGCGAAGTGCCGATCGAGGCGCTGCGCGACCGGCTGCCCCTGGCGCCGGCCTTTCGCGACTTCGCCGGGGCGCTGCGCGGGCCGGGTCTCGGCGTTATTGCCGAAGTCAAGCGCCGGTCGCCGTCTGCCGGCGCGCTGGCCGCCGAAGCGGACGCCGGCGCGACCGCCCGGCGCTACGCCGATGCGGGCGCTGCGGCGATCTCCGTCCTTACCGAGCCGGATCATTTCGGCGGTGCGCTGGAGGATCTGGATATCGTGCGGGACGCGCAGACCGCGCCGGTGCTACGCAAGGATTTCGTCGTCGATCCGTACCAGATTGTCGAGGCCCGTGCCGCCGGGGCCGATGCGGTGCTGCTGATCGTCGCCGCGCTCGGCGAGGCGCTGCCGGACTATCTCGGCCATGCCGCCGAGGCCGGACTGGACGCGCTGGTCGAGGTCCATGACGCGGCCGAACTGTGCGTCGCGCTCGATGCCCGGGCGCCGATCGTCGGGGTCAACAACCGCAACCTGACCGACCTTGGCGTCGATCTGGCCGTTTCCGAGAAACTCCTGCCGCAAATACCGCCGACAACGGTCAAGGTCGCCGAAAGCGGCGTCTTTTCCGGAGCCGACGCCGCCCGCATGGCAGCGGCCGGCGCCGACGCGGTACTGGTCGGCACCTCGTTGATGACCGCAGAGAATCCCGGCGCGCTGATCGCCGAGTTTCGGGCACAAAGCGATGCAGCGCGCCGGGAAATTTTCCAGAACAAGGCGGCCTGAGCCATGCGGATCAAGATCTGCGGCATCACCAGCGAGCGGGACGCCCATGCCGCCGTCGAGGCCGGCGCGGATGCACTCGGTTTCGTCTTCTACCCGAAGAGCCCGCGAGCCGTCACAGCCCTGCAGGCGATGGCCATTGCCCGCAGTCTGCCGCCCTTCGTTGCCCGGGTGGGCGTGTTCGTGAACCTGCCGCCGGCCGAAATCCGGTCGATCCACGCGCAGGCCGGCCTGACCGCCGTCCAGTTGCACGGCGACGAGCCGCCGGTCACCGCCCATGGGCTGCCGGGCCCGGTAATCAAGGCGTTCCGCGGCGCCGTGGCCTGCCAACAGGTGTTCGAATACCAGACCGCCGGCTATCTGCTGGACGGCGACGCCGGCGAGCGTTATGGCGGCGCCGGGCTGCCGGCGGACGAGGATGCGGCTGCCGCGCTGGCCGGCGATCCGCGCTTCATCCTGGCCGGCGGCCTGAATCCGGACAATGTCGCCGAGCGTATCCGCCGCTTCCGGCCAGCTGCTGTCGATGTATCTACCGGCGTCGAGCTGGCGCCGGGCCGGAAATGTCTGGAGAAAATGCAGGCCTTCGTCGCCGCAGCCCGCGCAGCCCTGGCCGGGGATATCCCGCTGGCGGCGTAGGAGGCGCGCCCGGCTTCGCGGAAATCGGCGGCGGGGCTCCCGGACCGCCGCAAGAAATCAGTAGCGGTAGTGCTCCGGCTTGTAGGGGCCGGCGGCCGGGACGCCGATATAGTCGGCCTGCGCCCCGCTCAGCTGGGTGAGCCGCGCGCCGACCTTGGCGAGATGCAGCCGGGCGACTTTCTCGTCCAGATGCTTGGGCAGCACGTAGACCTCGTTGGCGTATTTGCCCGGGTTCCGCCAGACTTCCATCTGCGCGATCACCTGGTTGGTGAAAGACGCGCTCATGACGAAGCTGGGATGGCCCATGGCGTTGCCCAGATTCACCAGCCGGCCTTCCGATAGCAGGATGATGCTGTGGCCGTCCGGAAACTCGACCCGGTCGACCTGCGGCTTGATATTGGTCCACTTCATGTTGCGCAGGGCGGCGACCTGGATCTCGCTGTCGAAATGGCCGATGTTGCAGACGATCGCGCCGTCCTTCATGCCGCGCATGTGGTCGACCGTGATGACATCGACGTTGCCGGTGGCGGTGACGAAGACATCGCCGCGCGCGACGCCGTCTTCCATCGTCACGACCTCGTAGCCCTCCATCGCCGCCTGTAGCGCGCAGATCGGATCGATCTCGGTCACCAGCACGCGGCAGCCGGCGTTGCGCAGCGACTGGGCCGAGCCCTTGCCGACATCGCCGTAGCCGGCAACGACGGCGATCTTGCCGGACATCATGACATCGGTGCCGCGCCGGATGCCGTCGACCAGCGATTCGCGGCAGCCGTAGAGATTGTCGAACTTGGACTTGGTCACGCTGTCGTTGACGTTGATCGCCGGGAACAGGAGATCGCCCTTCTTCTGCATCTCGTAGAGGCGGTGGACGCCCGTGGTCGTTTCCTCCGTCACGCCGCGGATCGACGCGGCGACCTCGGAAAACCAGCCCGGCTTCTCCGCCAGCCGTTTGCGGATCGAGGCGAAGGCGGCCTCCTCCTCCTCATTCTGCGGATCGTCGAGGACGGAAGGTTCGCTCTCCGCCTTCTTGCCGAGATGGACCAGCAGCGTGGCGTCGCCGCCATCGTCCAGGATCATGTTCGGCACGCCACCGTCGGCCCAGTCGAAAATGCGGTGGGCATAGTCCCAGTATTCCTCCAGCGTTTCGCCCTTGACCGCGAAGACCGGCGTGCCGTTGGCGGCAATGGCGGCGGCGGCGTGATCCTGGGTCGAATAGATATTGCAGGTCGCCCAGCGGACATCGGCGCCCAGCGCCTCCAGCGTCTGGATCAGCACCGCCGTCTGGATCGTCATGTGAAGCGAGCCGGCAATCCGGGCGCCCTTCAGGGGCTGGGCCGCGGCATACTCCTCGCGCGTCGCCATCAGGCCGGGCATTTCCGCTTCCGCCAGCGCGATTTCCTTGTCGCCGAAATCCGCCAGTCCGATATCGGCGATGGCATAGTCCAGGGTGGCTTCGCTCATTGTTTCTCCTTCGACGGCGCGTCGCCTGCACCGTCCGGGTCGAGTAACCTGTCATGGTAGAATGGCGGTCGTTACGAACCGCGCCGCGTGAAGAATATCCGGCCGGTGTGTTAGCAGCGGGCCGGTCCGCACTCAAACATAATCAATTCCTTATGTAACAGCACAGGCGGCGCTCTGCCGGCGACGTTCCGTCGCTTCGGATCCGCGAAAAGCAGGCCGGCGCCGCAACGGCCAACTGCGCGGATCGCGCTTGTGCAGCGACCGGTTCCATGGTCAACCGCGCACGCAATGGACGCCCCATCCGCCCAACCTCCGACGCCGGTATCCGCCGCCGTTGCGCAGAACTTCCCCGCGGCGGCGGCGCTGTTCCTGTTCGCGATGTTCTGCTTCATCAGCATGGATGGCGTCGCGAAATGGCTGACCGGCCAGATCGACCTTGTGATGATCGTCTGGGGCCGCTACGCCGCCCAGACCCTGCTGCTGGTGCTGATCTTCGGCCCGTCCTTTCCGCGCCGCCTGCGCACCCGGTATGTCGGGCTCCAGACCACCCGGTCGCTGCTGCTGCTGGCCGCCACCTTCCTCTTCTTCGCCGGGCTGGAGGCCCTGCCACTCAGCGAAACGACGGCGATCTTCTTCGTTGCGCCGCTGATCGTCGTGGCGCTGGCCGGCCCGTTACTGGGCGAACGGATTGGCCTGTTCCGCTGGTCGGCGGTCGCCGTCGGTTTCGCCGGTATGCTGATGATACAGCAGCCCGGCGCGGCGGCGTTCCAGTGGGCCTCGCTATTCCCGCTTGCCGCGGCGACCTGCTACGCCCTCCAGCAGATCGCCACGCGCAAGGTCACGGCCGGCGATTCCGCGGTCACCACCCTCATCTTCACCGCGCTCGCCGGCACCGTCATCGTCTGCTTCATCGTCCCGTTCTTCTGGGAAACGCCGAACTGGCGCCAGGCCCTCGCCATGCTGACGATGGGGGCGATCGGCGGGGTGGGCCATTTCGCGCTGATCCTGGCGCTGTCCCGGGCGCCGGCCTCGGCGCTGGCGCCGTTCGACTATTCCTCGCTGATCTGGGCGGCGATCATCGGCATCGTCGTCTTCGACGAAACCCTGCCTCCCATGACGCTGGCCGGCGCCGCCATCATTGCCGCTTCCGGCCTCTTCATCATGTGGCGCGAGCACCGGGTGCGGCAGCGGGCCTAGAGCGAGTCCGTCTTTGACGGACTTGCGACAGGCCGCGCCCGATCGATCCGGCGGCCCGCCGCTCCTGCGGCGCCCTCGCGGAGGCGCCGGCCGGAGGCCGGCTGTCGTGAGCGAAAAATGGCTGGAGCGGTTCCGTGAAAAACGGAAACGCTTTAGCCGGACCAACCGCGCGGAATGTGCGTGACGGGTTTCCTGCACGCGACGAAATTCTAAATGTCGAGCGGTTTCAGATTTCTCGTCGCGCCCTTTCTCGCGTATCCGCCGCAGCCAGCGGAACGATCTTCGATTGTCGGATGACCGCGCGGTCGCGGGTGACGAGAGGCACGTCGTGCACGATGCGGTCGCGGGTGACGAGAGGCACGTCGTGCACGACGCTGGTGGCCGCAATGATCCCGTCCGCCGGATCGCCCTCGAAGTCGAGACGGACGGAGGTCCGCGCGACATCGAGATCGATGGGCCAGACATGGACGCGGTTCAGCACCCGGGCGACCTCGCGGTCGTCGAGATCCATAGTTATCCTGCCAAGCTGGGCGAGCTTGGCAATCTCCCACAGCACGATGGCAGAGATCGACCACCGGTCGCCCGCCAGCAACGCGCGTTCGGCCGGACGAAGCGCCCCGCCGACGGCGAAGATCAGGATGTGAGTGTCAAGGTTGAGCATCGGCATCCCATTCGATGCCGGTCGAGAAGACGTCGCCCCGAACCTCGATTTTGTGACGCAGGCAGCCGATCAGTTCGGCGTGCTGTTGCTCGAACGGAAGCAGACGAGCGACGGGCTTGCCATGCTTGGTGATGACCAGCCCGTCGTGATCGAGCCGGTCAAGCAGCGCCAGGCAGCGCTCCTTGAACTTTGCCGCGCCGATCGTCTTCATCGTCCCGCTCCCCGCAATATAGTCACTATTTATGACTGGTCGTTTAAAATGTCCATAATGGATTTGCCTTTCCACCGGACACCGGCCGCGCGCCGAACGGAGTCGTCGTACTCCGGCCGAGCGCGTCCCGCCTGGCTGTCCCGCGCGCCGGTTTCATGTTGGGCCGGGCGCGGCATCCGGTCCCGCCGATTGCGGCCCTGACCCTCCCCGGGGTATCACTTGCTCCGAAGTAATCCTCGGCCACCGCCCGCCTCCCTCCGGGCGGTGGCGCTTTCCTTTCCCCTATACCCGAACGCGATATGCCCGACGCTTCGCTGAACATCGGCAATACCCGCAGGCTGCGCTGGACCGACGCCGGCGCACTCGCCTACCGGCACGGGCAGCATGGCGGCCTGAGCTATTTCCGCGCCATGGCCAGCGGCGATATCCCCAGACTGCCGATGTATTCGGTCATGGACATGCGCCTGACCGATGTCGAGCCCGGCTATTGCCGGTTCGAGTGCGCTCCCGGCCCGCACATGCTCAATCCGGTCGGCGGGGTCCATGGCGGCATCTACGCCATCTTTCTCGATTCGGCCGCCGGCATTGCGGCCCAATCCTGGACCGATGAGGGCTTCGCCACCCGGACGGTGCGCCTCAATGTCGATTTCCTGCGCCCGCTGACCGCCGATTCGGGCACGATTTTCTGCGAAGGCCGCACCGTGAAAACCGGCCGGCAGATCATTGTGTCGGACGCCGCGATGTTCGACCGCGAAGGCAAGGAATTCGGCCGCGCCCAAGGCACTTTCATGATCGTACCGGTCGGCGGATCCGCCCCACCGGGCGGCGAGCCGCCGCCCCTGGCCGAGCGCGAGCATCTTGTCGAATGGGGCGACCCCGGCGCGACCGCTCGCGCGTCGGTGGATCGTACCGGCTTCGAGGTGATGTCCATGATCGCAGACGGCCGGTTGCCGGCGCCGCCGGTCGCGCGGACGCTCGGCTTCGCCCTCCAATCCGTCGGCGACGGCGAGGCAACCTTCGCCTGCGAGCCGACCGAGCGCCAGTACAACCCGATGGGGAGCATACATGGCGGTGTGCCGGCGACCCTGATCGACGCCGCCACCGGCGGCGCCATCCTGACGCAACTGCCGGCCGGTTTCACTTTTTCGACGGTCTCGCTGACCTGCGAGTATTTCCGCGCCATCACGGTCGGTACCGGGCCGCTTACCTGCACCGGCCGGGTCGTCAAGCACGGCCGGCGGGTCTCTGTCGCCGACGCCAGCGTGACCGACAGGGAGGGCACGGTCTATGTGCGCGGCACCGCCACCTGCCTCGCCCACCGGCTCCCCCAGAGCATCCCCCGGAGCATCACCGAGACCATCCCCGAGGACAAACGATGAACCGTTATCGTATCGCCGTCATCCCGGGCGACGGCATCGGGAAGGAAGTGGTGCCGGAAGGGATCCGCGTGCTGGAGGCCGCGGGCGCGCGTTTCGGCATCGACTGGGACTGGACCGGATTCGACTGGGGCTGCGAACGCTACGCGAAGACCGGCCGGCTGATGCCGGAAGACGGCCTCGACCGGCTGGCCGGCTTCGACGCCATCTTCCTCGGCGCGGTCGGCTTCCCCGGCGTGCCGGATCATATTTCGCTCTGGGGCCTGCTGATCCCGATCCGGCGGCGCTTCGAGCAGTATGTCAACCTGCGCCCGGTGCGTTTGCTCGAAGGCTTGCCGTGCCCGCTCGCCGGACGCCGGCCCGGCGACATCGACTATCTGATCGTGCGCGAGAACTGCGAAGGGGAATATTCCGAGATCGGCGGCCGGCTGCACCAGGGCACCGATGCCGAACTGGCGATGCAGGAGACCGTGTTCACCCGGCGCGGCACCGACCGGATCATGCGCTACGCCTTCGCGCTGGCGCAGGGCCGGTCGCGGCGGCACCTGACCTCAGCGACGAAATCCAACGGTATCATCCACACCATGCCCTATTGGGACGAGCGGTTCGCCGCCATTGCCGCGGACTATCCGGATGTCACGACGGACCAATTCCATATCGATATTCTGGCGGCCCATTTCGTGCGCAACCCGGACTGGTTCGACGTCGTCGTGGGCTCCAACCTGTTCGGCGACATTCTGTCGGACCTCGGCCCGGCGACAACCGGGACCATCGCCATCGCCCCCAGCGGCAACATCAACCCGGAACGCGATCACCCGTCGATGTTCGAGCCGGTCCACGGCTCGGCGCCGGACATCGCCGGACAGGGCATCGCCAACCCGATCGGCCAGGTCTGGTCCGGCGCCATGATGCTCGACCATCTGGGCGAACCCGACGCGGCAGCGGCGGTCGTGACGGCCTTCGAGGGCGTTCTGGCCGACGGCGCGGTGCTGACGCCGGATATGGGCGGCACGGCAAGCTGCGCCGGTCTGGGCAAGGCGATAGCGGCACGCCTGTAGCGGCCAAGACGGAGCGGCCAGGACGGAGAGGTCAGCGCGCCGCGGCGAGCAGCCGGTCGGCCAGCCCTTCCAATCCCGTTACACCGTCGGCATTGGTCAGGACGACGACATAGTGGTCCGTGCCGGCCGCGGGTTCCCGGTAGATCTTGTTGATCGACGAGAAACCCGGAATCGCGCCGGCAGTGAAATAGGCCTGGCGGTTGCCGCCGCCCCGTACATACCAGCCCGCGCCGTACCACAGGCCGGGCCGCCCGGTGCGGATATGCCTGCCGAACATGGCCTGTTTCGCTTCCTTCGAGAACAACTGGCCGCGCATCAGCTGCCGGTCGAACCTGATCAGGTCGATCGCGGTCGATGTCGCATCGGCGCTGCCGAAGAACATGGTCGGGTTCACTTCGCGGCTCGGACGGCCGTTCGCATAGCCCTGCGCGCGCCGGCTCAGCGGCGTGGTGCCGAGGAACCCGGACCGGGTCATCTCGTTCAAATCGTAAATCTCGGTCTGGATATAGTCGTGGAAGAACAGCCGCAGGCCAATCTCGATCACCTGTGCGATCAGGAAATAGTTCGAACGGCTGGCCTGGAATTTCGATCCCGGCCGGAAGGCAAGGTCGCGGCCCCTGATGAAATCGAGAATTCTGTGGGCCTTGATGTTGGAATAGAGCCGCTCTTCGTAGAAGACCGAGTCGGTCAGCAGCGGCAGCCCGGACGTATGGGTCAGCATGTGGCCGAGTTTCATGCCCTGCCAATGGGCGACGCCGAAGAAATACTCCGTGACCGGGTCGTTGACGCGGACCAGTCCGGCACTCTGGTATTTCCGGTCCTGCCACCACAACAGGGCTGCCGCCGTGAGCTGCTGGGTGATCTCGCCGATCGGATAGATGGTATTCTTGCCGGAGGGCAGGTCGGGCCGCGCCTCGCCGAAGCCCGTGGCGAGCAACAGCTCGCCGTTGCCGCCGATGCCGACCGACATGCCCTTGACGCCCTGGGCGCGCATGAAACCGCGCGCCAGCGCCGCCACACGCGCCTGCTTCGCCGCGGGGATGAAGGATTCCGTCCGGTCGTCGTCGATCCGTTGGGCCGCCGCAGGACCGGCCAGGGCCGCCGCGACGAGCGCCGTTATCGCTGTCTTGCCAATCAAATTTCGCAACATGCGGGAACCCTTCCGAAAGGCAGCGGGTATCTGTCCGCGAACGCCGGTGTGGCGGCTAGATACGGGGCGACGGCGCTGCGGAGCAACCGTCTTGCGTCAATCCGCATAGGGATCGCGCACGAGGATTGTATCGTCCCGTTCCGGGCTGGTGGACAGGAGCGCGACCGGAGTCTCGATCAATTCTTCGATACGGCGGACATATTTTACCGTCGTCGCCGGGAGCTCGGCCCATGAGCGGGCGCCCCTCGTGCTGCCGGACCAGCCCTCGATCTCCTCCCACACCGGTTCGACCGCCGCCTGTTCGTTCTCGCTCGACGGGAAATGGTGGATCAACGCGCCGGCCAGCCGATAGCCGGTGCAGATTTTCAGGCTTTCGAAACCGTCCAGGACGTCGAGCTTGGTCAGCGCGATGCCGTCGATCCCGCCGACCTTGATCGACTGGCGCACCATGACGGCATCGAACCAGCCGCAGCGCCGCCGCCGGCCGGTCACCGTGCCGAATTCGTGGCCGCGCTCGCCCAGCCGCGCGCCGGTTTCGTTGTCCTGTTCGGTCGGGAACGGTCCGGCGCCGACCCGGGTCGTGTAGGCCTTGGTGATCCCGAGGACATACCCGATGGCGGCAGGACCCTGGCCGCTGCCGATCGCCGCCTGGCCGGCCACCGTGTTCGACGAGGTGACGAACGGGTAGGTGCCGTGATCGACATCGAGCATCGCACCCTGGGCGCCTTCGTAGAGAATGCGCCGGCCGTCGCGCCGCAGGCTGTCCAGCCGCTCCCAGACCCGCTCCAGGAAGGGCGCGATCCGCGGCGCGATCTCCATCAGGCTGTCGAACAGGGCATCGCCGTCGACCGGCTCGGCCCGCATCCCGGCCCGCAGGGCGTTGTGGTGCTGGAGGGCGCGACCGATCCGGCTGCGCATGACTTCGGGATGCGCGAGGTCGCCGGCCCGAATCGCCCGCCGGCCGGTCTTGTCCTCATAGGCCGGGCCGATCCCGCGGCCGGTGGTGCCGATCCGGCCGCTTCCGCTCGCCGCTTCGCGCAGATTGTCGAGCTCGCGGTGCATGGGCAGGATGAGAACGGCGTTTTCCGCAATCCGCAGCCGGTCCGGATCGATCGCCACGCCCTGAGCGCTGACGGTGGCGATTTCCTCGAGCAGCGCCCAGGGATCGATCACCACGCCATTGCCCAGCAGCGAGAGTTTTCCCGGCCGCACGATACCGGACGGCAGCAGGCTCAGCTTGTAGGTGACGCCATCGATGACCAGCGTGTGGCCGGCATTGTGGCCGCCCTGGAACCGCACGACGACATCGGCGCGTTCCGAAAGCCAGTCGACAATCTTGCCCTTGCCTTCATCGCCCCACTGGCTGCCGACGACTGCGACGTTTGTCATGGCCTACTCCGGCGCTTCCGGCGCCGGCCCGGCCGCCGCCACCGGCCGCAATCCACCGTCTTCCAGAACCGCTGCGCAGCCGAGCCGCCGGGCATCGGCGTCAATGTCGCCGGCCGGCTCCAGACCGGCGACCACGGCCCGGCCGTCCCGGCGCAGGGCATCGACGGTTTCTTGCGGCGTGCCAAAGGGCGCATACAGCAGGGAGGCGTCGCTCGGCGCCGGCAGGTTGCGGATGATGGTGTCCAGGAACAATGTGAACCCGGTGGCCGGTTCGGTCGCCCGGTCGGCGAAGCCGGAGCCGGCAAGATAGCGTCCGCCGGCGCCGATCTCGCCGCGGCTGCCGTTGCGGTAGACGGTAAAGCCGATACCCGTGTGATATTCGAAACCGCGATACTCGACCGGGTCCACGGTCACCGCCAGATCGGGCGCGGCGGCGCGCAGCCGGTCGGCGACATCGGCCAAATGGTCGATATCGGCCCGGGCCTCGGCCGGCAGCGCCGTCGCCTCCAGCAGGGCGAGACCGGGGCCGGCCGGCCCGGTCGCGTCGAGCAGCGCCAGAAAGACGGCGCGGCTCTCCCGGTCCTCGTCGAGCGCCATGGCGAGGGCCTGCCGGTCCTTGCTGTCCAGCGCCGCCCGGACGTTGCGCTCCGGCTCACCCACAATCCCCAGGTGACGGCACAGGGTGGAAATCAGGGTCGGAAAGGTCAGGTCGACGGATAGCCGGTCGAGCCCGATATCGCGCAATGCGCCGACCGCCATCAGAATGACCTCGGTGTCAGCCGCCGGCCCCGCGGCGCCGATCAGTTCGCCGCCGACCTGCACGAACTGCCGCTCCGGCCGCAATTGCGAGCCGCGCACCCGCAAAATGTCGCCGGCATACGATAGCCGCAGGGGCCGCGCCTCGGCCTTCAGACGGCTGGCGGCAATCCGGGCGATCTGTAGCGTCATGTCGGCGCGCACGCCCATCATCGCCTGGCTCACCGGGTCCATCAGCCGGAAGGTTTCGCTGGCCATGGCCGCCCCGGCGCCTTCGAGCAGCGACGCCTCGAACTCGACCAGCGGCGGCTTGACCCGCCGGTAGCCCCAGCCGGCAAACGCGGCCAGCAGCCGTTCCACGATGGCTGCCTCATGCGCCGCATCCGGCGCCAGGACATCGCGCAGTCCGGCCGGCAGGAGGGCTCTGTTGTCGGAAATCGCCATCGGTCGTGCGAACGCGCCAGGTGCCAGGCTTGCTGGCCGCTAGAAGCGCAGGACTTTCACCTGTTTGACATGGGGCAGCGTGCAAAGCTGCATAAGAACCGGCTCCGTGATGTCGCCGTCGGCCGACAGCAGGGCCATCGCATCGCCGCCCGGTTCGGACCGGCCGAGATGGAAGGTCGCGATGTTGACGCCGGCGTCGGCCAGCGCCTTGCCCAGGGAGCCGATCGTACCCGGCTTGTCCCGGTTGCGGACGAACAGGACGACATTGCTGAGCGCGGCTTCCATCCGGATGCCCTCGATCTCGACGATGCGCGGCTGGTCGCCATGCACCAGGGTGCCGGCGATCGAGCGCCGGCGCTTTTCGGTCGTGATCGCCAGGTGGATGCGGGTCTGGTAGTCGGTGACACGTTCGTCGGTTTCCTCGGCCACCACGATGTTGCGTTCGCGGGCGAGATAGGGCGCGTTGACGGGATTGATACCTTCGTAGAGCGGCGCGAGCAGGCCGGTGAGCAGCGAAGCGGTCACCGGGCGGGTGTTGAGTTGCGCCGCCTGGCCTTCGTAGCGGATCTTCACATCGACCAGCGGGCTTTCGGTGATCTGGCCGGCGAAGCTGCCGAGCTGGCGCGCCAGTTCGACATAGGGGCGCAGGCCGAACGCTTCCTCGGCCGACACCGCCGGCATGTTGATCGGGTTCGTCACCGTGCCGTTCAGCAGATAATCGGCGATCTGTTCGGCGACCTGGACAGCGACATTTTCCTGCGCCTCTTCGGTCGAGGCGCCGAGATGCGGTGTCGCGACGACCCGGTCGGAGCCGAAGACGGGGCTGTCTTTCGCCGGTTCGATTTCGAACACGTCGAGGGCGGCGCCGGCCACATGCCCGTCGTCCAGCGCCGCTCTCAGCGCGGCTTCGTCGATCAGGCCGCCGCGGGCGCAGTTGACGATCCGCACACCGGGCTTCATCCGGCCGATCGCGGCGGCATCGATCAAATGCCGGGTGCCGTCGGTCAGTGTCGTATGCAGCGAGATGAAATCGGCCCGCCGTAACAGGTCGTCGAATTCGAGCTTCTCAACTCCCATCTCCCGCGCGCGTTGCGGCGACAGGAAGGGATCGCAGGCTATCACCTGCATCCTCAGCCCGCGGGCCCGGTCGGCGACGATCGATCCGATGTTGCCGCAGCCGACGATGCCAAGCACCTTGCCGGTCAGTTCCACGCCCATGAAGCGGGATTTCTCCCACTTGCCGGCCTGGGTGCTGAGGTCGGCGGCCGGAATTTGCCGCGCCAGAGCGAAAATCAGGGCGATGGCGTGCTCGGCCGTTGTGATGGAGTTGCCGAACGGCGTGTTCATCACCAGCACGCCTTTGGACGTCGCGGCATCGATATCGATATTGTCGACGCCGATGCCGGCCCGGCCGATGACCCTCAGCCGCGCTGCCGCGTCCAGAATCTCGCCGGTCACGCGCGTGGCCGAGCGGACGGCCAACCCATCATAGTTGCCGATGACGCCCTTGAGTTCCGCCGGCGTCATGCCGGGTTCGACATCCGCATCGACACCGTGCTGGCGGAAGATTTCCGCCGCGCGCGGACTCATCTTGTCAGAGATCAGCACCCTGGGCGTGTCTGGGGGCGTGTCTGGGGGCGTGTCTGGGGGCATGTCAGCGCCGTGAATGTCGTTAGTGGAAGACCTGGCGGGGGCGGTGCGTGGCCGTCAGGCAGCAGCCCTGAGACGGCCCGCCGCTTCACCATATGCCCAGTCGAGCCATGGTAAAAGCGCCGAAATGTCAGCGGTTTCGACCGTCGATCCGCCCCATATGCGCAGGCCCGGCGGCGCATCCCGGTAGGCGCCGATATCGTAAGCGACGCCCTCGGCCGCCAGCAGGCTGGCGATCGACTTGGCAAAATCCCTCTGCACCGCCTCCGGCAGGCCGGCGACTTCCGGGTCGGCGAAGGCCAGACAAATGGACGTGCAGCTCCTGACAGCCAGATCCCCGGCCAGGAAGCGGAAGGCCGAAGAGCTTTCGATCCAGGCGGCTATGGCGGCCAGATTGGCCTCGGACCGGGCGATCATGGCGGCCTGTCCGCCGATCCTCTCGGCCCACCGCAGCGCATCGAGCACGTCTTCGACGCACAGCATCGAGGGCGTGTTGATCGTCTCGCCCTCGAATACCCCGTCGATCAGGGCGCCGTTTTTCGTCAGCCGGAACAGCTTCGGCAGCGGCCAGGGCGGCAGGTAGGTCTCGAGGCGCTCAACCGCACGCGGGCTCAGCACGAGCATGCCGTGCTGCGCCTCGCCGCCCAGCACTTTCTGCCAGGACCAGGTGATGACATCGAGCTTGTCCCACGGCAAGTTCATCGCGAAGACTGCCGATGTGGCGTCGCAAATCGCAAGGCCGCCGCGCTTGGCATCGATCCAGTCGCCGTCCGGCACGCGCACGCCGGAGGTCGTGCCGTTCCAGGTGAACACGACGTCATGGGCAGGATCGACCATGCCAAGATCCGGCAGTTCTCCGTAGGGTGCATCGATCAGGCGCATGTCGTCCAGTTTCAGATGCTTGGCGACATCCGTCACCCAGCCCCTGCCGAAGCTCTCCCAGGCCAGCATGTCGACCGCGCGGGCGCCCAGCATCGACCACATCGCCATTTCGACGGCGCCGGTATCCGACGCGGCCACGATGCCGATGCGGTAGTCATCCGGAATGCCCAGAAGGGCGCGTGTCCGGTCGATCACTTCCCTGAGCCTCGCCTTGCCCTCGCCCGAACGATGGGACCGGCCGAGCAGCGCGTTCTGCAATACCTCCACCGACCAGCCGGGACGCTTGGCGCACGGGCCGGACGAGAAATTCGGATTGCCCGGCCGGACGGCGGGCCTGGTGCGCTGTATCGTCATGGCTGCCTCGCGGCACGGCGCCGCTGCGCGACCGAGCCTGCAGATGGAACGATCGACGGTCGAAAACCGGCGCAAACGGTATGGGGCGGCCCAATGCCGGTCAAACGGACTGCGGACGCGCTGACAAAGTGCCGCAAGCCCGGATGTCCACAGGCAAGCGCGGGCGGGCATCGGGCTGTTTCCGGCGCTGCCCTGTGCGGTTGAGGGGCCGCCGGTCAAGCCTATGTGAAGCCCTGAACCGTGCAAGGCCGGCGCCGCCGCCGGCACCGCTTCGCGCCCGAGTCCGCAACAAGGCCTACCGAGGAAAACGACCAATGTCCCGGATACTCTACGATCTCGCCGGCGCGGAAGACCGGCGCTTCAGCCCGCATTGCTGGAAGGCGAAGATGGCGCTGAAGCACAAGGGCCTCGATTTCGAAACCGAGCCCTGCATCTTCACGGAGGTGAAGGAGAAGGTTGCCTTTGCCGGCGCTGAGCGGGTGCCGACGCTGAAGGACGGCGAGAACAGCATCGGCGACAGCTGGGCCATCGCCGAATATCTCGAAGAAGCCTATCCGGATGCCCCCGGCCTTTTCTGCAGCCCGGACGGTAAGGCCTTCGCGCGGTTCGCCAACGAGTTTGCCGACACGGTGATGCTGCCGCCGATCGCCGGCGCCATCGTCTATGACATCCACGAGATGACCGTCGATGCCGACCGCGCCTATTTCAAATCGTCCCGCGAGGAGATGATGGGGCGCAGCTTCGACGATCTGCGCGCAGAGCGGGAGGATTTCGTGGCCCGCTTCCGGGGCGCCATGATCCCGGTGCGCCGGATCGTCGGCCGGCAGCCCTTCCTGACCGGCGACCGGCCCCACTATGCCGACTATTGCCTCTTCGGAATGCTGCAATTCGCGCGGGTCACCAGCGATTGCAAGCTGCTGAGCGACCGCGATCCGGTCCGCGCCTGGCGCGACCGGCTGCTCGATCTTTACGACGGCTACGGCGCCGGCGAACCGGCTGTTGCGGCATGACCCTTTGGCGCCTCCTCGCCGCCGCGGCTGTGCTGATCCCGGCCGCGGCCGCGGCGCAGCAAAAGAGCGGCGCGGCGTGGGGGCCGCCGACGGCGGACTACCGGGCGGACATGGTCTTTACCGACGACCGCGGCCGGTCGCGCACCGCACGGCTTTACTACACGGCGAAAATGCAGCGGCTCGAATTCAAGGCCGGCAAGAAGATCGTCGCCATGATCTTCGACCGGGCGGCCGGCAAGGCCTACCAGTTGCTGCTCGACAGCCGCGGCTGGCGCCCGGTCGCCGCGACCGCGCCCCAGTTCAACTTCGGCCTCTCCGATCCCGCATCGAAACGCGAGAAGCTGGCCGATGAGACGATGACCGGATTGGCAGTCACGAAATACAAGGTATCGAGCAGGACAGCGGCCGGCGACGCCTTCGACGGCTTGGCGTGGGCGACCGGGCAGCGGATTGTGGTCAAAATGGCCGGTACGGTCGTCCGCGGCAGTCAGGCGCAACCGCTCACCCTCGAACTGCAGAACCTGAAGATCGGCCCGATCGATCCCGCCCTGTTTGCAGTGCCGGTCGGCTATCGGAAACTGCCGCCGATAAAGAAGTAGCTGCGGGCGCAACGCGGGCAAAGGCGTCTTCTGGAACGGCACGATGGGAAGTGACCTCCCGTGAATTGGCGCAAAGCCGGTGCGATGGCGTTGGGCGCGGCGCTGGCGGTCGCGCCGGCCGAATCCGGTCGGGCGGCCGAAGATACAGTGCGCCGGCCGAAAGTGTCGTTCACCGGCGACCTGATGGTGCAGCGGCCGGGCGAACGGCTCTTCCGCATCCGGCTCATCTACGACGTCACCCGCCTGCGCATGGATGTGCCTTTTCCGGATCCCCGCCTCGTGCGGATCGTCGACAGGAAAAGCGGGGAAACGCTTCTGCTGCTGCCGCGCCGGCGCGAATATGTGAAAGTGCCGGCCGGTCCCTTTTCCCGCGCGATGGCCGACCGGCTGACCGCGGTTCAGGGCGGGCTCAAGCGAATTGGCCCGGACCGGATACGCGGCATCGCCGTGACCAGATTTGCGCTGACCACCCGCACCGGCGCCGGCTCCGCTTTCAAAGGCCATGTCTGGCTAACGGCCGACGACATCATGATTCGCACCGCCGGGAAGACGCCGAAAGGGCCGATCGACATCTCCCTGCACAATCTGCACCGCGGCCCCGTCGATCCGGCCCTGGAGCCGGTCCATCACCAGGCGGGGGCTCTCTCCCCCGTCCCGGCATTGCAGGCATTGTGTGGGTGCATTTGCAGGAGAAATCCGGCTAGCCGTCCGGGCCGAAGGTCCGGTGCCGCGCCGTCGCGGCGGTATCGTCGGGCGACCGGCATTTGTTGTGCGAAAACATATAAATTGATATGTTACCGCACATGAGAACGACAATCGATATCAACGACGCCCTGTTGCGGGCGGCCAAGGCGCGCGCGGCGCAAGAGCGCAAGACCCTGAAGGAGACCTTCGAGCAGGCCCTTCGCGCGTTTTTGGCCAGCCCGGCCCCTGCGACCGACGCGCCGCCCATCCCGGTGTTTCGCGGACGGGGCGTCCAGCCGGGCGTGGACCTGACGGACAGCGCGGCGCTCTTGGCCTTCCTGGATGCAGAGTCCTGACGTCAACGTGCTGGTGAGCGCGTTTCGCGAGGACGCGGTCCATCACGAACCGTGCCGCCGATGGCTGGTCGAAGCCATGTCCGGCCGGGACCGCGTCGGCCTGTCCGAACTCGTGCTCAGCGGTGTGCTCCGGGTTCTGACACACCCCCGGGTCTTCCATCCGCCCACGCCCGGAGAGGCCGCCGTCGCGTTCGTCGACGCCTTGCTTGCCCAACCGGGATCCCTGGCGCTGCGCCCGGGCGACGGCCACTGGCGCATATTCCGCGGCATGGCCGCCACCCTCCAACTGACGGGCAACCGGCTGCCGGACGCCTATCATGCGGCCCTCGCCATAGAGCATGGCTGCGAATGGGTGACTCTCGACCGTGGCTTTGCCATCTATCGCGGGTTGCGCTGCCTCAACCTTCTGGACGGCTGACGGACAGCAGTTCCGCTTCGACACTGAGCGTTGCGGCTGCGGGGTCAGAAAGCGATGCGTCTGACGCCATCGACGACGTCGAAATGGCCGTCGTTGCTCAAGACTGCAAATCCGTGCTGGCGGGCCAGCGCCGCGATCCAGACGTCATTCGGCGGTATGGGCGCGCCCTGCCGTTTCAATTCCAGGCGGATGTCGGCGTACGAATCGGCGGTCGCCGAGGTGACGGCCGCGATTTCGGTCAGCGGCAGATAGCGGGCCAGCCAATCCTCGTAACGGCTTCGATGACGCGACCGGCGGATACCGAAATAATACTCGCCGAGAACGACGCTGGGCACGATCAGCCGGTCGGCCGCGCGAAGCGGGGCCTCGACTGCGGCGCGTCCCTCCGCCCATGCGGACAAGGCGTTCGTATCGAGGATCACGCGCGGTCTTCGAGCGGGAGCCTCTCGAACTCCTCCTCAATCGACGCGAGGACGCGGCGGTTCTCGTCCGTAAGATCGGACAGCGCGCCGAATCCGGCCATCCATGGCGGTTCCCTGTCGTCGGCGCGATCTCCGCGTGTGCCGCGCCGGAGCTGCTGTTCCAGCGCGTCGGTGAAGAAACGCCGCAAGGTTACGCCGCGGGCGGCAGCGAGCGCCTTGGCCTGCCGGAACATGACGTCGGGAAGTTCGATGGTCGTTTTCATACGCCCATATTTCCGTAAATACGGGTCAACATCAAGCAATTTCAGCCGGCATCGTTCCGAGGTATCCGGCTGAAGCTGGCCGAACGCGAATTTTGCATCGACGGGCTTGGGGCCGACGGACGGGTTTCGACACCGCGCGGGTTACGCCGGCGATTGTCGCCCATTGCCCGCGTCCCGGCATTGCAGGATGTGGGTGCATTCGCAGGAGAAGACGTCGGCGCCGTCCTGGTTGACGGTCCTGTGCAGCATGGTCACTGCGCCGCGGTCGGGTTTGGACTCGAAACGCCGGACCGACAGGACCTCCGATACGACATACAGCGTGTCGCCGGGGCGCACGGGTTTCAGCCAGCGCAGCTTGTCGATGCCGGGGCTCGCCAGCGCCGCCGCGCCGATCGAGCCGTCCATCTGGAACTGGCGGAAGGTCATGCAGACCGTGTGAAAGCCGCTCGCCATCAGGCCGTCCTGGGCTTCGGTGCGCGGGTGCCGTTTGTTGGTGTGGTAGGGCTGCGGATCCCACTGCATGGCGAAATCGATAATCTGGCTCTCGGTGACCGTTTCGCCCGCGGTCGCAAACCGGTCGCCGGGTTTGAAATCTTCCAGAAACAGATCGTAGCCGCCCATCGCATTTCCCCTTGCCGCGTTCCCCATGATACGGGGTTTGTTGCGGAATTTGTTACGGGTTCGAGGCAGGGCGGGTCCAGCGGGATATGGCAGCGCAGAATATGGCAGCGCGGGGCATGACGGGGACGTCGGAAAGGACGAACGTTTGGGATCCGGCGCGGTATCTGCGCTTCGCCGGCCACCGGCTGCGCCCGGCGCTCGACCTCCTGAACCGGATCGATCTGGCGCAACCGGAGACGGTGACCGATCTGGGCTGCGGCGCCGGCAACGTCACAGGCTGGCTGGCGCAGCGCTGGCCCGCCGCCGACGTGACCGGGATCGACGGCTCGGCCGCCATGCTGGAGAAGGCGGCGGAAGCTCTACCGGACGTGCGCTGGCAACAGGCGGACATCGCGGCCTGGGCGCCGGACCGGCCGCAGCATCTGGTTTATTCCAATGCCGCGCTGCACTGGCTGCCCGATCACGAAACCCTGTTCCCGAAACTGGTAAACGGTCTGGCGCCGGGCGGCGTACTGGCCGTGCAGATGCCGCGCAACTTCGGCGAACCGTCCCACACCGCCATGGCGGATGCTGCGCGCGACGGACCGTGGATCGAAACCCTGGAACCGACGCTCAAGCCGGCACCGGTCCATGAGCCGGCCTTCTATCGCGGGCTGCTGGCGCCGCTGGCTGCGGATGTCGACCTGTGGGAAACGACCTATTTCCAGGTTCTCGAAGGCGAGAATCCGGTCGCCGAGTGGACCAAGGGCACCTGGTTGAAACCGATGCTGGATGCCCTGGACGGCGATTGGCGCGAGGGGTTCGAAGGCGCCTATCGCGCCCGTGTCGCCGCCGCCTATCCGCCCGGCCCGGACGGCCGCACGCTGTTCCCCTTCAAGCGCCTGTTCATCGTCGCCCGGCGTTGAGAGTCGCACCGGCCTGAGCCGCCATTGCCGCGGGCATGCGCGATCCGCAACCGGCCCGGACATGCGGCCCCGGCCGGCGCTCCTATCGGGCGACCTGCTGCTCGATCACCATATTCTTCATCGCCTTCTGCAGCTTCTCGAAGGCGCGCACCTCGATCTGTCGGACGCGCTCGCGGCTGATGCCGTATTCCTGGGACAGTTCTTCCAGGGTCAGCGGCTCTTCCTGAAGGCGGCGCTCGGTGAGAATACGGCGCTCGCGCGGTTTGAGCGTTTTCATCGCCTGCGCCAGCATCGCCTGGCGCATCTTGAGTTCCTCGCGGTCGGCGACGATCGTCTCCTGGCTTTCCTGGTTTTCGTCGACCAGCCAGTCCTGCCATTCGCCCCCGCCCTCGCCGTCATTGCGCAGCGGCGCGTTCAGGGAATTGTCCGGCGCGGCCAGGCGCCGGTTCATGTTGACCACCTCGTCTTCCGAGACCTTCAGCTCGGTCGCGATCTTCTTCACGTTGTCCGGCGACAGGTCGCCTTCTTCCAGCGCGTTCAGACGGCTCTTGATCCTGCGCAGGTTGAAGAACAGCTTTTTCTGCGCTGCCGTGGTGCCCATCTTGACCAGCGACCAGGAGTGCAGGATGTATTCCTGGATCGAAGCGCGGATCCACCACATGGCATAGGTCGCCAGGCGGAAACCGCGTTCGGGATCGAAGCGCTTGACCGCCTGCATCATGCCGACATTGCCTTCGGAAACCAGTTCGGCGACCGGCAGGCCGTAGCCGCGGTAGCCCATGGCGATCTTGGCGACCAGGCGCAGATGGCTGGTGACGAGCTTGTGCGCCGCCTCGGTGTCCTCATGGTCGCGCCAACGGGTCGCCAGCATGTATTCTTCTTCGAGTTCCAGCATCGGGAACCTGCGGATCTGCGCCAGATAGCCCGACAGGTTTCCGTCCCGCCCGACGGACGGGATGCTCGGCAGGGTTGCGATTGCCGTGGATGCCGCCATTTTCGGTTTGCCTTGCTTTCCTCCGGGCACACGCGCCGGTGCGGTGCCGGCCTTTTCTCGCCCACTGGGTACTTGAGGATCGGCCCTTTTCTTTTCAAGATCGTTCATCGGTCACGAAATTGTTGTGCGGCAGACGGTTGCCCGGTTTCCTGCAAAGGTTTCAGGACAGATATCAGTTCTTCGAAATCCGGGGGCAACGGCGCGTCGAACGACAGGGTGTCGCCGGTCACCGGGTGGTCGAAACCCAGGTGCGCCGCGTGAAGCGCCTGCCGCCCGAAGGCTTCCACGGCAGCCGCCTGCGGCGTATTCCGCCAGGGTTGGGGCAGATGGCGCTGGCCGCCGTACAGCCGGTCCCCAACCAGCGGATGGCCCCGGTATGCCATGTGGACCCGGATCTGATGGGTCCGCCCGGTCGCCAGCCGGCAGTCGATCAGGCTGAGGAGTCCGCTATACCGTGTCATTAACGTGTAATACGTCCGGGCCGTCCGCCCACCGTCGCGCCGTACGGCCATTTTCGTGCGGTGCGACGGATGGCGGCCGATAAGGGCGTCGATCCGGCCGGTCAGCGGACGCGGCTCGCCCCAGACCAGCGCCGTGTAGCGCCGCTCGATGCTGTGTTCGGCGAACCGGGCCGCCAGGCCGGCATGCGCGGCGTCCGACTTTGCCGCCACCAGCAGACCGGAGGTATCCTTGTCGATGCGGTGGACGATGCCCGGGCGGGCGACGCCGCCGATGCCCGAGAGGCTGCTGCCGCAATGAGCCAGCAAGGCATTCACAAGGGTTCCGTCCGGGCTGCCCGATCCCGGATGCACCACCAGGCCGGCCGGCTTGTCGACGACGATCAGATGGTCGTCCTCGAAAGCGATCTCAAGCGGGATGGACTGCGGCGCAGGCCGGGCGGGCGCCGGCGGCGGCACATCGACCGCAAAGCGCTGGCCGGCGGCAACCTTCATCGACGGCGAAGTAACGACCTGGCCGTCGCCGTCCGTCACCGCGCCCTGTTTGACCAGCGCCTGGATGCGGGTCCGGGACAGGCCGTCCAGCGCCGCCGCCAGAACCGCGTCGAGGCGTTGGCCCACGGCTGCGTCATCGACGGTCACCTGGCGCCTCGACACCGGGGGCGGTTGGACTATTGTCTCGCTTTCCGGAAGGTCGTCGTTCATGGGCCGGTCTCAACCTGGGCGGCGCCATCATAGCAGATTGCAGGACGGACCCAGAACGTGACGCGTGTGCGTTTGTTGACCGGCGCCGTGGTCGGCATGGCCGTGCTGATCCTGATCGGCCTGATCGTGCTGGTCATCGGCATCGTCTACAAGGCCGGGGTAGCGGACAGTCCGGAAACGACCGCCCCGCAAGGGGAGGCCGCACCGGCAGGCGCCGGCGAATTGCGGACGGATCCGGTGTCCCTGGGATTGCCGGCGGAGTCGATGGTATTGCGGATGACGAACATTCGCGGTGGCCTGGCGGTGCTGGTGCGACTGCCCTCGGGCGAGCAGGTTATCTATGCGGTCCCGATCGACCGCAGGCAGCCGCCGCTGCGAATCCAGGTCACCCGCCCGCGAGGCGGCAACTGAGCGGATGCGATGAACGAGCCGACATTCCGGCCGGCCGCAGCGCCGGACAATTCAGAACCGGCGAATTTCAGGCCGGTCAATTTCGCCTCGGACAATGTCACCGGGATCGCGCCGGAAATCATGGAAGCGATCGTCGAGGCCAACGAGCCGCAGGGCGCCTGGCCTTATGGCAACGACGACCTGACCGGCGGGCTGAACGGGCGTTTTTCCGCCCTGTTCGATACAGAGGTCAGCGTCTATCCGGTTGCGACCGGGACAGCAGCCAATGCCTTGTGCCTCAGTCTCGTCGCCCGGCCTTTCAACACGGTCTATTGTCTGAAACACAGCCATACCTATGAGGACGAAGGCGGCGCGCCGGAATTCTACACCAACGGCGCCAAGCTGGTTCCTGTTCCCGCCGCGGACGGCAAGATGACGGCGGCCGCGCTGGAAGCGGCGATCGGCGAAGTCGGCGGCGGCGGGGCCCGCCTGCCCCATGTCATGGAGGCCGCCGCCGTCTCCATCGCCCAGGTGACCGAATGCGGCACGGTCTATTCGGTCGACGAGATCCGCGATATCTGCGCGGTCGCGCGGGCCAACGGCCTGTATGTCCATCTGGACGGCGCCCGCTTCGCCAACGCGGTCGCCGCCCTCGGCTGCGATCCGTCGGAACTCACCTGGCGGGCGGGCATCGATCTTATGTCTTTCGGCGCGACCAAAAACGGCGCCATGGCGGCGGAAGCGGCGGTGCTGTTCAACGAAGACCTTGAAGACACGCTGAGCCGCCGCCGCATGCGCGGCGGGCACCTGTTTTCCAAGATGCGCTTTCTGTCCGCCCAACTCGCCCGATACGTCGAAGACGGGCTGTGGCTGCAACTCGCCGCCAATGCCAACGTCATGGCCGAACGGCTCTCGGCCGGCCTTTCGGAAATCGACGATGTGGCGATCGAGTACCCGGTCGACGCCAACATCATCTTCGCGACGATTCCCGGCGATACGGCGGAGCGTCTGCGCGACGCCGGGTTCGATTTCTACGACTGGGGCGATCCGGCCCGGCCCAGCGTCCGGCTGGTCTGCGCCTTCAACACCGATGCCGACGATATCGACCGGTTCGTCGAGACCGCCCGGGGATAGGCGCCGAGGCTCAAGACGCGATCCGCGGCCGAAGCCGATTGACGCGCAATCCGGCAGGATTCAGCTGTTCTCCGCGCAAACGATGGCCGTCAAGTCCCGTATTTGAGGCAAACAAGGGATTTGGGGGTTCATCCACGCCGTTTATGCGCTAGGATTCTCTCGTTCGGACAGACGGAACGGTCTCCGAACTGTCCGCAATGCGCCGCGCACGGCTTCGGCCGGGCGCCAATGGCAATTCCACATAAAGGGAACTGGAGGAACCATGTCAACCACGATCAAGATTGTTGCCGCCGCCGCCGTCGCTGCCCTGGCGTTTTCAGGGACGACGACCGGCGCGTCGGCACAGAACCAGCGTTTCATCAGCATCGGCACCGGCGGCATCACCGGCGTGTACTACCCGACCGGCGGCGCGATCTGCCGACTGGTCAACCGGATGCGCAAGAAAACCGGCATTCGCTGCTCGGCCGAATCGACCGGCGGTTCGGTCTACAACATCAACACGATCCGCGCGGGCGAGCTGGAATTCGGCGTCGCCCAGTCCGACTGGCAGTACCATGCCTACAACGGCACGTCGAAATTCAAGAAGGCCGGCGCCTTCAAGGATCTGCGGGCGGTCTTCTCGGTTCATCCCGAGCCGGTCACGATCCTGGCGCGCGACGGCACGGGCATCAAGAACATCACCGATCTGAAGGGCAAGCGGGTCAACATCGGCAACCCGGGTTCCGGCACACGCGCAACCTGGGAAGTGATCGAAGCCGCCTTGGGCTGGAAGCGGACGGACCTGAAGCTGGCCACCGGCCTGAAGTCCGCGGAAATGAGCGCCGCCATGTGCGACGGCAAGATCGACGCCTATTTCTGGCTGGTCGGCCATCCTTCGGCCGCAACCAACGAATCGCTGGCGACCTGCGCCTCGCACCTGGTCAACGCCACCGGCGCGGCGGTCGACGGCCTGGTCAAGAAATGGCCGTTCTATCGCAACGCCACGGTTCCGGCCGGGATGTACAACAACAAGGCCGATATCAAGACCTTCGGCGTGGGCGCCACTTTCGTGACCAGCGCCAAGGTGCCGGCTAAGGTCGTCTATGTCGTCGTCAAGGCGGTCTTCGACAATTTCGACGCGTTCAAGAAGCTGCACCCGGCGTTCAGGAACCTGAAGGAAAGCGAAATGATCCGGGATTCGCTGTCCGCCCCGCTGCACGCCGGCGCGGCGAAATACTACAAGGAAAAGGGCTGGATGAAATAGCAGCCCGAACCGGTTGGCGGGGCCCTCTGCGGCCCCGCCCTTTTTTTTGCTTGCAGCGCAGCGCTTGAGGGAACACGGCAATGGCCGAAGCATCCGGGCAACGCGTATCGGCCGAGGAGCTGGTCAGCAGCATCGACACCGGCGGCCGCGATCCCCGGGGATGGCAGCGCAACCTGATCCCGGCGATCGCCTTCATCTGGGCGCTGTTCCAGCTCTACATCGCTTCGGCCGTGCCGTTCACGCTGCAGGAGTGGACCGGCCTGCCCTTCGTTGTGCCCAATACCGAAGCGCGCATGATCCATCTCGCCTTCGGCCTGCTGCTCGCCGCCTTGGCCTTCCCGTTGCTGAAGCGCGGGCCGCGCCACTATATCCCTTGGTACGACTGGTTGCTCGCCGCCGTCGGCATCGCCTCCTGCCTCTATATGATCCTGTACCGGGACGAATTGGCCGAACGCGCCGGCCTGCCGACGGATACCGATCTCGTCATCGCGAGCTGCGGCATGGTTGTGCTGGCGATCTCGGTGTACCGGGCGCTCGGACTGCCTCTGGTCGTCGTCGCCTCGGTTTTCGTGTTTTACGTCTTCTTCGGCGACGCCAGATGGCTGCCGGACGCCGTGCAGTGGAAAGGCGCGTCCTTCGGCAAGGCGATGTGGCATTTCTGGCTGCAGACCGAGGGCGTCTTCGGAGTCGCGCTCGGAGTCTCGGCGACCCTGATCTTCCTGTTCGTCATGTTCGGCGCGATCCTGGAAAAGGCGGGTGCCGGCAACTTCTTCATCAAGATCGCCTTCGCCCTGCTCGGCGACCGGCGCGGCGGGCCGGCCAAGGCCGCCGTCGTCGCCTCCGCCCTGAGCGGCCTCTACTCCGGCTCGTCCATCGCCAATACGGTCACCACCGGCACCTTCACCATCCCGCTGATGAAGCGCACCGGATTCTCGGCGGAAAAGGCCGGCGCCGTCGAGGTCGCTTCCTCCACCAACGGGCAGTTGACGCCGCCGGTGATGGGCGCGGCGGCCTTCCTGATCGCCGAGTTCACCGGCGTCAGCTACACGGATATCATCAAGCACGCGCTGATCCCGGCCCTCGTCTCCTACATCGCGCTGGTCTATATCGTGCATCTGGAAGCCCTGAAGCTGGGGCTGAAGGGCCTGCCGAAACCGTCGACGACGATGACGGTCGCCCAGAAGCTGATCGGGTTCCTGACCGGTTTCATCGGCATCGCCGTGCTCGGCATCGCCGTCTATTTCGGCCTCGGCTGGATCAAGGTCATAGCGCCCGACGCCGCCTTCGTCGTCGTCGTGGTGCTCGTGGCGGCCGCCTATCTGGTCCTGCTGTGGCTGGCCGCGCGCCTGCCCGATCTGGTGGTCGATCCGCCGGACGCTCCGATCACCGAACTGCCCCGCGCCGGGGCGACGGCGATCACCGGCCTCTACTATGTCCTGCCGATCGTCATCCTGATCTGGTGCATCGTGCTGGAGCGGCTGTCGCCGGCGCTTTCCGCCTTCTGGGCGACCATGGCGATGATCGCGGTTGCGCTGACCCAGCATCCGCTGAAAGCGCTGTTCCGCGGCGCCGGCATTCCGGCCGGCGCCTTCCGGCAGAGCGTCGCCGAACTGGTCGACGGCATGATCTCCGGTGCGCGCAACATGATCGGCATCGCCGTCGCAACCGGCGCGGCCGGCATCATCGTCGGCACGATCTCGCTCACCGGGGCGCATCAGGTGGTCGGCGAGTTCGTCGAGTTCCTCTCCGGCGGCAGCCTGATCGTCATGCTGCTGCTGGTCGCCGTCATGAGCCTGATCCTGGGCATGGGGCTGCCGACCACCGCCAACTATATCGTGGTCTCGTCGCTGATGGCGCCGGTGATCGTGGCGCTGGGCGCGAAGAGCGGCCTGATCGTGCCGCTGGTCGCGGTCCACCTGTTCGTGTTCTATTTCGGCATCCTGGCCGACGATACGCCACCCGTGGGCCTTGCCGCCTTTGCGGCAGCCGCCATTTCGGGCGGCGACCCGATCCGGACCGGCGTTCAGGGCTTCATGTACGACATCAGGACCGCCCTGCTGCCGTTCCTGTTCATCTTCAATACGGAACTGCTGCTGATCGACGTCTCGGCGGGGAAGGCGGTGATCGTCTTTGTCATTGCGGTCGTCGCCATGATGCTGTTTGCGGCGGCGACCCAGGGCTATTTCTTCGCCCGGAACCGGATTTGGGAGACCGTCATTCTGTTGCTGGTCGCCTTCAGCCTGTTCCGGCCGGGCTTCTGGCTCGATCAGGTTTCCGCCGAATTTACTGAGCGGCCGGGTAAAGAGATCGTTCAGCTGGCGCAGAAAATGCCGGAAGGCGGCAAGTTGCGGGTGACGATTTCCGGGCCCAACTTCAACGATCCGGACCGGATCGACGAAACCACGGTGACCATCCCCTTCGGCAAACCCGGCCCAGGCCTCGCGCGGCTACGCGCCGCCGGGCTGCTGGTCATGGTCGAAGAAGGCCAGGCCAGGATGGAAGAGCCGTTGCCGACCAGCCCGCTCAAGTCGCTGGCCAGAAGCTACGACTTCTACGGCGACACGCCGACCACGATCAAAGCGATCCTGGTGCCGAACGAGCGGATGGCGAAGGAGATCTTCTACATCCCGGCGCTGCTGCTGTTGCTGCTGGTGATCCTGCTCCAACGCCGCCGCCAGACCCAGCCGGCGTTCTGAGGCTTTCGGGCGCGGTGCCCCGGAACGACAGTGGCTACAGCCCGGCCACGGTTTCCTCGACGAGCCTGGCGACGACCGCCCGGATCGCGGCCTCGTGCGCCAGCCCGTCGGCAAGCCCGGCCTCATAGGTCTGCACCTGCCGCCGGGCGCTCGTGCCATGGGTCAGGATCGAGCGTGTGTGCTCGATCTCGGTCAGGCAGCCGAAATGCTCGGCGTCCGGCCGGGTCATTTCCAGCAGCTCTTCCAGCAGGTCGGCGAACGGTACCATCCGCCGGATGCCGAAATCGATCAGTTCGCCGTCGGAACCGTAGCGCTGGGCCCGCCAGCGGTTTTCCCGGATCAGCATGTTGGCGTAGCGGCGCCAGCGCTGGTTCTGCCGGCGCAGGCGCCACAGCATCCGCAGGATGCAGCGGTAGAGCGCGGCGATCGCCACCGTATCCGCCAGTCTCGGGCACAGGTCGCAAATACGCATTTCCAACGTCGGGAAGCGGGCGGAAGGCCGGATGTCCCACCAGATTTTCGTCGGTTCGTCGATGATGCCGGCCTCGATCAGTATCTGCACATGGCGGTTGTATTCGCCGAAGCTCTCGAACTGCTCGGGCAGTCCGGTGCGCGGGAGCTCGTCCCACACCGCGAGGCGGTAGCTGCGGAGGCCGGTGTCCTTGCCCTGCCAGAACGGAGAGGAGGTGCTGAGCGCCAACAGATGGGGCAGAAAATAGGAGACCTGGTTCATCAGGTCGATGCGCAGGTCGTCGTCGTCGATCCCGACATGGACGTGCATGCCGCTGATCACAAGGCGGCGGACCACGCCCTGCAGGTTTTCGGCCAGTTCTTTATAGCGGTCCTTCTCGGTCCGCTTCTGCTCGCCCCAAGCGGCGAAGGGATGGGTCGAGGCCGCCATGATGGCGAGGCCGTGGTTTTCCGCGACCCCGGACACGGTCCGGCGCAGACGCCGCAGGTCGGCGGCGGCCTCCTGCATCGTGGTGCACACCCGGGTGCCGATCTCGATCTGCGCCCGCAGGAACTCGGGCGCGACCTGGGCGCCGAGCAGGTTCTCGCACTCTGCAAACAGGGCCTTCGGCGGATCGGCGGCGAGGTTCAGGGTCTCCCGGTCGACCAGGAGATATTCCTCTTCGATGCCGATGGTGAAGCTGGGTTCGCTCAGCGCCATGGTGCGATCCTCCTGCGCCCTTCACGACGGCGGGAAACCGTCGAAGGCGGCTTGCAACGCGTCGCCGACGATCCCCGACCATCGCACCGCGCCCTCGGGTGCCGCGATCAGGTCCTGGCGGATTTCGACCAGCAGATGCGGCAGGTTCCGCATCTCGCCGTGGCGGTGCACCGTGTAGCCGAAATTGTTGCGCGCGCTGTAGGGCTGGTTGTCGCCGACCGTGACGTCGCCGCGCGCCGCCAGTGCCGCCATGAAGGGCAGGGCGAGCCGGCCGTCCCGGTTCCACAGCGCGCCGACTTGCCAGGGCCGCGACCGGCCATCGAACAGCGGCGTGAAGCTGTGCATCGAGACGAACGCCTGGAACGGCGGATCCCGTTCGCGATCCAGTTGCCCCTCGATCTCGGCGTGATACGGGTGCAGGATTTCGCAGGCGCGGACGGTGGCGGCCTGCCGGTCGAGATTGCGGTTTTCGGGAATCGGCACGCCGTCGCTCACCTCGGCAATCGATGTGGAGTCCGAGAGGTTCCGGTTGCAGTCTATCACCAAACGCGAATAGCAGGACTTGACCAGCGGCGCGTCGAACCGGTCGGACAGCAGGTCCGCCACTGCCGCCGCGCCGATGTCCCATGCGATGTGTTCCTGCAGCCTGTCCGGGCTGAGGCCGAGGGCGCCCAACGCTTCCGGAATCCGGTTGCTCGCGTGATCGCAGACGAACAACGCTCGTCCGCGGCCATCGGCGTTGACGACGGCAATGGGCGGCGGATCGGCCGGGCCGAGCAGGGCCGGCGTCTCGGTTCCGTCGAAAATCTCCCGGGCCGGAATGCCGGACACTCAGCGTAACTCCCGGCGCCAGGCGCGCAACTGATCGGTGACAGTGAGCGCCGCCGCCAGCACGTCGCGCACACTTTCGCCGCTGACCACCGGCTCGCGCCGGGTGCGGACACAGTCCAAGAAATCTTCGCATTCCATCATAATCAGGTCGGCCTGGTCATACTGGCGCTGTTCGGCGCCGAAGGTCGGCGGCTCGTCCTTGCCACCGGTGCGACTGGTGATGACGAGTCGGTTCTCCGCCATGTCGGCGACCAGATAGGCGTTGCGCTGGAAGACCCGCATGGTGCGCTGGATCTTCCAGCTCACCCGGCTTGCGGTGACGGTCGCGACGCAGCCGTTCTCGAAACCGATCCGGGCGTTGGCGATGTCTTCGGCCGGGCCGATCACCGGCACGCCGACGGCATCGATGCGCGCGATCGGGCTGCGCACGAGTGTCATGATATTGTCGATGTCGTGCACCATCATGTCCAGAATGACGCTCGTATCCGTACCCCGGTCGCGATACTGGGAGATGCGCGTGCTTTCGATGTAGCCCGGCCGGTCGGCCAGTTTCTTGACATCCTCGATGATCGGGCTGAAACGCTCCAGATGGCCGACCTGCAGGATACGGCCGCCGGCTTTCGCCGCGGCGATCAGGTCGTCGGCATCCTCCAGGGTCTCGCAGATCGGCTTTTCGACCAGCACGTCCTTGCCGGCGTCCAGGCAGCGCCTGGCGATAGCGTGGTGCGTCGTCGTCGGCGTGACGACGCTGATAGCCTCAACCCGCTCGAGCACCGTATCGAGATCGGTGGCAGCTTCGGCGCCGGTGGATTCGGCAACTTTTTCCGCCTGTGCCGGGTCGGTATCGACGACAGCGACCAGATCCGCCGCTTCCAGCGCCGCGAATTTCTGCGCGTGCAGGGCGCCGAAATAGCCGCAGCCGACAACCGCCACCCTAACGGGGGCCGCGCTAACGGGGGCGGCGCCGGAATTTCGATCGGTATCAGACAGTATCCTGCTCCCGGCAAAGTTGACCGTGGCGGGCTGCCCGGCGCCCGTTCGCCGCTGGGGTCAGTTCGCTTCGGCGATCGCCCTGCCTCCGGCGTTCGGCCCGATGCGGCGGTAGCGGAACAGGAACCACAGGTAGGCGGCGACCTGCAAGACGAGCAACGCGCCAAATGCCGCCGCATAGCCCTCCGGCGCATAACGGTCCGGACCGGGATTGTCGAACCGGTCGATGACAACTCCGATGGCGAACTGGGCTGCGAATCCGCCGGCGAACATCACCAGATTGATCGCCGTATTGGCGCGTCCGGCAAGGGCAAGCGGAAAGTGCCCGGCGATCATCGGAAAGCAGTAGATCACGCCGAAGGATAGGAAACCGAACAGGAACCACAGGAGGGCCGGCGGCGCCGGCGCTTCCGCCACGATCAGGCCCTGCACGATGCAGAACAGGACGGTGTAGCCGCCGAGCAGCTGACCGAGCGTCATCCCGAACCGCCGCGCCGCCGCCGCGACAGCGCCGGTCATCAGCAGGCCGAGCATGATGCCGACATTCAGGATCGCGAGCACGCTGACGACGGCGTCGCGCTCCAGCCCGGCGACATCGCGCAGCCACGGGCCGGCCCACAAGCTCTGGATCGCCAGATTGGCCGCGGTCGCGGTAATCGCCAGAGGCGCCAGGGCGCGGAAAGCCGGGCTGCGGTAGATCAGGCCCGTTTCGCGCAGTTGGTCGCGCAGGGTGCTCCGGCTGACGCCGTCCTGCCGGTCCGGCACGGCGGTGAAGAGGATCAGCGCCACCAGGACCGTCAGCGCCGCCAGCGCCAGGAACACGCCGCGCCAGTCCGTTATCGCCAGCGCCCAGTCGACCGGCGCCGTGCCGGCCACCGCCCCCAGGCCGCCTGCGGTCAGGATGACGGCGTTGCACACCGGCCAGCGGCGTTCCGGATACCATTGGGTGATCGCCTTGAACCCGGCCATGAGGCAGGCGCAGGTGCCCAGCCCGATCAGCGCCCGGCCGGCGATCAGGGTTGCGCTGTCCTCGCCGATGGCGAACAGGCCGGCGCCGGTGGCGGCGATCAGCAGCAGGGTCGCGTTGACCCGGCGCGGACCGAACCGGTCGAGCAGCAGGCCCAGCGGCAACTGGAACAGCGCAAATGTCAGAAAGTAGACAGAGGTCAGCAGCCCGATTTCGCTGGCGCTGAGCCCGATGTCGCGCACCAGATCGCCGCCGATCACCGAATTCACGGTCTGGTACAGGTAGGACAGGAAAAATCCCGCCGCGAACGGCACGAGGATGAGAAGGATTGCCCGCATCCGGCGACTCCTCGGGGGTTGGGTCCGCTATGCCCGCGCCCGGCGCCTGCGGGCCAATGGCGTGCTGCTGCAGAATGGCTCGTACGATGGCGATGCCGGAGCGCGGACCCGAACCAGGGTCAGCGCCGAAGGGGCCTGACTCACTGCGCGTCGGCGATGGCGACGATCCGCTGCATGGAGCGCAGCACGGGCTTTTCGATCAGCTTGCCCTCGTGAACGACAAGGCCGCCGGCGCCGGCCTCGAAGGCGACGATAATCTTGCGCGCCCGGGCAACCTCTTCCTCGGCCGGGCTGAAGGTTTCGTTCAGGACCGGGATCTGTTTCGGATGGATGGCGGCCTTGCCGGTAAAGCCGAGGCTGGAGCAGCGCCGGGCTTCCTCGCGCAGGCCGTCCATATCCTCCAGGTCCAGCCACGGCACGTCGATCAGGTCGACTGCAGCGCCCGCGGCGGCGTGAACGACGCGGGAGCGGGCGAACAGCAAATTCTCCCAATCGATCGTTGTGCGCAGATCGGCCGCCATATCGATCGCGCCGAAAATCAGCGAGCGCACCCGCTGGCTCGACCGGGCAATCTCGAACGCCTGGTCGAGCGCTTCGTTGGTCTCGATCATGACATGGAGAACGGATGCGGCGCCGGTTTCGCTCAGCACGTCGTCCAGCATCGCGACCTCGCCCAGACTCTTTACCTTGGCGAGCATAAAGCCGGCGGGCGGGCGGGGCAGATCGGCCAGGGCCGCGACGTCTTTCAGGCCGTCCAGCGAATGCAGGCTGTTGATACGAACCAGGGTTTCCGGGCCGGCCGCCTCCGGCGTGTAGTCGCGGAATATGCTCACCACGCCGTCGCGCGCTGCATCCTTGTCGTCCGGTGCCACTGCGTCTTCCAGGTCGATGCACACCATGTCGGCGCCGGTATCCAGCGCCTTCAGGCACATGCGCGGCTTGTTGCCGGGTGCAAAGATCATGCTGCGGCGCGGGCGGTAACGGGTTTCGGGCATGGCGACCTGCCGGCTGGGGAGAGCGATGGCCGGCAGGTTTAGAGCATTTGTCCGGGCCTGTTAATGCGGCCCTTGATCCCCGCTACCGGTTCGCACCCGGCGTCCACAGCACGTCGTCGGCGCCGTCGTTATTGTGCGCCCGGGCCATGACGAACAGATGGTCGGACAGCCGGTTGGCATAGGCGATGGCGAGCGGATTGACCGTTTCGACTTCGGCCAGCGCCGTCATCTCCCGCTCGGCGCGCCGGGCCACGGTGCGCGCAAGGTGGAGCCAAGAGGAAAGCGCCGAACCGCCGGGCAGGATGAAGGATTTGAGCGGCGGGATCGCGGCGTTCATCGCGTCGATCTCCGCCTCGAGCCGGCCGACCTGGGCCTGCGACATGCGCAGCGGCGGCCATTTCGGATCTTCCTCGTGCGGCGTGCACAAGTCGGCCCCGAGATCGAACAGGTCGTTCTGGATGCGGGCGAGCATGGCGTCGGCGGCCGTGTCGCCGGCCGCGCGGCGCCGCGCCAGGCCGAGGACGCTGTTGCATTCGTCGACCGTACCGTAGGCCGCGACCCGGCCGTCGTGTTTCGGCACCCGCGCGCCGTTGCCGAGGCTGGTCAGCCCCTTGTCGCCGCCGCGGGTGTAGATTTTGTCCAGCTTGACCATGGCACGCCTAACCCTGGTACACGACGAACAGCAAGAGCAGAAGAACGACCGCCGCCAGCTGCAGGCCGACCCGGGCGCGCATCAGCTTGTTGCCCCATTTGGCGTTGGCCTCGCCGCCGCGGCCCATCAGGATGACGCCGGTGAACAGAACCCCGACGACGCCGATCAGGGCGATGACGGTAAGCACGATGAGGACGGTCTTCATAACCGGAGATTAGGGGTCCTGCGCCGCCGGGGCCAGCGCGACTGACTGGCGCGACCCTCCGGCCGGAATAACCAGGCCTATACCCAATTAGCCTCGCGCAGCGCCCTGGCGTAGCGGCGGCTGACCGGGACCTCGGCGCCGTTCGCCAGATGGGCCACGGTCCGGCCGGCGCGCCGCGAAACCTTCTTCAGGGCCGTGCGCGCGATCCAGTGCGAACGGTGGACCTGCATCCCTTCGGTTCCGCCCAGTTCCATCAGGGCGTCGCCGAAACGCATCAGCACCAGTTCCGAACCCCGGTCGGTATGGATCTCGACATAATGGTCGCGCATTTGCAGGTGTAACAACGCGCCGCGCCGGTCGGCCGGCAGCCGTTGCAGCAGCGGCGGCGCCTCGGCGCCGCCGGCCCGAAGCCCGCTCGCAGGGTCTGCCATCGCCGGCTCCGAAAAAGGCGCGCCGCCCGCCTGCCGCATCGGCAGTTCGATGGTGCCCCAGACAATCAGGCCCATCGCAAGGTGGATCAGGGCGACGGCAAGGAACAGCTCGCCGGTCCACAGCGTCTCCGGTACGGCGTGGGCAAACAGCAGTTCGATGGCCACGATCAGCAGCGTTCCCGGCACGGCCGCGGTCAGGCTGCCGATCAGGACGCAGGCGATGGCCGGCAGGCGGCCGCTGAGCCGCGCCATCGTCGGCAGGATACAGGCCAGGGCGACAAGCCAGTTGCCGGCCATCGCGAGGGTCCAATAAGCCATCCGTTCGCCGAAAGGCATGCGGACATAG
Organism: Alphaproteobacteria bacterium; assembly: GCA_965249845.1. Classification (GTDB taxonomy): domain Bacteria; phylum Pseudomonadota; class Alphaproteobacteria; order Bin65; family Bin65; genus Bin65. Next base: position 534,713 of record CBDFNA010000003.1, read on the forward strand.
GTGCCGAACGGGCCGAGATAGCCCAGGACCAGAATCGCAACGGCGAGCACGGCCAGATACCAGCGCATCCGACGCCAGGTGAACCATTCGCGAAGCGCGAATGGCTGGGGCTGCGCCGTTCGCGAAGTTTCCAGCCCGCTTGCGTAGCGACCGTTGGTCATTGCTGTCCGCCGTGTTTCCCCTCGGGCGCAGGATACGCACTCGAACGGGAGTTCCCAAGGATGAAGCACAATTTATGCACTCTGGCCGCCGTCGCGGCGCTCATTGCCCTGCCGGCGTTGGCCGTTTCAGTGGCAAGCGGTACGGCGCAGGCGGCCGAACTGACGATAGCCGTAAGCGGCGTCAATTCCGGCAAGGGCCGTATCTACGTCGCCCTCCATCGCACTGCCGCCGGCGTGAAATTCCCCGATGAGAAAGGCGCAGTCGCGGGCGCCTGGCGGAAGGCGCAAAAGGGCGGTTTCAGCGTCACCTTCGACGAACTGGAGCCCGGCCGGTACGCCGTCAACGGCTTCCACGACGCCAACGGCGACGGAAAGCTCGACACCAATCTGCTGGGCATTCCCACCGAAGGCTACGGCTTCGGCAATGGCGCAACCGGCAGTTTCGGCCCGCCGGAATTCGAGGCTTCCAGCATCGCCGTCGAAGGCAAGGCCGGGATCCGGCTGCCCATCGGTTACTGAGCCTTTCGCCCTGCCGCAACCGGAAAGAAACGCCATGACTGACACGACCTTTACACGCCGCAGCTTCGTGGCCGCTTCAGCCGCCTCTGGCCTGGCCGGCCTCGCGCCCTTCGCGCCGGCGCTGGCCGCTGCCGGCGACGACTGGGGCGATACCTTCGCCGAAGCCCTGAAGCGGAACCCCATGCTGATCGGCTGGAAAACGCCGCCGGACCGGCTCGACGCGAAAGCGCTGACCGTCACCGGGAAATGGCCGGCCGGCCTGAAAGGCCGCTTCTTCCGCAACGGGCCCTCGATTCACGACCGGTTCGGCCGGCGCTACCAGCACTGGTTCGACGGCGATGGCATGATCCAGGAGTTCGCCATCGCCGACGGCCGGATCGCCCATCGCGGACGAATCGTCCGCACACCGAAACTCGACCGCGAGGACGCGGCCGGCAAGCGGCTGTTCAACGGTTTCGCCACCCATCTGCCCGACGCCGCCCCGGTGCGCGGGCCGGACGGCATGAACGCTGCGAACATCTCGGTGCTGCACCATGGCGGGGATTTGCTGGCGCTGTGGGAAGGCGGTTCGGCCACGCGGCTGGACGAGACGACGCTGGCGGCGCGCGGCTTCAAGAGCTGGAGCCCGCAACTGAGCGGCGTCGCCTTCTCGGCCCATCCGAAGGTCGATCCCGACGGCACCCTGTGGAACATCGGCTGCAACCTGCTGCCACGGCCGGCGCTCGTGCTCTACCATATCGACCGCGCCGGCCGGCTGGTGAAGGCCGGCCTGGTCGACGCCGGACCGATGGGGCTGGTCCACGATTTCGTCGTGACCCGGAAATCGCTGGTCATCCTGATCCAGCCGTTTCTGTTCGATCCGGAGCGGGCGGAACATGCCAGCACCCTCGATGCCCATGTCTGGAATCCGCAGGCGGAAACCCGCGTGCTAGTGGTGGACAAGGCCGATTTCAACAAACGCCGCTGGCACGCCCTGCCGGCCTGTTTCGGCTTCCATTACGGCAATGCCTGGGAAGAGGCCGATGGCACCGTCCGGCTGGACCATTGCCTCGCGGACGATCCGGGAATCGTTACCGAGACCCTGCGCTATGTGATGAAAGGCGAGTTCCGGCTTTCGGCGCCGCTGCGTTACGCGCAGATCGTCCTGCCGCCGAAGGGCGACGGCCGGATCGTCAGCCGCGGCAAAGAGGCGGAATTCGCCAGAGTGGCGCCCGCCGCCGTCGGACGGCGGCACCGCTATGTCTACACGCTGGGCGCCCCGGAAAATCCGAAGGGCTGGCATTTCCGCACCGCGGTCAAACGCAACCTCGAAAGCGGCGCGGCGGAGATTTTCGACTACGGACCGGGCCGGATTCCGGAGGAGCATATCTTCGTCCCGAAGCCCGGCGGCCTACGCGAGGACGATGGCTGGCTGATCGGCACGGTGCTGGACTGGCAGAAGGGCGTGACCGGACTATCGGTGTTCGATGCCAGGGCGGTCTCGGCCGGCCCGGTTGCGCAGGCCTGGTTGCCCTACCCCCTGCCGCTGGGCTTCCACGGCGCTTTCGTTGCGGGTTAACCGGAGGGCTAACCGGGGGGCTAACCGGGGGGCTAACCGCCGGGGCGCAGCGCAGCGCGGAGGTCGGCGACCGCGTCGTCGAATGCCGCCTTCGCCGCCGTCACCGCGCCGCCCATGTTGAAATAGCCGTGGATCAGGCCGGTGTAGTGGCGCCGGACGACGGGCACGCCGGCCGCCTCGAGCTTGTCGGCATAGGCGATGCCTTCGTCCTGCAGCGGATCGAAGCCGGCGGTGTGGACAGCGGCTGGCGGCAGGCAAAATCCCCGTAGGCAAAATCCCCGTAGCGCAGAGGCGACATTCGCGGATCGGTGCGGTCGGCATCGCCGGCATAACCGTCGCCGAACCAGGTCATATGGGCCTGTTCCAGCAGATAGCCGTTGGCGTAGGTCCTGCGCGACGGAAAGCCGCCCACCATGTCGGTCGCCGGATAGATCAGCAACTGGAAGCACGGCATGGGCAGGCCCGCCGCGCGCGCCTCGTGGCACAGGACGGCCGAGAGGTTGCCGCCGGCGCTGTCGCCTCCGACCGCGATGCGCGCCGGATCGAAGCCGTAGTCGGCCGCCCGGGCGTGCAGCGTTTCCCACACCAGCACGACATCCTCGACCGCCGCCGGGAACGGATGCTCCGGCGCCAGCGCGTAATCGACGGACAACACCCGGCAATCCGCCCCGACCGCCAGTCCGCGGCACGTCCGATCGTAGGAATCGAGGCTGCCGATCGTCCAGCCGCCGCCATGGATCCAGACAAGGAGCGGATCGGCCCGGCCGGTTCGGCGGCCGGTCTGCCGCGGCGTGTAGAGGCGGGTGCGCACGAAGCGGCTTTCCCGCCCGATTGCGATCTCGACGACCGAGTCCATCGGCGCGGGCTCGATATCGAGCTTGACCGCCGTCTCGTCATACTGAACGCGGGCCGCCGCCGGCGACAGCGTGTAGACCGGCGGATAGGGCGATTTCTCGATGAGCTCCAGCACCCACTGGATCTGGGGATCGATGGTCATGCGGCGGGGGGCAACGGATGCAGATTGGCGGAATCGGCGCAAGCCTGACGGGCGTTTAGACCGACAGCGCGACAGTTGAAAGGGCATTCGTCGCGCCAGTGGCGATCTCTTGAAATTATACCCTGTAAATATTATTTTTTTCCTTATACGACCTCCGCTTAAATTCCGGCGCAAACCGCGGATTTAACGAATCATAACAGATTCGGCACGGGTATCGCCCGGCTGCGGCGTGTAACGGCCCCTGTTCCGACTATCCGCATGACGGGCGGCTTACATTTCCTTACAGATGCGCCGGCGGCGTGCCTTCAGCGAGACGGCGGGACTTGCAGGAGAAAATCCGATGACCATTCGCACGACCACGGACGCCGGGCGGGCCGGCTATGCGGAGCAGTATTATCCCAACGCCGAGACGCTGGGCCCGGACGAAATGCGGATCACGGCGCTCGGCACCGGCCGGCCCTTCCTGCGCCGCTCCCAGGCCAACGCGTCATGGCTGGTCGAGCTCGGCAACGGCGACAGGTTCGTGTTCGATTTCGGCTTCGGCAGCCAGATGAACTTCACGGCGCTGGAGATTCCCTACAACGACATCACCGCCTGGTTCGCCACCCATCTGCACACCGACCATGTGGGCGATTTCGGCCAGGTCTGGATCGGCAGCTGGGCCGGCGGGCGCCTCAAGCCGCTGGTCGTCTACGGCCCGTCGAGCAACCGGCCGGAATACGGCTTCCGCCATTTCGTCGAGAAGCAGATGGAGAGCTACCGCTGGGATACCGACACCCGCGTCGGCTTCCTGCCCGCGGTCGGCGCCGAGGTGGAAATCAACGAGTTCGACTATGCCAGGGTCCACACGGTCTACGAGAGGAACGGCGTGACGATTACCAGCTTCCCGGCCGTGCATATCTATGACGGGCCGGTCAGCTTGAAGCTGGAGTGGAACGGCCTCAGCTTCGTCTATTCCGGCGACACGACGCCGAGCCGCTTCATGGTCGACAATGCCAAAGGCGTCGACGTGCTGGTGCATGAGACTTTCAACACCGTCGGCCAGCTCATGGAGCGCTCGGGCTATGACGAGCGCACGGCCCGCGGCATCGGCACGATCGCCCACTCGGATCCCGGCGAAGCGGCGTACGTCATCGCGCAGTGCGATCCCCGCCTGTTCGTCGCCTTCCATTTCTTCAACGATTTCGACACCGCCGGCGAGATGGAGACCGAGATCCGCAAGCACTGGCAAGGCCGGCTGGCGCTCGCGACCGACTTCATGGTGATCAACGTGACGAAGGAGCATGTCGTCACCCGGATGGCCATGGTCTCGGACCATGTCTGGCCCAACAAGGCGCGCCACGAGGGCTTCGGCAAAGCCGAGCGCAAGGACCGGATGGTCATGTCCGAATGGCTGCACGAAACCCAGGTCTTCCCGAAATTCTGAGGTTGGCGCGACACGCCGCCTTGCAGGCATCTTCGCGCGACAGGCTTTTGCTTGCAGCGGACGGGCCCGCGGCCTAGCGTTCGTGAAGCCCTCCCGGGGCGGCCGATATTTCCGCAACCACCAGCCGAAAGCGCCCGTCCATGCCGCTCATCGCTTCGCGCCTCTCGCGCATCAAGCCGTCCCAGACCCTGGCCGTCTCGAAGAAGGCGCGCGACCTGAAAGCGGCCGGGCGCGACGTGATCGGCCTCGGCGCCGGCGAGCCGGATTTCGATACGCCGGACCCGATCAAGGAAGGCGCGATCCAGGCGATCCGCAACGGCGAGACCAAATACACCAATGTCGACGGCACGCCGGCGCTCAAGGACGCCATCGCCGCCAAGTTCAGGCGCGACAACGGCCTGGATTATGCACCGGACCAGATCACCGTCGGCACCGGCGGCAAGCAGGTGCTCTACAACGCGCTGATGGCGACGCTCGACCCGGGCGACGAGGTCATCGTCCCGGCGCCCTATTGGGTCTCCTATCCCGACATGGTTCTGCTCGCCGAAGGCACGCCGGTGCCGGTCGATTGCCCGGCGGACAGCGGCTTCCTGCTGACGCCCGAGGCGCTCGAAGCCGCGATTACGCCGAACACCAAATGGATCATCCTGAACAGCCCGTCGAACCCGACCGGCGCGGCCTACGACCGCGACGCCATGAAGGGGCTGACCGACGTCCTGATGCGCCATCCGCATGTCCATGTCATGACCGACGACATGTATGAGAAGCTGGTCTACGGCAATTTCACCTTCGTGACGCCGGCCCAGGTCGAACCGGGGCTGTACGAGCGCACGCTGACGGTCAACGGCGTGTCCAAGGCCTATGCCATGACCGGCTGGCGCATCGGCTTCGCCGGCGGGCCGGAGCCGCTGATCAAGGCGATGGCGAAGGTGCAGGGGCAGAGCACGTCGAACCCCAGTTCGGTCAGCCAGGCCGCGGCGCTGGCGGCGCTGACCGGGCCGGAGGACTACCTGCCCGAGCGCAACGCGGCCTTCCTGGAGCGGCGCGACGCGGTGGTCGAGGCGCTGAACGCCATTCCGGGCCTGACCTGCCGGCGGCCGGACGGCGCGTTCTACGTCTTCCCGAGCTGCGCCGGCACGATCGGCAAGACAGCGCCAAGCGGCAAGGTTATCGAAACCGACGGGGATTTCGTGACCGAGCTGCTGGAGGCGGAGGGGGTCGCCGTGGTGCAGGGCGCGGCCTTTGGCCTGTCGCCCTACTTCCGCATTTCCTACGCCACCTCCCTCGACGCGCTGAAGGAGGCCTGCATCCGCATCGGGCGCTTCTGCGCGGCGCTGAAATAACGGCGCCCGATCCGCGCGAATCGGCGACGGAAACCCCCGGCGCGGTCGTTCAGAGAAGGAGAACGGGCCGACACGCGAGCCGGACGATGACGACGCAGAATATCCTGCTGCCCCTGGCGTTTCTGGCGCTGCTGTTCGGCCTGGCGTGCGCGCTCTATCTGGCAGGCGGCATGGCGCGGACGATGTTGACCAACGTGCCGATGAACGAAGCGCTCGCCGCGATGGCCGTACCGGCGGATCCGGCGGCGGCCCGGACGATCTGGGCGGACTATTCCGCCGACTGGCAGGCGTGGAATACCGCCAGAACCGACGTCTGCGCCGGTGTGCTGCTGCTCGTCGGCACCGCGTTCCTGAAACTGCGCGACGGCGTCCGGGAACGCCCGGCCCATGGCTGACCGGCAGCATGGGGCGGTCGAGGCGGCAGCCAAAGCAGCGGCGGCGATGCGCGCGCTCCCGGTCAAGAGCCGCAACCGGCTGCTGTTCGACCTGTTGGCGGAAGCCGGCGCAACCGGCATCGTCATACCGGGCGCAAACGGCGAGATCGAGGGTTCGATCATCGACCGTACGGTAATTCTGAAATATCTGAAGAACAAATCCTGGTCCGCCGAGACTGTCCGGCTGATGCAGGCGACGTTCGCGGCGCAAGGGCCGGGAAGCTGGATCGACCTCGGCGCCAATATCGGCACGACGGCCGTTCCGGCGGCGTTTGCCGGCGCCTTGTGCCATGCCGTGGAGCCGGAGCCGGCGAACCTCGCGCTGCTCCGGCGCAATATCGAACGCAACGGCGTCGCCGGCCGGGTCGCGGTGCATGAAGCGGCCGCCTGGCACGAAGCAGCCGAGCTCGAGTTCGAGATCGCGCCGGTAAATCTGGGCGATCACCGGGTGCGCACGGCCGCACCGGACGGCGGCAGCGCCTATGGCGAGGCAGCGCGCACGACCGTTACGGTGCCCGCCCGGCCGGTCGATACGCTGATCGATGCCGACAGCCTCGCCGGGCCGGTGCTGGTCAAGGTCGATGTCCAGGGCGCCGAAGGTCAGGCGCTGGCCGGCGGAGAGGCCCTGTTCGGCCGGGCCGAAATCGCGCTGCTGGAATACTGGCCCTACGGCCTGCGCCGGCTCGGTACCGAACCGGCGGCGCTGTTCGCCGCCGCGGCCCGGCATTTCCCCTACGCCGCCCTGCTGGCCGACGATCAGCCGCCGGAAACCGTGCAACTTGCGCCGTTCGACGAACTGGCCGGCGATCTGATCGCCGCCGAGGAGCAGAACCGCACCGTCGCGCTGGATCTGGTGCTGAGCAAAGGGCGAACGCCGCTATGGCGCGGTTGACCCCGCAGCGGGCGCCTGCCCGTCGCTCCGGGCAAGCGAGCCAAGGAAGGAAAGCCTCATGAAACAGATACCGCAATCCGTCATCGCAACGGGCGCGCTCGCCCTGGTTCTGGCAACGCCGGCTGCGCCGCTTCAGGCCGCGCCGGGCTCATTGGGCCGGGCCGGGCCGGCCGGTGCGACCGAGGATCTGACCGGCCTGAAAGCGACCGTCGTCCGCGACCGCTGGCGCCCCCGCCATGACCGCTGGCGCGGCCGGCACGGCCAACCGCAGCGCTGGCGACACCGGCACCGGCCTTATCCGCATCGGGCCACGCCCTACTGGAGCTTCACCTATCCGTTTCCCTGCATCGTCGCGAAGCCGTGGCCGCGGGGCACTGGCGCTACCACCGCCATCGCCATTACCGGGGACATCGCCATCCGGTTCCCCGGCACCGACATGTCCGCTGCTATGGCGGGTTCACCGTCGTGCTGCCGTTGCCTCATCCGCGGTCGCACGCCCGGTAGCGGAACTGCGGCGTCCGCCGTTGCGCGAGGCCGCCCGGGCGCTCCGCCTCAGTTCTGCTTTCCGGCCCGCTTCCTCGCCCGCGCCCGGCGGGCCAGCAGATTGAGGGTCTCGACGCCCAACGCGAAGGCCATGGCGAAATACAGATAGCCCTTGGGGATGTGCAGGCCGATTCCGTCGGCTACCAGCATGACGCCGACCAGGATCAGGAAGGAGAGAGCCAGCATCTTGATCGTCGGGTGCGCGGCGACGAAGCGGCCGACCGGATCGGACGCCACCAGCATCACCAGGATGGCGATGACGATGGCGGCGATCATCACCTCGATATGGCGCGCCATGCCGACCGCCGTGATCACCGAATCGAGGGAGAACACGATATCGATCACCGCGATCTGGGCGATGACGACGGCGAAACCGCCCCAGATTTTCGCAGGCCTGCTTTTCGGCCCGCCTTCCAGATCGTGATCGATCTCCATGGTGGCCTTGCCGATCAGGAACAGGCCGCCGGCGATCAGCACGATGTCGCGCCAGGAAATTTCTTCGCCCGCGATGGCGAACAGCGCCTGGTTCAGGCCCGCCAGCCAGGTGATGACGAACAGGAGCGCGAGGCGCGTGACCAGCGCCGCGCCGAGGCCGAGCCGGCGCGCCGCCGGGCGCTGCCGCTCCGGCAGCCGGTCGGCCAGAATCGCAATAAAGATCAGATTGTCGATGCCGAGAACGATCTCCAGCGCGGTCAGCGTCGCCAGGCTGATCCAGGCGTTCGGATCGGCTAGGAGGTCCATCATGCTTCCGGTTCCCGTTCCGGCTCAGGACTGGTCGTGCAATCGGTCGATCGCCCGGCGCTCGGCCTTGGTCGGCCGGCCCGCGCCGGCATCCCGGCGCGGCGCCGCCGGTTTCCTGCTGAGGTCGCCGTCCGGGCGGGCTTGCCGCGGCAGTGGCGGCGCCAGATCCTCGAACAGCGTCTGCGCTTCGGCCGCCGGTCCGCGGCGGACGCCGAATTCGCGGACTTCGATGACCCTGATCCCGCCGCCCTGCGGAAAGGTCAGCACATCGCCGCGCCGCACCCGGTAGTGCGCTTTGGCGATCGGGTCGCTGTTCACCCGCAATTTTCCGCCATTGCACAGTTTGCTTGCCAGCGTCCGGGTCTTGAAGAATCGGGCATACCAGAGCCACTTGTCGACGCGCGGCCCGATCTCTTCGGGCCCGGCGCTGGCGGGCGTTGCTGGCGCGCCCGGCACCGGTCTAGCGGCTCGCCGTGAGTTCGCGCAAGATGGCGAACGGCGAACAGGGGTTCGGGGCCGGGCGCGGTTCCTCGCGCTTGCGGGGGCGGGCGGCGGCCTTGAGCCAGCCGCCGTCCCCGTCCGGGCCCGGACGATAGCCGAGACCGCGGAGTGCCACGGCAAGAAAGGCGTCGGGAATGCCGGCTGCCTCGGCGAGCGCGGGACCTGCCGTCACCGCGGTACCCTCCGGCAGCTTGTTGATGGCACGCCACAGCGCTTCGATCCGGTCCGCGCGCACCGCCATGCCCTGCGCCACCACATAGCCGCACGCGGGTAGCAGGCCGCGGGGCAGGCCGTCGACCGATTCAAGGCAACCCGCAAACGGCGGCAAGACAAAATCCTCGATGCTGTTATGGATGGCCCACAGCAGGGCGATCATGGCCTGTGCCCGCGGTCGCAGCAGGCCGTCGTAGTAAACCCGCTGGGCGCCGAGTTTCACCCCCTGCGCGGCCAGCGCCTTGCGGTCCGCCTTGGTCAACCCGTCGATCGCCGGACGCAGCCGGCGGCGGGGCAAATGGCCACCCGCCTCGCCCAGTTGATACAGCAAAGCCCGGGCCTGGCCGCCGATGCCCTCCGGCGCGGGGCCGGCGATTGTCCCCAGGCGGAAAGGCAGGTGGGATGCGAGCCAGCTTTCGAGCTTGGCCGCGACCCGGTTGCGGGCGGACGGCTCCAGACCGTCGCCAACCACCGGCCGGACCCGGGGACCGAGCAGGTGATCGCCCTTGACCAACCGCCCGATGACGGCGCCGCGCCAGCGCAACTCGCCGTTCGGCGCCAGTTTGATGGCTTTCGGTTTTACCGCCTCAAGGAGGCCGAGCCGCTCCTCGATCGCCGGTCGAAGCGCCCGCCAGCCGGCATTGCGCATGGCGCGGGCGTCCTCGCCGGTGGCGGCCGGCGCGGCGACGAAGCGGAATCCGTCCATCCGGCCGATCGCGACGCCTTCGACGACAACCTCGCCGGACTCCATTACCGCCGCTTCGAGATTCTGCTTGCTGCGCAGTCGCTTGACCAGAATGGCGGTGCGCTTGTCGACGAAGCGTTCGGTCAACCGTTCGTGCAGGGCGTCGGACAGCCGATCCTCGATACGCCGCGTCTGCTCCTGCCATCGCAATGGCTCGTCCAGCCAGTCGGTGTGATAGGAAACGTAGGTCCAGGTGCGGATATCGGCGATCCGGCCGGCGAGCGCGCCGATGTCGCCGGTCGTCCGGTCGATCCGGGAGACCTGGCGCTCCATCCAGGCCGGCGAAATCCGCCCTTTGTCGCCGGTTAGATCCATGAAGATGCGAGCCACCAGACTGTTGTGCGCCTCGCCAAGAATCTTGCGGAAGTCGGGAATCTGGCAGCATTCCCACAGCAGCGCGACAGCCGCCGGATTGTCGAGCCGCGCGCGCAGTCCGGGCTGGCGCGACAGTGCCGTCAGGGTGCGGAAGTCTTCCGCTTCGCGCGCCGGCGCCAGATCGGGCGACGACGGCGGCAGCGCCAGAGTCTGGATCAGCGCATCGACCGTGTCGAACGACAGCTTGGGATTGCGCCAGTAAACAAATGGCAAGGGATCGAAAGAGTGGGTTTCGATCACCTCGATCAGATCGGCGTCGAACTCACCGGCGTTGGCGGTTGTGCCGAACGTGCCGTCCTGCATGTGCCGGCCCGCCCGCCCGGCGATCTGGCCGATTTCCGCCGGGGACAACCGTCGCCGCACCCGCCCGTCGAACTTCGTCAAGGCGGAAAAGGCAATGTGGTTCACATCCATGTTCAGGCCCATGCCGATGGCGTCGGTGGCGACCAGATATTCGACCTCGCCGGCCTGGAACATTTCGACCTGGGCGTTGCGCGTCCTCGGGCTCAGGGCGCCCAGCACCACCGCGGCGCCGCCGCGCCGCCGCCGGATGACTTCGGCCAGCGCGTAGACGTCCTGGGCCGAAAAGGCGACCGCGGCGGTCCGGGGCGGCAGGCGGGTGATCTTCTTCGGGCCGGCATAGGCGAGCCGGGAGAAGCGCGGGCGGGTGACGAGCCGAGCCTCGGGCACCAGCCGGTTCAGAACCGGCCGGACGGTCTCGGCGCCGATCAGCACCGTCTCCAGCGTCCCGCGCGCGCGCAGTATCCGGTCTGTAAAGGCGTATCCGCGTTCCGGATCGGCGGCGAGCTGAATTTCGTCGATCGCCAGGAATTCGACTTCGCGATCGACCGGCATGGCCTCTACCGTACACAGGAAGAAGCGCGCCGTCGGCGGAACGATCTTTTCTTCTCCCGTCACCAGCGCCACGGCATGGCCGCCGGCGGCGCGTACGGCACGGTCGTAATTCTCCCGGGCCAGCAGGCGCAGCGGGAACCCGATCATGCCGGAGCCGTGCGCCAGCATGCGATCCATCGCGAAATGCGTCTTGCCGGTGTTGGTCGGCCCGAGGACGGCAGTGATGCGCCGGTCGGCAGGGCCGCGGACGTCGGGCTTCGACCTCATGGAACGCATGGTCGTCCGGGACGCAGCGGAAGACAAGGGGAAAGGGCGCCGGCGTGAGGCAGGGCTGTCAGGCTTGGACAGCTACCGCTGCACGGCGGCGCGGCCGTGCGGGCCGGAAGGATAAAATCGTCAGACCGGCGCTACTTTAATGCCTTCCAGGCTGCCCCGACGATACGGCCGCCGTCCGGTTTCTGGACGATAACCGCAACCTGATCATACCGGGCGCCTTTCGACCCGGTCCCGGGCAGATCGATCACGAGGTCCGCGCCCCTGTAGTCGGCAACCCGACGAAATTCCCGCACCACATTGTAGTAAGTCAATGTCTTGCCGGCGTTCTCGCCGCGCGGGATTTCGGTCGTGTGCCGCTTATCGAAATAGACCAGCCAGACCGCACAGTCCCCGGTCCGGCCGCCATCGCCTTTCAGCGCCGCTGTGAGGGTTTTTTCCTGCATTCCGCCGCCAATCGACACCGCGACCGCATCGTCCCCCGCCTCTTGCCGGATCCGGATCATCCCGTCGATGATGCCGGTGTAGCTGCCGATGCCCTGCAGCTTGCCGTCCACAACCATCTGCGGCGTGTAGACCGACCGGCGGCGCATGGCCGACGAGTAGGTCTGCTGGCGCTGCGACGCCTCTGCGCTGGAGTACGGATCGCGCCAGCCCAGATAGTTCCAGTAGTCGACATGGAACGACAGGGCGAGCAAGCCGGGCCGCTTTGCCAGCACGCCGAGGTATTCATCCGCCGGCGGACAGGAATAGCAGCCCTGCGATGTAAATAGTTCGACCACCACCGGGCGTTTTACAGGGCCGGCAACGGCGCCGGCCGGATGCAAAGCGGCAGCGACAACAAGAGCGGCGAGGCTTCGAGCGACGACTTTGGCGATGTGGATCATGGTGCAACCCTACGTCGGCGGATTCCCCGATTCGAATCACTTATGAGTGAGTCTTCGGGTATGTCTTTCGGTTGGCCGCGGCGGTTGTCAACCCTATGGCAGCGGGCCACATCGGAAGCATGACCGAGCCCCAATGGAAATCCCTGACACCGCCGGTGGCCGCGCGCCGGCCGGTGATCACCCGGCATCATGGCGACAGCCGGACCGACGACTACGCCTGGCTGCGCGATCCCGGTTATCCCGATGTCCGTAAGGCGGCGATCCTGGAATATCTGAATGCCGAGAACGCCTACCGGGAAGCCGTCATGGCGCCGCTGGCCGAACTCCAGGAAACCTTGTTCCGGGAACTGAAAGGCCGGCTCAAGGACGACGACTGCGGCGTGCCGATCAAAAACGGGCCGTGGTTCTATTCGTGGCGGTTCGAGCCGGGCGCCCAATACCGGACCCATTTCCGCATTCCATTCGAAGAAGGCCCGAATGGCGCGACCCGCACCATTCTGGACGAGCCGGCGCTGGCCGCGGATGTCGACTATCTGCGCGTCCGCGCGGTCGAACCGTCGCCGGATCACTCGCTTCTGGCCTATTCGGCCGATACCGACGGGTCGGAGCGGTTTGCGATCCGCGTACGCGATCTGGAAACCGGTGAAGACCTGCCCGACCGAATTCCGAACACCAGCGGCGAACCTGCCTGGGCGACGGATAACCGGACGCTGTTTTACGTCCGGCTCGATGAGCAGCTAAGGCCGTCGTCGGTGTGGCGGCACCGGCTGGGCACATCGGTCGACGAGGATGTCGAGGTTTACCGGGAATCAGACCCCGGCTTCGGGGTTTCCGTCCATCTCGGCCGGGACATGCGATTCCTGTTCATCCATGCCGGCGATCAAGAGACCTCGGAAGTGCGACTTGTCCCGGCGGATGATCCGGGCGCCCTGCCCCGCCTCGTCAGCGCCCGGCAGGCCGGACGGCTCTACAGGGCCGAACACCGGGACGGCACTTTCTGGATCCTGACCGACGATACGCACCCGAACCAGCGGCTGGCCACCGCGCCGGTCGAGAGACCGGACGCGGATAACTGGCAGGAGGTCATCGCCGCGTCCGACAGCGTGTTCCTGACCGGGCTGGACGTCTTCAAAGACTGGATGCTGATCGAAGAGCGGGAGTCCGGTGTCAAGCACATGCGCGTCCGGCATTTCGCCGGCGGCGCCGAGCACCGGATCGCCTTTCCGGAACCGGCCTATGCCGTCCATCCCGCCGGCAACGTCGAATTCGAGCAGCCGCATCTGCGTATTGCCTATCAGTCGCTCGTCACGCCGCCGACAGTCTGGGACTATGACATCGAAACCCGCGAACGCACGGTCCGCAAGATTCAGGAGATTCCGTCCGGCTACGACGCATCGCTCTATGTCTCGGAACGGGAAATGGCGCCATCGCACGACAGCGCCGAGGTGCCGGTCACAATTGTCCGCCGCAAGGACACGCCGAAGGACGGCAGCGCGCCGCTCTACCTCTATGCCTACGGTTCCTACGGCATGAACATGGATCCGTGGTTCAGCACGGCGCGCCTGTCATTGCTGGATCGCGGGTTCGTCTTTGCGCTCGCCAACCCGCGCGGCGGTTCGGAACTCGGCAAATCCTGGTACGAGGCCGGCAAGCTGGTGCACAAGGAAAACACGTTCCGCGACGTGATCGCCGTGGCCCGGCATCTCGCGGCGAAAGGCTATGCGCGCGAAGGCAACATGGCGGTGGCCGGCGGCAGCGCCGGCGGATTGACGGTCGGCGCAACCGTCAATATGGCGCCCGAGCTGTTCAGAGCCGCGGCGGCCCATGTGCCGTTCGTCGATGTCCTGAACACGATGCTGGACGATACGCTCTGGTTGACGCCGGGCGAATATCCGGAATGGGGCAACCCGTCGAAAAACCTGGAGGCCTATCGGCGGATCAAGGCCTACAGCCCGTACGACAATGTCGAGCCGAAAGAGTATCCGCACCTCTTCGTTACCGGTGGGTTGAGCGACCCGCGGGTTACCTATTGGGAGCCCGCCAAATGGGTCGCAAAGCTGCGTGCGACGAAGACCGACGACAATCTGCTGATGCTGCGCATGAATATGGGCGCCGGCCATGGCGGCAAGTCCGGCCGCTACGAGGCGCTCCGCGAGGTGGCGGAGGAATACGCCTTCATGCTGATGGTGTTCGGGTTTCCCCCTGGCGCCGGTCCCGGCCTCCGGAAGGGGGTCCCGGGCTAAGGCCTATCGCATCAAGTCCGCCACCAGGCCGAGCAACAGGCACCAGCCGAAGACCCGGTTGGACTTGAAGATGCGCAGGCAGTCATTGGAGTCGTCGATGTCGACCCGGGCGGCCTGCCAGGCGAGTTGCACGGCGCCAAGACCGAAGCCGATCCAGAAGAGCGGGCCAAGTCCGTCGAGCCATCCGGCGGCGGCAATCAGGATCGAGGCCAGTCCATAAAAGGCCCACAGCCACGGCCGGGTGCCGGCCCCCAGCTTCAGCGCGCTCGATTTCACGCCGATCAGGATATCGTCTTCCTTGTCCTGGTGGGCATAGATCGTGTCGTAGCCGAGGGTCCAGAAGATGCCGGCGATGTAGAGCAGGACCGGCGGCCAGCCCAGGTCGCCGCGCACCGCCGCCCAGCCGAGCAGAGCGCCCCAGTTGAACGCCAGCCCGAGCACGATCTGCGGCCAGTAGGTCACCCGCTTCATCAGCGGATAGACGAACACGACGGCGAGCGACGCCACGCCGACCAGGACGGCGAACCCGTTGAACTGGAGCAGGATGCCGAAGGCGACGGCCAGCTGCAGCGCCATGAAGGCAAGCGCCTGTCTGACCGAGACCTGACCGCTGGGAATCGGCCGGGTCCGGGTGCGCTCAACCCTGGCGTCGAATTCGCGGTCGGTAATGTCGTTCCAGGTGCAGCCCGCCCCGCGCATCAGCAGGGCGCCGACGCCGAACAGGGCCATGAACCAGAGGAAGCGTCCGGCGCTATCCCAGCGCCACGCCAGAGACCCGAACGCCAGCGCGATGGACCACCAGCCCGGAAACAGCAATAACCAGGTCCCGATCGGCCGGTCGAGGCGCATGAGCCGCGCATAGGGGCGCGCCGGCCGGGGCAGCAACCGGTCGATCCAGCTCTGCGCTGGCATATCCGTTCCGGCGATCAGGCCGGCGGGGTCTGAGGGTGGCGACATGCCGAAGAGCTACCCCTGAATCCCGAAGCAGAAAGAAATTCATAGGCTGCGCGCGGATTTGTGACAGCCGGCTAAGGCGCGCAGGGCTTCACAGCCGCTTGGCGCAGGCATAACGTGCCGGCCAGCCGAACATATCTCCATTCCTGAATATTATGCAGGTCTATCTTCCGATCGCCGAAGTCTCCGTCAACGTGTTCCTGTTGGTGGGGCTGGGCGGTGCGATCGGTTTTCTTTCCGGGCTGTTCGGCGTCGGCGGCGGGTTCCTGATGACGCCGCTGCTGATCTTCATCGGCATACCGGCGCCCGTCGCCGTGGCATCCGAAGCCAACCAGATCGTTGCCTCGTCGGTTTCCGGTGTGATCGCGCACTGGCGCCGCGGCAATGTCGATTTCAAGATGGGCGGCGTGTTACTCGCCGGCGGCTTCCTCGGTTCGTATCTGGGCGTGGAACTGTTCGCCTGGCTGCGCACCGTCGGCCAGATCGACCTGGTGATCCGCCTGTCCTTTGTCTTTTTTCTCGGCATCGTCGGCATCCTGATGCTGGTGGAGAGTTTGCGCGCCATCCTGCGGCGGCGCAGCGGAAAGGGCGTCCGACGCAAGCTGCATCAGCACTATTGGGTGCATCGCCTGCCGTTGCGCATGCGGTTCCGGAAATCGAAACTCTATATCAGCGCCATCCCGCCCTTCGCGATCGGCGCGCTGGTCGGCGTGCTGGCGGCGATCATGGGTGTCGGCGGCGGCTTCCTGATGGTGCCGGCGATGATCTACCTGCTCGGCATGCCGACCATCGTGGTGGTCGGCACCTCGCTGTTCCAGATCATCTTCGTCACCGCCAACGTCACCTTTCTGCAATCGGTGACGACGCAGACCGTCGATGTCATGCTGGCGCTGCTGCTGCTGGCGGGCGCCGTCATCGGTGCGCAGTTCGGCAGCCGGTGCGGGCAGTACCTGCGCGGCGAGCAACTGCGCGGGCTGTTGGCGCTTATCGTGCTCGCTGTGGTCGGCAAGCTGGTGTTCGATCTGGTCGTGACGCCGGACGACCTGTTCTCTCTCGGCATGCCGGGGAGCCACTGATGCGCCGTCGCACGCTCGCCGTCGCCACCGCCGCCTTGTTCTGGCTGCTGGCGCCCGCTGCAGGCCGGACGGCGCAATTGGCAGCCGACCTGTCACGCGACACGGTCGCCATCACCACCGGTTTCGTCGGTGACAAGGTAATATTCTTCGGCGCCGCCGACGGGCCCGGCCATATCGTGATCGTTGTGGAAGGACCGCCGGAGGATACGATCGTGCGCCGCAAGAGCCGGGTGAGCGGCATCTGGATCAACCGCCATTCGGTCACGTTCAGGAACGCGCCGTCTTTCTACGCGGTCGCCGCCAGCGGACCGCTCGACAAGATCGTGTCGCTGCGCAGCGCCCAGAAATTCCGTATCGGCGCCGATAATCTCGAACTGCAACCGATCCGGCGCGGAACGTCGCCCGTGTCGGAGGGGGAGGCGAACCGTTTCCGCGAAGCCCTGATCCGGAACCAGAGGCGCGCCGGCCTGTTCCGGCCAAATGTCGCCAAAGTGGTCCTGCCCGCCGCCGGCGTCCGCCTGTTCCGGGCCGAAATCTTCTTTCCGTCGAACGTGCCGACCGGGGCATACAAGGTCCGGTTCCTGCTGTTGCAGGACGGCTTCGTCATACAGCAGTTCGAGCGTAGACTCCTGGTCAGCAAGGCCGGCCTCAGCGCCCGGGTCTTTCGCTTCGCGCATCGGGAGTCGATCCTGTACGGTATCGTTGCGATTGTGTTGGCAATTGCTGCCGGATGGACCGCCAGCTGGGCGTTCGGGCGGAAATGATCAGGCCTGTCGCAAACAGCTTCGGAGGCTAGCGTGGCATTGTTGGATGGAGGGTCGGCACGAGGCCGGGCGCGCCAGACGGAGCGTATCTTCCTGGTTGTTGTCGACGCCTCGGCAGAAATGCCCGTTGCCTTGCGCTATGCCAGCCTGCGCGCCCGGGCGACCGGCGGCCGGGTGGCGCTGTTCACCGCGGTCGAGAAAGAAGGCTTCGGTCACTGGGCGGCGGTCGACGATCTGCTCGAAGCCGAACAGCGCGAAGAGGCCGAGGCGCTGCTCTCCCGCTACGCCGAGGTCGCCCAGGCAGTGACCGGGCAGTCGCCGGTCCTGTATATCCGCCACGGTTCGACGCGGGACGCCCTTCTGAAGCTGATCGAAGAAGAGCCCTCGATCTCCATTCTGGTATTGGCGGCCGGCACCGGAGGCCGGAATCCCGGCCCGCTGATTTCTGCCCTGACCGGCAAGCTGCACAGCCGGCTGAACATTCCGGTCACGATCGTACCCGGCAATCTCACCGATGAGGATCTGGAGGCGCTTTCACAGGCCGCCTCGTAATCCCGCCCGGATCGCTGCGTCGTCGATCCTCCCAAAGGTGCCTTCGTCCGATACGGCAGGTCGGCCGCGCAGGAGCTGACCGTCGATTCAGGTCAACCGGGGCGGCGGGAGGTTGGCCAGTTTGCTCACCGGATCGGCAATGCCGGAAAAATCCTTGTCGCCATAGTCTTCGCTAGCGATGGCCATGGCCAGACTCTCGCGGACAATGGCCCCGGCATAGACCGGAATTCCCATCCGGCGCGCGGATTCGACGGCGAGCGAGACGTCCTTATGGGCGAGCGATATCCGGAAGCCGGGTTCCAGATCGCCTTTCAGCACCTTGTTCGGCCAGTTGATCGACAACTGCCCGTTGGAGGCGGTCGTGCCGCCGATCACCTTCAGGGTGGTCGCCAGATCGAGGCCGAATCCCTGGGCCAGGGCCATCGCCTCTGCGTTCATCTGGTTGATGCCCATGACCAGGAAATTGTTGACCAGTTTCGAGCGAATGCCCGCGCCCGGCCCGCCGCAATGCAGAACGGTATCGCCCATGGCCTCGAGCAATGGTCGCACCCGTTCGAAATCCGATGCCGCAGCCCCGACCATGAACAGGGAGGTGCCGGCTTCGGCGTTGGTCACCAGCCGGCCGACCGGCGCATCGACGAACGTCCGGCCCGCCGTCTGCAGCGCCGCGGCGACCCGGTCGGTCGTTTCCGGCGCGATCGTGCTCATATCCATGACGAGCTGTCCTTCGGAGCCCGATTCCAGGATGCCACCGGCGCCCAGAACGACCTCTTCCACCTGGGGCGAATCGGGGACCATCGTCACGACGACGCCGGCCTTTTCGGCGACCTCCGCGACAGAACCGGCGACCGATGCGCCGAGATCGCGCAGCACCGGTGTCCGGTCCTGGGCGATGTCGTAGACGATCAGGTCATGCCCCTTGCGCACAAGATTTGCCGCCATGGGCTGCCCCATCGCGCCGAGTCCGATAAAGCCGGTCGTTGTCATATCCGTCCCCCGTTGCGGAATCGCGCTCGACTTGCGGCCGGGGCCGCGGGCGCTGGCGCAATAATGAATCCCCGGTCGTGCGGGACAATACAGCCAGCAGGCGATGCACCCTGCCGGATTGCCGCGGCCCGCTGGTCCTGCGGCGCGCGGCGCGCTAAGGCTCTGCCATGACAGTTCTTGCGCCATCGCAGCCGGCAGTCCGCGGCGTCCGTAACGCCGTCCGGGGGTTTCTTGCTGTGGTCCTCACCCTCGCCTTGGCGGTGACGGTTGCCGCTTCCGCCGGCGCGCAGAAATCCCGAAAGCTGGAAAATATGCTCTATCTCGAACTGAAGGATGGCCGCGCAGTTATCGAACTCTATCCGGAGGCGGCGCCCAAGCATGTCGCGCGGATCAAGGAACTGGCGCGCCAGAAATTCTATGACGGCATCGTCTTTCACCGGGTAATTCCGGGCTTCATGGCCCAGACCGGCGACCCCACCGGCACGGGCACCGGCGGCAGCGGCCAAAATCTGCCGGCGGAATTTTCCCAGGAGCTTTCTTTCGAGCGCGGCACCATCGGCATGGCGCGCACGTCCGACCCCAACAGCGGCGACAGCCAGTGGTTCATCTGCTTGGCCCCGGCGTCGCATTTGAACGGCCAGTACACGATCTGGGGCAAGGTCGTCGAAGGCATGGACCTGGTCGACGGGATCGCGACCGGGGAGCCGCCGGCCCAGCCCGACAAGATCGTCAGCCTGCGCGTCGCGGCGGACGTCGAGGGCGGGAAATAACCGGACCGCCCGCGATGTACGCTCTCCATCCGCAACTGGCCAACGAGACGGTCCCGGTCTGCGAACTGGATCTGTGCCGGGTACTGCTGTCGAAGGACGCCAACTATCCCTGGCTGGTGCTGTCGCCGCGGCGCGACGGCCTGCGCGACCTGCACGATCTGAGCGAGGCGGACGGCGTTGCCGCCTGGGCGGAAATACGCCTGTGCAGCCAGACGCTCGTCGACCTGTGCCGGCCGGACAAGATGCCCGACAAGATGCCCGACAAGATAAATGTGGCCGCCCTGGGCAACCAGGTGCCGCAATTGCATATCCATGTGATCGCCCGCTTTACGACCGACCCGGCCTGGCCCGGCCCGGTCTGGGGCAAGGTTCCCGCGATGCCGTACGAAGCTGCGGCCCGCGATGCCCTGATTGCCCGGCTTCGGGAAGCCCTGGGGCAGGCCGGCTGACACTCAGCCTTGCCGGGATGCCGCACTATTCGGCTTTCCCGCCGCCGATCTCCATCACGTTGAACACGAGATAGCCGAGGATCGCCACGGCGATGGCGGCGGCTATGCCGAGCCGGAACAGCAGTCTGGCGAGCTTGTCGTGTTCCGGCGTTCTGCGATAGCCGATCCACGAACCGGCAAACACCGCCGCTGCGAAAAGATAGAGCACAGCGCCGGGCGATCCGGGCCGCCCGGCCTATCCGACTCCCGCCGGCGACTCCGCCAGGGGCGCGCCGGGCCGCATTACGGTGCCGTCGAGGCGCGGCGGCGCGGCGCGGTCGCCGGAGCCGCGATGCGGCTGCATCGGCATGGCGAAGCCCTGCTGGTGGCTGGCGCGGGCGATGATCATGAATTTCCAGTAGGCGCCGCCGAAGATGGCGAGGACGCTGCCGGCCAGCCAGACGCCGATGGCCAGGCGCGTGCCCGTTTGCCCCATGCCGAACGCGATCAGGCCGGCCAGGTACAGGATCGCCGGCAGACCTATGCCGAGGATCAGCACGCGCCGGTAGACCCGCGCCAGAACCGCCCGCGCCAGCGGGCCGATTCCGCTGGCCGCCGCCGAACGCCGATAGGCGGTCCAGAGGATCAGGTTCGCTGCCGCGAGCACGAGGATGACGACGCTCGCGGCCTGCATCGTCTTGAGGGCAAGGGCGCTGTAGATGAAAATTTCGAGCGGTGCGACCGCCTGGAACGCCGCCAACAGGCCGATGCTGACCGCGAACGCCGGCATCAGCAGGGCGAAACCCTCGAGCAGGCCGGTCGCAAAGATCATCCAGGGCATCAGCCGGTGGCGCCAGGCCGGGATGCCGCGTGCCCGGACCAGGATTATCGCCTGACAGGCGAGGAAGCAGAGCGCCGCCAGCGCGGCGGCGGCTTGGGCGGCCGGATGTTGCGTCGCGATGCCGAGCAGCACGGCACCGCCTAACACGACCACGATATAGAGTTCGCGGGTCATCCAGGAGGTCTGCGGGCGGAAAACGGCGCGCCAGAAGCGCATCTTCCGGCCGATCTTCAGGAACACGAAGAACAGCCCGATCGCCAACAGGCCGACGCCGGCGAATTGCGCCACCGACAGCCACAGCTTGTACACTGCGGCGATATCTGTCGGCACAACGAACGACACCAGCCAGACAGCGAAAACGAAACCGCTGCCGACACCGCCGAACATCCAGTTCATCGCGGCGCGCCAGTCCCAGAATTGCTGGACCTTGCCGACCAGCGGGTTCGCCGGATCGCCCAGCCGGTCGTCGGAAAGGTCGTCGGCCTCGGGCTCGCGGCCCGGCACGGCCGGCGTTGTGTAGAGATACTTGATCTGCGGATCGGTGCCGAGTTCCTCGTGCATCTGGAACACCGGGTTGTCGCGCACGAGCTGTGAGACGTTACTGTCCGGATCGTTGTAGTCGCCGAAGGTAATGGCCGAGGCGATGCAGGCGGCGGAACAGGCGGGGGTCGCTTCGGGATCGAGACCGGGTGTCAGGCCGGCTTCCAGGCCGCTGTCCACCCGGTCCGAGCAGAAGGTGCATTTCTGGGCGACGCCGATCCGGCCTTCGTCGAACACGGCTTCTTCCTGGCGCGTGATCTCGCCATCGTAGTAGCCGAGGAATTCATGGGCGATGGTGCGGGCCTGATACGGGCAGGCGACCGCGCAATAGCCGCAGCCGATGCACACGTCGTAATCCATCGTCACCAGGCCGTCTTCGCGCTGGCGGGTCGCGCCGGTCGGGCAGACCGGCACGCAGGGCGGCTCGGCGCAATGCTGGCAGCCGGTGACCAGGAACTGGCGCTGGACGTTCGGATACTCACCCTGCTCGATATCGATCACCCGGCGCCACTGGATATCGGGCAGCGTATCGTTCCAGTGCTTGCAGGCGATCGTACAGGTCTGGCAGCCGACGCAGCGGTTGATGTCGATCGTCATGCCCCAGCGCGGGGTGTGGTCACGGTCGGTATGGACGAGCGCCTCAGCCATGCTTCATCATGCTCCTTTGCTCGACGGCACCCCCACCCGGCTCGCTTCGCTCGCCGACCTCGCCCTCTGAAGAGGGGGAGGTATGGAAGGGCGCTGCCATTCTTATTCGGCGGCCTGGGCGAAGGCGGCGGTGGCGATGTCGCCGTCGTAGCTGCCCATTTCCTCGACGGCGAGCGGCTTTTGCAGGTGTTTCTCCGACGCCTTGTAGACCTTCACGCAGACGATGTCCGAGCCGGAGCCGGTCGAATCGGTGAGCTTGAGCGAAATGTCGGTCACGCTGTTCAGGCTCGGCCGGTTGAGGTCCTTGGCGTAGGGCGTCTTCCAGTGGTCGAACTGGCCGATCATCAGGATCGTGTCCGGGCGGATGCCCTCGCGCAGCACGGCCGGGCCCTCCGTGCGCCCGGTAACCGATTCGACGACGATCTGCTCGCCCTCCTCGATCCTCAATTCCCGCGCCCGGCGCCGGTTAATCACGACGCCGCTGTGGCCGGCGATGTTGTCGGCGACCTCGGCGATCAGCGGCAGGCCGACATTGGCGCCCCAGGCATACTGGAAGGAGCGGGAGGTCAATGCCCAGAACGGGTACTCGGCCGGATCGCGGCCGAAATCGCGGACGTAGTTCTCCCAGATCTCCGGGAAGGATTCGTATGTCGGCATGAACTCGTATTCGCGCAACTGGGCTTCCCACCAGTCGACGCCGATCTCGCCGAGACGGTGGGCCAGTTCCTGGCCGTGGCGCGTCAGCCGCTCCTGATAGGGCAGTTCGAAGCGCAGGTTCTGCGCCTCCATCGCCGGATAGATGTACCAGTCGAGCTGGTTGTAGTCCTTCAGCATATAGCCGTGTTCACGGAACCAATCGAGGTCGTGAACGGCCGCGCCGCCGGTCATGTCCCAGGAAGCGGCCTTGCACATATTATCCCAGATGGTTTCCGATTCCGGCGGCTCGCCGGCCGGCAGGCCGAAATCGTATTTGCCGGGGCGCGCCAGCTTCGTGCCCGCCGCGCCGCCGTTGATGGCGCCGATATAGCCGTCCAGAATCCCGGCCTCCTGGGCTAAGCGGGTCATGATGTCCGACATGTCCATCGTGTCGTTGACCGGCTCGACCGCCTTGGTGCGGATCGCCCAGCCTTCGTGGTGCCAGAAATTTTCCTGGAACTTGGTGCCGCCGATGCGGATCAGCTGGGTCGATTCCAGGTCGGTCGATTCCGGCAGCAGCACGTCGGCGAAATGGTTGGTCTCGTCCATCGTGTAGGCGAAGGCGACGATGAACGGGAACTCGGCCAGCCGGTTCGAGACCTCCGGCGCGTTCCAAGAACTGATCGACGGATTGGTGCGGTAGCACATCCAGATGTCCGGCGGATCGTGGCGCGGCCAGCTCTTCGGCTGATGCTTCTGGAACAGCCAGGGCAGATGCGCGGGTCCCAGCGCCGGCGACCACGGGCTGTCCGACACCAGGGGCACCAGCGTCTTGTAGGCGTTGCGGATGTTCGGATCGCGGTTCCAGGCGTTCGACGAGGTCGCGTTGAACTGGTAGCGCATGAAACCGTCTTCGCCCGGCAGCACGGAGCCGACCCGCGATGCCGCCGGCCGCACCAGCTTTACCGCGGTGCCCAGCGTGCCGCCCGGCACCTCCAGGGCGCCGACCAGCACGGCGAGCATGGTGCGCGCCCAGCAGGTGTGATAGCCGCCCCAGCCATTGTTGACGCTCTTGCCCAGCAGGATGGCGACCGGCCGGAACGGCAGCGTCTTGCCTTCGATCTCGATGGTCTCGCCGATGCAGGCATGGGCGATAAATTCGTCCGCCACCCGCCGGATGGTCTCGGCCGGCACCTCGCATTCGGTTTCGGCCCACTCCGGCGAATAATGCGCCATCAGGTCCAGCATGAGCTGGAAGGACGGTTTGGCCGCCACGCCCTTATGGTCCCAGCGCTTGTTGTCCGGGCCCAACTCGTAGCCGTCGACCTCGTACGCGCCTTCCATGGCGGCGTCGCCGATTTCGGCGTCGTAGGGCTTGGCGCTGCCGTCGGCCGCGTCCCAGATCAGCGGCTTGCCTTCGGGACCGCGCAGGAAAAAGCCGTTGGGGCCGACCAGATAGGGCGAATTCGACCGGTTCTTCAGGAACGGCACATCGCACACATCGGCCCAGCCGCGCTCATGCACGATCCGGTGGATCAGCGCAAACAGGAAGGCGGCGTCGGTCTTCGGCTTGATCGGCACCCATTCGGCCGAGGCCGCCGCCGTAATCGAC
The DNA here is from genome assembly GCA_965249845.1 of Alphaproteobacteria bacterium. Lineage (GTDB taxonomy): Bacteria > Pseudomonadota > Alphaproteobacteria > Bin65 > Bin65 > Bin65. The sequence goes on from CBDFNA010000003.1 coordinate 559,227, forward strand.
ATGTGCGGCTCGACATGGATGCGCTTGGCGCCCCGTGCGCGGGCGTTGGCCTCGCGCCAGATGCCGACCACGCCGGACTGGGCCTCGGTATTCGCGCCGCAGTTCAGGATGAAGTTCACATAGGGCGTATCCGGCGCCACGATGAAGGCGCGGTGCCACAATTCGCCGTAAAGATGTTCGGAGTGGTAGCATTTGACGCCCTGGCCGGCGCCGAAGCCCTGGTCGATCGGCCCCCAGGCCGCCATGAAGGCCGGGAAGGTGCCCATATACTGCACCGGCGTGCCGCCGCCGCCGGTCGATGTCGCCAGTCGCGGATGGCCATTCTCGTTGACCAGCCCCTTGGCGCGCACCTCGCGGAACTTGTCGCCGATGATGCCGAAGGCCTCTTCCCACGAGATCGGCACGAAGCCCGGATCCTCGTCCCGCCCCTTGTTGGGGTTGGTCCGCTTCATCGGCTGCTTGACCCGGTGGGGATTGTAGGTCTTCTGGATCAGGCCGAACGCCTTGACGCAGACGCGGCCGCCGCCCGGGTGTTCCTCCGCGATGTCGAAATTGGCTTCCAGCCGTTCCGCCACGCCGTTGCGGACGGTCACTTTCGCCAGATCCGGCCCCGCTACGCACTGGTAGCAGTAGAAGGGAACCTTCTTGACGTCGTCTGCGGGTGCGTCGGCTTTGGCCATGATCGGAACTCGGTCGGAATGAATGCCGGGTGTGAGGATAGCATGCTTTGCGCGATGCAACTCAACCTTCGGCGAGGCGCGCCTTTTTCTTCGCCAGGCGGCTGCCCTGCTTCGCCTTGTCGATGACGAAGCGGACATGCCGGGCCCGGCCGACATGGTCGAGCTCGTCATGGACGTTGACCTCGAAGACGACGCGGGGGCCTTCCACCTCCATGACTTCGGCGCTGACCGTCACGCTCTGGCCGATCAGGGTCGGGCCGAGATGGTCGATCTCGACCCGCGCGCCGACCGAATCCTCGCCGGCGTCGAGATGCGGCAGCAGGAATTGCTGACAGGCCTGCTCGATATCCTGCACCATGTGCGGCGTGGAATAGACGCGCAGGTCATCGCCCAAGAAGGAAATCGTCCGCTCCCGGTCGATGCCGAACCTTGCTTCGTGGACGACGCCGGCTTTGAGTGTGTCTTTCATATCGTTTCCTCGATGTTGGGTTTCCGGCCGAAGCGCGCCACCGGATCGGGCAGGCCGCGCTTCAACCGATCGCGTTCATAGCACGCAGGCCGGCGATTTCCCCGGCGGCAAATCCCCAGGCGGCGAGCGCCTCGTCGGTATTCGCGCCGGCGGGCGAAGGCGGGCGGCGGATCGCGCCGGGCGTCCGGCTGAAGCGCGGCGCCGGCGCCGGTTGCACCACGCCGTCGACCTCCGCGAAGGTGCCGCGCGCCTTCATGTGCGCGTGCTCCGGCGCCTCGTCCAGGTTCAGGATCGGCGCGAAGCAGATGTCGCTGCCTTCCATGATGACGCACCATTCGTCCCGGGTCTTTGTCTTGAAGACCCCGGTCAGCTTCTCCTTGATGACCGGCCAGCTCTCCGGCTTCATCTGCGGCGGCAAGTCTGCCGGGTCCAGCCCGGTTTTCTCCAGCAGTTCGGCATAGAATTTGGCTTCGATAGAGCCGATGGAGACATACTTGCCGTCGCTCGTTTCGTAGACCGAATAGAAATGGGCGCCGCCGTCCAGCAGGTTGGCGCCGCGCTCGTTGTTCCACAGGCCAGCCGCCTTGAGACCGAAAAACGTCGTCATCAGCGAGGCCGCACCGTCGACCATGGCCGCATCCACGACCTGCCCCTTGCCGGACTGCCGCGCCTCCAGCAGGGCCGCGAGCACGCCGACCAGCAGATACAGCGTCCCGCCGCCGAAATCGCCGACCAGGTTAAGCGGCGGCACCGGCGCCCCGCCGGCCGGGCCGATAGCGTTGAGCGCGCCGGTGAGCGCGATGTAGTTCATGTCATGGCCGGCCGCCCGTGCCATCGGGCCGTCCTGGCCCCAGCCGGTCATGCGGCCGTAGACCAGCTTCGGGTTGGTCGGGAAACAATCGTCTGGACCGAGCCCCATCCGTTCGGTCACGCCCGGCCGGAACCCTTCGATCAGGACATCGGCGCCGTCGATCAGCCGTTTGACGACAGCCAGCCCGTCCGGCGATTTCAGGTCGACGCCGATGGAGGGCCGGCTGCGGTGCAGCACCTGGTATTTCGCCGGCATGGCAATCCCCAGGCCCGCATCGGTCAGCCGGTCCACCTTGATGACGTCGGCGCCCATGTCGGCCAGCATCATGCAGGCCATCGGCCCGGGGCCGATCCCGGCCAACTCGACGACACGAATTCCGTCCAGGGGTCCGTCCAGGGGTCCGTCCAGGGGTCCGTCGAGGGGTCCGTCCAACGGTCCGGGCATGCGATTGTCTCCTTCGGCGGGTTGCGCGCGCCGCTGCGCGGGCTCCCGCGCCGCAGCCGGCTGTTCGGGGCGGGGGCTTCCGGCTAGGCCGCCGCAGCGACCATCCGCTCGGCCGCGGGGCCGACCTTCTTCAATTCCGGCAATACGTCGCTGGCGAACAGGCGCATATTGGCTTCGCCAATGTCCTTCGGCATGCCGGCATACTTGAAAACGCCGACGAAACTGTCGGAGCCGGCCTTGTTGGAAATGTCGACGATCTTCTCGTAGCACATCTCCGGCGTGCCCCAGACCTGCAGGCCGAGGAAGAATTCGGTCGCCGCGTCATCGCCCTGTTTCTGCAAGTTCTCGGCGAATTTGCCGTAATATTCGTAGCCCTTCGTGGTCTTCAGATGGTCGCCGGCAAACTCGTAGTGCGCCAGCACGCTGTGCCAGTAGCCGCCGATATATTTCTTCGCCATCTCGTAGGCGCGTTCCTCGCTCTCGTCGACGAAGGTCCAGCCCGCGGCGATCGGCGACGGCGCGTCGAAGCCGTTGACCCGCTGGAACAATGCCCGGTATTCGGCCAACTCCTTGGCGACATGATCCCACGGTTTCTGGGGGATGATCAGCAGGCCGACGCCCAGCTTCGCCATGATCTCGGCCGATTCCGGCGAGACCGCGGCGGCATAGGTCCGGCCCTTGAAGGTGTGCGCGGCACGCGGTCGGACGGCGGCGCGGGGCTGCTTGTAGAATTCGCCATCGTATTCGCAGTAGCCGGATTCGAGCCCGCCCATGATCATTTCCGCGGCTTCGACGAAGCGGGCGCGGCTCTCCTCCATCGGCACGCGGAAACCCTCGAACTCGCAGCGTCCGGCGCCGCGGCCCATACCGAAGATCACACGCCCGCCCGACATGGCGTCGAGCATGGCGATCTGCGACGCGACCCGGAACGGATCGCGCCAGGGCAGGACGACGACCATCGTTCCCAACTTGGCCGTTGCGGTGCGGCCGGCGGCGTAGGCGAGGAACTGCACCGGGTCCGGGCACATGATGTAGTCGGTGATATGGTGTTCGGTCGCCCAGACGGATTCGAAGCCGAGCGGCTCGACCAGGTCCACCATCGCCAGCTCTTCATCCCAGACCGCATGATCGGGCTGCTGTTTGCCGGGGTTCTGGAAAATGAATGATGCGCCGACATGCATGGCGGTGTTTCTCCGAATTTTTCGGTTCTTGCAGGCAGGCGCTGCTGCCGCGCCGGAGTCCTACAACAGCCCCTCGCAGGGAGTCACCCCAATCATGCCCGGCCAGGAGGCAGTTGAGGCGTTGGCAAAATGTCATGTTCTGTCATGATTCGCCGTCAGCATAGCGCCCGCCCTTCCCGTCATTCCGACCGGAGCCCCGGATTAAATCCGGGGCGGAGCGGAGGAATCTCGTCGCCGGACTCCGGTGTTTGTTTTTCAGATCGAGCCGGGATCCCTCCACTCCCTTCGACAGGCTCAGGGCAGGCTCCTCCGGTCGGTCGGGATGACGGATGGGGTATGAGGCGCCGCAACAGGCGTTCGCAAGTGCCACGAAATGTCATGATAGGTCATGAATCGATGGCGGGGTGCGCGGACCGGGCCTCGGCGTGGAAAGGAAAATGGCACTGCAGACGTCGGGGGCAGTTTCCGGCATGTCATGATATGTCATGATTCGGCGTTCTTCAGACTGGGCGGGCAGTGTCGCCACGCAATTTGAACAAATCGGTATATTTCATGAAATTTGCTATTTTTGACAGACCCATCGTTCTATATTTTTAAATATCGTTCGCTCGTCCTGTCGGGCGAACCGCCCCGGGAGACTGCCCTGAGTTTGCCGAAGGAGCGGCCGAGCAACCTGTCCATTTGTTCGATTTATGTTCCAATCCGCCAATATAGGATATGTTACGGAAGATGCAAGTATGTTTTCTCCCGAATTTCGCGACCGATAGCGGCTTGAATGCCGGTCGTTCTGCCGGCGGCCCCGCGGCTTCTGGAACGGCGGATTCCGAAACGGCGGCGCCCCCATCCCGGTCCCGGTTGACCGGTCGGGTAACGAGCGCTACCTGCTGGGTATACGCTTGGAGTTCGCGATGAGAGTCATCCTCGCCCAGCCGCGCGGCTTTTGCGCCGGCGTCGAACGCGCGATCGACATTGTCGAGAAGGCGCTCGATCTCTACGGGCCGCCGGTTTATGTGCGCCACGAAATCGTGCACAACAAACGGGTGGTCAAGGAGTTGACGGCCAAGGGCGCCCGGTTCGTCGAAGAGCTCGACGAAATCCCGGACGGGGCGATCACCGTCTTCAGCGCCCACGGCGTCGCGCAAACCGTGGAAGATACGGCGGCCGACCGCGAACTGCCGGTGCTCGATGCGACCTGCCCGCTGGTCGCCAAGGTGCACAAGGAAGGCCAGCGCTATGCCGAGAACGGCTTCGAGGTCGTGCTGATCGGCCACGAGGGCCATCCTGAAGTGGTCGGCACGATGGGCCGGATTCCCGGCGTCGTGCATCTGGTGCAGGACACCGGCGACGTCGCAACCCTGGCGCCGGGCAATCCCGACAAGCTCGCCTATGTGACCCAGACGACCCTGTCCGTCGACGATACCCGCGATGTCATCGAGGCGCTGAAAGTCCGGTTTCCAAAGATCGCCGGCCCCGATGTCAAGGACATCTGCTACGCCACCCAGAACCGCCAGGCGGCGGTGCGCAAGCTGTCGGAAACGGTGGATCTCATCCTGGTGGTCGGCGCCCAGAACAGCTCAAACTCCAACCGCCTGCGCGAGCTCGGCGGCGAGGACGGCACGCCCAGCTATCTGGTGGAGGAGGTCGGCGCCGTCGATCCGGGCTGGTTCGATGGCGTGGCCGCGGTCGGGCTGACCGCCGGCGCCTCGACGCCGGAGCGGCTGGTAGACGAGGTGATCGACCGGCTGCGCGAGATCGCGCCGGTCGACCTGTCGATCATGGACGGCATCGAAGAGCATATCCGCTTCAAGCTGCCCGAAGAGTTGCGCGCCGCCTGACATGCCGCACGGCAGCGGCGGGCAATGGCGGCGCCGGCAACAATCCGAACGCGCGCTACGCCACCTTCGGTCTCGGATCGACCCTGGCCGTGCCATTCGCTCCCGGGTTTGCATCGCCGGTAATCTGGGCTTCCTCGGCCAGCGCCCTGATGATGGTGTCTTTCGGCAGGATGCCCTTCAATTCGCCATTTTCGTTCAGGACGGCGACCGGGATATCCTCGCCCACCGTCATCGGCAGGATTTCCTCCAGAACGTTGTCTTCCGTCGCGGTCGGCACATCTTCGACAAGGCTGTCGACGGTCGAGACGTTTTCCCGCTCCCCCTTTCGGAGCGCCGCCGCCGTGACGGCGCCGACCAGCCGGCCTTCGGCGTCGACGACATAGGTGACCCGCAAACCCTCCTCGCCGAGTTGCCTGAGCGCCTCGCCGGGCGTCGCGTCCTTCTTAACGATGGTGCACTCGATCTTGACGGTTCCGGCCGTCAGCACACGGCCGCGGTTCACGTCCTCCACGAACCGGCGGACATATTCGGTCTGGGGCCTCTGCAGGATTTCTTCGCCCGTGCCGATCTGTTCGATCGCGCCGTCCTTCATGATCGCGATCTTGTCGCCGAGGCGCAGGGCCTCGTCCAGATCGTGGGTTATGAACATGATCGTTTTTTGCAGGGTTTCCTGCAGCTCAATCAGCTGATCCTGCATCTCCCGGCGGATCAGCGGGTCGAGCGCGCTGAAGGCTTCGTCCATGAGCAGGGTGTCGGCGTCGGTAGCCAGCGCCCGGGCGAGGCCGACGCGCTGCTGCATGCCGCCGGAGAGCTGGCTGGGATACTGATCTTCGTAGCCGATCAGGCCGACCGCGCCGATCCAGTGCCGCGCCGTGTCGCGGTTGGCGCGCTTTTCGGCCTTGCTGCCGCCCTTGATATCGAGACCGTAGGCGATGTTGTCGACCACGGTTTTGTGCGGAAACAGGCCGAAGCGCTGGAACACCATACTCAGTTTCTGGCGCCGGAAATCCTCCAGCTCCCTGCCTTTCAGCTCCAGGACATTCTGACCCTCGACGATGATTTCGCCGGCCGTCGGGTCGATGAGACGGTTGATGTGCCGGATCAGGGTCGACTTGCCGGAGCCGGACAGGCCCATCACGACGGTGCATTGTCCGGGCTCGATCGTCAGCGTCACGTCCTGCACGCCGATCGTGTGGCCGGTGTCGTTCAGCAGTTCGTCTTTGGGCACGCCCCGGCGCACCAGATCCATCACGCTGTGCGGCTTGGGCCCGAAGATTTTGTAGACGTTCCTGATCTGGATTTGACCCATGGCGAGCGGCGTTCCGGTTGGTGTCGATTGCGGCGAATGCCGGCCGGCCCCGGCCGGCCTGCGGGCCTAGTGGCCCACCGTGCGGTGCGTTTCCATGCGGCGGCCATAGGACTGCGTGATCCGGTCCAGCACGATGGCGAGCAGCACGATGGACAGGCCGGCGATGAAGCCGGTGCCCGGCTCCTGCCGTTGCAGGCCGAACAAGACTTCCTGGCCCAGGCCGCGGACCCCGATCATCGAGGCGATCACCACCATGGCCAGCGCCATCATGATCGACTGGTTCAGACCGGCCATGATGTTGGGCATCGCCAGCGGTATCTGCACATTGAACAGCTTCTGCCGCCGGCTCGCGCCGAACGAGGTTGCGGCCTCCATGACTTCCTTGTCGACCAGCCGGATGCCGAGATCGGTCAGCCGGATCAGCGGCGGCGCCGCATAGATCGTGGTCGCGATCACGCCGGCGAAGTTGCCCAGGCCGAGCAGCATCACGACCGGGATCAGGTACACGAAGGACGGCATGGTCTGCATCATGTCCAGGATCGGCAGCATGAACGACCGCGCCCGGTCGTACTGCGACATCAGGATGCCGAGGGGCAGCCCGACCACCACCGTCACCAGAATCGAAACGCTCATCAGCGACAGGGTCTGCATGGTCGGCTTCCACAGCGCCATCGACCAGATCAGCAGGAAGGCGAGCGCGACGCCGAACGTCACAATCAGGTTTCGGCTGGCGTGCCAGGCAATCGCGGAAAACAGCAGGGCCAGCAGCGGCCAGGCGATGGACTGGTGCAGAAAGCGCTCGAAAAAACCGATCTTGTGAACCACCCAGCGGTTCAACTGGTCGAGCGGGTCGCCGACCTTGAGCAGCAGCCAGTCAACCCCGCCGTCGACCCAATCGTCCATCGGGATGATGGACGTATCCAGCTCCAGGCCGGTGAGGTATTTCCAGGCGCCGGTAAAACCCGCCACCAGCACGATCAGGAACGTCCCGGCGCAGATGGCGTGAGGCCAGTACCCTCCTTCCAGCCTCTCATACCGTCCGGCGGCGGCGTAGGCGATCCACCCGACGATCGCGGCGCACAAGGCGAGCGAGAAAATGCTGCCGGCTTCCATGGCTGCGTCCCCCAAATTTCCCGGCGCGTTCGTTTCGAGGCCCGAACTTCCCAAAAGAAAATGCCTGCCGGGCGGAAGCTGCCCGGCAGGCACAAACTAACACAGATTCAGACAGTCGGACGACCGGAGCGCTAGAGCGAAGCTTTGATCTTCGCTGCCACGTCGGCCGGAACCCATTTGGTCCAGATCGTCTGGTTGTTCTTGAGGAAGTCGGCGGCTGCCTTCGCGCCCCTCTTGTCCTTGTTCTCGCGCATGTAGACGAGGGCCTTGTTCACCGTGTCGGTGTCCAGATGGTATTTGGATAACATCTTGGTGATCGGGCCGGCCGCTGCGGCGAACTTCTTGTTCATGCCGATGATCACCTTGATCGTCGGATAGGCGGTCACCTTCATGCCCTTGCCGGATTTGGCCTTGTCGAGCTTCTTCCAGATTTCCTCGTCGTATTTCGGCTCTTTCAGCATGACCAGGTCGTACTTGCCGAGCAGCCAGGTCGGACCCCAGTAGTAGGCCACGACCGGCTTGCCGCGCTTGTAGGCCGAGACAATGGCCGCGCCCAGCGCTTCGCCGGAGCCGGGACGGAAGTTGGTGAACTTCTTGTCCAGGCCGTAGGACTGCATTTTCTTCGTGTTCACCCGCTCGCAGTTCCAGCCGATCTTGCAGTTGTAGAAGCGGCCCTTGGACGGCTCTTCCGGATCCTGGAACAGGTTGGCGTATTTGCCGAGGTCGGCGACGCTCTTCAGGCCCGGCGCCGCCGCCTTGATGCCGCGCTTCTTGTCGCCTTCGATCATGAAGCGGGGGACGTAAAAGCCCTGAATCGCACCGGTGATCGATACGCCGCCCGGCTCCATGACCTTGCCGGTGGCCTTCATCTTGTCCCAGACCTCGCGATTGTTCGCGTACCAGATTTCCATGTTGATGTGCAGGTCGCCCTTGGCGAGGGCGTTCAGACCCGGCACTGTGGTCGTCGGGATCGTCTCGGTCTTGCAGCCCCACCCCTTCTCAAGCATGTAGGCCGCCAGGGCCACATGGAAGTGGTTGGAACCCCAGTCCAGGCCGGACAATTTGACAGTTTCCTTAACCGGACACGCGGCGGCGGCCTGAGTTGCAGAAAGACCCAGACCGGCAATCGCAACAAGTGCGCATACCGTTATTTTCTTCAACATTTTTTCCTCCCTCGAGGCGTTACGCGGTGCGTTGGGCGGCACTCCGCAACGGGAGATTCCGGATCGGACCGGCGGCCCCGCGTTGCCATTTGTTCATCGGGTTCCGTTCCCATTCGGGATGACCCTGAGGTCGCGCCGCTACGAAACAGCCGGAGCGGAGTGCCGTTGAAAACAGAACCCCTTTTCTCCGGTGCAAATATCAGCATATCGGGCTTCCATTCGTTGTCAAACCCGGTGTTGCGGCGCCGGTGCGCCAAAGCCGGCTGAATCCGGCGAAACATCGGTATGTCCCCGGATACGGGATTCGCCGATCTTCGCCGAAATGCCGGACCGGATCGCAGCCGAACCCGCTTCGACGTGCCGGCGGTCCCGGCGTGTCGTCCCTCGACAGGCAGCGCCGCTTTGCAACGGTGTCGACCGGACCGATTCCGAAGGAATTCCTACCATGGCGAAGCGCCCGAACATTCTCTTCATCATGGCCGACCAGCTCGCGCCCCAGGTGCTCCCGGCATACGGGCATCCAGCGGTGCAAACGCCTCATCTCGACCGCCTCGCCGGGGAAGGCGTCGTGTTCGAGAACGCGTATTGCAATTTCCCGCTCTGTGCGCCGGCGCGGTTTTCCATGCTGAGCGGGCGGCTGCCCTCCCGGATCGGCGCGTTCGACAACGCGGTCGAGTTTCCCGCGTCGGTCCCGACGTTCCACCATTATCTGCGCGCCGCCGGATACCGGACCTGCCTTGCCGGCAAGATGCACTTCGTCGGCCCCGATCAGCTCCACGGATACGAGGAACGGGTCACCACCGATATCTATCCGGCCGATTTTCAGTGGGTGCCGGACTGGCGGCTCGACGACGAGGTCTGGCTGGAATGGTACCACAGCATGCGCGCGGTGCTCGATGCCGGGCCGCACCGGCGCAGCGTCAACGTCGCCTACGACGACGAAACCGAGTTCGCGGCGCTGCGCTGGCTGCATGAACATGCCGACAGCGGCGACGACCGGCCGTTCGCGCTCACCGTGTCGTTCTTCTCGCCGCACGATCCCTATCTCCCGCCGCCCTGCTGGTGGGAGAGATACCGCGATATCGGGATCGATCCGCCGCGGGTCGCGGATATTCCGCTCGAAGACCGCGACCCGCACAGCCGGCGGCACTGGTTCCTGACCGGTCGCCACCGCGACGCGGTCGGCGAAGCGGACATTCTTCGCATGCGCCGCGCCTACTACGCGGTGACGAGCTATGTCGATGCGAAGGTCGGCCGGCTGCTGGATACGCTCAAGGCAATCGGCGCCGCCGACGATACCGTGGTCGTCTTCACTTCCGATCACGGAGATTCGCTGGGCGAGCGCGGCCTGTTCTTCAAGATGTCGTTTTTCGAACGGTCGGTGCGGGTGCCGCTGATCGTCCACGCGCCGTTCGCGTTCCCGCCGCGCCGGGTGGCGGAGAATGTCTCCCATCTCGATCTCTTTCCCACGCTGCTCGATATTGCGGGCAACGGCGCGCTGCCGGAACTTGCCGCTCCGGTCGACGGCCGCTCGCTGGTGGCTCTCGCCGGCGGCGTTGCGACGGACTGGCCGGATCTCGTATGTGCGGAATATACCGCCGAGGGGGTGCGCGAACCCATGCTGATGATCCGCAAGGGTCCGCACAAGCTGATCGCGAACGGCGCGAATCCGCCGTTGCTCTTTGATCTCGATGCCGACCCGGACGAACTCGAAAACCTTGCCGAGCGCCCCGGTTCGGCCGGTGTGCGGGTCGAATTGGAAACCATCGCCGCCGATACCTGGGATGCCGGGGAGCTCGACCGGCAGGTCCGGGAGAGCCAATCGGTGCGCCGGCTCCTGATCGAAGCGCTCCGCACCGGAAACCGCGCAAACTGGGAATTCCAGCCGCTACGCGACGCGTCCCGGCTCTATTACCGGGACGCCGGCGACGTTCAGGCCGCCTATGCCGGTACCATTCCCGCCGATCCATAAGAGCTGACACCGCCGGTTCCGGCGCTTCCCTACAGGAAGGGTATCTCGTCCCGCGTGTAGAAGAAGGCGCGGAAGACCATGTTGACGTCGAAGCCCATTACCGTCTCGCCGAAGATCGGGTTGATGAATTCCCACACTGTCTCGCCCTCGGGCGTCACCTGGAAGATGCGGCCGCGGAGGCCTTCGCAGATCAGCGTGTTGCCGCCGGGCAGGCGCACGGCGCCGGAGATCTGCGGGCTGTAGAAATTGAACAGCGGGTTATCGACATATTCCCAGACGATCTCGTCGGTCCGGGGATCGATCTCGAACACCCGGCTGTGGGGCAGCATGCCCATCCAGCGCCGCTGGGTGCCGTTGTCGTAGACCAGCAGGTTGCCGTTGGGCAGGGGCCGCGGATCGTGCTGGCCGCCCATCTGGGGCACGCGGTAGCGCCACACCACCCTGCCGCTCGCCTTGTCGACGATGCCGATGGTCGAGGTCGAGCGCATCGAGAACACCACCCGGTCGTCGCCCAGCGGCGCCACCGTGTTGCCGTGGGTCCATTCCCAGCGCGGTTCGCTCTCCGACAGGCGCTCCAGTTCCGGGTCCAGATGCTCGATCGCGCGCCAGCGCCAGATCTCCTCGCCCGCCGCGTTCACCTCGATTATCATGTCGGCATACATGCCCAGGCCGTCCGGCGGGGGATGGCCGCCATGGATGCGCTTCTCCAGCTCGTCCGGTACTTTTTCCAGCGAGAGATAGAGTGTCGTGCCGGCCTCGGTGCGGCGCTGGTCGTGGTGATGCATCGGGTCGGTGTGGCGCCAGACCACCGTGCCGTCCGGCGCGACCTCGCGGATTTCGCCGCCCTTGAACGCCTTCCACAGGGCGAACAGGTCGAAGGTCGCATCGTGGATTTTGGCGCCGTAGAGCAGGTTGCCGTCAGGCAGCAGATAGCCGTACAGCCCGGCCCGCCGGTCGTGGGTCCATTCGTGGACGACCGCGCCGTCCATATCGATCAGCAGCGTGCGGCCCGGTCCGCCGAGCGGCGTATAGAGCACATAGCCCTGTTCGGCCTTGGCCCGGTCGTGGCCGGTGACGCCGGTGCGCATGGTGCGGCGGATAACTTGCTGGTCGACGGTGGGCGGCACGGGCGGTGGCTCCGCTGGGGCAGGAAAGGGCGAGGCGCCGGTTGACGCCGGTTCGGCTGGCGCTTACGCGGCTTCTACCGCCTCCCAGTTGAACTTCAAGGGCTGCTTGGCTTTGAAACGGCCGACCGCGTCGGCGTGATAGGCGCTGCTCAGGCAGATCGCCTGACCCGCCGCCTCCATTTCGATCAGGCCGCCGGCGTCGATATCGAAAGACTGGTTGACGATCCTCTTGGTCAGGCCGAAGGCGGCCCGGCTGCCCTGCTGCATCCGCCGCGCCAGGGTCAGCGCCGCTGCCGTCAGGTCCGCCGATGGATGAATTTCCATCACGATGCCGATCTCCCTGGCCTCCAGCGCGCTGACCGGCCGGCCGGTGTACACGATCTCCTTCGCCCGCTGCATGCCCACCATGCGCGGCAGGGTGAACAGGAGGGCGCAATCCGGGATCAGGCCGATGCGGCCGAACGCCGAGCAGAAACGCGCCCGCTCCGAGGCCAGGACGAAATCGGCGCACAGGACGAGGCCGAACCCGCCGCCATAGGCCGGCCCGTCGACCGCCGCGATCACCGGCACGTTGAGATTGCGCAGCGGCTGCAGCCAGTCATGCACCCCGTAGAGCCGCTCGCGCATGTCCTCGACCGGCGTGGGGCCGGAGTCCTGCCGCTCGCCCATGCCCTTGACGTTGCCGCCCGCGCAGAAGGCGCCGTCGGCGCCGGTCAGGATCAGGGCGTCGATATCGTTGCGGCCTTTGACCTCGGCGGTGATCTCCTCGATGCAGGCAAGGAACTCCGCCGTGAACGGATTGTGCTGGCGGGGCCGCGCCATGGTGGCGATGCCGATGCCCTCTTCGACCCTGAATTCGATGGCGGGCGCGTTCTCGTTGGCTTCTGACATGGGGCGTTCTCCTGCTCGGCCGGGCCCGTTCCGGCCCTTGGCGGTGCCCGCCGGGTAATACGCTTGCAAAGGATAATCAAGCGTATTACCCGCTGGCCCATCGCGAATTCGGGTTGGGCCGGGAGGAATCGGGAACGATGGCGGGCAACGGGTTGCTCGACGGGAAAGTGGCGCTGGTGACAGGCGCCGGGCGCGGCGTCGGGCGCGATATCGCGCTGCAGATGGCCGGGCAGGGCGCCCGCGTGCTGATCAACGATCTGGGCGGGTCGGAAACCGGCGAAGGCGCCTCCGATTCGCCAGCGGTGGCGGTGGTCCGGGAGATCGAGGCGATGGGCGGCAAGGCCGCCGCCAACACCGACAGCGTCGCCGGCTTCAAGGCCGCGCAGGGGATGGTGGACCAGGCCTACGAGGAACTGGGCGGGCTCGATATCGTCGTCAACAATGCCGGCATCCTGCGCGATACGATCTTCCACAAGATGACGGAAGAGGACTGGGACCTCGTCATCGCCGTGCATCTGAAGGGCAGCTTCAACATCTCCCGGGCCGCCGCCACCGTGTTCCGCGGCCAGGAGAGCGGTTCGATGATCCATATGACATCGACTTCCGGCCTGATCGGTAACTTCGGCCAGGCCAACTATGCGGCGGCCAAGCTCGGCATCGTCGGCCTTTCCAAGTCGATCGCGCTCGATATGGGCCGCTTCAACGTCCGCTCCAACTGCATCTCGCCCTTCGCCTGGAGCCGGCTGATCGGCACCATCCCGACCGATACGCCGGAGCAGCAGGCCAGGGTGGAAAAGATCAAGCAGATGGTCCCGGCCAAGATCGCGCCCGTGGCGGTCGCGCTGGCGTCCGACCGGGCGAAGGACGTGACCGGCCAGATCTTCGCGGTGCGCAACAACGAGGTCTATCTGATGAGCCAGTCGCGGCCATTGCGCTCGGTCCAGCGCAGCGACGGATGGACGCCCGAGACCGTGCTGGAGCACGCCTTCCCCGCGATGCAGGCGCATTTCTATCCGCTCGACCGCTCCGCCGACGTGTTCAGCTGGGATCCGGTGTAGGCGGCGCCGCGATGGTTCTCGATCCGCAGAAGATCCTCGACTGGCCGTTCCAGCCGGTCGAGCAGACCTATACCGGGCGCGATACGATCCTGTACGCGCTCGGCTGCGGCCTCGGCGCCGACCCGCTGGACGACGCCCAGCTCCGCTTCGTGTTCGAAGAGCCGGAGCTGCTCGCCCTGCCGTCGATGGCGGCCGTGCTGTCGCCGCCCGGCTTCTGGGCGCGCCATCCGGATTCGGGGATCGACTGGGTGCGAATCCTGCACGGCGAACAGGCGATGGAGCTCCACAAGCCCTTGCCGGCCGCGGCGAAGGTCGTGGCGACGGCGAAGGTCACCGATATCGTCGACAAGGGCGCCGGCCGGGGCGCCCTGCTGTTCGTGCAGCGCACGGTGCGGGAGGTCGAGACCGGCGAGGCCCTGGCGACGCTGCGCTCGACGACCTTCGCGCGCGGCGACGGCGGCTGCGGCGGCACGACGGAGACCGCGCCGCCGCCCCATGCGCTGCCCGACCGCGACCCGGACCTGGTCTGCGATCTGCCGACGGCGTTGAACGCCGCCCTGATCTACCGCCTGTCCGGCGATCCGAACCCGCTGCACGCCAGCCCGTCGGTCGCCCGGGCGGCCGGATTCGAGCGCCCGATCCTGCACGGCCTGTGCAGCTGGGGCGTCGCCGGCCATGCGATCCTCAAGTCGTATTGCGACTACGATCCGGCGCGCCTGACCTCGATGGCGCTGCGTTTCTCGGCGCCGGTCTATCCGGGCGAAACCATCCGTACCGAAATGTGGCGCAGCGGCGATACCGTCTCCTTCCGCGCCCGGGTGGCGGAGCGCGATGTCGTGGTCCTCAACAACGGCCGGGCGGCAATCTCGGCCTGAAGCACCGTACGCAGCGGCGGTATCGTTGCCGGCGGCCGAAGCGGACGGGAGACTCCGCTGGCAATTCGCGCCGGGCTGGGATTGAATGGCGGCATGGCAAGGCATCGGCTTTCGCACGGTGCAGACAATGAGGAGGGAGCCATGAAAGAGAAGTTCGAAACCGCCGGTTGGCAGGGTTGGAACCGAATGCGCTGTGCTGCGCTCGCCGCAGTGGGAATCGGGCTGGGAATCGGGCTGGGCCTCGGCGCCGGCGCCGGCGCGGCCCAGGCGGATACGATTACCGTGTCGGTCTGGGGCGGCGGCTACGGCGCGATGTGGAAGAAACACGCTGCCGCGCCGTTCGAGAAAGCGACCGGCCACAAGGTGGTGGTCGACGGCGGCCGCTCGGCGGTGCGCCTCTCCAAGCTGATTGCCACGAAAGGCAAGGGCACCGACGTCGTTTTCCTGACCGACTACCAGATGGCGATTGCGCGGGAGAAGGGGCTGATCTCGAAAATCGACCCGGCGAACGTGCCCAACGTTTCCCAACTCTACGATTTCGCCAAGGATCCGCTGGGCGGCGGCACCTGCCCGGCGATCACGGTGATCGGCGTCGGCCTCGCCTACAACAAGAGCCATTTCAAGGCGCCGCCGACCTCCTGGCACGACCTGTTCCGCAAGGGGCTGAAGGGGCGGCCCGGCTATCCCAACATCACCCAGTCCTATTCGCCGCTGGTGCTGACCCGCATCGCGGAACTCCACGGCGGCGGCATCGACGATATCGGCAAGGGCTTTGCCCAACTGGCGACGATCAAGGACAAGGTGCAGATCTTCCGCCTGTTCGAAATCCTGCAGGCGATCAACCAGGGCGACGCCTCGATCGCGCCGATGCTCAACATCTTCGTCAAGAAGGATCCGAAGGTGCCGCTGAGCTTCGCCTGGCCGAAGGACGGCGGCATCGGCATCGTCAACCTGGCCTGCGTGGTCAAGGGCTCGAAGAACAAGGCCGTGGCCGAGCAGTTCCTGAATTTCTACCTGTCGGCGGAGCATCAGGCCAATATCGCCAAGGCGGGCGGCGACTCACCGGTCAACAAGACAGTCCCGGTGCCGACGGATACCAAGTACAACATGGTGACGCCGGATCAGGTCTCGAAGCTGCATCTGTACGATTCGTCGAAGATCGCGGCGAAACGTGCCGCTTGGCTCAAGCGGTTCCAGGAAGAGATCGTCGCCAAGTAGCCGGCGGTTCACGCCGTTTCGATCCGGGCAGGAACCCGGGCGGGAACCGGGCGATGTCCGACGTCGAGGTTTCCGGCGTATCGAAACGGTATGACGAACTCTGGGCGGTGAAGGGGGTCAGCTTCACCGCCCCGGCCGGCAGTTTCACGAGCCTGCTCGGACCCAGCGGCTGCGGCAAGACGACAACGCTGCGCCTGATCGCGGGCTTTGCCGGGCTCGACGAAGGCGAGGTGCGCATCGGCGGGCGATCGATCGATGCGCTGCCGCCCTGGCGGCGCAATCTGGGCGTCGTGTTCCAGAACTACGCCCTGTTTCCCTTCATGACGGTGTTCGACAACGTCGCCTTCGGCCTGCGGCGCCGTAAGGTTTCGGGCGGCGAAACCGCGGCGCGGGTCGCCGAGGCAATCGACCTTGTCGGCCTGCCCGATCTGGAGCAACGCTACCCGCGCCAGCTTTCGGGCGGCCAGCAGCAGCGGGTGGCGCTGGCGCGCGCGCTGGTCATCCGTCCGGACGTGCTGCTGCTCGACGAGCCGCTCTCCAACCTCGACGCCAAGCTGCGCGCCGAAATGCGATTCGAACTGAAACGCATTCAGCGCGAGACCGGCGTGACCTCGATCTTCGTCACCCACGATCAGGAGGAGGCGCTCACCCTGAGCGACCAGATCGTCGTGATGAATCATGGCGTGGTCGCCGGCGCGGCGACGCCCAAGGAAATCTGGGAAGCGCCCGAAACCGCCTTCGTCGCCGATTTCCTCGGCGTCGAGAATCTGTTCCCGGGCGCCATCGGCGACGCGCCGGAAACCGAAGGAACAGTCGCCGCGGCTGTGGACAGGAGCGACCTGGTCCTGCGTGTCGCGGCAGCCGCGGCGCGCGACCGGTCCGATGACGGGACCGTGGTGCTCGGTATCCGTTCGGCCGATATCGCGATCCGGCGGGACGACACCGGCCCGGCCGCGCCGCGGTCCGGAGCGAATGCGGATGACGGGCCGAACGCGCTGGCCGGCACGGTGCGCGAATACACCTACGTCGGCTCGGCCGTCGTCTACCAGGTCGATTGTCCCGATCTGC
Source organism: Alphaproteobacteria bacterium (assembly GCA_965249845.1). Taxonomy (GTDB): domain Bacteria; phylum Pseudomonadota; class Alphaproteobacteria; order Bin65; family Bin65; genus Bin65. The sequence goes on from CBDFNA010000003.1 coordinate 576,441, forward strand.
CCCGGCCGTTGATCGTGACGGCGCAGGCAGAACTTGCCGTCGGCGACAAGGTCCGGCTGCATCTGCCGCCCGGGTCGATCAAGCTGCTCCGGCCCGACGCCCCGAGCGGCGGGTCCGGCGGGACCGGCGTCCGGCCATGAGCGCCGCCCGATGACGGCCGGCCGTTCCTGGGGCAACCGCCCGCAATTTCCCACCAGCCTGGCGACGCCGGTCCTGCTGGCGTTCGGCGTCTTCATTCTCGTGCCCTGCGCATTGCTGCTGGTCAAGGGGCTGGAGCCGGCGGCCGAAACCGGCGCCTGGCCGGACGCCACAAACGTCCTGAGCCTGTTCGACAGCAAGATCGGCCAGCAGGCGCTGAACCGGACCCTGCGCGTCAGCCTGATCGTCACCCTGATCTGCATGGCCGCGGGCTATCCGGTGGCGCTGTTCATTTCCCGCTGCGGGCCGCGCTGGCGCGGCCTGCTGCTGGCGATCGTGATCTTTCCCTTCCTGATCTCGGCCGTGGTCCGCGCCTTCGGCTGGACGGTGATCCTCGGCAACTCCGGCCTGGCCAACAAGGCGCTGGTCGCGCTGGGCTTCATCGAGCGGCCGATCGCGCTGGTCCAGAACGAGATCGGCATCGTCGTCGGCGAGACCCATCTGCTGCTGCCGTATATGGTCCTGTCGCTATTGGCGGTGCTGCAGCGCATCGATCCCAACCTGCGGCACGCAGCGGAAAGCCTGGGCGCGTCGCCGGTCAGCGTGTTCTGGCGCGTCGTCGTCCCGCTCACCCTGCCGGGCCTGCTGACCGGCACGCTCTTGGTGTTCAGCCTGGCGATGACCGCCTTCGCCACGCCGTTCCTGCTCGGCGGCGGCCGGACGCCGATCCTGACGACATTGCTCTACCAGTATGCCTTCACGCTCTACGACTGGCGGCTGGCGGCAGCGATCGGGATTGTCCTGCTGGCCCTCGGCATCCTGTTCGTCACCGTGCACCGCTTCGTTTCCAGCCGGGGAATGCGCAGCTATGGATAGCGTATTCCTGCGTTTCGGCCGTGGGCTGGTGGCCGCGACAGCGGTCTTCTGGCTGGTCTTCCTGGTCGCGCCGATCGCCGTGACGCTGGTCTCCTCCTTCACCAGCTCGACCTACCTGACCTTCCCGCCGCCCGGCTATTCGTTCAGGTGGTACATCTCGGCCTTCGAAGCCTCCTGGATGTGGTCGACCCTGTGGAACAGCGTCATCATCGCCGTCGTCTCGACCGCCGCCGCCGTGGCGCTCGGCATCGCCGCCGCGCGGGTGCTGGCGCGCCACCGCTTCTACGGCCGCGGCCTGTTCGAATATGCCGTGCTCAGCCCGCTCATCGTTCCGGGCGTCGTCGTCGGTTTCGCCCTGCTCAACGTCTCGGTCCTGATCGAGTCCCAGGATAACGGGCTGGTCAACCTGATCATCGGCCACGCCATGGTCACGACGCCGTTTACGCTGCGCTCGGTCTGGTCGAGCATGGCGGGCACGGAAATCTCGCTGGAAGAGGCGGCGCAAAGTCTCGGCGCGACGCAGTGGAGCACCTTCTGGCTGATCACCTTTCCCTTGATCGTGCCGGGCATGGTCGCCGGCGCCATCCTCGCCTTCACCTTCTCCTTCAACGACGTCACGATCTCGGCCTTCCTGTCCGGCCGGGAGGCGCGGACCCTGCCGGTCGAGCTGATGTCGCATATCGAATATCTGCCCGACCCGACCCCCTCGGCAGTGTCCTCGCTGATGATCGTCGTCACGCTGGCCTTCTTCCTGCTGATCGAGCGCACGGTCGGCCTCAATGTCTTCGCCGACCGGTAGGGCGGGGATGCCCGGGGATTTCATCGCCGCGATCCCGAAGGCGGAGCTCCACCTGCATATCGAGGGGACGCTGGGGCCGGCGCTGCGGGTTGCGCTGGCGCGGCGCAACGGGCTGCCGATCCCCGATGTCGATCCGGTGGCCGAAACCCAAGGCTACGACTATGCCAGCCTCGAGGAATTTCTCGACATCTACTATCGGGGCATGGATGTGCTGCGCACGGAGCGGGATTTCTACGATCTGACCGCAACCTTCCTGCGGCGCTGCCGGGACGAGACCATCATCTATGTGGAGCTTTCCTTCGATCCGCAGCCCCATCTCGCCCGCGGCGTGGCGGCCGAAGCGTTCATGGCCGGCATCATCGCGGCGGTCGACGAGGCGCAGCGCGATTGGGGCGTCGCCGCCAACCTCATCCTGTGCGTCAATCGCGACCGGCCCTTGGATGAGGCCTGGCCCCTGTTCGACATCCTGTGGCCCTGGCGCGACCGGGTCGTCGGCTTCGGGCTGGATTCGGCCGAGCGGGGCAACCCGCCGCGCAAGTTCGCCGCCCTGTTCGAGCGCGCCCGGGCCGAAGGCTACCGGCTGACCGCCCATTGCGATGTCGATCAGGAGAATTCCATCGGCCATATCCGCGAATGCCTGGACCTGCTGCGCCTGGAGCGCATCGACCACGGCGTCAACGCGGTCGAGGATCCGCGCGTCGTCGAAGCCCTGATCGAACGCGATATCTGCCTGACCGTCTGCCCGACCTTCCGGCCCGGCGACCCCGGCCCGCGCCGGCTCCGGCGGCTGCGCCAGCTGTTCGACGCCGGCGTGCGCGTTACCGTCAACACCGACGATCCGGCCCTGTTCGCCAGCGGCTACCTGACCGATCTCCTGCGCGCCGTGCAACGTCACGGCGGTTACAGCCGCGCGGAAATCGCGACGCTCATGCGCAACGCCTTCCTCGGCTCGTTTGCGACGGACGCCCAAAAGGCCGCGATGATCGGGCGGCTGGATCGGTTCATGGCGGGTGAAGCGCCGCCGACGACCGCAGAAGGTCATTGAACCGAATTTCTCGCCGCCGGGATTGGACCGTCCCGCAACGAGATACGATCGTCGCCCCTTCGATACGCCCCGGATTGCATCCGGGGCTACTCAGGGTGAGGGCGGGGGGAGCAGGGTAAAAAAGTTCGAGAGAAAGTTTCCTCATCCCGAGTAGGCGCGAAGCGCCGTATCGAGGGACGGCCCCGTTCTTCGACGAAACGCACAGGCTTCGCCCGGCGCGTTGGGAACATTGTGTTCTGGCTTGTCAGCCGGTTGACCGATTGTTCCAAAGGCTCTTTGAAAGCGGAACTCCGACGCGCCTGAAGGGTGCTCGAAATCCGATTTGACCCGGATTTACATCTCGACCGTCGGCGCCAGGCGGTCGAACTCCGCGAGCCAGTCGGCGCGCCAGGCTTGCTTGACGGAGTCGTCGGCCCAGGCGCCGTCGATGCCGTTGGCCACAATGTCGCGCAGCATCGAAAACGGCAGGTCGAAGGTCGTCACCATCTCGGCATAGGCGTTGGCGGGATCGGTGTGGTGCAACGGCGGGTCGTCGCTGTTCGGCATGATCTTCAATCCCGTCCGCGCCATCGCGGCGATGGGATGGACCCTGGCGAAATCCTGCCCTTTCAGCGTCCGGTTGTAATAGGAATTGGTCGGCACGATGGTGAAGACGATACCCTCGTCCTCGCAGCGTTTCAGAAGGTCCGGCGCGTCGAGCACCGTATAGCCGTGGTCGATGCGGTCGCAGCCGAGCAGGTCGAGCGCCGCTTCGATATTGCGCGCCGGTTCGCCGAACTCGCCGGCATGGGCCGTGCGTTTCAGGCCATGCTGGCCGGCCAGCCGGTAGGCTTTCCAGAATTTCTCCGGGGGGTTTCCGGTTTCCATGTAATCCATGCCGATGCCGACGGTTTCGTCGCGCGGGTGCCGGACGACGGCCTCGACCATCTCATGGCCGAGTTCGGCCGAGGATTCCCGGTCGATGGACGGGATCAGCCGGCCGATAATGCCGAAATCCGCCTCCGCGTCCCGCAATCCGGCGATCATGCCGTCGACCGACGCTTCGTAGCCGATGTCGCCGATGGTCCAGTGGTCGGTCGGGTTCCAGAACATCTCGCGATAGCGGATGCCGCAGTCGGCCGCGTGCTTCTGGGTGTCGTAGACCGCATCGCGGAAGTCGTCCGGCGTGCGCAGCGATTGGCAGACCAGCTTCAGCGTCCCGAGCACGCGGTCGAAATTCTCGCCGCGGGCGTACAGCGCCTCCGGCGTCTCGTGCGGCGGCAGGGCGATGCCGTTGCGTTCGGCGAGCCTCAACAAGGTCTCGAGCGGCACGGCGCCGGTGAAGTGAACATGCAGCTCGGTCTTGGGAATGGCGCGGCAGAAATCGGCGAGGTTCATGGATCACCTGTCGGATGGGGCGGGGCGAACCGGCCGGCATTGTCGGGGCTCGGCGGAACATTGGCAATCCGATCCGCGTTTCGGCTACGGTTCCGAGCCCAACCGCGCCCGAACATGCAAGGACAGGGGAGCGCCGCCATGCGCAGCAGCAAGGTCGTTCATGTCATTTCCTGCCATGCCGAGGGCGAGGTCGGGGATGTCATCGTCGGCGGCGTCGCCCCGCCGCCGGGCGAAACCCTGTGGGACCAGCGCAACTGGATCGCCGAAGACGGCACGCTGCGCAACTTCCTGCTGAACGAGCCGCGCGGCGGGGTATTCCGGCATGTCAACCTGCTGGTGCCGCCGAAGCACCCGGACGCGCAGATGGGCTTCATCGTCATGGAGCCGGAGGATACGCCGCCGATGTCCGGCTCGAACGCGATCTGCGTCGCGACCGTTCTGCTCGACAACGGCATCCTGCCGATGCAGGAGCCGGTCACCGAACTGGTCCTGGAAGCGCCCGGCGGCCTCGTCCGGGTGCGCGCCGAATGCCGCAACGGCAAGGCGGAGCGCATTTTCCTGTGCAACGTCCCGTCCTTCGCCGGGGTCCTGGATGCCCGGCTCGAACTCGGCGGCGGCCGGACTCTGACCGTCGATACCGCCTATGGCGGCGACAGCTTCGTCGTTGTCGATGCCGCCGCCCTCGGCTTCGCCCTCGACGCCGGCGAGGCGCGCGACCTGGCGGAACAGGGTATGGCGATCATCGAGGCGGCGAATGAGCAGCTCGGCTTCGCGCATCCGGCGCTGCCCGACTGGCGGCATATTTCCTTCTGCCTGTTCGCCGGGCCGCTGGAGCGCGGGCCGGAGGGTTTATCGGCGCGCTCCGCCGTGGCGATCCGGCCCGGCAAGATCGACCGCTCGCCGACCGGCACGGGAGTCAGCGCGCGCATGGCGCTGCTCCACGCCCGCGGCGCGATGAAGGCCGGCGACCGTTTCACGGCCACCTCCATTATCGGCTCGACTTTCGCCGGCCGTATTCTGGAAAAAACGCGGATCGGCGCGACGCCCGCCATCGTCCCCGAGATCGGCGGCCGCGGATGGATCACGGGCGTGCATCAGCACATGCTGGACCCGGACGATCCCTGGCCGGAAGGCTACCGCCTCAGCGACACCTGGCCGATGCCGCGCAGCGGGTCCGCCGAATAACGGGCCGGGCGCTAGAACGTTTCCGTTTTACACGGAACCGCTCCAGCCATTTTTCGCTCACGGCAGCCGGCCTCCGGCCGGCGCCTCCGCGAGGGCGCCGCAGGGGCGGCGGGCCGCCGGATCAAGCGGGCGCGGCCTGTCGCGAATCCGTCAAGGACGGTTTCGCTCTTTCGCCGCTGCCGCTTTCCCGGAACGGCCGCCGGAAGAGTCGGAAGCCCCGGTTTCCACGGTCTCGCCCGGTCGGGCAAGCGCCGCTATAAGGAAGCCTTCTGCACGACAGCGAAGACACAGCCCATGACCGGAACCCTCGACCTGCCCCTCATTCCGACGACGCTCACCGGCAGCTATGTCCAGCCAGACTGGCTGGTGAACCGCGAGAAGCTGACCGGGCGGCCGCCGTCGCGGGCGCGTGGCGACGATATCTGGCGGGTCGACGAAGACGGGCTCGAAGAGGCGCAGGACGCCGCGACCCTGATGGCAATCCGCGAGTTCGAGGAGGCCGGCCTCGATATCCTGACCGACGGCGAGATCCGGCGCGAGAGCTATTCCAACCGCTTCCACACGGCGCTCGACGGCATCGACGTCGATAATCCGGCGATGGTGCCGGGGCGCTCGCCGGGCAAGATGATCCCGGTGCCGCGGATCACCGGGCCGCTCAGCCGCCGCCATCCGGTCGAGGCGCGCGACACCGAATTCCTGCGCCGCCATACCGGCCGGGCGATCAAGATGACCCTGCCCGGCCCGTTCACGCTCTCCCAGGTCTCGGTCGACGAGCATTACCGGGACGAGGAAGCCGTCGTCATGGCGCTTGCCGAGATCGTCCGGCAGGAGGTCCGCGACCTGTTCGCCGCCGGGGCCGACATGGTCCAGCTCGACGAACCGTGGATGCAGGCGCGGCCGGAAAAGGCCCGGCAGTACGCCGTCCGGGCGATCGATCACGCCCTGCAGGACGCCGCCGGCCCCACGGTCGTCCATCTCTGTTTCGGCTATGCCTACACGGTGAAGGCGAAGCCGTCCGGTTACTCGTTCCTGCCGGAGCTCGACGCCTGCGTCGCCGACCAGATCTCCATCGAGGCCGCCCAGCCGCAGCTCGACCTGTCCATCGTCGGGCAATTGCCGTCCAAGCAGATCATGGTCGGGGTGATCGATCTCGCCGACCCCGCCGCCGAAACCGCCGAAACGGTGGCCGGCCGGCTGCGCCGGACGCTGGAGGTGCTGCCGGCCGAGCGGATCGTTGCCGCGCCGGACTGCGGCATGAAATATCTCGATCCGGCGGTCGCCCGCGGCAAGCTCCAGGCCCTGGTCGACGGCGCGGCAATCGTGCGCCGGGAACTGGTCGGCTGACGCGGATTTCCCGCCGGCGCGCGGAATCGGAATGCGGCGACCGGGGATCTCGCTCCGCCGCGATACCGGGGACGCGGTTGCTTCTGCGCGCCCGCTTCTTGAATGCTGTAGCTCTTATAGCTATTTTGGCCCCTATGAAACGGATTGCCGCCAAGGAAGCCAAGAATCGCTTCGGCACTTTGCTCGACGCCGCGCAGGGCGCGCCTGTGTGCGTAACCAGAAAGGGCAGGGCGGTCGGCGTGGTGATGTCGATGCCGCACTATGAGCGGCTTCGCGGCGCCGCCTGGGAGCGTCTGACGGCGACGATGGACGCTCTGGGCGAGGAGGCTTCCGCGAACGACCTGACAGAGGCCCGGCTCGAAGCGCTACTGGCGGATGAAAGCTGAACGAGTCGTCGTCGACACCAATGTGCCGATTGGTTCGGCGTTGAGCCTCCGCGGGTCGCCGCGCGCGGTTATCGACGCGGTACGGTCGGAGAATGGCGTTCTGTTGTTCTCCGACGAAACGTTCGTCGAAATTCGAACTCGGCTCCGTCGCCCGAAATTCGATCGCTATGTCGACCGGGAAGCCCGGGAAATCTATCTGGCACAACTGGAAGCGGTCTCCGAATGGGTTGCGATCGCGGGCGCTAAGCTTGGATGCCGCGACCCGGATGACGACAAGCTGCTCGAAACCGCCCTGATGGGAAATGCGGATTGCCTAGTCACGGGGGACGGCGATCTCTTGGCGATGTCGCCGTTTGACGGTATTCCGGTCTTGACGCCAGCGGATTTCCTGGAAAGCCTGACCGGCCGATAGCGGGCGGCGAAGCCGCGCCGACGAAGAAATGTCCGGCCGCCGGGAAATGATGGTACAACCGCGCCTGCGGTTCGCAGGCCGCCCGCGCCGCGCGCCCTTCGGGAGGCCGCATGAACGTCACCGCCTATGCCGCTTCGGTCGGCCATTCGGTCTGGTTCAGCCACGACCTGGGCGAGACGTGGAACCGCGCCTTCACGCCGACCGGCGGCATCTACAACGAATCCCGCGCCTGGTGCGTCGCGACCCATCCGGCCCGGCCCGGCGATGTGCTGGCGGGCACCGACCTGGGGGTCTACCGCTGGACCGTGGCCGCCGACCGCTGGGAGCATCTGCCCTCGCCGATGGACGGGCTGCACATCCTGCAGATCGCCCGGTCGCCCCACGATCCCGACATCATCTTCGCCGGCACGCGCCCGGCGCAGGTCTGGCGCTCGGCCGACGGCGGGCGGACCTGGCACCGCTGCGACATGGCCAACGGCGTGGAATGCGAGTTCATCAACACGCCTCGGGTGACGTCGGTCCATTTCGATCCGCGCGATCCCGACACGATCTGGGTCACCGTCGAGATCGACGGCATCTTCGTCAGCCGCGACGGCGGCGAGACCTGGGAGAAATGCAACGACGGGCTGAAGAGCCCGGATACCCACAATCTCGTCTTCTTTGACGACGATAGCAGCCCTTCCGGTTCCAGGGGCCGAACGATCCTGTGCTCGACCGAGGAGGGCCTCCACCGCAGCCGCGACGAGTGCCGCAGCTGGCAGTGGATCGAGGTGCCGGATGCGCCCTGGCCCTATTTCCGCTGCATCGCCAAGCGCGCCGACGATTCGGGCGTCATGTTCCTCTCGGTCGGCGACAAGCCCTCCGGCGAAAGAGGGATGCTGTTCCGCAGCCGCGACAGGGGCGAGACCTGGGAGGTCGTCGACCTGCCGGAGCCGCCGAATACGACCATCTGGTGGATCGCGACCAATGCCGCCGATCCTAACCTGATCTTCTTCTGCACCGTCTTCGGCCAGATCTTCCGCTCCACCGACGGCGGCGAGAACTGGCAGAAAATGCGCCGGGAACTGGGCGAATTGCGCATGATCGCCTGGCAACCGGCCGCCTGATTCCGACATATCCCGGGGAGGGGAGCCATGCCGCACAATCTGGAAATGCCGCAATACGTCATCGACCGCATCATGGCCAAGCGCGGCAAGCTGGAAGTGTTCGATCGCTTCGATCCGGCCCGCACGGCGCTGGTCGTCATCGACATGCAGAATTTCTTCGTCGCCGAGGTCGAGACCGCGATCAGCATCGTGCCCAACATCAACCGGCTGGCCGATGTCGTCCGCGACCGGGGCGGCGTCGTCGCCTGGGTGCTGCTGACCGTCGCTGCGGAGATGGGCGGCGAGAGCCAGTGGCCGATCTATCACGACTATTTCTTCACCGAAGCCAAGATGCACGCCCACAAGGACGGCCTGACCGAGGGCAGCGAGGGCCACACGCTGTATCCCGACCTGGTCGTGAAGGACGGCGACATCGTCACCCGCAAGAGCCGGTTCAGCGCCTTCATCCAGGGCGCGTCGGACCTGCACGACCGGCTCCGGGCGCGCGGCATCGAGAATCTGCTGGTCTGCGGCACCGCCACCAACATGTGCTGCGAATCGAGCGCGCGCGACGCCATGATGATCGGCTACCGGGCGGTCATGGTGCTCGACGGCAACGCGGCCCGCTTCGACGAGGACCATCTCGCCGGGCTGACCAGCTTCTGGCAGAGCTTCGGCGACGTCCGCACGACGGACGACGTGATCGACAACCTGCTGCACGCGCCGGCCGCGGCCGAGGCGGCGGAATAGCCGGATTAGACGGCGAGCGCGGCGGAGGCGAAGGCATGAGCGATATCCTGCGCATACCGGGCAATGTGCCGAGCCGCTGCTGGGGCTCGGCTTACAGGGGCTTCGTCTGGGTGCTCGGCATGTCCGACGATTTCTCGCTCGATTTCGAGGAACAGGCGCGGCGCGCCTTCGCGGCGCTCGACCGCGGCCTCGCCGCCGCCGGCACCGACAAGACCCGCCTGATGACCGTGCAGGTCTATCTCTACGACATCGGCCGCAAGGGCGAGTTCGACCGCTGGTGGGCCGAGTGGATCGGCGCCGAGCCGCAGCACTGGCCGATGCGCTCCTGCGTCCAGGTCTCCTTCGCCGGCAACAACAAGATCGAGCTCATGGCGGTCGCCGCCCGGCCGGAGCCCGAGAGCGGGTAGGGCGGGCTTCATGTCCAGCCGTTTCCTCTACAGGCCGCACGTCCGCTCCGGCGGGAAGGTCTACACGCCGGACCTGGTCATCGAACTGGCCTGGGCGTCGCATGGCGAGGGTCAGGCCGTAGCGATCCCGATCGACCGGCTGACGACCGCCGCCGCCATCCAGCAGCCCGGCGGCAAGCCGCACGGCGTCGCGGCGGTCGCCGTGATCGCCGCCGGCGATGGCCCGCTGCTCACCGTCGCCTCCCTGCATACGGCCGGCACTTCCGCCCCGGCGCTCCTGGCCTGCGCCAAGCCGTTGAGCCGGCAGGCCTGGCGGCTGCGGGATGTCGCGCCGCATCTGGACCGGCTGATACTGCGAAGCTGGCACTTGGCCGGAGGCCGGCGCCGGCTAGCGACCGACGAACCGGCGGGCGGCGTGGCGGACCTGGAAGCGTTCGACGATCTCCCGTCGGAACGGCTCATCATGTTCGCTGCGCGCCAGGCCGGGTCGCCGGCGCGGGAAACGGACGGCTTTTCGGTCGCACTCGAAGACCCGGTGCGCGGCGAGACGCTGAGCCTGACCTATACCGCGGAGAAAATCGGGTAAGGCGCTTCTCCGGCTATTCCGCGGGGACGGCCGCCAGCCGTTCCTCCGCAATCGCCCTGCTTTCCTCGAAGGCGGTGGCGACCGGTTTCAGTTGCGGCGATCCTGAAGCTGCCGCCTCGATTCCTTCAGCAGCGCCCCGGCGCCCCAGCCGGACTCGCTCGCGCGTTCCAGCGCTTCCATGATGGCGATCAGGTTGTCGTCGCGGAGGCGCTCCAGTTCGCGGATCGACAGGCCGGCGGCCTGCGCGTCGGACTGTCCGGCGATCGTGTCGATGAGCGCGTCATCCATATCCGGCACGTCGGTCAACTTGGACCACGGCCAGGCGAGGCACGGGCCGAACTGCTCCAGGAAATGGCGCATGCCGGCTGCGCCGCCGGCCAGCCGGTAGGTCTGGAACACGCCCATCTGCGCCCAGCGCAGGCCGAAGGAGTACCGGATGACGTCGTCGATTTCCTCGACCGTGGCGACGCCGTCATGGACCAGCCACAAGGCCTCGCGCCACAACGCTTCCTGCAGCCGGTCGCCGATGAAGGCGTCGATCTCCTTGCGCACGACCACCGGCTTCATGCCGAGCGAGGCATAAACTTCGCGCGCTCTTTCGACCGAAGCGGGCAGGGTGTCCTGCCCGGCGACGATCTCGACCAGCGGCAGCAGGTAGACCGGATTGAACGGATGGCCGACCAGCATCCGGCCGGGATGGGTCAGGCCGCGCTGCATATCGCTCGGCAGGAGCCCGGAGGTCGAGGAGGCGATGACGATGCCGGCCGGGGCCGCCGCGTCGATCTCGGCGAGGACGGCGCGTTTGAGGTCCAGCCGTTCGGGCACGCTTTCCTGGATGAAGTCGGCGCCGTCCGCGGCTTCGCCGATGCTGCCGGCGATGCGCAGCGCGCCGGGGGCCGGGCGCGCGTCGCCGAACAGGCGCGCAAAGGCGCGCTCGGCATTTTCCAGCATCGCTTGCAACTTGCCTTCGGCGTCCGGGTCCGGGTCGTGAACCGCGACGTCGATCCCGTTGAGGACGAAGCGGGCCGCCCAGCCGCCGCCGATGACCCCGCCGCCGATGCAGGCGGCGCGTTCGATGCCGTGTGTCATGAAAGCCTCACCGTCGCGTCAGGACCGGGCGTGGCGGCCCGCCACACCGCTCCCGTCAGCGCTTGCGCAGCGCAAGCTTCTCGCGCACCGCCTCGGGCCCGAGCACCCGCACGCCCATATTCTCCGCAATGGCGACCGCGCGTTCGACCAGGTCGGCGTTGGTCGCGAGGACGCCCTGCTCAAGCCAGATATTATCCTCCAGCCCGACCCGGATATTGCCGCCGGCGAGCACGGCCAGCGCGACATAGGGCAGCTGGTTGCGGCTGATCGAAAAGGCCGAGAAGGTCCAGCCCGCGGGCAGGTTGTTCACCATCGACATCAGCGTGCCGATATCGTCCGGCGCGCCCCAGGGGATGCCCATGCACAGCTGCACCATCACCGGTTCGTCGATCAGGCCCTGCTCGACCAGCCACCTGGCGAGCACGAGATGGCCGGTATCGAAGACCTCGATCTCCGGGCGCACGCCGAGCGCCCGCACGCGCCTGGCCATCGCCGCCAGCATGGCCGGCGTGTTGGTCATGATGTAATCGCCCTCGCCGAAATTCATCGTGCCGCAGTCGAGGGTGCAGATTTCCGGCAGCAGGTCGGCGACATGGGCGAGCCGTTCCTCGGCGCTCGCCATGTCCGTCCCGGCCTGCGAAAGCGGCAGCGGCCGGTCCGCCGGCCCGAGGGTGAGGTCGCCGCCCATGCCGGCGGTGAGGTTCAGCACCGCGTCGACATCGGAGTCGCGCACCCGCTCGACGACCTCGCGATAGAGCGCCGGATCGCGCGCCGGCTGCCCGGTCTCCGGATCCCGCACATGGACATGGAGGATCGCCGCGCCGGCCCGCGCGGCGTCGATCCCGGCATCGGCGATCTGCGCCGGCGTCACCGGCACCTTGTCCGACCGTCCGGTCGTGTCGCCGGCGCCGGTCAGCGCACAAGTGATGAAGGCTTCGCGGCTGGGGGTCAGCGCCATTGTCGGGTTCTCCCTGATCGGTCTGTGAGACTGTTGCCGGTTATCGCCGCACCGGTCACTATTCCGTCTCCGGTGGTGCCAGCGCGTCGAGCCGGGCGGTCAGGGCCGGAAGGTCGTTGCGCACCGTATCCCACACAAGGTCGAGTTCGACATCGAAATAGGCATGGACGAGCCGATGGCGCATGCCGATGATTTTCGGCCACGGGATCGTCGGATGGGCGTTCCTGAATTCCGGACTTATACGAGATGCCGCCTCGCCGATCTCCTGCACTGCGTTGAAGATGGCGCGTTGCTTCTCCCGATTCCGCTCGAAATCGGCATACGACAAGCCCTCTGCATAGGTTATCGCGTCGCGCGCCGCAAACAGCATGTCCAACAGACACGACTCGTCATCGCGCGGCATATACCACCTGTGCGGAGTCCAGTATCGCCTTCCGGCGGATGTAGTTCCGGCTGTTCTCGACGGCTTTGCGGCTGACCAGATCGACCCGGCGGCCCGACAGTTCCGCCAGTTCCTGCTCCATTTCCACGATACCGAAAAGTCCCGGCGTTCGCTCGGCCTCGAACCCGATCAAGAAGTCGATATCGCTGTCGGGCCCGAAATCGTCCCGCAATACCGATCCGAACAGCGCCAGTTCGGACACCTGCCAGCGTTCGCAAAACGACCGGATAGAATCCATGGATACGCCGAGACGGCCTTTCAGCCGTTCCGTGCTATCGACAGTTCCGGCCGCGGTTTCCGCCGATATCGCCATCACGCCGGCTCCACGATCTTCAGGTTCTCGATGTTCCGGTCGTTCACGATCGCAACTGCCTTCCGCTGCCGCGCTCGGGAACAGATGTTTTGTACCCCATGCCGGCGCGGCCGACAAACAGCGCCGCTGCGCCGGCACGCCGATATTTCGACGATTGTCTCGGCCGGCGCGTTCGGCTTCACGCCGCCCAAGTAAAGGGCCTGCCGAGCATTATCCGGCGTTCCTTGGCGTCGTACCAGCCGGCCGGGCGGTGTTCATCGGTGTGCATGTAGCAGCGGATGCGGGCCTCGCGGCTGCCGGGCCGGAAGGTCAGGACGCGGCTGTGCGGCATGGCATGGTCCTGGACGAAGAAGCGGGTGAGGGCGGCGGCGTTGATGAAGGTCGTGCCGCTGTAGCGCGTTTCGATATGGGATTTGCCGCCGCGCTCGTCGTGCGAGTTGGTATGGGTGTGGCCGCCGAACCACAGGTCGACCGCGCCGGGGCGGTCCTCCAGATAGCGCTCGAACCGTCCCGAATCTTCGGCGCTGGCGACCCAGTAGAGATAGGACGCGCCGTGCGGCGTCCCTTTCGCGTAGTAGCCGTGATAGTCGGTCTGCCAGGCGCCATCCGGCCCGTTCTTCATGCCTTCCCATTCGCCGCTCGCGACGGTGGTCTCCTTGAGGACATAGTGGTGAACCGTCACGACGATCCGGTCGCCGCGGCTGCGCTCGACCATGTCGGCCCACCAGTCGAAGGTTTCCGCGCTGACCACGCCGCCGGGATTGCCGCCGAGCGGGCCGCGGCCCAGCGCCTGCGATTGCTCGTTGACGTCGCTCATCATCAGGAAGCGGATGTTGCCGACGTCGAACCGGTAGCGCTCCCAGGTGCCGTGGACCGGATAGGGATAGCGGCGGCGGTCGACGCCCGAGGTCGCCGTATTCTCCCCCATCGGGTCGATCCATGTGCGGAACCAGCGGCCTTCGGGCTCGCCCAGATGGTCGCGGTCGTGGTTGCCGCAGACGCTGTAGACCTGTTCGCGCCGATGGTGCTCCAGCGCGCCGAATTGGCAAACGATTTCCGCGCCCTCCTCGTCGTTGGGCGGGCCGAAGGCAGCGCTGTAGTCGCCCACGTTGATGCAGATGTCCCAGTCGAACGGCGGCGCGCCCGCGCCTTCGGTCCCGCCGCCCCGTTCCGACTTCGCACCGCCGATGGAGAGCTTCCGACGCGGCCGCGACTTCGCGGCCTGGCTCGGGCTCGTGCCGCGACAGCATACGACCGGCGGCAAGCCAAGGCTTGGCAGGATATCGAAGATGGGACAACGCGATCTGAGGCGGCTGTTGATCACGGGCGCCATGGCTGTCGTCAGCTGGGCGGCTCGTCGTGGCGAAACGAACGACCCTTGGCTGGCCCGAATGCTGGCCCGCAAGCCGAGAATGCTGGTCGCGGTGGCGCTGGCCAACCGGATGGCACGCATCGTCTGGGCGGTGACGACGAAGAAGGAGAGCTACCGGGCTCCCGCCGCCGCCTGAGAGGGCGGCGAAAGGCGGAGAGCCGTCGGGGATGTGGGCAGGCCGGAGGACAGGTAAGGGCAAACGGTCGATCGAGACGGGATCGGGAAAACCAGTCGTGGAGCACGGAGCTTTCAAGCCCGCAAAAATGATCTTGGACCCGGTCCGCGCATCTCCATACAGGCCCGCGGCGTCAAACCAGCCGCATCACGAAGCCGGACAGATGACTGCACCTGACCGCATGTGCCGAACCGTCCGAAGAAAGGCTTGCATCAACGGAGGCGTCCACAGATGTGGCACACCAGAAGCAATCCATCCCCCTATATAACCGTTACATTTCAGTGACACCCCCAATAGAGAGCAGCGCGATGTCTCAAACTCGAAGGAATGAAGGCAAGTGCTGCGATGCCGTCCTGCGTGTGCTTGAGCATCGCCTGAATACGCAGCGTACCGATCTCCATGTCCCCGACAGGGCCGACCGCACCTCGCAGCGCGTCGATGTATGCGTGGCGCTGGGTGGAGAACGCTATGTCCTCGAACACACCCGGATAGAACCCTTCGTCGGCGCGACGGAGACCGGCGTGTTCCTCGGTGAATTCATGGACCCAATTAAGGAGCGCCTTTCGGCCCCTCTCCCCGGTCCAGCGCTCTACGGCCTAGAGTTGCCCCAAGATCCGCGGTTCGACCGAGGCGGCCGCGGCAGTCAGCAGCGCATCGCCAAGGCTCAAGAAGCCCTTGCCGAGTTTGTGTCTGCCGAAGCGCCGTCCCTCTATGAGCGGGCTTTGGCCTCTGGACGCCGCGGAATGGCCTTCACGGCACAGGAAGTCCCAAGCCTGACCCGTTACCTTGCGCGTCTGACCTGTTCCATAACGGGAAAGCCCTCTGCGACAGACACGGGCCAGTTCTGTGCTGTCCGGATCGTGGACGACAACCTTGAGGAGCAAAGGATTGAACGACTCCGCAAGGCCTTGGCGGATAAATGCCCCAAACTGCAACATTGCAAGGATCGCGGCGCGCGGACCGTCCTAGTTTTGGAAGACGATGATATTGCGAATTCCAATTCAGTTGTAGTTCGCGAAGCGCTGAACCGGGCGGGCGAAGAACGAACAGACCTCCCAGACGAGATTTACCTGGCGGAGACCAAGGTCAACACATGGTACATGTGGCCGATGAATTCAGCGGCCGTTGCGTGTTTCCCAAGAGACTTCGATATCGAGTGTAAGGCGCTGGAATCGACGGACCTTGACGACCTAATGTGCAAACGAAACTCCAGTTTCCAGTGCGAAGTATGCCTCGGCCACTAGCGAGTGGGCGCGTTCATCAACATCATGAGGGTCACCAACCTGCCCGGTCTGGATTGGACTTGTCGGCGCCAAATGCGGGCGTTCTAGGCGGACGGTTCGCCTAGTCACAGGGTTGGTCAAGTTAAACGAGTCTGTTTTTGATTGTAGTTCAATATGTTACCAAAAAGCTTGCATCGGCTATGAAGCCGTCCCACCAAACCCGACGCCTCCTTCGCGTTTCGGGAAATCCCGACACCGGACGTGGTGTTCGAACAGACGAGATGGTCGGTCTGAGGGATTACGCCAATTTCCGGGGCTCTCGCTCCAACCCCCCCCCCCCCCCCCCCCCCCGTGACTGCGACTTGTCTCAGCTTTTATGAGCTCTAAGCCGCGATCCACACCCTGCCTCATCTCCTTGGCACGATTCTGACGCGATCCATCGTCGCTTTGCGTTTCTTAAATTCTTCGACAACACTTGCAACAGGCTTTCCAACTTGCTTTTCATCATATCCCGGTTTTGTCGCATCAAGCTATAAATCGGTTTCAATTACTAAAGTCGTCTTTTCAAATTCTCCTTCACGTTCTATCTCGATCCACGACTTCTCAACATTTGCTCCGGACATCTTCGACCTCTCTATCTTTCGTTTGAGTCATCAATCACCTGCATTCAGATCTCGATTGTCAAGCAATTCCATGCCAGATAACGCGATTATTCGTGTCTACCTGAAATTCCTGAAATCGTAGACCGTGTCGACGATGTGCGTATTCTGTTGCACGATGTCTGCAAAATATTTTGAGTATACGAGGGTAGCTGGTAGTTTTTTGTAAAGCGTATTGTTATTCCAGTCCATTTTCGTAAGTCCAACAATGGCTGAACAGGTTTCGTGCCAACCACCGGCCCCTGTGAAACGGCGAAGCAACAACGGAGACGGCGTTGGCTTTAGCGGGCCTTCCTTGTACACATTGTATTTCGGATTCTTGACATGCACGCCGACGACGCTGCCTTGCGTCCATAGAAGGGCCTCGTTTCCTTCTATTGGGATGTACGTGCCCCTCTCGACGGGATAGTTGAATGGCAGGGGCCGCTTCTGCTCATCGAACCGTATCGCTTTCCAGGGCGTATTCCTTACAATTTGCACCAGTTCCACTTCGGTTCCATCGCGAAAACTGTCAAGCGCCCCCAGAATCTCCTCCTCCTTGAAGGGCGTGTTCTTGTGAACCGTGATCTTCCTTGGCGTCCGGCCCAAATGTCCAGTCTGGTAGATTTAGAGACTTCGCGAGAGGACCGACTGCATCTCGTAATAGGACAGATACGGGTTGCGCCGGCCGTCCTGTGTGAACTCGCGGGCGTCATAGGCGACGAATCGGAAGCCGGTACCATCCGGGTCGAACACTTGGCTGCAACAGGTGCTATAGAGGGTGCCGCTGCGGTCGGTCTTCATTGCGTAGCTGATTCCGATGAAGGCCTCGTCTGGGCTCAGCCCCGTAAGCTTCCACGGGACACCACCCGCCTTGGCGTAAGCGGCGACGCTCAGCCCCCACATCACGTTTGCGCGACAGCTGCGCTTGAAGCTGTTCTCCCTGAGGATCTGAACCGGAATGTTTGATGGTGCGCAGTAGGCCTTCAGAAAGTCATGAAAATTGAAGTTTTCTCCCTCGAAGCACGAGGACCAGCGGGGTGGCAGGTAGACGAGGGCGAGATCGAAGCTCCCTCGGACCGTCATCAACTGTGAGACACATTGGAACAGCCCGCGCGCAAGCTCATGTTTGGCGCCCGCCTGTGCAAGCGCGTCCAGGATTTCCGGCAGCGTTATTCGCACGCGGTCATCGAGTGGTGCAATCGGAATGCGGAATGCCTGGGTGAAGCCCGGGTATTCCGGATAGTAGTTCTTAGCCTCCTTGGGAGATGCCGGCTTGTCCAGTTCTTCGACAACGCTGCGAAGTTTCCCCATATCGCGTTCGAGTGCGACGAGGGCAAATCGAAGCTTGGTCGGCGCGCCTAGTCCAAGGCCGTAGGGACCGTGCTGCAGCAGCCCCAACAGCGGGTGATTCTGCCTGCCATTTCCAGCAAACAGCAGAACGGGTTCTGCAAGCTTGGAATTGCCGGACAGCGCTTCACCGGCCCCGGTCATCAACCGAGCCTCCAGGCAAAGGCCGTCCGGCTGCCCACGAGAAAGGTAGGGTTTCCTGCGCCTTCAGCACCGTCGGAAGCCGTCAGCCTAACCTCAATGCCTCGTTCTTCGGTGCCGAGAATAATCTGCACCCACGCGGAGAGCAGCTCATTGTACTTCTTGTTGTATCGATCGCGGCGACGCTGATCCAGAATCTCCACGGCGTCCTGCCGGCTTCTGGGAGGCCAGATCCATATGTCCGGATCGACCACAAGCCACACTCCTCCGTTTTTCCTATCGACCGAGACCTGCGCTGCCTCGGACCAGCGAACCTGCTGGGCCTGTGGATGCTCGTCCGTAACAGCTGAAAACAATCCAGGAACGATGCCTGACGTCTTCCCGACGACCCGAAACAGCGGGTCGAGCGCTCCTACATCCTCGGCGTACGCGTCTGCGATTAGGTATGCGGAAGAGCGCGAGGTCCGGGACAGGACAGGCCGCTCTCGCGCAATCGCAGCGCAGATCGCTTCCTCGAGAAAGCCCTTTACGTGCAGGTTCTCCGCCGATGTGAAATCCAATGGAAGCTCCGTTTCCGATATGGACGCAAGATCATCACCGAACTGCGCCCTGATCGTCTCCTTCTTCCCCCAGCACCAGACCGCATCCCCCTTCGTCAAAATCATCCGCCCCTCTGATTCGCGCCGCGCTTCCCTCAGATCGGCCCAATCCTTTGGCATCTTGAACGAAAGGGAAAGGCAGCGCCGCGGAAGCTCACGGACCGGCAGCGCATTGAAGCGCAGCAATGGCCTGCCTCGACCGCTCGCTGGCAACGGTATATTCACCGAAGCCGACCCTGTTCTCTGTACTTTCGCATTGAAGCCGGCAGGCTTTTGGTCGATGTTCCGCCATAGTCGGAGCATCAGCGCGTCAAATGTTTCGATCTCCACATAGCGGGCGTCAACGTCTCTCGCTCCAGCCCGCTCAAGAAGCTGATCCACAGCCGGTGGGATTGGGCTTCCCTTAAGGCCGGTCCAGAACAAGCCGTGCGGAAACGCGTTGCCGCCATCCAGCACGTTGTGGAGCACCTTCATGACACTGGCATCGCGCCCGCTGTAGCCCGCGACGACAAACCCGAACCGCCTTCCTGCGTTCACCAGGCATGCCGCAAGCTCCTCGTTCTGTCGCGCAACATCGGCGGGCAGATTCTTGATGCTTTCGTAGCGAAAATCGCCGTGCAGCTTGCAGTAGATTGGGTATTCTTCGTTGTTCAGCGCTTGAATGGCGGCAAATGAGCCTTCCAGATGAAAGGCAGAAAGCGACTTCCCTCCCACCTCCGCGACGGATTTTTCGACAACGCTGTCGAAGTTGGTCGTAAAGGCGATCCTGGTAAGGCCAGAGGCGATCAGCGCCCCTAGAACTCGATTGCCTACCACAAGAGAAACCTTTTCCTCGGAAAGCAACTCCATCAGATAACGTCGCTGCTGTTCCTTGTTGGCACCGTAGATCTTCTCGAAATATGTCCCGTACTCATCCTCCGCCCACGCTGCCGGGAGGCCCCGCGCATCCATGAAGCTCTGGATACGCGCCTGGACCGCCTCGTTCTGAACGTCCTGTCGTTCAATTTCCTGATTTTCCTCGCGGCAATAGTATCTACGCTTTAAATCCCAGATGATGTCCGTCGCCGTGGGCAACCCTGCAGATCGCGATGCTCCTGCGCCAAGGAACCAGGCAAAGTTCTGGGGTCGCGCACAAAAGAAGTTCGTGAGTTCTACTTGGTCTATCGATTCCGCCATTCCGCCAATTTTCCCACCCAAAAGTCTTCGCCTCTTCAGCGACGGAGGAGTTCCGCCGATTCGGACGTGATTGTCAACTGACTGACACCGGCTTGCAGCTACACCGGCAACGATTCTTCATCCGCGCTTTGCTGACTAACTCGCGAGGAGTCGGAGCGGAGCCTGGCAGTCAGCTTGGTGGACCGAACGATTCTCCCGAGGCCGTCGGCCCATATTCCATCCGGGCACCAATACCGGTTCGGGGTTCCGCCGCTGCGCCGTTCGACACCTGTCGCCGACACCGGGCCACCCCTAGTTGACATCCCCCGGTTGAAGTCCAGCCAGCCGCGCTCAGGTTGTGAACCTAACGCTCGACCCATTTCTTCGCCTGTGGCAACCATTCGGCGGCCGGGGGGAGGGTAGCTATTCACGGTTCACTTCCAATCTTTTCGCGGAGTACGCAGAGTACAGAGTCAGGCGTCTTTCTTGGGCTTGTCGAACTCCATTTGCCGGTGGTAGCGCCCGCATCCGCATCCGCAGGTGGCCCCGACATGGATCCAGCCGGATGCTCTGTAAACGGCTCCGGTGTCGGGGCGTTTCGACGAAGGTCTTGATGAGCACGGGCGTGGTGTTGTGGTGCTCTGTCCGGTCCTCGGGCAGACGCCGCCGGACGATGGCCAGGATGTGAGGACCGAGGTTGGGGATGACGATCCAAGGCAACATGAGGAAACTCCGGTTATCGACCACAAAAGGGGGGGTCTTCTCACCCTTCTGCAGTGTCCATCCGATGAAGCTGTCTCGCGGGGCGAGCTTCCAGGCGGCGGTGCTGAAGCCAAGCATGCCGACGGGTCGACCGTCGCGGGGGTGAACAACATAGCGCATTTGGGCGCCGACCAGAGTGGTGGAGCCGAGATAGTCGTAGCGGGAGACGAACTCGTTCCAGAGCTTGCCCACACCGGTGCCACGTACGGCGCTCTGCAGGTCGAGCGGGCGGACCTCGTCGACGGTCGTGGGCGTCGCGTCTGCGTGTCCAACTGAACCGTTAGGTCGACCATATGGGGCATCACACCACATGCGCGGAGTTGAAACGGGTATGGTCGCAAAACGCGATACCGGTCGTTCTGCGACGGAATGGCAAGGGCGAGAAGCTGCGTGTTAGACTTCCATATTCGGAAAATAACCGAGGCTGGCTACAAGACGGGCGTCGCACATCTCCTGCATGGTCGTCGAAGAATAAATGCTGGGAACTGCCGAAAAATTGGTTCAATAACCTCGTAACGCAAGCACTGCACCGCTATGGTAGGCTTTATGTCATTCAACCCTACCGAGAGCAGGAAAAGTGCTCGCCCAAATGTCTAGAAGCGACCGGTCATGAATGCCAATGCTCGTGCATGGGCGCCAACCATGGTGCAGGCAACGACGGCAGCTGGTTCGAAGTCAATGAGACCTTTGCTACGCGTTGGGGCGGCCGAAATCTGGCATGTCGGCAAATGGTGAAGCGGTAGCCGCGGTCTTCGACATCCAATAGCGCACTCTCGCCGATGGCCGGCGAACTCGACGGGCGGTCTACGCCGAAGGCTTACGTTGGATCGCTAAACGCACCGTATCATCTACTCGCCACCATTGATGTTGTTCGGCGCCCGAAATTGACCCGTCTACATCGGTGTGAAACAATGGTTAGCGTGCGGATCAGAGCCGACTCCCGACGGCGAACAGCGGCCTTGTTATCGTATTTCTAAGCAGAAGGGCTCCGTACCGTAGTCGAGGAGCATTTTTCGAGAGCTTCCAATTCGTTCACACTCAAACAAATTTGGGCGGCTGCAAGCGCGACTGTGACTTGTTCCGGTGACCGTGCTCCAGGTATAGCTACGACGTTCTCACCGCTTCCAACAACCCACGCCAAGCACACTGACGCTGGTTGAATGCGATGTCGGTCAGCACATCGCACGATTTCCTCCAGAAGAGGCGAAAGAAAACTTGCCTTCGACCCATTAAAATCATCCATCTGCGACCGATAATCGTCTTTCGCTACAATCGCTCTTGGGAAAGCGGAAGTTAATGCGCCTTTCCCCAGAGGTGGGTAGGCAATATACGCCGAGCCGATTGCAGCAAAGTCCCTTGGCTCAGAATCTCCTTTTGATCGCTTTAGTAAGGACCATTCATTCTGCACCGCTCGCACCGGCACATTTCGATCCACTTGAACTATACGCGCGACAGTTGTTGAAGGCAATCCAAACGCCGTTACTTTGCCTTCCGAGATCAGCTCCCCGATGACTCCGGCCACATCAGCGTCCGGTATCCTAGCATCCGCACGATGTTGAAGCAGAAGCTCAATGCGGTCGCGCCTCAACCTTCGAAGTGAACAATCAACGGACCGGCGAACTTCAGAAGGATTGCTATTCCGAAATGTCTTCCCGTTTCTTCCGGAGTACAGGCCAAATTTGGTAACAATACATACATTTCGTTCCTTCTCTACCAACTCACCCAGTAGTTCTTCATTTACACCATTACCATAGAGCGGCGCAGTATCGAACAGCCGTACACCCATCGATAGTGCTGCCTTAATCGTTGCCACTGCTTGCCGTCGTGGAACATGCCCGTATACGCCTGTTAATGCCATACAGCCCAGACCCATACGCGTGGGCCCTGCCAAAGATGAAGCGTAGACGGCTGCTTCAGTGGGAGTGCTCAAGTCCTGGAAACCTGGCTCACGACGCACTCGACCGCCATCGCCAACGCGCCTTCTTCCTGGCCCCGGTGCAATACAAAGTATTTATGCGTCATCCGTGATACTACCTCCATGATTGCCTCACCATCGGCTACCCTAAAACCATGGTCCGTGTCGCGGCCTGCGCCAAGGATTACCGAGGGATCGAGTTCAGTCACAATGACCAGGTCATATTCCTCGATACAGCTTGCACATATACTATCAAGCCGTTTCAGCTTCTCTTCCTCTAATACCCGACCGGTGTGCGAAAGTGCTGCCAGGAGATAGCCGAGAGCGTCCGGCACCGGCCTATCCACTAACACTACTTTTAAACGGAGGGCCGCAAGCATTTCTTGCTATATTGTTTCGGCCATTATCCACACCGTGCTATGGAACGTATGCTCAGCGAGAATCGGAAATCCCAACGCCTTAGCCCTGTTGGCGCTAGTATGAGCACACGCAACGTCCACCCCGCGCTCTAAAAGCTCGCTTTGCAAACGTCTCGAGAAGGTAGACTTCCCGGTTGAATGTGCACCCGCCACCGCCACCTTGCAGTATGGACCAGTCACAGCAGAGATCCCTGCGTGCCTCGCAGTATGTCCGCCTTCAACATTGCATCATCTCTATTACGAGCAGAAAGAAGTTCTAGAAGATGAATAAATAATCTTCCTGCGACGCTTGCGTCAAATAGTGCCGAGTGAGCGAAACTACCTGTCTCTTTCTTAACAAGAACATCTAATTCCAATACAGCACCTAACCTCTCCAAGCCATGCTTCTCCTGATCTGGCAGTAGGAGGCGAGACAAACGTAGCGTATCGATCGCCGATTTTGGTTGCCACCCGACTAAGCTCCGTGCAAGCAGGGAATAGTCAACACGGACATTATGACCAATGATCGTTCGATTTCCCAACCAGTCTCGGACACTCGCTGCAATATCCTCGACTTCTGGTGCGTCATCAACATCCGTCTCGCGAATACCATGAATCCTTGCCGCGATTGGCGAGATGCCATTTTTTGGCTTGCAGCGCCAACATCTGCTTTTTCCTGTAAAATGCAACCCATTCAGTTCCACAATCGCTAGCTCAACGATTTCCGGAGGAGACATCCCGCTTCCCTCGACATCGACAGCCCACATACTTTCCATCACTGCCATCCCTCTTCAGCCCGACCATGCCGCCCAGGGAAGTGAGGATGGGCCTTATCGTGAACTTGGAACCCGAGAGCGTGTTGAATGAAGTACCGTTGTTGTTCAGTGCTCCCACTGACAGGTATTCGGCCACTTTCAACTTCCAGGTGTTCCGTTTCGATACCTGCTGTCATGGCAAGATCGAGCACGCGCTGGCGTTCCGGGGTTCGATGCGCGGCTTTACAAATGGTCACCTGTTTGGCAGGACAGATATCGCAGATTCCTCCGATTCCGAAGTGACCGTTGAAATCGGCAATTCCATGCGCATACGCCACTCCACATGAAGTCTTTCGAAACAGTGGTGCCCCTTTGAATTGTGCCACTATCCTTTCCTCAACCTCACGCGGCATGATCTTGCGTCTCGCCACTTCGCCATACAGATCTGCTACGCCGATGGAACGAAAATAGGTTCTTATCTTTTCTCTATGGAAAAGTTCGGTAAATACCGTCGCATCGGCTAACTCCGCTAGTTCTCGCGCGCGCGTTATGTATTCGTCCCCATCGTTTAGCCCGGCCACTACTGGGCGCCAATACAGGATACTTTTTGTGCGACTCGCGCCTTGCTTTAGCGTGACTAAAGATTCTACGCTAACGTTGCTGTCCACAGGCTCGATTCGGGCGTCTGAAATTCCAGACCAAGTAACCAAGATGGTGAGACGTAGATTGTTCAACTCTTCCAATTTGGCCACATCCGTATCATCTATACGCCATCGGGTAATTACTAGAACAGGATTTGTTAGCCCCCTATCGTCTAATAATCTTAAGGTGCGATGAAGGTGATCCTTTACATTCGGTAGAAAGGGATCGGTAGCTCTATTGAATAGCTGCACTGGCGTAGCATGTGCCCGGAACCACGGATTATTAATTAATTCCTCCACTGCGGATTTGTCGTCCATAACGAGATGTGGTCGTTTCATATCAAAATTGTCGAATAAATGCCGTACGCAGTATCCACAATCCAAGGGACACCCGACGATGTGATTCAAACTCAAACCTGATTTTCGATATTCAACGACGCTCTGCAGCGCCTCCGGTATATTGAACGGAGAAGAACGCAACATTCTATTTTGTCCCTCGCTTCGCTAACCCGCTTTAATCACGCCGGGTCTGATGTTGTGGAGGCGTACGTGGCGTAAGTCGTTGTGATTGGGTAGAAATTCGTTGTCGAAGCGTCTTTCTTCCCAGGCAACGAAAGCGCCACGCCGCCATGACCGAAGATACCCTGCTCCCGTTCGATTTTCCAGCCGTCAGACGCAAGAAGGTGACCGCCGATTTCGATGGCGGGCTGATCTCGTCGGACGGCGGCCTGGTCCTGTTGCGCGAGGCGGAACGCCGCTTACGTCTGGCCGACACTCTGGCGGGCAGGATGCGGGATCGGCGCGACCCGGCGACGGTGGTCCACACGCTGCCGGCGATGCTGTGTTGTTCGGCTAGTGGGTTCGACGCCGATCTGCGCTGTAAACTATTGAGAAGGAGTAATATTGGGGGGAAAAGTTGCCTGCTTGACAACAGCCACGCTCGATGGCGATCAGGCCAAAGCCTGCACGCGCGAGAGACGCCGGCACCGCTGCGTCTGCCAGGCGAACGTCGGGAGTGCGCGACGGCGGCCGACAGGCTTCAGGCCCCGGCCAGTTCGTCGATCCGGTCGGCGATGCGCTGCGCGCCCTCGCGCAGTTGCTCCATGGTCCAGTCCGCCGCATGGCCCCCGGTCACATCCCGGGGCCGGGCGCTGTTGACCAGCCGCCCGGTCAGGTTGCCGGGCAGCTCCAGCTCGTGCTCGGCCACGGCGATGAAGCACGTGCGAAGCGCGTGGAACCAGAACCGCGCCCCGCCCGCCTCGCCGATCCGCGCGTTCAGGTGCTGCATCCGGTGGAGACGGCCAGAGGGGCTGCTCTCGGACGGAAACACCCACAGCCGGCACTGCCCGGAAAAGCGACCGCGCTCGGCGAGGCGGCGTTCGAGGATCGCCCCCGCCTGCCGGGTGACGGGCAGCTCCAGCGGCTCGCCGGTCCCGGTCTCCTCGACCCTGAACGTCATCGCGTTCATGTCCACCTGCGCCCAGCGCAGCCCCAGAACCTCGTCGCGGCGCATGCCGGTGTAGAGGCCGAAACGGAAGGCGTCGCGCGCGACGTGGTTGCGCACGGCGGTCTCGATGCCCCGGTGCCAGCAGGGCAGCACCTCTGCCGGCGGCGGGATGCGCCGGCTGCGCTGGCGGTGGGGCCGCCCGCCCGTCGCGCGCCACTGGTCGACAGGGTTCGTGCAGACCCTCGATATCGATGCACCGGCGCAGGTAGAGGGAGCGCAGCATCTTGACGGCGTTGTTGGCCTGGACCCATCCGGCCTCGGCGCTAAGGCGGTTGAAGCACTGCTCGACGTCCTTGCGCGAGATGGTGTCGAGGGGACGCGCGAGCCACGACGCCAGATCCTTGCAGACGGTGCTGCGGTAGGAGGCGATCGTGCTGGCCTTGCGCTCGGGACCGGCGCCGAGATACTCCTCGAAGGCCTCGCGCAGGGTCGGCACGGCGCGCGCCCTCGCGCGCTCTGCGGCGGGGTCCTGGCCAGCGGCTACGCGCCCGAGCATCTCGTGCGCCATGCGCCTGGCCTGGTCCGGGGTGATGATTCCGCAGCGTCCGAGGACGATGCGCCGGTTGGGTGCCTTGCGCCCGCCGGGGCCGGGGCGGTAGTTGAGGATGAAGGACTTGGTTGCGGACGGCAGGACACGGACGCCGAAGCCGGTCAGCCTGTCATCCCATGCGATGTAGGGCTTTTCGGCGGGTTGGAGGGCGTCGACGGAGCGCTTTGTGATGTGGGCTTTTCGGCTTGCGATTCGCTTGCCGGTGAGTGTTGACATATCGGAAGGATGTCGGAATCGTGCCAAAATGTCAAGCCATGATCAACACCTTGAAGCGATCTCATGACCGTTCCTGTCTGCATTTGTCCCAAATGAGCAAGGACGCAAGCATCATAGTTGACTGGAAACAAGAGATTAACTACGACATGAGGCGACACGAGGGGTCAGGGCGTGCCAGTATCTGTTCAAACGGCCGGACAGCGCCGCGCAGACCATGACTGTGGTGAGAGATCCGGGCTAGGGCCTGTTCACACTAACGCACTGCATCGTAGATGAGTGCGAACAGGACGAAGCCCAGGAACAGCGCATCGAGTTTGTCGAAGCGTGAGAAGATGCGCCGGAAGCCCTTCAGCCGTCGGAACAGACGTTCGATTTCGTTGCGCCGCTTGTATATCTCCCGGTCGTACACCCAGGGTTTCCGCCGGGTCTTGAGTGGCGGAACGACGGGTGTGAAGCCGAGGTCGAGTGCCAGTTGGCGTGTCGCGTCCCCTTCGTAGGCGCGGTCCATCACCAGCGCCGGTCCGGCGCGCTGGTGACCGAGACGGCGCAGCAGCTTGCGCCCCTCCGGCGCGTCGTGCGCCTGTCCGGGGGAGAGCGAGAAGGTCACGGCCGTCCGGGCATCCGCGGCAACCATATGAAGCTTGGTGGTCCAGCCGCCTCGGGATCTTCCGATCGACTGGGGTCCGTTTTTTTTAGCGCCCCCGTCCCATCGGGATGCACCTTGACGATGGTGCTGTCCAGCGACACCGCTTCCAGCTTGAGGCGCACGATTCGTTGCCGTTGCAACTGCTCGAACACCCGGTCGAGCACCCCGCTCTTCGACCAGCGGTTCATGCGCATGTAGATGGTGTGCCAGTTGCCGTACCGGGCCGGCAGCCCCCGCCACTTGCAGCCATGCTCGGCCACGTAGAGGATGGCGTTGAGCACTTGCAGGTTCGACAGGCTGACGTTGCCGCGTTGCACCGGAAGGTACGGGGCAATGCGGGCGTATTGATCTTCCGTGATCTCCATCCGAGAATGATAACACGATTCGCATGATTAGTGTGAACAGGCCCTAACCCATCAGGCTCGGCAGCCAAAGCACGATTCCGGGGAAGGCCAGCAGAACGCCGACGGTCGCGACATCGGCGACGAAGAAGGGGCCGATGCCGCGGAACACATCCTGCAACGACACTTCGAGCGACCGGCCCTCGGCGTCCTGCAGGTCGCGAGTGACCCCGGCGACGACGAAACAGTTGAGCCCAATGGGCGGGGTAATCAGGCAGATCTCCGCCATCTTCACCACGATGATGCCGAACCAGACCGGGTGGTAGCCAAGGGCCTCGACCGCCGGGAACACTACCGGCAGGGTGAGGATCAACATGCCGATCGCGTCCATGAACATGCCCAGGACGGCATAGGCGAGCAGGATGCAGATCATGATGACGATGGGCGGCAGGTCCAGCGTCGTCACCCAGCCGGCGAAGGAGGCCGGCAGGCCCGCGAAACCGAGGAAGCGCACGAACAGGAACACGCCCCAGATCAGGGTGAAGATCATCGCCGTCAGCTTGGCGGTCTCGATCAGCGCTTCCTTCAGCCGGCCGCCCATTTCGCCGACCGCCTTTTGCCGGAACGCCTCGAACACATAGATGGCGAACACGATCATGGCGCCGAGCGCCGCCGCTTCGGTCGGCGTCGCCTTGCCGGTGTAGATGGCGCCGAAAATCACCAGCACGACGGCGAAGATGGGCAGGATGCCGGGCAGCGTCGCCAGCTTCTCCCGCAGGGTGAAACCGGCAATCGGCCGGCCGAGCTGCGGCTTCCACAGGCACATGCCGATAATCAGCGCGGCATAGATGAGCGCCGAAACCAGGCCCGGCAGGAAGCCGCCGAGCAGCAGCTTGCCGACCGATTCCTCGACGATGATCGCGTAGATCACCAGAATGGCCGAGGGCGGGATGAGGGAGGCCAGCGTGCCGCCCGCCGCGACCACGCCGGCGGCGAGCTTGCGGTCGTAGCCGTTCTTCAGCATGTCCGGGATCGCGACCCGGGAGAACACGGCGGCGGTCGCGGTCGAGGCGCCGGAGACGGCAGCGAAGCCGGCGGTGGCGAACACGGTCGCAACGGCAAGGCCGCCGGGCACCCAGCCGGCCCAGCGCCGCGCCGCCTCGAACAGCCGGCCGGTCAGGCCGGCATAGAAGGCCAGGAAGCCGATCAGGATGAACAGCGGCAGGACGGACAGCGGATAGGTGATGGTCTTGGAATGGGGGATGGTGCCCGAGATCGCCGCCGCCACGTTCCAGCCGCGCAATTCCAGCAGGCCGAGGAAGCCGGTCAGCGCCGCCGCGACGAAGACCCTGACGCCCAGCACAACCAGGACAATCAGCAATACGACCGCGGCGATCCCGGTATTGAACGGCTCCAGGCCGAGCATCAGACGGTGCCCTCGATCTCTTCCTTGGCCTGTTCCTCGACCGTCTTGATGTGCGGCGCGCCGACCGGCTCAAGCGCCGGGTTCAGGAACAGGCGCAGATAGGCGAAGAACTGGACGGCGAAACGGATCTGCAGCAGGCCGAGGAAGACCGGCACCGCCAGTTTGCCCGGCCAGGTCACCAGTTCGATGTCGATCGTGCTGTCGCCCAGTTCCCAGGCCCGGCCGAAGTGTTGGTAGGAATAGGGAATCAGGATCGCGACGATAAACATGCCGATGAGCACGCCGGCTATCTCGGCGAGCCACATGGCCCGGCCCTTCAGGCGGCCGAGAAGCAGCTCCATCCGGACATGGCCGCCTATGCGCTGGACCCAGGCGATGCCGAAGATGGCGAAGCCGATCATGCCGAACTCGACGATGTCGATATAGCCGAAGATCGGCGCGCTGAAGAGGTTGCGCAGGATGATCTGGATCATGCCCAGGATCATCAGGCCGAACACGAACAGCCCGCCGATCAGCGTGCAGGCGAATTCGACCGGCGCCAGCAGCCGGTCTGCCCGCCAGACCGCCTTGCCGAACCGGTCAGCCGGCGGCGTAGGCGCGTATTCCGGCGCGTCCCCGATCACGGGTTCGGTTCGGGAAGGGCGAAAATGGCGCGGCCCGCCGTCCGCCGCACCGAAACAGAGCGCGGACGGCGGGCCGGCAGCCTTCGGTGCAGACTATTCGTATTTCTTGCCGACGGCGGCGAACATCGACTTCACCAGGCCGCGGGCGTCGAACTTGCCCTGGTTCTCCTTGATCCAGGCCTCGATCACCGGCCGGCCGGCCGCCTTGCGGAAGGTCGCGATCTGGGCCGTGATGACCTCTTCCTTCACGTCATCCAGCAGCTTCTTGTACTGCGCCGGCAGCTTCTTGTAGGCGCTGATCGCGAAGGTGAGCGGGCAGTCCGACGTGCCGGGCGCGAGGTTGGCAGTATACCACTCGGCCACCTCATGGATCTTGTAGGCGACATGGGCATAGGTGAAGGGGAAGGACACTGCCTGCATCGTGCCCTGCTGGATGCCGGTATAGACCTCTATCGCCGTCGATGTCGTCGGGGTCGCGCCGAGCTTCTTCATCGCCCGGCCGAGGCCGCCGCCGGCCCGCACCGTCATGCCTTTCCAGTCGGCCGGCGCCACCGGCGGCTTGCCTTTGCCCAGCAGTTCGTACTGCGGCAGATAGGACGACGCATAGGTCATCGCGTTCCAGCGCGCGAGTTCCTTCTTGACGGCCGGATGGGCGTAGACCGCGTCGCGCACTTTGCGGTTGTCATCCCAGCTCGCCATTGGCAGGAAGGGCAGCGTCAGCGCCATCAGCGCCGGGTTCTTCTTCGGGTGGTAGAAGTTGCAGAACATCGCCCCTTCGAACGCGCCGATCTTCAGCCCGTCCAGATTCTCGCGCGATTTGGAGAGCGCCGCGCCATAGTGGATCTTGAGCATCCAGTTGCCGCCGGTCTTCGCGGCGAGCAGGGCGGACAGTTTCTCGATGCCTGCGGTGAAGGCGCGCTTCTTGCCCCAGACCGAATAGTTCCAGGTCAGTTTCGGGCCGTTGACCTCGGCGGCGCCCAAACGGACGTCGCGCCGAACGCCAGGGCTGTCGCAGCGCCGGCGATGCCGAGCACAATGCTGCGGGTGCAATTCGTCATATACTTTCCTCCTTGCGGATTGCCGGCTGATTCAGCAGCCGCGTGGGTACCCCATCCCTCCAACGCATTACCGGCCGGTTTCGCGAGCCGGGCGCAACCTAGCG
This sequence comes from Alphaproteobacteria bacterium, assembly GCA_965249845.1. GTDB lineage: Bacteria > Pseudomonadota > Alphaproteobacteria > Bin65 > Bin65 > Bin65. The sequence continues at coordinate 607,228 of CBDFNA010000003.1, forward strand.
GCTTTCCGGCGCCTGCGGCAAGCGCCGCGCCATCTTGGTGACAAGGTTGTCAGCCACCCCCGGCCGGCTCCACGGACAGACGGCCAGGCAGATGCCGCAGGTCTCGTTCTCGACGAAATACGGCAGGCATTTGTCGAAATCGACATACCATTTCTTCGTGCCGCGCACCGTCTGCTTCTCGCGCGCGATGGCGTCCGGCGGGCAGGCCCGGGTGCAGACCTGGCAGCTCTGGCAGAACAGGTCGGCGCCGAATATGTCCGGCGCATCGGGCAACAGCGGCAGGTCGGTCGTGACCATCGAGAGCCGGAAATTGGACCCGAAGCGGCGGTGGATCATCGAGCCGTGCTTACCCAGTTCGCCCAGCCCGGCTTCGATCGCCGCCGGGATCATCAGCACATCCTCGGTCATCGGGCCGGTCTTCGATTCGGCGGGCCAGCCGCGCTCGCGGATCCAGTTGGCGAGCCGTTTGGCGGCCATCCCGGCCCGACCGTATTGCGCCATGACCTCGATATAGGCGTCCTCGTCCGGCGCGGTGTTCAGCCGGTCGTAGTCGTGCGCGAACGCCATGACGACGACCCAGCGGCCGATCGGCCGCGGCCGGTCGGTGTAGGTCCAGGACTCCCGATATTCGCAAATCCCGGCATCGTCCGCCCCGGCATCCAGCGCGGCCTGCTTGATCGCGGCGCTCCAGCCGCCATCCGGTTCCGCCGCCGCTGCTGGCGCCACCGGGCTTTCGGCGAATCCGGCGGTGCGTTGCCGGTATTTGCGCGCCTCGCTGATTTTGCGGTTGTCGCGATAGCGGTCGTAGAAGAAGCGCAGGACGCCGGTGTGCTCGATCGAATGGCCGTCGTCGCGCCAGAATACCGGCCGCGGCGGGCCGAAGGCCTCTTGGCCCAGGCCGTTGATGGCGTTGCCGGAAGTCTCCGGCCATACCGTTTCCTGCTCAGGCGACGGTTTCCAGTCCGCCGCGGGCGACGTCGACATTCCGGCCATGGCCGACTCTTCCTTTCCCTGTCCCTTCAGGCCGCCACCTTATCCCAAGGGCATACAGCGCCGGAAGGGGCAGCCGCCCTTCGATACGCCCCCTAGGGGGGCTACTCAGGGTGAGGGAAATGTAGTGCTTGGAATAGGCGAGGATAGCAAACTTCCTCATCCCGAGTAGGCGCGAAGCGCCGTATCGAGGGGCGGAAAGGACCGGAGAAAATCGATCAGATTCCGATCCGACGCGGTCAAATCATCCCGATGGCGCGGCGGTAGACGTCGAGCAGTTCCTCTTCTTCCCGGCGGTCTGCCTGGTCCAAGCGGCGCAGGGCGATCAGCTTGCGCATGATCTTGGGATCGTAGCCATTGCCCTTCGCTTCGGCATAGACCTCGCGGATATCGGCAGCCAGCGCCTTCTTCTCCTCCTCCAGACGCTCGATCCGCTCGACATAGGCGCGCAGGATATCGCCGGCGACGCCGCCGACCCTACCCGGACTCGCAGCAGGCGCAGGAGCGGCGGTTTCGCTGGAATCGGCTGTCAGCGCGGCGGTTTCGGCAGGGTTCATCGATCGGGGTCCATCGGTTGGAAAAAGAGTTGACCGGGTTGGAGGTATTGCGCCACCGAGAAAGCGGCGAAACCGTCCGGCGGGCCGCTACATGCGGAAATGCTTGCTCAGGCGCAGGCCCTGGGCCTGGTAGGTGGAGCCCATCTCCTTGCCGTAGAGCCGGTCGGGGATTGCGCGCAGCTTCTCGTAGACCAGCCGGCCGACGACCTGACCGTCCTGGACGAAGAAGGGCACTTCGTGGGGCCGGACCTCGAGCACGGCCCGGCTGCCGGTCCCGCCGGCTTCCGGGCTGCCGAAGCCGGGGTCGAAGAAGCCGGCATAGTGGACCCGGAACTCGCCGACCAGCGTATCGTAGGGGATCATCTCCGCCGCATGGTCGGGCGGCACGGAGACCGCTTCCCGGGACGCCAGGATGTAGAAGTCGTCGACATTGAGGACGAAGCCGCCGTCCGCCGGCGCCCGGATCGGCTCCCAGAATTCGGCGGCCGGGTAATGATCCACCTTTTCGACGTCGATCACATCGCAGTTTTTCTTCGCCTTGTAGCCGACGACGGAATCGGGACCGTTGCCGCGCAGGTCCAGCGATATGTTGAGCTTGTCGCCTTCCAGTTTGATCTCCGAACCGTCGGTCGAGAGCTTGCGTTCCGATTGCAGCGTGCGCATGGCGGCCTTGCTGAGGCTCGGCGCGCCGCGCCGGAGCCTGAGCTGGTTGAGCCGGGTGCCGGTCTGCACCCGCACGCTGAAGGTGCGCGGCGAGATTTCCGCATAGAGCGGGCCGCCGTAACCGGCGGCAATGCGGTCGAACGCCGGCGATTTATCGGAAATCACCCGGGTGAAAATATCGAGCCGCCCGGCCGAACTCTTGGGATTGGCGTAGGCGCCGATCGGCCGGGGCAGGTCGAGCTGCTCCAGGAGCGGGACGATATAGACATGACCCTGTTCGAGAACCCCGCCTTCGGCCAGGTCGATCTCGTATTGCGCAAACGCCTCGACCCGTTCCTTGACGGTGTGATCCGGTCCCGGAAGGAAACTGGCGTTGACGCGGTAGGCGGTCCGGCCGAGCCTGAGGTCGAGGCTTGCCGGTTGAATCTGGCGGTCGGCAATGGGCGCCGACGCCAGGATTTTCCTGGCGCGGATCAGCCCCTCGATCTCCTGGGACGGATAGATCCCGGTATTCTGCGCGGACTTCTCCCCGTCGCCGGCGGCTTCGGGAATCGCAGCAGGAAACAGGTCGTCCTCGCTCACGAGCATCATCTGGGTTGCGCGCATTTCAAACTCCGTTCAGGCGCGCACTATACCACACGGAAATCCCGTCAAATCAAATAGTTATCAGAATTCGGCCCGCCATTTTTTCCCCTGACCAATCGCCGGCGAAAGGGCGAAATATAGGTTTGTTGCCAATCGCTTGGGCAGGGTTCCGGTGTCCTTGTCCCCGTTATTCAGCATCCGGCCACGGTTTGCCTTGTGGAAACAGCGGCAGGCAGCCGGCCGGCGCCTTCGGAAGCCCCGGCCGGCAGCGTCCCGGCCTGCTTACTCGTCCTTCTTCGCCTTGTTGAGCGCGGCGCCCAGGATATCGCCCAGCGAGGCGCCGGAGTCGGACGAGCCGAACTGCTCCATGGCTTGCTTGTCCTCGGCAATCTCCCGCGCTTTGACCGACAGGCTCAGTTTGCGGGCGTTCTTGTCGAAGTTGGTGACCTTGGCGTCGATCTTCTCGCCTACGGCGAACCGGTCCGGCCGCTGCTCGGTGCGCTCGCGCGACAGGTCGGCCTTGCGGATGAAGCCCTGGATGCCGTGGACCTCGACCTCCAGGCCGCTCGATGTGATGGCGGTGATCGTCGAGGTCACGAGCTCGCCCTTTCGGATCGAACCCGCGGCTCCGGCCAGCGGATCCTCCGAGAGCTGCTTGATGCCCAAGCTGATCCGCTCCTTCTCGGTATCGACCTCGAGCAGCTTCACCTTGACCGTATCGCCCTTCTTGTACTGGGCGACGGCTTCCTCGCCCGGCGTGTTCCAGGAAATATCGGACAGGTGCACCATGCCGTCGATTTCGCCGGGCAGGCCGACGAACAGGCCGAATTCCGTGATGTTGCGGATTTCGCCTTCCATCTCCGTGCCGGACGGATACTGCTCGGCGAAGGTCGCCCAGGGATTGTCCCGGGTCTGCTTCAGGCCCAGGCTGATGCGGCGGCGCTGGGAATCGACGTCCAGCACCATCACTTCGACTTCCTGGCTGGTCGAGACGATCTTGCCCGGATGGACGTTCTTCTTGGTCCACGACATTTCCGAGACATGGACCAGGCCTTCGATGCCCGCCTCCAGTTCCACGAAAGCGCCGTAGTCGGTGATATTCGTGACCCGGCCGGTAAAGCGGGTGCCCACCGGATATTTCGCTTCCACACCGTCCCACGGGTCGGCTTCGAGCTGCTTCATGCCCAGGCTGATGCGCTGGGTATCGGGATTGAAGCGGATGACCTGCACATCGACGGTCTGGCCGATGGTCAGCGCCTCCGTTGGATGGTTGACGCGCTTCCAGGAAATATCGGTGACGTGGAGCAGGCCGTCGATGCCGCCCAGGTCGACGAAGGCGCCGTAGTCGGTGATGTTCTTCACCACGCCCTGCAGCACCTGGCCTTCCTTGAGGTTCGCAATCAGCTCGGCCCGGGCTTCGGCGCGGGTCTCCTCCAGCACCGCCCGGCGCGAGACGACGATATTGCCGCGCTGCCGGTCCATCTTGAGAATCTGGAAGGGCTGCGGCGTGTTCATGATCGGCGACACGTCGCGAACCGGCCGGATATCGACCTGGCTGCCGGGCAGGAAGGCGACCGCGCCGTTGAGGTCGACCGTAAAGCCGCCCTTGACCCGGCCGAAGATGTGGCCGGTCACGCGCTGGCCGTCGTTGAACGCGCTTTCGAGCTGGACCCAGGCTTCCTCGCGCCGGGCCTTGTCGCGCGACAGCACAGCCTCGCCGTTCGAGTTCTCAAGCCGTTCGACATAGACTTCGACCTCGTCGCCGGGCTTGATTTCCGGCATCGCGCCCGGCGGGGCGAATTCCTTGATCGGCACGCGGCCTTCGGACTTCAGTCCGACATCGATTACGGCGTGATCGTTTTCGATGGCCACAACCCGGCCGGCTACCACCTTGCCCTCGAACTGATCGTGGTCTTTCAGGGATGCATCGAGCAACGCGGCGAAGTCCTCACCGGACGCCGCCGCGGTTTCTGTCGCAGTCGTCATGGTCTCTCGGATATCCTCTCGTCTTCCGGCTGGCATGTGGCTGCGGATTCCGACGGAGCGCTTCCTGACGCGCCGGCCCCCTGTGGGCTGGCCGGTCAGGCCGGGTCGGAGAGCAGCGCGGAGGCGTTGCCGTTACCGGATGTCCCGAACCAGCCGTTCCCAGCCCGGCGCGCGCTGCGCCACGATATCCAGCGCCGCGCCGAACGCAGCTTCGGCGTCAAGCGCACTGGTATCGAGAATCACCGCGTCTTCGGCGGGCTTCAGCGGGGCAACGGCGCGGCTGCTGTCGCGGTCGTCGCGTTCCGCCAACTCGCTCAGGACAGCCGCGTATATAACGTCCGCCCGCTGTGCCCGCAACTCCGCAAAACGGCGGCGCGCCCTTTCGTCCAGACCGGCCGTGACGAAAATTTTCACCGGCGCGTCCGGGCAGACGACAGTTCCGATATCCCGGCCGTCCAGCACGGCGCCGCGCCGGCCGGCCGGCGGCGCCGCGGCGAAGCGGCGCTGAAAGTCCAGCAGCGCCGCCCGGACAGGGGGGAACGCGGCGACAGTCGAGGCGGCGGCGGCGGTTTCCGGCGCGCGCAGGGCCGGATCCGACAGGCGTTCGGGCTCCAGGTTCCGGGCCGCGACGGTCGCGGCCGATTCGTCGGCCGGATCGCCGCCCGCACGCAGCACCGCCAGCCCGACGGCGCGATAGAGCGCGCCCGAATCCAGGCACGCCAGGTTCAGCGCCCCGGCCAGGCGCCGGGCGAGCGTGCCCTTGCCGGCAGCGGCCGGGCCGTCGATGGCGATAACGAGCGATGGCGGAATAAGCGGGTCGGACATGGTCGTCGGGTCGGTTCGTGCATTGCCGAAGGTAGTGCAATTTGCGTCTTTGCGGAATCGGCACCCGCCGGAGCGCCGCACCAAGATGCGGTCTCGACAGCCGGGCGAATTTGCTTACATACCCGGCGTCAACTATCGCAGCCATGCTTCGGACGATGTATTCAAAAAAAACGGCCGATATCCTTGTCTCGGTCAAGCCGACCTATCTGGAAGAGCAGTCGGAGCCTGACGAGAACCGCTATGTCTGGGCCTATACGGTGACAATCAGCAACGAAGGCGCGGACCGCGTCCAACTGCTCAACCGGCACTGGCGGATCACCGACTCGGTGGGCCAGCAGCAGGAGGTTCGCGGCCCCGGCGTGGTCGGCGAGCAGCCGGTGCTGGAGCCGGGACAGAGCTTCGAATACACGAGCGGTTGTCCGCTCAGCACGCCCTCCGGCTTCATGGTCGGCGCATATGAAATGACCCGCGACGACGGCAGCCGTTTTCAGGTCCGCATTCCCATGTTTTCACTGGACAGCCCCTTCGTCCGGAACATGGTGCACTAGGCGCCCGGGGAGAAAGCTTCATGTTGCTCCGTCTCGTGCCGCCCGGCACGACCGTTCCCTTTGTGAAGTACCGCGCCTTCTACCTGGCGCTTTCAGCGGCCCTGCTGATCCTCAGCGGCGCGATGTTCTTCGGCCAGGGCCTCAATTTCGGCATCGATTTCAAGGGCGGCATCCTGCTCCAGGTCACCGCACTGGACGACAGCGGCGCCGAGAAAGAGGCCGATGTCGGCGCCTTGCGGAGCCGGATAAACCGGCTCGGGCTCGGCGAAGTGTCGATCCAGAATTTCGGCAAGGACTCCGAAGTGTTGATCCGGGTCGAGAAACAGCCCGGCGACAACAAGCGCCAGGTTGCGGCGATCGAAAAGGTGACGGCGGCGCTGGGCAAGAATTTCCGGGTCGGCCGTGAGGAGTTCGTCGGGCCCAAGGTGGGCGCCGAGCTGATCCGGGCCGGCATCACCGCGACCGTGCTCGCGCTGCTCGCGATCATGGCCTATGTCTGGTTCCGCTTCGAATGGCAGTTCGGCATCGCGGCCGTGGCGGCCCTGACCCACGACGTGCTGCTGACCATCGGCCTGTTCAGCGTGTTCCAGTTCGAGTTCAACCTGTCGACGGTGGCTGCGGTGCTGACCATCGCGGGCTATTCGATCAACGATACGGTGGTGGTGTTCGACCGGGTGCGCGAAAACCTGCGCAAATACAAGAAACTGGCGATCCCGGACCTAATGAACCTGTCGCTCAACGAGACGCTGTCGCGCACGGTGATGACCAGCGTCACGACCATGCTGGCGCTGCTGGCCCTGTTCTTCCTGGGCGGCGAGGTGATCCGCGGCTTCTCCATCGCGCTGATCTGGGGCATCGTCGTCGGCACCTATTCGTCGATCTGCCTGGCGGTGCCGGTGCTGCTCGTGCTGCGCATCAAACGGCTCGGCCGATCGAGCAACGCCGGCGACACCGCCGAGGCCGCCGCCGGCTAGCCGACCGTCCGCCGCATCATGGAACTGACCGAGGCGCCGCGCGGCGACCGGCCGGTCGTCGAGAGCTACGGTCCCGGCGGATTCCGGATTAGCGGCGACACCTGGACGGGATCGGTTCTGATCCTGGCCGACCGTGTCGTCGCCTGGGACCGTAGCGATGCCGACGGGCTGGATGCCGCTGGGCTGGATGCCGTTGGGCTCGCCGCCGCCTTTGCCGGGCAAGCGACGGAACTGGTGATCGTCGGTCTCGGCGGTGCCGCGGCCACGCCGGCAGTCCGCCGGATTTTCAAGGATGCCGGTCTGGCGGTCGAAGCCATGGACACCGGGGCCGCCTGCCGGACCTACAATCTGCTGGCCGGGGAAGGCCGGGCGGTCGGCGCGGCGCTGAGGGCATTGCCGGCCGGCTGACCCGCGGTGCGCCGCGTGCGACACAAAGAAAACGGGCTCCGCCGATGGCGGAGCCCGCTTCGTTCGAGGCCGGCGCCCCCTACCGGAGGACGCCGGCGGGTACAGGCATCAGCCGCCGGAGACCAATCCGACGAAGCCGCCATTCTGCTGCGCCACCATGCAGAACAGCATGGGGACGGAAAGCAGCGTGTTGGTCCGCGAGAACAGCATGGCCGTGCGGGCCGACTTGGCCTTCGAGGCGGCGTCCACCTCGACGATGCCGAGCGCCCGCTTCTGGTTCGGCCAGATGACGAACCAGACGTTGAACCACATGATGGCGCCCAGCCACATGCCGATGCCGATCGGCGTGCTGTTGCCGCCGTCGGTGAAGCCGATTGCGATGGCGTCGACGAGATAGCCGTTCAGCTGGGCCAGAATCAGGCCGGTGACGATCGTCGACATCGCGCCCCAGCGGAACCAGAACAGGGCCGCCGGCGCGATCACCTTGCCGATAGCCGGCTTCTGTTCGTCCGGGATGTTCGGCATGTTGGGGATCTGGACGAAGTTGAAATAATACAACAGGCCGATCCACATGACGCCCGACAGGACGTGCAGAAAGCGGAACAGGAAGTTCCACCAGTTGGCGTCGAAGGCGCCGCCGCCGGCCGTCACCCCGACGATGATGAACATCGCGATCAGCGCCACGATGCCGGCAATCACCGTATTGCTTAGCTTTGTCAGAATAGCAGCCATGATGTCTCCCCAAGACAAGTCACACCCGAGCGGCGCGCGAGCGGCCGCCGTGCACCGTTGCTGATCCTAATCTGCATCTATGGCAAAAAAAGGCAACAGAATCGGGATGGAAAGCGCCGTCGAAGCCTGCCGCCGGCTGGCGCGCCAGCACGACTTCGAACGCTATCTCGCGACCCTGTTCGCGCCGCGCCGGCAGCGTCCGGCCCTGTGGATCCTGCTCGCCTTCAACGCGGAAATCGCCCGCACCCGCGAGATCGTCAGCGAGCCGGCAATCGGGTCGATCCGGCTGCAGTGGTGGCGCGAAGTGCTGGAAGCGGCTGCGGCGGGCGGGCCGGTGCGGGCCCATGAGGTCGCTGCGCCGCTCACCGCCGCCCTGCGCGACGGCCGGCTCGACGCGGCGCAGCTTGAGGCGCTGATCGACGGCCGCGAGCGAGATCTGGACGACGCGCCGATGGCCGACGAAACGGCGCTCCGCGACTATGCCGGCCGGACCGGCGGAACCCTGGCCGAGGCGATGGCGCTGGCGGCAGCGGGCGGGCGGACGAGCGATGCCGTGCGGCTGTCGGCGCGGGCGCTGGGGACCGGATGGGCGCTCACCGGCATCCTGCGCGCCGCCGGATTCCATGCCGCCCGAGGCCGGCAACTGTTGCCGCAATCTGTACTGACAGCGGGCGGCGCAGGCCCGCGGGATCTGTTTGAAGGGCGCGCGACGCCGGGGGTCCGGGCGGCCGCCCGGACCGTGGCGGCGATGGCGCGGCAGGAGCTTGCGGCGACCGGCCGGACCGGCGGCCCCCAGGATCGGCTGCTCGTCCTCAAGCCGGTCGCGGCGGCCTGGCTGGACCGGCTGGAGCGCGCCGGCTTCGACCCCTTTGCCGCGCCGGACCGGCTGGCCCCGGCGCGGCTCCTCGCCCTCATGCTCGCCGGCCGCTGGTTCGGGCGCGGAATCCAGCCCTGATTCCCGGTGCAGCGTTTCGGAGTCAGCCCCGGCTGCGCGCGGCCCCCGACTTGGCCTGGAGGGCGGCGCCCTCGAAGGCCGTCTGCATGCCCCGGCTCATGCTGCTCGAGCCGGTCAGCGTGATGCCGCCGTCGACCGGGATGTTGCCGCCGGTGATGTAGGCGGCCATCGGCGAGGCCAGGAACAGCGCCGCATCGCCGATCTCGGATTTCCGGCCGAAACGTTTCATCGGCGTCATTTCGGCGGCCTGCTTCTTGGCTTCGTCGGTCGGCGCCAGCCGCTCCATGCCTTCGGTGTCCTCGATCGGGCCGGGGATGATGGTGTTGACGCGGACGCCCATCGGCGCCCACTCCAGCGCCAGACCGCGGCACAGCATGTCGAGCCCCGCCTTGGCGGCGCAGACATGGGTCTGGAAGGCGAAGGCGTGGATCGCCTGGGGCGCCGAGATGGCGATGCAGGAGGCGCCCGGCCTGACCAGACGGTCGAAGCCGGCGCGGAAGACGTTGAAGCTGCCGTTGAGATCGATATCGACCACCGTCTTGAAGCCGTTGGCCGAGATGCCGAGCGCCGGGGCGACGAAATTGCCGGCCTGTCCGGCGATCAGGGTATGGATCGGCCCGTGCCGGGCGACGGCCTCCTTCAGGGCGCCGTCGATCTGGGCATAGTCGCGCACGTCGGCGCTCGTGCCGAACACATCGCCACCATGCGCTGTCAGTTCTCCGACCGCGCCGTCGACCCGTTCCGCCGAGCGGCTGCAGATCGAGACCTTGGCGCCCGTCTCGGCGAAGCGGTGCGCGATCCCCAGATTGATGCCGCTGGAGCCGCCGGCAATGAAGACATGGGTATCGCGGAAATCGGCATCGGAGAGCAGGGCGGTCATGACGGGATGGCCTCTTTCGGGTGATCGGGGTCGGGCGTTCGGGGTTGGGCACCTTATCGCCTTCCGGCCCGCGAAAACCAGATGGCACCCCGTTCCCCGTCATATCGACCGAAGCGCCGCGAGGCCCCCTCTTCGTCATATCGACCGGAGCAGCCCGCAGGGCTGCGAAGTGGAGATATCTTTCCTGCGCGGAGCATGGGTCCGAAGCACCGTGCGGAAAGATTTCTCCGCTGCGCGGCTCACGCCGCTTCGGTCGAAACGACGGGCGGGTTAAGCGGTAATGCGAAAATATTTCCCTTTCGCCGTTCGTCGATTGCCGCCATCAGGGAGGCCATGCCCGATTCGCCGCCCCGGACCGCTTCCCGATCCCTGCTGCCTATCCTGCGCCCGAAATCCGTGGCGGTGATCGGTGCGTCCGATACGCCGTCGCGCATCGGCGGCCGGCCGATCCACTCGATGAAGGCGATGGGCTATGGCGGGCGGATCTACCCGGTCAACCCGCGGCGCGAGACCGTCCAGGGCCTCGCCGCCTTTCCGTCGATCCGCGACGTGCCAGAGCCGGTCGATTGCGCCCTGATCGCCGTGCCGGCGGCGATTGCCGTCGATGCGTTGCGCGATTGCGCCGAGACGGGCGTGAAGTCCGCCGTCGTCTTCACCTCCGGCTTCGCCGAGCAGGGCGCGGACGGCGAGCGGGCGCAACAGGCCATCGCGCAGATCGCGCGGGACAGCGGCATGCGTATCGTCGGGCCGAACTGCCTCGGCGTCTTCACCCTCGACGAAGCCTGGTTCGGCACCTTCACCAACGCGCCGGCCATGATCGACCGGCCGCCGGGGCCGGCCGGCATCGTCAGCCAGAGCGGCGCCTACGGCTCCCATGTCCTGCTGGTGGCGCAAAAGCGCGGCGTCGGCGCCAATTACTGGGTGACGACCGGCAACGAATGCGACGTCGATGTCGGCGAAGTGATCGATTTCTACGCCGAATCGCCCGGTGTCGAAATCATCGTCGTCTATGCCGAAGGGGTCCGCGACGCCGCCCGGCTGCGGCAGGCGCTGGGCAAGGCGCGGGATGCGCGCAAGCCGGTCATTTTCATGAAGGTAGGCACGACCGATGTCGGCGCCCGGGCGGCTGCCAGCCACACTGCCAGCCTCGCCGGCAGCGACGCGGTCTACGACGCCCTGTTCCGGCAATACGGCGTCCACCGGGCCGGCACGACGGAAGAACTGGTCGATGTCGCCTATGCCTGCCAGTACGGCAGCTATCCCAAGGGCCGCCGGATCAGCCTGCAGACCATCTCCGGCGGGGTCGGCGTGCAGATGGCGGACGACGCGGTACGCTACGCGCTGGAGGTCGCGCCCCTGCCGGCGCCGGTCCAGAAGAAACTGAAGGCCATGATCCCGTTCGCCGGCACCAACAACCCGGTCGATTTCACCGCCCAGGCGCTGAACGACCCGGACCTGATGGTGAAGAATATCAGCCTGACGATCGACGAGGCGGACTACGACAGCCACGTCATCTTCATGACATCCGTGCCGTCCACACCGTTCATGAAGGAGCCCTGCGCCAGCCTGTTCCGCACGGTGCGCGAACGCTATCCCGGCGAGCCGATGATCATGAGCCTGGTCGGCGGCCGGGATGTCGTGGAGGTGTACGAGAAACTCGGCTATCCGGTGTACGAGGATCCGTCGCTGGCGGTCCGGGCGATGGCGGCGCTGACCCGTTTCGGCGAGACGTTCGACCGCCGCGGCGAAAGCCCGCCGCCGGCCGCGCCGTCCGGGATGCTGCCCGCGCCGGCCGGGGCGGTGGGCGAGCACGAAGCCAAGGCGATCCTGGCCAGCGCCGGGATACCGGCGGTGCGGGAGAGCCTGGCGGCGACGCCGGAAGCGGCGGTCGCGGCGGCCGCTGCGCTCGGCGGGCCCTGCGCGCTCAAGATCGTCTCGCCCGATATCCTGCACAAGACGGAGATCGGCGGCGTTCTGCTGAATGTCGAGGGCGATGCCGCGGTCGCCGAGGGCGCCCGGACCCTGCTGCACCGCGCCGCGGATCGCGCGCCGGACGCGCAGATCGACGGCGTGCTGGTGAGCGAAATGGTGAGCGGCGGCGTCGAAACCGTGCTCGGCATGGTGCACGATCCGGTGTTCGGCCCGGCGATCATGTTCGGCCTGGGCGGCGTGTTCGTCGAAGTGCTGAAGGACGTCAGCTTCCGCCTCGCGCCCTTCGGCATCGACGAGGCCCATCGCATGATCGACGAGATCCGCGGCCGGGCGATGCTCGACGGCGTGCGCGGCGCGCCGCCGGCCGATCTGGATGCGCTGGCCGATGCGCTCGCCCGCCTCTCCGTCTTCGCCGACGCCAACGCCGGGCGGCTGGAGAGCATCGACATCAACCCCTTCATCGCCCTGCCCAGGGGCGGTGCGGCGGTCGATGCGCTGATCGTGCCAAGGGCCGCGACGTAAGAGCGGTTGGCGATCCGGCTGCCGCGATGTTCCGAAGACTGTTCGAATTCCTGCAACGAAAGAAAGGGCCGGAATACGGCCTGCAGGGAATCCAGCGGGCCGGGCGCGAGGGGCTTGCAACCGCAAGGCTGCGGCTGCGCCCGCCGGCGAAGGCGGACTTGCCGCACATCCAGCGCTACGCCCTGCGCGAAGCCTTCTACCGCTACATGGATATGGAAAAGCCGACGCCCGAAGGGATCGGAAGATACCTCAGATCGGCCATGGCGACATGGCGGCAGGCGCGGCCTAACGAACTCGTCTTCGCGATCGAACCCATTGAAGAAAGACAGATGGTCGGACTAATCCGGATCAGGATCGGCAGGGACAGGGACGAAGGCGCAAGCGTCGGCTTCCACCTCGACAGCGAGTTCCAGGGCCGCGGCTACGCAACCGAAGCGCTCCGGGAAATCCTGCGGATCGGCTTCCGAGAGCCCGGCATCGACCGGATCTGGGCCGAGGTCGATACCCGCAACGCTAAATCCTGCCGGGTGCTGGAGCGGGCCGGATTCCGGAAAGAGAAGCGGATGGAGGGCTACAGGAGCGTCCGGGGAACGGCGACGGACTGGTATCTGTATGCCGTTACGGCGCCGCGATCCGGCTGATCGTGCCGCGGGCAGGGTAAGGGGCGACTGGCGGAAGGACAGAGGGGCGTCCCTCGTTACGACCCCTGCGGGGTCTACTCGGGATGAGGAGCGTAATTTATCGTGCCCATTCCCGGAAACGCCCACCCTCGCCCTCAGCCGTACTTCACCTTCATGATTTCATACGCCTTGGAGCCGCCCGGTGCGGTGACCTCGATGGAGTCGCCGCTTTCCTTGCCGATCATGGCCCGGGCGAGCGGCGAGGTCAGGGACAGCCGGCCGTTGCTGATATCGCCTTCGTCCTCGCCGACGATCTGGTAGGTGCTTTCCTCGTCGGTATCTTCGTCGGCCAGCGTAACGGTGGCGCCGAAGCGCACGATGGTGCCGGACAGGCTGCGGGGATCGATTATCTGCGCCCGGCTGACCTTGTCCTCCAGATCCATCAGGCGGCCTTCGATAAACGCCTGACGCTCCTTGGCGGCGTGATATTCGGCGTTTTCGGACAGGTCGCCATGCGAGCGCGCCTCTTCCAGCGCGTTGATGACGGCGGGGCGCTCGACCGTTTTCAGCCGCTTCATTTCCTCCTGGAGCATGCCGTAGCCACGCTCTGTCATCGGAACCTTTTCCATCGGGCAGACCGTATGTAGTCAACAAAATGCCGGCGCGTTTGCGGCAACAAGCTCTACCATCAGCGCCTCGATTGGGGGGTCGCCGGGGAGGCCATGCGCACGCGCGCGGTCATATTCTCAGAAAGACGATCCGAAATACGATTGCAGCGGAGCCACTTCAAGAGCGCCGGTGCGAAGTGCCGCAATCGCCTGGACGGCGGCCCGGGCGCCGGCAATGGTCGTGTAATAGGGGATGTCGCGGAGCAGCGCCGTCTGGCGAAGCGAGAAACTGTCGCGGATCGCCTGGGACCCGTCGGTGGTGTTGAACACGAGCTGCACGCCGTCGTCGGTCATTTCGTCGACGATGTGCGGCCGGCCTTCCAGCACCTTGTTCACCGCCCGGGCCGGGATGCCCTTTGCCGCCAGTTCGCGCGCGGTGCCGCGGGTCGCGACAAGGTTGAAGCCGAGCGCAACCAGCCGCTCGGCAATCGGCGCCAGCGCTTCCTTGTCATGGTCGCGGACCGAGACGAACACGGTGCCGGACTGCGGCAGGCGGATGCCGCTCGCGATCTGGGACTTCGCGAAGGCGCGGCCGAAATCCGTATCGAGGCCCATGACCTCGCCAGTCGATTTCATCTCCGGACCCAGGATCACGTCGACGCCGGGGAAGCGGTTGAACGGGAACACCGCCTCCTTGACCGCAACATGGCCGCCGGCCGGCGCCATGCCGAGCTCGAACCCGGCCAGCTTCTCGCCGGCCATGACCCGCGCTGCGATCTTGGCGACCGGGGCGCCGGTCGCCTTGGCGACGAAGGGCACAGTCCGGCTGGCGCGCGGATTGACCTCGAGGATGTAGACCGCCTCGTCCTTGACCGCGACCTGGATGTTCATCAGGCCGACCACGCCGAGCGCCCTTGCCAGGCTCTCGGCCTGACGCTCGATATCCGCCAGCGTTGCCGCCGACAGCGAATGGGGCGGCAGGGCGCAGGCCGAATCGCCGGAATGGATGCCGGCTTCCTCGATATGCTCCATGATGCCGGCGATGCGCACGGTTTCGCCGTCGGACACCGCATCGATATCGACCTCGATGGCGTCCTGGAGATAGCCGTCGATCAGCACCGGATTGTCGCCGGAGACGCGCACCGCCTCGGTCACATAGCGGCGCAGGCCGGTCTCGTCATGGACGATTTCCATGGCCCGGCCGCCCAGCACGTAGGACGGGCGCAGCAGCACCGGATAGCCGATCCTCGCGGCCACGGCGACGGCCTGCTCCATCGAGGTCGCCGTGCCGTTGTTGGGCTGGCGCAGGCCGATCTCGTGCAGCAGGCGCTGAAAGCGGTCGCGGTCCTCGGCGAGGTCGATGGCGTCGGGCGAGGTGCCGAGGATCGGCACGCCGGCTTCCGCCAGCGCATGGGCGAGCTTGAGCGGCGTCTGGCCGCCATACTGCACGATCACGCCCTTGAGCCGGCCGTTGGACTGTTCCTTGCGGCAGATCTCAATGACGTCCTCGGCGGTCAGCGGCTCGAAATACAGGCGGTCGGAGGTGTCGTAGTCGGTCGAGACGGTTTCCGGATTGCAGTTGACCATGATCGTCTCGTAGCCCGCTTCGGCGAGGGCGTAGACCGCATGGACGCAGCAATAGTCGAACTCGATGCCCTGGCCGATCCGGTTCGGCCCGCCGCCCAGGATGATGATCTTCTCGCGGTCCGACGGCTCGGCCTCGCATTCCGGGTCGGGGCCGCTCTCGTAGCAGGAATACATATACGGCGTGGTCGAGGCGAACTCGGCGGCGCAGGTATCGATGCGCTTGTAGACCGGCAGCACGCCGGCGGCCTGCCGCGCCGCGGCGACCTCGATCTCCGTCGCGCCGGTCAATGCCGCCAGCCGGGCGTCGGAGAAGCCGAGGCCCTTGATCCGGGCGAGCGCATCGCTGCCGCCGGAAAGATCGCCGGGCAGGCCTTCGGCTTCGATCCGCCGCTCGGCCTCCACGATCTCGCGGATGCGGGCGAGGAACCAGGGATCGATCCGGCAGGCATTGTGAATCGCGTCGTCGCCGAAGCCCTGGCGCATGGCCTGGGCGACGACCTGCAGCCGGTCCGGCGTCGGCTCGGACAGCCGGGCGATCATGGCGTCCTCGCCGCCGGAAATCTCGATGGGGTCGAGCCCGGTCAGCCCGGTCTCCATGGAGCGGCAGGCCTTCTGCAGCGATTCGGCGAAGGTCCGGCCGATCGACATCGCCTCGCCCACGGACTTCATCGCCGTGGTCAGGATCGGCTCCGCCCCGGCGAACTTCTCGAAGGTGAAGCGCGGCATCTTGGTGACGACATAGTCGATGGTCGGCTCGAAGGACGCCGGGGTGACACCGGTGATGTCGTTGCGGATCTCGTCCAGCGTGTAGCCGACGGCGAGCCGCGCCGCGACCTTGGCGATCGGGAAGCCGGTCGCCTTCGAGGCGAGCGCCGAGGAGCGGCTGACCCGCGGGTTCATCTCGATGATGACCTGGCGCCCGGTCTGCGGATCGACGGCGAACTGCACGTTCGAGCCGCCGGTATCCACGCCGATCTCGCGCAACACCGCAATCGAGGCGTTGCGCATGATCTGGTATTCCTTGTCGGTCAGCGTGAGCGCCGGCGCGACCGTAATGCTGTCGCCGGTGTGGATGCCCATCGGATCGACATTCTCGATGGAGCACACGATGATGCAGTTGTCCGCCTTGTCGCGGACGACCTCCATCTCGAACTCCTTCCAGCCCAGGACCGATTCCTCGATCAGCACCTGGCCGACCGGCGAGGCACGCAGGCCGCGGCCGACGATGTCGCGGAACTCGGCGCGGTTGTAGGCGACGCCGCCGCCAGTGCCGCCCAGCGTGTAGGACGGCCGGATAATGACCGGCAGGCCGATGGCCTCGAGCGCGTCCTGCGCCTCGTCCAGGCTGCCGACCAGCGCGCTTTTCGGGCTCTCCAGGCCGATGCGCGCCATCGCCTCGCGGAACTGCAGCCGGTCCTCGGCCTTGGCGATGGCCTCCCGGCTGGCCCCGATCAGTTCGACGCCGTGGCGCTCCAGCGCGCCGCTTTCGGCCAGCGCGAGCGCGGTGTTCAGTGCCGTCTGGCCGCCCATGGTCGGCAGCAGCGCATCCGGCTTTTCCTTCTCCAGGATGCGCTCGACGATCTCCGGCACGATCGGCTCGACATAGGTGGCGTCGGCGAGGCCCGGATCGGTCATGATGGTCGCCGGGTTCGAATTTACCAGGATGACCCGGTAGCCCTCGTCCTTCAGCGCCTTGACCGCCTGGGTCCCCGAATAGTCGAACTCGCAGGCCTGCCCGATGACGATCGGGCCGGCGCCGATGATGAGGATGGAGGAGATGTCGGTGCGTTTGGGCATCTATTCGAGGCCTAATAACTTGAGAATTTTCTCAAGTGCCGAATCAACCACCGCACGTACCGCACCTTGGACAGCTGCTTTTTTG
Source organism: Alphaproteobacteria bacterium (assembly GCA_965249845.1). GTDB lineage: Bacteria > Pseudomonadota > Alphaproteobacteria > Bin65 > Bin65 > Bin65. The sequence continues at coordinate 624,482 of CBDFNA010000003.1, forward strand.
TAGAGGATATCAATCCGTCGTAGTGATTCGACAAGTAGATTATATGCCGTCGCAACCCATATTTTTGTGTCGTTGAGTAGTTGGCGCCCGCCTTCAAGAGCCGCAACCAGAGCGCCTTTCTCTTGCCCTAGTACGTTATTAAAATATTTATCTTCCTTGAACTGGCGAATAGCGTCGTCAAGTGTCCTCAGAGTTTCTTCGTACTCTTGATTATGGGTGATCGTTACATAACGATCCGCAGCAGGAATTTCTTTGGCGAGCGGCTCGTTAACTGCCGATGTCGTCGAAAAATACTTGATGTAATTCGAATCGGGAGAATCTGAGAATACGTTTCGTACAACGTTGTCGTGAAATTCGTCCGTCCATTCATTTACCGATTCAATTCCAATTCGAGTTATCGAAATAAATTTGATTTTGTCGACTGTCATCTGCATTGTAAATGGATGTTCGTACCAATTTTCTTCTTCTTGGGTTTCGCATAGCCCTTCATTTTTGAGCTCTTCAATAGACAAATCAATAATTGAATTTGGAATGTTGAATTCCGCATTCAGGTCATCTGTTTTATATGTTTTATTTTCTACCTCTGCGACGGCATTGTACAAGATCCACAAGATCTTGTTCTTGTGCAATTCTAGAGACACTTTCTGTCTAGGCATACTATTTCACAGCCGCCATGCTCACGACGAACCGCTCGAACAGGTGCTGGCTGTCCTGGGGGCCGGGGCTGGCTTCGGGGTGGTACTGCACGCTGAAGACCGGCTTGCCCTCCACCTTAAGGCCTTCGCAGCAGCCGTCGAACAGGGACTTGTGGGTCATGGTCACGCCGGCGGGCAGGCTGGCGGCATCGACCTCGAAGCCGTGGTTCTGGCTGGTGATCTCGACCTTGCCGGTCTCGAGATCCTGCACCGGATGGTTCGCGCCGCGATGGCCGTGATGCATCTTGCGGGTCTTCGCGCCGAGCGCCAGCGCGAGCATCTGGTGGCCGAGGCAGATGCCGAAGACCGGCAGATCGAATTTCAGGAGCTGCCGGATCACAGGGACGGCATAGGCGCCGGTCGCCGCCGGATCGCCCGGCCCGTTGGAGAGAAACACGCCGTCCGGCCGGTGGCGCAGGATTTCCTCGGCGCTCGCCGTGGCGGGCACGACCGTGACCCGGCAGCCGAGCGAGGCCAGGCTGCGCAGGATGTTGCGTTTGGCGCCGAAATCCACGGCGACGACATGGAAGCGCGGCGCAGTCTGCTTGCCGTAACCTTCGTTCCACGCCCAGCCGGTCTCGTCCCATTGGTAGGTCTGGGTGCAGGAGACGTCCCTGGCGAGGTCCATCCCTTCCAGACCGGGCCAGGCCCGGGCGTTGTCGATCAGGTCGCCGACCGGGAAATCGCCGGCCGGATTGTGGCGCAGCACCGCGTTCGCCGCGCCGCCGTCGCGCAAGCGCCGGGTCAGGCGGCGGGTGTCGATGCCGGTGATCGCCGGCAGGCCGTGGCCATTCAGCCAGGCGTCGAGATGCCGGTCGCTGCGATAGTTGGACGGATCGGCGATATCGGCGCGGAATACGCCGCCCAGCGCCGCCGGGGTCGCCGTCTCGATATCCTCTTCGTTGGTCCCGACATTGCCGATATGCGGGAAGGTGAAGGCGATGATCTGGGCGGCGTAGGACGGATCGGTGAAGATTTCCTGATAGCCGGTCAGCGAGGTGTTGAAACACAGCTCGCCCAGCACCGTCCTCGCCGCGCCGGCGCCGCGGCCCCAGAACACCGTGCCGTCGTCGAGAAACAGTCCCGCCGTCGCCCACTCGGGCCGGGCTGCGGAAACCTGCGCCGAAGGCCCGTCGCCGGGGCCCGCGGTCGTCTCGGGCGGGGGGGACGTCTGCATCGACGGTCCGTTGTGCTTGGCCGCAATCGTCGGCCGTTTTCGGTGGAAATCGCCGGATCGGAGTGCCCCGGACTGCGCGCGTTACGTAGGGATGGACCGCCGTGCCGGTCAAGCGCGGGCGCCGCTGCGCCGGGCCCAAACCGGGCCGCAATTCGTCACATCGGCAGGCCAGAATCCGCAGCGGACGGCAACCGTTCGGTTGACTCCGGCGGCTAATTGATGGCACCTCTCTCCGGTTGAGCCATGTCGCAGGACAGCGTCGGCAAACCCGGAATCGGGTTGGGATGGCCCCTTAATTGATCGGGCCGGGACTGGAGACGGACAGATGGCTGATGCCATACTGCGCGACCGTATCAAAGCCGAACTTAAAGAAGCGATGAAGGCAAGGGAACGGCGGAAAACCGCCACCCTGCGGCTGATTTCGGCTGCGCTGAAAGACCGGGATATCGCCGCCCGCACCAAGGGGGTGCAGGACGGCATCGACGAGACCCAGATCATGGGCATGCTGCAGACCATGGTGAAGCAGCGCGAGGAAAGCATCGACCATTACGAACAGGGCGGCCGGCTGGAACTGGCCGAGCAGGAGCGCGAGGAGATCGCGATCATCAACGATTTCCTGCCGCCGCGGCTGGACGAGGCCGCGATGGAGGCCGCCATCGGCTCGGTGATCGACGAACTCGGCGCCGCCTCGATCAAGGATATGGGGCGCACCATGGCCGAGCTGCGCCAGCGCTATGCCGGCCAGATGGATTTCGGCAAGGCGAGCGCGCTGGTGAAGTCTCGCCTGGTGATCTGAGCGGCCCAAGCGGTTCGGGCGACGCCGGCCCCTCGATACGGCCCTCCGGGCCTACTCGGGATGAGGGAAGAAGGGAGCCATTTCCAATACCCTCCCTCACCCGGAGTAGCCGCCCCTCGACTTTGCTCGGGACAGGCTCCTCGGCGTATCGAAGGGCGGCGGCAGCCACATCGTTTCGGCATTCCCTAAGCGCCGTCGATGAATATTAGCGGCTAACTCGTGGGAGAAATTCGGGCTAGTCTACCGGCATGACGATCACGCCCCAGTTCCTTGACGAGTTGCGCAGCCGGGTGCCGGTGTCCGATGTCGTCGGGAAACGGGTGAAGCTGGCCAAGAAGGGCCGCGAATTCAGCGGCCTGTGCCCGTTCCACAGCGAAAAGACGCCGTCCTTCACCGTCAACGACGACAAGGCCTTTTTCCATTGCTTCGGCTGCGGGGCGCATGGCGATGTCATCCGCTTCGTGACCGAGACCGAGGGGCTGAGCTTCCCCGAAGCGGTCGGCAAACTGGCCGGCATGGCCGGCTTGACGGTGCCGGAGGCGACGCCCCGGGAACGCGAACGCGCCGCCCGCGCCAAGACGCTGCAGGAGGCCTGCGAAGCGGCTTTGCGCTTCTATCGGCGGCGCCTGAACGAACCGGACGGGGAGGCCGCGCGCGCCTATCTGCGCCGGCGCGGCTTGCGGCCGGAGACCGTCGAGGCGTTCGGACTCGGCTGGGCGCCGGACGGGCGCAGCGTGCTGAAGCAGATCCTGGTCGGCGAAGGCTATCCGGAAGCGCTGCTGGTCGAGGCCGGCCTGCTGGTCGAGCCCGAGGACGGCGGCGAGAGCTACGACCGCTTCCGCTGCCGGGTGATCTTCCCGATCGCCGACCGGCGCGGCCGGGTCATCGCCTTCGGCGGCCGGGCGCTGGGCGATATCAAGCCGAAATATCTCAACTCGCCGGAAACGCCCCTGTTCAGCAAGGGCCGGCTGCTCTACGCGCTCGACAAGGCGCGGCAGGCGGTGCGCGACGGTGCGGACGTTATCGTGACCGAAGGCTATATGGACGTCATCGCGCTCAACCAGGCCGGGTTCGGCGGCGCCGTCGCGCCGCTCGGCACGGCGCTCACCGAAAGCCAGATCGAGGAATTGTGGCGTCTCGCGCCGGAGCCGGTGCTGTGCTTCGACGGCGACGAGGCCGGCCGCCGCGCCGCCGGCCGGGCGCTCGACCGGCTGCTGCCCCGCCTCGTGCCCGGCAAGACGGCCCGCTTCATCTTCCTGCCGGAGGGCGAGGATCCGGATTCCTTCGTCAACCTCTCCGGCGCCGAGGCCTTCGGCCGGATGGTCGACCGGGCGATTTCCGTCTCCGACGCCCTGTGGCGGCGGGTTGCCCGGTCGCAGACGATCAATTCGCCCGAAATCGCCATGGTCGTGGAGAAGAATATCGAGGAAACCGTCGCCCAGATGGCGGAGAGAAACACGCAATTCTACTATCGCGTGTTTCTCAAGAAGCGGTTGTTCTCGCTGCTCTGGGACAAGCGGGACAAGAGCGGCAAAGCCAATGTCATCGAGATGAAGTCCGATGTCGATCCCGAAGCCAATGTCGCGAACGCCCAGAAGGCCCTGGTCTCGGCGCTCATCAATCACCCCTGGCTGATCCGCAATTACGGGGAGCGGCTGGTCGAGATCGAATTTGCCGCCGCCGATCTGGAAAGACTGCTGATGGAAGCGGTCCTGCTGCACAGCCATTCCGAGGAGATGGAAGCGGACGTTCTCAAAGACCTCCTGCGGACGCGGGGCCACGACAAACTGGTCGACAACATTTGTAGCCGGAAAATTTACGAGATCGCGCCGTTTGCCGACCCGGCCTGCGATCCCGCGGCGCTGGAGACCGCCTGGAAGGATGCCTTGCAACGACAAAATTTGATTTCCGCCGGTGCGGAGTTGCAGCAACGGTTGAAACGCGGGCTCTACCGGGACGACGACGCCGAATATGCCCGGCTCACCGAGTTCGCCGCCGACATTGCGCGCCAGACGACCGGGACCGACGAGGCCGACCCGGCCTGATCCGGTCAATCGGTACCGTCTGCAGCGATTCCCATTCAGACGCTATAGATATGGAGTCGCCGCGGAATTTGCTCTCGGTCGCCGACGGATTGCGCGGTCCCCAGCATCTTTGACAACGGATGACCGGCTAAATCGCCCGGCAGGTATGCTCGAATGCAAACGGTCAACGCCACCGAAGCCAAGGCACGATTGGCCGAGCTTCTCCGCACAGTGGAGCGCGGCGAGACCGTCGCGATTACACGCCACGGGAAACCGATCGCCCATGTGGTTCCTGCGCCGGCCGGCGGCTGCACCGGGCGGAAGGACTCCGTCGCCCGGTTTCGCCACCAGCGCGAAACCTGGGAGCCCGCCGGCTTGTCGATCGACGACATTCTGCGCGGACGGCACGACGGTCATCGCCGGTGAGAGATTTTGCCTCCGACGCGACTCAGCGCGACGCCTGACGCTTCCCCGTCGCACCTGGAGCAAAGTGTAATCCCGGCCATGCGGCTCACCCGCCCGGCCCGCGGGCCTCCCACGGGCTTGTTGTCTGCCGGCTGGGGGCTATATCTCGGCGAGTCGCTTCGCAGCGCCGGGATCGCGGCCCAGTATCGCATCCCGCGGCGTATCGGGAGTTCGGCGACTTTTGCAGGGTTCGCTTCGGGATTCGATCCGGGATTAGTTTCGGGATTCTGGGGCGCGGGATTATCCCTGCGGAAACCATAGCGGGTGAACATTTCGTGCGCGCGGGAGCACCTGCGCCGCGCGACATCGGGGACGGAAGCTATATGGCAAGCAAGGCCACGGCGGCCCAGGCGGCTTCCACCGAAGCACAGAACGATACCGACGATGCGCTGATCGATGCGCTGGCGGCGGCGGAAAAGAAACTCGTCGCGAAGGGCAAGGAGCAGGGCTATCTCTCCGAACGGGAGATCGACGACGCCATTCCGCCGGACCGGGTAAACCACGAACAGCGCGAGGACATCCTGGCCCGGCTGTCGGTGATGGGCATCAATGTGGTCGATGCCGAAGGGTCGGAGGAAAAGGAACCGGAAAGCGCGGGCGAAATTGCCGAGCGCAAGGGAAACGTGGCCGACGATATCGGCCGGACCGACGATCCGGTGCGCATGTATCTGCGCGAGATGGGCACGGTCGAGCTGCTGTCCCGCGAGGGCGAGATCGAGATCGCCAAGCGCATCGAGGCCGGCCGGGAGAAGATGATCGGCGGCCTGTGCGAAAGCCCGCTCACCATGCGCGCCGTCGTGGCCTGGCGCGACGCGCTGCAGGACGGCGACGTTCTGCTGCGCGACATCATCGATCTGGAAGCGACGTTCAGCGGCCCGGCCGAAAACCGCGTCGACGGCGACGGCGCGGACGGCGAAGAGACGGCAGGCGGCGAGACGGCCAGCAGCGCGACCGCCACCAGCGAGACGGCCAGCAGCGAGATGGCCAGCAGCGAGACGGCCAGCAGCGAGACGGCCAGAGAATCGATTGGCCCCGATGCGGTTGGCGGCGAACCGGATGGCGGCAAACCCGACGGCGGCGGGGCGGACGAGACCGAAGCGGAATCGGGCGCCGCGGATACGGCTGCCGCGGAGGCGCCGGCAAGCGGGACCGTCAGCCTGAACCCGGCGCCGGACAATGACAACGAACCGTCTGCGCAGCCGGTCGGGGATACGGCGGCAGCCGCGGACGCCGATCCGGCCGCAGACGCCGGTTCGGCGGAGGATGACGACTCCGGCGAAGGCGGCGTTGCCGTCGCGGAGGACGATGAGGACGACGAGGACTCCGTGGCGAACATGTCGCTGGCGGCCAAGGAAGCCTCGCTGATGCCCGAAGTGCTGGCGAATTTCGACGCCATAGCTAAAACCTACGAGAAACTGCGCAAGATCCAGGCGACCCGCCTGGAGACAATGCGCGAGGGCAACGATCCCGGCAAACGATCGGAGAAGCGCTACCAGGCCGTGCGCAACGAGCTGGTCGGCCTGGTCGAGCGCATCCACATGAACAACCAGCGCATCGAAGAGCTGGTGGAGCAGTTCAAGGAGCTGAACAAGCTGCTGCTCGGCCTCGAAGGCAAGCTGATGCGCCTCGCGCTGGACTGCGGCGTCGACCGGAAAGAGTATCTCGCACACTATCGCGGCGCGGAGCTCGATCCCGGCTGGATGGACCAGATGGCCCAGCGCAACACGCCGGGCTGGCAGGAACTGAACGACAAGCACCGCCTGGAAATCGAAGACCTGCGCGCCGGCGTTGCCGAGGTTTCGCGCGCCGCCGAACTGCCGGTCATCGAGTTCCGCCGCATCTCCAGGACCGTCCAGCAGGGCGAGCGCGAAGCCGGCCAGGCCAAGAAGGAAATGGTCGAGGCCAACCTGCGCCTCGTCATCTCCATCGCCAAGAAATACACCAACCGCGGCCTGCAATTCCTCGACCTGATCCAGGAAGGCAATATCGGCCTGATGAAGGCGGTCGATAAATTCGAATACCGCCGCGGCTACAAATTCTCGACCTACGCCACCTGGTGGATCCGCCAGGCCATCACCCGCTCGATCGCCGACCAGGCGCGCACCATCCGCATCCCGGTGCACATGATCGAGACGATCAACAAGCTGGTCCGCACCTCGCGCCAGATGCTGCACGAGATCGGCCGCGAGCCGACGCCGGAAGAGCTGGCCGAACGGCTCCATGTGCCGCTGGAGAAGGTGCGCAAGGTCCTGAAGATCGCCAAGGAGCCGATCTCGCTGGAGACCCCGATCGGCGACGAGGAAGACAGCCATCTCGGCGACTTCATCGAGGACAAGAACGCCATCGTGCCGCTCGATGCCGCCATCCAGTCCAACCTGCGCGAGACGACGACCCGCGTGCTGGCGACGCTGACCGCACGTGAGGAGCGCGTCCTGCGCATGCGCTTCGGCATCGGCATGAACACCGACCACACCCTCGAAGAGGTCGGCCAGCAATTCTCCGTCACCCGCGAACGCATCCGCCAGATCGAGGCCAAAGCGCTGCGCAAGCTCAAGCACCCGAGCCGGTCAAGGAAGCTGCGGAGTTTCCTGGATACGTAGAGGCGGCGGGCCGCGCCGCCCATACGCATTGCCGCCTGGAATTGCGCTGGAGCGCTTCATCGGAAATTCGAGCCGCTGCTGGCGCTCCAACCGGATATCGCCATCGTTTCCGAATGCGCCAGACCGGAAGTGCCGGCGCGCAAGTGCGGCCCGCCCGCCGCGCTTACCTGCCGGCGGAGAAATCCGGGATCGCCCTGTTCGCCGCCCCGACCTGCCGCCGGAGAGCGAAGGGGCTGGCATTGCCGATCGGGAGCCGCTTCGCGTCCTGTAGACAGACCGGTATGTTTATAGTGTTTTTTCGTCAATTGCAATTTTCCGGAAGGCGGGAGATCGTCCGGGCCGGGCGCCATTGCCGGACCGGCGGACGCACCTGTGGCATTTGCTGGTGCCAAATTAGGGTTCCGGTTCGGGATGTCAAGGAAAAAATTACCTAAATCGTAATTTTTTCTTATCGTGCAGCGGGTAACCCGGAAGACGACGGCCCGGCAGCACCGTCAGGCGGCTTCGAGCCGCGCCATCTCCGCCTCGAATTCCGCCGCGAACCGCGCCGCCTCGTCGTCCGGCAGCCAGCAGGTCAGTTTCGGAAACACCATCCGGAAGAACGAGGCCTGCCCGTACGGCCAGTCCCGAACCGATTGCTCGCCCCGGAGCTCCGCCAGAATACTGTCGATCCGCCGGCGCACCCGGTCGGGGTCCGGCCGGTACGCCGGCGCGGGCGCCTCACCGAACAGATCGCCTTGGTCGTCCCGGTCCGGTATGTCGTATCGGTCCATCGCCGCCCGATGCCCCAATATCTGGTAGTGCAAGCCGGAACGCACCATACATCTGGTCACCGGCTTGCGCCAGAGTCTAATCGGACTTATCCCCAGTACCGAACGCCGCCTTGTAGGCGTCGTCGATGGCGGCCATCTGGTCGATGGTGAAGGCGAGGCTGTCCGCGACTTTCGCGACATGCTCGATCTCGTCGAGCGAGAGGGTCCGGCCCTTGCGCGATTTCAGATATTTGTCGAGCACCTGATAACCGCCGATGTGGAAATTCCACACCGCCTGCGGCACGGGCTCAAAATGTTGCATCTTGTTAATGTAAATCGACTCTTCTTCCGCCGAATAGCGCACGGCTACGATTTCGTGGTCACCACGACCGTGGAAATCGGCTAGACCTCGATTTGACTGGTCGTGCAGCAGATGCGCCTGGACGAGCGCCCAGCCGAGATTGGACAATTTACCAAAATTATCAGCATCCTTCGGAAAGGGTATACGGGGATAGTCAATACATAGAAATTCGGCGTAGTTCCTTCGATAAGTAGGCGCATAAAGTACGGCATAAATATAGCCCAGAATCTCTTCGGGAGTGTAGTGATGGTGGTATTGACTTTCAAGATAATTTCGAAACTCGGTCGTAAAGTTTTCGGTAGCAGGATGCGCTTCTTCTTTGTTATTCTTATTAGGCCAATATAGGGGAAACGCATGGGTGGTTTCTTTTGAAGAAACCGAATGCCCATCCGGTAGACATGAACAAACAAATGCATGCCGAAATTCCCCTTCCTCAACCCGCTTTACTATCCCAAGCGCTAAAGGAACTAACTGAATTGCTTTGGATAGTGCTCGCGCTGGTCGACCAACTATTCCTTGGGCTCTTCCCGTGTAATAGACAAATCGTTCATCGAGTGGGCGATAAGCAATTCGCATTACCATTTCGGGATCCAACTTTGATAAACGCAAGTCGTTTTGTGCCGCTCCAATTTTCCAAGCCGATGTGTCGTCTCCTGTACTAAATTCCGTTCGCGCCTCCTCAGGATCAAGGACCATAAATTGGCGCAATCGTTCAAGTAGTTCCGGTTGTGTAAATCCAACACTTAACTTATCTCGAGCGGTCAGCATTCCAACATTCTGTCGCAAGAATATTGAATCTAATGCAATAAACTTTCTCCATATCAGCCCCGAGCTATGCGGCCGAAGAAAATAAAATGGTGTTTCCGGTTCGATAGGCTCAGTTGCGGCCTGCCGATATTCTAATTCTGCACAGGTATTATATTTTTCGAGGCGAGTACCCCAAACATCTCCATACCAAACACCACGGTCCAAATTTTCGTTCTTTATGAAGAGTGAGATAGCAACGCCCTTCATGATATCGAATACATTCTCATTTCTTACGTTATCCGGAGCTGTTTCTCTTGGCTTGGAGCTTCCATGAAGATCAATCACATGGATTTGATGAAAGGAATTTAAAAGTGATTGCCGCATACCACGGAATGTTGGATTAGAAAGCCAGGAATGATTTGTGATCAATGCAACAATACCTCTCGGTACTTTCTCCATTTTTTCCTGTGCAAATCGTATAAATTTTACGTAGTCATCTTGAAGCCAATGCTTGCGTTCCCCAAAGTGTTCTCCATCCACATACTTGTAATCTTCAATTTTTAAGGTAATCCATTCGCCATTGTTTTTTGAATGTCCGGCGTAGGGCGGATTGCCGGTAATGACGAGGATTGGTTTTTCCTTGATTTGTTGGGCTGCCTCAACTTCGGCGGTGATGGCAGGTAGGAGAAAGTTCTTCTGCGGCTCGATCGGCTCCAGTGTGTTGGTTAGAAATATCTTGAGCCGATCTTCGTCTTCGAGCACATGTCCCTTGTCGCTGAGATATTGCGAAAGCTTCAGATGGGCGATGGTGTAGGGCGCGATCAGGTATTCGAAGCCGAAGATATTCTTGAGCAGATGCTCCCGCACGATGAGATTCGCGCGGCCAGAATCGGCGCCGCCGATCTGTTCGAATATACGCTCGAAAACTTCGAGCAGGAAGGTGCCGGTGCCGCAGGCGAAATCGAGCACTGTCACCCGCTTGTGGTCGGCGAGGCCGTCTTGGATGCCGAAGCTGTCCTTGAGGATATCGTCGATGGCGCGAACGATGAAATTCACGACCGGCGGCGGCGTGTAGTAGACGCCGCGCGCTTTGCGGGTCGCCGCGTCGTAGGCCTTGAGATAATCCTCGTAGAAGTAGATGAACGGATCGCGCTCGAACAGCCGGTGCTCTTCCTCGTCCCCCGCGCGCACCTTTCGGCTGATCGCCCGGCGTTGCCGGAATGACAGGTCTTCGTGGATTGCTGCCATGTCGAGGCTGTTGACGATGGACAGGATTTCCTCGACCACCCAGCGGACGTCGCGATACTCAGACTTTTCGAGTTCGGGTAGAAATTCGACCAGTTCACGGATCAAGCGGAAAGAACTCGGCACAAATTGCGATGTATTCCGTAAGGTAACTGTTACGGTCCCTGAATTGATCTTCGCTAGGAAAAGTCCGTATGCCAGCATCTGCGCAAATGCATCGGCAAATTCCTCGAGCGTCAGTTCGTGGAACACTTGGTCGCGGAAGACCTGATAAAGCCCATACAGTCGGGCCTCTTTATGTTTCTCGTTCTGTCTAATCAGTTCTTTGCCTAGATTGTCCCGCAGCAATCTGCTGCGCACCGCAAGGGCCAAAGCCAGTTGCTGCGACCGGCCAATCCCCTCCGGCGCCGTCGAGAAGAATCCTAGCAGCAAGCGGGTTACTGCGGTGGCGCGATCCTCCCGCACCCTGTATTTCGGAGAATCGAGGTCTGTCGAGTGACAAAGCGTTTCGCGCTGTACGCCGTCTTTGTCGATCCAGATGAAATGGAGATAGTCGGTCAGGAGAATGTTGTCGGACAGACTCCTATACTTTTTCAACTGCTCGGATTTCAGCACCTGATCCAAGTTTTCTCCGAACGGCTTCGTCTCGACATAACCAAGGATCATGCCCTGTCGCGAAATTTTAAAATCCGGCGCTCCCTTACCTGCTTCTCTCTTGGGTTCCTGCTGAATCCTGATCTGTCCGCCGGCTTGCTCGGAAGCGACAGCCCTCAAGAGGTTCTCCAGTGCCGTGCGACCGGTATGTTCCGTGTGCTCGCTCAACGGCGTCTCGCGAAGCGCGTGGAGGTAAGATTCGAAATCGGGCGCGGTCATGGAAGCTGCATCTCGGTTCGGTGTGGCAGACTGATACAGACCGCGTGCCGAAAGCGAAAGCCCGAACCGGCCGGATAGGCATTCTCGAACCGAACGCGCCTCCCCCGTTGGCTCCGCTCGCCGGTTGGCGTATTGCTGGGCGGGACCGATGCAGCCGGGAGATCACCATGATGCAGGAGCGGATCGAGGCCAAGTGGATCCGGGCGTTCGAGACGGTGTTCGGCCTGTGCGCGGTCGAGCCCGGCGATCCGGTCGCCATCCTGTCCGAGACCCAGTCGCGCGCCATCAATGTGCAGTTGGCCGAACTGGCCTTGTGCGCGATGGGGGCGAAGCCGTTCCATCTCGTGCTGCCGACGCCGCCGCAGTCGGCGCCCGTGCCGGTGCGCTCGACCGGCGCGAGCGACGCGGTGCAGGGGCTGGCGCCGGTGATCGAGGCGCTGGGCGCGTCGGCCCTGTTCGTCGACTGCACGGTCGAGGGCATGCTGCACGCGCCCGAACTGCCGCAGATCCTGGAAAAGGGCACGCGCGGCCTGATGGTCTCCAACGAGCATCCCGAAGCGCTGGAGCGGCTGGCGCCGGACCCGTCGCTCGAAGGCCGGGTCAAGACCGGCATCCGCATGCTGCGCGCGGCTTCGGAAATGCGCGTGACTTCCGACGGCGGGACCGACCTCACCATCGGGCTGGACGGCGCGGCGGCGGGCGGCGGCTGGGGCTTCACCAAGCGGCCCGGCACCATGACCCACTGGCCCGGCGGCCTGTGCCTGTGTTTCCCGGCGGCCGGCAGCGTGAACGGCACGCTGGTGCTCGACCGGGGCGACGTGAACCTCACCCTCAAACGCTATATGGAAGCGCCGGTGACGCTGACGATCGCGGACGACTATGTCACCGACATCGCGGGCGACAATCTCGATGCCGACCTGTTCCGCGCTTACATCGCTGCCTGGGGCGACCGCGAGGCCTATGCCGTCAGCCATGTCGGCTGGGGCATGAACCCGGCGGCGCGCTGGGAATCGATGGCGCTCTACGACAAGACGGATTTCAACGGCACGGAACTGCGCGCCTTCGCCGGCAACTTCCTCTATTCGACCGGCGCGAACGAGGTCGCGGGACGGCATACGCTCGGCCATTTCGACCTGCCGCTGCGCCACTGCACGGTCTCGCTGGACGGCCGGGCCGTTGTCGACCGGGGTGTGCTGCAGGGCGACCTCGCCGCATGAGCCTTCAGGCTTTGCAGCAGGCGCCCGCCGTCCCGTCTCCGGCTGTTCCGTCCTGCATCGAGATCGGCGGTTTTCTGCAAGAAATATCCCGGCAGGAAGCGGACCGGAATTAGGGAGGTTGCATGACGCAAGCGCTCATGGACATCCATGGGGCGGACGCGACCGCCCGCCAGAAAGACCTAATCGGCCGCATCCGCGAGCTGGGGCGCGACCGGTTCCGCCCGCGCGCCGCAGACCTGGACGCCCGGAACCTGTTTCCCTTCGAGAACTATGCCGACCTGCGCGAAGCCGGCTTTTTCGCCCTGACGATTCCGGAAGAGCATGGCGGCATGGGCGCCGACTACCGGACCTATGCGCTGGTCTCGGCCGAACTGGGCCGCTGGTGCCCGGCCACGGCGCTGACCTTCAACATGCATGCCGCCACCCTGTTCTGGGCATCGCGCCTGGCCGACGAGCTCGACATGCCCGATGCCGTGCGCGTGCAGCACAACCGCCGGCGCGAGGCCCTGTTCCGCCGCGTTGTCGAGGACGGCATCCTGTTCGCCCAGCCCTTCTCGGAACCGGACAGCGCCGCCGCCGCCGGCAAGGCCGCGTTCGGCACCATGGCAAGGCCGGTCGAGGGCGGCTACCGGGTCGACGGGATCAAGCATTTCGCCTCCCTGTCCGGCGCGGCCAGCCATTACGGCCTGGTCTGCACGCTGGACGAGGAAGGCGTCGAGCCGATCCCGCAGAACACCATGTTCCTGGCCGTGCCGGCCGATGCCGACGGCGTCTCGATCTTCGGCGCGTGGGACGTCATGGGCATGCGGCCGACCGACAGCCGCTCGCTCAAATTCGACAATGTCTTCGTGCCGGAAGACCTGACCATGCTGCCGCACGGGCTCTACTACCAGGCCGCGCTCAACTGGCCGCACATGTTCATGACGCTGACGCCGACCTATCTCGGCCTCGCCCACGCGGCCTTCCAGTTCACCGTGGATTATCTGCGCGGCGAGGTCGCCGGCGCGCCGCCGGCCGGCCCGGCCCGCCATAGCCCGGCCAAGCAGTTGGCGGTGGCGGAAATGCGCATCAGGCTGGAGCAGGCGACGGCCCTGTTCCTGCGCGCGATCGGCGAGGCCCGGCTAAAGCCGTCGAAGGAAGACCGGCTGCGCGCCTACGCCGCCCAGTTCACAGTCATGGAATACGCCAACGATATCGCGCGGCTCGGCCTGCGCACCTGCGGCGGCCGGGCGATCTTCAAGAATTTCGATATCGAACGCTGGTATCGCGACAGCCGTTGCGGCGCCCTGATGCTGCCGTGGACCGCGGAAATCTGCCTCGAGCGGCTGGGCCGGGAGAGCCTGTTCAAACGCGGCGAAAAATGACGGCCGATCGACCGGCGGCGCGCGGCCAGACCGACATATCTGGCTGGATCGCCCACCGGGCCGGCTGGGCGCCGGACGATACCGCGATCCAGTTCGAAGGATCGGACATCTCATACGCCGCGCTGGAAGACCGGATCGGCCGGCTCGCGGGCGCACTGGCCGGCGCTTTCGGCATTACCGGGGGCGACCGGGTCGCCCATCTCGGCGTCAACGCGCCGGAGATGATCGAACTGCTGTTCGCTTGCGCCCGCCTCGGCGCGATCTTCGTGCCGCTGAACGGCCGGCTCACGGTCGAGGAACATCTCTGGCAGATGCAGGACTGCGCCGCCAATCTGCTGTTCGTCGAGCCGGACTATTTCGATCATGCCGCCGAACTGGCGGCGGCGCTCCCCGATCTGCGACTCGCGACCTATGCCGGGCGTGACGACCGCTGGCCCGATCTGGCGCAGCTTCGCGGCGCGGCAGACTACCGCCCGCCCAGCCTGCGGCCGGACCTGCGCTGCGCAGCGAAGATCGTCTACACCTCGGGCACGACCGGCCGGCCGAAAGGCGCGGTTCTGTCCCAGGAAGCGCTGTTCTACACCGCGCTCAACGGCCAGTCGGTCTTCGAGTTCTCCGGCGCCGACCGCATCCTGACGGCGATCCCGATGTTCCATGTCGGCGGCATGAACATCCAGACCCTGCCGGGCCTGCGCGCCGGCGCCGCGGTCATCGTCCATCGCCGGTTCGATCCGGCCGCCGTCCTGAGGGCGCTGGTCGAAGACCGGCCGACGCTAATCGCCATCGTACCGGCGATGGCGCAGGCCCTGTTCGCCCTGCCGGGCTTCGCCGGCGCCGACATTTCCAGCCTGCGCTGCGTCTGCATGGGTTCGTCGGCGGTGCCGCCCGCCCTCATCCGGCCCTGGCACGAGCGCGGCCTGCCAGTGAATCAGGTCTACGGCCTGACCGAGAGCGGCCCGACCGCGGTGGCGCTGCCGATCGCCGATGGCTTGGCCCACAGCGAATCGGCCGGCAAGCCGGTGCTGCATTGCGCGGCCAGGATCGTCGCCGACGACAGCAGCCGGGAAGCGGCGCCCGGCGCGATGGGCGAGATCTGGCTGCGCGGCCCCAACCTGATGACGGAATATTGGGGCGACCCCTCCGCCACTGCCGAAGCCTTCACCGAAGACGGCTGGTTCAAGACCGGCGATCTGGGCAGGATCGACCGCGACGGTTTCTGGTTCGTCGAGGACCGCAAGAAGGACCTGATTGTCTCCGGCGGCGAGAATATCTACCCGGCGGAGCTGGAGCGGATCCTCGCTGCCTCCGACGATCTGGCGGAATTCGCCGTGGTCGGCCGGCCCAACGAAAAATGGGGCGAGACCCCGGTCTGCGTCGTCGTGCCGAAGCCGGGCGCGCCGGTCACCGAAGCCTCCGTCCTGGCAATGTTCGACGGCAGGCTCGCCCGCTACAAATACCCCCGCGCGGTGGTGCTGACAGACGGCCCGCTGCCGCGCACACCGCTGGGCAAGGTCCGCAAATTCGAACTGCGCGAGGCGCTGTTGGCGGGCCGGCCCCCTTCGACGGGCTCAGGTTAGGCTCTTCGGGGCAATTCAGGGTGAGGGAAGCCAGAGGATCCCCTTTTCCCGAGTAGCCCCGGACTCGATCCCGGGCGTATCGGGGGGCGGACCGCCCTAAGCCGCCGCTTTCAGCGCGCCCTGCTCGATTATCGCTTCGGCGATCTGGATGGTGTTGAGTGCGGCGCCCTTGCGCAGATTGTCGGAGACGACCCATAGCGCAAGGCCGTGCGGCACGGTCGGGTCCTTGCGGATGCGGCTGACATAGACCTTGTCCTCGCCGGCGCATTCGACCGGCGTCACATAGCCTTCGTCGGCGCGGTGGTCGATCACCGAGACGCCGGACGCAGCGGCGAGCGCCTCGCGCGCCGCGTCCTCCTCAATCGCGTTTTCGAACTCCAGATGCACCGCCTCGGCATGGCCGATGAACACCGGCACGCGCACGCAGGTCGCGATCACCTCGATGGCCGGATCGAGGATCTTCTTCGTCTCGTTGACCATCTTCCATTCCTCCTTTGTCGAGCCGTCCTCCATGAAGGCATCGATATGGGGAATGACGTTGAAGGCGATCTGCTTGGTGAATTTCGCCTTGTCCGTGCCGCCGCCGGCATAGATGTTGCGCGTCTGCTCGAACAGCTCGTCCATGCCCGCCTTGCCGGCGCCGGAGACCGACTGGTAGGTCGCGACCGAGACCCGCCGAATCCGCGCCATATCGTGCAGCGGCTTGAGCGCGACGACGAGCTGGATGGTCGAACAGTTCGGGTTGGCGACGATGTTGCGCCGTTCGTTCCGGGCCATGTAGCCGGCCAGGACGTCGCCGTTCACCTCCGGCACCACCAGCGGCACATCAGTGTCCATGCGGAACTGGCTGGTGTTGTCGATGACGAGGCAGCCAGCCGTGCCGGCTTTCGGCGCATAGCCCTTCGAGACCTTGGCGCCGGGCGACGAAAGGGCGATGTCGACATCCGCGAAATCGAACGTCGCGAGGTTCTTCACCTCCAGCGGCCGGCCGTTGAAGTCGATCGGGTCGCCTTCCGAGCGCGCCGACGCCAGCGGAATCACCTCATCGGCCGGAAACTTCCGTTCGGCCAGCAGATGCAGCATTTCCCGGCCGACATTGCCGGTCGCGCCGACCACGGCGATGCGATAGCCCATTCTTCTTGCTCCGTTCGGGGCGGGATCGGCGCTTGAATTGGCGAACCGCCCGCCGCACTTCAAGTTATACTGCGCCGCGTGCGGCAAGGTGGATTGCCGCCCAAACTACAAGAGGCGCGTTCCGGGAGGCGAGAGCGATGCCCGACACGACCGCTCCAGACAGCAAAATCGCCACCTACCGCGAATTCTGGCCCTTCTATCTGGGCGAGCACCGCAAGCTGCGGACCCGACAGTTGCACTATTTCGGCACTTCGCTCGCCATCGCCGCCTCTGTCGTCGCACTGGCGAGCCAGACTTGGTGGCTGCTCGCCGTCGCCGTGTTCTGCGGCTATTTCTTCGCCTGGATCGGCCATTTCTTCGTCGAGAAGAACCGGCCGGCGACCTTCACCTACCCGGTCTGGTCCCTGTTCAGCGATTTCCGGATGCTGTGGCGCTGGGCAACCGGCCGCCTGGCCGGCGATTACGAGCGATTCGGTATCCCGCAATAGGCCCCGGACGCAAACGGCTCCCCGCGATCCGCACCGCGGGAAGCCGCCTTTATCTTTGGGCGCTCACCCCGCGGATCCGGTCCGCGGGAAAGCGCGGACCGAAACTACTGCTGTTTCTTCTTCGTCGCGTCGGTCGTGTTGGTCACGACCGTCTGCTCGACGGCCGGTTTCTCCGACTGGGCCGTGTAGCCCATGGGGCAGGCGAACGCGGCGCCGACGGTGCCGAGCGTGAAACCGACGATCGAAAGGCCGAGAGCGGCCGTCTTGATGTGGCGCATGGGATTCCTCCCCACAGGGTTTGCGAAATATGGTATGAAAACCCTATACCGAGAGCCGGTTCCGGTCAACGCGGATCGCTCACGCGCCGCGCCCGGAACAAATGCAGGGAGCACGCCATGATTTGCGCCGTCGTCCGCTATACGCTGCCGCCGTCCATCGACCGGGCGGCCTGCCGCGACCATCATCACAAGATCGCACCCGGCTTCCGCGACGTGCCGGGGCTGGTCAGCAAGCACTTCATCTGCGGCGATCACGGGACTGCCGGCGGGGTCTACCAGTGGGAGACGCGCGAAGCCGCCGAGGCCTTCTATTCCGGGCCGTGGCGGGACGGCATCGTCGAGCGCTACGGGATGGAGCCGGAGATCGAGTTTTTCTCCGTGTTCTGCATCACCAACAACGCAGCCGGCGAGGTCCGGATTGTCGAGCCGACCCCGGCGATAGCGGCGGAGTAGCCGCCGCAATAGCGGCTTGCAGGCCTACTCCTTCCGCGCCTCTTCTTTTTTCAACTCGCCGAACGGGCCGCCGTCGGTCGAATAGCGCTGGATCAGCGGCAGTTGCGAGAGCGCGAAGACGATGGTGAGCGGCATGTTGCCGAACACCTTGAAGGAGACCCAGAAACTCTCCGTCTGCGTGCGCCAGACGATCTCGTTCAGCACCGCCATGAAAACGAAGAAGCAGGCCCAGCGGAAGGACAGCTTGGTCCAGCCTTCATCGTTGAGCTGAAAGACCGGGCCGAACAGGTATTTCAGGAAGGCGCGGCGGAACAGCAGGCCGGCGAACAGGGTGAAGGCGAACAGGCCGTTCACGATCGTCGGCTTCATCTTGATGAAGGTGTCGTCCTGCAGGATCAGCGTGAGGCCGCCGAAGATGACGACGACCACCGTGGTGACCAGCGGCATCAGCGGCACGCGCTTTTCCAGCCGGATCGACAGGAAGAGCGACACCAGCATGGCCGGGATGAAGGCGGCCGTCGCGGTCATCAGGTCCCACAGGAAATAGCAGACGAAAAAGGTGCCGAGCGGCCCGAACTCGATGATCGTCCGGGTCAGCGGGTTGACCTTCGACTTCTGCGACGGATCGGCGGTGAAATTGAGCTTCATGCGGCGCGGTCCCGGTTTTCGTCCGCCGCCGGGTCGCGCTCAGGATCGAGCGCCATCAGGCTGCGGGCATAGTCCTGCGCCGCGAAGGGGCGCATGTCCTCGGCGCTTTCGCCGACGCCCACGGCGTGGACCGGCAGGCCGAATTTCTCGGCAAGCGAGACGACCACGCCGCCGCGCGCCGTGCCGTCCAGCTTGGTCACGATCAGGCCGGTCACCTCGGCCATGTCGCGGAATGCCTCGACCTGGCTGTGGGCGTTCTGGCCGACCGTGGCGTCGAGCACCAGCAACACATCGTGCGGCGCGCGCTCGTCGATCTTGCGCAATACGCGCACGATCTTGGCCAGCTCATCCATCAGTTCCTTCTTGTTCTGCAATCGCCCGGCGGTGTCGATCAGCAACAGGTCGCGGCCATCCTGCCGGGCCTGTTTCAGCGCGTCGAAGGCAAGGCCGGCGGCATCGGCGCCGGGATCGCGCGCCACGATGGCGCTGTCCGTGCGTTCCGCCCAGATCTTCAATTGGTCGATGGCCGCCGCCCGGAAGGTGTCCCCGGCCGCCATCGTGACGGTGAGGCCGGCGTCGCGATGGTTCCTGGCGAGCTTGCCGATGGTCGTCGTCTTGCCGCTGCCGTTGACGCCGACGACCAGCACGACATGGGGCTTGTGCGTCGGATCGACCGTCAGCGGCCGGGCGACCGGCTCCAGGATGGTGCCGATGTCGGCCGCGAACTCGGCGCGGATTTCCGCCTCCGACAGTTCCTGATCGAACCGGCGCTTGCCCAGGTCGGCGACCAGCCGCGCCGCCGTGGCCGGGCCGAGGTCGGCGGTGATGAGGATATCTTCCAGCGCCTCCAGCGTTTCGTCGTCGAGCCGCCGCCGGCCGCCGCCGAACAGCCCGCCGATGCCGTCCGCCAGCCGCGACGAGGATTTGCCCAGCCCGTCGCGCAGCCGGGTGAGCCAGCCGCGTTTCGGCGCCGGTTCGGGCTCGCCGGTCGCCGTTTCCGGCGCTTCTTTCCTGCGGCGGAACAAGGCCATTACATCCGCCTTCCCATCGCTGCCACTGCGCCAACCGGCCCGGCAATCAGCGCGTCTTCGTCCGACCCGATGACGCGCATCGGAACGACGCTGCCGGCCGGGCAGCCGCCCTCGAAGTTACTGCTGTCGAAGCGCACGGCAGCGTAATGCTCGCTCCGGCCCCGGCCTTCGCCTTCGATCAGCACGGCGATCTCCTGCCCGGTCTGGCCGGCGAGCCAACGATGCAGCGCCGCCGCGCCCGCGGCGCGCAGGCGGGCGGCGCGTTCCTTGCGCACCGGCTTGGGCACCGCCGGCATCTTCGCCGCCGGCGTCCCCGGCCGCTCCGAATAGGGGAAGACGTGGAGGAAGACGAGGCCGCAGTCCTCGACCAAGTCCAGCGACCGCTGGAACATTGCCTCGGCCTCAGTGGGGAACCCGGCGATCAGGTCGGCGCCGAAGGCGGTATCGGGGCGCACCGCCCGGACCCGCCGGCACAAGTCGATCGCCTGCAGCCGGTTGTGGCGCCGTTTCATGCGCTTGAGGATCAGGTCGTCGCCGGCCTGCAGGCTGAGATGCAGATGCGGCATCAGCCGCGGTTCCCCGGCGATCAGGCGGAAAAGCGTGTCGTCGACCTCGGCGCAGTCCAGCGAGGTCAGGCGCAGGCGCTCCAGCTCCGGCACGGCTGCGAGCAGCCGCTTCACCATCTGGCCCAGCGTCGGCGCGCCCGGCAGGTCGCCGCCATAGGCGGTGATGTCGACGCCGGTCAGCACGATCTCGCAATAGCCGTTGGCGACGAGGGTGCGCACCTGCTCGACGATCGGGCCGAGCGCGGCCGAGCGATTGTTGCCCCGGCCGTAGGGAATGATGCAGAAGGTGCAGCGGTGGTCGCAGCCGTTCTGGACCTGGACATAGGCCCGGGCCTTTCCGTCGAAGCCGCCAACCAGATGGCTCGCCGTTTCGCGCACGGCCATGATGTCGTTGACCTGCACCGGCGCATCGCTCGCCGGCAGGAAGGCGGCGGGGTCCAATTTCTCGATATTGCCGACGACGCGGTCGACCTCCGGCATCGCCGCCCAGGCGCCGGGGTCGATCTGCGCCGCGCAGCCGGTCACGACGATCCTTGCATCCGGCCGCTGCCGCCGTACCCGGCGCACCGCCTGTCGTGCCTGCCGTTCGGCCTCTGCGGTCACTGCGCAGGTGTTGACGATGACGGTATCGCCGAGGCCAGCGGTATGGCCGGCGATCACCCGGGATTCGTATGCGTTCAGCCGGCACCCGAAGGTGAGGACCGTTGCGGATTCCGGCGCATCGGTCATCGGCGGACCCCTCCCCCTGAGCAACCGGGCACATGGGTAACAGTTCTGACCGGAGACATGGGTAACATGTTTCAGTTTTTGTTCATGTTGCATTGAGATCGGTTGTCGGTTGTTGGGCCGGTGGGTTTGTGGGTAACCCCTTGGGGTTATCCACAAGTCCACGGGCCTTGTGTTTCGGCCGTTGCAGTCGCTCGCCGCGATGATCGACGAGGCCGAGCTCGATGGGGCCGTATCGGACCTGCCAGAGACCTTCGTCGTGCTGGATCAGCGCGACGGCTTCGCCGGCGAGCGCCTGGTTGATGTAGATGAGGCTGCCCTTCCACTTGATCTCGCCGCTGCGGCGCACGCGGCGGCGCTCGGCGTCGTCCGGACAGGGCGGCTCGCGCAGCACGCCGTCCCAGGCGCGGGCGGCAGGACGGTAGTGTTCGGCCGGGGTGTCGTGATCGAGCGCGGCATGGGGGCGCTCGAAATTATAGACCCGCTGGAAGTCGCGAAACCGCTCGATCTGACGGCGCAGGTCCGGCGCGGGCGGGCTCGCCGTCTCCTGTTTGAGCGTCAGATGCAGACGCTCATGGCGGCCGTTCTGCTGCGGCTTTGCCGGCGCGATGCGCTCGGGCCGCACGCCGGCCTTGATCGCCAGAACCGAAAACCGCGACAGGCCGCCGGCGCCGGTCGAGGCGAACGGCGGCCCGTTGTCCGAGCGCAGCGCCACGGGCAGGCCATGCTCGCGCAAGGCGGCGTCCAGGATCGGCCAGACATGGTCGGTATCGGCGCGCGCCACCGCCTGGCAGCGCAGAAGGTAGCGGCTGTGCGCATCCGACAGGGTCAAGGGCTCGCACCGCGCCCCGTCGCCGGTCCGGAACCAGCCCTTGAAATCGATGCACCACACGTCGTTGGCCGCAGCGCACGCGGCAAACGGCGCCGTGCGCGGCGGCACGCGCCGGCGCAACCGGCGCTTCACCGTCAAACCCTCGCGATCGAACAAGGCCCCGATCGTGCTCGCCGCCGGCCAGCCAACGCCCGGATCGCGACGCTGCAGCCAGGCCCGCACCTTCACCGGACCCCAACTCGGATGCGCCCGCCGAACCGACAGGCACGCGCCCGCAATCTCCTCCGACAACGACCGCACACGCCGGTGCGGCGCCCGCGAGCGGTCCGAAAGCCCCGAAACACCGTCCAGCCGATAGCGCGCAAACCACTTGTAACCGACCCGACGGCTCACACTGAACCGACGACAGGTCGCGGCAAACGATTCCTCACCCGCCTCAATCGCCATCACAAAACGCATCCGTTCATCCACAGCACAGGTCTCCTTCCAAACCATCGGCAAGCTCCTCCTCGCCGATCATCAGACCTGTTACCCATGTCTCCGGTCCAGACTGTTACCTATGTATCCGGTTTGCACCCCCCGACTCCTCCCCCCAAGGGGAGGGGAACTTTCCATCGGGACTGGAGAGGGAAGTACGGTCATGCCAGCACGCCGCGGAAGCTTGTGGCCGTGGGCCCGGACATCATCACATGGTCGTCCTCGGCCCAGTCGATGAGAAGCTCGCCGCCGTCGGCCTCGACGGTGACCTTGCGGCCGGTCAGGCCCCTACGGGCAGCCGCGACGACCGCGGCGCAGGCGCCGGAGCCGCAGGCCTGGGTCAGTCCGGCGCCGCGCTCCCACACGCGCAGGCGGATGCGGTCGCGGCCCTTGACCTGGGCGACGCCGATATTGGCGCGCTCCGGGAACAGGCGGTGATGCTCCAGCTTCGGGCCGAGCCGGTCGATCGGAATCGCCTCGGCGTCGTCGACGAAGAACACCGCGTGCGGATTGCCCATGCCGACGCCGACAGGATCGGCGAGCGGACCTTCCGACAACCCGAGATGCAGTGTGTCGCGGTCGTCGGCCAGCGGAATGCCCTGCCAGTCCAGCGCCGGGCGGCCCATATCCACGGCCACCGTGCCGTCGCCGCTGCGCAGGCAGTCGAGCACGCCGGAGACGCTTTCGAAGGAGATTTCCGACGTGCCGGTCTCGTCCATCAGCAGGGCGGCGGCGCAGCGGGTGCCGTTGCCGCACGCGCCGGATTCCGAGCCGTCGCTGTTCAGGAAAATGAGGCCGTAATCCGCCATACCGGCCGGCGACGGCGTGACGATAACGAGCTGGTCGCAGCCCGCGCCCCGGTGACGGTCGGCAATCTGCGCCGCCGTCCGGGCGCACGGCGCCGCTGTGCCGTCCCGCAGGTCCAGCACTACGAAATCGTTGCCCGCGCCGTGCATCTTCACGAACGGGAAGCCGGCCGGCCGGAAGGCGGGCGCGGTCGATTCAGTCGGCGCTGGTTGGGTCGGGCTCATGGCCGGGGAGATATGGTGTTTCCGCCGCGCCTGTCCACGCGGCAGAGTGTTTGGCGAGCCCGAACGGAGCGTCTTCGACACTGTGCCGTCCAACCTTCGCCTGTGCGGTCCGAACGCCGCCTTCTCTAAGCTACCGTGGCTGATTCACAGTCGCGATGTTCGGCCGGCTTCCTACGACCAGGCCTGGTAATGCCGGAAGTTGAACGCGGCCTCGCTCTCTTTGGCCGAAGCCGCAAGATACAAATCGAGGTCAACGGTAATCAGCGGATTCGCTCTCGACACAACTTCAAGAAGAGCAGCGTCAGTAAGGCCGAGCCGATTGTACGCACTGTTATCGGCCGCCACCCTACTGGCAACGACCGTCTCTTCGGCCTTCCAGATCAGGGCGCGAAGCGTATCGAAAAAACGCGACCGTTCCGGATTGCCATGCTGGGCCAGAAGATTGGATGCTTCCGTGAGTACATTAGGTGTCACTAAAACGCGATCGGTTTCTCGTATCAATCTTACCAGGCGTTCGTAGTCTGCAATCTCAAATGTTCTCAGCCGGCGATGCCGGGCGATCAGGTCTTTCCCCGTTGCGCCGACCACAAGAAGCACCAGTAAATTGGCGTCGATATAGATTCGGGTTGGGAACATCCAGTTAAGGAGATCCGGCCAATATCCGATCTTTTACGGACAAGACACGGCCATCGCTATCGCTGACCCGAAGCACCTTATAGGAGCGTGTGCCGTTTCCGCTCAGAACCGAATGGACGCTCCGATCCCAAGCCCTCGAAAATCCGACAGTTATCCTCCAGCAACCATCCTGACCCATCTCGACTTCCTCCAAGCCGAGATCGACGAGACGCTCGTCGGCAAATAGGTCGGCAACGTAATTCTTTGCCGCCTGCACCGCTTCCTTTGCTTCCATCTGGCCCTCGGATCCATCTCGCGACGCACCTTTATTACATAGTGCAGGCAGCCGGCCAGACCATAGACTCACTGCCTCTCGCATTGATTGCCGGCTTGACCGGCCGGTTCCGCCCGCCTACATCGCATCCGAATTCAGCGCCGCACTGCCCAGGGCGCTCCCGAGGGGGCCCGCCCGTATGCGAAGGTTCGCACACGGGCGCGATTTGTATTGGGCAGGACGACGGAAAAGGAACGCCGGACGAGCGCATGTTCGACAGCCTGACGAGCAGACTGGGCGACGTTTTCGACAAACTGACCCGCCGCGGCGCGCTCAGCGAGTCGGACATTGCGACCGCGCTGCGCGAGGTCCGCGTGGCCTTGCTCGAGGCCGATGTCGCGCTGCCGGTCGTCCGGGATTTCATCGACCGGGTCAAGGAACGCGCGGTCGGCGCCGAAGTCCTCAAAAGCATCACGCCCGGCCAGCAGGTCGTCAAGATCGTCAACGACGTGCTGGTCGAGACCCTGGGCCGCGAGGTCGAGGAGATCGACCTGCGGGCCCGGCCGCCGGCCGTCATTCTGGTCGTCGGCCTCCAGGGCTCAGGCAAGACCACCACATCCGCCAAGATCGGCAAGTACCTGACCGAGAAAGCGCGCAAGCGCGTTCTGATGGCCTCGCTGGATACGCGCCGGCCGGCCGCGCAGGAGCAGCTCCGGGTGCTCGGCGAGCAGGCCCAGGTCGCGACCCTTCCCGTGGTGATGGGCGAGCCGCCGGCGGCGATCGCCCGGCGCGCCCTGCAAACCGGCAAGCTGGAAGCGTGGGACGTCGTCATTCTCGACACCGCCGGCCGGCTGCATATCGACCGGGAGCTGATGGACGAGGTCGCCGCGGTCGGCAAGGCGACGAACCCGGTGGAGACCCTGCTGGTCGCCGACGCGATGACCGGCCAGGACGCGGTGACCATCGCCAAGGCGTTCGACGAACAGATCGGCATCACCGGCATCGTGCTGACCCGGATCGACGGCGACGCCCGCGGCGGCGCGGCGCTCTCGATGCGCGCCGTCACCGGCAAGCCGATCAAGCTGATGGGCACCAGCGAGAAGCTGGACGGCCTCGAACCCTTCCACCCGGACCGGATCGCCGGCCGTATCCTGGGCATGGGCGATGTCGTCAGCCTGGTCGAGAAGGCGGCCGAGACGATCGAGCAGGAAGAGGCCGAGAAGCTCGCCCGCAAGATCCAGAAGGGCAGCCTGGACCTGGAGGATATGCTCGGCCAGCTTCGCCAGCTCAGGAAAATGGGCGGGCTCGGCTCGCTGATGAACCTGCTGCCCGGCGTCGCCCGGGCGAAGAAACAGATGGCCGCCGCCAATGTCGACGAGAAGGCGATCGGCCGGCAGGAAGCCATCATCCTGTCGATGACGGCGAAGGAGCGGCACAGCCCGCAGATCATTCACGCCTCGCGCAAAAAACGCATCGCCGCCGGCTCCGGCGTAAGCGTGCAGGACGTCAACAAGCTGCTGAAACAGTGGCAGGAAATGAACAAGGTTATGAAACGCATGAAGAAGATGGGGCAGAAGGGCCAGTTGCCCGATCTCTCCCAGCTTCAGGAAGGCGGGCTGCCCGGCGGTATGCGGCTTCCCGGACTGGGCGGCGGCTCCGGCCTGCCCGGCGGCCTTGCCAACCTGCCGCCCGGCTTCGGCAAACGCGGCCTGAAATAACCGAATCCCTCAATATCCTCGAACGAAACCCCTGAACGGAATCAAGAGAACACGCGCATGTCACTACGCATCAGACTGGCCCGGGGCGGGGCGAAAAAGCGCCCCTTCTACCGCATTGTCGTGGCCGATTCGCGGATGCCCCGCGACGGCCGATTCATCGAGCGTGTCGGCTCCTACAACCCGATGCTGCCGAAAGACCATCCGGACCGGATCGTCCTGAAGGAAGAGCGGGTCCGGCATTGGCTCGGCGTCGGCGCCCTGCCGTCCGACCGGGTGTCGCGGTTCCTCGGGACCGCCGGCCTGACCGACCAGCGCGCAACGCCGGACCAGACGAAGAAGCACCTGCCGGGGGAGAAATCCCTCGAGCGCCGGCGGGAACGCGAAGAGAAGCGAAACGCCAGCGCGAAAGCCGGAGCTGAAGCCGTGACCGAAACCGGGACAGTTGCCGAGGCAGAAGCCGAGACTGAAACGGTGACCGAAATCGAGACAGTTGCCGAGGCAGAAGCCAAGACTGAAGCCGTGACCGCAACCGAGATAGTTACCGACACAGTTGCCGAGACAGAAGCCGGGACAGTTGCCGAGGCAGAAGCGGGAACGGAAGCAGGAACGGAAACAGGGAAAGAAGCCGGGGCTGCAGGCTGATCCGGCGGCACTGCCGCCGGTCCGGCCGGCTATGTCGGAGCGCAAGATGGTCTGTATTGGGGCGGTTGCCGGGGCGCACGGCGTGCGCGGCAACGTCAGGATCAAGCCGTTTACGGACGCGCCGGAGGACGTCGCCGCCTACGGGCCGGTGACCGACGCCGAGGGCGCGCGCGCCTTCGATTTGACGCCGGTCGGCGAGGCCGGCGGGATGATGATTGCACGCATGAGCGGCGTCGGAGACCGCGACGCGGCCGAAGCACTCAAGGGTCTCAGGCTTTATGTCCCGCGCAAACGCCTGCCGGCGCCGGAGCAGGACGAGTTCTACCATGCCGATCTGATCGGCCTCAGCGTTGTCGACAGCGCCGGCCAGGCAGCCGGCACGGTCAACGCGCTGCACGATTTCGGCGCCGGCGACCTGATCGAGATCCGCCGGCCCTCCGGCAGGCTGGTCCTGCTGCCGTTCACGCGGAGCGCCGTGCCGGCCATCGACCTAGCGGCCGGCTCGGTGACCGTCGACGCTGTACAGTTGGCCGCGGCCGAGGCGCCGGCCGAGGCGCCAGCCACCGGGGAGGATGGCCGGTGAACGGCAGTACCGCCCCCTGGACAGCCACCGTGCTGACGCTGTTTCCGGAGATGTTTCCGGGCTGCCTGGGCCATTCCCTCGCCGGCAAGGCAATGGCCGAGGGGCGGTGGTCGCTTGAGACCGTGGACATTCGCGACTTTGCGCGCGATAAGCACGCGACGGTGGACGATACGCCTTTCGGTGGCGGGCCGGGCATGGTGATGCGCGCGGATGTCGTCGATGCCGCCCTGCGTTCGCTGCCTTCCCTGCGTTCGGGGCCGGCGGACGGACGGCCGCGGATCTACCTGTCGCCGCGCGGCGCGAAGCTGACCCAGCAGCGGGCGCGGGAACTGGCGATGGGGCCGGGCGCGGTCGTCCTGTGCGGCCGCTACGAAGGCGTGGACCAGCGGGCGATCGAGGCCCACGCCCTGGAGGAAGTGAGCATCGGCGACTATGTGCTGTCGGGCGGTGAGCCCGCGGCTGCGGTGCTGATCGACGCCTGCGTAAGGCTGCTGCCCGGCGTGGTCGGCGACGCCAGGTCGCTGGCGGAGGAAAGTTTCGAGCGGGGATTGCTGGAGCATCCCCACTACACACGGCCGCAGACATGGAACGGCATGACCGTGCCCGACGTGCTGCTGTCGGGACATCACGCGCGCGTTGCCGATTGGCGGCGGGCGCAGGCAGAGGAAATCACCCGGTTGCGCCGGCCCGATCTGTGGGCCCGATACGCCGGGCAGCAGGCAGGGAAAGGCTTGTAGGCCCATGAACATCATCCAGGAAATCGAGCAGGAACATCTCGCCTCGATCACCGAAGGCAAGGAGATTCCGGACTTCAGCCCCGGCGATACGGTGCGGGTCAATGTGAAGGTGGTCGAAGGCAACCGCGAACGGGTGCAGGCCTTCGAAGGCGTGTGCATCGGGCGGCGCAATGCCGGCCTCAACTCGTCCTTCACCGTGCGCAAGCTGTCATACGGCGAAGGCGTCGAGCGCGTCTTTCCGCTCTACAGCCCGCGGGTCGAATCGATCGAGATCGTCCGCCGCGGCAAGGTTCGCCGGGCCAAGCTCTATTATCTGCGCGGCCGCACCGGCAAGCGTGCCCGCATCGTCGAGCGCACCACAGGCCGCGGCATGAACAAGACTTTGGCGGCGAAAAAAGGCGGCAGCCCGGCGCCGGCCAAGGCCGTCGGCGCCCCGGCGAAGCCCGAGCCGGCCGTTGAAGCGGTGGCAGCGGCGGAGACCCCGGCGGCGACCCCAGCGAAGACCCCAGCGAAGACCAAAGCCGAAACGGCGGCAAAGGAAGATTGAACCGCCCGCCAGGCGTTCCGCCCGGCAGGCCGGGCGCGGCGCCTCGGGGAACGGCGGCATTGAGGATCGAGAACGGACGGCAAGCGATGACCCAACCCAGGACGCTCTTCGACAAAATCTGGCACAGCCATCTGGTTCATGAGCAGGACGACGGCACCTGCCTGCTCTATATCGACCGGCATCTGGTGCACGAGATCACCAGCGCCCAGGCCTTCGAAGGCCTGCGCGAGAACGGCCGGGGCGTGCGCCGGCCGGACCTGACGCTGACAGTCGCCGACCATAACGTCCCGACCTCGCCGGGCCGGGGCATGAAGGTCGACGACGAGGAAGCGCAGATCCAGATCGACCTGCTGCGCAGCAACGCCGAAGAATACGGCATCGAGTTCTTCGATATGGACGATATCCGCCAGGGCATCGTGCATATCATCGGGCCGGAACAGGGCCTGACCCTGCCGGGCTCGACCATCGTGTGCGGCGACAGCCACACGGCAACACACGGCGCCTTCGGCGCACTCGCCTTCGGCATCGGCACATCGGAGGTCGAGCATGTGCTGGCGACCCAGACGCTGATCCAGCGCCCGCTCAAGAATATGCGCATCGCCGTCGATGGCGCCCTGCCGCTCGGCGTGACCGCGAAAGACCTGATCCTCGCCATCATCGGCAAGATCGGCACCGCCGGCGGCACCGGCCATGTCATCGAATATGCCGGCCCGGCGATCCGCAACCTCTCGATGGAAGGCCGCATGACGGTCTGCAACATGACCATCGAGGCGGGCGCGCGCGCCGGCCTGGTCGGGCCGGACGACACCACCTTCGACTATCTCAAGGGCCGGCCCAAGGCGCCCAAAGGCGCGCAGTGGGAAGCCGCGCTCGCCTACTGGAAGACCCTGCCGTCGGACCAAGGCGCACGCTATGAGACCGAGGTGTCGCTGGACGCTTCGGAAATTCCGCCGATCGTCACTTGGGGCACCAGCCCGCAGGAGGTCTCGCCGATCACCGGCAACGTGCCGACCCTCGACCAGGCCGCCAACGACGCCGAACGCAACGCCTGGACCCGCATGTACGACTATATGGGCCTCGAGGGCGGCGAGCGGATGACCGATCTGGCGGTCGACTATGTCTTCATCGGCTCCTGCACCAACGGCCGGATCGAGGACATGCGCGCGGTCGCGGAGGTCGCGAAGGGCCGCCGGGTGGCAGACGGCGTGCGCGCCCTGGTCGTGCCGGGCTCCGGCCTGGTCAAGGAACAGGCCGAACAGGAAGGGCTGGACCGCATCCTGTCCGAAGCCGGCTTCGAATGGCGCGAGCCCGGCTGCTCGATGTGCCTGGCGATGAATGCGGACAAGGTGCCGATGGGCGCGCGCTGCGCCTCGACCTCGAACCGCAATTTCGAGGGCCGGCAGGGCCGCGGGGCGCGGACCCATCTGGTGAGCCCGGCGATGGCGGCGGCGGCGGCGGTCAGCGGCCGTCTCGCCGACGTGCGGGCGCTTTAGGCCGGAATCGGGGGCTACGGCCCGGAAGAGAAGAACGGAAAATATCGATGGAAAAATTCACCACCCTCACCGGCGTCGCCGCGCCATTGCCGATGGTCAATGTCGATACCGATGCGATCATTCCGAAACAGTATCTGAAGACGATCAAGCGGACCGGCCTGTCGGCCGGCCTGTTCCACGAAATGCGGACCGACCGGAACGGCGTCGTCACCGGCGACTTCGTGCTCGACAAGCCGGCCTACAGGGATGCCAGGATTCTCGTCGCCGGCGACAATTTCGGCTGCGGCTCGTCGCGCGAACATGCGCCCTGGGCCCTGCTCGACGCCGGCATCCGCTGTGTGATCTCGACCAGCTTCGCCGACATCTTCTTCAACAACTGCTTCAAGAACGGCATCCTGCCGGTCGCGCTGCCGCAGGAAACCGTCGATGACCTCATGGCGGATGCGCAGATGGGCGCCAACGCCACCATGACCGTCGATCTTGAAGCGCAGACAATCACCCGGCCGAACGGCGAAACCGTCGCCTTCGACGTCGAGCCCTTCCGCAAACACTGCCTGCTGAACGGCCTGGACGATATCGGCCTCAGCCTGCAGAAGGCCGCCAGCATCGACAGCTTCGAAGCCCGCGCCGCCAACGACCGCCCCTGGATGACGCCGGCGGGGTAAGGGGGCGATCTACCTGGAATTCAATTTGCACAGGGAAAGTGTGCCAATTATTAAAGTTGTCGATTGACAACTCACACCAACGGAATTATCTGTGCCGAGAAAGAGGCATCCGAACAAGGAGATCGAGGCTGCGCTGAAGGAACTCGAATCGGCGGGCTGGACGGTCGTGGAAGCCAAGGGACGCAGCGCCCATTCGTGGGGATTTGTCCTTTGCCCGGCGAATGCAGGGAATGCCTGCCGTTCCGGAACTTTCTGCCGAATGTCGGTGTGGAGCACGCCGCGCAAACCGCAGGCGCATGCGGATGAGCTACTGAGAAAAGCCGACGGCTGCGTCATGCAAGGATGACAGCGAAAGTGTCTGAAACGAAATTCGAGTTCGATCTGGTTTTCGCGCTCCCGGACAAGACCGCGGACGAAGATGCAATTCTCGATGCCCTCTACGAGGCCGGATACGACGATGCAGCGGTCGGCCTCGGCGCGCCGGGCTTGATCGGACTGGGGTTCACGCGCGCCGGCCGGGAAGCTGAGGCAGCGATATCCGATACGGTGAAACAGGTACTAAGTGCACTTCCGGAAGGGACGGCGCTCCGGGAGGTAAGGCCCGATCTTGTCAGCCTCGCCGAAGTAGCCACGCGGCTGAAAGTGACCCGGCAGGCCCTGCAAAAGCGGCAGATGCCGCCGCCGTCCCTGGGCGGGCTGTACCGGGCTTCGGAAATGCCGCCTTACCTGGACGCGGTTAAAGGTAAGCTGCGCGATGGATTCCGCGATGCAAGCGCTTGGTTTGCTGCAGCGCCGGGCGCCCAGCGGGTGAACGCCCGGATCAGTCTCGACGAGTCTCCGCGGAGGGCGGTGTAGCCGTCTAAGTCGTACTGGCTCCGCCGCCGTTCACCCCAGCACTGCGGCGAGCTTCATGGCGACGCCCATGTCGCCGGTCACCTTGAGCTTGCCCATCATGAAGGCGGTGGTCGGGTCGAGTTCGCCGGTGGCCATCTCCTTGAAGTCCTCCAGCGACATGGCGACGGTGCAGTCGGCCTCGGCATCGTCGTTGGAGACGGCGTAGGGCTCGCTCGTGCCGTCGAGATAGAGCAGGCCGTCGTCGCCGAAATCGAATTTCACCGTGGCGTCGAGGCCGGAGGCTTCGCCGATGCGCTCCTGCATGGCTGAGGTGACGGCGGCAAGGCTCATGGAAGGTTTCCTCGTTGGATTGGGCCGGCAGCGGCAGGTCGGCGCCGAGGCCGGGGCTGGTGGGAACGCACTTGCAGTGCCTCGATGTCTTCTTCCGCCCGGTCCCTCGATACGCCCCGGATCAAGTCCGGGGCTACTCGGGATGAGGGAGAACCGAGGGATTCCAAACACTCTCCCCTCACCCTGAGTAGCCGCGAAGCGGCGTATCGAAGGGCGCGGCTTCTAGTGCACCCGCTCGATGATCGTCGCGGCGCCCATGCCGGCGCCGACGCACAGGGTGGCGAGGCCGGTCTCGGCATCGCGGCGCTCCATTTCGTCGAGCAGCGTGCCCAGGATCATCGCGCCGGTCGCGCCCAGCGGATGGCCCATGGCGATCGCGCCGCCGTTCACGTTGATCCGGTCGTGCCCGATGCCGAGTTTTTTCATGTAGTAGAGCACGACCGACGCGAAGGCCTCGTTGAGCTCGTACAGGTCGATATCGCCGGTTTCCATGCCGGCCCGCTTCAGCGCCTTGCGGGTCACGTCGACCGGCCCGGTCAGCATGATGGTCGGCTCCGAACCGTTGGACGCAAAGGCGCGGATACGCGCGCGCGGCTTGAGGCCGAGTTCCTCGCCCATCTCCTTCGTGCCGATCAGCATAGCGGCGGCGCCGTCGACGATGCCCGATGAGTTGCCCGGCGTGTGGACATGGACGATGCGTTCGACATCCGGGTAGCGCTGGATGGCGACGTTGTCGAAGCCGAACTGCGCGCCGATGACCTCGAAGGCGGCGTTGAGGGCGCCGAGCGACTGCATGTCGGCCTGCGGGCGCATATGTTCGTCCTTCGCCAGGACGACCTTGTCGTTGACATCCTTCACCGGCACGACCGTCTTCTTGAAATAGCCGTTCTCCCAGGCCGCCGCCGCGCGCTTCTGGGACTCGACCGCATAGGCGTCGACATCGTCGCGCGAAAAGCCTTCGCGGGTCGCGATCAGGTCGGCGCCGATGCCCTGGGGCACGAAATAGATCGGCATGGCGACCGCCGGGTCCATGGCATAGGCGCCGCCGTCCGAACCCATCGGCACGCGGCTCATGCTCTCCACGCCGCCGCCGACGGTAAGATCGGCCTGGCCGGACATGACCTGGGCCGCCGCCATGTTGCAGGCGTCGAGGCCGGAGGAGCAGAAGCGGTTGACCTGGATGCCGGTCGCCTTCTCGTCGAAGCCCGCCTTCAGGGCGGCGAGCCGGGCGATATCGGCGCCCTGCTCGCCGACCGGCATCACGCAGCCCAGGACGATGTCGTCGATCTTCGACGTGTCCAGATCGTTACGCTCGCGCAGGGCGGCCAGGGTCTGGCCGGCCAGCTCGACCGGCGTGATCTCGTGCAGGGCGCCGTCGGCCTTGCCGCGGCCGCGCGGCGTGCGCACGGCGTCGAAAATGTAGGCATCGGTCATGGGTCGGGTTCCGGGAATAAGGAAGCGGGCGATGCCGCAAGATATAGCGGCCGGCGGGGGCCGCGTGAAGCGCGGCATGAGGCGCCGGCTGGGGCGGCAGGCGCGGTAACGGAACAGCCGCAGTGTCGGGGCGCCCTTTACCGCCCCGTTTCAGTATGATATCAAAATGATATCATACTGAAACGGGGCCTGACAATGGCAACGATCAATGTGCGCCAGTTGGACGACGTGGTGGTCTTGCGCCTCAAACGGCGTGCTGCCGATAACAATCGGTCTCTCGAAGGCGAAGCCCGGCAGATTATCGAGGATGCAGTGCGGGACGACGCGCCGGGGCGGCGCCAATCCTTCGTCGCCCTTGCCGCGAAGCTGCGCCGGGAAACCGAAAGTTGCCCGCAAACGCCCTCGGAGATCCTGATCCGGGAGGATCGGGAAACCGGGCATCGAACTTTCGGGTGAGCCCGGCCGATGAGCCTCGTTATCGATGCCAGCGTCGCCCTGAAATTGCTGATCGCCGAACAGGATTCGGACGCGGCACACCGGCTGGTGGCAAGCGGCGACACGCTGCACGCGCCGCGCCTGATGGTGTCGGAAATTGGCAGCGCGCTGTGGCGGAAGGCCCGTTTGGGCGAAATCGAGCGCAACCGGGTTGGCGCACTGATGGCGGCAACAGCGGCGATGCCCGTTCGCTGGCATGCCGACGAAACCCTCGGTGCGGATGCGGTTCGACTCGCGCTTGCCCTCGACAGGCCGGTCTGCGACTGCGTCTATCTCGCCCTGGCGCAGCGCGTTGACGCCGCATTCGTCACGGCTGATGCACAACTGGTAAACGCACTGGCGCCGACCGAGCACGGCTACATGGTCGTCGCGCTTGCGGATTATGCGAAGACGAATCGCTGACAGGGCGAACGGGCGCGGTCCGGACCGGATGAGCGCAGGAAAACCCTCGCAACCCGTTCCTGACTGCGTTGCCGCCGGTGCGGCGCGTCGCTATGGTCGCGCCCATGAGCGAACCGGCACGAGATTCCCGGAACGATTCGGCGAACGATTCGGGGAACGGCCCGGGCAAGAGGCTGATCGTCGGGCTCAGCGGCGCGTCGGGCATCGTCTACGGCGTGCGCGTGCTGGAGGCGCTGCGCGGCGCCGGGGTGGAAACCCATCTGGTGATGACGAAGTCCGCCGAGGTCACACTGGCCTACGAGATGACGGCCAAGGTGGCCGATATCCAGGCGCTCGCCGATGTCGTGCACCCGGTTCACGATATCGCCGCGGCGATATCGTCCGGCTCGTTCCGGACCGAAGGCATGATCATCGCGCCCTGTTCCGTGCGCACCATGTCCGAGATCGCGGCCGGGACGACCGGCAGCCTGATGACCCGGGCCGCCGACGTTGTGCTGAAAGAGCGCCGGCGGCTGGTTTTGCTGGTGCGCGAGACGCCCCTGCATACCGGCCATCTGCGCACCATGACGCGCCTGTCCGAAATGGGCGCGATCATCGCGCCGCCGGTGCCGGCCTTCTACCAGCGGCCCGAAACCGTCGACGACATCGTCAACCAGACGGTCGGCCGGGCGCTCGACCTGTTCGGTTTCGATCTCGGCATGGTCAAACGCTGGGGCGAAGCGGCGGCGGACGGCGGGATCGGCAAACCGGCCCGGAACACCCGCAAGGGCTGAACGGCCTGCCGGACCGTCTGGCTGCGCCCTTTCCGTTCTTGACCGGTGCGGCAATTCGTCGGAAGAGAAGCGGCTGATCGAGGGCCGCGCCGCGAGGCGCCGGAAGGACAGGCCGCCCTGAGGCGCGCGAAAGAAGCGCCGGCGGCAACAGGAACGGCGGGGGCGATGGCGGCATCCCATATCCACGATCTTGCGCTGATCGTCGACGATCTGGAGCGCAGCGGGCGGCTCTCCCGCATCACCGATACCGTCGATCTGAAACACGATCTGGCCGGCCTCGCCGCCGAACTGGAGGGCCAGCCGCGCGCCGTCCTGTTCGAGCAGGTCGCCGGTCACGACTGGCCGGTGCTGACCGGCCTTTACTGGTCGCGCGAATTGCTGGCCGACCTGCTGCGGCGCGAGGAGCGGACGCTGCCGCAATATGTCTCCGACTGTATCCGGCAATGGCAGCAGGCGCCGGTCGATCCGGTGATCGTGCCGTCCGGCCCGGTGCTGGAGGTGACGGAGCCGGATGTCGACATGACTCGCATGCCGATCCCGATCCACGCCGAGAAGGACGGCGGCCCCTATTTCGACGCCGCGGTGGTGATCGCCAAGGATCCGGACACCGGCGTCCGCAATGCCTCGATCCAGCGTTTCCAGGTCGTCGCCAAGGACCGCCTGCACGTCAATATCGATGCCGGCCGGCATCTGGAACTCTATCTGGAGAAAGCCGAGGCCAAGGGCGAGACCCTGACCTTCACGCTGAACTGCGGCGTCGGCCCCGGCCTGCATTTCGCTGCCGCCGCACCGGCCGAAGCCGCGCCGGCCGATGCCGACGAGCTCGGCATCGCCAGCGCCTTTCACGGCGCGCCGCTGGAGCTGGTCAAGGCGTCGAACGGTCATGACGACATGGTCGCCCACGCCATGTGGGCGCTGGAGTGCGAGATCGTGCCGGGCGAAGTGGCCGACGAAGGGCCGTTCGCCGAGGTCACCGGCTATTACGCCACCGTCGCGCCCCGTCCGGTCGTCCATGTGCGCAAGATCCATCGGCGCGCCAACCCGGTGTTCCAGACCATCCTGTCCGGCATCGAGGTGTGGAACTCGGTTGGCCTGCTCGGCGAGGCCAACATCCTGCAACTGCTGCAGAAGCAGGTGCCCGGCGTTACCGATGTCTATATGAGCCACGGCGGCGGCGGCTTCTATCATTGCATCGTCCAGCTCGCCCAGAAGCGCCAGGGCTGGTCGAAACAGGCGATCCTCGCCGCTTTCTCCGCTTTCCCGCCGCTCAAGATGGTGACGATCGTCGATGACGATGTGGACCTGCGCAGCGCTCAGGATGTCGAATGGGCGATGGCGACGCGGCTGGACCCGACGAAAGGGATCGTCACCATCGACGAATCCTTCGGCCACGGGCTGAACCCGTCCTTCCCGGACTATCTCGGCCCCAAGGTCGGCTTCGACGCCACCAAGCCCTATCCGCCCACCTGGGCCTATGAGCGGGCGACCTACAAACCCATGTCCCTGGAGGCCGTGGAAATGGTGCAACCGGAAATCGCTCGCCGCGCCGCCCCGCAGAAAACCCGTCAGCCGCAGGCAGGCGTATCGCGCGCCGAGGCTGAAGCGTTCGAGGTGGCGCTTGCCCGCCCGCAGGCCATCGATCTCACACCGGTCCGGCCCGGCGGCGCCCCTCCGGCAGCTTTGGCGGGCGATCCGGATTCCTGGATCGCCCGGCCGGCGGCCATCGACCTGACACCGGTGCGCGCCTCCGGTGCGGCCGGGTCGGGACGGTCGGCCCCCGATCCCGATGCCTGGATCGCCCGGCCTTCGCCAGTCGATCTTACGCCCGTGCGCGCCGGTATTGCCGCTCCTCGTACATCCGCGCCGCAGGCCGCGGACGATCCTGATGCGTGGATCGCCCGGCCGGCGCCGATCGATCTCGGGCCTCACCGCCCTGCCGACAGGCCGGCGCGAACGGCTGCCGCCGCGGAGGACCCGGACGCCTGGATCGCCCGGCCTCAGCCCGCCGATCTGACTTTGCCCGGCATCGCTGAGTCGATTGCCGCCAGCACTCCCGTCGCGGGTTCTGCCGTCAAGGCCGCCTTGGATCCGGATGCCTGGATTGTTCGGCCGGCCCCCATCGAATTCGCAACGGATCGCGCCGCGGAGTCGCCGGCGGCGGAAATTGCCGAACCGGTTGCCGAATCGCTTGCCGACCGGCCGGTTCGCACCAGGCCGAAGGCGGCGAAAAAGAAGAAGAAAAAAACCTCCCGGCCCGCAAAGAGCGGCGACGCTTTCTTCGAGTCAGCCGCAGCCGCCCCGGCTGGCAAGTCGACCCCGGGCGACGGCGCCGCGGCCGCGAAAGGCGCTGGCGACGGCGCGAAGAAACCGGCTGTCAAGCCGCCCGGCAAACGGAACGACAGTTCCGGGAAATCCTCACCGCCCGCCCGGAAGGCTGCCGACACCGGCCCCGGCAAGACCGTGCGGCCCGGCGCATTCTTCGACGGTGGGCCCCGGCCCGGCAAGCCGACGCGCCCGATCGTCCGCCGTGCCGCCAAAAGGGATGGCCCGCCGGCCGTTCAGAGCGCCGTCAAGCCGCCCAAATCCGGCAGTTTCTTCGGCGACGACTGAGGGCGGCCCGGCCGGCCCAGCCCTGCCGCGCAGCGCCCTACCGGGCAGCGCTGGGCCGGCTCGACACCGCCTCGTACCAGCGCCGGGCGTTGGCGGCGTCTTCCGGCAGAGTCACCTTGATCCACTTGGCGAAGTCGACCATGACCAGGGCGGTGATGTCGGCGATCGTATAATCGTCGCCAGCCAGGAACGGCTTGTCGCCCACCATATCGTCGAAACCGTCGAAGAACCGCTCGAGGCGCTGGCGCCCCCGGGCGCCCAGTTCGGGGATCTGCTCGTAGTCGTATTTGCCGGTCAGCGCGCGCCCGGCCATCCCCCTGGCGGTGTTGCGCAGGCATTCGCCGATCGCCATGAAGCCGTCCATTTCGATGCGCCATTCGAGATCGCCGACCAGGCCTTTCTCGGCCGGGGTCCGGCCCATCAGCGGCGGTTCGGGCGCCGCGGCTTCGAGATAGTGGAATATGCCGGTCGAGGAGGCGATGCGCCGGCCGTCGTCCAGCTCCAGCACCGGTACGGTGAGATACGGATTGATCGCCGCGAATTCGGGTTTGCGCTGCTCGCCTTCGCGCAGATTGACCTCGATGACCTCGATCTCGTCCAGGAGGCCCTTTTCGGCCAGGGCGATGCGGGCGCGGCGCGGCGAGGGCGCGGTGGAACAATCGTAGAATTTCATAGTGGCGGTCTCCGAAACTGGCAGGCGCCCCGGTTATACGGACCGGGACTCGCCCCGTGAAGCCCCGGCGGATCGATGGCCGATGCGCAGTGCCATCGGCGGCGCTCGCGCGGCGCTCAAGCCATCTGACAGAGCGTTGAATTGTCGTGAGACCGGGCCGCCCCTAAGTTACAGTGCGGCAAAAGCGCGGCGCACCCCGGCCGCGAGAAACCTGAGGAAACCGAAGCCCATGTTCGTTCATCGCCGCCGTGGTTGGGAAATTCCCGAAAACCGGGTCACCCCCGAGAGCATCTTCCTGCAACGCCGCACCCTGGCAAAGGCGCTGGCCGCCGGTCCGATCCTGGCGGCCTCGGCGCCATTGCTCAGCGCCGGCAGCGCCCTGGCGGCGGCCGACCCCAGCGCCGGCCTCTATCCGGTCAAGCGCAATCCGAAATACGCGGTCGACCGGGCGCTGACGCCCGAGCGGATCGCCACGACCTACAACAACTTCTACGAATTCGCCTCGGACAAGCGGATCTATCCGGCGGCACAGCGGCTGGAGACCCGGCCCTGGGTCGTGACCATCGACGGCGCGGTCGAGAAGCCGATGAAGATCGATTTCGACGATCTGCTGAAAAAGATGCCGCTGGAGGAGCGGGTCTATGCGCACCGCTGCGTCGAGGCCTGGTCCATGGTGGTGCCGTGGTCCGGTTTTCCGCTCAAGGCGCTGGTCGATTTCGCCAAACCGCTGGGCAGCGCGAAATACCTGGTGATGCAGACCTTCAAGAATCCGAAGGTCGCGCCGAACCAGCGCCAGATCTGGTATCCCTGGCCCTATACCGAGGGCCTGACGAGTTTCGAGGCGGTCAACGAACTGGCCTTCATGGTAACCGGTCTCTACGGCAAGCCGGTGCCCAAGCAGAACGGCGCACCCCTGCGCCTCGCCGTGCCGTGGAAATACGGCTTCAAGCATATCAAATCGATCGTGCGCTTCCACTTTACCGACAAGCGGCCGGTGAGTTTCTGGGAGAAGCTGCAGGCCCGCGAATACGGTTTCTGGGCCAACGTCAATCCGGAAGTCCCGCACCCGCGCTGGAGCCAGGCCACCGAACGCGATATCGGCACCGACAACCGCATCCCGACCAAGCCCTGGAACGGCTATGGCGACTATGTCGCCGCCATGTACGCCAACCTCAAGGGCGAAGTGCTGTTTAGATAGGAATGCGCCGCGCGGCCCGCTGCCTGGCCGTTCTCGCCGGCCTGCTGCCGGCGCCGGTAGCGATTTCGCCCGCGCTTGCCGAGCAGGTCGATCTCGAACTCGTCCTTGCCGTCGATATTTCCGGCAGCATCGACTATGCCGAGGCACTGCTCCAGCGGCAGGGCTATCTGAAAGCGCTGGTCGATCCGCGGGTCGTCCGGGTGATCACCAGCGGCGAGCGGCGGCGGATCGCGATCACCTATATGGAGTGGGCCGGCGCCCATTATCAGAATGTCGTCGCCGGCTGGACGGTCGTGCGCGGTGCGGCGTCGGCCAGAGCCTTTGCCGAGGCTGTCGCCGGAAACCCGGTAACGACCGAACGCTGGACCTCGATCAGCAGCGCCATCGATTTCGCGCTGACGCTTTTCGCGGCCAATCCCCATCGCGGCGCGCGCAAGGTGATCGACATTTCGGGCGACGGCAAGAACAACAATGGCGGTTTTCTCGAACCGGCGCGGGCGAGGGCGCTGAAAGCCGGCGTCGTCATCAACGGCCTGCCGATCATGAACGACCGCCCCAACCCCTGGGGCATGCCGCCACCCCGGGATCTCGACCGATATTATTTCGACCGGGTGATCGGCGGCCCGGGTTCCTTCATCGTCGTGGCGCGCGGTTTCAAGAGTTTCGGCGACGCCGTGAAGGCAAAACTGGCGCAGGAAATCGCCGGGCCGGGCCGGTGGCCCCTGCGGATCGCGCAGCGCCGGCGCTGACGGCGCCGGCCAAGGCGGCCGAAACAGCGACGGAACCGGCTTTCCGGGGCGTATGGGTGTTAGAATGCACCTGACACCGAAGTCCCAGGAACCGGAGACCCATCCGTTATGCGAACCCTTCTCCTTCTGCTCGCCGCCGGCGGGATCGGTCTGACGGCCGCTGCCGCCCCGGCCGCCGCCCATCGCGGGCTGCACATGTTCAACCGGGCCGATACCGACAAGGACGGCAAGATCACCAAAGCCGAGTTCGATGCCGCCCGCGACGCCCGGTTCGCCGGCATCGACGCCAATGGCGACGGCACCCTCGAAATCTCCGAACTGCGCGCCTGGGGCCGGGCGTGGCCGTCGCGCTTCCGCAATGCCCGCTTCAAGGCGCTCGACGGCGACAGCGACGGCAAGATCGGCGTCGAGGAGTATGTCGCGCGGCGCAAGGCGATGTTTGCCAGGATCGACGCCAACAAGGACGGCACGGTCGACAAGGCAGAATTCGATGCGGCCTTCGAAAAGTTTCGCAGCCGTATGCAGGCCCGCAGGATGTATCGCCGCGACATGGACAAGAAGCGCGCCTCTGGCGGTCCCAAGCAGCCGGGCCACCGGCTCGAACGCCGGCTCGACCTGAACGGCGACGGCAAGGTGACCCGCGCGGAATTCGATTCGGTGGGTCAGATGATTTTCCTGCGTTTAGACCGCGATGGCGACGGCGCCGTCAGCCGGGACGAGGTGCGGATCGCGCACCGGCGCTTTCGGCGCCACGGCGGCGAACGCTAGGCGCAACAACTGGACGGGAACCGGCGTGCGTGGCGCCATACATTCTTCAGAGGCCGTATTGCCGGCGCAGGCTATACCGTTCCGGATGACGCGGTTCGGGACTCCTGCCTCGGCGACGGCCGACGAAACTGCGATCGCCGCAGACGCGGCATTGATGCGCCGGGTCGCCGGGGGCGATCCGGCCGCAGCCCGCGCGGTTGTCGACCGCCATCTTTCCGGGACCGTCGCCTTCGCCTGGCGCATGGTGGGCGACCGCGCCACGGCCGAGGATGTTGCCCAGGACGCCATGCTGAAGCTGTGGAGGCTGGCGCCGCGCTGGAAGCCGAAGGCGCAGATCGGCACATGGCTGCGCCGGGTCGCCTACAACCGCTGCATCGATGTCCACCGGCGAACGCGGCCGAGCGACGATATCACGGCTATGGCGCTGGAAGACCCGGCGCCAGGCCCGGCCCGCCGCCTGTTGGCGGACGAAGTATCGGCGATCGTTCGCCAGGCGCTGGAAACGCTGCCCGAGCGGCAGCGGGCGGCCATCGCCATGGTCCATTTCGACGGGATGAACAATGGCGAGACCGCAGCGGTTCTCGAGGTCAGCGTGGAGGCCGTCGAATCGCTGTTGGCCAGGGGACGCCGTACGTTGCGTCAGCGATTGTTGGCAATGAAGCCGGATCTTCTTGAGGAATTCATGCCATGAGGGCCGCGCCATGAGCGGAAGCGGAAGCAAGCCAGGCGGCGAGGAGTCCAGACAGGCCCTGCTGCAACTGCTGGATGCCTACGGCGCCGATCCGGCGCGCTGGCCGGCCGAAGACCCGCGCCGCGCCAAAGCCTGGGCGCTGATCGACTCCGGCGACGCGTTGGCGGCGCAATCCGTGGCGGCGGCGAGAGCGCTGGACCGCGCGCTAGACACGATGGCGCCGCCGACTCCATCGGCCGCGCTGACCGGCGCCATCCTGCAGGCGGCGCAGAAGCCCGGACCGGGCTTTCGGAGCTGGGCCGGCCTGCTCCGGAAACCTGCCCTCTTGAAACCTGCCCTCTTGAAACCGGTAGGCGCGCTGGCCTGCGCCGGGCTTCTGGGGATCATGGTGGGGATCTGGTCGCCGGTGCCGGTGGCCGGCATCGGCGACCGGCAGATGGCCGGCCTGGAAACCGAATTGGCCTCGCTTGGCGCGCTTGACGTCAACGGCGACGACAACGCGTTCGGGGAATTTGCCGAGTGAGCCGCCGCACCCTCATCATTCTGCTGATCGTTTCCGGCGGGCTGAACCTGTTCCTCGCCGGGGTCATCGCGACCAGCATTGTCGTTCACCTGAACCGGCCCGAGGTCGGCCGCGGCCCCGGCCCGCGCAGCGCCTTCCGCCTGTACCGCGCGGTCCGGGAACTGGACGAACCGCACCGGTCGCGCGCCCGCGCCCTGTTGCGCGAGAAACGCCCCGAAATTCGCGCCAGGATCCGGGCCATGCGCGCGGCCCGGCGCGATCTTCGCCGCCTGATAAGGGAGGGCACGGCGTCGGATGACGCGATCGAGGCCGGATTCCGGACCTTGCATCGGGCCCGGGGCGAGGCCCGGGTCGCGCTGCGCGGCCTGGTCCGGCAGATCGCCGGGACGCTGGCGCCGGAACAGCGCAGCAGCTTCTACCGCAAGGCCTATCGATGGCGCGCCGGAGAGCGCAAATGGCGCCGGCGCGACAAGCAGCTTCGGCAGGAGTGACGGCCGCCGCTACCCGCTTCAGGGCTGCAGTTGCATGGTGCGGACGCGCCAGCTTCTCAGGCTCCCGGCCCGCATCGGGAGCTGAATATAGTCGCCGCGCTGCCATAGCGCGACCTGGTCGAAAGCGGTTGAGCTGTTGAACCAGCCGTCCTGCCCGCCGAGCAGCAGGAACCAGTTGCGGTCGGGGTCCGCCATGTCGGACAGGTGGCGGGCCTGTTGACCGTAGCGCGTGTTGTGGCGCTCCTCGCTCGGGCTGTGGGCGGTCTTCATCAGCGTGTCCGACGAGCCGGCCGCCGGATAATCGCCGAAGCGGTAGCGCTCGCCGATCACCGGCGCGAAGGACAGCGGATGGGCGAGGCTGAGCCGGTGCATGTCGCCCCAGGCCGCAAAATCGCCGAGGCGACCGCCGGCGGCGTCGATCGCCGTGCGCAGCAAGGCGGCCGCGGCGCTATCGTCGAGCGCCGCGAAGTCCGCGATCAGCATGCGCTTG
Source organism: Alphaproteobacteria bacterium (assembly GCA_965249845.1). Classification (GTDB taxonomy): domain Bacteria; phylum Pseudomonadota; class Alphaproteobacteria; order Bin65; family Bin65; genus Bin65. The sequence goes on from CBDFNA010000003.1 coordinate 667,795, forward strand.
ATCCGGGCGAAACCGCCATAGGCGTCGGCATGGTCCGAGCCGACCGTGCGCTCGGCGACCAGCCGGGCGAAATGGCGATAGAACAGCTCGAAGGCGACCGGGCCGCGGTCGCTCGCCCGGTAGTGGCCGTCCCAGGCCCGCATCAGCGCCAACACCTTTGCCCCCGCGGGCGACAGTTGCGGTGCGAGGCCGAGGGCGTCGGCGCGCCGGACGATCGCATTCCGGACCGCGACCGATGAGGTCATGTAGATGTCGAGTTGGATCGCCTTCATATCGTCAACGGCGTGCTTCGCCTTGCGGCCCAGCATCTGCTTGATCCGGTCGATCCGGTCGTCGGCGGAGAAGAAGCGGCCGACCGGGACTTGGGCTTCAGCCGGTTTGTTGTTGGCCGACGCGACATAGCCAAGCGCCGGATTATATGTTGCCGGAAGTTCCAGTACGTTCAGAAATCCCTTCCAGCGCCATGTATCGTCGGCCGCGCTCAGGATGAAATCGGGCGGCAGCGCCTTCGGGCGGATCGGCAGCACGGTCGCCATCACCTGGCCGATATTCCCCCCGGTATCGGCGTAGATCATGTTCTGCGCGGAGACGGCGAAGGTCGCGAAGGCGCGCCGGAACTGCTCGAAATTCCGCGCCTTCATCACCTTGACCATCGCCGTGATCTCGTCGCCGCGCTCGTGACCGACCCAGCGTAGCGCCAGCGGCCCGCCCTGCCATTTCAACGGCGGCGCATCGGAAATGACCGGGCCGAGCGACGTTTCACGGACCTCCACCGTCCGGTCGGCCCACCAGCGCACGCCGATCCGTTCGCTGCGGCTGCGGATCGCGCCCGGCGGCAGGGCAGAAATGTCGTAAAGATCGCTCGACGCCGCCCGCATGTTGGTGCCGCCCCAGGCGATATCGGCGTTGCGGCCGACGGCAATGAAGGGCACGCCGGGGATCATCATGCCGACGGCGTGAAAACCGGGCGACTTGACGCCGGCGAGAATCCACAGGTTCGGCATGGTGATGCCGAGATGGGGATCGTTGGCGATCAGCGCGCCGCCGGTTGCGCTGCGGCGGCCGGCCAGCGCCCAGGAGTTGCTGCCGGAGCGGGCCGCGATGCCGAGCAGGCGCTCCAGCCGGCCGGCCCTTGTAACGGCGCTGAAGCTGAGGGTGGAATCGCCGCCGACCTTCGCGAGCCGTTGCCACAGCTGCGGCCAGTCCTCACGCTCGCGCAGCTTGAGCAGGCGGAAATAGGCCAGCCAGTTGACATCGGTGCCGGCGATGCGCCCGACGGTCAGCACGTCCCGCGCCGTCCACGGTTCGCGCTTGAGGCCGAACAGATGAAACTCGTGCGGCAGCTCTTCGACCGTGCCCTGGTAATGGTTTATACCTTGGACAAACCGGTCTATCCATCGACGGGTGTCGGCCGGCATTTCTGCCAGTGTCCGCTCGGCGCCGCGGCCGAAGTTCAGAATGCGCAGGGCATGGTCGATATCGACGGTGAGCGGCCCGGCCATTTCGGAGATCCGGCCGGCCGCGATGCGCCTTAGCACCTCCATCTGGCCGAGCCGGAGATGGGCATGGACCAGGCCCAGCGCAAACGCCAGATCCTCATCGTGCTGCGCGGTGATGAAGGGGATCTGGTTGCCGTTCCAGTCGATGGTCACCGCCGCCTTCAGCGGCAGGCCGTTCGTCGGGAAGGCCGCCAGCCGCTCGTCCAGCGTTGTCTTGTCGGGCAACGGCCGGAAAAGGGAGCACCCCATCAGCAGCAGGCTGACCGCAAACGCGGCGTAGCGGGCGGCAATCACGTTGGCCGATCCTCCCGGCGATGTTGGAAACCGTCGGCCAAAGCGAACGCTAGGCCGCGGCCCGGTCGCCCGGTTCGGTGAAGGCGAGCGCGGTTAGCAGCAAATCCGGCCCGGCGTCCGGCTTGTGCATGGTTTCCGACAGGCAGCGCCGCCAGGCCCGGCCGCCGGGCACGCCATGGAACAGGCCGATCATGTGGCGCAGGATGCGGTGCGGCGGCACGCCGGCGGCAGCCTCCCGCTCGATATAGGGCAGCATCGCGAGCACCGCGTCGCGCCGGGTCTCGCACGGCGCCGGCGCACCGAACAGCCGGGCGTCGGCATCGGCGAGCGACCACGGCGTGTGATAGGCGGCCCGCCCGATCATCGCGCCATCGAAGGTCCGGAGATGCGCTTCGGCCTCGTCGAGGGACCCAATGCCGCCGTTCAGGACAATTTCGAGGTCCGGGAAGTCCGCCTTGACCCGGGCCGCAACCTCGTAGCGCAGCGGCGGAACCTCCCGGTTCTGTTTCGGACTAAGTCCGGAGAGGATCGCCGTGCGGGCATGGACGATGACTGTCCGACAGCCGGCGTCGGCCACCGCGGCGACGAAATCCCGCAGAAACCCGTAATCGTCGCGCCCGTCGATGCCGATCCGGCATTTGACTGTCACCGGAAAGTCGACCGCGCGCTGCATCGCCCGGACGCAATCGGCGACAAGGCCGGGCTCCGCCATCAGGCAGACGCCGAAGCGGCCGGACTGCACCCGGCTGCTCGGGCAGCCGACATTCAGGTTGATCTCGTCATAACCCAGATCGGCCCCGATGCGCGCGCATTCGGCGAGCGCGGCCGGCTCGGAGCCGCCGAGCTGCAGGGCGACGGGATGCTCGGCCGGATCGAAGCGCAGTAGCCGCTCCCGGTCGCCGTGCAGGATCGCCCCGGTCGTCACCATTTCGGTATAGAGCAGCGCCCGCCGGGTGATCCGGCGCAGGAAATAGCGGTCGAACCGGTCGGTGCAATCCATCATCGGCGCCACCGACAGGCGCCGGTCGAGGCCCTTGCCTGACCGTGGTGCGGTGCCGTGCTGCGGTGCCAATTTCGCCATGGTGCGGAAGATGACCACAGGACAGGGCGGTTTCAAGGCACTGTTGTAACGGCGCCGCTTGACGTTCCGCCGATCCGCGCGCAGGGATGCGCCATTCGCGATTCCGATGTCCGGTTACGGTCTCATGGCGGTCGAAAGCAATGTCCTGCTGATTATGGCCGACGAGTTCGCCCGCCACGTGATGGGCTGCGCCGGCCACCCGCTCGTGCAGACGCCGCACCTGGACCGGCTGGCGCACCGCGGCGTGCGTTTCACCCAGGCCTACACCAACAGCCCGATCTGCGTGCCGGCCCGCGCCGCCCTGCACACCGGCCGCTATGTCCACGACATCCGCTGCTGGAACAGCGCCCAGCCCTATCGCGGCGGACAGGAAAGCTGGGCGCACCGGCTGCGGCGGCACGGCATGGACACCGTCTCCGCCGGCAAGCTGCATTTCCGCCGGACGCAGGACGACAACGGATTCGCGCCGGAACTGCAGCCGATGCACGTCAAGGACGGCATCGGCTGGGCGCCGGGCCTGCTGCGCAATCCGCCGGGCGATTACCCGGCCGCTGCCGATCTGGCGGCACAGGTCGGCGCGCTGGAGACCGAGTATCACGCCTACGACCGGTCGGTGGCGGCGGCGGCGACCGGCTGGCTGGAGCGGCGCACCGGCGCCGATGGCCGGCCGTGGGCGCTCTTCGTCTCCTTCGTCAGCCCGCACTATCCGCTGGCGGCGCCCCCGCGCTGGTTCGACCTGTATCGCAACGCCGATCTGCCATCGCCCAAGCCCTATGCCGGCAACTGGCGCGAACATCCGGCCTTGCGCGAGACCCTGCGCTTCTTCGACTACGACCGGTATTTCGACGATGCGTCGCGCGACGCGGCCATCCGCGGCTATTTCGGCCTGGCGAGCTTCGTCGACGGCCTGATCGGGCAGGTGCTCGCCGCCCTCGACAGCGCCGGCTTCGCCGACAACACGACAATTATTTTCACGTCCGACCATGGCGAGATGCTGGGCGATTTCGGCCTGTGGACCAAACAGGTGATGTTCGAAGGCAGCGCCGGCATCCCGATGATCCTGGCGGGACCGGGGATCGCGGCGGGCCGGACGGTCGGGACGCCGGTCTCGCTGGTCGACGTCTTTCCCACCGTCCTGGACGCCACCGGCGCGCCGCCTGCTCCCGCCCCGTTACCCGGCCGGTCCTTGCTGGAGATCGCCGCCGCGCCGGAGGAGCCGGACCGGCCGATCCTCTCCGAATATCACGACGGTGGCTCGATAACCGGCGCCTTCATGCTGCGCCGCGGCGACTGGAAACTGATCCATCACGAGGGCTTTCCGCCCCAGCTGTTCGACCTGTCGGGCGATCCGGACGAACACCGCGACCTGGCGCGCGAGCCGGCGGCCGCGGACATGCTCGACTCCCGGAAGGCCGACCTGCGCCGGATTGTCGATCCGGCCGCCGCCAACGCCCGGGCTTTCGCCGACCAGCGCGCGCGGCTGGATGAACTCGGCGGCGCCGATGCGGTCCGCGCGATGCAGGGCTACGACTTCGGCTATTCCCCGCCGGGTTAGCCAAGCCGCAACAGCATGAACTGACCGAGGAGCGACGCAAGAAGATTTCGGAATTGCAATATGACACTCCGGCTTGGGAGTGCAGCTATTGTCATTGCGTTTACGTTTCGTCGGGAGGAACCAAGATAATCATTGGGCGCTTAATCGACGGCGATTGGCGTCCAAAGTCAATCACATAAGCCGCCTCTTGGCAGCCCTTCCCTTCAAGATTCCGATAGGACTCTTTGCCAAGCATTCCCCGCGAGCTGCCACAGGGGACGGCCTTGTTTGTTAGTTGAGCGGTCTCCTCGGCTTGGTCAAGTAATACCCCGCACCTGCCAACGCCTTCTTGACAGCGTTGATCTGTCCGAGGGTGGCCCCATTGTCACGGGCGAAGGCCACTGCTTTGTCACGGACGCACCTTATCGCCTCTTTGTCCAACCGGCCACTCTGGCACCTTATTTCCAACCGGTCTGGCAATTTCCACCGTTCTACTTCGGTGTCTGCGAACTTAACCAGGAGATGACCGTCCAGAACCCGCGTAGACATTTTCTTACGGGCCTTTCTCTTCCTGACTTTGCTTGAGACAGATCGCTCGGACCCGTGCTCCGAAGAATTGTGGTCTTTGCTGTGCGCCGACGGGACAGACGGCTTACTCTCCGTGACTCCGTCTCCCGATAGCCCTTGGAGGAACTCGGTGATCGTTTCACGGCCGGGGCGGTGACCAGATATCTCGTGTACCGTTTCGGCGAGCAGGTCGCGCAAGAGACCCTGCGGATCACCGAGCATTTGCCGCCAAGCCTTCTGTAATGCTCCGCGCACGCGACGGTCACGCTCTTGGCTCTCGAACTCCCGTTGCGCTTTCTCCAACGCTTCGCCACTTATGACGCCGTCGCGGTTGAGGAAGCGATAGATGGCTGACGCCGCATCAGCGGGTCGCTGAGCGCGGAGGTTCGTGCGAGAGAACCGGCGTTGCTCCCAGCTACCGCCCGCCATTGGCAGGTAGAGCCACCAGACGAGACCATCGGTGAGCGCTGCCAGCGGCACACCCTCGTCAAACGCATAACGCAACAACTGCTCTTGGTGCTCGCTGAGGTCCGTGCCTGCGCGCTTCACCTCGATTAGGACGAGATTACGCATCTGCCCCCGGAGGCAGTAGTCCACCTTTCCGCCACGAACCAAGAACTCGCGGGCAACCTCCTCGGGTTTCATTGTATCCCAGCCGAGTGCGCCGATAATGGGATTCACCGCCATTTCGCGCGTAGCCTGCTCACTGCCTTGCGAGAAGTCGATCGCAGCCACCTGCGCGATCAATTCTTCAAGATCTGAAATGTCCATCATCGCAGAGGCCCCTGCAAACTCGCACCAGATGCATTCGGAGCGGGGCCGCGTGGAAACGGCTCGTTCAGCGCTCTCTGTGTGCTCCTGCTTACTGACTTGTTCCGAGCATGTACTGCTGTCGAATCCCGTAGAGAATGCACTCCACCCCCACAGATCGCAAGGCGGAGCTGTTCAGAGTGGGGAGAGTGGTGACGTAGGGAAGGGTTGCTTAGCTTAGTCCGGAATCCGTACCTTCGATCCTGCGCCGGGTGCCGGGCGCATTGCCGGAATCCTTGTACGGCCAAGCGCTCTCATAGTAGCCTGCACGCGGTTCGTTCAGTTCCCGTTCACTCTCCCGAGGCAAGAACGCGAAATGAATCTGTCCAACCCCGACCCGCAGACGGCGACAGCGGTCGCAGGCGACGTTGCCGGCGACGTTCAGGCGCCGCTGAACTTTATCGTGCGCCAGAACGGCACGCCGTATTTCGTGAGCGCGGCGCTGACCGGCGGCGCGCCGGACTACCGCTTCCGCACCGAAGAGCGCATGGTGACGATCCACGACGTCCGCTCCGAGACCGACCGGCTATCGGTCGAGCGCGAGGGATTCCAGCTGGTGCGCCACCGGACCGCGGTCGACGATCTTTACGACGACGAGGCGATCGCCGGCATCTACAGCCGCGAGGTCGAGGCCCTGTTGCAGGATGTGACCGGCGCCTCGCACGCCGTCGTCTTCGACCATACCCGGCGCTCGGACCGGGCGGACGGCGCCGCCAACCCCGACGGCGCGCGCGGGCCGGCGCGCATCGTCCATGTCGACTACACCGTGGCGTCGGGGCCGGAGCGGGCCGCCGACGTGCTGGGCGACGAGACAGTAGAGCGTGTGCTCGGCGCCGGGGGGCGCATTGCCGAAATCAACGTCTGGCGTCCAATCGCGGGCCCCGTGCGGCGCTCGCCGCTGGCCGTGGCGGACGCAAGCAGCGTCGACCGGGACGACCTGATCGCCACCGAACAGAGATTTCCCGACCGCACCGGCGAGATCTACATGCTCGCGCACTCTGCAGGCCAGCGCTGGTGCTGGATCCCCGGCATGACGCGGGACGAAACGCTGCTCCTCAAGGGCTGGGACAGCCTGGACGACGGACGGGCGCGCTTCACGCCCCACGGCTCGTTTCGCCTGCCGGACCAGGATCCGGATGCGCCGGCCCGCGAAAGCATCGAAACCCGCGCCTTTCTTGTCTTCGACAGCTGAGGGGCCGGAAGCGGACGCTTTATTTACCAAGTGTGCAACTACTGTAAGGGGGGAAGTACCATGGGTCGACACAAGCATGTGATCAACGTCAACGATATCGAGCCGAAAGAAATCGCCGTCGCCGACAAGTTCCACCATATCGTCCGGGGGCTGGGCAGCTCGACCGGCAACGTCGAACTGGGCTGCAGCCATTTCAGGGTCGCGCCCGGAAAGTACGCCTTTCCGAGGCACTCGCACATTCGCAACGAGGAAGCTCTGTATATCCTCGAAGGGACCGGCACGCTGACCATCGGGGACGACGAGGTCGTGGTGTCGGAAGGCGACTACGCCGCCCTGCCGGTCGGCAGGCACCTGGCCCACAAGCTGGTCAACACCGGCGATACCGACCTGGTCTATCTGTGCCTGTCGACCAATCACATGCCCGAAATCACCGAATATCCGGATTCGGGCAAGGTCGGCGTGCTCGGCGGGGCGGACTGGAACCAGGGGCTGGCCGACTTCTATGCCGGCAAGGACGTGTCCGACCAGTATTTCTTCAGATTTTACCAGGGCGACACCCACGTCAACTATTTCACCGGCGAGATCGACGAATAGGACCGGCCGGCCGTAACCGACAAGCCTCCCGCCGCGGTGGCCGAAGCCGCGGCGGCGGGAGCCCGCCGGATGCGCGTGAGGAAGGTGGCGAATTCGGCTTTTTTACCGCCGGGGTAGGCCGGAGCGGTCTCCAGATATGCCCCGGATCAAGGCCGGGATAACCCGGGATAAGGCCCCCTCGATACGGCGCTGGCGCGCCTACTCGGGATGAGGGAGTCTTGAAATTGTGTCGCCGTCCCTCCAACACCCTCCCTCACCCTGAGTAGCGGCGAAGCCGCGTATCGAAGGGTCGGATTAGTTCGCGGCGAATTGCTCAGAACTCGATGACGATCTTGCCGAAATGGCCGGCCGCCTTCCATGCAGCGGTAGGCGGTCGGGCGCGTCGGCGAAGGCGAAGCGGCGGTCGATGACCGGCTTCAGGCCGCCGGCTTCGATGGCGGCGTTCATATCGAGGAACATGGCCCGGCTGCCGACATAGATGCCGTTAAGGCGGATCGACTTGCGCAGGATCGGCATCGGGTTCACCGCGCCCTGGGTCAGCACGCCGATCATGGCGATATGGCCGCCGATCCGCACCGCGTCGATGGACTGCGCCAGCGTCCCGCCGCCGCCGACCTCGACGACATGGTCGACGCCGATACCGCCGGTCATGTCCTTCACGGCGAGGCCCAGTCCGGCGTCTCGGCATAGTTGATCGTCTGCCACGCGCCCATGCCACGGCCGCCCGGGCGCGGGCCAGCTTGTCGTCGCTCTTCGAGGTGACGATCGCCCGCGCGCCCATCAGCGTACAGAACTGCAGGGCGAAGATCGAGACGCCGCCGGTGCCGAGCAGCAGCACCGTATCGCCGGCCTTGAGATTGCCCTTGACGGTCAGCCCGCTCCACGCGGTGAGCGCGGCGCAGGGCAGGGCCGCCGCCTCTGCATGGTCGAGAGGTGCCGGGGCCGGGACGACGCCGTGGGCGTTCAGCACGACCTCTTCGGCCAGCATGCCGTCGATCGGCCCGCCCTGGGCGCTCGCCATGGCGGCGGCCGAAATGCCGCCCGCCGCCCAATTCTGGAAGAAGCAGCCCGCGACCCGGTCGCCCACCGCGATGCCGGAGACGCCCGCGCCGACCATAGCCACGTCACCGGCGCCATCGGAATTCGGGATGCGCGGGAAGGCGAGGCCCATCCGGCCCGGCGCGCGGACCGTGTTGAGGTCGCGGTAGTTGATCGAATTGGCCCGCATCCGCACCCTGACCTGCCCCGGACCCGGCTCCGGGGACGGCCGCTCGGCCATTTCCAACGTGTCGATGCCGCCGTCGCCGACGATCTGCCAGACTTTCATGGTTGCTCGCTTTCCGGTTATGGGCGGTCCCAGCAATCTAATCGTCCCGTCATCGCGTCCTTCGAGATGGCCATTTCGAGACGGCCCTTCGGGCCTCCTCAGGATGAAGGGTGTAGCAGTGCATCGCCCCATTGCTCTTCATCCTGAGGAGGGGCTGAGGAGCGGTTTGCAGAACCGCGTCTCGAAGCCCCGTCTCGAAGGACGCAATGGCAGAAGGGGACGCCGCACCTACCCCGTAAACCGGCGCTTCAGCGGCGTCCAATCCGCCGGGTAGTCGGTCTGCAGTGCGCCGCCGGTCAGGGCCTGGTCGCTGACCCGGTAGGGATAGCGGCTCTCGAACATGAAGCTGATGCCGCCGTCGATGTGCTGCGGCGACATATCGTGGCGGCTCGCCGCCTCGAAGCTCTCCGGCGACGGGCCGTGGGGCAGCATGCAGTTGTGCAGGCTGGCGCCGCCGGGCAGGAAGCCCTTCGGCTTGGCGTCGTAGATACCGTAGAGCAGCCCCATGAACTCGCTCATGACGTTGAGGTGGTACCAGGGCGGCCGGAAGGTATCCTGGCCGACCAGCCAGCGCGGCGCGAAGATAACAAGGTCGGCATTCGCCACGCCCGGCGTGTCGGAGCGCGAGGTCAGCACCGTGAAGATCGACGGATCCGGATGGTCGAAGCTGATCGAGCCGAGCACGTTGAACTTGCGCATGTCGTATTTGCAGGGCGCGTGAGTGCCATGCCAGGCGACAACGTCGAGCGGCGAATGGGTGAGATTACAGGCATGGAAGGCGCCGCCGGCCTTCAGAACGAGCTCGAAATCGCCTTCTACATCTTCATAAGCGGCCTGCGGGTAGAGGAAATCCCTAGGGTTGGCGAGGCCGTTCGACCCGATCGGCCCGAGCTCCGGCAATTCGAAGGGCGCACCGTAATTCTCGCAGACATAGCCGCGCGACGGGCCGTCCGGCAGGTCCACGGCGATCTTGATGCCGCGCGGGACGACGGCGAAGTCGCCGGGCGTGAGGTTGAGCGTGCCGCATTCGGTGCGCAGGCGTATCGCGCCGGTCTCGGGCAGCAGCACCATCTCGGCATCGGCATTCTTGAAGAAGCGCCGCGCCATCGACGAATTGGCGCGGTACAGTTGGACGGCAAGGCCGGCGCCCGCGCCCATATCGCCGTTCCAGACATAGGTCGCCATGCCGTCGAGGAAGTCGGCCGGCGCCTCCGGCACCGGCTGCGGCGACCAGCGGCACTGGAAATGCGGAAAGATTCCGCTCGCCGACGGGGCGGTCAGCCAGAACGGCAGGTCGATCCGGCGATAGGCGCTCTGGGCCAGGACCGACGGCGCGATGCGGTAGAACCAGGTCCGGCGGTTCTGGGCGCGCGGCGCGGTAAAGGCGGTGCCGCTGATCTGTTCGGCATAGAGGCCGTAGGCCGGCCGTTGCGGCGAGTTGCGCCCGGCCGGCAGGGCGCCGGGCAGCGCCTCCGTCGCATGTTCGTTGCCGAAGCCGGACATCATGCCGGCGTCGCTGTCGGCTTTGGCCGCTGACGCGCGGGCAGGTGCGATCTCGTTCATGGCGCGATTCCGGATCTGGGGGTTCGCCCGAACCTAGCCGATTCCGCGCCGGCTTGGGAGTCGGGCGTTGCGTTGTGCCCCGCAGAGGCTGCGCGGCGGCGATACCGGTTCCGCAATGCAGGCCCGGCGATTATGGTCTGCGGAAAGGGGCCGCCAATGGCCCGGCAGCAGGACAGCGCCGATGAACCTGAAAGACCATATCCGCGGCATTCCCGATTTTCCGAAACCGGGGATCCTGTTCTACGACATTTCTACCCTGCTGGCCCATCCGGCGGCCTGGCAAACGGCGGTCGAGCGGCTGGCGGAGACCGTCGCGCCCTACCGGCCGGCGGTGCTGGCCGGCATCGAATCCCGCGGGTTTCTGGTTGCCGCGCCGCTCGCGCTGAAGCTGGGCTGCGGTTTCATCATGGTGCGCAAGCAGGGCAAGCTGCCGGGCGCAACCGTTGGCTACAGCTACGATCTCGAATACGGGTCGGACAAGGTCGAGATCCAGGCCGATGCGGTCGCGCCGGGCCAGAGGGTCGTCCTGCTCGACGATCTTATTGCGACGGGCGGAACGCTCCGGGCCTCCATCGAGCTGATCCGCAAGGTCGGCGGCACGGTCGCCGCGGCAGCCTGCCTGATCGAGCTGACCTTCCTGAACGGCCGGGACGGCCTCGACGTGCCCTTCGAATCGCTGATCCGCTACGACGACTAAGCCATCCTTCGAGACGGGCGTCCTTCGAGATGGCCATTTCGAGACGCAGTGCTGCGAACCGCTCCTCAATGGCCTCCTCAAGATGAAGCTTAAAAATTGCTGAACCAAAAAGACTCTTCATCCTGAGGAGGGGCTGAGGAGCGGTTCGCAGAACCGCGTCTCGAAGCCCCGTCTCGAAGGACTCAGGCCACGCCCAGCGCTTCGCCCACGGCGTCGATCTGGGCATCGATATCGATCGGGCAGACCGCCGTGACCTCGAGGTCGCGGTCGTCGTAGACATCGCGCCCCAGCCGGCGGGCGCGTTGCAGGACGACCCGGTCGCGCGCCTCGATCAGCATCTCGATCTGCGGCCGGAACAGGTCGATCATCGCCGTGATCCAGCGGTTGACCGGCCAGGACGGCCGCGCGAGATCGACGACGAATCGGTCAAGCATGGCGATCACGTCGCTGGCGGCAAACCAGGTTTCGTCGGTCACCCAGCGGTTGACGGTGAACAAGTTCACCGGCCGGCCGAACTCGTCCATGCCGATCGCGACCAGATGGGCGACGGCATCTTTCCTGTCTTCAGGCGGCGCGCCGTCCGGCCCGGCGATCGGCCGGCATGAACGCGGCATGCCCGGCCCGCGCAGGAAGGTGTGGAAATGCCCGTGCTCGCCCTTGTCGGTCGGGCCGGGGTGGGCGTGGTAGAAATATTGCGCCAGGGTATCGGGATCGCACACGTCGCCGGGCGGGTGATGATCCCATTCGAAGAAACTCCGCTCGCCGAGCAATTCGCTGATCGGGTTCTCGCCGCTGCGCGCCAGCACCCGCTGGCAACGCACGACCTCCTCCCCGGCATCGAGCAATGCCTCCAGCCGGTCGCGGCCGAGCGTGGCGAAATCGGGCGCCTCGATCCGCGCGATTCGCAGGCTTTTTGCAGCCATGGCGGAGCGGCCTGTCCCGGGCGCGGCGGGTGCGCGGACTCTAGGCCGGGCGTTTCATGTGCCGGTCGACGCCGGCGCGGGCCAAGAACCCGGAATGCCACTTGCGCGCCATCCGGTCGATCACCTCGAACGGCACGCCCATATCGCGCAAAGGCGCCACGGCGTTGCACCGGTCCTCGTAGCGGGCGATCAGGCCGTCGCGCAGATGGAAAACGCCGACGCCCTCGAAGCCGCAGCGCCTGCCGTTGTTGTGCTTCGTTGTGCTGGTGTAGCTGAACAGCCACGAGGCGTAGCCGATCTCCTCGCTCGCCACCGGATTGCGGAACTCCCAGAGGAAATCCCGGGCGTCGCGCCAGAAGATTTTCTCGACCATGTCGCGGATCGCGGGCCGGCCGTGGAACTCGCCGTAGAAGATATCGTCGTAGACGCCGTCCTCGGTGAAAAGCGCGGCCAGCGCCTTGCCGTCGCCCACTTCGACGGCGGCGGCGAAATCCTTGAGGAGTTGGCTGAAGTTGCTCATGGGGCAGCCCGGACACGATGATGCGAGGGAGCTTCGGCCGTCCGGCGGGCGCGCCTTGCCGCTGCGCCACACCGTCCGGCCGGCAAATTCTGCACTATCGCCCGACCTGCCGCAACGGCGGGAGAGCGGCGTGTCCGGCATGCGGCAGAAATGTCGTGGCACAAGGGGCTATGCCTCGCCCAGCCTCTTCCCGGCCCGGCCTTCGCCCATTCTGCCGTCCGAAATAAAGTTCGCGCACAATCCACGCTATAGTTCGTCACGGATCTCCCAAAGTTCCGGGAAGAATTTATGATTGGTAACATGCTGCAGCCAACCGACGCCGGCAGACCCGCCCGTCCCCGGTTTGAAGCCGATAATCTTGTGTACTGTAACGAAGTGGCGCCACCGATAGATGGAAAAGGCCTCGTCCATGAGCACCAGCGCCTCGGCCAGTCGATACTCGGGGTTGTCGGCAGCAGGCGTCGTGTAGACTTCGAGCCATGCTTTTCGGACCGATTCATCCGACGCATATTTATGCGTCCAGTCCCGGTCGAGCATGGAACCGTCGATCCTGTAACCTCGCCGGTGCAGGAACTTCAGTACTTCATCGTATAGACTCGGGGATTCGAACGATTCCTTGATTGCGGGCCAGATATGAGGCACGTTTTTGTGTGCGAGGGCCAGCCGTTCATCCTTGTTACCGAGGATAAATTCGACATGGCGATACATGTACGAGAGCTGCCCCGAAGCGGTCGACAGGTAATCTCGGAACTGGTTGAAGCCTTCTGACGAGATGGTCCCGAGCACATTCCAGGAGTTTGCAATATAGTCGGTATAGGCTTTACAACGCGACAGGATTTGCAGCGTATTTGCGACGTTATCCCGCTTTATCTGGTCCCGGGCGTTCACAAGTTCCATGTGCAGCCCGCGGAACAATAGTTCCTTGCACTGGCCCATGATGTAGAAGCACATCTCGTCATAGCCCTGGCTGCGCAAATGCTGAAGAGAATGCATCAGATCCAGCGATTGGTAGTCGATGTACGGATTCGACCTGCCTTCATGCTCTATCCGGGGCGTTCCGCCGGTTTGTTCGACCGCCCTGGCCCTGGCTTCATCGCTCGATTTTTCCATCGGCCGCGGTTCGATCGAACAGACCACGCCCTCCGGCTCGACAATCCGTGGAACGATCGGCTTGATATCCGGCATATTCAGCGCCTTTTTTCGACAAGCTCCAGGATACTTTGTCCGAGCTTTGTGTGTGGGTCATACATGTCATGAACGACGTCGAAGTGATTTCTCGACGGACTTTCAAACGCCTGGACCGAGCGCATCGGGCTCTGGAGTTTCGTGCCTAACGCCCGGCTTTGCCGTTTGAATTCCGGGGTCTCCTGTTCGCCCCAGGTAACGATCGTATCCGGAAACGACCCGGTATCGAGAAGAAGCGGCGAGTTCCGACGCGCCTCCTGGACAGTCATGCCGAGAGCGTCGTTGACACTCGTTTGCACAAGCGGCTCCAGTTCGTAAACGCCCGACAGAAGAATCAGGCCGGAAACGCGATTGCCGGCGGCTTCATCGTGCCCGTTTGTGCTGCAGCAGCACATCGCGGCAAGATGTCCGCCGGCCGAGCTGCCCGCAACGAAGATGCGTTCTTGATCGATCCCCAGCCTGACTGCGTGGACGAACAGCGTTTCCAGCGCGGAACGGCATTCGAACACGATTTTCGACAGACCGGCCTTTGGCGCGAGCGTATAATCGACCGCTGCGAAGGCGATACCCCGATTGCAGAATATATCGGCGCCGAAAAGAGATTCGCTTTTCGAAAGTTCCTGCCAATAGCCGCCGTGAATATAGACGATCAATGGACATCCGCTTGCCCCTTCCGGCAATGCGATATCGACCGAGTTCGAAGGTTCGTCGCCGTATGTCAGTGTCTCGAAATGCCTGCAGGCAGCGCGCGCCTTTTCGCTCCGGATAGCATATTCCCGAATATAGGGCCCGTAGTTTCCGCCGATAACCGAGCTTGGCGAGTATTCCCGCTCAAGCTGCTCCGGATTCATCGTTCGCCAAAGCGGTTTATCGTCTGAAATTGTCAGGTATCCTCAATCAGTGCCGTACCCGCCGGTTCCCAACGGCCGCTCAACTTCTCTCCGCCTCCAGCATGGCGCGCAGTTCGGTCTTCAGCACCTTGCCGTAGTTGTTCTTCGGCAGGGCCTCGACAAAGCGGTAGTCCTTGGGCCGTTTGAAGCGGGCGATGTTGTCGAGGCAGAGCCGGTCGAGCTCCTGCGACGTCGGGCCGGCGCCGGAGTCGGGCCCGCCTTCCGCGTCGATGACGACGAAGGCCACAACCTCCTCGCCCCAGTCCTCATGCTTGCGGCCGACCACCGAGACCTCGCTTACAGAGGGATGCTTCAGCAGCACTTCCTCGATCTCGCGCGGATAGATGTTGGTGCCGCCGGAGATGATCATGTCCTTCGAGCGGTCCTTGAGGGTCAGGAAGCCGTCTTCGTCGAAGGCGCCCAAATCGCCGGTGTGCAGCCAGCCGCCCTTGAGCGCCGCCGCGGTCGCCTCGGGATTGTCCCAGTAGCCGCGCATCACGACGTCGCCGCGGCACACGACCTCGCCGATCTCGCCGGCCGGCAGCGGCTTGCCGCCGGCATCGATGACGCGGACTTCGACATCGGTCCGCGCCACGCCGACGGAGCCGAGCCGCTCCAGGTAGCGCGGATGGCCGGTCTCCGCGTGCATCGCCCGGGTCAGGCCGGTGATCGTCATCGGCGCCTCGCCCTGGCCGTAGATCTGGACGAATTTCTGGCCCAGCATGTCGATGCCGCGCAGCAGATCCTCGACATACATCGGCCCCCCGCCATAGGCGATCAGCTTGAGATTGGCGGTATCGGCGTCCGCGAGGCCCGGATAGTTGAGCAGCCGCACCACCATGGTCGGCGCGAAGAAGAAGCTGGCGCCCGGCCAGTGTTGCAGCAGGTCCAGCATCTCGGCCGGATCGAAGCCGCCGGAATCGGGAAACACCTGCGCCGCGCCGCACGCGACATGGGGAATGCCGTAGCATCCCGAGCCGTGGGACGCCGGCGCGCAATGCACGATGCAATCGCCCGGCGCGATATCGCCGACATCGGCGAAGTAGTTCATGGTCTGGCTGACCAGGTTGCGGTGGCTGAGAACCGCGCCTTTCGGCCGCCCGGTCGTGCCGGAGGTGTAGAACAGCCAGGCCGGATCGTCGGGCTCGACCTCGGCCATCGGCACGGGCGCGCCCGCCGCCAACGCCGCCCAGAGCTCGCCGTCGGTCGACACGATCCGCTCCAGCGTCGCGATCTCGCCGTCGAGCCCGGCGATCGCTTCCCGCTTCTCGCCATTGGTGAAGCAGACCCTTGCAGCGCTGTTCTCCAGAATGAAGGCGAATTCCTTGCGGTGCAGCTTGGCGTTGATCGGCACGGCGCAGATCCCGGCATGCCAGCAGGCGTATTTGACGGCCATGTAGTCCGGCACATTGGCCATGACGATCGCCGCCCGGTCGCCCTTTCGCAGGCCGAGCCGGTCCACCATCTGTCCGCCCAGCACGGCGACCCGCCGGGCGAAATCGCGATAATTGTCGAGCCGGCGGCGGCCCTGGCCGAGCGCCGTCGCGTCCGGGTTCAGCAGGGCGGTGCGGTGAAGGAAAGCGGCGAGGTTCATGATGCGGGTGTCTCCGTGGCCCGGCCCGTTACTATCCGGCTCGCCCGGCCCAAGGCAAGAAGGGCGCAAGATGCCGGTTGCGGCCCGGCGCATCCCGGCGCTATTGCAACGACCGGGTGCAGCGACATTGCGGGGATTTCGGCCATGCAGAACCTGAACATCGACGGCGACCGTTTGTGGGAGTCCCTGATGGAACTGGCGCAGATCGGCGCGACCGAGAAGGGCGGCGTGTGCCGGCTCGCGCTTACCGATCTGGACCGGGAGGGCCGCGACCTGTTCATCCGCTGGTGCGAGGCCGCGGGCTGCACGGTGAGCGTCGACCGGGTCGGCAATGTCTTCGCCAGGCGGCCGGGCCGCGACGAGAGCCGCCCGCCGGTGATGACCGGCAGCCATCTCGATTCCCAGCCGACCGGCGGCAAGTTCGACGGCGCCTACGGCGTGCTCGCCGGGCTGGAGGTGATCCGCACCCTGAACGACCTGGAGATCGAGACAGATGCGCCGGTCGAGGTCGTCGCCTGGACCAACGAGGAAGGCAGCCGCTTCTCGCCGCCGATGATGGGCTCCGGCGCCTTCGCCGGCGTCTTTTCCGAGGCGGAGATGCTGGCGCGGCCGGACAATGTGACCGGCGACCTGCTGGGCGACGAGCTGAAGCGCATCGGTTACGACGGCGCCGCACCGGTCGGCGGGCGCGAGATCGGCGCCTATTTCGAGGCCCATATCGAGCAGGGCCCGATCCTGGAGAATGAGGAAAAGACCATCGGCGTCGTCACCGGCGCCCAGGGGCAGCACTGGTACGAAATCACCGTGACCGGGCAGGAGGCCCATGCCGGGCCGACCCCGATGCCGCTGCGCAAGGACGCGCTGGTCGCCGCGGCGCGCATGATCGACGCGGTCAACCGGCTCGGCCACGCCTTCCCGCCCAACGCCTGCGCCACCGTCGGCTTCGTCGATTCGAGCCCGAACTCGCGCAACACGATCCCCGGCAAGGTCTTCTTCACCGTCGACCTGCGCCATCCGGACGACGACACCCTGGCGGCGATGAACGACCGGCTGCGCGCCGGGTTCACGGAAATCGCCGAGGCCGCCGGCTGCAGCGTCGAGATCGTCGATTTCTGGGAGTTTCCGGCCACGCCGTTCGACGAGGCCTGCGTCAATGCCGTGCGCAGCGCTGCCGAGCAGGGCGGCCACAGCTGGCGCGACATCGTCTCCGGCGCCGGCCACGACGCCGTCTACATCGCCCGGGTCGCGCCGGCCGGCATGATCTTCATCCCGTGCGAGGACGGCATCAGCCACAACGAGATCGAAAACGCCACCCCCGAAGACTGCGCCGCCGGCGCCCAGGTGCTGCTCCAGGCGATGCTGGACAGGGCCGTGGGAGAAGCGGATTGATTGCAATGCAATCGCTGCTTACATTCGAATTTGCAGCAGGAGATGAAGCACAGCCATGGCGAGCATCACGATCCGGAATCTTGATGATGAGGTGAAGACACGCCTGCGCATCCGCGCGGCCGAGCACGGCCGGTCGATGGAAGAGGAAGCGCGGGTCGTCCTGCGCGATGCCGTTGCCTGCGAAGCCACCCAGGAAATCAGGCTCGGAACCGCGCTGCGTGACCTGTTCAGCCCGTTCGGCGGCGTCGAACTCGATCTTCCCCCGCGCGAGTACGTCCGCGAACCGCCGCGCTTCGATTGAGCCTGACGACCATGTTTGTCGTCGACACTAACGTCATTTCGGAGACGATGCGCGCCGAGCCGCACGTTTCCGTAATCACCTGGCTGGACGCACGACCGGCGCGCGATCTGTTCGTTACTGCAGTGACGGAAGCAGAAATTCGTACTGGCGTCGCGATGCTGCCAGAGAGTCGGCGCCGCCGAAATCTCGCAGAGGCGGCTGAACGCGTCTTTGGCAAAATGTTTGCCGGCCGTGTCCTGCCGTTCGACGGCGCCGCCGCGCGCGCCTATGCGAAAATTGTCTCTGCACGCCGGCTGGCAGGGCGGCCGATTTCCCAAGCCGATGGCCAGATCGCAGCGATTGCCTATGTACGCAATATGGGAGTGGCGACCCGTAGCGTGCCGGATTTCGTCGAAATGGGGGTCGACGTGGTCGATCCTTGGGCGGGCGGATGAGTAGTCAGGCAGGACGCCCTGTCCCACCTCACCCGCCTGCGGCCCCGCACACCGCATCCACCGCCGCCTCAGCCTCCCCACAGCCCTCCCCCCGCCACGCCACCGTCCGGTCGGGGCGGATGAAGGCGTAGCCGGCTTCGTAGAGGTCGTGCAGGGCGGGCTTGCGCAGGGCAGCGGCAGGCCGGCGGTGCGCACGATCGCCGGTGTCATGATACGGTGGGCGGGCAACTCCCGTCGCGCGACGAGGATGGCCTTGTGCGCGGTTCCCTCCAGGCGCTGGCCCAGGAGCATAGGATGACGACGTTGTCGATACTCGACCTTGTCCGTGTCACCGAAGGCACGGATGCACGCGGTGCGCTCGACAATGCCCGCGATCTCGCCGCCCATGCCGAGAGGTGGAACTATCGGCGGCTCTGGGTCGCCGAACATCACAATATGCCGGGCATCGCCAGTGCCGCGACATCCGTCGTCATCGCTCATATCGCGTCCGGATCGAAAACCATCCGGGTTGGGGCCGGCGGCATCATGTTGCCGAACCATTCGCCCCTGGTGATCGCCGAGCAGTTCGGCACGCTGGCGCGCCTGTTTCCGGGCCGCATCGACCTCGGGCTCGGGCGCGCGCCGGGCACGGACCGGCTCACGCTTCAGGCGCTGCGCCGCGCGCCCCAGGCGGCCGAGAACTTTCCCCACGACGTTTTGGAGTTGCAGCATTATCTTGCGCCGCTCCAGCCGGATCAGCGCATTCAGGCGGTTCCTGCCGCCGGTACCGAGGTGCCGCTGTGGATTCTCGGCTCAAGCGATTTCGGCGCGATGCTCGCGGCCGAATTCGGCCTGCCCTATGCGTTCGCGTCGCATTTCGCGCCCGAGTTTCTGCTTCCCGCCCTCCAGATTTATCGCAGCCGTTTCAAGCCATCGGCACAGCTCGCCGAACCTTATGAAACGATCGGCGTGAACGTCATCGCCGCAGACAGCGATGCCGAGGCGCGCCGGCTCGCGACGACCCAGCAGATGTCTTTTACAAACATGGTTCGCGGCGCCCGCGGACTGAGCCGTCCGCCGATCGACGATATCGAAAGCTATTGGTCGCCTGCGGAGAAAGCGCACGCGATGAGGATGCTTGCCCGCTCCATCGTCGGTTCCCAGGATACGGTGCGCGCGGGTCTCGATGCACTCCTCGCAGAGACCGGCGCGGATGAACTGATGATCGTGTCCGATGTCTACGATCACGGGGCGCGGTTGCGGTCTTTCGAACTGATTGCCGCGGCCGGAAGAGAAGTTTCCGCCCACCGGGCGGGCCGATTGGGCATGGCAGTCTGACGGGGTCTCATCCGGACCGTGGAGAAATCCCGCAAGGCGCCTCCCACCGGCGCCCCACCATCGCGCAACTGGCGCCGCAAATCGTTGCCAACATCAGACGCTGCGAGGCCGGCAGGCCGCTGCTCCAGGAAGTCGACCGCGCCGCCGGCTATTAGCGTCCCGGCCACCCCCTACATGGTGGAACCAAGCAATAATCTGCGAGTGTGCCGAATACCGGACTGTGGTAATTTCAAACGGAAACACAGGAGGACGTCTATGGCGCTCAACAAATACATCATCGAACGCGACATTCCCGAAGTCGGAACCCTGGAACGCCAGCAACTGGCCGAGGCCGCCGCAAAGTCGAACGAGGTCCTGGCCCAGCTCGCACCGGATATCCAGTGGGTGGAGAGCTACGTTGCTGCGGACAAGACTTTCTGCGTGTACCTGGCGAAGGACGAGGATCTCATTCACAAGCACGCAGAAATCAGCGGGTTCCCGGCGACCAAAGTGACCGCCATCGGCAAGATGATCGATCCGACCACCGAAAAGACCGGCTGACGGCGTCCTTCGGTCTTCGCCCGGCGACCCGCACAGCGCGGCAATCGGGTTAGGACGCCGCGCCAATTGCCTTCGCCGTTCACGCCTTTCCGTGGACATGGAGCAGCGCAGACCTTACCATAGGCGAGCTGATGCAGGGAGCAGATTGGTGGGGGTGCCGCCCCCGTCACCAACTTCTGGCCATAGCTCTCCGGACGGACTTCGTCACTTCAGTCCCGCCCCCCGCAGGACATCCAAAATCGCCGCCGCATCCGTAAAATCGTTCCCCCGCCATGCCACCGTCTGGTCGGGGCGGATGAGGGCGTAGTCGGCTTCGTAGAGATCGCGCAGGGCGGGTTCGTGCAGGGCGACGTGCGTCAGCGGCAGGCCGGCGCTGCGGGCCGCTTCCACCAGCGGCGCCGTGCGGGCCGGATCGCCGCCGAGGTCGAGCAGGGTGAACTCGAAGCCGAACCGGTCGTAAAGCGACGCGCCGTCGGCCAGCCAGGCGTGGGGCGGGCGGCCGCCGGGGCAGGCCGTCGGGACATACTCGTTCGGCCGGTCGGGCGGCGGCGTTGTGCCGTCGGGCACGACGATCGGCGAGCCGTCGATGCGGGTGCCGAAGGTGATGCCTGGGATGTTGAATTCCTTGCGGCCGTGATCCTCGAAATAGGCGCCGGCTTCGGCGCGCAAGGCCTCGCCCGCCGCCGACGCCTCCTCCAGCCGCGGGTCGGGCGCGAAATTGCCGAGGGAATCGGCGAAGGCGCGGGCATAGCCGGTGTTGCGCACCGCCGCCGGCCTGCGCTCCAGCTCGTAGGACTCGAGCAGCGCGCCGCCGCCCCAGCCCCCGAGGACCGCCGCCAGCTTCCAGCCCAGATTGACCGCATCCTCGACCGCGGTGTTGTAGCCCAGCCCGCCCATCGGCGTGAACAGGTGGGCGGCGTCGCCGGCGAGGAACAGCCGGCCCTGCCGGAAGCGCTCGGCGACCAGGGCGAAGCCGGCGGTCCACGAGGCGCGGAACAGGATGTCGAACGGGATCTCCCGGCCCATGCAGTCGGCGAACAGGCGCCGGACGTCGTCGCCGGTGAGCGCGGCTTCGTGCTCGCCGGCCAGGAGCTGGGTGTGGAAGACGAATTCCGAGAGACCGTCCAGCGCGATCGTGAAGCTGCGCCGCGCGTGATGGACGTTGACATGCATCCAGCCGGGCGGGCCGCTCATCGCCGGGGTGACCGCGTCGCTCCTGAGATGGACGGCGTGCATACGGCCGCCGGCGAAGTTGCGCCGCACGCCGGCCTCGCCCTCGTAGCGCACGCCCAGATGCTTGCGCACCAGGCTGCCGGGGCCGTCGCAGCCGACCAGATAGCGGGCCGAGGCCTCCAGGGTCTTGCCGTCGTGCACGACCGTGGCCGTGGCCCGGCCGCCGTCGTCGCGCACCGCGACGACCTCGTGCTCATAGTACAGCCGGACGGAAGGAAGGGCCGCGGCGTGGCGCTGCAAGACCCGCTCGACATACATCTGCGAGACCCGGTGCGGCAGTTCGGCGGCGCTCCACGACCCGCTGAGCTGCTTCGGCAGTTCGGCGGCCTGGCGCGCGGTCGGCAGGCGGAAGCGCGCCAGTTCGTAGCCGGCATAGGTCGTGTAGTAGACGATGTCGGTCGGGTGATCCGGCGGCAGGCCGAGCCGGCGGATCTCGTCGGCGAAGCCGAGCCGCCGGAAATGCTCCATGGTGCGCGCCTGGGTGGCGTTGGCCTGGGGGCTGAAGGAGTCCGCCCGGTCGTCGTCGAACAGGGCGACCGCCACATTGCGCCGCCCGAGTTCGATGGCGAGCGTCAGCCCGGCCGGCCCGCCGCCGACGATGATGACGTCCGTGTCGGGAAGGCGGATCATGTGTCCGCGCTCGCGCGCCCGGCGCGGATGGCGATGACGGCGCCGGCGACGATCAGCGCGGTTCCGGCGGCGAGGAACCAGTCGACGGTTTCGCCCCAGATCAGCCAGCCGAAGGCGGCGGCGAAGAAGACCGCGGTGTAGTCGAGCGGGCTGACCCGGTCGGCCGGGGCGACGAGGCAGCCCTGGGCGAACAGGATATGGGCGGCGGTCGAGAACAGGCCGAGCATGATCAGCGGCGGCCAGGCCTCCGGCGGCGGCAGAACCGGATCGACCAGCATCGGCCCAGACGTGATGAGAATACCGATCAGCGCGAACCAGACCGCGATGCGGACCGGGTTTTCCTCGGCCGGCATGCGCCAGACGGCGACCGCGGCGAGCCCGCCGAGCATGCCGGAGGCGAGGCCGATCAGGGCTGCGGGCTGGAAGAAATCCGTGCCCGGCTTGAGGATCAGGGCGACGCCGGCGAAGCCGACGAGCACCGCGAGCAGCACCCGGCGGTCGAGCGCGAAGCGGAACAGCAGGAAGCCGAGCAGCGGGACGAAGATCGGCGAGCTGAAGTTCAGCAGCACCGCCTCGGCGAGCGGCAGCACCTGGACCGCGTAATAGTAGCAGAGCAGCGAGCACACCACCGCCACGCCGCGCAACGCCATCAGGCCGCCATGGACCGGCCGCAGCGCGCCGGGCCAGCGCCAGACGATCCACGGCGTGAGGATCGCCAGGCTCAACACGTTGCGCCAGAACAGGATGTCGACGCTGCCGAGGCTGGCCCCGGCCATCTTGATCGCCATGCCGGCGAGCGCGAACATCAGCCCGGCCGCTGCGACCAGCGATGCTCCGAGCAGCACCCGCTGGCGTGTAGCCGCGGCGCCGGCGCTGGATGGTTGTTCCGTCAATGGCGGGGGATCCCTGCGCGGCTCGAATCGGTTTCGCGATCAATCTGCAGCATGCGGTCGGGATGAGGCGAAGGCTCTGCTACAAGAACCCTTCTCCGTCATATCGACCGGAGCGGGCCAATGGCCCGCGCAGTGGAAATATCTTTCCTGTGCAGTGCAACCGTCAAAGCACCGCGCGGGAAAGATTTCTCCCCTTCGACAGGCTCAGGGCAGGCTGCTCGCTTCGCTCGGTCGAAATGACGGATTGGGGTGTACGGAACGCCGAATACGGGCTGCCGCCTGGGGCCTCGATCCGGCAGCCGCCGGCCGCCACGCCGCCGCGCCGGCGGACTACTGCCCGGGCGTCATGCCTTTCTTGGCCAGTTCCCCGATCGCCTTGGGCGTTTTCTCGAGATGGCCGAGGCCCATGCCTTTCAGGATATGATCGGCCTTGGTGTACTGGATGTTGGTGTAGGTGGTGAGCTCGACCCGGTTGCCCCACGGGTCGAGGAAATCGGTGAAGCGGCTGTCGAGCAGGTCGACGCCCATCTCCTTCAGCCGCTCGATGGCGAGCGGCTTGTCGTCGACGGCGATGCCGAAATGGCGGCCTTCGTCGGGCCCCTGGCGTCGGCCGGTCATGAAATTGATGAACTGGTCGCCGAAATAGATGAAGGCCGCCTTCTCGTTCTGGAATGTGATCTCCAGGTCGAGGAAGCCGCCGTAGAAGTCCAGCGCCTCCTTTATGTCGCCGACCTCGAGCGCGATATGGTTGATGCCGACGGGGTGTGCCTTGGGCTTCGCGGATTGTGTCATGCCGTTCTCCGGGTTTCGCAATGCCGGCCGCCCGATGCCGACAGGATAAAGCCCGGAGATGGGGGCTGCCGGCCGCGGGACAAGGGGTGGACGGGCCGGAGGGTCGCCACGGTGGACGGTCCCAACGCAAGCAAAACAGGGGCACGCTTGACGGCATCCCGCTATCTCTGGATCGCACGCAACAGCGCTGTTAGGTAGTTTCTGCCATGGAATTCCTCGGGCTCTTCGCCGTCGCGTTGATTGTTTTTCTGCTCCTCAAGGGTCGGCGGAAAAGGCGGCCAAGCGGCACGATTACGGGCAAGGCCTATGTGACCGACGGCGACGGGTTGCGGGTCTCCGGCTACGAAATCCGGCTCGCCGGGCTCGACGCGCCGGAATGGGACCAGTGGGCGCTGCACCAGGACGGCTATTGGTTCCGGCACGGCAAGCGCGTCAAGAGCGCGCTGATCCAGGCCGTCGGCGGCCGACACGTCCGCGTCACGGTCGAGGACTTCGACCGATACGGCCGCATAGTTGGCACCGCGACCTGCGACGGCAAGGATGTCGGCGAATGGCTGGTCCGCAACGGCTACGCTATAGCCGCCTACAGCGACCGATATAAGCATATCGAACGTGAAGCCCGCAAAGAAGGGCGCGGCATGTGGGGCCATGCAGAGACCTACGACCCGCGGGAATGGCGGGCGCGGAAAGCGGCGGGGAGTTGATAACCGTTGCCGTCGCGAACGGCGCCGACTATCTGGTAACGTGGAACTTCCGGCACATCGCCAACGCTGCGATGCGGTCGCGGATCGAACGGGTATGCCGGCAGGCGAGTTACGAGCCGCCGATCATCTGCACGCCCAGTGAGCTTATGGAGTTCGGTCATGGAGACGACCCAGGCTGATCCGATCATCGCGGAAGTCCGGGCCGTGCGGGACGCGCATGCCGCCGCGTTCGGCTACGATGTCGCGGCGATATTCCGGGATCTGCAGGCGCGGCAGGAGGCTTCCTGTCGCGACTATGTCCGCTATCCGGCCCGCCCGGTTGAGCCGGACATCGAAGAGCCGGCGCAACGATAACGCCGAAGACTCACCGCACACCCGCATGACCAGCCATTCCCGCTATTGGGCGGACCACACGACGGAGGAATTCGCTGCGTTCGACCCGGCGGCGACCGTGATCCTGCTGCCGGTTGCGGCGACCGAGCAGCACGGGCCGCATCTGCCGGTCTCGGTCGACCACGACATCTGCGCCGCGCTGGTCGAGCGGCTGGTCGCCCGGCTGCCGGTCAAGACCCCGTTACTGGTGTTGCCCGCCCTTCCGGTCGGCGTCAGCATCGAGCATGGCGATTTCCCCGGCACGCTCAGCCTGTCGGCGGAGACCATGATCGCGGTGTTGATGGAACTGGCCGGCGGCGTGGCGGCGGCCGGCTTCCGCAAACTGGCCATGCTCAACTGTCATGGCGGCAATCCGGCGGTGCTCGATATCGTCGCCCACAAGCTGCGCCGCAAGCACGAATTGCTGGTCTTCCCGCTCAACGGCTATCGCTACTGGCAGGCGGAGAGCCATTTCGGCGTCCACGAGGCGGCCCACGGCATCCATGGCGGCGCGGCCGAGACCTCGATCATGCAGGCGATCCGGCCCGGCGAAGTCCGCGGTGACAAGGTTCAGCGCTTCGCCTCGCGCTCCGAGGACATGGCGCGAACCTACGCCCATCTGCGACCGTTCGGCCGGACAGCCGGCTTCGGCTGGCAGACCCAGGACCTGAACCCGGCCGGCGCCGTCGGCGACGCGACCCTCGCCAGCCCGGAGACCGGCACGCGCCTGCTCGACGAAGCCAGCGAGGTATTGGTCCAGGTCGTCACCGAGATCAGCAGCCTGCCGCTGGACGCGATCGACGGCTGGTCCGAGGCCGAGCCCGCCTGACGCGACACGGAGGCGGCCCGGCCCCGAAGACGTCGGTGGACATCCGGCCGCGCATTCCGTCTGGCACGGCATGGCAAATCCCGCTATGCCCGCGCGCATGAAACTTTCGACTGCGATTACCCGCCTGCTCGGCATCGACCATCCGGTCCTGCTCGCGCCGATGGGCGGGGTTGCCGGCGGCGCGCTGGCCGGGGCGGTTTCTGCCGCCGGTGGGCTCGGCCTGATCGGCGCCGGCTATGCCGACCCGTCGCTCGGCTGGGGCTCCGACGACTGGATCGCCGGCGAGTTCGACAAGGCGGGCAACCATCCGGTCGGCATCGGCTTCATCACCTGGGCGCTCGACAAGCGGCCGGGCGCTCTCGACGCCGCGCTGGAGCGCCGGCCGGCGGCGGTCATGCTGTCCTTCGGCGATATCGCGCCCTACGCCGCGAAAATCCGCGACGCCGGCGCCATCCTGATCTGCCAGGTCCAGACCCTGAAGGACGCGCGGGAGGTCGCGGCGAAGGGCGCCGAGATCGTCGTCGCCCAAGGCACGGAAGCCGGCGGCCACGGCGCGGACCGGGCGACCCTGCCGCTGGTCCCGGCGGTCGCGGATGCGGTGGCGCCCATCCCGGTCGCGGCGGCGGGCGGCATCGCCGACGGGCGCGGGCTGGCCGCCGCCCTGATGCTGGGCGCGGAAGGCGTGCTGGTCGGCACCCGCTTCTGGGCGACCCAGGAAGCGCTCGGCCACCCGAACCAGAAGGCATTGATCGAGCGGACGGGCGGCGACGACACGCTGCGCACCAAAGTCTTCGACACGGCGCGCGGCCTGACCTGGCCGGCGCCCTATACCGGGCGCGCCATCCGCAACGCCTTCAGCGACGCCTGGCACGACCGCGACGAGGCCCTTCGCGCCGAGGAGCCAGCGCTGCGCGAGCGCTTCTTCGCCGCCCAGCGCGATGGCGATACCGACATGGCGGTCACCTTCGCCGGCGAGGGGCTGGACCTGATCGCCGACCGGCCGGCCGCCGGCGCCCTGGTCGAGCGCATGGTTGCCGACGCCGTCGATACGATCCTCGCCGCGCCGGACCGGCATCTCCGCGTCGCCGACGAGGCGGAAGGCTGAGCGTCCCGCGCGTATGCCCGACCGGCCTGCCGATACCGCGTCCGCCCGGATGCCGCCCGCCCAAACGCCGCCTGCCCAGACGCCGCCTGCCCAGACGCCGTTGGCGGTATGGCGCGCCCGCGTCGCCGACGGGCATCTTACCCACGATCCGGCCCAGGCGCTGGCGGCGGAAAAGCTGAACAGCCTGCATCAGGCAATGAAGGGCTATGAGCCGGGGCAGGCCGGTTCCTGGCTGTCCCGCTTCGGACTCGGCAACCGCCCGTTTCGCTCAGGGGCGCCCGAACCGCCGCGCGGCCTGTATCTCTTTGGCGGCGTCGGGCGCGGCAAATCCATGCTCATGGACCTGTTTTTCGATGCCGCGCCGGTCGCCCGCAAGCGCCGGGTCCATTTCCATGAATTCATGCTGGAAATCCAGGACCGGCTGCACGAGCGGCGCGGCGCCGGCAGGGTCGATGACCTTCTGCCCGCGGTCGCCGGCGACATCGCCGACGATGCCTGGCTGCTCTGTTTCGACGAACTGCATGTCATCGACATCGCCGACGCGATGATCCTGAGCCGCCTGTTCGAGGCGCTGTTCGAACGCGGCGCGATCGTGGTCGCCACGTCCAACTGGCCTCCCGACCGGCTCTACGAGGGCGGATTGCAGCGCCAGCTTTTTCTGCCCTTCATCGAGCTTCTCAAGGAAAGGCTGGACGTGCTGCACCTGGAAGCGGTGCGGGACTATCGCCTCGCCCGGCTGATGACGATGCAGGTCTGGC
The DNA here is from genome assembly GCA_965249845.1 of Alphaproteobacteria bacterium. GTDB lineage: Bacteria > Pseudomonadota > Alphaproteobacteria > Bin65 > Bin65 > Bin65. Next base: position 695,362 of record CBDFNA010000003.1, read on the forward strand.
GCACGCCGCTCGGCCCGGCGGCGACGCGGGCGCTCGACACGGCGTTCGAAGCGCTGACCGACGGCGCCGAAGCGTCGCCCGCGCGGCTGACGGTCAAGGGCCGGACGGTGCCGGTGCCGCTCGCCGCCCGGGGCGTGGCGCGCTTCCATTTCGACGATCTGTGCCGCGCAGCGCTGGCCGCGGCCGACTATATCGCGATCGCCAACGCCTACCGGACCGTGCTGATCGATGGCATTCCGCGCCTCAAACCGGAGGAGAAAAGCGCGCCCAAACGCTTCACCATCCTGATCGACACGCTGTATGAGCGGAAGGTCAAGCTGCTCGCCTCGGCGGCCGGCGCGCCGCAGGACATCTACCGCGGGCGTGCCCATGCCATGGAATTCCAGCGCACCGTTTCGCGGCTGATGGAAATGCAGTCGCAGGCGTATCTGGAAGCACGGCAGGACGAAGATTAAGGCGAGCCAACAGCATGAAAGTCCTGATCTGTGGCGGCGGGGTTATCGGGGCGTCCATCGCGTACTTTCTGAGCCTGCGTGGCATCGAAACGCTCGTCGTCGAACGCACCGGCGTCGCCAATGCCGCGTCGGGCAAGTCCGGCGGCTTTCTGGCGCGCGACTGGTGCGACGGCACGCCGGTGGCGGCGCTGGCGCGGCGCGGTTTCGATCTGCACGCGGAACTGGCGGCAAGCCTCGGTGGTCGCGGGGGCCGCGGCTGGGGCTACCGCCGCGTCGAGGCGCTGGGCGTCGTCGCCGGCGAAGGGCGGGACATGAGCCGGTTCGCGCGCCTGCCCTCGCCCGACTGGCTCGGCGCAGACAGCGCAGTCCACGTCAGGCTGAGCACGGCCGAGACGACGGCGCAGATCTATCCCGAGGCCTTCACCGCAGCGTTGATGGCTGCCGCAATCGAACGCGGCGCGCGGCTGATCGAGGGCTGCGTGCAGGGCATCATGCTGGCGCCGGACGGCAAACGCGCGACCGGAGCCATCGTCGACGATACGGAACTGGCCGCCGACGCCGTCGTCATCGCCATGGGGCCGTGGTCGCTGCTGGCCTGCCGCTGGCTGCCGCTGCCCGCCGTCTACGGCGTCAAGGCGCACAGCCTGATCTTCGACTACGAACCGTCTCCGGAATCGCTGTTCGCCGACGTCGAAACGGAAAGCGGGGAGGCCGCGCATCCGGAATTCTATCCGCGGCCGGACGGCACCACCTATGTCTGCGTCTCATCCGGCGACCGGGCGTTGCCTGTCGATCCGGCCGACGTAACACCGGAGCCCGATGCCGCGAAACGATTGCGGCGCCTGACCGCCTGCGTCTCACCCGATCTGGCGGCGTCGAAGGTGCTGGCGGAGCAGGCCTGCTTCCGGCCGGTGACGGCAGACGAGCTGCCCCTGATCGGCCCGGTGCCGGGCGTCGCCGGCGCATGGGTGGCCACGGGCCACAGCGTCTGGGGCATGCTCAACGGCCCCTCGACCGGCGAGGCGATGGCGGAACTGATCGCGGACGGCGCGGCCACGACGGTCGATCTGCGGCCGTTCGATCCTGCCCGGCTGAAACCGCTCGATCCGGAAGCTTTCCGTTCCTGATCGATACGACGCGCGAACGGCGGCCGGGTCAATCCGGCCGGGGCATGGTCCAGACGTCGTCCACGGTGACATAGTCGAGATAGCCGAGCCGGCCGATCGGGCGGACCTTCGCCATGTCGACGAAGCCGTCGGTCAGCATGGAATCGTCGATATGGATGCCGACGACCTCACCGATAACCAGCACGTTCGGCCCGTAGCCTTCCTTCGTCTTGAGGCGGACGCTCTGGAGATAGCGGCACTCCAGATGGATCGGCGATTCGGCGACGCGCGGCGCCTTCACTGTCTCCGCCGGCGCCTTGGTGAGGCCGGCATGCTCGAACTCGTCCACGCCCGGCGCGACATGTTCGGAACTGAGGTTCATCGCCGCGCGCAGATCCCAGGTCGCCATGTTGCAGACGAACTCGCCCGTCGCTTCGGGGTTGGTCTGGGAATCTTTGGGCGCATAGGGCGTGCCCTTGCGATGCGGCCGTTGGCCGGCCGAGAACATGACCTGGGGCGGCCCGTAGCTGACCGCGTTGAAAAAGGAATAGGGCGCAAGATTGGCCGTGCCGTCCGGTGCGAGGCTGGAGACCCAGCCGATCGGCCTTGGCACGACGAGCGCGTTGAACGGGTTGCGGGGCAGGCCGTGATGCTCCTGCCCGGGCCGGTAGAACATGGTGCGTCCGAATTTGCCGTGTCGGCGGCTAAAGGATTTGCCGCTGTTCCATAATACCGGCGGCGGCCCGCAATTCCGGTGCGGCGGATGGCCGGATCGATTCCCCGCGCGCGCTTCGTCGTTACCGGATTATCCGCGCGGGCTTGTCATCGGGGGCGGAGTGACGGCATGTTCGGCGCAACCCCGTTGCATGGGGACCGCGACACGACAGGGCAATCGCCGGTCCGCAGCGTTTCGACAGGAGACAGCCATGAATATCGCCACGCTGCCGGCCGGCCGGTCGGACCATCGCCCCGACGGTATCCCGGCCGAAGAATGGGATGTGCGGGTCCAGCTCGCCGCCTGCTACCGGCTGGTCCACCACTTCGGCATGACCGACCTGATCTACAATCACATCACGGCGCGGGTGCCGGGGCCGGACCATCACTTCCTGATCAACCCGTTCGGCCCGCATTATTCCGAGATCACTGCCTCCAGCCTGGTCAAGATCGATCTCGACGGCAACCCGATCGACGACCCCGACGCGCGCATCAACCCGGCCGGTTACGTCATCCATGCCTGCATCCACCGCGCGCGGCCGGACCTGCAGGCGGTGATCCACACCCACACCCGCGCCGGCATCGCGGTTTCCTGCCTTGCGGAAGGCCTGATCCCGATGGAGCAGAACGGCTACCAGTTCCTCGACCGCATCGCCTACCACGATTACGAAGGCATCGCGCTCGACGAGGACGAGCAGGCGCGCCTGCTCGCCGACCTCGGCGATTGCGACGCGATGATCCTGCGCAACCACGGCCTGCTCGCCTGCGGGGCGAATATCGGCCAGGCCTTCCGGCGCATCTACTATCTGGAAATGGCCTGCAAAATTCAGCTCGACGTCATGGCCAGCGGCACCCTGCGCCAGCCGCCGCCGGCGGTGCAGGAGCACACCGCCGCCCAGTGGGAAGGCGGCATCGCCGGCAACGGCGGCGCAAACGACGAGACCCTGGAATGGCCCGCCATGCTGCGCCTGATGGACAGGAAGGATCAGAGCTACCGGACGTAGGGCCGCGGTTGGAAAGCTGTGGATAGATCGGCCGCCGGGCGGATACGGCCTTGAAACTCAACCGGTAGTGTGCAGGATGCAAACGAGACCATATATGGTGTTGTGTTCTTGATTTGTTCAAAATAGAGTCTCAGTGATGAACTTTGCCCGCACGGCAGGGACTTGAGGCTATGGCATCAGAGGTTGCAGTATCGGGATTTGGTAGCGTGACGCAAACGGCATTGGCCACGGCATCGCCGGACATTTGCTCCGAGGTCTTTTACGATTTTCGACACGAAGATGCTTTCGATTGGCTTGAGAAAGCCGAGGAAAGATCGATCCATGCGGTCGTTACCGACCCTCCTTACGGACTGGTAGAGTTCAGCCTTGAACAACTTGAGAAGCGCCGGGAGGGAAACGGAGGAATTTGGCGAATTCCACCGTCGTTCGACGGCAGCAAGAGACAGCCGGTTCCGCGATTTACAGTGTTGCGAGACGGTGACAAGAATAATATCCACAAATTTTTTGGACGCTTCTGCGAGTTGCTTTTCCCGGTTCTGGTGCCCGGGGCCCATGTGTTCGTGGCCGCCAACCCCCTGTTGTCGGATTTGGTCTTTGAACCGTTCCGGACCGCTGGGTTTGAGAAGCGCGGGATATTGATTCGGGAGGTCCACACCTTGCGCGGCGGCGACCGGCCCAAGAACGCGCATGACGAGTTTCCAGATGTGACAGTGATGCCCAAATCGTGCTTCGAGCCGTGGGGTATATTCCGGCGGCCATGCGAAGGGCGCGTTCAGGATAATCTTCGGGCTTGGGGTACAGGCGGGCTCCGCCGTCTTTCGAAAGACGAACCGTTCAAGGACTTGGTTCGGTCATCCCCCGCCCGTCGGCCAGAACGCGAGATTGCCCCGCACCCATCGCTGAAGCCACAAGCGTTTCTTCGCCCGCTGGTCCGATCCAGCCTACCGCTCGGCAAAGGCGTAGTCCTGGATCCCTTTGCCGGCTCCGGGTCGACCCTAGCAGCCGCCACAGCGTGCGGCCTCCGAAGCATTGGAATTGAAAAAAACCCGGAGTATTACCGCATGGGCGTTGCTGCAATTCCGCAACTGGCGGAGATGAAAGTATAATTGTGTTCAACCATGCGGTGAAACTTCCCCTATCGCTCGACGTTGCCGCGATCAGAAGAGCGATCGACTACATCGAGAAGGCGTTAAACGACCGAGATTTCATCGACCTGTATTTTGAACAAGCCAATGTGTTCAGCGCCATTGTCGGTATGTTCGGTACAAAGGCGCTCGATAGCGTGAGCAGCTACGAAAAGCACCGCCACAGTTTTACCGCACAAACACGCTTTCCTGACCTGCGCCGTCGCGGCGCCCCGACACCGCTCCGACCCGAAGATTGCCTTGAAAGCAAAGCCAGCAAGCGCCCCTGGTCGATCCAATCGCATTACAACCATGCGGGCTGGTATATCGTTTGGCGCTATCTTGTGGATGCGACCGGCACCATCAAGGAGGGGGCAACTCTCGTGATCTGGCGAGTCGATGTCGTATTCCTAGCCGAAGCGGACTGGAAGTATGAAGGTAGTACGGCTGGCGCAGGGGAAGGCGGGCGGACGCATACTTTCGGTGTTAGACGTCCTGCCGCCAAGCTACGCGACTGCGCTGCATACAAGTATCCCGGCGTCCGGCTCAAGGGCGGTAAGCCCGTGCCAGTCAACGGCGACGACTAGAACAGCGGCAATAAACAAGACCAATCTCACCCCAAAACTCGGTCGTCTTGGAACTCGCAAGATCAAACTGGAAGCCGCCCCGGCGCAGGCAGAGCGGCCGACGACACCCACGAATGGCCCGCCCTGATGCGCGTGATGGACCGGAAGGATCCGGCGTTCCGGACGTGAGGGAGCGAAAGCTGCGGATGGGTCGGCTGGCAGGCCGATGGGATTTTGAAATCGCACCGCTTCGCGTAAGCGCGAGCGCGACAATGCCCGTGGACGCTCCCAGCAGACGGCGAAGAAGGAGGATGAGACAATGGCGGACAAAGGCGTGAAAATTTTGGTCTGCGCCACCTGCGGCGGCGAGAACGTCAAGAGGGACGCCTGGGCCGTCTGGAGCGTGCCGGACCAAATATGGGAATTGGAAGGCGAGCCCTTCGACCACGCATACTGCGGCGACTGCGACAGCGAATGCCGCGTCGAAGAGCGGCAAGAAGAAAGGTGATATTTTCGCCTGCCTTTAGCAGGCGATAGAATTGTACTGAGACGGCGCAACACCTGACGACGCAGGAGATAGCCCCATGACCAACCTCATCATCCGGCCCGCAGCGCCAGGGGACCGGGGCGGCTGGGAGCCGCTTTATCTCGGCTACGGAGACTTCTACAAGGTTGCCATGAAGGCGGAGTCGCTGGAGACCGTGTGGGGCTGGATCCACGATCCGGCCCATGTTGTCGAGGCGCTGGTCGCGGAGCGGGACGGCGCATTGGTCGGGCTGGCCCATTTCCGTGCCATGCCGAGCCCCTTGCGCGCCACGACGATCGGCTTTCTGGACGACCTGTTCGTCGACCCGGCGGCGCGCGGCGCGAAGGTCGGCGAACGATTGCTGGATCGCCTGAACGAGATCTCCGTCGAGCGCGGCTGGAACAAGATCCGCTGGATCACCGCCGACGACAACTACCGCGCCCGCACCCTGTACGACCGGCTCGCCGTCAAGACCGCCTGGAACATGTATGAGATGACGCCGTAGGCCAGTTCTCCGGCGCGCTCGAAGTTACTCCGCCGCCGGCGCCGCATCCGCCGGGCCGCTTGACGCATTTGGCGCGGTTGCCCCGTCCGGCCAATCGCGCTAATCCCGCCGCGATACCTGTCGGCAGGGCGTTACCCCTTCCCGGGCGCCGTTCCGGGTCGGCGCCGGACGCTCCGCCCCTCCACTCCGCGGGGATTCCCATGGCTCGAAACAAGATCGCCCTGATCGGGGCTGGCCAGATCGGCGGCACGCTGGCATTGCTCGCCGGCCTCAAGGAACTGGGCGATGTCGTGCTGTTCGACATCGTCGAAGGCGTGCCGGACGGCAAGGCGCTGGACCTCGCCCAGGCCTCGCCGGTCGAAGGCTTCGACGCCAATCTGACCGGCGCATCGGATTATGCGCCCATCGCCGGCGCCGACGTCGTCATCGTCACCGCCGGCGTGCCGCGCAAGCCGGGCATGAGCCGCGACGACCTGATCGGCATCAACGCCAAGGTCATGAAGGCGGTCGGCGACGGCATCCGCGAACATGCCCCGGATGCGTTCGTCATCTGCATCACCAACCCGCTGGACGCCATGGTCTGGGCATTGCGCGAACATTGCGGCCTGCCCCACAACCGGGTCGTCGGCATGGCCGGCGTGCTGGACAGCGCGCGCTTCCGCTATTTCCTGGCCCAGGAAATGAATGTCTCGGTGGAGGATGTGACGGCCTTCGTCCTCGGCGGCCATGGCGATACCATGGTGCCGTCGGTGCGCTATTCCACCGTCGCCGGCGTGCCGCTGCCGGATCTGGTGAAGATGGGCTGGCTCAGCCAGGAGCGGCTGGACGCCATCGTCCAGCGCACCCGCGACGGCGGCGCCGAGATCGTCGGCCTGCTCAAGACCGGCTCGGCCTTCTACGCGCCGGCCGCCTCGGCGATCTCGATGGCCGAGAGCTTTCTCAAGGACAAGAAGCGCGTCCTGCCCTGCGCCGCCTATCTGGACGGCGAATACGGCCAGTCCGGCCTCTATGTCGGCGTGCCGGTGGTGATCGGCGCCGGCGGCGTCGAGCGCATTATGGAAGTCGACCTCGACGCGGAAGAACAGGCCATGTTCGAAAAATCGGTCAACGCCGTGAAGGCGCTGATCGAGGCCACCAGGGCCATGATGTAACGCAGCCTATTGTGTGACGGCCGGGCGCGGGTCCGGAACGCCCTCTTTTTTCCCTGCAGGGGGAGCCAGCATGAATATCCACGAGTATCAGGCCAAGGAGCTGATGCGCCGCTACGGCATCGCGGTACCGGACGGCGGCGTCGCCTGGACGCCGGACGAGGCGGCCAAACAGGCCGGGAAGATGGGCGGCCCGGTCTGGGTCGTCAAATCCCAGATTCATGCCGGTGGCCGCGGGGCCGGGCGTTTCAGGAACGACCCCGACGGCAAGGGCGGCGTGCGGGTCGTGAAATCGGTCGAGGAAGTCCGCGAGAACGCCGACGCCATGCTCGGCCAGGTGCTGGTCACCAAGCAGACCGGCCCGGACGGCAAGGAAGTCAAGCGCCTCTATATCGAGGACGGCTGCGATATCGCCCGGGAGCTTTATCTCTCCGTCCTGCTCGACCGCGCGACCAGCCGCGTCACCGTGATGGCCTCGACCGAAGGCGGCATGGATATCGAGCAGGTCGCCGAAGAGACGCCGGAGAAGATCATCCGGGTCGCCATCGACCCGGCGACCGGCATCCAGGGCCACCACTGCCGCACCGTCGCCTTCGGACTGGGCCTGCAGGGCAACCAGGTGCGCTCGGCGACCCGGTTCCTCACCGCGATGTACCGCGCCTTCACCGAGCTCGACGCCAGCCTGGTCGAGATCAACCCGCTGGTCGTGACCGGCGCCGGCGACGTGATCGCCCTCGACGCCAAGATGAACTTCGACGACAACGCGCTTTACCGCCATCCGGACATCGCCGAACTGCGCGACGAGGACGAGGAGGACCCGGCGGAGCTCGAAGCCGCCCGCCACGACCTCAACTATGTCAAGCTGGACGGCACCATCGGCTGCATGGTCAACGGCGCCGGCCTCGCCATGGGCACGATGGATATCATCAAGCTCTACGGCGCCGAGCCGGCGAACTTCCTCGATGTCGGCGGCGGCGCGACCCGGGAGCGGGTCACCACCGCCTTCAAAATCATCCTCAGCGACCCCAATGTCGAAGGCATTCTGGTCAACATTTTCGGCGGCATCATGCGCTGCGACGTGATCGCCGAGGGCGTGGTCGCCGCAGCCCGGGAGGTCAGCCTGCACGTCCCGCTGGTCGTGCGCCTGGCCGGGACGAATGTCGATCTCGGCAAGAAGATCCTCGCCGACTCCGGCCTGCCGATCGCCTCGGCGGACGATCTGGCCGACGCTGCGGAGAAGGTCGTGCAAGCCGTGAAGGAGGCGGCGTAGCCATGGCGGTTCTGGTCAACGAAAACACCAGGGTGATCTGCCAGGGCTTCACCGGCAGCCAGGGCACCTTCCATTCCGAGCAGGCGATCGCCTACGGCACGCAGATGGTCGGCGGCGTCACGCCCGGCAAGGGCGGCGGGGTTCATCTCGATCTGCCGGTCTTCGACACTGTCGGCGAAGCCGTGGCGCAGACCGGCGCGAACGCCAGCGCCATCTATGTGCCGCCGCCGTTTGCGGCCGACGCCATCCTCGAAGCCATCGACGCCGGCGTGGCGCTGGTCGTCTGCATCACCGAAGGCATCCCGGTGCTCGACATGGTGCGCGTCAAGCGCGCGCTGCACGGTTCGGGGACGCGGCTGATCGGGCCCAACTGCCCGGGGGTCATCACGCCGGACGCCTGCAAAATCGGCATCATGCCGGGCCATATCCACAAGCGCGGGCGGATCGGCGTGGTCTCGCGCTCCGGTACGCTGACCTATGAAGCGGTCGCCCAGACCACGGCAACCGGCCTCGGTCAATCGACCTGCATCGGCATCGGCGGCGATCCGGTCAACGGGACGAACTTCATCGACTGCCTGGAGATGTTCCTGGCCGACGACGAGACCGAAGGCATCGTCATGATCGGCGAGATCGGCGGCACGGCCGAGGAAGAAGCGGCGGAATTCTACAAGGCGTCCGGCACCGCCAAGCCGATTACCGGCTTCATCGCCGGCCTGACCGCGCCGCCCGGCCGCCGCATGGGCCATGCCGGCGCCATCATTTCCGGCGGCAAGGGCACGGCGGGCGACAAGATCGAAGCGATGAAGAGCGCGGGCTTCCATGTCGCCGACTCGCCTGCGGCGATCGGCCGGACCATGCTGGCCGCCATGAGCCGCTGAACGGCGGGGCAAATGTCTGCTTGATAGCCGACCATAAGTACGTAAGACTGCGCTATTGGGAGGAGGCAAGCATATGAGCGAAATTGGGAAAGTGCAGGATGACGCCAAATCGGGTCCGGTGATCCGTCCAAGCGAAGCTGAAACTTTGCAAATTCTCCAAGAAGCTACGGCACTGTATGAAGAATATATACGCCTCGCGGATTTGGCCAGCATACCGGATATTTCGGAGGTTAAACCGCAAAAGTACGCTTGGGATAACCCAATTGGGCTTGTCGTGACGAGAGGTACAGATGCCGAATTGGTCTGATCTATTGGATGAACTAAATTGTGTCGAACCGGAGCAACGAAGCACATACATAGGAAACAAGTCGCGCGAGGCTACCTTAAAAATTTCTGAACGTTGTGGTCGCAATGTCCTCTACTACGCATCAGGTCGAACCGGAGCAACGAAGCACATACATTCTTGCAGAAACCTCAAGTTCCTAGTCTCTTTACTTCGATAAACATGGAAGATATTAATGGGTTCATGACCGGCGTTCACGGTCATGATTTCAACAAAGGCCTCCTCCTGATACTTCACACGCCTGGTGGCATGGCGGAAGCTGCTCATACAATTTTTGATTATCTTCGTAGCAAATTTGAAGAAATTGACGTTGCTGTGCCAACCTATTCGATGTCCGCAGGTACCATGATTGCATTGGGATGCGACAGAATCATCATGGGTCGGCAGAGTCAGTTAGGACCGACTGATCCCCAACTTATTGTAGGTGACCGGTCTTTTTCTGCACACTCCATCATCGATCAGTTTCGAGAAGCGAAAGAAGATATCTCGAATAATCCAACTTTGGCCCATGCATGGGCACCAGTTTTACGCTCGTTTGGACCTGCATTACTTCAGGAAGCCCGAAAGTCTATAGCCTACGGGCAAAGCCTTGTAACAGATTGGCTGCAAAATTACATGTTTTTGAAACATTCAAATCCAATTCAGCTAGCAGAAGACGTAGCAGAACACTTTGGAGGAGATGCACATGGAAGTCATGGTAGAAGAATCAACCGAGATGAAGCAAGACACGAGAAGCTCGAGGTAGTTGATCTCGAAAAAGATCAAGAATTACAAGAAGAAATTCTAACTCTCTACCACCTTTCTACCATTGCTTTTGAACAAGGCCCTGCAGTGAAATCTGTCATAAGTTGCAATGGTAGATTATGGGTGAAAAGTTACTTGATGGACTGATAAGGCCGATAAGCGCAAAGTTCCCGATGACAAGTGCGGCCGGGACGCCTAGATTCCAACGGTGCCCGGCTCAAACCGGGCGCCAGCGGCCGTAACAGCAAGCAAGCCGGACCCATGACATACTCGGCGCGGGAATTCGAGGCGTCCTCCTACCTCACCGGGGCGAACGCGCCCTTCATCATCGACCTGTACGAACGCTATCTCGCCGATCCGCGCTCGGTTGCCGACGACTGGCGCGAATTTTTCGACGATCTCGACGACAGCGCCCAGGCGGCGCTGGCCGACCTGTCCGGGCCGGACTGGGCGCCCCGGGCGACCCGGGTGGTCGGCAACGGCGGCGTAATCGGAAACGACGGCGCGGCGGCGGCGCGGCCGGCCGGCGCACCGGCGACTCCCGCGTCGGACGACGATATCCGCGAAGCCACGCGGGACTCGATCCGTGCGCTCATCCTGATCCGCAGCTACCGGGTGCGCGGCCACCTTCTCGCTCAGCTCGATCCGCTCGGCATCGAACAGCGCGAAGACCACCCGGAGCTGGACTACGAAACCTACGGCTTCACGCCGCGCGACCTCGACCGGCGCATCTTCATCAGCAACTATCTCGGCCTCGGCGAGACCGCGACGCTGCGCGAGATCGTCGCCCGCTGCAAGGCGACCTATGCCGGCACGATCGGCGTGGAGTTCATGCACATCCAGGACCCGGACCAGAAAACCTGGCTGCAGGCGCGCATCGAGGCGATCGAGAACCGCACCGAATTCACCACCATGGGCAAGAAGGCCATCCTGGGCAGCCTGGTCCAGGCCGAAATTTTCGAGCGCTTCCTCGACAGGAAATATACCGGCACCAAGCGCTTCGGCCTGGACGGCTCCGAGGCGACCGTCCCGGCGCTCGAACAGATCATCAAGCGCGGCGGCCAGCTCGGCGTCGAGGAAATCATCGTCGGCATGCCCCATCGCGGGCGCCTCAACGTGCTCGCCAACATGATGGGCAAGCCCTATCAGGCGATCTTCTCCGAGTTCCAGGGCAATGCCGCCAACCCGGAGGACGTCCAGGGCTCGGGCGACGTGAAATACCATCTCGGCACCTCGTCGGACCGGGATTTCGACGGCAACCCCGTCCATCTGTCGTTGACCGCCAACCCGTCCCATCTGGAGGCGGTCAACCCGGTCGTCGCCGGCAAGGTCCGCGCCAAGCAGACCCAGCGCGCCGCCAAGGGCGCCAACATGCGCAGCGCCCGGCGCCAGGTGATGGGCCTGCTGCTGCATGGCGATGCCGCCTTCTCCGGCCAAGGCGTGGTGGCGGAGACCCTCGACCTCGCCGACCTCAACGGCTACCGTACCGGCGGCACGATCCATTTTATCGTCAACAACCAGATCGGCTTCACCACCAACCCGGTGCACAGCCGCTCCGGCCCCTACTGCACCGAGTTCGCCAAGATCGTCCAGGCGCCGATCTTCCATGTGAACGGCGACGATCCGGAAGCGGTCGTCCATGTCGCCCGCATCGCCATGGAGTTCCGCGACGCCTTCCAGACCGATGTCGTGATCGACATGTTCTGCTACCGGCGGCACGGCCATAACGAGGGCGACGAGCCGGCCTTCACCCAGCCGCTGATGTACCGCACGATCGCAAGGCACGATTCGGTGCGCGAAATCTACGCCCGCAAGTTGGTCGACGAAGGCATCCTCACCAACAGGGAAGCCGACGATATGGTCGGCGAGTTCGAGACGCGGCTGGAGGAGGATTTCGAAGCAGCCGGCGGCTACAAGCCGAACAAGGCGGACTGGCTGGAGGGCGCCTGGACCGGCGTGGAGCCGACGCGCGGCGAATATATCCGGGGCGATACCGCCGTGGACGAGGGACGGTTGCGCCGGGTCGGCCGCAAGCTCAGCGACGTGCCGGACGACTTCAACCTGAACCGCAAGATCGCCCGGCAGCTGGAGGCCCGGAAGAAGGTGATCGAGAGCGGCGAGGGCGTCGACTGGGCCCTCGCCGAAGCGCTGGCGTTCGGCTCGCTGCTGGCCGAGGGCACGCCGGTGCGCCTGTCCGGCCAGGACAGCGGCCGGGGCACCTTCTCGCACCGCCATGCTGTGCTGGTCGACCAGGAAACCGAAAGGAAATACCTGCCGCTACAGAATCTGTCGCCGGACCAGGCGCTGTTCGAGGTCATCGATTCGCCGCTCGCCGAAATGTCGGTGCTGGGCTTCGAATACGGCTACGCGCTCGCCGAGCCCAACGCGCTGATCCTGTGGGAAGCCCAGTTCGGCGATTTCGCCAACGGCGCCCAGATCATCATCGACCAGTTCATCGCCTCGGGCGAATCGAAGTGGCTGCGCCTGTGCGGCCTGGTGATGCTGCTGCCCCACGGTTACGAGGGCCAAGGGCCGGAGCATTCCTCGGCCCGGCTGGAGCGCTATCTGCAACTGTGCGCCGAAGAAAACATGCAGGTGGTAAACTGCACCTCGCCGGCGAACTATTTCCACGCGTTGCGCCGCCAGGTCCGGCGCAAGACCCGCAAGCCGCTCATCGTGATGTCGCCGAAGTCGCTGCTGCGGCACAAGTCGGCGGTTTCGAAACTGGCCGAGTTCACGACCGGCCATTCCTTCCACCGGATTTTATGGGACGATTCGGTCCTCGGCCCGGACGAGGGGATCGAGCGCGTTATCCTGTGCTCCGGCAAGGTCTATTACGACCTGGCCGGGGAGCGCGACCGGCGCGGCCTGAACGACCGCATCTGCATCCAGCGCATGGAGCAGATTTACCCCTTCCCGGCGAAGCCTCTGGCCGAGGAACTGTCGCGCTTCAAACAGGCCGAGGTCGTCTGGTGCCAGGAGGAGTCGGAGAATGCCGGCGCCTGGTTCTTCGTCGACCGGCGGATCGAGGCAGTGATGCAGGAGATCGGCATAAAGCACGTCCGGCCGCGCTATGCCGGCCGGCCGGAATCGGCTTCGCCGGCGACCGGCCTCAACGCGCGCCATGTCGCCGAGCAGAAACGGCTGGTCGATGAAGCGCTGACGTTCGATGACTGAACCGACAGAAAAAAGACACCCGTTCCGGACCCCGCACATGACCGTTGATATCCCATGTCCGTAGAAATAACAGTGCCCGCGCTCGGCGAATCGGTGACGGAAGCCGAGGTCGCCAAATGGTTCAAACAGGTGGGCGACGCTGTCGAGGCGGACGAACCGCTCGTCGAGCTGGAGACCGACAAGGTCACGCTGGAAGTGAATGCGCCGGCGGCCGGCGTCCTGGCCGAGATCGTGGCCGGCGAGGGCGCTGAAGTGGAAGTTGGCGCGGTGCTCGGCCGGATCGACGAGACCGGAGCGGCAGTTGCCGTGGCGGCCGCTACGAAAGCACCGGCGGCGGCAGCGCCCGAACCGGAACCAGACCCGGAGCCGGAACCGGAGCCCGAGCCGGCGCCGCTCAGCCCGGCCGTGCGCAAGCTGGTCGCCGAACACGATCTCGACCCGGCGGAAATCGAAGGCACCGGCAAGGACGGCCGCCTGCTCAAGGCCGATGTCGAGGCTTACCTGGCGGCGCAGGCAGCCGCGCCCGAACCGGAACCCGCGCCAGTGCCTGAACCCAAGCCGGCGCCGGACAAACCGGTTGCAACACCCAGGCCGGCCGCGCCGAAGCCTGCCCCTGCGCCGCCGCGCGCCGACGACGAACGCGAGGTCCGGGTGCGCATGTCCCGCCTGCGCCGCCGCATCGCCGAGCGGCTGAAGGAGGCGCAGAACAGCGCGGCCATGCTGACGACCTTCAACGATGTCGACATGACCGCCATCCTCGACCTGCGCAAACGCTACCGCGACAGTTTCGAGAAGCGCCACGGCGTGCGCCTCGGCTTCATGTCCTTCTTCGTCAAGGCCTGCATCGAGGCGCTGAAGGAGATCCCGGCCGTCAACGCCGAGATCGACGGCGACGACATCGTCTACAAGAACTATTACGACATCGGCGTCGCCGTCGGCACGGAACAGGGCCTCGTCGTCCCGATCCTGCGCGATGCCGACGGCCTGTCTTTCGCCGGGATCGAACGGACGATCGCCGAACTGGGCGTCAAGGCGCGCGACGGCAACCTGTCAATGGCCGAGCTCACCGGCGGCACCTTCACCGTCTCGAACGGCGGCGTCTATGGCTCGATGCTGTCGACGCCGATCCTGAACCCGCCGCAATCCGGCATCCTCGGCATGCACCGGATCGAGCAGCGCCCGGTCGCCCGCGACGGCGAGGTCGTCATCCGCCCGATGATGTATCTCGCGCTCAGCTACGACCACCGCATCGTCGACGGCCGCGAGGCCGTGACCTTCCTCGTCAAGGTCAAGGAAGGCCTCGAAGACCCGGAACGGCTGCTGATCGGGGTGTAGAAGGGACGCTCAGTTCCAGCCGATATCGTTCAGGAAGGCATCTAATTCTGGCAGGTTGCCTCGGCCTCGTGCCAAATGCTCAATCGACAGGTGCTTTTCGTATTCCGTGGCGTCCATACCCTTGCGATAAGCGGGCCAGACACCAAGCAGGGCGCGGCTGCATTCATTTGCAATCGATGGGTTGAGCCTTTCCGTCTGCGAAAAATGCTTGAGCAGGAAGCATTCGTGGCAGACTTGCTGCCAAACGATGCCGAAGGAATGTTTCTCAGCGATCTGCTTAGCCCGATCCAGCTCATGTTGGGAAATGAGGGCAATATCGCTGTCCAGAATGAGATACTTGCCTCGATATGTCCTCGACCCGCTGCCTCGAAGGAACCGCATTGCGTTATGCCACGATAGCTGTCGGGGCGCCGCCCTTCATGTCCCGTGCGGTAAATGCGACCGGAACGCCATGAGCGTCGGCCAGACGGTTGAGCCATCGAACATATCCTGTTTCGCTCTTGCCTTCGCACGCGACATAGATCGCGCGCCTAATCCGGCGGGGCATACCGCTACGCGACTTTCGGTATCCCGCCGAAAGCGCCGGCGAGATAGTTCGCGTAGATATTGCTCTCTCGGCGGACTCCTTTGATATCTTTCATTCCGTAAATCGTTGAAGCACCGTCAGGCGTTTTTTCGGCAAAGAACACTTCTTCCTTATTCAAATATTGCAATATACTTGGATTTTGGCACACGGAAACCAACTGGGCATGATAGGGATTGCGTTCTGGATCGACAAATAGTTCAATTATCTCAGGTAACAAGAGTGAATGTATCGAATTGTCAAGTTCATCAACAAATGCTACGCTGCCACTCTGCAATACATAATTTAAAATTGGGAAGAGTGAGAAGATCTTGTTCGTACCGTGAGATTCAAACGCATGATGAATAGGAGAACTTACGCCACGATGAAAAAACATTGGCGTCAATCCACTCTCTGATCTAGAAATTTCTATTCTCTCTATATTCATGTCGAATTTTCCTGAAAGCGCTATAAAATCATTCAAAAAATTCGGGTTCATGCTGTAAAAATTAGATACAGCATCTATGGAAAAATCATGATTACCCATAATGCCTGCAACGTTTGACCTAAGAGAAGAAAGACCGATCAAAATTTCAACGCTTAGCGTATGATTGAATTGCGCTAGTGTTGAAATAACGCTCGAATTTTTCCTGATTTTTTTGATTGAAGGATCATTACTCCGAATTTGAAAATCTTCGCCAAATTCAATCATTTGACCGCGACGCGAAAACAGACGCCTAGACCTGCCAAGTGGAAAATACTTTAATTCTTCTTCCAAAACCTGTGTCTGATTTGGTGATATGACCAATCTGTAATTAAACCTTACGCGGTTTTCCATATTGCCCAGAGCTCCATCGAGCTCAACTTCAAATTCTGACATGTCGTCGTTCGGCTCACTTCCAAAAAAGGGGATCGATGGAATTAGTTGGTTTGGAGGATCGTTCTGGGAAAACCGAATGAAGTTAGCTACGAATGTTAGAGCACGCAGAATGTTCGTCTTCCCCGAGGCATTCGCGCCGAAGATGGCGACGAAGGTGGGGAAGCGGTCCTTGGAGCCGGGGACGGACTGCACGAAGCGCCCGGGCAGGTCCGGGGCGTTGGCCGCCACGGTGAGGTCGAGGGTCTGCCAGTCCCGGAAGGACAGGAAATTCTTAACCCGGAATTTTCGGAGCATTTCAGGCCTACTTTACAGAAATTTCGTCAAAGTAGGCGTAAAATACTCCGTATCCCGGATTTTTCAACCCCGTATCGAGCGCCTTACCCTGCCACCCTCTCCATCCCGCGCAGGACGGCGGCGCCCATTTCGGCGGTGGAGACGCGCTTTGTGTTTGCCTGGGCCAGGTCGGCGGTGCGCAGGCCGTCGGCCAGGACGCCGGCGACTGCGGCTTCCAGCATGTCGGCCTCTTCGCCCAGATCGAAGGAGTAGCGCAGCGCCATCGCGAAGCTGAGGATGCTGGCGAGCGGGTTGGCGACGCCCTGGCCGGCGATGTCCGGCGCCGAGCCGTGCACCGGCTCGTAGAGCGCGTGGCGCTTGCCGGTCGCCGGGTCTTCCGCGCCGAGCGAGGCCGAGGGCAGCATGCCGAGCGAGCCGGTCAGCATGGCGGCGACGTCGGAGAGCATGTCGCCGAATAGGTTGTCGGTCACGATCACATCGAACTGCTTGGGCGCGCGGACGAGCTGCATGGCGCAGTTGTCGGCGAGGATATGCTGCAATTCGACGTCGCCGTATTCGCTCTCGTGGATCGCGGTCACCTCCTCGCGCCACAGCACGCCGGTGTGCATGACGTTCGACTTCTCCGACGAATGCACCAGGTTGCGCCGCTTGCGCGCCAAATCGAAGGCGACCCTGGCAATGCGGTGGATTTCCGGCGTGGTGTAGATCTGGGTGTCGACGCCCTTGCGGCTGCCGTCGTCGAGCGTCTCGATGCCGCGCGGTTCGCCGAAATAGACGCCGCCGGTGAGTTCGCGCACGATCACGATGTCCAGCCCGGACACCAGATCGGCCTTGAGCGAGGAGGCTTCGGCCAGCGCCTCGAAACAGATCGCCGGGCGCAGGTTGGCGAACAGTTCGAGCTCCTTGCGCAGGCGCAGCAGCCCCTGTTCCGGCTTCAGGTGGAAGGGGTTGCCGTCCCATTTCGGGCCGCCGACCGCGCCGAACATCACGGCGTCGCTCGCTTTCGCCTTGGCCATGACCGCGTCGGGGATCGCCGTGCCCTCGGCATCCAGCGCCGCGCCGCCGACGACGCCATCGTCCAGATCGAACGTCACCGCCCGTTCCCGGCCGAACCAGTCGGCGACGCGGACGACCTGGTCCATGACTTCGGGGCCGACGCCGTCGCCCGGCAGGATCAGAAGGGATTTGTTGCTGCTCATGGTAGCCATTCGGGGGGAAAACCTTTCGGGGAAGCCCATCGCACCGGCCGGCCGCCGGGAATTTGTCGTGCCGGGCACGACCGTTCGCGGGCAGCCGATAGCGCCTGCCGGGCGGGACTTCAAGGCGCGAATGGCGCCAGCAAACCGGGTTGGAATTTCGAAGGAAGTCTGGAGCGGGAGACGAGATTTGAACTCGCGACCCTCACGTTGGCAACGTGATGCTCTACCTCTGAGCTACTCCCGCGCAGACTGTAGCGGCAACCGCCCGAACCATCGCGGTCTGCCGTGAAGCCGCGGACTATACGCCGGCCCGAATGAATGACAAGGGTCAATGACAGGGGCCAATGACAGGGGCCAATGACAGGGGGTGGTATTGCGGCTGCGTCACAGTTAGATAGCGCCCTTGCGATTTCAAGCGGGGTCGCGGGCCACCCGGCCCGCGCTGCCGCCCTTACGCTCACCGTCGCCCACGACCTGCCGAGACGCCATGCCCGCCACCGAACAGGAGCTGTACGCCCGCCTCGAGGCCCTCGGGCTTTCCTGGACGACCGTCGAGCACCCGCCGCTGTATACGGTCACGGAAAGCAAGTCGTTGCGCGGCGAACTGCCGGGCGGGCATGTCAAAAACCTGTTCCTGCGCGACAAGAACAAGAAGCTCTGGCTGATCGTCGCCGAGGAGGACCGGCCGGTCGATCTGAAAGCCTTCCGCAAACGTATCGGCGCCCGGGGCTCGCTGTCCTTCGGCAGCCCGGACCTGCTGATGGAGGTGCTGGGGGTCACGCCCGGGGCGGTCACGCCCTTCGGCCTGATCAACGATACCGATTGCCGGGTCATGGCGATCCTGGACGAAGGGCTGATGGCGCACCGGTTGGTGAATGTCCATCCCCTGCGCAACGACGCCACGACGACGATCGCCGCCGCCGACCTGCTGACCTTCATCCGCGACTGCGGTCACGATCCGCAGATCATGGATCTGGAACCCGCGCCGGACTAAGGCCGCCGCCCGGCGCGGCGCGGCACCGCCCCCGCGCGCATCCATCCCCTTGCCCGGCGCGGCGCCCTCCGCCATGTATGGCGCGACGCGACCGGGCGAGGGTGCAGGGGCTTTCATGGATATGCTGATCGGCGAGGCGGGCGCGGCAGGCGCCGACGTCATCAAGGATTCGGATACCGCCAATTTTCCGGCGGACGTGATCGAGGCGTCGCAGGAAACGCCGGTGATCGTCGATTTCTGGGCGCCGTGGTGCGGTCCGTGCAAGCAGCTCGGCCCGGCTCTGGAGAAGGTCGTCAAGGAGCAGAAGGGCAAGGTCCGTCTGGTCAAGATCGACGTCGACAAGAACCAGGCGCTGGCCGGCCAGTTGCGCGTGCAGTCGATTCCCGCCGTCTTCGCTTTTGCCGGCGGCCGGCCCGTCGACGGCTTCGTCGGCGCCCAGCCCGAAAGCCAGCTCCGCCAGTTCGTCGAGCGGCTGGCGGCGGGTGCGCCCGGCGGGGCGCAGCAGGGCGACCCGGTGATCGAACAGATGCTCGCAGAGGCCAAAGCCGCGCTCGAGCAGGGCGATGCCGGCACCGCCGCGGGCATGTATTCCCGGATCCTCGAGCTGGATAGCGGCAACGCAACGGCGCTGGTCGGCCTGGCGCGGGCGGCGATCGCGCTCGGACAGCCGGACCAGGCGCGCCAGATGCTCGACCAGCTTCCCGAGGAGATGGCGAAGGATGCCGATGTCGTCGCCGCCCGGGCGGCACTCGCCCTGATCGACGATCTGGGCGAGACCGGCGATCCCGACGCGCTCCAGGCCAGCGTCGCGGCCGATCCCGGCGATCTGCAGGTGCAATACGACCTGGCCTGCGCCCTCTACGCCCGCGGCCGGACGGAGGAGGCGATTCAGGCGCTGATCGAGAGCATCAGGCGCGACCGGGAGTGGGAGGGCGCCAGGGCGCGCAAGCTGCTGCTCAAAATCTTCGACGCGCTGGGCCCGGGCCACCCGCTGACCCAGAAGGGCCGGCGCGGCCTGTCCTCGGTGCTGTTTTCCTAGGCCGAAGCGAGGGCGGAAGGCCGATGCCGAACGCCGACATCCTGCCGTCCGGAAGCCCGGCCGCCGACGGCAGCGGCAACGCGAAGATCGTCTATTTTCTCTATCTCGGCGCTGTCGTTTTCGGGGTGCTCGCCATCGCCGGCGTCATCATCGCCTATGTTAGCCGGAACAACGCCGCCGCGTGGGCCGCCGACCATTACCGCTTCCAGATCAGGACATTCTGGATCGGCCTGCTCTACGGCGCGGTCGGCGCCGCAACCTCGTTTATCCTGATCGGCTGGCTGGTCCTGCTGGCGACCCTGATCTGGTGGATCGTGCGCAGCGTCAAGGGCCTGCAATATCTCGGGCAGGCGGCGCCGTATCCGAACTCGGGAAGCTGGCTCTGGTGAGGCCGGCGGCTGTGCGCCTTGCGGCTACGCCGTTTCAGCGCGGACGAGACGCTCCCTGAACCACTGCGCCAGCGCCTCGTAGTCCATTTCCCCTGCGGCGACGGCCGTAATGGTATCGGCGATGGCGATGTCGTCCTCGACCAGACGATAACCGCTCCGTCGCAGAAACAGTTCGACGAGATAGAGCGCCGTACGCTTGTTCCCGTCGACAAAGCCGTGGCTGGAAACAATCCCATGAACGAGAGCGGCCGCCTTTTCGTGAATGAAATGATGGTAGCCGTGGTAAGGCCGCGCCAGCGCCGATCGGATATTACTTTCGTTGAGAATCCCGGGCGCCGCACCTCCGCGTACCGCCTTGTCGTGGCCGCGGATGGCGTCGACCCAGGCAACACTGTAGTGGCTGCTAGCGATCCGCCAATATCTCCAAGGCGACCCTGCGCTCGACCGAGATATCCTCGATGATGCGCTCGGATACCGGCCTCCGGCGGGGTTTGCGGCTCTTGGACGATTTCTTGCCCGCGTCCCCGGACGTCGGCGCAGCGTCGTCTCTCGATTTACCCTTCGACAATCTGTCTCCGTCCTTCGGCATTTCCAATATTCCTTTATCTTCTGCTACGCCTTTGTTGGCGGATTGACAGCAGCGGGGAAACGGATGCGGCCGGAAAACGGGGCTGGCCTCGACAGCCGCAATTCAGGTGGAAATAGAGACACTCCCGCGCAGTGTAAAGAGCGCCCAGGAGGGCGACGGCACCGCCCACGCGCGCCTACAGCAGCCGCCTCAGCGCATCCAGCGTCTCGTCGGGGCGTTCGATCATCATCATGTGGCCGCAGTCGGCAATGACCTCGACGAGGGCGCCGTCGATCGCCTCAATCAGCGGCCGGGCGTTGCGCGGCGGGGTCATCTTATCCCGGTCGCCGAGCACGAACAGCACCGGGCAGGCGATCCTGGCCGCCGCGACAGCCGCGCCGCGATAGTCGTTCGACGCCGCGAGGTCGGTGCCGACCACGGCATCGCGGCCGCGCTCCAGCAGCCGCAGGCCGCCGCCGGTCATCCAGACGCCCGGCGCCTTGTTCCCGCCGATATGCGCTTTCCGGTCGAAGCCCCAGGAGGTGATGAGGTCATAAGCGTGGCCGTTGCCCTCCAGGCCCGCCGCCAGCAGTTCGGGATGGACCGGCATGGTCTCGGCGACGCCGCACAGGGCGATGGCGCTCACCCGGTCCGGATACGCCGCCGCCGTCTCCAGCGCCAGCGCCGCCCCCATCGAATGGCCGACCAGTGCGGCCTGTTCCACGCCGGCCGCGTCCAGCAGGTCGGCGACCCAGGCCGCCTGGGCTTCGATGCTGTCGAGCGCCGGGCCATCCGACTTGCCGTGGCCCGGCAGATCGACCGCCAGCACGCTGCGCCCGTGCCAGGCGAAATAGCGGGTCTGCAACTGCCACACGGTCCGGTCCATGCCGCTGCCGTGCAGGAAGACGACCGGATCCTGCGCCGGATCGAAATCCCGGCCGCCGGTGGAGCCGAAGACGCGCTTGCCGCTGACGGTGAGTTCCATGATCCGCGCCTCCCTATGCCGCCCGGCTCTTCTGCGACGCCCGCAGGGCCGCCGCCAGATCGTCGATCAGGTCGTCCGCATCCTCCATGCCGACGGACAGGCGGACCAGATCCTCGCCGACGCCGGCGGCCTTCAGCGCTGCGGCGTCCATCTGCTGGTGCGTCGTGCTGGCCGGATGGATGACGAGGGATTTGGCGTCGCCGACATTGGCGAGATGGGAGAACAGGCCGAGCCGCTCGATAAAGCGGCGGCCGGCTTCGCGCCCGCCCTTGATGCCGAAGCTGAAGATCGCGCCGCAGCCTTTCGGCAGCAGGCGCTTGGCGAGCTCGTGATCGGGGTGGGACGGCAGTTCCGGATAGCTGACCCAGTCGACGGCCGGGTTGGCGTCGAGGAAGGCGACGATCCTGCGCGTGTTCTCGACATGGCGCGCCATGCGCACCGGCAGGGATTCGACGCCCTGGAGCAGGTAGAAGGCGTTGGCCGGCGCCATGGCGGCGCCGAAATCGCGCAGGCCCTCCGCCCGGGCGCGCATGATGAAGGCGGCGGGGCCGAACTCGTCGGCGAAATCGAGGCCGTGATAACCGGGATAGGGCTCGGTCAGCGTCGGGAAGCGGCCGGAGGCCTCCCAGTCGAAGGTGCCGCCGTCGACGATCGCGCCACCGATCGCCACGCCGTGCCCGCCGAGGAACTTGGTCACCGAGTGCATGACGATGTCGCAACCGTGATCGAGCGGCCGGAACAGCCAGGGCGTCGCGAAGGTGCTGTCGATCATCACCGGGATGCCGTGGCGGTGGGCGATCTCCCCGATGACCGGCAGGTCCATGACCTCCAGTCCCGGATTGCCCAGCGTCTCGCCGAAGACGAGCCGGGTTTCCGGCCGAATCGCGGCTTCGAAGGCCGCCGGATCGCACGGATCGACGAAGGTCGCGGTTATTCCGAAGCGCGGCAGCGTGTGGGTGAACAGATTGTGGGTGCCGCCGTAGATCGACCCGGACGACACGATATGCCCGCCCTGCCCCATCAGCGTCGCCACCGCCAGATGGATCGCCGCCATGCCGCTGGCGGTGCAGACCGCGCCGACGCCGCCTTCCAGCGCCGCGAGCCGTTCTTCGAGCACCGCGACCGTCGGGTTGGAAATGCGCGAATAGATGTGGCCGGCCCGCTCCAGATTGAACAGCGAGGCCGCATGTTCGACATCCGGGAACATGTAGGACGTCGTCTGGTAGATCGGCACCGCCCGGGCGCCGGTTAACGGGTCGGGGTGCTGGCCGGCATGCAGGCTGAGGGTATCGAATTTGAGGAATTTGGGGTCGAGCATGGCAGGCTCCGCAATCGCGATGCGCTGGCTTCCCACGGGCGGGGAAGCCGGTCAAGCGGCCCGGAACCCGCGACACAATGTTGCGAATCATTCGCAATTTCTCCATTGCAATCGCGCGCCGGCGACAATATCTTTGCGAATGATTATCAATTGCATACCAAGACGGGAACCGCAGCCGATGCGCCGAACCCTCCCGCTTCTTGCCGGCGCTGCTGCGCTTGTCGTGACCGGCACGGCCGCCGCCGCCAAGGATGTCAACATCTACTCCTATCGCCAGGCCGTCCTGTTGAAGCCGTTGCTCGACCGCTTCGAGCAGAAGACCGGCATCGAGGCGCATGTCGTCTATCTCAAGAAAGGCATGATCGCCCGGCTCGAGGCCGAGGGCGCAGCAAGCCCGGCGGACGTGATTCTCACGGTAGATGCCGCCCGGCTGATCCGTCTCGACCGGATGGGCGCGTTCCAGCCGCTCGATTCGGCCGCGGTCAATGCAGCCGTCCCGGCGAACCTCCGCCATACCAAGGGCCACTGGTTCGGGCTCACGGTGCGCGGCCGGCCTATCTTCTACAATCCGGCCAAGGTCAAAGCATCGGAACTGTCGACTTACGAAGCCCTGGCAGACGGCAAATGGAAAGGCCGCATCTGCATCCGCTCGTCCTCGAACGTCTATAACCAGTCGCTGATCGCCTCGATTATCGCGGCGAACGGCGCGAAGCAGGCGCAGGCCTGGGCCAACGCATTCGTCCGCAATTTCGCCCGCAAGCCGGCCGGCGGCGACCGCGACCAGATCCGGGCCGTGGCGGCCGGCGAATGCGATATCGCCATCGCCAACACCTACTACTATGCCGGCCTCGCCAAATCGAAGAAGGCGCGGGACCGCAAGGCCGCCGCCGCTGTCCGCCTGTTCTGGCCAAACCAGAAGGGTGCCGGTTCTGCCGGTCGGGGCGCGCATGTCAACATCTCCGGCGCCGGCGTTGCGAAGCATTCGAAGAACCGGGCCAACGCCATCAAGCTGATCGAATTCCTGGCGAGCCGCGAGGCCCAGGAGATCTACGCCCGCATCGTCAACGAATACCCGGTGCGCAGGGATGTCCAGCCGGGCCGGATCGTCGCCGATATCGGCGAGTTCAAGGCCGATTCGCTGCCGCTCGCCGAACTGGCGCAATACCAGAAAGAGGCCGTGCGCCTCGCGGACCGCGCCGGCTGGCGGTAGTACCCGACCTCCGGCTTCGGGGGACCATCGCAGGGCGGCGCGCGCCCCGGGGCTGTCAGCCTGCTGCTTGCAGCCCGAACACCTCAATCGGCTTGCCGAGCCCCTTCAGCGGATGGAAGCCCAGGGACCGGACCGGCATGTCCGCCCGTTCGGCCACCGGTGCGGTTATCAGGATGGATTCTCCGAGCGGCTTGCACAGGTCCTGCACACGGCTCGCAACATTGACGGTGGGCGCAATCACGGTGAAATCGAGCCGGTCCGGGCTACCGATATTGCCGAAGGTGACGGCGCCCAGATGGATCCCGATGCCGATCGCCAGCGCTTCAAGCCCGTCGCGCCGGCGCCCGGCGTTCAGGGCGTCGAGGGCGGCGGTCGCCGCAACGGCAGCGGCAAGCGCGTCCCGGCACCGTTCCGGATGGTCGTTTTCGCCATCGACCGGAAATATCGCCAGCACGCCATCGCCGATAAATTTCAGCACATCCCCGCCCTGGGCATGGACCGACTGGACAACGGCGTCGAAATAGCCATCGAGCGCGCCCAGGAGCGCGGCCTCGCTCCAGCTTTCCGACTTCGCGGTAAAGTCGCGCAGATCGGAAAACATCACCGCGGCGTCGAGGACCTTGTGTTCGCCGCGCCGGATCGTCCCTTCGATGACCGCGTTGGCCGGCCCGTCGCCGAGATAGGTCCTCAGCAGGCTCTCGGAAGAACGGCGCATGGCGACCGGCTCGAAGGCGGCGGCCAGGGCGTGGCGCGTATCGGCGATCAGGTCGAGGTGCGCCTGCTCGAAACCGTCGCGGTCGTCGGTGACGAAGCTGCAGGCCTGCGCCGACCCGTCGCCATAGTCGAGCACCATGGCGAACAGGTCGGTTCCGCCGGCCGCCGCCAGTTCATGGTAAGTGCTGTGGTCCCTGTCCGGTTCCAGCCCAATCAGGCGTTTGCGTAGCATCGACCGGTCCGCGAGCACCTGCTGAAACGGGCTGCCGTCCCAGGAATCCGTATCCAGGGTCGCCCGCGTGACGGTGTATTCAGAGGTTTCCTCCGGCGTCCAGATGATGCCCCAGGCAGACAGCAGCGGATTGGCCAGACGCTGACCGATGCGCACGCGGGAGAGCGGCACCCCGGCCGCCACCAGTCGGCGCGCATAGCCCGCACCGATGGCAACCCCGTCGGACAGCAGGCGCCCTTCGCCGATCAGCCATTCGTTGAGATCGCCCACCGCGGACATCCGGTTCATCCTGTGAATCGAAGATGGCCGCCGGGTATGGCGGCTTCGAGGTGGAACCGCCGGCGCATGCGAATTCGGCCCCGGTTCACGAAAGTGCGGCGGCTATTTCCGCTCCGGCACCGGAATGCCGTACCGGCGCAGGGTGCCTTCGAGGGTCGGCCGGCCGAGGCGGACCCGATCGTCGTTCAACAGGTAGGAGAAGGTGAAGCCGAGGCCGAGGATGAGCACGCCGATCAGGAAGCAGTAGATAACCGCACGGTCGGGATACTGGTCCTTGATATAGCCGACATAGACCGGGCCGAAGATGCCCGCCGCTGCCCAGGCCGTGAGGATCGAGCCGTAGATGACCGACATTTTCTTTGCCCCGAAGACATCGAGCACGAAGGACGGCATCGTCGCGAAACCGCCGCCGAAACACAACAGCACATAGCAGATCAGGGCGGAGAAAACCCAGGGATTGCTCTCGGTCATCAGGATGCCGAAAACGACCATCTGGCTGGCAAGCAGGATGCGGAAGACCCGGACCCGGCCGATCCGGTCCGAGAGCAGGCCCCAGAACAGCCGCCCTGCGCCGTTGCACAGCGAGCTGACCGCGATCAGGGTCGCGCCGTATTGCGCCAGCACTTCCGGCTCGATGGCGGGATCGGCCAGCCCCCAGACATCCTGGAGCAGCGACGACTGAAAACTGATGACGGAGATGCCGGCCGCAATGTTGAAGAAGAAGACGAGCCACATGATCGCGAACTCGCGCGACTGCAGGCACTCTTTGACGGTTCCCGAGTCTTCGTCTTCCTGCAACACCGTCGCGGCACCGGCGGCCGTTATCCGGTAGCCAGGCGGCGGATCGCGCAGGAAATAGCTGGACGGCAGCAGGATCGCGGCGAACAGGATGCCGAGACCGGCAAAAACCAGCGGCAGGTCGCCTTCGGTATGGACGATGAGGATCGGCGCCAGAACGATGCTGAGCAGGAAGGCGCCGACGCCGAATCCCATAACGACGATGCCGGTCGCCAGCCCCTTGCGGTCGGGATACCATTTCGCCGCCGTGGCGACCGGAGTCACATAGCCCAGGCCGATTCCCGCACCGCCGATCACGCCATAGCCGAGATAGAAGAGCGGCAGAAAATCGATATGCAGGGCCAGGCCGGCGAGGAGATAGCCGCCGGCAAACATCACGCTGCCGATAATCGCCAGCTTGCGCGGACCGAGCTTCGGCAGCATCGCGCCGGCCCAGGCCGCCGAACAGCCGAGCGAGAAAATCGTGAGGCTGAAGGCGATGGCGGTTTCGGTGAACGTCCAGCCGAGCTGGCGGACCAGCAGCGTCTGAAAGAAACTCCACGCATAGACCGTGCCGAAACAGACTTGCAGCACGGTGCACAGCAGGAGCGTTATCGCGCGCGGGATCGTCATGGCAGGTGCCGCGGTACGCGTGCCCGATCCGGATCAGGCCAGCGCGCCCGCCGGGGGCGGCTCGCGTTCGGGCGGGTCCGCCGCCCCCGCAATATGCTGGAGCAGGCGCGCAACCTGACCCACTTCGTCGTCGCGAACCAGGACCCCGTTATTCGGCGCGGCGCCACCGTCCCGCGCCAGGTCCACGGCGTAAGCCAAGAGCGTCGCGACCGGTCTCGCCGCCAGATTCACCAGCCAGATCGCAGCGATGATGCCGATCACGAATATGGTCGAGAAAAGGTAAACCTGCTGGCCGATCGCCCGCTGAATCTTCAGCGCAATCAGCCCGGTATCCATCCCGATGTGAACCTTGCCGGCAACCCCGGCGAGAATCGGGCTGCTGACTTCGACGAAATCGCCCATTCCCGGCAAGTTGCGCTGGATCGAGGCCGTGGCGTTGCCGCTGTCCTTCAGGATTTGCTCGGGGATGCCGGGCACGAAGGTGTGGGCGAGATACTCGCCGGAATCGTTGGTGATATAGATATAGCTGATGCCCTGGATCTCGACGAACTGGTCGATCAGCGACTGGAGCGCCGACAGGTCGCGGTTCAGGATGATGTCGACGCTGGCGTCGGCGATGGTCTTCGCGATGCCCTTGGCGTTGCTCTCGTATTCTTCCGACAATTGGGTATCGACGGTGTAGATGCACAGCATCGAGGTGGAGATGCCGATAAGGCCGAACAGCAAGAAAATGCCGAACAGCGTCCTCTGGAAAAGCTTTTGAATCTTCATTTTGCTAGAACCTGCCTTTCCAGTCGTGCAGGGGTACAAATCGGCCGCCATCGACAACGGTGTAGTAGACGCGATCCAGGCCCTGCCTCCGGTTCATGGAAAAATTGACCGGCTCGCCGATACCGAGATCGAAATCTTTGACAGAGAAAACGGCGTTTTCCAGCTTGTCGCGGCCCGGATTGTCGCCGAGACGGCGCAGGATTTCGACCATGAGTTTCGCGTCGAGAAACCCCTCGAGGCTGACGAAGCTGTGCGAAAACGGCGTATAGGCCTCTTTGAGCAATTCCGGCGGCGGTTGCGGACTGTAGCGCTCCATCAGGTCGCGATACTGCCGGACCGCCGGGATCGAAACATCCTCGTAGCTCGGCACGACCTGCGAGTTCACCAGCAGTTCGGCGTAGCGCCCGCTGTTCTCCTGCGACTCGGTAATCAGTTTCAACAGGTTTTCGCTGCCCACGAACGACAGATTGGCGATCGGAACCCGCAGACCCAGATCGACGGCATCGCGCAGGAAGGCGGCGCAGGCGGCGTAGGCGCCGATGCAGATGATCGCCTCGGGTTTTGCCGCCTTCAGAATTTCGACCTGGCGGCGCATAACGCTGGTGAATTTCTGTCCCCGCCGGTAGGTTGCCTCGCCGACGATCCGCAGGTCGTACTTCTTGAGCGCGCGCCGCACACCGGCCCAGCCGCTGCGGCCGTAGGCATCGGCCTGGTAGAACATGCCGATGCGCCGCCGGCCCACGGAGACGAAATTGTCGACCAGACCCGCGGTTTCCTGGCGATAGGAGGCGCGCAGGTTGAACGCGAATTCGCCATAGGGCGGTTGCCGTTGCGGCTGGGCGCCGGTGAAGGGGAAAAAGAGGTAGGTCTTTTCGTTCTGGAACTTCTTCAGCAGCGGCAGCACCCGCGTCACGGTCGGCGTGCCGACATAGCCGAACAGCGCAAAGACCCGGTCCTTCAGCATCAGCTTGACCGTGTTCTCGACCGAAGGGGTCGGCTGATAGCCGTCGTCGTAGGTCTTGAGAACGATCTTGCGCCCGCCGACGCCGCCGGCGCGGTTGACATGGGTGAAATAGGCGGTGGCGCCGCGATAGAGTTCGATGCCGAGGCCGCGCGACGGGCCGGAGAATGCCGCCGACATGCCGAGAACGATCTCCGTGTCGGTCAGTCCGGCCGCGCGGCCGGTCGCGCCGTGAGTCAGGGACCAGGGAGCGACGAAAAATCCGCCGATACCGGCGCTGAGCGCGGCTCTCCTTGTTATCGTTCGCATGCAGCCCGCCCTCGCTTTTCAGTCGCGGCCGTCAAACGCCTAAGCCGTCCCACCGGTTGGGACGGTCTGGCGAATTTGAAAGGGACTGCCCGTAATCCGTTCGAACTATCGATTGTCTCTTTAGCAGATTCTCGCGCCGATGTTGAGCCATTGCAGGCGCGTCGGGCATTCGTGCGGCCGGACGCACCGTCCGGCGGCGCGGTGTATTACGACGGGCGCGATCTCCGGCACCTCAACGTCAAGCGCAGCTTCATCCGCAAGACCTGTGGGACAACATCGTTGCGCACCACGAAGGTGCGCCGCAACATCGGCGCGGTTCCCCAGGATGCGCAGCTTCATCCGCAAGACCTGTGGGACAACATCGTTGCGCACCACGAAGCGGTGAATGCCGACGAAGCCTGGCAGGCCGCCCGGATCGCCGGGATCGACAGCGAGATCAGGGCGATGCCGATGGGCATGCTGACGCCCGTGGGCGCCAGCGCGGCCGTCGTGTCGGGCGGCGAGAGCCAGCGCATCGCGATCGCTCGTGCGTTGATCCGCAATCCGCGCATTCTCCTGCTCGACGAAGCGACGAACCGGCTCGACAACGAAAGCCAGTCGAAGGTCATGGCAAACCTCGCGGGCCTGACCTCGACCCGGATTGTCATCGCCCATCGCCTTTCCACCCTGCGCCAGGCCGACCGCATCTATGTCATGCGGGCGGGGAAGGTGGCAGAGAGCGGATCCTTCGCCGACCCGGGGTAAAGCGACGGCGTGTTTCGGGACCTGGTTCGCCGGCAAATAGCCTGACAGGCAGCGCGACGGGAAGGGCGGCTACCCTGAATTCCATCAACGGAATTGAGCGATCCGCACCGTCGGGCGGGCGGCTGCGGACGCGGTATTGTCATCCCCCGCCGAACCCTCTAATGCCGAAAGCAGCCGCGTAGCGACGGATCGCCCGCCGGCGCCGGATTTGGCTTCTCAGGACAAACGAATGACAATCCAGCCGATTACACCCGCACTTTTCGACTTTCTCCGCGACCTCACGGCCAACAACGAGCGGCCCTGGTTCGAGGCGAACAAGGCGCGCTACCGGGCCGAGGTGCGCGACCCGATGCTCGACTTCATCGCCGCCTTCGGAGAGCCGCTGGCGGCGATCAGCCCCCACTTCCGCGCCGACCCGCGGGCCAACGGCGGCTCGCTGTTCCGCATCTACCGGGACACCCGCTTCTCGAAGAACAAGACGCCCTACAAGACCAACGCCGGCGCCCATTTCCGCCACACCGCCGGCAAGGATGCCCATGCGCCCGGCTTCTATCTCCACCTGGAGCCCGGCGCCTGTTTCGCCGGCTGCGGCGTCTGGCATCCGGACGGCCCGACCCTGGCCGGCATCCGCGATGCCATTGTCGACCGGCCGGACGAATGGCAACGCATTACGACGGCCGGAGCCTTCCTCGGCACGTTCGAACTGACCGGCGAGTCCCTCAAACGGCCGCCGCGCGGCTACGATCCCGATCACCCGCTGATCGACGATCTCAAACGCAAATCCTTCGTTGCCGTCACCCGTTTCCCGGAAGCCGAAGCCTGCCGGGCCAATTTCCCCGATCGCTTCGCCGGAATCGCCCGGACCGGCTCCCCCTTCATTGCCTTCCTGGCCCGCGCCGTCGGGGTGCCGTTTTAGGGCGGGGGCCTGGCGACCGCAAATTTCCGGCGCAAATTTCCGGCATTATTTTCGAGCACTGACCTGTCCACCCTGGCACCGCCCTTCCGCTCGGTCCCGGATCACCTCATTGTGAAATAGAGTACTCTATAATACAGAGTTAAGTCGCATTATATCCATTGGCATCGCACATCGGGAAGAGCGGGGATGCCATGACCGTGACCAGAGACGATGCCGCCTCGGCGCTGCACGACATCGATACGGCGGAACGCAAGGTTCTGACGGCGTTTCGATATTGGCTCTGCTGCCCCTACCTTCTGCTATGGGGCGCGTTGTGGATCGTTGCGGGAACCGTCGGCGCGCTTTCGCCCGCCAACACCGGCGTCGGATGGCTTGTCGTCGACATCGTCGGATTTGTCGGGACCGGATTTCTGGTCGCGGCCCAGGCGCGGCGCTACCGCGAAGGCAGCGAGCGGGGCCAGATCGTCCGCTATCTCGGGACGGGCGCCGTCGTGGCGGCATTCATCACGGCAACGCTGACGCTGTTCGCGCCCGTGTCGAACGTCGAGGTCCAGACCTTCATCACCGTGCTGATTGCCGCGATCTACGCGGTTGCCGGGTGCTGGTTCGGCCTGCGCTATGCCGCCGTCGGCGCGGCGCTGGCCGCCCTCGCCCTTGGGAGCTTTCTTTTCGCGCCCGCGCACCTGACGCTGATCGTCCCCTTCCTCGGCGGCGGCGCGCTCATTCTGGGCGGCCTATGGATGAGGCGGGCGTGGTGAGCGGACCCGACGAGATCGTCCATCAATCGACGCGCCTCAAGATCATGTCGGCGCTGAACGCCCTACCGCGCGCGGAAATGCTGGAATTCGTCCGGCTCAAGGCGATTACCGGCGCGACGGACGGCAATCTGGGCGCGCATCTGACGACGCTCGAGAAGGCGGGCTACGTCACGATCGCCAAGGACTTCGTCGGCAGGAAGCCCAGAACCCGCCTCGGCGCCACAGCAGCGGGCCGGCGCGCGTTCCAGGGCCATGTCGCCTACCTGCGCGAGATTCTGGAAGGCGGCGTGGGCAATGCCCGATCGAAAGGGTAACCGGCGATGGCAAATTTCTTCGGGAACTTCCGCGTCCCCCGCAGCGTTGCCGGGGGAGGAACAGCGGTCCGCAATCTGCTCGCCGGCGCAGTCGGGCTGTTGTGCCTGGCCGGGCCGGCCGGCGCGGCGGCGCCGGTCGTGTCGCTGGTGAGCCACCATCAATACTGGGATCACCACTGGTTCGCCTGGCTTCCGCGCCATCCGGTGTACGAGAGCGCCGAGATCATGTCGATCGACGCGGCCGGCAGCCCCTATCGCGCCGTATGGGTTTTCTTCACCGAGCGTCGCGGCAACAAACGGCAGCTTCACTTCTTCGATGACAGGCGGATCGTCGAGAATTTTCCGGGCAGCCACTACCGGCCGATCGTCTATCGGCGGTCCGGCGCTGCGGGGCGGGGGCAGAGCGTCCGGGCGGCGCTGACCGGTCTGGACGGCGAGGGAATCGAAATCGCCTTCGACCTGGCCGACCGGCCACTCACCCCTGTCAGGACCGGCCTGACCGACCAGTCGGGACATTCCGCCGACAGGCATTTTCTTCTGTTCCATCGCGACCGCAACGCCCTGGCGCAGCGCAACGAGGTACGGATCGGCGGCCGCGACTACTCGTTCCGACCCAGCGACGACCCGATGGGCAAGCACGGCTTCAGGGCGGCCTACAGCGCCGGCATTCAACTCGCCGTCATTTCATTCGGACGCTGGTCGTTCGTGCGGCGCGGGACGAAACTGATTGCAACGGCGGCCGGCCTGTCATTCTCGGTTGCAGCCGGCGGCGGCATGCGCCTGACCGCGCCCATGCCGGGCTACCGCAACCGGATCAGCGTCGACCTGGACGCCGGCGGCGCGCTCGCCGGCTACCGGCACGACGCAGCAACCCATCGGTTGGCGCTCAGCCTGGACACCTCTCTGCCGCTGGCCCCCGCTGCGCCGCGGGCCGTGCGCCGGTTTGCCATTCATCTGAATCCCGATGAACCGGTCGCCCGCGGCGAGGTGGTTTCGGCGCCGGTGCCGGGCGGGCGGCGCCTGACCTGGCGCTTCCACGCGCCGCACTGGGCGGCGGGCTATCCATTCGAGTCGGTCGTCAGGCCGAACGCCAACGGACACACCCTGTCGATCCGCTCGCTGCGCCGGTGAGGGCGCCGGCCGCAGGCGAAACCCGTGCCGACAATATCCGGCCCGCCGCTCAGGAATAGCGTTGCAACAGCCGGTCGCGGGCGCCGGCCGGGATGAGAATGCGGACCAGCCGCGCGGCATAGGTCGATGTCGTCACATAGTAGCGCGCTTTCGGCTTCGGGCTTTCGAGCGCGTGGATCAGCTTCGCAGTCACGGCCTCCGGGCCGAGCTCGCCCGGATCCCGGCGCGGCTCCGGATCGTACAGGCGGGGCTCGAGCACCGTGTCGTAGAACTCCCGCCACGCGCTGCTCTCCTTGTCGATCCACTTCTCGTAGTGGACGCGCGATTTCTCGCGGATCGAGGTGCGGATCGGCCCCGGCAGGATCAGCGCAACCTCGATCGGCGTGCCGCGCAGCTCCAGCCGGAGCGTGTCCGTCAGCCCTTCCATCGCGTGCTTGGTCGACGTGTAGGCGCCGCGGAAGCGCAGATAGGCGAAACCCAGGACCGAGGAGCAGTTGACGATCCGGCCCCGGCCCCGTTCCCGCATGACGCGCACCGCCCGGCGCGCCAGCTCGTGCGGTCCGAACAGGTTGGCCCGGAAGATCGCCTCCAGAGCCTCATAGCTGAAATCCTCCACCGCGCCGGGCAGCGCGTGGGCGCCGTTGTTGAACAGCGCGTCCAGCGCACCGTCGCAGCGGGACAGCGCCTCGGCCATCGCGGCGCCGATCGAGGCGGGATCGGTATAGTCGAGGCGGAAGCTCTCCAGCCCCTCGGCCTGCAGCGTTGCGCAATCCTCCTCGCGCCGGCAGGTCGCCAGAACGCGCCAGCCGCGGCGATGAAGTGTCCTGGCGGCATCGAGGCCGATGCCGGAGGAACAGCCGGTGATGAGAACGGTCTTCATGCCGCCGATCCGACACCGGCACGCTGCAGACGGTCAATGGCAAATTGCAGGGACCGCCGGTCGTTTGCGCCGGCCTCCGTCCGAATAACCCCCGCCACCGTCTCGGCCAGGCCGCGGCGGCGCCCCGCCTCGCGTAGCAAGTGCCTGAACACCTCTTGGTTATTTTGAGCCTCAAGGATGCACGATCCAAATGTGAGGCGTGGCGAACGGACTACAACGAAGTCCGTCCGCACAGTTCGATCGGCCAGAAAGCGCCGATTGAGCTGGCCAGCGCCTCAGGGCCGGCATGCCGGCCCTGAGGTAAACGAGCCGGGATTTTCTCGGAACCGGTGGTCCAACATCGGGGCAAGTCCAACCCGTCAATGCCCTAACATTCAATCTGGACCAGTCAGTGGGGGCCGGTCAGAATGTACCTGATATGGTTTCTTCGCGCCCTCATGCCCGCGAAAGACGTACCGTACCGGATGAAGAGACACTGTCTTCCTACTGACTGAGAGAGCATCGCGATGACGGAAACAGGCCGGTCTTGCGGTCCTGGCGAAGAACTGCACGCCCTCGCTGAGGCGCGCTCGCCGGAGTTTTCCGAATTCGGTCCAGCCATAGCGATCATCGGCATGGCCTGCCGGTTTCCTGGGGCGGATGGCCTTACCGCCTTCCAGGGACTTGTTGGAAGCAGGCGGGAACGCAGTGACGGAGGGCATGCCGGGCTCCGGCATCGGGCGTGTAGGGGCGCTGTTTCCCGACGCAGCGGGTCAGATCGACGCCTGCCGCTTCGGCGCCTATCTAGACGAGCTCGATCAGTTCGACGCCGCCTTCTTCCGCATTTCGCCGGTCGAAGCCCAACTGCTGGACCCGCAGCAGCGGCTGATGCTGGAGACGAGCTGGCGTGTTGATCGGCGCAACAGTTCGACGCCGATCGGCACGCTAAAGTATGGATTCGGCTTGATTGTGAGGGATCAAAACCCGACGCCGAACAACACATTGGCTCGCATAGCTCAATTAGCCCGAGTCGGGGCTGGCCAGCTCTCCATACTCGATCAGCACAAACCCGCCCTCGACCTTCACCGGGTACGACGTGACGTCGTCCGATACCGGTCCGTCAAGCGCCTTGCCGTTACGAATGTCGAAGCGGCCTTGGTGCAACGTGTTGATCGGCGTGGAATATTGACCCCCGATTGGGGGTAATCGGCGTCCAAAATTGACCCCCCCATGGTTTGTTCCCATGAACGCACCTTGTCATTGGACGGACGAGGTGAGGGGGAGATGCTGGTAGTGGAAACGATCGCACGGATCCGTCGGGATCATCTGGTGAGGGGCGTTCCGATCAAGACGATCGCCCGGGATTTGAGGGTTTCGAAGAACACGGTGCGCAAGGTGGTGCGGGGCGATGAGACCTCGTACAGCTACGAGCGCAAGATCCAGCCGATGCCGAAGCTTGGACCGTGGGTGGATGAGCTCGAGCGCCAGCTGAAGGCCAACGAGAAGAAGGCGCGCCGGGATCGGCTGTCTCTGCTGCGGATTCATGAAGACCTTGCGTCTCTGGGCTATGAGGGCGGCTACGACGCGGTGCGCCGCTATGCCAGGGTCTGGCGGCGCCGGCACCGGCTGTTGTCGTCGTCCGAGGCCTATGTGCCGCTGATCTTCGATCCGGGCGAGGCCTACCAGTTCGACTGGAGCCACGAATACGCGGTGTTGTCGGGCACGACGACCAGGGTGAAGGCGGCGCACATGCGGCTGTGTCACAGCCGCATGCAGCTGGTCCAGATCTTCCCGCGCGAGAGCCAGGAGATGGTGTTCGAGGCGCATGAGCGCGCGTTCCGCTTCTTCGGCGGGGTCTGCCGGCGCGGTATCTACGACAACATGAAGACGGCGGTGAGCACGGTGTTCGTGGGCAAGAAGCGGGACTACAACCGCCGCTTCCAGGAGATGTGTACCCACCATCTGGTGGAGCCTGTGGCGTGCACGCCCGGGGCTGGCTGGGAGAAGGGGCAGGTCGAGAGACAGGTGGGTGACGTTCGCGGCCGCCTGTTCGCGCCCAGCCCGCGGGGCCGCTCCTACGCCGAGATCAACGAGTGGCTCATGGATCGGTGCATCGAGGACGCCAGGAAGCATCCGCATCCGACGATCCCGGGCAAGACGGTGTGGCAGGTGTTCGAGGAGGAGCGGCCCTTCCTGACAGCGTATCGCGGCCCCTTCGACGGCTTCCACGCCACTGAGGTAGCGGTCTCCAAGACTTGTCTGGTGCGCTTCGACAACAACCAGTACAGCGTGGCGGCCCGCGCGGTCGGGCGACCGATGGACGTGCGGGCCTATGCCGATCGGATCGTCATCCGCCAGGACGGCGAGATCGTCGCCGAGCATCCCCGCAGCTTCGGGCGCGGCCGGATCGTCTACGATCCGTGGCACTACGTGCCGATTCTGACGAAGAAGCCCGGCGCGCTGCGCAATGGCGCGCCCTTCAAGGGCTGGCAGTTGCCTAACGCGCTCGGGCGCCTGCGGACCCGGCTTTCCGCCCGCGACGACGGCGACCGGCAGTTCGTCAAGGTTCTCGCGGCGGTGCTGGAGGACGGGCTGGAGGCGGTCGAGGCGGCCTGTGCCGAGGCGCTCGACAGCGGCGCCTGCAGCGCCGACGTCGTGCTCAACATCCTGGCCCGGCGGTGCCAGCCGGCGCCGCCGGCGACCATCCCGACGCCCGAGGGCCTGCGGCTTCGCCACCAGCCGGTGGCCGACTGTCGGCGCTACGACCGCCTGAGGGGGGCCGGCCATGGAGCGTCATGAGGTGCTGGCGATGATGACAACGCTGAAGCTCGCGGGGATGCGCGCCGCCTATGACGACATCCTCGCCGACGGGCTCAAGCGCCGCCATCCGGTGCAACAGATCTTCGGCGCTCTGCTGAGGGCCGAGATCGCCGACAAGACGGCACGCTCGATCAAGTACCAGATGGCGTCCGCCAGGCTGCCGGCGGCCAGGGAGCTGGCCGAGTTCGACTTCGCCGCCTCGCCGGTCAACGAGCCCCTGATCCGCGACCTCGCAATGGGCGGCTTCCTGGAAGCCAAGCGCAACATCGTGCTGGTCGGCGGCACCGGCACCGGCAAGACCCATCTCGCCGTCGCCATCGCGCGGTCCTGCATCCGCAAGGGCGCGCGCGGCCGCTTCTACAACGTCGTCGACCTGGTCAATCTCATCGAGGCCGAGATCCGCTCCGGACGCCAGGGCCGCACCGCGGACCAGCTCACCCGGCGCGACTTCGTCATCCTCGACGAACTCGGCTACCTGCCCTTCGCCCAGGCCGGCGGGCAGCTGCTCTTCCACCTCATGAGCCGGCTCTACGAGCGCACCTCGATCGTCATCACCACCAACCTCGCCTTCGGCGAATGGCCGTCCGTCTTCGGCGACCCCAAGATGACCACAGCCCTGCTCGACCGCCTGACCCATCATTGCGAGATCATCGAGACCGGAAACGAGAGCTGGCGCTTCAAGAACCGCTCCTGACCCGGCGCCGGCCGTCCCCGCGGCCCGGTTGCCCCGGTGGGCCAACAGGCACCCCCCACGCGGCTTCGCTCCGCGTAGCGCAGGGCGCTACACGAAGCCGCGCGGGTCCCCCCTGTTGACTACCGGGACAACCTCCGCCGTGCCACTCAGGGGGGTCAATATTGCACGCCGATCGGGGGTCAAACTTCAAAGCCGATTGACACGTGTCGGTGTGATGGCGCCGCCTTCGCCTGCGGCTCCTCCGGCGCCAGGTCCGCTTGACGAGCTGAGCATGGCGTATGCCGACTGGCTGCGCCACCAGCGGGGGCTGAGCCGCAAGACCATTTCGACGCGCCAGGGTGTTCTGAAGCGCTTCCTGACCCATCGGTTCGGTGCGGAGCCCGGTGACCTGAACACCATCGCGCGCGCTGACATCGTGGGCTTCCTCGATTCGCCGGAGGCGGCAACGGGCAGGGCCGGCCTCGACTACAAGGCAATGTGCCTGCGCAGCCTGTTCGGCTTCCTGTTCGCAACCGGCAGGACTCGCCACAACCTGGCGCTCAGCGTTCCGCGGGTTGCAAGGCCAGGTTCCGGTTCCCTGGCACGCCATCTGGAGCCTGACGAGATCCGGCGGCTGGTCGACGCGGTCCACAGCGACGATGGGCCCGGCCGCCGCGACCACGCGTTGCTGTCGCTGATGGCACGGCTTGGTCTTCGAGCGCAGGAAGTGATTGCGATCCGGCTCGAGGACATCGACTGGCGGGCGGGAGAGATCCTGATCCGCGGCAAGGGCGGGCAGCACGAACGCATGCCGATCCCCGTCGACGTCGGCGAGGCGATTGCCGCCTATCTTCACGACGGGCGCGCCGGCAGCGCGCGGCACCTGTTCGTCACCGCCAGGGCGCCTCACCGGCCGTTCGCTTCATCTCTGGCTGTCAGGAGGATACTCCGCAAGGCCTTTGAGAGAACCGACCTGAAGCCGCCCCGAGGCGAGGTCCGCAGCCATCTGCTGCGCCACTCGCTTGCCGTTGACATGCTGGGCAGGGGCGCATCGCTGGATGAGATCGGCGATGTCCTGCGCCACCGATCGCGCACCACAACCACGATCTATGCCCGCTACGACATCGACGCCCTGCGTCCTCTGGCACGGCCATGGCCGGTGCAGGGAGACGTCCGATGACGTCGTTCACGGCTCTCCTCGACCAATACCTCGTCGAGCGTCGTCGCTACGGCGCGGACCTGGCATCCAGCGGCCTCATCTTGCGTCCGTTCGTCGCCTTTGCCGATGCTGAGGGAGATGAGTGGATCACGACCGATCTGTTCCTGCGATGGAAAGACCGGTTCGGTACGGCTGGCACGCACACTTGGGCGATCCGGCTGTCTGTCGTGCGCGGCTTCGCGGCCTGGCTTCAAGGGATTGACCCACGCACGGAAGTTCCGCCCAGAGGTCTTATCCCGAACCCGCAACAGCGCCAGCGGCCCTACATCTACACCGACAGCGAGATCGCCCGGATCGTGACCGCAGCTGCACGGTTGCCGTCGCCCCGGGGCTTGCGGGGCGCGACCTATGCGACCCTGTTCGGGCTGCTGGCAGTCACCGGATTGCGGATCGGCGAAGCTGTCGGGCTCGACGATCCGGATGTCGATCTCGACGCGGCCGTCCTGCACGTCAAGCATGCCAAGAACGGAAGGAGCCGCGTCGTTCCGGTTACGACGTGCACCGCCGAACGCCTCCGCGCCTACCGCGCCGAACGGAACCGGGTTCTCGGTGTTGCGCCGACGGCGTTCTTCGTCGGCGAGAACGAGCGGCGGCTGAGTATCTGGAGAGCTGGGTACACCTTTGCCGTGGTCCGCCAGAACATCGGCCTTCGAGAGCGGCAGGCAGGGCGTGGTCGCGGTCCCCGGCTCCACGACCTGCGTCATACCATGGCCTCGATGACGATCCTCGACTGGTTCCGGTCGGGACGCGACCCCGACCGCGAGATGTACAAGCTCAGCACCTGGCTGGGCCATACGAACCCCGCCGGAACCTACTGGTACATCGAGGCCGTGCCGGAACTGCTGCGGCTCGCCAGCGAGCGCGCCGAACGGTCCTTCAGCGATGGAGAAGGATCGTGACGACGCACCCGCTCCCCATCTTCGTGCAACGCTTCTTCACCGAACGCCTCGCGAACCAGCTCGCGGCCAGCGCCAACACGGTGGCGAGCTATCGCGACACCTTCAGGCTGCTGCTGACCTTCGCGACAGACTGTCTCGGCCGCCAGCCGACCGACCTTCTAGTCACCGATATCGATGCCGAACTTGTCGGGCGGTTCCTCGACTTCGTCGAGACCTCGCGGGGCAACAGCGCCCGCAGCCGCAACACCAGGCTGGCGGCGATCCGGTCGTTCTTCAAATACGTCGCCACCAACGAGCCGGAGCTCCTGCACCATTGTCAGCGCGTGCTTGCCCTGCCTTCGAAGCGTTACCAAAAGTGCATGATCGACTACCTCGACCGCGAGCAAATCGAGGCGCTTCTCGCCGCTCCCGACCTGTCGACCTGGTACGGACGACGGGACAGGGCCCTTCTGCATCTGTGCGTGCAGACCGGGCTCAGGGTCTCCGAGCTGATCGACGTCCACTGCGGCGATGTCGTTCTCGGCACGGGCGCCCACGTCCGGTGCCGAGGCAAGGGGCGCAAGGACCGCTCGACACCACTCAGGGCGGACACGGTGGCGGTACTCGGCGCTTGGCTTGACGAGCGGGCCGACGCCGCCGATCGGCCATTGTTCGTGAGCAACCGCAACGGTCGTCTCAGCCGTGACGCGGTCGAGCGCATCGTCCAGAAATACGTCGCTCTGGCGTCCGAGCGCTGTCCGACCCTCAAGAGCAAGCATGTGAGCCCCCACTGTCTGCGCCACACCGCGGCGATGGAGCTTCTGCACAAAGGTGTCGGTTGCACCGTCATCGCGCTCTGGCTCGGTCACGAATCCGTCGAGACGACCCAGATCTATCTCCACGCGGACCTTCAGGTGAAGGAAAAGGCGATGGAAAGAACCAGGCCGGTCGATACGCCACCCGGTCGATACGCCACCCGGTCGATACGCCACCCGGTCGATACGCCACCCGGTCGATACCGGCCATCCGACGCGTTGCTGGACTATCTCGAAAGGCTTTGATTATGCCGATAAACCGAGACCGGGAGTCAGTTGCATCAAAGAGTTGGGACGCAAATGCGGCATAATCCGGTTGTCGGCATTAGCGGGGTTGTTGGTCAGGCAGATGCGGCCGTCGTCGAGGAAGCGGGCGAAGAGGTCCCAGCGCCTGAGCATGTAATCCATCGCCTTGGCCACGGGGGAATGGCGCGACAGCTTCTTGCGCTCGGCCTGCATCCAGCCCTCGAGATCGGCCAGCACCGGCGCGCTCAGCTCCTGGCGTAGGGCGAGGCGCTGCTCGGTGGGCTTGCCGTTGATCCCGCGCTCGATGTCGAACAGCACGTCGATCCGCTTCACCGCCTCCAGCGCGAGCGGCGAGATCGGCGGCGCGTTCTTGCCGCGTCGCTTGCTGGCCGCGATGTCGGCGAGCTCGAAGAACTTCCTCCGGGAATGCGACCAACACGCTGCCTCGGTGACAGGCCCCGGCGATCTTCCGGCCGCATAGAGGCGGTTGTAGCCGGCGTAGGCGTCAGCCTGGAGGATCCCGGTGAAGCTCCGCAGATGCTCGACCGGGTGATCGCCGGACCGGTCCCGCGAGTAATGGAACAGCGCCGCCGGCGGGTCCGCTCCGCCGAACGGCGCGTCGTCGCGCACATAGACCCAGGCCCGCCCGGTGGCGGTCTTGCCCTTGGCCAGCACCGGCACCGGCGTGTCGTCGCCGTGCAGGCGCTTGGCCGCCAGCACATGCGCCGCGATCAGGTCGTGCAGCGGCCGCAGCGCCACCGTGCAGGCGCCGACCTGGTCGGCCAGCGTCGACAGGCTGAGATCGACACCCTCGCGGGCGTAGCGATCGCGCTGCCGGTTCAGCGGCTGGTGCTGGCCGTACTTCTCGAAGACGATCATCGCCAGCAGGTTGGGACCCGCCCAGCCCCGGGGTGTCGGGTGGAACGGCGCCGGCGGCTGCGAAATCTTCTCGCAATGGCGGCAGGTGAACTTCTCGCGCACCGTCTGGATCACCTTCCAGCGGCGCGGGATCACCTCCAGCGTCTCGGTCACGTCCTCGCCGATCTTCGACAGCCTGTCCGAGCCGCAGCAGGCGCAGGATGTCGGCGGCGGCACCACCACCCGCTCGCGCGGAAGATGTTCGGGAAACGGCTTGCGTGCCGGCTTGCGCCGCGTGAACCCCTTGACCTCCGTGGTTCCGACCGCCGCCTGCTCGGCCGCCAGCTCGTCCTCGGTCGCGCTCGCCTCAAGCTCGTCGAGCTGCAGTTCCAGCTGGTCCAGAAGCCGCTGCTTGCGCTCGGAGCGCCAGCCATACATCTCGCGCCTGAGTTTCTCGATCGTCAGCTTCAGGAAGGCGATCTCCGCCTCGGCGTCGGACACCTTCGCCGCCGCGTTCGCCGCCCGAGCCTCGGCCTCGGATGCCTTGGTCTCGGCGTCTGACGCCTTGGCCTCGGCCACTGCGAGGGCCGCCTTCAGAGCGTCTATGTCGATCCCGCCGGTCATCGACTGCAGCGAATCACAGCACCCGATTCGGCGCTACAACAATCGCGCCGGGCGGGTCGCTACGCTGCGGATCACCCCGCCCGCGACGGCCGCCATGGTGAAGCCGTCCTCCGGCTTCACCGAGCCCGCCTTGGACGGCAGGTCCGAGACATGGCCTCGGGTCACCGCAGATTCGATGTGGATGGAGGCGGTCGTCGGCCCCGCGATCGCCCGGTTCCACGAGACCTTTCCCGCGGTCGAGCTGAAGCTGAGCACGGCATCGTTCGCCGAGGCCCTGCGGCGGCTCATGGGCGGCGAGAGCGAGCTGCATTGCGGCGACATCGATGCCGGCACACAGCTGCCCGGATTCCTCCGGCGCGAACATGTTCTGGATATCACCGCGGGGATCGTCGCCGGCGAGCGCCATCCGCTCCTCGCGGCACGAGCCGCCGTCGGCGACCTCTCCGGCTATCCGTGGATCGACTATGGCGGTCCCGCACCGGCGGGGACCGCGGCGCCTACCGACCCGTCTTCCCTCCCCGTGGTCCTGGACGCGCTGTACGCGTACGCCGGAAAGCGGGTGAAGACCGTCGTCCGCGCCGATACCCTGGGGCTGTTCCTGCTGGAGACCGGCCCCTGGCTCACCTGGCTGCCGCTGAACTTCCTGGATGCGCTGGCCGGACCGAAGCTCAGGCCCCTGCCGCTCAAGTTCGGACGATACCGTTACCGGGCCGGCTTCATCGCCCGGCGCTCTGCCGAGGACCTGGCGCCGTTCCAGCAGCTCGAAGAAACGGTGCGCGACGCTGCGCTGGAGCGGAGCTGGCAGACGCACAGATAGGCGAGCCGGTTTCGGTGCTTGACTCTCTGAACTCGGTGAATCGATGCAACTCCGTTCGACCACTGCCCGGCGGCGGTACGCGGGAGCGCGATTTCGACGTCACCCTTGGTTCATGACCCTGAAGGTGCACGCCGACACCGGTTGCCGCACCTGCGAAGGGCCGCCACAGCGCCCGGGCCTGCGCACGCCCCTGACCGTCATGCTCAATTTGGGTTCGGTCCCGATCCGGTCGGTGCGTCGAGTAACGACTGCCATTTCGGTCCACACGCTCGGATGGCAGCGCGTGCGCTGCCGCGGATGGTCCAGATTGACATTCTCATTGTTTGCCAATCGTTTGCCAGACCGCCAAGTCGGCCTTTCTCCAGGCATGAAAAAACCCCTGAAAACGTCTTTGTTTTCAAGGGTTTAATCTTGGTTGCGGGGGTAGGATTCGAACCTACGACCTTCAGGTTATGAGCCTGACGAGCTACCAGACTGCTCCACCCCGCGTCACGGCCCCGGACTGGATTGGTGCGGCAGGTTTGCCGGTCCGGTCGCAGGGGTAAAACGGATATCTGCATCGAAATCAGGTAGTGGCGCCGGCCGGCGTTTGCCCGCAATGTGGTGGCCGCGCCATGTGTTTGCAAGGCCTGGCAGCGACCTACTCTCCCACGCCTTAAGACGCAGTACCATCGGCGCTGAGGGTCTTCACGGCCGAGTTCGGGATGGGATCGGGTGTTTCCCCCTCGCTATAACCACCAGGCCATGCAAACACATGGCGCGGCCAACACGCACCGGAACCGCCCCTATCGGGGGCGGCCGCCGGCGATCGCCCGTACGGGCCTGTACGCGTACAGGCTCGGCGGGCTTGGCAAAGTCAAAGCTGGCGCGGATGCGATCGCCGCCGCCCCTTCGGCTTCGGCCGAAAAGGGGGCGTCGCATGGAAAGACGATCTGCGGCACCGGCCGCACCCGTCTGTCGGGGGCGACCGCCGCAAAAAGAAAAACAGCGTTTTCCGCTGCATGTGAGGTTTTCTGCCCCGGCCTCTTGCAGGCTGGAGAAGGAACAAGCCGATCGAGCGATTAGTACCGGTTAGCTTCATGCATTGCTGCACTTCCACACCCGGCCTATCAACGTGGTGGTCTTCCACGGCTCTCAGGCGAGACCTAGTTTCGAGGGAGGCTTCCCGCTTAGATGCTTTCAGCGGTTATCCCGTCCGTACTTAGCTACCCTGCGGTGCGGCTGGCGCCACAACAGGTACACCAGAGGTACGTCCACCCCGGTCCTCTCGTACTAGGGGCAGCTCCTCTCAAGTCTCGTACAGCCACGGCAGATAGGGACCAAACTGTCTCACGACGTTCTAAACCCAGCTCACGTACCACTTTAAACGGCGAACAGCC
Organism: Alphaproteobacteria bacterium; assembly: GCA_965249845.1. Classification (GTDB taxonomy): domain Bacteria; phylum Pseudomonadota; class Alphaproteobacteria; order Bin65; family Bin65; genus Bin65. The sequence goes on from CBDFNA010000003.1 coordinate 739,422, forward strand.
GTACCCTTGGGACCTGCTTCAGCCCCAGGATGTGATGAGCCGACATCGAGGTGCCAAACGATTCCGTCGATGTGAACTCTTGGGAATCATCAGCCTGTTATCCCCGGCGTACCTTTTATCCGTTGAGCGATGGCCCTTCCATTCGGGACCACCGGATCACTAAGGCCGACTTTCGTCTCTGCTCGGCCCGTCGGCCTCGCAGTCAGGCTGGCTTATGCCTTTGCACTCCACAGCTGATTTCCGACCAGCTTGAGCCAACCTTCGCGCGCCTCCGTTACTCTTTGGGAGGCGACCGCCCCAGTCAAACTACCCACCACGCACGGTCCCGGATCCGGATTCACGGATCGCGGTTAGATATCAGAAGCATAAAGGGCGGTATTTCAAGGATGCCTCCACGCCAACTGGCGCCAACGCTTCAAAGGCTCCCGCCTATCCTACACATGACGGTTCTAATACCAGTGCGAAGCTGTAGTAAAGGTGCACGGGGTCTTTCCGTCTAGCCGCGGCTACTCCGCATCTTCACGGAGAATTCAGTTTCGCTGAGTCGGTGCTGGAGACAGCGGGGAAGTCGTTACGCCA